>NZ_CP050948.1:0-2597500 GCF_019443745.1 Iamia sp. SCSIO 61187
CGCTCCCCGCCGCCGGACGTCCCGGTGGCGCCGGTCCACCGGTGCGCCGTGCGACCCACCGTGGTGGGCGCGTCGTCGTTGTCCACATCTGTGGACGTCCGTGTGGACACCGTCGACCTTGGAGGACCGCCGAGTCGTGGGCGATGCCGACCACCTGTGGGGCGCATGCTGCGACTTCCTCCGCGGTCAGGTGACCGACGGGGTGTGGATGTCCACGTTCCAGGGCATCCGGGCCGTGTCGGCCGACGACGACCGCCTCGTCCTGGGCGTCCCCAGCGCCATCGTGGCCGAGCGGGTGCACGGCCGCTACCGGTCGCTCGTCGACGAGGCCGTCCTCGCCGCCAACGGCGGACCGCTCGAGCTGGTGGTCGAGGTCCACACCCCGACGACCGACGGCCCCGAACCCGAGCCCGCGCCCGCGCCCCGGCTCGACGTCGCCGCTCCCACCGCCGCACCCGGGCGCGACGGCCAGGACCCCGGCGACAGCGCCGACGCCGACTTCGACCCGTTCCCGCCGCAGGCCGAGAAGATCTTCCCCACCGCCGGGGCCGACCGCCCCCGCGGCGGTCTCGACCCGCTCTACACCTTCGACGACTTCGTGATCGGCCCCTCGAACCGGTTCGCCCACGCCGCGTCCCAGGCCGTGGCCGAGGACCCCGGGGCCGCCTACAACCCGCTGTTCATCTACGGCGACGCCGGGCTGGGCAAGACCCACCTGCTCCAGTCGGTCCGGGCCTACATCGCCCGCCACTACCCGGGCAAGGTCGTCCGGTACGTCTCGACCGAGAGCTTCCTCAACGACTTCATCGAGTGCATCCGCCTCAAGACGATGAACGAGTTCAAGCGTCGGTACCGGGAGCTGGACGTCCTCCTGGTCGACGACATCCAGTTCATCGAGGGCGCCGAGCGGTTCCAGGAGGAGTTCTTCCACACCTTCAACGAGCTGCACGCCCGGCGCAGCCAGATCGTCCTCACCTCGGACCGCTCCCCGGACTCGATCGCCACCCTCGAGCACCGTCTCCGCAGCCGCTTCAAGATGGGCCTGATCACCGACATCCAGCCGCCCGACATCGAGACGCGGCTGGCCATCTTGCGCAAGAAGGCCGAGCGGGCGCCCATCCCGGTGCCCGACGACGTCCTCGAGTTCATCGCCACGAACATCGCCGACAACATCCGCGAGCTCCAGGGCGCCCTCACCCGCGTGTCGGCCTACGCCAACCTCTACCAGCGCGACCTCGGTGTGAGCCTGGCCGAGCAGGTCCTCTCCGACATCCTGGGCGACAGCGCCAGCCGCTCGATCAGCCCGGCCATGATCCTGGAGAAGGTGTCCGAGCGCTACGGCTTCAGCGTCGAGGAGATCACCGGCAAGAGCCGGCGCCGCCCCCTCGTCACCGCCCGCCAGGTGGCCATGTACGTCGTCCGCGAGCTGACCGAGCTCAGCTACCCCGCCATCGGCCGGGTGTTCGGCGACCGCGACCACACCACCGTCATGCACGCGGTGAGCAAGATCGAGGCCCTCATGGCCGAGCGCAAGGCGATCTTCCACCAGGTCCAGGCGCTCGTGCAGGAGCTGCGGAAGGGCGTCTCGTGACCGGCGTCGCCACCTTCGAGCCACGCCCGGCGACGGGTGCGCGGGGGCGACGGGCACGCCGTCGGGCTGTGGACGACCTGCGGACCACCGTGGGGGCGACCCCTGCACGAGCGGTGGAGCGAGCGGGGAGCACGACCCCTCCGCGGTGGACCACCGACGGCCCGACCGGTGGCCAGCCCCGGGCCCTGTGGAGCGCTGCGGATGGCTGTGGATCACGCGCGACCACCCTGACCAGCCGCGATGCGCCGTCATCCACGGTCCACAGGCACCCCTACTTCGATGACCTGGATGTCATCACGGCTGTGGGAGAGTGCACCCCGCACGCCCCCGCCCCCCGACATCCCCAGCACCCCGCTGCGACCCGCAGAGAAAGCGAGCACCGCCGGTGAAGCTCCGTTGCGAACGTGACGACCTGGTCGAGGCCCTGGGCACCGCCGGCCGGGCCGTGGCCAACCGTGGGGGCGCCCTGCCCGTGCTGTCGGGGGTCCGGATGGAGCTGGTCGGTGACACCCTGAGCCTCACCGGCAGCGACCTGGACCTGACCATCTCGGTCACCACGACGGTGGCGGGCACGGCCGACGGGGTCGCGGTGCTCCCGGCCAAGATCGCCTCCGACGTGGTCCGCTCCCTCGACGCCGGGCGCGTCGAGCTCAGCGTCGACGGCGACGAGGCCCAGATCACCTCGGGCCGGTTCTCGTCCACCATCCGCCTCCTCCCGGCCGACGAGTTCCCCCGCCAGGCCCCTCCGGCCGAACACGCGGTCACCCTCGACGCCGGGGACCTGTCCTCGGCCCTGTCGCAGGTCGTCCCGGCGGCCAGCAACGACGACGCCCGACCGATCCTGACCGGCGTCTTGATGGCGGCCGAGGGCGGCGGGCTGCGCCTGGTGGCCACCGACTCGTACCGCCTGGCCGTCCGTGACCTGGAGGGGAGCGCGGTGCTCGAGGAGGGCCAGAGCGTGCTCGTGCCCTCGCGGGCGCTGCGCGAGCTGGTCCGGGCCCTGGGCGACGGCGAGGTCACCCTCCGCCTGGGCGAGCGGGAGGCGACCTTCGAGGTCGGCACGACCCGGGTCACGACCCGCCTCATCGAGGGCGAGTTCCCCAACTACCGGGGGCTGATCCCGTCGACCTACCCGAACCGGATGGTCGTCGCCCGCGACGCCCTCGGCGACGCCGTGCGCCGGGTCCGGCTGATGGCCCGCGAGGCCACACCGGTGCGCCTGACCATGAGCGCCTCGGGGGTCGAGCTCGACGCCGTCACCCAGGACATCGGCCAGGCCAGCGAGGCGGTCGACGCCACCTTCGAGGGCACCGAGCTGACCGTCGGCTTCAACCCCGACTACCTCCTCGACGGCATCGAGGTCGCCCCCGGCGACGAGGTCGTGCTCGAGACCACCGACGCCAACAAGCCCGCCGTCCTCCGGGCCACCGGCCGCGAGGACTTCCTCTACCTGCTGATGCCCGTCCGCATCTGAGCGGGCCGGGGAGGCGGGCTCCGGCCGCATGCAGCTCGACCGCGTCTGGCTCACCGACTTCCGCAGCTACGCGTCCGCCGAGGTCGCCCTGGCCCCGGGCCTGACCGCCGTGGTCGGCGCCAACGGCCAGGGCAAGAGCAACCTGCTCGAGGCCATCGGCTGGATGGGCGGGCTGCGGTCGTTCCGAGCCGCCCCCACCGAGGCCCTCGTCCGGGTCGGGGCCGAGCGGGCCATCATCCGGGGCGAGGGGAGCCGGGCCGGCCGGGCCCTGCTGATCGAGTGCGAGGTGGCCCCGGGCGGGCGCAGCCGGATGCTCGTCAACCGCCAGCCCGTCCGGAGGGTGCGCGACGGGCTCGACTTCCTGCGCGCCGTGGTGTTCGCCCCCGACGACCTCGAGCTGGTCAAGGGGGGCCCGGCCGAGCGCCGGCGCTACCTCGACGACCTGGTGGTGGCCCTCGACCCCCGGCTCGACGCCGTGCGCACCGACCTGGACCGGATCCTCAAGCAGCGCTCGGCCCTGCTGAAGCAGTCCGGCGGGCGCCTCGACGAGGCCATCGCCTCGACGCTGGAGGTGTGGAACGCCCGCCTGGCGCGCGCCGGCGAGGCCCTGGCCGACGCCCGGTCCGAGCTGGTCGCCCGGCTGGGCCCGGTGGTCGAGGAGGCCTACCGGGACCTGGCCGGCGGGGCCGGGGTCGTGCTCGCCTACGACCCCCCGTGGCGGGCCGGGGGCCTGCTCGCGGCGCTGGCCGAGGCCCGCCGCGACGAGCTGCGCCGGGGCGTGAGCCTGGTGGGGCCCCACCGCGACGAGCTGGACATCACCCTGGCCGGGCTCCCGGCGCGCACCCATGCCTCGCAGGGCGAGCAGCGCACGACCGCCCTGGCCCTCCGCCTGGCGGCGGCGCGCCTGGTGGCCGCCGAGCTCGACACGCCCCCGCTGCTGCTGCTCGACGACGTCCTCTCCGAGCTCGACGACGACCGGTCCGCCGCCCTGCTGGCGCACCTGCCACCGGGCCAGACGGTCATCACCACGGCGACGAGCCTCCCGGCGGGCACCGAACCGCAGCTGGTGCTCCGGGTCGCCGGGGGCGAGGTCGTGCCGGCCTGAGGGCGGCCCGCCCCGTCCGGGGTCCCAGTAGGATCGCGCCGGTGCCCTGGGAACCGCTGACGACCGGGCCGGTCCGCCCGTCCCGCCTGGGTGAGACGCTCGACCGCGTCCTCGCCGGGCTCGGGGCGCCGCCCGCGTCGACGCTCGAGGTCGTCGAGCGGGCCTGGCCCGACCTGGTCGGGCCGGCGGCGGCCGCCGCCCTGCACCCGGTGGCCATCCGGTCCGGGAGCCTGGTCGTCCGCACCAGCGACCCGGTGTGGGCCGGTCAGGCCCGGTGGCTCGAGGGGGCGGTGGTGGAGGGTCTCGAGCGGCTGCTCGGGGCCGGGGTGGTCACGGCGCTGGAGGCGCGCGTCGACCGCCGCGGGGACGGGCGCTGAACCGGCGCCAGATGCACCGCCGCCGAGGACCCTGCTGGTAGGATGGGCGACATCGTGATCGCCAGTCTGCGCAAGGGTTCCGACGCTCCGGGAACCAGTCGCAGAGGCGGTCGGAACGGCCCCTCCGGGGGCCCGTCGTCCCCGTGAGCAGCCCGCTCCCCGTCTCTCCCTGAGAGGTCGCGCCCGTGTCGCAGACCACCACCTACTCCGCCTCGTCGATGACGATCCTCGAGGGCCTGGCCCACGTCCGGAAGCGCCCCGGCATGTACATCGGCGGCACCGGCATCAGCGGCCTCCACCACCTCGTGTGGGAGGTCGTCGACAACTCGGTCGACGAGGCCATGGCCGGCTTCTGCGACCGCATCGAGGTCACCCTGCTGGCCGACGGGGGGTGCCGGGTCGTCGACAACGGCCGGGGCATCCCGACCGACGTCAACAAGGAGTTCAAGCTCACCGGCGTCGAGATCGCCCTCACCAAGATCGGTGGCGGTGGCAAGTTCGGCGGCGACGGCTACAAGGTGTCGGGCGGCCTCCACGGCGTGGGCGTGTCGGTGGTGAACGCCCTGTCCCAGCGGGTCCTGGTCCAGGTCGACCGGGACGGCAAGCGGCACGAGATCGAGTTCAGCGACGGTGGTGCCAAGGGCACCAAGCTGGTCGTGGTGGGCGACGCCCCCCGGGGCCGCACCGGCACCACGGTCACCTTCTGGCCCGACGAGAGCATCTTCGAGGTCACCGAGTTCTCGGCCCGCACCCTGCTCGAGCGGTTCCAGATGATGGCCTTCCTCAACAAGGCCCTCCTGATCCGGTTCAAGGACGAGCGGGAGGGTCACGATCCGACCCCGGTCGAGTACAAGTACGCCAACGGCATCGTCGACTTCGTCAAGCACGTCAACGCGACCAAGACCCCGCTGTTCAGCCGCGTCGGGTACTTCGAGCAGGTCGAGGAGGTCCACGAGGTCGAGGTGGCCTTCCAGTGGAACGAGGGCTACCAGACCGACGGCATGCACAGCTTCGCCAACGGCATCGCCACCATCGAGGGCGGGACCCACGAGGAGGGCTTCCGCGCCGCCCTCACCAGCGTCGTGAACAAGTACGCCCGGGCCAAGGGCCTCCTCAAGGAGAAGGACCCCAACCTGGGGGGCGAGGACGTGCGCGAGGGGCTCACCGCCATCATCTCGGTGCGGCTGCGCGACCCCCAGTTCGAGGGCCAGACCAAGGCCAAGCTGGGCAACCCCGAGATCAAGACGCTCGTTCAGCGCGCCACCAACGAGCGCATGGCCGACTGGTTCGAGGAGCACCCCACCGAGGCCAACAAGATCGTCAAGAAGGGCATCGCCGCCCAGCGGGCCCGGGCCGCGGCCCGCCAGGCCCGCGACGCCACCCGGCGCAAGTCGGCCCTCGACGGCGCCGGGATGCCCGACAAGCTGCGCGACTGCTCCAGCCGCAACCGCGACGAGTGCGAGCTGTTCATCGTCGAGGGCGACTCCGCCGGCGGCTCGGCCACCAGCGCCCGCGACCCCAAGACCCAGGCCATCCTCCCCATCCGGGGGAAGATCCTGAACGTCGAGCGGGCCCGCGAGGACAAGATGCTCAAGAACAACGAGATCCAGGCCCTCATCGCCGCCATCGGTGCCGGGATCTCGGGCGACTTCGACGTGACCAAGTCGCGCTACGACAAGGTGATCCTGCTCTGCGACGCCGACGTCGACGGCAGCCACATCCGCACCCTCCTGCTCACCTTCTTCTTCCGCCACATGAAGGAGCTCGTCGAGCAGAACCACGTGTACATCGCCCAGCCGCCGCTGTACTCCACGGTCGTGGGCAAGGAGAAGGTGTACCTGAAGGACGACGCCGCCAAGGAGGCGTTCCTCGCCGAGAACCCCACCCACCGCAAGGAGTTCGCCCGGCTGAAGGGCCTGGGCGAGATGGACTGGCAGGAGCTCAAGGAGACGACCATGAGCGCCGACAGCCGCACGCTGCTGCGGGTGTCGGTCGACCAGGCCGCGGTGGCCGACGTGGCCATCTCCACCCTGATGGGCGACGACGTCGAGGCCCGCAAGCGCTTCATCCAGACCAACGCCAAGGACGTCCGGTTCATCGACATCTGATGTGCGCCCGCGACACCGCATCTGCCTGGCCACCCGGCTGGCGCCTCGCCGGCCACTTCCCCAGGCCACTCGGCTGGCGCCTCGCCGGCCACTCCCCCAGGCCACTCGGCTGGCGCCTCGCCGGCCACTCCCCCAGGCCACTCGGCTGGCGCCTCGCCGGCCCTGCCCCCCGATCGACCCCGAGGTGACCCCCCAGTGAGCGACGACCAGACCCCCACCCCCGACGGCGCCGGCGGCGCCGGTCCTCCCAGCGCGGGCTCGGAGATCGTCGAGCCCTACGAGCCGATCGAGATCGAAGACGAGATGGAGCGGTCGTTCCTCGACTACTCCATGTCCGTCATCGTCTCGCGGGCCCTGCCCGACGTGCGCGACGGGCTCAAGCCGGTGCACCGCCGGATCCTCTGGGGCATGAACGACATCGGCGCCCGCCCCGACCGGCCGTTCATGAAGTGCGCCCGCGTCACCGGCGACGTGATGGGCAAGTACCACCCCCACGGCGACGGCGGCATCTACGACGCCCTGGTGCGCCTGGCCCAGCCCCACTCGCTGCGCCACCCCCTCGTGGCCGGGCACGGCAACTTCGGCTCGCCCGACGACGGCCCCGCCGCCGCCCGCTACACCGAGTGCCGGCTGTCGCCGATCGCCATGGCGATGCTCGCCGACATCGACGAGGACACCGTCGACTTCGGCGACAACTACTCCGGCGAGTTCGAGGAGCCCCTCGTCCTCCCCAGCCGGTTCCCCAACCTGCTGGTGAACGGGAACCAGGGCATCGCCGTGGGCATGGCCACCAACATCCCGCCCCACAACCTGGGCGAGATCATCGACGCCACCACGTTCCTCATCGACAACCCCGAGGCCACCGTCGACGACCTGGTCAACGCCGACATCGTCAAGGGCCCGGACTTCCCGACCGGCGGGCTCATCCTCGGCAAGCAGGGGATCCTCGACGCCCAGCGCACCGGCCGAGGCTCGATCCGCATGCGGGCCGTGGCCGAGATCGAGGAGACCGCCCGCGGCGGCGACCGCATCGTCATCACCCAGCTGCCGTACCAGGTCGGTCCCCGGAACGTCCTGGCCAAGATCAGCGAGCTGGTGGCCACCAAGGAGATCGAGGGCATCAGCGACGCCAACGACGAGTCCTCGGGCGGCGAGACCCGCATCGTCATCACCCTCAAGCGCGACGCCCCGGCCCTGATCGTGCTCAACAACCTCTACAAGCGCACCCCGCTGCAGACCTCCTTCGCGGTGAACACGGTGGCGCTCGTCGACGGCGTGCCCCGCACGCTCAACCTCCACGACGCCCTCCGGCACTACCTGGCCCACCAGGAGGACGTCATCACCCGGCGCTCGGAGTTCCGGCTCAAGAAGGCCCGGGACCGGCTGCACATCGTCGACGGCCTCATCAAGGCCCTCGACCTCATCGACGAGATCATCGCCGCCATCCGGGCCTCGGACGACAAGGCGGCCGCTCGCATCGCCCTCCAGTCCGAGCCGTTCACCTTCACCGAGGTGCAGGCCGAGTACATCCTCGACATGCAGCTGCACCGCCTCACCCGGCTGGGGCGGGCCGAGCTCGAGCAGCAGCAGCAGGAGCTCCGCGCCACCATCGCCGAGCTCGAGGCGATCCTCGGCGACCGCACCGTTCTGCTCCGGGTCATCAAGGACGAGATGGGCGAGATCCGGGCCAAGCACGCCACGGACCGCGTCTCGCAGATCACCTACGACCCGGGCGAGATGAACCTCGAGGACCTCATCGACGACGAGGACCTCATCGTCACCATGTCGGCCAAGGGCTACGTGAAGACCGTGTCGGTCGACGCCTTCCGCAGCCAGGGCCGGGGCGGGCGCGGCGTCTCGGGGGCCAACCTCCGCGACGAGGACTACATCGCCCACATCCTCACCACCACCGCCCACGCGTACCTGCTGTTCTTCTCCAGCCGGGGCCGGGTCTACCGGCTCAAGGCCCACGAGATCCCCATGAAGGAGCGCACGGCGCGGGGCACGGCCATCGTGAACCTGCTGCCGCTCCAGCCCGACGAGAAGATCCGGGCCATCATCGACACGCGGGACTACGAGTCGAACAAGTACCTGTTCTTCGCCACCCGCATGGGCCAGGTGAAGAAGACCCGCTTCACCGAGTACGACTCGTCGCTGCGCGCCGGGCTCATCGCCATCAACCTGCGCGACGGCGACGAGCTGGTGAAGGTCATCCCCTGCAACGAGGGCGACGACATCTTCATGGTGAGCCGGTCGGGGATGACGATCCGCTTCACCCAGGACGACGTCCGTCCCATGGGCCGCTCCACCGCCGGCGTGCGGGGCATGAAGATGAAGCCCGACGACGAGGTCGTGAGCTGCGACGTCGCCCGCGACGACACCTCGATCCTCATCGTCACCGACGCCGGCTACGGCAAGCGGACCCAGCTGGACAAGTTCAACCAGCAAGGCCGCGGGGGCCAGGGCGTCCGGGGCATCAAGCTGACCGCCCGCAAGGGCCGGGTGGTGGCCGCCTTCATGGTCGCCCTCGACGACGAGATCTTCGCCATCGCCTCCGACGGCGTCGTGGCCCGCATGGACGTCCGGGGGATCTCGTCGCAGGGTCGCGACGCGACCGGCGTCAAGGTCATGAACGTCGACGGCGGACGCACCGTCGCCGCCGTGGCACCCGTCCTGGGGGCCGACCCCCCCGACGCCGCCGAGGCCTGACCGTCCCCCCTCGCTGACGACCCCGAGCGGGTCGGATCGCCCTCGCCGAGGGCCGCCCGCCCGCTCGCGCCCGCTCGGAGGTCGTCGTGCCCGTCCCGCCCTGCTCCCCCCGCTCCCGTCGCCGCCCGCCGCCCGGTCGGCAGCGGGGCCAGTCCACCGTCGTCGTCGCCGTCGCCCTGGTCCTCGCCGCCGTCGTGCTGCTGGCGGTCGTCGCCGCCGGGTCCGTCGTGGTCGACGGGGCCCGGGCCCGCACCGCGGCCGACGCCGCCGCCCTGGCCGGCGCGGCCGAGGGCGAGGCTGCCGCCGCCCGCCAGGCGGCCGCCAACGGCGGGCGGATGGTCGCCTACCGGGCCGAGGGCGCCGGGGTCACGGTGACCGTCGCTCTCGGCCGGGCCCGGGCCACCGCTCGCGCCGTGCGCGACGGCACGTGGTGCCGCTCCGAGGGCTCTCGGCCCGGGGTCATCTCGTACACTGAGCCCCCGTGTCCGTCGACTCCGGGTTGAGCGGCCCCGTCGAGGGTCCCACGGTGCCCGCATCGGCGCGCACCGGCGTCGCCTCGCGCGTCGCCCCCCGCGCCGGGGCCCGGCGGGCCGATGCCATCGCCGACGCGGTGAGCGCCCCGTCGTTCCGGGACGGCGGTCGACGACCCCGCCGCCACGGCCGTCGGGTCACCCGGATCGTCCGGCGCATCGAACTCTGGTCGGTCCTGAAGATCGCCCTGGTGTTCAACACGATCATGCTCGGGGTCGCCCTGGGCACCGTCGCCCTGCTGTGGGCCCTGGCCAACACCACCGGCCTCGTCGACGACCTCGAGGGCTTCCTCCGCGACGCCGGCTTCGAGGACTTCCGGTTCCGGGGCAGCGAGATGTTCGAGCAGGTGGCGTTCATCGGTGCCGTCGGCGCCCTGGCCGCCACGGTGTTCATGGTCCTCAGCGCGGCGCTGCTCAACCTCATCAGCGAGATCACCGGCGGCATCCGCTTCGTGGTGATCGAGGAGATCGTCGACGCCCGGTCGGCCGAGCCCGCCCGACCCCCGGCCCCGCTGCCCCTGCCCACGGCCCCGCCCGCCGCCCCGCCCGCGGGCTGGTCCCCGGCCCCGGGGCCCGCCGAGCAGGAGGCGCCCCGCGCGGCCCCCCCGGCCGCACCGGCGCCGTCCCTGTCCAAGGAGCCGGCCGCCCGCCGCCGCGGCGCACCCGCGCCGTCCTCGGCCCCGCCCCCTGCGGGCCGGCCGTCGAGCGGCGATCCGGCGCCCCGCTCGTCGGGGGACGCGCCCGCCCCGCCCGGGGGCCGGACCCGCTCGCGCGCCGGCGGCTCCGGCAGCCGGTCCGGCTCGGGCAGCCGGTCGGGCGGAGCCGGGAACCGATCGGGCAGCCGGTCGGGGGGCGCCGGGAACCGATCGGGTGGGTCCGGGACCCGGACCGGGGGCTCGACGTCGCGCGGGCGCGGACCCCGCCGGCCCCCCACCGCGCCCCTCCGCCCCACCGGCGCCGACGACGACCGGACCGAGCGTCCCGAGGCCGCCAGCTGACCGAAGCGGGCCCCCGGATGCGGGTGGCGTGCCGGTCGGGACGAGCAGTAGTGTCCTCCGACCCGGGGCTATAGCTCAGTCGGTTAGAGCGCACCCCTGATAAGGGTGAGGTCGCTGGTTCGATTCCAGCTAGCCCCACGCATCGGCCCGCCGGCCGACCGGGTGCGGCTCCGGGCCGTGGCGGTCGTGCCGTCGCCCGCCCCCTTCGACCCGGGAGAACCCGTGACCCTGCTCCGTCGTGCGCTCGTGGCCCTGGGCCTGGCCGGGATGGTGGCCGCCTTCGTCCGGCTGCGGGGCTCGGGCGGGACGCCGCCGCAGACGGGCGGCTGGCGAGAGCTGTCCGGCCCGGACCTGCGCTGATGCGGATCGCCGTCGTCGGGCTGGGCGCGGTCGGAGCCCGCGCCGCCCGCCAGCTGGCCTCGACCGAGGGGGTCGACGAGGTCCTTCTCCGCGACATCGACGACGGTCGCCGATCCGAGGTGGCGGCGTCGCTGGGCGCCATCGCCACCCCCGAGCCGCAGTCGGTCACGGCGCCACCCGAGGCCGACGCCGTCGTCTTGGCCCTCCCCGCCGGTGACCACGCCGCCGCCGCCCTGCCCCTGGTCGAGCGGGGCGTCCCCGTGGTGTCGACCTCGGACTCAGTCGGCGACGTCGAGGCCCTGCTCGACCTGGGCCCGCTGGCCGAGGCGGTGGGCACGACGCTCGTCCTCGGAGCCGCCTTCTCCCCCGGGCTGAGCTGCCTCCTGGCCCGGCACGCGGCCGACCTCCTCGACGACGTCACCGAGGTCCACGTGGCCCGCGCCGGCACCGGCGGCCCGGCGTGCGCCCACCAGCACCACCGCGCCCTGGGCGGAAGCGCCATCGACTGGCGCAACGGGGGGTGGCAGCGCCGGGCGGCCGGCTCCGGGCGCGAGCTGTGCTGGTTCCCCGACCCGGTGGGGGCGGCGGACTGCTACCGCGCCGGTCTCCCCGACGCCCTGCTGCTCGTCAACGCCCTGGGCCCGGTCGAGCGGGTCACCGCCCGGCTCGCCGCGACCCGGCGCGACCGGCTCACGGCCCGGCTGCCCATGCTCCGGCGGCCCCACCCCGAGGGGGTCCTCGGGGCGGTCCGGGCCGAGGTGCGGGGCCGGGTCGACGGCCGCTACGAGACCGTCGTCTACGGGGCCTTCGACCGCCCGGGCGTGGCCGCCGGGGCGGTGGCCGCCGTCGCCGCTGTGGCCGCCGTCCGCGGTGACCTCGGCGTGCCCGCCGGCGCCCACGGCCTGGGGGCCTCCACCCGGGCCCGCGAGCTGCTCGGCCAGCTCGCCGTGCGCGGGGTCAAGTCCGCCGCCTTCACCGGCTGAGATCCCGCCCGCGGCGACCATCCGCGCCCCCGGCTGCGGCCCGGCCATCCTGTGCCATCGGTGGTCGCCCGACTGCCCTGCGCAGCGCGCCCCAGGTGGGCCATCCGACTCATTCTGCGTAGCCAGCATTGCGGGTGGTAGTGCGCCCACGTAGAGTGTTCAGCAGTCCGCTGAGGCGACGCTGCGAATAGGCCGAACGACCTATTTGCACCGACGATGCTCACATGCCGCAGCGGGGGGACCGACCAGGGTCTCGGGATGAGACAACGGACAATGGAGGGGCAGATGCCCGCCGTCACGGAAGCAGAAGTTCACCGACTGATCGAGGAGCACCTCCCGCTGGTGCGCCACGTGGTCTTCCAGGTCGCAGTGCACTTCCCGCGCCACGTCGACCGCGAGGAGCTGGCCACCGCCGGCGCCCTCGGCCTGGTCGAGGCTGCTCGTCGCTACGACGAGTCCCGCGGCGTCCCCTTCGACCGCTTCGCCGCCCAGCGCATCCGCGGCGCCATCCTCGACGCCGTCCGCGCCGCCGACTGGGCGCCCCGCTCGGTCCGCACCCTCGCCCGCAAGCTCGAGCAGGTCGAGCAGCAGCTCGCCACCAAGCTCGGCCGCGTCCCCAACGCCCACGAGAAGGCCGAGGCCCTGGGCATGGAGCCCGACGAGCTGCGTCGCCTCCAGGACCGCATGTTCCGCTCGGTCGTCCTCGCCCTCGAGTACGAGGTGGCCGACGACGACGAGGAGCTGACGCTGGTCGACGTCCTCGCCGACGACCACACCAAGGAGCCCTCCGAGGAGCTCGAGAGCCGCGAGCTCCACAGCTACCTCCGCGACGCCGTGCACCTCCTCCCCGAGCGCCACCGCCTGGTCATCGTGGGCTACTTCCTCGAGGGCAAGAAGTCGCAGGACCTGGCCCAGCTGCTCGGCGTGACCGAGTCCCGGATCTCCCAGCTCCGCTCCGAGGCCCTCGCCATGCTGCGCGACGGCATCGAGGCCCAGTACGAGCCGGCGACGGCCGAGGAGCCCACCGGCCGGGTCGCCCGCCGCAAGGCCGGCTACGCCACCGCCATCGGCGGGGCCAGCCAGTGGGGCGACCGCCTCACCGCGGTTGCTCTTCACTAGGTCTCAGTCACTCGTTCGCTGGCGCTCTCTCCGTTCCTTCGAGCTGAGCGGGCTCGCTTGCGCTCGCGCTGAAGACCTTCCCGGAGCCGGACGCCTCGTTCCTCGGCGACACGGCTCCTCTGCGGGGGGAGACCCCCCGCCGCCCCCTAGCGGCTGCGCCGGGCCGGCATCGCTTGCGGGCCATCAGCCGGGGTCTGCCTGAACGTCGTCTGGGCGGCTGCGCCGGGCCACTCGTGCCTCGCGGGAGACCTGGCCGGGTCGCCTTCTCGCGTCGTCCGGCCCGTTGTCGCACCGGCGATCAGCGGAGGAAGGCGAGGAGGGCGGGGATCCTGAGGCGGCCTCCGCCGGTGATGACGTCGCTCAGGAGGCACTCGATGCTGACCGGGTCGAGATCGTCGGCCTGGCCCGGAGCCCGCAGGCGCGCCGCCGGGTTGGGGGCGGGGCGGGGAGGGGCAGCGCTGTCGGCCCCCTCGACCTGGCCCACGAGGACCCGTCGGGCCTCGGCCGGCGAGCCCGGAGGGCTGAGCGTCCCGGTGCGGGCCAGCTCGGCGAGGCAGGCCCGGCCCCCCTCGGCGATGCGGTGGGCGTGGATCTCGATCTCGGTGACGAGGGTCGAGAGGCTGTCGTGGTGGTCGCGCAGGATCCCGGCCCAGGGCACGCGCGCCGCGGCGGCGACCTCCCGGAGCGACGCGATCCCGTTGCGGCTGTCGGGGATGTCCAGCGTGCCCACGGTGGCGGCCCGCATCAGGTCCGCCTCCCGCACCCGCAGGCGCGCCCGATTGAGGTCCTGCAGGGCCCACCCCCAGAAGCGGACCTCCCGGGCGTCGATCAAGAGCTCGAGGGCGACGAAGCGGTACCGGAGCTGCTCCAGGCGGTCGCGCTCCTTCTGGAGCACCTCGACGAGCTGCTCGAGGTGGGCATCCCCGATGGTGTCCGGCACCCCGTTCCATCGGCGCGCGTCCCCCACCGTTGAGCACCAAGAGTGAGGTTCTGCCCCACTCCTGGTCAGGTCACGCGCTCTCCGCGACCTCCGGGGCCGGGGAGGACCCGTCGGGGTCGCCGAGGTCGGGGGCCAGGGCACCCGAGCGCACGACGAGGGCGGCGGCACCGGCGGCGGCACCCAGGGCCACCGCGGTGAGCGCCCGGTCCGTGCCCGCCGGCAACGACGTGGGCAGCACCGCCTTCCACAGGACCGGGAGGCGGACGATCGCCCAGCCGCCGGCCGCGGCCGCCCCGGCCAGGGCGGCGACGGCCCGCAGCACCCGGCCCCGCTGGATCAAGACGATGATCCCGGCCACCGCGGCGATGGCGGGGAGGATGACGACGAGGGGCGACGTCGGGGCGCCGGGGGGGCTCTCGCCCCTCTGGGCCATGCCGGCGACGATGCCGCCGATCCCGGCCACGAGCACCGTCGCCCCCGCCGCGGGCAGGGCCGGGACCACCCGCCCCAAGCCGAGGGCCAGGGCCAGGGCGAGCACGATGGCCAGCGCGGCCCACGGCAGGGGGCTGGGGGCGTCGAGGAGGCGGTAGGAGCCCGAAATGGTGACCTCGTCGCCGTCGACGACGAGGGGGACCGTCCAGGGCACCCCGCGGCGGTGGGCGACCTCGGTGTCACCGGAGAGGTCGCCGGCCATGGAGTGGATGCGGTGGTCGTGCCAGGCCCAACGTCCGTCGGTCGCGACCTCCTCCCACTCGGGCTCGGCCTCGGGGTCGTAGTCCCGGTCGGCCTCGGTGCGGGTGCGGGACTCGTTCAGGTAGGTCGCCGCCGACGCCTGGTTCTCCTCGACCGTGCCGTCCTCCCCGAAGCGGAGGTACGGCTCGCCGGTGTAGCCCGGGACCTCGACCGTGGTGCCCGGCTCCACCTCGAGGAGGAGGAAGCCGTCTCCCCCCACGACCGACGCGGTGATGCCGTCGACCTCGGGGGTGATGTCGGTGACCTCGGAGCGGTAGTCCGTCGGGCCCGGCGGGTCGGCGGCTGCGGGCGACCCCGTCAGCACCACGATGGCGAGGGCGACGACGCTGCCGGCGAGGGCGAGGCGCCGGCCACGTCGAGGGACGGTGGGGCGGAGGCGCACCCGGCCATCATGGCCCGTGGCGCGATCGCCGCTCAGGTCGCGCTCGGGGCCTCAGCCGGGGCGGACCCCGGGTCGGGCCGTGCGGTCTGCCCCGCCCAGGAGGGCGAGGAGGTCGTCGTGGAGGAGGCCGTTGCTGGCGATGCCGCTGCCGTGGCCGGGCCCGTCCTCCCCGTCGAGGGAGGTGAACCTCCCACCGGCCTCGGCCATGATCACCGGCATGGGGGCCAGGTCGTACAGCTCGGCCGCCGGGTCGATCATGGCCTCGACCCGACCGGTGGCCACGAGCACGTAGCCGTAGCCGTCGCCCCAGGTCCGGAGGTGGGCGTCGGTCTGCTGGAGGGCGAGGAGGGCCTCGTCGGACCAGGGCGAGAACCCGCTGGTGCTGATGAACGACTCGTCGATCGACCCCACCGTGCTGACCCGGGCGGGCTCGCCGTTGCAGAAGCAGCCCCGGCCCCGCCCGGCCCAGACCGTCTCGCCCAGCGCCGGGATGTTGATCACCCCGATGGCGATGCCGTGCTCGTCCTCGACCGCCAGGAGGTTGCTGTAGAGCGGCACACCGTGGGTGAAGGCCTTGGTGCCGTCGATGGGGTCGAGGATCCAGCGGCGGCCGCTGGTGCCGGGCGTCTCGGGCTCCTCCTCGCCCAGCACGCCGTCGTCGGGGTGGCGCGAGGCCAGCTCGGCCCGGATCAGGCGCTCCGCCTCGCGGTCGGCGGCGGTGACCGGGGTGCCGTCGCCCTTGCGGTCGACGGCCAGGTCGACGTGGCGGAACCACGGCAGGGTGGCCTGGCCGGCGAGGTGGGCCAGCTCGACCGCCTCGGCCATGAGGTCGAGGTCGGCGGGCGGGGCGGCGGACGCTGACGGCGACGACATGGCGGCATCCTGGCACGCCCCCGGGGGCGTCCGGTCAGCTGCTGGCGACGGTGGTGGCGTACTCCTGGGACATCCGCATCATGGCGACCATCTCGCGGCAGGTCCCGCCGCCGTCGAGGTGCGTCAGCCAGGCCGAGAGCTCCGACGAGGTGGGGACGCGCTCGAGCATCACGCCGTAGCAGGCGACGACGTGCATCCGGTTCTCGTGCTGGGTCGTGTACTCGGGGGTCTGGCTGAAGTGCGTCATCAGCCGGCCCCGGCTCCAGCCGTTGCGGAGGCGGTCGATCCAGTACGCCCGGCCGTCCGCGTCCGGAGCCCGCCCGAGGACGTTCTGGTACACGAGGTCGACGTACTGGCCGTCGTCGAGCGATCCGTACATCCGGGTGAACTCGGTGGTGCCGGCGAAGTGCTGGGCGATGCGGGTCAGCGGCCACGAGCCGCTCCGGATGGCGTCCATCCAGCCGTTGAACCCCTCGGAGTCGGGGAGCCGCTTGAAGAACGCCTGGTAGAGCCGGGCCACGCTGTGGACCATGGAGTCGCACTCACGGGACTCCAGGAAGAACTGCATCAGCCAGTCGGGGGTCTTCGACCCCTCGTCGAGCTTCGTGCCCCAGTAGATGATCTCGTCGGTGCTCGGGGCGCGGCCGAGGAAGTCGCGGTACTGGTACACCACGAAGCCCATGGAGTTGTCCCACGGCCGGAACGTCTCCGGGGGGACCGAGCCGCCCTCCTTGGCCGGGATGGCGTTGCGCAACGACTCGCGCGGGTTCACCGAGGCCGAGGCCCACAGTCGCGAGGTCTCGGTGCGGAAGTCGCCCGAGGCCGGCTTGCGGATCTCGAAGTGGAGGTGGGAGCCGGAGTCCTCGGCGTTGCCGCTGTCGCCGCAGAAGGCGACCAGCTCGCCCTGCTTGACCCGGTGGCCCCGGGCCGCGGCCTCGTTCATGGTGGTGGAGCTGGTGGCGAACTGCCGCAGCCCCGGGCCCCAGGCGTTGGCGACCAGGTTGCTGCCGTCGTCGGTGCCCGGCCGGTCGTTGTTGATGTGGAGGTAGCAGTAGAACCAGCCGTCGTCGCCCCGGATGTAGAGCGAGTTGCCCGTCGAGCGGTGGCGGAGCTCCACGATGGTGCCGCTCTTGACCGCCAGCAGCTTGGTCATCGACCGAGCCATCAGGTCCTCGCCCTGGTGGCGGCGGGAGCAGCCCGAGCGGCAGGCGCCGTAGGTGTCCTGGTTCCGGGTCCACGTCGTGGCGCTGTTGGGGAAGACCGGGAACATGATCCCGCGGTCGGGGCTCTCGGTCAGCAGGGTGTCGAACCCGTCGCGCTGCTCGGGGATGGGCGGGTCGTCGGGGTGCACCGGCTCGACGGGCGTCGCCGTCATCGGTGGGGTGGTGGTGGTCGGCGGCGTCGTGGTGGTCGACGGGGTCGTCGTCGTGGTGGTCGTGCTCGTGGACGTGGTCGACGATGAGGACGAGCCGAACGGGGTGTCGCCGTCCTCCTGGCCCAGGGCGGGCAGGCCCCGCAGGGCGACCACGCTCCCGACGGCGGCCCCCCCGACGAGGACGTGGCGTCGGGTCAGGCGGGTCGGGGCGGGCGTCTGCGGGTCGGGACGATGGTCCTGCATGGCGGGCCTCGTGGGGGAGCGGTGGTGGAGCGAGAGGGTGGCGCGATCCCGGACATCCGCCATGGGAGCCGGTGTGTTGCGGTCAGGTTACGAGTGCGACGATCGCTTGGGAAGTCGGAGACGGTCGGATCCCCGGCTTCTCACCCGTTCTCAGTCGGCAGGCGGCCGCTAGGGTTGAGCGCCGTGCCCGCCGCCCCTCCGCCCACGCTCCACGACCTCGACGTCGAGGTGGCCCGGCGCGTCCGGGGGGCCGGCCAGCGCTACACCGCCAACCGCCAGGCCCTCGTCCGGATCCTGGCCCAGGCCGATCGGCCCCTGACCACCGCCGAGGTGGTTGGTCGGGGTCGGGGGCTGCCCCAGAGCTCGGTGTACCGGAACCTCAGCGTCCTGGAGGGGGCGGGGGTCGTCCAGCGGATCGCCGGGGGCGACGAGTTCACCCGCTTCGAGCTGGCCGAGGACCTCGCCGGCCACCACCACCACCTGATCTGCACCGACTGCGGGATCGTCGCCGACTTCACCGTGCCCGGCCCGGTCGAGCAGCGGCTCGAGTCGGCCCTGGTCGAGGCGGCGGCCGCCGCCGGGTTCCGGGCCGAGCAGCACCGCCTGGACCTGGTGGGCCGCTGCTCGGACTGCACCCCTCGATGACCGTCCTCACCCCTGGCGAGCGAGCGAGCGACGCCGTCACCGAGGCGGCCCGGCGTCGCACCTTCGCCATCATCAGCCACCCCGACGCCGGCAAGACCACCCTCACCGAGAAGTTCCTGCTCTACGGCGGGGCCCTCACCACCGGCGCCGGCGCGGTGAAGGCCCGCGAGGGCCGCAAGGCGGTGACCTCCGACTGGATGGAGATGGAGCGCCAGCGCGGCATCTCCATCACCAGCACCGTCCTGCAGTTCCCGTACCGCGACCACGTGATCAACCTGCTCGACACCCCCGGGCACCGCGACTTCTCCGAGGACACCTACCGGGTGCTCGCCGCCGCCGACGCCGCGGTGATGGTCCTCGACGCGGCCAAGGGCATCGAGCCCCAGACGCTCAAGCTGTTCGAGGTCTGCCGCGAGCGTGAGCTGCCGCTGCTCACCTTCATCAACAAGTGGGACCGGCCCGGCCGCGACGCCCTGGAGCTGATCGACGAGGTCGAGCAGCGCATCGGCGTCATGCCCACCCCGGTCACCTGGCCGGTCGGCATCCCCGGGGACTTCCGGGGCGTCGTCGACCGCCGGACCGGGCGCTACGTCCGCTTCACCCGGGTCGCCCGGGGCGCGACCGAGGCGCCCGAGGAGATCCTCGACGCCGATGACGCCGCCGCCCGCGAGGGCGACGCGTGGACCCAGGCGTCCGACGAGCTGTCGCTGCTGTCGGAGATCCGCGCCGACCACGACGACGAGCTGTTCCGGGCGGGGGAGACCTCGCCGACCTTCTTCGGCTCGGCCCTCACCAACTTCGGCGTGCGTCTCCTCCTCGATGCCGTCGTCGACCTGGCCCCGTCGCCGGCGCCGCGGGTCGACGAGGACGGCAAGGCCCGCCCGCTGGACGCACCCTTCTCCGGCCTCGTGTTCAAGGTCCAGTCCAACATGGACAAGTCGCACCGCGACCGCATCGCCTACCTGCGGGTGTCGTCGGGGCGGTTCGAGCGGGGGGTCGTCGTCACCCACGCCCGCACCCACAAGCCGTTCGCCACCAAGTACGCCCACTCGGTGTTCGGCCAGGAGCGCGAGACCATCGAGGTGGCCTGGCCCGGCGACGTCGTCGGCCTGGTGAACGCCACCGACGTCCGGGTCGGCGACACGCTCTACCTCGACGAGCACGTCGCCTACCCGACCATCCCGTCGTTCGCCCCCGAGCAGTTCTCGGTCGTGCGGGTGCGCGACACGAGCAAGGCCAAGCAGTTCCGCAAGGGGGTCGCCCAGCTCGACGAGGAGGGCGTCGTCCAGGTGCTGCGCGACCCCGCCTTCGGCGACATGGCGCCGATCCTCGCTGCCGTCGGGCCCATGCAGTTCGAGGTCGCCGTGCACCGGCTCGAGACCGAGTTCGGGGCGCCCGTCGAGCTCAGCCCCACCGCCTACACGGTCGCCCGCGTCACCGACGAGGAGAGCTCGGCCGCCCTCCGGGGCATGCGCGGCGTCACCGTGCTGGAGCGGGCCGACGGCACCCGCCTCGCCCTGTTCGAGAGCAAGTTCTGGCTCGACCGCGTCGCCGCCGAGCAACCCGACCTCCGTCTCGACCCGCTCGTGGGGGCGCGGCTGGCTGGCTAGGTCTCAGTCGTTCGTTCGCTGGCGCTCACTCCACTCCTTCGAGCTTGTCGTCCCTCGCTGCGCTCGGGGCCGAACACCGTCCGGAGCCGGACGCCTCGTTCCTCGGCGCCACGCCTCCTCTGCGGGGGGAGACCCCCCGCACCCCCCAGCGGCTGCGCCGGACAGAGAGCGTCACGTGAGCTTGCCTGCTCGCTGCGGCGCCGTTCTCTGCGCTCCTCGTGCTGGGGCGATCAGTCGGTGGGGGGGTTTGGCTCGAGGTCGGCGAGCCGGGTCTCGATGCGCTCCAGGGCGGTGGCCATCCGGTCGACGGCGTCGCGGAGGTCGGACGTGGTGACGACGTCGCCCAGGGCGATGCGCACCGAGGCCAGCTCGCGGGCCAGGTACTCGGTGTCGGCCTGGGTGCGGTTGTTCACCTGCCGGTCGAGCTCGGCTTGGCGGCGGTCGCGGTCGTCCTGGCGGTTCTGGGCCAGGAGGATCAGCGGGGCGGCGTAGGCCGCCTGGGTGGAGAAGGCCAGGTTCAAGAGGATGAACGGATACGGGTCCCACCGGTACCGGACCAGGGCCAGGTTGAGGACGATCCAGATGACGACGAGGATCGTCTGGCCCATGAGGAACCGGCCGGTCCCGAGGAACCGGGCGATGGTCTCGGAGAAGCGGCCGAAGGCATCCGGGTCGTAGAACCCGGTCCACTCCAGGCGCCGCCGAGGCCGCGAGAGGTCGGAGGGGCGGCGGGCCACGTCAGGCCCCCTCGCCGGCGGCGTAGCGGCGGCGGCGGCGCCAGTCGGGCGGCAGGACGTGGTCGAGGACGTCGTCGACGGTCACGGCGCCGACGAGGCGGTTCGCCGCGTCGCACACCGGGACGGCGATGACGTCGTAGGTCGCCAGCCGCTCGGCCACGTCGCGCAGCGGCATCGACGGCGGGACCGGCTCGGGGTCCTCGTGGGCGCAGTCCTCCAGCCGGGTGGCCGGCGGCTCGCGCAGGAGCCGCTGGAAGGGCACGGTCCCGATGAACCGGCCCGTCGGCACCGAGGTCGGCGGGCGGACCACGAAGACCTGGGCCGCCAGCTCCATGGGCAGGTCGGGCGCCCGCACCGTCGCCAGCGCCTCGGCCACGGTCGTCGCCGCCCCCAGCACCACCGGCTCCGGGGTCATGAGCCCGCCGGCGGTGTCGTCGTCGTAGGCCAGCAGCCGCCGGATCGGCGTCGACTCCTCCGGCTCCATGGCCTCGAGCAGCCGCTGGCGCTCGGGCTCGGGCAGCTCGCCCAGCAGGTCGGCGGCGTCGTCGGGCTCCATCTCCTCGATGACGTGGGCGGCCCGCTCGAGGTCCAGACCCTCGAGGAGGCGGATCTGCTCGTCCTCGGGCAGCTCCTCCAGCAGGTCGGCCAGGCGGTCGTCCTCCATCAGCTCGGCCAGCCGGCGCCGCTTGGCGTGGGGCAGGCTCCGGATCCGCTCGGCCACGTCGGACTGGTGCATGTTGCGGAGCTCGGCCACCTCGGCGTACTCGGGCCCGGCGTCGAACTGGTCGGCCACGTCGCCCCACTCCACGACGTGGGTGCTCCTCCGGCGCAGGGGGCCGCGCCCGCCCAGGGCGACGGCGACGACGAACCAGAAGCCCGTGCGCGCCGACTCCTCGATCGAGATGTCGACGATGTAGGCGTCGCCGATGCGGGTGCCGCGGATGTCGCCCATGGCCAGCTTCTCGCCCGGCCGCTGGCGGAACGGCTGGACGTCGATCATCCCCGAGCGCAGGCGGACCCCGGTGGGGTCGATCGACCCGATGCGGGCCTCGTTGACGAAGATCTTCCGCCGGTCGACGGCCACCACGAGGCCCAGCACCCGGGCCGGCTCGTCCCCGGAGGGGACGGTGACCACGTCGGCAACGCGGCCGATGGCGTGCCCGTCGGCGTCGAGCAGCGGGAGCCGCACCAGACGGGAGACGAAGATCGGACCGGGCACCCCCGAAACCTACCCGTGCCACCCCGTTCCGGCGGGGGCCGGCTGCCGGGGTCAGATACCTTCCGACCTCGCCGATCAGGCCAGATCCGTCCCCCGACGGTGGGATGGTGTCTGACCCCCTGGTCTCGCGCGACGCAGTCCGGTCAGCTGTCCCTGTTGGCCTCGTCGGTCTGGCCCGAGGTGTCGAACCCGCCGCTGGACAGGTTCCGGGTGAGGAGGTCGGCGAACGCCTCCGGGGCCACCGGCGGCGAGAACCAGTACCCCTGGCCCAGGTCGCAGCCGACGCTCTTGAGGGCCGTGATCTGGTTCGGGTTCTCGATGCCCTCGGCGACGGTGTGGACGCCGAGGCGCCGACCCAGGGCCACGATGGCCTCGAGGACGGGGGTGGCCTCGTCGTCGGTGATGCCGGACACGAAGCTGCGGTCCACCTTCAGCACGTCGACGGGCAGGTCGTCGGCGTAGCGCAGCGATGAGTACCCGGTGCCGAAGTCGTCGAGGGCCAGCTGCACGCCCAGGTTCTTGAGGGCGGTGAGGCGGCTGCGGTCGTCCTCCATGTGCTCGATGACCACGGTCTCGGTGATCTCGAGGGTGAGGGTCTTGGGGTCGAGGGCGAACTGGTCGACGACGTCGCGGACGGCGTCGACGATCGAGGCCTGCTCCAACTGGCGGACCGACAGGTTCACGCTCATCGACAGGGCGGCGTCGGAGGGCAGGGTCAGCTGCCAGGTGCGCAGCTGCTGGCATGCCTCCTCGAGCACCCACTGGCCCAGCTGGACGATGAGGCCGGTCTCCTCGGCGATGCCGATGAAGGCGTCGGGGGAGAGGCGACCCCGGCGGGGGTGGTCCCAGCGGACGAGGGCCTCGGCCCCGGTGATGCGGCCGGTCTCGAGCGAGACGACGGGCTGGTACACCAGGGCCAGCTGGCCCGAGGTGATGGCCCGGGCCAGGTCGGCCTTGAGCTCCAGGCGCTCGAAGGCGGTGACGTGCATCGCCTCCTCGAACAGCTCGACGCGGTCCTTGCCCCGCTCCTTGGCGAGGTACATGGCCATGTCGGCGTTGCGCAGGACGACCTCGGCGGTCGTTCCCTCGTCGCCGATGGCGGCGATGCCGATCGAGGCGGTGACCACGATCTCCCAGCCGTTGACGTCGAAGGGGACGCGGAGCTCGTGGAGCAGGCGCAGGGCCACGCCGACGGGGCCGAGGTCGTCGTCGGTGGGTCGGACCAGGACGGCGAACTCGTCGCCGCCGAGGCGGGCGGCGGTGGCCCCGGTCGGGAGGCTGGCGGTCAGGCGGCCGGCGACGGCGATGAGCAGCTCGTCGCCCACGGCGTGGCCCAGGCTGTCGTTGACGGTCTTGAAGTCGTCGAGGTCGACGAAGAGGACGCAGGCCGAGCCGTTGCCCTCGGCCGAGGTGACCTCGACCAGCTCGCCGAACCGGGTCCGGTTGGCCAGACCGGTGAGGGCGTCGTGGTGGGCCTGGTGGCGCAGCGTCGACTCGAGCTGCTTGCGGACGGTGACGTCGCGGGCATTGAGGACGATGCCGTGCACGGCCGGGTCGTGGCGCAGGTCGCTGACGGTGACGTCCAGGGTGCGCACGCTGCCGTCGAGGGCCAGGGCCCGCAGCTCGATGCTCTGCGGCGTCGACCGGTCCGCGGCGCCGCGCAGGGCGCCGAGCAGCATTTCCTGGGCCTCCCGCCGCTGGTCGGCGACGACGATGGCGGTGGCGGGGGTGTCGAGCAGCTGCTCGGAGCGGTAGCCCAGCAGCGGCGTGACGGCCGGTGAGACGTAGGTGAAGCGACCCCAGTCGTCGATGACGGCGACGACGTCGCCCACGTTCTGGACGAGCGCCCGGAACCGGGCCTCGCTGCGGAAGAGCCGAAGCTCGGCGTCCTTGCGGTCGCTGACCTCGCGGCAGTTGAGGACGAAGCCGTCGACCTCGGGCTCGAAGCTGAGGTCGCGGGCCGCCACCTCGAACCACCGGGGTGACCCGTCGGCGTGGCGCAGGCGGATCTCGACCGGCAGGGAGAAGGTCGCCCCGTCGGCCTGGGCCAGCAGGTCCTCGAGCAGGGCGACGTCGTCGGCCACCGGCAGGTCCCGGGCGGGGGCGCCGAGCAGGGACGCCTCGTCGCGCCCCAGCAGCCGGCGGCAGGCGGGGCTGACGAAGGAGATCGTGCGGTCGGCGTCGACGGTGACGATGAGGTCCGACGAGTTCTCCACCAGGGCCTGGAACCGACGCTCGATGCGGCTGCGCTGGAGGGCCTCGGACAGCTCCGCCGTCTCGAGCGCTAGCGAGGCGGTGGCGGCGAGCGACTCGATGGCGCCGCGGAGGACGACCGGCAGCGGGTCGGTCGAGGTCACGATGAGGACGTGGCGTTCGGTCTGGGAGATGCCGAGGGGGACGACGTAGGAGGTGCGGATCGGAGCCGAGGCCCGGTGCGGGGCGTCGATCGGCCTGTCCTCGACCTCGATGGGGTCGTCCCCCAGGCGGGTCCACCAGGCCACGTCGGAGACTGGCAGGCGACCACCGGCCACCAGACCGGCGCCGGGACCCGAGGAGCCCTTCACCAGGAGGTGCGTACCGTCAGCGACGACGACCGCCGCGCGGACTCCGTTGGAGCGGCCGGCCAGCTCGGTGACCGCCTCGACGAGGGCGCGGACCATCTCGGACCGTCCGGGGGCGACGGCGAGCAGTGCGTTGGCTCGACGCAGCCCCTGCTCGATGAGCGTCGCCCGCTCGTGACTGCGGAGCAGGTAGGTGAGCCGGGCGAGGACCAGGCCGGAGATGATGACGGAGCTGACGATGTGGACGGCGACGGCCGGCTCGTTGCCCAGCACCTCCTGCACGGCGAGCATCGCCGGGTTGATGAGGAGCGCCCCCACGAGCAGGGCCACGCGCTGCCAGGTGAGCTTGACGTGGAGGGTGTCGGCCGCCTCGGTGATGCGGCTCAGGTGAGGGTGGAGGGCGGCGGCCCCGAAGAAGACGAAGATGAACGGAGCCAGGGCCCGGCCCAGCCGGGCCTCGGGGCCGCCGGCGGCCTCGACAGTGACG
Organism: Iamia sp. SCSIO 61187; assembly: GCF_019443745.1. NCBI lineage: Bacteria > Bacillati > Actinomycetota > Acidimicrobiia > Acidimicrobiales > Iamiaceae > Iamia > Iamia sp. SCSIO 61187. The sequence goes on from NZ_CP050948.1 coordinate 25,180, forward strand.
GCCAGGTCCTGGGCGAAGATCAGCCCGACGGCCACGGCGAGCAGCCGGTAGCTGGTCGTCCGGGCCCCGGGGCCCACTGCGAGGCGGGCGATGCTCGCCAGCAGGGCTGTGGTCAAGATGGCGTAGAAGACGTTCATCCCTCGGGCGGCCGCGGGGATGGTGGCGTCGTTCACATAGGGCCACAGCAGGGCGACCCAGACCACCGTCTCGATCCCGGCGGCGATCAGCGCGCCGTCGATGATGGCGGCCCGATCACGATCGGGTGAGCGGAGGTGACCGAGGAGGATGCTCCCGGTGATCAGCAGGATGTGCCCCACGACGAGGGCGGCCTCGGCCGGTGAGGGGAAGGGGCGCTCCACGTCGATGAGCAGCCCGTGCACGGTCCGGGCCAGGCCGCCGATCAGGAACGCCGAGCTGGCCAGGGCGAAGCACCACCAGGTCCGGCGGACCATCCCCTCGCTGCGCCGAGCGATCGTGATGCCGATGGACACCGAGGCCCAGCCCAGGATCTGCTGGAGGAGCCCGTTCGCCGTCGGTCCCAGGGTGAGAGCCCCTGCCACCGACACCACGAGGCCCGCGACCAGGGCGACGACCCACCCGTTCTGGCGCCACGACGTCCACGTCACAGGTGATCTCATCGGCAGCGACCTCGGCATGGAGAGGATTCCTGCTGGACAGCTGCACAGGATGGTCCAGCCACCGCGGAGCGTTGCGCTAGGGTCACGGGGAGGGGTCCACACTGGTGCCGGCCACGACGCAGGAACCCAACAGCCCGGAGCAGCGAATGGGGACGGCCGTGACGACGCAGGAGGCTCCGACGGCCACGCGCCGCCAGGTGCTGGAGCTGTCGTGGGTTGTCGGTGTCGTCGTCTTCGTCATCATCCGCTTCGTCGTCGCGTACTCGACGCTGGCGCAGTACAGCCGGACGACGGTCGTCGTCTTCGGGATCCTCGACATCGTCACCGCCGTCCCGTACGCCTTGGGCACGGCGCGCTTGGTCACGGGTCTGGTCGATCGTCGGGTGGGGTACGCCAGCCGGTGGGCCATGGTCGCGTGTGCCTCGTTCGTCGCTCCCTACGTGTGGCTGGCATGGGCCGGTCGGGAGGACTTCCCGGCGATCGCGTACATCGTCATCGGAGTGCTCGCCCTCCTGCTCGGGGCCAACGCCGTCGTCGGCGTGGCCCGCAACGTGCGGAACCAGCGGCGCGAGACCTCAGGTCCTGCTCACGAAGCGTAGGGGCGCCCGGCCAGCCGGTCGCGCATGGTGGGCTCGCCCCCGTCTGCGCGCCCGCTAGGACGGCGGAGGTGAGGCCTCGGCCCCCGCGAGCAGGGGGAGCGACCACCGGTCGGCCTCGTCGGCAGTGAGCGCCTCGAGCGTCCATGCCCAGAAGTCGGGGTTCTCGTCGGCCGTGATCTGGTAGTCCGGGCCGTGGAGCGGCATGGCCACCGGCACGGGCGTGCTGCCCATGTACTCCTTGCCCGTCCCGATCACGGTGAAGGGCAGACGGTACGTGCCCTGGAACACCTCGAGCAGCCAGTCGTCGATGAGGGCGACGAGCGTCGTCGAGCCCGAGCGGAAGGCGTCGAGCCACCCGGCTCGGTAGAGGTGCTCGATGACACCGGTGCTGCGCACGTCGGTCCGCACCGTGAGCGACGACAGCTCGCAGACCGGGTCTGGGTGAGAGGTGTCGGTGCGCTCGAACTGGCCGACCGGGAGCTCGTCGTAGGGGCCGAAGATCGTTCGGACCACGCCGATGACCTCGCCCGCGTCGTCCATGACGGCGTGGAGCCGTGAGCGCGTCTCCCAACGGGCGAGCTCCTCGACGCGGTTGCGGGGGGACTCCTCGCAGTAGCCGACCTGGCGGTAGATGTCGTAGACGAAGGCCTCGGCCTGCGTCCACAGGTCGCCGCCGGTGATCGTCACGATGCGGTGACCGGGTTGGAGCTCGGCCGGCCGGCCGCTCGGCGGACGGGCATCGCGGAGGTCGATGACCTCCTCGGCGTGGGCCAGGTCGGTCCCGGGGGTGACGTCCTCGCCACCTCCGGCCTGGACGAGGGGTTCGACCACCCCGTCGCGCAGGTCGATGATCGCGTCGTCGCCGAGCGATGGGATGGGGTCTCGGTCGGAAGATCCCACGGGATCTGGCCTCCTGTGGCTCGTCGCTCCACCCCCGCCGGCTCGCGACGATACGAGAGGGGCCGGGGGGAGCAGGTGATGGGGTGGGTTGGGGGTAGCAGGTTCGATCGGTCAGCGGGTCGTGCTCACCCGGGACCGAGCAGGCCGTCGCCGAGCGTGAGCGTCTCGGCGGGGGCGGGGGCGGCGAAGAGGTTCCCCTGGGCGTGGGTGCAGCCCAGCTGGGCCAGGACCTCGAGCTGGCCCTGGTCCTCGATGCCTTCGGCGATGACGTCGAGCCCGAGGGCCCGGCCCACGGCGACGACGGCCTCGACCACGGCCCGGCCGCCCGGTTCCCGGAGGCGCCGGCCGATCGAGGGGTCGATCTTGAGGAAGTGCATGGGCAGCGAGCGCAGGTGGGCCAGGGAGGCGCTGCCGGTGCCGAAGTCGTCGATCCCGAGCCGGACGCCGAGGGCGGCCAAGGTGCGCAGGCGGTCCAGTGCCCGGCTGTCGGCCATCAGGAGCGTCGGCTCCGGGATCTCGATGTTGATGCGGGTGGCGTCGACACCGGTGCTGGTGAGGGCGCTGCTGACCCGCTCGAGGATCGAGTCGGTGGTGAGCTCGGGCCCGCTCAGGTTGAGCCACATGGACAGCGGCCCGATCCCGGCGTCGTCCCAGCCCTGCATCTGCTCGAGGACGTGGTCGAGGACCCAACCGCCCAGCTGGACCAGCAGCTCGGCGTCGGTGACGCCGTCGAGCAGGCGGCCGGGGGGGCGGGTGCCGGTGACGGGGTCGGCGACCCGCAGGAGGGCCTCGGTGCCGACGGCCCGCCCGGTGCGGAGGTCGATGACGGGCTGGTGGAACAGCCGTAGGCTGTCGGTGGCGAGCGCCAGGCGGAGGGCCTCGGAGACCGGTGGTCGGGCGGCGGCGGCGTCGGCGCCCACGGTCACCTGGTGCCGGTCGCGGCCGGTGCTCTTGGCCTGGTACATCGACAGGTCGGCGTCGCGGAGGAGGGCGTCGGCGTTGGTGTGCTCGGACCCCGAGAGGACGACGCCGACGCTGGCGGTGACGCCCAGGACGTGACCCTCGACGGAGATGGGCTCGGCGATGGCGGCCCGGACCTTGCCGGCCAGGAGCCCGGCCCGCTCGGGGTCGTTGACGCCCATGGCGAGGACGACGAACTCGTCGCCACCGAGGCGGGCGACGGTGTCGTCGGTGCGGACCGAGTCCCGGAGACGACCGGCCACCTCGACCAGCAGGGCGTCTCCGACCTCGTGCCCGTGGGTGTCGTTGATCCACTTGAAGTGGTCGAGGTCGATGAACATGAGGGCGAAGGGCACCTGGGCCCGCTGGGTGGTGGCCCGCTCCAGCCGCTCGCGCAGGAGGAGGCGGTTGCCCAGGCCGGTCAGCGGGTCGTGCAGGGTCTGGTGGAGGAGCTTCTCCTCGGTGTCGCGCCGGCTGGTGATGTCGTTCACCTGGGCGATGGCGAACGGGCTCAGGTGGTCGGGGGTGGTGACGGCCGAGACGGACAGCTCGACGACGCCGACGGACCCGTCGTGGCGGCGCAGCCGGCACTCGACCCGGCCCCGGCGGCCGACGGTGCTCTCGGCCAGGACGGAGTCGATGAGGTGGCGATCGTCCTCGGGGGAGAGGTCGGCCAGACGCACCCGCTGGGAGTCGACCCCCCCGAGATCGAGCAGCGCCCGCAGCTCGGAGTTGGCCTCGCGGATGGTGCCGTCGAGCTCGACCACCGCCATCGGGGTCGGGGCGTGGATGAAGGCCGAGCGCAGGGCGTCGACGGTGTCGCGCTGGTCGCTCTCGGCCCGGCGACGGCTGGTGATGTCGTGCAGCTCGACGTCGGCCTCGGTGCTGACCGCGGTGGTCACCGCCTCGACCTGGATGCGCACCCACACGGCGGGCGGCTCGTCGGGGCGGGGGAGGGCGTCGGCGTCCGGTGGGGCGACGCGGGCGGCCAGGCGGACCTCGTGCTCGACCGAGCCGAGGTCGCCGGACAAGACCGCGTCGAGGAGGGCGCTGAGGGCGGCTCGGTCCCCGTGGTCGATGAGGTCGACCAGGAGGTGTCCGATGAGGTGGTCGGGGTCGGCCTGGAAGAACCGGGCCATCGCCGGGTTGGCGGCGGCGATGGTGCCGTCGCGGGCGAGGCGGGCCCGGCCCGACGGGGCCTGGAGGAAGGCCGCCGAGGCGCGGTGGGCGGCCCGGGCCAGGTCGCCGGCGCGGGCGTGGAGCTCGGTGATGAGGAGCAGGCGCCCGTGGTCGGTGGGCGCCGGGTCGGCGATGGACGACGCCTCGGGCTGGAGGTCGACGCCGCGGATGTCGACCCAGCGGGTCGGGCCACCGTCGCTGGGCTGGATCCGGACGCCGACGGCGTCATCGGCCATGCCGCGGGCCACGGCCAGCACCCGGCCGTGGTCGGCCGGGTCGACGACGGCGACGATGCCGTCGCGGGCGAGGACGCGGGCCGGCACACCGGCCAGGTCGGCGAGCGCCGGGCTGACCGCGGCGGTGGTGCCGTCGGGGTCGATGACGCAGGCGGCGACGCCGATGAGCTCGGCCCGCCGGCCGTCGGGCAGCACCGTCACCAGGGTCTCACCCGGGTCGGGGTCGGGCCGGGGGCCGGCGCCGCGCACCACGACCTCGACGTGGGCGGGGTCGCCCCGGAGGGTCAGGAGGGCGTGGCCACCGGCCGCCAACGGCAGGGCGACCTGGGCGTCGACGGGGCGGGCCAGGTCGCCGACCAGGGCCACGACCGACGGCTGGGCCGACGGCGGGAGGTGCTCGAGCCCGACGATGGCGGGCCCGGGGTCGTCGCCGCGGGCGTCGGCCGCGGCCTGCGCCAGCGTGTGGGCACGACAGACCACCCACCGCCCGTCCCAGAGTCCCCCCGACTCGGTCACCGACAGGTCCCAGGAGGCGCGCCGCGGCGTCGCGGACGGCGAGCGGGCGAGGGGGCGAGAGAGGGTGTCATGGCGGCAGGTAGCGGCGGGTGCTGGACGCGACCAGTGGTGGTCCGCCCGCTCGGCGCATTGTTCCACAAGCACGCTCCGTGTTCAAATGTCTGACACGACCTCTTTCCGTGGTCGCCTGGGGTCGGCTCGACCACCCGCACCCTCGAACCCCGCGGACCCCGGGCGGGCCTGTGGAGGACTGATCGTCGACCCCGTGGCCTGGGGCGAGGGCCGGGCGGGTGCGGAACGCCACACCCGGGTACGGACCGCCACACCGAGGGATCGACACCACGGGCCCGTGCCGGTGGCACGGGCCCGTGGGTACGGTCGAAGCCCTCCCCCCAACCTCGACCTGCTCCCATCATGGGCGCAGGTCACGGCGGGGGGAACGGAGCGGGCCGGATCCGGGGCAGCTACTTCGTCGGCCGCCGTCTCCGCCATCAGCCGGGATCGTCGGCCCCGGCGACGCCGGGGGCGGACCCGTCGTCCTGGTCGCCGTCGAGGAGGGCGCTCAAGGGGATGCCCTGGAGGAACGCCAGCACCGCACGCTCCTCGACCCCGAGGAAGGTGGCCAGCTCGCCCGGCGTCCGCCCGCACCAGACCAGAGCGTCGGTCAGGATCGAGCCCGCCACCCGGAGCAGCGCTTCGCTCTCGGCCGGGTACCAGCCGGCCTGGACGTCCATGACGTGGGGCAGGCCGACCGGCGGACCGATGCCCCAGTGGGCGTGCACCGGGTGATCAGCGGTGAGCCGGGCGGCCGGCAGCCCGCCGAAGCCCACGGCCTGGTTGCGCTCGGTGAGCAGCACCACGCCGTCGGCGTCGAGGTCGACCTCGACCCGGCGCTCCCAGATGCCCCACCGCCACAGCAGGACGTGGTCCACGGTGTCGGTCGCGGGGACGACGCGCACCCACACCGGTCCGACCCACTCGTCCGAGAAGGCATGGGAGTGCTCGGTGGCCCCCGGCCCCGACGGATCCCAGTCGTCGTGGCCCCGCAGGCTGACGAGGGCGCCCCTCTGGCCGAGGGCGGCGTCGAGGAGGATCGTCGTCTCACGGTCGGGCACCGTCTCGCCCGTCTCCCACCGGGCGAACGTCGAGTGGCCGACGCCGACGCGCGCCGCACACGCCCGCTGCCCCTCGCGCCCCCGCGCCGCCCTGATGGCGGCCGCCAGAGCCGGCCTCCCCCCGTCCCCCGCCCTCCCCATCGGCCCGATGATGCCACGGGTCCACGACGGTCTGCCGGTGCTGCGGCGCGAGCGGTACTCTGCGCCTCCGCGCCGCGCCGCCAGGGACGGCCAGGACCGAAGGAGGGTCCGCACCCTCACGACCTGGGCCTGACCCGGTCAGAGGCACACGGGGACGTAGCTCAGCTGGCTAGAGCACCTGCTTTGCAAGCAGGGGGTCGTGGGTTCGAGTCCCATCGTCTCCACCAGATCTGCCCTGGTCAGGGGGTTACAGGCCGACCGTCCTCCGAGGCTCACACCCCGAGGTCCGCGGAAAGTCCGCGAGACGCAGAGGGACCCCTGCGGAGATCCTGTGACGCACCGTCACTGATGGGACCGGGACGGAACGACGACACGGCCTCTCGGTGGAGCTCATCGAGGCGGCCGGTCAGCGCCTCGTCGAGCTTGGGGAAGAGGTGGCCGTAGCGGTCGAGGGTGACCGTGATCGACGAGTGGCCCAAGCGCTCCTGGATCGCCTTGGGATGGGCGCCGAGAGCGATGCAGAGGGCGGCGCAGGAGTGGCGGAGGTCGTGGAACCGAGTTCGCTCGGGCAACCCGGCGGCGCGCACGGCCGGCTTGAACGACCGGTTGTAGAAGTTCTTGTGGTGGATTACGCCGCCCTCGGGCGAGGTGAAGACGAAGGCCTGGGGGTCAAGGTCGCGACCGCCGAAGTGGGAGCGCAGCTCCTCGGTGAGGAACGGCGGGAGCGTGACCGAGCGCCGCTCGTAGGTCTTGGGCTGACCGAAGACGAGGCCGTGACCCTGTACCTCGGTGACCGACTCGGCGATGGTCAGACGACCGACCTCGAGGTCTGTACGTCCGACACGGAGCGCCTCGATTTCGCCAGCGCGCATGCCGGTGTAGGCGGCGACCCGGATCATCGTCGAGTACCGAGGATCGATGGTCTGGGCAAGCGCCTCAACCTGCTCGGCGTCGAGGAAGACCATCTCAGCCTTCGGCGATGGTGGGACACGTACGCCGTCGCACGGGTTCGAGCGGATGGCCCCCTCGGCCTGAGCGACGGCCAGGACGAGCCGCAGCACTTTGCGAGCGCCACGCACCGTCCCGGGGGCCGATCCCGAGCCCACTTTGTCGGAGATGAACCTCCGGACGTCGCCCGGGGTGATGGCAGCGACGGCACGGTCGGCGAAGGTCGGCATCACGTGGACGCGAAGCAGACCCTCGTAGTCGGCTCGGGTCTTCGGCTTGAGGTGGGCCGAGCCGTCGAGCCACTCCTGCGCCCAGCGGGAGAATAGGGTGCGCCCGAGCCGGGGGTCGACGTAGTCGCCCCTGTGGATCTGGCCCTTCACGGTGGTAAGCCACCGATCGGCCTCTGCCCGGGTGCGATGACGCTTGACCCGCTCCCGCCCTGACGGGTCCCGGTAGGACGCCTCCCACCGACCGTTCTCCAGCTTCGTCACTGCCATGACACCGACCTCCGAGATCGTCCAGGCCCCTAGGCCTCGCAACTCCAAGAAGGTCGACATCACGCCGTCGACGAGCGGGGACCATCCTGCCCTGCGACGACATTGTCGGAACGCAGCCGCAACACTGGCGGTTGGTGGGCTACGACGAGATCCTGGACCGGTATGACCGGCTTGCCCGTCGGGCCTCATGGTGGGCCTTAGAGGATCTCGACGACCGTCCGGAGTGGGAACGAGAGAACGGGATCTGGACCGAGCACTGCCGCACCTGCCGGCGTGACCTGGAGGTCGACGACTTCGGTGAGTGTGAGTCGTGCCGAGCTGCCGGGGGCCGGTGCCGATGGTGCGGCCTGGACCGCATCGCCTACCGCTCCCGCCTGTGCTGTCGGACCTGTTACCGCTGGCTTATTCGCAACGAGGATCGGTGGAACGACGAGGAGCTGATGGCCCTTCTCAGGGTGGTCGTGGAGAGGAGGCGTCGACGTCGTCGCCCCTGACCACGTCGGCCCGCCTTGCATCCATGCTCTGAGGTGATCCACCCGGAATGCCACAAGAGCACGTATCCTCTCGGGCACTGTTGGCGAGGAGTGGGCGAGGACCCACCGCCGACACGATGGGGCCGAGCATCATCGCTCGGCCTCTCTCGCGCCCCGCCTGACCTCCGTCACCGGGGCGTCTCCCCGAGGAGGCGCCATGCCCAAGCGGACCCGCTTGGGTCGGTGAGGGCGGCATCCCGGACGGCGAGCACGGTTGATGCGGGATCGCACGGTGCCGACGGGGACGTCAGTCGCCTCAGCGATCTCGCTGTAGGACAGCTCTTCCCACGCCAACAGCAGCAGGGCCTCACGGTCGGAGGCTTTAGGGCCTCGAGGGCTGCGGCCACCGGCGGCCAGGCCGCAGCTGCGTCAATGGCGCCATCGTGGTCGTTTTGGGCGTCGCCCGAAGCGGCGGGGCGGGCATCAGGCGAAGGAGCGCAGCGTCCTCCCGGCGGCTCCGCAGATGGTGGCGCAACACGGTGGTCGCCGGTCCGTAGAGCCGCTACCGCACCTGTCCCCGCTCCGGGTCCGGAGCGAGCGCGGAATCGAAGGCAACACGAAACGTCTCGGCCGCCAGGTCGGCGACCTCGGTCTGCGGCACCCGCCGAGCGAAGTATCCGAACACGGCGTCGCCGTGTTCGTCGAAGACCTCGCCGAACGCTTTGGGGTCCGACAGCGACCGGACCAGGACGTCGGCATCGCTCGCAGGCTTGCCCGTCATCGTCCCAGCCCGCCGTCGACCTTGCACCCCTGGTGTTGCCCGCAGTCACCGATCGGGTTCACGACCACCATCCATCAGCGGCTTGCTTGGTCTCGTCTCCGGAAGGAGCTCGTTCCGACGGAGGAGGCCAGCGCGCGGCCAGGCGCAGTCCTGCGCGACGGCAAATGACCGGGAGCTCTTCCCACTGCACCGTGCGGGCCCGGCGATCAGAACGTCCACGAGATGCTGGTTGGTATGGCCACCAGTCGGCGATCAGGGGCAGTGTCTCAGGACGGTTGAACAGACCACGCGATCGCCGGAGGGTCCACGCGGGCGCAGCGCGGGCCACCATCTCCGCCGGTCAGGTCGACTCTGGCAACCAGGTGCTCCGCCTTGCGTGCTCTTTCGACGATGGTCACGTCGATTCGATTGAGCATCAGTTTGGCGCGGCGGAACATCTCGAAGTCCCCGCTCGAGCCCAACTCCCCCCATGTCAGGTAGACGAATCGGTCTCCGCGCCTGCCCTGCACGGCTGGTCCGCGAAAGTCTGCGTCGCCGTCACGGTCGGCCACGTCCACATCGAGCTTCCAGGTGGCTGGATCGGTGTCGGCGCACACAAGATTAGTGGGCTCTTGACCGAGTTGAACTCCGACGTGGACATTGGTCATCACCGATCCGTCAGGACGGCAGAACTCGCGCCCCGGGGCGTTTACGCCGATGATCGTGATGCGCACGAGACCGATTCTGCCCGAAGCAGTTGGAGGGGCGTCGTCGGCGGGGTCCCCGTCGTCGCCGCGATCGTCGCAAATCGCCGAGCACCCCGTTGAGGAGCACTCAGGGGCCCACTCCCGGTCGTTCGGGTCGTCGATGGCGACCGAAGAACGGATCCCCCTACTGCGAGGTCAAGGTGGTCCGCTGCGAGCGATAGTCGAGGCGCTGCCGGGCTCGGTCAAAGCATCGAGCCGAGGACGGAGCCGACGGTGGGGTAAGCAGCGGTCATCGACTTCAGCTGTCGGGTGGTGAGGCCGAGCTTGATGGCGAGGCTGAAGAGGTTGATCAGCTCGCCGTATTCGGGGGCCGAGCAATGCCGTCGGCGTCGATGCCCTTGCCGGCCATGAGCCGGGCGCTGTTGATGAGCTCGGCGCCACGGCGCAGGATCTTCTTGGGGTCACAGCCGCGCAGGGCACACGTGCCCCCGTAGGGGAGCTCGTCGACGATGGTGACCCTCCAGCCTTGCGAGGAGCGCTTGTTCGCCGATGACGATCAGATCGTAGGTGTCGGTCATCGCTGCGTTCCTTCGAGTCGTGCCGATCGGTCATGGGTGTCGCCACTGGGGTCATGGCGGTACCGTCGCCGGTCCAGCAACCAGGCGATCACCACGACGACGCCGTGACCGGCGATCGAGACCGCGGTGAATTGTCCGATCGCGGCAAGAGCGACACCGCCGACCAGCCCGGCGATCAGCCCCTCGCACCGCAGCACACGATCGCGCCGACGGGCGCGACCGGCGCGAAAATCCGTTCACGCATCGAGGACCGCCTCGAGCTGCTCGGTCGCGGGGGATCCGGCCGGGCCGTCGGGGGTCTGGTACACGCGGCAAGCCAGCCCGAACGGCTCGTCCCCAGAGGCGAAGGGATCCTCGCCGTCGACGAGGATCGTGGGCGAACCCCGAAATCGGGCCGCCTCGGCCTCCTCGAGCGTCGTCACCAGGCGACGCTCCACCGTCAGGCCACGGCCTCCTGCGATGCCGTCGAGGCGTTCGGCGGCGATCTTCCAGTTCGGGCAGTCATCGAAGTACAGCAGTTCGAGCTTCATGATGGTCCTTCTCGCGTGGAGGGTTGCGTTCTGTGAGCTACCGTAAACCTTCCCCTGTGATGGAAGGTCAAGGAGGGTTCGAGGATGCGCATTGGCGAACTCGCTGACCAGAGCGGCGTCGCGGCCAAGACCATCCGCTTCTGGGAATCGACCGGACTCCTCGCCGATCCGACCCGAACGCCGTCGGGCTACCGCGACTACGACCCCGACGTCGTCGACCGGTTGCGCTTCATACGCCACGCCCAGACCGCCGGACTCACCCTCGCCGAGATCCGACAAGTCCTCGCGATCTCCGACGACGGCGAACCTCCGTGCGGACACGTCACCGACCTCATCCACCAGCACCTCGCCGACGTCGACGAACGGATCCGCGAACTCACTGAAACCCAGTCCATCCTCGAACGCTTGGCCGCGCGTGCCGCCGACCAGAACGCAACCGACTGCAACGGCTACTGCGCCATCCTCCAACCCTCGGACTTCAGCGACTCCCCGGCCCATCCCTGAGTCCCGTTTCAAGGAAAGGCCAGGGTTGCTGGCTGCGTGTTGTGGGGGTGATCGTCGACCGCTCCTGCGGCGTGGCGTCCGGCGACCCACCTAGCCGGTTGACGCCCTGTTCGTGACGACGGGATCCGCGTCTCGTAGTTACAGTCCTCGGCTGCGGTCCGGTGATGGACGGCGTCGGAGTCGATCGAGCTTGGCTCGGATCTGGTCGATCCGGTCGGGCGCCGGCGGTGTCACCGGTGGCACCTCCGAGCGGGTCGGCGCCGCCCGCGCCGCTTGGCGGTGGAGGGCATCGTCGATGGCCAGGGCCGAGTCGTGGCGTGGGGTGCGTTCGATGATCGAGGTGAGCAGGTCGCCGGCGTGGGCGGTGCCGGTCGGGTCGGTGAGGAAGGCGAGGTTCGTGTGGCGGCCTCGGGTCATGGCGACGTAGGTGTGGTTGCGGGTGGTGCCGGGTTCGAGGACGGCGAGGCCGATCTCGACGGTGTCGCCCTGGTTGCCGTAGCCGGTGACCGCCCAGCCCAGCTCGACGTGCTCGACGACGTACTCGGCCGGCAAGCGAACGGCCCCTCGGTCGGGATGAGCGACGGTCAAGGAACCGCCGGGCTCGGCCGACTCGACGGTCCACGTGTGTCGGTTGCGGACTTGTTGGCCGTCGGTGGTCTGGAGGGAGGGTTGGTTGCGGCGGGTGGCGATGCGGTCGCCGGGCCCGGCTCGGGTGCCGTCCGCCAGGGCGACACGGCCTCTGCCGGGGCGGGGGTTGGCCTGGCGCTGGATCTCGACGTTGATCCGCCGGGCCGTCTCGGCGGTGTTGGTGGTGATGGCGACGGTTCGGCCAGCATCCTCGTATCGCCGGTGGATGGCTGCGACGCGAGCTGCGGCGAGTGTCGGGTGGACCGTCTTCAGGCGCCCGTGCAGCTCGTACTCGGCAGCCGCCGCCGGCTCGCCGTTGCGGAGTCCGAGGCTGGCGCCCGCTTCCCATTCCTCCTCGAATCGGCGGGGTGTCTGCAGGTGGTGGGCTGGGAGGGTTGCTGTCCAGTGGGCGAAGACGCCGCCCCGACCGACGGCGGGTAGCTGGTGGGGGTCGCCGATGGCGACGAGCCGCCAGCGGTGTCGCTGGGCGAGGGTGACGAGGCTGTGGAGGTCGTCGGTGGCGGCCATGCCGGCTTCGTCGACGACCACAGTGGTGCAAGGTGCCCACGGCGTGCTCGTCCGTTGCTGATGGCGGGTGAGGAAGGCGGCGAGCGTCTCGGTCGGGCAACCGGCTTCGAGGCCCAAGACGTCGGCGGCCTTGCCCGATGGGGCCAGTGCTACGACCGGTCGGCGCTGGTGCTGCAGGATGCGGACGGCTCGGGCGGTCGTGGTTGTCTTTCCTGTGCCGGCGGGCCCGACGACCAGTACGAGCGGTTGGTGCGATGCCATGGCATCGGACGCTCCTCGCTGTGGATCGGGGGCTGGTCCCACCGGGGCCGAGCTCGCAGCCGCCCAGCGTTGGAGAGCGGTCTCCTGGTCGAGGACGGCCCGGGTGGTGAGGCGACGATCGGTGACGGCCTCGGTGACCGGGCGCCCGTCCCGGCGGCGTGGCGCACCAGGTTCCGTTGGTGGGCCGAGCGGAACGCACTGCGTGTCTGCCGAAGTGGCGAGACGGTCGATCCGCTTCACCGCTTCGGAGCCGGTGAGGTCGTTCGGAGCGATGAGCGTGGCGAGGTGGCGGGTGAGGTCTGCTCGCAGCCACGTCGATGCCTCCTGCGAGATGCGGCGGAGTGCTTCGGCGATGAGCTCGTCGTCCGAAAGGATCGGGGCGTCGATGGGGGAGCCGACACCCTCGGATGTCAGTCCGTCGGGGTCGAACCCGACGGCTGCGGCCTGCTCGCGCCAGGTCTGGTGCAGGTTCGTGCCGTCGATCCCGTGGGCCTTGGCCGGTCGGGAGGCGAGGGCCGCTCGTCGTTCGAGCTGGGCGATCGTGCGTGGGTCGGGGTCGGCGCCGTCGTGTTCATCGGTCCAGGCCCGGAGCAGGTCGGAGAGCTTGCTCTCGACCTGGGCGCTCCGGGCCGAGAACAGGTCGCGCACCGATTCGGGAACGCACGTGGTGTCGGCCTGTCCGCCGTCGAGCGGTTCCCAACCAAGTCCGAGGCGTGCGGTCAGCTCGCTGCGGAGGGCGGCGTCGTAGACCCATCCGATCGTGCGCTGTTGCTGCTTGAGGAACCGGGCATCGAGCGAGAGCCATCGGCCGGTCGGGTCCTGGATCTTGGTGGCGATGACGGCGTGGGTGTGCAGCTGCGGGTCCATGGTCCGCGACGTGTGCTGGCGGAACAAGGCGACGGTCAACCCCAAGGTGTCGACCTGGTCGATGCCGTCGGTTCCTCGCCGGGTGACCGCGCCGTGGCGTTCGAGGTACGCGAGAGCGGCGTCGACGGCTGCGTCGTGGGCGGCCAGGACCTCGGCCCGCACCCACTGATCTGGGGTGAGTGCCCAGAGCACCGACACGGACTTCGGTGCCGAGAACGTCGCGTCGAACCCCCGCGCCGAGGAGTCCCCGAACCGCCGACCGAGCCGCGCACCGGAACGCGGGTGGTGTCCCTCGAGAACGGCCCGCAGGTCCTCGCCGCTGACCTCGCCGTCCAGACCCAGCGCATGTCGGCCCCGTCCCCACCACCGCCCTGCCGGCTCGTCCGGGTCCAGGTAGTACTCGACCGGCCCTCGCGGCGGCCCGGGCCGCTGGCGATCCTCGGCCAGCCCGGCGTAGTAGGCCAGCAGCCCGCCCAGCCGATCGCCGGCCGCCTTGAGCGTCGTTACCCGCATCATCCGACCACGACCCCACGCCATCGAGGTCGTGCGCCGGATCGTGCTCGCCGGAATGCACTCGTCTGTCCCACATGGGCTCTAGGCCTCTTCGGGCCGCGAGATCGTTCACGGGAATCGCATGGACATGTGTCGGGGGCTGACTGTGGGGACGATCACGTAGCCTTGGGGCATGGATCAGAGCGGTGAGGAGGTGGCGGCGGTGGACGGTGAGGCCTGGCGGGCTGTGGTCGCCGATGCTGCTCCGACCCGCGATGACGACACGACGGTGATCGCCGGTCGCCGGGTCACCTTGGCCGAGGCGCTGGAGTACGTGGCCGAGGACGAGCGGCGTCGGGCAGCGGCCGGTGGGCGACCCGCCCGGTCCTGACCTCCGCCGGGGCGATGTCCTCGGCGCCTTGCTCCGTCACGGGGTGAGGTTCGTGATGGTCGGCGGCCAGGCTGCTGCTGCGCACGGCGCCCTGCGGCTGACCCGGGACCTCGACGTGTGCGTCGAGTGGACGCCCGAGAACCTGGACCGGGTCGGCGAGGTCCTCGTCGAGCTCGATGCCGGGCTCAGGGTCGACGGGCTCTCGCAGGGGTTCGTGCCGCCGCATCGCGACGGAGACTTCCTGGCCCCGATGGAGCTCTCGACGTGGCGCACCGTGCTCGGTGACCTCGACGTGTTGCGAGGTTTGCCGTCACCCGATGGGGAGGTGCGGTATGCCGACCTCGAGGAGCGAGCGGTGACGTTGACGATCGACGGCCATGCGGTGCGGGTGGCGGCTCTTGACGACGTGATCACGTCGAAGGAGACCGTCGACCGGCCCTCGGACCGGGAGGCTCTCCCGGAGCTTCGACGTCTCGCTCAGCGGCGCCGGATCCCTCGGGCCGACGGCCGGGATCTGGAGCCTCCTGGCCTCTGAGGTCCGCGAAAACTCCGCGAGACGCGCGATACCCGGGGTGATCCGGCGGGACGGGTTGGGACGGGAAACCGTCGCTGACCTGCGGAAATGGCCTCTGACCAGGACCGACGGAAACGCCCTCAGCGACTTTGCAAGCAGGGGGTCGTGGGTTCGAGTCCCATCGTCTCCACCACGACGTCGGAGGGCGAATCGCCAGCGAATCGCCCTCCGACGGTCATGCCGAAGTCCTCCTCGTTGGGGAGGACGACGGCGCGGGCACGGCCGTAGAGGCGGCGGAGCTCGACGTCGGACACGTGGCCGACGAGCTCGACGTTTCCGGGCCGATCGCGTTCGAGGGCCCCTCGTCAGGATCGGCCCCCTCCCGGCTCGGTGCGGCCCCACCGGGCGGCGCGCCGGCGGAGGTCGTGCCGATGCGCCGGCGCCGTCAGAACCGCTTGGCGCCGGAGACGGCGACGGCAGGGTGGCGGAGGCCCCACACGGAGCCGCGCAGGGCGGCCCGCTCCTTGATGGCCGCAGCCAGCCGGCCGGTGAGGACGCGGCCGTCCTCGCCGGGGCCGAGCTGCACGATGCGCCCAGCCGTCAGGTCGGCAGGGGGGTCGTCCGGTGCTGCGGGTCGGCGGCCCGCAGGTGCACGGCGATGGCCACGCTCGTGATCGCGGCCCACGCGCACCACAGCGAGATGAGGGCGGTGCTGCTCAACCAGGCCAGACCGCCGGCGACCACCAGGTTCACGGCGCCGTACCACCGCACGTGGTGATGGGCCGAGGCCAGCATCGAGCCGCAGGTCGCCAGCACGTAGAGGACGACGATCAGTCCGCCGTGCCAGAGGTCGACCCGGTAGTCGATGTGGTTGCCCTCGATGCGGGCCTCGACCGGTCCGCGGACGATGGCGTGCACCAGCACCAGTGACACGGCGGCGCCGACGACGGCGAAGGGCCGCAGGGCCCGCCGCGTCCCGGGCGGCTCGGCCGCGGCGACGGCGATCGGCACCAGGACGGGGAGGACGCCGAAGGCGATCACCAGGTAGGTCCACAGCGCCGGACGCCACACCGCCTCGGCGGCGTTGCCCTCCAGACCGCGCCAGACGACGGCCTCGACCAGTTGGTGCCCGGCGAAGATGAGGGGCAGGGCCGCCAGCGCCCGCTCGGCCGGCCGGCGGACGTGGCGGAGGGCGTCGATGCCGACGGCCCCGACCACGAGACCGGCCACCAGGTCGGCCTCGGCCGAGAAGCACATGCGCTACCCCGCGCCGTCGCCGGGTGGGGCGAGGGGTGGTGCTCGGCGCGGACCGGGCACGGTGCGGGAGTGGGGCACGGCTGTCGTGATCATGGGCTGCCTGTCAACCCACGGCGGTCCGCCGGCCCGGCGTCAGGTCACGGCGCGCACGTGGGCGAGCACCCGCGCCGCCGCCTCCGGTGGCGTGAGGTGGGTGACGTCGAGGTCGAGCAGGTGCGGGCTGTCGGGGCGGACGAGCGTCAGCCCGGCCACGTCGGCCATCACCCCGTCGGGATCGGTCCACTTGTGGTGGGCCGCCCGGTCGGGTCCGACAACCCGCCGGCGGAGCTCGTCGGGCCCGCAGTGGAGCACGACGGGGACGTAGGTGCTCCGCCGCGCCTCGGCCAGGGCGCGCAGCCGGGCCAGGGTCGGCGACGGCTTCTCCTCGACGACGTAGTTCGTGAACACGTACGACCACCCGGCCGGCGCCATCTCCTCGATGGCGGCCAGGACGTGCACCCGCAGGTCGTGCACGTAGGTCCAGACCCGTGGGTCGATCGGGACCGCGGAGTCGGTGTCGAGCGCGGCCAGGACCGCCTTGCCGGTCAGGTGGTTGTCGACGAGGACGAAGCGGTGCTCGTCGCGGGGCACCGACGCCACCAGGGCGGCCCCGACCGTGCGCTTGCCCGTGCCGGGGTAGCCGAGCAGGTGGACGACCGCCGGCACCGCCCCGTCACCCCTTGGGGTAGCCCCGCTTGACGGTGCGGTCGAGCACGCCCAGGGTCGCCCGCAGGGCGCTCTCGGGGATGATCGGGAAGATGTTCGCCTCGCGCCACTGCGGGTCGATCTCGGACCAGTCGTAGAACGAGGTCACGACCGTGCCGTGCTCGCCGGGCTCGAGCCGGTACCCGTAGACGTGGCCGATCTGGGGCCGGATCTGGCCCAGGATCGTCCAGGAGATGAGCCGGTCGGGCTCGAGCTCCTTGATCGTGACGGTCACGTCGTACTTGCCCATGGGGAAGTCGTTGAGCGCCTCGCGGTCCATGTGCACCACGAAGCTGTCACCGGGCTTGGTCACCGGCTCGCCCTCGGCCGACTGCAGCATCCCCGAGCTGTCGATGGCCACGTGGCCCTGGGGGTCGCACAGCACGGCGAAGATCTCCGCCGGCTCGGCCTCGATCACCCGCTGGACCTCGATGCGCTCGTCGCTCATGGACCGCATCCTGCCCCATGATGGGGGCGTGGACGGGACCGTGTTGACCGAGGACGACGTGGTGGCCCGGATCCGCCCTCGGCGGACGATCACCGGCATGTCCGCGGTGCTGCTCCCGTTCACCGTCGACGGCGAGATCGAGTGGCCCGCGGTCGAGGCCCACATCGCCCGCACCCGGGCCGCCGGCCTCGTCCCCGCCGTCAACATGGACACCGGCTACGTGCAGCTCCTCGACGACGCCACCAAGGCTCGGGTGCTCGACCTGGCCGCCGAGGTGACCGGCGGCGACTTCGTGGCCGGGGCCCACGTGGCCGACGAGGCCGGCGCTCCCCACGACCCGGGCGCCTACGCCCGGGCGGCGGCGGCGATCGTCGAGCGGGGCGGCACCCCGGTCGTGTTCCCCAGCCACGGGCTCAACGCCCTCGACGACGAGGGCTGGGTCACCGCCCTCGCCCGCTTCGGCGCCGAGGTCGACCGCTTCATCGGCTTCGAGCTGGGCGCCATGTTCGTCCCCTACGGCCGGATCTACTCCCTCGACGCCTACCGCGGGCTGCTCGGGATCCCGAGCTGCATCGGTGCCAAGCACTCGTCGCTCGACCGGGTCCGGGAGTGGGAGCGGCTGGCGGTCCGTGACCAGGTCCGGCCCGACTTCCTGGTCCTCACCGGCAACGACCTGGCCATCGACATGGTCACCTACGGGTCCGACTACCTGCTGGGCCTGTCGACCTTCGCCCCCGAGGCCTTCGCCGCCCGCGACCGGATGTGGGCCGCCGGCGACCCCCGGTTCCACGAG
The DNA here is from genome assembly GCF_019443745.1 of Iamia sp. SCSIO 61187. NCBI lineage: Bacteria > Bacillati > Actinomycetota > Acidimicrobiia > Acidimicrobiales > Iamiaceae > Iamia > Iamia sp. SCSIO 61187. Next base: position 43,383 of record NZ_CP050948.1, read on the forward strand.
CTCAACGACCTGCTCCAGCACCTGGGCCAGATCACCTTCCGCGCCCCCGTCCCCGCGTACCGCCACGACGCCGCCGTGTTCTTCACCCTGCGCGGCTGGGCGAGCAGCGACACGACCCCGCCCGGCGTCCCCCGCCGCCCCGACTCCGACCGCGACCTCCTGGCCGACGTCCTGGCCCGCCTGGAGGCCTGGGACCTCGGCGCCGAGACGTCGCCGTGAGCACGCGCCCGACGCAGGTCAAGAACCTCAAGACCCTCGACGCTCTGCGCGCCCACCTCGACGCCCTGGGCGTCACCATCCCCCTCGCCGACGCCGTCGACCCGCAGGGCGTGCTGGCGAGCCCCACCGAGGTCGTCGACGGGTCGGCCGGTGCCATCCCCGTCGCCAACCGCTTCGCCGTGCTGCCCATGGAGGGCTGGGACGGCACCAACGACGGGCGGCCGACCGACCTCGTCCGCCGCCGCTGGACCCGGTTCGGGGCGAGCGGGTGCGGGCTGGTGTGGGGCGAGGCCACCGCCGTCCGCCCCGACGGCCGGGCCAACCCGAACCAGCTGGTGCTCGACGAGTCGACCGCGGACGACATCGCCGAGCTGCGGGGCCTGCTGCGACCCGGCCAGGTCGCCGCCCTCCAGCTCACCCACTCCGGGCGGTGGAGCCGACCCGAGGGGGCCCCGGCGCCCCGCACCGCCTACCGCCACCCGGAGCTCGACGACCGCTCGGCGGCCGACACCGGCAGCGTGCTCTCCGACGCCGACCTCGACGAGCTGGTCGAGCGCTACGTCGCCGCCGCCGTCCTCGCCCAGCAGGCCGGGTTCGAGCTGGTCGACGTGAAGCACTGCCACGGGTACCTGCTGCACGAGCTGCTCAGCGGCCGGGATCGGCCCGGGGCCTACGGTGGTGACCTCGACGGGCGCACCCGCTTCCTGCGGGCGGTGGTGACCGGCATCCGCGACCGGGCCCCCGGGCTGGCCGTGGCCGTGCGCCTGTCGGCGTTCGACCTGCGCCCCTTCGTCCCCGGCCCCGGGGGTGTCGGGGTGCCGGCGACCGACGGCCCGTACCCGCACGCCTTCGGCGGCGACGGCACCGGTCTGGGCATCGACCTCACCGAGGTGCACGCCTTCCTCGCCCTGCTCGAGGAGCTCGGCGTGGGGTTGGTCAGCACCACCGCCGGCAGCCCGTACTACAACCCCCACGTCCAGCGCCCCGCCTTCTTCCCGCCGTCGGACGGGTACCAGCCCCCCGAGGACCCCCTCGTCGGCGTGGCCCGCCAGCTCGCCGTCACCGCCGAGCTGGCCGCCGCCCACCCGTCCCTCACGATCGTGGGCTCGGGCTACTCGTACCTCCAGGACTGGCTGCCCCACGCCGCCCAGGCCGTCGTGGCCGGTGGCGGCGCGTCGCTCGTCGGGCTGGGGCGGATGGTCCTGAGCTACCCGGAGCTGGCGGCCGACGTCCTGGCCGGTCGCCCGCTCGAGCGGGGCCTGGTGTGCCGCACCTTCAGCGACTGCACCACGGCGCCCCGCAACGGCCTGGTGTCGGGCTGCTACCCGCTCGACCCGTTCTACAAGGAGCACCCCCAGCGGGTGGACCTCACCCAGGCCAAGCGGGCGGCCAAGGCCCGACTGCGCGACGGCTGAGACCGGCCGCCCCGCGCCGGCGCCGGGCCGCGAGAAGATGGGCCGCCGCGTCGAGGGCGTCGGAGCGGCTCCGACGTCACCCTCGGACGGCGCCCGCCCGGGCGCCGAGGACAAGGAGCCCCCCGTGAAGTACATGCTGATCATCTACGGCAACGACGAGATGTGGACCCGCCTCCAGGGCGAGATGGACTTCGAGGAGGTCATCCGGGCGACCGACGCCCACAACGCCGAGCTGGTCGCCTCGGGAGAGATGGTCGGCGCCTACGGCGTGGCCGACCAGGTCCAGGCCAAGAAGGTCCGCGTCGCCGACGGCGTGCCGGCGGTGACCGACGGGCCCTACATCGAGGCCAAGGAGTACATCGGCAGCTTCACCATCGTCGACGTCGACTCCGAGGAGCGGGCCCTCGAGATCGCGTCCCAGAACCCGGTGGCCGGGTTGGTCGACATCGAGGTCCGGCCCATCCTCCACGAGGCCCCCACCGAGCTGTGAGCCCGCCGGGCGTGCGCACCGAGGACGTGAGCGGGCTGGCCCCGCTGGTCCTCGGTGCGCTGGTCCGGCGCTACGGGCACTTCGACCTGTGCGAGGACGCGGTGCAGGAGGCGCTCCTCGCCGCCGCCCGCCAGTGGCCCGAGGAGGGCCGCCCCGACGACCCGAAGGCGTGGCTGATCCGGGTCGGGTCCCGCCGCCTCGTCGACCTGCTGCGCAGCCAGGAGTCCCGCCAGCGGCGCGAGGAGCAGGACCGGCGGCTGACCCCGGTCGACCGGCAGGTCGCGCCCGCCCCCGACGCCGACCCCGTCACCGCCGACGACGACGCCCTGACCCTGCTGGTGCTGTGCTGCCACCCGGCGCTGTCGCCGTCGTCGCAGGTGGCGCTGACGTTGCGCGCCGTCGGCGGGCTGACCACGGCCGAGATCGCCCGGGCCTTCTTCGTGCCGGAGGCGACCATGGCGCAGCGCATCAGCCGGGCCAAGGCCACCATCAGGAGGGCGGGCGCCACCTTCGCCCTCCCCGACGAGCCCGAGCTGGGCGAGCGCATGCGGGCGGTCCTCCACGTCCTCTACCTCGTGTTCAACGAGGGCTACGCCGCCAGCTCGGGGGCCGAGCTCCACCGGCGCGACCTCACGGCCGAGGCGGTGCGCCTGGCCCGCGAGGTCCACCGGCTGCGACCGGCCGACGCCGAGGTCGCCGGCCTGCTCGCCCTGATGCTGCTCACCGAGGCCCGGCGGGCGGCCCGGGTGCGCGACGGCGACCTGGTGCCGCTCGACGAGCAGGACCGGGACCTGTGGGACCGCGACCTGGTGGCCGAGGGGGTGGCCCTGGTCGAGGCGACCCTGGCGGCCTCGCCCGCCCTCGGCCCGTACCAGCTGCAGGCGGCCATCGCCGCCGTCCACGATGAGGCCCCGTCGGCCGAGGACACGGACTGGCACCAGGTCCTCGCCCTCTACGACCTCCTCGAACGGGTCGCCCCCAACCCGATGACCACCCTGAACCGGGCGGTGGCGGTGGCCGAGGTCCACGGCCCCTCTGCCGGCCTGGCCGTGCTCGACACGGTCGCCGACGACGAGCGCCTCGCCGACCACCACCGGCTCCACGCGGCGCGGGCGTTCCTCCTCGAGCGGGCGGGCGAGGTCGACGCCGCCCGCGACGCCTACCGGGAGGCCGTGCGCCGGGCCACCAGCCGGGTCGAGCAGCGCCACCTCGAGCGCCGGCTCTCCCGTCTGCGCTGACGGGGGCCGACGGCCCGGGGGTCAGAGGTGCACGGTCAGGGGACCTGGGCCGAGACCTGCACGTCGACACCGCTGGTGATGTCGCTGGTGGGGCGCAGGTCGTAGCAGGGCGAGCGGTCGACGTCGCGCGCGGCGACGTCGATCCCGGCCGCCTCCACGTTGGTGAAGGTGTCCGACGGCGTCCCCGCGGCCCGGGCCGCCTCGTCGTCGAAGATGTCCAGATCCCACGTCGCCCCGGCCGCGGTGGGCACGAAGTCGAGCCGGAACTCCAGGCCGGGCCGCAGGTACAGGCAGAACGTCAGCACGTTGCGGGCCGAGTCGAGCCGGGGCTCGACGACGGCGGGCTCGGTCTCGCTCTCGAGGTAGAACTCGTCGCCCTCCTCGCCGGCGAAGGCCGTCCAGTGGGCCAGGGCGATGATGTCGACCTCGGCCGAGCCCGTCGCCTGGGGGTCCTCGCCCTCGATCCGCAGCCGGTAGGTGGTGTCGGACCCGCTGGAGAACCGGATCTCGGACTCGTCGGCCGGGTCGAGCTCGAGCACGACCTGGTCCTCGGCGTCGAAGATGGTCCCGACCACACCGGACCCGGTGAAGATCACGTCGTAGAGCTCGTCGGCGGCGATCTCCATCGTCAGGTCGACGATGTCCCCCGGCTCGGCGATCTCGTAGGTGGCCGGGTCGAACTCGTAGGCCTCGGTGCGGACGGGCCGCAGGCTGACCTCGACGACGTCGGCGTCCTCGGCCGTGGCCAGCAGGGTGTGGGTGCCGTCGGTGGTGGGCGTGAGCGACGCGCCGAGGTCGACCGCCTCGTCGTCGGGTCCGACGAGGACCAGCTCGGCGCCGGCCGAGTCGTCCGCCAGCACGACCGAGTACTCGACGTCGGGGTCCAGGTCCACCCGCGCCGACCCGACCGGGCCGGGGCCGAGCTCCACCGTCACGACCTCGTCGGTCGGCTGGGGCTCGGCGTCGGCGTCGACCAGCGCCGGCCGGTCCTCGAGCAGGGCCGTCACGGCCTCGCCGTCACCGTCGCGCACGGCGGTGGCGAGGTCCTCCTGGTCGGCGAGCAGGGCGGCGGCCGCCTCCTCCCGCTCCCGCCGGCGGTCGGCGTCGCGCTGGTTGCCCCGCACGATCACGATGGCCGACGCCACGATGGCCAGCAGGGCGAGCACGGCGACGCCCCCGAGGATCAGGCCGAACCGCGACGACCCCTTCTTCCTCGGCGGCGGAGGGGTGGGAGGGGCGCCGGGACCGGGCGTGGGCGGCGCGTACCCCGGCGGGGGGAACGTCTGCGGCGTCGTGGGCGGCCCGGATCCGTAGGGCCCGGCCCCCGCCGGCGGTGGAGGAGGCGGAGGGAGCGTCGTGCCCGGCCGCCCGGGCGGCGCCGGAGGGGGCCCGAACCCCCCGGAGGATGCTCCTGGCGGTGGCGGCGGCGGGGGCGTGTAGCCCCCGTGGTGGTCGCTCATGGTCCCCGTCCTCCCGGGGGACGGTCCCATGCGCCCCACCCGGTTGTGACAAGCGTCGCGCACCGATCCCGGGAGGGGAAGGGGTCGACCTCCCCCGTTGGTGGGTTGTTGGCCGCGGGCGAGGGCGAGCGCGCCGAGCAGGCGGGCCGCCGCCGCGGCGCGTCGGGCCCGACCGTCGGGCGGGGCCCGGGGCTACCGTCACGTCCTCCGACCCCCCCACCCGGACGGGGTCGGCGTCGCCGACCCGATTGGACTGCCATGGCGATCACCGACGAGCGGCGGGGCTGAGCGGTGGGCACCGCCGTCCACCGCCTCCGGTTCGACCTGGAGGACCAGGCCGCCCAGCGCTACCCCGAGCTCGTCTTCGACCCGGGCGGGGCCGACTCGGTGGAGGTGACCCTGCGCTACGACACCGACGCCGCCGTCGTCGACCTGGGGTGCGAGGGGCCCACCGGGTGGCGGGGCTGGTCCGGCGGCGCCCGCTCGCGGTTCGTGATCGGGCGCGACCGGGCCACCCCCGGTTACGTCCCCGGCGAGGTGGAGCCCGGACGGTGGGCGGTCGTGCTCGGGCTGCATGCGATCCCGGCCGAGGGCGTCGCCGTCGAGGTCACCATCAGCACGCCGGCGGTGGGCGACGTCGACCCCGAGCCGCCCGCGCCGCCGCCGAGCGTCGGACCGCGCGGGAGCGACCGCGCCCTCCCGGCCCCGGCCGGGCTGACCTGGTTCGCCGGTGACTTCCACTCCCACACCGTCCACTCCGACGGCGAGGCCACCATCGCCGAGCTGGCGGGGCGGGCGACCGCCAACGGGCTCGACGTCCTCGCCGTCACCGACCACAACACGGTCTCCCACCACCCGCACCTGGCGGGCGTCGGCGCCGCCCACGACATCACCCTGCTCCCCGGGCAGGAGGTCACGACCGCCCGGGGGCACGCCAACGCCTTCGGGGACATCGGCTGGATCGACTTCCGCCGCCCCGCCTCCGAGTGGGTGGCCGCCGTCGAGGCCCGGGGCGGGTTGCTCAGCATCAACCACCCCCTGGAGGGCGACTGCTCGTGGCAGCACCCTCTCGCCGACCTGCCGCCGGCGCTGGAGCTGTGGCACATCGGGTGGTTCCGGGACCTGGGCTCCACCGCCATGTGGGGCCTGCTCGACCGCTGGGACCCCGGCTCCGGTGGGCCCGTGCTGCTCGGGGGGAGCGACTTCCACCACGCCGGCCAGGGCTACGCCCCGGGCACGCCGACGACCTGGGTGGCCGCCGCCGACCGCTCGCCGGCGGCGATCATGGAGGCGGTGACCGCCGGGCGCACGGCGCTGTCGTGGGCCCCGGCGCCCTCACCGACGCTGCTGCGCGTCGACGACGAGCTGATCGCCGTCGAGGCCGACGGGAGCGTGCTGGTCGACATGGACGGTCGCCGCCGGGTGCTCCACGGCGACCGGGTGCGGCTGGCGGCGCCCGCCCTCGGGCGGGGCCCCTTCCGCCTCGAGTCCGCCGCCGGCCACCTCCTGGCCATCAGCCCCTGACCGCGACCGCCCGGCCGACGGCCGCGGCGGCACCGCCGACCGGTGCCTGGCACCGGTCGGCGGTCACGACTCGACCTTGGTCCAGTCGACGACGGTGGCGCCGCTGGCGGCGACCCGGGTGAGGAGGGCCAGGCGGTTGGCCCGGACGTCGGGGTCGTCGGCCATCACCATCACCGTGTCGAGGCAGGCGTTGAGGGCGGTGGCCATGGGCTCGGCGGCGGCGAGGTAGGCCGCGACCGACGCGGCCGCGTCGGCCGCCTCGACCCGCTCCAGCTCGGCGAGGAGGGCGCCCTCGGTCGGGTCCTCGAACCGATCGGCCGAGACCGCCGGGAGGGACTCCCGGTCGGTGTCGCCGACCAGGCGGTCGGCCCGCTTGAGGGCGTCGGCCACCAGGCCGAAGCGCTCGGTGCCCACTGCGGCGGTGAGGTCGGTGAGGGCGGCCCGCACGTGGGCCGGGCGGTCGGCGTGGAGCAGGGCCGCCTGCACCAGGTCGTGGCGGTGACCCTGGTCGAGGAGCGTCTGCTCGAAGCGGCGCCGGACGAAGGGGACGATCCGGTCGACCAGGTCGGCCGACACGTCGACGGGGAGGTGGCCGGCGGCCCGCTCGAGCCCCTGGCGGAGCGAGAACCGGTCGAGGGCCGGGTCGATCCCCGACATGGCGACCAGGACGATGCCCCGGGCGGCCCGGCGGAGGCCGAAGGGGTCGGCGCTGCCGGTGGGCTCGGCGCCCACGGCGAACAGGGCGGTGACCAGGTCGAGCCGGTCGGCCAGCGAGAGGAGGGCGCCGGCGAGGGTGCCGGGCACCTCGTCGCCGGCGGCCCGGGGCAGCTCGGTCTCGGCGATGGCGGCCACGACGGCCGGGGCGAGGCCGGCGTCGGCGCCGTAGTAGCGGGCCATGGTGCCGGCCAGCGAGGTCATCTCGGCCACCATCGACGAGGCCTGGTCGAACTTGGCCAGCGGACCGGCCTCGTCGACCACGGCGACCACGGCCTCGTCGGCCCGGACGTCCGCGGCCAGGTCGAGACCGGTCTGGTGGATCCGGTCGACCCGGTCGCGCACCGAGCCCAGGCGGCTGTCGAAGGTGATCGTCGCCAGCCCGGCGGCCAGGTCGGCCAGCGGCGTCTCCCGGTCGCGGGCGACGAAGAAGGTGGCGTCGGCGTAGCGGGCCGAGATCACCGCCTCGTTGCCGGCGCGGACGACGTCGGGGTCGCATGCCCCGTTGGCGACGGTGACGAAGTGGGGCAGCAGGGCGCCGTCGGCGTCGGTGACCGGCAGGTACCGCTGGTGCTTGCTCATCACCGCGGTGAGGACCTCGGGCGGGAGGGCGAGGTGGGCGGGGTCGAACGAGCCGAGCACCGGAGTCGGGGCCTCGACCAGGTTCACGATCTCGTCGACGAGCCGGTCCCAGCGCGCCACGTCGACCGTGCCGCCCTCGGCGGTGGCGAGGGCGTCGGCCCCCTCGACGATGCGACGGCGACGCTCGGCCGGGTCCGGGACCAGGCCGTGCTCCTCCAGGGTGGCGAGCGCCGTCTCGGCCGACGGGAGGGCGGCCGTGGGCTCCCCGGTCGAGCGGAACAGGCGGGTCCGGCGATGGGCGGCCAGCCCGGCCCACGCCGTGGGCACGACCTCGTCGCCCAGCAGGGCCACGAGCCAGCGGACCGGTCGGCTGAAGGCGAGGGTGTCGGAGCCCGGCCGCCAGCGCATGTTGCGCCCGAAGCGCAGCTTGCCGAGGGCGGGGGGGACGATGTCGGCCAGGACCTCGGCGGCGGGGCGGCCGCCGCCCGTCGTCTCGAAGGCGAGGTGCTCCTCGCCCTTCTCGGTGACGCGGGTGAGGGCGTCGACCGTGGTGCCGCGCGACCGGGCGAAGCCCTCGGCGGCCTTGGTCGGGTTGCCGTCGGCGTCGAAGGCCGCCTTCACCTTCGGGCCGCGGACGACGACGGCCTTGGTCTCCTCGACGGGCGAGACGTCGGCGACCTCGACGATCAGGCGCCGGGGCGTGCCCGCGACGGTGACCTCGCCGTGGCGCAGGTCGGTGGCCTCGAGACCGTCGGTGATCGCCCGCTCGAGCAGGGTGAGGGCGTCGGCCACGTCGGCGGCGGGGAGCTCCTCGACGCCGAGCTCGAGGAAGAACGCCCGCGGCTCTGTGCCGGGCGGCGGCGGCGGCGCCGGGGTCGGCGCGGGGTCGGCCTCGTCGGCCCGGCCCAGCGGGAAGCCCAGCTCCTCGCGCTTGTCGCGCCACAGCTCGGCCACGTCGTGGGCCAGGCCGCGCATGGCGGCGAAGGCGCGGGCCCGCTCGGTGGTGCCCATGGCCCCGCGGGCGTCGAGGACGTTGAACGTGTGCGAGCACTTGAGGACCTGCGAGTAGGCCGGGATCGGCAGGGCCAGGCCGATCAGCCGTCGGGCCTCGGCCTCGAGGTCGCCCAGCTGGGCCCGCAGGAGGTCCACCTCGGCGGTGTCGAGGAAGTACGTGCTCCACTCGTACTCGCCCTGGGCGAACAGCTCGCCGTAGGTGACGCCGTCGGCGTAGGGGATGTCCTTGAAGTGGTCGATCCCGTGGAGCGCCATGAGGATGCGCTCCATGCCGTAGGTGATCTCGGTGGCGGGGGGGTCGAGGACGAGCCCGCCGGCCTGCTGGAAGTAGGTGAACTGGGTGATCTCCTGGCCGTCGAGCCAGACCTCCCAGCCCAGGCCCCAGGCGCCGAGGGCGGGCGACTCCCAGTTGTCCTCGACGAAGCGGATGTCGTGGGCGGCCACGTCGATCCCCAGGTGGACCAGCGACTCCAGGTACAGCTCCTGGGGGTTGCCGGGCTCGGGCTTGAGGATGACCTGGAACTGGGTGTGGGTCTGGAGGCGGTTGGGGTTGTCGCCGTAGCGGCTGTCGTCGGGACGGACGCTGGGCTCGACGTAGCCCACGTTCCACGGCTCGGGCCCGAGGACCCGCAGGAAGGTGGCCGGGTTCATCGTCCCGGCGCCGACCTCGGTGTTGTACGGCTGCAGGACGGCGCACCCGCGGGCCGCCCAGAACTCGGAGAGACCCAGGAGGGCGGCCTGCATGGTGAGCATCGGGCGAGGGTACCGAAGCCGGGCCTCCGGCCGGGAAGGCGATCCACGGCCGGCGGCAGTCGTCCAGCGCTCTGCTGCGGCGACGACGCTCCGGTCGGCCTGGCGGCAGCCCCTTCACCCGGCCTGCGTCGGATGAGCCGGCGGCGCAGCCGCTTCGGCGGGAAGCGTCCCGGCGCGATCAGGTCGCAGACCCGCGAGCGGGCCTGCGATCTGGCTTCGGCGTGCCGGGGGGGAAGAAGACGTCGAAGGCCCGGGGCCCGACCGTCGCGCCGATCGAGCGGAAGGCCAGGGCAGTGCCGGCGAAGGCGACGCGGTCGCGGGTGGACCACGGGATGGCGAAGCGGCGGCGGACCACGTCGGGCAGGGCGCCGAGCGTCACCAGCCGCAGGTTCTCACCCCGCAGCCAGGTGACGACCGGCTGGGCCGGGCGGAGCGGGAGGGGCAGGGGGGCCTCGGGCAGCTCCGGGGCCGTCTCGGGGGGGTGGAGGACCCAGTCGGCGGCCGGGGTCAGCTCCAGCTCGTGGGCGCAGATCTCGGCGAAGCGGGCCTCGAAGGCGGCCAGGTCGACGGGCACGGGCCGGTCGCTCACGCCGTAGCGGCGGTACCAGGTGACGCTCTCGGAGTAGAGCTGCTCCTTCTCGGCCCGGGTCAGCGGGAGGGGGAAGAACAGCTCCGCGGCCCGGAGGAACTCCCAGGTGAAGGTGGCGTGGGCCCACCAGAACACGTCGGGGTCGAGGGCGTGGTAGCGGCGGCCCTGGTGGTCGACGCCCTTGATGTCGGGGTGCAGGTCGCGGATGGCCCGGCCCCGTCGGTCGCCGTCGCCGTCGTCGGGGGCGAAGATCGTCCCCCAGATCTGCGGGATGGACCGGATGATGCGGGCCCACGGCTCGGTGAAGAAGGCGGAGTGCTCGGTGACGCCGGCGCCCAGGCCGGGGTGGAGCAGCTGGAGGACACCGGCGGAGGTCCCGGTCATCAGGCCCCGGCCGTCGCCGGCGATGCGCCACAGCACCGAGCCGGGGCCGAGCGGGGCCCCCGCGGCCCGCGGCCGTCGGTCGGGGGCGGCGAACTTCCTGGCTACAGCCGTTTCCACGACGGCGAACCTACCCAGGCCGGGCCGGTCCACACCCTGGTGTCAGCGGGGGGAGGTGAGGACCAGGGCCGAGGCCCGGACCGCCCCGTCGACCAGGAGCCAGACGCGCAGCTCGTCGCCCTCCTCCGCCGATCGCAGCTCGACGGTGTCGCGGGGGTCGATGGCGTCGCGGTACTCGACCTCGGCCCGGACCGGGACCAGGCGGCGCCGGTCGAGCTCGTCCTCCACCGGCTCCCACGTCGCCGCGTTGTTGACGTGGCCCATGCCGTCGTGGTCGGTGCTGCGCAGCGGCCACGGCCGGGTGGTGGCGGCGCCGTCAGCGGGTGCCGAGGGATGGTGGAGCCGGGCGCCCACGGTGCGGCCGTCGGCGGCCGACCCGTAGACGGCGACGAACTCGTCGGTCAGGCGGGCCGGCCGCCCGGTGGCCGGGTCGAGGGAGATCCAGAGCGACGCCGCCTCGACGTGGCCCCCGCCGTCGCCCTCGATGGTGGTGCGCCGCTCGGCCCACCGGGCCCCGAGCGCCCCGCAGAAGGTGGTGAGGGTGAGGATCTCGCCCGGCGCCGGCGGGGTGACGATGTCGATCACGGTCCGGCGGACGACCCAGGGCACGGCGAGGTCGAACCCGGCGTCGCGGGTGTCGTCGTTGCTGACGTCCTGGAGGTGGCGGGCGATCGAGTCGAGGCGGAGGCGGCCCCGCCGGTCGACGTCACCCCACCGCACCCGGCGGGAGGCGGAGAAGGCCCGGCCGGCGGCGACCCGACCCGACAGCGGTGTCCGGTCCATCGTCACCCCCGCGTCCACACGACGGGGAACAGGGGGTGGTCCATCGGGGCCCCGGCGGCCAGCTCGTCGGCCAGACCGGGGAACGGCGGCGACGTGGCCCACGGCCGCGGCGCGTGCACGGCGTCGTCGCCCAGGAACCGCAGCGACAGCACCCGCCGTCGCCCGGGGCCGGGGAACCCGGGGGCGGAGTGGAGGGCGAGCATGTGGAAGAACACGGCGTCGCCCGGCTCCAGGGCCCAGGCCAGGATGCGGTGGGCCGCGGGGTCGCCGTCGATGTCGGGGAGGTCGGCCAGCGTCCCCTCGGGGAACCACCGGGCCTCGCCGTCGAGGAAGGTGCGCGGCATGTACCAGGGGCCGAGGTGCGAGCCGGCCACGAGGGCGAGCGACGAGGAGCGGGGCACCGGGTCGACGGGCATCCACATGCTCACCAGCTGGCGGCCGTCGATGTCGTAGTACGGGAGGTCCTGGTGCCACGGCGTGGGCTGGCGGGTGCCGGGCTCCTTCACGAGCACGTGGTCGTGGTGGAGCCGCACCTGCGTCGACCCGGTGAGCTCGCCGGCGATGGCCGCGGCGGCCGAGGTGCGGGCCAGCTCCTCGATGGCGGGGATCTCGGTCCAGCGGCGGAAGTCCTCGACGAAGGCGCCGTCGTCGTCGGCGCTGGCCCGCTTGGCCGTGGGGGACAGGTCGGCCAGGACGGCGTCGATGGCCGAGGCGGCCAGGGCGACCTCGTCGGGAGGGAACGCCCCCCGCACGCACACCGCCCCGTCGGCGGCGAAGTCCCCCTCGATGGTCCAGCTCACGCCCCCAGCATGGCCCGCGGTGCCGACCGGTCCCGCAGCCGGGGCCGCCGCATCGCCGCGCTGACCGTTCTGAGGCAGGAACGGGCCATCGATGGCCGATCCCTGGCTCAGAACGGTGTGGGTGACCGTGCGCTCGGGCTCAGCCCTCGAGCTCGGTGCGCAGGCCGTCGAGGTTGGCCTGCATGGCCGCTCGGTGCTCGGCCAGGCGGACCTCGATGATGCGGGCCTCGCGGTCGGGCATGGCGTCGATGGCGATGCTCAGCCCCGACCGCGCCGGGCCGATGCGCAGCCACTGGCGGACCACGACGCCGTCGCGCACGGGATCGACCTCGAAGCCCCACGTCGACCAGGCCTCGTCGCCGTCGCTGACCTCCCACGTCCAGCGGCGCGGCGGGTCGAGCTCGACCACCGTGCACGTCGTGGTCCACTCGCCGAGGTGCTCGTTGCGGTTGCGGCCCTGGAAGCGGGCGCCGACCGCCGGCGCCGTCGCCCCGTCGAGCCAGGCCACCTCCTGGAGCTCGGGCGAGAAGCGGGCGGGCAGCGTGATGTCGGTGACGGCGGCCCAGGCCGTCTCGGCGTCGACGGCCATCCGCTGGGTGACCTCGACGGTGGGGCAGTCCCGGTAGCGCACAGCCGGACGGTAGCCGTCTCCGTCGTGCGTTGCAGGAGTGAACTGACGGGCGGGTGGGACACGTCCGACACCTGTGCCGCGCTCGATCCGTCGTCGGTCGGGGGCGCCGGCCGGTCGTCCTACGATGCGGCTCCGACCGACCCTGAGGAGGACAGATGGAGGCTGTGCACTGGACCACCGGGGCCGACGGCGCCGCGGTGCTGAGGACGGTGGGCGAGGTGCTCGCCTCCCAGGGCTACACCCTCACCCCCGACGCCACCGGCTGGGGCGGTCGGGCCGAGGTCGGGTCCAAGGCGGCCCGGGCCCTGGCCGGCGGGTTCGCCCGGCGCATGATCCTCGACTACTCCGTGGCCCAGGGCGGCGAGCCGGACACGACGCTCCTGCGCATCGCGCCGGCCTCGACGGGCTGGAGCGGGGGCGCCCTCGGGGCCAGCAAGGCCCAGAAGGAGATGACGTCGGTCGTCAACGGTGTCCACGAGGCGCTGGTGCAGCAGGGCCTGGTGGTCTCGACGGCGCCTCCGGGACCGACGCAGCCCTGAGCGGGGTGCCGTACGGTCGTCGCCCATGCGGCTCGGCGTCCTCTTCGACCCGCACGCCCCCGACGCCGGCGCCCACGCCCGCCGGCTCGAGGAGCTGGGCGTCGCCTCGGTGTGGGTGCCGGAGGTCTGGGGCTACGACGCCCTGACCGGCCTGGCCCACGTGGCCGCCCAGACGACCACGATCGGCCTGGGGACCTTCGTCGTCCAGCTCGGGGCGCGCAGCCCGGCCCTCCTGGCGACCAGCGCCCTCAGCCTCCAGTCGCTCTCGGGCGGTCGGTTCACCCTGGGCGTCGGCGTGTCGGGACCGCAGGTCATGGAGGGCTGGCACGGCGTCCGCTTCACCCGCCCGGTGCAGACGACGCGCGAGACGGTCGAGATCATCCGGACCGTCAGCCGGGGCGAGCGCCTGGTCCACGACGGCGTCGTCTACCCCCTGCCCCTGCCCGACAGCGAGGGCCGGGCCCTGCGCCCGCTCGTCGCCCCGGCCCACGTGCCGGTGCACATCGCCGCCATGGGTCCGGCCAACCTCCGGCTCACCGGTGAGGTCGCCGACGGGTGGCTGGGCAACGCCTTCGTGCCCGAGGCCGCCGACGTCGTCCTCGACGCGCTGGGCGAGGGCGCCGCCGCCGCCGGGCGGACCCTCGCCGACCTCGACCTGGTCGCCCCGGTCGCCGTCGAGCTGACCGACGATCCCGCCGCGACCGACGCCGCCGTGGTCCGCCACGCCCGGGGCTACGCCTTCACCATCGGGGCCATGGGCTCGGGCGGGCGCAACTTCTACAACGACGCCTTCGGCCGTCTGGGCTACGCCGACGACGTCGCCCGGGTGCAGGAGCGGTGGCGGTCGGGCGATCGGGAGGGGGCCGCCGCCGCCGTGCCCCTCGACCTGGGACGGCTCACCAACCTCATCGGCTCCGAGACCGAGGTCGCCGAGCGCCTCGCGCTCCACGCCTCGGTCGGCATCACCACGATCCTGGCCAAGCTCGACGGCGGCCCCGCCGACCAGCTCTCCGTGCTGGAGCGCCTCGTGCCGCTGCTGCCCGGCTGACGGCGCCGCCGCGATCAGCGCACGACGCGGTAGCGGAGGGTCGTGGCGAGGGGGACGTGGTCGACGCTGATGGGCTCGAGCCGCACGTGGGTGCCCCCGGGGTGGTCGAACAGGCGGGTGCCGTCGCCGAGGAGGACGGGGGCGATGCTGGTGAGGACCTCGTCGAGCCCGCCCCGCTCCAGCAGGCCCCGCGCGACGGTGGCGCCGAGGACGTTGACGACGCGGTCACCGGCGGCGTCGCCGGCGAGGCGGATGCCCTCGTCGAGGACGGGCGTGCACGTCACCCCGTCGAGGACCTGGCCGGTCACCGCGACCTGCGGGCCCTCCCACCCCCCGCCGAAGACCTCGCCCTCGCCCTCGGTGCCCTCGTAGGGGTCGCGCCCGCGGAGGGTCCCCCCGCCGACCAGCACGGCGCCGACCTCGGCGATGAAGGCGTCGATCGCCGGGTTGGGACCGAGGTACGGCACCATCCACGCCATGTCGCCCTCGGGTCCGGCGATGAAGCCGTCCAACGACATCGTCACCGAGTAGACGAACCGGGCCATCCCGAACCTCCTGCTGCTGCGGCCCAGGGCGGACTCCCGGACCGCTCGGAGCTCATCGCCGTCACGGTGTCCGGGCGAAGGGGCGGTCGAGCCGCTCGCGCACCGGGCGCGGGCCGTGCGCGACGACGTCCGGGACGAGGACCTGCACGACGTCGAGGTCCGGGCGCCGGTCGTCGGGCAGGCGGTCGGTGTGGGTCAGACCCACTCCGACCGATGCGGTCGAGGTCCTCGCCGAGGGTCCTTCCGTCGAACATCTCGCACATGCCGGGATTCATCCTCCCGGGGTGTGACAGCGAGGCTCAGGCCACCTCGGTGGGGGTGCCGTCGGTGACCCGGACCAGCTCGGCGAAGGTCGTCGGGTAGACGGCGTGGGGGATGCCCCCGGCGGCCCAGACCTCGTCGTAGGCCTCCAGCGCGGTGTCGACCAGGGTGCGCACCGGGGTCGGGTGGCCGACGGGGGCCACCCCACCGATCGGCTGGCCGGTGGCGGCCCGGACGAAGGCGGCGTCGGCCCGGTCGACCGATCCGACGCCGAGGCCGGCCGCCACCTTGGTCGTGTCGACGCGGTGGGCGCCGGAGGTCAGGACGAGCAGCGGCTCGCCGTCGGCCGAGAACACCAGGGAGCTGGCGATCTGACCGACCGCGACCCCGAGGGCCTCGGCCGCCGCCCGCGCCGTGGCCACGGCGTCGGGCAGGACCCGCACCGCGAACGGGGCCCCGCGGGCCGTGAGCGCGGCCCGGACGGCGGCGACGTTGGGGTGGTCGGCGTCGGCCATCCACCGACAGTACCGACGCCCCACCCGGCCGCCCCCGGCCCGTCGGCCCGCTCGTTCCTGCGACAGCCCGCACCCTGCGACAGGGCGAGGGCCGTGCTGGCGGGGTGTCGCACGTCCGGGGTTGTCGCAGGTTCGCGTCAGCCGGCAGACGTCGCCGTGGGCTCGGCGGGGGCGGGCCCGCCGGGGCCGGGGTGGGCCCGGACCTGGCGGACGTCGAGGCGCTGGCGGCAGTGGGAGCACACGACCTCGGCATCCATGTCGTGGTCGCAGGGGGTGTGGTGGTAGGTGAGCGGCGGGCCGTCGTCGCCCGCCAGCCAGCGGTCGCCCCAGGTCTTCATGGCCGCGATGACCCCGAACAGGTCGCGCCCCTTGTCGGTCAGGACGTACTCGTGGCGCAGCGGGCGCTCCTGGTAGGGGCGGCGGGCGAGGACGCCCTCGTCGACCAGGCGGTTGAGCCGTTGGGTGAGGATGTTGCGGCCGATCCCCAGGTTGCGCTGGAAGACGTCGAAGCGGCGCGTCCCCAGGTAGGCCTCCCGCAGCACGAGCGGCGTCCACCAGTCGCCGAGGATGTCGACGGTGCGGGCCACCGAGCAGGGCCAGTCGCCGAACGGTGTGCGCTTCACCGCAGCGAGGCTACCGCTGTCGGTCCTCTTGTGGAACCGACTCCGCCCCGGCCCCGCCACCACCGCAGGGCGGTCCGGGCCGCCCGGGCCAGGATGGCCACCACCACCAGCGCCTGGGCGGCCGGCACGACCCACGTGGAGAAGCCCCGCAGCGCCGGCGCCATGGGGTCGTCACCCAGGTGGGCCGAGTAGGTGTAGACGACGCTCAGCACGGCACCGTGGACGGCGACGAGGACCGCGCCCCGGGACCGCCAGCACACCGCGGCGACGGGGAGGGCGGCGGCGACGTACCAGGCCGGGACGTAGACGCTGGCGAGCAGGTAGGCGAGGAAGGCGGCCGTCACGACCAGCGCCGGGTCCGGGGCCGTGCGGGCGTCGGCCCGGCGGAGGACCAGGAACACCACGGCCACCACCACGACGGCCACCACGGCCAGGGCCAGGGCGGCCACCAGCTGGCGCGCCTCGAGCCCGGCGGTGCCGCCGTCGCGGCCCTGGGCGACCCAGGCCTCGGTGAGCACGAGGCGGGGCTGGGCCCAGAGCGAGCTCCGCGACTGCTGGAGCCCGGCCTCCCGGAGCGGCTCGAGGGCCCGGGGCCCACCGACCAGGAGGTAGCCGCCGGCGACGGTGGCGCCGGTGGCCGCGCTGGCGGCCGCGGCTGTCCGCCAGCCGCGCCGGACGAGCAGCCAGGCGACCAGGCCGACGCCGGCCACGAGCGCGAACGGCTTGACCAGGGCGGCGACGCCGAGGACGGCGGCGGCCACCACCGGCCGGCGCCGGGCGGCGAGCACCGCGGCCAGCAGCAGCACGCCCAGGAGGGCGTCGGCGTGGCCCTCGTTCACCCCCTTGGCGATCACGACGGGGTTCAGCCCGACCAGGGCCAGGCCGCCGGGCTCGACCCCGGCCCGCCGCAGGAGGGCCAGCGCCCCCAGCACGGCCGCCGCGGCCACCAGCTGGAACAGCACGCGCACCCGGGTGGGGGACGGTCCGGCGACGGTGGCGACGGCTGCCTCGACCGCGGTGAAGGCGGGCCCGTAGTTGCTCCGGTCGTCCCGCCAGGGAGGGGAGACCTCGTCGTGCAGGGGGTCGTCGGCGAAGGCGCCCGGCTCGTGGAGGTAGGGGTTGGACCCGTGGACGGCCACGATCCGGCCCTGCATCCCGTAGAGGTAGACGTCCTGGGAGTGCAGCGGGGGGAGGGCGACGGCGAGGCCGACCAGGAGGGCGGCGGTCCCGAGCACCGCCCGGGTCGACGGGCCCTGGCCCCTCCGGGCGAGGGCGATCGTCGCTGCCAGGCCTCCGAAGGCCACCAGGAGCGGCGCCAGGCGCACGGCGAGGACGTCGGATCGGGCGGTGAGCAGGAACGTCGCCGTGGCGGTCGCGGTCCCGGCCAGCGCGAGGGTGCGGGGAGCGGGGCGGGGCAAGGCCCAGGTGCTACCCGGCGGCGGCCCCGTCACTCCCGCTCGTCAGGCCCGCAGCAGGATCTTCCCGACCCCTTCGGCCCGGGAGGCGAAGAGGGCGTAGGCGTCGGGGCCCTCGGCCAGGTCCATGGTGTGGGTGACGACCACGGAGGGGTCGATCCGGCCGGCGGTGGCGAGGCGCATCAGCGTGGGCAGCTCGTGCTGGACGCTGCACAGCCCGATGTGGATCTCCAGGCACTTGAGCTGGGCCAGGACCATGCGCATGCGGAAGTCCATGCTCTGGTTCACGCCGACGATGGAGACCCGGCCCTCCCGCCCCGCGAGGTCGAGGGCGAGGGTCACCGTGGCGTCGGCCCCGACCGCCTCGAGGGCCACGTCGACGCCCCGGCCGCCGGTGGCCTCGGTGACGGCGGCGCGCACGTCCTCGGCGTCGATGGGCTCGGCCCCGAGGGCCGCGGCGGCGGCGCGCCGGCCGGGCACCAGGTCGATGGCCAGCACGCGCGCCGCCCCCATCACCTGGGCGGAGAGCACCGAGAGCAGGCCGACGGGTCCCAGCCCCACCACGGCGACGGTGTCGCCGGGCCCGCACCGTCCCCGCCGGGCGCCGTACCAGGCGGTGGGGAGGTTGTCGGTGAGGACGATGCCGGCGGCGTCGCTGAGCGCCTCGGGCAGGGGGACCAGGTTGCGGTCGGCGGCGGGGACGGCGAGGGCCTCGGCCTGGGTGCCGGGCAGGGCGTGGCCCAGCCCCCAGCAGCCGGACTCGCCCGTCTCGCACAGGGTGATGTGGCCGTGGCCGCAGGGCGAGCAGCGCCCGCAGGCCACCGAGGCGGTGACGAGCACCCGGTCGCCGGGCCGCACCGTGTGGACCGCGGGCCCGACCTCCTCGACGATGCCCACCGCCTCGTGGCCGAGCGTGTACCCGGTGGTGGGCGAGAACCCGTGGCCGTCGTAGATGTGCAGGTCCGATCCGCAGATGCCCGACGCCGTGATCCGGACCACGGCGGCCTCGTCGTCGACGAGGGCGGCGTCGGCCACGTCCGACACGCCGACGTGGTGCGGGCCCTCGTAGGTGAGGCCTTCACCCGGGCGTCCCCGACCGCAGGAGCTCGACGGCGTCGAGGTCGAGGGCGTGCTGGGCGTGGCGGGACGCCATGGCCAGGAACATCAGGTCGCCCCGCTCGGTCTGCTCGACGAGCATCGACGCGGCCACGGCCATCACCAGCCCGGCGAAGGTCCCGCGTCGGTGCTCGTGCCAGCAGGTGTCCCAGTCGAAGCCGTCGATGCCGGCGGCGAGCAGGCCGTCGTGGTAGCGCCGCACCAGCTCCTCCTCGACCGGCCTGCGGTCCTCGGGCAGCAGCCCGGCGCCCATCACGTAGGCCACGTCGTGGAGGGCGGGGCCGACGGCGACCGTCTGCCAGTCGACGACCCCGAGCACGTGGCCGTCGTCGGGGTCGAGCAGCAGGTTGTCGAGCCGGTAGTCGCCGTGGGTGATGGTGAGCGGCGATCCGGTGAGGGTCAGGTACGCCCCGAGGTGGGCGAACAGATCCTCGCCCACGGGCACCACGTGGGGGTCGAGGACGTCGCCGTAGCGGGCCTTGAACCCCGCCCACAGGTTGGGCAGCAGCATGCCGAGGAACGCCCGCCCGGCCTCGATGTCGCCGTGCAGCCACTCCATCTCGGCGAGGGTGGGGTCGCCCCAGCGGGGGGCGTGGAGGTGCACGAGCTCGTCGATGGCCGAGGCGACGACGGCGGGGGAGCAGCCGGCCAGCTGGTCGCCGGCCTGGGCCGGGGCCATGTCCTCGAGGAGGAGGACGAACGACGCGGTGGCCGGGTCGATGTCGGCGTGGAAGACGGTCGGCGTGCGGATCGGGAGGTCGGGGGCGAGCTGCTGGTAGAAGCGGACCTCCTTCTCGTAGCTCCGCAGCGAGAGGGCGGTGGCCCGGCTGGTGGGGTCGGCCGCCGGCAGCTTGGCCACGACCGACGCCGGCGCGGTGGCGGGGGCGCCCTCGTAGGTGAGGGCGAGCCGCAGGCTGTCGCACATCTGGCCGGTGCCCACCGGGGAGGCGTGGGCGGCGGTGACGCGCCCTCCGCCGAGGTGCGGCCCCAGGGCGGCGGTCAGCCACTCGGCGGTGAGGAGGTCGGGCGTGTCGGCGATGGCGATGGTGCTGTGACCCACGCCGCAGTGGCTACCACTTGGCAACGCCCGTTGCCCGCCACCGGAGAGGACGCGACGTGCCAGGCACGTCGCGTCCCGTCGCGTCCGCTAGAGCTCGTAGCCGCCCTGGTGGGCGGCGATGAGGCGGAGGGCCTCGGCCGAGGTGGTGGGGCCGTAGGTCCGGGCCGGGGGGAGGGTGGCCCGGATCTGCTCGATGTCGACGGCGCTCACCGCACAGGTGCTCTCGGGCACCTCGATGCCGTAGAGCCGGGCGGAGGTGAGGCCGAAGATGTCGGCCTTGAGCTCGTCGGTCAGCTCCGGGTAGCCGTGGCGCTCCTGGAGCTCGGCCGAGATCTGGAAGGTCCGCAGCGCCTGGATCTGGTCCTGCGGCGTGCCGAACCAGATCGAGTCCGTGCCCCACACCACCCGGTCGGGCCCGACGTGCTTGAGCAGCTTGCCGAGGACGTGGGCGGCGGCGGTGGTGTCCCGCATCAGGAACCACCAGGTGCCGCCCAGCTCGGCGTAGACGTTGGCGCTGGTCCCGACGCCGGCGGTCTCCAGCGAGCGGATCAGGCGGTCGACGCCCTGGGGGGCGGGGTCGTCGGGGTCGTAGGGGCCCACGCCGCCCTGCCCGGGCTCGAACCCCGAGTGGTAGATCACGAACGAGATGTCGGGGTTGCGGGCCGCGGCGGGGCCGATGTCGCTGGGGTCGGCCAGCTCGGGGGTGGTCCCGACGATCGAGCTGATGCCCTTGTGGGTGCAGATGATGGGCGGGCCGATGTCGCGGACGTGGTCGATGAAGCGCTGCCCGATCTGGGGCCGGGCCGGGTCGTGGTCGTCGAAGTAGAAGTGCGAGTCGACCGGGGTCATCGTGTAGATCTTCCAGGCCGCGATGTCGTAGCGGTCCCGGGTGTCGGTCATGGCCAGCAGGCTCGCCTCCAGCTCGCCGTGGTGCGGGTAGGCGCCGCCGTGCATCAGGACCCGGCCGTCGCAGCCGAGGCGGGTGGCCACGTCGATGGCGTGGACCATGTCGCCGGACTGCAGCCCGTCGAGGGCCTGCGCCGGCAGGGCCGACAGGATCGCCATCGTCGTGTCGGACCGGACGAACATCTCCCGGAAGTAGGCGTCGACGGTGAAGCACGCCCGGGGTTGGCGTCCTCGGCCCCCTCGGGGCAGGCGGCGTGGGGGAAGGCCGAGGTCCACTCGCCCCCGGGCTGGGCCAGGTCCTGGTTCACGTAGTGGGACTGGACGTCGAAGATGAACTCCCCGCCGCCCAGCTCCTCGAGGGCGGCGTCGGTGTCGAGCGTCGCCTCCTCGGACACGTCGTAGGTGCCGCCGGGCTCCTCGCCCCGGCTCCTGGCCTCCTCCTTCGAGCACGCCGCCAGCACGAAGAAGGTGGCGGCCGCGCCGGTCGCTCCCGTGAGGAAGCGGCGCCGGGAGATCCCCAGGCGGCGGGCGTTGACGTCGGCCAGCTGGTGCGTGCGGCGGATGGCCTCGGCGACCGTGGGCGAGTGCGGGACGGGGACGAACTCGCCGTTCGAGACCGGCCCCAGCTTCACGGGCAGCCCCGGCTCCTCGTCGGCCATGCCGGTCTCCTCGTCGACGGAACGCGCACACATCATGCACGATCCCGGCATCCGGTGCGGGGCGGCGTCACGCCGGTGTTTCGGCTCCGTGAACCATGCCCGTCGGGCATTGCCGAGGATGTCATGTGCGCTTACCGTATGCACGCATATGGTTCTGACGGACGCAGGGGAGCAGCGGTGCTGGTGAGCGAGGTCCCGGCCCTCCGGGAGTACTGGTACCCGATCGCCTACGACCACGAGGTCACCGACGCGCCCCGCCCGTTCCGCATCTTCGGTGAGGACTACGTGGCCTGGCGGCCCACCCCGGCCGGCCCCGTCCACGCCGGCGTCGACGAGTGCCCGCACCGGTCGGCCCGGCTGTCGCAGGGCTGGGTCACCGACGGCTGCCTGGTCTGCCCCTACCACGGCTGGCGCTTCGACGGCAGCGGCCAGTGCGTCGAGATCCCGGCCGCCGATCCCGACCTGCCGGTTCCGCCCCGAGCCCACGTCGATTCGATCCTGGTCGAGGAGCGCTACGGCCTGGTGTGGGTGTGCGTCGGCATGCCCCGCGAGGACATCCCCGACCTGCCCGAAGCGGCGCCCGACAGCGGCTACGCGCTGATCCACGAGATGATGGCGACCTGGAGGGCCTCGGCGCCCCGGATCATCGACAACGCCCTCGACGTCAGCCACGTCGCCTGGGTGCACCGCAACTCGGTCGGTTCAGCCGCCAACCCGCGGCTCTCGCCGTTCACGGTCGAGCGCGACGGGCTCAGGATCCTCTTCTCCACCAGCTACGTGGTCGCGGTCAACGAGGCGCAGAAGCGCAACACCGGCATCCAGAGCGACCTCACCGAGCGCACGACGCACGCCGAGCTGGTCAACCCGCTCGTCTTCCGCGGGGTGCTCGAGTACCACGAGAACGGCCTGCGCCACGTCCTGTTCAAGACGGCGACGCCGGTCGACGACCACACGACGCTCTTCTGCCAGTTCATCGCCCGCAGCGACGCCCCGAGCCCGGAGGTCTGGGACGCCATCGCCGCCGTCGACCGGACCGTGCAGGAGGAGGACAGGGTGCTGCTCGAGGGCGTCAACCCGAACTTCCCCATCGAGACCACCACCGAGCTCCACACCAAGTCCGACCGGATGACCCTTGAGTACCGCCGGGTGCTCGCCGAGCTGGCCGCCGAGACCACCGTCGCCCCCGACGCGACCTGGGCCCGCATCCGTCGCTGATCCCCCACCCCTGATCCCTCGGGCCCACCACCGGGTCCGACGACACCACCGGAGAGACCCATGTCCCGACACCGTCTTGGCGGCGCGCGCCCCGCCGCCGCCCTCATCATCGCCGGCGCCCTGCTCCTCGCCGCATGCGGCTCCGACGACGGCGATGATGCCGCCGGCTCGAGCGGCACCAGCGGCGGGGGAGGAGGCGACGCCACCTGGACGATGGTCACCGACCAGGCCGGCCTGGGCGACAAGGGCTTCAACGACCTGGCCTACGCCGGTCTCGAGGCGGCCGCCGAGGACCTGGGTGGCGAGGCCGTCGTCATCGAGTCGAGCGAGCAGGCCCAGTACGTGCCCAACCTCGAGCAAGCGGTCGCCGACGGCTCGTCGCTCACGGTCGGCGTCGGCTTCCTCATCACCGACGCCATCGCCGAGGTGGCCCAGGCCCACACGGACTCGTCGTTCCTGTTGATCGACGCGGTGGCCGCCGACGCCGACGGCGAGCCGCTCCCCAACGTCGCCAGCGTGACGTTCAAGGAGCAGGAGGCGGCCTACCTCGCCGGCATCATCGCCGGAGAGACCACCGAGTCCGACACCATCGGCTTCGTCGGCGGCCAGGAGATCCCGCCGGTCGTCCGCTTCCTGAAGGGCTTCGAGGCCGGAGTGGCATCGGTCAACCCTGACGTCACCGTCGAGGTGTCCTACGTCGGGGCCTTCGACGACTCCCAGAAGGCCAAGGAGCTGGCGGCCGGCTTCTACGACGGCGGCGCCGATCTCGTGTTCGAGGTCGCCGGCCTCGGCGGG
This sequence comes from Iamia sp. SCSIO 61187, assembly GCF_019443745.1. Classification (NCBI taxonomy): domain Bacteria; kingdom Bacillati; phylum Actinomycetota; class Acidimicrobiia; order Acidimicrobiales; family Iamiaceae; genus Iamia; species Iamia sp. SCSIO 61187. The sequence goes on from NZ_CP050948.1 coordinate 66,793, forward strand.
CTGGGCGTGTTCGAGGAGGCCCAGAGCCGGGGCGAGGGCTTCTGGGTCGTGGGCACCGACACGTGCAAGCAGGATCTGGCCCCGGACAACTTCCTGACCTCGGCAACCAAGGACGTGGCCGGTGTTGTCGAGCGCACCGCCCAGGCCGTCGATGACGGCTCGTTCGAGGGCGGCGCCATCACCGAGGGCCTGGCCGAGGATGCCGTCGGCGTCTGCGAGGACACGTTCGGGGACCTGCCCACCGAGGTCCAAGATGCCGTCGAGGCGGCCCGCGAGGAGATCGCCTCGGGCGCCCTCGAGGTCCCGGCGGAGTAGGTCGTGACCGCCCGCCCCGCCCCCGTCGCCGCCGCCCCCACGGTGCGGCTGCACGGCATCACCAAGGCCTACCCGGGCGTGGTGGCCAACGACGGGATCGACCTCACCCTGGAGGCCGGCACCGTGCACGGCCTCCTGGGCGAGAACGGGGCGGGCAAGTCGACCCTGATGAAGGTGCTGTTCGGGCTCGTGCCGCCCGACGCCGGCACCATCGAGGTCGACGGCCAGGAGCGTCGGTTCCGATCCCCGGCCGATGCCCTGGCCGCCGGCATCGGCATGGTCCAGCAGCACTTCAGCCTGGTGCCGGACTTCACCGTGGCCGAGAACCTGGTGCTGGGGCACGAGCCCCGGCGCCGGGGGCGGCTGCTGGTCGACCGGACCCGGGCCGAGAGCGAGGTGCAGCACCTGGCCGACCGGTACGGCTTCCGGCTCGATGTGACCCGCCGGGTCGCCGACCTGGCCGTCGGCGCCCGCCAGCGCGTCGAGATCCTCAAGGCCCTTCACCGCGGGGCCCGGGTGCTCATCCTCGACGAGCCCACCGCCGCGCTGGCCCCACCCGAGGTGGCCGAGCTGGCCGCCGTGCTGGCCCGGCTGACCGCCGAGGGCTGCACCGTCGTGTTCATCGGCCACAAGCTCACCGAGATCGTCGCCCTGTGCGACGAGGTCACCGTGCTGCGCGACGGCGCCGTGGTGGCGTCCCGCTCGCTGGCGGACCACGAGCGGGTCGAGGGGCCGGCGCGCCAGCGCCTGGAGGAGGAGCTGTCGGTGGCGATGGTCGGGCGCCCGCTGCCGCCGGCGCCGGCTCGCGCCGGCGCGCCCGGCCCGGTGGTGCTCCGGCTCGACGGCGCCTCCGACGGCCACGACCTGGGTCCGGTGGACCTGGCGGTGCACGCCGGCGAGATCGTCGGCGTCGCCGGCGTGGAGGGCAACGGCCAGACCGAGCTGGTCGAGCTGGTGCTCGGCGTGCGGCGCTGCCGGACCGGCCGGGTCGCGCTGGGCGACGCGGATGTCACCCGCTGGCCGGTCGCCCGTCGCCTCGAGGCCGGCCTGGCCCACATCGCCGAGGATCGCCACACCGCCGCCGTGGCCCTCGACCTGACCCTCGCCGAGAACTGCGCCCTCGGCCACCACACCACGGCACCGGTCGCGCCCGGTCGCTTCCGCCTGTCGCGCCCCGCCATGGACCGGCTGGCCGCCGGGGTGGTCGAGCGGTACGGGGTGCGCACGTCGGGGCTGGGCGCGACGCTGCGCCAGCTCTCGGGTGGCAACCAGCAGAAGCTGGTCGTGGGCCGCGAGGTGGCCCGGGCCCCGAGGCTGATCGTCGCCGCCCAGCCGACCCGCGGCCTCGACGTCGGCGCGACCGCCTTCGTCCACGAGGAGCTGGCCCGTCTGCGCGCCGCCGGGTGCGCCGTGCTGCTGGTCAGCCTCGACCTGGCCGAGATCACCGCCGTCGCCGACCGCATCGTGGTGCTCCGCGACGGCTCCGTCGCCGGCGAGACCGCCGGAGGCGACGCCGACGCCACCCTGCTCGGCGTCTGGATGACCGGTGCCCACGAGGACGCCGCGTGATCGCTCCCGTCGCGCCCGACGCACCGACCGTCGGGCGCGGCATCGGGCGCTGGCTGCGCGAGGCGGCGACCAGCCGCCGCCCGCTGACCTCGATCGCGCTGTTCGTCGGCACCGTCGTGGCGGCAATGGTCGCCGCCGCCCCGGTGATCGGCATCGACGGGGGCAACCCGCTCGAGGCCTACCGGGCGCTGTTCGACGGGAGCCTCGGCAGCGACCGCGGCCTGGCCGAGACGCTCGTGTCGGCGACGCCGCTCCTGATCGGTGGGCTGGCCGTCGCCCTGGCCCTCCAGGGCGGCCTGCTCAACCTGGGCGTCGAGGGTCAGCTGGTCGTGGGGGGTCTGGCCGCCGGCGCCGTCGGTGCCGAGCTCGACCTGCCCACGGGGGTCCACCTGGCGGCGGCGCTGGCTGCGGGCGCCGCCGCCGGCGCCCTCTGGGCGCTCGTCCCCGCCTTGCTCAAGGCCTTCCGGGGCGTCCACGAGGTCATCACCACGGTGATGTTCAACTACGTCGCCTTCAGCCTCTCCACCTACCTGGTGAGCCCGGGCGGCCTGTTCGTCAGCGAGACCCAGCCGTCGGCCACCGAGCGGATCAGGCCATCCGCCGAGCTGCCGCCGATCTGGGAGCCGACCCGCCTCCACGCCGGCTTCCTGCTCGCCCTCGCCCTGGCCGTCGCCTGCTGGTGGTACCTGCGCCACACGCCCGGCGGCTTCCGCCTCCGGATGGTGGGGGCCAACCCGACCGCCGCCCGCTTCGGCGGCATCGAGGTGGCCCGCGTCCAGGTCACGACGCTGTGCCTGTCGGGTGCCCTGGCGGGCACCACCGGTGCGGTCGAGGTGCTCGGCCTCCACGGGCGCTACTTCGACGCCTTCAGCCCTGGCTACGGCTTCGACGCCATCGCCGTCGCCCTGCTCGGCATGGTGGCCCCGATCGGGGTGGTCGCGGCCGCCCTGGTCATCGGGATCCTCCGCGCCGGGTCGACGCTCCTCCAGTCGCAGGCCGGGGTGTCCAAGGACCTCGTCACCGTGATCTCGGGCCTCGTCGTCGCCGCCGTGGCCGGCCGGGTCGTCGTCGAGCGGTGGCTCGACGGGCGCCGAGCCCGGCAACGCCCGGCGGCCGCCCCCGGTGACGACCGGCCCCCACCTCGTGCGGAGCTCCGCACCGAGCTCGACCCCGACCCCGAACCCGTGGAGGCCCGCACGTGAGGGACGTCTTCTCCGTCAACCTGCTGGTGTCCGGCATCTTCTTGTCGACGCCGCTGATCCTGGCCGCCCTCGGCGGGCTGCTGTCCGAGCGGGCCGGGGTGATGAACATCGCCCTCGAGGGCCAGATGCTCTTCGGGGCCTTCGCCGGCGTGGCCGTGACGTGGTGGGTCCGCACGCCGTGGCTCGGGCTGCTCGCCGCCATCGGGGTGGGTGCGCTGGTCGGCGGTCTCCACGCCTTCGCCAGCGTGACCCTGCGGGCCGACCAGATCGTCTCGGCCACGGCCATCAACCTGGTGGCGGTGGGGCTGACCGCGGCCTTGATCGAGCCGATCTGGGGAGCACCGGGCGCCAGCGCGTCGATCGACCGCATCGGTGCGATCCACCTCCCGCTCGTCGAGGGGATCCCGTTCCTCGGTCGGGTGTTCGAGCGGATGACGCTGCTCGACTGGGCGGGGCTGCTGCTCGTGCCGCTGGTGTGGGTCGTGCTGTTCCGGACCCCGTTCGGGATGCGGATGCGCAGCTGCGGCGAGGCCCCCGAGGCGGCCGCCTCGGTCGGCATCGACGTGATCCGCACCCGCTACCAGGCGGTGATCCTGTCGGGTGTGCTGGCCGCCGTGGGGGGTGCCTACCTGAGCCTGGCCCAGGTCGGCGTCTTCCAGCGCAACATGACCGCCGGCCGGGGCTTCCTCGCCCTCGCCGCCATGATCTTCGGCAAGTGGCGGCCCGTCCCCGTGCTGGGCGCATGCCTGCTGTTCGGGCTGACCGACGCCTTCCAGCTGCGGGCCCAGACCCAGGGCGTGGACCTCCCCCACGACCTGCTGCTCGCCCTGCCGTACCTGATCGCCCTCGTCGCCCTGGCCACCTTCGTGGGTCGGGCGACGGCACCGGCGGCCATCGGCAAGGCCTACGTGAGAGGTTGAGACCGATCGACATCGCCATCCAGACACCGCCCGAGAACACATCCTTCGCCGCCTTGCGCGACGTGTGGCAAGCAGCCGACGAGCTCGGCTTCCGGGCCGCCTTCACCTTCGACCACCTGGTGCCGCTCAACCCGGGCCAGCGACCGGGGCCGTCGGCCGCGGTGCCGCCGGGACCGCAGCTCGAGGGGTGGATGACGCTCGCCGCCCTGGCCGCCACCACGACGAGGCTCGAGGTCGGCACCCTCGTCACCGGCGTGACCTATCGGCACCCGGCGGTGCTGGCGAAGATGGCGGTGACGCTCGACGAGGTCACCCAGGGCCGGGCCATCCTCGGGCTGGGCGCGGCGTGGCACGAGGCCGAGCACCGCATGTACGGCATCGACTACCCCCCGGTCGGCGAGCGGATGGGGCGCCTCGACGAGGCCCTCGATCTGATCCGGCGGCTGGGTCGCCAGGAGGTCACGTCGTTCGAGGGCCGCTACTACGCCCTCGAGGAGGCCGTCTTCGACCCCAAGCCGATCCGCCCCGGCGGCATCCCCGTGCTGGTGGGCGGGAGCGGGCCCCGGCTCAAGGGCATCGTCGCCCGCCACGCCGACCTGTTCAACAGCTTCTCGGCGCCGTGGGAGTGGGCGGAGGTCAACGCCGACCTCGACACCCGCATCGCGGCCGCCGGTCGCGAGCCATCCGACGTCGAGCGCACCGCCTTCGTCTTCTGCGAGCTCTCGGGTGAGGGCGCCGCCGAGGACGACCTGGTCGCCCACTTCCAGCGCACGCGGGGTGGCACCGACGAGGAGGTGCGATCGCGCGTCGTCGTCGGTGATCCCGACCAGATGGCGGCGGTGCTGCGGTCCTACGCCGATGCCGGCGTGTCGATGGTGATCCTCAACCTGCGCCCGCCGCACGGGCCCGAGCCGCTCGAGCGCTTCGCCCGCGACGTGCTGCCGTCCCTTGCCTGAGCGGGTCGACCTCCTGGTCACGGGGGGCACGGTCGTCACCGTCGACGCGGCCGACACCGTCCTCGACGGTGATGTCGCAGTGCGCGACGGCCGCATCGTCGCCATCGGTCCCGACCTGTCGTCGACCCACGCCGCCGACCGGGTGCTCGACGCCTCGTGTGCCGCCGTCGTCCCCGGCTTCGTGAACGCCCACATGCACGAGACCATCGAGCGCGGCTTCTTCGAGGACATGCCCTTCATGACCTGGCTGGAGGACTTCGCCCTCCCGAAGGACCGTGCCTACGAGCCCCGGCACATGGTGGCCGCCGGTCTGCTGAACCAGGCGGAGATGATCCTGGGCGGAACCACCTCCTTCATCGACATCTTCCGCTTCCCCCACGAGGCGGCGACGGTGGCGGAGCGGAGCGGGTTGCGGGCGACGTTCAGCCCCCAGGTGATCGACGACCCCGTCGGTCCCGGCGAGACCTACGAGACCAACCTGGCCTTCGTCGACGCCTGGCACGGGCGCAACGACCGCATCCGCACCTGGTTCGGACCGCACTCGCTCTACACGACCCGGGCGTCGACCTATGAGGCGATGCGCGAGCAGGCCGAGGTCTACGGCGTCGGCATCCACACCCACCTGGCCGAGAGCCGGGCGGAGACCACGCTGATCGCCGAGCGCACTGGTGGGCTGACGCCGACGCAGTACCTCGACCGGCTGGTCGGCCTCGGACCTGACCGGGTGCTGGCCCACTGCGTCGAGCTCACCGACGGCGACCTGGCGCGCATTGCCGAGAGCGGCGCCGGCGTCGCCCACTGCCCGACCTCCAACGCCAAGCTCGGCAACGGCGTCGCCCGGGTGACCGCGCTGCTCGGGACCGGGGCAACGGTCGGCTTGGGCACCGACTCGACCATGACCAACAACAACCTCGACATGGTCGAAGAGATGCGCATGGCGTCGCTCGTCCAGAAGCAGGCCACAGCCGATCCGACCGTCCTGCCCAGCGCCACGGTGCTGCGGATGGCGACGCAGGGCTCGGCGGACGTCCTGGGCCTCGGCACCGAGATCGGCAGCCTGGAGGTCGGCAAGACGGCCGACCTGGCGGTCGTCGACCTTCGCGCCCCCCACGCCAGGCCGCTCCTCACGGGGCCCGGCGGCAACGTGGTCGAGCAGGTCGTGTGGTCGTGCGGAGCCGCCGACGTCCGCCACACCGTCTGCGACGGCGTCGTGCTCATGGAGGACCGCCGCCTCCTCACCATCGACCTCGACGAGGTCGGCGACCTCGTCGACCGCGAGGCGGTCCACCTGCTGTCGCAGGCCGGAGTCCTCGACACCCGATCCCGAAGGAACCCCTGATGAGCCTCACCTCCGCCCGCCCGCCCCGCTACGAGTGGCTGACGGACCAGCACCTGCGTCTGCCCGATGGGACGTTCCCGCACCTGGGCACGACCGAGGGCGACGTCGCGCCCGTCGTCTTGCTGTCCGGCAGCCCCGAGCGCGTCGAGCTGATGGCCGCCCTCCTCGACGACGCCGAGCGGGTCGGCGACCGCCGGGGCTACGCCGTCCACACCGGCCGCGTCGACGGCGTGCCCGTCACGGTCGCCACCAGCGGCGTGGGCTCGCCCTCGATGGCGATCGCCGTCGAGGAGCTCGGCGCGTGCGGCGGGCGCACGTTCGTCCGGGTCGGCAGCTGCGCCTCGCTCACGCCCGCCCTCCCCGTCGGCGGTGTGGCCGTGTGCACCGGCGCCGTCCGCGACGAGGGCACCTCGGGGGCCTACGCACCCGCCGGGTTCCCGGCGGTGGCCTCGGTCCGCGTCGTCAACGCCCTGGTCGGCGCGGCCGCCGCCGAGGAGCTGCCGGTCGAGGTCGGCCTGACCCGCAGCACCGACAGCTTCTACGCCGGCGAGCGGGACGAGGCAATCATCGACCGCTGGAGCAGCCTCGGGGTGCTGGCCTTCGAGATGGAGACGTCGTGCCTGTGCACGGTCGCCGCCGTGCGCGGCTGGGAGGCGGGCTCGATCATCGTCACCGGGTCGAACCTGGTCACCGGGAACGCGACCTACCGGGGCGAGGGGCTCGACGCCTACGCCTCCGGCCAGGCCGCCATGCTGCGCACGGCCGTGCGGGCCGCCGCCATCCTCGGGGCCTGACGGTGCCTGAGCTCGTCGTGCGGGGCGGCACCGTCGTCACGGTGGGGCCGCAGGGGACGCTCGTCGGCGACGTCGCCATCGACGGTGGGCGCATCGTGGCCATCGGCGCCGCCGTGGGGCGCGGCGAGGTGGAGGTGGACGCCCGCGGCTGCCTCGTGGTGCCGGGGCTGGTGCAGGCGCACGTGCACCTGGGCCAGACGTTGTTCCGAGGCCTGGCCGGCTCGGTCGACGTCGTCGCCTGGCTGCGCGAGCGGGTGTGGCCGCTGGAGCAGGCCCACACCTCCGAGAGCATGGCGGCGTCGGCTGCTCTCGGGGCCGCCGAGCTGCTACTCGGCGGCACGACCTCCGCGCTGTCGATGGAGACGGTGCACCACACCGATGCCTCGTTCGCAGCGGCGGAGCGGCTGGGCCTGCGGGCCTGGATCGGCAAGGCGCTGATGGACGCGTGGGAGCCCGGCACCGAGATGGAGGGCGAGAGCACCGACGACGCCTGGGCCGACGCCGAGCGGCTGGTGGCGCGCTGGCACGGCGCCGCCGGAGACCGGATCCGGGTGGCCCTCTCGCCCCGCGGTCCGCGCAACGCCACCCCCGAGATGTGGAAGCGCTGCGCCGCCCTGGCCGAGGAGGCCGACCTGCGCCTCCACACCCACGTCAACGAGAGCCGGGAGCAGGCCGACCGGCTGGGCGAGCGCCCCGAGGGCCGCGACGTCGTCGCCCTGGAGAGCTGGGGCGTGCTGTCCGAGCGCCTGGTGATGGCGCATTGCGTGTGGCTGTCCGCGGAGGAGGTCGGGCTGGTCCGCTCTCGGGGGGCGCACGTGTGCCACTGCCCGTCGGCCAACCTCAAGCTCGCCTCGGGCATCGCCCCAGTGCCCGAGTACCTCGAGGCCGGCATCAACGTCGCCCTCGGCGCCGACGGCTCGGCCTGCAACGACCGGCTCGACGCCTTCACCGAGATGCGCCTGGCCGGCCTGGTCCACCGGCCCCGGCGCGGGATGGCGGCGGTGTCGGCGGCCGCCGTGCTGGAGATGGCGACCATGGGCGGTGCCCGGGCCCTGGGGGCGGCCCACGAGATCGGCTCGCTGGAGGTGGGCAAGAAGGCGGATCTCGTCACCGTGCGCGCCGACAGGCCCCACACCGCGCCCGGCCTCGGTGGCGACCCCGTCGAGCAGCTCGTCTTCTCGGCCCGGGGAAGCGACGTGGACAAGGTCGTCGTCGACGGCCGGATCGTCGTCTCCGACGGCTCCCTCCTCACCGCCGACGAGGCCACCGTGGTGGCCGACGCCGAGACCCAGCGCCTCGCCCTCCTGGCTCGCGCCGCCCTCCGCTAGCCCGAGTCGGTCACCAGGTCCTTGGGGCGGGCGTGTTCACGAGGTGCCAGGCACCTCGTGAACACCGGGTCAGAACCCGTCCGACCGCGGGGTCAAACTCCGGCTGGTCACCAGGTCCTGGGGGCGGGCCGGGACGCGGACGACCTCGCGGCCGCTGGCGTGGCGGAGGGCGGCGGCGATGGCGGGGGTGGACGACAGCGAGGGCGGTTCGCCGACGCCCTTGAGGCCGACGGGCCCGTCGGGGTCGGGCACCTCGACGAGCACCACCTCGGTCGGCGCCACATCCGCGGCCGTGGGGATCAGGTAGTCGGCGAAGGAGGCGTTCTCGACCACCCCACCGGTGCAGGTCAGGTCCTCCATCAGGGCCAGACCCAGCCCCTGGGCGATGCCGCCGTCGACCTGGCCTCGGACCTCGCGGGGGTTGACGGCCCGGCCGACGTCTTGGGCGGTGGCCACCTGCACGACCCGGGTGAGCCCCAGCTCGGGGTCGACGTCGACCACGGCGCGGTGGGCCACGAACATCCACGACACGTGGACGTCGCCCTGGCCCGACGGGTCGCCCTGCTCGGTGCGGGGGGCCCGGTAGGTGCGGGTGGCGACGATCGGGTCGGCGCCGACGAGGGTCGCGAGGGCACAGCGCCGCTCGGCGGTGCCGACGCCGTCGGGCGCGATGTCGACCTCGTCGGCCGCCACGCCGAGGTGGGCGGCGGCGCGGCCTCGCAGCTGCCCGGCTGCCGCCATCGCCGCCCGCCGCACCGCGCCCCCCGACATCCACGTCGCCCGGCTGGCCGAGGACGACCCGGCGTAGCCGTGGTCCGTGTGGGCCGTCGCCACGCGGACCGGGAGCGGACCCACCGCGTCTGCCGCCAGCTGGGCCAAGGCCGAGGTGATGCCCTGGCCGACCTCGGACGCGGCCGATCGGACCTCGACGCCCTCGGCGTCGATCACCACCGTGGCCTCCGCGTGCTCGGCGACGCCCTCGCCGTAGAGGTGGTTCTTGACCCCGAGGGCGAAGCCGACACCTCGGCGCAGCTCGGCGCCGAGGCTGGTGCGGCCGACCCCACCCGGTGCGGCGAGGGGGTCGGCCGGATCGAAGGCCGCGGCGGCGGACGGCGGCAGGGGGAGGGCGGTGCAGCGGTCGATCAGCTCGTGGAGCGGCGCCGAGGACCCGACGGTCTGGCCCGAGGTCGGGAAGGCGTCACCGGGCACGAGGACGTTGCGCCGCCGGAGCTCGACGGGGTCGAGGTCGAGGGCGGCGGCCAACCGGTCCATCGTCGACTCGACGCCGAAGCAGGCCTGGACCGCGCCGAACCCGCGCATGGCCCCGGAGACCGGGTTGTTGGTGGCGACCGACTCGGCCAGGACGTCGACCGTCGGCACCCGGTAGGGGCCAGCCGCGAAGTAGCCGGCGCTGCCCACGATCGGGCCGGAGGTGCTGGCGTAGGCGCCGCCGTCGAGGCGGATCCGGGCCTCGACGAAGCGCAGCGTGCCGTCCCGCTCGGCGCCGATCCGGTAGGCGAGCCGCGCGGGGTGGCGCTTCGGGTGGGCGAGGAAGGACTCCGAGCGCCGGTACGTGATCCGCACCGGCCGACCAGTGCGCAGGGCGGCGAGGCACAGGTGGACCTGGAAGGTGACGTCCTCCCGCCCGCCGAAGGCGCCGCCGATGCCGCCCATCTGGAGGCGCACCCGGGCGACGGGCAGCCCGAGGGCGGAGGCGATCTGGGCCTGGTCGGCGTGCAGGTCCTGGGTGGCCAGGTGGAGCGTCACCCCGCCGTCGTCGTCGGGCACCGCCAGGGCGCTCTCGGGTCCGAGGAAGGCCTGGTCCTGCCGCCCGGTCCACCACGTCCCCTCCACCACCACCGGCGCGTCGAGGGGCCCGTCGCCCCGCTGGATGTGGAGGCGTCGGAACAGGTTGCCCCCGGCCCGCAGGTGGGGCACGCCGGGGTCGAGGGCGCGCTCGGGGTCGTCGACGACGGGAAGGGCCTCGAGGTCGATGGTGACGGCGGCGGCGGCCGCCCACGCGCCCTCCTGGGTCGTGGCCACCACGAAGGCGATCGGCTCGCCCTGGTACCGGACGACGTCGCCGGCCAGGACGGGCTGGTCGACCTCGATGTGGCCGATGAGCGCGGACCCGGGGACGTCGTCGGCGGTGATCACGGCGACCACGTCGGGTCGGCGCCGGGCCGCCCCGGCATCGATGGCGCGGACCCGGGCGTGGGGGAGGCGGCTGCGCACGGTCGCTCCGTAGAGCTCCCCGGTCGCGCTGATGTCGCCCGAGAACGGGAACCGCCCGGCCAGCTTGGCGACGACGTCGGGGCGGGTCGCTGCCGTGCCGACCGCCCCCGGGCGCGTCATCGGGTGGCCCGCAGGCGTCCGACCGACACCTCGACGACGGCCTCGAGGATCCCCCGGTACCCGGTGCAGCGGCAGAGGTTCCCGGTGAGTGCCTCGGTCGCGGTGGCGCGGGTGAGGGGCTCCCCGGCGGCGGTGGCGGCGTCGAGCGCGGCCTCGGCGGCGACGACCATGCCCGGCGTGCAGAAGCCGCACTGGACGGCGCCGTGGGCGGCCAGCGCGGCCAGCAGGTCGGGGCGCTGCCGGCCGGCAACGGTGGTGACCTCGGCCCCGTCGACCAGCGCCGCCGGCACCAGGCACGAGCACACGAGGTCGCCGTCGACCAGCACCGAGCACGACCCGCACTCGCCTTCCTCGCAGCCACCGGGCACCGGGACCGACGCGGTGCGGAGGGCCCGGAGCAGCGATGTGACGGGGCCGACCTCGAGGGTTGTCGGCGTTCCGTCGACGACCACCGCGACCGTCCCGGCATCGGGCCCGTCCGGAATCGTCGTCGCGCAGATCATATGTGCAGATACTATCTCCTTGGGCCGGCTGACCTGCGCTAGCGTCGCCTCGTGGCGAGAGGGCGCAGCACGGGGGGTGGGGGCGGCGACGCCGCCGGGTTCCCCCAGAGCTCGGCGTGGGAGCGCCCCGGGTTCCTGCTGTGGCACGCCACCATGCGCTGGCAGCGGCTCGCCACCCGCGCCCTCGAGCCCTTCGGGCTCACCCACGCCCAGTTCACCCTGCTCGGCGCGACGCTGTGGCTCGAGGAGCACGGCGACCACCCGCCGAGCCAGCGGGAGCTCTCCGAGCACGCCACGGTCGACGCCATGATGACCTCGCAGGTCGTGCGGGCCCTCGAGGCGGCGAAGCTGATCCGTCGCACCGAGGACGCCAAGGACGCGCGGGTGAAGCGCCTGCGGTGCACGGCCAAGGGGCGCCGCGTGGCGGTCGCGGCCGTCGCCGCCGTGGAGGCCGTCGAGGACGAGGTGTTCGGCCCCGAGGGCGAGCGCTCGCCGGAGCTGGTCGGCCTCCTCCAGCGCCTCGCCGACCGCGACGCCGAGGGCCACCCCCTCCGCCGCTGATGGCGTGGCGGTCGCCGCCCATCCCGGAAACCGGCCACTAGGTGGCCACTTCTGGGGCGCACCCTGGGCCCTGTGCCCCGGCGATCGTCGGCGGGGCGTGACCTGGAGGTCAGCGATGCCCGGTTTGCCCCGCCCCCACGACGACGAGACGACCCTGCTCCTGGCCTTCGTGGCCCAGCAGCGCGACCTGGTCGCGACCGCAGCCCACGGGCTGACCGACGACCAGGCCCGGGCCACGCCCACGGCCTCCGCCCTCAGCGTCGGCGGGCTGGTCAAGCACGTCGCCGCCATGGAGCGGAGCTGGATGGGCACCGTCCTCCAGCGCCCGCAGCCCTCGGGCGCCGAGGACGACGCGTACGGCGACGGCTTCGTCATGGACCCCGACGAGACCCTGGACGACCTCCTCGCCGACCTCGCCCGGGCCGGCGCCGAGACCGAGGAGGTCGTGCGCGGCCTGCCGCTCGAGCACCCGGTCCCGGTGCCCGACGCCCCGTGGTTCCCGTCCGACGTGGCGGCGTGGTCCCTGCGGTTCGTGCTGCTCCACCTGGTCGAGGAGGTGGCCCGCCACGCCGGCCACGCCGACGTCATCCGCGAGCAGGTCGACGGGGCCACGTGGTACGGCCTGATGGCCGCCCGCGAGCAGCTCGACCTCGGCCCCTGGGTGCAGCCGTGGACCCCCGACGGCGACGGCGCCGCAGCCTGACCCGACGGAAGGGGTCAGGGTCGGTTGAACCGACCCAGACCCCTTCCGTCGGTCCCGGTCAGGTGGGGACCGAGGCGCTGTAGACGGGGAGGTCGAGCAGGGTCTTCACCCCCGGCGAGGCGGCCACGACGGCGGGGATGGCGTTCACCACGTGCATGGCGGTGGCCAGGCAGCCGGCGTGGTTGTGGTCGCCCAGGTCGGAGCCGAGCGACATCTCCAGCTTGAGGTGGGGCTCGCCCTCCACGAGGATCCGGTAGCCCTCTCCCTGCGGCCACTCCGGCGCCTGGTCGGGGTGGAGCCGGGTGACGTGCTCGACCACCAGGCGCTCCTCGCCGTCGACGAGGCCGATGATCACGAAGCGCATGCCGGAGATGGTCCCGGCGGCCACCGTGCCCGAGGCGATCTCGACGTCGTGGTCGTCGCGCCAGACCTCATGGCGCTCGACCACCTCGTCGAGGGTCAGGCCGATGGCGGCGGCCACGAGGTGGAGCACCGGCCCCCACGCCAGGGCGGTCGAGCCCGGCGACAGGAGCAGCGACTCGGACGGGTCGGCCTTCCCGAAGCCCATGATCTCGAACATGGTGAACGAGTTGTCCCAGGTCGCGTAGTCGACGATCTCCATCATCCGGACCGACCGCACCTCCTTGCAGAGGGCGAGCATGTGGACGGCGAGGCCGGCGTTGCCGAAGCCCGGGTCGATGCCCGAGGTGTAGAGGCTCGACCCGCCCTCCTGGCACGCCGCCTCCAGCCGCTCGAGCGTGCCCGGTCCGGCGGCGGCGGGGAACAGGAGCGGCACGAACGACGTGTTCACCACGTTGGCGCCCGAGGCGAGGATGCGGCACAGGTCGTCGACCACGCCGTCGGGCCGGATGTCCGAGCTGGCCGTGTAGCAGACGGCGTCGGGCTGGAGCTCGAGCAGGGCGTCGGCGTCGCTGGTGGCGGCGACGCCGAGCGCCGGCCCGCCGCAGATCTCGCCGGCGTCCCGGCCGGCCTTGGCGTCGGAGTGCACCCACAGCCCGGCCAGCTCGAGCTCGGGGTGGGCGGCGATGGCGGGCACGGCGTGGATCCCCACGGTCCCGGTGGCCCACTGGACGACGCGCAATGTCATAGAACACGTTCTACTTCACCGGGACACGGATGGTGCCTGGCACCATCCGTGGGCTACTCCTCGCCGGCGCCGAAGCGCTGCTTCCAGATCTCGATCTGGTCGTCGTCGATCTTGGCGAACAGGACCGGCGGCACCTCGATCGGCGTGCCCGGGCCGAGCGCCTCCATCTCGGCGGCCACGTCGGTGGGCCACGCCGGCAGGTCGTCGATGCCGAAGGCCCGCAGCAGGACGGCGGACGTGTCGGGCAGGACGGGCGCGCCGAGGATCGCCAGCAGGCGCAGGTGGTGCAGGGCGGTCGCGATGACGGCGTCGCGCGCCGCCGGGTCGTCCTTGAGCTTCCACGGCTCCTGGGCGTTCCAGAACACGTTGCCGGCCGACCACAGCTCGCGCAGCACGGTCATGGCCTTGCGCAGGTCCTTGGCCTCCATGTGCCCGGTGTAGGTGGCGACCAGCCCGCCGACCTGCTCGACGAAGGCGTCGCGCGACGCTGACGATCCCTCGACCGTCGGCACGACGCCACCGGCGTTCTTGGCCGTGAAGCCGAGGACGCGGTTGACGAGGTTGCCGTAGCTGCCGGCCAGGTCCTTGTTCACCGACTGGACGAGCGACTCCCACGTGAAGCTGGCGTCGGACGACTCCGGCGCGTTGGCGATCAGGTGGTAGCGCCACTGGTCCGACGGGAGGATCTCCAACGCCGCGTCCATGAAGACGCCGCGCTGCTGGCTGGTCGAGAACTTGCCGCCGTAGAAGGTCAGCCAGTTGAACGACTTGATGTAGTCGACCAGCTTCCAGCCGCTGTCGGCCCCGAGGAGGGTGGCGGGGAACATGACGGCGTGGAACGGGACGTTGTCCTTGGCCATGAACTGCGTGTAGGTCACGTCGCTGCCGGTGGCGTCGGTCCACCAGCGGCGCCACCCCTCCTCGCCCAGGCCGGCGACGTCCTCGGCCCACTCCTTGGTGGCGGCGATGTAGGCGATGGGGGCGTCGAACCAGACGTAGAAGACCTTGCCCTCGAACCCGGGCCGGTCGACGGGCACGCCCCACGAGATGTCGCGGGTGATGCTGCGGTCCTCGAGCCCCTCGTCGAGCCACTTGTAGGCGATCGACCGGGTGAGCAGCGGCCAGTCCTCGCGCTCGTCGATCCAGGCCCGCAGGCGGTCGGCCATCCGCGACTGGAGGAGGTAGAGGTGCTTGGTCGCCCGCACCTCGAGGTCGGTGGCGCCGCTGATGGCCGACCGGGGCTCGATCAGGTCGGTGGGGTCGAGCAGGCGGGTGCAGTTCTCGCACTGGTCGCCGCGGGCCCGGTCGTAGCCGCAGTAGGGGCAGGTGCCGATCACGTAGCGGTCGGGGAGGAAGCGGCCGTCGGTCGGCGAGTAGATCTGGTCGGTCACCCGCTCCTCGATGAAGCCGTGCTCCTCGAGCTGGGCGGCCAGCAGCTTCGTCAGCTCGTGGTTGTGCGACGACGAGCTGCGCCCGAAGTGGTCCCACGACAGGCCGAAGCGCTCGCCCAGGTCCTTCTGGATGGCCCACTGCTCGGCGCAGTACTCGTCGACGGGCAGGCCGGCCTCGGCCGCGGCCAGCTCGGCCGGCGTGCCGTGCTCGTCGGTGGCGCAGATGGCCACCACGTCGTGGCCCTGCTGGCGCAGGAACCGGGCGTAGACGTCGGCCGGCAGCATCGACCCCACGAGGTTGCCGAGGTGCTTGACACCGTTGATGTACGGCAGGGCGCTGGTGATCAGGTGGCGGGCCACGGTTCGCTCCGGTGAGGGGAGCGCCACCCTACCGGCGGGCGCCGGCGCGGCCGTCTGGGGTTCGGGCAGACTCCGCGGCCATGCCGCACCCTCGCCGCCTCCGCTTCGCCGTCGAGCTCCACCACCCGTTCCCGGGCCGGACGTGGCTGGAGAGCGCCAAGGAGGTCGAGCAGCTCGGCTACTCGACCGTCTTCCTGCCCGACCACTTCGACGAGGGCCCGGGGCCCATCGCGGCCACGGCGGCCTTCGCCGCGGTGACCTCGACGGTGAACGTCGGGCTCCTGGTCCTCGACTGCGACTTCCGCCATCCCGTCCCCCTCGCGCGCGAGCTGGCGACCATCGACGTGATCGCCGAGGGTCGGCTCGAGGTCGGCCTCGGCGCAGGGTGGAAGCGACGGGACTACGACGTCTCGGGCATCCCCATGGACCGCCCCGGGGTGCGGGTCTCGCGCCTCCAGGAGCACTGCGCCGTGCTGCGGGGCCTGTGGGCCGACGGCCCGTTCTCCTTCGCCGGCGAGCACTACACCGTCACCGACCTCGACGGGACGCCCGCCCCGCACCGCCCGGGCGGCCCGCCGATCCTCGTCGGCGGCGGAGCCCCCCGCCTGCTGCGGTGGGCCGGGCGGACGGCCGACATCGTCGGCGTCAACGCCTCCATCCACTCGGGCGAGATCGATGCCGACGCCGCGGCCGATGCCCTGGCCGAGCGCATCGACGAGAAGGTCGGCTGGGTGCGCGAGGGCGCCGGCGACCGCTTCGCCGACCTCGAGCTCAACGCCTGGCTGGCCGCGGCCGAGGTGACCGAGGATGCCGCCACCGTCGAGGCCATCGCGTCCCTGTTCGGCACCGATGCCGAGGGGCTGCGGAGTTCCCCGCTCGCCCTCGTCGGTGCGGCCGGCGAGATCGCCGAGCGCCTCCACGAGCGGCGCGAGCGCTGGGGCTACTCGTACCACGTGGTCCCCGGCGACAAGGCCCACGCCCTCGCCCCCGTCGTGGGGTCCCTCGCCGGCACCTGACCATCCGTGGCCGCCACCGGGAGCTGACGGCGCACGCCGAGGGGGACCGGACCCCCGGAACCTCCGTCGCCTGCTGATCCTCGGACGGGACCACGACGACGGAGGTCCGGGACGTGACGAGACGGCGATGGCGACAGGTGGCGACGGCGATGGCCGTGGTGCCGGCCCTGGTGCTGTCGGGGTGCGGCGAGGACTCCCGCCTCGTCGAGCGGGTGGGGGCGGGCGACGACCCGGCGACGAGCACGACGACCACGGAGCCCGACCCGGTCCCGCCGTCCGAGCGCTCCTCGCCGTTCACCGTGGGTCCCGTGCCCGAGCGCTACCAGCTGGTCGCCATCGGCGCCGGCGACACCGAGGGGGTCTGGGGCTGGGACTGCTGCGGCACCGACGAGCCCTACGTCGTCCTCTCGCCCGACGGCACGCCCGACCACCCCGCCCGGGTGATCGTGGCGGCGACCGGGTACAGCGGCTACGAGGGCGGCCTCGAGCAGGCGGCCGCCGGCTACACCGGCGAGGCCGAGGCGGTCGAGGTCGACGGCGAGGACGGCTTCTTCACGCCGGCGGCGGCCAACGACGGCTGGTCCGAGCTGGTGGTGGCCCGCGACGTCGACCTCGCCATCCGGGTCACCTCCCCCGACGCCACGCTCGCCGAGCTCACCACCGTGCTGGCGACGGTCGAGGACCCGGCCGAGCAGGAGCTCGCCCCCACGATCCCTGCGCCGCCGCCCGGGCTCCAGGTCGTCGGGGCGGCCCACGTCGACGCCGTCATCGCCCAGTACCCGTCGGTGCACGTCGACCAGGCACCGCCGGGGCCGGTGGGCGCCCACTCCGTCGGCTGGCTCGAGGGCGGGGCGGAGGGCGCCGACAGCCTGCTGGTCGAGACGATCCCCGGCGTCGCCGGCGACCCGGCAGCCCTCGCCGCCCCCGGCGTGGACGACGAGCACCTGACGGCGGAGACCGTGGAGGTCGACGGTCGGCCCGCCGTCGTCGTGGACCGGCGCTCGTACGAGGACGAGGTCCGGACCGTCTGGCTCGACAGCGGCTGGGGTGATCTCGTGGTGGTCACCGCCCTGGGCCGGGACCTGCCGACCGCCGAGGAGCTGGTGGCCATCGCCGCGTCCGTCCGTCCCACCGACACCGCGACCTGGGACCGGGCCGTCGCCGCTCGGTCGGTCCCGACGGCCTGACGCGCCCGCCGGTCGAGGCGGGTCAGCGGCTGGCCGGGACGAGGTCCAGGAGCTCCTCGGTGGGAGCCAGGGCCCGGTGCTCCGACGGGCTGATGCCCCGCACCCGGGAGAAGGCGGCGCTCAGGGCGAAGCCGGTGCCGTAGCCGACCTGGCGGGCGACCCCGGCGACCGTCGCATCGGGCTCGCGCAGCAGGTCGGCGGCCAGCGCCAGCCGCCACTCGGTCAGGTAGGCTATCGGGGTCTCGCCGACCTCGTCGGCGAACCGACGGGCCAGCGTCGCCCGGGAGACGCCGACCTCCCGGGCGAGCGACGCCACCGTCCACGGCGCCGACGGATCGTCGTGCAGCAGGCGGAGGGCGTGGCCCACGACGGGATCGTCGTGGGCCCGGTACCACGCCGGCGCCCCGGCCTCGGGCCGGGCGAACCAGGCCCGCACCGCCGTGACCAGGAGCAGGTCGAGGAGGCGGTCGAGGACGGCCTCCTGCCCGGGCTCGTCGCGCACGACCTCCCCCGCCAGCAGCGCGACGAGCGGCCGGGTGGTGGGCCCGTCGCGGACCACGGCGAGGGCGGGGAGCGCATCGAGCAGCCGCCGACTCACCTCCCCGGCCCGCTCGTAGGTGCCTACGATCATGGCCACCCCGTCGGGGTCGGCAGCACGGCCCGAACCCTCCGTGGCGCTGCCCGATCCCACCGTGGCGCTGCCCGATCCCTCCGTGGCGCTGCCCGATCCCTCCGTGGCGCTGCCCGATCCCTCCGTGGCGCTGCCCGATCCCTCCGTGGCGCTGCCCGATCCCTCCGTGGCGCTGCCCGATCCCTCCGTGGCGCTGCCCCATGTCCGCGTGCCGAGGACGTCGGCCACCTTGGCCTCGACGCCGTCGGGCGGGGTGCAGACCTGGCCGGGGTGGACGACGACCTGGACCTCGGATCCCGGGGCGTCGGCGATCCGGTAGTGGTCCGGACCGCGGGCCAGGGCCACGTCGCCGGGGGCCAGCCACACCTCGAGACCGGTGTCCTCGTCGACGAGCACCAGCTCGCCGGTGGTGGCCGCGACCAGGGTGAGAGGGGCTTCGTCCTCGACCCGGATGGCGAACGGCGGCGCCATGACGACCTGGAGCAGGAAGGCGCGGCGAGCCCGAGGTCCGTCGAGCAGCGAGGAGACGGCGTCCACCCTGGCCACGCTAGACGCTCACGTACGGATCTGCGCTCGTGGGCCATGGACCGTCTCACGGGATCGGGGTCCACTGGGCCCATGACCACCTCCACCCACCCCGTGCCCCCCGCCGACCCCGCCGACGCCGGCCCGCCCGTCCGCGACGTGCCGGCCGACGTGGTGCGCAAGGCCCTCGCCACGCGCTCCTACGCCGTGCTGGCCACCGTCTCGCCCGCCGGCCGGCCCCACGCCGCCGGCGTGCTCTACACCACCGTCGGCGACGACCTCTGGGTCTCCACCGAGACCGCCAGCCGCAAGGGCCGCAACCTGGTCGCCAGCCCCCATGTGGCCGTGACCGTGCCGGTGCGCCGCCTCCCGCTCGGACCGCCCGCCACCATCCACTTCCAGGGCCGGGCCGAGGTCCTCGCCGTCGACGACCCCGAGGTCCGGCGGCTGGTCGGCATGGGCGAGCTGAAGGGCATCACCAGCCACGGGGAGCTCGACCTGCCCGGAGGCTGCATGATCCGCATCACCCCGGCCGCCACCGTCCACACCTACGGCGTGGGCATGTCGCTCTGGAGCTTCGTGCGCAACCCCCTCGCGGCCGCCGGGAGGGCTACGTTCCGGCCATGAGCTGGGTGGAGATCGACGACGTCGGCCTCGGACGGGTGGTGGTCGAGCTCCAGCCCACCGTGCTCGAGGTCTTCCAGGCCCGGGTGCAGCAGACCACCCGCCTCCACCTGCGGATGCTGGCCATCGAGCACCGGGGCCCGAACGACCAGGGCCACCAGCAGGTGCACCTGGCCAACCACGGCGGTGCCGGCGTCACCCTCACCGTCCCCGAGGTCCACTGGGTCCGGCTCTGGCCGCTGCTCGAGCAGGCCCGGGCCCAGCAGTACCCGTTCCAGCAGTACTGATCTCTCGTCACTCGCCGGCCCGCCGCGCGCCGAGGTCCAGACGACGGCCGGGAGAGGTACCGCCAGATGGACCACGGGCACTCGGGCCCGGCGCAGCCGCTGGGGTCTGGGGTCCCCCCAGGCGAAGAGCCGTGTGGCCGAGGAACGAGGCCTCCGGCTCTGTGGAGACCCTCAGCGTCGAGCGCAGCGAGCACCTCCAGCTCGAGGAACGGAGCGAAGCGAGTGACGAGAGATCAGAACGCCGAGTAGCCGCCGTCGAGGAGGAGGGTGTCGGCGGTGTGGAACGCGCTGGCCGGGCTGGCGAGGTAGACGGCGACGGCGCCGAAGTCGTCGGGGAGGCCCCAGCGGCCCACCGGCATGCGGGGCAGCACCTTCTCCCGGAACCGGTCCCACGTCAGGACGGGCTCGGCCATCGGCGTCATCGTCCACCCCGGCAGCACCGCGTTGGCCCGGATGTCGTGACGGGCCAGCTCGATGGCGATGGCCTTGATCATCGAGATCAGCCCGCCCTTCGACGCCGCGTAGGACTGCCCGCGCGGCTGGCCGTGGATGGCGGCCAGGCTGGCGATGCCCACCAGGCTGCCCCCGTCGCCCTGGGCGACCATCGGCTTGGCCGCCTCCCGCAGGGTGAGGAAGGCGCCTTCGACGTTGGTGCGCTGCACCCGCCGGAACTCCTCCAGCGACGTCTCCAGGAACGGTGTGCCGCCCCCGCCGACGCCGGCGTTGGCGATGCAGGTGTCGACCCGGCCGAAGGTCTCGAGCGTGCGGGCCATGGCGGCCTCGACGGCGCCCTCGTCGGTGACGTCGACCGAGAGGCCGAGCGTGCGCCGCCCGAGCGCGGCCAGGTCGGCGGCGGCCCGCTCGACCAGCTCGGGCCGCCGACCCCAGAGGCACACGTCGCTGCCCGCCTGGGCCAGGGCGGTGGCCATCGACAAGCCGATCCCCGACCCCCCTCCGGTGATCACCGCGACCTGGCCGGTCAGGTCGAAGGGGTTGGCGAGGGCGGAGGTGTCGGTCACCGGGCCAGCGTGCCCCATCGGCGGGTCGCCCGGCGTCAGCGGCGGTAGAGCTCCTCGATCTCGGCGGCGAAGGTGGCGTGGATGCCCCGGCGCTTGAGCTTGGACGTCGGGGTCAGGAGCTCGGAGTCGGCCATCCACTCGGCGCCCAGCACCTTGACCTTCTTGACCCGCTCGGCGTTGTTGAACGGGGCCATGACCTGCTGCAGGCCCTCGTCGATGGCGGCCTTCACGTCGGGGTGCTCGGCCAGCTCGTCCATGGAGAGGCCCTCGAGGCCGCGCTGCTTGGCCCACACCGGTGCCTCGTCGGGGTCGAGGACCACGAGGGCCGAGACGAACGGCCGCTGGTCGCCGATGGCGCAGGCCTGGCCCACCAGCGGGATGGACTTGAGGGCGGCCTCCAGGTTGGCGGGGCTGATGTTCTTGCCCCCGGCGGTGATGATCAGCTCCTTCTTGCGATCGACGATCTTGAAGTAGCCGTCGTCGTCGAGCTCGCCGATGTCACCGGAGTGCAGCCAGCCGTCGGCGTCGAGGGTCTCGGCCGTCTTCTCGGGGTCGTTCAGGTAGCCCTGGAACACCAGCCCGCCGCGGCAGACGATCTC
The DNA here is from genome assembly GCF_019443745.1 of Iamia sp. SCSIO 61187. NCBI lineage: Bacteria > Bacillati > Actinomycetota > Acidimicrobiia > Acidimicrobiales > Iamiaceae > Iamia > Iamia sp. SCSIO 61187. Next base: position 88,085 of record NZ_CP050948.1, read on the forward strand.
GCCGTCGTCGCCCAGCGCCACCTCCAAGCCCGGCACGGCGGGACCCACCGACCCGGGCCGCACCCGGTAGGGCGCCCAGCACATCGGCCCCGAGTTCTCGCTCATGCCGTAGATCTCCGACATGGGGACGCCGATGGCCCGGTACCAGGCCAGCAGGTCGGCGGGGATCGGAGCGGCGCCGCTGATGGCCAGCTCCAGGGCGTCGAAGCCGAGCAGCTGGCGGATGCCCTGGAAGGCGACCTGGTCGAGGAAGTCCCACGTGGCCCGGTCCTCGTCGGTGGCGGTGCCCCACGCCATGCGCTCGGCGATGGGCTTGGCCGCCTCGACCGCCTCGGCGAACTGCCGGCCCTTCTCGGCGTCGGCCGACAGGGCGGCGGTCACCCGGGCGTTGATCTTCTCCCACACCCGGGGCACCCCGAACATGAGCTGGGGCCGGACCTCCCGGGCGTAGTCGCCGATGAGGGCGGGGTCGGGGCAGCAGGAGATCTCGTAGCCCAGCATCATCATCGAGTAGTGGCTCGTCACCCGCTCGGCGATGTGCGCCATGGGCAGGTACGACACGAGCCGCCAGCCGGTGCTGTCGTCGGCCTCGATGGCGATCCGCAGGCTCTCGCCCGCCCACACCACGTTGCCGTGGGTGAGCATCACGCCCTTGGGCGGCCCGGTGGTGCCCGACGTGTAGATGATCGTCACCAGGTCGTCGGGGGTGCCGACGGCGACGGCCTCGTCGAGGTCGACGGGGTCGTGGGCGACGAGGTCGGCGAAGCCGATGGTGGCGTCGGTGCCCTCCGGGCGGACGGCGGCGAGCGTGGCCAGGTGCGGGAGCTGGTCGCGGACGGGGGCGAACCGGTCGGCGAAGCTGGCGTCCTCGACGATGGCGAGCTTCGCCTCGCAGTGGCCGACCAGGTAGGCGATCTGGTCCGGGGACGACGAGTTGTAGATCGAGATCGGTGTGGCCCCGACGAGGAGGGCGGCGAGGTCGAGGACGTGGAACTCCGGGCAGTTCCGCATCATGAGCACGACCCGGTCGCCGCGGCCGATGCCGGCGGCGGTGAGCCCGGCGGCGGCCCGGCAGGCCAGGTCGGCGACCTCGGCGAAGGTCCACTCCCGCCACTCCTCGCCCTCCTTCCACCGGACGGCGCACCGGTCGGGGATGCGGGCGACGGTGTCGCGGAAGTAGGTCGGGGCGGTCTTGCCGGCGACCGCGGCGTCGACGTCGGTGCTGGTGGTCATGTCAGTGGGGCTCCCCCGTGTGACGGACGCCAACCCTCGCACAGTTGCGGCAGGTGCTGCCGGCCGGACGTGCCCTCCGCCACCAGGTTGCGGCTCCCCCGGGCCGCGGAGCACACTTGACCGAGCGGTCTAGTCCCGCTCCTGCCCACCGAATCCCGAGGTCCCACCATGCCCACCGCAGTGATCGTCGACGCCGTCCGGACCCCGGGCGGCAAGCGCAACGGCAAGCTCTCGGGCTGGCACCCGGCCGACCTGCTCGCCGAGGTCCTCAAGGCCGTCGCCGACCGCAACAGCCTCGACCCCGCCCTCGTCGACGACGTGATCACCGGCTGCGTCATGCAGGCCGGCAACCAGGCCCTCAACATCGGCCGCAACGCCGTCCTCGCCGCCGGGTGGCCCGAGTCGGTCCCGGCCACCACCGTCGACCGCCAGTGCGGCTCGTCGCAGCAGTCGATGCACTTCGCCGCCCAGGGCGTCATCGCCGGCGCCTACGACATCGCCGTCGCCGCCGGCGTCGAGGTCATGTCCACCACCCCCATGGGCGCCTCGGTCACCCCCGGGAGCTTCCCCTTCGGCCCCAAGGCCATGGCCCGCTACGCCGAGTCCGAGTACTTCGGCTACAAGGGCCTCATCCCCCAGGGCGTGTCGGCCGAGGTCATCGCCGACAAGTGGGGCCTCACCCGCGAGGACCTCGACGCCTTCGGCCTGCGCAGCCAGCAGAACGCCGCCCGCGCCCGCGACGAGGGCCGCTTCGACAACGAGCTCATCACCGTCAAGGCCATGCCCCGCGACAAGGAGACCGGCGAGCTCATCGAGACCGACGAGATCGTCACCGCCGACGAGGGCATCCGCGACTCCTCGATGGAGAGCCTCGGCAAGCTGAAGCCCGCCTTCGTCCCCGAGGAGAACGGCGGCAAGGTCACCGCCGCCAACAGCTCGCAGATCACCGACGGCGCCTCCGCCGTGCTGATCATGAGCGAGGAGAAGGCCAAGGAGCTCGGCCTCACCCCCCGCGCCCGGTTCCACACCTTCGCCCTCGCCGGCGTCGATCCCGTCACCATGCTGACCGGCCCCATCCCCTCGACGGCCAAGGCCCTCGAGAAGAGCGGCCTGTCGATCGACGACATCGACCTGTTCGAGGTCAACGAGGCCTTCGCCTCGGTCGTGCTCGCCTGGCAGAAGGAGCACAACCCCGACCCCGAGAAGGTCAACGTCAACGGTGGCGCCATCGCCCTGGGCCACCCGCTCGGGGCCTCGGGCGCCAAGCTGATGGCCACCATGCTCAACGAGCTCGAGCGCACCGGCGGCCGCTACGGCCTCCAGACGATGTGCGAGGGCGGCGGGCTCGCCAACGCCACCATCATCGAGCGCCTCGGCTAGTCGCGGTAGGTGGTTGGTGCCGGACCGGGGTGGCCTCGTGGCCGCTCCGGTTCGGTGCTCGCCATGGCTCCGGGCGTGGTCGGCTCGCTGCGCTCGCGTCCGGATCGCCCTCCGCTGCTGCGCTCCGCTTCCGGTGCGGCCACGAGGCCTTCTCTGACCTCACCGTGGTGCCGTGCCTCGGGGGGGGGTGATGGGGTGACGTTGGCGTCGTGAGGTGCGTGTGCGTGGGGGGTGCTGCTGTGATCTCGTCGCCGGTCGCCCTGGTCGCGCGTCGGGCACGGATGGTGCCAGGCACCATCCGTGGCCCGCGTCGACCGGGGGGGTTGGCGGGTGGGCTCGTAGGCTTGGGGGCGTATGTGGGACGTCGTCCGGATCGTGATCGCGCTCGTCGTGGCGCTGCTGATCGTGCGGATGGGGATCGCCCTGCTCTCGGGCATGACCCGGCCCGTGCCGGAGCCGCCGCCGCCGGGCGAGCTGCGGAAGGTGAAGCTGCTCTACCGCTGCTCGACGTGCGGGACCGAGGTGCGGATGACCTCGGCGGTGCACACCGAGCCGGAGGCCCCCCGCCACTGCATGGACGAGATGGACCTGATGACCCCGGTCGAGGACCTCTGACCGATCACCCGGACCCCGGTTGTCCCCAGGTGTGGACAACCCTGGGGAGGGTCACACCGTTGTAACTCTCACGTTACTTTCGTCACACCGAGTGGACGCCGTCCCGCCACCGTCACGGAGCGTGGGTCGCCCCTGGTCGCAGCGCCCGACGGCGCCGGTCAGCGGTACTGCGTGGCCGTCAGGATGCCGCCCAGGATGAGCATCAGCCCGAGCCCCAGCGTCAGCGGCCGCCCGTTCCAGAGGACGTAGGTGAGCAGGATGACCACGCCGCCCAGGCCCAGCAGCACGAACATCAGCGCCGGCACCCAGGCCGGGCTCTCGAGCTGGGTGCGGGGGATGGGGGCGGTGTAGCGGGTCGACTCGGCCGCGGCGGCCGCCTTCTTGGGGTTGCCGCTGCGCGCCGCCGAGGAGCGGGCCGCCTTCGGGTCGACGGCGCCGCCGGTGCGCTTCGAGGGGCGGGCGACCTTCTTCGCCGTGGCCTCCCGCTCTCGGCGGGCCTTGGCCCCGGTCGGGTCGTCGGCGGTGGCCGTCCCGGTGGCGGCCGCGGCCCGCGCCGCGCGCCGGGCCTTGGCGCCGGTGGGGTCGTCGGCCGAGACCGCCGTCGTGGCCGTCCGGGCCGACTCGGCCCCCTTGGCCCCCTTGGCCCCCTTGGCCAGGTTCGGTCGGGCGGCGTCGGCCGCGTCGTCGTCGGCCTCGCCCGTGGCGGCGGCGTCCATGCGGGCCTTGGTCGCGGCTCGGCGGGCGGCCACGTCGGCGCGGGGGTCGGGGCGGCGCCGGCCGGGCGTGCGCTTGGTGGTGGTCACCGCCGCCGACCGGTCGGTGTCGGTGGCGTCATCGGTGGTGGTGGGCGCGTCGCCGGGGGCGTCGTCGGTCGCCTCGTCCGCGGCAGCGTCGGCGGCCTCGACGTCGGCACCCTCGTCGGCGCTGGCGTCGTCGTCTGTCGGATCGGCCATGGCGGTCGAGACTAGGCGCGCACCGCCCGGCGGCCCCAGCAGCCGTCCCCGATCTCGTGGGTCCGACGACCGGTCCCCCGGTAGCCTCCGGGGCCCATGGCGCCCGCACCCGGACCACACGTCCTCGTCGTCGACAACTACGACAGCTTCGTCTACAACCTCGTCCAGTACCTGGGGGAGCTGGGGGCCGAGCCCGAGGTCGTCCGCAACGACGAGATCACCGTCGACGAGGCCCTCGCCCGGCGGCCCGACGCCGTCCTCGTGTCGCCCGGGCCGGGCACGCCGGCCGATGCCGGCATCTCCAACGACGTCATCCGGGCCTTCACCGCCCAGCGCACCCCCGTCCTCGGCGTGTGCCTCGGGCTGCAGTGCATCGGCGAGGTCTTCGGCGGCACCGTCGTGCGCGCCCCCCAGGTGATGCACGGCAAGACGTCGCTGGTCCGCCACGAGGGCGCGGGCGTCTTCGCCGGGCTGCCCCAGCCGCTCGAGGCCACCCGCTACCACTCGCTGGTCGTCGACCGGGCCACCGTGCCCGCCACCCTCGAGATCACCGCCGAGACCGACGACGGCCTGGTGATGGGGCTCCGCCACCGCGACGCCCCCACCGAGGGGGTGCAGTTCCACCCCGAGTCGATCCTGACCGTCGCCGGCCACGACCTCCTGCGCACCTTCCTCGCCGCGGCCACGCCCGCCCCCGCCGCCGGCTGACCGCCGAAGCGGGCCTCAGGGCCCGGGAAGCGTGGTCGTGGTGGTGGTCGTCGTCGTGGTGGTCGTGCTGGTGGTGGTCGGCGTCTCGGGCGGGGGCTCGGTCGTCTCGGGCGGGGGCTCGGTCGTCTCGGGCGGGGGCTCGGTGGTGGTGGGCGGCGGGGCCGTGGTCGGCGGCGGCGGCTCGGTCGTCGTGGTCGGGGGGACGCCGGTGGACACCGTCAGGGTGATGTTCGAGTCGACGGCGACCGTGCTCCCGCCCGTCGGGCTCTGGGCCAGGACCTCGTTGAGGGGCGCCTCGTCGGCGCGGGTGCGCTGGGTGATCCGGGCCTGGTCGAAGCCGGCTTCGACCAGCACCATCACCGCCTCGTCGAAGGACAGCCCCACCACGGGGGGCACCGCCGCCTGGGCGGCGTCGGGGGGGCCGCTCGACACCACCAGGCTCACGGTGGTGCCGGCCTCGGCTTCCTCCCCCCCGGCCGGGTCCTGGCTGATGACCGATCCCTCGGGCACCGACTCGTCGGGCTGGCGCTGGGGGACCATGCCCACCTCGAACCCGGCGTCGGTCAGCGCCTCCTGGGCGTCGGCGAGCGGCTGCCCGGTGACGTCGGGGACCTCGGCCGTGTTCTCCTCGCCGATGCCGAGGGTCTCGGCGAACAGCCACAGCAGACCGGCGAGCACGCCGAGCAGCAGGAGCAGGAGCAGGACGAACCACCCGGTGCGCGACCGGCGGGCCTGCTCGGGGGCGGGACCGGTGGGCTCGGGCGGTCGGGTGGGGCCGACGACGGTGCCGGTCCCCGTGCCGGTGGTGGCGGCGGGTGCCGGCGTGGGGACGCCGACCACCGTGGCCCCGTCGACGGGGTCGGGTCCGCCGGCGGCGACGACCGCCCCGGCCGCGACGGCACCCGCGGCGGCGCCGACCGCCGGGGCCCGGACCTTCTGGCCCTCGGTGAAGCGCCGGAGGTCGGCGCGGAGGGCGTCGGCGTCGGGGTAGCGGTCGTCGGGCGCCTTGGCCAGGAGGCGCATGGTGATGGCGTCGTAGCCGGCGGGGACGTCGGGGTGCTGCTCGCGCAGCGGGGGCGGGGGCTCCTGGACGTGCTTGTAGGCGACGGCGATCGGGCTGTCGGCCACGAAGGGCGGCTTCCCGTGGGCCATCTCGTACATGACGATGCCCAGCGAGTAGAGGTCGCTGCGCTGGTCGACGTTGTGGCCCTGGGCCTGCTCGGGGCTGAAGTAGGTGGCGGTCCCCATGACCGAGCCGGTCTGGGTCAGGTTGTCCTCGGCCGAGGCGTGCATGGCCCGGGCGATGCCGAAGTCGGCGACCTTCACGTGGCCGCCGTTGGTGATCATGATGTTGCCGGGCTTGATGTCGCGGTGGACGACGCCGTTGCGGTGGGCGAACCCGAGGGCGGCGGCCACGTCGGCGGCGATGCCGGCGGCCGTCTTGGCCGGCGGCGTGCCCTGGGTGCGGAGGATCTCCGACAGGCTGCGGCCGTCGATGAACTCCATGACGATGTAGTAGGTCCCACCCTCCTGGCCCCAGTCGTACACGCCGACGATGTTGGGGTGGTTGAGGTTGGCCGCGGCCTGGGCCTCCCGGCGGAACCGGGCGACGAAGGCGGGGTCGCTGGCGAACTCGGGGAACAGGACCTTGACCGCGACCGGCCGGGCCAGGAGGAGGTCCTTGGCCAGGAAGACGTCGGCCATCCCGCCCCGGGCGACCCGGCGCTGGACCTCGTAGCGGCCGTTGTAGGTGGGGCGGTCGTCGTCAGCGCTCATGCGATCGATCCACAGTACGAGCCATCAGGACGCGACGTGCCAGGCACGTCGCGTCCAGTGCGGTGGGCGGTCGAGGGCGGAGTGGCGGTCATCGGTCGCCCCGCTCCTGGAGGACGGCCTCCATGACGGCCCGGGCGATGGGGGCCGCCACGGTGCCGCCGGTCTGCTCGCTGGCGCCGTCCTGGCCCTCGACGATGACCGCCACCGCGACCTCGGACTCGCCGCCCGGGGGGCCGGCGAAGCCGATGATCCAGGCGTGCGACCGGGGGGGATCGGTGCCCAGCTGGGCGGTGCCGGTCTTGCCGCCGACCTCCATGCCGGGGATGAGCAGCCCGCTGGCGGTGCCCTGCTCGGCGGTGGCGATCATCCCGCGGCGCACGATCTCGGCGGCCTCGGCCGAGGCGGCCCGGCGCCACTCGGTCTCCTCGTAGGCCCGGACCTCCTCGCCGTCCTGGTCGGTGATGCGGGCCATCACGTGGGGCGTCATGACCGCCCCCCGGTTGGCCAGACCGGCGGCGACCAGCGCCATCTGGAGGGGGCTGGCCTGCACGTCGCCCTGGCCGATGGCGGCCCGGGCGAGGGGGCCGTTGCCCTGGTCGGTGGGGAAGGTCTCGGGGATCACCGACACCGCCGGGTTCGGCATGTCGATGGGGATCTCCGAGTTGAAGCCGAAGCCCTCGGCCGCCCCGGCCAGGTTGGCCGACCCCAGGTCGACGCCCATCTGGGCGAAGGCGGTGTTGCACGACTCCTGGAGGATCGGGAACAGGCTGCCGCCGCAGGTCGCGCCGCCGAAGTTTCCCAGGTCGTTGTCGGTGAAGTCGATGTCGAAGGTCTGCTGCTGCGGGTACACCGGCTCGGTCTCGGAGACCACGTTGCGCTCGACGGCTCCGGTGGCGGTGACGACCTTGAACGTCGAGCCCGGGAAGAAGATCTCCTGGTAGGCCCGGAAGAGGAGCGGGTTCTCCGGGTCGGCGTCGAGGAAGCGCTTGATGTCGGTGGAGGTCCGGTCGTTGGTCGACAGCGGGCCCGGGTCGAAGGACGGGAAGCTGACCATGGCGTCGATCGCCCCGGTGCGGGGGTCGAGGGCCACGACCGACCCCTCCCGCCCACCGAGCTGCTCGGTGGCGATCCGCTGGACGGCCGCCGACAAGGTGAGCTCGACGTTGCCGAAGCGCTCCCGCTCGTCGAACAGGTCCGACAGGCGCTGGAGGTCCAGCTCCGGGTTCGAGCCCGACAGGTCCTCGTCGTAGCTGGCCTCGACCCCGGTGAGGCCCAGGTTGAAGCTGTAGTAGCCGGTGACCGGCCCGAACAGCTCCCCCTCGGGGTAGAGGCGGCGGAAGGCGAAGCCCTCGCCCTGGGCCTCGGAGGTGGCGAGCACGACTCCGTCGGCGCTCAGGATGTCGCCCCGCGGCTGGTTGAACTGGCGCTGCTCCTGGCGGCTGTTGCCGGGGCGGTCGTTGATCGAGTCGGCCGCCCAGAACTGGATGTAGTTCAGCTGGGCGAAGAGGATCCCGAAGCACACGGCCAGGGCGATGCCCAGCTTCTTGATCTGGCGGTCCATCGTCATCGCCGTCGCCTCCCGGCCCGCGTCACGGCGCGCCCACGGGGATGGCCGAGCGGCGGGCCCGGCGTTGGGCCCGCACGTTGGCGTCGTCGGACAGCCGCACGAGCAGGGCGAGCAGGACGTAGTTGGCCAACAGGGCCGAGCCGCCGAAGGAGACGAACGGGAGCACCACGCCGGTGAGGGGCAGGACCCGGGTGACGCCGCCCAGGATGATGAACGCCTGGATGCCCATGAGGGCGGTCAGGCCGGTGGCGAGCAGCTTCTCGAACGAGCCGGTCTGGCTGATGGCGACCCGCAGGCCGGAGCCGACGAGGAGCAGGAAGGCGACGAGGATGGCGGTGGTGCCGAGCAGGCCCAGCTCCTCGCCGATGATGGCGAAGATGAAGTCGTTCTCGGCCTCCGGGACCCGGTTGCCGAGACCCAGGCCGAGGCCCCGGCCGGCGATGCCGCCGTCGGCCATGGCGTACCAGCCCTGCAGGATCTGGAAGCCGCCGCCGTCGGCGTCGGAGTAGGGGTCGAACCAGTTCGTCACGCGCAGCTGGACGTGGGCGAAGAGGAGCCACGACACGAAGGCGCCCAGCCCGAAGAGCCCGAAGCCGACGAGCAGGTAGCGGGCCCGGCCGGTCGACACCCACAGCATCACCATGAAGAGGCTGAAGAAGAGCAGGGCGGTGCCGAGGTCGCGCTCGGCCATGATGACGACCAGGGCGATGCCCCAGGCCACCAGCACCGGTCCCAGGTGCTTGGGGTCGGGCAGGATGGGTCGGCTCTTGGGCCACGAGGCCAGGGCGAGCAGCTCGCGCTTCTCGACCAGGTACCCGGCGAAGAAGATGGCCAGGCACAGCTTGGCCACCTCGCCGGGCTGGAAGGTCAGCGGGCCCAGCTGGATCCAGATGCGTGCTCCCTTGACCTGCAGCCCGAGGATGGGCAGCAGCGGGATCATGATCAGCACGATGGCGGCGAGGAGGGCGCTGTAGCGGTAGCGCTCGAGGTCGCGGGGGCGCTTGACGAAGAACAGGGTGGCGACGAAGGCGAGGATGCCGACCGCCGTCCACAGCGCCTGGCGGGACGCCAGGTCCTGGTCGAGCCGGGCGATGAAGACGTAGCCGATCCCGTTGAGCAGCCCGGCCAGGGGGAGCAGGGTGCCGTCGGCCCCGGGGGCGAGGCGGCGCACGGCGATGTGGGCGACGACGAAGAGGGCGACGACGACGGCGAGGAAGGGCCCGACGTTCGCCGGGACCGAGGCGGTGCGGCCCAGGCTGGCGAGGGCGTAGGCGCCGCCGAAGACGGCGACCCCCATGAGAAGGAGGGTGAGCTCGGCGTTGCGCCGCAGCCGCTCGATCACCGGGTCGGTCCTCCGCCGACGCTCACGGCGCCGTCGTGGTGGTGGGTCCGGAGTTGGGGATCTCCGAGCCGGTGGTCGAGGAGTCGGCCTCGGTGGTCGTGGTGGTCGGCTCCTCCTCCGGCTCCTCCCGGACCTGGCCGCTGTTGACCCGCGAGAGGGCGTCGTCGACCGAGTCGAACTCCCGCTCGGCCCGCACGTCGTCGACGACCTCGTCCTCGAGGTCGTCGAGGGTCAGGTCGGTCCGCTCCTCGATCGACGGGTCGAAGATCAAGAAGCCGCCGGGCGTGCCGCGGTAGACGACGACCTCGTCGCCGTCGGTGCCGAGGAAGACGGTGCGGTTGGCGTACCAGGAGAGGCCGAGGTAGGCCGCGCCCGCGATGCCGGCGAGGACGATGAGCGCGACGAGGGCGGTGACGACCTTGTGGCGCCCGCCGGCGTGGTCGAGGTCGTCGTAGAGGTCGGTGGTGGAGCGGCCGAAGGGGAGGTCGGCGTCGGAGGGCCGATCGTCGTCGTCCTCCTCGCCACCCGGGAACCCGGGGTCGGGCGGGGTCGGGAAGGTCCCCTCCGCCGGCGGGGCGGCGGGGGCCTCGGGCGCAGGTGGCGGGGGAGGGGGTGGGGGTGGGGGCGGGCCCAGCCCGGGATCGGTCGGCGGGGCCCCGGGCGGTGGTGCGGCCGTGGACGGGGCCTCGGCGACCTCGGTGACGTCCTCGTCGGCGGCGACGGCCGGCATCTCGCGCGTCGGCGCCAGGTCGGCGTCGTCGGGGACCGTGCCGGTCTCACCGGCGACGGCCACCGCGGCGGCGGCCCGCTCGGCCCGGCCGCCGTCGTCGACGACGTCGGCCACGACGCAGGTGATGTTGTCGCGGCCGCCGCCGGCGTTGGCCAGCCGGACCAGCTCGGTGGCGATGGCGTCGGGGTCGTCGCCCTCGGACAGGACCGCGATGAGGGTGGCCCGGTCGACCTCGTTGAACAGGCCGTCGCTGCAGAGCAGGAAGCGGTCGCCCTTGAGCGGCACCACCGCCCCGGTGTCGACCTCGACGTCCTGGTCGATGCCCAGGGCGCGGGTGAGGATGTTGCGCTGCGGGTGGACCGCAGCCTCCTCGTCGCTGAGCTGGCCCCCCCGGCGCAGGTCCTCGACCAGGCTGTGGTCGCGGCTGAGCTGGTGGAGCTCCTCGTCGCGCAGGAGGTAGACCCGGGAGTCGCCCACGTTGACCCAGGCGACCTCCTCGTCGTCGGTGCCCTGGTTGACCAGGGCGATGGCCACCAGCGTCGTGCCCATGCCCCGCAGCTCGGCCGAGTCGGCGGCGCGGGAGAAGATGCGCCGGTTGGCCTCCTTCACCGCCTCGACCACCGACGGCGTGGTGGGGTCGGTGATGATGGCCTCGAGGGTCTCGACGGCGATGGCCGAGGCCACCTCGCCGCCCTGGTGGCCGCCCATCCCGTCGGCGACGGCGTAGACGCCGACGCCGTCGGACACCAGCTTGGAGTCCTGGTTGTTGGACCGGACCTGGCCGACGTCGCTGGCCGACCCGACGCGGAACGTGGTCATCGAGGCTCCTGGGGCTGGATGGGGCGGAGGCCGGGCGTCACCCGAGCTCCAGGACGGTGTTGCCGATCTGCACCTGGTCGCCGCGCTGCACCGCGACCGCAGCGGTGACCCGGGACCGGTTGACGAAGGTGCCGTTGGTCGAGCCCAGGTCCTCGACCCAGGTCTGGCCGTCGCGGCTGAAGATCCGGGCGTGGATCTGGGAGGCGAAGGTGTCCTCGGGGATGGCGACCTGGCACCCGCCGGCACGGCCCAGCGTCATCTCCGCGGCCAGGGGGAAGACCCGGCCCCGCTGGTCGGCCGGTTCGAGCACGGTGAGCTGGGTGGGGATCTTCCTCGCCTGGCGCTTGGACAGGTTCGGCGGGGCCGCCGCCACGGGCGGCGCGTAGCCGCCCCCCGCCGCCGGTGCCCGCTCCAGGGCGCGGGGCGGGTTGAGCTCGACCCACACGGCCCGCAGCACCCGGAAGAAGAACAGGTAGAGCAGGGCCAACAAGACGAACTTGAGGATGGTGAGAAGCTCGTCGGACATGACGTCGGGGAGGTTACCGGTCCCCCCTCAGCGGGACGGTCCCGCGCAGGGGTGGGCACTCCCCGGGACCGGGCCGAGCGCCGACCCTCAGCTGGCCTCGAACCAGATCCGGGTGTTGCCGAAGCTGATCTCGTTGCCGTCCTCGAGGGGCTGGATCGACACCCGGATGCCGTCGACGCGCGACCCGTTGGTGGACCCGAGGTCGACCAGCACCCACCCCGACCCCGCCGGGCGGATCTCGGCGTGGTTGCGGCTCACGTTGGGGTCCGACAAGACGATGGTCGACTCGGCCCGCCGGCCGATGGTGATCACGCTCTCGCCCAGCGGGATGCGGTCGCCGGTGGGCAGGACCAGCGACCCGGCCCCGGCCCCGCCCTTGCCCTCGCGCAGGCGACCGTTGACCTGGCAGGTCCCCGCCCGCAGGTCGCTGGGCTCGAAGCTGACCTCGACGGGGCCGAGGAAGGAGTAGGCCTCCTCCCGGGCGTGCTCGCGGGCGGCGTCGGCCAGCTCGCGCTGCAGGCTGTCGGCGATCTCGGCGAAGGCGGCGTGGTCCTCGACGCTCAGGTACACGATGAACGAGTTGGGCACGACGGTGCGGCCCCGCACGTCGATCGACCGTCCGGTGTCCATCTCCCGGATCAGGCGGCGGCCGATCTCCACCGGTCGCAGACCCGAGCGGAACACGCGCGAGAAGGTGCCCTCGACGGCTTGCTCCAGCCGACGTTCGAACCCCTTCAAGCTCATCGGTCGCCAAAGATACCGGGGAGGCCCACCCGCCGAGGAAGCACCGGGGTGGGAGGCGCCACCGTCCGCCGCAGCGGACCGGGGCTGGTCGGGCGGTGGAAGATGGGTCCGTGCAACCCGTCTGGAGCGCCCCGGAGGCGCCGCCCCCGCCGCCCGCGCCGGCGGCGGCGGTCGGGCGCACCGCCGCCGAGCCGGTGGCCGAGGGCGAGCGGCGGGTCACCGTCGATGCCCTCCGCGCCGTGGCCCTGCTGGGGATCGTGCTCGTCAACGTGGCCGCCTACCGCCGGGGTGCCTTCGTGAGCCTGTCCGCCGCCGGGGGCGAGGTCGCCGGCGAGGTGTCGCCGCTGACCGTCGTGCTGGCGGCCCTGGCCGAGGGCCGCTTCTACCCGCTGTTCTCGTTCCTCTTCGGCTGGGGGTTCGCCGTTCAGGACGCCCGCAGCCGGGCCCGGGGCCGGTCGGTCACCGGGCCCTGGCTGCGCCGGTGCGCCGTGCTGCTCGTGCTCGGCGTGCTGCACGCCACCTTCCTCTTCGACGGCGACATCCTCGTGGCCTACGCCGTGATCGGCGTGCCGCTGCTGCTGGTCCGGCGGGTGCCGCCCGGGTGGTTGGCCGGCATCGGGGCGACGCTCGTGCTGCTCCAGTCGCTCTTCACGACCGGACTGGTGTCGCTGTCCGCGGCCGTGGCCCTCGAGGCCGAGAGCGCCGGGAGCATCGCCGAGGTCCGGGCCGACGAGCAGGCCCACCTGGTCTCCGAGGCCGTCGTCTACGCCCGGGGCTCGTTCCTCGACGTCGCCCGCGAGCGGGCCGACGATCTGGTGGTCGACGAGCTGCTGGGGTTCTTCACCGTGGGCGGGACGGTGGCCGGGATGATGCTGCTGGGCATGGCCGCGGCCCGAGTGGGGTGGGTCGACCCCCGCCGCTGGCCCCGGTGGCTGCGCGCCGCCATGGTGCCGGCCTGGGCGATCGGGCTGGCGCTGTCGGTCCCGACGGCCTGGCTGGGCGGGCGGATCGCCCTGGGCACCGACGACCCCGGCGAGGCCGCCCTGCACTGGATCGGCTACTCGCTCCTCGGCCCCGCCGTCGCCCTCGGGTGGGCCGGGGTGATCGTGCTGAGCTCCCGCACGCCGCTCGGCGGCCGCGTGCTCGGCGCCATCGCCCCCGCCGGACGGATGTCGCTGACCATCTACCTGACCCAGTCGCTCGTGGCGTCGCTCGTGTTCAACGGCTACGGCGTGGGCGTGGGCGAGAACGTCGGCATCGGCGTGGCCGTGGCCATGGCGGTCGGGCTGTGGGTGGTCCAGGTCGCCCTCGCGGTCCTGTGGTTCCGGGTCTTCGCCATTGGCCCGCTCGAGGCCGTGACCCGCGCCGCGGCCTATCTCCGCTGGCCGGGTCTGCGCCGCCGGGGCTAACGTCGGCCGCTCCACTCGGGCGAGTGGCGGAATTGGCAGACGCGCTGGATTCAGGTTCCAGTGTCCGAAAGGACGTGGGGGTTCAAGTCCCCCCTCGCCCACTCCCACCCGGACTTCAGTCCATCGAGAGGGTCTCGGCGCCGAAGCGCCGGGACCTTCTGCGCTGGGACATCGTGCCGACCCGCGGCCGGGTGTCAAGGACCGCGCCGGGGGTGGTGGCGCCACAGCCGACGGACCGGGCGCGGGGATTGCCGCCCGGTCGGTCGATCAGACGGTCCCGGCCATGTCCCCAACCGGAACCCTCCACCAACGCCATCAGACCAACGAGGTCCGGCGCCGGCTCGGCAAGATCGGCAGCGGTGCCTTCTCGCCGGCCGGCCCGGCCCGGGCGCCGCTGCGTCTCGCCCACCCCACTGCCCCGGCACCGACGGCGTTCCCGCTGGGTGCGCAGACCCGCACCGTCGACCCCTCAGGTCGCCTCAAGCTCAACAGCGACCCGCGCCTCGGGGAGGTGCTCGGCTGGGAGCCCGGGGTCCTCGACGTGGTCATCGTCGACGGCTGGGCCGTGCTCCGTCAGCTCGGCTCGGGCATCGGGGTGAAGAGCCCCCGCTACTCCTCGGAGGCCTCCTACGTCCGATCCAGCGCCGGCGTCGAACGCATCACCCTCAAGCCCGCCCACATCGAGCACCTGGTCCGCGGGACCGACCGGCACCTGCTCGTTGCTGCAGCCCCGTCCTCCGGCGCGCTGATCGTCGTCGACCCGGGCGTCTGTCTCGCGGGCGCCCCCGGGGTCGTGCGCCACTCGCTCACCTCCGAGACCTCCCGTGACCCCAAGGACCAGCCGTGAACCCCACCGACCCTGAGGTCGTCAAGACCGCGGCGCAGTTCGGCCTCTCGCCCGAGGAGTTCATCGCCCGCCTCGCCACCCCAGCGACGACCGATGCCCCACTGGTGGCGGACCACATCGACGACCACCTCCGTTCCATGACCCGCAACAGCCGACGGACCTACCGGACGCACCTGTGGCGTCTGCGCGATGGGACCGGCCCGTTCTGCGATCAGCAGTGCGAGCCCTGCCTGCAGCGCTGGTCGGGGCCTGCGTGCAGCTGCCCCACGGAGTGCGACGTCTGCGACGACGGCGCCGGGGACCCCAGCTGCGCTTGCCACGACCCTTGCGGCGCATGCGTGGCTCGCCGGGCGGACTTCACCTGCCGCTGCACCTGTCGCCCGTGCCTCGACAGCCGCATCTCGCTCGCCCCCCGGGCTCAGATGCGCGTCGGTCCCTCGGTCTACGACCGGTCGGCCATCGAAGCCCTCGCCTCCATCGCCAAGCGTCACGCAGCCAAGGAGGGGATCGTCGAGAACCGGGTCCGCGCCGGAAAGGGCCTCGCGCAGAAGGCTGCCGAGGGCACAGGTGCCCAGGAGACCGCCGTCTCCGCGTGCCGGGCCCTGTTCAGGTCGGCGCTCAGGTGGACCGACGGCTACGACGGACACGACGTCGCCAAGCCCCGCCGACCCGGCAATGAACGGCGGCCGCTCCAGGACTTCGAGCTCCTCGAGCTCGCCCACGAGACCGCCGTCGGCGGCGACGACCCTTCCTTGGACTCCCTCCTGTTGGACTACGGGATCGCCACGGGCGCCCGGCGCCTGGGCGCCTACGGGTTGACCTGCGGACAGCTCCACGACGCCCGCCAGATCATCGAGCTGAAGGACAAGTACGGCCGACCCCAGGGCGCCCCGGTCTCGGCCGAGCTGATCACCCGCCTCCGGGACCACAGCATCTCCCGCCGAGGATCGGTCTGTGACCCCTCCTCGCCCGACTACCTGCCCGACGCGCCGGTGTTCTACTACCGCACACGCGACGGAGTCCGACCGGTTCGCTCGCGCCGGTTCGACACGCTCCACAAGCGTTGGCAGAGGACGCTGGCGTGGGCCAACGAGGAACAGGTCGGCTACCACCACATCCGCCACTCGATGTCGATGGTGCTCAAGTCCCAGTACGGGCCCCAGTACTCCAAGCGATACCTGCGCCACGCCGACGGCGACGTGACCGAGCTCTACGGCGCCTGCACCCTCGAGGAGCTCGCTCGTGCGATGTCGGACCTGTTGGAGTTCGACCACCCCCTCGTCCATGGCATCGAGGACCGCCGGGCCGCGACGCGGCGCCGGCTCGGCTACGACCTGTAGCCGGCGGAAAGCCGCAGCGACACGGTGACGACGAATGGGGACCTGGCTGCCGGGACGTTGGTCGTGACTGCAGGTGCCGAAGTAGCCAGCGGTTGGCTGCTGGCACCAGCGATCGATGCGCCAGGAAGCGGATTCCGCGGCGGACTTCCGAGATCACGCAGCTCCTCGGCCCGTGGTCGCCTGGCCGCGGTGTTGCACCAGCCAGTGTGCCCGAACTGCCCCGCGGCGGCTGCTGGCGTGCGCGCGGTTGAACCTCGCCTTGCGGGCACCAGCACGGGACTCGACGTGTGCAGCTCCAGCCGCTCCGGCGCGCTCGAGCGCTTTTGTCCAAAAGCGCTCTGATCCAAGCGCGGTGAAGAGACGCGTCTCTTGGGTCAAGAAGAAGGATGCAAAAGCGGACGCGCTTTTGTCTGGGGTCATCAACACAAAAGAGCCCAGGAAAAGAGAATGTGACCCGACCACTTAGGACCGCTCTTTTGAGCCAAAGAGATCGGCATAACACCAGGTCACAGCCCTGATCGACGGGGCCGATGATTCTTCGTATTTACCCCTTGACGGCATCATCAGTTTAGGGTCAAATGCCTCACGTCAACCCGGCGAACACCCTTGGAATCACCAAAGGAAAGGGAACATGGACATGAAGATCATCCCCCTCACCAACCGAGGTCGAGCCCTGGTCCTGGTCGACGGAGCGAACCTCCGCGGCCACCTCCAGAGCGCCGCCTACCCCCGCATCGACGGCTACGCCTTCGCCGCGTGGTGCCAGCAGTTCGGCCGCCCCACCATCACCTGGTTCCAGGGCGCCTACCCCGGTACGGCCGGGTTCTTCGCCCACCTGCGGGCGGCCGGCATCGAGGTCGTCACGAAGGCCGTCAAGCACCTGCCCGGCGGCGCCCGCAAGGCCGACATGGACATGGAGATCGGCTCGGCCGCCCTCCGCCGCGCCCACCACTTCTCCACCGTCGTTCTCGTGACCGCCGACGGCGACTTCGCCTGCATCGTCCGCGACCTCCGGGCCATGGGCGTCGACGTCGTGGTCGTCGCCCCCGAGGGCACCACCGCCCACGAGCTGATCCGGGCCGCCGGCGCCGAGAACGTCCTCGACCTCCACGCCGAGCTGCCCGCCTTCGGCTACGACCCCCGGGCGGCGGCATGAACCCCGTCCCCACCGCCGAGACCGCTGCCCTGCTCGACCTCGAGCGGCGCCTCACCGTGCTTCGCAGCACCGACCGCACCGACCGGGCCGAGTGGATCGAGGCCACGATGATGGCCCTCATCGCCACGCCGTTCCTCTACGAGGTCGATCCGCTCATGCACGACGCCGTGCTCACCTGGGCCGGCTTCGATCTCGACGACGCCGACGACATCCAAGTGGCGGCCAACCTCACGGCCTTCCTCACCAGCGCCGGGTTCATCTCCGTCGCCCCAGACCCCCACCACCTGGCCAGCGGCATCGCCATGCTGGCCGACGAGGACTGCTGCGCCGATGCCCGCGACCGCGGCGCCACCTTCGCCGACACCGACGAGGCCGAGCGCCTCTACCAGCAGGTCACCCGCATCGGTCTCGCCTACATCGCCGCCTACTACGGCATCGACTGGCCCCGCGACCAGGCGGCCTGAGCGGCCCGTCCGGCACCGCCGCTGCCAGCGGACCACGGTAGTGGCGAAGACCTGACTCGTAGCCCCGCGCCACCACGCGACGACCGACCCGTACATGTCCCCGACGCAACGGGCGAACGGATGGGCGGGAACGGGGTCTTGCCTCATCACCGAGGCGTTGTTCGCCGACAGGTTCATGGTTCGCCGGACGGAGAGGACGCGAAGTGAGGCTGAAGAGCACGCTGTGGCACAACACCCGGGCGGCACGGAACCTGGTGAAGGCACTCCGCCAGAACGCAGCCGGCTCCTGCCCCACGTGCGGGCGCGCCGTGGACCCGAAGCCGACGCAGGCTGACCTGGGCGAAGCGACCGCGAACCTGACGGGCTATGGGAGATGGGAGCGGGGCGACGAAGACCTGCGGGCCGACGAGATGGCCCGGGTCGCGATGTCCCTGGCGGTCGGCCCCGGTGAGCTCGCACGGATGGCGAAGCGGGTCGAGCGCGGCGAGGACCCCGCAGCCGTCGCCGATCGCCGCAAGGCGCGGGTCGAGGGGCGGCGCCGAGACGTCAGCGAGTACCCGTGGGCTCGCTGGGAACGCACCGAGTACAGCTGGACCTACAAGCCCCGACGGTGAGCTCGCCGTGAGGCGGTCGTCGGCAGGGGTTGGCCGGAGCGGACGGTCACCACAGCCCCAGACCGGTGTCCTGACTACTGCTGGCACCATCTGACCCGTGCGCCGGGCCGACCAGCGTCGCCGTGATGCGGTGCGACGGGACCGGACCTCGGTCCCGCAGCGCGACCACCTCGTCCCAGGTGTCGGGATCGAGCTCCTCGAGGGCACGAACGCGGTCGCGAACGGTCGGGAGACGTGTGATGCGGGTGATGGCGTCGACAGGGTCCATTGCGGACGCCGTTGGCGGCCGTGCCGAGCGCGCAACCCCTAGCTCGGGTCGACGGTCCCGTCGGTCGGTTCTCCGGATCGGAGCAGGCTGCCGACGCACACGTCCCCGTTGGAGGTGGCGAGCATCTGGCGGCGCCCGGCGCTCGCCCACCGGCGGAGGTACTCGGGGGGGAAGACGACCGTGCTGTTGGCGGGGTCTCGGCGACAGACGGGGCACAGAAGCCCGGAGGGCACCTCAGGGCAGAGGACAGGGACGAGGGCTGGGCCGGCGGCGTTGCGGCGGCAGTGGGGGCAGGTCCGGAGGCTGAAGTGCCGGTCGGCGATCGCGAGCTTGGTGAGCCGCTGGAAGTTCTTGGTGAACAGGGGCGGCCGTCGCTGGCCCCGGGTGGCGTCGGCTCGGCTGGGTCGCCCTTCGTGGGTCAGCTTCACCGCTGCGGTGTAGGGGAGCTGGGCGCGGTCGGCGGCGTCACAGGCGCTCAGCGTCTCGTCGGCGAGGCCGGCGGCGACGAGGACGTCGTGGAGGTCACGGGCTCGTTGCCAGTCGCCGTGGGCCCAGATGGTCCCCGCGACGGTGTCCGGGCTCGTGTACGTGGCCTTGAGGTGGGCACCGAAGGGGGTGGTGGAGCCGGTGACCAGCGCCTCGTAGAGCTCTCGGCGCGTGGCGGCGATGGGGATGTCGAGGATCACCGTGGCGAGCGGGCGAGGTACACCGCGTGACCCGAGCCACGAGCACAGCTCCTTGAACAGCCAGCTCGAGGTGCGACCGGTGCTGTCGGTGCCGCGTATGCGGCCGATGGCCGGGATGGAGTGGCCGTCGAGGAAGAACAGCTGGGCGAGGGTGTCTGTGTCCACCTGCTCGTTGCTCGCTGGATGCCACGCCTGGCCGGGGGTCTCGCGGTGCTTGGCGGCGATGGCGGGGATCGGTGAGGTCTCGATGGGGATGGCGACTGCGGTTCCGTCCTCGAGGGCGAGGCGCACCTCGCCGACGAGCTTCCATCGGGCGCCTCGGTCGAGGCTGACCATCCGTAGCGTGTCGGCGAAGATCTCGCCGGCGATGGCGTTGAAGATGGGCGGAAGCTTGGCGGGGCCTCGCCGCAGGGCTGCGATCAGCATCTCGATGTCGATCGAGTCGAACTCGCCTGTGTCGCCTGCTGCCCGGCTGGCTGGGACCTCGGTGCCGCTGAGGGACTCGAGCCGCATGCGGGCCTCCGCGACTCTCGTCCGGGCGACCTCCACGTCTGCGTCGAAGGCGTCCCGGAGCTTGGCGATGGTGTTGCCGTCGCGGAACGTCTCCTTGACCATGAGGGTGTTCTCGGCGTCCTCGAGTGCCTCGGTTGCCGCCGCGAGTTGCTCCGGGTTGACCTCTCGGGGGCCGGCCGGGGCCAGGTGCAGCGGGGCGATCCCGCTTTCGACGCCGGCGATGGCGGCCTCGAGCGCGTCGGCGAGGGCGGAGTGCGTTGGCTCTCCGGACAGTCGGGCGTGGCAGGTGTTGACCGGAGCGGTGGTCTTCCACGCCACGTGCTCATGCCCTTGTATCGCGCAGTCTGCGGGTCGGGACAAGACGTCGTAGTAGTTGCCGCTGGAGAACGTCGCGAGACGCCACTGGCGGTCGTCCTCGATGTACTGGACGACGCTGCTGAGGACGCGCAGGTCCGGTCCGGAGTTGCGACGGCCGCGACGTTGCGGCGTGGTGGCCAGTCGGAGCTGGATGATCTCGTCCCACTCGCCGTCGTCGATCCCCCAGCCGCCGGAGGGCGCCGGCATGGTGGCCTCGGACTCGAGGTAGGTACGACCATCGGCGCCGACCACGGTGATGGCGGTCGAGGGCAGCGCCGCCAGGGCATCGTCGTGGACGACGGTGACGATCTCGTAGGTGCCGTAGCGCCAGGCGTTGATCCACTCGATCTGCAACAGCGACGTTGCCGCAGACGCCGGGTCCTTGAGCCTGTCGAGGGTGGGGGGGTTGGAGGCGTGCTTGGGCGCCCGACTCGTGATGCCGGCGTGCCCGAGGCCCACAGCGATGTCCACCATGTGGTTGGACCGGTCCTTGGCGAGGTCGACCAGGAGCCGAAGGACCCGGGCACCGTGGGGCGTCGGCTCGACCTCCTGCTTGTCGAGCACATGTCGCTGCGACTCGCCCGTCAGAGGGTCGGTGCGGTACTCGCTCCGGTGCCGCCAGGTGAACGGCAGAAGGTTCTCGCCGCCATACCACTTGCCGGCGGATCGGATGGTCCCCTCGATGCCGCCGAGGCGCTCGATGATGTCGCGTCGGTCCTTGGCCGCGACGCCGCACAGCACGTCGAAGAGGAACTGGTCGGTCTTGTCCAACAAGTTCTGGGTGGTGTTGTTGACGATGAGGGTGGTGCCGGCGGAGCGAAGGCTCGTGCCCACCTGACCCGCCCACCGGGAGTCGCGGATCAGGCGGGTCAGGAGCGGGGTGTGGAGCTCGCGGGGTCGCCCGTGCTGGAGAAGCGTGCAGAGCAGCTCGGTGAACGCGTTGCGATCCTCGTCGCCGGCGGCGGTCGAGAGCACGACGTTGGCGGTCGCCGCTGAGTTGAGCACGAACGCGAACAGGGTTCTGCGATCAGGGCTCGGGATGAGATAGCCGAGCAGGGCCGTGCCGGTGCCCCCGGGCACGTGGCGGCGCTCGACACGGAACACCCCCAGGGACCGGCGGAGGTCCTCACCCCACGGCATGACGACGTCCATCCCGAGCCCCATGGCCCAGGCCACCGCCGGGTCGTCCTGGTTGCCCAACGACATCTGGCGCATCGCGTCGAAGTTGGCCTTGGAGGTGTCGCTGGTTCGGACCACGAACAGCCGATCGAAGGCCACGCCGGAGATGAACGCTCGGAGCTCGCTGAGGGCGTTGCCCTCGCCGGCGCGGACCCGGCGGGACAGCTTCGCCCGCTGCAGCCGGCGCATCGCCCGGCTCTGCACCCCCATCGTGGGGGAGCCGCTGCCGTCGGGGACCGGGGCAGCGGTGGCGGCCTGGTCGTTCGCTGAGTGGCAGTGCTTGTACTTCCTGGTCGAGCCGCAGGGGCACGGCTCGTTGCGGGCGGGGGTGGTGGTCGCTGGGGTGTCCATGGCCCGGACAGTGCTGAGCCCGCCCTACCGTGCAATCCAGGTGCTCGAAGCCGTTCGGCAGACAAGCGGCCCGGCATCTCTGCTGCGTGCGAGTCGAGAAACGAAGGCTCGCAGGCGAGCCTGCGCCAGCACGCCCGGCGACAACGACACTCCGGCTCGTCTCCCAGCCGCCCGCTCTCGGGTTGAAGTGCACCGAGAGCGCCAAGGGCACCACCCGAAGGAACGAGCACCCGTCGAGCTCACGTGGCCCGCACTGCGACGGAGGCTTCCTCGCGTTCGCGTGCGGGCCGACGATCAGGGTCCACCGGTCACACCTCGGGCCGATGCCGAGACCGGGAGCCCGGTCACGCGACGCAGGACTCGGCGACGTCGAGAACGGCAGCCCAGTCCGAGGCGGTCGCCACCAGTGCGTAGGCGACGTCGCTGGCGGATGCGGAGAGCCCGGGTAGGGGGCGACGACAGCGGCATCGCGGTTGGCCGACAGCGGCATGGAGCAGGTGCAGCCCGACAGGACCTTGCGAGCACACCATCTGGAGAAGCGGGTGGTCCCAGGGGTAGGAGAGCTCACCGATGGCAGCTGCCAGCAGGTGGGTCCTGGCACTCCACTGGTCGCGTCTGAGGAGATGGGCGTAGGCGATGCTCCGCACGGCGTCCGCAAGGGCGGATCGAGCTCCGAGGGTGAACCGAGAGGAGGGGAGCCGCCAGACGACTGCGGAGAGGACGGCATCACCGGTGTCAGGGAGCTGGCCGGTGATGGCAGCCGGAACACCGAGGCGAGTCCAGGTTCGCTCGTGCGACTCCACCGGCAGTGCGGACCAGGACCAAGCCTTCTCGATCCTCTGCGGGGCACCAGCATCGACGGTGATGAGCCGCTCGAGGCCTGCCAGGACCTCGGGCGTGAAGGGGCCGAACGGATGCTGGCCCAGGCCGATGATGCTCAGGAGGTGGTCCCGCTTGCCTGACGGCTCCGACTGGCGGCGGTTCGCGAGTACGTGATCGACGAGCTGCTGCGCGCCGTGCGGTCGTAGGGACGATCCATCGCTCCATGGTGAGCGGGGCATGGGACACGATCCTGGCCGCAGCATGGGGGCGTCGCCGCCCGTGGGCAACCGGTGCTGGCAGCACGGCGTCCGTCCGTCTGTTGAGGGCCAGTGGTCGCAGGACCAGACACGTCGTTTGGGTCGGCAGTGGGTGCTCCGAACGGTGGTCGTGGCGCCGCCCGGCGCCCTGACAACCGAGGAGAGCCATGTCCCTCATCGAGGCGAACCGCGCCCATGTGGGCGAGGCCGCCGCCGTGGAGCCGACAGGTGCAGACCTGTTGATCACCATCGCCGTGGCCGAGAGACCGGGAGCGATCTGGACCGCCGACCAGATCGTCCGAGCAACCGGCCTGTCCATCGTCGACGTGCTCGTCGGTGTGGCCCGCCTGGTCGCGTCGGGGCACATCGAGCGCGTGTCACCCGCTCGCTACCGCCACCCCACCCGCCCGGCGGACAAGCTCGCAGGTCGCATCCGCCGCGACGTGCTCGGCCTACGGGAGTGAGCGAGGGCCCCGCCGACGGCGGGGCCCTCGTGCCGTCCTCACGTCGCCGATCCTGCGATCGCCCGGATGCCGGCGGCGACCTCCTGGGTGGGGCCCTCGATCGTCACCGGCATGGCGTGGATGCGGGCCCACCAGCTTGCCGGCGGGGGAGACCCTGCGATGCGAAAGGCGATGGTCGCGCGACGGCTCGCGAGCGCGGCGTCGATGAGGGCCGAAGGAACCTCAAGGAGGATCAAGCCGTCGCTCGATGCGACGGCGAGGGTGGTCGTGCCGGCGTCACGTGCGGCGAGCAACAGCGCTGCGTCCTCAGGCAGCGAGCTCAAGACGACCGAGTCGATCTCGATCCACAGGGAGATGACGATCGTGTCACGAGGTCCGGCGAGAACGCTCGCAGCGCTGACCTTGGGGGTGGTGGGGGGATGCGGCATGTGAGGCTCCTTCTTCGGGGTGGGAACCTCACGGTCCGGCGTCGGGCTTGGGCCGCATACGACGCGAGGCCGCCCCCGGTGTGGGGGCGGCCTCGGTTCACGTGGTGGATTCGAGGACCAGGGCCTGACAGGCGCGGTCGGCCGTGATGCGAGTGGCTGGGGCGAGTGCCTGAGCCAGGAGCGCGACCCGACGTGCAGCTGGGTCGGGTCCACTGGCCAAGAGGGCCTCGGCGTGGTGGACGAGGCGCAGCCATGCGAGGTTGACGTCGACGATGGCCTCGATGGCGACCGTGGTAGCGGGCTCGGTCGGCGCACCAGTGCTGAGCGCCTCGAGTGACGTCGCCAACCGGGCCATGGTCGGGCGGAGCATGCGCATCACGTCGAGCAGCTCCGCATGCAGCGCAGAGGACGGGGGGGCTGACCCAGCGCCGCCCGGGCCAGCGAGGACCTCGGCAACGTCGAGGTAGGCCCTGGCGATGACCGCCGACGGGCGGTCCGTTTCGTGGTGGTCCACGGGTCTCCTTTCGTCCGGCCGGACGGCCGGCGCGAGGGACCGTGGACGCAGGCGCAGCTGTGCCAACCCCTACAGCGTGAAGACCGCAGGGCGACGGCGCTTGAGGATCTCCTCGCAGAGACGGATGCCTGACAGGTGCCGGTCCCAGCGAGGATCGCCGGAGCTGGGGAGCTGGCGATGGGCGTTGGCAGCGGCGACACCTCGATCGAGGTCGTCCGGCCGCCATGCCTCAACGCGAACAAGTCCCTGTGTCCAGTCGTCGCCAGCCGGCTGGTGCAGGCGCAGGTATCAGGTCAACCGGAGCGTCTCGTCCGCCGTCCGCGGAGGCAGCTGGAGGGTCGCCGTCCGTGACCCAGGAGGCAGCGCCGCCAACGGGCGTTCATCGCCCAGGTACCTCGTCTTGCAGGACTTCACCACCCCGATGCACCTGGCGGTCGGGCGATGGCCGAGGAGGCTGCCGTCGACCACCAAGAGGCCGTCCGACCCCTCGTGTGGGTGGGCCGACACCACTCGACGCTCGAGCTCGGCCCGGACCTCCCTCAGGTGTCGGAGGGCGTCGCGGCGGATGCCGGGCGCATGCAGCGCCGCGGTACGGACGACAGGCACCCCGCCGGGCAGCCCTTCGGCCCACTCGACGTCCTCGTCGGAGCAGACGATCCAGAGCCGCTCCTCCACCTTCAGAGCCTCGCGAGGGATGACAGCCGCGCCTGCGCCGGCCCACAACAGCAGGACAGGTCGCATCGCGCCGCCTCTCGTGCTGGCGCGCCACGTCGCGACCACCTGTGCCTGGCAGCCATCGACCCACACGGTGCGTTGGTCTGCGACGTGCTTCCCGGCGGGGCGCGGCTCACCTGCGCCGCCGACGACCGGCCCGTCCCACATCGGTCGTGCGGCAGGTTCCGCCATCGCAGCGGTCTCGCCGACCCAGGTCATGGAGCGGCAGAACGACCGCAGCTCCACTGCACCAGGGGGTGTCGGCGGAAGGGTGGTCGGTTGCTGGGGCATGCGGGGACCGTGCCGTCGCCGGACCATCCGCGCACTCACCTCGAACGCCCTACGCCGCATCTCGGGCGGCCACTCCAACCCCGCGTGCGATCTCCTACGATCGGGCCCGATGGCACCGAGGCGGGGGGCGAAGCGGGCTGCGCCGGCGAGATCGCTCGAGCAGACGCTGTGGGACGCGGCCGACAAGATGCGCGGCAACCTCGAGGCGGCCGAGTACAAGCACGTCGCCCTCGGACTGGTCTTCCTCAAGTACGTCAGCGACGCGTTCGAGCAGCGCCGCCGGTACTTGGACAAGGCCACCGCCGACGTCGAGTCGGACTACTACATCCCCAACCCTGACCGTCGGCTCGAGATCATCGAGTCCCGCGACGAGTACACCTCGGAGAACGTCTTCTGGGTGCCTGAAGGCGCCCGCTGGGAGTACCTCCAGTCGCAGGCCAAGCAGCCCACCATCGGCGTCCTGCTCGACGCAGCGATGGACGCCATCGAGGGCGAGAACCCCAGCCTCAAGGGCGTGCTGCCCAAGGCCTACGCTCGCGAGGACATCGACAAGCGCCTCCTCGGCGAGCTGGTGGACCTCATCGGTGACATCGGGTTCACCGACACCGACGACCACGGCGCCGACGACGTCCTCGGCCGCGTGTACGAGTACTTCCTCGGCAAGTTCGCTGCCGCTGAGGGTCGCAACGCCGGTGAGTTCTACACACCCCGTTCGATCGTCCGGCTCCTGGTCGAGATGCTCGAGCCGTACAAGGGCCGTGTCTACGACCCCTGCGCCGGCTCGGGCGGAATGTTCGTCCAGTCCAGCGAGTTCGTCGCCGCCCACGGTGGGAGCCAGACCGACATCGCCATCTACGGCCAGGAGTTCGTCGGCACCACCTGGAGGTTGGCCAAGATGAACCTCGCCATCCGGGGCATCGAGGCCAACCTCGGCGAACGCTCGGACGACACCTTCCACCGGGACCACTTCCCGGACCTGCGTGCAGATTTCTGCCTGGCGAACCCCCCTTTCAACAAGGACGACTGGTACTCCGACGCTCTTCGCGACGACGTGCGCTGGGCCTACGGCCTGCCCCCGGCGGGCAACGCCAACTTCGCATGGGTCCAGCACTTCATCCACCACCTCGCACCGAACGGCACCGCCGGGTTCGTCCTGGCCAACGGGTCGCTGTCGTCCAAGCAGTCCGGGGAGGGTGAGATCCGCCGCAAGATCGTCGAGGCGGACCTCGTCGACTGCATCGTCGCGCTGCCGGAGAAGCTCTTCTTCAACACCGGCATCCCCGTGTGCCTGTGGTTCATCGCCAAGAACCGCCACGGCAACGGCCACCGGGCCAGACAAGGCGAGGTGCTGTTCATCGACGCCCGTCAGCTCGGGCGGATGGAGACGCGGACGCTGCGCGTGCTCGACGATGCCGACATCGAGCAGGTCGCCGGCGTCTACCACCGTTGGCGGAGCACGGAGCCAACCGAGCCGTACGCGGACGTGCCGGGGTTCTGCAAGGTCGCCACGCTCGACGAGCTGGAGCAGCACGACTTCGTCCTCACCCCGGGCCGCTACGTCGGCGCCGCAGCGGCTGATGTCGACGACGAGCCGATCGAGGACAAGCTCGTCCGGCTCCGGAAGCAGCTCGTCGAGGAGTTCGAGGAGGCGGATCGTCTTGAGGTCCTCATTCGAGAGCGTCTCGATGGGCTGATCGATGGGGACTGACACCCGTACCGGGGGGAGACAGGCAACCTCTGGTGTCATCGCCGGCGGGGCCGCCATCGCCGTCGGCAAGCCGTCCACTCCCACCGCAGAGGGCTTCAGGTGGGCGGCACTGGCTGAAGTCGCCCGGCTGGAGACAGGTCACACTCCCTCTCGAAGGCACCCGGAGTACTGGGGTGGGGACGTGCCGTGGGTCGGCATCAAGGACGCCACCGCCAACCACGGGCGCACCATCAACTCGACCGTCCAAACGGTCACTCATGAGGGCATCGCCAACTCGTCGGCGCGGGTACTCCCGGCAAACACGGTGTGTCTCTCACGCACAGCTTCAGTCGGCTATGTCGTCGTGATGGGCGTCCCGATGGCCACCAGCCAGGACTTCGTCAACTGGGTCTGTGGACCCGACCTCGACCACCTCTACCTCAAGTTCGTCCTGCAACTGGAGCGCAGCACGCTCCTCCGGTTCGCAAGTGGCACCACACACCAGACCATCTACTTTCCGGAGGCGAAGGCCTTCCACGCACTGCTTCCCAACCTGGCGGAGCAGCGCCGCATCATCGGCGTCTTGGGCAGCATCGACGACAAGATCGAGTCGAACCGGCGGCGAGCCGAGGGCGCCGAGCAGTTGCTCGACCTCTTGGCGTCCGGCGTCGCCAGCATGGGCTCAGTTCCGCTCGGAGAACTCGTCGAGGTCGATAGGAAGTCCTGCAGCCCGGCAGCTCTCGGCGAGACGTTGGTCGACCACTTCAGCCTCCCGGCCTTCGATGCGGACCGGCTGCCCGCCCGCACCGAAGGCGAGTCGATCAAGAGCAACAAGCTCGTGGTCGCGACCGAGAGCGTGCTCGTCTCGCGTCTGAATCCGTCGACGAACCGCACGTGGTTCGCCGTGCCCGATGGTGGGCGCCTCGCCGTGGCGTCGACGGAGTTCATGGTGCTCCGGCCGGCTGCCGGCGTCGGGTTCGGCTCGATCTGGCTCGCAGTGCGGGACCAGCTCTTCAGGTCGGAGCTGGGGCAGCGGGCTACTGGTACCTCCGGCAGCCACCAGCGTGTGCGGCCCGCGGACGTACTGACCATCGAGGTCCCCGACGTCCGAGCCCTTCCTGCGGCGGAGCAGGACGAGGCGCAGGGCCTGCTCCGACTGGCCCATCAGGCACGATCCGAGTCCCGCACCCTCGCCGAGTTGCGCGACGCGTTGCTCCCGGAGCTCCTGTCTGGACGGTTGCGGGTCCCTGAAGCGGAGGAGCTCGCCGAGGTGGCGACGTGACCGACCGGCGAGACGTCGTCGCCGCAGGGCCGAAGGGGTAGCGGGAGTTGGCTGCCGGGGGGATCACCGAGGGGGTCGTGGAGGAGGCGTGCCTCGGCTACTTCCAGGCGCTCGGGTACCAGACGCTTCCTGGCCCGGCGATCGGTCCTGACGGGCCAGCGCCGGAACGAACGTCGTGGGACGACGTGGTGTTGGAGCGACGCCTGCGCGACGCGGTGGCGCGGATCAACCCGGATCTCCCGGCCGGCGCCGTGGACCACGTCGTGACGCGGGTGCGTCGCGCGGAGTCCCAGAGCGCCATCGCCGAGAACGAACGGGTGCACAGGCTGCTCGTGGAGGGGGTGCCGGTCGAGCACCGGGTCGACGGCGCAGTGCGAACGTCACTGGCCTGGCTGGTCGACTGGGAGGACCCGGCCAGCAACGACTGGTTGGCTGTCAACCAGTTCACGGTCGTCGGGTCCAAGACCCGGCGCCCCGATGTCGTGGTCTTCGTGAACGGCCTCCCCCTGGGGCTGATCGAGCTCAAGAACCCCGGAGCCGAGCACGCCACGGTCAAGGGGGCGTGGAACCAGCTACAGACCTACCGCACCGACATCCCGTCGATCTTCACCCCCAACGCGGTGTGCGTCGTCTCCGACGGCATGGGCGCGATGATGGGCTCGTTCTGCGCGGGATGGGAGCACTACGCCCCGTGGAAGACCGTCGACGGTCGAGAGGTGGTCACCGACCGACCGCCGCTCGAGGTGCTCATCCGTGGCGTCTTCGAGCCTGCGCGCTTCCTCGACCTCGTGCGGAGCTTCGTCGTGTTCAGCGACGAGCCGTCGGGCTTGGTGAAGCGGGTGGCCAAGTACCACCAGTACTGGGCGGTGAACGCCGCCGTGGAGTCGACCATCGAAGCGTCCGGACCCGACGGCGACCGACGGGGCGGGGTGGTCTGGCACACGCAGGGCTCGGGCAAGTCGATCGAGATGCTCCTCTACGCCGCCAAGATGATGCGGTCGGCGACGATGGGCAACCCGACCCTGGTGATGATCACCGACCGCAACGATCTGGACGACCAGCTCTTCGCCGAGGTGTTCGCACCGGCCCGGATCCTGCCCGAGACCCCGAAGCAGGCCGTGTCTCGCGCCGACATGCGCTCGCTGCTCGATCGATCCTCGGGCGGGATCATCTTCACCACGATCCAGAAGTTCGCTCCGGACGAGAAGGGCGACCCCCACCCACTGCTGACGGATCGCCGCAACGTCGTGGTCATCGCCGACGAGGCCCACCGCTCGCAGTACGACTTCCTCGACGGGTACGCCCGGCACCTCCGCGATGCGCTGCCGAACGCCACCTACCTCGGCTTCACAGGCACGCCCATCGAGTCGACGGACCGGTCGACCCGCCAGGTCTTCGGCGACTACATCGACATCTACGACCTCACTCGTGCCGTCGAGGATGGGGCCACGGTTCGGATCTTCTACGAGTCCCGCCTCGCCAAGGTGAGCTTGCCCGAGGACGTTCGCGACGCGATCGACGACGAGGTCGACGACGTCACGGAGGGCACCGAGGCCGAGGCGGTCGAGCGGGCCAAGACCCGCTGGGCGCGACTCGAGGCCGTCGTCGGATCGGACGAGAGGCTCGACTCCATCGCCGCAGACATCGTCGACCACTGGGAGGCCCGCCGATCAGACCTCCTCGGCAAGGCGATGGTCGTCGGCATGAGCCGACGGATCTGCGTCGAGCTCTACGAGCGGATCGTCGCGCTGCGACCCGAGTGGCACGACCCGGACCCGGAGTCGGGCCGGATCAAGGTGGTGATGACCGGGTCGGCCGCGGACCCGCCCGAGTACCAGCCTCATCTGCACACCAAGGAGGTCCTGCGTTCCATCAAGGCCAGGGCGAAGGACCCCGGCGACCAGCTCGAGCTGGTCATCGTGCGCGACATGTGGCTGACAGGGTTCGACTCACCCGCCCTGCACACCATGTACGTCGACAAGCCGATGCAGGGCGCCGGGCTGATGCAGGCCATCGCCCGAGTCAACCGGACGTTCCGCGACAAGCCCGGCGGCCTCATCGTCGACTACATCGGCATCGCCCCGAACCTCCGCCGGGCCCTTGCGGAGTACTCCCCGTCCGACCGGGACCAGGCCGGCGTCCCGATCGAGCAGATGGTCGCGGTGATGCTCGAGAAGCACGACGTGGTGAGCGCCATGCTCCACGGCGTCGCCTGGTCGTCGGACCCCGACCTGCCTGCGGACCAGCGCCTAGCGCACCTCTGGAACGTCATGGACTTCGTGCTCGCCGAGCCGGAGCGCAAGGCGCGCTACCTCGATCAGGTCCTCGCCCTCACGAAGGCGTTCGCGCTCAGTGGCACCCGCGACGAGGCGATGGCGATTCGCGACGACGTCAAGCTCTTCGCCGACGTCCGCGCCGCGATCGCAAAGCTCGACCACCAAGGAGACGGAGGGGGTCAGTCCGGGAGTACAGAGCTCGACACGGCCATCGCCCAGCTGGTGTCCGAGGCCGTCGTGTCCGAGGGGGTCATCGACGTCTACGCCGCAGCCGGCATCGACAGGCCGGAGCTGTCGATCCTCTCCGACGAGTTCCTCGACGGCCTGGTGCGAGCAGAGCGCCCGAACCTCCAGCTCGAGCTCCTTCGCCGGCTGCTCGACGACGAGATCCGGTCGCAGAAGCGCACCAACCTCGTGCAGTCCCGGCGGTTCTCCGAGCTCCTCGACGAGGTCATCAACCGCTACACCAACCGGGCGCTCTCGACGGCGGAGATCATCGCGGCTCTGGTCGAGCTGGCGAAGGAGATCCGCGACTCCAACGCCCGGGCCGGCGACCTGGGGCTGGCGGACGATGAGCTGGCGTTCTACGACGCCGTGTGCCAGAACGACTCGGCCATCCTCGGGATGGGCGACGAGACCCTCAAGACGATCGCTCGTGCGTTGGTGAAGGCCGTCCGTGAGTCGGCCACCATCGACTGGAGCCTGAAGGAGTCGGTGCAGGCTGGGCTGCGTGCCAAGGTCAAGCGCCTGCTCGCCCGCTACGACTACCCGCCCGACAAGGAAGAGCGAGCGATCGAGCTCGTGCTCGAGCAGGCGCAGCTGCTCGCAGCCGTCGCGTGACACGGCAGTGAGCATCGCGCCTCTCGGTCTCACGAACGCCTATGGAGGACCTGAAGGGAGACCATCGACATGGCAAGCGAGATGGTGTTCACCGTCGCGGGCACCGACGCCGTCGCGGCCACACCGATCGGCCTCGCCGAAGCCGGGCTGAAGGAGCGCGAGCACCTGCAGGAGTGGGTGCTGCAGCACCCACAGATCCTGGGCGACGACGTCAAGGTGATCAGCTTCGAGTTCGGCCGCTGGACCGGCAGCGGCGGGGGCCTGGAACGAGACCGCCTCGACGTCCTGGGCCTCGACACCGAGGGCCGGCTCGTCGTCGTCGAGCTCAAGCGTGACAAGGCGCCCGACACCGTCGACATGCAGGCGCTCAAGTACGCAGCGCTGGTGTCGCGCTTCACCCGCGAGGACCTCGACAAGGTCCACGCCCAGTACCTCAGCCGCCTGCGCGGTGAGGCCCTCACCCCGGACGAGGCCGGCGCCGAGCTCGACGACTGGGCCACGGTCACCGAGGACAGCCTCCGAGTTCCCCGGCTGATCCTCATGGCCTCGTCCTTCCCTCGGACGGTCACAGCCACGGTCGTCTTCCTGCATCAGCAGCTCGGCCTCGACGTCCGCCTCCTCGCGTTCCAGGCCTACAAGACGGCAACCGACGTGCTCCTGACGGTCTCTCAGCACTACCCGCCTCCAGACGTCGAGGAGTTCGTGCTCTCGCCCGAGGTCAACGAGGCGCGCCAGCAGCGCACGGCCAAGCAGACCAAGAAGCGCGAGGCCACTGCGGTGTCCCGGCTACTCGGCGCCGAGGCTCTCGAGCCTGGTGCGCCGCTGGAGTTCCGCTCTCCGATAGGGGCGGTGAACGCCGAGGTGGCGGAGTGGATCGCCGAGGACCCTCGGCGCGGTCGAGCAGCGTGGCAGGAGGACCTGGCCAAGCCGCTGGTGTGGGAGTTCGACGGGCAGCCGTACTCGCCCACCGGCCTCGCTGCGCTCATCCTCGAGGAGGCCGCCGGTCGAACCCAGGCGATACAGGGGCCGGCGTGCTGGTTCGACCAGGACGGCGCCTCACTCGTCGAGCTGGCCAAGGCCATCCCGGCCGGCTCCGAGGTGCCCCTCGAAGTCCACCTGGCCAAGCTGAACGATGGCCTGCGACCGGTGTTCGACGCCGTCGACGCGGCCATCCTCGCTCTCGGCTCGGACGTCACCCGCCAGTCCCGGGTCAAGAGCATCAAGTACTACGGCCAGCGCAAGCTCGCGGACCTGCTCATCCACAACGACCACCTCAGCCTCTACATCCGAGGCCTCACCACCGAACCCGCCGATCCGCAGTCGCTGATCGCCCGGTACGAGCCCGGCAAGTACCTCCACGCCAAGGTCTCCGCCGTCGACGACGTTGTTGCGCTCGTTGAGCTCTTGCGGCCCGCCTACACCAGCGAGGTGGCGACGACGAGGGCCGCCCCGCTGACGCCCTGACGGCGCGAAAGTCGTGCTTGGCCGGGGTACTGCGGCCGACCGCGCGGATCACGACCCGCTGGTGTGAGCGTACGAGTTCGAGCCGTGTTCAGCGGAACGGCCAGGCCGTGTCACCGGCCGATGTGATGGCCGAGACCATGGCAGCAATAGCATGTTCCTTGATCGCGGGAGATGGGCGCTGAGACGTAGCCCCGTCCTGAGCATCGACGGCACTCCCCGAACTTGCTGCGTCGCCCACATCGCTGGAGCCCCCACACGTCTCGCTCCAGGTCGAAATCCGCGGGCGCGTCCGATCCCGAAAAGTCGCGCGCCACGTCTGCTTTCAGTCGAGCTAAGCGCTCGTCGTGGCTTTCCTCTTCTTCTTCTCCCTTGGACGGCATTGTCTACGACGAGAACGACCTGGCGACCTCACGCATAACTGACCTCGACCCACCTGCCCCAGCCTCGTCGAGCCTGTCCAGCAGGAAGTACATGAACCTGAACTGCATCTGAACGACCAACCCGATCTCGTCGAGACCGGCTGAAGCCGCCTTCCCCACCAAGTCGCTTCCTCCACTCGGCCCGGCGTGGGAGAGACGGAACCGGCCTTCGAACACGCTGTTCATCAGCTGAACAAAGTCGGCCCCCAACGGACCACCCGGCGAGCCTGGCCAAGCGCCGAGAGCCACGCGGGCATACTCGGCAAGGTTTGGCGGCAGGCTGGTGAAGAAGGTCTGGAGGCCGTCGGTGAAGGCGGCTAGGAAGCCGTACCGGTCGGACGCTCCGGGGTTGGACTGTGCAAGCAATCCGCAGTACTGCGCGAACTTGTCGATGTCGCTGTCCGCGACCGACTCGAGCCCGAGCCGAGTCACTTCCATCATCGTGTCGCGCTTTCTTGCGATGGGATCCATCGACGCACCTCCCCTAGGCGCCGCCACGGTACCAGTGCCTCCGCAAGGGGGCTTTCACGGGCTCCGGTCGCTCGCTGGGTCGCCGAGCGATACGACTGAATCGAGCCGCGACCATGCGTCGCCTCGGACGGGTTGATGTAATCCTCGTCGACTTCGCGTGGGTCGTCGGCGATTCCCGCCCTCGATGCGGCCACGTGTGGCCCACCCGGAGGGGTGTGCGGGCGGTCTCTGTCCGCAACGTGGTTCGCAGGCCCTGCGGCAGGGCCCGATCGATCGCACGTGCACTGACGAAGGTCCCGGCCGGGTCGGGCGGTACCAACGACTCACCAGTCACGTGCTGAGCAGCGTCTGGCGCTCCGGCTGCGGTCCTACCTGCGTGCCGTCTTTCGCACCTTGGCCGGTCTGACGGTCGCGTACTTGTTGCCAGCTCGTCGTACGAGTCCAGCTTGTTCGAGCCGACGCAGGACCGCGTAGGTGTGGGTCCTGTCCTGTGCCGGCAGCAGGCTCGCCAGCCGACCCGCCGTCATGGGCCCCTCCCGGTGCAGTGTCCGGAGGATCGCTGAGTAGACCTCATGAGGCACGCCTGGACGTGGAGCTGGAGGCCCACCAGGGCGCTTCCGGCCCGAGGAGCGGAAGCCGCGACCTTTCGGCCCCTCACCAACGACGTCCCCGCCAGTGACCAGGCGAACCCTTCGCACAGCGGCATCGTAGGGCTAACGCCCTGCCAGCCGCCTCGGCACCTACGGCGTTCCCGCAGGTGCGCAGACCCGCACCGTCAGCCTCCAGTCGCCCAGCCGAACAGCGACCCCCGCCTCGGCGAGGCGCTCGGCTGAGAGCACGGCATGGTCGATGTCGCCGCGTTCCTTCCGGTTGTGTCTGGGGCCGCCTGTCGGCCTGGCCATGCGCGGGGTTCCCCGGCCAAACCGCCCGTCAGCCGGTCAGCGAACTCTGCAGTTCCTTGCGTAGCTCCTCGAGGGCGACCGGGCGCCCCGCCATGCCAGCGAGCAGACCGTCCAGAGGCCACTCGACCAGCACGGCCTGGCGGGCGAATAGGAGAGCCACCGACGCGATGCCGTGCACGTCGTCGCGGTCCAACAGTGTGTAGGCGACAAGCTGGCGAAGATCACGGGCCCGCAGCGACGGCGAGGTCGTCGCCTTCACCGCGACCAGGAGGCCGTCCGAGGTGACGTAGTCGCCGTCAGCGCGGACCGGTTTACCGACGAACGCCACCGGGGCGGTGCCGCCCCGTGCGACGTGGCCTTCGACGATCGAACGGCAGTGGCGCGTGACGGCGACGACGTCGTCGCGCCAGGCCGGCTCGGCGAGGTCGGCGATGGACCTGGCCGTTCGCATTCGGTCGGTCGCGGCCTCGTCGACCTGGCCGGAGCGGTACTCCTGGTCGGCGACACCAGCGACCCATGCGACAGCGGCGGCGACGTCGGGCGCCACCTCCCGAACGGGGGTGGCTGCGGCGGCGAAGAACGCGTCGCGCACGGCTTCGTCGCCGACCCAGAACGCGGCCGGTGATAGGTGGGCGCCAGCCAGCTCGAACCCTTCGCCGGGTCCGAACTCCCAGCAGATGCGCGTCGAGATGGCGTGCCCGAGCAGCGACAGGGGCGGATGGGTGTCCCGGTCGGGCGCGACTGTCGTGGCCCCGGCGAGTGCAGCGCGGACCTTCGGGCGGGCCATTGCGAGGCTGAAGTTCCTGGACCCCCGCTGGGGCCAGGAGCGGATGATCGCCGCCTTGGCCGGTGTCAAGGCTGAGGACGTCGGGCCTTCCCGGCTAGCGCTGGCGGCCCGCCGGGGAGCGCCAGTCCCGTCGCTTCTCCGAGATCCTCGACCAGGTCATCAACCGCTACACCAACCAGGCCCTGTCGGCAGCCGAGGTCATCGCCGCCCTCGTGGGACTCGCCAGAGACATGCGCGACGCCAAGCCCGCGCCGGCGATCTCGGTCCTCGCCGGGAACGAGCTGGCCTTCTACGACTCCGTCTGCGAGAACGACTCGGCCATCCTCGAGATGGTCGACGACATCCTCAGGGCATCGCATCGTCAGACGCAGTCGCAGGAGCCCGACAGCGACTTCTGCATCCGGCAGCCCGGACACACCTCACGGATCGGAGCTGGAGCCGCCTTCGCCCTTGCAGCGCGCACCCGAGGTGGCAGCTGCGGTGACCCCCCATCGGCCGGCATCTCAGCGCCGAAGTGTCGGTAGCACTCCCAGCGCGTCTGAGCAGCGTGACGTTGCAGGTCGTCGGGGGTGGTCCCCTCAGCTGCGAACACCGGGTCGCTGTAGCCCTGTCCGACGGTGTGGTCGGTCGTCGTCACCACCAAGGAGGTCAGCAGCGGCTCCCCTGCGGGCTGCGACGCCGCCAAAGGGTTCAGGATCTTGCCGATCCAGTTCTGGAGCAGCGACCGCGTGCGCACCCCAGTCACTTCTTGGACGTGCTCGGCGAGCTCCTTGTAGGTGACGAACGCGCCGTACTCGGTCGCCTTGTCCCGGAGGTACCGGTCAGCCGCGTCGACCCACCCGTCAAGTGCCTCGTCCCACGACACCCGCGACCCGTCCGAGACCCTCCACGTGCCCGGCTCGTCGTCGACCATCCAGCCCTCCTCGTCTTGGGAGCGACCCTAGTTCCGGGGCGGCACGTCCGAATCGTGTCCGGGTGCGCCCGACCCGGGCTGTCCCAGCACCGCAAGGACGCCGTCTTCTCCGGCGATGCGCCAAATCTGCCGGGACTCGCCCTCGCCTTCAAGCAGGCCGTTGCTCCACCGCTTCTCGGTCCGCAACCCTCGGGACCAGAACAGCGTGAGCCGCACCCGCCCCCGTGTCAGCTCGTCGCTGATCGCGCCGTGGGATGTCCTCTCGGTCGCACGTGCCCATCCGTGGGCATCGGCGACAGAGAGGACGTCGTCTCGCCGGTCGTGTCGAGCCTGGGTCACCCGCCGATCGTAGGATCACGTCCCCGCCCCGAACGGGGCGGGGACGCGTGCGGCGACCCGGCGTGTCTGCTGACAGCCGAGTCGCCGCAGGCTCACACGGCAGCGGCAGCGGCATCGAGCTCGGGGCGCAGGGTCCACCAGAACAGGTTGTCCTCACGCACCTCGCCGGTGGCGACGACGTGCCACCACATCGTCGAGCCGTCGGGCCGGGTGGAGGTCGCGTAGTCGGGGTCCACGATGGCCAACCCGTCAGCGAGGCGCCGCCCGAGACGGCCCATGGCGAGGTTGGCCCCCCCGTGGGCGTCGAAGCCGAGGTGCTCGGCGAGCATCCCCGCCGTGGCGGAGTTGTTGGGGAACGCCCGGAAGGCCTTGAGGAGGTTCCGGTCGTGTCCGGTGAGCTCCACGACCTCGAGGACCTGCCGCCAGGTGTCGACGGCGTCCCCCGGCGTCGAGGTCGCTGCGCTGACGGTGCGGTCTGCCCGGGCGGTGACCGCGTCACGGAAGAGCCGCACAGCGATCGGGTTGCTGGTGACACCCAGGGCCTGCCCATCGGCGGTCTTGTCCCCGCCGATCCACAGCGGCCGGCGGCCGACGCGACGGAACCGGGACCCGATCGCACGGAAGACCGGCGAGGCGGTGGTCCCCTCGGGGTACCCGGCGTTGGCCACCAAGAGGTTGGTCGGCGACCCGGGCTCGCTGACGACGCCGTGGAGGACATCGAGCTGGTTGTCGCTCAGGTCGTTGACGAGCCAGTGCATGGCGGCGACGTCGTCGTCGGTGTCCTCCCAGTCGGGCAGGTCCCAGGCGTCCTTGGGGCCATCGCTCGAACCGAACGGAGGCGTGTAGCTCCCGGTCGGCGCAGTGGCGTCGATGCTGTCGAGGTAGCGCTGCACGGTTGCCTGCACACCGGGGGCGTGCTTGGCCAGCACGACCAGGCGCAGCTCGACGAGGTCGTCGGGGTTGGTGGAGTTGAGGTTCACGGGGAGCCCTTCACAGGATCAGACGATGTGGCAGTCCTGATTATGTGAGGCCATACGCCCCGCTGTCAAGCACATAATCACACGATCCACCTTCCGTGATGCCTGCTCTCCACCTGTCCGCCGGTGGCGAGCGACTCCATCAACGCAAGACCGGGCCGCACTTGGCTGATTCACCCGGCCCGAGGACCTCGACGCCTGCCGTGCGCTCTGGTTCCTCTGGAGGCGAAGGGGTGTCCCGGGGCGGGCGTACCGTCGGCCAGATGTCGCAGAGCGATGGTTGCCCCGACGGCGCAAGCCTGGACGGTGGTGAGGAACCGACGCCGGACGCGCCGGTCGACCTGACGCGCGCGTTCAAAGGCCAGGTCGGACCCGAGGCCGCCTCAGGCAGTGCAAGTCCCCCCTCGCCCACCAGACCAGAGCGTTCAGCTCGGAGGGTCCCCGTGCCCAACGGCCGGGGGCCGGGGTGTCGCCCCCTTTGTCACAGGGCCTCGCGGCTGCCGTGCCGGGGACCGTGCCCGCCCGTCGAGGCCCACGGCTCGCAGCTCCGTGGTTGACTGGTGCGCTTGGACGGTTCGGGCGCCGGCAGGAGGGTGCCGCGGGTGGCGCGGCGACGCCGGGTGCTCGTCGGTGCCGCCGACATCCTGGTGGCGACGACCATCGTGGCGGTCGTGGCCGGCGCCGTCGTGGTGGTCGTGCGCCAACGCAGCGACGACGGTGCCGCCGCGGCCATCGCGGCGTGGGCGACCGACCGGGGCTCGGAGAGGGTGGCGTGGCCGCCGGAGCGGCGCGCCGCGGTGCCGGCCCTGCTCGCGTCCGGCGTCGTCCCGGTCCTGATCGACGCGGCCGCGCCCCCGCAGCAGTACGCCGTCGCCCGGACAGAGGTGGTGGTCACGAGGGTCGGGGAACCGGCGCCGGACCTCGTCGTGGAGTCGCATCGGGAGGGAGACCTGGTCGCGCACCGGGTCGACCTGGAGGAGGCCGGGACGGTCCCGCTCGAGGTGGGCGACACGGTCTCGGAGGAGATCTCCCGTCCCTATCGCTACGCGCCCCTGCGGCCGAGCACGTCCGTGCCACCCGGTGACGCGCTGGAACGAGAGCTCCACCTGGCGCCGGGCCGGTACGAGGTCGCGGTCGAGGCCTACGTGGGCATCGAGGACGATGACGCGACCACCTCCATCGTCGTCGTCCTCGTGCCCGCAGGAGGGGACCTCGTCGCCGACGGTGGCCAGGTGGGTCGGGTCGTCGAGGAGCCCCTCGTGGTCGAGCTCGTCATCCCCGAGGGGACCGGGCCGGGCACCCGCCTGGGCATCGGGCCCCTGGGCGACAGCGGCACGCCCACCCTGCTCGTCCACGGCTGGTCGGTGACCCGGGTGGCCGACCGGTGATCGAATGCCCCGCGGTGCGCCGGAGCGACCTCCTGCTCTTCGTCGCCGCCGCGCTGGTGCTGGTCGCGCTGTCGTCGGTGACGGCGTGGCGGCTGGACTACGCCCCGGACGAGACCTCCCACCTGACCGTGGTGGAGGTCGTCGCCGACGAACGGCGTCCGCTCACGTGGGAGGACACGCGGTACGGAGCGGACCGGGGCCACGCCTACCACCTCTACTCGCCGGTGGCCTACCTCCCCTACGTCCCGGCTCGGTGGGTCGCCGAGGCCGTCGGGCCCCTGGAGGGAGCAGCCCACCCGGACCGCGTGGTCGTCAGGTTCGGAGCCTGGTCGATCGCCGTGGCCCAGCTGGCGGCGACCTGGAGCCTCGTCCGGCGCGTCCTGCGCACCTCCTCGGCCCGCCTGGCCCTCGCCGTCGCCGTCGCCGTCAACCTGGTGCCGCAGCTGCGCTACATGCACGCCTACATCACCACCGACGGGATGACGGTCCTCGCCGCGACCGTCGCCGTGGCGGTCTCGGCGCGCGTGCTGCAGAGGCCGAGGGCCGAGGTCGTCGACGGGCTCCTGTGCGGGTTGGCGATCGCCCTGTGCGCGCACGTCCGCTACAACGCGCTCATCGTCGGCGCTGTGACGCTGCTGGCCCTGGCGTGGCGAGCGGCGCGCGCCGCCCAGCCATGGAGGCCTCGGCTGCGACCGCTCGGCGTCGCCCTCGCCGTCGCCCTCGTCCTGTCCGCACCGTTCCACCTGTGGGTGTACGAGGAGCAGGCCAACCGCCACGTGACCGCGAGCACTACGCACGAGCAGCTCCGGGAGTCGACGTTCCTCGGCCACCTCACCGAGGACGTCTCGACCGCCGAGCTGATCCGCATCCGCGGGGCCGAGGTCGACGAGGTCGGGGAGGGGATGTGGTTGCGCTTCCAGCGCTACCACAAGATCTCGGCCGCGATCTGGCGCGTGCTCGCCGTGCTCACGGTCCTCGGGGTCGTCGCCGCGCTCGCGTCCCGTCAGCTGACGCGAGCGATCAAGGTGCTGACCATCGTCCTCGTCGTCGCGTTCTTCGTGACCTGGGTCGCGATGGCGGCCCAGTGGCCGTTCACCGCCCATGGTCGGTTCCTGCTCCCCGTCGGTCTGCCCATCGTCGCCATCGCCGCATCCGGGTACACCGCCCTGCTGGGTGAACGGTCTCGGATCCCCGCCGTGGTCGTCCCGGCCGCGGTTGCTGCCGGGCTCGGCTCGCTCCTGCTCGACGGGATCCGCGCCCTCCGCTGAGGGCCTGCCCGAGGCGCGACGAAGGGTGGGCCAGCGGTGCCTGGCCCACCCTCCGCCCACCGCGGGCTGTCTGCTCAGCCGCGGGCGCTGGGGACCGGCTCGTCGACCGCCCCCCGGTCCTCGACGGTGACCGCTCCGGGGTAGCGGATGTTCTCGACCATGTCCTGGATGTGGTCCTCGGGGTCGGCGGTGAGCGTCGACACCACCAGGATCACCAGCATGTTGAGGGTGCCGCAGACCACGCCGATCCCGGCGGCGCTGATGCCGAACCACGGCTCCATGCCGCCGTAGATCACGAACCACATGTAGGTGGCCGCCGTGGTCAGCCCGACCAGCATCCCGCTCACCGCCCCGGCGGTGGTGGCCTTCTTCCAGAAGATCCCGAGCACGATCACGGGGAAGCTGGCGGCGGTCAACCCGAACGCCAGCGCCACCACCTGGGCCACGAAGCCCGGCGGGTTCACCCCGAAGTAGCCGGCGACGACCACGGCGGCGGCCATGACGATGCGCCCGACCATCAGGCGCTGGACCTCGGTCGCGTCGGGCCGGAAGCGCTTGTAGTACACGTCGTGGCTGATCGCCGAGGAGATCACCAGGAGCAGGCCCGAGGCGGTCGAAAGGGCGGCGGCCAGGCCACCGGCCGCCACCAGGCCGACGACCGGTGCCGGCAGACCGGCGACCTCGGGGTTGGCCAGCACCATGATGTCCTGGTCGATGGTGAGCTCGTTGGTGCCCTCGTCGGGCGTGTACTGGACCACGCCGTCGCCGTTGCGATCGTCGATGGTCAGCAGACCCGTCTCGCTCCAGTTGTCCACCCACGTGGGCAGCGCGCCCACCTCGCGGTCGGCGATGGTGTCGAAGACGTTGTACTTGGCGAACACGCCCACCGCCGGGGCGGTGAGGTAGAGCAGACCGATGAACGTGAGGGCCCACACCGCCGACCAGCGGGCGGCCCGCACGTGGCGGACCGTGTAGAAGCGCACGATCACGTGGGGCAGCCCGGCGGTGCCCCCCATGAGGGTCGCCGTCACCAGGTACACGTTCAGCATCCGGTGGCGGCACCACCTCGATGTGGGTCTTCCGACCCGGCCAGCGCAGCTGGTCGACGCGGTCGTTCCCCGCCGTGCGCGGCACCTACGGGGTCGTGGTGGCCGACTTCGACGGCGACCAGCGTGACGACATCTGGTTCACGACGGCGGGAGGGACGAGCCGATGGCTCGCGCGGGACAGGGGCTTCGCCAAGACCCCTGCGGCCCTCACCGTGACCGCCACCGCGGTGGTCGTCGGCTCCGACGGCCGACCGCGGGCCACCATCGAGCTGTCCTACGGGCGCACCGTCGTCAACCGGCGGACGCCGTGAGCCGGCCCCTCCGGGCGGTGGCGTGGCCGACGACCCTGGGTGGGACCCGCCGTCGAGGAGAGCGGCCGGCCATGGGGATGCTCCTGGCTCCGCTCGTCGCGGTGGTGCACGCCTTCGCCGACTGCCAGGACGCGGCGTGGGAGAGGTTCCTCGACGACGACGGGTGAGCTCGCTCAGGCGGTGCGCTTGTTGAGGTACATCCGGTGGTCCGCCGACGCGATCAGCCGGTCGGCGTCGGCGTCGGGCCGGTCGGTCCAGGCCACGCCCACGCTCCACGCCATGTCGAGGGTGGGGCCATCGGCCACCTGGACCCCGGGGGCCAAGGTGGCGCCCAGGCGTCGGGCCGCGGTCCGGGCCTCCTCGGCCCCGGCCACGTCGGTGAGGACGGCGATGAACTCGTCGCCGCCGATGCGGCCCACGACGTCGCCGTGGCGGGAGGCCCGCCGGAGGCGTTCGCCCACCTCGGCCAGCACGTGGTCGCCGGCCCGGTGGCCGAGGGTGTCGTTGACCTGCTTGAAGTCGTCGAGGTCGAAGTAGGCGACGGCGGTCCCGGCGGAGCCCCGGGCGTGGTCGGCGAGGGCCCGGTCGAGGGCGTCGATGACGGCGGACCGGTTGAGGCAGCCGGTCAGCTCGTCGACGGTGGCCCGGCGCTCGAGCTCGGCCCGCATCCGGTGCTCGTCGGTGACGTCGGCGATGGCGAGCACGGCGCCGCTGGGCCGGCCGTCGGCGTCGCTCAGGCCGCGCAGGGCGACGGTGCAGTGGCGGCGGACGATCTCCCCCGGGCGCTGGACGCGCACCTCGATGTCGGCGTCGACGCCGGTCTCGAGGACCTCGTCGAGGCGGACGCGCAGCGCGGCCCGATCGCCGGCGACGAGGGTCG
Source organism: Iamia sp. SCSIO 61187 (assembly GCF_019443745.1). NCBI lineage: Bacteria > Bacillati > Actinomycetota > Acidimicrobiia > Acidimicrobiales > Iamiaceae > Iamia > Iamia sp. SCSIO 61187. The sequence continues at coordinate 130,405 of NZ_CP050948.1, forward strand.
CGAGCAGCGGCTCGACCTCGTCGTTGGCGGGCACCCCGAGCAGCTCGTGGAGGCGGGCGTTGGCGTGCACCACGTGGCGGTCGCCGTCGACGTGCAGCACGCCCGACGGAAGGGCCTCGGTGAGCCGGCGCAGGAGGTGCTCGCGCTGGCGGACCTGCTCGATGGCGTCCATCTCGTCGGAGATGTCGACCATCTCGGTGACGACCCGCCCCTGCTCGGCGAGCAGGTTGGTGTTGGTGAGGTCCATCCACAGCCAGGTGCCGTCGGCCCGGCGGTGGCGGGCGCGGAGGCGGGACGTGCCGCCGGGACGGGTGAGCATGTCGACCCAGGCGTCGACGGCCCGGTCCTGGTCGTCGGGGTGGAGCAGGTCGAGCGAGCGGGTGCCGACGAGGGCGTCGGGCTCGTAGCCGAGCATCAGACCCACGCGCTCGTCGACGTGGACGATGATCGCCATCTCGTCCTTCTCGGTGCGGCCGGTCTTGGGGACGACCGGGTCCCGCTGGGCGAAGGCGGCGATGGCGTCGGCCTCGCCGTCGGCGACGATCACGCCGACGAGCACGTCGTGGCGGTGGCGGACGTCGACGAAGTGGTAGCGGGCGTCGACGCCGTTGGCGAGGCGGACGGACGCGACCGACGCCCCGTCGACCTTGACCCGATCCCACGCGGCGATGATCGCCCGCCGGTCGGACGCCTCCACCAGCTCGAGGGCGGAGCGGGCGGCGACCACGCGCCGGTCGGGCTCGACCAGCTCGGGGGGTGTCTCGACGAAGAGGCCCTCGGCGTCGATGGCCGACACCAGGGCGCGGGGGTGCTGGCGGAGCAGCGCCGCGAGCACGGCCTCTCGGGCTGGCGGTTCCAGCGGTCGGTCTTCGGGTGCGTCCACCTCGGCCCCTCCGGTCGCGGTCCCGGCCCCATCGGCACGACGGCGCCACCTGTGAAGGGTCCGGCCGGTCAGCTGGCCGGGGCACCCCCCCGTCGGGCCTCGATGGGAGCGAGGGGGTGGTGCGGGTCGTCGGCCCACGCCGGACCCCGGTGGGCCCGGAGGGAGGTGTCGTCGAGCTGCTCGCCGCAGTGGGAGCAGACGTACACGGGGTCGGCCGGGTGGCCGCAGGCCCGGTGCTCGATGATCACCGGCGGGCCCTTGTCGCCGACGGCCCACCGGTCGCCCCACTGCATCAGGGCGACCAGCACGGGGAACAGGTCCCGGCCCTTGTCGGTGAGGTGGTACTCCCACCGGGTGCCGGACTGGGCGATGTTGCGCCGCTCCAGCACCCCCTCGTCGACGAGGGTGGTCAGCCGGTCGGTGAGGATGTTGCGCGAGATGCCGAGGTCGCCCTGGATCTCGTCGAAGCGGCGCCGCCCGTAGAACACCTCGCGCACGATGAGCGGCGTCCACCACTCGCCGATGGTCTCGAGCGACCGGGCGATCGAGCACGACATCCCGTCGAAGCTGACCCTCTTCATCGAGGACAGGCTAGGGGCCGGAGTTGCGTCACGAGACGAGGCGCAGCTGGCGCGAGGTGGCGACGTGGGTGCCGGCCCGATCCCAGAGGTCGACCGCCTCGGACACCCACCCCTCGTCGGACCAGTCGGTGCGGGCCCGCACGAGGAGCCACGGATCGTCGGAGTCGACGGGCGCCGGTGACCGGTGGTGCACGGCCAGCTCGACGGTCGGCACCGCGGTCGGGACCCGGAGGGTGGCGTACAGCGAGGGGGCGAGGGCGTCGGCCAGCACGGTGGTGCGGAGCGGGCCCGGGGCCCCGTCCTCCTCGCGGAGCCGCACCCAGGCCGAGAGGCGGGCGGTCGGCCCGCCGGTGAGGGGCAGGACCCCGTCGGTCGGGCGGATGTCGACGTGGCGGCCGAAGGGGACGAGCTCGGCCGGGGGCACGAACGGCTCCAGGTCCTCGGGCCGGTGGACGAGCGGCACGGGGAGGGGGTCGGCGCCGGCGGTCCGGGCGTCGTTGGGAGCGCCGAAGGTGGAGTGGACGACGAGGGCCGTCCGGCCGTCGACGGTGCCCTCGGTGCGGACCGTGGTGATCCGGCGGCCGGCGTGGACGAGGGCCGAGCGCAGGACGAGGGGCCCCCGCACGGGCCGCAGCAGCTGGGCGGTGCTCGAGCGCAGCGCCGCCTCCGGGGCGACCGACGCGGCGTCGGCGGCGGCGAGGGCGACGAGCAGCCCGCCGTGGGCCCCGGCCCACGACCACCAGTCGCGGGGCACGACCACGGGCGCGGGCTGGGCGAGGAGGTCGCCGGCGGTGACGGCGGGCTGCCACCCGTGGGGCACGACCCGGGTGGTCGGTGGGGCTTGCTGCTGGAGTTGCATGACGCAACGATACGTCATCGAAGTTGTGTCATGCAACCCTCTTGCGGGCGGCGGCCACCCGGCGCCGGGGCGGGGCGGCCAGGCGGATGCGTCACGGCGCGGATCAGGCGGCGTCGTGGAACAGGAGGCCCAGGGTCCGGCGCCGGCCCGAGCGGACGACGCTCACCCCGTGGCGCACCGGGGCCCGCGACCACCCCCGGGCGGTGCGGAGGGGGCGGTGCTCGGTGGTCACCACCACGCCGTGCCCCTGGAGCAGGGGGAAGGTGGTGGCCCGGGACTGGGCCCGGGGGCGCTGCTCGACCAGGACCAGCTCGCCGCCGGTGTAGTCGACGCCCGGGCGGTCCAGCCCGACGACGACCTGGAGGGGGAAGACGAGATCGCCGTAGAGATCCCGGTGGAGGGCGTTCCAGTCGCCCGGCCCGTAGGTGAGGAGCAGCGGGGTGGGCCGGGTCTGGCCCGCCGCCTGGCAGGCGTGCAGCCAGTCGCCGAAGGCGTCGGGCCACGGCGCCGGCCGCCCCAGCCGCTCCGCCCACTCCCGGGCGAGGGGCAGCAGGTGCGGCCAGAGCGCGGCCCGCAGGGCGACGACCTCCGGGGGGAGCGGGTGGGCGAAGTAGCCGTAGCGGCCCCGCCCGAAGCGGTGCCGGGCCATGTCGACGGTCGAGCGGAACCGGTGGGGCTCGTCGTCGAGGGCCGCCACCCGGGCGCAGGCCGCCTGGTCGAGCAGCGGGCCGAGGTCGGCCCCGCCGAGGTCGTCGAGCTCGGCGCCGACGGCGGCCCAGTCGACGCCGGCGACGGCCTCGGCGGCAGGTGTCGTGGTGGCGAGGTCCGGGCTCATGCCGCCGCCTCCTCCTCCATGGCCAGCAGCGCCCGCTTCATGGTCGTGCCGCCCAGGTACTGGCCGATGGTGCCGTCGGTGCGCACGACCCGGTGGCACGGCACCACGATCGGGATGGGGTTGGTGGCGCAGGCACTGCCGACGGCCCGGACGGCGCGGGGGCTGCCGGCGGCCGCGGCCAGGTCGGTGTAGGTCGCCGTCCCGCCGTAGGGCACCGACCGGAGGTGGTCGAGCACCCGGCGCCGGAAGCCGTGGGCGAGGCGGAGGTCCACCGGCAGGTCGAAGACCCGCCGCCGCCCGGCGAAGTACTCGTCGAGCTGGCGGGCGGCGTCGTCGAGGCGGCCCGGGGCTGAGAGGACCCGCGGGCTGATCTGGGCCGCCAGTCGGTCGAGCACGGCGTCGTGGCCCTGGGCGGCGAAGGCGATGCGGACCACGCCGACCGGGGTGGCGGCCACGAGCAGCGGGCCGTGGGGGCTGTCGACGGTGCGGTGGGCGACGTCGAGCAGCTCGGCGGCGGCGGCCCGGTCGGCCAGCGCGTCGCGGAGGCGGCCGAGGTCCGCGGGGGTCGGGGCGAGGGCGGCGAGGGCGGGGTCGGTCATCACGAGGGGGACCTCTTCGGGTAGGTGGAGCGGAGGCGGGCGATGCCGTCGGCCGCGCTCCGGCGGGCGGCGGCCGGTGAGCTGTCGATCAGGGCCGCGACCTCGGCGTAGGGGAGGCCGGCGACGTGGTGGTAGGCGACCGCCTGGCGCTGCTTGGGCGGCAGGGCGGCGAGGGCGTCCCAAAGCTCGGTGTCGGCGTCGACCGCCGACGGGGCCAGGGTCGTGGTGGGCGCGGGTGCGGGTCGGCCGGCCGGGACCCGGCGGGCGGTGGCCCGGGTGACGTCGATGGCCTTGCGGTGGGCGATGGTCACCAGCCAGGCCCGGACGTCGCTGCCGGGCCGCAGGTCGGGGTAGGCCCGGAGGGCGGACAGGAACGTCTCGCTCCAGGCGTCGTCGGCGTCGTGGGGTCCGAGGATGGCGCGGCAGACCCGCAGCACCACGTCGCCGTGCTCGGCGACGACCTGGTCGAACGGGGGCAGGCTCACCTCAGGTCAACGCCCCGGAGCCCCGGGACGTGAGGTGCCACACGGAAGGTGCCTGGCACCATCCGTGGCGCGCCACGCATGGTGCCAGGCACCTTCCGTGGTGCGGGGCATCGGTCAGCGCCCGAGGCGGTCGACGTCGGGCATCGCCCCATCATCGCGGCCAGGCTGGAGGCGTGGCCCCCGCCGACGACATCGCTGCCGACGAGGTCAGGGCCCTGCTCGCCGTCCCGCCCGAGGAGTTCGTGCCCGCCCGCACGGCGCGGGTGAAGGAGCTCAAGGCCGAGGGCCGCAAGGACGAGGCCGCCGCCGTGGCCAAGCTGCGCAAGCCCGTGCGCCTGGTGTGGATCGTCGGAGAGCTGGCCCGACGCCACCCCGACGTGGCCGGCGCCGCCGCCGAGGTGGCCGAGGACCTCGAGGCGGCCCAGGCCGGCGGCGGAGCGGTCCGCCCCCTCCTCAAGCAGTTCCGCGACGTCGTCGGCCGGGTCGCCGAGCTGGCCGACGAGATCGAGGGGGCCGTCGACCGGCTCGAGGTCGGGCTGGCCCTGCGCGAGGTGCTGGCCGACCCCGACGCCCGCGAGGCGTGGACCGATGGCCGGCTCCTCGGCCTCCCCGGCGACGACGAGGAGGACGCCCCCGCCGACGAGCTCGCCCCCCGGCGGGCCAAGAAGGCAGCGGCCACCAAGGCGGCGTCGAAGGCCGCGACCAAGGCGGCGCGGGGGAAGGCCGCCCCGGCGGACGACGCCGACGCCGACGCCGACGCCGACGCCGACGCCGAGGCCCGGGCCGAGGCCGAGCGCCGGGCCGAGGAGGCCGAGGCTGAGGCCGAGGCCCGGCGGGTGGCCGAGGAAGCCGTCGCCGCCACCGAGGACGAGGTGGCCGAGGCGGCCTCGGCCCGCGACGCGGCCACCACCGCCCGGGCCGAGCTCGAGGAGCAGCTGGCCCGGCTCGAGGCGCGGGTCGGTGAGGCCCGCCAGGCGCAGGAACAGGCCGAGGCGGACCTCGCCGCCGCCGAGGAGCGCCACGCCACCGCCCGCGCTGCCCTCGACCGGATCGGCGGCCCGGCCTCGGCCGTTCGGCGCCGCCGCCGCTGACCCCTCGGCGCCCCGCCGTCCCGCCCGGGCGGGGCGCAGGTCGGCCGGGCCGACCCGCACCGGCACGGGGCCGCCAGCGATCAGACGAGGGCGCGGGCCGACCGGGCGTCTCGGAGGGCGAGGCCCCACCAGGTCAGCTGGTCGAGGAGGACGGCAGCGGCGGCGTCGGTGCCGGCCCGGTCGTGGGGCCGGCCGTCGGGACCGAAGGCGGCGGCGGCGCCGGGGAAGCTGACCGTGTCCCGGATGGCGGGGGCGTGGAGCTCGGCGAAGATCAGGCGCAGGTGCTCGGTGGCCCGCAGCCGCCGGAGACCCCGCCGTAGGAGACCACCGCCACCGGCTTGGCCCGCCACTCGGGGCCCACCAGGTCGATGGCCTGCTTGAGCGAGGCCGGCACGCTGTGGTTGTACTCGGGGGTCACCACGATGAAGGCGTCGGCCGCCCCGATCTGCCCGGCCCAGCCGTCGACGGCGGGGTGGGCGCCGGCCGGCATCACCGCCGGCAGGGCGGCGGCGGCCACGTCGAGGACGGTGACGTCGAGGTCGGGGCGGGCCGCGGCCCGCTCGGCGATCCAGCGGCCCACGACGGGGCCGAAGCGGCCCTCGCGGGTGCTCCCGATGATCACGGCGACGGAGAGGGGACGGTCGGTGGGGCGCATGGAGGGGACCGTAGGAACTCAACCTCACCTGAGGTCAAGGTCCGTTCGGGAGGGCTAGGCTGGCGGCGTGGAGCACGACCTGTCCATCGGTGCCGTCAGCGAGCGCACGGGCGTCGCCCCGACGGCGCTCCGCTTCTACGAGGCCGAGGGGCTCATCCACTCGGACCGGACCAGCGGCAACCAGCGCCGGTACCACCGGGAGGTCATCCGCCGGGTGTCGTTCATCCGCGTCGCCCAGCAGGTGGGGCTGACGCTGGAGGAGATCCGGGCCGCCCTCGACTCGCTGCCCGACAACCGCACCCCGACCACCAAGGACTGGGAGAAGCTGTCCGCCGCCTGGCGGCCCCGGCTCGACGCCCAGATCGGCATCCTCGAGCGCCTCCGCGACCGCCTCGACGCCTGCATCGGCTGCGGCTGCCTCTCGCTCGGCGTGTGCAAGCTGATGAACCCGGGCGACAAGGCCGCCCTCGCCGGCCCCGGGCCCCGGTTCGTCCTCGACGCCGACTGACTGTCGTCGTCGGGGCCACGTCCTCGCCATCCGCCTCGACGCCTCTTGACCTCAAGTGAGGTCGAGGCTCCAGCATGCCGCCCATGCAGATGGACTTCGGGCACTGGGAGGCGATGCGCAGCGCCATGCGCGACGAGCCGGGGCGGCGGCGTCTGGACCGCCGGACGCTGCGGCGCGTCGCCGCCTTCGCCCGCCCCCACCGGCGCAGCCTGGCCGCCTTCCTCCTGCTGAGCTCGGTCATCGCCCTCCTCACGGTGGCGACGCCCGTCCTCGCCGGGTGGGTGGTCGACGAGATCGTCGCCGCCGACGGGCGCGCCGGTCGGGTGGTGCTGCTCGCCGTGGTCATCGCCCTGGTGGCGGTGGCCGAGGCCGTCGTCGGCCTGGCCGAGCGGTGGTACTCGGCCCGCATCGGCGAGGGCCTCATCCTCGACCTGCGCCGCGCCGTGTACTCCCACGTGCAGCGCATGCCGCTGGCCTTCTTCACGCGGACCCGCACCGGGGCTCTCGTCAGCCGGCTGGACAACGACGTCATCGGTGCCCAGCGGGCCTTCACCTCGATCCTGTCCGGGCTGGTGAGCAACGCCATCGCCCTGGTGCTCACCGTCGCCGTGATGCTCCGCCTGTCGTGGGCGATCACCCTGCTGGCCCTGCTGCTCCTGCCGGCGTTCCTGCTCCCGGCCCGCCGGATGGGCGCCCGCCTGGCCCACCTCGAGCGGGAGGCGGCCACCCACAACTCGGCCATGACGACCCAGATGACCGAGCGCTTCTCGGCCCCGGGCGCCACCCTCGTCAAGCTGTTCGGCCGGCCCGAGCGCGAGGCCGCCGCCTTCGAGGCCCGGGCCGAGCGGGTGGCCCAGATCGGGGTCCGCACCGCACTCGGCCAGTACGCCTTCCTGACCGCCCTGGCCCTGGTGTCAGCCCTCGCCCTGGCCCTCGTCTACGGGCTCGGGGGCTGGCTGGCCCTGGAGGGGCGGCTGGAGGCGGGCACCGTCGTCACCCTCGCCCTGCTCCTCACCCGGCTCTACGCCCCGCTGACCGCCCTGGCCAACGCCCGGGTCGACGCCATGAGCGCCCTCGTCAGCTTCGAGCGGGTCTTCGAGGTCCTCGACCTCGCCCCCCTGATCGCCGAGAGGCCCGACGCCGTCGACCTGCCCGACGGCCCCCTCACCGTCGAGATCGACGACGTCCGCTTCGCCTATCCGGCGGCCGACAAGGTCTCCCTGGCCTCGCTGGAGGAGGTCGCCGTGCTCGACACCCGGGGCGGCGACGAGGTCCTCCACGGCGTCTCGCTGCGCGTCGACCCGGGCCAGGTCTTGGCCCTCGTCGGCACCTCGGGCAGCGGCAAGTCGACCATCGCCTCGCTCGTGCCCCGGCTCTACGACGTCGACTCGGGTGCGGTCCGCATCGGGGGCGTCGACGTCCGCGACCTGACCGCACGGTCGCTGCGCCAGGCCGTCGGCCTGGTCACCCAGGACGGCCACATGTTCCACGACACCGTGCGGGAGAACATGCTGCTGGCCCGCCCCGAGGCCACCGACGACGAGATCTGGGCGGCCCTGGAGCAGGCCCGGCTCGGGCCGCTGGTGCGGAGCCTGCCCGACGGGCTCGACACCGTGGTCGGTGAGCGGGGCTACCGGTTCTCGGGCGGCGAGCGCCAGCGCCTCACCATCGCCCGCATCCTGCTGGCCCAGCCCCGGGTGGTGCTCCTCGACGAGGCCACCGCCAGCCTCGACTCCACCTCGGAGGTCGCCGTCCAGGAGGCGCTGGCCGACGCCCTGGCCGGGCGGACCGCCATCGTCGTGGCCCACCGCCTCTCGACGATCCGCCAGGCCGACGCCATCGCCGTCATCGAGGACGGGCGGGCCGTCGAGCAGGGCCCGCACCTCCAGCTCCTCGCCCGCGGCGGCCGCTACGCCGAGCTGTACCGGACCCAGCGCGACGCCGGCGAGCCGGCGCCGGAGCCCGAGCCCGACCAGGAGACCGCCGCCTGACACCGGAGCTCCGCAAGGTGCGGGTCCTCGCAGCCGTCGGTGGGTTCCCAGCCCGGTGCCTCGTCCGGCGGACGACGCCCGCGGTGGGCCTGGCGGCAGCCCCTCCACCCGGCCTGCGTCGGATCGTGCCGGCGGCGCAGCCGCTTCGGCCGGAAGGGGCCCGCCCCCCCGACGCTCACACGGCGATCAGGTCAGCGACCTGGCTTCGGGGATGGAGAAGTCGCGGTCGACGTGCTTCGGGGGGATGTGGGCGGTGCCGCCGGCCGGGGGCCGCCAGCCGCTCGCCGCGATCCCCTCCATCACGTGGACCATGTTGAGCAGGTCCTCCTCGTAGCGGAACCGCCCGTCGCCGCCGTAGACGAGGGTCGACACGCCCGACTGGGCGTGGGTGGTGCCGTCGGGGCCGGGGATCAGCTGGCGCCACTTCACCACGACGGTGTCGTCCTGGACCATCACGAAGTCGATGGGGAACCGCCAGTCCTCGAGCCCGTCCATGGCGTCGCCGAAGACGGTCTCCCGCATGGCGTCGAGCCCCTCGACCCGCCCCCACGCCGGGTCGATGAACACGGCGTCGTCGGTGAAGTGGGCGGCCAGGTCGGCCCAGGTGCCGTCCCCGTCCTCGATGCGCTCGCGGGTGGCCACGTAGGCGTCGACCGCGGCTCGGACCTCGTCGGGGGGGTAGCTCACGAGAACAGGTTCTACCGCGCCGCGCCGGCTCGCGCTGGGGAGGTGCCTCCCGGTGGTCTTGTTGCGCGTGCAAGTACAATGGCCGAGCGGACCCGCCGGCGGGTCCCGAAGGGAGCATCCGATGCCCATCCAGCGCCTCAACCACGCCGTCCTCTACGTGCGCGACGTCGAGCGCACCGCCCACCTCTACCGCGACGTGCTCGGGTTCCGCACCGTCGTGGAGATCCCCGGCCGGGCCCTGTTCCTCCAGGCCCCGGGCTCGACCAACGACCACGACCTGGGGCTGTTCCAGGTCGGCGAGGGGGCCGGGCCCTCGGGCGCCGGGCGCACCACCGTGGGCCTGTACCACCTGGCCTGGGAGGTCGACACCCTGGCCGAGCTGGCCCGGATCGAGGGGCTCCTCCGGGCCGAGGGGGCCCTCGTCGGCGCCTCCGACCACGGCACGACCAAGGCCCTGTACGCCCAGGACCCCGACGGCATCGAGCTCGAGGTCTCCTGGCTCGTGCCCGCCGACCGCCTGGCCGAGGTGGGGGAGGTCGACATCCGGCCCCGGCCGCTGGACCTGGCGCGCGAGATCGCCCGCTTCGGCGCCGACACCCTCGGCGGCGTGGGCGTCTCCACGCCGGTCCCGGTCGGCCGCTGGTCGGGTCGGTCCGACCCGTCGCGCACGATGCGTGTCGAGACCCGAGACAAGACCACGCACAGTGAACTACGATGGGGGCATGGTCGCTCGCCCCGCCCACCCCGCCCCCCGCCCGGCCCGCCGGGCCGCCCTCGTGGGTCTCGTCGGCGGCCTCCTGGCCCTGGCCCTGATGGCAGGCCCCGCCAGCGCCACCGAGGCCGGCCCCGCCTACCCCCCCGGCGCCGGCGCCAGCGGTGTGGTGGTGGCGGGTGGGTCCGACACCGACTCTCCGGGCGACGCCGGGGCATCCGACCGCCCCGATCCCGACCGCCCCGATCCCGACCGCCCCGATCCCGACCGCCCCGACGGCACCGCCGACGACGCGACCGGCCCCGGCGACGAGGCCATCACCGCCGCCCCCACCTCGGCAGCGGGCGCACCCGACGGCGATGGTGGTGGGAGCGGTCTGGGGCTGGTCGTCGTCGTGGTCGCGGTCGCCGTGCTGCTCGGCGGGCTCATCGCCCGTCGCCTCTGACCCTCGGCGCCACCGCCCGCCGCGGCCGTCGGCGCACCCCGGCCCGGCCCGGCCGGGGCGCATGCCACCATGACCGCATGCCGGCCCACGAGCACGACAGCCCGCTGCGCGGGCTGCCGGGCCGGGTCCGGCGCTCCCGGCAGATGGCCAGCGCCGCCCGCCGCGCCGGGCTGTCGCCACCGCAGCCCCGCCACCCCAGCGCCCCCCGGGACGAGGGCGCCCTCACCACGCTCGACGCGACCATCCGGCCCGTGGCCGGCACCGGGTACCGTCGGCTCGACTGGGCGCCGGGCGAGCCCCACGTCGTGCGCGACGAGCTGGCCCGACCCGCCGCCGACCGGGCTCGGACCCGCACCTCGCTGCTCTACGTCGCCCACCACACCGACGTCCACGTGTGCGACGCCCAGTCGCCGTCCCGGCTGGAGGCGGGCGATGCCTTCGGCTGGGCCAACCCCGGCTCCGACGGCGGGCACCGCCCCCAGGAGACGCTGACCACCCAGGTGCTCGACCAGCTCGTGGTGGCCACCAACGCCGTCGCCACCAGCCCGCTGAGCGGGGCGCCGATGGCCTGGTGCGTCCAGACGGGCGACAACGTCGACAACCGTGGCGCGGCGGAGCTGCGGTGGTTCATCGACGTCCTCGACGGGCGCCCGGTCACACCGAACACCGGTGCCCCCGGCCGCTACGAGGGCGTGCAGCGGTCGGGCTGGCGGGGGGCGTGGCACCCCGACCGCGCCGGGTGGGACCGTCGCTCCCGCGCCGGCTTCCCCCGCCTGCCCGGGGTGCTCGACGCCGCCGTGGCCCCGTTCACCCCGGCCGGGCTGGCGGTGCCGTGGCTGACCGTCTTCGGCAACCACGACGTGCTGTTCCAGGGCACGTTCGGCCCCAACCGGGGCGCCCGCCTCGACCTGGTCGGCGCCATGCTCGAGGCGACCGGGCGCAAGCCGGTGGGCGCCGCCGGCCTCACGCGGGCGCTGGCGGTGGCGACGGCGTCGAAGGGCGACCCGGCCCGCTGGGAGCGGGCCGCCCGGGGCCGCTGGGTCCAAGACGTCACGCCCGACCCCGACGCCCGCCGGCCCGTCGCCGCCGACGCCTACGTGGCCGCCCTCCTGGCCACCGACCCGGCCGACGCCGCCGGCCCGGGCCCGGTGGGGCACGGCTTCACCGAGGGCAACGTCCTCGACGGCACGACGTGGTGGTCCCGGTGGGAGGGGCCGCACCTGCAGGTCATCGGGCTCGACACCTGCAACCACACCCACGGCGACGGTGGCGGGATCGGGCCGGCCCAGCTGGCCTGGCTCACCGACCAGCTCCAGCGGTGCCACCGGCGCTGGCGCGACGAGCGGGGCCGGTGGGTCGAGGGGGCCGGCCCCGACCGCCTGGTCGTCCTGCTCAGCCACCACTCCACCTGGACGATGACCAACGGCGTGGAGGACGAGGCCGACCCCGGCCCCCGGGCGCTCGGCCCGGACCTGGTCGCCCTGCTCGACCGCTTCCCCAACGTCGTCCTCTGGGCGAACGGCCACACCCACCGCCACACCGTGCAGGCCCACCGCCGCGCCGAGGGCGGGGGCTGGTGGGAGCTCAACACGGCCAGCGGCATCGACTTCGGCCAGCAGGCCCGCACGGTCGAGATCTTCGCCAACGGCGACGACACCCTCTCGATCGTCGCCACGGTCCTCGACCACCACGGCCCGCCCCGGGTGGCGCACCGGCGCGACGGCCGGTGGGACCCGGTCGAGCTGGCGTCGCTCAGCCGCGAGCTGTCGGCCAACGACGACCAGTGGGTCGACCCGCTGTTCGGGCTGGGTGCGGTCGAGGACCGCAACGTCGAGCTCGTGGTCCCGCTGCCGTTCCCGCTGGCCTGACCGACGCCTGCGCCGCGGCGGGGCGCCGATCAGCCCTCGGTCAGGTCGACCGGGTCGTCCACCACCTCGCACCCGGCCACCAGGGCCCGCAGCATGGCCACGGGGAGCTCGGTGTCACCGGTCCCGGTGGCGTTCACGTGCTGGCACCCGAGGTGCCCGGCGATCAGCAGCTGGGTGAAGGTGTCGACGTCGATGCCCGGGGGCGGGCGGCGCCCTTGGGCGGCCAGCAGCTCGGCCACGCCGCGCCGGAGCTCCTCGCGGAACCGGGCCCGGTGCTGCTCGACCCGCTCCTGCAGACCGGGTGTGCGCAGCGAGTGGAGGAGGAACTCGGTGCTCAGCACGAACCAGGCCCGGTCCGGGGCCCGCATGGCGATGAGCGACTCGATGGCCTGCTCGAACGGGCGCCCCTCCCGGTCCACGGTGGCGACCTGTTCCCGGATGAGCCCGACGGTGACGTCGATGGTGCGCTCCCACAGGGCCAGCAGGAGCTCGTCGAGGCTGGTGAAGTTGCTGTAGAACGCGCCCCGCGTGAACCCGGCGCGCCGGCAGACCTCCTCGATGGTGGTGGCCTGGAACCCGACCTCGCAGAAGGTCTGGTAGGCGGCGTCGAGCAGGCGCTGCCTCGTCTCCTCCCGGGGGGGCCGTCCCGGCGTCTCCCGGCTGTCGGTCGGTGACGACATGGTGAGGACGGTACCCACAAGTGGGGGACGCCCATGCCCCGGAGCGTCAGCGGGGTGCGGTCACGGGTCGGCCCGATCCGGCGATGGTCACAAGCACCGGGCACCCCGTGAGCCTGTCCGATCCGGCGATCGGCGGGCCGCTTCCGCTTCTGATCGACGGGTAGCGCGGCGCCGTGCTGTACCTGGCGTGGGAGGAGACCGGCGAGCTCGACGGGCCGGTCGAGGGACCGTGGGAGGAGGTGGTCCGGCTCCGTCCGGGTCTCCTGCTGCTCGACAGCCCGGCGACCCGCTCGGTCGTCTACCACGCCGTCAAGCACCAGCTCCCCGAGGGCACGGCGCTGCTGGTGGCCCCGCTGGCCGACGCCCCCAAGATGAAGGGCATGGCCGAGGGCACCGCCGCCTGGCTGCGCGACCGACGCGGCAGCTGAGCACCCCCGACGGGATTCGAACCCGCGTTGCCGGCTTGAAAGGCCGGTGTCCTGGGCCGCTGGACGACGGGGGCCTGGCCCGCCGACGGTAGCCGCACCGGTGGTGCCGACCCCCGGGCGGATCAGACGATGATGCTGCGCACGGCGAGCAGGGAGGCGACCAGGTCGGGGTCGCCGGTGGTGCGGACGGCGGCGGGCGCCACCGCCAGGCCCGTCAGCTGGCGCCAGGCCGTCTCGGCGTCGAGCGCCAGGGTCGCCGAGGGGGCGGCCGGCCGTCCCTCGTCGAGGTCCCAGCCGTCGGCGTCCCGGCGCACCGTCCACCACTGGTCGCCGAGCGCCACGCCGACGGTCGTCCGCTCCGGTGCCGGGCCCAGCTGGGCGGGCACGGCCCACGCGAAGGTGCGCAGGACCTCGGCCCGGACCGGGTCGGCGCCCTCGGGTGGCGGCCGGCCGACGGCGTCGGCGATGTGGCGGCCGTGGACCCACCGCTCGGTCAGCTCCCGGGCCACGTCGAGCCATCGGGGGGCGGCGCCGCCGGCCCAGCTCACGTGGGACGGCGCGCCGAGGTCGACGGTGGCCAGGTGGCGGTCCACCTCGGCTCCGGACCAGCGCAGGAGGTCGGTCACGACCCGGCGGCTCAGCCCGGCGGCGCCGACGACCCAGCGCTCGTTCTTGGCGTCGAGGGCGGCGACGAACGCCTCGGGCGGACCGTCGACGGGGATGAGGCCCGACCGGTCTCCGTCGCGCTGGCGGGACAGGAGGCCGAGGTCGTCGTCGAGGAGGTGTCGGGCCACGTCGCCCACCCGCCAGTGGCCGGCCTCGGTCGGCGCCGCCCACGCCGTGTCGTCGAGGGCGTCGAGCACGGCCACCAGGTCGGCCCGCCCGGCCGTGAGCAGCGACCGCACGTCGCGCACCGGTGCCTCACCCAGCCGCACGGCGCCTCCTAGTCGAGCGCCTCGACGGCGTGGTGGAGGAGGTAGCCGAGCACCTCGTAGACCTGCCACATGTGGACCAGGCGCACGGCCTCGTCGCGGCGGGCGGGGTCGGCGGTGGGGTCCTGGGCCACGGCCCAGGCCCGCTCCAGCGTGGTGGCCTCGTGCTCCTCGTCGCCGTCGACGTCGAGCCGCTCGGCCAGCACCAGGCGGAGGGCGTTGACGCCCTGGACCCACGCCACGAGCTGGTCCTCGGTGAGCGGCTCGCCGCCCGCGGTGCGCACCACCTCGAGGGCGGCGCGCCGGGCGTCGCGGAGCCGCCCGCCCTGCTCGATCTCCCACGCCGCCTCGGCCAGCACGTCGTCGGTGTGGGCCGGGGGGAAGAGGCGGCGCAGCCCCCGGTCCGCCGACGGGTCGTCGAGAAGGGGGTCCAGCTGGTCGACGAGGGCGGTGAGCAGCCCGGTCATGGCGTCGTCGAGGCGGAGCACGTAGGTCCCGTCGCGCTTGCGGGCCACCGGCTTGCGGGCCACGTCAGGCTCCCGTCACGGCTGCTGCTCCATGGTGGCCCACAGCCCGTGCTCGTGGAGGCGGAACACGTCGAGCTCGGCCTTCTCCCGGGGTCCGGACGAGACGACGGCCCGGCCCTCGTGGTGGACCTGGAGCATCAGGTGGTTGGCCTTGTCCTTGGAGAAGCCGAACAGCTTGCGGAACACCCACGCCACGTACTGCATGAGGTTGACCGGGTCGTCCCACACGATCACCTGCCACGGCCGGTCGAGCTCGACGTCCTGGTCGAGGTCCGGCTCCATGACCTCCAGGGGCGCGGTCTCGGACATGGTCAGCCTCCCGCGGGGACGGCGGCCGACGGGTCGAGCGCGGCGGACCCGAGCGGCGGGAGCCGGGCGGGCAGGGGCTCGGTCAGGGTCAGGTAGAGCCGCAGCGTCGCCGCCCACACCAGCATCGACCCCAGGACGTGCAGGCCGACGAGCAGCTCGGGCACCCCGGTGGCGTACTGCAGGTACCCCAGACCGCCCTGGAGGACCACGACGGTCAGCAGGGCGGTGGCCCGCTCCATCCCCGTGGGCCCGACCATCTCGCGCCGCATGCGCACGAGCAGGGCGACGAGCACCGCCAGGAACACCCACGTCACGGCGCTGTGGATCATGGCGACGCCCCGCACCGACAGCCACTCGAGCCGCTCGGCCTCCTCGTCGCCGGCGTGGGGGCCGGTGCCGGTGACCACGGTCCCGGCCAGCATGACCGCCGCCGCCATGGCGATGGTCGCCCGCCCGAGGCGCACCACCGCCGGCCCGGCCAGGGCGTAGGCCCGCTCGGGCCGGCCGTCGTCACCATCGGGCCGGGAGGCGCGGTGGTGGAGGACGACGGCGTTGGCCACGAGGACCGCCGAGACGAGGAAGTGGCCCTGCACGGTGATGGGGTGGACGTGCATGCGCACGACGACGGCGCCGAGGACGATCTGGGCCAGGACGCCCGCCACCAGCCCCCACGACAGGAGGGTCAGGTCGCGCCGGCGGGGCACCCGGCGCAGCGAGCCGAGGACGGCGAGGGCCACGGCGACCGACACCGCACCGGTGATCATCCGGTTGGCGAACTCGATCCAGGGGTTCCACGACGACTCCCCGTGGGGCACGAACTGCCCCGGCTCGCAGCCCGGCCACGACGAGCATCCCAACCCCGAGCCGGTCAGCCGGACCCCGGCCCCGGTGACCACGATGACGACCAGGGACCAGAGCGCGACGGACGTGATGCGCCGGTAGCTGGTGGGAGAGAGGGCGGGGGCGCGGTCCATCACGGCCACCCCCAGAGGGTACGGCCGGACCCGGTCCGACACCCAAGGCGGGAAGAACTCGTCGTCCCCTTTGGCCCCCTCCGGGAGGCGGCCGTAGTCTCGCCGCTGTGACCCCGCCCGCCCACGGTGCCGCTGCCGTCTCGCCCCTGCCGGGGCGCGGCGCCGCGGTCCCCTCGCGGCTGCGGGTCGTCGCCGGGCCGGCGACGCCCGTCGACGGCGGTGGTCAGCCCGCCGAGGCGCCGGCCCCGACCCGGTCGAAGGCCGCCGCCTACCTCGCCCTGACCAAGCCGCGCATCATCGAGCTGCTCCTGGTCACCACGGTCCCGGTCCAGGTCGTGGCCACCCGGGGCCTGCCCAGCGGGTGGCTGGTGCTCTGGACCGTGCTCGGCGGCGCCCTCGCCGCCGGCGGGGCCAACACCTTCAACATGGTGGTGGACCGCGACATCGACCGGCTGATGGAGCGGACCAAGAAGCGCCCGCTGGTCACCGGCGAGATCACGCCCCGCGCCGCCATGGTGTTCGCCCTGACCCTCGAGGTCGCCGCCTTCGCCCTGCTGTGGGGTGCCGTCAACCTGCTCTCGGCCGTGCTCGCGGTGTCGGCCACCCTCTTCTACGTCTTCGTCTACACGCTCTGGCTGAAGCGGACGTCGACCCAGAACATCGTCATCGGCGGGGCCGCCGGAGCCGTCCCCACGCTGGTGGGCTGGTCGTCGGTGACCGGGTCGCTGGGCTGGGCGCCGTGGATCCTGTTCGCCGTCATCTTCGTGTGGACGCCGCCCCACTTCTGGTGCCTTGCCGTCCGCTACCGGGACGACTACGCCGCCGCCGACGTCCCCATGCTCCCCGTGGTGTCGAGCATGCGCGCCGTCACCGTGCGGATCATCGCCTACACCGCTCTGCTCTGGGCCCTCACCCTCGTCTTCGCCCCGGTGGCGGACATGGGAGCCCTCTACCTCGTCGCCGCCGTGGTGCTCGGCGCGGCCTACCTCGGGCTCACCGTGCAGCTCCACCGCACGCCCGACGCGGCCAAGGCCATGCGCCTGTTCCACTGGTCGATCACCTACGTCACCCTGCTGTTCGGGGCCATGGCCCTCGACCAGCTGCTGGCCGGTGCGGCGTGACCGGCGACGAGTCCCCGTCCCTTTGTCGGCCCGAGAGGGTGCCCGTGTATTGTCCCGCAGCGATAGGCACTGTCTCCCCACCGAGTGGCGCCCCGTCCTTCATGCGGTGGACGCCCCCTCCGAGGTCCACCCGTCGATGACAGCAACCCAAGCCCCGCCCGAGGCCGTCGCCCCGGGGAGCACCGCCCCCCCTGCGAGCCGCGTGGCCACCCCGCGCGGCCTGGCCGGGGTCCTCGGCTCGTCCGACCACAAGGTCGTCGGCCGGCTCTACGTCGGCGCCGCCCTGCTCCTGGGCCTGATCTCCGGCGTCGCCGGGATCCTCGGGGGCATCGACCGCATCGACGGGACGTTCGGCAACACGATCCTCGACGGCGACACCGCCCCCCAGGTGATCAGCTTCCACGCCACGTCGGCCACGCTCCTCTTCCTGCTCCCCGCCCTGCTGGGTCTGGCCATGGTGGTCGTCCCGCTGCAGGTGGGCGCCCGGGCGATCGCCTTCCCCCGGGCCGCGGCGGCCTCGTTCTGGACCTTCCTCTTCGGTGCCGGCCTCACCGTCACCGCCTACGCCATCGACGGCGGGCCCGGTGGCGGTCGCGCTGACGCCGTCGACCTGTGGGCCGCCTCGACCGGGCTGACGATCGTCGGCCTGCTGCTCGGGTCGATCTGCGTGGCCACCACCGTGCTGGCCGTCCGGGCCGAGGGCATGAGCCTCGAGCGGGTGCCCATGCTCGCCTGGTCGCTGCTGTGCTCCACCGTGATCTGGCTGCTGACCCTGCCGGTGATGCTGGCGCTGCTGATCATCCTGTACGTCGACCACCGCAACGGCCAGCAGTTCCTCGGCGGGCTCGGCCCCGACATGGCCGAGCAGGTCGCCTGGCTGGGGCGCCAGCCGCAGGTCTACGCCGCCGCCATCCCGGTGCTCGGGGTGGTGCTCGACGCCGCCGCCACCGCCGGCCGGACCCGTCTCCCCAACCGGGGGGCGGCGATGGGCGCCATCGGCGCGTTCGCGGTCCTCGGCATCGGCGCCTTCGCCCTCACCGCCATCTCCCCGGAGGTGGCCCAGCAGCCCGTCACCAAGGGCATGGCCCTCCTCGCGCCCCTGCCGGTCCTGGCCGTGCTCGGGCTGGTCGGCCTCAGCCTCCGGGGCGGCCGGCCCCGGCCCACCAGCGGCCTCGTCGGCGGCGTCCTCGCCACCTTGGTCCTCCTGCTCGCCACGCTCGTCGGCGCCGCCACCGCGTTCGAGGGGGCGCTCGAGCTGGCCGGCACCCAGTGGGTCACCGCCCAGTCGCACCTCACGCTCGTCGCCGCCACCATCGCCCTCGTGGCCGGCCTCTACCACTGGTCGACCAAGGTCCTCGGCCGGGTCGCCACCGAGGCGGCCGGCCGCACCGCACCGCTCGTCCTCGCCCTCGGCGCCCTGGTCCTGGCCGTGCCCGAGGCCCTGTCCGGCCTCCTCGGCGAGGGCGACGAGGCCGTCACCGGGATCGAGGCCATGAACGCGGTGGCCGTGGCCGGCGCCGGGCTCGTCCTGCTCGGTGGGCTGCTGGCCGTCGCCGGCCTGGCCGGCCGCCCGGGCCGCGACGAGCCCGCCGACCCGTGGGGCGGCCACACCCTGGAGTGGGCCACCGCCTCGCCCCCTCCGTTCGCCAACTTCGACGGCCCGGTCCCGGCCGTCACCTCGGCCGAGCCGCTGCTCGCCCCGACGACTCCCGACGACGAGGACGGCGCCTGATGTCCACGGCAACTGTGGCCCACGACGAGGCCGCCTACGACCTGGTCCCGGAGGACCTCGCCCCCGGCGTGGCCCGGCCCCGGGTGCTGCTCGTCGGCACCGCCCTCGCCGCCGGCGCCATCATCGTCCTCTTCGCCGCCCTGATCGGCATGTACCTCCGGGTGCGCCACGGGGTCATCACCGGCCCCGCCGTCGACGGCGTCGACCCGGTGTGGTTCGCCGACGGCCAGACCATCCCGCTCACGCCGGCCAACGTGGCCATGGCCACCATGCTCCTGTCGTGCGTCAGCATGCAGTGGGCCGTGCAGGCCGTGAAGGACGACGACCGACGCAACGCCCTGTTCGCGCTGGTCCTCACCGTGCTCTTCGGCGGCGCGGTCATCAACGCCACCTCGTTCCTCTACTCGCAGTCCGGCTTCACCGTCTCCGCCGAGGCGACGAACCCGGCCGGGCTGCTCTTCTACGCCGTGACCGGCAGCCACCTGGCCCTCATCGTCGGGGCGCTGCTGTTCGCGGTGATCATGACCGTCCGCACGCTCGGCGGTGAGTACGGCAGCCACAACCGCGAGGGGATCGTGGCCGCCAGCCTCATCTGGTACCTGACGACGGGGATCATGCTCGTCATCTGGTACGCCGTCTACGTGACCAAGTAGCGAGGTCCACGTGCTCACCACCGGATCCAAGTGGTTCTTCGGCGTGGCCGGCGCCGCCCTCCTGGCGGCGCTCGTCTACGGCGGCGCGACCAACCCCAGCGAGGTCAAGATGGCGACCTTCACGGGCGTCTTGACCCTCGGGTACAAGGGCGGGGTCGGCGACCACATCGGCTACGCCATCCTCATGGGGATCGCCGGCGCCGCCGTGTTCCTCGGCGCCTCGCTGGCCGCCTTCCGCGACGCCGACGTGGAGGCCGAGGCCGCCCTGCTCCCCGTCGACACCGTCCCCGAGGTCACCGCCCCCCCGCAGGGCAGCTACTGGCCGGTCATCGGCGCCTTCGGGGCCGGGGCCCTCGTGGTCGGGATCGTCACCTCCTCGGCGCTGGTGATGCTGGGCATCGTCGTCCTGGTCGCCGTCGCGTTCGAGTGGGCCATCTCGGCCTGGTCCGACCGGGCGACGAACGACCCGGCGGTGAACCAGGCGGTGCGCCGCCGGGTGATGATGCCGTTCGAGGTCCCGATCCTCGGCGCCCTGGGCATCGCCGTGTTCGTGCTCGCCATCAGCCGAGTGCTGCTCACCGTCCCCCAGCTGGGCGTCTACTTCATCTTCGGCGGGGTCGCCCTCGCCGTCCTGGTCGTGGCCTTCGTCCTGTCGGCCCGACCCCGGCTCAACCCGTCGGTCGTCGCTGCCCTCTGCGTCGTGGGCGCCCTGGCTGTGCTGGCGGGCGGCGTGGTGAGCGCCGTCGTCGGTCCTCGGGAGATCGAGCACGAACCCGAGGGCGAAGCCGAGGACGAGGATCAGCAGGGGGCGCCGCTCCTCTCGCCCGACGCGCCCGTCGTCCTCACTGGAGCCCCCTCGTGACCCCCACCTCTGACCGCACGGGAGATCGCATGTCGTTCCTGCGCCGGGCCCGGTCGGCCGCGCCGCTGCTGGCCGTCGCCGTCGTCGCCTTCCTCGGGGCGTGTGCGAAGGACGCCCCCCAGGACACCCTCGCCCCCGAGGGCCCGAACGCCCGCCTCATCGACAACCTCAGCGACCCGGTGTTCGCCGTCGCCGGCGTGGTGTTCGTGGTCGTCCTGCTCGGCGCCGTCGTGATCGGCATGAAGTTCAAGGCTCGCGACGACGAGCACTTCGACGACATGCCCGGCCAGATCCACGGCAACAACGCCCTCGAGATCGGCTGGACCATCGTCCCCGCCCTGATCCTCGTCGGCATCGGCGTGTTCAGCGTCTTCGCCATCTTCGAGCTCAACGAGGATCCGCCCGAGGATGCCGTGTCGGTGC
Source organism: Iamia sp. SCSIO 61187 (assembly GCF_019443745.1). Taxonomy (NCBI): domain Bacteria; kingdom Bacillati; phylum Actinomycetota; class Acidimicrobiia; order Acidimicrobiales; family Iamiaceae; genus Iamia; species Iamia sp. SCSIO 61187. The sequence goes on from NZ_CP050948.1 coordinate 151,245, forward strand.
AGGTCATCGGCCACCAGTGGTGGTGGGAGTACCGCTACGACATGGACGGCAACGGGGACTACGACGATCCCGAGGACATCGTCACCGCCAACGACCTCGTCATCCCGGTCGGCGAAGAGGTCGCCCTCGAGATCACCTCTCGCGACGTCATCCACTCCTTCTGGGTGCCCAAGCTCAACGGCAAGCGCGACGCCGTGCCGAACCGCAGCCACCCCTGGACGCTCGAGGCCGACGAGCCCGGCGAGTACATCGGCCAGTGCACCGAGTTCTGCGGGCTCTCGCACGCCGAGATGCGGATCAAGGCCATCGCCGTCGAGCGGGATCGCTTCGACGAGTGGGTCACCGAGCAGCAGGCCGAGGCCGAGACCTACGCCGAGGACGACACCAGCGAGGCGGCCGAGGGCTACCGGGTCTTCACCGGCCAGCTGTGCGCCAGCTGCCACCTGGTCGAGGGGGTCAACGACGACACCTTCTCCGACGAGGACATCCCCGAGTTCAACCGTGGGATCATGGGCGGGCCGGGGACCATCACCGACCCGGCCCTGCAGGCCAGCCGGCACGCGCCCAACCTCACGCACCTGATGAGCCGCACGACCTTCGCCGGCGCCAAGTTCGACCTGCGACGCGACACCGAGGAGTGCGAGGAGATGGGCATCGACTGGGCCGACACCGAGGAGGGGCTCGAGATGTGCCTCGACCGGGGTGCCCTCGAGGCCTGGCTCCGGAACCCCCCGGCCGAGAAGGCCATGCAGGCTGAGGAGGTCCCCGGCCGCAGCCCCCGCCGGGGCATGCCCAACCTCCAGCTCACCGAGGACCAGATCGATCAGCTGATCGCCTACCTGGTCACCCTGAAGTAGGCGGAGAGAGACGCGATGACCACCACGTCACCCGAGACCATCAGCGCCGGCGGACCGCTGGCCCTCCCCTCCGGGGAGGAGACCCGCCGCAACCCGCTCGGCGTGTTCGCCCGCCCCACCGCCACCGAGGGGTGGCGCAGCTGGATCACGACGGTCGACCACAAGCGCATCGGCATCATGTACGGGGTCTCGTCGATCTTCTTCCTGGTGATCGGCGGCATCGAGGCCCTCCTGATCCGGGCCCAGCTGGCGGCCCCCGACGGCCAGGTCCTGTCGGCCGACGCCTACAACCAGGTCTTCACCATGCACGGCACCACCATGATCTTCCTGGCGGTGATGCCCCTCGGGGCGGCGTTCATGAACTACCTGATCCCGCTCCAGATCGGCGCCCGCGACGTTGCCTTCCCGCGGCTCAACGCGCTCAGCTTCTGGGTGTTCCTCGGCGGTGGCATCGTGCTGAACTCGTCGTGGCTGCTCGGCGGCGGCGCCGACGGCGGCTGGTTCAACTACGCCCCCAACAACGGCGTCACCTACTCGCCGTCGCGCGGCATCGACTTCTGGAACATGGGCCTGATGCTCACCGGCATCGCCTCGCTGGTCGGTGCGATCAACCTCATCACCACGTGCCTGAACATGCGGGCGCCCGGCATGAAGCTGTTCCGCATGCCGGTGTTCACCTGGATGAGCCTGGTGACGCAGTTCCTGCTGCTGTTCGCCATCCCGGTGCTGACGGCGGCGCAGTTCCTGCTCATGTTCGACCGGCTCTTCGGCGCCCGGTTCTTCGACGTCGACGCCGGCGCCGACCCGCTCCTGTGGGAGCACCTGTTCTGGATCTTCGGGCACCCGGAGGTCTACATCATGATCCTGCCGGCGTTCGGCATCATCTCCGAGATCATCCCGGTGTTCAGCCGCAAGCCCATCTTCGGCTACCCGTTCATGGTCTTCTCGGGCATCGCCATCGGGTTCATGGGCTGGGGCGTGTGGGCCCACCACATGTTCGCCTCCGGGATCGGCCCGCTCTCGGTCGCCGCCTTCTCGGTGTCGACGATGTTCATCGCCGTGCCGACGGGCGTGAAGATCTTCAACTGGCTGGCCACCATGTGGGGCGGCCGGCTGCGATTCAGCGCACCGATGCTGTACTCGGTGGGCCTCGTCACGATGTTCACCATCGGTGGCCTGTCGGGCGTGACCCACGCCGTCGCCGCCGCGGACACGCAGCAGACCGACACCTACTACATCGTCGCCCACTTCCACTACGTCCTGTTCGGCGGCGCCCTGTTCGGCTTCATCGGCGGCTGGTACTTCTGGTGGCCCAAGGTGTTCGGCCACTACCTGAACGACCGCGTCGGCAAGGTCAACTTCTGGATCCTGCTCGTCGGGTTCAACCTGACCTTCGGCCCGATGCACATCCTCGGCCTGCAGGGGATGCCCCGCCGGACCTACACCTACCGGGACGGCTACGGCTTCAACCTGTGGAACATGGTGAGCACGATCGGTGCCTTCATCATCGCCGTCTCGTTCCTGATCTTCTTCTGGAACATCGTCAGGTCGTACCGCGCCCACAAGGCCAACCCGGTGGCCATGCCGGCGGACCCCTGGGACTCCCGCTCGCTCGAGTGGAGCATCCCGTCGCCGACCCCGCCCCACAACTTCGACATCTCCCCGACAGTCCACCGACTCGACGACTTCTGGCACCGCAAGTACCAGGAGAACGCCCAAGGCAAGCTCGTCCGGGTGGCGACCTCCGAGGAGATCGCCCAGAAGGGCGATGCGACGGGCGTGCACCTGCCGTCGCCGTCGTACTGGCCGCTGGTCATCTCGGTCGGCCTGCCCCTCGTGGCGTGGGGCCTGATCTTCAGCCTGTGGCTGTGCCTGCCCGGCGGTCTCCTGGTCGTGGCCGGCATCTACGGCTGGGTGCTCGAGCCGGCCACCGAGCCCGGCGACCACCACGGTCACGAAGACCACGGTCCGACGACCACCGACGACGCGGGCGACGCCGAGGCGACAGCCGACGCTCCGGCCGAGGAGGCTGCCCCCGTTGACTGACCTCTCACTCTCCAAGGGCGACGCCGACGCGGCGGCGCTCGAGCAGGCCTCCGAGGCCCGCGCCGCCCACGGTGCGGGTGTCGCCTACGCCGACGGCGAGGACCACGACCACACGCTCACCAACACCGGCATCAGCAACCCCAAGCTCGCGATGTGGGTCTTCCTGGGGTCGGAGTGCCTGCTGTTCGGCGGGCTCATCTCGACCTTCCTCCTCTACAAGCGCAACAACCTGGCCGGCGGGCCCACCCCGCAGGAGCTCTACGACATCGAGCTGACCTCGATCTCGTCGTTCGTGCTGCTCATGTCGTCGCTCACGATGGTGCTCGCGGTCTCGGCCATCCAACGCGGTGAGCACCAACGCCTGCGCCTCTGGCTGGTCACCACGGCCATCCTCGGCGCAGTCTTCATCTCCGGCCAGGTGTACGAGTTCCAGGTGTTCGTGAAGGAGGGGATGGGCTTCACGACCAACTCGGCCAGCTCGGCCTTCTTCGCCCTCACCGGCTTCCACGGCGTCCACGTCACGCTCGGCATCGTCATGCTGCTGTCGGCGGTGATGATGTCGCTCCGGGGCCGGATCCCGCAGGCCAGGGCCGAGGCGGTCGAGATCGTCGGGCTCTACTGGCACTTCGTCGACGTGGTGTGGGTGCTGATCTTCACCATCGTCTACCTGATCCCCTGAGAGAGGTCGCGATGACCGACACCGCCAGCCCGACCGCCTCCGACCCCTCGGCGCCGGCCGCCGTGGCCATGCACCACGACACCCACGACGACGACCACGGCCACGCCAGCGACACGCTCTACATCCAGATCGCCATCGGCCTCGCCGTGCTGACCGCGATGGAGGTGGCGTGGCCCTACGTCACCGACGGGCTGCTCGACACCGACGGCCCCATCCTGATGATCCCGCTGCTGATCGTCATGGCCATCAAGTTCGTGATCATCGCTGCCTTCTTCATGCACCTGAAGTTCGACTCCAAGGTCCTGACGCGGGTCTTCTACTCCGGGCTGCTCCTCGCCGTCGGCGTGTACGTGGCGGCCCTCGGCACGTTCCGGATCTTCTGAGCCGGGGTCGGCCACCGTGCTCTCCGCCATCCCCGAGTCCGTGGGCGTCTGGCGCTTCCAGATCCACCCCGAGGTCTGGCTGCTCGTCACCGCCCTGACCGTCCTGTACGTCTGGGCCGCCCGCGTCGTCGGGCCCAAGGTCGTCCCCGCCGGCCAGCCCGTCCTGACCCGACGCAACATCGTGTCGGCCGTCGTCGGGCTGGTGCTGCTCTGGGTGGCCTCGGACTGGCCGATGCACGACATCGGCGAGGAGTACCTCTACGCCGTCCACATGGTGCAGCACACCCTGCTCACGCTGGTGGTGCCGCCGCTGGCCCTGCTGGCCACCCCCCGCTGGCTGGCCGACCTGATCCTCGGCCACGGCAAGGTGCGCACCGTCATCCGGGCCGCCGCCCTGCCGGTCGTGGCCGGCATCGCCTACAACGCCATGGTGATGGCCGTGCACTGGCCGGCGCTGGTGAACGCCTCGGTCGAGAACGGCATCCTGCACTACGTGGTGCACGTGGTCCTGGTGTTCACCGCCCTGATGATGTGGATGCCGGTCTGCGGCCCCATCGAGGAGTGGCGGATGGGCATCCCGGCCAAGATGGTCTACCTGTTCATCATGTCGGTGATCCCGACCGTGCCCGGCGGCTGGCTCACCTTCGCCGAGAACGCGGTGTACACCGCCTACGACACCCCGACCCGGGCCTTCGGCATCTCGGTCCAGGACGACCAGCAGGCGGCCGGCGTGTTCATGAAGCTCGCCGCCGGCAGCTGGCTCTGGTTCCTCATCACCTGCCAGTTCTTCATCTGGGCCTTCCGCCACCAGCGCGACGAGGCGGAGCTCGACCGGGCGTCCCGCCCGCCCCGTCCCGACACCGATGCCGACGCCGCCCTGGCCGACGAGCCGCTCACCTTCGAGGCCGTGGCCCAGGCCTTCGCCGCCACCACCGCCGCCCCCGAGCCCGACCACCGGCGCACGTGACCCTCGTGGGGCCCGCCCCCGGCCCGGCTCCCGCCGGCCGCCGGGTGGCGGCCCAGCTCCGCATGGAGCTCCTGCTGACCCTGCGCCGGGGTGAGTCCGTGCTGCTCACCTTCTTGATCCCGGTCCTGATCCTGGGGTTCTTCAGCCTGGTCGACGTGCTCCCCACCGGCACCGACGACCCCGTCGACTTCCTGGTCCCCGGCGTGCTGGCCCTGTCGGTGATGTCCACGGCGATGACCGGGCTGGCCATCGCCACCGGCTTCGAGCGCTCCACGGGGGTGCTCAAGCGGCTCGCCGTGACCCCCCTCGGCCGCCGGGACCTGATCGCGGCCAAGGTCGGGGCCGTGCTCGTGGTCGAGGCGCTCCAGGTCGTCATCCTCGTCGCCGTGGGCGCCGCCCTGGGGTGGCGGCCGACGGTCGGCCTGGTGGGGGCACTGGTGGCCATGGCCCTGGCGACGGTGGCCTTCGCCGGCGTCGGGATGCTGATGGCGGGCACGCTCCCGTCGCTGACCACGTTGGCCCTCGCCAACGCCGTGCACGTCCTCCTGCTGCTCTTCGGTGGGGTCGTGGTCCCCATCGACGACATGCCCACCGCCCTGCGGCTCCTGGCCCGGGCCCTGCCGATCGGGGCCCTGTCCGACATCACCCACGCCACCCTGGGTGGGGGGGCGGTGCCCGGCGGGGCCTGGCCCGTGCTGGCGGCCTGGGCCGTCGCCGCCCCGGCGCTGGCCGCCTGGCGGTTCCGCTGGGAGTGACCCGGGGACCCGACCCCGCCGCCCGCGGACGGCGGGAACAATCGGGGCCCACCCCACCTCTCACCTCGGACCGCCCCCGAACCGGAGGATCGACGTGACCAGGAACGCGACGGCCGCAGCGACGAGCGGCCCGCCGACGACCCGACGCCCCGTGGTCCGGGGGTTGGTCGTGGCCGCCGTCGTGGTCGGGGTCGCCTGGTGCGCCGCCGCCCCGGCCCTGGCCCAGCTGGGCGAGCCCGTCGACCCGAGCGACACCACCGAGTCCGAGCAGACCACCACGACGACGACCGCACCGAGCGAGGAGCCGTCGACCACCGACGCCGAGGGACCCACCACCACCTCGCCCGGCGAGGAGGTCGAGCCCGACGACGCCACCGTCGAGACCGACGACGACGGCACCTCGATCGCCGCCCTCGCCGCGGTCGGCGTCGTCGCCTTCGTCCTGGGCCTGATCGTGGCGGCCATCCCGCTGGGGGCGGCCCTGTCGCGGCGCAAGGCCGGGCCCACCGTGCCCGGCCCGGCGCCCGCGCCCGCCGCCCCCGCGGCCGGGCCCGCCCCGTCCCCGCCGGCCGGCCCCGGCCCCGCCATCGGTCCCGCCCCGTCCCGCGACGCCGACCAGCTCCGCCACCAGCGGGTGGTCCTGGTCGAGGCCCTCATCGCCCTGCGCGACCAGCTGCCCAGCGCGGCCCTGGGCCAGGAGGCGCTCCAGGCCCTGGAGGGGGCCGGCATCACCGAGGTCGCCCCCGTGGGCCAGCGCTTCGACGCCGGCCAGCACCACGCCGTCCACCAGGAGGCCACCGACGACCCCGCCCGCCACGGCACGATCGTGTCGGTCGAGCGGCCCGGCTACCGCGACGGCGCCACGATCATCCGCCAGCCGGAGGTCGTGGTGGCCACGAACGGGAGCCCGTCGTGAGAGCCGTCCCCCGCCACCTCGCCGGCCGAGCCCCGGGGGGCCGGTCAGGCGTCGGCGGCCTCGAGCAGCTGGGCCACGGCCCGGCGGGCCCGGGCGATGCGGGTCTTCACCGTCTCGACCCGGATGCCCTCGGCGTCGGCGATCTCCTGGTAGCTCATGTCGGCGTACTCCCGCAGCACCAGTGCGGTGCGGAAGTCGGGCGGCAGCTTGGCCAGGGCCCAGCGCACCGCGCTCACCGCGCTCACCGAGTCCTCCAGGTCCGCCCGGAACGGGCCGTCGGGCTCGGGCACGTCGGCCATCGGGTCGGCCCGGCGCTTGGCCACCACGGCCAGCGCCGCCCGGCTGCCGATCTGGCACAGCCAGGTCGAGAAGCTGGCCCGGCCCTCGAAGCGGGGCAGGGCGCGCCAGGCGTCCAGCAGGGCGTTCTGGGCGGCGTCGTGGGCGGAGTGCTCGTCGCCGGTGATGCGCACGCACACCGAGAAGAGCCGGCGCCGGCTCCGCTCCACGAGGAGGGCGAAGGCCCGGTCGTCACCGTCCTGGGCCCACGCGACGAGCTGCTGCTCGGTCGCGACCCCGTGGTTGCGAGAGCGGGTCTGGGTCATCACAGCACACCTCTTGCTTCCCCACCTCGGCGCCTGCCGGATCCCCCTGGCGCACCGGCCCGCAGGTTACCTCTCTCCGTGGTCCGTGTCTGCCCCCTCGGGGCGCCCACCCCCTCCCCGAAGGACGGCCCCCGATGAGCGGTCTCGACGGCCTCGAGCTGGACGCCGACGGCTTCGTCGACATGGACCAGTTCCCCGACGACGGCTCCGACCTGGTCGGGGCCGACCTCGAGCAGCTCCGGGCCGCCCTCCACGCCGATCCCGTGGACGAGCCCACGCCCGAGCAGTGGGACGCCATCGTCGACGACGTCGTCGGCCTCGACCTCGACGCCGGCCCCTTCGCCGTCGACGACCCCGACCCCCTGCTCCCCGACCCCGCCGAGGACGGGACCGACGACGCCGCGCCCGACGACCTCGACGACGTCGACCCGGACGGGGACGAGCCCGGTGAGGCCGACGCGGGCGCGGACGACGCCGACGGGGTGGCCGAGGTCGACGATGACGTCGACCTCGACGGTCTCGACGACGTCGACGTGGACCTCGACCTCGACGGGGGGCTGGACCTCATGACCGCCGACGACGCCGGCGACGACCCCTTCGACGCCGCCGCCGACGGTGCCGACGATGCTGCCGCCGACGTGGGGCCCGACTTCGAGGACCTCCTCTGAGCGGCGACGCCACCCGCGCCCTCGTCGCCGTCATCGACGAGGCGCTGAGCCGCCTCCCGGTCAGCCCGACCCGGGAGGCGGTGCTCGAGGTGCGCGCCCGGCTGCTGGCGCCCCTCCGCGTCGCCGTCGCCGGCAGCGTCAGCTCCGGCAAGTCGACCCTGGTCAACGCCCTGCTCGGCCAGCGCATCGCTCCGGTCGACGCCGGCGAGTGCACCCGGCTGGTCACCTGGTTCCGCTACGACCACCACCAGCGCATCGAGGTCCAGCGGCGCGACGGCGGGGTCACCACGGTGCCCTTCGCCCCCGGCACCCGCATCCCCGACGACCTGGGCGTGCCGGTCGACGACGTGGCCCGCCTCATCGTCCACCTGTCGAACGAGCGGCTGCGCGACCTCACGATCATCGACACCCCCGGGCTCAACACCGTCACCGACGAGAACCAGCGGGCCACCGCCGACGCCCTGGGCCTGGCCGACGACGCCACGCGGGAGGCGGGCGACTCGCGGGTGGCGATGAGCGACGCCGACGCCCTGTTGTTCCTCACGCCCCACGTCCGCGAGAGCGACGTCGAGGTGCTCGAGCAGTTCCGGGCCCTGTTCGCGGCCTCGGGGCTCAGCGCCGCCAACGCCGTCGGCATCCTCAGCAAGGTCGACCGCCTGGCGCCCGACGGGGACCCGTGGCCCGTGGCCCGCCGGCTGTCCGACGCGGCCAAGGACCGGCTGGCCAACGTGGTGTCCGACGTGGTGCCGGTGATGGGGCTCATGGCCGAGACGGCGTCGACCGACGCCTTCACCGAGTCCGACGCCTACGCCCTGGCGGCCCTGGCCCAGCTGGACGAGCTCGACCTGGAGGATGCCCTCCTCAGCCCCCACGACCTGCTCGCCGCCGAGGTGCCCGACGTCAGCCGGGACCAGCTGCGCCGCCTCCTGACCATGCTCGACCTGCACGGCATCGCCGTCGGGGTCGAGCTCGTCCGGGGCGGGGCCCGGGGGGCCGGCGAGCTGCTGCGCGGGTTCCGGCAGCGCAGCGGGCTCGAGCCCCTGGCCGACGTGGTCGAGCACGACTTCGCCCGCCGGGCCAGCGCCCTCAAGGCGCGGGGCGGGCTGGCCGACCTGCGCCGGATCCTGGCCCAGGCCCAGGGGGAGGAGGCGGCCGTCGCCGTCGCCATGGCCGGACCCCTCGAGCGGGTCGAGCTCGACCCCTCGCTCCACGAGCTGCGCATCCTCGACGCCCTGCGCACGGTGGAGGAGGGCGGCGCCCGGCTGCCCGACGAGCTGCTCGAGTCGCTCAAGACCCTCGCCCTGGAGGAGACGCCGGCCCGCCAGCTGGGCCTCGCCGAGGGCGCCGACCCCGATGAGGTGGCGGCGGCGGCCTCCGCCGCGGTGGCTGCGTGGGCCCGCTACAGCAACGACTCCCGGCGGACCCCCGCCGAGCGCCGCCTCGGCGAGGACGTGCGGGAGTGGTACGAGCTGGTGTGGGACGCCACCGGGGTGCGCCCGCCCCGCCCCGCGGCGGCGCCCGCAGCCTCCCCGGCCCCGGGGTACGGCCAGCAGGGGTACGACCCGGCGGCCCAGCAGGGGTACGGCCCGCCGGGGTACGACCCGGCGGCCCAGCAGGGATACGGCCCGCAGGGGTACCAACAGCAGGCCTACGGCCAACCGGGGTACGACCCCGCCGCCTACCAGCAGGCCTACGGCCAGCCGGGGTACGACCCCGCCGCCTACCAGCAGGCCTACGGCCAGGCGGGGTACGACCCCGCCGCCTACCCGGCGGCGCCGGCCACCCAGCCCCCGGCCTACGATCCGGCCGCCTACCCGGCGGCGCCGGCCACCCAGCCCCCGGCCTACGATCCGGCCGCCTACCCGGCGGCGCCGGCCACCCAGCCGCCCGCCCCCGCCCCGGGCTACGACCCGGCGGCCTACGGGCAGGGGGCGGGAACGCCGCCGCCGGGCACGCCTGCGCCCCAGCCGCCCGCCCCGGGCTACGACGCCGCCGCCTACGCCCAGCAGTACGCCGAGCACTACGCCCAGCAGTACGGCCAGCAGTACGGCCAGCAGTACGGCCAGCAGGGGTACGGCGCCTACCCGGCGCCGACCCCGGCCCCGGCCGCCTACCCGCAGCCCTACGACCCGGCGGCCTCCCCGCCGACCGGCGCCCCGCAGGGCTACGACCCCCAGACCTACGGCCAGGGCTACCCCCCGGCCTACGCCCAGCCCACCCCGCCGCCGGCCCCGCCGCCGTCGGCGGCGTCGGTCGCCTCCGACGGCACGCCGCGCGTCGGCCCCCCGCCCCCGCGCACCGCGCCCCCGCCCTCGGCTCCCGCCGCCGCCACCCCCGCGCCCACGCCGGCCCCGAAGCCCAAGCCCAAGCCTCGGGAGGACCCCGACGACGACGGCCCGCTCACGTCGACCCCGTGGAGGACCCGTCGATGACCGCGCCCGGGCCCCCGCCCCCGCCGCCGCCCCCGCCCCGTCCCGGCGGTCCCGCCACCGGGCCGACCCCGGTCCCCGGACCGCCCCCGCCCCGCCGCCCGGCCGGGGCGCCGGCGCCGGCTGCGCCCCCGCCCCCGGCTCCGGTGGCGCCCGCGCCCCCGGCGGCTGCGCCGCCGCCCGCTCCGCCGGCCCCGCCCGCGCCGGCGCCGGCCGCGCCGGCGCCGCCGCCCGCCGCCCCCGCGGCGCCGCCTCCCCCCGCCGCACCCGCGCCTGCTCCCGCGGCCCCGGCTCCGGCCTCCGCCGAGCCCGCCCCGCCGCGTCCCACCGAGGAGAAGGTCCCCCTCGCCAAGCCGGCGCAGCCCCCGGGGCTCCCCGCCGTGGTGGCCGAGGTCCTCCGGCTGGCCAACCGCACGCACAACCTGACGAAGATCGTCGGCGCCACCGACCTCACCGAGCGCATCGAGACCGAGGCGGCCAGCTGGAAGGACAACGAGGTCCGCGTCGTCGTCGCCGGCGAGATCAAGCGGGGCAAGACCAGCTTCATCAACTCGATGCTGGGCCAGCCCGGGCTCCTGCCCGTCGACGCCGACGTCGCCACCAGCGTCCACCTGGCCGTGCGCCACGCCCCGTCGCTCACCGTGGAGGCCGTGCGCCGCCTGCCCGACAGCGAGGCCGAGGAGCGGATCACCCTCCGTCCCGACCAGCTGGTCGACTACGCCTCCATGCAGGGCAAGGCCGTCCTGCGCGAGGGCGTGCTCGGCGTCGAGATCGGCCTGCCCCACCCTCTGCTCGAGCGGGGGCTGGTGGTGATCGACACCCCCGGGGTCGGGGGCCTGACCCGCGGCCACCGCGACAGCGCCCTGACCGCCCTGCGCCGGGCCGACGCCCTCTTCTTCGCCGTGTCGGTCGAGGAGCCCATCTCGTTGAGCGAGCTGAAGTTCCTGGCCGAGGCGAGCGAGCGCATCGACTCGGTCGTGCTCATCCTCACCAAGGTCGACTCCTCGGCCGACCCGCAGGCGATGATGGTCGAGGACCGGACCAAGCTGCGCGAGTTCGTCGAGGTCCTGCGGCGGCAGGCGAACGTCGCCGACGACGAGGACGCCCGCGAGGCGGTCCGCCGCTTCGCGCGGGTGGCCGAGTCCCCGTTCCTGCCCGTCAGCAGCCGCCTGGCCGACAAGGCCAAGGCCAGGGCCGCGGCGGGGCGCGAGGAGGCCGCCGCCAGCCTCGAGGCCCGCAGCGGGTTCGCCGACATCGGGTCGATCTTCGACCGCACCCTCCAGAACCGGGAGCTGGTGCGGATGTCCAACATCCTCCGCCTGGTCGGCCACGTCCTGGCCCGGGTCGAGTCCGAGCAGATCGCCCAGGTCCGGGTGGCGGCGGGCGACATCGGGGCGGTCGAGGCCGAGCTCAAGGCCCGCCAAGCGCTCCTCGAGGAGCTGGCCCCGTCACAGGCCCGCTGGCGCCAGCGCCTGGCCGGCAACGTCCAGCGCATCCAGGCCGACCTCAACCGGGTCATCGGGCGCGAGATGACGCGGATCGACCGCGTCTACCGCGACCACATCGACTCGGCCGGCAAGGACGTCGACCCGATCATGGCCAACCTGGGCAACGACCTGGGCCAGTCGATCGAGGCGGCCTGGGCTGCCGTCGCCCACACCCTGGCCCAGCGCCTCGATGCCGCCGTGACCAACATCGCCGCCGAGTTCAACCTCGACGAGATCGTGCTGGAGCTGCCGCAGACGGGGCTGCCCGACTACCTGTCGGACCTCGGGGTCGACGGCCGGGGCGACCCGAACGCCGGCAAGGCCGACTTCGTCCAGGACGGCCTGCCGGGCGTGCTCTCGATGGGGGCCCTCGGCAGCCTGGCCGGCGCCCTCATCGGGCCGGCGCTCGGCGTGGCCCTCACGCCGCTGCTGCCGGGCGTCCTCCTCGCCGCGCCGGTCACCTACGCCCGCTACAAGAAGCGGCACCAGATCCAGGTCCGGCAGGACTACCTGCGGATCGTGCGCGAGGTCGTGGCCCAGGTGCGCCAGGAGTTCCAGGCCGAGTTCACCCTGAAGATCATCGAGGCCCGCGAGGCGGTCGAGTCGACCGTCGACGGCGCCATCACCGCCCGCAAGCAGGCCATCGAGGGCCAGCGCCGCGAGCTCCACCAGCTCCTCCAGCAGTCCAAGGCCGAGCAGCAGCAGCGCCGGGCCGCGGCCGAGAAGCAGCTCAGCGGCGTCCGCGCCCTCCGCGCCGACGCCGACAAGCTCCGCGCCAAGGTCGACGCTGCGTTGGGCGCCCCCCCCACCCCGACCTGAACCGGTACCCCACTGGTGCAGGCCCAGGATGTGACCGCCGGCGCAGCCGCTGGGGGCCTGGGGGTCCCCCCCAGACGAGGCGGCGTGGGCCCGAGGGACGAGGGCTCCGCCGCTGGGAAGGTCTTCGGCGCGAGCGCAGCGAGCACGTTCAGTTCGAAGGAACGGAGAGAGCGCCAGCGAACGAGTGACTGAGAGAACGCGCGACGAAGCCCCGCCGGGGTGGCGGGGCTTCGTTGAGCTGTCGCTCCCGGCGTCCGTTGCCCGCCGGGGCGATCAGGAGGGGTGGGCTCAGGCCTGGAAGGGGCCCCCGCCCAGGTCGACGACGCCGACGTCGGCGGTGCCGTCGTAGTCGGTGTCGACCGCGGCGGCGTCGGTGAAGCCGTCGGCATCGGTGTCGACCTCGACCACGTCGACGGCGCCGTCGGTGTTGGTGTCGGTGGCCACGGTGTCGGCCAGGCCGTCGTAGTCGGTGTCGGCGATGGCGGTCTCGGAGACGCCGTCGTTGTTCTCGTCGATGACGGCGGCGTCGATGACACCGTCGTTGTCGGTGTCGGCGACCAGGGTCTCGAACACGCCGTCCCCGTCGTCGTCGACGACCGCGGTGTCGATGACGCCGTCGCCGTCGGTGTCCTCGGAGTAGGTCTCGAACACGCCGTCGCCGTCGCGGTCGTAGGCCTCGGCGTCGGAGAGCCCGTCGGCGTTGGTGTCGGCCGCGGCGGCGTCGGCCGAGCCGTCGAAGTCGGTGTCGGAGACGACGACGTCGCTGAAGCCGTCGCCGTCGGTGTCGGCGATGACCGTGTCGGCCACGCCGTCGAAGTTGGCGTCGTCGACGACGGTGTCGGTGAAGCCATCGCCGTCGGTGTCCGCCTCGACGATGTCGACGAAGCCGTCGCCGTCGGTGTCGAAGCCGGCCACGTCGACGATGCCGTCGGCGTTGCTGTCCACCTCCACGGTGTCGGCGAAGCCGTCCCCGTCGCTGTCGATGACGGCGCCGTCTGCGTCGTCGAGCCCGAAGTCGCTCATGGTGTGTCCTTCCTCTCGCCGGGCTCGTGCTCGGCGCTGTCGTGTGCGTCGAAGGTGAGAGCGGCCGGCGGTGGTCGAAGTTCCCGCCGGCGGGGCCCCGGCGCGAGGGACCCCCCACCCCCGGGGACCGTCAGGTGCTGGAACCGGAGCTGGCCAGCGTGGCGAGGAACCAGAAGACCCACGCGACGAGCACCACCCCGGCGGCGATGGCGTTGACGAGCAGCGCCGTCTGCCCCTGCGGGTGGCCCTCCTTCTTGGCCTCGTTGGCGAAGTACAGCCCGACGAGCGGGCCGGGCAGGCAGCAGAGGAGGAAGGTGGCGGCGCCGATCCAGGCGAAGAGGATCTTGTCGCTGCCCGGCGCCTTGGCGCCGGCCGGGGCCGAGGGCGCGTACCCCGGGGCGGGGGCCGCGCCCGGCGACCACGCCGGAGGGGCGGCGGCCGCCGGGGCGTACGCCGGCGCCCCCGGGGGGGCGCCGTAGCCGGCCGGCGCGGCCGGGGCGGCGGCGGGCGGGGGCGGCGGGGGACCGGGCGCCTTGGCCAGGTCGGGGCCGGGCGTGGCCCCGCCGGGACGGGGCGGCGGGGCGCTGACCTGGATCGGGCCCGACGGCACCGGCGCCTGCGGCAGCCCGTGGTCGAGGGGGGTGCCGGCCGCCTCGGCGGCCTGGAGGGTGCCCGAGAACTTGGCCGCGCCCAGCACCACCGCCCCCTTGGGGTCGTCCCACGTGCTGACCCGGTCGCCGTAGCGCTCGCCCATCCGCTGCTGGACCAGCGGCAACCGGCTCGACCCGCCGACCAGGTACACCTTGGCGATGTCGTACTTGGAGAGCCCGGCGCTCTCGATGGTGCGGGCCATCTCGTCGACGGTGCGGTCGACGTCGGCGGCGATCAGGGCCTCGAACTCGTCCCGGGTGACGGTGATGTCCCGCTCGAGCGAGCCGACGTACACCGACGCCCGCGGGTTGCGCGACAGCTGCTCCTTGGCCGCCCGGGCCTGGGTCAGGAGGTCGGCCCCGGCCCGGCGCCACGCCCGCTCGTCGCTGGTCTGCATGTTCTCCCAGACCGTCGGGTCCTCCCGGGCGACCAGGCTGCCCAGGTGCTGGAACATCCGGTGGTCGAAGTCCTCGCCGCCGATGCGCTCGGTGCCGCCGGGCAGGCCCACGACCTTGAACGAGGTCTCGGTCCGGCGCATCACGCAGGTGTCGAAGGTGCCGCCGCCGAGGTCGTAGACGGCGACGTGCTGGCCGACCTCGAGCGGGTCCTCCACGTAGTGGGCGGCGGCGACCGGCTCGGGGCAGAACTCGACCCGGCTGAACCCGGCCTGGCGGGCGGCGGCCCGCAGGACGTCGATGCGCTCGGGACCCCACCGCGCCGGGTGGGTGAGGACGATGTGTCCGGGCTCGCCGCCGTGCTTGGCCCGGGCCGCCTCGGTGTGCGGTCCGAGGAGGGCGGCCACGGCGTCGTTGATGGGGACGGCCTGGCCGCCGAGGAGCAGGGTGTGGCCCTTGCCCAGCCGGCGCTTGGGGGCCCGCTCGACCCGCTCGGGGACGACGGCGGCCTGGTTGTCGGCCTCCCGGCCGACGATCCACGTCCCGCCGGCCGACAGCAGCACGACCGACGGGACCCGGCGGTCACCGGCGACCTCGACGGCCTCCACCACGCCGTCCGCCCAGGTGGCGCCGGTGGTGTTGCTGGTGCCGAAGTCGATGGCCAGGTTCCACATCGTGATCTCCCTGCTGCGTCCCCGCGGCGCGGCCGCCCCGAGCAGCGCCGCACTCTAGGCCGGGCCTGGCCAGGGCTGGTCCGGGGACGCATCCCCGGATGACCCGGGTCAGCTGGCCGGGCGCTCCTGGGTGTCGACGCGCACGGCGGGGATCTCGCCGGTGATCGCGGTCATGCGGAGGAAGACGTCCTCGAGGGTGTGGCGCCCGGCCCGGAGGTCGGCGAGGGGGAGGTCGTTGGCCGCCAGCCACGCGGTCAGGGCGTTGATGTTCGACGGCGTGGGCTCGAGGCCGACGACGTACTCGCCCGGCGCCACCTCGTCGACGCCGGCCATCAGCGTCTTGCCCAGGGCGGCGGTGTCGAGCCCGGGCGGCGCCCCGAAGCGGATCTCGGCGGTCCCGGCCGACCGCATCAGCTCCGCCGGCGTCCCGCTGGCCACGACCCGGCCGCGATCGACGATGACGACCAGGTCGGCGGTCTTCTCCGCCTCCTCCAGGTCGTGGGTCGTCACGATGACGGCCACGCCGGCGGTCTTGAGGTCGGCGACCAGCTGGCGGACGAGCTGGCGCCCCGAGGGGTCGATGCCCGCCGTCGGCTCGTCGAGGAGCACGACCTCGGGCCGGCCGACGAGGGCGAGGGCCAGCGACAGCCGCTGCTGCTCGCCGCCCGAGAGGGTGCGCCACGTCGCCCGGGCGCGGTGGCTGAGCCCGACCCGCTCCAGCAGGGTCGTCGGGTCGTCGGGGCGGGCGTGGAACGAGGCCACCAGGCGGAGCATCTCGATGGGCCGGGCACCGGGGTAGACGCCGCCCTCCTGGGGCATGGCGCCGAGGTGGGGCATGAGCCGCTGGTGGTCGGTGCTGGGGTCGAGACCGAGGACCCGGACCGACCCGCCGGCGGGGCGGAGGAGGCCCACGACGGTCTCGACCGTCGTGGTCTTGCCGGCTCCGTTGGGGCCGAGCAGGGCGAGGACCTGGCCCGGGGCCACCGCGAAGCTGACGCCGTCGACGGCCAGGTGGTCGCCGCGCCGGACGACGAGCCGGTCGACCTCCACGGCAGCCATCTCGGCACGCTAACGGGCAGGACCGCGGCCTCGGCAACGCCGCGCCCCGCCCCTGGCGGCCCGCCGGCCGAACCGGGGACGGGCGGGGCGAGCCGGGCGTCTACCGTTCCCCCGTGCTCGACATCAGGCGGATCCGCAGCGATCTCGACGGCGTGAAGGCCGACCTCGCCCGCAAGGGCGTGGACGGCTCCGACGTCGACGCCGTGGCCGCTGCCGACGCCCGCCAGCGCCAGCTGGCCGCCCGGCGCGACGAGCTCCGCAGCCAGGTCAAGGCCCTGTCGGCCGAGGTCGGCCGGCTCCACCGCGACGGGCGGGGCGACGAGGCCGACGCCCTCCGCGACGAGAGCCGCCGGCGGGGCGACGAGGAGGCCGCCGTGGCCGCCGAGGTCGACGCCCTCACCGCCGAGGTCCGGGACCGGCTGCTGGCCATCCCCAACACGCCGCACCCCGACGTGCCCGACGGGGCCGACGACAAGGACAACCCGGTGCTGCGGGTGCGGGGCTTCGACCCCGACGGCTACGGCCCGCACCAGCGCGTCCCGCACTGGGACACCGGAACCGCCCTCGGGATCCTCGACCTCGAGCGGGCCGTGAAGATCTCGGGGTCGATGTTCACCATGCTCCGGGGCGCCGGTGCCACCCTCTCGCGGGCGCTGTGCCAGTACGCCCTCGACGCCAACGCCGACGCCTACGAGGAGATCCGGCCCCCGAGCCTGGTCACCACGGCCACACTCACCGCCACCGGGCAGCTCCCCAAGTTCGCCGACGACGCCTACGCCATCCCCCGCGACGACCTGTGGGCCATCCCCACCGCCGAGGCCCCCCTGACCTCGATCGCCGCCGGCGAGGTGCTCGCCGCCGCCGACCTGCCCCTGCGGCTGATGGCCTACTCGCCCTGCTACCGCCGGGAGGCGGGCTCGGCCGGCCGCGACACGCGCGGCCTGCTGCGGGTCCACGAGTTCGACAAGGTCGAGATCTTCGCCTACGCCACGCCCGAGCAGGCCCCGGCCGAGCTCGAGGCCATGGTCGCCCGGGCCGAGGGCCTGATCGCCGACCTGGGCCTGGCCCACCGGGTCATCGAGATCTGCGCCGGCGACCAGGGCCAGGCCCACCACCGCAGCTACGACATCGAGGTCTACGCCCCGGGCGTCGACCAGTGGCTCGAGGTCTCGTCGGTCTCGTGGCTGTCCGACTACCAGGCCCGCCGGGCGGCCATCCGCTACCGCCCCGAGCAGGCCAAGGGCAACGAGCTGGTGCACACCCTCAACGGCTCGGCCCTCGCCGTGCCCCGGGTGTGGGCGGCCATCGTCGAGACGCACCGCCAGCCCGACGGCACGGTCGCCGTCCCGGAGCCGTTGCTGCCGTACATGCGCGGCCAGACCGTCATCTCCTAGCGACGACGCGACCAGCCCCGGCGGCGAGAGCCTGGCTGTCCGATCACGCCCAGCCCGGCGCAGCCGCTGGGGGTCTGGGGGTCTCCCCCAGACGAAGCGGCGTGGGCCCGAGGAACGAGGGCTCCGCCGCTGGGGAGGTCTTCGGTGCGAGCGCAGCGAGCACGTTCAGCTCGAAGGAACGGAGGGAGCGCCAGCGACCGAGTGACCGAGAAGACCTACGCGGCGCGGCGGCGGGCGATCTCGTGGAGCTGGTCGGCGGTGACGATGCCGAGGAGGCGCTCGTCGGCGTCGACCAGGGCGACCCACCCGGCGTCGTCGAGCAGCAGGGCGGCGAAGGCGTCCTTCAGGGTGTGGCCCTCGCCCACCCGGGCGTCGAGGGCGACGGCGGCGTCGCCGACGGTGCCGGTCGCCCCGGCGTCGCCCTCGGTGGCGGAGTGGCGCAGGACGCCGACGAGGCGGTCGTCGCGCACCACCGGGGCGTGGACCCAGCGGGCGGCGTCGAGCAGCTTGCGGGCCTCGGTGAGCGGCATGCCCACGTCCACCACGACCTCGGGTGCGACGACGTCGGCCCGGTCGAGGGGGACGACGTCGAGCCGCTTCAGGCCCCGGTCGGACCCGACGAAGTCGGCCACGAAGGACGAGGCGGGCCGGTCGAGCACGACCTCGGGGGTGTCGTACTGGGCGAGCACGCCACCGACCTGGAGCACGGCGATGCGGTCGCCGAGGGTGACGGCCTCGTCGACGTCGTGGGTCACGAACACGATGGTCTTGCGCACCGTCTCCTGGAGGCGCAGGAACTCCTGCTGGAGGCGGTCGCGGCTGATCGGGTCGATGGCCCCGAAGGGCTCGTCCATCAGCAGGACCGGCGGGTCGGCGGCGAGGGCCCGGGCCACCCCGACGCGCTGGCGCTGCCCGCCGGAGAGCTGGTGCGGGTAGCGCTCGCGGTACTCGCCGGCCGGGAGGCCGACCAGCTCCAGCAGCTCGTCGGTGCGGGCCCGGATGCGCCCCTTGTCCCAGCCCAGCAGGCCGGGCACGGTGCCGATGTTGTCGCCCACGGTGTGGTGCGGGAACAGGCCGACCTGCTGGATGACGTAGCCCATGCGCCGCCGGAGCCCGACCGGGTCGACGTCGGTGACGTCCTCGCCGCCGAGGAGGATGCGGCCCGACGTGGGCTCGATGAGCCGGTTGATCATCCGCATGGTGGTCGTCTTGCCGCAGCCCGAGGGCCCGACGAGCATGCAGATCTCGCCCTCGGCGACCTCGAGGCTGAGCTCGCGCACCGCGACCTGGCCGTTGTCGTACCGCTTGGTGACGGAGTCGAGCGTGATCATGGGCGTCGCCGGATCTCCGTGGGGTTCGTTGGCATCGGCTGACCGGCAGGCTACCGTCACGCCGGATCCCACCACTGACCCAACGACCGCTCCGTGGCGGTCGATGGCCGGCTACCCGGGGCGCGTTCGACGACGCGGGAGGGCACCGTGCAACCCACTCCAGCAACGGCTCAGGGATGACCGCGCTCATCGTGGCCTCCAACACCGAGCGGTGGTTCTGGGCCGAGTGGGTCGGCCGCGACGCGAACCAGGACCTGATCTGGACCGCCACCCGCGAGCACGTGATCCTCACCGTCGGGAGCGTGGTCCTGGGGCTGCTCATCGCCGTCCCCGCCTCGATCGCCGTGGTCCGCCACCCTCGGCTCAAGGGCGTCGTGCTCGGCACCGCCGGCGTCTTCTACACGATCCCCTCGCTGGCCCTCTACGGCCTGCTGGTGCCCTACACGGGGCTGTCGCGCACCACCGCCCTGGTGCCGCTCACCCTCTACACCCTGCTGATCCTGGTGCGGAACACCGTCACCGGTCTCGAGCAGGTGCCCGAGGAGGTCCGCGACGCGGCCGACGGCATGGGCCTCGACCGGCGCCAGCGGCTGTGGAAGGTCGAGATGCCGCTGGCCCTGCCGTCGATCATGGCCGGCATCCGCATCGCCACGGTGAGCACCATCGGGATGCTCACCATCGCCGCCCTCGTCGGCCTGGGCGGGCTGGGCCAGCTGATCCTCACCGGCCTCAACCGGCCCATGCGCACGGCGGTCACCGTCGGTGTGGTCCTCTCGATCGCCCTCGCCATCGGGTCCGACGTGGGCCTGGCCTGGGTGGGCCGGCGCCTGGCCCCGTGGACGGTGCGTCGGCGCGGCCGGCGGGACGACCGCGCCGACGACGAGGTCGCCCCGAGCGACCGGGCCGCCGTGCTGCCCGATGGCGCGGTGGCCGCCTGATGGGGCCGATCGGCGCCGTGCTGGCCCAGTCGTCGGGCACGAGCGAGGACAACCTCCTCGTCCAGACGTTCGACTACCTGCGCGACCAGGCCCGCTACCGCGGTCCCAACGGGATCACCACCCGCATCCTCGAGCACGTGCAGATCTCGGTCGTCGCCGTGGTCGCCGCCATCGTCGTGGCCGTCCCCATCTCGCTGTGGCTCGGCCACAAGCGGCGCTTCGGGCTGCTGGTGATCAACGTCTCCAACGTCGGGCGGGCGATCCCGTCGTTCGCCATCCTGGTGGTGGGCAACCAGATCCTCGGCCTCGACGAGAAGCCGGTGATCGGCCTGGTCAGCGTGTTCCTCGCCCTGCTCGCCCTGGCCATCCCGCCCATCGTCACCAACACCTACGTCGGCATCGCCGAGATCCCCGACGACGTGCGCGACGCGGCCCGGGGCATGGGCCTGTCGGAGGGGCAGATCCTGCGCCGGGTCGAGATCCCGCTGGCCGTCCCGCTGATCATGGCCGGCATCCGCACCACCGCCGTCCAGGTCGTGGCCACCGCCACCATCGCCGCCCAGCTCGGGGCCGGTGGCCTGGGCCGGTTCATCATCGACGGCTTCGCCACCCGCTCCACCGGGGGCTTCGTCAAGGTCATCGTGGGCGCCGTCCTCGTCGCCCTCCTCGCCCTGGTCACCGAGCTGCTGCTCGGCCTGGTCCAGCGGGCGCTCACCCCCAAGGGCCTGCGCGCCGCGCGCCGGGCCTGCGCCGCCGCCGGCTCGGCCGAGGCCGAGCCCGACGACGACGCCCCGTCCGCCTCGCCGCCCCCCGGCGAGCCCGCCCTGGCCGGCGCTGCCTAGCGCCGACCGGAACCATCCCCCGACCTGCTCCCACCGAAAGGCCCACCATCGTGACCACCACCCGACGGCGTCTCGTCGCCGCCCTGCTCGTCCCCCTCCTGGCGCTCGGCGCCGCCGCCTGCACCGACAGCGACGACGGGGACGAGACCACCTCCGGCGACGACTCCGGCGCCACCGACGAGACCGGGGGCGCCGAGTTCACCTTCAGCCCCCTCGACGCCGGCGGCCCCAACACCAAGGCCGCCCTCGAGAACGGCGACATCGACATCGCCCTCCTCTTCTCCTCCGACGGCGCAATCGCGGCCAACGAGTGGGTCGCCCTGGAGGACGACGAGGACCTGCAGCCGGCCGACAACTTCGTCCCGGCCATCCGCACCGACGCCACCAACGACGACATCGCCGCCGTGCTCGATGCCGTGAGCGGCGCCCTCACCGTCGAGGACATGCAGGGCCTGGTCGCCCAGGTCTCGATCGACGGCGACAACCCGGAGGACGCGGCGGCGGCCTACCTGGAGGAGAAGGGCCTCCCCGGCGACCTCACCGCCGAGGGCAGCCTCACCGTGGGCAGCTCCAACTTCGCCGAGTCGAACATCGCCGCCCAGCTCTACGGCCAGGCCCTCGAGGCCGCCGGCGTCGACGTCTCCTACACCCCTGACATCGGGGCCCGCGACGTCTACTACGAGGCCCTCAAGTCCGGTGACATCGACCTCGTCCCGGAGTTCACCGGCACCCTGCTGACGTTCCTCGACGGTGAGGCCGAGGCCAGCCCCGACGTCGAGGAGGTCCTCGAGCAGCTCCGCCCCCTGGCCGAGGAGGACGGGATCACCATCCTCGAGCCGGCCGAGGCCGACAGCGTGAACACCTTCGTCGTCACCGCCGAGACGGCCGAGGAGTACGGCCTCAGCACCGTCTCGGACCTGGCCGGCGTGGAGGACCCCCTGGTCCTCGGCGGTCCGCCCGAGTGCCCCGAGCGGCCGTACTGCCTGGTCGGGCTGCAGGAGACCTACGGCCTCAGCTTCGCCGAGTAGCCGATCGCGGCACGCTCACCCCGCCACCGACGATGATGGCGGGGTGAGCGAGCGCAGCGAGCGAACCAGACGGCGCGTGAGCGAGCGCAGCGAGCGAACCAGACGGCGCGTGAGCGAGCGCAGCGAGCGAACCAGACGGCGCGTGAGCGAGCGCAGCGAGCGAACCAGACGGCGCGTGAGCGAGCGCAGCGAGCGAACCAGACGCCGCGTGAGCGAGCCGGCGAGCGAAACAGAGGACACGTGAGCGAACCACCGTCTGCGCCCCGACCGCCCCACGGGGTCCTCGACCTCACCGCCGTGCGGGAGGACTACCAGGCCACCGGTCTCCACCGCGCCGACCTGGCCGACGACCCGCTCGACCAGTTCCGGGCCTGGTACGCCGACTGGGAGGCGGTCGACCCGTTCGACCCGGCGGCGGTCGCCCTGGCCACCGCCACCCCGGACGGCCGGCCGTCGGTGCGGTTCGTGCTCGTCCGCCGGGTCGACCACGGCTTCTGCTTCTTCACCGACACCACCAGCCGCAAGGGCGAGGAGCTGGCGGCCAACCCGCAGGCCGCCCTGTGCTTCGGGTGGATCCCCCTGAGCCGCCAGGTGCGGGCGGTGGGTCCCGTCGAGCGCTTGAGCGACGCCGAGGTCGACGCCTACTGGGAGGCCCGGCCCCACGGGTCCCGGGTGTCGGCGGTGGCGTCGGCCCAGAGCCAGCCCATCGCCGATCGCGCCGCCCTCGAGACCCGCCGGGACGAGGTCGCCGCCGCGGTGGGCGACGGCCCCGTCGAGCGCCCCGAGGGCTGGGGCGGCTACCGGCTCACGCCCGACGAGGTCGAGGTCTGGCAGGGCCGGGCCGACCGCCTGCACGACCGGTTCCTCTACACCCGCGCCGGCGACGGGTGGGCCATCCAGCGCCTGATGCCGTAGCCGGAGGATCAGGAGGTGCGGGACCGGCCACCCGCGCGGAGGACGACCACGAGGGCGACGGCGGCGACGAACAGGGCCAGGACCAGGCCCAGCTCGACGCCGCCGATGTCTTGGACCCGGGCCGAGATGTCCGACGACCACCCGGTGACCCGGTCGATGACGGGGTCGTCGGGGGTGCGGGTGTCGAGCCGGATCTCGGCCAGGCCGTACCAGACGAGGTAGACGCCGGCCAGCACGAGCAGGGCGCCCGACACCCGGCTGACGTGGGCCGAGGCCGAGCGGGCGACGGCGGCCAGCGACCCCCGGGCCAGGGCCACCGAGACCGACAGGGCCACCAGCACCAGGGCGAAGCCGACGGCGAACCCGGCGAGCTGGGTGAGGCCCGTGTCCCAGCCCTCGCCGAAGGTGGTGCTCACCTGGATGAGGAACACGGGCAGGGCGCACGACACCGAGACCACGGCGTAGGACGCCCCGTAGGCGACCATGGCGGCCATCCCCCGGCCGCCGCCCCCGCTGCGGTCGAGGCGGGGGAGGGGGACCTTCAGCGTCCGGCCGCTCACCAGCACCACGCCCACCACGGCCAGGGCCACGCCGACCACCGGGGTGATCCAGGGCGTGACCTCCTCGACCTGGGCCGAGGCGGCGGTGGCCAGCAGGCCGAGGGTGCCGAAGACGGCGACGAAGCCGAGGGCGACCGACAGGGCCACGGCCACGGCGCGGGCCACGGCGGCGCCGGCCGGCTGGCGCTCGTCGTCGCCGGTGATGAACCAGCCCAGGTAGGCCGGGAGCATCGGGAGGGCGCAGGGGTTCACCGTGGCCAGCATCCCGGCCGTGAACGCCACCGCGATGCGGGCGTCGCCCATCAGCCGCACTCCTCCAGGGACTGGTTGAGCAGCGACTGGTTGATCTTCTCGCACAGCCGCTCGGCCGAGACCTCCCGCCGGACGACGTCGACGACGGTGCCGTCCGCGTCGACGAGGACGGTCGTCGGGAAGGTGGTGACGTCGAGGGCCCGACCGAGGGCGCCGTCGACGTCCCGGGCCAGGTCGTAGGTGACGCCGGTGCGGTCGACCAGGCGCGTGGCCGCCTCGACGGTGTCGTTGACGTTCACCCCGAGGAAGGCGACGTCGTCGCCGAGGGACTCGTGCACCCGCTGGAAGGCGGGCATCTCGTCGACGCACGGCTCGCACCACGAGCCCCAGAAGTTCACGACCAGGGGCTGGCCCCGGTAGTCCGAGATGGTGATGTCGTCGCCCCCGCCCAGGCGCGGCAGGACGATGTCGGGGACGTCCTCGGCCGGGGTGAGGGTGCCCAGACCGGCGGCCTCGTCGGTGTCGTCGGTGGTCAGGCGGTTGGCCACGAACCCGGCCAGCAGGGCCGCGATCAGGGCCACGAGTGCGCACACGGCGAGGGTGCGCCCGTCGAGGCCCCGGCGGGCCGCCCGCCGCCCGGGACCGGGAGCGGTGCGGCCGGGGTCGGTGGTGGCCGCGTCGGACCCGTCGGGGTCGTCGTCGGGCCCGTCGGGGGCGGTGGCCTCGTCGGCCGGCTCATCGGCCGGCGCGTCGTCTCTGTCGTCGCTCGCGGCCATGGGGGAAGGCTAGGGGCGGGTCGCCGCTCCGAGCCATGCGGGGAGGGGCCGGGTGGGTCAGCCCGGCGGCAGCAGGAGGGTCGCCAGGTCGAGGGCCCGGCGCTCGGCGTGGGCGTGGAGGGCGGCCGGCTCGACCAAGCTGGCCTCGACCAGCAGCGCGACCAGGACGGCGCACACCGATCGGGCGGCCAGATCGACGTCGACGGCCAGCTCCGGCACGAGGCGGGGGAGGGTCTCGCGCAGCCCCTCCTCCAGCGTGGCCAGCAGCTCGGCCCCGACCTCCCGGGCGGTCCCGTCGCCGTGGAGGGCCTCGCTGAGCAGCAGCTTCCAGATGGTGGCCTCGGCCAGGGCTCCGTCCCACATGTCGACGACCAGGGCGGCCAGGCGCTCGGCCGGGGGCAGGCGCAGGTCGGGCACGGGCATGGCCTGGAGCTGGGCGCCGTAGCGGCGCTCCTCGATCACCGCCCGGAGCAGGGCGTCCTTCGACGCGAAGTAGTGGTAGAGGGCGGCCACGTTGAGCCCGCAGGCCGAGGCCAGGGCCCGCATGCTGGTCGCCGACGCGCCCCGCTCGGCCATGAGGTCGAGGGCGGTGTCGAGGATGCGCTCGCGCTGGCCCTGGGGCGGCGTCGGACGGGGGGCGACGACGGGGGTGCTCACCGGGCGGCCAGCGGGGACTCGGGCCGCGACACCGGGGTGAAGATCGCCGGGAGGCGGTCGATGCCCACGACCAGCGTCGAGCGGTTGCGGTCGATGGTGGTCGGGTCGACGGCCCGCACGTCGGGCAGCCGCTCCAGCAGCGCCTGGAACACCAGCTTCACCTCCAGCCGGGCCAGGTTGGCCCCCAGGCAGTAGTGGGTGCCGGCGCCGAAGGCCAGGTGGTTGTTGGGGTCGCGGTCGACCACGAAGTCGTCGGGTCGGTCGAACACCCGGTCGTCGCGGTTGGCCGACTGGTACAGCATGAGGATCCGGTCGCCGACGTCGATGCGCTGGCCGTGGATCTCGTGGGCCTCGGTGCAGGTGCGCATGAAGGTCATGACCGGGGTCGTCCACCGGATGATCTCCTCCACGGCCGTGTCGATCAGGGTCGGGTCGGCCAGCAGCCGGTCCCGCTGGTCGGGGAAGAGGCTGAGGGCGAGCAGGCCGCCGGAGATGGCGTTGCGCGTCGTCTCGTTGCCGGCGACGAGCAGCAGGGTGAGGAACATCAGCAGCTCGTCGTCCTGGAGCGACCCGTCGCCGTAGAGCTCGGGGTCGCCCGACTTCAGGTCCTTCTGCAACCCGCCCTCGTCGTGGGCCCGGGTGAGGATGCCGATGATGTCGTCGGTGGCGGCGCCGTGGCGCTCGGCGATGAGCCCGGTGCACATCTCGGCGAACTCGCCGAAGGCGACGGCGGCGTCGTGGAGCTCGGGGTCGTCGCCCTCGTGGCCGTCGCCCGCCATCATGGCGTCGGACCAGCGGTACATCCGGTCCCGCTCGGCCGGGTCGAGCCCCATCATCTCGCTGATGACGATGAGCGGGACGTGGGCGGCCAGCTCGCTGACGAACTCGACCTCGCCCCGGTGCTGGACCTCGTCGATCAGCCGGTCGGCCAGGTCGCGGATGTGGGGGGCGATCTCGCGGACCCGGCGGGGCGTGAAGCCCCGGTTGATCAGGCGCCGCTGCCGGGTGTGCTCGGGGTCGTCGAGGGCGATGAGGGACATGTCCGCCGCCACCTTGGGCCGCACCCCCTGGGCCGCCGACCACAGGTCGGACCGGCGGGAGACCTCGAAGACGTCGGCGTGGCGGCTCACGACCCACAGGTCGTTGGTGGTGTCCCGGTAGAGGGGGGCCTCGTCGCGGAGCCACCGGTACGTGGCCCAGGGGTCGTCGTAGAGGTCGGGGGCGAGGATGTCGACCTCGCGGGTGGTGGTGGCGCCGACGGACATGGCGCCCATGATGCGCCTGAACGAACGTTTGGTCAACCCAAGCGAACGTTCGCGGGCGAGATTGGCAGGGTTCGGATGCTCGGGACGCGGGTAGTCCCGGTCCTGTCCCACCCACCGGCGCCTCCCCTGTCGCCGGTGGCGTCCCTGGCGGGAACCCTCCGAGTCCCGAGCTGCCCCGCAGCTCGGGTCTCGGCGCGCCCGGGACGCACACGGAAGGTGCCTGGCACCATCCGTGCGGGCTAGGAGCGGACGAGCCGGGCGATGGCGGCGGTGGCCTCGGCGACGATGCGGTCGGCCTCGGCCTGGTCGCCCTGGCGGGCGGCGTCGGCGACGCAGTGGCGGATGTGCTGGTCGAGCAGGCCGAGGGCCACGCTCTCGAGGGCCGAGCTCACCGCGCTGATCTGGGTCAGGACGTCGATGCAGTAGGTGTCGTCGTCGACCATCCGCTGGAGGCCGCGCACCTGGCCCTCGATCCGCTTGAGGCGGCGGGCGTAGTCGTCCTTGTCCATCGAGTAGCCGGGCACCGGGACGTCCTTGGTCGGTGCCCAGGGTACCCCCTGGGGGTACGTCAGCGGTGGGGGCCGCCCATCGTCTGGGTCGTCCAGCGCTGCCCGTCCCAGTAGCGGTGGCCGCCCCGGGCCCACGGGTCCGGGTACCAGCCCGGACGCTGGGCGCCGAGGGCGGGGAGGGCGGCGGGCGCCGAGCGACCGGCCCGGGTGGCGATCGCCACGGTGGCCACGACGACGAGCCCGATGAGGGCGACCCAGAGGATCGGTCCCACCGCGGACCCGCTGCCGTCGCCGTCGGAGACGGGCGAGGCCGGGCCGTCGAAGCGCTCGTCGAGGATGGCCGCGGCCTCCTCGTCGCGTACGACCGGCCCGATCGAGCCACCGTCCTCGGGCAGGACCTCCTCGCGCATCCACAGCGGCGTGTAGC
The DNA here is from genome assembly GCF_019443745.1 of Iamia sp. SCSIO 61187. Lineage (NCBI taxonomy): Bacteria > Bacillati > Actinomycetota > Acidimicrobiia > Acidimicrobiales > Iamiaceae > Iamia > Iamia sp. SCSIO 61187. Next base: position 178,549 of record NZ_CP050948.1, read on the forward strand.
CGGTGTCGGGGATGACCCGGTACGGCGCGGCGGCGAAGGCCTCGGCATCGACGGCGAGCAGCGGGGCGATGTCGTCGGGGGCGGGGGCGGTGGGCTCGTCGGTGAGCCACCACACGGCCGACTGGGTGGTCGTGTGGCCCACGTCGGCGACGGTCGCGGCCCGGAGGGTCTCGGCCAGGGCCACGTCGGCGGGAGCGATGGGCGACACCGGGGCGTCGCCGGAGTAGCCGTCGCCCAGCTCGGTGCAGTACGCCGGCAGGTCGTGGGTCGAGGTGCCGGGCTCGACCTCGATCGTCGGGGTGCCGCCGCTCGCGGCCACGTCGATCACCTCGGGGCTCGACGGCGGCGTCACCGCCAGGGTCTGGTCGCCCTCCGCCTCGGTGACGACGAGGGTCCCGAACGGGATGGCGACGTCGACCGCGTCGTCACCGTCGTTGGTGATCTCGAGCACGACGCCCATGTCGCCGTCCTCGATCGAGGTGGTGGTCGCAACGGCGGCGACGCCGGCGACCTCCCCGTCGAGGACCTGGGCGAGCGTCGGGGCCCCGGCCGGAGCCTCCTGGGCACCGGCGGCGAGCGGGGCGCCGGCGACGACGAGGCCCAGGACGGCGGTGACCAGCACCAACCGGGCGGTGCGCCGGGCGGGGGCCCCGGCGGGGGGACGGTGGGTCATCGGATCCTCCGCGGGCGACGACGACGGTGCCCGACGGTACCCCTCGATCCCCGCCCTGTCCTGTCGTGGGCGGGGGAGCCCTCCCCCGTCCGTTTCGCCCCGCCGCCGCCGGGTGGGCTGGGATGCGGGGCATGGAACGGCCGATCCGACCGACGACCATCGCCCTCCTCGGTGTCGCCGCCCTGGGTGCCGTGGCGGTGTGGCGCCGCCGCCCCGACGACCTGCCGGCCGCGCCCGGGCCGGTGTCGGGACGCACGTCGTGGGCCCGCAGCGCCCGCCTCGGCGCCGTCGGGGCCCGCGGGGCGGGGCGCTACGCCGCCCACCGCGCCCGGCGGACCTTCGCCGACGCCGCCCGCCGGGAGCACCTCGACATGCAGTTCCAGATGCAGACGGCCGAGGACGTGGCCGCCGCCCTGGGCGACATGAAGGGCGCCCTGATGAAGGTGGGGCAGATGGCCTCGTACCTCGACCAGGGCCTGCCCGAGCCGGTGCGCGAGGCCCTGTCGCAGCTGCGCTCCGACGCCCCCCCGATGGCCCCCGAGCTGGCCGCCCAGGTGATCCGGGAGGAGCTGGGCGGCGACCCCGTGTCGGTCTTCGCCGAGTGGGACCCGGTGCCGATCGCGGCGGCCTCGATCGGCCAGGTCCACCGGGCCCTCACCCACGACGACCGGGCCGTGGCGGTCAAGGTCCAGTACCCGGGTGTCGCCGCCGCCATCCGCTCCGACCTGGCCAGCGCCGGCCTGCTGTTCTCGGGGCTGGGGGCCGCCTTCCCGGGCCTCGAGCCCGGCCCCCTCGTCGAGGAGCTCAAGGCCCGTCTGACCGAGGAGCTCGACTACGCCCTCGAGGCCCGCAACCAGGCCCTGTTCGCCGCCGCCTACCGAGGTCACCCGTTCATCCACGTCCCCGAGGTCGTGCCCGCCCTGTCGACGGCGCGGGTGCTGACCACCGAGCTGGCGACGGGCGAGCCCTTCGAGGCGGTGACCGGGGCGGACCAGGCGACCCGCGACCGGGCCGGCGAGATCCTCTACCGCTTCGTCTTCCGCAGCCTGTACCGGCTCCGGGCCTTCAACGGCGACCCCCACCCGGGCAACTACCTCTTCGCCCCCGACGGCACGGTGACGTTCCTCGACTTCGGCCTGGTGAAGCACTTCCACGGCGACGAGCTGGCGGTGTTCTCCGACATGGTCGAGGCCATGAGCACCACCCGGGACCCGGCCCGGTTCCGGGGGATCGTCGAGCGCGTCGGCCTCCTGCCGGCGGGGCACCCGGCGAGCGACGCCGAGGTCATCGACTACTTCGGGCACTTCTACGAGATGGTCGACCAGCGGGGCCGGTTCACCTTCACGCCCGAGTACGCCAGCGAGACGATGCGGCGGATCTTCGACCAGAGCGGCCCCTACGGCGAGATCCAGAAGGCGGCCAACCTGCCGCCGTCGTTCGTGATCATCCAGCGCATCAACCTCGGGCTCTACGCCATCCTCGGCGAGCTGGGCGCCACCGGCGACTGGCGGGCCATCGCCGAGGAGCTGTGGCCCTTCGTCGACGCCCCGCCCGCCACCGAGCTCGGTGAGCAGGAGCACGACTGGATCGAGCGTCGGCGGACCGAGGGCGACCCGACCCCGCTGGCGTAGCCCCCGACCGGCGACGAACGCGGGCCGGTGACGGCCGGCGAGGGTCGTGCCGGCCCGGGTCGCAGGTCGGGCGATGACGCAGGTCGGGGCTACGCCTGCTCGAGGACGAGGAGGAAGTCGAAGCTGCCCTCGTCGGCGACGTCGGCGACGAAGCCGGGCCCGTCGACCTCCATGTCGTGGTCGGCCAGCACGATCGGGATGAACTCGCTCGGGGTGACCCGGAAGGTCGCGCCGTCGGCGACGACGTCGACGGCGAAGGTGACGGGCCGGGTCACGCCGTGGAGGGTGAGGTCGCCGGTGGCCTCGGCCGTCACCACCTCGCCGCTCCCGACGTCGTCACCCAGCTCGATGGGGGCGGTGAGCGAGAACGTGGCCTCGGGGAAGGCGCCGGTCTCGAGGCCGGTGCGCTCCATGGCCCGGGCCCGGTTGGCCACGTCGAAGCCGGGGGGTGCGTCGGTGAACGCGAGGGTGGTCATGTCGGCGGTGATGGTCGCCTCGGTGACGGCGCCGTCGGCCACGACCACCGACCCGCCCACCTCGGTGTGGCCCTCGACGGCGTGGTCGGCCACCCCGCCGATGGTCTCGGTGATGGCCAGGGTGGTCTCGCTCCCGTCGGCCACGACCGTCCAGGTGCCGTCGACCGTGCTCGCCGTGCTGGTCTCGCACGGGTCCGGGTCGCAGCCGACCTCGGCCTTCTCGACGCTGTCGTCGCGGATGACGAAGTACCACACCCCGACGCCGACCAGCACCAGCACCACCACGATCACCGCTCCGACCAGCTTCTTGATCATGCAAGCAGTCTGGTCGCTCGGACGGGGCCCGGCCCGTCGGCCCGGACCGGTCCGGTCGGGTCGCACCCGCCTCCCGAGCCCCGACGGGCGGATCAGCGGCGCGGTCGGGGGAGCTCGAGGCGGGCGAACACCGCGACCAGACCGGCCAGCACCAGGCCGGGGAGGACCAGCCACACCGGGCGCAGCAGCCACCAGGTCGGGCTGGTCTCCGACGGGAGGGTGAGCCCGAGGCCGACGGCCACCCCGATCACCGCCACGAGGGCGGTCATGTGCCAGGCGAACACGGTCATGGCCACGGCGTTGACGGCGACCACGGCCCGCCACGGCCCCCGGCGGGCCAGCCACCGCTCGGCGGCCGGACGCCCCAGGGCGATGAGCCCGAGCTGGAGGACGGCCAGGACGGCGATCGGGGCCGTCGTCGGGAACATGTTGCTGAGCCCGCCGCCCCGCACCGCCACCATCGACGGCGGGTAGGGGCCGACGCCGGTGAGCAGGGCCAGCGTCGCCGCCGCGCCCACCGCCAGGCCGGCCTGGGCCCGCCGGCCCCAGGTCGTCACCGTCCCGTCCCGCCAGAGGTAGCCGAGCTGGTGGGCGGTCACCCAGACCAGGGCGGTCGTCACGTAGCCCCAGCGGTCCTCGCCGGTGGAGAACCGGAGCCCGTCGGCGACGGCGATGCCGGCGGCCAGGGCCCCGAGCGTGCCGAGCGGGTGGCGGCGGTGGGCCCCGATGGTGGCGGGGGCGAGGAGGAGGACGGCGCTGTAGGCGCCCATGAACCACAGGGGGACGAACACCACCATCCCCCAGGACGTCACGCTGGGGACGCCCAGGGCGGCCCGGGCGACGGTGTCGGCGACGCCCCACGCCACGACCACGGCGGCGAGGGGCCGCCCCAGCCGGGCCAGGCGCCCGGCGGCGTAGGCCCGCCAGGTGGCCGCCCCGTCCCGCTCGAGCCGCTGCCACGACGCCAGGTTGGCGAACCCGCCCACCACGAAGAAGGCGGGCATGACCTGGAGGACCCACGTGGCCAGCCAACCGGCCGGGATCTCGTCGATGGGGTTCGGCATGGTGAGCGCACCGTCGGCCCGCACGTGGGTGATGGAGAACACCCAGTGCCACAGCACCACCACGACGATGCAGAGGGCGCGGACGGCGTCGACGGTGCGGTCGCGGTGGGCGGGCGTGGCGGCGACGAGGGCGTCGAGGCCGACGTCGGGGGTGGTCGCGGTGGCGGTGGGCATGGGTCCGACGGTGCCCGACGGCGACGGCCCCGCTCGCCCGGGTCAGCCCCCGGATGGGCCTGGGGGTGCCCCCCAGGGGCTCTCGCGGTCCGCCACCCGGGCGGCCGGCGGCCCCCCCGGGGTGGGATCGGTGGGGCGGTCGCGTTCGGCGGCCCGGGCGGCGCGCACCACCCGGCGCTGGCGGGGGCGGACCACGAACAGCTCGGTGGCGAAGGCGACCACGCCGAGGACGGTGGCCAGGGTCAGCAGGAGTCCGGCGGGGACGGCCCGGTCCGCCACCCGGTCGCGGCACGGTTCGGTGCGCGCCGCGGCGGCGACGTCGGCGTCGAGCGTGACCACCTCGCCGTCGGGGCCGAGGATCCGACCGTCGGGGTCGGGCACGACGTCGACCCGCCCGGCCAGCAGGTAGGCGCCGGGGGCCCCGCAGTCCTGGACGCCGGGCGTCTCGACCGGCACTGCCAGCAGCACGCCGGCCACCAGGTAGCAGAGCAGGGCCAGCCCGGCGCCGACCATCGAGAGCCGGGCGATCGCGCCCACCGGCGGGGGGTCCAGGGCCGGGGCCAGCGGCGGCCAGGCCGGCTCGGCCGGCGACGCCGGCGGCGCCGGCGGCGCCGGATGCGGGGGCTGGTCGACCACGGCCGCCGAGCCTGGCACAGCGATCCCCCCGGGCGGCACCCGGCCCGGTCTCCCGCCTTCCGGGGCGGGGCCGGTCGGGAATGCCGACCCGATCCCTCATGGGGCAGGTCACAGCGCCGATGGGTCCTCCGCGTCCGGACCGCTCTCATCCCAAGCCGCGGAACCCCACCGAGGTTCCGCGGGTGCGGCGAGGTCGCCCGGGGCCGGCTCCGTGGAACCCCCTCCCGGGGCCGGCCCCCTCACCTCTCCCGCGGCCGGGTCGTCGACGGTCCGATGCCCCCTGGCGTCGCGACGCGTCCTAGCGTCGCCCCCGTGCTGGCCGAGGCGTCCACCGGGGGAGCGTTCCTGGGCGAGGACCTGCTGGCCTACCTGCTGCTCGCCTTCGGCGGGGCCATGCTCGTGGGCAACCTGTTGGCGCTCTACCGACCGCCGCCGCGCCTGCGGGAGGCGGGGCAGCGGGCCCCGGTCGGGCGCAGCCTGGTCATGGCCGGACTGGGGGCGGTGGCCTTCGTGTGGGCCCTCGCCAGCCTGATCAACGGCTGACGGCCGAGGCGTCGGGGTCCGGGGTCCGCCGGCCGGCCGCCCGTCGGGTCGACCGCACGACGAGGGCGACGATGACGGCGAGGGCGGCGACGATCAGCCCGAACAGGGCGACCTGGGCCCAGCCGCCGGGCTCGCCGGGGTCGTCGGGCGCCCGCCCCTCGCCCGGCTCGGGGATGATGCTGGGCCGCTCGGCGCCCTGCTGGGCGATCCGGCAGGCGGTGTCGTCCTCGGCGCAGGCGACGGTGGTGTCCGTCGTCCGACGCTCGTCGCCCGACCCGCCCGCGAGCACGGCCACCAGGGCGATCAGCACGACGAGGATCCCGAGGAACAGCGCCCCGGCGACCACGAAGCGGCGCCGTTCGCCGTCGGCGGCGGGTGCTGACGAGGAGCTCACGCCTCCAGTGTGCAAGATGGCCCGCCGGGGTCCCCGGTCGAGCGACGGCGGCCTCAGCCGCCGGGCGACCACCCCGGCGGGGCCAGCTCGAAGCCGTCGAAGCCGAACGCAGGAGCGACGGTGCACCCGACCAGGACGGCTCCGGCGACGGGTCGCGCCGCCTGCCAGGCCCCGGCGAGGACGGTGCCCTGGGGTCGCTCGCCCGCCGCCAGGTCGGAGCCGAGGCGGGTGGTGGTGACCGGCCCGTCGTCGGCGGCGGCCACCAGCAGGTCGACGGGGCCGCCGGCGTAGTGGTGCCAGGTCTCGGCCGCGTCGACCCGGTGCCAGTGGGACGCCTGGTGGGCCTCGAGCAGGAAGTAGATCGCCGTCCCGACCCCCCGGCTCCCGTCGGCCGGCGCGTCCCGCCACGTCTCGGCGTACCACCCGCCCTCGGGGTGGGGGGAGAGCCCCAGGGTGGCGATGACGGCCTCGGCGTCGAGCGGGTCGGGCATCGGGCCAGCATGCCCCAGCGACGCCGATCGCCGTTCCGTTCACGTCTGGGCGGCGGGGGCCGATCAGGTGCGGGTGACCGCCACCACGTCCTCGGGCCCGCGCCCCGCCCCCGACGACGTCGATCTGGCCGTCCGGCTGGCCGAGGCCGAGGCCCGGTTCAGCCTCGGCTTCGACCACGCCCCGATCGGGATGGCGCTGGTGGACCTCGACGGCGGGTTCCTGCGGGTCAACCGGGCCATGGGCCGGATCGTCGGCCTCACCCCGTCGGAGCTCCTCGCCCGCACCTTCCAGGACATCACCGACCCCGCTGACCTGGACCTCGACCTCCACCAGCTGGGTCGCACCGTCGCCGGGGAGATCGACGGCTACACGATCGAGAAGAACTACGTCCGGGCCGACGGCTCCCTCGTCGCCTGCCAGCTCGACGTCGCCCTGGTGCGCAGCGACGACGGCACCCCGCAGCACTTCATCTCCCAGGTGCAGGACATCAGCGAGCGGAAGGCCGCCGCCGCCTCGCTCGAGCAGGTGCGCTCGGCCCAGCGGGCGTGCCTCGAGGCCCTCGAGCAGGGCGTGGTCATGGCCGACGTGGACGGGACCATCCACCTGTCCAACGCCGCCGCCTGGCGGATCCTCGGCGGTGACCCGGCCACCTTCACCCGCCGGGTGCGGACCGGGACCTGGAACGCCTACGACGAGCACGGCGACCTCATCCCCCTCGAGGACCGCCCCATCATCCACACCGCCCTGACCGGCGAGCGGGTCACCGACCGGCTGATGCACATCCGGCGCGACGACGGCCAGCACGTCGCCATCCGCATGGCCACCGAGCCGGTGCTCGACGACACCGGCGCGGTGGCGTCCATCGTGATCGCCTTCGCCGACATCTCCCACGAGCAGGCCCTGACCACGGCCCAGCGCCACGCCGACGAGGAGGTGCGGGCGAGCAAGGTCCTGCTCGAGGCGTTCCTGGAGCGCAGCGCCGACCTCATCTGCGTCCACGACGCCCGGGGGTACGTGCGCTACACGAGCCCCACCGCCGAGACCGTGCTGGGCCACCCCCTGGTGGCCGGCGACCGGATGCACTGGGACCGCATCCACCCCGACGACGCCGAGGGCGGGCTGGCGGCCTACGCCGAGCTGCTGGAGGCGCCGGGCGCGACCGTCCGGGCCGAGGTCCGCTACCGCGGCGACGACTCGTGGCGGCACCTGGAGATCGTGGCCACCAACCGGCTCGACGACCCCGCGGTGGGCGGTGTCGTGGGCAACGTCCGCGACATCACCGAGCGGGCCGAGGCCGCGGCCCAGCTGTCGTGGCAGGCGTTCCACGACCAGCTGACGGGGCTCCCCAACCGGGGCCTCCTGATGGACCGGATCGGCCAGGCGCTCGAGCGCACGCGCCGCCAGGGCGAGCGGCTGGCCCTGCTCTTCATCGACCTCGACCGGTTCAAGCTGGTCAACGACGAGCGCGGCCACGAGGCCGGCGACAGCCTGCTCGTCGAGGTCGCCGGTCGGCTGCGCGACACCGTCCGGTCCTCGGACACCGTGGCCCGGCTCGGCGGCGACGAGTTCGTGGTCGTGGCCGAGGGCGGTGACGACCACGACATCGCCGCCCTCGCGACCCGGATCCTCACCGCCCTCGAGGTTCCGGTGGTGCTCCCCGACGACTCCGCCCTGGCCGTCTCGGCGTCGATCGGCCTGGCCTACGACGCCGGCCACCCGCCGGAACGCCTGCTGCGCGACGCCGACGCCGCCCTGTACCGGGCCAAGCAGCGGGGCCGGAACCGGATGGAGGTCTTCAACGAGGCCCTGCGCGTCGCCGCCCAGCGCCGGTCGACGGTCGAGACGACCCTCCGCCGGGCCCTCGACGACGGCGCCCTCGCCGTGCACCACCAGCCCATCGTCTCGCTCGACGACGGGTCGGTGGTCGGGACCGAGGCCCTCGTGCGCATCCCGTCGCGGGACGGGCACCTCGAGGCCCCGCAGGAGTACATCGCCGTCGCCGAGGACCGGGGCCTGATCGTCCCCCTGGGCGAGGCCGTGCTCGAGTCGGTCGGGCGCACCCTGGCGGCCTGGCGGACCGCCGCCGCCCCCTGCGACCCGGCCACGTTCGTCTCGGTCAACGTCTCGGCCCGCCAGCTCGGGTCGTCGTCGTTCGCCGCCGGCGTCGCCGCGACCCTGGACCGGCACGGTCTGCGGCCCCGGGACCTGGTCGTGGAGTTCACCGAGGACACCGTCATCGGGGCCGACCGATCGACCGGCCGGACGATCGACGCCCTGCACGAGATGGGCGTGCGCCTCTGGCTGGACGACTTCGGCACCGGCTACAGCAGCCTCGCCTACCTCAAGCGGTTCCCGATGGACGCCCTCAAGCTCGACCGCTCCTTCGTGCGCGGGCTGGGCGAGGACCACAGCGACACCGAGATCGTGCGGGCCGTGCTCGCCCTGGGGCGGTCGCTGGGCCTGACCGTGGTCGCCGAGGGCGTGGAGACGCCCCGCCAGCTGACGCTCCTCCACGACCTCGGGTGCCACCGGGTCCAGGGCTTCCTCGTGGGCCGCCCCGCCCCCGCCGACGAGGTCGACCGCGAGGCGCGCCACCTCGACGTCCTCGGCACCGACCCCGCCCAGCCCCGCCTCCCCCTGCGCTGACCGGTCCCGCCGCGCTCCCACCGCGTTCCGGCGACACTGACGGGAGGTCGTCTCCGGCCCGTGACGCTGGAACGCGCCGCCGCCCGCACCGTCCGCCCGGGCCTCACCCCGAGGCGGTCTCGCCCTGGCCCAGGAGCGCGGTCGAGGCGGTGGCGTCCGCGGTCCGGGGTCCCGAACGGCGGCCCAGGTCGGTGTCGGTGCCCAGGTAGGACGCGACGACGTCGGGGTCGGCCAGGACCTCGGCGGGCGTGCCCCGGGCGATGACCCGGCCCTGCTCGAGGGCGACCAGCTCGTCGCACAGCTCCTGGAGCAGGCCCATGTCGTGCTCGACCACCAGCAGCGAGCACCCGGTCTCGGCCTGGACCCGGCGGAGCATGGGGACGAGCGCCTCGATCTCGGCCTGGGCCACCCCGGCGGTGGGCTCGTCGAGGAGCACGACGGCCGGGTCCTGGGCGAGCAGGCAGGCCAGCTCGACGATGCGGCGCGTGCCGGTCGAGAGCTCGCCCGTCAGGCGGTCCCGGAACGGGGTGAGGCCCAGCAGGGCGACCAGCTCGTCGGCCCGGGCGGCGGCGGCGCGCTCGGAGTCGGTCGAGGCGGGGAGGTGGAGGGCGGCGGCCACCGGGTCGCGGTTGGCCAGGTGGCGCTCGAGGGCGACCTCCACGCACTCGACCACCGTGAGCGACGGGTAGAGCAGGGCCTCCTGGAACGACCGGCCCAGCTCGAGGACGGCGCGCCGGTGCGGGGGGTGGTCGGTGATGTCGACCCCGCCCAGCCGGACCGCGCCGCCGTCGAGGGCGAGGAAGCCGGTGAGGAGGTCGAACAGCGTCGTCTTGCCCGCCCCGTTGTGGCCGATGAGCCCGACGATCGCGCCCGGGTGCACGGTCAGGTCGACGTCGTCGACGGCGGTGATGCCCCCGAAGCGCCGGGTGAGGCCGTGGGCCTCGAGGGTCACGCCGCGGTCGGGCCGGGGGGCGGGGTCGTCCGGCGGTGCGGCCGGTGAGGGGTCGTCCTCGGCGCCGATGAACACGGCGCGGAGGATGTCGGGGCGGTCGAGGAGCCCCGCGGTGGGGCCCCGGAACCGGACCTGGCCCTTCTCGAGGAACACGGCCTGCTCGCACATGAGCAGGGCCACGTTCACGGACTGCTCGACGACGACGATGGTCGTGCCGTCGGCGTGCAGCTCGCGGACCTTGTCGACCAGCATGCCGACCACCGTCGGGGCCAGCCCGAGCGACAGCTCGTCGATCAGCACGACGCGGGGCTCGGTCACGAAGGCCATGGCGATCGAGAGCTGCTGCTGCTCGCCCCCGGACAGGTCACCGGCGGCCTGGTCCCACCGGTCGGCCAGCACCGGGAACATCGCCAGCATGGCGTCGGTGCGGCGCCGTGACCGTTCGCGGTCGGTCCGGAGCATCCACGTGGCCATGCGCATGTTCTCGGCGACGGTGAGCGTCGGGAACACCCCCCGCCCGCCGGGCATCATCGACAGCCCCATCTGGGCGATCTGCTCGGTGGGCAGGTTGGTGATGTCCCGCCCGGCCAGGGTCACGGTGCCGCGGGTGCACGGGAGCAGCCCGGCCACGGTCTTGAAGAGCGTCGACTTGCCGGCGCCGTTGGTCCCGAGGAGGGCGAGCACGTCGCCGTCGGCCACGGAGGCGTCCACGCCGAAGAGGACCTGGAGCGAGCCGTAGCCGGCCTCGACGCCGCTGATGGCGAGGACGGCCTCGTCGGCGTCGGCGTCGGCGGTGGGCTCGGCGGCGAGGCCGGCGCGCCCGGCGCGCCCGGCGAGCCGTCGCTCCTCCTGCTCCACGGCCAGGGCGGCCACGGTCGCCTCCTGCTCGGGGGTGGTGGCCGTGAGGTCGGCCTCGTCGAGCTCGTCGGCGTCGGGGAGGCCACGTCGTCGGGCGGCGGCCCGGGCGAGGCGGTCCCGCACCGCCTCCCACGCCTGGCCCAGACCGCCCGGCAGCACCATGAGGATGACGAGCAGACCGACCCCGGTGATGAGCAGCTGGAACCGGGGGAAGGCGTAGCCCAGCCACTGGACGAGGGCGACGCCGGCGAGGGTCCCGCCGAGCGAGGCCACCCCGCCGATCACCGCCATCGAGAAGACGAGGAGGCTGGCCGAGGCCGGGTAGCTGTTGTCGCCCATGCTGGCGAGGGTCACGGCGTGGATGCCGCCGGTCAGCCCCGCGAACATCCCCGAGAGGACGAAGGCGGTGATGGTGGTCCGGGACCGGCTGACCCCGACGGCGGCGGTGGCCCGGGAGTTGTCCCGGGTGGCGGCGATGACCCGCCCGGTGCGGGTGCGGCGGAGGTTGGCGAGCACCAGGGCGCCCGCCACCACCAGCACGAGGGCGAGGGCGTAGAGCCACTCCTCCGACGCCAGGTCGTACCGGCCGAAGAGCTCGGGGCGCGGGTAGGTGGGCGGGATGATGCTCTCGTAGCTGGCCGGCTGGACCACGTGCTGCTGGAGGGCGACGGCGAAGGCCATCGTCGACACCGCGAGCAGCTGGCCCGAGACCCGGAGGGCGGGGATCCCGATGACGGCGGCGACGACGCCGCCGGCGAGGGCTGACAGGCCCAGGGTGAGGAAGAGGTCGAGGTCGAGGTCGTCGATGAGGTTGGCGGCGACGATCCCGCCCACGCCCACCAGGGCGACCTGGCCCAGGCTGACCGAGCCGCCCCACCCGGTCAGCACCACCAGCGACATCGCCGCCATGGCCGAGACGAGGGCGAGCGTCGCCGTCTGGATCTGGGTCGGGGTCCCGACGACGGGGATGAGGACGAGGGCGGCGACGACGAGCACGGCGACCACCGCTCGGGTGGCGCGCACCTCGGGCAGGGCGCCCAGCCGGGCGGGCAGCCGTCGCGTGGTCCCGACCGTCGACCAGGACCCCTCGCCGGCGTCGGCCCGGCCCGTGGTGCCCTGCTGGGCGAGGAGGGCCACGATGATGATGGCGAGCAGGACCACGTAGGTCCACGACCGGGGCGACACGTTGATCTGCACCAGCTGGTCGATGATCTCGATGGCGATGCCGGCGAGGAACGCCCCCCAGATCGACCGCATGCCGGCGACGACGGCGGCGGCCAGGGGGGCGAGCAGGACGGTGGGTCCCGAGGCGGCGTCGATCGGGAGGCCCTGCACCGGCTCCTTGAGCACGACGGTGAGGGCCGCCAGCCCGCCGATGACGGCCCACAGCTCGAGGTTGAGGCGGTCGACGGGGATGCCGAGCAGGCGGGCCCGGTCGACGTTCTCGGCCACGCCGCGGACGGCGGTGCCCGACTCGGTGCGGTAGAGGTAGAAGAGCAGCGCGAGGAGGGCGATCGGGGCGATCGCGGCGAGGGCCATGTGGTTGCCGTCGAGCGTGGTGCTCCCGACCCGCACCGTCGCCGACGACAGCTCGGTGTCGAAGCCCGGGATGGCGGAGGGGATGTCGAACCACGTGGGCACGAACAGGGCCAGCCCGCCGAGGGCCTGGGCCAGCCCGATGGTGGCCACGGTGAGGACCAGGCGTGGGGCCCGGCGGAACCGGCGGATCACGGCGAGCTCGACGAGCACGCCGAGGGCCACGCCCAGGGCGATGCAGAGCGGGGCGGTGATCCACCACGACCAGTCGAGGCCGAGGCGCAGCCCGGCGGCGAGGGCGCCGCAGGCCGTGCCCATGGCCCCGTAGGCGAAGTTGATGACCCGGGTCGTGCGGTAGACGAGGACCAGGCCGACGGCCATCAGCCCGGTGCCCACGCCGAGGGCGGCGCCCTGGAGGACGACCCCGACCTCGACGTCGAACAGGCCGGCGAAGCCCAGCCCCAGGGCGACGAGGAACGCGACCCCTGCGACCCGGAGGCCTCGGGAGCTCATGGCCCCTCCTCGTCGGCGAGGACCTCCTCGACGTTCTCACTGTCGAAGCGGGGTCCGTCGCCGACGTAGGTGCCGGGCTCGCCGTTGAACGGCGAGGTGGCCTCGGGGTCCCAGACGATCTCGCGCAGGTCGGTGATCGGGGTGTAGGACTCCGGGTCGTAGTCCCAGGTGCCGGCGGGGCCGGTGTGCTCGGGGTAGCTGAACAGGCCCGTCTCCAGCGTCTCCGGCGTGAGGTCGGGCCCGGCCATCTGGATGCCGAGGGCCAGCTGGTACAGCTGGTAGTAGAAGACGTCGACGGCGGCCGACGGTTCCTCGTCGGGGCGGACGGACTTGAACGCCCGGTAGCCGGGGCTGTCCTGCCGCGGGGGCTGGACGCCGAGGGGGCTGGCCCCGAAGGCGCCGTCCCACTGGTCGTTGCCCTTCATCAGGCCCTGCCCGATGAGGTCGATGTCGATGAACCCGACGCCGGTCGCGATCCACTCGGGGTCGACGCCGGCGGCGTCGATCTGCTGGATGAGGTTGAGCAGCATGAACGGGTCGCAGAAGCAGGAGATGGTGGTGATCCCCTCGCGGATCATCTCGGTGGCGATCGAGGTCGCCTGGTTCGGGATGCGGCCCAGGTCGAGGGCGTAGTCGGTGACGTAGTCGATCTCCTCACCGGCCTGCTCGACGACGGCCAGACCGGCTTCGGAGCACCGCTGGTACTCGCCGTTGTTGGGGGAGATCACCGCCATCTTCCGGGTCTGGCCGGCCAGCTCGCCCTCGGCCCGGGTGGCCGGCTTCCCGATCAGGCGGGCCAGCCCGTAGGCGCTGGCGGCCTCGGCGACGTCGGAGCAGTCGGAGGTCAGGCTCCAGGCGTAGGGCCGGTGCTCCCCGAACCACTCGCGCGACAGGTAGGGCGGCCCGAAGGCGATGGTGCGGTTGGCGGCGAGGGCCTCGGCGTAGGGCTGGGTGGTGGCGGTCACGTCGGCGAAGGCGCCGATCTCGGTGCCGGCCCGGAGCCCGTCGGTGCTGGCGGCCTCGCGCCCGCCGCCGGTGAGCTCGGTGGTGAGGCCGCCCTGGCCCTCGTACACCTCCAGCTCGATCTGTCGGCCGTACATCTGGAAGGTCTGGTTGAAGTACTCGATGAGCCCCTCGTGGGTCCGGCGGAAGTCCTCGGCCGTCTCGTCGAACGCGATGCCCATGAGCTGGGCGAGGAGGGTCAGGGCGTTGCCCTCGGTGGTCTGGCGGTAGGAGACGGTGATGGTGTCGGCGGTGACGCCCTTGCTCGTCTCGCCCCCGTTGTTGCCGTCGAAGGCGAAGCACGGGGGCGAGTAGGGGTCGTCGGGCACCTGGGGCCCGCCGCGGGGGCAGGCGGTCACCGAATCGCCCCAGCCGGTGGCCGACTGGCCCTCGGTCCCGGCGTCGACGTCCTCGGCGTCGATCTGCTCGGGAGCGGTGCTGGGGGCCACCACGATGACGGCGGCGGCCACCGCCACCGCCACCGCCAGCGGGGCGTAGCCGCCCAGCGCCCGTCGCCACCACGGTCGCGGTCGGGGGTCGGCCGGTGCGTCCGGCCCCCGCCCACCGATCATGCGTACCCTCGGTAACGCAGCACGGGGACACCCTAGGCAACTCGGTGCCCTCGGTCACACGCGTCGTCCGTCCGGGCGCCCCGGCAGCGCCCCCGTCGATGAGGAGCGGGTGGCGGTCAGGTGCGGGTGTACTTCTCCCGGCGGGCGTGGACCTTGCGGCCCCGCAGCGTGGTGCGGCCGAGGGCCTCGATCACCTCGTCGACCTTCCCGGACGGGACCTCGACCAGCGAGAACATCTCCTGGACGTCGATCGAGCCGATGTCGCGACCGCTGAGGCTGGTCTCGCCGGCGATGGCGCCCACCAGGTCCCCCGGCCCGACGCGGGCCTTGCGCCCGGCGCTGACGTACAGGCGGGTCATGTCGGCCCCGGTGTGGGTGTTGCGCCCGGGCTTGCCCTTCGGGCCGCCCGGTCGGGCCTTCCCGCCCCGGTCGCCCTTGCCCGGTCGCTCGTCCTTGAGGTCGACCACGGGGATCTCGGTGTCGTCGGTCTCGGCGCCGGCCACGCGGAGCTCGTGCACGAGGGTGACCGCGGCCAGGGCGATCTCCATGAGGTCGTGCTCGTCGGAGAGCGACTCGACCACGACCCGCACCCGGTCGAGGTGGTCGCGGTCGCCGCCCAGGACCTCGTCGAGGGCCTCGCGGGTGCCGCCGAGCTGGTGGGCCCGGAGCTCGTCGACGGTGGGCACCTGGCGGACCTGCACCTTCTGGCCGGTGACCCGCTCGATCGTCTTGAGCATCCGGTGCTCGCGGGGCTCGGCCAGGGTGATGGCGACGCCCTCGCGCCCGGCCCGGCCGACGCGCCCGATGCGGTGGACGTAGGTCTCCGGCGCCGAGGGGACGTCGTAGTTGACGACGTGGGTGAGCTGGTCGATGTCGAGCCCGCGAGCGGCGACGTCGGTGGCGACGATGAGGTCGGCGGCGCCGGAGCGGAGCCGGTTCATCACCCGGTCGCGGTGCTCCTGGCCGAACCCGCCGTGCAGGGCCTCGGCCCGGTAGCCCCGGCCGTTCAGCGTCTCGGTCAGGGTGTCGACCTCGGCACGGGTCCGGCAGAAGACGATGGCCGCGGTGGGGGCCTCGACGTCGAGGATCCGGCCCAGGGCGGTGGCCTTGTGGGCCCGGCGGACGAGGTAGGCGGTCTGGGTGACGGCGGGCGAGTCACCGTCGGACGTCGTCGAGCGGCCCAGCTCGATGCGGACCGGATCGGTGAGGTGCGTGCGGGCGATGGCCTCGATGCGGGGCGGCATGGTCGCCGAGAACAGGACGGTCTGGCGCTCGCCCGGGGTCCCCTTGAGGATCTCCTCGATGTCCTCGGCGAAGCCCATGTCGAGCATCTCGTCGGCCTCGTCGAGGACGACCGTGCGGATCTCGGCGAGCGACAGCGACCCCCGCCCGAGGTGGTCGACGGCCCGGCCCGGGGTGGCCACCACGACGTCGACGCCGCTGTCGAGGGCGCGCAGCTGGCGGAAGATCGGCTGGCCGCCGTAGACGGGCACGACCCGGGCGTCGACCGCCCGGCCGTAGCGGTGAACGGCCTCGGACACCTGGATGGCCAGCTCGCGGGTCGGGACCAGCACCAGGGCGGTGGGCGACTTCGTGCGGCGGGCGGCGGGCACCAGGCCGTGGACGATGGGGAGGGCGAAGGCGGCGGTCTTGCCCGTGCCGGTCGCGGCCTGGCCCATGAGGTCCCGCCCCTGGAGCAGGACGGGGATCGCCTCGCGCTGGATCGGGGTGGGCTCCTCGTAGCCGAGCTTGACGACGGCGGCGACGAGGTCGTCGGCCAGCCCCAGCTCGTCGAACCCGGGCCCGCTGCCGTCGTCGGCGACCGGGGCGTCGGCCACCGGTCCGTCGTCTGCTACCGGTCGATCGTCTGCTGCCGGTCGATCGTCTGCTACCGGTCGATCGTCTGCTACCGGTCCATCGCTCACCCGTCGAGGCTAGCGCCGGGGAACAGGAGTCTCCCCAGGGAGGTTCGCACCGGCATGCGTGTCGACGTCTGGTCCGATGTGGTCTGCCCCTGGTGCTTCGTGGGCCTGGCCAACCTCGACGTGGCCCTGGAGGGCTTCCCCCACGCCGACGAGGTGGAGGTCGTGCTCCACTCGTTCCAGCTCGACCCGAGGGGGCGGACCACCACGCCGGAGGAGAACGTGGCCGGCATCGCCCGGAAGTACGGCTCGTCGGTCGGCGCCGTCCGGGCCCGCCAGGCGCACATCGTCAGCCTGGGCGCCGAGCGGGGCATCGACTTCCGCTTCGACCGGCAGTGGGGCGGCAACACCTTCGACGCCCACCGGCTGCTGCACCTGGCCCTGGAGCGAGGCGTGCAGCGCGACCTCAAGGCCCGCCTCGGTCGGGCCACCTTCACCGACGGCGAGCCCATCGGCGACCACGACACCCTGCGCAAGGCTGCTGCCGACGTGGGGCTCGACCCCCAGGAGGTCGACGACGTCCTCGCCGGCGACGCCTACGCCGACGCCGTCGAGGCCGACATCGCCACCGCCCACCAGATGGACGTCACCGGCGTCCCGTTCTTCGTCGTCGACGGGCGCCTGGCCCTCTCCGGCGCCCAGCCCCCCGAGCTGCTGGCCAAGGTCCTCCAGCGGGGCTGGGACGAGTCCCACCCGCAGATCGAGCGCCTCGACGGCGCCGCCGACGGCGAGTGCGGACCCGAGGGCTGCGCCGTCTGACGCACCCGGGACGGAACGTGCCAGGGCACGTCGCGTCCGGGACGGAAGGTGCCAGGCACGTCGCGTCCCCCACCTCGCGTCCGGCGTCGAGGACGGGGGTGGCGGGTCGAGGGGCCAGACTGGGGCCATGCTCCTCGCCCGCACCGTCGGCCTCGGGGAGCTCGTCATCCTGGTCGTGATCGTCGGCGCCGTGCTGATGGCCGCCCTCGTCGCCTTCCGGCGGCGCACCGACGGGGATGCCTGAGGCCGACGCCGGCCGAGCCCCGGCGCTGCTGCGGGCGTGGCGGTGGATCTGGGAGCCGTCGGAGCGGAGCCTCCACGTCGACGCCTGCCCGCGCTGCGGCGCGACGGTGGTGGTGGCGCCGGGCCGCCCCGAGCGGACCCTCGACCGGTTGAAGCTGCCCGAGCCCCCCGACCCGGGCCAGCTGCTCGCCGCCTGCCCCGAGCACGGGTGGGCGCCCTACAACGAGCGCAGCCGGCGCCTGCGGGGCTCCGAGGCCTGATCAGGCGGCGACGTCGGGGCGGGGGTCGTCGGGATGGTCGGGCAGGCCCAGCTGCGGGAACAGCCTGCGGTGGACGTCGACGAAGTAGGTGGCGTTGGCGACCTTGCCGTCGACGATCTCGAGGTGGTGCACGGCCCAGGGCTCGTGGCGCCCGCCGGGGCCGCTCGGCCGGTACTGGGCGAACCCCTTGGTGCCGTTGATGTCGACGGGGATCAGCCGGGACCCCTCGCACTCGGCGCCCGGCCCCCGGTTCCACCGGATCCACTCCTCGGCCCCCTGGAGCCACAGCGGCCACGGCGGCATGGAGTGGGTGGCGTCGTCGTGGAGCAGGGTGACCAGCCGGTCGAGGTCGAAGTCCTCGAAGGCCTCGACGTACTGGGCCAGCAGGACGCGGTCGCCGTCGTCGTCCACGGCCACGGGCGTGGCCCGGTCGTCGCGCTCGAGCGTGGCCCGGGCCCGCTGGAGGGCGCTGTTCACCCCGGCGACGGTGGTGTCGAGCAAGGCGGCCACGTCGGCGGCCGGCCAGCGCAGGACCTCCCGGAGGATGAGGACGGCGCGCTGCTTGGGCGGGAGCTCCTGGAGGGCGGCGACGAACGCCAGGCGGATGGCCTCGGACTGGACGGCCCGCTCGGCCGGGTCCAGGTCGGCCGGGACGGCGCTCCCGGTGGCGATGGGCTCGAGCCACGTCTCCCCGGCGAGCGGGGCGCCGAGGGTGACGTCGGCGGTCGAGACCGGGCCCAGGTCCATGGGCAGGGCCCGGCGCTGCGTGCCCCGCAGCATGTCGAGGCAGACGTTGTGGGTGATCCGGTACAGCCAGGTGCGGAGCGACGAGCGGCCGTCGAAGCGGTCGAGCGCCCGCCAGGCCCGCACCATGGCGTTCTGGACGGCGTCCTCGGCGTCGAACGAGGACCCCAGCATGCGGTAGCAGTAGCCGGTGAGCTCGCGGCGGTAGCCGTCGAGCTGGGCCTCCAGGTCGGCCCGGCGGGCCTCGGCCGCGGTGGGGCCGGGGGGCTCGGTGGTGGTCATCGGGCTCCGTCCTCGTCGGCGCGGAGCGGGGTCGACCGGACGCCCATCGGGCCGATGGTACCGCCCGTGCGCGGATGCGTCCCGGGCCTTTCGGGGCCGGCGGCCGGGGGTGGTCGGGCGTCGCTCGGGGCCGGTCGGGGTCTCGGCGCGGGGGAGGGTCGTCACGTCGTCGTGGGTCGCGGTCACGTCCCCGAGGCGCCAGATCCGATCTGGCACCCGCGAGGCGACCGTCGGAGCGCCCCCGCCACCCGGTCGACAGCCCCGGTGACGTGGGGCCGGGCCCCGTCGGGCCCGACGGCGGCCAGGGCGTTGCCCCCGGCGCCCGGGGTTGCCAGGCTCGACGGCATGCCCCGCATCGCCACCACCACCGACGTCGATCGCGACGGACTGCTCGAGTTCGTCCGGCCCCGGCACCGCATGGTGCTGGTGACCGAGCGGTCCGACGGTCGACCCCAGCTGTCTCCGGTCGCCGGCGGCGTCGACGACGAGGGCCGCATCGTCATCTCGACCTACCCGCAGCGGGCCAAGGCCGCGAACCTCCGGGCCCGGTCGGCGGCGAGCGTGCTCGTCTTGTCCGACGACTGGAACGACGCCTGGGTCCAGGTCGACGGCCCCGCCGAGGTCATCGACCTGCCCGACGCCCTCGAGCCCCTGGTCGACTACTACCGGTCGATCTCGGGCGAGCACCCGGACTGGGACGAGTACCGCGAGGCCATGCGCCGCCAGGGCAAGTCCCTCATCCGGCTCACGCCCGAGCGTTGGGGCCCCATCGCCACCGGCGGCTTCCCCGCCCACCTCGCGGACTGACCGCGCCCACACCCCCCGCGACCTGCGACCAACGTGCGACATCTGGCCGGCACGACCCTCGCGGGCGGTCGCATGGTCGGTGGGGTCGCCGGTCGAGGGCCGCGAACTCGTGCCGCGACCGCCACCGCGGTCCGGCACGCTGCGGGCATGGCCCCGCTCGTCGACAGCCTGCGCGCCGATCTGGTGGAGGCGCTGAAGGCGGGTGACTCCGTCCGGTCCTCGGCCCTGCGGCTCGGGCTGGCCGCGGTGGCCAACGCCGAGGCCGTCGACCCTTCCGGACCGACCACGGCCGCCGGGTTGGCGGGCGACGTGGCCCGCCGCGGCCTCAGCGACGCCGACGTGGTGGCCGTCCTCGCCGCCGAGCGCGACGACCTGCGCGACCAGGCCGCCGCCCTCCGGGCCCGCGGTCGGGCCGAGGCCGACGACCTCGACGCCCGGGCGGCCGTCCTCTCCGTCTACCTGGTCACCGATGAGTCGGGGCGGTCGCGGGCGTCACACTGACGCCGTCCCGATCGAGGAGCACCATGAGCACGCCGTCCGACCGGTTCCGCCGCGTCGCCGCCGACTTCACCCGGGTGGTCGGCGCCGTCCCCGACGACGCCTGGGACGCCCCCGCCCCGCCCGAGGGCTGGCGGGCCCGCGACGTCGTCGGCCACCTGGCCGAGTGGTTCTCGGGCCTGTTCTTCGCCACGTGGGGCGACCCGGCCCCGCCGCTGCCGTCGGTGGAGGACGACCCGGCCGGCACGTGGGCCGCCCTGCGCGACGCGGTCCAGGCCGTGCTCGACGATCCCGACCGGGCCGACGTCGTCCGGGAGATCCCGCCCGGTCCCATGACCCGCGCCGAGGCCATCGACCGCCTGGGGTCCTCGGACATCGTGATGCACCAGTGGGACCTGGCCCGGGCCACCGGCGGCGACGAGCGCCTCGATCCCGCCGAGGTCCACGCCCTCCTCGCCGAGATGGAGCCGCTCGACGAGGTCCTCCGATCCAGCGGCCACTACGGCCCCCGGGTCGAGGTCGCCGCCGACGCCGACGAGCAGACCCGCCTCATCGCCTTCATCGGTCGCCAGCCCTGAGGGCGACGAGTCGGCGCCCCCGCGAGCGGGGCGCTCTGCCCGCGGGCTTCTCGCGTCACCGACGGGAGACGGCCTCTCGTCAGTGGAACAGGAGGGGGCGACCGGGCGACGACCTCAGGCCGGGCCGACGGCGCGCAGGCGGCCCGGCGCCCGTCCGGCCAGGCGGTCGAGCCCGGTGGCGGTGGCCTCGTCGGCCGGCAGGTAGGTGACGAGGCGCTGGCGGTCCGGGTCGGGCAGGGCGAGGACCTCGAACGCCAGGCGGAGCACGCCGACGTCGGGGTGGGCCACGGCGTGGACGCCGGTGCGGCGGGGGGTCAGGGCGGCGTGGTCGTAGTGCTCGGTGAACGCCGGCCCGGCGACGGCGCCGATCTCGGTGGCGAGGGTCCCGGCCTCGTCCTCGGGCTGGTACTGCTCGGTGTGGAGGGCGGCGGCCATGTCGGCGGCGACGTCGTCCCAGTCCGGGTACACGGTGGGGGCCCGATCGTCGGTGAAGGTGTGGCGCACGAGGTTGGGCCGGTCGCCGTCGAGGATGCCCAGCGGCCGGGCGAGGCGGTCGTAGCCGTCGGTCCAGGCGAGCAGGTCGGAGAGGTGGTTGAGGACCACGGCGGGCGCCGGCTCCAGCTGGTCGAGCAGGGCGCGCACCGCGGGCCGGACCCGTCGGGCGGCCGGGACCTGCTCGGGGCACAGCTCCACCGAGCTGCGGATGGCGGCGAGCATGCGCAGGTGGCCGAGCTCGTCCTCGCCCAGCCGCAGGGCCTCGGCCAGGGCGGCGAGGACCTGGGCCGAAGGGTTGGTGTCGCGGCCCTGCTCGATGCGGATCAGGTAGTCGACGCTCACCCCGGCCAGGGTCGCCAGCTCGGCCCGGCGGAGGCCGGGGGTGCGACGCCGGGCACCCGACGGCAGCCCGACCGACTCCGGGGTCGTCGCCTCCCGCCGGCTCCGCAGGAACGCTCCGAGCTCGCCCTCGACCATGGGGCCCAGTGTGCCGCCGTCGCGCCCCCGGTGGGTGGCCCTGTCAGGGCCAGGCTCGGGCCGGCCAGCCGTGACCCGGTCTCCCTGCCCCGCCGCCCTCGGCGGAGGGTGACGTCATGACCGACACCGCTCCCACCACCACCCTCCCCCTCGCCCCCGGCACCTGGACGCTCGACGCCGCCCACACGTCGGTGGGCTTCACCATCAAGCGCCTCGGCCTGGCCAAGGTCCGGGGCATGTTCACCGACGTGCGCGCCGAGCTCGTCGTGGGCGACACGCTCGCGGCCACCAGCCTCACGGCGACGATCGACCTGGCCTCGGTCGACACCGGCAACCCGGATCGCGACGCCCACCTCCGGTCGCCCGACCTGATCGACGTCGCCGTCCGCCCGACGATCGCCTACCGCTCGACGGCGATCACCGGCGAGGGCGAGGACTGGACGGTCGAGGGCGAGCTCACGATCGGCGACGTGACCCGGCCCCACACCCTCGAGGTCTCCTTCGGGGGCGTCGCCCTGTTCCCGCCCGACGGCCGGCTGCACGCCGCCTTCGAGACGACCACCGAGGTGCGGCGCAAGGACTTCGGCCTCGGCTTCGGGGCCATGGGCGCGGCCCTCGGCGCCACGGTCAAGGTCGACATCGACATCGAGCTCGTCGGCCCCGAGGCCGCGACCTAGCACGGATGGTGCCAGGCACCATCCGTGTCCCACGGAAGGTGCCTGGCACCATCCGTGGCGCGCTGCTCAGGTGATGTCGGGGCCGACGGCGCGACCGTCGACGACCTGGTCGAGGTACTCGCTCATGCCCATGCCGGTGCGCCCGTCGCAGGTGAACCGGGTCATGGCCTCGGTGATGCGGGTGACGAGGGTGGCGCCGTCGGGGGTGGCCCGCCGGTTGCGCAGCGGGATGAGCGACAGCACCTCGCCGGTGACCTCGTACTCGCGGTCGTCGGTGCGCACCCACGCCCGCATCGCCGTCTGGTGCTGGGCCTCGTCCCAGTCCGACTCGAGGCGGCACTCGCGGATCGGGACGTAGGCCCCGTCGGCCAGCACCACACCGCTCTGGCGGGGCGGCCGGTCGGGGTCGTCGCCGCCGATGAGCGAGATCATCATGGCGAAGTCGGGCCCGAAGACCATGGGCAGCCACCGGTACCAGCGGAGGGCCTGCCAGTAGCGGGGACCCCACGACTTGTCCCGCAGGCCGAGCCCGTCGAGGGTCAGCTCCTCGTCGCCCACGGTGATGGTCCCGGTGACGGCGATGTGCTGCTCGTAGTGGGCCTTGGCGAAGCTGCGCTCGTCGTCGGCGGCCACCACGTCGGTGCCGTCGGCCCGCACCGGCCGGCCGCCGTACATGGGCGACACGCCACGCACGTCGAGCGCCACTGTGCACGGCACCATCGGGTTGTCGCGGAAGGCCTGGCGGGGGTCGGCCATCTGGAGGGGGTCGTCGAGGAGGCAGACCTTGCCCTCGTAGGTGACCCGCAGCTGCTCGAACGGCGTGACCACCTCGATGTGGAGGCCGCCGGCGCGCATCTCGTCGTTGCTGGTGATCTCGGGACGGGCGTAGGCGAAGCCGACCCGCCCGCCGGGCAGGTACACGCACACGGTCACCTCGGCGTAGCCCTCGTTGACCCGGTTGCCGATGCGGAACCAGGCCCCCACCTCGCGCTCGAGGTCGAAGGCGTTGAGGTACATCGACTCGTTGTAGTTGGAGGCGGCGTCGGGCTCGTGGGGGTACTCGTCCTGGGGCTCGAGCACCATCTGGACCTGGGCATCGGTCATGGCCGGACCGTACCGACCCGGGGGCCCCGCCGCGGCCCTTGACTGACCAGTCGGTCAAGCCCCGCGTGTCGTGCGTCACGCGGCTACGGGTGCGCGCTCGTTGCCGGATGGACGTTCCGAGGAGCGAGACATGACAGTGCGCAGGCGCAGGACCCGATGGGTCGCCGTCGTGGTGGTGGCGGCGCTGATCGCCGGCTGCGGCGGGGGCAAGGACGGCGGGGGTGGCGACGAGGCCGAGGCCCCGTCGAGCGACGAGATCGTCCGGGGCGGGACGGTCCGCTACGGGATCGAGGCCGAGACGGCCGACGGGTGGTGCATGCAGGAGGCGCAGCTGGCGATCTCGGGCATCCTCGTGGCCCGGGCGATCTACGACACCCTGACCGCCCCGAACAACGAGGGCGAGTACGTGCCGTACCTGGCCGAGGCGGTCGAGCCCAACGACGACTACACCGAGTGGACCATCACGGTCCGCGAGGGCGTGACGTTCCACGACGGGTCCGAGCTGACCGCCGAGGTGGTCAAGAACAACCTCGACGCCTACCGCGGCGCGGAGGGCGGCCACTCGCGCTCGCCGCTGCTGTTCTTGTTCGTGCTCGACAACATCGAGAGCGTGGAGGTCACCGGCGAGCGCGACGTCACCGTCACCACCAAGGTCCCGTGGGTCGGGTTCCCGGCATTCCTGTACTCCTCGGGACGTCTCGGCATCACGGCCCAGGCCCAGCTCGACAACACCGAGTCGTGCCAGACCGACCTCATCGGCACCGGCCCGTTCATGCTCGAGTCCCCGTCGGACTGGGTCGAGGGCCGTGAGTTCCGGGCCGTCAAGAACCCCGACTACTGGCAAGAGGCGCCCGACGGCGAGCCCTACCCGTACCTCGACGAGCTGATCTTCGAGCCCATCCTGGAGTCCGAGCAGCGGCTCAACGCCCTGGAGTCCGACGACATCCAGATGGCCCACTTCTCGGCCTCCGACGACATCATCGCCCTCCGGGACCTCACCGAGGCCGGGACCCTGCGGGGCTACGAGTCGACGGTGAACGGCGAGGTGACCTTCATCCAGATGAACCAGTCCCGGCCGCCGTTCGACGACGTGCGCATCCGCCGGGCCATCGCCCTCACCATCGACTTCGGCGCCTACAACGACACGATCGGTCGCGGCATCCTCGAGCCCGCCAACGGCGTGTTCGCCCCGGGCTCGGCCGGCTACGTCGAGGACACCGGCTACCCGACCGAGGCGAACCTCGACGAGGCCCGCAGCCTCATCGCCGAGTACGAGGCGGAGAAGGGGCCGGTGCGCACGCTCGGCTACCTCACCGGCCCGCAGCCGCTGACCCAGGAGCAGGCCATCTACATCCAGCAGACGCTGGAGGAGGTCGGCCTGACGCTTGAGATCGAGACGGGCCAGCAGTCGGCCGTGATCGACCGGGCCATCAGCGGCGACTACGACATGCAGGCGTTCCGCAACTACCCCGGCGGCGACCCCGACTCCCTGTACGTCTGGTTCAAGAGCGCCTCGCCGGTGAACTTCGCCCGCATCAACGACCCCGAGATCGACCGGCTCCTCGACGCCGGCCGCTCCGAGCCCGACCTCGAGGCCCGCGAGCAGATCTACCAGGACCTCAACCGGCGCATGGCCGAGCAGGTGCACTACGCCTTCTTGAACCTCACCACCTGGTTCGTCGCCTCCAACCCCGACGTCTACGGCTACGACCCCGAGACCACCCCGCCGCTGCCCGGTGACGGGGGCACCTTCGACGAGGGCCTGGCCGTGGGCCACCCGCTCCACGGTCTCTGGATCGACCAGTAGGGCGCGGCCGCCTCCGAGGTGGTCAGGGCCCACCTCGGAGGCGGCTACGGTCCGCGGCGCCGGACGGGGGAGCGTCGTCGAGGAGCGAGTGCATGGTCATGAGGTCGCGTGGGGTCCGTTGGGTCGCCGTCGTGGTGGTGGCGGCGCTCGTCGCCGGCTGCGGCGGGGGCAAGGACAGCGGGGGGAGCGGCGGCGGGGCCGAGGCCCCGTCGACCGACGACATCGTGCGGGGCGGGTCCGTCCGCTACGGGATCGAGGCCGAGACCGGCGACGGGTGGTGCCTCCAGGAGGCGCAGCTGGCGATCTCGGGCATCCTCGTGGCCCGGGCGATCTACGACACCCTGACCGCCCCGAACAACGAGGGCGAGTACGTGCCGTACCTGGCCGAGGCGGTCGAGCCCAACGACGACTTCACCGAGTGGACCATCACGGTCCGCGAGGGCGTGACGTTCCACGACGGGTCCGAGCTGACCGCCGAGGTGGTCAAGAACAACCTCGACGCCTACCGCGGCGCGGAGGGCGGCCACTCGCGCTCGCCGCTGCTGTTCTTGTTCGTGCTGGACAACATCGAGAGCGTCGAGGTCACCGGCGAGCGAGACGTCACCGTCACCACCAAGGTCCCGTGGGTCGGGTTCCCGGCGTTCCTGTACTCGAGCGGGCGTCTGGGCATCACCGGGCAGGCCCAGCTGGACGACACCGAGAGCTGCAACTCCGACCTCGTCGGCACCGGCCCGTTCATGCTCGAGTCCCCGTCGGACTGGGTCGAGGGCCGCGAGTTCCGGGCCGTCAAGAACCCGGACTACTGGCAAGAGGCGCCCGACGGCGAGCCCTACCCGTACCTCGACGAGCTCGTCTTCGAGCCCATCGTCGACTCCGAGCAGCGGGTCAACGCCCTCCAGTCCGGCGACGTGGACATGGGCCACTTCTCCGCCGCCCAGGACATCCTGGCCGTGGAGGACCTGGTCGAGGAGGGGAGCCTGGCGAGCTACGGGTCGGACGTGAACGCCGAGGTCGGCTTCCTCCAGCTCAACGTGTCCCGCCCGCCGTTCGACGACGTGCGCATCCGCCGGGCCATCGCCCTGGCCATCGACCCCGACGAGTACGCCGAGGTCATCAACCTGGGGGTGCGACCGCCGGCCAACGGCCCCTTCGCCCCCGAATCCCCGGCGCACCTCGACGACACCGGCTACCCCTCCAGCGGTGACCCGGCCGAGGCCGAGCGCCTCATCGCCGAGTACGAGGCGGAGGTCGGCCCCCTGCGCCCGGTCGTGCTCTCGAACACGCCCGACACCTTGTCGCAGGAGCAGTCGATCTACCTGCAGCAGACCCTCGAGGCGGTGGGCCTGCCGGTCGAGCTCGAGACCGTCCAGCAAGACGCCCTCATCGACCGCTCGATCAGCGGCGAGTTCGACATGCAGGCGTTCCGCAACTACCCCGGCGGCGACCCCGACGAGCTCTACGTCTGGTTCAAGAGCGCCTCGCCGGTGAACTTCAGCCGCATCGACGACCCCGAGATCGACCGCCTGCTCGACGAGGGCCGGTCGGAGACCGACCCCGACGCCCGGACCGAGATCTACCAGGAGCTCAACCGGCGCTTCGGCGAGCAGGTCTGGAGCGTCTGGTTCGACTTCACCAAGTGGACCGTCGGCGCGATCCCCGAGGTCCACGGCTACGACCCCGAGACCGCCCCGCCGCTGCCCGGCGACGGCGGCTCGTGGGACGAGGGCATCACCGTCGGCCACCCGCTCCACGGCCTCTGGCGCGAGGACGGCTGACCCCGACCCCCTCGTTCTGTCAATCCCCATGCGCGGTGGCGGCGCATGGGGATTGACAGAAGCAGGCCGGCGCTACTCGATGGGGGTGAGGTTGCCCTCGGAGTCGCAGGTGAAGCCCTCGGCCTCGAGCACCTCGGGAGCGGGGCACTCGGTCGGGGCGTCGGACTCCTCGGAGCCGTCGGAGCCCTCGGAGTCGTCCGAGGCTGCGGGCGCATCGGAGTCGTCGGATCCGGCGTCGTCGGCGTCGTCGGCGGGGGCGTCGGGAGCCTCGACGGGCGCGGGGTCCTCGTCGGTGTCGTCGCCGCAGCCGGCCAGGCCGGCGCCGGCACCGAAGAGGAGCGTGAGGAGAGCGGCGCTCGCGGCGACGCGACGGGTGAACGTGATGCTGGTCAAGAGACCCCCCATGGAGATGTGGCCCGCAGGTTGGCAGATCGTCGGGGCGCTCGACGTCATCGTCGACCGGCGCGACGAGTTCGCGGCGGTCGCGCGGTCTGTGGTGCATGGCCGAGACCACGCAGACCTTCCGCACGACCCTGGTCCCCGGTGGTGGCAGCAACGTCGGCATCGAGGTGCCCGAGGCCGTCGTCGCCGCCTTCGACCGGGGGAGGCGGGTGCCGGTCGTCGTCACCGTCGACAGCAGCCACCGCTACCGCAACACCATCACGTCCATGGGCGGGCGGTTCCTGATCTCGTTCAACGCCGCGACCCGCGCCGCCACCGGCCGTGGGGCGGGGGACGAGGTCGAGGTCCGCCTCGACGTCGACGACGCCCCGCGGGTGGTCGAGGTCCCCGACGACCTGGCCGCCGAGCTGGCCCGCGACGACGCCGCCCGGGCAGCGTGGGAGACCCTCAGCTACAGCCGCCAGCGGGCCCACGCCGAGCCCATCGCCGCGGCCAAGACGCCCGAGACCCGGGCCCGTCGCGTGGCCAAGGTCCTCGCCGCCCTCCGCTCCTGAGCCGCTCGCTCCGGACCGATGAGCCCGGCCCCTCGGCGACGTTCCACTCTCGTCCACGAGAGAGGAGAGGACGATGGGCAAGGTCATCTACGACATGAGCGTGTCGCTCGACGGGTTCGTCACCGCCGCCGGGATCAGCGCGGATGAACCGCTGGGGGTCGGAGGAGCGGTCCTCCACGACTGGGCGATGGGGAGCGACCCGGCCGACGCCGAGGCCCTCGCCGCCGGCAGCGCCGGCCTGGGCGCGATCATCGCCGGCCGGCGGACCTACGACTCCTCGATCCGCTGGTGGGGACCCGACGGCCCCACCGGTCCCCGTCGGCTGCCGCTGTTCGTGGTCACCCACGCCGTACCCGACGACGGTCCCGATGGCAGCGTCTACACCTTCGTCACCGAGGGTCTCGACGCCGCCCTCGATCGGGCCCGGGACGCCGCCGGGGAGGGCGACGTCGCCATCATGGGCGGGCCCGACCTGGGCCAGCAGTACCTGGACCGGGGTCTGGTCGACGAGGTCGGCCTGCACGTCGTGCCCGTCCTCTTCGGCGCCGGGCAGCGGATGTTCGGCGACCTGGCCCAACACCTGCGGCTCGAGTCCGTCGACGTCACGCCGGCCCCGTCGGCCACGCACCTCCGGTACCGCATCGTCCGCTGACGCAACCTTGGACGGAACCCCGCAGCATGGTGCGGGTCCCGTCCAACGTTCGGCGACGGACGGGCCAGGGTGCCGAGCTAGGTGGTGACCTCGACGGTGAGCGGTGGGCTCGAGACGATCGTCTGGAGGACGACGCAGTAGCGCTCGGTGGTCTCGATCAGGGCGGCGACGTCGTCGGGCGGTGCGTCGATGTCGAGGTCGAACGACAGGCGGATGTCCCGGAAGCCCACCGGTGCGTCCCGGTCGATGCCCAGCGTGCCGCGGAAGTCGAGGTCGCCCTCGGCGCGCACGGTGCCGCCCCGGAGGTCCAGGCCGCGGGCGGTGGCCACGCTGCGCACGGTGACGCCGGCACAGGCGACGAGGGCCTGGAGCAAGATGTCGCCCGAGCACGCCAGCGTCCCGTCGCCCCCGGTCGCGGGGTGGAGGCCGGCCTCGACGAGGGCCCGGCCGGTGTCGACCGAGCACGAGACGGTCTCGCTCCCGAGCTCGCCGCTCGCCCGGAGGGTGACCAGGGCGGTGCCGGGATCGTCGCGGTAGCGCGCCTTCAGCGGCTTCTGCACGGCGCGGAGCTCGTCCCGGTCCACGGCGGGAACGGTACCGAAGCCAGGCGGTCCCTGCCGTCGATCGGCGCCGGTCCCCGCCGCCGGGTGGTGGCGGAC
The DNA here is from genome assembly GCF_019443745.1 of Iamia sp. SCSIO 61187. NCBI lineage: Bacteria > Bacillati > Actinomycetota > Acidimicrobiia > Acidimicrobiales > Iamiaceae > Iamia > Iamia sp. SCSIO 61187. The sequence goes on from NZ_CP050948.1 coordinate 207,721, forward strand.
CTAGCGTCGCGCCGTGGCGGTCGACCGGCGGAGGAAGGCGCGGGCGGCCCGCAAGCGCTCGCGCCGCATGGCGGCGCGGGACCACGACCTGACCGCCGAGCAGTGGGCCGGGCTGCGGGCGGCGTGGGGTGGCTGCGCCTACTGCGGGGCCACCGACATCCCCCTCCAGCGCGACTGCGTCCTGCCCATCTCGCGCGGCGGTCGCTACACGGTCGACAACGTGGTGCCGGCCTGTGGCTCCTGCAACGCCAGCAAGGGGAACCTCGAGGCGACGACGTGGCTCCGCCGCACCCGGCGCGACGAGCGCGCCTTCCTCACCCGCCTGGTCGCCATCGTCTCCGGATCGGTGGGGGAGGACGCGCCGCCGCCGATCTGACCCCTTGCCCGATCAGGTGACAAACCGTAACTTTGCGGTGTGACCTACGCCCACCGCCCCGCCATCTTCGACGCCGACAGCCACGTCATGGAGGGCCTCGACTGGCTGCGGGACCACGCCGACCCGAAGGTCCGGGACCTGCTGCCCGACCTGTCCGGCCTGCTCGACAAGGCCGGCGCCGGGGCCGGCCAGGCCATCCAGGGCGGCGAGGCCCGCATCGGCGACCCGGAGCGCACCGCCGCCCTGGAGGAGGACGTCATCGCCTCGGCCAAGGGGTGGGGCGCCCTCGGCGCCATGGACCCGGGCGAGCGCTCCCGGGCGCTGGACCTCCTCGGGTTCACCTCGCAGCTGGTGTTCTCGACCTTCTCGCTCGGGCTGTTCGCCTTCGCCGACGACCTCGACGTCGTCTACGGCGGCACCCGGGCCCACAACCGGATGATGGCCGAGTTCTGCGGCGGCGACCCCCGCCTCGTCGGGGTCGGGTTCTTGCCCCTGCACGACCCGGACCGCTCCCTGCTGGCCCTGGAGGAGGCGCTCGAGATGGGGTGCGGGGCGCTGTGGGTCACCCACGCCACCTCGGCCGGGCGGTCGCCGGCGCACATCGAGAACGACCCCGTCTGGGCCGCGGTGCAGGACGCCGGCGTGCCGATCGTGATGCACATCGGCGGTGGTCGGAACACCATCTCCAAGGCGTGGCACCGCAACGGCCGGCCCCGCCCGGTCGACCTCCACGGCGGGGGCGAGAACCTGCGGGCCAAGGACCTGCCCTCGGTGCACCACGCCGCCGAGACGTGGCTGACGGCCATGGTCCTCGACGGCGTGTTCGAGCGCTTCCCGGGTCTGCGCTGCGGGGTGATCGAGATGGGGGCGTCGTGGGTGCCGTCGCTGATGCGCCGCCTCGACCACGCCGCCCGCAGCTTCCGGCGCACCGAGGAGATGCTGGGCGAGCTGACCCTGCTCCCGTCGGAGTACCTGCGCCGCCAGGTGCGCGTCACCCCGTTCCCCGGCGAGGACGTGGCCGACCTGGTGGCCATCTCGGCGCCCGAGCTCTACCTCTTCTCCAGCGACTACCCGCACCCGGAGGGCACCAAGGACCCGATCGGGCGCTTCGAGCGGTCGTTCGACGAGCACGGCTGCGACGACGACGTCCGCCAGCTGTTCTACGAGGACAACTACCGCACGCTGCTCGGCGTGTGAGGATGGCCGCGTGACGCGGCCAGCCGCCGGGGGGACCACCGACGACGCGCCGGCGCGCCGGCGCATGCGGGGCGACGACCGTCGTCACCAGCTCCTCGACGCCGCCGCCGAGCTCATCGTCGAGCACGGGGCCGCGGCCATGAGCATGGAGCGCCTGGCGGTCACCGCCGGCGTGTCGAAGGCTCTGCCGTACAAGCACTTCGACAACAGCGAGGCCGTCCTCGCCGCGCTCTACCGCCGCGAGACCGTGGCCCTCGGCCGCGCCGTGTGGGACGCGCTGGAGCGGGCCGACCCCACCGCCGACCGGGTCCGCCTGGGCATCCGGGTCTACTTCGACGAGGTGGCCCGGCGGGGCCCGGTCCTGGCCGCCCTCTCGGCGCCCGGCTCGACCGTCGCCGCCGTGGCCGACCCGTCGCAGGCCGGCGTGGTGTTCGAGGTCGAGGTGTTCAACCGGTTCCACGGGGTCGACCGGGACCGGGCCAAGGCCGTGGCCGGGATGGTGCAGGGCGCCGTCGTCGGCGCCACCTCGACCTGGCTCGCCGGCCACGGCACTCGGGAGGCGCTCGAGGACGACCTGGTGGCCATGCTCACCACCCTCATCGACCGCTCCTGAGGCCCGGGCGGGCCGGCTCTGGGATGATCCGGGGGTGATCGACCGCCCCCGCTCGGACGCGGCCGGGGCGGGGTGGGGCGAGCCGTGGGTGGTCCACGAGGACGAGCACCTCCTGGCGGTGGCCAAGCCCGCCGGCATCACGACCCACCGGGCCGACGCCCACACCCAGGACGGCATGCACGAGTGGGTGCAGCGCCAGCGCCCCGACGTGTCCCTGTCGGTGCTCCACCGGCTGGACAAGGCGACCTCCGGCGTCCTCGTCTTCGGCAAGACGACGGCGGCCAACCGGGCCCTCACCGCCCAGCTCACCGAGCGCACGGTGGCCAAGACCTACGAGCTGCTCACCGCACCCGGCCGGGGACCCGAGGGGGTCGTGCGGGTCGACCGGCCGATCGCCGGCGTCGCGGCCGTGACCGAGCTCGAGCGGCAGGCGTCCGGGCCCGGCGCCCAGCGCTACCAGGCCCGGCCGCACACGGGGCGGACGCACCAGGTGCGGATCCACGCCGAGGCCGCCGGCGTGCCCGTCGTCGGCGATGGCGAGCACGGCGGCCCGCCCGGAGCCCGGCTCTTCCTCCACGCCGCGGCCATGGGTCTCACCCACCCCGACGGGAGCGCCCTGCGCCTCGCCCGCCGGCGGCCGGCCAGCTTCGACCGCGTCCTCGCCGGCGACCCCGCCCCCGACAGCCCGGCGCTCCACGCCCGCGTCGCCCTCGAGGCCCGGGCCTCGTTGCTCGACCCGGCCGACACCGACGCCCACCTGTGGGTCGACCGCCACCACGACGGCCTGCCCCGGGCCCGGGTGGAGCGCCTGGGCGAGGTGGCCCTGGTGCTCGACTACCGCGACGAGGCGGGCCCGCTCCCGGAGGGGTGGCTCGACGCCCTCCAGCAGACGCTCCCGCGGCGCGGCGTCTACGTCCAGCACCGACCCCGACGGGGAGGGGGTGGCCCGGCGGTGCGGGTGGCCGGCGACGCCCCGCCCCGCTTCGAGGTGGTCGAGCTCGGCCTCCGGTACCTGGTCGACCTCGGCGCCAGCGCCACCTCGAGCGGCCTCTTCCTCGACCAGCGCGAGACCCGGCGCGAGCTGCTGGCGGCGGACCTGGCCGGGCGGACCGTGCTCAACGCCTTCGCCCACACCGGGTCGCTCTCGGTGGCGGCCGCCCGCGCCGGGGCCGAGACCCTCACCCTGGACCTGTCCAAGCGCTACCTGGCCTGGGCCGAGGAGAACCTGCGCCTCAACGGCATCGACCCCGCCGACCACGACGCCATCTACGGCGACGCCCTGGAGTGGATGGGCCGCCTCGCCCGCAAGGGCCGCCGCTTCGACGTCGTGCTGGTCGACCCGCCCAGCTCCAGCACCAGCAAGGGATCCGGCCGCTGGTCGGTCGAGCGGGACCTGGGTGCCCTGGTCGAGCGGGCCGTCGCCCTCTGCGCCCCCGGCGGCACCGCCTACGTGTCCACCAACATGCACCGGCTGACCTGGCCCCGGTTCCTGGGCCACCTGGACGCCGGTCTGGCCGCCGCCGGCCGCTCCGCCACCGTCGAGACCCGGACCCTGCCCCTCGACCACCGCTCCGGGCCCGGCGACCCGCCCTACCTCAAGGCGGCGTGGCTCCACCTCGACCCCTGACCCGACCTCCGCCAGGCTGACCAGCACGACCCTCCCAGGCAGCCGCACGGTGCGAGATGTCGCCGGTGCGGACGGTCGCGGCCGGCCGCCGGCGGGCGGGTTGTCGGACGTCGAATCGCCAGCGAATCGCTGTCCGACGGCGAATCGCCAGCGAATCGCCCTCCGACGCCGGCTGTGACCCTTCTCGTCAGCCCCGGGCCGCGGCGTGGGCCTCCACGTACTTTGCCGACGGCGGGATCGGGGGCATCACGAGCCCGGCGGCCGGTCGGGTCCGTTCTTGGTACGGATCGTGCAGCGGGCGAACGTGATCGGTACCTGGAACCGGGCGGCCGGTCGGGTCCGTTCTTGGTACGGATCGTGCAGCAGAGGAGCGTGATCGGTACCGGGAACGGCGGCCGCCCGATCCGGGATCACGGCGCCGCCGGGCAGACCGGGCGGCGACCGCTACGCGCCGGCGCCCTCCGACGATGGTGCCGGTGGGTCGGGGGTGGCCTCGCGCAGGGCGGAGATGACGGCGTGGATCGCGGCCAGGAGCGGTGTGACGCTGCTGGGCTGGCGACCCCAGAAGGCCTCGGCCGGGACCCGGGCCCGGTGGCGACCGGCGGGGGTGAGCACCGTGATCTGGACCAGGTCGGACGGCGGCAGGTCCATCCGGTCGTCGGGCGGGACCCTCGTCAGGATCGACTGCACCACGGTCAGGAGCGAGCGGGTGGCGACCACCACCTCCGGCCGCCCGCCGGCGCCGACCACCCCGCTTCCGGCGCTGCTGTACATGCTCGTCGTCCCGTCGGCCAGGGCGATCAGGGTGACGCTGCCGCCCTCGGTCGGGACGTCGACCACGGCGCCGACCACGTCGGGGTGGTCCGGCGGGGCTTCGCCGACGTGCTCCTGCCCCTCCTCGAGGGCCCGGCCGCGCAACGTGCGGTAGAGCTCCTCCGGGGGCATCGCCATCGGCGCACGGTAGGCGGGACCCGCCGGCACCGCCCTCCGAGCGCCAGCCGGCCGGCCCGTGGCTCGGGACCTTGGACCCTCGACCCGGGCACGGACGGCGACGACGATGACGACGCCGGCCCGTCGGGTCGCGCCCGACCGAAGGAGCGGCGATGGCCCGTTGGCCCGTCTCCGACCAAGACGCCCGCGACATGTACCCCGGCGGTCGGGGCGACGAGACCGCCCGGTGGTACGCCCGGCACTGGAAGCGCGTCTTCCGCACCGGGCTGCTGCCCCGCCGCTGGGTCGTCCTCGAGGTCGTCGGGCGCCGGACGGGCCGGCCGACGTCGTTCCCCGTGGGGATGGCCGACGTGGACGGCCGCTGGTACCTGGTCTCGATGCTCGGCGAGTGCAACTGGGTCGCCAACGTCCGCGCCGCCGACGGGCGGGTGGTGCTGCGTCGCCTTCGGCCCCGCCCGGTCCGGCTGGTCGAGGTCCCCGCCGCCGACCGGGGTCCGATCCTGCGGCGCTACGTCGAGAAGGTCCCCGGCGGCCGCCCCCACATCCCCGTCCCCAAGGGCGCCCCGGTCGCCGACTTCGCCGCCATCGCCGACCGGTACCCGGTCTTCGAGGTCCACGACGCCCCCGATCCGACCTGACCGTCCCCGGCCGAACGGGGCGGGCCCCTGCCGCTGCCGTTCTTGGTGCGGATGGTGGGGTTGGGGGGCGTGTTCGGTACCAGGAACGGGTTGGGCCCTGTCGCTGCGGGTCCCGAACCCGCTGACCGCGTCACGGATCACCTCCGAGGCGATCCGGGCGCGGGCACGTCAGGCGGTGAAGCGGGCCAGCTCGTCGAGGAACACCGGGGCGCCGAGCCGGCGGGCGAGGTCCCGGGCCCGGCCGGCCAGCCGCGCCGCCGGCGCCGGGCGGTCGAGCGCCTCGGCCAGCAGCGCCAGGACGGTGTCCACCGGCCCGTAGGCGCAGGTGCCGGCCCAGCAGACCCGTCCGGACCACGGCTCGAGGCGCTCCCGGTAGCGGTGCACCAGCTCCTCGTCGCCGCTGTGCGCCGCGGCCCGGCCGCCGATGACGTGGGCCGCCAGCCAGGTGAAGTCCGGGGCCGCCCGGTCGAGGGCGAGGGTCGCGTGGTGGCGGGACGCGGCCCGGTCGGTCGGCGCGACGCACAGGGCGAGCGCCGCGTGCCAGGCCGGGACGCCGGGCTGGTCGGCCACCAGGGTCTCGAGCTGGTCGGCCAGCTCACCGAGGCGGCCGGCGGCCAGGCGCAGGGGGAGGAGCTGGGCGGCGTAGGTGGCGAAGGCGCGCGACGGCGACACGTCGACGAAGGTGGTCAGGGCCAGCTCGGCCAGCTCCTCGGAGCGGGCCAGGTCGCCGTCGAGGTGGGCGACCGCCGCCCGCTGGTAGGCCAGGGCCCACCGGCGCCCGACGTCGCCGACGCGAGGGGTCAGGTCCTCCAGCTCGGCCAGGCTGGCGCGCACCCGGTCGCCGTCGCCGCGCTGGAGGGCCACGGAGATGTCGAGCTGGGCGGCCTCGAAGCGGGCCCGGGGGTCGTCGGCGGCGACGGCGAGGTCGTGGAGCTCGTGGGTGATGCGCTCGCGCTCGTCGAGGTCGGCCGGGTGGCCCAGGGCCAGGTAGGCGAAGGGGAGCACGTCGCGGCGCGCCGCCGAGGACGTGGCGCCGGCCTCGGCGGCGACGAACAGGGCGCGGCAGCGCTCGGGCCGTGAGGTCATCGAGTACATGAGGCTGGCGGCGGCGCCGATGCGGGCCCGGTCGTCGGCGTCGGTGACGGCGGCCAGGGCGTGCTCGGCCAGGACCATGGCCCGCTCGTGCACCGTCCCCGACTCGGTGGTGGCGCCGAGCTGCAGGACGGCGAAGGCGGCCTCGCCCAGCAGGTCCACGTCGCCGATGGCCGTCGCCGCGTCGGCCGCGGCGAAGAGGGCGTCGGCCTGGCCGGGGTCGCCGGCCTGGCGGAGGGCGTCGCCCCGCCGCACCATGGCCTCCACCAGGTCCCGGGGTCGGAGGGCGGGGTTGTCCGAGGCCACGACGACCGCCCGCCCGCACCACTCGGCCGCCTCGGCGTGGGCCCCGGCGCCCGTGGCGGCGGCGGCGGCCCGGAGGGCCCAGCGGTGGGCGGCGACGGGGTCGAGCTCGGCGGCGGCGACGGCGTGGGCCGCCACCGTCGCCGGTGGGGCGCCGACCCGCTCGGAGGCGGCGGCGGCGCGGTGGTGGAGCTCGATCCGGAACCCGAGGGGCACGTCGTCGGCCACGACCCGCTGGATGGCGCCGTGGCGGAAGTGGAGCCGGCCGTCCCCGTCGGTGCGGAGGAGCCCGGCAGCGACGACCTCGGCCACGGCGGCCTCGCCGACGAGGTCCACCACGACGGCCACGGGCGACGACGTCCCGCAGACGGCGGCGGCCTCGAGGGCGGCGCGCCCGTCGGGTCCGAGGTGGGCGACGCGCCGCCGCACCAGCTCGCGCACGCCGGGCGCGGGCGGCAGGGTGTGCTCGGGGTCGCCGCCCCGGAGGTGGTCGAGAACGGCCGGGTCGACCAGCAGGCTGGCCAGCAGGACCGGGTTGCCGCCCGACATGTGGTGGAGCCAGGTGACGTCGAACGGCTCGCCCGACGACCCGAGGGCGCCGTCCAGGGCCGTCGCCGCCAGGTCAGCCACGGCGGCGACGTCGAGCGGGGGCAGCGTCACCACCCGGGCCGGCTCGGGCCCACCCGGCAGGGACACCGGCCGCTCGGCGGTGACCATCACGGTGACGCCGTCGTGGGCGGCGGCGGTGGCCAGGGCGGCCTGGGTGGTCGGCCCGGACCGCTCGACGTCGTCGACGGCGACCACGATCGGGCCCCGGTCCTCGACCTCGCGGACGAGGGCGTCGACGAAGCGGTCGACGGGCGCCAGCCGGTCGTCGGGCCGGACGCCGAGGTCGTCGACCAGCTCTGTGAGGGTCGACACCGGCGACGCCGGGTGCTCGGAGGTGGTGACGCCCACGGCCCGCCGCCCGGACCTCCGCAGACGGCGGAGGACCTCGGACACCAGGGCCGAGCGGCCCGACCCGGCCTCGCCCACCACGACGGTGACGGGGCCGGCCTCGAGGGCGTCGAGGACGGCGCGCACCTCGTCGTCGCGGCCCACCAGCCGGAGGGGCGCGGTGCCGGCGGTGCCGGGCTCGACCTCGAGGACCAGGGCCTCGGCGGCCCGCAGCTCGGGCCCCGGGAGCAGCCCGAGGTCGCGGGCCAGCGAGCGGTGCGCCCGGTCGAGGGCGGCGAGGGCGTCGCCGCGCCGGCCGGTGACCGCCAGGGCGCGCACGAGCAGGGCCCAGCGGTGCTCGTCGCCGGGGGTGGCGGCCACCAGCCGCTCGGCCTCGGCCACGGCCCAGCGGGTGCGCCCGGCCGCGAGGGCGGCGGCCAGGCGCACGTCCTCCAGGGCCCGGCGGACCTCGCCCAGGTGGGTGCGGAGGGCGGCGGCCACGGCCAGCTGGTCGAGCTCGTCGAGGGGCCGACCCCGCCAGCGCCCCAGCGCCCGCTCGGCGATGTCGTGGGCCGACGCGGCGTCGTCGTCGAGGGTGGCCTCGGCGGCACGCAGGTCGGCGGCGACGGCGGCGAGGTCGCTCGGCAGGCCCAGCCGGTAGCCCCGCCCGTCGGTGAGCACCGCCTCGGGGCCCAGCCGGACCCGGAGCCGGCTCACCTGGTTCTGGATCGCGGCCCGGGAGGTGGCCGGCGGGTCGTCACCCCACAGCGCCTCCTCGAGCTCGGCGACGGCGACGGTGCCGGGCGCGTCGATGGCGAGCCGGCCGAGGATCTGGCGCTGCATGAGCGACAGGGCGCTCGGCGCCCCCGGTCCCTCGACCGTGCACGGCCCGAGCAGCCGCAGCCGCAGGCCGGAGCCCCCGTCCCCTCCCTCCACGGCCGGAGGTTACCCCCGGTGCGCCAACGGGGGAGCGCCCGTTGGCGGGCTGTTGGCGGGCGCGGGGCAATGTGGTCGCCGTGACGGACGGCAGGGCGGGTCGACCCGTCGGGGGAGGGGCCGGGGTGGCGGCACGACGGGGGTAGGCGGGCCGCCGCCCGCCGGGGCGGTGGTGGTCACCCCCTGGCCACCACCGCCTCGGGCGTGCGGCGAGCCCGTCGCCGCCGTCACCCCACCGCCCGCAGGTGCTCAGGGGGCGGTGGCGATGGCCAGCGGGTACGGCAGGTCGAACACGTTGGGCTGGCCGGCCCGGTACCGCTGGCGGTCGAGGCTCTTGGCCGCCGCCAGCTCGGGCGGCTGGTAGAGCGACCACACCTGGGTCAGCGGCTCGGAGGACCCGGCCTCCTGGAGGAGGGCGTTGACGGCCTTGCGCCCGGCCTCGTTGGCGCTCTCCATGGTGGCCAGGTCGATGTCGGTGCGGACGTGGTCGGCGGCGAGGAAGAGGTTGGGCACGCCGGTGTGGGCCTCCGAGCGCAGGGCCCAGCTGCCGGCGGTGTTGATGAGCAGGGGCTCGTCGTTGGCCGCCTCGACGACGCCGGGCCGCGGGTAGGTGATGGCCGGGTCGAGGTGCCACGACGCCACCACCTCGTCGCGCAGGTGCTCGCCGCCGGTGTCCTCCAGGCTGGCCTTGAGCTGGGCCCACACCTCGGTGAACACCTCCTCGGGCGTGCACTCCCGGGCGGGGCGGCCGAACACGATGCCGTCCCGGGTCCAGTCGGAGATGTCGATCGACAGGCAGTCCCGCACGGTGCCGTCGCCGTAGTCGTCGGGGAAGCTGCGCTCGGCCCAGAACTGGGCCTGGCTGATCGAGGTCAGGGCCCACCTGCTGTCGAGGTAGGCGACGTGGCCGTGCACGAGCGGCACCGGCTCGCGGAGGTAGATCTGCAGGCCGTTCATCCAGTCGGTGACCAGCCGGCCGGTGTCGGCCAGGTGGGGGTCGAGGGCGAGGATGTCGGCGTTCCACAGCGCCGGCGTGCGCTCGGCGGGGACGGCGACGACGAACCAGTCGGCGGTCAGGGTCCGCGTGCGCCCGTCGGCGCCGGCGACCCGGGCGGCGGTGATGCGCCCGCCCTCGACGGCCAGGTGCTCGACCAGCCCGCTTTCGAACCGCACCCCGAGGGTCTCGAGGTGGTCGATCCACGGGTCGATCCACGCCTCGTTGGTGGGGGCGTCGAGGACGCGGTCGGGGGCGCCGTCGCTCCCCCGGCCCATGGCGGAGAGGACGAAGGCCTCGCCCATCTTCCCGATGGTGCGGGTCGAGGCGACCTCGGGCTTGGCCGCCACCAGGCTGCGGGTCAGGCCGGAGGCGACGACCTCCTGGTACTGGGTCGACATCGACTCGGCGCTGATGAAGTCCCACCAGCCGACGTTCTCCCACTGGCCGTAGCGCCGGTCCTCGCAGCTGGTCAGGTAGACGAGGAGCCGGTTGGCGAACCAGGCCAGCTCGTGGGGCGGGACGTCGGTGACGAGCTGGAAGGCGGCGACGACGCTGCGGACCATCGACTCGGCGGTGAGGGCGCCGGGACCGGCCTCGATGACGAGGTCCTCCCGGCCCCCGCTGCGGGAGATGGCCACGCCGGAGGCGTCGACGAGGTTGTCCCACACGCCGTTGGGGTTGCCGGGGACGGGGATGCGCCGCATGGTGTCGGGCAGGTTCCGGTAGAAGCCGGGGAAGAACCGGAACCCGTGCTCGCCGGGGAGGGGCCGGCGGCCGCCCGCCGCCGTGCCGGCCACGCCCATGCTGCGGGCCTTGCCGCCGAGGGCCTTGCGCTCCACGACGGTGACGGCGAAGCCCCGCTCGGCCAGCTCGTGGGCGGCGGTGAGCCCGCCGGGGCCGGCTCCGACGACGACCACCCTCGGCTGGGCTCGTCCGCCGCCCGTCGTCGCCGTCTGCCGGCGCGGCGGCGGGTCGCCGGCGCTGGCCCCGGCGGGGCCGGCCACCCCGACGGTGAGGGCTCCGGCCGCGCTGGCGGCCAGACCGGTGAGGACCCGGCGACGGCTGACTGTGGCGTTGTGCTGCGTGGCGTCGCGGGGCGTGTCGCTCCGCGTTGTCATCTGCAAAGAAGTACCGTAATCTTTGCATCTATGCAAGCCGGTCCCGCTCCCGACGACGGCGTCGACGACGGTGCGGACGCCGCCGTCGTCGCCCTGCCGCCGTCGCCGTCGGCCGGTCTCCCGCCGCCGCCGTCGGCCGGTCTCCCGCCGCCGCCGTCGCCCAAGCTCGACCCGCTGCTCGACGCCGCCGCCGTGTGCCTGGCGGCCCGGGGCCCGTCCAAGACGACCCTCAGCGACATCGCCCGCGAGCTCGGCGTCGCCCCCAGCACGGTCTCCCGGAAGGTCGGCACGGTCGAGAGCGCGGCCTGGCTGCTCTGCGCCCGCGAGGCGCACCGGTTCTTCGCCCGCCTGCCCGAGATCGTCGCCCCCCACGACGGGGCCCGGATGGTCACCGCCTTCATGGCCGCCGGCATCGAGACGGCCCGGGCCGACCCGGTCTTCGCCCACATCCTCCAGCACGAGCCCGACTTCGTGGGCCGGGCCGTGACCCGCCGCATGGAGGCGATCATCGAGCAGGTCACCACCGCCCTGGCGCCGGTGCTGTCGATGGCCATGGACATGGGCGTCATCCGCCGCACCGATCCGGAGCCGCTGGCCCACTGGGTCACCCGGGTGGCGCTCGTGTGCGTCCTCAGCCCCCCGCCCGGCGACCTCCACGAGGCGCTGGACCAGATCCTGCTGCCCCAGCTGGAGCCCTGAGCGGGGAGCGTCGTCGCCCGGTGGCGATCGCCCCGACGGCGACGACGGCGACGACGGCGGTCAGGGCCACGACCTCGCCCACCAGGCCGCCCGGCGCCGGCAGCGACCCGACGGCGAGGAGGACGAGCCCACCGACGAGGGTGGCGGCGACGACGGCGGCGGCGCGGGCGACCTCGGCGTCCACCACGGCGGCGTCGGGGACGGCCGTCGACCGGCTCCGGGCGGCCAGGCCGGTGGCCTCGCCGGCGGCGACGGCCCCTGCGGCCCACAGCACGACCTCGGGGGCGAGGCCGTCGGCGCCGAGGCCGGTGGTGGCGGCGACGCCGACGGCGCCCAGCCCGAGGGCGAGGGCGACGTCGCCGCCCCGGTCGGCGGCGACCCAGAGCCCGGCGCCGGCGACCACCACCAGGGCCACGACGAGCCACCCGGGGGCTCCGGCCCCGCGCCCGGCGAGGATCACGGTCGCCCCGCCGATCATCGGCCCGGCGGCGACGAGGGCGGGGCGTCGGATCACGGGGTCACCGGGGTGGTCCGGACAGAACCCGTGAGGGCGAGGACGGCGGCGTCGGGTGAGGCCCCGGCGGGGACGGTGGCGGTGCGCAGGCCCTGGGCGGCCAGGCGCCGCCGGCGCTGCTCGACCTCGAGCCGCCAGAGCCGCACGGCCTCGGGCGGGACCGGCGCGAGGTGGGGGGCGAGCAGGGGCGTGCGGTCGATGACCACGACGGCGACGTCGAGGCCCCGGCGGCGCAGCGAGGCGAGGGCGGTCGCGAACACGTCGTCCTCGAGGGTGGTGATGGCGACGACGGTCGCCCCGGCCGGGATGGCGTGGGGCGGGAGGAAGCCGATGAGGCTGGGGTGGGTCAGCGTCAGCGACGCCACCGCGAACAGCTCCTGCAGCAGGTGCTCGCGGCCCCGGGTGCCGCCCCGGGGTGGGAGCCACCGCAACCCGCTCCCGAACAGGACGGCCCCGACCCGGTCCTGGCGGGCGAGGTGGACCTCCGCGAGCGCCCACGCCACGCGCCCGGCCTCGAGCAGGCCCGATGGCGGGTACGCACCGCCGTCGACGGTGGTGTCGATGACGAGGACGACGTCGCCCGCCCGCTCCGAGTGGCGCTGGTTGGCCATGAGCCGACCCCGACGGGCCGTCGCCTTCCAGTTGACCGCGTGCAGCGGGTCGCCGGGCTGGTGGGGGCGGAGCTCGGCGAAGTCCGACCCGTCCCCCCGGAGGCGGGTCAGGTGGCTCCCGGCCACCGATCGGGGCTGGGTCGCCCGGAGCGCACCGCGACCCCGGGGGGCGGCGGGGAGCACCTCGACCCGGCGCCGGAGGACGGCACCTCCCGTCCAGCGCACCAGCCCGCCGGGGCCGTCGACCCGGAGCTCGACCCGATCGACCCACACCTCGCCCCAGTGCCGCGTCCGCGGGGCGATCGTCCAGCGCACGGGCTCGGGCCCGACCCGGCGGGCCACGGCCACCGGGCCCTCGGGATCGTCGAACCGCACCGGCCCGCGGACCCGGGCGGCCACCTCGACCACCACCGGGCGCGAGGCGACGAGCTCGACGACGACGGCGAGGCGGTCGCCCTCGACGAGGCGGCCGATCGGCGGCAGGACCCGGATCCGGAGCTCGGGGTCGGCGGCCGAGGCCGTGGCCAGCACGGCGAGGACGAGGAACGGCGCGCCGAGGACGACGAGCTCCACCCGGGAGGCGGCCAGGCCGAGCACGATCCCGGCGAGCCCGAGGACGACGTAGGCGCCGAGCCGGGGCCCCCGCTCGCGGCGCAGCGGGACCGTGGTGGCGGCGTCGTCGGACCCGAGGACCGGCACCAGGTCGCGGAGCAGCATCGCTAGCGCGCCGTCGGCGCCGGCACCGACGCCAGCACCTCGTCGAGGATCGTGGCCGGGTCGACCTGGCGCACCCACTGGTCGCTGGTGAGGAGGAGGCGGTGCTCCAGGGCAGGGTGGGCGATGGCCTTGACGTCGTCGGGCAGCACGAAGTCGCGCCCGGAGAGGACGGCCCGGACGCGGGACAGCCTGATCAGGGCCAGGCTGCCCCGGGGGCTGGCCCCGACCGCCAGCCGCTCGTCCCGGCGGGTCGCGGCGGCGAGGTCGACGGCGTAGGCGACGATGCCGGGGTCGACGTGGACGGCCTCCATCGACCGCTGCATGGCCAGCAGGTCGCCCGGCTCCAGCACGGCGGTGACGGCCACGGCGTCCACGCCGCGGGTCAGGCGCCGGTCGATCAGCTCGACCTCGGCGGTGCGGTCGGGGTAGCCGACCGGGGTCCGGAGGATGAACCGGTCGAGCTGGGCCTCGGGCAGGGCGTAGGTGCCCTCCTGCTCGATCGGGTTCTGGGTGGCGATGACCAGGAACGGCGACGGGAGGTCGCGCGTCGCCCCGTCGGCGGTGACCTGGCGCTCCTGCATGGCCTCGAGGAGGGCCGACTGGGTCTTGGCCGGCGCCCGGTTGATCTCGTCGGCCAGGACGACGTTGGCGAAGACGGGGCCGGGCACGAACCGGAAGCCACCGCCGCCGGGGTCGAGGATCGAGACGCCGGTGATGTCGGCCGGGAGCAGGTCGGGCGTGAACTGGATCCGGCGGAAGGTGAGCCCGCTGGCCGCCGCGAACGTCTGGGCGATGAGGGTCTTGGCGACGCCCGGCAGGTCCTCCAGCAGCACGTGCCCGTCGGCGAGCAGCCCGCCGAGGACCACCTCGAGGACGGCCCGCTTGCCCACCACCACCCGCTCGACCTCGTCCAGCAGCGCCGCCATGAGGTCGGCCGTGCGGGCCAGGGGGGCCTCGGCCGGGCCCCCGCCCTCGGCGTCGCGGTTAGGGGCCGGGACCGCAGACACCGGCCCCGAGGTCACAGGGCCTCCAACCGGTGGAGGGCGGCCGCCAGGTCGACGGGCCCGATGGGCTGGTCCGGTGGCGTGGCGACCAGGACCCAGAGGTGCTCGCCGGTCAGGTCGTGGGCGGCGCGCGCCGTGCCCGGGTCGTCGGGGTCGAGGCCGCGCGCCCGGAGGCGCTCGCGCCCGATGCGGTGGACCACGGCCCGCGCTCCGCCGTCCGCGCCCGCGGCGGTGGCCGCCTCCACCGACGCGGCGATCCGCCGCAGCTCCCGCGGGAGGTCCTCCGGCGCGGGTGGCGGCCCGGGGGCCCGGTCGAGGTCGGTGACCGCCGCCTCCGGGTGCGCCCGGATCCCGGCTGCGAGCACGACGGCGAGCACGGCGATGGCCACCGTGAGCACGGCGAGCCGCTCGACCTGGGGCCGGACGACCGGGTGCCCGTCGGCGACCGCCCACAGCAGGACGAGGACGACGAGGGCCCCGGCAGCGGCGACGGCTGCGGATCGTCTCATCCGACCGGCTCCCGGACCCGGGCCAGGTCGGCGGCGACCTCGTGGAGGGCGGACCCGGCCCGCCGTCGGTGCTCCGGGCTCATGGGGTGCGCGCTGAAGCGGGCCTCCTCGAACAGCGCGGTCAGCTCGCGCAGCGGCGCCGGGCGGACGTCGAGGGAGCTCATGACGCGCTCCATGTGCTCCAGGGGCGTCTCCGCGGGGCGGCGGCCCTGGGCGCAGGCGTCGAGCCCGTCGAGCAGGGCGACGTAGGCGGCGATCACGGCGTCGCGGTCGTCACCCCCGTCGTCGAGCCGGCGGGTCCCGTCGTCGACCGAGGCGGCCAGGACGACCCGGTCGTGGCGCACCTGCCCACCCGCGTCGTGCCCGGGCGGGGGCCGGTCCGGCGTCGGCCCCCGACGGAGGGAGCGGAGGCCGAGGGCGAGCCAGAGGGCGAGCCCGGCCAGGACCGCCACGGCGGCGACGGTCGCCGTCCCGCCCACCAGGTCGCCGAGCCGGTCGACGCCGTCCTCCGCCTCCTGGTCGGACCGGGTGCCGACGCCCTCGCCCTCGGCACCGGCGCGCCCGTCGCCCCCGTCCCCACCCGATCCGGACCCCCGGCCCGTCCGCCCGCCGAACAGGTCGGTGGAGACCTCGTCGTCGGGGACGCCGTAGCCGGCGGGGGTCAGGCAGTCCTGGCGGAGGCGGGCCCCGACGAGGCACCGGTCCGTGAGCACGAGGAGGGTCCCCGCGCCGGCCACGCAGCTGACGTCGGCGCCCCCGCCCGGCTCGACGCACGCCTCCGGCACGTCGACGCCCATCTCCCGCTCGATGCAGTCGGCGGCGATCGACCGCTCCCGGCGACAGGTGCGGGGCACGACCTCGGCGGCGATGCTGTCCCGCTCATCCCCCGGCCCGGGGTCGGCGAGGCAGGCCGGGTCGATCGACCCGTCGGCGATGCACGCCCCGGCCAGCGCCTCGGGCGGAATCGCCCCCCGGAGCAGCGACCGGGCCAGGCGCACGTCGCCGGCGGTGACCGCCGACGGGTCCGGGTCGGCCACCAGCAGGCGCTCGTCGGCGAACGCGGCCACGATCGCCAGGGCGCCGAGGACGATGACGACCACCGCTGTCTGCCGCCCCGGTCGTCGAGGCTGCGACTCCACCCCGGGATCGGGCATGGCGACACGCTACGACCACGGTGGGACCCTGGCTCGGGGACGGCGCCGACGGCTGGCGGGGCCTCACGGCCCGGGGTCAGGCGGGCATGCGGTCGGTCTCGTAGGCCCACATGGCCAGCTCCACCCGGTTCCGGGCGCCGAGCTTCTGCATGAGGCTGGCGAGGTGGGTCTTCACCGTGCTGAGGCTGATGCAGAGGTCGTCGGCAATCTCGGCGTTGGTCCGGCCCCGGGCGACGGTCACCAGCACCTCCTCCTCCCGCTCGGTGAGCGGGTCGAGCGGTTGCGCCGCCGGCTCCCGGGCCGACGCCCCCTCGGAGAACGTCGCCAGGAGGCGGGCGGTCACGCTCGGGGCGATGAGGGCGTCGCCCTTCGCCGCCGAGCGCATCGCCTGGGCCAGCAGCTCGGGGCCGGAGTCCTTGAGGAGGAACCCGCGGGCCCCGGCCTTGAGGGCGCCGTGCACGTACTCGTCGCGGTCGAAGGTGGTGATGACGACGATGGCGAGCGGGTCGGCCACGTCCGGTCCCGCCAGGCGCCGGGTGAGCTCGATGCCGTCGAGCTCGGGCATGCGGATGTCGAACAGGCACACGTCGGGGCGCAGCCGGCGGGCCAGGTCGAGGGCGTCGCGGCCGTCGACGGCCTCGCCCACGACCTCGATGTCGGGGTGGGCGTCGAGGATCATGCGCAGGCCGGTGCGCACGATCTCCTGGTCGTCGGCGACCAGCACCCTGATGGTCACGAGGTGACCGCTCGGCGGGGGAGGGTGGCGGCGACGCTCCAGCCCCCGCCGGGGCGCGGGCCGGCGGCGAAGGTGCCGCCGAGGAGCTTGGCCCGCTCGGCCATCCCGACCAGCCCGAAGCCGGTCGGCGTGGCGGGCGACGGCCCGCCCGGGCGTCCGTCGTCGTCGACGGTGACCCGCACGTGGTCGGTGTCGCCGTCCACCCGCACCTGCACCTCCGAGGCGTGGCGGGCGTGGCGCAGGGCGTTGGTGACCGCCTCCTGCACGAGGCGGAAGCAGGCGGCGTCGACGGCGGGACGGAGCTCGTCGAGCTCGCCGGCGGTGGTCACCACCACCCGGGGACCGGCTCCACCGGCGCCCGTCTCGAGCCTCCGCAGGTCGCGGACGCCCTGGGGCGGGCTCAGCTCAGCCTGGTCGCCGTGGCGCAGGGCGCCGACCATCGATCGCATCTCCTCAAGCGCCCGGGCGGCCTGCTCCTCGATCACCGAGAGGGCGTCGAGCGCGGCCTCGGGTCGGGAGGCCGCCACCACCCGACCGGCCTGGGCCC
Organism: Iamia sp. SCSIO 61187; assembly: GCF_019443745.1. Taxonomy (NCBI): domain Bacteria; kingdom Bacillati; phylum Actinomycetota; class Acidimicrobiia; order Acidimicrobiales; family Iamiaceae; genus Iamia; species Iamia sp. SCSIO 61187. Next base: position 224,996 of record NZ_CP050948.1, read on the forward strand.
GGACGGCGATGGCGGACACGTGGTGGGCGACGGTGTCGTGGAGCTCGCGGGCCAGCTCCTCGCGCTCGCGCGACCGCACCCCGGCCACCTCCTCGGCCCGCAGCTCGCGGGCGTAGCGGACGGCGATGCCGATGGCGCAGGCGAGGAGGAGGACGACCGTCCCGCCGACGAGGTCGGCCGCCGGGGCACCGGAGACGGCGGTCAGGACCATCGGGACGGCCAGGACGAGGAGGCCGGCGCCGACCGCTCGGGCCGAGGCCCACCGGGCGAGGGCGTAGGGCAGCACGAGCAGGAAGATGGCGGTGGTGAGCCCCTCCCAGTCCGCGTCGTGGACGATCGCCACGGCGTGGGCGGTGCTCATCGTCCCGAAGCCGACGACGACCACCGCCAGGGGGTGGACCCGCCGCCAGGGGAGGAGGGCGGCGACGCCGAGCGTCAGGGCCAGGGAGACGGCGGGCCACACGAGGTCGGGCCGGGCGACCGTCTCGATCGTCGCCGCCACGGCCAGGACCGCGACGACGATCCAGTCCCGCGGGGCCGGCCCGGGCGGATCGGCCACCCGGGGTGCGGCCCAGTAGGGCCGGCTCGTGTCCAGCACGGGGCCAGCGTACGACGACCCGGCGACGGGGGGATCGGCCGAAAGGACGGTCCGCGCGCCGGCCGATCGGGTGGCTCCGAAGGGGCCGGACTCCCGATGCGCACGGGGCCGGCTGTCCCGACGATGGCAGCCATGTCGATCACGCCGAGCGCACCGCCTGCTCCTCCGTCCCCCCGCACCGCCGTCGACGGCGGCGGGGGTGCTCCGTCGCCGAAGGTGTCCGTCCTCGGCCGAGTCGGCGGCTGGTGCTTCGACCACCCCCGAGCGACCCTCGGCCTCTGGGCCGCCGTCCTCGTCGCGGTCCTGGCCGCCGCCGGCGCCGTCGGCCCCGCGTTCGGGGGCGGGTCGTCGGCGCCCGGGTCCGACAGCGACGCCGGGTTCGCCGTGCTCGAGGAGCACTTCCCCGAGCTCGGCACCGGAGGGCAGTCCGGCACCATCGTGGTCCGGGCCGAGCAGGGCGTCGACGACCCCGCCGTCGTCGCCGGCCTGGAGGAGCTCTTCGCCGCCGTCGACGCCGGCTTCCCCGACGCCGACGGGGTGCCGCGAGCACCGGGCGCAACCGTCGTCTCGCCCTACTCGGACGAGGGGGTCGGGCAGATCGCGGCGTCGGGCCCGCTGGCCGGCCGGCTGGCGTTCGCCCCGGTCCAGCTGACGGCCGACGTGGACGACACCGAGTCGGCCCGGATCGGGGAGCTCATCACCGCCGAGGCCCCGTCGATCGACGGGCTCGAGGTCCTGGCCGGCGGTCAGTACCTGGCCGAGCTCGAACCGCCCGAGACCGAGCTGATCGGCATCGCCTTCGCCGTCGTCGTGCTCATCGTCGCCTTCGGGTCGGTGCTGGCCATGGGTCTGCCCATCGCCGTGGCGCTCGGCGGCGTCGGCATCGGCACCGGCACCATCATCCTGCTCAGCCGGCTGACGACCGTCCCGGAGGACACGATGCTGCTCGGGCTGATGGTCGGCCTCGGCGTCGGCATCGACTACGCCCTCTTCATCGTGACCCGGTACCGGGAGGCGGTGCGGGCCGGCCATCCGCCGAGGGCGGCGACCGTGGTCGCCATGGGCACGGCCGGCCGGGCCGTCGGCTTCGCCGGGGCCACGGTCGTGATCTCGATGCTGGGCCTGCTGCTGGTCGGCCTCGGGATGCTCTCGGGCATGGGGATCGGGGTCTCGGCCACGGTGCTCGCCACCATGGTCACGTCGATGACGCTGCTGCCGGCCCTGATCGCCCTGACCGCGGGGCGGCTCGAGGTCACGCGGTGGCGGGGTCTGCTGGCGGCCGGGGCGACGGCCGGCGCCGTCCTCGGCATCGGGATCGGGTTCGCACCGCTCATCGTCGGGGGCGCCGTGCTCGCCGTCGCCGTCCTCGGGGCGAGCCGGTTCGTCCCCCGGCTGCGTCAGGTGGTGCCCCCGCGTGCGACCCCGCCCAAGGAGGCGACGCTGTCGCACCGGTGGAGCCGCACCATCCAGCGTCGGCCCGGCCTCTGGGGGGCGCTGGCGGCGGTCGTGCTCGTCGTCCTGGCGGCACCGGTGCTCGGCCTCCGCCTGGGCTGGTCCGACGAGGGCAGCTACCCCGAGGGGTCCGACACCCGCCGGGCCTACGACCTGCTGGCCGAGGGCTTCGGCGTCGGCTTCAACGGCCCGTTCGTCGTCACCGCCACCTCCGGGCCGTCCACGCCGGGCGGGAGCATCGATCAGCTGCACGCGGCCCTCACCGAGACGCCCGGCGTCGCCGCCGTGTCCGCACCGGTCGCCGACGATCCGTCGGACCCCGGGGCCCACGTGATGACCCTGATCCCGACGTCCGCGCCCGAGGACGAGGCGACCACCGAGCTCGTCCGCACCCTGCGCGACACCGCCGTCCCGGACGCGGCCGCCGCCGGCCTCGAGGTCCACGTCACCGGGAGCGCCGCCACCAACATCGACGTCACCGACTACCTCGGGGCGCGCATGCCGCTGTTCTTCGCCGCCGTGCTCGGCATGTCGTTCCTCGTCCTCCTGGTGGTGTTCCGCTCGGTCCTGGTCCCGTTGAAGGCCGTGCTGATGAACCTGCTGTCGATCGCCGCCACCTACGGCGTGGTCGTCGCCGTCTTCCAGTGGGGGTGGGGTGACGCCCTCCTCGGCATCGAGGCCGGTCCGATCAACCCGTTCATCCCGCTCATGCTCTTCGCCATCACCTTCGGGCTCTCGATGGACTACGAGGTGTTCATGCTCTCCCGCATCCGGGAGGAGTACGACCGCACCGGCGATGCGTCCGCGTCGGTGGCCGACGGCCTGGCCTCGACCGCCCGGGTCATCTCCGCCGCCGCCGCGATCATGGTCGTGGTCTTCGGGTCGTTCGTGTTCGAGGACATCCGGGAGATCAAGCTCTTCGGGTTCGGCCTGGCTCTGGCCGTGCTCCTCGACGCCACCCTGGTCCGCATGGTCCTCGTGCCGGCGACGATGGCGCTCCTCGGCGACCGCAACTGGTGGATGCCCCGCTGGCTCGACCGCCTCGTCCCCCACGTCACGATCGAGGCGCACCCACCTGCGCCGGCCCTCGCCCCGGAGCTGGAGCCCGCACGCCAGGGCGTCGCCTCCTGAGCGGTGGCGACGGAGCACCGCCGCCCGCGGTGAGCCGCGGTCCGGCCCGACGTGACGGCCCCGGCGGCCTCAACCCATCGGGTGAGGGGGGCCGGGGCCGCTCAGCGATCGGCGCCGCCGGCCGATCGGCGCCCATGCGATCTCCGTCCCACCCATCGGCTCCGGTCCCGAGCTGCTCGTGCGGGAACCTGGTCGAGAGCATCGAGCAGGCCGACGACGGGACCGACCCCCGGCTGGCCGCGTGGCGGTCGACGCTGGCCGACCCGCGCAGCATGCAGTGCCACTACCAGCCGATCTTCGACGTGCGGACGATGGAGGTCGTGGCCCACGAGGCGCTGCTGCGCGTGACCGACGTGGGCACCGACGTCATGATCCCGCCGCAGGAGCTGTTCGGCGCCGCCATGGACGGCGGCTGGCACCAGGCGCTCGACCGGCGGCGCGGCGGACGGCGATCATGGGCGCCGCCGGGTGGCTGGGCGACCATCAGCTGTTCGTGAACTTCTTGCCCAGCTCGATCTACAACCCGTCGATCTGCCTGCGCACCACCGAGGCCGCCATCGCCGAGGCCGGGGTGCCGATGGCCCAGCTGGTGTTCGAGGTCGTGGAGAGCGAGCACATCGCCAGCGTCCCCCGCCTCCGCGCCATCTTCGACCGCTACCACGAGATGGGGGCCAAGGTGGCCCTGGACGACCTCGGCGCCGACCACGCCACCTTCGGCGTGGCCGAGGCCCTCCGCCCCGACATCATGAAGATCGACGGCGCCATCGCCCGCCGCCTCCCGGACCCCTCGGCGGTCGCCTTCGTCCGCCAGGCCGTGGCCCTCGCCGACGCGTCCGGCGCCAAGGTCCTGATCGAGGGCGTGGAGGACCAGCACCAGCTCGACAGCGCGGTCGAGCTCGGCGTCGACCTGGCCCAGGGCTACCTGCTCGGCCGCCCCGCCCCTGCGACAGTGCCGGCGACGCCGAGGCGGACGCTGACCGTCCGCTCCGAGCCCGACGCATCCCTGTGAACCGAACGAACGGGGTGAGCGATTCAGCGATCCTCGCCAACCGCTGACCAGAGCCTGCTGTAAAGCGCTGGCGGGAATCGACTCGCGTACTCAGCTTGGGAACTAGCCAGAGGCGTACCCCTGACCACGCCTGATGCGAGTAACCCCAGGTCAGGGGTGGTCAGGAGTGTCCACCGCTACCCGCCAGGACACCCCACTTCCCACCCCGAATGGCACGCCAATGGCACGCAACACGACCTCGACACCCCCCTCAGAACGGCGCCTCCGGGTGGTGCGTCGAGGCTGGAACACCGCTACGCGGTCGCGAACCGAACCAGGGCAATCCACTGACGGAACGTGGGATCGTGAGCACGGTGCCGTTGCGCAAGGGCGGGGAGACCACGGGTACACCTTCGGCTCCTAATCTCGTCGTGTGATCCCGCTGTCGAGGCACTTGGCGCCGCACCTGGCGGCGTTGCTCGCGCAGCTTGACGTGGATACTCGTGTCAGTCCGGCAGGCGGCGCCTTGATCTGCGACGTCGTCACGTTGGCGGATCGTCCGGCGGCTCAAGAGGCGCTCCACCAGTTCCACCTCGAGCGTTGGCGCCGCCCGGTCGGAGGATCCGGTCCCGCCAACACTCGCCTGTCAGATCTTGGTGAGCTAGTTGGCGCGCTCTTGCTGTACCACCACGGGCTGCACACACCGGAGTCGATCTATCCGCTGACGTTCTCCGCCTCCGGCCCGGCGGCTCAGCCGCCTGGTCTTGATGTGCTGGGGGTGCGTCTTCACGCCGGGGCCGGGCCACTCGTGGCAGATGAGTATCTTCACGTTGCTGAAGCTAAATCAACCTTGGACGCTGACGCCGGCAATGCGATTTCTGGTATCCAACGAGACGTTGCAAAGAGCACATCAGAACGCATTGCAGACTCAATCTTCATTCTCAAATGGCTCTATGAGCGAGAGGCCGATCCGGAGCATCTCAGGCTTCCACTGTTGATGACGGGATCCACTTCGATAGTGGGGTCGATCTTGATCGACTCGAACGAATGTGACCTGGAAGGAGCTGTCGCCTCCATCTTCTCGCGACTCGAGGGTAGAGTGACGCCTACGGGCGCATTGCTAGAGCGAGTTGTCCTACTAGCACTTCCAGACGCCGAAGCATTCGTGACGGGTGCACTGTGAACGAAGACGTCGAAATGGTTCTTCGTCAGGTTCTACAGCCGCCTGCGATTGACGAAGCCTTTGCGGACGCTAGGGACGCGTGGACCCGAGTTCAGTTCGGACTAAATGTCAAGTGGTCTTTGCCGGAAGCAGTAGTCACCATAGCCCACCAGGTCGCGTTGTTCTCGGCGGATATACCGCCGATCCTGAATGAAGTGCCTACCGACCTGAGGATTCGGCTAGAGGCGCTTGCAAGCACGATAGATATCGCGGCGAGGCTCACACCAGACAGGACGAGGGAACTATCTAAGTTGGCGGCTGCGCTCTACCTAGGCGCTCTCCAGCCGACTCGTGCACTCCGATCCGCTCGGTCGCTTCGATCGATCCCGGGACTGGAGCCCTCTCTCATACGTGCGCATCGGATCCTTGAGGGGGCGTACCGACTCAACGGCGCGCAGACCGTCGACGCCGTTGTGGCCGCAGCGAGCAGAGAGTGGCTGGGCGACACTGGTGCCGGGCTTGACCAGGTGTTGGCGGCCGCTCTATCCGATCCGGCAACCTTCCGACTACTGAGGGAGGCTGAGTTTGCCCTCCGCTACCGCACGCAGCACGATCTACTTCAGTTGGCGGCCGATCGGGTACCGCCAGAATATGTTGATCGGGCGTACGGGGGGCCGCCTTGGGCCCGACGACAGGAACTATTGCCTTCGCAAGCTGCTGCCGTTGGGGCGGGCCTCCTTGATTCGCTCCGTGCGTTCGTATCTACGCCGACCGGCACGGGTAAGACATTCCTCGCGGAGCTCCGAATTGCGCGCGAGATGGCGACCAACCCGGCCTCGCTCACCGTCTACGTAGCGCCGCTCAATGCCCTCGCCCGTCAGGTGCATCGAGACTTTCAACGTCGCCTCAGTTCCATCTGTGCCGTCACACTATGGACTGGCGCCTACGAACTGGACGAGTCGGTAGCGGACCTCGGCAACGTTCTGGTGACTACCCCTGAAAAGTTCGACTCGATCCTCCGCCTGTCTCTTTCAGCAGATGAGCGTTCACTAGACCTTCTAGAGCGCCTCTCTCTGGTGATTGCGGACGAGGCTCACCAAGTCGCTGATGGACCAAGAGGTCTGCTTTACGAGTTTCTGCTGATGCGCGCTATGCGGCGCAGGCCGGACGTAGCAGTGCTTGCCCTCTCAGCAGTACAGACAGACCCCGATCCTCTTGTGCGCTTCCTTGAGCATGAGGCGAATCCGGCGCGCCTTCACGAAGTGGACTGGTCTGCGACATCGGTTTGGGACGTGCTGTGGGCCAAGAATGGCGATCTAGTCGCACGAGGTGACTTGCGAACGCCACCTCGGTTGCCCCGCCCGAAGCAAACGAAGGCGGCCGCTGCATTGGCTGCGGCAACTCTTGTAGAGCGCTTGGAGTCCGTACTTCTCGTCGAGTCCCGTCGAGACTGGGCCGAGAGCCTGGCAGCCGAGCTCTACGGTCAGTATCGCGAGTACCTTGACCGCAGATTGAGCGAGAATCTGACGTCTGAGTCGGATCGAGCCGAGCTAGAGGGCTTAGCAGACGAGGTGGAGGCGCGGCTGTACCCGGGTCATCCGCTTGCCGCATATGTGCGGGTTGGACTCGCGGTCCATCACGCCGGCATGCCGCCTACGATTCGCCGGCGAGTGGAAGAGCTTGCTCGTCGCGAGGTCCTTCACACTCTTGTGGCGACGACCACTCTCGCAGAAGGCGTGGACCTTCCGTTCAGAGCGGTCGTTCTTTGCCGACTCGCGCTGCCATTCGGGCAGCCCTTTCGTGCGTCTCGCATCAGAAACATACGCGGCCGTGCAGCGCGACCAGGATTTGCCTCCGACGGACTGTTTATCGTTCTTGAACCGGAGAACACGAACTCTGCGGCTCACCAGTACTTCGTAGATCACTATTGGGATGGAACCGTAGAAGCGATCGACTCGCCCAGCGCTCTAGCTGATCTATTCTCGAACGAGCCAATACGTCGCGCCCCGGTGATACGTAGGTTGGAGAGCCAGTTGTTGGCCTATTATTCTGAGAACGAGGTGAATCTTGAAGATGCCGGAAATGTAGGTGCTCAAACGATCTTCGCTCGCTCTGTCGGCAGCGGGTCGCATGAGGCTAGTCGCCTTGCAGCCGGCATTCAGAGGATGACTGAGCGCATGCTTGAGCCACCTGCACTACTGCGGGTGGCGAGTCCGATTACCCCCACACCCTTCGGTCGAGGGGCCATACTCGGCGGATTGAGTGCAGCAAGCGCTCTTCTGATCCGGGAGACACTTCTGATGAGGGCCGAGGCCATGGTTGAACTCATCGGAAGCGAGGGGTCGGCAGAACTGGCGATTCGACTTGGATGGCTCCCTTGGGAAGCGGTCGAAACTACAGATGAGTATAGGGATGCCTTGTCTCGTCGACGACCATTCGAGCGGACCGCAGCGCGTCTCGTGGCTCTGCGGGACCCGCGCCTGAGCGAAATTTACGACATGAGCCGGCTCTTGATCTCGAGGCGACTCCTTCCAGAACTGGCTGAGAACGAGGAGAAGGTGGTCCGTGGTCGGACGAGTGACGATCGGCTCGCACGACTCGTTGAGTGGGGTGGTCGCGCTGCGTCGATACTGCCCTGGACTCTTACGGGTGTACTGAGAGTCGCCGAGAGCCTCTCCGAAGAGAACGATCTCATCGCTCAAGCGTCTGCGGCCGTGGCGCCATACGTGGTTCAGTTCTCGGCTTGGGTTCCATCACCAGGCGGCGCCGAACTGGTACGACGGGGCGTACTGGAGCGGGACGCTGCGTTGGCCTTGTTGTCCGCATCAGACTTGTGGGACGAGTCAAGCGCTCACATCGTGGAATGGGCTCGCGACAACAGTGAAGTGGCCACTGAGTTGGTTGGATCCCGCGCCTACTCGTCACTGGTGCGCAACTCGCCGAATGAAGCCGACTTCGGGGATGAGGAGGGAGGCGACGACTGATGCTAGGTCAGGTCAAAGGGGCTGCGGAGACCTAGAGTCCCAACCCGAGATCTTGAGCTGCCTCGTCTGTGGCTGAGAGCGGTGCGGGGCCAAGGGGTCGAGCCAGCGCAGTTGAGTTCGTACAGACCTGTGACGGGTCGCGGGCCGCACCTGTGCGCTCGAACTGCGAGGAGATCCACCGCTGCGCGAAGTCGACGCTCCAGTCGAGGGCGAGGTCGAAGCGAGCCTGAGCAACGTCGTCAGCGACGGCGTGGAGGGTGGTGCCGTGGCGGGCTCGGCTCATGGCGACGTAGGCAAGCTCTCGGCCGCCGCCGGCGGCGAGGACGTGGGCTCGGTCGTAGGTGGCGCCTTGGGCTCGATGGACGGTGACGGCGTAGCCATGGTCGAGGTGGTCGGCGTCGATCGCCGTCCTGTCGAGGACGACCGAGCGGCCGTCCTTCGTCTCGGCGGCGAGGCGTGAGGCGCGGACGTCGACGGCGGTGACGGTGAGACGTTCGCTCGTCACGAGGCCCTGGTCCGGGAGCGGGGCGAGGACGACGATCTGGTCGCCCTTGGCGTAGGGACGACCGCCGGGAGCCCACAGGTCCCGCCCCGACACCTGGCCACAGTCCCGGAATAGGTCCCGGGCGAGGCGGTTGAGGTCCCGAACATCGTCCCGGCGCCAGGCCAGGAGGGCGGTGTCGTGCCCGGCGTCGACGTCGGCGGCCCAGGCGTGCACCATCCCGGCGAGAGCTTCGGTGCGGTTGGATGAGAGGGACGTGCGTCCTCGGGCGAGATACCAGTCGACGGCCCGCTCGACCGAGCCGTGGCGCAGCTCGGCCAGGGCGGCGCGTTCGGCTGGGTCCCGCTGCCGGACGTTGCGGTCGAGAGTGGTCAGCAGTTCCGGGTGGCGGTCGAGGAGCGACGCCACCGCACCCCCGGGACCGATGGCCGAGAGCTGGCGAGGGTCGCCGACGAGGACGACCTTCGCCCTCGCTCGCTCGACGGAGGTGATGAGGCGGAGCAGGTCGGCGTCGGCGGTCATGGCGGCTTCGTCGATCACGACGACGGTGCAGTCGTTGAGCCTGATGCGGTCGTGGTCGATCCGCCAGAGCAGCGAGGCGATGGTGCGGCTCTCGATGTGGGCGTCGTCGCCGAGGGTCCGGGCGGCCTGTCCGCTGGTGGAGGTCCCGATGACCCGGTAGCCATCGCCCTCGAGCGCGGAGGCGGCGGCGTCGAGCGCAGTGGTCTTGCCAGCGCCGGCGACACCGACGATCACCTCGACCGAACGGCCCGAGGAGCAGACGGCCCGGACGGCGTCGACCTGACCGTCGGTGAGGAAGTGGCCGATCTCGTCTTCCTTGGCCTCGATGGCGGCATCGACCTCGTCAGCCGAGACCGCCGGGCCGGGAGCCTCGACAAGTCGCTCGACGGCTGCGGCGATCGCCTGCTCGGTGGCTAACACCTCGACCGTGGCGTAGACCTGCTCGTGCAGTGCGCCGGCGCCGATGAGCGGGACGACCGCTGAGCCGGCGAGGACGTGGTCGACGATGCGGTCGAGCTCCCTCGGGTCCCAGCCGTAGAGCTTCGGCGCCAGGACGGCGATCAGCTGGGTTCGGGTGAACACCTTGTGCCGAGCCATCAGGTCCCCGTCGATGTGGAGGACCTCGCCAGTCAGCCTCTCGACCTGCTCGTCGCTCATCCCGAAGGGGGTTCCGGCGCCGGGGATGCGAGCGGCGTCGAGCGTCTCGAGCAGCCGGTCGACCGACCAGCCGATGGAGGCCAGCTCGGCTCGCCACTGCGGCATCAGCTCGTCGACGCCGGTGTCCCGCTTCGGCGCCCGGCTCCCCCGAGCGGCGACGGCTCGGGCCCGGTAGCTGTCGTGGCCGGTCTCGGCGAGGTAGGCGCTGATCTCGTCCGAGCGCTTGGAGAACAGCTCGCACACCTCTTCGGGCACGCCCACGATGCGCCAGTGCCGCAGGTTCCCCGACGGGCCGTTGTCGGGCTCGATGGTGAAGCCGAGATCGACGGCGCGGGCGGCGGAGTGGAGCCGGCCGACCATCGTGGCCGCCTCCACGGTGTCCCGCAGGGCGGCGGAGTCGAGCCCCTTGTGTCCGCCCCTCTCGTCGAGCATCTCGGCCACATTGGCGACCAGCACGTGATCGTGCGGCATCGGATCGCCGGCCCGAGAGGTCCCGTGGCAGGTCCGGGCGTAGACGAGTCCACCGGTCTGGGCGCGGACCTGTGCCCGGCCTCGGCGCCCGCCCCGCTCCTGGAACCAGCCGTCCAGCCAGTCCATCGTCGCCTCAGTCTCGACGTCGAGGATCGAGTGCATGTCGTCGGCCTGGTCGACCACTCCGAGGATTGCGACCGACTTGTGGGCGCTCACCACCAGCTCGAACCCTGGCTGCTTCGTCGCCGCCAGCCGGCGCCCCGTGATCGGGTCGACGAACCCGCCGGGGCCGAATGCGGCGTCGTAGGCCTCCGGCGTTACCTCGCCGTGCAGGCCGAGGCGAGCGGCGCCGGCGCCGCCCCACCGCAGCGGCGTCTCGCCTCGGGAGCCGTAGTAGTCGAGGGCGGCGCCGGGGTGGTCGTCGGCTCGGCCGACGACGGTCTTCTGGTGGTACGCCACCTCGTCCACGCCCATCGGGCGGAACCACGCCATTAGCCCGTCGTGCGGGGGATCGTGCAGCCGAAGGTTGCAATCTTGTTCGCCATCGGGGTCGTTGTGGACCGGGATGAGGGTCGTGGTCCAGGTGTTCGCGATGGCTGGTCAGTGGTGGATTCTGGCGGTCAGATCGTGCTTCGTCGTTCGTGTTGCCGATGTCGGTTCGTGGGTCTGCTGAGGGTGGGTCGAGAGCCTCGGATGGGTGTCCGCGAGCCGGGGCTCGCGGACATTTCTCGCGACTTCTGGGCCTGTCAAGACTTCTGTGTAAGCAGCTCGTGGTTGGGGGGTCAGATCCGGCCGGCGAGGCGGTCGGGGTAGGCGATGGTGAGGGCGCCGAGGGCGGGTCGCCATCCGTGGGTGGCGGCGCCTTCGACCAGGTGGCCGGGGGCGGTGCGCTTGTTGCGGGCCTTGCCGGCTTCGGCGGCGCGTTGGCGGGCCCGCTTGTCTTCGATGTCTCGGATGGCGAGCCAGAGGAGCTTCACGACGGCGTCGTCGTTGGGGAAGTGACCGCGGTTCTTGATGATCTTGCGGAGCTGGTAGTTCAGCGACTCGATCGTGTTGGTCGTGTAGATCACCTTGCGCAGCGCCGGCGGGAACTCGAGGAACGGGATGAACCGCTCCCACGCGGCGGTCCAGGTCGAGACCGTGGCCGGGTAGCGCTGACCGAGGTCTGACTCGGCGAACTCGAGCAAGGCGGCCTCGGCGACCTCGGCGTTGGGGGCGGTGTAGACGAGCTTGAGCGCAGCGGCGACGGCTCGGCGGTCCTTGTAGGACACGAAGCGCATCGAGGCCCGGATGAGGTGCACGACGCAGGTCTGCACGGTGGCCTGGGGCCAGGTCGCCTCGATGGCCTCGGGGAACCCGGTGAGCCCGTCGCAGCAGACGATGAGGACGTCTCGGACGCCCCTGTTGGCCAGCTCGGCGCAGACCGCCGCCCAGAACTTGGCCCCTTCGTTGGCCTGGACCCAGATCCCCAGCACGTGCTTGATGCCGTCGAGATCGACGCCGACGGCGATGTGGGCGGCCTTGTTGCGGACCTGATGGCCGTCTCGGACCTTGACCACCAGAGCGTCGAGGTAGATCACCGGGTAGAGCTCCTCGAGCGGCCTGCTCTGCCAGGCCTTGACCTCCTCGAGCACGGCGTCGGTGATCTTCGAGATCGTCTCGTGGCTCAGCTCGGTGCCCAGCGTCCGGGCCAGGTGAGCGCCGATGTCGCGGATGGTCATGCCGCCGGCGTAGAGCGAGATGATCATCTCGTCGAGGCCCCCGGTCCGCCGGGCGCCCTTCGGGACCAGCCGGGGTTCGAAGGTCCCGAGCCGGTCCCGGGGCGTGGCCAGATCGACATCGCCGACCTCGGTCGCCACCGTCTTCGGCGTGGAGCCGTTGCGCGAGTTCCCCGACCCCCGTCCGGCCGGGTCGCCCCGCTCGTAGCCGAGATGGCCGGTCAGCTCAGCGGCCAGACCCCGTTCGAGGACGGCCTTGATCATCTCGGGCAAGAAGCCGCCCTCGCCGGTCAGCTGCACCTCCCCGGCATCAACCCGGGACATCAGATCGTCGAGCAGTCCGGCATCGACGAGCTGCTGCACAGCAGCCCGCTCAGCCGACCGCTCGACCTCGTCATCGGTCATGGACACGTTCACTACCTCATGGAAGAGGAGCTCCTACACAGACCATCTGACAGGCCCCGACTTCTTGAAGTGAATCTGCAACGAACGCGGCCTAGGTCAGAGAGAGGAGTTGTAGAGGCGCCCATCGCGCACCTCTCGCCACTCGACCCGGCGCACGGCTCCGACCGGAGGACGATCCCGATGACCGCACCGACCGACTCCCCAACCACAGAGCTGCCGCGGCTGCTCAACATCACGCAGGTGGCCGACCACCTCGGCGTGAACGTCCGCCACGTCCGGCGGCTCGTCTACGAGCGGCGAATTCCGTTCATCAAGTGGGGCCACCTCATCCGCTTCGACCCGGCCGACGTCCAGCGCTGGATGAAGGAGAACACCGTTCAGCTGCCGACCCGCCCGGGAGGCTCATCGGCGGGTCGTCGCTAGGGGAGTCGACCGGTGGCCTTCGCCCACTTCTCGACGTCGGGCCATGCCCAGATCCGCACCCGCCCGACGTTGGCCACGAACGGGGGGAAGTCGGCGTGACGGCGCACCAGATTGTGTGCCGAGGTCACGTGGGTCATGCCCAACCGCCGGGCGATCTCGTCGAGCCCGACCAGGTCGTCGACATCGACCCGCCTGCCCATCCTGACGACGCTACGTCGTTGTGGTTGACGAATGCATTGGTCGGTGGTCTGCTGGGTAACCCACGACAGACAGAAGGTGGCCCCGGCGCAGCTGCAACTGCCCGGGGCCGTGGCCGGAACCCCGGGAGGTCCCGACGATGAGCGACCCTACGCGTCCACCCCGCCGAGGCGTGGACGATCCGACAGCGCGCCCTGGCGGCGGAACCATGCCGCACGAGCCGGGCGTCGTTGACGCCGTGTCCCGGCTCCGTGCGGAGGTGACCGACCTGCGTCTGCGGCTCGAGGACGAGGTGCGGACGCATCGGGTCGTTGTGATGGACGACGCCGGCATCGGTCGCATCCGGCTCGCCACGAACGCCGATGGCGAAAGCCAGGTGACCCTCCTCGACGCGGACGGCTTCGAGCGGATCCGCATCGGCGCCCAGCCCGACCGAGGTGTCGTGACCGTCGCCTGTCGCACTCAGCACAACGACGCGACGCGAGTCGAGGTCTTCGCCTTGGACGCCGACTCACCTGACGCGGCCTACACGGGCGTCGAGTTGATCGATCGGGGCAACAGCGTGGCTGGCTTCGTCGTCTACGAGGGCCGGCCGCCTCGCCAGTGGAGCGCGCCGCAGTAGCGGCGCGGCTCGCACTCGGCAATCAGCGAGGCCGCCGACCGGCGACCTGACACACCAGGAGGCCGACATGGGCTCACGACGTCAGTTCGGGAACATCCGCAAGATGCCGTCTGGCCGGTACCAAGCCCGGTACCGGGACGGGGCGGGGCAGCTGATCGCCGCTCCCTCGACCTTCGCCACCAAGGCTGACGCCGGGCGGTTCCTCGATCAGATCCGCACCGATCAGGACCGGGGCGCATGGATCGACCCGAGGGCCGGTCAGGTGACGCTGGAGGAGTACGCCTGGGGCTGGCTCGCCCTGCGTCCAGACCTCCGGCCCCGCACCCAGGAGCTGTACGAGGGCTTCCTGCGGCTGCACATCCTCCCGACGCTCGGCCCGATCGAGCTCGGCAGCCTCACGCCGGCGAAGATCCGGGCGTGGCACGCCACCCTGATTGCCGCTGGCAAGCCGGGTCGGTCGACGATCGCCAAGGCGTACCGGTTGCTCAGCACGATCATGCGGACGGCCGTCGAGGACGAGCTGGTCATCAAGAACCCGTGCATCCTCAAGAACGCTGGTGTCGAGCGACCGCCGGAGCGCCCGATCGCCACCGTGGCGCAGGTCTACGAGATCGCCGACCTCGTCAGCCCTCGGTTCCGCATCCTCGTCCTGCTGGCCACGTTCACCGGGTTGCGCCTCGGCGAGCTACAAGCGCTCAAGCGAGGACGGGTCGACATCGAGCGAGGCACGCTGCGGGTCGTCGAGCAGACGCAGCTCCTCAAAGACGGGACCCTCGTGACCGGCCCGCCCAAGACCGACGCAGGTGTGCGCACGATCGCCATCCCGGCGGCGATCCTGCCCGACCTCGCCGCTCACCTCGAGGAGCACGCAGCGCCCGGTCGGGACGGCCTCGTCATTCCAGGACCCGGCGGCGTGCCCTTTCGGCGAGGCACGCTCTACACGGAGTGGCAGAAGGTCATGCGAGTCGTCGGCATCGAGGGCCTCCGCTTCCACGACCTCCGCCACACCGGCAACACCCTCGCCGCCTCGACTGGCGCCAGCACCAAGGAGCTGATGGCAAGGATGGGCCACGCCTCGCCTCGGGCTGCCCTGATCTACCAGCACGCCACCGCCGAGAGAGACCGAGCCATCGCCGACGCACTCAGCGGGATGATCGCACGGGCGCGAACCACCGACGAACCTATGTAGCTGAGTTGCAACGACTGGTGCTCTTAGCCCGCCGCTCGTCTGTGCGGCGATCGAGGCTGGGCCCGAGGTGGGCGTTGTCTGCTCGGCGACCTATCGATGCCGGGTTGCTCCGCTAGCCCGTCGTGCGCTCCGGGTTCGAACGTCATCGATGCTGTGCTTCGCTACAGCGCTGACCTTGGCCCAATCGAACGGGAGATCGTCGCCATTGAGCAGAAGCCACTGCTCGTCCAGGTACTGGCGGAGGGCTTCGGCACGCTGAAGTCGCTCGTCTAGGCCCCATCCCGTCTGAAAGCGTGCGCGTGCAGACGAGTCCACGATGGGGGTGTCGACTCCGACCGCATCCAAGTACTGAAAATCAGTCAACAGTTGACGAATGATGTAGACGCCTGCTGAACCCACCCGCACTTGCTCTGAGTCAGCGCCCCTGACCGCCTCGTGAATGTAGCGCGGGTGTGTATCGATGAGGCGGCTTGCGGCGCAGCGATCCAAGGCCCTGGCGATCTGCCGTGTCTCGAAACCCAAACTCTGTCCATAGGCGTAGACCTCGGGGGTCGGCACGAACCCTTGAGTGTTCCCCGCGTTCGCTGCTCGCTCGAGGAAAGCAACGACCAGCGGCTGCAGGAAGTGTTCTCGACCGTCCGGCTTGCTGATATCGAGCACGTTAGGTATCGGGCTGTCTGAAGGGTCATAGTACTCATGCTCACCGTACAGCACAGCCCGGAAGAACTCGTGAAATGGAAGCGTATAGCCGCCACGCCGGAGTGCGTTGAAAATCTTCTCAGTGTCGACATGGCCACTGCCGATAAATGAGGTGACGTACTCGAGCGCACGGCGAACGTTCCCACCGCTCATGTTGTCGACAAAGCCGACGATGTCCTTATTGGAATTGAAGGCCTCTAGGACGAGTTGGAGGTAAGACTCCAACTTGGAGGACGATACAGTAACCCCCTCCGGGTATGTCGCCAGTCTTCCCGAATCTTGCAGTTCGCGGATCGCAAAGGCGAGTCGACGCTCAATTACTCGATCCACTCTCGGCGGCTCGATCGTGAAGACACGCGGTTGGTAGCCCGTCAACGCTCCCTCGCGCTTGGATCTCGAGAAGGTCTCAGGTCGCAAGGCTAGGAAGCATGTGACAGGCCAGTCCGAAGCCAGCGCCTGACCAATGAGGAACACCTGCTCCTGGAAGTCGAATGGCCGCTGATCGACATTGTCCAAGAAGACGACGGCCTGCTTCCTCTGTGCTTTTATGTAATGATCAAGAGCTCGCTTTAGGTGCTCTTCCCGGTTCTCCATCAAACGTCCGAGATAGGCAATCTGCTGGCGCCGAAACTCCTCCGGGTCCGACTCCTTCAGCTGTCCATGAATGCCGCGCTCGAACGTCTGGAGCTCAGGTCGGTACATGCTCTTCACAAAGCCGGCATCGTCGATGTTCTGTCCATATTCGCTGACGAGCTGATGCTGCAGCTCGCCTGCGACGTAAGACGGTAGATCGTCCGAGACGGCCGGCTTGCTTCCGAAGTCAATGTACAAAACGAACGATCTGGACAGGATGTCGCTCGCTTCAACCTTGATGAAGTGTCTCGTGAACATCGTCTTGCCGACGCCAACGTCACCTAGAAGGATTATGGGACGCTTACCCAAGCTGGCGGCGAAGACGTCCGAGACAAGATCCTTCGAGACTCCCGACCGCGATCTGACCGGGGTAAGACTCGCCTCTGCCTCTGCCTCGCTGTAGATGGAGTATCTAGCAGACAAGATCTCTTTACTCACCAGAGCGTACTGTGAGAGTGATCCGCTACTCATGTAGCACTCACGGAGGAACTCGGCCTCAATCGCTGGCTGTCGAACGATGTCCTCGAAGAACATCCCACCGAGAATCTGCAGCTCTGCCGCCACGGGGTTTCTATTCTTGTAGCCCGGGTATCCGAGAATCCTTGACGAGAGACGTTCCGGCGGAGGAGCGTCTTTGTCCGCATCAAGCATGCGCATCAGACGCCGGGTCTGGGCGCCAGCCGGTGATAGGGCGTCCCAGAGGTCCTTGAAGCGGTCGCGCATAGCCGCCCACGAGTCGAAGACGAGCGCTCGTCCTTCGAGCGGGGGCGTGCCATCAGTTCGGCTGCTCAGGAAGGCCACCAGTTGGTGTCCATTGCTTACCGCTGCAATTGGTATCCCACGAGTCTGTCCGTACTGCAGCACCTGGAGGATCGCATCGGATATGTCAGCGCTCAGCGTTTGTAGGTCCTTCAGCTTCATGGTCGGCCGCGTCATTCCGGCCGGAAGCTCAAAGCCTCGTCCTTCGCGCTTTGCCTCGACGACAACTTGGCGGCCGCCGGAGCCCAGTTCGTAGTCGGTGTACTGGCCGTCGAGATGCACCTCGACGTGTACTTGGTCGCGCTGCCACCCGAGGCACTCAAAGATGAGACGGTCGATGAGGTCCAGCCTGGTCTGCGCCTCATTTCGGCCTTGGTCTGCCTCCGGCGCCCCTGAGTCGGCCATCGCCCGGATGGTCTCCAACGCCGTCTCAAAATCGCTCACGGGCCCTCCTGCCGTGGGTGGAGCCCGGATATCGGCTCGTGTCGTAAGTGTCTGGCGCACCAAGCCTTGGACACGGTCCCGGCGCGTCGGCGTCGAGACTACGTCGTGGCGCATTCCTAGGCTGGCGAGTCCCGATGTAACCGGGCCCTCAGTGGCGGCGGGCCGTGCGCCACGCATCGGCTGGTCATCGCCGAGCTGGTCTGGCGCGGTGCGCTCTTGCGAGTGTCCCGCGTGTGTACAGAGGGAGGTGGGAGGAGCAGGGCCGCCTCCGGACCAGCACAGTCCCTGCGGTCTGTCAAGGTCCGGGACCCGTGTTCCGGTCGAGGTCCGGTAGGTGTGTTCCAGTCGGGCACGGGTTCTAGGCGGCGTTGGTGCGGCGGGGCCGGCCGCCGGGGTTGGCCAGGGCGCCGTGCTCGCGGGTGCGGTCGTGCTTGATCGGGTGGGTGCGGATGAGCTGAACCGCCCCGGGTCTTGTGGAGGCATTGATCCCACGGAAAGGTGGAGTCATGCCAGCACCGAGGAAGTACCCGGCCGAGCTGAGGGAGCGGGCCATGAGGCTCGTTCGGGAGGCTCAGGAGCAAGATCCTGATCTGTCGTTGAACGCGGCGGTGGTCCGGATCGGTCAGCGGGTCGGGGTCAACAAGGACACGTTGCGGGGCTGGTGCAAGCAGGCCGACATCGATGCCGGTCGCCGCCCGGGCACCACGACCTCGGACGCGCAGAAGATCAAGGACCTCGAGGCTGAGGTTCACGAGCTCAAGCGAGCCAACGAGATCTTGTTGGCGGCGTCGAGTTTCTTCGCGAGGGAGCTCGACCCTCGACTGCCTTGGTAGTCGTCTTCATCGACGACCACCGCGACCGCTTCGGGGTCGAGCCGATCTGCCGCGTCTTGCGATCCCATGGCGTTGCGATCGCCCCGAGCACCTACTACGCGGCCAAGTCCCGGCCCCTGTCGGCCCGGGCCCGCTCCGACGAGGCATGGATGGTTGAGATCCGCCGGGTCCACTTCGAGGTGGGCCGTGGCCTCTACGGGGTCCGCAAGGTCTGGCACCAGCTCCGCCGAGAAGGCCACGACGTGGCCCGTTGCACCGTCGAGCGGCTCATGCGCACCGAGGGCCTCCAAGGCGCCCGACGGGGTCGCAAGGTCATCACGACCCGCCCGGACCACAGCGCCGTGCGGCCTGCGGATCTGGTCAAGCGGGACTTCACCGCCACTGCGCCGAACCGGCTCTGGGTCGTGGACTTCACCTACGTGGCGACCTGGGCCGGCATGGCCTACACCGCGTTCGTGACCGACGTCTTCTCGAGGCGGATCGTCGGCTGGCGCACCGCAGCATCGATGCCCACCGAGCTGCCCCTCGACGCCTTGGAGATGGCGATCTGGACCCGCGACGGCCACAGCCTCGACGGGCTCGTGCACCACTCCGATGCCGGCAGCCAATACACCTCGATCCGCTACGCCGAGCGCCTCACCGATGCCGGAGCCGTCGCGTCGATCGGCACCGTCGGCGACTCCTACGACTGTGATGATGCTGGGGTGCTGGTCCGGTCGGCCTGACCCGTGCTTACGACCGACCGTTGTGTCCTTGCGTTGACTTGTCGGTCGGCCGGTCCAGCACCCCGAAGGCAGCCCGCCAGCCGAGCGGCAGTGACCTCATAGGAGCCTGATCGCACCAGGTCCCATCACAGTCCTGTCCTCCCGCCCGGCCGGCGAGCTCGACCGTTGACCGTGAAGAGAGGACCAACAGCCATGGCCAGCATCGCACTCGACCGGACCGATGTCATCGTCGGTGTCGACACCCACAAAGACAGCCACGTGGCTGTCGCCATCGACGGCCTCGGCGGCCGTCTCGGCGTGCACCACCTGCCGGCGACCAACGCCGGCTACGCCGATCTGCTCGCCTGGGCGACCGCTCTCGGCACGACCTACGCCTTCGGGGTCGAGGGCACCGGCAGCTACGGCATCGGCCTGGCCCGGTTCCTGCGCCGCCAAGGCGTCAAGGTCATCGAGGTCAGCCGGCCCCCGCGGGCCGGGGAACGGCGCCTCGATGGCAAGAGTGACCCCATCGATGCCGAGAACGCCGCCCGCCAGGTCCTTGCCGGGCGAGCCGCCACGACCCCGAAGCTCGCCGACGGGATCGTCGAGGCGATCCGGCTCACCCGCATCGCCCGCAACACCGCCGTGAAGGCCCACACCCAGGCCATCGTTGCGCTCAAGGCCACCCTCGTCACCGCCCCCGAGCACCTGCGCGTCGCGCTCGAGCCGCTGAGCGACCACAAGCTCATGGTCGCCTGCGCTGCGCTCGGCACCGACGGCGACCCCGCCGACCCCGCCGTCGCCATGGGCCACGTCCTGGCCTCGCTCGCGCAGCGTTGGCTCGACCTCCACGACGAGATCAAGACCCACACCACCCGGCTCAAGGCCCTCACCACCACCGCCGCCCCCGATCTGGTCGCTGCGTTCGGGATCGGCCCCGACATCGCAGGCGAGCTCCTCGTCGCCGCCGGCGACAACACCGACCGCATCAGCTCAGAGGCCGCCTTCGCCAAGCTCTGCGGCGCCTGCCCGGTCCCGACCGGATCCGGCAAGACCAGCGGACGCCACCGCCTCAACCGGGGCGGCAACCGCCAAGCCAACGCCGCCCTCTACCGGGCCGTCATCGTCCGCATGCGCTGGCACGCACCCACCATCGCCTACGTCGAACGACGCACCGCAGAAGGACTCACCAAGCGAGAGATCATCCGCTGCCTCAAGCGCTACCTCGCCCGCGAGGTCTACGCCCTACTCCCACCCACCGCCGCGCCGACCGCGCCCACCGCCGAGGCCGCCTGAACGACTTGACCATCTATAGGAGCATCAACGCCCTGGCCGAATCGACCATCGGCCTCTACAAGACCGAGCTGGTCCATCGCGATGCCCCCTGGCGCACCCTCGGCGACCTCGAGCTCGCCACCCTCAGCTGGGTCCACTGGTTCAACGAGACCCGCCTCCACAGCAGCCTCGGCTACGTACCGCCCATCGAGTTCGAGAACGATCACTACCGTCACATCAACACCCAGGACGACCCCGTCCTGGGACAACCAGCCCTCCACTGAACCCGGGGCGGTTCAGACAAGCGCTGATCCACCAGACCCAGCTCCACCAACACGACGACACCTCCGGTCGATCAACCTCGACCCGAAGCACAGCCCGTCAGCCAGCCGCATGGAACACACCTACCGGACCAGGCGTAACCCAGGAACCGGACCACCTGTAACCCAGGAACCGGACCCGCGCCGCACTGTGGAACACGGCTACCGGAGCTGCACTGTCAAGCATCTACCGGACCAGCACACACAGTCCCTGCGGTCGGCTGCTGTGGCACGCTTGTGGCACGACAGAGTGCCTGGAGTTGCCGAGCCGGCGTCCAGTACGGTTGCCCGACCCTCTGACCTGGGGCTATTCGTAGAGCGGGTGACGGGAATCGAACCCGCGTTCTCAGCTTGGGAAGCTGATGTTCTGCCTCTGAACTACACCCGCGTGCGCTGACGCATGGGTGGCACACTAGTCGGCAGTCGCGAGTGCTCGCCCCTCGGATGGTGGAGATGGGGTGCGGGCGGGCTGGGACGAGGGGACGGCCCGTGTCAGGATGAACGGGTGCAGGACCTCACCTCTGACCCGGTCGCGCCCGAGCGAGAGCGACCCACGGCGGTGGGCATCGTCACCTTGATCGCCAAAGGCTTCGCCATGGGCGCCGCCGACGTCGTGCCCGGCGTCTCGGGCGGCACGGTGGCCCTGGTGCTCGGGATCTACGAGCGGCTGGTCGGCAACATCCGCCACGGCGCCGGCGCCCTCGGGCACCTGCTGAAGCTGGACGTGAAGGGGTTCATCGCCCGCCTCCGCGAGGTCGAGTGGCTGTTCCTCATCCCCCTGCTCTCGGGCATCGGGCTCGCCGTGCTCAGCCTGGCCCACGTCATCGAGGTGGCGCTCGAGGACCACCCGGTGCCGATGGGTGCCCTGTTCTTCGGTCTCGTGGCCGCCTCGGCCGTGGTCGCCTGGCGGATGATCGAGCACCCCGACGCCCTGCGGCTGGTCATCCTCGTCGGCGTCGCCATCGTGACCTTCTTCGTCCTCGGCGCCAGCGCCGGCGAGCGCTCCGACGCCAGCCTCCTGTTCTTCTTCGCCGCCGGCGCCCTGGCCATCTGCGCCATGATCCTCCCGGGCATCTCCGGCTCGTTCCTGCTCCTCGCCATCGGCATGTACGAGCTCGTCATCGGCTCGGTCAACGACCGGGACCTGGCCGTCATCGCCGTCTTCGCCGCCGGGTGCGTCGTCGGCCTGTCGCTCTTCTCCAGCGCCCTCAGCTGGGCCCTCGAGTACCACCGCGACCCGGTCCTCGCCGCCCTCACCGGCCTCATGCTTGGCTCGCTCCGCGTGCTCTGGCCCTGGCCCATCGGTACCGAGGAGACCGGCCTGGCCGCGCCGGGGAAGCAGTGGGGCCTGGCCCTCGCCATCGCCGTCGGTGCCGCCGTCGTCGTCCTCGTCGCCGCCGAGATCGGCCGCCGGATCGAGGGCCCGTTCGAGGAAGAGCTCGAGCACCTCTATGACTGACGCCCGTCGGGCGGCACCGCGACGACCGACGCCCGAAGCGGTCGGCCCCGGGGCCCTGTCGCGGTGACCGGCGGGCTCTTCGGCGACCTGACCGACTGGGTCACCCGGGTCATCGAGGCCATCGGCTACGCCGGAGTCGCCTTCCTCGTCGCCCTCGAGAGCGTCTTCCCGCCCATCCCGTCCGAGGTCGTCCTCCCCGCCGCCGGGTTCTGGGCCAAGGAGAACGGGGGCGTCCTGCCGGTCGTCCTCATGGTGGTGGCGGCCACGATCGGCTCGGTCACCGGTGCCTGGATCCTCTACGGCGTCTCCCGGGCCATCGGTCGCGAGCGGCTCATCGCCCTGACCGCCCGGTGGGGCAAGTACCTCGGCATGAAGGTCAAGGACATCGACCGGGCCGAGCGCTGGTTCGACGACCGCGAGTACCTCGCCGTGCTGGTGTGCCGCTGCGTCCCGCTGGTCCGCTCGCTGGTGTCGATCCCGGCCGGGTTCTCGGAGATGCCGCCGGTCCGCTTTACCGTCTACACCGCGGCCGGCTCGGCCGTCTGGAACACCGCCCTGATCCTCGTCGGCTACGCCGCCTCGTCCTACCAGGAGGAGGTCGAGTCGGTGATCGGCTACGTCCAGGTGGTCGTGGTGATCCTGCTCGTGGGCGCGGTGGGCTGGTTCCTGTGGCGGCGGGCGATCCAGCCCCGCCTGCGGGGCGAGCCCGTCGGCGTCGAGGACTAGCGCGGCGGGGGCGGGGGCGGGGCCGACGCGACCGACGACACGGCCGGCAGCCTCGCCGACCGGCCGTTCATGCTCGAGGTGACCTGCTGACCTCGGCCGGCTCGGGCTCGGCGGCGACGGCCTCGTCGGTGACGTCCACGGTCAGCGCCGGGTCGACCTCGTCCTCGAGGTAGACGACGGCGTCACCCTGGCGCACCGACGGGGTCCGCCCGTCGCGCAGGTCGATGACCGTGTCCGACACCAGGTCCTCGCGGTCGGCCGCCCGCCGGCGGAGGTCGCCGGGCCAGGCGAAGGTGCCGACCAGCAGGAACAGCAGGCAGGCGCTCAGCGCACCCCGGCTGGCGTCGGTGATCTCGCCCCGCATGTGGGCGACGGTGATGATGTTGAGCACGCAGTGGGCCACGGCCATGGGGACGATGGCCCGGGACCGGGCGACCACCAGGGCGCTGATGATGGCGAAGGCCACGTAGGTGGCCAGGTTGGCCGGGCTCTCCACCTGCTCCTGGTGCCCGGGCAGAAGGACCCACCAGGCCCCGGCGGCGAGGTACCCGGCGACGCGGGCCGCCGTCGCCGGCACCCGCAGCACCATCAGGGCGGTGGCGCCGACGACGGGCACGGCGAAGCGGTAGACGACCTCCTCGTTGGTGGCCGCCACCAGCAGGGCCCCCACGTCGACGACGTCGCCCGAGCGGGAGAACAGGGTCACGCCCAGGCCCAGCCCGGCGACCATGGCGATCCAGAACGGGACCAGCCGGTCGCGGTCGCGGGCCTCGCCGACCGACCGGGCGCCGAGGAACACGAGCAGCAACAGCGACGGCACGACCGACGCCGAGAGCGAGAACGAGCCGACGGTCAGGTCGACGTGGGCCAGCAGCGAGCCCATCTCCACCACGAAGGTGATGGTGGCCAGGGCCAGCACGAGCATGCGGCCGGTGGCGGTGTGCACCAGCGACGGCGCCGGGCGCGGGGCGGGGCGACCCCCCGTGCCGGTGCGGCCTGTCGCGGTGTCGGCCATCCCGCTCACGCCGACGCCCCGACGGGAGCGGCGGCCGGCGCCGGGGCGGCCTCGGCGGCGAGGGTGGCGTGGAGGGCGGCCACCGCGACCTCGATCTGGTCGTCGTCGGGAGGCTGGGTCGTCAGGGTCTGGAGCCACGAGCCCGGCGCCATCAGCACCCGCCCCAGCACCGAGTGGCGGCGGAGCCCGGCCAGGCGGATCACCTCGTAGGCGACACCGGCCACGACCGGCAGGCCCAGCACCCGGCTGGCCACCAGCACCGGCCAGCTCACCTCGCCCACGGCGACGTGGGCGATCAGCGACACCAGCACCACGATGAGGAGGAAGGCGGTGCCGCAGCGGGGGTGGCGGCGGTCGAAGCGGCGGATCTCGGCCGGCTCGAGGGCGACGCCGTGCTCGAAGGCGTGGATCGTCATGTGCTCGGCGCCGTGGTAGGCGAAGGTGCGCTTGACCTCGCTGTTGAGCGACAGCAGCCACATGTAGCCCACGAGGATGGAGAGGCGGATGGCGCTCTCGGTGGCGTTGAACAGCCACCGGCCCTCGATGCCCAGGGCCTTGGGCAGCACCGCCGGCAGCAGGCCGAGGATCCCGATGGCCAGCACGGCGGCGATGACCGTGGTGAGGGCCAGGCCCCCCTTCGAGTAGCCCCTGCCGTCCTCGGTGCCGCGCTCCTGGGCCCCCCAGATCATGGCCTTGGTCCCGAGGCTGACCGACTCCCACAGCGCCACCGGGCCCCGCAGCAGGGGGATGCGGCGCACGCCCTCGCCGTCGTCGGGCAGCGCCGCCCCGGTGGTGGCGATGGTGCCGTCGGCGCGGCGGACCGCCGCCCCCCAGGCGCCGGCCCGCCGCATCATCACGCCCTCGATCAGCGCCTGGCCGCCGATGGGGCCGATGTCGTCGAGGAGGTCGGGGGTGGGGTGCGTCGGAGGCGTGTCGGCCACGGGTGCGTCTCTCTCGTCCCGCCACCACGCTTCGTGGTGAACGTGGGTTGACCCTACTGTGCGTGGTCGGCGCTGTCTAGGCCGAACGACCTATGCGTACCACGCTGCGTGGACCGGCGTCGGTGGGGAACCAGGCCCGGGCCACGATCCGTGGCCGGGGCGAGCGATCGCCCCGGGGGCCAGGATGGAGCGGTGGACGACGGCCCGCACCGAGACGGTCGGCGCCCGACGCTGTTCCTCACCGTCGGGTTGCCGGGGACGGGCAAGACCACCGCGGCGCGCCGGATCGAGGCCGAGCGCGGCGCGCTCCGCCTGACCAAGGACGAGTGGATGAAGGCCCTCTACGGCGCCGACAACCCGGAGGCGGCGTCGGACGTCATCGAGGGTCGGCTGATCCAGATCGGGCTCCGAGCCCTCGCCGCCGGGGTCGACGTGGTGATCGACTTCGGCCTCTGGAGCCGCGACGAGCGGTCCGCCCTCCGCCAGGCGGCGGCCGACGTCGGGGCCGACGTCGTGATCCTCTCCTTCGCCCTCACCCCCGACGAGCAGCGCCGCCGCCTCGAGCGGCGGTGGGCCGAGGCCCCGCACGAGACCTGGCCCATCTCCGAGGAGGAGCTCGGCCGGTGGGGATCTCGCTTCGACGTCCCCACGCCGGGCGAGATCGACGGGACCGAACCGGTCGGGGCCCCGCCCACAGGCTTCGCCACGTGGGCGGAGTGGGCCGCCCACCGCTGGCCGCCGGCGGTGGCCTGATCCCGGATCAGGCGCGCCGGCGGGGGGCGGCGGTGCCGGTCAGACGGGGTCGGGGCCCAGGCTCTGGGGGACGTGGACCGACATGGCGTCGGCCGTCTCGCCCTGCTCGATCGCCTCGACCAGGTGCATGGCGATGTCGGCGACCTTGACGTCCTCGTCGTCGACGCCCATCCCCTTCACGCCGTCGTCGATCATGATGTAGCAGAACGGGCAGGCGGTGGCGATGCGGCTGGCGCCGGTGCCGACGAGCTCCTCGGCCCGGGCGTCGTTGACCTTGGTGCCGACCGTCTCCTCCATGAACATGCGGGCGCCGCCGGCGCCGCAGCACATGCCCTTGGTGCCGTTCCGGGGCGCCTCCACGACCTCGACGCCACCGAGGCGGCCGATGACCTGCCGGGGCGCCATGTAGATGTCGTTGTGGCGGCCGAGGTAGCAGGAGTCGTGGTACACGATGCGGTCGTCGAGCTGGGCCCGGCTGAGGTCGAGGCGGCCCGACTCGACCAGCTGCTCGAGCAGCTTCGAGTGGTGCATCACCTCGTAGTGGCCGCCCAGCTGCGGGTACTCGTTCATCAGCGTGTTGAAGCAGTGCGGGCACTGGGTGATGATCTTCCTCACACCCATGCCGTTGAGCGTCTCGACGTTCTGCATGGCGAGCATCTGGAAGATGTACTCGTTGCCCGAGCGGCGGGCCGGGTCGCCGGTGCAGTTCTCGGCCGGGCCGAGGATGGCGAAGTCGATCTCGGCCCGCTGGAGCAGCTTGGCCATCGACTGGGTGACCTTCTGGTTCTTGTCGTCGAACGACCCGGCGCAGCCGACCCAGTAGAGGTACTCGTGCTCGAGGGCCTCGGTGCCGTCGACCACCACGATCGAGTCGCCCAGCTTCTCGGCCCACTTGGTGCGCTCCGAGGAGCTCATGCCCCACGGGTTGCCGCTGCTCTCCATCGAGCCCCACGCCTTGGTGAGCTCGGTCGGGGCCTTGTCCGGCTCCATCAGCGACAGGTAGCGCCGCATGTCGAGGATCTTGTCGAGGATCTCGATGTTGACCGGGCAGATCTCGTCGCAGGCCTTGCACGACGTGCAGGCCCACACCTCCTCGGGCGTGATCCGCTCGAAGAGGGAGTCGGCGCCGATGGTGATCTCACCGTCGAGGCCGATCGGCGGCGACACCTTGGGGCTGCCGGTGGCGGCCATGACCTCGCCGGTCTTGAGGACGATCTCGCGGGGGTCGAGCGGCTTGCCGGTGGCGTGGGCCGGGCACACGCTGGTGCAGCGGCCGCACATGGTGCACGAGTCGGTGTCGAGGAGCTGCTTCCAGGTGAAGTCCTCGACGGTGGAGGCGCCGAAGCTCTCCATCTCGGTCTCCATCAGGTTCGGCATGGCCTTCATGGCGCCCTTCGGGCGCTCCTTGTCGCGCAGGTACATGTTCAGCGGCGAGGTGAACATGTGGCGGAGCATGGTGACCGGGAGGATGGCCAGGAACAGCACGAAGCTGGCCACGTGGACCAGCCACCAGATCTGGTGGCCGCCGGACAGGGTGCTGGAGTCCTCGATGAGCCCCGACAGCGGGTACGAGACGAACGCCCACTGCTCGAACTCGGGGCGACCGTCGAGGGCGATGCGCCACACCTCGGCCCCGAAGCCGCTGACGGCCAGGACGAGGAAGGTGCCCAGGATCAGGGCGTGCTCGGGCTTGGACTTGATGCGGATCCGGTACGGGCGCTGGACGTAGCGGCGCACGATCGCCCACACCGTCCCGCTCAGCAGGGCGAGGCCGGCGGCGTCGCCCACGAGGACGTAGGCCCGGTACACGTCGCCGTGGAGGAACTTCATGCCCTCGGGGACCTGGTGGTCGATCTCCAGGATGATCGTCACGGCCAGGAGGATCAGGAAGCCGAAGTAGATCAGCGAGTGCATGACCCCGGCGGCGGGGTCGCGCAGGAGGGTCTTCATGTAGACGCCGGCCCGGAAGTCGGCCATGCGGCGCTTGACGTTCTTGGGGGTGGTCGAGCGGTCGTCGGGACCGCCGCGCTGCCAGTTCTTGGTGCGGTTGGAGAACGACAGCGCCCCGATGAAGATGGCGACCGGGATCACGATGTAGAACGCCAGCTTCACCGCGCTGGGCACGTTCCCCCAGACCTCGCGCCGCACCGGGGAGTCGTCGTGCCACCCGGTCAGCAGCGGCAGCCACCCGCCGAGCAGGGCGGCGAAGAGGGCGATTCCGGCTCCGAGGCCGATGACGAGGTGGTGAGGGCGGATCCGCTTCGACGTGGTCGGAGCAGCCTCATCGGTGGCAGTCATGGTGGCCACGAAACTACTCATGGCCCCAGGCCAGGACCCACTCCGAGCGCCAGGGGCGATCAGCCGCCGCTGGCCGCGGTCCGGGGCCCGCTGACGGCGAGGAGGTAGCCGCGGCTGCGGACCGTGTGGATCGTCATGCTCAGCGGGGCCAGCCGGCGGCGCAGGCGCAGGACGTGGACGTCGAGGGCGTTGCGCCCCGGGGCCCCCTCGGGCCAGCCGGCGGCGGCCAGCGCCTCACGGGTGACGACGGTGCCGAGCCGGTCCAGCAGGGCCCGGGCCAGGCGGTGCTCCACCGGCGGCAGGGCGACCCACTCGTCGCCGACCCGGAAGAGCCCGTCGTCGTCGAGCACCGGCCGGGTCTCGACCCGGACCGTCCGCCCGCTGGCGACGCGGTGCGCCAGCCAGCGCACCCGGGCCCGCAGGTCCGCCTCGGCGACCGGGATGCGGACCCAGTCCTCCATCTCGTCGCCCGGCTCGGGGGCCGGGGTGGTGGGGTTGAGCAGCAGCATCCGCGGTCGGCCCTCGGCGCGCAGCGCGGCCCGGGTCGCCTCCTGCTCGGGCCATCGCACCAGGGTGATCTCGGGCCGTCCACCGTTGGACTGCGCGTCGTCCATGGCCGGGACCGTACGGAGGCGACGTTTCTCGGTTGTTTCGCCGATGTGACGACTCCCGTCCGACCAGGGACGACGAGGCCACGGCGGTTCTCGGTACGGATCGGGGCCGTGGGGGGCGCGATCGGTACCAGGGACGCGCGCGCCAAAGGGCTGGTCGGCGGTCGGTCGGCCTAGCTGAAGATCTTGGAGTCGAGCTCGCGGATGCGGCCGGCGAGCGACGCCATCACCTTGCGGGAGAGGGTGGGCACGTCCTCGAGGACGGCGGCGAACTGGCGGGCGCCGACCACGAAGAGGGTCATGTCGGTGTCGGCGACGACGGTGGCGGTGCGGGGCCCGTGGTCGAGGAGGGCCAGCTCGCCCACGCTCTCGCCGGGGCCGAGGGTGGCGACCTTGCGGTTGCCCCGCTTGACGGTCGCCGAGCCGTCGACGATGACGTACGCCTCCCGCCCGGCGTCGCCCTGGCTGGTCAGCACGTGGCCGGCCTTCACCTTGAGCTCGTCGCCGGCCTTGGCGATCTTGCCCAGCTCGCGCCGGGAGCAGGCCGAGAACAGCGGCACTGAGGCGAGGTGGTCGAGGTAGGTCTCACGGCGGGCCATGGGCCGGGAGCATACGTAGGCGTGACCGTTCGTGCCGGATGACCTCGTCGGCCGGTCGCCAGCGGTCAGCCGTCGCCCATCTCCAGGAGGAACCCCAGGCCGCGGACGGTGTGGATCTTGATGCCCAGCGGGGCCACCCGACGGCGGAGCAGCTTCATGCGGCCGTCGAGGGCCCGTTGGTTGACGCCGCCCTGCGGCCAGGCGGCGGCGAGGAGGTCGGCGCGGTGCACGACGTGGTCCGCCCGGTCGAGCAGCGGGGCCAGCAGGCGCGCCTCGACCGGCGGGATCGCCGCCCACTCGCCGTCGGCCGTGCGGACGATCCCGTCGGCGTCGAGCATCGGCACCACCGGGCCGGGTCGCGGCTCGGCCGGGCGCGCCGCCAGGCGCGCCGACCGCGCCTCGACCTCGGCCCGGCCCGAGCCGGCGCGCACCCAGTCCTCGTGGCGGTCCCACACGAGCGGTGGGGGGGCGTCGTCCTCCACCACGAGGATGCGGGGCGTGCCGTCGGCGACGAGCCCGTCGCGGATCTCGGCGTCGGTGGGCCAGCGCAGCACGGCGATGCCGTCGATGACCGTGCGGGTGTCGTCCGGTGCCGGTGCTCCGGCGGCGGACGACGGCGGGGTGCCCGGGCGGGGCCGGGCGGCAGCGCGGGGAGCGCTCATGGTGTCGTTCCTTCCTCCCGCCCGAGGGCGGGCGCGATCGGGGACCGGGCGGGCGCACCGGTCCGGGGATCAGCGCAGGAAGGGAGGGGCGCGACTGCCGATGCGGCCGGCGCGGACCGGGCGGGGGCCGAGGGAGGGGCGCGGGCGGCCGTGCCCGACCGACCGGCGGCGGGCGGCGACGAGCACCATCCCGGCCACCAGGACGGCGACGACGACCGCCGGGCGCCCGGGCGCGGGCCGACGGACCGCCTCGGCGGTGACCTGGTCCCACTCGGCGGTCCGGGGCGTCTCGGCCGGGGCGGGCCGCAGCGCGGGCAGGACGTTCGACACGCCGGTGGCGTCGCGGACCCCGAAGGGCATCCAGAGGAGGGCGGCGAAGACCAGGGCCAGCTGGGCGACGAGGTAGAGCCCGCCGTCGGTCCGGCGACCGGCGGGGGGCGGCGCGGCGGCGGTCACCAGGACTCCCCCCGGGTGTGGGGGCCGGGCGTGGTGAGGACGAAGCCCCGCCCCCGGACGGCGTGGACGACGAGGCCGTAGGGCGCGATCCGACGCCGGAGCACGAAGATGCGGCTGTCGAGCGACCGGCGGGCGTGGGGCGCCTCGCCCCACACCGCCCGGTCGAGGTCCGCCCGACGGCAGAGGCGCTCGGGCGGGTCGGCGAGGCAGCGCAGGATCGCCGCCTCCGCCGGTGGCAGCCGCAGGCGATGGCCGGCGATCCAGGTCGTGCCGTCGGAGGCGACGGTGACGGTGTCGGGACCGAGGCCCCCGCGCCGCTGCCGACCGGCCAGGTGCCGGAGCCGGGCGAAGACGTCGCGCTCGTCGGCCGGCAGCCAGATCCAGTCCTCGAGGTCGTCCTCGGCCCGCGGCGGCGCGGCGCCGGCCTCCAGGACCAGCAGGCGGGGCACGCCGCGGGAGCGGAGCTCGACCCGGAGCTCCTCCTGGGCGGGCCAGGTCAGCATCTCCACGCCGCGGTCGTCGGCCCGGCCGCGACCGTCGAGGGCGCCGGGCCCATCGAGGGCGCCGAGGTCGTCGGGGGCGCCGGAGGCCACGGGATCCACGGCGGGGAACGTACGGATCGCTCGTTTCACCCCGTCGTCAGCGGTGTGAACGGATCTGGGCGGCCACCTGACCGCGATCTGTCCCCCAGGGCGACGAACCCCTCGTCACGGGCGTGGCCACCGGACGGGTCCGATCGCGCCCCGGTGGCCCGGACACGTCATGCAGCGGTCAAGACGGCGAAACGTTCACGAAACACACCCTCCTTACGTTGCGCCCCGATCCCGGGCGCTCGACGCCCCCGACCACAGAAACGGTGAACCTCCTATGGAAGGCAATCTGGCCTGGGTGCTGATCTCGGCCGCCCTCGTCTTGTTCATGACCCCGGGGCTGGCGTTCTTCTACGGAGGGATGGACCGCAGCCGGAACGTCCTGAACATGCTGATGATGAACTTCTGGTGCCTGCTCATCATCCCGGTCGTCTGGGTCGTGGTCGGCTTCTCGCTCGCCTACGGGACGACGGGCGCCGCCAACGACTTCATCGGCAACTTCGACAACCTGTTCCTCCGGGCCATCGACATCTCGGGCGAGGACGGTGGCCTCGTCCTGGCCACCGTGCTGTTCCTCGGGATGTTCGCGGTGATCACCCCGGCCCTGATCTCGGGCGCGGTCGCCGACCGGATGAAGTTCTCGGCGTGGGCGATCTTCGCCCCGGTCTGGATGCTCCTGGTCTTCGTGCCCGTGTTCAAGTGGGTGTACGGCGGCTGGTTCGGCCAGGGCGTGATCTCCGACGACAACCTGTTCCTCCCCGGCTCGATCGACTTCGCCGGGGGCACCGCCATCCACGTCAACGCCGGCATCGCCGCCCTGGCGTGCGTCTGGGTCCTCGGCAAGCGCCGGGGGTGGCCCGGCGAGGGCCACCCGCCCCACTCCATGCCCCTGGTCATGCTCGGCACCGGCATCCTGTGGTTCGGCTGGTTCGGCTTCAACGCCGGCTCCGCCCTCGCCGCCAACGGCCAGGCCGTGCAGGCCTTCGCCAACACCTTCGTGGCCGCGGCCGCCGCCGGCCTCGCCTGGTGCCTCGTCGAGCGCGCCCGCGACGGGCACTTCACCAACCTCGGCGCCGCCTCCGGCATCGTCGCCGGCCTGGTGGCCATCACGCCCTGCGCCGGGTTCGTGTCGGGCATGGCGCCGCTCTGGATCGGCCTCATCGCCGGCGTCGTCTGCTGCTTCGCCGTCGGGCTCAAGACCAAGCTCGGCTACGACGACGCCCTCGACGTCGTCGGCGTCCACTTCGTCGGCGGCCTCACCGGCTCGCTCCTGCTGGGCCTCTTCGCCGACCCGGACTACTTCGCCTCCGCCTACGGCGACCTCCTCGAGGGCTACGACGGCCCGTTCATGGAGGGCCTGCTCCTCGGCGGCGGTCCCGACCTGCTCATCGAGCAGGTGATCGCCAACGGCGCCACCATCGTCTACTCGTTCGTGGTGACCGCCCTGATCATGATGGCGCTCAAGGCCACCATCGGTGTGCGAGTGTCGGAGGAGGTCGAGGACGCTGGTCTCGACCTGGCCGAGCACAGCGAGACCGCCTACCACGACAGCCCCGGCTACCAGGTGTCCGATGCCCTCGAGTCGTCCCACGGCTCCCGGGCACCGAGCGCGACGGTCTGAGCGGGACGGAGAGGACACCACCAATGAGACTCGTCACCGCCATCATCAAGCCGTTCAAGCTCGACGACGTGAAGACCGCCCTGAAGGAGGCGGGGGTCGTCGGCATCACCGTCACCGAGGTCAAGGGGTTCGGCCGCCAGGGCGGCCACACCGAGACCTACCGGGGCACCGAGTACCAGATCGACTTCGTCCCCAAGGTCAAGCTCGAGGTCGTGATCGACGACATCGACATGGACCGGGTCGTCGACGTGATCGTCGCCGCCGCCGGCACCGGCAAGATCGGTGACGGCAAGGTCTGGGTCACGCCCGTCGAGGCCGTGGTGCGGATCCGCACCGGCGAGCAGGGCGTCGACGCGATCTGACCGCCGCCACCTGAGCTGAGACCGGCCTCGACGGTGCCCCCGGGGGACTCCCCGGGGGCACCGTCGCGCCCGGGCGGGCCTCCACCGAACAGGTTTGCGCCCGTCCCCGAGGGGTGGGTCCCGTGACCTGCGGAGACGCGAGGCCCCCGGCACCAAGGCGTCAGACGGGGGTCAGCCAAGCGTTCGAAACGTGAAACGCAGAGCCCCTTCGGCGGAAACATCTCCTCCTTACGGTCGACCCCGATCGCTCCGGCCACCCGGTCGGAGCGCGGACATCCACCTACGGAGGAACACGTGAGACGGAAGCTCTTCATCGGGGGGGTGCTGACCGGTGCGGCGGCCCTCCTCCTCGCCGCGCCGGCGGGCGCCCAAGAGGTCTACGAACCCACGACCCAGGACATCTTGGACAACCTCTGGGTGTTCATCGCCGGCATCCTCGTCCTGTTCATGCAGGCCGGGTTCGCCCTGGTCGAGGCCGGGCTCACCCGGGGCAAGAACGTGGCCAACATCATGATGAAGAACCTCATGGACTGCATGGCCGGCGTCCTGGCGTTCTTCTTCATCGGCTACACCATCGCCTACGGGCCCGACGGCAACGACTTCTTCGGGCTCGGCGGCTGGTTCCTGGCCGACCAGACCTACGAGGGCGGTCTGACGCTGCACACGAACTTCTTCTTCCAGGTGGCCTTCGCCGCCACCGCGGCGACGATCGTCTCGGGGGCCATGGCCGAGCGGACGAAGTTCAAGAGCTACTTCCTCTACAGCTTCGTCATCACGGCCCTGATCTACCCGATCGTCGTCCGCTGGACCTGGGGCGGCGGCTGGCTCGGCGCCGACGACGACGGCACCGGCAAGATCCTGTCGGTCCCGTTCAGCGACTTCGCCGGCTCGACGATCGTGCACAGCGTGGGCGGCTGGGCCGCCCTCATGGGTGCGATCATCCTCGGCCCCCGCCTCGGCAAGTACACCAAGGACGGCAAGCCCCGGGCCATCCTCGGCCACAGCATCCCGCTGGTGCTGCTGGGCACGCTGATCCTCTTCATCGGCTGGTTCGGCTTCAACCCCGGCTCCGAGCTGGCGGCCGACCTGCTGGTGCAGGACATCGCCGTCATCACGCTCCTGTCGGCGGCCGCCGGTGGCGTGGCCGGCATGGCCACCATCTGGCTCCGCACGGGCAAGCCCGACGTGGGCATGACCTGCAACGGCGTGCTGGCCGGCCTGGTGTCGATCACCGCCGGCTGCGGCGCCTTCTACAACTGGGCCGGCATCCTGGTCGGCGCCGTCGGCGGCGTCCTGGTGGTCTTCTCGGTCGAGTTCTTCGAGAAGGTCGTCAAGATCGACGACCCCGTCGGCGCCATCTCGGTCCACGGCGTCTGCGGCGCCTGGGGCACCTTGGCCATCGGCCTGTTCGCGGCCAAGGACGACGCGTTCCTCGGCCGCACCGATGCCGGCCTGTTCTACGGGGGCGGCTTCGACCAGCTCATCACCCAGACGGTGATGGTCGTCGCCGTGTTCCTGTTCGTGACGATCACGGCCGGGGCCCTCTTCATGGCCATCAAGTACACGGTCGGCCTGCGGGTCACCCCGGAGGAGGAGATCGAGGGCCTCGACGTCCTCGAGCACGGCTCGCCCGGCTACGCCGGTGACTCCCTCGCCGGTGTGAGCTACGCCGAGCTCACCGAGACGCTGTCGACCAAGGAGCTCGACCGGCTCAGCAAGAAGGCGAAGGTGGAGGCATGAAGCTCGTCACTGCGATCATCAAGCCGTTCAAGGTCGACGACGTGAAGGACGCCCTCAAGGAGGCGGGCGTCGTCGGCATCACCGTCACCGAGGTCAAGGGGTTCGGCCGCCAGGGCGGCCACACCGAGACCTACCGGGGCACCGAGTACCAGATCGACTTCGTCCCCAAGATGAAGCTCGAGATCGTCCTCGACGACGGCGACGCCGATGCGATCGTCGACGTGATCACCAAGGCCGCCGGCACCGGCAAGATCGGTGACGGCAAGGTCTGGGTCACCACCATCGACTCCCTGGTGCGGATCCGCACCGGCGAGCAGGGGGCCGATGCGATCTGAGGACGACCAACCCGTGACCTGCTGACGGACCGACGGTGCCCCCGCCCCACGAGCGGGGGCACCGTCGCGCCCGGGGTCGTGTCCGTCGGGCGGACAGCCTTTCGCCAGACGACCGACCGCCTGGGTTCACACCGGTCGCACCGACGCGAAACACCCCGTCCGTACGGTCCGCGCCGGTCGCCGGCCCGGCGGCCGCGGGTCGCCGGCACCGGCCGGCCGTCCCACCGTCGTCGTCCCGACAGGAGCCCACCGTGCTGAACCTGGTCACCGCCATCATCAAGCCCCACCGCGTCGAGGAGGTGAAGGAGGCGCTCAAGGGCGCCGGCGTCTCGGGCATCACCGTCACCGAGGTCAAGGGCTTCGGCCGCCAGGGCGGCCACACCGAGACCTACCGGGGCACCGAGTACCAGATCGACTTCGTCCCCAAGGTCAAGGTCGAGGTGCTGGTGGTCGCCGAGGCCACCGACGCCGTCGTCGATGCCATCGCCGCCGCGGCCAGCACCGGCAAGATCGGCGACGGGAAGGTCTGGACGACCGCCGTCGAGCGCGTCCTGCGGGTGCGCACCGGAGAGCAGGGCGTCGACGCCGTCTGAGCCCGGCCGGTCGGGGCGACGTGTCCGTCTCCGCGTCAGATCGGTGGCACGAGGTCGAGCGTTCTCGTTCACACCCGTCGCACAGCGGCGTAACACCCCGTCCCTACGGTCCGGCCCGGCCGTCGCACGACGGTCCGAAAGGAGAGATCGATGAGCGACACCCCTCGCCACCGCCGGTCGGAGGTGGCCCGATGAGGATCCACCGTCACGCCAAGAAGGCCGCCACCGCGGCCGTCCTCGCCGGGGCGTTCGCCCTCGCCGTCGGGCTGCCGGCCGGGGCCCAGGAGACGGACCCGACCGTCGGCCTCGGCCAGCAGCTGAACCTGCTGTGGATCGTGATCGGAGCGATCCTCGTCATCTTCATGCAGGCCGGCTTCGCCCTGGTCGAGACCGGCTTCTGCCGGGCCAAGCACGCCGCCCACGTGGTCAGCACCAACTTCGCCATCTTCGGGCTGGGCTTCGTCGGGTTCTTCCTCGTCGGCTTCCCGCTGGCGTTCGGGGGCTACTCCTACGACCTGCCCGGGTTCGACTGGGGCTACGGGGCCGAGCCCCTCGGCGGGGCCCTCGTCGGGAGCGGGAGCTGGACGTTCCTGTTCCACGGCGGCTGGGCCATGCTCGGCGACAGCGACCGGATCACCCCGGCGGTGCTGGCCTTCTTCCTCTACATGGTCGCCTTCATGGACACCGTCGCCACCATCCCGACCGGGTCCATGGCCGAGCGCTGGAAGTGGAAGAGCTTCGTGGTGTGGGGGCTGTTCTGCGGCGCCATCTACTACCCGATCTTCGCCGCCTGGACCTGGGGCGGGGGCTGGCTCGGGAAGACCTGGGACACCCTCGGCCTGGGCGCCGGCTACGCCGACTTCGCCGGGTCCGGTGTCGTGCACGCCGTGGGCGGCGCCGCCGCCCTGGCCGGGGCCCTCGTCCTCGGACCCCGCATCGGGAAGTTCGGCGCCGACGGCACCCCGCGGGCCCTGCCCGGCCACCACATCCCGATGGCGATGCTCGGCACCTTCATCCTGCTGTTCGGCTGGTTCGGCTTCAACGCCGCCTCGACCTTCGCCGCCACCGACGTCCAGTTCGCGACCGTGGCCGCCAACACCGCCATCGCCGGCGCCTTCGGGGCCGTCGCCGCCATGCTGTGGATGACCTACGTCCGCGGCGGCAAGCCCGACCCGGGGATGATGGCCAACGGCATGCTGGCCGGCCTGGTGGCCATCACCGCCCCCTGCGCCTTCACCCGACCCGGGTGGTCGGCGGTCATCGGCCTGATCGCCGGCGTCCTGGTGATCGAGTCGGTGCTCGTCATCGAGAAGCGGTTCAAGATCGACGACCCCGTCGGCGCCATCTCGGTCCACGGCGTGTGCGGCACCTTCGGCGTGCTGTGCGTCGGCATCTTCTCCGACGGCAGCTACGGGGCGGGCTGGAACGGCTCCGACGTCGAGGGCGTGAAGGGGATCCTCTACGGCGACGCCGGCCAGCTCGGCGCCCAGGCCCTGGGCGCCCTCGTGATCTGGACGGTGATCTTCGGCCTCGCCTTCGCCTTCTTCAAGATCCAGGACAAGGTGGCCTCGGGCGGGATCCGCTCGGCCGAGGAGGACGAGCTCGTCGGCCTGGACCTCCCCGAGATGGGCGTGGTCGCCTACCCGGAGTTCGGCGGGGGCGGCGGGCTCCCGAGCTCGGCCAGCACCTCGGCCCCGGCCCGGGCGCCCGAGACGGTCTGACCGGCACCGACCGCCATCGATGCCCCCGCCTCCCGGGCGGGGGCATCGCCGCGCCCGGACCACGACGTGCCGGGCGCGACGCGGCCCTCGCGGGTCGTCAGTCGGCCAGCTCGTCGACGACGGTGTGCTCGCTCTGGTCGGCGCCCGCCTCGTGGGCGCCCCGACCGAGGAGGTGGGCCGACACCGGCGCCGTCGCCAGCTGGAACGCCACCGCCAGCAGCAGCTTGGTGACGATGTCGACGTCGTCGACGGTGAGGGCGGCGCCGAGGAGGCAGCAGGTGATGCCCAGCGTCGCCGGCTTGGTGGCCGCGTGCATGCGGGCGTACACGTCGGGCAGGCGGTAGAGGCCGACGACGGCGGTGACGGTCAGCCCGGTGCCGGCGAGGAGGAGGACGGCTCCGACCACGTCGAGGGGGCTCACGCGCCGCGCCTCCCCATGTAGCGGGCGATGGCCACCGTGGCCAGGAACCCGAGGAGCCCGAGGACCAGGGCCACGTCGGCGTAGATGCCGTCGCCGGTGACGGCGATGCCGACGGCGATGCCCGAGACGATCGTCGCCGTCACCGTGTCGAGGGCGATGGCCCGGTCGACCAGGGTGGGGCACCGCCACAGCCGGAACAGGCAGGCCCCGGCGCAGGCGGCGAGGGCGGCGAAGCAGATGATGGCGACGACGGTCACGGCGCCTCTCCGACGGGGGTGAAGGCGGCGGCGGCCCGCCGGTGCAGGTCGTGGATCGATGCCCGGAACTCGTCGACGTCGCCGAGTCCGAGCACGTGGACGTGGAGCACCGCCGGGTCGCTCTGGGCGGTGACGGTGAGGGTGCCGGGGGTGAGGGTGATGGCGTTGGCCACCAGCGTCGTCACCAGGGGCGAGGCGCCCGGGAGCTCCACCCGGACGATGCCGGAGCGCAGCCGCGCCGGGGTCGGGGCCACCACGGCGAGGGCGACGGCCAGGCTCGAGGTCACCAGGCTCCACGCCACGTGGAGGGCGAACGCGACGGTGGCGACCGGGTGGAAGCGGTGGCCCCCGCCCTCCTCGGCGAGCGGGAAGGCGATCAGCACGATCGCCGACACCGCCAGCCCGCCGAGCACGTTGGCCACCTGGGGGCGCCCGTTGAGCAGCACCCAGATGGTCGTCAGCACGATCGTCCACGGGGCGGTCCGTCGGAGGCTCACGGCTCACCGACCTGCTCGGCGTAGCGGCCCGGGGTGGTCAGGTCCTCGGCGGTGCGCTGGCACAGGGCGAACAGCGGCCCGGCGGCGATGGCGACGGCGAGGCTGACGCCGACGAGCAGGGCGGTGGCCGAGCCCATGGTCGGCCGGGTCCGGAGGATGCCGCCCGTCGTCGGGTCCCGGTCCGGGGGCGTGGCCCCGTCGACGCGGCCCCAGAAGGCCCCCAGCCAGATCTTCGCCATCGACACCAGCGTCAGCAGGCTCACCAGGAGGGCCACGCCGACGAGGACCCACTGGCCCCGGTCGACGGCGGCGGTGATCAGCCCCAGCTTGCCGACGAACCCCGAGAAGGGCGGCAGCCCGGCCAGGCTGAGGGCGGGCACGGCGAAGAGCAGGGCCAGCGGCCCGGACCGGCGGGCCAGGCCGCTCAGCCGGTCGAGGGTGCCGGTGCCCTCGCTGTCCTCGATGATCCCCTCCACGAGGAAGAGCGAGGTCTTCGTGGGGATGTGGTGGATCAGGTAGAAGACGGTCGCGGCCACGCCGGCGACCCCGCCCACCGCCAGGCCCATGACCATGTAGCCGATCTGGCTGACGATGTGGAACGAGAGGATCCGCTTCACGTCGCCCTGGGCGATGGCGCCGAGCACGCCGATCAGCATGGTCAGGGCGGCCACCACGACGAGCAGCAGCCGGTGCTGGTCGGGGAAGAGCAGCGTCTGGGTGCGGATGAGGGCGTAGACGCCGACCTTGGTGAGGAGCCCGGCGAACACCGCCGACACCGGGCTGGGCGCCGTCGGGTAGGAGTCGGGCAGCCAGAAGAAGAGCGGGAACACGGCCGCCTTGAGCCCGAAGGCCAGCAGCAGGAGGAGCTGGAGCCCGGTCCGCAGCCCGGGGTCGAGCTCGGCCAGGGCGGCGGGCAGGTCGGCCAGGCTGAGGGTGCCGGTGGCGGCGTAGACGAGGCCCACGGCGCTGAGGAGCAGCAGGGACTCCACGCTGTTGATGATCACGTAGGTGGTGCCCGAGCGGACCTGGCCCTCCTCCCCGTGCAGGGTGAGCAGCACGTAGCTGGCCATCAGCAGGACCTCGAAGGCCACGAAGAGGTGGAAGAGGTCGCCGCTGGAGAAGGCGGCGGCGATCCCGGCCGCCAGCGCCAGGTACGACGGGTGGTACGAGGGCGACCGCTCGTCGCCGGCCCCCTGGCCCACGGCGAACACCAGCACGATGAGCATGGTGGTGAAGGCGATCACCAGCAGCAGCCCCGACAGCCGGTCGAACACGTAGGTGATCCCGATGTCGGAGGTCCACCCGCCGATGCGGGCCACGACGGCGTGGTCGTCACGCTCGACGGCGACGAGGAGGACCACCGACACGGCCAGGCTCGCGGTCAGGCAGGCGAGGTTGATGATCCGCTGGACGCGCCGGTGGCGCACGGCGATGAGGCTCAGGGCCACGCCGAGGAGGGGGAGGGCGAAGGTCAGGGGGACGAGGCGGCTCACGAGGCGGGCCCGCCCGGTCCGGTCCCGTCGTCGGGCGGCATCGGAGGGGGGGCCTCGCCGGCGACGTCGTCGTCGGGGGGCGCCACCTCGGGCACGGCCTCGGACTCGGCGGCGTCGCGCCGGGCCATGAGGCGGTCGGAGAGGTCGTCCTCGACCTCGTCGTTGCCGTCGAGGGTCCAGTTGCGCCAGGCCAGCGAGAGCAGGAACGCCTGGAGGGCGAAGCCGATGACGATGGCGGTCAGGACCAGCGCCTGGGGGACGGGGTCGGCGAAGGTGCCCAGCTCGCCGATGACCGGTGGCGACCCGGGGGGGCCGCCGGTGGCGATGATCAGCAGGTTGACGCCGTTGCCCATGACGCCGACGCCGAGGATGATGCGGGTCAGCGTCCGGTGCATCATCAGGTAGGTGCCGGTGGCGAAGAGCACGCCGATGAGGGCGACGAGGGCGAGGTTCACGACGCCCCACCCGTCTCGGCGGCGGCCGCTCGCCGGGGGCGGGTCGTGGCCCCCGCGCCCAGGTGGGTCAGCACGCTGAGCACCACGCCCAGGACCAGGAAGTAGACGCCCAGGTCGAAGACCGCGGTCGAGACGAGCTTGACCTCGCCCAGCACCGGCAGGTGCAGCTTGGCGATGTCGGACTCGAGGAACTCCTCGCCGAGGGCGGCCGACGCCAGCCCGGAGCCGACGGCCATCAGCAGGCCGACGCCGATCAGCCCGGAGGTGGGGAGGGCCCGCACCCGGGCGAGGCGGGGCGAGCCGCCGGCGAGGAACCGCATCACGAAGGCGATGCCGGCGATCAGGCCGCCGGCGAAGCCGCCGCCGGGTGCGTTGTGGCCGCGGAGGGCGATGTAGACGGAGACGAGGAGGATGATCGGGAACGCGGCCCGGGTCACCTGGTCGAAGACGACCGAGCGGGGACCGATCGACATGGCGTCGGACACCCCCTCGTCGGCGGCGTCGGGGTCGCCGAGCGGGTCGCCCTCGTCGTCGTCCCGGCGGCGGGCGGCGCGCACCAGGTTGGCCACGCCGGCGGCGGCGATGGCCAGCACCGTGATCTCGCCCATGGTGTCGATGCCGCGGATGTCGATGAGGATCACGTTGACGACGTTGCGGCCGCCGCCGACGGGCTCGGCCTCCTCGATCATCCGCTCGGCCACCGGGCGCTCGGTGCGGGCGGTCCCGGCCGCCAGGGCGAAGCCGGCGACGGCCACGCCCACGGCCACCGCCACCGCCACCCGCAGGGCCTTGGGCGCCCACTCCGGCGGCGGGGCGTAGCCCTCGGGCAGGTGGCGCAGCACGAGCAGGAAGACGACCAGCGTCACCGTCTCGACCAGCACCTGGGTGAGGGCCAGGTCCGGCGCCCCGTAGAGCAGGAAGATGACGGCGATGCTGTAGCCGACGGCGCCGAGCATCAGCACGGCCACGAACCGTCGCCGGGTGGCGACGATGGCCCCGGCCATGGCGGCGGCCAGGACGGCCACGCCGGCCTGGAGGAGGCCCCCGTCGGAGGTGCCTCCGGGCCCGACGTCGAGGCCGGACACGGCGGCAGCCCCGAGGCCGGCCACGACCATGACGAACACCACGGCGATGTAGGCCGGCAGCGAGCCGTTCTGGATCTGCGAGGTGAGGCGGCGGGCGCCGTCCTGCAGCCCGTCGTAGGTCCGCAGGAAGGCCCGCTCGCCCGACAGCCGGGGGCGGGGGACCGCCACCGCGGGCCGGCCGAGGAGCAGGTGGAGGCCGGCGCCGAGGGCGACGATGAGGATCGACAGCAGCAGCGGGGCGTGGACCCCGGCCCAGAGGACGAGGTGGCCGTGGGCGTCGTGGTCGAGGGCCTCGCTGGCCGTCCCCAGGGCGTCGGCCAGCGGGCCGGCGAGGAGGCCGCCGGCGACGGTGGCGGCGACGAGGACGACGACGGGCCCGACGAGGGCGGCGCCGGGGGCGTGGCCCACCTCGGCCGGCTCGTCGACCGGGCCCGAGCCGAACAGCCCGAACCACAGGCGGGCCGAGTAGGCGGTGGTGAGGACGGAGCCGGCGACGATGGCCACGAGGGCCACGACGCTCCAGGTGCCGCCCTCCTCCACCAGGGCGTCGAGGGCGGCCTCCTTGGCCACGAAGCCGAGCAGAGGAGGCAGGCCGACCATGGAGGCGGTGGCCACGGCGGCGAGGGTGGCGAGCAGCGGGAGGCGGCGGCCCAGGCCGGTGTGCCGGCGGATGTCGCGGGTCCCGGTGGCGTGGTCGACCGCGCCCACGACGAGGAACAGGGCCGCCTTGAACAGGGCGTGGCCCAGCAGCATGGCCACCCCGGCGGCGGTCGCCTCGGGGTGGCCGATGCCGAGGAGGACGACGAGGAGGCCGAGCTGGGAGACGGTCCCGTTGGCGAGCAGCAGCTTGGCGTCGTGCTGGCGCAGGGCGCCGATCCCTCCGGCCAGCATCGTCAGCCCCCCGATGGCCACGATCGCCGGCCGCCACCAGCCGACCTCGGCGAAGACCGGCGCCATCCGGCCGACCAGGATCACGCCCGCCTTCACCATGGTCGCCGAGTGGAGGTAGGCGCTGACCGGCGTGGGGGCGGCCATGGCGCCCGGGAGCCAGAACTGGAACGGGACCTGGGCGGACTTGGTCACCGCCCCCACCAGCACCAGGACCAGGGCGACCTGCACCACCGCCCGGGCGTCGTCGGCCTGGGCCAGCCCGGCCAGCGCCGTCGTGCCGGCCGTCTGGGCCAGGATCGCCAGCCCACCGAGCAGGGCCAGCCCGCCGGCCGCGGTCACGAGCAGGGCCTGGCGCGCTGCGGCGCGGGCCTCCGCCCCGTCGTGGTCGAGCCCGATCAGGAGGAACGACGTGATCGTCGTCGCCTCCCAGAACACGAAGAGGGTCCAGACGTCGTCGGCCAGGACCAGGCCGAGCATCGACCCGGCGAAGGCGACGAAGCCGCCGGCGAACCGGGCCAGGCGCTCGGCGGGGACCTCGGGGCCGAAGTAGCCGAAGGAGTAGGCGAGGACCAGGGCGCCGATGCCGGTGACGATCAGGGCCATGAGCAGGGCGAAGCCGTCGAGCCGGAACGAGAAGGCGACGTCGAGGCCCTCGATCCACACGTGGCGGCTCGACGGCTCGGCCCCGTCGAGGACCGACGGGACCTGGGTCAGGGCCCAGACGGCACCGCCGGCGGGGGCGAGGAGGGCCAGCCCGAGCACGCCCCGCCGGGGGAGGTGCGACCCGACCGCGAACAAGAGCGCGGCGAGGATGAGGTGGCTGACGACGACGGTGACCATGGGCCTGAGGGGTCGGAAACTAGGACGCCGACCAGACTTCCCGGCACACCAGCGCCCCACGTTAACCAGGCGTTCTCACAGCCCCGCATCGCCGGTCGTCCTCAGGGGGCCGTGGTCCGCTCCCGGCCGGTGGCGAGCCAGCCCTGCGTCGGGTGGCGCTCGTGGAAGCGGCGCTGCGATGCGGCGTCGCCGATGAGGACGAGGGCGACGCCGCGCTCGAGCGGGGCGTGGACGTCGACGTCGTGGTGGAGGGCGTCGCCGCGGGCGAGGGCGATGACGGTGCACCCGGTCCGGTCCCGCAGCTCGGACTCGGCGAGGGACCGGCCGACCAGGCCGTCGGGCACCGGGACGCGGAACACCTCGAGACCCTCGGCCACCACGACGGTGTCGTTGTCGCCCAGCGCGTTCCAGATCGACGACGCCCCGAGCGATGCGTAGGAGAGGACGGCGTCGGCGCCGGCCCGGGTGATGGTGGCGACGTTGCGCTCCAGGTTGGACCGGCTGATGATCTGGACGTCGGGGCGCAGCCGGCGGCAGTAGATCGTCAGGTACACGTTCACGTCGTCGTCGTGGGTGGTGATCAGCACCGCCGTGGCCTGCTCGAGCCCGGCCCGGTTGAGGACGCCGAGGTCGGCGGCGTCGCCGTGGACGTAGGTCTCCGGGTCCCGGATGCGCTCGGCCCGCTGCTCGATCAGCCGGAACGGGAAGCCGGCGGCGGCGAACGCCTTGCCCGCGGCCCGGCCGACCCGGCCGCCCCCGATGATGATGACCGGGACCGGTTCCGGGTGCTCCACGGCGAAGCACCCGTCGTAGGCGCTCACCTGGTCCTCGGTGCCGGCGAGGATCAGGACGGTCCCGGGCTCCACGAGGGTGTCGGCCGTCGCCGGCTCGTACCGGCCCCGCCGCCAGGTGCCGACGACGTCGACCCCGCAGCGCTCGCGCACCCGCGACTCCCGCAGGGTCCGGCCGGCCAGCTCGGGGTGCTGGGCGCTGGCCTCGGCGACGAGCAGGTCACCGAGCTCGCCGATCACCTGGGCCCGGGCGTCGCGTCCCAGGACCCGGCGGGCCATGGCCTCGCCGA
Organism: Iamia sp. SCSIO 61187; assembly: GCF_019443745.1. NCBI lineage: Bacteria > Bacillati > Actinomycetota > Acidimicrobiia > Acidimicrobiales > Iamiaceae > Iamia > Iamia sp. SCSIO 61187. Next base: position 269,187 of record NZ_CP050948.1, read on the forward strand.
GGATCTGGCCCAGCTGGAGCACGTGGTCGGCGCCGGCCAGGCCGAGGATGTCGACCGACGCCGCCGAGGAGGCGGTGGCGACGATGGGCACCGTGTCGGTGATCTCCCGCACCGTGAAGGCCACGTTGGTGTTGGTGGTGTCGGCGTGGGTGGTGGCGACCAGGGCGGCCCGGTCGACCCGGGCGGCCCGGTACGCGTCGGGATCGTCGAAGTCGCCCACCATCACCCGGCGGCCGGCGTCGTGGAGGACGAGGGCCTGCTGGTGGTCGGGCTCGACCACCACGTACTCGACCCCGGCGTCGACGGCCCGGCGCACCAGCTCGTCGATCACCACCCCGCTGCCGAGGAGCACCATGTGGCCGGCGGTGCCCTCGGGGAGCTGGCGCGGCGCCCGGCTGGCGTCGCGCCAGGCGACCCACGGCAGGAACACGAACTGGATGAAGGCGAACGGCAGCAGGACGAGGATGAACAGCGCCCCGCTGACGAGCACCACGACGGAGAACACGCGCCCGGCGTCGGACTGGAAGGTGATGTCGCCGAAGCCCAGCGTCGACATCACCGTGAGCGTCCAGTAGATGCCCGTGGCCCAGCTGTGGTCCTGGCCCTCCCGGGCCATGAGGATGTGGAAGACGACGCTGTAGACGGCGACCAGCAGGACGAGGATCGCCAGCAGCCACCCGACGAGGCGGAGGTTGCGGCGGCGCGACGACCCCGCCAGGTAGCCGAGCATGAGCCCGAAGGTCTTCAAGCCCGGGAGCGTAGGAGAGGCGGCCGGCCCGTGTCCGGGGCGGCCTCGGTGGTCACGTCTCGGGGTCGGTCGCAGGTGTCGGGGTCGGGGCCCTGGCCCGCTCCCGACGGGCTCAGCCGCCCCGTGCTGGCCTACCCCTTGGCCTGGGCGGCGACGGCGGCGGCGGCGGCGGCCACCGCCTCGGGGTCACCCAGGCTCCGGGCCAGCGGGTCGCCCTGCTCGGCGGGGAGCATGGTCGTCTCGTCGAGCTCGTAGACGAGCGGGACGCCGGTGGGGATGTTCAGCCCGGCGATGGCGTCGTCGGCGATCCCGTCGAGGTGCTTCACCAGGGCCCGCAGGCTGTTGCCGTGGGCGGCGACGAGCACGACCCGCCCGGCGGCCAGGTCGGGGACGATGCCGTCGTACCAGTAGGGCAGCATCCGGTCGACGACGTCGGCCAGGCACTCGGCCTGCGGCAGCACGTCGGGCGGGAGGCCGGCGTAGCGGCGGTCGTCGTTGGGGTTGAAGCGGTTGTCGGCGGCGATGGCCGGCGGCGGCACGTCGTAGCTGCGCCGCCAGACGTGCACCTGCTCCTCGCCGTACTGCGCCGCCGTCTCGGCCTTGTCCTTGCCGGTCAGGTCGCCGTAGTGGCGCTCGTTGAGCCGCCAGTGGCGGCGGACGGGGAGCCAGGCGGCGTCCATGGCCCCGAGGGCCAGCTCGGCGGTGCGGATGGCCCGGGTCTGGAGCGAGGTGTGGACCACGTCGAGCGCCAGCCCGGCCTCGGCCATGAGCCGCCCCGACTCCCGGGCCTCCTCCTCGCCCTTCTCCGACAGCGGGCAGTCCCACCAGCCGGTGAAGAGGTTCTCGGCGTTCCAGGTGCTCTGGCCGTGGCGGAGGAGGACGAGCGTGGCAGGCATGGCCCGAGCGTAGGAGAGACGGGGGCCCGGCCCGGGAGCGTGGGCGGGGAGGTGGACGGTCGGGGCTGCGTCGGGTGCGCCCGACCACCCCTGCCGTCCGACGGCGGGGAGATCTGCGTGGGGCAGGTTGATAACGACACACTCAACTTCTATGGTGGCCATCAGTTCACAGACATCCCTGCACCGGAGGAACCCCCCATGCCCAAGGCCGTCGGCATCGACCTCGGCACCACCAACTCGGTCGTCAGCGTCCTCGAGGCCGGCGACCCCCTGGTGATCCCCAACGCCGAGGGGTCGCGCACGACCCCCTCGGTCGTCGCGTTCTCCAAGGCCGGCGAGGTCCTCGTCGGCGAGGTGGCCAAGCGCCAGGCCATCACCAACCCCGGGCGCACCATCCGGTCGGTCAAGCGCCACATGGGCACCGACTGGAAGACCGAGATCGACGGCAAGGCCTACGCCGCCCAGGAGATCTCGGCCCGCACCCTGATGAAGCTCAAGGCCGACGCCGAGGCGTACCTGAACGACACCGTCAACCAGGCCGTCATCACCGTCCCCGCCTACTTCAACGACGCCGAGCGCACCGCCACCAAGGAGGCGGGCCAGATCGCCGGCCTCGAGGTGCTCCGCATCATCAACGAGCCCACGGCGGCAGCGCTGGCCTACGGCCTCGACCGCGAGGGCACGGCCGACGAGACCGTCCTGGTCTTCGACCTCGGCGGTGGCACCTTCGACGTGTCCGTCCTCGAGATCGGCGACGGCGTGTTCGAGGTCAAGTCGACCCACGGCGACGTCAACCTGGGCGGTGACGACTGGGACCAGGCGATCATCGACTGGATGGTCCAGTCCTTCAAGGGCGCCCACGGCATCGACCTGTCGAAGGACCCGATGGCCGAGCAGCGCCTCAAGGAGGCGGCCGAGAAGGCCAAGATCGAGCTGTCGTCCACCCAGCAGACGCAGATCAACCTGCCCTACATCACCGCCGGCGCCGACGGCCCGCTGCACCTCGACGAGACCCTGACCCGGGCCAAGTTCCAGGACCTGACCTCGAAGCTCCTCGACCGCTGCAAGGGCCCGTTCGAGCAGGCCATCAAGGACGCCGGGCTGCACAAGGGCGAGGTCGACCACGTGATCCTCGTGGGCGGCTCGACCCGGATGCCCGCGGTGTCCGAGCTGGTCAAGGAGATGACCGGCAAGGACCCGAACAAGGGCGTCAACCCCGACGAGGTCGTGGCCGTGGGTGCCGCCATCCAGGCCGGCGTGCTCAAGGGCGAGGTCAAGGACGTCCTGCTCCTCGACGTCACCCCGCTGTCGCTCGGCATCGAGACCAAGGGCGGCGTCACCACCAAGCTCATCGAGCGCAACACCACCATCCCCACCCGCAAGACCGAGACGTTCACGACGGCCGACGACATGCAGTCGCAGGTCGAGATCCACGTCCTGCAGGGCGAGCGGGAGATGGCCCAGTACAACAAGACGCTCGGCAAGTTCCAGCTCGTCGACCTGCCCCCGGCGCCCCGCGGCGTGCCCCAGATCGAGGTCACCTTCGACATCGACGCCAACGGCATCGTCCACGTGTCCGCCAAGGACCGGGCGACGAACAAGGAGCAGTCGATGACCATCACCGGTCAGTCCTCGCTCGACAAGGACTCGATCGACCAGATGATCAAGGACGCCGAGGCCCACGCCGAGGAGGACCGGAAGCGCAAGGAGGCGGCCGAGGCCCGCAACCAGGCCGACACCCTCGTGTACCAGACCGAGAAGGTGCTCCGGGAGAACGGCGACAAGGTCTCCGGCCCCGACAAGGAGGCGGCCGAGTCCGCCCTCGCCGAGCTCAAGACGGCCCTCGAGGGTGACGACACCGACGCCATCAAGGCGGCCACCGAGAAGCTGATGACCTCGAGCCAGGCCATGAGCCAGGCCATGTACGAGGCGGCCAAGGCCGAGGCCGACGGGGCCTACGGCGGCGACGCGCCCGGCGCCGGGGCCACCGACGGCGGCTCCGACGACGACGTGGTCGACGCCGAGGTGGTCGACGAGGGCGACGACCCCAAGGGGGTCTGATGCCCGACGCGACGCCGGGCCCCGCCGAGGGCCCCCCGGACGAGACGCCCGACGGCGGGCCCTCGGAGACCCACTCCCAGGAGCCCGCCGAGGGCCGAGACGACGTCGGCGACGACGTGGTCGACGCCGAGGTGGTCGACGTCCCCGACGACCTGTCGGGGCTCGACGACCTCCCGCCGGCCCAGGGGCCCGAGCGGCCCGCCGCCGACGGAGGTGGCCAGAGCGGGGTGACCGGCGACGGGAACCCCTCCCGCGAGGTGCCCGCGTCGGAGCTGTCGGTGGAGGCGCTGCTCGACGACGTCGAGCGGCTCACCACCGAGCGCGACGCCTACCTCGACCGCTGGCAGCGGGCCACCGCCGACTTCGAGAACTCCAAGCGCCGCCTCCAGCGCGACGCCGAGGACGCCTCGGCCCGGGCCACGAGTCGGTTGGCCGAGGACCTGCTGCCGGTGCTCGACGCGTGCGACGCCGCCATCGCCCACGGCGAGGCCGGGGTCGAGCCGATCTTCGCCGCCCTGCTCCAGACCATGGAGAAGAACGGCCTCGAGCGCATCGACCCCGCCGGCGACGTCTTCGACCCCAACCGGCACGAGGCCGTCATGCACGAGCCGGCCGGTCCCGACGACGACCCCGCCCTGTCCCTCGTCTCCGAGGTGCTCCGCATCGGGTACGCCTGGAAGGGGCGGGTGGTGCGCGCCGCCATGGTCAAGGTGAGGGGCTAGGCCCATGGCACCGCAGCGCGAGTGGCTGGAGAAGGACTACTACGCGGTGCTCGGGGTCTCCTCCGACGCCGACCAGAAGGCCGTCACCAAGGCCTACCGAGGCCTCGCCCGCAAGCTGCACCCCGACGCCAACCCCGGCGACGCCGCCGCCGAGGAGCGGTTCAAGGAGGTCTCGTCGGCCTACGACGTGATCGGCGACCCCGAGAAGCGCAAGGAGTACGACGAGGTCCGCGCCCTGGCGGCGCGGGGTGGGGGCTTCGGTCCCGGCCCCGGTGGCTTCGGCGGCTTCTCGGGCGAGACCGTCGACATGGGCGACCTCGGCTCGATCTTCGGCAACCTGTTCGGCCGGGGGGGTGGCGGTGGCCGGCGGGGCCCCGGGGGTCCGGCCGGGCGCCGGCCCCAGCGGGGCGCCGACCTCGAGACCGAGCTGCACCTGTCGTTCGTCGACGCCGTCGACGGCGTCACCACGAGCGTCCGCATCCTGGCCGACGCCGTCTGCTCCACCTGCCACGGCGACGGCGCCCGCCCGGGCACCTCACCCACCGTCTGCCCGCAGTGCCGCGGCCAGGGCGTCGTGGCCGAGGACCAGGGGCCGTTCTCGTTCAGCACCCCGTGTCCCCGTTGCGGCGGGCGGGGGTCGGTCATCGAGGACCCGTGCCCCACCTGCGCCGGCTCGGGCATCGAGCGCCGGCCCCGCGAGGTGAAGGTCCGGATCCCCGCCGGCGTCACCGACGGGACCCGCATCAAGGTGAAGGGCCGGGGCGCCCCCGGCCGCGACGGCGGCCCCGTCGGCGACCTCTACGTGGTCGTCCGGGTGGCCAGCCACGATCTGTTCCGGATCAAGGGCCACAACCTCACCCTCACCGTGCCGGTCACCTTCCCCGAGGCCGCCCTGGGCGCCGACGTCGCCGTGCCGACCCTGCACGGCGGCACCGTCACGGTGCGGATCCCGCCCGGGACGCCCACCGGGCGCACGTTCCGGGTCAAGGGCCGCGGCGTGCCGGCCAAGGCCGGGACGGGCGACCTGCTCGTCACCGTCGAGGTGGCGGTGCCCACCAAGCTCACCGCCGCCCAGCGCAAGGCGGTCGAGGAGCTCGCCGCCCTCACCGCCGAGGAGTCGCCCCGGGCCCACCTCTTCCCCGCGAGCGTGGGTGAGGAGCACGAGGAGGTCACGACCTCGTGAGCGCCCGCGCCGTCTACGTCATCTCCGTCGCCGCCGAGCTGGCCGGCGTCCACCCCCAGACCCTGCGCATCTACGAGCGCAAGGGCCTGGTCGACCCGGCCCGCACCCCCGGCGGGTCCCGGCGCTACAGCGACGAGGACATCGCCCTCCTCCAGCGCATCCAGGAGCTCACCAACGAGGGCCTGAACCTGGCCGGCGTCCAGCGCGTCCTGGAGCTCGAGGCCGAGGTGCGGAGCCTGCGCGCCGAGCTCGAGGAGGCCCGGGCCGACCTGCGGCGCGAGGTCGCCGCCGTCGAGCGCCGCCACCGCGCCGACCTGGTCCCCGTGTCGCAGTCGATCGTCTTGTTCGAGGGCCGCCGCCGCCGCTCCTGAGCGACCCCTCCCTGCTTCTGTCAACCCTGGTGGGGCGTGGGGGCGCATGGGGATTGACAGAACGGGCGGGGGTCAGCCGTCCTCGCCCCGGCCGACCTTCCAGTAGCCGCGGACGTGGGCCTCGGCGCGCGACAGGCCCCGCTCGTCGAAGAGGTGCTTGCGGATGCGCTGCACGGCGGCGGCCTCGCCGGCGGCCCACACCCGGGTCCCGGGCGCCAGGTCGGCCTCGGCCACGGCCCGCACCAGGGCGTCGCCCGGGGGCCGGTCCGGGTCGGCCCCCAGCCACCGCACCTCGAGGCCCTCGCGGTCGGGGAACGGCACGACGGCGTCGGGGCCGCGCCCCTCGGCCAGGAGCCGGACGGGCAGGCCGTCGGGGACGGCGGCCAGGACCTGGCCGAGGGCGGCCAGGGCGGTCTCGTCGCCGGCGAGCAGGTAGCCCTCGGCGTCGGGGTCGACGGTGTAGCCCCGGCCGGTGCCGGAGATCGCCACCTCGCCGCCGGGGCCGACGGCATCGACCCACGGGGTGAGCAGGCCGGCGTCGTGGCGCACCACGTCGAGGGTCAGCCGCCCGGCCTCGGGGTCGGGGTCGACCGGGGTGAGGGTGCGGATCGCCGCCCGCGAGCCGTCGGCGGTGCGGAACTCGTTGCCGGCCCACTCGGGCAGGGTGATCGGCTCGTCGGGTGCGCCCGGCAGGAGGAGGCGGACGCTGGCCCCCGGCAGGCCCGGGTCGATGCCCCGGAGCTCGTCGCCGGCCAGGTGCACCCGCCGCAGGTGCGGGGTCACCTCGACGACGGACTCGACCCGGGCCCGGCGGAAGCGGGGGGGCTCGCGCCGGACGCGGGTGGCGAGGTCGCTCATCGCCTGCATGGTGACCGCCCGGGCCCCGGAGCGCCACGCCGCCACCCGTCGCCGCCCCTCGGAGGGCGATTCGCTGGCGATTCGACGGCCGACGCCCGGCCGCGATTCGCCGAGCGCCCGGGTCCGCCCGCAGGGCGCCCCCACCGACCCCGGGCCCCCGGGGCGTGGCACCCTGCGGGCGTGGACGTGGCGCCGACCCCCGACCAGGAGGCCGCCATCCGGGTCGCCCACGCCTGGTTCGGGCGCCACAGCGGGTGGGCCCCGCCGGACCCCGACACCCTGGCCGACTGGGTGGCCGAGGGCCTGGCCCGGTGCCCCGACGAGTGCATCGCCGCCTTCGACGGCTGGTGCGCCCACGGCCTGGCGTCGTGGTGGCTGATCCTGCGCGACCTCGAGGCCCACCCCGGCGGCCGGCGCACCCTGGGCTGACGCGACAACACAAGCAGAAAAGTTGACAACGGGATTGGCAAGTTCGACAGGCCCCCGTATCCTGCGGTCATGGCGTTGGACCCGAACCGCTGGACCCTGAAGACCCAAGAGGCGTTCACGGCCGCCACCGAGGCGGCCCGCACCGCGAGCAACCCCGAGGTCACCCCCGACCACCTCCTGCTGGCCCTGCTGGGCCAGGCCGAGGGGGTCGTCCTCCCCATCGTCGAGCGGGTGGGCCTCCAGCCCCTCGCCGTGCGCAACGCCGCCCAGGAGCGGGTGGGCAAGCTGCCCAAGGCGTACGGCTCCGAGGTCCGCATGGGCCGCGAGCTCACCCAGGTGATGGATGCCGCCGACGCGGTGCGCACCGAGCTCACCGACGAGTACCTCTCGACCGAGCACATCCTCCTGGCCCTGGCCGATCGGCTCCAGGTCGACCGCGACGCCCTGCTCACCGCCCTGCGCGACATCCGGGGCTCCCACCGGGTCACCAACCAGAACCCCGAGGCCAGCTACCAGGCCCTCGAGCAGTACGGCCGGGACCTCACCGAGGCCGCCCGCCAGGGCAAGCTGGATCCGGTCATCGGGCGCGACGAGGAGATCCGCCGCACCATCCAGGTCCTCAGCCGCCGCACCAAGAACAACCCGGTCCTGATCGGCGAGCCCGGGGTCGGCAAGACCGCCATCGTCGAGGGCCTGGCCCGCCGCATCGTCGAGGGCGACGTGCCCGAGGGGCTCAAGAACCGCCGGGTCATCTCGCTCGACATGGGCGGGCTGGTCGCCGGGGCCAAGTACCGGGGCGAGTTCGAGGAGCGGCTCAAGGCCGTCCTCAAGGAGATCACCGACGCCGAGGGCGAGGTCATCACCTTCATCGACGAGCTCCACACCATCGTCGGCGCCGGGAAGGCCGAGGGGGCCATGGACGCCGGCAACATGATCAAGCCCATGCTGGCCCGGGGCGAGCTGCGGCTGATCGGCGCCACCACCCTCGACGAGTACCGCAAGTTCATCGAGACCGACGCCGCCCTCGAGCGCCGCTTCCAGCAGGTCTACGTGGGCCAGCCGTCGGTCGAGGACACCATCGCCATCCTCCGGGGCCTCAAGGAGCGCTACGAGGTCCACCACGGCGTCCGCATCCAGGACACCGCCCTGGTCGCCGCGGCCGTGCTGTCCGACCGGTACCTCACCGGGCGCTTCTTGCCCGACAAGGCCATCGACCTGGTCGACGAGGCGGCGTCGAAGCTGCGCATCGAGATCGACTCCCTCCCCACCGAGATCGACGTCGTCGAGCGGCGCATCCGCCAGCTCGAGATCGAGCGGGTCGCCCTGGCCAAGGAGACCGACGACGCGTCGAAGGAGCGCCTCGGCGCCCTCGACAAGGAGCTGGCCGACCTCCAGGAGCAGTCCTCGGGGATGAAGGCCCACTGGCAGGCCGAGAAGGAGGCCATCGAGGACATCCGCGAGCTCAAGGAGGCGCTGGAGGCCCGGCGCTCCGAGCTCGACCGCGAACCCGACCTCGAGAAGGCGTCGGAGATCCGCTACGGGCAGATCCCCGCCCTCGAGAAGCAGGTCGACGTGGCCACCGAGCGCCTGGCCGAGCTCCAGGCGACCAAGCGGATGCTGAAGGAGGAGGTCGACGAGGACGACGTCGCCGGCATCGTCTCCTCCTGGACCGGCATCCCCGCCAGCCGGATGATGGAGGGCGAGATGGCCAAGCTCGTCCGCATGGAGGACGTGCTCCACGCCCGGGTCGTCGGCCAGGACGAGGCCGTCACCGCCGTGGCCAACGCCATCCGCCGCAGCCGGGCCGGGCTGTCGGACCCCGACCGCCCCATCGGCTCGTTCCTCTTCCTCGGCCCCACCGGCGTGGGCAAGACCGAGCTGGCCCGCACGCTCGCCGAGTTCCTCTTCGACGACCCCAAGGCCATGGTCCGCATCGACATGAGCGAGTACATGGAGAAGCACACCGTGTCCCGCCTGATCGGTGCGCCCCCCGGCTACGTCGGCTACGGCGAGGGCGGCCAGCTGACCGAGGCGGTGCGCCGTCGCCCGTACTCGGTGATCCTCCTCGACGAGATCGAGAAGGCCCACCCCGACGTGTTCAACGTGATGCTCCAGGTGTTCGACGAGGGCCGCCTCACCGACGGCCAGGGCCGCACGGTCGACTTCACCAACACCGTGCTGATCATGACGTCGAACCTGCCCGGCGACCCGCGGGACTTCTTCAAGCCCGAGTTCATCAACCGCATCGACGACATCGTCCGGTTCCGGGCCCTCACCGAGGACGACCTCGGGCACATCGTCGAGATCCAGCTCGAGGCGCTGCGGAAGCGGCTCGAGGAGCGGCGCATCACCCTCACCGTCTCCGACGAGGCGCTGGGCGTGCTGGCCAAGGAGGGCTTCGACCCCGCCTACGGCGCCCGGCCCCTCAAGCGGGTCATCCAGCGGGAGGTCGGCGACCGCCTCGCCGTCGCCATCCTCGAGGGCAAGGTCGCCGACGGCGACACCGTCACCGTGGCCGTCGACGACGACAGCGAGATCACCGTCGTCTGACCCTCGGCCCGGCTCGTCGACCCGGAGCGGCCTCGCTCGCTGCGTCCCGCCGGCGACCGGCCCTCAGGGGGGCGGCTCGCCCAGGCCGATCTCCCAGGGTCGGACGTCGGGGTCGATCTGGTCGAAGATCGTCACCAGGCCGACCGTCCGCTCGCGGTGCTCGACACCGGCCTCCTCGAGGGCGTCGCGCATGCGCCCCCGGTCGTCGGTGTTGACCCCGGCGGAGGCGACCCACACGGGATCGGGCGCGGCGTCGACGGCGGCCCGGTCGGCGGCGAAGCGGGGGACGTTGAGGCTGCCGACCGTCAGGCGGTCGCCCGCCTCGAACTGGAGGTTCATCGCCGTCCAGTAGTCGGCGTACACGAACCGCTCGCCCTCGGCGACGAGCAGGTCGACGGCCTCCTCCAGGTCCTCGTCGCGGCCCTCCGGGCGCTCGTCGGCGTGGCTGGCGACGAGCCAGACGCTCGGCACCGCCACCAGGCCGAGCAGGACCACCCCGGTGAGCGGGCCCCACCACCGCCGGGCCGGCGGGGCGGCGGCGAGGCCGAGCACGAGCACCGGGTAGGCGCAGAACAGGTAGCGGGGCTCGGTCGTGAACCAGGCGTACTTCGACCCCACGTACAGGGCGACGGTGAGCGGGACGGCCAGCAGCACCAGCGTGAACGGGTGACGGCCCTCGGTCCGGAACGTCACCACGGCCACGATCGACCGCCGGTGCTGCACCAGGGCGACGGCCGCGGCGACCAGGACGAGCGCGACCACCGCCCGCCCCAGCCCCACCGGCCAGCCCGGTCGGCCGGCCAGGTGGGCCAACCCGAGGAACTGGCGGCCGATCTCGTCGGTGAGGTCGCCCCAGCGCGACAGGGGCGTCGACGGCCGGGTGCCAGGCGTGGGTTGGGGCACCTCGCCGGCGGCGAGGCGCCAGTACCCGAGCGGGAAGAGGCTGACGACGAGGCCGGCGGCGGTCGCGGCCAGCGCCCGCCGGTCGCGCCACAGGGTCGGCACCATCCACGCCCCGAGCGGCACCAGCATGGCGTAGGCCGCCGGGTTCAGCTGGTACGTCGCCCCGAACAGGACCCCGAAGGCCGCGGCCCGGACCAGCCGGGGCGGGCCCTCGGCCTCGGCCAGGCTGAGGGCGCAGAGGGCGGCGACGAGCATGACGACGATCTCGGCGACGTAGCTGCCCGAGGACCGCACGCCCCGCCAGATCACCGGGTACGGGCCGAAGGCGAACAGGGCGGCGGCGAGGGCGGCGTGCCAGCGGGTCGCGAGGACCCGGAGCCCGACCCGGTAGAGCAGCACGATCGACACCAGCGCCATCGCCAGCTGGGGCAGGCGCAGGGTGAAGGCCCCCTCGGGCACGCCCAGGGCGAACAGCAGCGCCTGCGGGTACTGCTCGATGGCGCTGTTGTAGCCCTGGCCGGCGAAGAAGAGGTAGAGGTCGTCGCCCTCGGCGATGCGGTGGGCCATGATCCCGGTGACGGCCTCGTCACCGTCGAGCGCACCGGTCGGGGTGAGCAGGAACCAGATCCGCAGGGCGGCGCCGAGCACGACGGCGACGACGACCACGGCCGAGGGCCCCCAGCGGACGAGGAGGGTCGCCTCGGCGTCCTCGACGGCGCCATCGTCGCCCCGCCCGGGTTCGGCGGGCGCCACGCTGTCCTCGACGCTCGCGCTCATCCGGTCCTCTCCCTGGCTCCGTCGGCGCCGCTCGTCCCGCCGGGCCGCGCAGCCTACGACGGCGTCCCGTCCCCGGTCAGCCGGGTGCCCGTCCGTAGGCTGGCCCCGTGCACGCCGACGGACCTCGACGCGGGATGCCCACGCGGTCCCGCCTGAAGGTGCAGCGCCAGCAGCGGGCGCTCGCCGTCGTGCTGCTGCTGTCCCTCGTGCTGTTCGCCTGCGTCGAGGACCGCGTGGTCGACGGCCTGGGCCGGGACACGACGTCGACCTCCACCGACGCCGCCAGCGCGGACGACGCCGCCGGCGGGGAGGGCGACGGCGGCGACGCCCCGGCCGACGGGGCCGGCGCCGAGCCGGTCGCGTCCGGGTCCACCGACACCGGCCCCCTCGCCAACGACGACGGCTACGACGGGTGGGTCGACCCGGCGTCGTCGGGCAACCCGTGGACGTCCGAGGTCGAGGGCCTCCTCACCTTCCGGGGCAACCCGACCCGGTCCTACTACGGGATGGGCCCGGTGCCGGAGGCCCCCGAGATCCTGTGGAGCGTCCCGCCCGAGGGCGGGTTCTGCGGCGAGTCGTCGGTCGGCGGCGAGGCCAAGACCTGGTGCGGGACGGGGTGGACGGGCCAGCCGTCGGTCTGGGAGGACGGGGACCGCACCTGGGTCGCCTTCGGCGCCTACGACAAGAACGTCCACTTCCTCGACGCCGACTCCGGCGAGGACCTGCTGCCGCCGTTCGCCATCGGGGACATCGTCAAGGGCTCGGTCACCCGCGACCCCGACGGCTTCCCGCTCCTCTACAGCGGCAGCCGGGCCGACTTCCACGTCATCGCCACCGACCGCGAGCAGCCCGAGAGCCTCTGGAGCATGGACGCCGAGGACGTCCAGCCGACCCTGTGGAACGACGACTGGGACAGCTCGCCGCTGGTCATCGACGACTACCTGTTCGAGGGGGGCGAGAACTCCCAGTTCTTCATCGTGAAGCTCAACCGCGCCCTCGGCGACGACGGCCTGGTCACCGTCGACCCCGAGATCGTGTTCAACGCCCCCGGCTGGGACGACGAGCTGCTGGCGGACCTGTCGGGGTCGGGCAGCCGGGGCGAGGACGTCTCGATCGAGAACTCGCTCGTCGTCGTGGGCGACACCCTGTACTTCACCAACTCCGGCGGCCTGATCCAGGGGTGGGACATCTCCGGGCTCGCCGACGGCGAGCCGCCCGAGCGCACCTTCCGGTTCTGGAGCGGCGACGACACCGACGCCTCGCTCGTGGCCGACGACGAGGGGATGCTCTACTTCGGCCAGCAGGTCGAGCGGAGCTCCACCAGCGCCCGGAGCCAGGAGGTGGGCCAGCTGGTGAAGCTCGACCCCTCCAACCCCGAGGACCCGATCGTGTGGTCGATCGCCGACGACCACGGGATCTGGGCCACCCCCGGCCTGGCCGACGGCGTCGTGATCGCCCCCACCGACAGCGGCCGCATCATCGGCGCCGACGCCGAGACGGGCGAGATCCTGTGGGAGAAGCAGCTACCCGGTCCGACCTGGTCGTCCCCGGTGATCGTCGACGACGTGTGGGTCCAGGGCGACTGCGCCGGCACCCTGCACGGCTTCGACCTGTCCGACCCCCGGGTCGACCCGCCCGAGCTGTGGACCGTCGAGGTCGAGGGGTGCATCGAGTCGACCCCCGGGGTGTGGGACGGGCGCATCTTCGTCGGCGCCCGCGGCGGCCGCTTCTACGCCTTCGGCGACGCCTGACCGGTCGCGCCGGGCCGGACGGGTCGGGCCCGACCCGTCCCGGTCGCGATGGGTGCTCAAGGTCGGGCCGGGCGGTGCCGATCGGGTCCCGGTGACGCCCCTCCGCCACCGCCGCCTCCGCCTGGCCCTCCTGGCCCTGCCCGTGGCCCTCGTGGTCGGTGCCGGGTGCGCCCAGGCCACCGCCCCGTCGCAGGAGGAGTACACCGCCGCCGCCGACGCCGTCTGCACCGGGTCGGGCGACAAGCTGGCCCAGATCGAGCAGGACTACGTCGAGGAGACCCTGGAGGCCGAGGAGACCGGCGAGTCCTCGCTCAACGTCGACCGCCCCGAGCGCTGGATGCGCGCCAAGGTCGTCCCCGAGTACAAGCGGATGTCGGGCAACCTCAAGTCGATCCCGGCGCCCGACGGCGACGTCGCCTACCTGAGCGACCTGTACTCGGACCTCGACCGGCTCATCGCCGACCTCCACTCCCGGCCCAGCGGGGGCCGCGACATCGTGCGGGCCGACGAGGACCTGCAGCGTCGCTTCGCGTCCTACGGCATGGAGGTCTGCGGCACCGTCTGAGGGCTGCCCGGGGCGGGGAGGAGCGGACCCGGTCCGGCCGGGCGCCGGTCGTCAGGTGGCCAGCGGGCGCAGCCGGCACCCGGGGTCGTCGACGACCTCGAAGTACGCAGGGTCGCCGGTCGCCGAGCGGACCAAGGGCTCGGCGAGGAGCAGGCCGAAGCGGCGGGCGGACCCGTCGGTCTGGACGGTCGACCAGCCCACCACGACGTCGTCGACGACGGCGGCGACGGCCGTGACGTCGCGGTCCTCGTCCCCCTCGACGGTGCCCTGACGCCACAGCGGTCGCGGCGCGTCCGCCGGGAGGGTGCCGTCGAGGTAGTCGGACCAGGTGGGAGAGCGCTCGACGTCCACCGACGCACCTCGCCCGTCGCACACACCGAGGTCGTCCACCGCCCGCCCCAGGAGGGCGCCGTGCCGCCCGTGCCGCCAGACCCGCAGGTCGTCGTCGGTGTCTCGCCCGCGGGCCGCCGTCGAGGTGATCGGGTCCAACCCGTCGGACCCCAGAGCGACGAGGTTGCCCTCGATGCGGTCCTCGAAGGCCTCGGGCTCGTTGACGCTCAGGGGCTTGGGCCGTGCCCCCCGGAGAACGCCGCCGACGAGCGACTCGCCGTCGACCTCCCAGTCGACGTCGATGCCGACCAGCTCGGCCACGGTCGGCACCACGTCCAGGGCGGAGACGCTGTCGTCCACCACCTGCCCGTCCTCCTGGCCCGGCTCCTTGATGAACAGCGGGCTCCACGCCAGCGGCACGACGGTCTCGGGGTCGACGACCCGCATGTGGTGACCAGGCTCGAAGGCGACGCCGTGGTCCGAGGTGACGACCACGACAGCGTCGTCCCACAGCCCCACCCGCTGGAGGCGGGCGATCACGGCCCCGAGGAGCCGGTCGGTCCACTGGAGCTGCAGGAGGTGGCGGGTCCGGGCGGCGTCGGCCAGATCCGCGCCCGTCTCCCCCGGTGGCCAGAAGAGCAGGAACTCGGCCCCGAACGGGGGGTCGGGCGCATCGTGGGTCTCACCGGTCGGAAGGATCCGCCAGGGCACGTGCGGGAGCGGGGCGTGCAGGTACTCGAAGGCGGGCCGGTCGCCGGAGCGCTCCTCGATGCCGCTGAGGAACTCGAGCACGACGCGGCTGAGGTCATCGGGCTCGGTCTTGCCCTCGATGGTCTGCTCCGCATCGAAGGTCGGCGCCGCCGGCCACACCTGCGACCACCACAGGGTGCGGGCCACGTCGGTCAGCGCGTCCAACGGGTCCGGGGTCTCGGCCAGCTGGCGGGCGAGCAGCTCCTCGGCCTCCTCGTCGACGTCGCCGCCCCGCTCGGGGCACAGCGATCGCGGGCACATCTCGGTGGCCCACTCCTGGCCGTGGACATCGTGGGTCTCGGCCAGGAGGGTGATCAGGTTGTCCGGGTAGGAGGTGTGGGTGGCGGCCCGCTGGTCGGCCGCATCGGGCGTGATCCGGCCGGTCAGCAGGGCGGGCACGGAGGTCTGGGTCGCCGAGGTGACCGACGTGTGGTCGCGGTACCAGGTCGAGGTGCCGGCCAGCCGGGCGATGTTGGGGTACAGCTGGGCGTCGATCCCGCCCTCCCCGTCCACCAGCGACAGCGTGGGGAGCTCGTCGAGGACGATGAAGACCACCGGCGGGTGGTCCCCCGCCGGGCGAGCGTCGACCTCGACCGACGCCGGCCGCACGAGGGTCGACACCGGCGAGGCGAACACGAAGAAGGCGACGAGCACGACCGGGACCGGTGAGGCGTACCGCAGGAACCGGCGGCCCGGCTCCCAGCGGCGGTGGATCACCGCCGCGGCCGTCGCCGCGACGATCGCCGCCGCCGCCCTCGCCCCCTCGCCGCCACCGCTCTGGCGGGCTGCGCCGGACGCCGCCGCGGCCGCCAGGAGCGCGACCAGGACCGTCTGCGCCGCCGGCCGGACCCGTGGACCGAGCAGCCGGGTCGCGGCACCCAGCGCCCAGAGCCCGAGGATCGGGACCAGGGCCACGCTCAGCGCGAACAGCACGATCTCGCCGGGGCCGGCCTCGACGCCGGTGAAGGTCTCGGGGGACTCCCCGAAGGGCCCGAGCACCGGCTGCACGACGGCGAAGCCGACGAGCGCGGCCAGCTCGAGGGCCCACCCGACCTCGCGACGGAGGGCCGGTGCCCACCGCCGCCGGGTCCGGTCGGGAGGTGCCGTCTCCTCTCCCGCCATGAGAGGGGGACGGTACCAGGCACGTCTCTTCGGCCGGCCCGACCTCCGGGTAGCGTGGCCCGTCGTCCTGTCCGGCATCAGAGGAGACCGTCGTGCCCGCCACCGTCCTGGTCGGCACCCAGTGGGGTGACGAGGGCAAGGGTCGCTTCACCGACCTGATCGCCAAGGAGACCACCATGGTGGTCCGCTACCAGGGGGGCCACAACGCCGGCCACACCCTGGTGGTCGACGGCGAGACCTACGCCCTGCAGCTCCTGCCCAGCGGCATCCTGTACCCCCACGTCACGCCGGTCATCGGCAACGGCGTCGTGGTCGACCCGGCCGTCCTGCTCAAGGAGATGGACGACCTGGCCGCTCGGGGCGTCGACGTGTCGAAGGTCCGGGTCAGCGGCAACGCCCACCTGATCCTGCCGTTCCACCAGGAGATCGACCGGCTGACCGAGCGGCGGCTGGGCCGGTCGAAGCTGGGCACCACCAAGCGGGGCATCGGGCCCGCCTACGCCGACAAGTCCTCGCGGGTCGGGCTCCGGGTGCAGGACCTGCTCGACCCCAAGATCTTCCGGGCCAAGCTCGAGGTGCTGGCCAAGGAGAAGAACCAGGTCCTGGCCAAGGTCTTCAACCAGCTCCCGCTCGACGCCGACGAGATCGCCGACCGCTACCTCGACGAGCACCGGCCCCGGCTCGAGGCCCACATCGCCGACACCGTGGGCCTCGTGCACGACGCCCTCGAGGCCGGCCAGCACGTCCTGTTCGAGGGGGCCCAGGCCACCTTCCTCGACCTCGACCACGGGACCTATCCGTTCGTCACCTCGTCGAACCCCGTCGCCGGCGGGGTCTGCACCGGGGCCGGCGTCGGGCCCCGCTACATCGACCGGGTCGTCGGCGTGGCCAAGGCCTACGTCACCCGGGTCGGCACCGGCCCGTTCCCGACCGAGCTGGCCATGAGCTACGACGCCGTCGGCGGCAAGGACCGCGAGGGCGTCTCGGCCGAGGAGCTGCGCCTGGGCGACCACTTCGTCGACGTCGGCCACGAGTACGGCACCAACAGCGGGCGCCGCCGCCGGCCGGGCTGGTTCGACGCGGTGATGCTGCGCCACGCCGTCCGGCTCAACTCGCTGTCGGAGCTGGCGATCACCAAGCTCGACGTCCTCGACGCCCTCGACACGGTGAAGGTCTGCGTGGCCTACGAGGTCGACGGCCGTCGGGTCGAGCAGCTGCCGTACCACCAGACGGACCTGCACAAGGCGACGCCGATCTACGCCGAGATGCCCGGGTGGAAGACCGACCTGACCGAGGTCACCGAGACGGCGGCGCTCCCCGCCGAGGCCGTCGCCTACCTCGACCGGCTGGAGGCCGAGGTCGGCGTGCCCGTCACCCTCGTCGGCACCGGCCCCGGCCGGGACCAGTACGTCCACCGCCGCGACGCCATCGCGTAGGCCACGGAAGGTGCCAGGCACCTTCCGTGCCCGCCTAGTGTCCGGCCGGTGAAGGTCTGCGTGGTGGGGTCGGGGGGGCGCGAGCACGGGCTCGCCGTCGCCCTGGCCCGCACGGCCGAGGTCGTCGTCACCCCCGGGAACCCGGGGATCCCGGGCTCGGTGCCCACCCCGCCCGAGGAGCTCGACGCCGACCTGTTCGTCATCGGCCCCGAGCAGCCGCTCGTCGACGGGCTGGCCGACCGGTTGCGGGCCCAGGGCAAGCGGGTCCTCGGCCCCGGAGCCGACGGAGCCCGGCTCGAGGGGTCGAAGACGTTCATGAAGGAGGTCGTCACCGCCGCCGACGTGCCGACCGCCCGGTACGGGACCTTCACCGAGGTCGAGCCGGCGGTCGCCTTCCTCGAGACGCTCCCCGGGCCCTACGTCGTGAAGACCGACGGCCTCGCCGCCGGCAAGGGCGTGCTCGTCACCGGCTCGCTCGACGAGGCCGTGGCCGACGTGCGGGACAAGCTGTCGGGGACGTCGTTCGGCGACGCCGGCCGGCGGGTGGTGATCGAGGAGGGCCTCACCGGCCCCGAGGCCTCGGTGTTCGTGGTGTGCGACGGCGAGCGGGCCGTGGCCCTCCCGCCGGCGCAGGACTACAAGCGGGTGGGCGACGGCGACACCGGGCCCAACACCGGCGGCATGGGGGCGTGGTCGCCCTTCGCCGGCTGCCCCGACGACCTGGCCCGGGTCGTCGAGACCCGCTTCGCCGAGCCGACCCTCGCCGAGCTGCGGGCGCGCGGCATCGACTTCCGAGGCGTGCTCTACGCCGGGCTGTTCCTTACCCCCGACGGGCCCAAGCTGGTCGAGTACAACGTCCGCTTCGGCGACCCCGACTCCCAGGTCGTGCTGCTCCGCCTCACCTCCGACCTGGCCGACCTGTTGGCCGCCGCCGCTGACGGCGACCTGCGCCGGGCCGCCCCGGTCACCGCCTCCGACGACACCTTCGTCCTCGTCGTCGCCGCCTCCGACGGCTACCCCGTCGCCCCCCGCACCGGCGACCCCATCGAGGGGATCAAGGAGGCCCGCGCCGTCGACGGGGCCGAGGTCCTCTGCGCCGGGGTGGCCGCCGACGACGCCGGCGCCCTGGTCACCGCGGGCGGTCGGGTCCTCGACGTCCTGGGTCGCGGCCCCGACGCGGCCACCGCCCGCCGCCAGGCCTACGTCGCCCTGAGCGCCGTCTCCTGGCCCGGCATGCACCACCGCCGCGACATCGCGGCCCCCGTCGACCCCGAGCCCGTCGACCCCTGAACCCCCCACCCCCGCCGAACTCGGTGGCAGATGTGGGACGTCTGTCCGACATCTGCCACCGAGAACGAGATCGTGGGAGGCTCACCGCATGGTGCCGGTGGAGCTCGACCAGCCCTGATGCCCAGGCTGCGGGCGGCGGGCGACGGGGTGCGACGCTGGCTGCGCGTCGTCACCTCCCCACCGTGGCGACGGGCGCCGCTGCTGGTGGCCGCCAGCCCCGCCCTCGCCATCGGCGTCGCCGTCGCCGCCTTCGTGCTGGCCCTGGCCGGCGCGTCCCAGCCGCTCTTCTCGGCGGCGACCGGGCGGGCGTCGCTCCACCAGGACCTCGAGGAGGGGTGCGCCTTCGAGGTCGGCCTCCGCGTCGAGCGGGGCATCGCCCTCGACGGGCCGGGCACCGCGACCGGTGACCCGCTCGCGGCCCGGAGCGCCGTCCTCGACGAGGCCGTGGCACCGGTCGACGGTGTCGCCCCTGCCGTCGTCAGCGTGTTCGGCGGCGACGCGACCATCGCCCGGGCCGGCGCCGAGGCGGGCGAGACGGCGAGCGTGCAGCTCCTCCAGCGCGACGGCTTCGCCGCCCACGTCGAGGTGGTCGCCGGCGGGGCCGGCCCCGGGGTCTGGGTGCCCGACACGGTGGCCGAGCCGCTGGGGCTCGAACCCGGTGACGAGATCGTCCTCGTCGACGGCGGGGGGATGACCCTGCCGGTGGCGGCGATCTACCGCGACCTCCGCGACGGTCGCGACGACTGGTGGTGCTCCCTGCGCTACACCTTCGAGTCCCGGTCGGCGGGCGGGGCCGCCCCGCCCCCGACGGTGGTGGTGGACGACCTCGCCACGGTCGTGGCCGAGGCCGGTGGGCGCGGGGTGCGGGTCTGGTGGGAGTACCCGCCCGACGCCGGCCGGTGGGACCTGGCCGCCGCGCGCCGGGCGACGGCCGACCTCCGCGCCGTGGCCGACCGGACCAACGACCGCGTCTCCGACCTGGCCCAGGCCCTCGGGCCCGGGATCTCGACCGTCGACCGCCCGGCGAGCGTCACCAAGGCCGAGGACACCCAGGCGGCGGTCGAGTCGGTGGCCGGGCCGGTGGCGTGGGGGACCATCGGCGTGGCCCTGACGATGCTCCTGACGGCGGCGCGCAGCTGGCTCAGCCGCCGGTCCCAGCAGGTGACCGTCCTCACCCTCCGGGGCGCGGGCCCGGTGGCCGTGGGCCTGAAGGCGGTCGGTGAGCTCCTGCCGGCGCTGGTGGTCGGGGTGGCGGCGGGGCTGGCCGCGGCGATCGCCGTCGTGCGGACCGTCGCCCCCGATCCCGAGGTCGACGGCGAGGCCCTCGCCGAGGGGCTGGCCGTCGTCGGCGTCGCGGTCCTCGTCGCCGTCGCGGCCGTGGTCGTGGTGGTGGCGGCGGGCGCCCGCCGGGTGGGGGTGGGGGCGGGCGGTGCCGCCCCCCGGCGGACCCTCCCCCCGTGGGAGCCCGTCGTGCTGGCCGGCGCCGCCGCCGCCCTCTACGAGGTCCAGAGCCGCCCGGCGGCGGGCGACGGCCGCATCGACGGCCTCCTCCTCGTCTTCCCCCTGCTGCTCCTGGCCGGGGGGTCGGGTGCCGTGGCCCGGGCGGTGCTCTCGCGCCGGGTGCTGGCGGTGGCGGCCGTGCGGGCCCCGGTGGCGGGCTGGTTGGCGGCCCGCCGGATCGCCGCCAGCCGGGGCCGGGTGTCGCTCATCGTCACCGGGGCGGCCATCTCGATCGGCATCGTGGTCTTCGCCGGCGCCACCTCGGCCTCGGTGCGCGCCACGGCCGAGGCCAAGGCCCTGCTCGGCGACGGGGCCCGTCAGATCGTGCGGCTGTCGGTCCACGGCGACCGCCCCACCGACCCGCCCGTCGCCGGCGCCAGCACCGTCGTGACGCGGGCGACCGAGTCGTCGGTGCTCCGGGCCGGGCACGACCCGGCCGACGTGCTCGGCGTGGACCCGGCCACCTTCGCCGACGCCGCCTTCTGGGACGACAGCTTCGCCGACCGCTCGCTGGACGCGCTGCTCGACGCCGTCGCCCTCCCCGCCGACGCCCCGGCCGACGATCCCGTCCCGGCGATCGCCGTCGGCGACGGGCTGCCCGACCGGTTCGTGGTGACCCTCGACGGCGAGGACGGGACCGAGGAGGTGGCGGTCGCCGTGGTGGCCCGGGCCGACGCCTTCCCCGGGTTCGAGGCCAGCCGGCCCCGGCCCCTGGTGGTCGTCGACCGGGCCGCCCTCGACCGGGTCGGCGTGGTCGAGCACCCCGAGGTGTGGCTCTCGGACGACTCCCCCTCCGTGCCCGACCGCCTCGCTCGCGAGGGCCTGTCGATCGTCTACAGCCGACGGGGCGCCATCGACCTGGCCGGCGCCGGCACCCGGCTCCGGCCGCAGATCTGGGCCATCGACTACCTCCAGGTGATCGGGCTGGCCGCCGGCCTGGCCACCGTCGCCGGCCTGGGGCTGCACGTGGCGGCCGACGCCGAGCGCCGCCGGCTGGGGGCGGCCCTGGCCCGCCGCCTCGGGCTCCCGCCCCGCCAGGTGGCCGGGGCCACGGCCGTGGAGGTGGGGGCGATCCTCCTCGGCGGCCTGGTGCTCGGCGTCGCCCTGGCCGGGATCGCCCTGCGCCTCGTGTTCGCCAAGCTCGACCCCCTGCCCAACACGCCGCCGGACCCGCTGCTGCGCGGCGATCTCGGCCTCGTCGGCCTGTGCGCCCTCGTCGCCGTGGTCGTCGCCCTCGTCGTGACCCTGGTGGTCGAGCGGCGCTCGACCCGGTCCTCGCTCCCGGAGCTGCTCCGTGCCGCCCGCTGACGACCTGTCGCCCGACGTCCGGTCCGTCGACCACCGGTCCGACCGCGACCGGCCGGCCGCGGTCTGCCGCGAGCTGGTGCAGATCTACGAGGCGGCCGGCGGTGCCGTCCACGCCCTCCGCGGCCTGAGCGCCGAGATCCCGGCCCGGGCCCTGACCGCCGTCGTCGGCCCGTCCGGCGCCGGCAAGTCGACGTTCCTCCGCCTGCTCGCCGGGCTGGAGCGGCCCACCGTCGGCGAGGTCGAGATCGACGGCCGCCCCACCGCCCACCTCAGCGGGCGGGCCCGGCGGCGGCTGGTCGCCGAGCGCATCGGGTACGTCTTCCAGACCCCGGCGGACAACCTCCTGGCCGACCTCCGGGCCCGCGAGCACGTCCGCCTGGCGTGGTCGCTCCGGGCCCCGGTGCCGGGCGACGCCGTCGACCGACTGCTGGCCACGACCGACCTGGCCGCCGTCGCCGACCTCCGCCCGGCGGCGCTGTCGGTCGGCCAGCAGCAGCGGCTGGCCTTCGCCATGGCCATGGCCGCCACCCCGGCGCTGATCGTGGCCGACGAGCCCACCGCCAGCCTCGACGCCGACGGGGCCGCCACGCTGGTCGACCTCCTGCCCCGCCTGGTGGCCGAGGGCCAGACGCTGGTGATCTGCACCCACGACCCGCGGGTGGTGGCGCGTGCCGACGTGGTGCTCGAGGTCGCCGGGGGCACTCTGGCGGCCGAGGGCCGGGCGGGCGAGATGCTGGCGGTCGTGGACGAGGCCGACCGGATCCACCTGCCCCGCGCGGTGGCGGACCGCTTCCCGGGCCGGCGGCTGCGGCTCACCGTCGACGGCGACGACGTCCGGATGGACCCCCCGTGAGCGGCGGGTTCGCCCTCGCCGGCGTCACCGTCGGCGGGGGCGTCGTCAGCCGGTTCGACCTGCGCGTGGCCCCGGGGGAGCTCGTCGCCCTGGTGGGCCCGTCCCTGACGGGCAAGACGGCGCTGGTCGAGGTCCTGGCCGGGTGGGTGGCGCCCGAGGCCGGCACGGTGACGTGGGCCGGCGCCGCCGCGCCGCCGTGGTCCCGGCTGGCCGTGATCCCCCAGGAGATCGCCCTGATCGAGGAGCTGACCGTGGGCGAGAACGTGGGCCTGGCCCTGGGCGCGGCCCCGGCCCGGCGCTCGGCGCCGCCCGACGACGACGAGGTGGTGGCGCGGCTCGGCATCGGCCACCTGTGGAGCCGGGGCGGCTACGAGATCTCGGTCGGCGAGCGCCAGCGGACCATGGTGGCCCGGGCCCTGGTGGGGCGTCCGCCGCTCGTCGTGGCCGACGAGCCCGTCGCCCACCAGGACGCCCGCCGGGCCGAGGTCGTGCTCGACCTCCTCCGCGAGCGGGCCGACGCCGGCGGCGCCGTCGTCCTCGCCACCCGTGACCCCGACACGGCCGTCGCCGCCGACCGGGTCCTCACCGCCCCCTTCTGACCGCGTCGAACCTTGTCCGGAAGTCCCCCTCCTCGGCAGGGTTCCGGACAAAGCTCGATGGTCGCCGACGAACCTTGTCCGGAAGTCCCCCTCCTCGGCAGGGTTCCGGACAAGGTTCGACGGGGTCGGCTACTTGGGGAGGTCCTTGAACGGGCTCTTGGAGTCGATGCCGGGCTCCTTGGGGAGGCCGAGGACCCGCTCGCCGACGATGTTGCGGAGCGTCTCGTCGCTGCCGCCGGCGATGCGCATGCCGGGGGTGCCGGTGGCGAAGGTCGACCAGGCGAAGGTGCCCCACTCGCCGGTGTCGGCGACCAGCTTGGGGCCGAGGATCATGCTGACCACCTGGGTGGTCGCGGTGAGGTTGGCGGTGAGGGCCAGCTTGCCGATCGACATCTCCGGACCGGGCAGGCCGCCGGCCTTGATGGTCGCCGCGGCCCGCATGTTGGTGTACCGCGACACCGCGTAGCCGGTGTAGAGGCGCATCAGGGCGTCGCGCACCACGGGGTCGTCGGCCCGGTCGAAGGCCCGGGCCATCTCGATGAGGCGGACGATCGACACCAGACCCGACCCGCCGCTGCCGGACCCGCCGCCGATGGAGGCCCGCTCGTTCATCAGGGTGGTGAGGGCGACCGTCCAGCCCATGTTGACGGCGCCCAGGCGGTGGTCGTCGGGGACGCGGACGTCGGTGAAGAACACCTCGTTGAAGGCGGTGCCGCCGGTCATCTGGCGCAGCGGCCGGACCTCGACGCCAGGGGCGTGCATGTCGACCACGAACCCGGTGAGGCCCTTGTGCTTGGGCAGGTCGGCATCGGTGCGGCAGATGACCTCGCCGATGTCGGAGTAGTGGGCGCCCGAGGTCCACACCTTCTGCCCGTTGAGGATCCACTCGTCGCCGTCGCGCTCGGCCCGCATCTGGAGGCCGGCCAGGTCGGACCCGGCGGCGGGCTCGCTGAAGAGCTGGCAGCCGACGAGGTCGCCGCGGTACATCCGGTCGAGGTAGGCGGTGGTGGCCGGGGTCCCGTGGGCCTGGATGGTGGGCGCCACCATGCCGAAGCCGATGCCGAAGAACGACTGCTTGGGGACCTGGTAGCCCGACTCGAGGCGGGCGTAGAGCATGGCGTGCTCGCGGCTCAGGCCCCGGCCGCCGAGCTCGGTGGGCCCGGCGATCCAGTGCAGGTCGGCCTCGGCGCGGGTCCGCAGCCACCCCTTGGCCGCGGCCAGCTGCCGGGCCTCGGTCTCGGGGTCGACCTCCTCGAACATGGCCACGTCGTCGTCGCCCTTGCCCCAGACGAACTCCTCGGCGGGCGGCTTGGGCTGGGCGTGGGCGTCGAGGAAGGTCCGGACCTCGGTCTCGAACGCGTCGAGGGTGGGGGCGTCGGGCATCGGTGTCACCTGCGGTCGGGAAGAGAACTTGACTGACCGGTCAAGGTAGCGGGCCGCGTGTCGTCGGGCACGGTCCGCGTCCCCGCCGCGGACCGCCGACCGGTGCCGGGCACCAGCCGTCCGTCAGGCGGGGGCGTCCGCCATCTCCATGGCCTCGGCGACGAGGCGGTAGGAGCGGACCCGCTCGTCGAAGCCGTGGGTCATGGTCGTGATCATCAGCTCGTCGGCGCCGGTGCGCTCGGCCAGGTCGAGCAGGCCGGACCGGACCGCCTCGGGCGGCCCGATGACGTGGTGACGGCCCCAGCTGCGGGCCGTGGCCTCCTCCTGCGGGGAGTACACGTGGTTCGCCGCCTCCTCGGCCGTCGGGTAGACGTCCGGGTTCCCCGTGCGGAGGCGGGCCATGGCCAGCTTCCCGGGACCGGAGAGGTAGCGGGCCTCGTCGAGCGTCGGGGCGCACAAGACGTTGACGCCGAGCATGACGTAGGGCTGGTCGAGCGCGCCCGACGGGTCGAACGCCTGCCGGTAGGCGGCGACGGCTGCCTCGGTGTTCTCGCCCGAGAAGTGGTGGGCGAAGGAGAACGGCAGGCCGAGGAGCCCGGCCAGCTGGGCGCTGTAGAGGCTCGAGCCCAGCAGCCAGACGTCGGGCTGGTAGCCGCGGCCCGGCGTGGCGTGGATGGCCTTGAACGGGTGGTCGTCGGGGAAGGTCCCGTTGAAGTAGGCGAGCAGCTCGCCCAGCTGGCGCGGGAACTCCTCCTCGGCGTCGAAGCGGTTGGTCCGCCGGAGGGCGGCGGCGGTGAGCCCGTCGGTGCCGGGGGCCCGCCCGAGGCCGAGGTCGATGCGCCCGGGGTGGAGGGCCTCGAGCATCCCGAACTGCTCGGCCACGACCAGGGGCGAGTGGTTGGGCAGCATCACGCCGCCCGAGCCGAGCCGGAGTGTGGTGGTGTGGGCGGCGAGGTGGGCGATCAGGACCGGTGGCGACGAGCTGGCGATGCCGGGCATGTTGTGGTGCTCGGCGACCCAGTAGCGGGTGAACCCGAGGCGCTCGGCCTCCTGGGCCAGACGCCGGCTGGACTCCAGGGCCAGGGCCGGGGTCGACCCCCGGCCCACGATCGACAGGTCGAGAACGGAGAGCTTGGGGAGGGCCACGTCGTGGTCCAACCGTGGGGTCGGCCGAGACCTTCCGGCGATCAGCCGCCGAGGTCGGCGGCCAGGCCGACGGCCGTCCGCACGGCGTCGGCCCGGGCGAGGGCGACGTCGAGGTCCCCGGCGACGACGGTGGCGTGGCCCATCTTCCGCCCGGGCCGGGCCTCCGCCTTTCCGTAGAGGTGCAGGTGGGCACCGGGTACGGCCAGCAGGGCGGCCCAGTCCGGCTCCCGGGGGTCGCCCTCCGGACCCCAGAGGTCGCCGAGGAGGTTGACCATGACGCTGGCCGAGTGGGCCCGCACCTCGCCGAGCGGGAGGCCGCACAGCGCCCGCAGCTGCTGGTCGAACTGGCTGGCCGTGCAGGCGTCGATCGTGGCGTGGCCGGAGTTGTGGGGGCGGGGTGCGATCTCGTTGACCATCAGCCGCCCCCCCGACACGAAGAACTCGACGGCCACGGTGCCGACGTGGTCGAGGGCGGTGGCGACCTCCACCGCCGTCGCCACCGCCTGCTCGGTGAGGGCGGCGTCCACCCGGGCCGGGACGATCGAGACGTCGAGGATGCCGCCGACGTGGCGGTTCTCGGCCGGGGGGAACACGGCGACGGGGCCGGCGGCGTCGCGGGCGAGCACCACCGACAGCTCGACGTCGAGCGACAGCCGTGCCTCGAGCACCGCCGGTGCCCCGCCGAGCTCGGCGTGGGCCGCCGCCAGGTCGCCGGGTCCGGCGACCGAGACCTGGCCCCGGCCGTCGTAGCCCAGCCGGGCCACCTTGAGGATGCCGGGGAAGAGGTCCGCGGGCAGCTCGGCGGCGTCGGTGTCGCCGTCGACGACGGCGTAGGGGACGTGGGGGATCTCCCGCTCGCGCAGGAACGCCTTCTCGGCGATCCGGTCCTGGCACACCTGCACCGACGTGCTGCCGGGGCGGACGACGGTCACGGTGGCCAGACGATCGAGGGCCGGCGCCGGCACGTTCTCGAACTCGGTCGTGACCGCGGCGCAGGCGGCGCCCACCTCGTCGAGCGCGCCGCTGTCGTCGTAGGCGGCGACCACGTGCCGGTGGGCGGCCGCGCCGGCCGGGCTGGCGGGGTCGGGGTCGAGCACCCAGGTGCGGTAGCCGTGCTCGCGCGCGGCCAGCACGAAGAAGCGGCCGAGCTGGCCGCCGCCGAGGACGCCGACGGTGGCGGGGGGGAGGATCACCGAGGGGTCAGGCCGGAGGCAGGCGCATCGCCAGCGCTCGCTCGGTCTGGGCGGCCCGGAACGCCGTGAGCCGCCCGGCCAGCTCGGCGTCGGTGGCGGCCAGCATCGCCACCGCGAACAGGGCGGCGTTGGCCGCGCCCGCCTCGCCGATGGCGAAGGTCGCGACCGGCACCCCACGGGGCATCTGGACGATGGAGAGGAGGGAGTCCTGGCCCGAGAGCGCCTTCGAGCGGACCGGCACGCCGAGGACGGGCACGGTGGTCTTGGCCGCCAGCATCCCCGGCAGGTGGGCGGCACCGCCGGCGCCGGCGATGATCGCCCGCAGCCCACGGGGGCCCGCCTCCTCGGCGTAGGAGAAGAGCAGGTCGGGGGTGCGGTGGGCCGACACGACCCGCGCCTCGTGGGCGACCCCGAGCTCGCTGAGGACCTCCGTGGCGGCCTCCATCGTCGACCAGTCCGAGTCGGACCCCATGACGACGCCAACGACCGCGGTGTCCACGTCCGGACGGTACCCGACGTCGCCGGGCGGCCACGACCGCGGGGCGCGCCTACTTGCGGCGGAACAGGCCCCTGCGCTTGGGGGCGTCCATGTCGAGCTTCTCCAGGCCGAGGGGGCTGACGACGACGGGGCGGCGCTCGGCCTCGCGCTGCTGCTTGCGGCGCTGCTTCTCGAGCTGGCGGATCTCGCTGGGCGTCCGCCGGGGGGCCTGGCCCGACGTCTTGCGGACGCCGCCGCGCTCGATGGCGCACGACACGCACAGGGCGCCCTTGCGGGGGCCGAACGGCGTCACCAGGCAGCTGTCGCAGTGCCAGGCCCCGCACGCGCTGCAGATCCGGTCGGCGGGCTGGAAGGTGTGGAGGATGCAGTTGGTCGACTCGGTGGGCGACGGACCGGCGGCATGGCTCACCCCCCCGTCATCGGCCGCGCCGGCCCCGCCTTGAGGCCCCGCGGACCTTGGGGGCGCCGCCGCGCCCGGGCGTAGCATCGGCGGGTGACCAGCACCCCCGCGAACGTCCTGGCGGCCCGCTACGCCAGCCCCGAGATGGTCGCCATCTGGTCGGCCGAGGCCAAGGTCGTGCGGGAGCGGCAGCTGTGGCTCGCCGTGCTGCGCTCCCAGGCCCGCCTGGGGATGGACGTCACCGACGCCGAGATCGCCGCCTACGAGGCCGTCGTCGACCAGGTCGACCTGGACTCGATCGCGGCACGGGAGCGGGTCACCCGCCACGACGTCAAGGCCCGGATCGAGGAGCTCAACGCCCTCGCCGGCCACGAGCGGATCCACGCCGGCATGACCAGCCGGGACCTCACCGAGAACGTCGAGCAGCTCCAGGTGCGCGACGCCCTCCGGCTCGTCCGGCGCCGGGTCGTGGCCGTGCTGGCCCGCCTGGCGGCGCGCGCCAGCGAGCACGAGGCGCTGGTGATGACCGGCCGCTCCCACAACGTGCCCGCCCAGGCCACCACCATGGGCAAGCGCTTCGCCAACGCCGGCCAGGAGACGCTGCTGGCGCTCCAGCGGGTCGACGACCTGCTCGCCCGGTACCCCCTCCGGGGCATCAAGGGCCCGGTCGGCACCCAGCAGGACATGCTCGACCTCCTCGGCTCCGACGAGGCCGTCGACGCCCTCGAGGCCGACATCGCCCGGGAGCTGGGCTTCGACCACGTGCTCGGCAGCGTGGGCCAGGTCTACCCCCGGTCCCTCGACCTCGACGTCGTCTCCGCCCTCGTCCAGGTCGCCGCCGGCCCCACCAGCCTGGCCACCACCATCCGCCTCATGGCCGGCCAGGAGCTGGTGACCGAGGGGTTCCAGCCCGGCCAGGTCGGGTCCTCGGCCATGCCCCACAAGATGAACACCCGCTCCACCGAGCGGATCTGCGGGCTGTCGGTGATCCTCGGGGGCCACCTGGCCATGGTCACCGCCCTCGCCGGCGACCAGTGGAACGAGGGCGACGTCAGCTGCTCGGTCGTCCGCCGGGTGGCCCTGCCCGACGCCTTCTACGCCCTCGACGGGCTGATCGAGACGACGCTCACCGTCCTCGACGAGTTCGGCGCCTTCCCCGCCGTCGTCGAGCGCGAGCTGCAGCGGTACCTCCCGTTCCTCACCACGACCAAGGTCCTCATGGCGGCGGTGCGCGCCGGCGTCGGCCGCGAGGTCGCCCACGAGGTGATCAAGGACCACGCCGTCGCCGTCGCCCTGGAGATGCGGGAGAAGGGCGCCGAGCGCAACGACCTCCTCGACCGCCTCGCCGCCGACGAGCGCCTCGGGCTCGACGCCGCCGCCGTCGCCGCCGTCGTGGCCGAGCCCCTGTCGTTCGTGGGGCGGGCCCGGGCCCAGACCGCCGCCTTCGTGGCCGAGGTCGGCCGCCTCGTGGCCGACGACCCCGATGCCGCGGCCTACGCCCCCGGGGCGATCCTGTAGGTAGGTTCGGCCCATGGCTGGCATCTCCCTCCCCCACGTGGTCTCGGGGAAGGTCCGCGACATCTACGACGCCGGCGACGACCGGCTGCTCCTCGTCACCTCCGACCGGCTGTCCGCCTTCGACGTGGTCATGGCCGAGCCCATCCCCGACAAGGGCCGGGTCCTCACCGCCATGTCCGCGTTCTGGTTCGACCACCTCGCCGACATCGTCCCCGGTCACCTCATCTCGACGGACCTCGAGGACATGCCCGAGGGAGCCCAGGACCCGTCGCTCGCCGGGCGGGCCATGCTCTGCCGCCGGGCCGACATGCTCCCCATCGAGTGCATCGTCCGGGGCTACCTCACCGGTTCGGCGTGGAAGGAGTACGCCGCCTCCGGCACCATGCACGGCACCCCGCTGCCCGCCGGCCTCCAGAGGTCCGACCGACTGCCCGAGCCCGTGTTCACCCCCTCGATCAAGGCCGACGTCGGCGATCACGACGAGAACGTCTCGTTCGAGAAGGCCGTCGAGCTGGTCGGGGCGGACCTGGCCGAGCGGGCCCGCGACGTCTCGCTCCAGCTGTACCGCCGGGGCGCCGAGTGGGCCGCCGAGCGGGGGATCATCATCGCCGACACCAAGTTCGAGCTGGGCCTGGTCGAGGGGGAGCTGGTGCTGGCCGACGAGGTCCTGACGCCCGACTCGTCCCGCTTCTGGCCGGCCGACTCCTGGGTGCCGGGCACGACCCCGCCGTCGTTCGACAAGCAGCCCGTCCGGGACTACCTCGAGACCCTCGACTGGGACAAGACCCCGCCGCCGCCGGCGCTCCCCGCCGAGGTCGTCCGGGCCACCTCGGCCCGCTACCGAGAGGCCTACGAGCGCCTCACCGGCCTGAGCCTCGACGCCTGGCCCTCCCCCTAACCGGAGCGGTCAGGCGGCGGCGTCGGCGGGGGACCAGGCGGGGTCGCGACCGAGCCAGGCGAGGATGTGGTCCCACGTGCCCACCCCGGCGGTGAGGGCGGGGCCGAACGGGGCGCCGGGGGCGAGGCGGCCGTCGTCGTCGGGGATGAGGGGGAGGACGGTCGCCACCGCGTCGGCCAGGTCGTCGGGCGGGGTGAAGTCGAGGCCGAGGCTGCGGGCGACGTCCCACGTGTGGACCACGGTGTCGAGCATCTGCGCCCCGACCAGGAGCCCGACCGGCAGCGGCACCTCCGGCACCATCTCGGGCTGGATCACCGTGGCGTCGAGCTCGGCGGCGGCGAAGGCGGCGACGAGGGCGTCGACCGAGGCCCGCCAGGTGGCGGGGGA
Organism: Iamia sp. SCSIO 61187; assembly: GCF_019443745.1. NCBI lineage: Bacteria > Bacillati > Actinomycetota > Acidimicrobiia > Acidimicrobiales > Iamiaceae > Iamia > Iamia sp. SCSIO 61187. The sequence goes on from NZ_CP050948.1 coordinate 299,613, forward strand.
GAAGGCGGCCGGCACGAACGCCGTCAGGGGCGCATCGCCGTCGGTGACGGACGCGGCGAAGCCGCGGTGCTGGCCGACCATGTGGGTCAGGAGCACGGCGAGGTCCCAGCCCGCGCAGGGCGTGGGGCGGGTGAGGTCGGCGTCGGTGACCATGTCGATGTAGGGCGTCGCCAGCTCGACGGCGAGGCGGTGGGCGGGGCGATGGTCGGCGGGGCGGGGGGAGGGGGCCATCCGGGCAGTCCATCACCGTCTGGTGATGATCACAACGTGTTTACGGTGTGACAGGTGGCGGTAGCGTGCGGGCGTGCCCGACGACCGCGTGGACCTCCTCGCCTCGGTGCTCCCGCTGGCGAAGGCCCTGCGGAGGATCGAGGACGCCGCCGCCGGCGCCCACGGGCTCACCATGTGGCAGTACGCCGTCCTCCTCGTGGTCGCAGCCCAGCCGTCCGGCAGCCAGGCCGAGCTGGCCGCCCGCCTCGACTACAGCCGCAACCGCCTCGTGGCCGACCTCGACGTGCTGGAGGCCCGCGGCCTGCTCGTCCGGCGGCCCGGGGCCGACCGTCGGACCAACGAGCTGGCGGCGACCGATGACGGCGTCGCCACCATGCGGGCCATCCAGGCCGCCATCCACGCCGGCGAGGACGACCTGCTCTCCGTCTTGGCGGACGACGACCGCGCCGAGCTCGACCGCCTCCTCCGCCTCGCCGGCCAAGCGGCCCGCCAGGCCCGCGAGACCCGCGAGGTCGTCTGATCGCCGACGAGCGGCCCCATCAGCAGCGCCGTTCGGAGCCCTACCCGACCCGCCACTCCACCGGGAGGTCGTCGACGGTGCGGTAGATGACGTCGTCGTGGACGTAGGTGACCACCCACTCCTGCGGGGACAGGAGCCCGAGGAGGGCTCGCCACAGCCGGGCGCCGTCGCGGCCGAGCTCGGCGAGGACGAAGGCCTCGACCTTGGGTCGGTCCGGGTGCTCGACGTCGAAGGTGAGGTCCCAGCGGTGGGCCCACGAGGCCAGCCGGTTCACCACCGACGCCGGGAGGGGCAGCGTGGAGGGATCGACGTCGGAGTCGACGTCGCGGTCCCACAGGGGGTGGCGACCCCAGTGGTGCGCGAGCTCGAGGTGCCGCGGCGCCATCGCCGCACCGTAGTGATCGGACTGGGTTCGAGGCCGGGCCCCGGCCGTGCCAGAGTGGGCCCATGCAGTTCGACGTGCTGGTCGAGGTCAGCCCACGGCAGGGGGTGGCCGACCCGCAGGGGCAGACCATCGAGCGTTCGCTGCCCGCCCTGGGCTACGAGGGTGTGGCCGGGGTCCGGGTGGGCAAGGCGATCCGCTTCCGGGTCGACGCCGCGTCCGAGGACGCCGCCCGATCGGAGGTTGAGGACATGTGCGCCCGCTTCCTCACCAACCCGGTGATCGAGGACAGCACCGTGACCCTCACCGCCTCCGCATGACCCCCGTCGTCGGGGTGGTGCAGTTCCCGGGGTCGAACTGCGAGCTCGACGTCGTCGAGGCCGTCACCACCCTGGGCGCCGAGGGGCGCCTGCTGTGGCACGGCGAGGCCTCGGTCGCCGGCGTCGACGCCATCGTCGTCCCCGGGGGGTTCGCCCACGGCGACTACCTCCGCCCAGGCGCCATCGCCCGCTTCTCTCCCGTCGTGTCCGGCATCGCCGACTTCGCCCGCTCGGGCGGGCCGGTCGTCGGGATCTGCAACGGGTTCCAGGTGCTCACCGAGGCCGGTCTCCTGCCCGGCGCCCTCCGCAAGAACGAGGGCCTCCGGTTCCTGTGCACCACCGTCGAGCTCGAGGTCGTGTCGAACCGATCGGCCCTGACCGGTTCGGTCGATCCGGGCACGATCCTCCGGGTCCCCATCAACCACTTCGAAGGGGCCTACACCTGCGATGAGGACACCCATCGCCGGCTCGTCGACAACGACCAGATCGTGCTCCGCTACGTCGACAACCCCAACGGATCGCTCGACGCCATCGCCGGGGTGAGCGACGAGGCCGGGAACGTGGTCGGCCTCATGCCCCACCCGGAGCGGGCGTCGTCGGCGCTGCTCGGGTCGGCCGACGGCCTCCCGCTGCTGCAGTCGCTGCTCGACCGCGCCGCGGTCAGGGCCTGAGCGCCGTCGGCGCCCGGCTCAGGACCCCCGGCCGATCCCGGCCTTCTTGAGGACGGCGGCGGCGACGCCGGCGTCGCGCCAGACGGCGTAGCTGATGCCCTTGCGCTGGGCGTAGCCCTTGGCGTGGGCGACGAAGGCGGACTCGAGGCCCGAGATGTCGACTCCGGACGACTTCGACGCCAGCTCGGCCTCGAGGTCGAGGCGCTCCTGGCGGAGGTTCAACGCGCTGATGGCGTCGGCCGTGGCCAGCTCGTCATCGATCTTGGCGATGCGCGCCTTGATGGTGTCGGGGGTGCGCTGACGGCCCCGCTTCGGCTTGTTGGCGGCGAGCGCTTCGAGGTAGTCGGACACCGCCTTCGCCTGCTTTCGGCCCTCGGCGATGGCCTGCTTGTGCTCGTCGGACATCGTCCGCTTCGACTTGGTCGCACTCTTCTTCGGGGGCATGTCAACCGCTTTCGGGTCGTCGTCTACTACAGGTCTCCAACGCCCCTCCCGTGAACGTCCAAGAGGTTAGTCCGGTCACCCCAGGTGGTGCCGATCCGTCTGAGTGCGGCGGTCCTTTCCGGGGCCTGACCCCAGCGCCGGTAACGTCCCCCAGGTGAGCGAGAGCACCGACTCGACCATCCACCGAGCGCTGGGGCTCACCGACACCGAGGCGGCCGACATCGCCGAGATCCTCGGCCGGGAGCCCAACCACCTGGAGCTCGCCCTCTACGCGGTCATGTGGTCGGAGCACTGCTCCTACAAGTCGTCCCGCATCCACCTCCGCCGCCTCCCGACCGAGGGTGAGGGGGTGCTCGTCGGCCCCGGTGAGAACGCCGGCGTCATGGACGTGGGCGACGGCATCGCCGCCGCCATCCGCATCGAGAGCCACAACCACCCCAGCTTCATCGAGCCCGCCCAGGGCGCGGCCACCGGGGTGGGCGGCATCCTGCGCGACATCTTCACCATGGGCGCCCGCCCCATCGCCACCATGGACCCGCTGCGGTTCGGCCCCCTCGACGACGCCCGCAGCCGGTGGGTGGCCGAGGGCGTGGTGGCCGGGATCTCCGCCTACGGCAACTCGGTCGGCGTCCCCAACGTCGGCGGCGAGGTCGTCTTCGACGCCTGCTACCAGGGCAACCCGCTGGTCAACGTCTTGTGCCTGGGCGTGCTGCCGACGGACCGGCTCGTCCTCGGGGCGGCGACCGGCCAGGGGAACCTGGCCGTCCTCCTCGGCTCGGCCACCGGCCGCGACGGCATCGGCGGCGTCAGCGTCCTGGCCAGCGCCGGCTTCGACGAGGGCAGCGAGGACAAGCGCCCCGCCGTGCAGGTCGGCGACCCGTTCGAGGAGAAGCGGCTCATCGAGGCCTGCCTCACCCTGCTCGACGCCGGGCTCGTCGTCGGCATCCAGGACCTGGGCGGCGCCGGGCTGGCCTGCGCCACGAGCGAGACGGCGTCGCGGGGCGGCGTCGGGATGGACGTCGACGTCACCGCCGTGCCCCGCCGCGAGGACGGCATGGAGCCGTTCGAGGTGATGACCAGCGAGTCCCAGGAGCGGATGCTGGCCATCGTCACGCCCGACGGGCTCGACGAGGTCCTCCGGCTGTGCGCCCGGTGGGAGGTCGCCGCCACCGTGATCGGCAAGGTCACCGAGGGCGGGCGGCTGCGCATCCGCGACGGCTTCGACGGCGAGGTCCTGGCCGACGTGCCGGCCAGCAGCCTCCACGACGCCGCCCCGCTGTACGACCGGCCCCGCGCCGCCCCGGCCGACCGCGCCGCCCGGACGGCCGCCGACCCGGGTGTGCCCGACGCCGCCGACTGCGGGGCGATCGTCCTCGACCAGCTGTGCGACGCCAGCTGGGTGTACAGCCAGTACGACCACCAGCTGTTCCTCAACACGGTGGAGGCGCCCGGCGGCGACGCGGCCGTGCTGCGGCTCAAGCACCCCACGACCGGCGTCGACACCGGCCGCGGGCTGGCGCTCACCACCGACGGCAACCACCGCTGGTGCGCCGTCGATCCCCGCCTGGGCACGGCCGCCACCGTCGCCGAGTCGGTGATGAACCTGGCGTGCGTGGGGGCCCGGCCCATCGCCGTCGTGAACTGCCTCAACTTCGGCAACCCGGAGCACCCCGAGGTCATGTGGCAGCTGTCGGAGGCGATCGACGGGCTGGCCGACGCCTGCCGGGCCTTCGGCCTGCCTGTCGTCGGCGGCAACGTCAGCCTCTACAACGAGACCGCCGGCACCGACATCGACCCCACCCCGGTCGTCGGCCTGCTCGGCCTCGTCGACTCCCTCGACCGACGGCCGCCGAGCGTCGGCCTGGTCGAGGGCCACCGGCTCGTGCTCCTCGGCGCCGACCCGGGCGGGTCGCTGGCCGGCTCCCGCTGGGCCGCCGACGCCGGGGCGCCGCGCCTCGGCGTCCTCGACCCGCTCGACCTGCTGGCCGTGACCAAGGTGGCCGGCCTGGTGCGTGAGGTCGTCGCCGACGGCATCGCCTCGGGGGTCCACGACGTGGCCGAGGGCGGCCTGGGCCGGGCCCTGGCCGAGATGGCCGTCCGCACCGGCGTGGGCGCCACCGTCACCGGCGTCGAGGGCCCCGCCGCCCTGCTGTGCGAGACGCCGGGCCGGGTCGTCGTGTGCCTGCCCGGCGACGCCGTCGCCGACCTCCTCGCCCGGGCCGAGGCCGCCGGCGTGGCCGCCCGCGAGCTGGGCGACGCCGGCGGCGACCGCCTCGTGGTCGAGGGTCTGGTCGACGAGGCGCTGGCCGACGCCACCGCCGCCTGGCGCGACCGCCTGCCCACCGCCCTCGACGGACCGGTCATCCAGGCCTGACCGCCCCGACCCCTGCTCGCCGAGGTAGGGAGTCCGGGCCGGCACCTGCGATGATGGGCCCGTGCGCGACCCCTTCGACGACTCGCCGAAGGAGGCGTGTGGCGTCTTCGGCGTGATCGGGCCCGACGCCCCGGTCGCCCACCTGACCTACCTGGGGCTCTACGCCCTCCAGCACCGGGGCCAGGAGTCGGCCGGGATGGCCGTCAGCGACGGCGACTTCCTCACCGTCGTGCGCGACATGGGGCTCGTCTCCAACGTCTTCGACGACCGCACCCTCGCCCCCCTCACCGGCCACCTGGCCATCGGCCACACCCGCTACTCGACCACCGGGTCGAGCACCTGGGGCAACGCCCAGCCGGTGTACCGCAACGTCGGCGACCACCAGTTCGCCCTGGGCCACAACGGCAACCTCACCAACACCGCCCAGCTGGCCGCCGAGCACGGGATGCTCCCCGGCACGGTGTCGAGCGACAGCGACCTCATGGCCGAGCTGATCAGCGCCGAGCTGGCCCAGCGCCCGGGCGACACCTCGGGCGAGGCCATGGAGGCGGCCCTGATGGCGGTCCTGCCCCGCCTCGAGGGTGCCTTCTCCGTCGTGCTCATGGACACCGAGCGGGTGTACGGCTGGCGCGACCCGAACGGCCTGCGCCCGCTGTGCCTGGGGCGCAAGGACGACACCTGGGTCACGGGCTCGGAGAGCCCGGCGCTCGACATCGTCGGCGCCACCATGGTCCGCGAGGTCGAGGCCGGCGAGGTCGTCGTCCTCTCCCTCGACCAGCCGCCCCGCTCGCTGCACCCGTTCCCGGCCGAGCGCATCGACCCCAAGCTCTGCCTCTTCGAGTTCGTCTACTTCGCCCGCCCCGACGCCCGCCTCTACGGCCAGAGCGTCCACCACGCCCGCGTCCGCCAGGGCGAGGCCCTGGCTGCCCAGGCGCCGGTCGAGGCCGACATGGTCATGGGCGTGCCCGAGTCCGGGGTCCCCGCCGCCGAGGGCTACGCCCGGGCCAGCGGCATCCCCTTCGGCCAGGGCCTGGTGAAGAACCGCTACATCGGCCGCACGTTCATCGCCCCCAGCCAGGAGATGCGTGCCCTCGGCGTGCGCATGAAGTTCAACCCCCTGCGCGACAACATCGAGGGCCGGCGCATCGTGGTCGTCGACGACTCCGTCGTGCGGGGCACCACCCAGCACCAGCTGGTCCGGATGCTGCGCGAGGCCGGCGCCCGCGAGGTGCACCTGCGGCTGACCTCGCCGCCGGTGCGGTGGCCGTGCTTCTACGGGATGGACTTCGGCGACAGCAGCGAGCTCCTCGCCGCCAAGTACGACGTCGACGGGATCCAGGAGTTCCTCGGCGTCGACTCGCTGGCCTACATCGAGATCCACCGGCTCCTCGAGTCCACCGGGGCCCGCGAGGCGGGGTTCTGCGCCGCCTGCTTCACCGGCGAGTACCCGATCGAGGTCCCCGTCGAGCTGAGCAAGGACGTGCTCGAGGAGGGGGCGACGACGCGCATCGACAACTCCGCGTCCGTCGCCGCCGGGTCCGTGCTCGACCAACCGTCGTTGCTGCCGGCCGACGACGCCCACCGCACCCCCTGAGGAACCATCGATGACGGGCGACACGTACAAGGACGCGGGCGTCGACATCGCCGCCGGCGAGGAGGCGGTCGAGCGCATCAAGGCCAAGGTCCGCTCGACGTTCCGGCCCGAGGTCATCGGCGACATCGGCGGCTTCGGCGGCCTCTTCTCCTTCGCCGGCCACCGCTACCGCAACCCGGTGCTCGTCAGCTCGACCGACGGCGTCGGCACCAAGGCGCTCATCGCCCAGGCCGCCAACCGGTTCGAGACCATCGGCATCGACCTGGTGGCCATGTGCGTCGACGACATCGTCTGCTCCGGGGCCGAGCCGCTGTTCTTCCTCGACTACATCGCGGTGGGCAAGCTCGACCCCGACCACATCGAGCGCCTGGTCGAGGGGGTGGCCGAGGGGTGCCGCCAGGCCGGGTGCGCCCTCATCGGGGGCGAGATGGCCGAGCACCCCGGGGCCATGGAGCCGGGCGAGTTCGACCTCGTCGGCTTCGCCGTCGGCGTCGTGGAGCGGGACCTCATGCTCGGCCCCGACCGGGTCCACGCCGGCGACGTGCTGATCGGCCTGCCGTCGCCGGGGCTCCGGTCGAACGGCTACTCGCTGGCCCGCCGGGTCCTGCTCGAGCGGGCCGGGCTGGCCCTCGACGGCCCTGCCTACGAGGGCGCCCGCCACTCGCTGGCCGACGAGCTGCTGGAGCCGTCGGTGGTGTACGCCCCGGCCATCCGGGCCCTGGTCGACAGCGTCGACGTCCACGCCCTGGCCCACGTCACCGGGGGCGGGCTGCCCGGCAACCTGCCCCGCTCCCTGCCCAAGGGGGTCGACGCCGTGGTCGACCCGTCCACCTGGGAGGTCCCGCGCATCTTCGGCGAGATCCAGCGCCACGGCGAGATCTCCGACGACGAGATGCGCCAGGTGTTCAACCTGGGCCTCGGCATGGTGGCCGTCGTCCCCGCCGAGGACGTCTACCGGGCCCTCGACACCCTCCGCGCCGCCGGCGTCCGCGCCACCCAGGTCGGCGTCGTCGAGAAGGGCCATGGCGCGCTGAGGTACACCTGACGTCCTCGTCCGGTCCGGCGTCACCGGCGGGCGGGTGGGCCGGCCGTCGCCGAGCGTTCGATGCTCGCCATGGCTCCGCCCCATCGGGGCTCGCTGCGCTCGCAGCGGTGGCGCTCCGCTGCTGCGCTTCGCTTGCGCTCGACGCCGGCCGGCCTTCCGGGACATCGGCGGGGTCGCGCCGGCCCGGGGCCGAGCACGCCCTCCTCAGCGGAGAGATCAGTCGGTCCAGGCGATGGCGCACCAGTGGCGGCGCTCGCAGGCGGGGCAGCGCATCCAGTGGCCCTTGCGGCGGCCGGGGACCCACACCGAGATGCTGGCCAGGCGCATGGCCACGTCGGTGACCGAGATCCGGGTGCGGACGCCGCAGCCGCCGCACTCGACGACGACCGAGCCGGCCTGGCGGGGACCGGTGGAGTAGAGCGCGTCCTTGCCCTCCTTGGCGTCGCCGCTGCGGATCGTGTCCCGGGCGGCGTCGACCGGCATCTCGAACAGCGCCCGCCGGCCCTGCGGGTCGAGCCCCCGCCGCGACCCGCGGCGGGGCGTCGTCCCCCCGTCGCCGCTCACGACCCGCCCTTGCCCTTCTTGGACCGCCGGGGCTTGCCGAAGATCCGCTCGGCCAGCTCGCGGTAGGCCGTCGCCCCCTTGGAGCTCGGGGCGTGCTCGAGGACCGACCGCCCGTGCCCGGGGGCCTCGGCCACCTTCACCGACTTGGGGACGGGCGGGTCGAACACCTCGAGCCCGTAGGCCTCGCGGACCTCCTCGACGACCTGGTGGGCCAGCTTGGTGCGCCCGTCGAACATGGTGGCGATGACGCCCCCGATCTCGAGCTCCTTGTTGGTGTAGGACCGCACGTCGTCGATCGTCTCCATCAGCTGACCGACGCCGCGCTGGCCGAGGGACTCGCACTGGAGGGGGATGAGGACCTCGCCGGCGGCGGTGAGGCCGTTGATGGTGAGGATGCCGAGCGAGGGCGGGCAGTCGATCAGCACGACGTCGTAGTCGGCGACGATCTTGTCGAGCGCCTTGCGCAGCACGTACTCCCGGCCCGTCTTGGTCAGCAGGTGCATCTCGGCGCCGGCCAGGTCGATGGTCGACGGCAGCACGGCCAGGTCGCCGACCACCTGCACGGCGTCGACCGCCTTCGTGCGGCGCAGGAGGACCTCGTGCATCGAGCGCTCGACGGTGTCGGGGTCGATGCCGCACGCCCACGTCAGCGACGCCTGCGGGTCGAGGTCGACGAGGAGCACCGTCCGCCCGGCCTCGGCCAGCGCCACCCCGAGGGAGTGCACGGTGGTGGTCTTGGCCACCCCGCCCTTCTGGTTGGCCACGGCCACGACGCGGGTCACGGGCGGCATGATACGGGCGTGCCCACCCCACCGCCCCCACCGGACTGCGCCTTCCCCGAGCTGCGCGACCACCTGCTCGTCCACAGCGTCCAGCGGGGCGACTTCACCCTCAAGTCGGGCAAGCGGTCGGAGTGGTTCATCGACGCCAAGCAGACGACGTGCTCGCCCGAGGGGATGCTCCTCGTGGCCGACGCCCTCCTGGCGGTGATCCCCGATGACGTGACCGCCCTCGGGGGCCTCACCGTCGGAGCCGACGCCGCCGCCTACGCCACCGCCGGCATCGCCGCCACGCGGGGTCGGATGCTGTCGGCCTTCACCGTCCGCAAGGAGGACAAGGGCCACGGCATGGGCGGCCGCCTGGCCGGGGTGCTCGGCCCGGGCGACAAGGTGGCGGTCACCGAGGACGCCGTCACCCGGGGCGTGTCGATGCTGGAGGCCGTCGAGGTGATCCGGGCCGTCGGCGCCGAGGTCGTCCTCCTCGTGCCCGTCGTCGACCGGGGCGGCACCGTCGAGGCCATGGCGGCCGAGGCCGGCCTCCCGCTCCGGGCCCTCGTCACCGCCCCCGACCTCGGGTTCCCCTACGAGCGCGACGTCGCCTGAGGGCTACTCGTCCTCGGGGTCGTCGGGGACGCGGGCCCGGCCCCGGCGGGTCTGGTTGCGGGGCGCCCGGCCCTCGCCCTGGCGCCAGGCCTTGGCCTCCTGGCGCCGGGCGGCCTGGTCGGCCTCCTCGACGAGGCCCCGCCACCCGGCGAGGCGGGCGGGGTCGAGCTCGCCCCGCTCGATGGCGGCCCGGACGGCGCAGCCGGGCTCGCCCTGGTGGGCGCAGTCCGAGAAGCGGCAGTCGGCGGCGAGGGCCTCGACGTCGTCGAAGGTGGCGTCGACGGACTCGGTGTCGGTCCACAGCCCGACCGACCGGATGCCCGGCGTGTCGACGAGGATCCCGCCACCGGCGAGCGTGTGGATCTCGCGGTGGCTGGTGGTGTGACGGCCCTTGCTGTCGCCCTCCCGGACCTCGCCGACGAGGGCCACCTCCTCCTCGCGCAGGGCGTTGGTCAGCCGGGACTTGCCCGCCCCGGACTCGCCGATGAGCACGACGGTGTGGCCCGCCGTCCGCCGCCGGACCTCGTCGATGCCGGCTCCGCTGCGCGACGAGGTGAGCAGCACGTCGACGCCGGGGTTGGTCTCCTCCAGGAGCGTGACCACCGCCTGCGGGTCGTCGACGGCGTCGGCCTTGGTGAGGACGATGATCGGCTGGGCGCCGGCGTCGACGGCGAGGGCGGTCGCCCGCTGGACGCGGCCCGGACGGATGGGGCGGTCGAGGCCGCACACGATGAAGACGATGTCGACGTTGGCCACGATGGCCTGCTCGGTGTCGCGGGTCGTGTCCCGCCGACGCAGGAGCGACAGCCGCTCGAGCGTGGCCCGGACGGCGCCGTCGGCGACGAGGACCCAGTCACCCACCACGGGGGCGGGGTCGATGGAGGCGAGGACGGGCACGGCGACCAGCTCGTCGGCGGTGGCCACGGTGACGAGGGCGCCGTCGTGGCGGATCACCCGACCCGGTGTCGACGGCGCCCGCAGGTCCTCGGCGGCGGTGGCGGCCAGGGCGGCCCAGCGGTCGGACCAGCCGAGGGCGGGGAGGATGTCGTCGGCCACGATCCCCCATCCTCCCATCCCCGGCGCGGCGCGGCGCGCCCCGGAGGGGTCGGCGCGCTCTCCGACACGGAGTGGGTCAGACCCACCCCGTGCCCGCCGGTGCCGCTGGAGCCGTGCTCTACGCGACGACCTTGCTCAGGGTCTGGCCGAGGAGCTCGACCCGGCCCTCGATGAACCCGTTGGCCGGGGCGGCGACGGTGAACCCGTCGATCCCGCGGTTCATGAGGTCCGAGAAGTGCTCGCCGATCTCGTCGGGGCTGCCGTGGGGGACCATGCCCCGCACGTTCTCCCGCTCCTCGTCGGACATCGACGTGACGTCGAGGCCCCGGGAGCCGAGGAAGGAGTCGAGGTCGGCGACGGCCTGGTCGTGGGTCTCGGCGATGCAGGCCATGCCCTGGTAGCTGACCGTGATCTCCGACCGGTCGCGGCCCAGCGTCTCGCAGTGACCGGCGAGGGCCTCGAGCTTGCGGGGGATCTCGTCGGGCCCGCAGATGAGGTTGGACTCGTCGGCGTACTGGGCCACGAGGCGCAGCGTCTTCTTCTCGCCCCCGCCGCCGATCATGATCGGGATCTTCCCGAGCGGTGCCGGCGAGTTGATGGCCTCGCTGACCTTGTACCACTTGCCGTCGAGGCTCGGCTTCTCGCCCTTCAGCATCCCGGTGATGATCTGGAGCGACTCCTCCAGCTTCTCGAACCGCTCGGTGAAGGTGAGGAACTCGAACCCGAGGGCGTCGTGCTCGAGCTCGAACCAGCCGGCGCCGATGCCGAGCTGGGCCCGGCCGCCGGAGACGACGTCGAGCGTGGTCACCGTCTTGGCCAGGAGCGCCGGGGCCCGGTACGTGTTCCCGGTGACGAGGGCCGACAGGCGCACCGTCGAGGTGTGCTGGGCCAGCGCGGAGAGCACCGAGTAGGCCTCGAGCATCTCCAGCTCCGGCGGGCCCAGCATGGGCAGCTGGTAGAAGTGGTCCATCACCAGCACGGTGTCGAAGCCCGAGGTGTCGGCCTCGCGGGCCTGACGGGCCACCACGTCGAACAGGTCGCCCGGGGCCGTGTCGGGATAGGTGAAGTTGGGGATCTGGTATCCGAGTCGCGTCACCGGGTGGACGGTAACGAGGATGTGCCGCGCTTCACACCGTGGAGCCCGCTCCAAGAGCGCGCTCGAAGACCGATGTCACATCAGCGGCGGGGACCCATCCAGGTGACGAGGTCGTCGGCGACGGCGGGGTGGTGGACGAGGCGGAGGTGGCCGACGCGGGAGTGGTGGCGCACGACGACGTTGGGGGCGTCGCGGGCGGCGCGGGCGGGGGCGGTGGCGCTGCGGGGGTGGACCAGGCCGTCGCCGACGAGCCAGGCGACGGGGTGTCGCCGCCCGGCGCCGAGCGAGGAGGCGACGAAGGCGTGGCGGGCGCGGGGCATGAGGGCGGCGAGGGTCACGATCTCGGCCTCGACGTCGGCCTCCTCGTCGGCGTCGTCACCGCCGCCCTCCCCGAGGGCGGCCGGCCGCCTGCCGCGGGTGAGGTCACGGATGCCGGCGCTGCGGAGGTCGAGGAACGACGCCAGGCCGCGGGTCTCGGGGAGGCGGCCGAAGGTGGAGGCGCCCCGGTGCGCCAGGCGCGCCAGCCACGATCCGGCGTGGGGCGTCCCCAGCGTCACGACGTGGCTCACGTGGTCGACCCACCCCGCCCCGGTGGCGAGGCCGCGGTGGCAGGCGGCCCCGGCGACGAGCCCGCCCATGGAGTGGCCGACGAGGGCGACCTCGGCCACCGGTCCCGGCCAGGCGGCGACGAGCCCCTCGATCAGCTCGGCCAGCTCCTCGGCGCTGGTGGTGACGGGGAGGCCGGTGTTGTAGCCGACCTCGAGCGGCGTCCACCCGACCTCGGCGAGGCGCTCGCCGTAGGTGGGCACGGCCTGCCCCTCGTCGTCGGTCGGCCACCAGCCCCACGACGCGGGGGTCTCGGCCAGGCCGTGCACGAACACCACGATGCGGTCGGTCGGTGCGTCGAGCGCACCGACGAGGGCCGCGGGCTCCGTCGGCAGGGGCTCGCCGTGGTGGCACACGGTCAGGCGCACGACCAGGTCGTCGGTGCGGCCGTCCATCCAGTCCCCGAGGAGCCCGCTGCCGAAGGCGAGGGCCTGGGCGCCCCGCGGGTGGGCGCTGATGGGACGGCGGTCGCGCCCCCCGCCGGCCGCGGCCACAACGGCTCCGGCGGCACCGCCGGCGAGGCGGGCCCCGCCCCGCACGGCGCCGTACGCCGCGCCGGTCGCGGCGTCGTGGACGACCCGCACCGGGGTCCCGACCGGACCGAGCCCGGCGACGACCCGGTGGACGATGCCCTCGTGGGTGTCCTGGATCGGGCCGACCAGGGTGTCGACGAGCGCGCCGACCAACCGGGCGGCGCCGGCGATCTCGTCGACCGCCGTCTCCGGGTCGGCGGGCGCAGCGGGGGCGGGCGCAGGGTCGGCGACGGCGGACGGCACCCCGCGAGCCTGCCACCCCGCCCGCCTCCGGCGCGCCGGACCCGTCCGGCGACGACGGAGCGTCGTGAGATCGGCGGGCACCCACAGATGGTGACCAACTACTCAGAGTCACGCCCTTGCCAAACTCACCACGGAGCGTGGTAGTGTGTGGGTGTCGCCGGGAACCCCAAGGCCTGGCGTCGACGATCGGGGAGACCACGTGACCACCAACCGCCGCACCCGCCGCACCCGGGCCGCTGCCGCCACCGCCACCGTGGTGGTGGCCACCATGCTCGGCGCCCTCGTCGTGGCGACCGGCCCGGCCGGCGGCGTCGCCCCCGTGGCCGCCGCCCACTCGACGCAGGTGAACGCCCTGCCGAACGAGGCCACCCCGCACGCCCTCGACGGCAGCGTGCGCACCGTCGCCGTCGTCGGCGACACCGTGTTCATGGGCGGCGACTTCACCCAGGCCGCCAACCCCGACCGCACCCCGGTCGCCCGCAGCTGGATCCTCGCCTTCGACAAGGCCACCGGCGTCGTCCGCTCCGGCTGGGCCCCGCAGCTCGACGGCACGGTCCACTCGATCGTCCCGGCCGAGGACGGCCAGTCGGTCTACGTGGCCGGCGCCTTCAAGACCGTCAACGGCGCCCGCCAGCCCAAGGTCGCCCGCCTCCGGGTCAGCGACGGCGGGCTGATGGACTTCAAGCCGGCCGTCGACGCCACCGTCTACACGCTCGCCCTGGTCGGGAACCGCCTCTGGATGGGCGGCGTGTTCAAGAACATCCAGGGCCGGTCCCTCCGCGTCGCCGCCGTCGACGCCCAGACGGCCGTCATCGACGACCGCATGAGCATCCCGTTCACCGGCACCCACCACGGCATCGGTGACGGGAAGATCTGGCGCATCGAGCCGTCGCCCGACGGCCGTCACGTCCTCGTCGGGGGCAGCTTCTCCGCCGTGGGCGGCCAGCCCCGAGGCCAGATCGCCAAGATCGACATCGCCGCCGACGGCACGCCGACCCTGTCGCCGTGGTCGACCACCCGCTACGCCCCGACCTGCGCCTCGTCGATCGCCGACTCGCTGCGCGACATCTCCTACAGCCCCGACGGCTCGTACTTCGTCATCGGGACCTCCGGCGGCCTCCCGTCCAACGACAACAGCACCCTGTGCGACACCACCGCCCGGTGGGAGGACACCGACACCCCGAACTCCCAGCCCACGTGGGTGAACCCGACCGGTGGCGACTCCGTCTACTCCGTCGAGGTCAGCGGCGCCGCCGTCTACGTCGGTGGCCACTTCCGCTGGTCGAACAACGTCAACGGCCGTGACCGGCTGATGCCGGGCGGCGTCGGGCGCGAGGGCATCGCCGCCCTCGACCCGGCCAACGGCGTGCCCCTCAGCTGGAACCCGGGCCGCGACCGAGGCCAGGCCGTGTGGCAGATGCTCTCCACGCCCGACGGCCTCTACGTCGCCAGCGACACCGACCGCATCGCCCGCTACCTCTACCGGGGCCGCATCGCCTTCTTCCCGGTGGCCGGCGGCGCCCCCGTGCCCCAGCCCGCCAACATGGTCCTGCCCGGCGCCTTCCACCAGTACGTGCCGAGCGGCCCGGCCCGCGTGATCTCCCGCTCCTACGACGGCACCACCGTCGGCAACCCGGAGACCGTGGCCACGCCGCCGTCGGACTTCTCCAACCTCACCGGTGCCTTCCGCGTCGACGGCACCCTCTACACCGCCCACAGCGACGGGACCCTCCGGGCCCGCAGCTACGACGGCACCACGTTCGGCCCGCCGACCACCATCAACCTCTACGGCCTGTCGGCCTTCGCCAGCGAGCTCTCGAACGTGCGGGGCATCACCTACTCGGCCGGGCGCCTCTACTACGGCCTGTCGGGCAGCACGAGCCTGTTCAGCCGGGGGTTCTCGGTCGAGAGCCGGATCGTCGCCGGTGCCCGGACCACCGTGGCCACCTCGTCGAGCACCACCCTGCACTACGGCAACGTCGGCTCGATGGTCGTGATCGGCGACCAGCTCTACTACTCCGACACCCGCAACACGACCCTCCGTCGGGGCACCTTCTCGCCGACCACCGGCATCGACCCGGCCACGATCACCACGGTCAGCCCGTCGGGCCCCGGCGGCATCGCCTGGTCGACGGGTGAGCTGTGGGGGGTCCAGGGCGCCATCCCCAACCAGGCCCCCACGGCCGCCTTCACCAGCACCTGCACCGGCATGAGCTGCGCCGTCGACGCCTCGGACTCCACCGACGGCGACGGGGAGATCGCCAGCGTCCAGTGGGACTTCGGCGACGGCGGCACGGCCACGGGGACCACCGCCGACCACCGCTACGCCGACGCCGGCACCTACACGATCACCGTCACCGTCACCGACGACGACGGCGCCGTGGGCAGCGCCACCCGCTCGGTCACCGTCACCGGCCCCCAGGTCGTCGGGACCTCCTCCAGCACCGGCAACCAGACGAAGACCGTCCACACGGTCACCGTCCCCGCCGGGGTCCAGCCCGGTGACCAGCTGGTCCTGTTCAACGCCTCCAACGCCACCGGCACCATGACGGCCAACGCCTCCGCCGGGTGGACCCGGGTCATCGACGCCAGCACCTCCGGCAGCCGCCACGGCGCCTTCGTCCGCACCGCCGTCGCCGGCGACGCCGGCTCGACCGTCTCGGTCACCTTCAGCGGCTACGCCAAGGCCGACCTCACCGTGGTCGCCTACCGGGGGGTCACCCTCGGCGCCACCGCCGGCCAGGCCGGCTACACGACGCCGGTCGTGGCGGCGACCCCCGGCGCCTGGGCCGTGTCCTACTGGGCCGACAAGTCGGCGACGACCACGGCCATCACCCCGCCCGCCGCGGTCACCATCCGCTTCGAGCGGACGGCCACCGGCGCCGGCCACCTCACCGAGACGCTCGGCGACGTCGTCGCCACCGGCACCACCGTCGGCGGCCTCACCGGCACGCCCGCCGGTGGCGCCCCCGTCGCCAACGCCGCGGCCATGACGCTGGTGCTCGTCCCCAGCTGATCGGTCCACGCTCCGGGGGGAGCACGAACCGGTGATCGGGTCTCCCGCTTGGGAGGGGGATCTGGTCACCGGTTCGTCGCGTCCGGGGCTCGGTACCCTCGGGCCGGTGACCGACGCCTCCACCACCGCCGTGCCCGAGGGCACCCCGCCCCTCAGCCCCTTCGGCGAGACGCTGGGCGAGTCCATCGTCTCGGTCGGCCCCGACGAGGTGGTCCTCCGCCTGCCGATCGAGCCCCACCTGCACCAGCCCTACGGCATCGTCCACGGCGGGGTGTGGTGCTCGATGGTCGAGACGGCGGCGAGCATGGGTGCGGCCGCCTGGCTCCGCACCCGGGGCGACGGCAACGTGGTGGGCGTCTCCAACCACACCGACTTCCTGCGGGCGGTGCGCGACGGCGAGGTCACGGCGACGGCGACACCGATCCACCGGGGCCGGCTCCAGCAGCTGTGGCTGGTCGAGATCCGCGACGAGACCGACCGGCTCTGCGCCCGGGGCCAGGTCCGGCTCCAGAACCTCGAGTCGGCCGAGGGCCTGGCCCGGAGCTGAACCACGGATGGTGCCAGGCACCTTCCGTGGCCTCGACTCGTCAGGCGGGCACGAAGCTGAGACGGACCATGCGCTGGGGGTTGTCGCCGCCGAGGGCCCGAGCGGCCCGGCGCCGACGGAGGAGGTGCCGAGAGCGGGAAGGACGGTGTCTCTGCTCTCCGATGGCGAAGCCGAGGAGATGGACACGAACGGCGACTCGTCAGGCGGGGACGAAGCTGAGACGGACCATGCGCTGGGGGTTGTCGCCGTTCGTGTCGACGAGGACGATGCTCTGCCAGGTGCCGAGGGCGGGCTCGCCGCCCAGCACGGGCACCGTCAGCGACGGGCTGATGATCGCCGGCAGCACGTGGTCGGCGCCGTGGCCGTGCGTGCCGTGGCGGTGCTGGTAACGGTCGTCGCGGGGGAGGATGTCCGCCAACGTGGTGGCCAGGTCGGCGTCGCTCCCGGCGCCCGTCTCGATGAGGGCCAGCCCGGCGGTGGCGTGGGGGGCGAAGACGTTCACCAGCCCGTCGCCCCGCCCGGCGCAGAACCGGGTCACCTCGACGGTGAGGTCGGTGACGACCCGGTCCCCGTTGTGCACGGGCAGCTCGACGGTCTCCACCGCGCCCAGGCTAGGACGCGGGTGCGGTCCGGGCCCGGGCGGCGGCGGCGAAGGCGCGCAGCACGGACCACCAGCCGTCGTCGCCGGTGATGAGGGCGCGGGTCGCGGGGTCGTGGGCGTCGAGGTGGCGGTGCTCGACGATGACCGTGGTGAGGTCGTCGTCGACCTCGGCGAAGCGGACGTCGATGGTCGCCCCCGGGGCCCAGGTGACGCGGATGTGCGCCTGCGGCTCCCACAGGGTCACGGTGGCCTCCACCTCCCGCAGGGGCGACGAGGCCGGCCACCAATCGGCCAGGCCGTCGGTGAAGAGCGCGAAGGAGGCCTCGATGCCCAACGGCACCGAGACCTCGACGCGCAGCAGGTCCGTGGCGGTCAGGCGCCCTGGTCCTGGATCATCGACCGCAGCATCCACGCCGTCTTCTCGTGGACCTCGAGGCGCTGGGTCAGCAGGTCGGCGGTGACCTGGTCGTTGGCCGCCTCGGCCGGGCCGAAGACGCCGCGGGCGGTGCGGGCGACCTGCTCGTGACCGGAGACGAGCTCCTTCACCATGTCCTCGGCGGCGGGCACGCCGTCGGCCTCGGGGATCGAGGACAGCTCGCCCAGCTGGGTGTAGCTGCCGGGGGCGTAGACGCCGAGGGCGCGGATGCGCTCGGCGATCAGGTCCACTGCGGTCCAGAGCTCGTTGTACTCCTCCTCGAACATGAGGTGGAGGGTGTTGAACATCGGACCGGTGACGTTCCAGTGGAAGTTGTGGGTCTTCAGGTACAGGGAGTAGGTGTCCGCCATCACCCTGCTCAGGCCCTCGGCGATCTCCTCGCGCTGGGCCTCGTCGATGCCGATGTCGATCTGCACGTCTTCCTTTCGTCGGGGCGACGGGACCGTCCCGCGCCTCCCTTGGTCCAACCCCGTCCGACGCGGCGATGTTCCTGCTCAGGGGCGGTGCCGGCCAGCGGACAGGTGTCCAAGATGGCAGCATGCGGCGATGTCCGACCCTGAACCGACGACCGTCGTGGCGGCCCTCTGGGACGCCGTCTACGCCCGCGACTGGGACCGCATCGCGTCCCACCTCGGCGACGAGGCGATCTACTACGACGTGCCCACCGGGCCGTCGACCGCGGCGGTCGGGCCCGAGGCCATCGTCGGCCGCCTGAAGCTGGGGATCGAGCCCCTGGTCCGCTACGAGCACCGGGAGGGCCGGGTCGCCAGCACGGGCGACGTGGTCATGGTCGAGCACGCCGAGACGTGGGGCTGGGAGACGGGCGAGGAGTGCACGCTGCCCTTCGCCACCGTGCACCGCGTCGAGGGCGACAAGGTCGTCCTGTGGAAGGACTACTGGAGCTACGACCACCTCCTGGACCACGCTCCCGAGTGGTGGAAGGAGCGCCTCTTCGGCGCCGACCTGTGGTGGCTCACCGACGTCACCGGGCGCGAGCTGTGAAGGCGGTGCAGGTCGCCGCCGGCGGCGGCATCGTCCTGGCCGAGGTGCCCGAGCCCGACCCCGGGCCGGGCCAGGTCCTGGTCGAGGTGGCGGGGGCCGGGCTGTGCCACTCCGACGTCGTCATCGCCGGCGCCCCCGACTTCTACGGCGGCGGCGGGTTCACCCTCGGCCACGAGACGGGTGGCCGCATCGCCGGGTGGGGCCCGGGGGTCACCGGGCTCGAGGTCGGCCAGCCCGTGGTGGCCCACGCCGAGTGGGGCTGCGGCCGGTGCTCGACGTGCCGGCGCGGCGACGAGCGGCTGTGCCCCGAGGTCGCTCCCGTCATGGGGGCGGGGCTGGGGGCCGACGGGGGCATGGCGCGCTACCTCCTGGTCCCCGCCGCCCGCTACGTCGTGCCCCTGGGTGACCTCGACCCCGTCGACGCCGGGCCGCTCGACGACGCCGCCCTCACCCCGTACCACGCCATCCGGACCGCGCACGCCGAGGTGGGCGTGGGCGGTGCGGTGGCGGTGGTGATCGGGGCCGGCGGGGTGGGCCACATGGCCATCCAGATCCTGAAGGCCGTCACACCGGCGACGGTAATCGTCGTCGAGCTCGACGAGGCCCGGCGCCGCTTCGCCCTCGACATCGGCGCCGACCTGGCCCTGCACCCCGACGACGACGTCGGCGGCCAGGTGCGCGGCCTCCGCCCGGAGGGGGCGTCGGCGGTCTTCGACCTCGTCGGCAACGACGCCACCCTCGCCCTGGCGGCGTCGATGGCCTCGACGCGGGGTCGGGTGATCCTGGTGGGGACGGCGCTGGGCTCGTTCTCGTTCAACCTGCTGTCGCTGCCGTGGGAGTGCCGGCTGCACACGACCTACGCCGGCGAGCCCCGCGAGCTGGAGGAGGTCGTGGCCCTGGCCGAGGCCGGGCGCATCACGGTCCACGCCACGCACGTCCCCCTCGAGGACGCCCCCGAGGCCATCGCCGCCCTCGACCGCGGCGACCACGGCGTCGGACGGACCATCGCCGTGCCGTGACCCGCGCCCCCCTGCCCCTCGCGGTGGCCCAGCCCCTCGTCGTGGCGGGCGACCTCGGTGCCACCGTGGCCGCCCACGCCGCCGCCGTGCGGCAGGCCGCCGCCCGCGTCGTCGCCTTCCCCGAGATGTCGCTCACCGGGTACGACCTCGACGCCGCCCCGGTCGCGGCCGACGACCCGGCGCTCGGGCCCCTCGTGGCCGCCTGCGCCGCGACCGGCGCCCTCGCCCTGGTCGGCGCGCCGGTGACGGACCCCGACGGGCGCGACTGCATCGGCGTGCTCGCCGTCGACGGCTCCGGCGCGACGGTCGTCTACCGCAAGGTCTGGGTCGACCCGTCCGAGGCCCGCTTCGCCCCGGGGCCGGGGCCGGTCGTGATCGAGGTCGACGGCTGGCGCCTGGGCCTGGCCGTCTGCCGCGACACCCGCTTCGCCGAGCACGACGCAGCCACCGCGGCCCTGGGCATGGACGCCTACGTCGCCGGCGTCGTGCACCACGCCCACGAGGGCGCCGTCACCGAGGAGCGGGCCCGGCGGGTCGCCGCCGACCGCGGCGTCTGGGCCGCCACCGCCAGCTTCGCCGGACCCACCGGCGGGGGGTTCACCGCCACCGCCGGCGGCTCGGGGATCTGGTCACCGGAGGGGGAGGCCGTGGCCCGGGCCGGACCCGACCCCGGCCAGGTCGTCCGGGCCGTCCTCACCCCCTGACGGGGGCTGCACGGATCGCCTCGGAGGCGGCGGCGTCATCTCGGGCAATCGGGTTCCGGGACGGACCGGCGCGTGGGTACCGTCGCCCGATGCCGATCGCGCCGCCCGAGGACTCGCCGCTGGGTCGGCTGCGGGCCACGTTCCCCCGCCCGGGGCGGGTCGACTGGATCGGCCTGCGCCCGGATCGTGGCGCCCCCGTCGAGGTCGTGGATCACGTCGAGGCCGAGGTCGGGTCCGGGCTGCGCGGCGACCGCTGGACGCCGCGCCGGGGCGGGCAGGGCACCCGCCAGGTGACGCTCGTGCAGGCCGAGCACCTCCCGGTCGTCGCCGCCCTGGTCGGGCGGGACGCCGTGGACCCGGCGCTCCTGCGGCGGAACCTGGTGGTCTCGGGCATCAACCTCACCGCCCTCGTCGGGGCGCAGATCCGGGTCGGGGCGACCGTGCTCGAGCTGACCGGGCCGTGCACGCCGTGCTCGAAGATGGAGGCCGCCCTCGGCCCCGGGGGCTACAACGCCCTGCGCGGCCACGGAGGCTGGAACGCCCGGGTCCTGCGGGGCGGGGCCATCGCCGTGGGCGACGAGGTCTGCCCGACGGCCTGATGGGGTCGCCCCCGACCCGGTGTGCTGGGGTGGGCGGATGGCCCGCAACGTGCTCGGCACGGACCTCCAGGACTGCAGTCGTGACCCCCTGACCGGCTTCTACCGCGACGGCTGCTGCAACACCGGGGGCGACGACGTCGGCGTCCACACCGTGTGCGCCCGGGTCACGGCCCAGTTCCTGGAGTTCTCGGCGTCGGTCGGCAACGACCTGTCGACCCCGAACCCGCAGCACGGCTTCGCCGGCCTCCGCCCCGGCGACCAGTGGTGCCTGTGCGCCCCCCGCTGGCAGGAGGCGCTCGAGGCCGGGGCCGCCCCGGCGGTGGTCCTCGAGGCCACCCACGTGGCGACCCTCGAGTGGGTCGACCTGGCCGACCTCCGGGCCCACGCCGTCGACCCCATCTGACGAACCTTGTCCGGAAGTCCCCCTCCTCGGCAGGGTTCCGGACAAGGTTGAAGGGCCGACGACGAACCTTGTCCGGAAGTCCCCCTCCTCGGCAGGGTTCCGGACAAGGTTGCGGGGGGTCAGCGGCGGAGGATGAGGTGGGCGTCGCCGAACTCGTGCCAGAGGTAGCCCTCGGCGATGGCGGCGGCGTAGGAGCGCTCGAGGAGCGGGCGCCCGCCGATGGCCTCCAGCATCAGCAGGTGCGACGCCTCGGGCTCGTGCCACCCGGTGACGATCCCATCGACGACCGCCACCCCGCGCTCCGGGGTGACGACGACGTCGGCCCAGCCGTCGAAGGGGCGGACCTCGCCGTCGGGGCCGACGGCGGACTCCAGGGCCCGCACGACGGTCGTCCCGACGGCGACGACCCGGCCGCCTGCGGCCCGGGTCACGTTGACGAGCCGGGCGGTCGCCGGGGGCACGACGGCCCGCTCGGGGAGGGGCAGCTCGTCGGCCTCCAGGGAGGCGACGCCGGTGTGGAGCAGCAGCGGGGCCACGGCGACGCCCTGGGCCACGAGCCGGGTGACGACCTCGGTGCTGATCGGCCGTCCCGCGCTCGGCATCTCGGCCGACCCCTCCTCGGTGACGTACACCGACTGGTAGGTCGACACCGGCCACGGCTGCCCGACGTAGGAGTACCGGATCGGCCGGCCGTGGGCCGTGATCCACTCCCGTTCGGCGCCCGGGGTCACCAGCGTGGCCACCCACAGCCTCCCGGCCGGGCCGACCGGCTCCTCCAGGCGGAGGGCGGCCCCGGCGGCGAGGGTGATCGTGGGGTCGGGCGGTGGCCCGGACCAGCGTTCGGTGGTGCCGGCGACGGGCCGCCGGGGCTCGACGATCCAGCGGCCGTCGTCGCGCCTGGTCGAGAGGTGGACCACGACGGGGCGGCCTCCGGGCCAGTCCTGCCCGCCGAGGGCGGCCGGCAGGGTGCCCGAGGTGTTGACCACGACCAGGTCACCGGGGTCGAGGAAGCGGGGCAGGAGCGAGAACGTCGAGTGGGTGACGTGGTCGTCGCCCCGGCGGGCGACCATCAGCCGGACGCCGTCGCGGGGGACGCCGCGGGCCTCGGGGGGTTCGTGGGCCTCCAGCTCGGGGGGCAGGCGGAACGCCAGCCGGGCGGGCCTCGGCGTCGGCGGCGCGCTCAGCACGTCGGTCTGCCTCATCGGTGCCCCCTCCCGCTGTGGCGACGGGTCGGGCGGGCCGCTGTCGTGCGGCCCCGATGAGGGCGGCCGGCTCCGCCAGCTCCGCCGGCAGGGAGACCTGCGGGGTGCGGGGTTCGCTCGCGGCGCTCGCTCACGACGGGACTCCGAGCAGGTCGGCGGCGCGGTACCGGCCGGAGGGCGGGCGGGTCTCGGCGAGGTGGCGGACGACGGGGGCGACCACCTCGGGGGCGGGCCGGTCGGAGATGTCCTCACCGGGGAAGGCGTCCTGGTGCATGCGGGTGCGCATGTCGCCGGGGTCGAGGCGGTACACGGCGAGGCCGGGCTCCTCGACCCCCAGGACGTGGGCCACCTGCTCGAGGGCGGCCTTGGACGCGCCGTAGGCGCCCCACCCCTCGTAGGCTTCGGCGGCGGCGTCGGAGGTGACGGCCACGACGACGCCGCCGGCGGTGCGGAGCGCGGGCAGCGCCGCCTGGACCAGCCCGACCGGGGCGACGACGTTCGTCCGCAGCGTGCGGTCGAGGTCAGGGAGCCGGAGGTCGGCCAGGCGGGGGAGGGGGTGGGGGCCGAGGGTGCCGGCGCTGGCGACCAGCAGGTCGAGGCGCGGGCCGGCGGCGGCGACCAGGGCCCGGCGGTGGGCGTCGTCGGCGACGTCGCCGGTGATGGCGGTGACGGTGGCGCCCGCGGCCCGCAGGTCCGTGGCTGCGGTGTCGAGGTCGGCGGCGGTGCGGGCGTCGACGACGAGGTCCCAGCCGGCGGCGGCCAGGTCCTGGGCCACGGCTCGCCCGAAGCCGGCGCTGGCCCCGGTGACGATGACGGTGGGGGTGGTCATGGTGCCTCCTGGTTCGGGGTCGCCGCCCAGGAGACATCATCAAGCTCACTTCAGGTCAAGGCATGTGCCGGGCGCCGACGGTCACACCAGGTCGTCGGGCGCCTCGGCCGGGGGCGCCGCCACCTCCCACCGCCCCCGGTGCTTCTCCATCCGCCACCACCGCCCGTCGGGGGCGTAGCGGAGCAGGATGCGCCCGGCCAGGATCCGGTCGTCGCGGACGAACAAGGTGACGCCCGGGCCGACGGCGTCGGCGACGAGCCGCCGCCCCTCGGCCATGGTGGCGACCGGCGGTCGCCACCCGGGCTGATCGAGGACGGCGAGCCCGGCGGCGCCGCCGTGGTGCCAGGCCCGGGCCCGGCGCTCCAGGTCGGCGGCGCTGACCCGGGCGGCCCGGACCAGGGCGCTGAAGCGGGGGACGTCGTCGAGCACCGTCGCCGCCCGGCGGGCCAGGTCGGCCCGACCGTCGAGGCCCAGGCCGCTCCGACCCTCGCCCCGGAGCTGGGCCCAGGCCCGCTCGGCCGCGTCGACGGCCAGGACGTCGAGCCCGGCGCCGGTGAACGGTGCTCCCGGCGGCGGGTCGCTGGGCCAGGGCGCCGGCCGTCCCGGCACCTCGGGCGGGGGAGGGAGCGACGGGCGGGGCCCCGGGACGGCCGCCCACGCCTGGCGCGCCGGGACGCCCGGGTCGGCGTCGTCGGGGGCGGCGCCGGCGTCGGGCCCCCCGCGAGCGGCGCCCCGGCGTCGGGCGCGCACGTCGGCCACGAGGCGGTCGCGCTCCCGGCCCCGCAGGGCGAACAGGGCGAAGGGGTCGGCGTCGAGGGCATCGGCCACCAGGTAGGCCACGGCGGCGGCGTGCTTGCACGGGTCGGCGTCGTCGGGGCACGAGCAGCGGGGGTCGAGGTCGCCCGGCCCGGGGAGCAGGTCGACGCCGGTGCCGCGGACGTCGGCGGCGACGGCCGGGTCGAGCTCCCCGTCGAGGAGGGCGGCGGCGTGACCGGCCCTGGCAGCGATGGCGTCGATCACGCCGTCCCACTCCTCGTCGGTGAACCGGCGGACGCCGAGCCGCACCCGGTACGGCACCGACCGGCTGCCCTCGACGAAGGCGGTGACCTCTCCGGCGCGCACCGCCAGGGCGCGGACCCGCTCCTGGCGGGCGTAGGTCCGGCCCCGGGGCAGGCGGTTGGGGTCGAGCTGGGCCCGGGTCTCGAGCGCCTCGATCCACGCCCGACCCCACCACGTGTGGCCGAACCTCCGGACCCCCCGCGCCCCCGGCCGGCCCGCGCCCTGCGGGGGCGTCACGGCTCGGCCAGGTCGACGAGCGAGCGCAGGGCGTCGTCGTCGAGCTCGGACACCCACCCCTCGCCCGAGGCCACCACCGCGTCGGCGAGCGACCGCTTGGTCGCCAGGAGCTCGGCGATGCGGTCCTCGACGGTGCCCTCGCACACCATCCGGTGGACGAGGACGGGCCGGTCCTGGCCGATGCGCCAGGCCCGGTCGCTGGCCTGGTCCTCGACCGCCGGGTTCCACCACCGGTCGTAGTGGACGACGTGGGTCGCCCGGGTGAGGGTGAGCCCGGTCCCGCCGGCCTTCACCGAGATGACCAGCACGTCGAGATCGCCGGCCTGGAAGGCGTCGACCATCTCCTGGCGGCGACCGACCGGCACCGACCCGTGGAGGAAGGCGACCCGGTGGCCCTGCCCGGCGAGGTGGCGCTCGAGGAGGGTGCCCATGGCGACGTACTGGGTGAACACGAGGGCGGCGTCGCCCTCGTCGACGACGGTGGCCAGCAGCTCGGTGGTGGCGTCGAGCTTGCCCGACCGCCCCGGGACCGGGCCGGGCTGGCCCAGGTACTGGGCCGGGTGGTTGCAGATCTGCTTGAGCCCGGTGAGGAGCTTGAGGACGAGGCCCCGGCGGGCCATGCCCGTGGCCGCCTCGACCTCGGCCATCGTGGTCGAGACGACGGCCCGGTAGAGGCTGGCCTGCTCGACGGTGAGCCCCACGACCTGGTCGATCTCGGTCTTGGGGGGCAGGTCGGGGGCGATGTCCGGGTCGGTCTTGCGGCGCCGCAGGAGGAACGGGCGCACGAGCCGGGACAGGGCCTCGGTGGCCTCGGGGTCGCGGCGCACCTCCACCGGGCCGGCCACCTCGCGGCGGAACCGGTCGAGCGAGCCGAGGAGCCCGGGCGTCGTCCAGTCGAGCAGGGCCCACAGGTCGACGAGGCGGTTCTCGACCGGGGTGCCGGTCAGGGCGAACCGGGCGCCGGCCGGGATGCGGCGCAGGGCCCGGGCCGTGCGGGAGACCGGGTTCTTGACCATCTGGGCCTCGTCGGCGGCCACGAGGCCCCAGCGCACCTCGGCCAGGACGTCGGCCTGCCGGCGCACGACCCCGTAGGTGGTGAGCACGATGGCGTCCTCGGGGAGCCCGTCGAGCGAGCGGGACGACCCGTGGAAGCGGCGGACCGGGACGTCGGGGGCGAAGCGGGCCGCCTCCCGCGCCCACGTCCCGAGCACCGAGACCGGGCAGACGACGAGCGTGGGGCGCGGCGCGCCGGTCGCCCGGCGGTGGAGGTGGAGGGCCAGCAGCTGCACCGTCTTGCCCAGGCCCATGTCGTCGGCCAGGACCCCGCCCAGCCCGAGCTCGGCCATCTCCGCCATCCAGGCCACCCCGCTCGCCTGGTAGGGGCGCAGCTCGGCCCGGAGGCCCTCGGGGGTGATCGCCCCCGGGCCGTCGCGCCCGGTGGCGCGCAGGCGCTCGGCCAGGGTGGCCAGGCCGCCCTCGACCGCCACCTCCGTGCCGAGGGACTCGCCGTCGACGACGAGGGGGCCGCCGAGGGCGGCGGCGAGGGCGACCCCGGCGGGGAGGTCGGCCCGGCTGCGGAGGCGGGCCAGGCGGTCGGGGTCGGCGCGGACCCACCGCCCCCGCAGGCGGACGACGCCCTCCTTGACCTGCGCCAGCTGGTCGAGCTCGGCGTCGGTGAGCTCCTCGCCCCCGACCGTGGCCCGCCAGCGCAGCGTGCAGAGGGTGTCGAGGCGGAGACCGGCGGCGCTGTCGGCCCCCACGACGTCGCTGGCCACCGTGGGCCGGGTCTCGAGGGTCGCCATCACGTCGCGGGGCCACAGCACCTCGATGCCGGCCCCGGCCAGGGCGTCGGCCACGGGGCCGAGGAGCTCGCCGACCTCGACGCCGTCGAGGGCCAGACGGTCGGGGCGGGCCTGGTCGAGCAGGCGGCCGAGGGGCGACCACACCCGGCTGCCGCGCCGCAGGGCCAGCAGGACCGCCGTCTCGGCGTCGGCGCCGACGCGGGCGGCGATCGTCTCGGGTGCGACCCACAGGTCGGCGGCGTCGAGCACCAGGCTGGGGTCGGCCCGGCTGGCGACCTGGAGCACCCCGACGAACCCCGGCCCGTCGTCGGCGTCGTCGCCTCCGGTCCCGTCACCCCGGGAGGGGTCCCCTCGATCGTCGCCCGGTGGGGCCTCCTCGAGGCGCAGCGAGACCGCCACCGCCGCCGTCGCCCCCCGGCTCGTCGTGCCCAGCCACTCGAGCTGGCCCGCGACCGCGGTCGGCGGGCCGGCGGCGAAGGCGGTGTGCCCGGCGGCGACGGCGGCCGCCGCGGTGCGCACGTAGGCGTCGGCCACGGCGTCGCCGAAGCGGTCGAGCAGCCACTGGGCCGAGGTGATCCGCACCGGGCGGGCGTCGTCGTGGGCCCGGGCGTGGGCCGCCGGCGGCAGGGCGGCGGCGGCGATGAAGCGGCGGGCGGCGTCGGCCGGGTCGAGCGGGCCGAGGCGCCAGGTGTCGTGGCCGGCGTCGTCGCAGGCGGGCACGATGCGGCCCCGCGCCACCAGGCCGAGGGCGTCGCGGGTCGCGTCGGCCCAGGCGTGGACCGAGGGGCCGCAGGCGGCCGAGGCGGGCAGGTCGGCGAGGACGTCGACGGCCTCGCTGATCGGGACCCACGTCACCGGGACGGCCCGGCGCCGCACCGTCGAGCCCGCCGGCAGGGCCAGGGTCAGCGTGTCGGCGCCCTCGCGGGCCGGCGGGCTCGACCCGGTTGCCGGCCGCGCCTCGCCGGGCGGGCGCCACACGGCCAGGCGGCCGGTCCGGGCCGGCGAGCCGGGCACGAAGACGGCCTCGACGCCGGGCTCGAGGAGGGCGGACGAGGTCATCGCCTCGACCCTACGAGGGCGGCGCGACAGCGAGACCGGCGTCAGGCGGCCAGGGCGGCGTAGGTGGCGAACACGATCGAGGCGCCGCGCAGGTCGCCGGCCAGGCCGCTGCTCATCTTGTTCATCACGTAGGTGATGGTGAGCCGCTGGTCGAGGTCGACCAGGGCGATCGAGCCGCCGTAGCCGCCCCAGAAGAACGACCGGGGGCTGCTGCTCAGCGGGATCGACTCGTTCATGAGGCCGAAGCCCATGCCGAACCGGATCTTCAGGCCCAGCACCAGGTCGTCGGTGTGGCTCTGCTCGTCGAGGATGCGCTCGACGCCCGCCTCCGACAGCAGGCGCACCCCGTCGACCTCGCCCCCGCAGGCGAGCGCCGAGTGGACCCGACCCACCGACCGGGCGTTGCCGGTCCCGCCGGCGGCGGGGATCTCGGCGCCCCGCCAGGCCCGGGTGCGGGGCTCGGTGGCGTCGATGGGGCAGCTCAGCAGGGTGCGGGCGGCGATCGAGTCGAGGTCGACGGCGTCGAGCGCCGCCGCCGCTCCCGGCGGCGGGACGAGGTCGGCGACCCGGCCGTCCTCCGACGCCGGCAGACCGATGTGGAAGTCGGCGCCGAGCGGCTCGGCCACCTCCTCGCGGAAGAAGGTGCCGATCGAACGCCCGGTGACCCGCCGCACGATCTCGCCCTGGAGGTACCCCTGGGTGACGGCGTGGTAGCCCGAGGCTGTGCCCGGCTCCCACCACGGGGCCTGGGCCGCCAGCCGGCCGCACACGGCGTCCCAGTCGTAGAGGTCGTCGGGCGTGATGGCGGGGTCGAAGCCCGACAGCCCGGAGGTGTGGCTCATGACGTGCGAGACGAGCACGCCCTCCTTGCCGTTGGCCGCGAACTCGGGCCAGTAGGTGGCGACGGGGGCGGAGAGGTCGACCTCGCCGCGGTCGGCAAGCATGAGCACGCAGAGGGCGGCCATGGTCTTGGTGGTCGAGTACACGTTGACGATCGTGTCCTCGGCCCACGGCGTCCCGTCGTCGTCGGCCACGCCGGCCCAGATGTCGACGACCGGGGCGCCGTCGAGGGTCACGGCCACGCTGGCGCCCCGCTCCTCGCCCCGCTCGAAGGCGGCGGCGAAGGTGTCGCGGACGGCGGCGAAGCGCGCGTCGCAGTGTCCCTGGACGTCGGTCATGGCTGTCTCCTGGTGCAGGCCCCCGGCGGGCGGGGACCCTAGCCAGGCGCCGTCCGCCTAACAGGGAGGCGGCGGGTCGACGGCGGGCGATCGGGACGGATGGGGACCGCTCGGCCGTATCGTGCCCGGATGCGCGTGGAGCGGGTCGATCCGGTCGTGACGCGCCCGCTGCGGAACGCGGTCCTGCGCCCGGGGATGGACGTCGACGCCGTCCACTGGCCCGACATCGAGTCGCCCGACGCCGTCACCTACGCCGTCGTCGGCGACGACGGCGCCCCGCTCACCACCGTCACCGTGATCCCGGCGCCGTGCCCGTGGCGGCCCGACGACCGCCCGGCCTGGCAGCTGCGGGGCATGGCCACCGCCGACGAGGCGCGGGGGCGGGGCGTCGGGCGCCTGGCCCTCGACGCAGCCGTCGACCACGTGCGGGCGACGGGCGCCGCCCTCCTCTGGTGCAACGCCCGCGACGTGGCCCTGTCGTTCTACGCCCGGGCCGGCTTCGTGGTCGAGGGCGAGGGCTTCGTCAACGCCACCGGCATCCCCCACCACCCCATGGCGCTGCCCCTGCGGTGAGCGTGGCCCGTCGGGCCGGCGACGCGCCTCGCGGCCCGATCACGACGCGGTCGTCTCCACCCCGCGCCCGAAGGCGGCGACGCGGTCGGCCTTCTGCTCCCGCCAGCGCCCCAGCATCTCGGGCATCTCCTCGAGGAGGAACTGGTAGAACGCGCCCGTCTCGACCAGGCGGGCCCCGGTCGGGGTGTCGGGGCCGAACGACGCGGCGCCGTCGCGCATGTTGGCCACCCACCGGCCCAGCAGCTGGTCCCGCCGGGCGGCGGCTTCGTACCAGACCTCGTCGTGGAGCACGTACCGGTCGCGGCGCGACCCCCGCTCCCGCTCGCGCACCAGGAGGTCGACCTGGCGGAGGTAGCGCACCGCCCCGGAGATCGCCGCCGGGCTGACCCCGAGGGCCTCGGCCAGCTCGGCGGCGGTCAGGGCCCCCTCGTCGCTGGTGACCAGGGTGGCGAAGACGCGGGCGGGCATGCGAGGGATGCCGGCCTCCTCGAGCAGCGTCCCGAAGCGCTCGACGAACCCGCGGGCTGGCTCGGACACCATCCCCGCATCTTGGCACATCTGAACCTTCACAACCATCTGAACCCTGTGTAGGGTCATCCGCATGGGTGATCTCGTCATCGACGTCGCCGGCCTGCGGAAGCGCTTCGGTGCGACGGTGGCGCTCGACGGGCTGGACCTCACCGTCGGGCGGGGCGAGGTCCACGGCTTCGTCGGGCCCAACGGCTCCGGCAAGTCGACCACCATCCGGGTCCTGCTCGGCCTGCTCCGCGCCGACGGCGGGACCGTGCGCCTGCTCGACGGCGACCCCTGGCGCGACGCCGTCGCCCTTCACCGCCGGCTCGCCTACGTGCCCGGCGACGTCGACCTGTGGCCCAACCTGACCGGCGGCGAGGCCATCGACGTGATCAGCCGGCTGCGGGGCGGGCTGGACCGGGGTCGGCGCGACGAGATGGTCGACCGCTTCGACCTCGACCCCACCAAGCGGGGGCGCACCTACTCGAAGGGCAACCGCCAGAAGGTCGCCCTGGTGGCGGCGCTGGCCTCCGACGTCGAGCTGCTGGTGCTCGACGAGCCCACCTCGGGTCTGGACCCGTTGATGGAGGCCGTGTTCCAGGACTGCATCCGCGAGGCCACCGCCGACGGGCGCACCGTCCTGCTCTCGAGCCACATCCTCGCCGAGGTCGAGGCCCTCTGCGACCGCCTCAGCATCATCCGCCAGGGGCGGACGGTGGAGAGCGGGACCCTCGACGAGATGCGCCACCTGACCCGCACCACGCTCGACGTCGAGGTCGCCCGCCCACCGACCGGGATGGACGGCCTCGCCGGGGTCCACGGCCTGCGGGTCGACGAGGTCGTCGCCGGCGACGGGGGCCCGGACGGTGACGGGCGGGGCCACCGGGTGCGCTTCGACGTCGACACCGACCAGCTGGGCCGGGCCATCGCCCACTTGAGCGACCTGGGCATCCGCTCGCTGGCCAGCCACCCGCCCACGCTCGAGGAGCTGTTCCTCCGCCACTACGGCGACGAGCTCGAGGGTGAGGCGTGAGCGCCCGGTTCGCCGGGACCGGGGCGCTGGTGCGGCTGGCGCTGCGCCGGGACCGGGTGCGCCTGACCCTGTGGGTGGGGATCCTCGTGGCCCTCATCGCCTGGAGCGCCCAGAGCATCCTGGCGCTCTACACCGAGCCGGACCTGGCCACCTTCGCCCGCACCGCCGACGCCAACGCCACCCTGATCGCCCTGTCGGGTCCCGCCCGCGGGCTCGAGACCTTCGGCGGCCGGGTCGCCTTCGAGGTCTGGCAGATGGCCATCGCCGTCGCCCTGATGGGCCTGCTGACCGTCGTGCGCCACACCCGCCACGAGGAGGAGGCGGGCCGGGCCGAGCTCCTGCGGGCCGCCGAGGTCGGCCGTCACGCCCACAGCGCCGCCGCCCTGCTGGTGACGACCGGGGCGTCGGTCGCCGTGGGGCTGGGCGCGGCGGCGCTGCTCGCCCTCCAGGACCTGCCCGCCACCGGGTCGCTCGTCCTGGGCCTGGCCCTGGCCAGCCTGGGGACCTCGTTCGGGGCGATCGGCCTCCTGGCCGCCCAGGTCACCGAGCACGGCCGGGCGGCCTCGGGCCTCGCCGTGGCGGTCATGGGGGCGACCTACGTGGCCCGGGCGGTGGGCGACATCGGCAGCGGGGCCCTGTCGTGGGTCTCGCCGTTCGGGTGGGCCCAGGCCGCCCGGCCCTACGCGGGGGACCGGTGGTGGCCGCTGATCGTGTCGGTCGCGGTGAGCGGCGTGGTGGTGCTCGTCGCCCTGGCGGTGGAGGAGCGGCGCGACGTCGGCGCCGGCCTCGTCCGCCCCCGCCCCGGCCCGCCCGCGGCGTCGTCGGCCCTCGGCACGCCGATCGGGATGGCCTGGCGGCTCCAGCGGAGCACCCTGCTGGCCTGGACGGTCGGCGGCGCCCTCCTCGGCCTCGCCATGGGCTCGGTCGCCGAGAGCGCCGACGACCTCGTCGGCGACAACGAGGAGATCCGGGACTACCTGGCGTCGGTGTCGGGTGCCTCGCTGGCCGACCTCTTCCTGGCCACGATCCTCCTGTACCTCGCCCTCGTCGCCACCGGCTACGCCCTGCAGGCGGTCCTGCGGGTGCGGGCCGAGGAGGCCGCCGGTCGGGGCGAGACCGTCCTGGCCACCGCCACGTCCCGGGCGGCGTGGGCCGGAAGCCACGTGATCGTGGCGGCCGGCGGGGCGGTGTGCGTCCTGGGCACGGCGGCGGGCGGGCTCGGCATCTCCTACGGCCTCGCTGCGGGCGACGCCGGCGAGATCCCCCGCCTGGTGGCGGCGGCGACGGCGTACCTCCCCCCGCTCGCCCTCGCCCTCGCCCTGGCCGTCGCCGTCGTCGGGCTCTGGCCCCAGGGGTCGGTGTCGGTCTGGGCCGTGCTGGTGGTGGCGGCCTTCGTCGGCCTCCTCGGCGACGGCCTCGACCTGCCCGGGTGGGTCAGGGACGTGTCGCCGTTCAGCCACGTCGCCGCGGTCCCGGCCGAGTCGACGCCGGCGCTGCCACTGGTGGTCCTGGGCTTCCTCGCCCTGGTCACGGCGGCCGCCGGGATGGTGGGACTGCGCCGTCGCGACATCGGCTGAGCGCCCCGCGGCCCCACCGGCGTCGCAGCCGTTCTCGGGGCGATGGCGCGCGAGGGGTCCCCGACGCCCTACGCTAGGGAGCCACTGCGCCACTCAGGCGTGGTGGCGCGCCGACACCCGGCCCGCACACGCAAGGACATGATTCTGTGGCTACTGGTACCGTGAAGTTCTTCAACGCTGAGAAGGGCTTCGGCTTCATCACTCGGGAGGGTGCGGACGACGTCTTCGTCCACTTCTCCAACATCCAGGGCGAGGGCTACAAGTCCCTCGACGAGGGGCAGAAGGTCGAGTTCGACGTGGCCCCCGGCCGCAAGGGCGAAGAGGCCCAGAACGTCCGCGTCATCTGACGCACCCCTGATCGACTGAGCGAGCCGCCGGCCTTCGGGCCGGCGGCTCGTTCGCGTCACGGCCCTCGTCGCGCCCCCTCGGCCGCCGTCGGGCACGATGGGGCGGTGGACCCCTCCGACCCCGTGCTCGTCGAGGTCGTGCGGGACGGCTGGGTCGAGAGCGTCCACCGCGGCCGGCTCCTGGTCCTCGCCGCCGACGGTCGGGCCCTCGTCTCGCTCGGCGCCGTCGAGGAGGCGGTGCTGCTGCGCAGCTGCGCCAAGCCGCTCCAGGCCTGGGCGCTGGTGCGCGCCGGCTGGACCGCCCCGCCCGAGCAGGTCGCCCTGGCCTGCGCCAGCCACGGCGGGACCGACCGCCACGTCGCCGTGGTGGGCGAGATCCTCGCCGCCGCCGGGCTCGACGCCGACGCCCTGGGCACCACCCCCGGGTACGCCCTCGACCCCGACGCAGCGGCGACCCAGCGGGTCGAGGGCGGGCCGACGGCGCTGCGCCACAACTGCTCGGGCAAGCACGCGGCGATGCTGGCGACCTGCGCCCTCCTCGGGCACCCGACCGAGACCTACCTCGAGCCCGACCACCCGGTGCAGGCCGACCTCGTCACCCGGCAGGAGGAGCTCATCGGGTCGCGGTGCCTCCACCTCGCCGTCGACGGGTGCGGCGCGCCGATCGGGGCCTTCCCGCTCGAGGGCCTGGCCCGGGCCTACGCCCGCATCGCCACCGCCCCGGTCGACGGCCGCGACGGTCCGGTGGCCGCGGCCATGCGGCTCCACCCCGACCTGGTGGCGGGCGACGGGCGGGCCGCCACCACCTTGATGCGGGCCATCCCCGGGCTGATCGCCAAGGACGGGGCCGAGGGCCTCTTCGCCGCCGCCCTGCCAGACGGCCGCGCCGTGGCCGTGAAGGTCGACGACGGGGCAACGCGGGCCGCCTCGGTCGTGGCCGCCTCCGCCCTCGCCCACCTGGTGCGCGACGAGCCCGGCGTCGACCTCGACCTCCTGGCCGACGTCGCCCTCCCCGACGTCGACGGCGGAGGCCGCCCCGTCGGCGAGATCCGCTCCATCGTCTGACCACGGCGCGCCGCACCGTCGCGCCACCGTCCCGGGCCGGGACGACCGCTACTCGACACGCCTCCGCAAGGGGTGGTCGGGCGGGGTCTCGACCAGCACGATCCGCACGCCGTCGGGGTCCGAGAGCCAGCACTCGACCAGGCCCCACGGCATGCGCTCGGCCGAGCGGTCGATGGCGACCCCGGCCCGCACCAGCCGGGCCTCCTCGTCGGGGACCGACGCCACCTGCAGCCACACCACCGTGGACCCCGAGCCCGACGGCCCGGTCGCCTCCGGTGAGGACGTGAGCTCGACGAACCCGCCCCCGGCGAAGAGGACGACCCCCGTCACCTCGCCGCCGGCGCCGTACTCCCGGGCCACCGTCAGGCCGAGGGTGTCCTCCCAGAACCGGCGGGACGCGGCCAGGTCCCGGCACCGGAAGATCGTCCGCATCGAGAGCACGTCCATGCCGGCATCCTGGCGCGCCGGGCCAGGTCGGGTGGGTCCGGGCCCGTCCAACCCGACCCCCCTCGCGGATCGTCGGTAGGGTCGGGCGCGCATGCGCCGGACGATCCCCGCCCGCCTCGGCCGACCCGGCCTCGTCGTGGTGCTGGGGGCTGGGCTGGCGGGCTGCGGGATGCCCGACCCGGTGACCGAGCAGGGCGAGTCGGTCCGCACGCTCTGGAACCCGACCATCGTGGCCGCCATCGCCGTGGGCGCCTTCGTGTGGGCCCTGGCGCTGTGGTCGGTCGTCCGCTACCGGAAGCGGAACGAGACCCTGCCGACCCAGGTCGCCGAGCACATCCCGATCGAGATCGTCTACACCGTCGTCCCCATCTTGATCGTCGCCGGGCTGTTCGTCGTCGGGGCGGCGACCACCACGAAGGTCGAGGAGAAGGCGGAGGACCCCGACGTCGTCGTCGACGTCGAGGGCTTCCAGTGGTCGTGGCAGTTCACCTACATCGAGGAGGACGTCCTGGTCTCGGGCGACGGCTCCGGGACCGACGGGCCCGAGCTGGTCCTGCCCGTGGGCCAGACCACCCGCCTGAACCTCATCTCCGACGACGTGGCCCACTCGTTCTGGGTGCCGGAGTTCCTCACCAAGCGCGACCTCATCCCCGGCATCGACAACGAGATCGACGTGACCCCCACCGAGACGGGCACCTACCGGGGTCGCTGCGCCGAGTACTGCGGGCTCGACCACTGGCGCATGTACTTCTCGGTGCGGATCGTGACCGCCGAGGAGTTCGAGGCGTGGGTGGCCGAGAACGCCGGAGGCGATCCCGTGTCGGCCGAGGCCGACGCCCCCGAAGAGGGAGAGGGCAGCGGATGACCACCCTCGACGACGACCTCCGCGACGAGGTCGCCTCCACGCCCCCCGACGACGAGCCCGACCGGCCGCCGTCGTCGGTGCGGGGCCGGGGGCTGCTCGGCCTCCTCACCAGCACCGACCACAAGGTCATCGGGCTGATGTACATCGTCACCGCCCTGCTGTTCTTCCTGCTGGGCGGGGCGCTGGCCACGGTGGTGCGGATCGAGCTGTACTCGCCGGGCACCCAGGTCGTGGAGCCGGGCGCCTACAACCAGGTCTTCACCATGCACGGCAGCGTGATGATCTACCTGTTCATCACGCCGGTCGCCTTCGGCCTGGCCAACTACCTGGTGCCCCTCCAGATCGGGGCCAAGGAGATGGCCTTCCCCCGGCTGAACGCCCTCGGGTACTGGCTGTTCCTCTTCGGCGGGCTCACCATGGTGGCCGGGTTCCTCACCGCCGACGGACCGGCGGCGTTCGGCTGGACCGCCTACGCCCCGCTGTCGGAGGCGATCCGCAGCCCCGCCATCGGCCACGACCTGTGGCTGTTCTCCATCGTGCTGACCGGCACCGGCACCATCACCGCGGCGGTGAACGTCATCGCCACCGTGCTGGCGATGCGCGCCTCCGGCATGTCGATGTTCCGGATGCCGATCTTCAGCTGGAACATGCTCGTGACGAGCGTGCTCGTGCTGATCGCCTTCCCGGTGCTCACCGCGGCGTCGGTGATGATGCTCGCCGACCGCAACCTCGACGCCCAGATCTTCAACGCCGAGGGCGGCGGCCAGCCGATCCTGTGGCAGCACTTCTTCTGGTTCTTCGGCCACCCCGAGGTGTACATCGTCGCCCTCCCGTTCTTCGGGATCGTCACCGAGGTGCTGGCGGTGTTCTCGTCCCGGCCGGTGTTCGGCTACCGGGGGCTGGTGCTGGCGACGTTCGCCATCGCCTCGCTGTCGGTCGGCGTGTGGGGCCACCACATGTTCACCACCGGCGACGCCGCCACCGGCTACTTCTCGGGGCTGTCGCTGCTGATCGCGGTGCCGACGGGCGTGAAGTTCTTCAACTGGATCGGGACGATGTGGGGCGGGCGGTTGCGGTTCCCCACGCCGATGCTGTTCACCATCGGGTTCCTGCTGCTGTTCGTGATGGGCGGCGTCACCGGCGTCGTCCTCGCCCTGCCGGCCCTCGACTTCCAGCTCCACGACTCGTACTTCGTCGTCGCCCACTTCCACTACGTGATGTTCGGCGGGTCGGCCTTCGCCCTCTACGCCGGCATCTACTACTGGTTCCCCAAGGCGACGGGCCGGATGCTCCACGAGGGCTGGGGCCGGGTCCACTTCGTGATGACGTTCGTGGGGTTCAACACCACGTTCCTGGTCCAGCACGTGCTCGGCGCCCAGGGGATGCCCCGTCGGGTGGCCGACTACCTGCCCGAGGACGGGTTCACGTTCCTCAACCGGGTGTCGACCGTCGGCGCCCTGATCATGGCCGCGTCGGTGTTCCCGCTGGCCTGGAACGTCTGGCGGTCGCTGCGCCGGGGCGAGGTCGCCGGCGACGACCCGTGGGAGGGCCAGACCCTCGAGTGGGCCACCACCTCACCGCCGCCCCCGCACAACTTCGACGCGCTGCCGCCCATCCGGTCGAACCGCCCGGTGTGGGACCAGCGGCACCCGACCCGCAAGCGAGCCCGGGCCGTGGAGGCCCAGGCGGAGGAGGCGGCGACGTGAGCGACGACGTCAGCGAGGACCCGGTCGGCGACTC
Source organism: Iamia sp. SCSIO 61187 (assembly GCF_019443745.1). NCBI lineage: Bacteria > Bacillati > Actinomycetota > Acidimicrobiia > Acidimicrobiales > Iamiaceae > Iamia > Iamia sp. SCSIO 61187. The sequence continues at coordinate 336,527 of NZ_CP050948.1, forward strand.
GGTCGACGACTCGGTCGACGACGCGGGCGACGACGTCAGCGACGACCCGATCGACCCGCCCGACCCCGAGGCGGTGACCGAGCCCGAGGTGGCCGAGGAGGAGGCCGAGCGCGACGACGCCGGCCGCTCCGCCGAGGCCGCCCGATCCGGGTGGACCACCCAGGCGAGGCTGTTCGGCGGCGCCGGCGTGTTCATCCTCCTCATCGCCCTCCTCTACTGGTTCGTGTCCTACGAGCACGCCGGCTCGACCCTGCTGGCCCTGGCCGCCGTCCTCGCCCTCACGACCGCCGCCTACGTGGCCTGGCCCCGCCGCGACGCCGGCGGCCACGGGGGCGACGACGGGGGCCACGGCCTCGAGCCGGGCCACGACCCCCACGACGGGGTGTGGTTCCCCGAGGCCAGCATCTGGCCCTTCGCCATCGGGGCCGGCATGGCCCTCATCGCCAACGGGCTCCTGCTGGGCCGGTGGCTGGTGATCCCGGCGGCGGTGTTCCTGGCCTGGGCCCTCGCCGGCATGATCCGCCAGGGCCGTCACCGCATCTGACCAGCCTGCGTCCGCGGGTGGTCGGCGGGGTAGGTGACCCTCCATGGCCAACGGCAACGACGAGACCACCGACGACCTGATCGAGGGCACCAAGCAGGCCAAGGAGGCGGCGAAGGACGCCGTGGCCGACACCGAGGACGACGCCCAGCAGCTCCAGGAGGAGCTCGACCGCCGCTCCGCCGAGCAGCCCCCGGAGTAGGGCTCGCGCACGAGGGGGCCTCAGCCGAGGCCGGAGGATCCGCCGGCGGGCGCCATGCGCAGGCCGCGACGGCCTCGGCGGGGCGCCCGCCTCCACCGGTGCCGTTCTTGGTACCGATGACGCCGCGGTGGGCCACGATCTGCACCGAGAACCGGGCTGACCCGGTCCGGTCCTGTTCTTGGTACCGATCACGCGGCTGGAGGCCACGATCTGTACCGAGAAGCGAACCCGACGGCGCACGGATGGTGCCAGGCACCATCCGTGCCGTTCTTGGTACCGATCACGCGCCCGCGGGTCACGATCTGCACCAAGAACCGACCCCGACCCCGACCTCAGTCGACGGTGGCGGTGCGGGCAGCGGCGAGCTTGGCCTGCTTGCGGCGACGGGGCCACTCCCAGATGCGGAGGAGCTCCCAGCGGATGCGGGGGCGCTCGGGGGGCGCCAGCCCGGCGTCCTCGTCGCGGAGCTGGAGCTCGCGGCACAGCCGGTAGGTGGTGAGGGCCACGATCGGCGGGACGACGAGGCACGCGATCCGGAACGAGACGAGCACCCCGTTCACCGACGTGCCGAAGGTGACGGCCACGACGTCGGTCGACGCCGACAGGCTCAGCACCACGTAGAACGCCAGCGTCGCGGCCCCCATCGACGTGCGCACGGGCCGGTTGCGGGGCCGGTCGAGCAGGTGGTGCTCGACCACGTCGGAGGTGAACTTCGCCTCCAGGAACGGCCACAGGTAGAGCAGCATGAAGGTGATGCCCGCGAGCAGCACGGCGGGGAAGAAGGGGTTGGGGATCGTGTAGCCGAAGGCGCGTATCTCCCACGGCGGGAAGACGCGCAGGGCGCCGTCGAGCCAGGCCATGTACCAGTCGGGTTGCGAGGCGGCGGAGACGTTCGCCGGCTCGAAGGGCCCGTAGAGCCAGACCGGGTTGATCTGCACGAGCCCGCCGAGGGCGGACAGCACCGCCGCCGTCAGCAGCAGGAGCCCGATCGACTTGAAGGCGAAGCGGGGCCAGACCGGCTCGCCGACCACGTTGCGCTCGGTGCGCCCCCGTCCCCCGAACTGGGTGTGCTTGTGGCGCACCACCAGACCGAGGTGGGCGGTGAGCAGGACGATGATCAGCGCCGGCAGCAGCAGGATGTGGATGACGTAGAGCCGGTTGATGATGTCGGGGCCGGGGAACTCGCCTCCGAACAGGAGCGACGCCAGCCACGTGCCCGCCAGCGGGATCGACAGGGTGATCGAGTAGGCGATGCGGAGCCCGGTGCCCGAGAGCTGGTCGTCGAGCAGGGAGTAGCCGGCGAAGCCGTTGAAGATCGAGAGGATCAGCAAGGTGACGCCGATGATCCAGTTGAGCTCGCGGGGACGGCGGAACGCACCGGTGAAGAACACCCGCATCAGGTGGACGACCATGGCGGCGAGGAACAAGAGCGCGGCCCAGTGGTGGATCTGGCGCATCACCAGCCCGGCCCGCACGTCGAAGCTGATGTCGAGGCTCGACGCGTACGCCCGGGTCATCTCGACGCCCCGGAGCGGTGCGTAGCTCCCGTCGTACACCACCTCGTCGATGCTGGGATCGAAGAAGAACGTCAGGTAGACGCCCGTGAGGAGGAGGACGATGAAGGAGTAGAGGGCGATCTCCCCGATGAGGAACGACCAGTGGTCGGGGAACACCTTGCCCAGGGCGGTGCGGGCGAACTTGGCCGAGCCGAGGCGGGTGTCCATCCACCGGGCGACCCGGCGGGTGACCAAGCGGTCGCCGGCCATCAGCGGTCCCGGTCCCAGAAGCCCGGCCCGGGTGGGGCGGCGAAGTCACCCTCGGCGATGAGGTAGCCGTCCTCGTCGAGCCCGATCGGCAGCTGCGGGAGCGGCCGGGTCGCGGGCCCGAACACCGGCTCGGCCCCGTCGAGCACGTCGAAGGTCGACTGGTGGCACGGGCACAGGAGGAGGTGGCTGTCGGCCTGGTAGAGCCCGACCGGGCACCCCACGTGGGTGCAGAGCTTCGAGAAGGCGACCAGCCCCTCGACCATCCCGCCGTCCATGCCCTGCTGGGGCCGGGGGGTGCCGCGGGGCCGGATGAGCAGGGTCGGGCTGTCGGCCTGGAGGTCGGGCCGCGGGGCTTCGGGGTCGCCGATGTCGACGGCCACCTCCGGGAACACCGTGAGGACGCCGTTGACGTTGATGTCCTCGGCGCGCACCCGCTCGTTGTCGGCGGTGACCAGGTGGACGCCCTTGCGGTACGGCGTGTCCTTGAGGCCCTTGCCGGGCCGGGGGCCGAGCGAGCGGATCGGGGCGAGGAGGGCGGCGCCGAGGGCGACCACGGCCACGCCGGCGCTGCGGACGAGCAGCTTCCGCCGGGTGAGGATCACCTCGCCCTGCTCGAACTCCTGCCGGAACCGCTCGACCTCCTCCTCGGAGGAGGCGATGGGGTGGCGGGCCTCGACCACCGGGTCGTGGGGCATGAACCGGCGGGACCACAGCACGAAGCCGAGGCCCAGCCCGCCGAGGGCGAGCGCCAGGAAGAGCCCCTCGAGCTGGGGCTGGCCGCCCGTCCAGTAGACGATGGCGAGGCCGACGGCGCCGGCGGTGCTGACGAGGAAGCCGCTGGCGACGGCCAGCTCGGCCCGGCGCGCCGCGTCGGGGTCGGCCACGCGTCGGGTGCCGGGGCCGTCGCCCGCGCTGTCGCACCCGAGGCACCCCCGGTCGTCCTGGTCGGTCGGGGGGGTGGTGTCGTCGGCGCCGGGCGTCGTCACGGCGTCTCCTCCGGGGGCTCGGCGTGGTCGTCGGGGGGGCCGGCGCGCGCCCCGGCGTCGCCGGGCGCGGTCGTGCGGTCGTCGGCGCGGGCCAGCGGGGCGTTGCCGCCGGCGTCGGCGCCGCGGGTGCCGGGGTCGTCGTCGACCGGGACGGGGTCGACCCACTGGGCGTCGGTGCGCCGGTGGCCCATCCAGAAGGCGGCCACGAGGAGGACGCCCAGGCCCCCGACCCAGATCATGAAGCCCTCGGGGATCGGCCCGAGCCGGCCCAGCGCCAGCCCGCCCCGGTCGTCGGGCTGGTCGAGGTACTCGACGTAGGCGATGATGTCGTTGAGCTCCTCGTCGCTGAGGATGTCGGGGCCGAAGCGGGGCATCGGGTTCGGGCCGGAGCGGACCGCGGCGCCGATCTGGGTCGGCGTGGCCGGGCCGAGCGGAGGTGCGGCCTGGCCGTAGCTCAGGGCCCCGCCGGCACCGGTGGCCGAGTGGCAGGACTGGCAGTTGAGCCGGTAGAGCTCGCCGCCGCGGGACACGTCACCCGCCTCGGCGTCGACGTCGGGGACCGCCGGGCCCTCGGTGAGCGTGTCGACGTAGGCGAGCAGGGCCTCGATCTCGTCCGGGGAGAACGCCGGCTCCTTGCGCTGCGGGAGGTCGTTGGGGTTGCCGATCGGCATCCGCCCGGTGGTGAGCTGGTAGTAGGCCCCGGCCGGGCCGGCCTGCTCGAGCGAGGGGCCGCGCAGGTCCCCGTCCGGGGTCTGCTGGCCCTCACCGTCCACGCCGTGGCAGCTGACGCAGCTGGTGCGGTAGAGGGCCCGGCCCTCGGCGACGAGGTCGGCATCGGCCTGGCGGGCCAGGTCCTCGGCGGGGGCGGCGCTGGTCGACCCGCCCGTGAGCAGGGCCACCCCGGCGGCGACGACCACGGCCAGGGCCGGCAGCCGCCACTGGCGGGACGGCCGGGGCCGGGGGGCGGCGACGCCGAGCCGACCCACCTCAGCGCACCAGGTAGATCGTGGCGAACATGGCGACCCACACGACGTCGACGAAGTGCCAGTAGTACGCGCACACGGCGACCGGGGGGCCCGGGGGGGCCTGGCTGCGCCCGGCGACGAGACCGATCACGCCCATCATGAACAAGATCCCGCCCAGGACGTGGAGGCCGTGGAAGCCGGTCATCAGGTAGAAGGCCGACCCGTAGGCGTGGGTGGAGATCGAGAACTCGAGCTCGGCGTACTCGAGGACCTGGTTGAGGAGGAACACGGCGCCGAGGGCGGCGGTCACGCCGAGCCAGCGCACCAGGCCCCGCCGGTCGGTCCGCTCGGCGGCCTGCACGGCGAGGTGCATGGTGAAGCTGGAGACGATCAGGACGAGGGTCGCCGCCGCCGTCCGGGCGGTGGCGAGGTGGACGTCGTCGGGGGGCCACGTCGCCGTCTCCGAGCGGAGGGTGAAGTAGGCGCCGAAGAGGGCGGCGAAGAACATCAGCTCCGACGTCAGCCACACGACGACCCCGACGCCCAGGATCGACGGCCGGCCGGAGCCGCGGTGGCGCCGCTCCGCCGCGGTCGGGGGGCCGCCGGCCGCGCCCTCGGCGGGGGCCGGGCCGGCTGCGGTGTCGACGCCGGGCACGGGTCCTTCCTATCGCACCGCCGCCGCCCGCGTCGGACCGGAGCGCCGTGCCCCGGGCGCGGGCCGCGCCGGCCGCCGTCCCCGCGCCCCGACGGGTCCCGGCGGGAGCCTCCGCCCCGACGGTGGCGGGGGAGGCCCGGTACCGTCCGCTGCCATGGTCGCCCTCGCCGCTCCCTCGGCGGCGACCCTGCTGCGGCCGGCGCCCGACCCGGCCTTCGTCGTCCTCGTGGTCGTGCTGGCCGCCACCTACGCCGCCCTCGTCCGGGCGCGCGGCCGGCGCCACCCGGACAGGGCGTGGCCCGTCGGTCGGAGCGTCGCCTTCGGGTCCGGCGTGGGTGTGCTGGTGGTGGCGACCCAGTCGGGGCTGGGTCGCTACGACACCGCCCTGTTCAGCCTGCACATGGTCCAGCACCTGCTGCTCGGCATGGTCGCCCCCCTCCTCCTCGCCCTCGGCGCCCCCGTCACCCTCGCCCTCCAGGGCGCGCCCCGGGGGGTGCAGGTCGGGCTGCTGCGGATCCTCGGCCACCCCGTGGCCCGGGTCGTGAGCCACCCGATCGTCGCCTGGGCCCTGTTCACCCTGAGCCTGTTCGCCCTCTACTTCACCCCGCTGCTCGGCCTGTCCCTGCGCGTCGACCTGGTCCACACCGCCGTGCACCTCCACTTCGTGGCGGCCGGGTTCCTCTTCTGCTGGTCGGTGCTCGGGGTCGATGCCGACCGGCGTCGCACCCCCCACGCCGCCCGGCTCCTCGCCGTGGCCCTGACCATCCCCCTGCACGCCCTGCTCGGCCTGGTCCTGCAGGCGGGGGCCGACGACCCGCTGGCGGCCGACGAGTACGGCCGCGTGGTCCGCGACTGGGGCGGGTCGCTGGCCGCCGACCAGCGCACCGGGGCGGGGGTGCTGTGGGGGCTGGGCGAGGTGTGGGGCGTCGTGCTGGTCGTGATCGTCGCCGCCGGGTGGATGGGGGCCGAGGCCCGGCGCCAGGCCCGCGAGGACGCCCGCCTCGACGCCGCCGACGCCCGTCGTGCCGCCGCGGTCACCGGTCGTCCCGACCCCCACCCCGACGCCGCCGAGGCGCCCGCCCCCGGCCGGCTCAGCCCATGACCGCGGCGGTGACGGTGTCGACGTCGCCGGCGGTCAGCCGCCCCGGGCTGACCAGCCGCCGGTAGAGGAGGGCGCCGGCCAGGGCCTCGGCGACGGCGCGCGGGTCGCGCCCGTCGCCCCGCTCCTCCAGCTCGACGGCGACGGCTCGGGCCAGCCCGCCGAGGCGCTCGGCCGACGAGGCCCGCAGCGCCGTCGCCATGTCGGGGTCGCGCTGGGCGGCGTCGACGAGGGCGGGCAGCAGCGGCCCGGACCAGCCCTCGACGAGGTGCTCGAGGATGGCGCGGACCGGCACCGGGCGATCGGACCCCCGGCCGGGTTGGACGACGAGGTGGGCGAAGGCGTCGAGCACGAGGGCGTGGCGGTCGCCGTAGAGGCGGTAGACGCTGGCCTTGCCGGCGCCCGCCCGCCGGGCCACGCCCTCCACGGTGAACCCGCCCCACCCGGCGGCGACGAGCTCCTCGAGGGCCGCCCGTCGCAGCCGGCCCCGGGTGCGCTCGAGCCGCGGGTCCTCACGAGCCGGTTGACCGTCAACTCTGGAACGCATACGTTTCAGAGTAGCGACCGAGAGGAGGCTGTCATGACCGTGACGGTCCGCTACATCGTCACCGACGCCGGGGTCACCTCGGACTTCTACCGCGACGCCCTGGGCTTCACCGTCGACATGGCCATGGGCCCCGACTTCGCCATCGTCAGCCGGGACGGGCTGCGGCTCATGCTGAACCGGCCGGGGGCCGGCGGGGCGGGCCAGCCGTCCGACGCCGGGGACGCGCCGGCGCCCGGCGGGTGGAACCGCATCCAGCTGGCGGTCGACGACGTGGGCGCCGAGGTCGAGCGCCTCGTCGCCGCCGGCGCCCGGTGCCGCACCAGCCCGGTGCAGGGCAACGGCGGGGTGCAGGCCGTGGTCGAGGACCCCGCCGGCAACCCCATCGAGCTCATCTCGGCCTGACCCGACCGACCCGTCCCCGCCCGTCCGGAGTGGTCCACCGCTAGGGTCCACCGCCGTGGCGGTGCAGTGGACCGGTCTGGGGCCCGAGCTCCTGGTGCGGCTCGACCGCACCGTCGGCGAGCCCCTCGGGGCCCAGCTCCAGCGCGAGCTGCGGGAGGCGATCCGGGCCGGCCGCCTCGCCGCCGACGAGCGGCTGCCGTCGTCGCGGGTGCTCGCCGCCGAGCTCGGCGTCTCCCGCGGCCTCGTCGTCGACACCTACGCCCAGCTCGAGGCCGAGGGCTACCTCGTCACCCGGGTCGGCTCGGGGACGCGCGTGGCCGCCGACGTGGCCGAGGAGCCCGGACCCTCGGCCCACTCGGCGTCGCGTCGCCGGGCTCCCCGACCCGCCCCACCGCCGGCGCCCCGCCTCGACGTCGACTTCGAGTACGGCCTGCCCGACCTGGCGTCGTTCCCCATGCGGGACTGGCTGTGGGCGCTGACCGAGGCCGGGCGGACCACATCCATCGCCGGGCTGGGCGACGAGGTCGAGGGCGGCGCCCCCGAGCTGCGACGGGTGCTCGCCTCCTACCTCGGCCGGGTGCGGGGGAGCTGCGCCGAGCCGGCCGACGTCGTCGTCACCGCCGGGTTCCGCCAGGGGCTCAACATCGTCCTGCGGGCCCTGGCCGGCTCGGGGATCACCCACGTGGCGCTGGAGGACCCGGGCCCGCGGGAGGACCCGACCATCGTCGAGCGGTGCGGTCAGGTCGCCGTCGCCGTGCCGGTCGACGAGCGGGGCCTCGACGTCGACGCCCTGGCCGCCACCCGGGCCCGCGCCGTCGTCGTCACGCCCGCCCACCAGTGCCCGACGGGCGTGGTGCTCGCCCCGGAGCGCCGCCACGCCCTCGTCGCCTGGGCCGAGCGGGTCGACGGCGTGGTGATCGAGGACGACTACGACGCCGAGTTCCGCTACGACCGCCAGCCCGTCGGGTCGCTCCAGGGCCTGGCCCCCGACCGGGTGGTGGCCATGGGGTCGGTCAGCAAGACCCTCGCCCCGGCTCTCCGGCTCGGGTGGATGCTGGTGCCGCCGGCGCTGATGGGCGCCGTCCTGCGGGAGAAGCAGCTGGTCGGGCGGGGCGCTCCCGGGCTCGACCAGGTGGCGCTGGCCCGCCTGATCGAGTCGGGCCGCTTCGACAAGCACCTCCGCCGGATGCGGGGCGTCTACGACCGGCGTCGGTCCGCCCTGGTCGAGGCCCTGGCCGAGCACGTCCCCGGCGTCGCCCTGCGGGGCCTGGCCGCCGGCTGCCACGCCGTGGTCCCCCTCCCGGCCGGGGCCGACGAGGCCGCCGTGGTCGCCGAGGCCCGGCGCCGCGGCGTCGGCGTCTACGACCTGGGCCGCTACCGGGTGGAGCCGGCGCCGGCGGCCGACCCGGCCCTGGTGCTGGGCTTCGGCGACGTCGACGAGCGGGCGATCCGCCGGGGCATCGCCGCCATCGCCGACCTCCTCCGCCCCTGACCCCCACGAACCTTGTCCGGAACCGTGCCAGGGAGGGGGACTTGCGGACAAAGGTCGCGCTGCCGGTGGGAAGTGGTCCACTCGGAAGCCGATCCATTGGCCCTTATCGGTGGACCGGTCCGGGCGTACCGTCCTCCTCGGACCCACCCCGCCGAGGAGCCCCCCATGAGCACGACCCCCACCTCCATCCCCACGACCCCCGCCCCCGCCACCCTCACCGAGGCCGAGATCGCCGATCTGGCCGAGGCCGTCGCCGTCGACGGACCCGCCGCCCACGAGCGCGGGCTGCGCCGCCTGGCCGCCGCCGTCGCCGCCCGGGTGCGGGCCACCCCCCGCACCGAGACGGCCATCGAGGTCATGCTCGACCGCACCGCCGCCCCCGTGCTGCGCAGCCGGGCCTTCGGCCTGGCCAGCGCGGCGCTGATGGCCGACCCGGCCGCCGGCACCGCCACCGTCGACGTCCGCGACCGGGCCGCTTGACTTGGTCGGCACTCGCCGCCCGCTCGCACGCGAGCCGGCGGGACTTCGCTACCCCCAGGTGCCGTAGTTGGGGGCGTTGGTGGTGATCTGCACGTCGTGGGGGTGGCTCTCGCGGAGACCGGCGCCGGTGATGCGGACGAAGCGCCCGTGGTCGCGCAGGTCGGCGACCGTGGGGGTGCCGCAGTAGCCCATGGCCGACCGCAGCCCGCCGATGATCTGGTAGACGACGGCCGACAGCGGGCCCTTGTAGGCGACCCGGCCCTCGATGCCCTCGGGGACCAGCTTGTCGGCCTCGGTGACCTCGCCCTGGAAGTAGCGGTCCTTGGAGAACGACCGGGCCTTCATGGCGCCCATGGAGCCCATGCCCCGGTACTCCTTGAACCGCTCCCCCTGGTGGAGGACGACCTCGCCCGGCGACTCGTCGACGCCGGCGAGCATCGAGCCCAGCATCACGACGTCGGCGCCGGCGGCGATGGCCTTGGCCACGTCGCCCGACGACTGCACGCCGCCGTCGGCGATCACGGTGGCGCCCCGACGGGCGGCGGCCACGGCGCAGTCGTAGATGGCGGTGATCTGGGGGACGCCCACCCCGGCCACGACCCGGGTGGTGCAGATCGAGTTGTGGACGATCACGTTCTCGGCGATGAAGCTGTGGGTCGGGCAGTCGACCTCGATGTCGTAGACCGGCACCGACAACCCGAGGTCGCGGCGATCCAGCTGCTTGACGACCTGGTGGTCGGCGAGGTGGCGACGAGCGTGCCCGACGTCGAGGCGGGTCCGATAGCTCGGTCGGCATCGCTCGTCGCTGGTGCCGACGAGCCCGCCGGCCGAGCCCTTCTCCTTCACGACCGCAGGGAAGGAGCCGTTCAAGAGGAAGCAGAGGACGCCGAACAGCTCCGAGAGGCGGGGCGACGTGTTGCGGAACCCGAAGCGCCCGTCGGCACCGAGGTGCCCGTCACTGATCAAGAGCCCGTCGTAGAGGCCCTGCAGGTACCCGGGGTGCGAGCAGAGGTAGCCGGATGGGAGGTGCTTCTCGGTGCGCTTGCCGAACCGGGCGAGCAGACGGGCCCACTGCAGCGAGTACAGGTGGACCGTGATGACCTTCCCGCCCTCGACCGTGGACGGTCGCACACCCGTGACCCGCTCGACGGCGTTCACCAGCTTCAGCGCGAGGCCGGCCTCCTTCGGAGCGAAGTACCACGAGACCCGCCCGATCTCGGACCGTCCGTTGGTGTTGAGGAAGGCGTGGCCGTCGCCGAGGAAGGTGCCGAAGAGCAGCCCGAGGTCGTACGACTCGTGGATCTCCGTGCGGTACCGGGCGAGGTCCCTCTCCCGCTCGGAGAAGTCGTGCAGATCGATGTCGAGGTGGTCGGGGAGCTCGAAGCCGATGGACCGAGGGGCGAGGAGCGTGGCTCGCTCGGCCTCGCCGATCTCCTTCCACACCAGCTTCGAGGTCGATGTCCGCGTCGCCCGCTCGAGCACCTTGACGTACCCCCGCGAGGCGACCGATGACGGCGTGGTCGAGGACAGGTCACCGACGAAGAACCGATGGTCGGGCGTCATGACCATCTCGTTGCCCGATGCGCCGTGGCGCACGGCCATGACCTTGCGGATCCCCGTGCACCACGCCCGCTTCACGGTCACCGCTTCGCCGTGCATGTTCACGACACGGTCACCGGCGACGACGTCCTCGATGTTCCGGTAGGTCGCGTCGGCCATCAGCACGCGGGTGCCAGCGGCGAAGCAGCCGGGTCCGATGCCTGCCTTCACGGCGTCGGCGCCGGCGTCGAGGAGGGCGTCGGTGGCGGCCCCGGTGGCCACGTTCCCGGCGATGATGTCGACCTGGTCGCCGTGGCGGTCCTTGATCAGCTTCACCGCGTCGAGCACACCCTGGGAGTGGCCGTGCGAGGTGTCGACCACGAGGATGTCGACGCCCGCCCGCACCAGCTCGGCGGCCCGCTCGAGGGCGTCGCCCCCGGTGCCGACGGCGGCGGCGCAGCGGAGCCGGCCCCGCTCGTCGTGGGTCGAGTGCGGGTACTGCGAGCGCTTCTTGATGTCCTTGACCGTGATGAGCCCCCGCAGGTACCCGTCGTCGTCGACCACCGGCAGCTTCTCGATGCGGTTCTGCCAGAGCAGCTCCTTGGCCTGCTCGAGCGTGGTGCCGGGCGGCGCCGTCACCAGCGGCAGGCGGCGCATGACCGACGAGAGGGGCTGGTCGGTGTCGCCGACCATGGTGTCCTCGGCGAAGCGCAGGTCGCGGTTGGTGAGCAGCCCGACCAGCTTCCCGTCGGGGTCGGTGATGGGCACGCCCGAGATCCGGTAGTGGGCCATGAGGTCGAGGGCGGCGCTGACGGGGGCGTCGGGGCCGAGCGTGACCGGGTCGACGATCATCCCCGACTGGGAGCGCTTGACCTTGTCGACCTCGGCGACCTGGTCCTCGACGGAGAGGTTCCGGTGGATCACGCCGAGCCCGCCGAGGCGGGCCAGGGCGATGGCCAGCCGGGCCTCGGTGACGGTGTCCATGGCCGCCGAGACCAGCGGGATGGCCAGCTCGACTCGGGGCGTCAGACGGGTGCGGGTCGACACCTGGGCGGGCACGACCGACGAGGCGTCGGGCACCAGGAGGACGTCGTCGAAGGTCAGGCCCTCCTTGGCGAACTTGGCCGGGAAGCCCTCGCTGAGACCCGCGGGCGACCCGCCGAGCGGCCCCCCCTCGTCGTGGTGGACGCCGTCGCTCACTGGCGCACCGCCGATCGGGGGACGACACCGCCTGCGTCGGTCGGCGCTGGGCGCCAGCGAGCGCCGACGGCTCCGCAAGCTCCGCCGCCGGGGAGGCATCCGTGCTGCCTGGCTCGCTCGCTGCGCTCGCTCACTCCCATCGCCCGATCCTAGTGCTCGCCCCGCGACCCTCACCCACCCCGTGGCGGGGACGGATCCGGGCGCCAGGGCACCCGCGATCGTCGCAGGACGGCGGAGGGGGCGGGGACCGCGAGGCGTCGGCGCCGGCCCGTCGCCCTACGGTGCCGGGCGTGAGCCGAGAGCAGCGAGCGGACCAGCACGCATGAGCGACATGCCGTGGACAGACCCGGCCGCCGAGCTGCGGGCCGATGGCCCGGCGGTGCTGGAGTGGGCGGCCCGCTACCTGGCCGAGGTCGGGGAGCGGCCGGTGCTGTCCCCGGTCGCGCCCGGGTGGGTGCGGGCCCAGCTGCCCGCCCACCCGCCCGCGGCGGCCGAGGGGTGGGACGCCATCCTGGCCGACCTCGACCGGGTGGTCGTCCCGGGCACGGCCCACTGGCAGTCGCCCGGCTGGTACGCCTACTTCCAGTCGAACTCGTCGGCCGCCGCCGTCCTGGCCGAGGCCCTGATCACCACCTTCGGGGTGCAGGGGATGCTGTGGCACACCGGCCCGGCGTGCACCGAGGTCGAGACGCTGGTCCTCGACTGGCTGGCCGAGCTGCTCGACCTGCCGTCCGCCTTCCGGTCCGACGGCCCCGGCGGCGGGGTGATCCAGGACTCGGCGTCGTCGTCGACCCTCGTCGCCGTGCTGGCGGCCCGCGACCGGGCCCGCCGCGCCGGGGCCCGCCTCGACGACCTGGTCGCCTACACCTCGATCGACGCCCACTCGTCGGTCGAGAAGGGCCTCCGCGTCGCCGGCCTCCTCTCCGAGCAGCTGCGCCCCGTGCCCGTCGACGCCGACCGGGCCCTGCGCCCCGTCGCCCTGGCCTCGATGGTCGAGGAGGACCTGGCCGCCGGGAAGGTCCCCTTCCTCGCCGTGGCCACCGTGGGCACCACCTCGACCCACGGCATGGACCCGCTCGGCGCCATCGGCGAGCTGGCCCGGGCCCACGGGATGTGGTTCCACGTCGACGCCGCCCACGCCGGAGCCGCCGCCCTCGTGCCCGAGCTCCGCTGGATCCACGACGGCCTGGACCGGGCCGACAGCTACGTGATGGACCCCCACAAGTGGCTGTTCACGGCCATGGACTGCTCGGCCCTCTTCGTGCGGGACGCCGCTCCGCTGGTCGACGCCCTGTCGATCACGCCCGAGTACCTGCGCAACACGGCGTCGGGGTCCGGGGAGGTCGTCGACTACCGCGACTGGCAGGTGCCGCTGGGCCGCCGCTTCCGGGCCCTCAAGCTCTGGGCCGTCATCCGCCGCTTCGGCGCCGAGGGCCTGCGGACCGCCGTCGCCGGCCACGTCGCCCTGGCCCAGGGGCTGGCGGCCCGCCTGGCCGACGACCCCCGCTTCGAGCTGCCGCTGCCCACGCCGCTCAACCTCGTGTGCCTGGCCCACGTCGGCGGCGACGAGGCCACCGAGGCGCTGCTCGTCGCCCTCAACGCCACCGGCCGGGTCGCGGTCTCCCACACCCGGATCGACGGGCGGTACCTGCTGCGCCTGTCGATCGGGCAGACCCGCACCACCCGGGAGACCGTCGACGAGCTGTGGTCCCTGATCGACGAGCACGCCCCCGCCGCCTGATGGCGCGGCGACGCACGACGATCGTCGTCCTCGCTGCCTGTCCTCGCGCCGCCCGCAGCCTCGACGATCGGCAGCGGGCCGCGCCGGTCCCGTTCCTGGTACGGATCGTGGCCTCCCGGGGCGTGATCGGTACCGAGAACGGCATCGACGGGCCGACGGCTGCCCCGCGTCGCGCCCCGACGGGGCATCCTGGTCCCCATGGGCGACGACGGTGGTGACGGCGGGCGGACCTACCTGCTGATCGACGGCGAGAACATCGACGCCACGCTCGGCGTGAGCATCCTGGGCCAGCGCCCGGCGCCCGAGGAGCGGCCCCGCTGGGACCGGGTGCGCAGCTTCGTGGAGCGGACGTGGGACCAGCCGGTGACCGCCCTGTTCTTCGTCAACGCCAGCTCCGGCAGCCTCCCGATGCCGTTCATCCAGGCCCTCATGGCGATGGGCTACACACCGGTGCCGCTGTCGGGCCCGGCCGGCGTCAAGGTGGTCGACGTCGGCATCCAGCGGACGCTCACCGCCCTGGCCGACCGCGACGGCGACGTCGTCCTGGCCAGCCACGACGCCGACTTCGTCCCCCAGGTCAGCCCGCTGCTCGACGACCGGCGGGTCGCCCTCCTCGCCTTCCGCGAGTTCGTGAGCACCCAGTACCTCGACCTCGTCGACGCCGGTCTCGAGGTGTTCGACCTCGAGGAGGACGCCGGCAGCTTCACCCGCCGCCTGCCCCGCCTCCGCATCATCCCCCTCGACGAGTTCGATCCCGCCGACTTCCTGTAGGGGGGTCCGCCCGCGGCATCATCGGGGGCGATGGCTGGTCCCTCGCTCGCCGGTCGGCTCCTCGTGGCCACGCCCCTCATCGGCGACGACACCTTCCGGCGCACGGTCGTCCTGCTGCTGGCCCACTCCGACGAGGGCGCCTTCGGCGTGATCCTCAACCGCCCGACCGAGAAGCCCGCCGCCGACCTGCTCGACGGCTGGGGCGCCCGGGCGGCGGCACCAGGGGTGGTGTTCGTGGGCGGACCGGTCGACACCGACAGCGTGGTCGGGCTGGCCCGCAGCGGGGCCGTCGACCTGCACCTCGACCCCGACGACGACGCCGACTCCCCCGTCGAGATCCGCCTCTACGCCGGTCAGTCCGGCTGGGGCCCCGGGCAGCTGGAGGACGAGATCGGCACCCGGGCATGGTGGGTGTGCGACGCCGAGGAGGACGACACCCTCACCCGCGACCCCGAGCACCTGTGGGAGCGGGTCCTGCGTCGCCAGCCCGGCACCACCGCCTGGTTCGCCAACCACCCCGACGACCTCCGCACCGGCTGAGCCCGACCCGCCCGTCTAGCCTGGGACGATGGCCACCCTGTCGTTCGAGGGCGAGACCCACGGCGAGCTCGTGATCAAGGTCCGCCGCTGGCTCGCCTCCCTCGAGGGCGAGGAGCCGGGCCACATGGCCACGGCCGACGCCATCGAGCAGGGCGCCGAGCTCACCAAGGAGGCGCTGCGGATCATCGCCGCCGCCGCCCCCGAGCCCATCGCCCAGCACGAGGTCGTCAAGGCCCTGACCGGCCTCGGCTACAAGGCCACCGACGCCACCAAGGAGGCCATCATCGACGGGCTCGACTCCGTCGAGGAGGTCACCGGCGGCAGCGTGGTGAAGCGGGCCCGCGACGTCGCCGAGCAGGCGGTCTACGAGATGAACGCCCAGGTGGCCCGTCAGATCCTGAAGTCGCTGCGACCCCGCTGATGCCCGACATCGAGATCGGCATGGGCAAGGCGGCGCGGCCCGCCTACGGGCTGGACCAGGTGTCCATCGTCCCCAGCCGCCGCACCCGGGACCTCGACGACGTCGACACCGGCTGGGAGATCGACGCCTTCTCCTTCGCCGCGCCGATCATGGCCTCGGGCATGGACAGCGTCGTCAGCCCGACCACCGCCGTCGCCCTCGGCGAGCTCGGCAGCGCCGGCCCCCTCAACCTCGAGGGGCTCTGGACCCGCCACGACGACCCCGACGCCATCCTCGCCCGCGTCGCCGTCCTCCCCGAGGACGAGGCCTGGGCCGAGCTGCGCCAGGCCTACGCCGCCCCCGTCCGCCCCGAGCTGATCCGTGACCGGGTCAAGGAGATCCGGGGCGCCGGCGTGGTGTCGTGCGGGTCGGTGACGCCCCACCGCGTCGAGGCCCTGGCCGACGCCATCGTCGCCGCCGAGCTCGACCTGCTGGTGATCCAGGGGACCGTCGTGTCGGCCGAGCACGTCACCAAGGGCGACCCCGACCCCCTCAACCTCAAGACCTTCGTCCGCCGGCTCGACCTGCCGGTGATCGTCGGCGGCTGCAGCAGCTACCGGGCCGCCCTCCACCTGATGCGCACCGGCGCGGCCGGGATCCTCGTCGGCGTGGGCGAGGGGTCCTCGTCGTCGACCCGGCGCGTCCTCGGCCTCGGCGTCCCCCAGGCCACCGCCATCGCCGACGCCCGGGCCGCCCGCATGCGCCACCTCGACGAGACCGGCGTCTACGTCCACCTCGTCGCCGACGGCGGGATCCGCACCGGCGGCGACATCGCCAAGGCCATCGCCCTCGGCGCCGACGCGGTGATGGCGGGCGCCGCCTTCGCCGCCGCCACCGAGGCGCCGGGCCGGGGCTGGCACTGGGGCCAGGCCGCGGTCCACGCCGACCTGCCCCGCGGGACCCGGGCCCCCGTGGCCCAGGTGGGGACGCTGGCCGAGGTGCTCCACGGGCCGGCCACCGACGACACCGGCTCCATGAACCTGGTCGGCGCCCTCCGCCGCACCATGGCCCTCACCGGCTACGCCAGCACCAAGGAGCTCCAGAAGGCCGAGCTGGTCGTCCAGGGCTAGGGCCACGGATGGTGCCTGGCACCATCCGTGCGCCGGCGCCGTCGGGACGGATCGACGGGCGCGGGTACGGTTCCGCTGTGGCCCCCTCGGACGAGAACGCGATCCCCGAACAGCTCGACGAGCGCCCGATCCTGGTCGTCGACTTCGGTGCCCAGTACGCCCAGCTGATCGCCCGGCGGGTGCGTGAGGCCCACGTCTACAGCGAGATCGTCCCCGCCTCGCTCAGCCCCGAGCAGATCGCCGAGCGGGCGCCCGCCGGCCTGATCTTCAGCGGCGGGCCGGCGTCGGTCCACGTCGAGGGGGCACCGACCATCGACCCCGGCGTCTACGACCTCGGCATCCCGATCCTCGGCATCTGCTACGGCGCCCAGCTCGTCGCCCAGCAGCTCGGCGGCACCGTCGAGGCCACCGGGCGCTCCGAGTACGGGCGCACGCCGCTCGACGTCACCCACCCCGACGCCGTCGTCTTCGGCGGCGGCCAGCCCGACCACCAGCAGGTCTGGATGAGCCACCGCGACTCCATCCAGGTCGCCCCCGAGGGCTTCACCGTCACCGCCTCCAGCCCCGACGCCCCCGTCGCAGCCATGGAGGACGTCGCCCGCCGCATCCACGCCGTCCAGTTCCACCCCGAGGTGGTCCACACCCCGCACGGCCAGCAGATGCTGGAGCGCTGGATCTACGAGGTCTGCGGCAGCCCCGCCGACTGGACCATGACCTCCGTCATCGACGCCGGCGTCGAGGTCGTCCGCCAGCAGGTCGGCGACGCCCGGGTCATCTGCGCCCTCTCCGGCGGGGTCGACTCCGCCGTCGCCGCCGCCCTCGTGCACCGGGCCATCGGCCCCCAGCTGACGTGCGTGTTCGTCGACCACGGCCTGATGCGGGAGGGCGAGGGCGAGCAGGTCGTCGAGACGTTCCGTCGCCACCAGGGCATCGAGCTGATCCACGTCCAGGCCCAGGACCGGTTCTTCGCCAGGCTCGAGGGCGTCACCGACCCCGAGGACAAGCGCAAGGCCATCGGCGAGGAGTTCATCCGGGTCTTCGAGGAGGCCTCGGGCGGCATCGAGGACGCCCGCTTCCTCGTCCAGGGGACGCTGTACCCCGACGTCATCGAGTCCGGCGGCGGCGACGGCGCCTCGACGATCAAGAGCCACCACAACGTGGGCGGCCTGCCCGAGGACATGCAGTTCGAGCTGGTCGAGCCGCTCCGCAGCCTGTTCAAGGACGAGGTCCGGACGCTCGGCACCGAGCTGGGCCTGCCCGACGAGATCGTCTGGCGGCAGCCGTTCCCCGGCCCCGGCCTCGGCGTGCGCATCATCGGCGAGGTCACGCCGGCGCGGGTGGCCCTCCTCCAGCGGGCCGACACCATCGTCCGCGAGGAGATCCGGGCCGCCGGCCTCGAGCGTGACATCTGGCAGGCGTTCGCCGTTCTCCCCGACATCCGCAGCGTCGGCGTCATGGGCGACGAGCGCACCTACGGGCACCCGATCATCATCCGGGCCGTCACGAGCGAGGACGCCATGACCGCCGACTGGGCCCGCCTCCCGCACGACCTGCTCGAGCGCATGTCCAGCCGCATCATCAACGAGGTCGACGGCGTCAACCGCGTCGCCTACGACATCACGTCCAAGCCGCCGGGCACCATCGAGTGGGAATGACCCGCTGGAGCTGCCCCGGAGCCCCGATGTCCGTCGCCCGTCGCCCGTCCCGTCTGATCGCCGCCGCCCTGGTCACCGTCCTGGTGGCCTGTGGCGGCGATGGCGGCGGTGACGACGCCGAGACCACCGACAGCACGACGCCCGACGAGCTGAGCCCGGTGCCCGACCCGCTCGAGTCCCTGGGCGAGCCGCCGCCCGGTCAGGGCGTGGCCGTCATCGGGATCGAGGAGCTGTCGTTCACGGTCACGGCCTGCACCGAGGGCCCCCGGCCCGAGGACACGCCCCAGGCCACGCTCGACTACCTGGTCGAGGGGACCGGCGAGTCGAGCGACGGGCCCTTCACGGTCGAGGTGAGCCGCTACCGGTCCGACTCCGGGGTGGGCGACCCCGTCTTCACCGAGACGGCCCGCATCACCTTCGGGGTCGACGACGACGCCCGGGGCGCCGAGGCCAAGCGCACCTCTGTCGGAGCCGACGACGGCTGGCTGGACCTGGCCGACCCCGAGGCCACGACCCCCCTCATCGAGCGGCGGGGCGACTCCTTCGACGTGCGGGGGACCTTCGGCCCCGAGGGGGCCACGGCCAGCGACGACGGCCTCGAGGAGGGCCGGCTCCGGGCCCGCTGCCCGGCCTGAGGTGCGTCAGGCCGACCGGCTCTCGCGCTCGTCGGGTTCGTCCACGTCCCACACCCGGACGTCGGCCATGTCGGCCGCGTCCACGGCCAGGTCCCGGATCGGGTGGCGGCTCCGGATCTTGCGCAGCGAGGTGGGCCCCAGGCGGAGGGTCGCGTAGCTGATGGCGCCGAGGGGGATCGGCAGCCAGAACTGGGCGATCCGGTAGGTCAGGACCGACACGGTGGCCTCGCTCTGGACCAGCCCGAAGCCGACGAGGGTGGCGATGAGGGTGTACTCGATGACCCCCAGCCCCCCGGGGGTGATGGGGATGACGGCGAGGATGTTGGCGATGCAGAAGGCGACGATGACGTCGACCGGGTTGAGGGTGGGGCCGAAGGCGCGGATGAACACCCACAGGGCGGCGGCGTCGAGCAGCCAGTTGATGGCCGCCCACGCCAGCCCCCGGCGCAGCAGGGTGGGGTTGTCGAGCAGCTCGGCCAGGCGCGCCACCAGGCTGCGGACGAAGCGCTCGGCGGTGTCGGGCTCGAGGAACGGCAGCCGGCCGGCCACCGCCCGCACGACCCGCACCGCGGTGTCACGCCCCTTGAGCATCAGGGCGACACCGGCGGCCACCGCCCCGAGCAGGAGCATCCCGACGATGGCGGCGGTGCCGTAGACGGGGTTGAACCCGTCGAGCGGGATCGAGATGAGCAGGGCGACCCACAGCAGGAGGTTGAGGACGATGGCCGACCCCAGGCCGACGGTGGCCATGGTGAACCCGGCCGACGCCCCGTCGACGCCCGCCTGGGTGAGCAGCCGGTAGCCGAGGGTGCCGCCGGCGGCCGACCCGCCGGGCACCAGGTTGGTGACGGCCTTGGTCGACAGCTGGATGCGCAGCACCGAGATCAGGCCCAGCCGGGGCCGGGGCGGCAGCGTCACCCGGGTCAGCTGGGCGTAGGCGACCAGGGCGGCCACCTCGAGGCCGAGGGCGAGGAGCAGGAAGAAGGGGTTGACGGCGCTGAGCCGGTCGACGGCCTCGCCCACGTCGCCCAGCGTCGGGAGCACGAAGTAGTTGAAGACGAGGAAGAAGAGGATGATCAGCGGCGTCCGCTTGAGCGTCTTGGTCGTCGTGACCTTGAGCATCTCGGCGGTGACGTTGGTGCCGAGCAGGCCCTCGGTCTCGGTCTCGGCGTCGGGGCGCGGCTCGTCGTCGCTGCCGTCGGCAGCGCGCGGGGGCAGGTCCGAGGGCGGGGTCGCGCCGATGGCGGCAGTCTCCCAGGAACGCCGGCCCGACTGCGACCTCTTGCGGGGGAGTCCTGTCACAGGGCCTCGGTAGGGTGGCCGCGATGCCCTCGGGGACCCGTGACGACGACGAGATGGAGCTGCTGCGGGGGCTCAACCCGGCGCAGGCCGACGCCGTCACCCACGTCGAGGGTCCCCTCCTCGTGCTGGCCGGCGCCGGCTCGGGCAAGACCCGGGTCCTGACCCACCGCATCGCCCACCTGATCCGCGACGAAGGCGTGTCCCCGTTCGCCATCTTGGCCATCACCTTCACCAACAAGGCGGCCGACGAGATGAAGCACCGAGTGGAGGGGCTCGTCGGCCCCGTCGCCCAGAAGATGTGGGTGTCCACGTTCCACTCGGCGTGCGTGCGCATCCTCCGGCGCGAGGCCCCCCGCCTGGGGTACCCGTCGAGCTTCACCATCTACGACATGGCCGACGCCCAGCGGCTGATGGGCTACGTCATCCGGGACCTGGACATGGACCCCAAGCGGTTCTCGGCCCGGTCGGTCTACGCCCAGATCTCGGCGGCCAAGAACAAGGGCCTCGACGTCGAGACCTACGCGGACCAGGCGTCGAACCCGTTCGAGCGGCGCTTCGCCGAGGCCTACCGCGACTACCAGGGCCGGCTGCGCAAGGCCGGCGCCATGGACTTCGACGACCTCCTCGGCGTCACCGTGGAGGTGCTCAAGGCGTTCCCCGACGCCCTCGCCCACTACCAGCAGCGCTTCCAGCACATCCTCGTCGACGAGTACCAGGACACGAACCCGGTCCAGAACGAGCTGATCCTCCTCCTGGCCTCCGACCACCGCAACGTCATGGTGGTCGGGGACGGGGATCAGTCGATCTACGCCTTCCGCGGCGCCGACATCTCGAACATCCTCGACTTCGAGAAGGCGTTCCCCGAGGTCACGACGGTGCTGCTGGAGCAGAACTACCGGTCGACCCAGACGGTGCTCGACGCCGCCAACGCCGTCATCGCCAACAACGTCGGCCGCAAGCCCAAGGAGCTCTGGACCGATCAGGGCAAGGGCGACCTGATCTCCCGCTACCACGCCGACGACGAGGCCGACGAGGCCCAGTGGGTCACGGGGCGGATGTCGGCCCTGCACGACCAGGGCTACCGCTGGGGTGACATCGCCGTCTTCTACCGGACCAACGCCCAGAGCCGCGTGCTCGAGGAGGCCCTGGCCCGCGGGTCCATCCCCTACAAGGTCCTGGGCGGCACCCGGTTCTACGACCGGCGCGAGATCAAGGACGCCGTGGCCTACCTGAAGGCCGTCGCCAACCCGGCCGACGAGGTGTCGGTCAAGCGGGTCGTGAACACGCCCAAGCGGGGCGTGGGCGACGCCTCCGTCGCCCGGCTCGACGCCTGGGCCGCCAGCCAGGGGGTGACCTTCCTCGACGCCATGCGCCGGGCCGACGAGGCGGGCATCGGCGGCCGGGCCGTGAACGGCATCGTCAGCTTCCTGGCCGTCATCGACGAGGCCGCCGACGTCCGCGACGAGGGTCCGGCCCGGATGCTCGAGGTCCTCCTCGACAAGAGCGGCTACGTCGCCGAGCTCCGGGCCGAGCACTCCATCGAGGCCGAGGGGCGGATCGAGAACCTGGCCGAGCTGGTCGGCGCCGCCCAGGAGGTCGAGGACGTCGACGCCTTCCTCGAGTCGATCAGCCTGGTGTCCGACACCGACGCCCTCGACCCCGACGAGTCCCAGGTCGTGCTGATGACGCTGCACTCGGCCAAGGGCCTGGAGTTCCCGATCGTGTTCGTGATCGGGATGGAGGACGGCGTCTTCCCCCACATCCGGGCCCTGACCGAGCCGGCCGAGCTGGAGGAGGAGCGCCGCCTCGCCTACGTCGGCATCACCCGGGCGCGCGAGCTGCTCCACCTCAGCCACGCCTGGGCCCGCACCATGTTCGGGGCCACCCAGTACAACCCGCCCAGCCGCTTCCTGGAGGAGATCCCCAGCGAGCTGGTCACCGAGATCCAGGGCCGGCGGCGCTCGTCGCGGGGCGGCGGGAGCTGGGGCGGGCGGCGCAGCGAGGGGGAGGGGTACGGGTCGAGCTCCTGGGGCGGGCGGGGCCGGCCCGAGCGCGACGGGCGCGACGGGATGAGCCCGGCCCGGGCCCGGCGCGAGGCGGCCCGGCAGATGCAGGTCGACGCCGCCATCGAGGCCGGCCAGAGCGCGGCCCCGTCGCCGGCGGCCACCCACGGCATCCGCATCGGCGACGACGTCCGGCACGCCAAGTGGGGCGAGGGCGTCGTCCTCGACCTGCAGGGCCACGGCGACAAGACCGAGATCACGGTCCGCTTCCCCAGCGAGGGCGAGAAGGTCCTCCTGCTGGCGTGGGCGCCCATCACCAAGGCCTGACGGGTACCTTGCCCCGGTGCACACTGGGGAACAGGGACTGGATCGACGGCGCGTCCTGCGCCTGATGGGCCTCGGGCTGGTGTCGACCGCCGTGGCGCCGTGGGTGGCCGGCTGCAGCGACGACGGGGAGAGCAGCACCACCACCACCACCACGACGGCCGGCGGCGGGGGCGCGTCCACCACCACGACCACCGCGCCGCCCGGTCCGGTCCGGCTCGGGCCCCTCGGCGAGCCCGACGCCAACGGCGTGCGGCTGCCGGAGGGCTTCACCTCCCGGGTCCTGGCCACCAGCGGCGAGGAGGTGGCCGGCACCGGCTACACCTGGCACGGCAGCCCCGACGGCGGCGCCTGCTTCGCCCAGGACGACGGCGGCTGGATCTACACGTCCAACTGCGAGGAGGGCCTCGGCACCGGCGGGGCGTCCATGCTGCGCTTCGACGCCGACGGGGAGGTCGTGGGCGCGGCCCGCATCTGCGAGGGCACGGCCGTGAACTGCGCCGGCGGGGCCACGCCGTGGGGCACCTGGCTCACCTGCGAGGAGATCCCCGACGGGCAGGTCTGGGAGTGCGACCCCACCGGCGCGGAGCCGGCCGTGGTGAAGCCGGCGCTGGGCCGGTTCAAGCACGAGGCGGTGGCCGTCGACCCGGTCGCCGAGGTCCTGTACCTGAGCGAGGACGAGCCCGACGGCGCCCTCTACCGCTTCACGCCCGCAGCCTGGCCGAGCCTCGACGAGGGGACGCTGGCCGTGCTCGCCGGACCGGAGGGCGACCGCCGCTGGGCCGACCTGCCCGACCCGTCCGGCGGTGCCGCCAACCCCACCCGCAACCAGGTGGCCGACGTGGTGCGGTTCAACGGCGGCGAGGGCCTCGCCCACTTCGAGGGCACGACCTACCTGGCGACCAAGGGCGACAACCGCATCTGGGCCCTCGACGGCGACGACGTCGAGGTCGTGTACGACGGGGCCACGACCGACGCCGTCGGCGAGACCGGGCCGCTGCTGGCGGGGGTCGACAACATCACCGTCGACGCCGCCGGCGACCGGTACGTGGCCGAGGACGGCGACACCATGGACATCGTGCGCCTCGCCCCCGACGGGATCGTGGAGCAGGTGTGCCAGATCGTGGGCACCGAGGGCTCCGAGGTCACCGGGCCGGCGTTCTCGCCCGACGGCACCCGGCTCTACTTCAGCTCCCAGCGGGACCCGGGCCGGACCTACGAGGTCAGCGGCCCCTTCCCCCACGCCGCCGCCGGCTGACACCGGGCGCGACGCCGGGGCACGACCGCCCTCGTCCGCCGCCCGAGCGCGAGGAGGGGCGGTGGCGGGGGCGGGCACCTGCTTGGACTCGTCCGCGCGCAGGTGGCAGCCTACGAACCGTGCCCGCTCGGCCGCGGGCGGCGCCCTGGACGCCCACGGGCGTCCCGTCGACCCGATCGGAACGCGCCGACCCGTGACCCCGTCATGACCGACGCCGTGGCGTCCCGCCCGGTCGTCGTGGCCCTCGTTCCGGCCAAGGACCGCGCCGACGACATCGGCGCGACGGTCCAGGCACTGCGGGGCCTGGCCGAGGTCGATCGGGTCCTGGTCGTCGACGACGGCTCGGTCGACGACACCACCGGCGCGGCGCGCCGGGCCGGGGCCGAGGTCCTGCGGCTGCCGACCAACCGGGGCAAGGGCGGCGCCGTGCTGGCCGGCGTGGCGGCCACGCCGGACACCGACGTCTACCTGCTGATCGACGCCGACCTGGCCGAGACGGCCTCGGCCGCGCACCTCCTGCTGGAACCGGTGCTCGACGATGAGGCCGACCTGTCGATCGGCGTCTTCCCGCCGGCGGAGGGGCGGGGCGGGGCCGGGCGGGTCAAGGCGATGGCCGCCGCCATCATCCGCCGGACGACCGGTCACGACATCCGGGAACCCCTCTCGGGTCAGCGGGCCGTCCGCCGCGAGCTCCTCGCCGACCTGCCGCACGCCGAGCGCTTCGGCCTCGAGACCGCCATGACCATCGATGCCCTGCGCGGCGGGGCCCGGGTCGTCGAGGTCGAGGTGCCGATGGACCACCGCCACACCGGCGGCTCGTGGGCGGGCGTCGTGCACCGGGCCCGCCAGGGCGCGGACATCGTCCGAGCGTCGTGGCCCCGCCTGGTCGGGCCCCGGGGGCGCGTCGTCGTCGCCGCCGTCGCCCTCGTGCTCGCCGTCCTCGTCACCTTCCTCACGGCCCGGGCCACCGAGGTCGTCAGCGAGCCGGCCGGGTCCGAGGCCCGATCGGTGGTCGTCTTCGGGATCCCCCGCCTGGCGCTGTCCGACATCGGCAGCGGCCACGCCCCCAACCTCGACCGCCTGGTCGCCGAGGGCGCCATGGCGTCGATGACGGTGCGGACGCTGGGCGGCACCCCCTCCTCGCTGGAGGCCTACTCCACCCTGTCGGCCGGGGCGCGGGTGCTCGACCTCGCCGCCGCCGCCGAGGCCCTCCCCAGCAACGCCCGCCTCGAGGGCTCCACCGCCGCCGAGGTGGCGGAGCGGCGGTCGGGGATGCCGGTCGAGGGCGACATCGTCGTCCCCGCGGGGGCGGCGGCCCGGCGGCTCTCCGGCGCCGACGTGCCCAGCCGGCCGGGAGCCCTGGCCGACGCCCTGCACGACGCCGGCCTCACCGCCGCGGTCGTCGGCAACGGCGACACGCGGAACGACGCCGGGGAGGTGCTGCCCAGCCGGCCCGCGGCGGTGGCGGTGATGGACCCCGCCGGCAGCGTCGACGGCGGGACCGTCACCAGCTCGCTGCTGCAGGACGACCCGGAGGCACCGTTCGGGATGGGCATCGACCCCGACGCCTTCCTCGCCTCGGCCGACGCAGCCATGGCCGACGCCGACCTCACCGTCCTCGACCCCGGGGAGATGGACCGGGTCAGCGCCTACGCCCCCCTCGTCGGCGTCGACCAGTACGAGCGGCTGCGGCTCGAAGCCCTCGAGCGCACCGACGCCCTGCTGGGCGAGGTCGTCGCCGCGCTGCCCGACGACGCCCTGCTGCTGGTGCTCGGGGTGACCCCTCCGACCCGCCGGTGGGAGCTCACGCCCGCCGTCGCCTACGGGGCCGGCGCCCAGCCCGGGCGCCTGCACTCGCAGTCGACCAACCGCGACTCGCTGGTGACGCTCACCGACGTGTCGACCACCGTGCTCGACGCCCTCGGCGTCGACCGCCCCGACGGGATGATCGGGCGGCCCCTCCGCTACCAGGACGGGTCGGCCGACCTCGACGCCCTCGAGCAGGTCAACGACGTGGCCGCCGGGCGGGAGCGCATCTACTACCCCATGGCCCAGACGTTCATCATCGTCCAGGCCCTGGCGTACCTGATCGCCGTCTTCGCCCTCACGACGACCGACGCGCCGCGACGCATGACGTCGTCGCTCCGCGTCATCGTGCTGACCTTCGCGGCGTGGCCGCTGGCGACGTTCCTCGTCCGCATCGTGCCCGTCGCCATGACGTGGGACGCCGGCACCCACATCCTCACGTGGGTGGTGGCCGTCGCCGTCGCCCTCCTCGCCCGCACGGCGCGCGGCCACCCCCTCGCCCCGCTGGCCGCGATCACCACCGCCACCGTCGTCCTCCTCGTCGCCGACGTGGCCCTCGGCGCCCGGCTCCAGACCTCGAGCGTGCTCGGCTACTCGCCCCACACCGCGGCGCGCTTCACCGGGTTCGGGAACACCGCCTACGCCGTGCTGGCCGCGTGCGCCCTCGTCACGGCCATCGTCACGTGCGCCCGTCGCCCCGGCTCCCGGCCCGCGGTGGCTGCCGCCGCCGCCCTCCTCGCCCTGGTGGTCGTGGCCGACGGCGCGCCGTGGCTGGGCGCCGACGTCGGGGGCATCTTGAGCATGGTCCCCGTCTACGGGCTCGTCGTGGTCGCCCTCCTGGGGCACCGGCTCACCTGGCGCGCGCTGATCATCGCCGCGCTCGCCACCGCCGCCGTCCTCGCCCTCGCCACCGGCATCGACCTGCTGCGGCCACCCAGTTCCCGCACCCACCTGGGGACCTTCGTGAGCGACTCGCTGAAGGACACCTCGACGTTCACCACGACGATCTCGCGGAAGTGGGCCACCAACCTGCGGGTGTTCCGCCAGTCGATCTGGACGTGGATGGTGCCGATCGTCGCCCTGTTCAGCCTCTACGTGCTCGTCGTGGCCAAGGGGTGGCGGCGCCTGCTCCCGCGGGGGTCGGCCCTCCGCCTCGGCGTCGTCGCCGCCCTGGGACTGGGCCTCCTCGGTTGGCTCGTCAACGACTCGGGAGTGGTGGTGACCGCCCTGGTGTTCGTCTACATCGGGCCCTTCCTCACCCTCCTCGCCCTCGCCGCCCGGCTTCCCGAGCCGGAGCTGTTCCCACCCACCTCCCACCAGGAGCCCCATCCGTGATGCCCGGACTGGGACGGGCCCGCAAGGCCCGCCTCGCCTTCGACCATGACCTCACCCTGGCCGCGGTCTTCGACCGCCTGGCCGAGACCGGCGGCGACCAGGTGCTCGTCGACGAGCAGGACGGCGACGTCCGCACGTTGGCCGACGCCGCCGACCAGGTCGCCCGCTGGGCCGGAGGTCTGGAGGGGGAGATCGAGCCCGGCGGGATCGTCGTGGTGGCCACCCCGAACGGCTACGACCAGCTGCTCCTGTGCGCGGCCGTCAGCCGCGCCGGGGGCCTCCCGGCCCCGGTGAACGATCGGCTCCGCCCCGACGAGATCGACCACATCGTCGCCGACGCCGGCGCCACCCTGGTGCTGCGGTCGGCCGCCGACGTCCCCGCCGGCGGGTCGCGGATCGACACCGCCCCCGACCTGGACGCCAAGGGGGTCGGCGCCGTCTTCTACACGTCCGGCACCACGGGCCGGCCCAAGGGGGCCGAGCTCAGCCACCGGGCCCTGGTCGGCCAGATGAACCGCATGGCCCTCGTGCCCGGCGGGCTGGGCCGCCACGAGGCCGTGTTCAGCCTGCCGATGGCCCACATCATGGGGTTCGTGGTGGCCCTAGGCCTGGCCTACGCCCACATCCCGGCCCGGTTCCTCCCCCGCTTCCGGGCCGAGGCCATCCTCGACGAGATCGAGGAGCGGCGGGCGTCGGTGTTCGTCGGGGTGCCGACGATGTACCGGATGCTGCTCGACGCCGGCGCCGAGGACCGCGACCTCACCTCGGTCCGGGTCTGGATCTCGGGCGCCGACGCCATGCCCTCCGAGCTGGCCGACCGCTTCTCCCGCATGGGTGCCCTGGCGACCCTGCCCGGCGGCCGCACCGTCGGCCGGGCCCTGTTCGCCGAGGGCTACGGGATGGTCGAGACCGGGGGCAGCGGCGCCCTCAAGCTCGACCTCCCGGGCCTGCCCGACTCGGTGCGTCGCCTCGGCGTCCCGGTGCCCGGCTACAAGACCCGGGTCGTGGGCGAGGACGGGGCCGAGGTGGCCCGGGGCCAGGTCGGCGAGCTCCAGCTGTCGGGCCCGGGCGTGCTCAAGGGCTACCGCGGGGCCGAGGACGCCACGGGCGACCTCTTCACCGACGACGGGTGGCTGCGCACCGGGGACCTGGTGCGCCGGGGCCCGCTCGGCGCCTTCGCCTTCGAGGGGCGGGCCAAGGACATCATCGTGCGGGGCGGGTACAACGTCTACGCCGTCGAGGTCGAACAGGCCCTCGAGCGCCACGACGCCGTGGCCGAGGCCGCTGTCGTGGGGCTGCCCGACGACCGCCTGGGGGAGGTGCCCGTCGCCGCCGTCCGCCTCTGCCCGGGCGCCACCGCCGAGCCCGAGGAGATCCGGGCCTTCGCCCAGGAGCAGCTCAGCTCCTACAAGGTCCCGAGCGAGGTGCTGATCGTCGACGAGCTGCCCCAGAGCGGCACCCGCAAGGTCCAACGGGCCGAGGTCCGGGACCTCTTCACCGACGACTGACGCCGAACCTTGTCCGGAAGTCCCCCTCCTCGGCAGGGTTCCGGACAACGTTCGCGGGGGCAGCCGCAACCTTGTCCGGAAGTCCCCCTCCTCGGCAGGGTTCCGGACAAGGTTCGAGGGGGTCAGCCGCCGTCGTCGGGGACGTCGCCGGACTCGGGGGCGGTGGTCGTCGGGGCCACGGTCGTGGTGGGCCGGCGGTCGAAGTTGAGGTCGACGTCGAGGCGGCCGTCGTCGACCTCGACCGGGTAGCCCTCCAGGCCCTCGCCGTCGGCGGGGGCGGTCAGGTCGTCGTCGCAGCGGGCCCGGAACAGCTCCTCGTCGGGCTGCCACAGCCAGGTGCAGTCGCGCGCCTCGCCCGGTGGCTGGGCCCGGAAGGCGTACCAGCCCTCGTCGGGGTCGTCGCCGAGGTGCTGGAGGATGATGTCGCGCTTGTCGCCTCCGTCGGTGTCGCCGATGTCGGCGTAGAAGATCGGCCCGCGGTCGGCGATCTCGTCGGCCAGGTCCTCGGCGTCGCCGCCGTCGAAGGTCTGGTCGCCCAGGCGGACGTCGAGGCTGTCCTGGCGCGAGGACAGGATCGAGACGCCGTAGAGGACGAGGGCGATCACGGCGATGCCGACCCCCGACACGGCGAGGGCGCGTCCGGCGTGACCGCGCGACCTCTCCACCGGCATCGGTCCAGCATCCCAGGGCGGCCCGGCGCGGGGCGAGTCGGGGCCGCCGGCGGGGCTCCGGTCGTGCGACGACGGTCACGGAAATGGGCGTCGGGGGCGCCTACCTGGTAACCAAAGCGACGCACCCCGTCCTGCCACCAGCGAGAAGAGACGCCCCCGCATGGACCTGTTCGAGTACCAAGGCAAGCAGTTCTTCGCCACCTTCGACATCCCGGTCTCGCCCGGCGACGTGGCCATGACGGTCGACGACGCGGTGGCCGTGGCCGAGCGCATCGCCGACTACCCCGTGGTCGTGAAGGCCCAGGTGCAGGTGGGCGGGCGGGGCAAGGCCGGTGGCATCAAGCTGGCGGCGAACGCCGACGAGGTGCGCGAGCACGCCGGGAACATCCTCGGGATGGACATCAAGGGTCACACCGTCCATCGCATCTGGATCGAGCACGCCTCGGACATCGCCGAGGAGTACTACGCGTCCTTCACCCTCGACAGGTCGGCCAAGAAGCACCTCGGGATGCTCAGCGCCGAGGGCGGCGTCGAGATCGAGACCGTCGCCGAGGAGAACCCCGACGCCATCGCCAAGATCTGGATCGACCCCGTCGACGGGCTCACCGAGGACGTGGCCCGTGAGTGGGTCGCGGCGGCGAACCTGAACCCCGATGCCAACGAGGGCGCCGTGGACATCCTCCTCAAGCTCTACACCGCCTACGTCGACGGCGACGCCGACCTGGTCGAGATCAACCCGCTGATCCTCACCCCCGAGGGCAAGGTCCACGCCCTCGACGCCAAGGTCACCCTCGACGCCAACGCCGGCTTCCGCCACGACCTCTCGGAGTACGAGGCCACCCAGGAGCGCGACGAGCGCGAGCAGGCGGCCCACGACAAGGACCTCCAGTACGTCGGGCTCGACGGCACCGTCGGCGTCATCGCCAACGGCGCCGGGCTGGCCATGAGCACCGTCGACATCATCAACCAGGTCGGCGGCAGCCCCGCCAACTTCCTCGACATCGGAGGCGGCGCCAACGCCGACGTGATGGCCGGGGCCCTCGAGGTCATCACCGGCGACCCCAACGTGAAGAGCATCTTCATCAACATCTTCGGGGGCATCACCAAGGGCGACGAGGTCGCCAACGGCATCGTCCAGGCCCTCGACCGGGTCGACATCACCGTCCCCATGGTCATCCGCCTCGACGGCACCAACGCCGAGGAGGGCCGGAAGATCATCGCCGAGCAGACCGGCGGCAAGGTCCAGTCCAAGTCCACGATGGTCGAGGCCGCCGAGGCCGCCGTCGAGCTGGCCCGCTGAGCGCGGTCAGAGCGAGAGCAGGAACGAGCAGAGCATGAGCATCTTCGTCGACGAGACCACCAAGGTCGTCTACCAGGGCCTGACCGGCTCCCAGGGCCGCTTCTACGGCCTCCGCAACCGCGACTACGGCACCCAGGTCGTGGCCGGCACCAACCCCAAGAAGGCCGGCACCGACGTGGACGGCATCCCGATCTTCGCCAGCGTCGCCGACGCCAAGGCCGAGACCGGTGCCACCGTCTCGTGCGTCTTCATCCCCGCCGCGGGGGTGAAGAGCGCGGTCATGGAGGCCGCCGAGGCCGGCATGGAGCTGGTCGTCGTCATCACCGAGGGCGTCCCCGCCCACGACGAGGCCTGGTTCTTCAACAGGGTGAAGCGGGACTTCCCCGGCACGCGCATCCTCGGCCCCAACTGCCCCGGCCTCATCAGCCCCGGCAAGGCCAACATCGGCATCACCGCCGGCGAGATCGCCAAGCCGGGTGGGCCGGTCGGCATCGTCAGCCGCTCGGGCACCCTCACCTACCAGGCCCTGTACGAGCTCAAGCTGGCCGACATCGGTGTCACCACCTGCGTGGGCATCGGCGGCGACCCCGTCCCCGGCACCTCGTTCATCGACTGCCTGGAGGCCTTCGAGGCCGACCCCGAGACCAAGGCCGTGATGATGATCGGTGAGATCGGCGGCTCGGCCGAGGAGGAGGCCGCCGAGTTCATCAAGGACAAGATGACCAAGCCGGTCGCCGCCTACGTCGCCGGCGTCACCGCGCCCCCGGGCAAGAAGATGGGCCACGCCGGCGCCATCGTCTCGGGCGGCAAGGGCACCGCCGCGGCGAAGATCGAGGCCCTCGAGGCCGCCGGCGTCCGCGTCGGCCAGAACCCCACCGAGGCCGGCGCCCACATGGTGAAGATCGTCGAGGAGCTCGGCCTCAGCTGAGCAGCGGCGGCGCCTGCGTCACCACCGGAGAACGCCCGGAGCGAGCACGGAGTGGGTCAGACCCACTCCGTGGCCGCCGCGATTCCGTGAGGATGATCTCGTGGAACTGCAACGGGCTGCGGTCGGTGATCGCCAAGGGGGTGCTCGAGCAGCTCGTCGTGGAGGAGCAGCCCGATGTGCTGCTGCTGCAGGAGACGCGGGTGCAGGTCGAGCCGCCGGGGCTGGGGTTCCTCGACGGCTACGAGCGGACCTACAACGTCGCCGACCGCCCGGGGTACTCGGGGACGGCGGTGTTCAGCCGGCTCCCGATCGCAGCCTCCCGCGAGGGGCTGGGCCGGACCCTCCGCGACCCCGAGGGACGGGTCCTCACCGTCGACCTCCCCGGCCTCACCGTCGTCAGCGCCTACGCCACCAACGCCCGGCGCGACCTGTCGCGCCTCCCGGAGCGGGCGGCCTTCGACGCCGCCCTGACCCGGCACCTCCGGACGCGGGCCCGGACCCGTCCGGTGGTCCTCGGCGGTGACCTGAACGTCGCCCCGACGGCCATGGACCTGGCCCGGCCCACGTCGAACAAGGGCCGCTCGGGCTGCACCGACGCCGAGCGGTCGGCGTTCCAGGCCCACCTCGACGCCGGCTTCGTCGACGCCTACCGCCACCTCAACCCCGACGGGCGGGACTGGACGTGGTGGCTCAACGTCTCCTTCGCCCGTGAGCGCGACGTCGGCTGGCGCATCGACCACTGGCTCGTCAGCCGGCGCCTCCGCTCCCGGCTGGTCGCCGCCCGGGCCCTCCAGCACGTGCGCGGCAGCGACCACTGCCCGATCCTCCTCGAGCTGGCGACCACCCCGAGCTGACCCCGCGCCCAGATCGCCTCCGAGGCGATCCGGGCGCGGGTCCGCTCAGGGGGTGTTGGACGGAGGGATGGGCGGCAGCCCGCCGCCCTGGCCCTGGTCCTGGCCCTCTGCGGGAGGGGCCGGCGGGGGACCGGGGATGACCTCGGTGCCGGGGTCGATGAGAGCGCCCCCGGCCGGCTGCGGGCCGGTGGGCGGGGCCGGCTGCGGGTCGAGGGGCCCGGGCTCGGGCACCGGCCCCGGCGGGGCGGGCTGCGGCTGGTACGGGTCGGGTCCACCGGCGGGCGGTTGCCAGGCCTGCTCGGGCCCCGGCGGCGGAACCCAGGTCTGCTGCTGCGGGGCCTGGGGCTGGGCCCCGGCGGGGTCGGGCTGCCACTGGCCCGGGGCGGGAGCGCCGGGCTGCTGCCACTGCGGGGGCGGCGGCTGGGGGGCGGCGGGCTGCTGCCACTGGGCCGGGTCCGGCTGCGGGACCGGGGGCGGGGTGGGCTGCGGCCACTGCTGCTGCGGCTGGGGCTGGGGCTGGGGCTGGGGCTGGGGCTGCGGGGCCGAGTGCGGCTGCGGGCCGGTGGGCGGCCCCCACTGACCCGAGGGGGGGCCGCCCGGCGAGGTGCTGATCCCCGTGGTGGTGCCCTTCTTCTGGTCCATGAGGCTCAGCCCCGTGCCCGCCAGGAGGCCCACCAGCCCGACGAACAGGAGGAAGGCGCCCAGCCCGAACGTCACGAAGTCGGACAGGAGGATGTTGACCATGTAGCCGAGCCACAGGAGCAGGGCGAAGACCACGGCGACGATCTGCACCTGGAGGAGGCCGAAGCCGCCGACCTGCTTGGCCTCGAGGCCCTTGGCGAAGGCCCGGGCCAGGGCCGCGGCGGCGGCCACCAGGGCGAAGAGCGGGATCCACGTGCCGATGCCGAAGAAGCCGGGGTCGGTGGTCCAGACCGACAGGCCCACGTCGCTGAAGCCGCTGTCGGCCTTGACGATCTGCACGAAGGAGAAGATGAAGGTGAGGAACCCGGCGGCCGCGGTCACCAGCGGGCCGAGCGGGAGCG
The DNA here is from genome assembly GCF_019443745.1 of Iamia sp. SCSIO 61187. NCBI lineage: Bacteria > Bacillati > Actinomycetota > Acidimicrobiia > Acidimicrobiales > Iamiaceae > Iamia > Iamia sp. SCSIO 61187. Next base: position 369,605 of record NZ_CP050948.1, read on the forward strand.
ACGAGCCGGACGACTGCGGGGGAGCGGGCGCCGGTTGGGGGGCTTGGGGCCAGGCCACGGGTGCGTGCCTCCTGTGGGGGGATCGACGCCGGTCTAGCCGACGGACGGGACGGCGCGCTCCGGGGATGCGGCCGGCGCCGGTGTACCCCACCCCGGCCGCCGGCACCCTCCTCGGCTGACGTTGGGGTGGGGGAACCCGACTAGGTTCGCTCGCCGTGCGCGTCGGGGTGCTGGTGTCGGGATCCGGGACGATCCTCGACACGTTCCTGGCCGACGGCGTCCCCGTCGCCGTGGTCGTCTCCGACCGCGACTGCGCCGCGATCGGCAAGGCGCGCCGCGCCGGCGTCCCGGCCGAGCTCGTGCGCCGCGACCGCTTCGATCGCAGCTTCGACCGCGACGCCTACTCCGCCGGCCTCGCCCTCCGGTTGCAGGCCCACGACGTCGACCTGGTGGCCATGGCCGGGTTCGGCACGATCCTGAGCCGCCCCATGCACGACGCCTTCCCCGGGCGGATCCTCAACACCCACCCGGCCCTGCTGCCGGCGTTCAAGGGCTGGCACGCCGTGCGCGACGCCCTCGCCGCCGGTGCGACCGAGACGGGCTGCACCGTCCACGTGGCCGGCCTCGAGGTCGACACCGGGCCGATCCTCGCCCAGGCGCGGGTGCCCGTCCGGCCCGACGACGACGAGGCCACCCTGCACGAGCGGATCAAGGCCGTCGAGCGGCCGCTCTACTCCCGCACCCTGCGGGCCATCCTCGACGGCAGCCTGCCCCTGTCCGCCCCCACCTCCCAGGAGACCTGACCGTTGCGCGCCCTGCTCTCGACCTACGACAAGACCGGGGTGGTCGACCTGGCCCGGGGCCTGGCCGACGCCGGCTGGGACCTGGTGTCGAGCGGCGGGACGGCGGCCGCCATCGCCGAGGCGGGCATCGCCGTCACCGACGTGGCCGACCTCACCGGCGCCCCGGCGATCCTGGGCCACCGGGTCATGACCCTCCACCCGAAGGTCCACGGCGGCCTCCTCGCCGACCGGGACGACCCCGCGCACCGCGCCGACATGGACGAGCACGGGATCGAGGGGATCGACCTGCTCGTCTCCAGCCTCTACCCGTTCGGGTCCGACCCGGCCGCCTTCACCCACGGCGGGACGTCGGGCGCGATCGACCTCATCGACATCGGGGGCCCGGCCATGATCCGGGCCGGGGCCAAGAACCACGCCCACGTCGCCGTGGTGGTCGACCCGGCCGACTACGAGCCGGTCCTGGCCGAGGTCCGGGCCGAGGGCGCCATCTCCGCCGCGACCCGGCTGCGCCTGGCGGCCAAGGCCTTCGCCACCACCGCGGCCTACGACGCCGCGGTGGCGGCCTGGTTCGCCGGCGAGGTCGCGGCGGCGAGCGCCGACGGGTCCGACGGCGCCGAGGCCGGGGAGGTCGAGGCCGATCCGCTGCCGACCGCCCTCCGCATCGACGCCGCCCGCCAGCCCCTGGCCCTGCGGTACGGCGAGAACCCGCACCAGCGGGCCGCCCTGTACCGCACCGCCGGCGCCGACCCGTGGTGGGCCCACCTCACCCAGCACTCCGGGCTGGCCCTGAGCTACCTCAACCTGTACGACGCCGACGCCGCCTGGCTGCTCGCCCACGACCTGGCCCAGGCCACCGGCAAGGTCGCCTGCGCCATCATCAAGCACGCCAACCCGTGCGGCGTCGCCGTCGCCGACACCGCGGCGGAGGCCTACCAGCGTGCCTTCGACTGCGACCCCCGCTCGGCCTTCGGGGGCATCGTGGCCCTGTCGGTGCCGATCGACGGCGCCACCGTCACCGAGATGGTCGCCGCCGCCCAGGCCGACGTCGTCATCGCCCCCGGCTACGACGAGGGGGTCGTCGACGCCCTCGTCAAGAAGCGCAAGCGGACCCGCCTCCTCGAGGCACCGGCCCCGACGCCGGACCCCCTGCACGTCCGGCCCATCACCGGGGGCTACCTCGTCCAGGAACCCCACGGCTTCGTGACGCCGGCCGCCGACTGGCGCGTGGTCACCGAGCGCATCCCGACCCCCGAGGAGCTGGCCGACGCCGCCCTCGCCTTCCGCATCTGCGGCTGGGTCACCTCCAACTCCATCGTCCTGGTGAAGGACGGCGTCGCCTGGGGCATCGGCGCCGGCCAGCAGAACCGGGTCGAGGCCGGCCAGATCGCCACGGCCAAGGCGGCCGGCCGGGCCGCCGGCGGCGCCTGCGCCAGCGACGCCTTCTACCCGTTCCCCGACGGCGTCGAGGCCGCGGCCGAGGCCGGCGTCGCCGTGGTCGTCCAGCCCGGCGGGTCGGTCAAGGACGACGAGGTCATCGCCACCGCCGACCGCCTCGGCCTGGCCATGCTCTTCACCGGCGAACGCCACTTCCTCCACTAGGTCTCGTCGGACGCCTCGCTGGCGCTCGGCCTCCTCCTCGAGCTTGAGGTGCCTCGCTGCGCTCGGCGCCGAAGGTCGTCCCAGAGCCGGAGCCCTCGTTCCTCGGGCACACGGCTCTTCGTGTGGGGGTTCCCCCCACGCCCCCAGCGGCTGCGCCGGGCCGCGGATCCTCCGCCTTCGATCGCGCCGGGTTCGCAGGTCTGGTGGCGGCCTCGCGCTGGCACCGGGGCCCCACCTAGGGTCGCGGCATGACTGCTGCTTTGATGCCGGGGGGGCCGGTGGCCGATGCCGTGTTCGCCGACCTGGTGCCGCGGATCGACGCGCTCCGGGCCGCGGGGCACACCCCGGGGCTGGCCACCGTGCTCATCGGCGACGACGGTCCCTCGGCCCGGTACGTCGGCATGAAGATGCGCAAGGCCGAGGAGCTCGGCTGCCACAGCCCCCACGTGCACCTGCCGGCCGACTGCACCACCGAGCAGGCGATCGAGGCGGTGCAGCAGCTCAACGCCGACCCCGCCGTCGACGCCATGCTGGTCCAGCACCCGGCGCCGCCCCAGGTCGACTTCGACGCCGTGCTCATGGCCGTCGACCCCGACAAGGACGTCGACGGCATGCACCCCACCAACGTCGGCCGGCTGGCCCTGGGCATCCCCGGCCCCGTGTCGTGCACACCGGCCGGGATCGAGGCCATCCTCGCCCACCACGGCGTCCCCGTCGCCGGGCGTCACGTGGTCGTCGTCGGCCGCGGCGTCACCATCGGCCGGCCCCTCAGCATCCTGCTGTCCCAGAAGCGGCCGACGGCCAACGCCGCGGTGACCCTCGTCCACACCGGCGTCGACGACTGGGCCGACTACACCCGGGAGGCCGACATCCTCGTCGCCGCCGCCGGGGTCCCCGGGATGATCCAGCCCGAGCACGTCCGTCCCGGTGGCGTCGTGGTCGGCGCCGGGGTTCGCTACGAGGGCCGGAGGCTCCTCCCCGACGTCGACGAGGCCTGCGAGGCCGTCGCCGGCTGGATCACGCCGCGCGTCGGCGGGGTCGGGCCGACGACCATCGCCATGCTGTTCCGCAACCTGGTCGAGGCGGCCGAGCGACGCACCGGTGGTCAGGCCCCGGCTTGACGGCGACGCAATGCGGCCGTTCTGAGCCACGGGTGAGCCACCAGTGGCCGATCGGTGGCTCAGAAGGGGGAGGCCGGGACTCCGGCCCTGGTCGCCGTGGGCAGGACCACGACAGCTGGAGCGCCACGGCCATCCGCCGCCACGTCCGGTCAGCCCGCGGCGTCGCAGGCTGACCGGCCGGGCTACTGGACGTTCTTGCGGGTGTAGGCCCGCACCGCCAGCGGGGCGAAGACGCAGATGATGATGGCGACCCAGATCCAGCTGTAGAGCACAGGGTTCTGGAGCGACCAGGGGGCGTTGGCCGCCGGGTCGACCGAGGGGTTGCCGAACAGCTCCCGCAGTGAGTCCGAAAGGGTGGTCACCGGGTTCCACTCGGCGATGGTGCGCACGACCCCCGGCATGCCCTGGAGGGGGACGAAGGTCGAGGCGATGAACGTCAGGGGGAAGATGACGGCGAAGCCGATGCCGGTGACGCCCTCGGGGGTGCCCACCATGGCGCCGAGCCAGATGCCGACCCAGATCATGGCGAAGGCGAACCCGACGGCCAGCCCGTAGGCCGCGACGGTGTCGACGACGCTGCCCCGGACCCGCCAGCCGATGGCGTACCCGGTCACCGACATGATGATGATCGGCAGCATCGTCTTGATGAGGTTGGACACGGCGTAGCCGGCGATGACCGCGCCCCGGGCGATGGGCAGCGACCGGAACCGGTCGATGGCCTGGTTCTTCTGGTCGTTGGCGATGCTCATGGCCGCTCCGAAGGCGGTGAAGACCAGCGTCTGGGCCATGATCCCGGCCAGCAGGAACTCGCGGTAGACGCGGGGCTCGTCGGGGAACCCGGGGATCCGGATGGAGCCGCCGAAGACGTAGGCGAACAGCACCACGAACATGATGGGCTGGATGGTGGCGTCGCTCAGCTGCTCGGGCTGGCGCTTCATGTGGACGAGGCCCCGCTTGGCCAGCACCCACGTGTCGTGGGCCAGGCCCCGGCTGGGTCGGGCCAGCGAGGAGGCGTCGCCGGGCGTGGAGCCGATGGGCTCCGCCCGCTTGGTGAGGTCCGGTGTGGTCGTGGCGGTCATCAGGAGGCCTCCTGCATCTCTTCGTCTTCGAGCGGCTTGCCGGTGAGGGTGAGGAACACCTCGTCGAGGGTCGGCTGGCGCAGGCTGAGGTCCTCGACGCCGAGCCCGCACTCGGCCAGGGCGTCGGCCACGCGCCCGAGGCTGGCGACGCCGTCCTGGGTGGGGGCGACGGCGGTGCGCACGGGGCGGTCGAGCGTGGGCTCGGCGCCGGTGATGCGGGCCAGGATGGCGGCGGCCTCCTCGAGCCGGTCGAGCTCGGAGACGGTGACACCGATGTTGTCCCCGCCCACCTGGCGCTTGAGGCTGCGGGCGTCGCCGTGGGCGATGACCTTGCCGTGGTCGATGACGAGGATGTCGTCGGCCAGGCGGTCGGCCTCCTCGAGGTACTGCGTGGTGAGGAGGATGGTGGTGCCCCCCTCGGTGAGGGTGTCGAGCACGTCCCACAGCTCGGCCCGGGCCCGGGGGTCGAGGCCGGTGGTGGGCTCGTCGAGGAACAGGATGTGCGGGTCGGCGATCAGCGTCGAGGACAGGTCGAGCCGCCGCCGCATGCCGCCGGAGTAGTCGCCGACGACCCGGTCGCCGGCGTCGGCCAGGTTGAACTGCTCGAGCAGGGCGCCGGCCCGGAGCTTGGCGTCGCGCCGACCGAGCTGCTGGAGCTCGCCGATCATCACCAGGTTCTCCCGGCCGGTGAGCAGCGGGTCGACCGTCGCATCCTGGGCGGCGAGCCCGATCCGGCGGCGCACCTCGGTGGCCTGGGTGCGGACGTCGAAGCCGGCGACGGTGGCGGTGCCCTCGTCGGCGACCGACAGGGTCGTGAGGATGCGCACGGTGGTGGTCTTGCCGGCGCCGTTCGGGCCGAGGATCGACGTCACCGTGCCGGTCGGGACGGTGACGTCGACCCCGCCCAGGGCGGTCTTGGCGCCGAAGCGCTTGACCAGCCCGTGGGCGTCGATGGCCAGGGACGAGCTCATGAGGGGGTCTCCGGGGGTGGTGTCTCGGACGGGGGCGAGCGGACCGAGGGGGCGGACATGCTGGCAGGTGGTCGTCGTGGGGGCGACGGGATTTCCGACGGGGTCGGCCACTGTGCGCTCCTGAAGTGGCCATCTCGTGACCGCTCCAGAGGCGTCTCGGGGGAGTGACCGCCCTGGGGTCGGGGACTCATCGGTGGGGTGGGGGGCACGGTAGGACCTCGTCCCGAGTTGAGGTCAACGGTCTGCGACGCAGGTCACCCGGAGGCGCCGTCGGGCTCGCTGAGCCCGTGGTGGCAGCCCTCCGAGTCGCGGAGCTGGGCCCAGCGGGTGCCGGGCTTCCACGGCGCCTCGGACGGCGGCACCGGGAACTCGACACCTCTGGCGGTCAGCTCGGCGTGGGTCGCGCCGAGGTCGTCGACGTCCCACCACACGCTGGAGGCCTCGACGCGGGGGTCGTCCGGTCCTGACGCCCGCGAGAGCACGAGGTAGGTGGTGCCGCGGGGTGGCGCGACCTCGATCCAGCGCTCGCCGGTCTCGGGGTCCATCGGGGCGTCGCGCTGCAGCCGCCAGCCGACCGTCTCGGTCCAGAACCGCAGGGCCCTGTCCTGGTCGTGGACGAAGGTGCAGACGAACTTCGGGCTGGTGATCACGGGCCGCCTCCGGTTCTTCCGGTTCGGAACAATGTTGTTCCGCCTAGGAATACTAGGGTGGGTCCCGTGGGTCAAGACCTCTCCACCACCGGTGCCGCCGTGCTCAGCCTGCTGACGTTCGGGGACGCCTCGGGCTACGAGCTGCGCACCCGCGCCGACGCCACCCTGCGGTTCTTCTTCGCCGCTCCGGCGATGAGCCAGATCTACGCCGAGCTCGAGCGGCTGGACGCCGCCGGCCTGGTCGCCAGCCGGGAGATGAAGCGGCCCGGGGCCCGCCCCGGTCGCGTGTGGCGGCTCACCCCGAAGGGGCGCCGCCGCCTGGCTCGGTGGGCCGCCGAGGAGCCCGTCGCCCCCACCGTGTTCCGCCACCACCTCGCCCTCCGGCTGATGCTGGGGGCGCTGGTCGCGCCCAGCCGGCTCCAGGAGATGGTCGACGAGCACGTGGCGACCGTCCTCGCCGACCGCGACGCCCTCCAGGCCGTCCTCGACGACCTCGACCCCGACGACCCGGCCACCGCCCACGCCGCGGTGGTCGCCGAGTGGGGGATCGCGACCTACGCCACCGAGCTGGCCGAGATGGCCCGCATCCGCGAGCGCCTGGCCGCGCTGCCGTCACCCGGCGCCGCCGAGGGGCGTGCCGCCGAGGGCTGAGGGCGGCGGGGGGCGTAGCGTCCCGCCATGCCCGGCGCCCCCATCACCCGCCTGTCGATGGTCTACGACGCCGACGGCACGCTGGTGGGCGAGGTCCGCTACGTCGTCGGGCACCTCCTGGGCCGCGCCCGCTGCGACCTGTGCGACATCACGCACGGTGGGCTCCGGCGCCGGGCCTCGTTCGACGACCTGATCGCCTCACTCCCCGTGCCGGCCGACGTCGTGCACCGCGACGAGCAGAGCCCGGAGCTGGCGGTCTTCACCGCCGGGCGGCTGGCCTGCGTCGTGGGTCACACCGGCGACGGGCTGGAGGTGCTCGTCGGGCGCGAGGACCTGGCCGCGTGCGAGGGCAGCGTCGATCGCCTGGCCGACGTCCTCCGCCCCCGCCTGGCCCACCGCACCTGAGCCCGGATCCGTGGGCCTCGGCCCCGGGCGACCACGTACTCTGCACGGATGGCCAAGATCGCCGACCTGCTCGCCGCCGGCCGCACGGTCTCGTTCGAGTTCCCCCCGCCCAAGACGCCCGAGGCCCTCGTCACCTTCGACGAGACGATGGAGGACCTCGCCGGGCTGCGCCCGTCGTTCATCTCGGTGACCTACGGGGCCCTGGGCACGACCCGTGACACGACCCGCGACGTCGTCATCCGCGTCGACAAGGAGCGTGACTTCCCGGCCGTCCCCCACCTGACCTGCGTGGGCCACACCCGGGCCGACATGGAGGACCTGCTCGTCCACTACCGGGACGCAGGCATCGAGAACATCCTCGCCCTCGCCGGCGACCCGCCCGCCGACGGGTCCGACGCCGGCGGCGACTTCACCTACGCCACCGAGCTGATCGAGATGATCCGGGAGGTCGGCGACTTCGGCATCGTCGTGGCCGCCTTCCCCGAGGTCCACCCGCGCTCCGCGGACCGGGAGACCGACCGGCGGTACCTGGCCGCCAAGCTGGCCCAGGCCGACGCCGCCATCTCTCAGTTCTTCTACGACCCGTCCGACTACCTGAGGATGGTCGAGGAGCTCGATGCGCTGGGGTGCACCACCCCCGTGATCCCGGGCGTGATGCCGTTCATCAGCGTGGCCGGACTCCGCCGCATGGCCGCGATGAACGGCAGCGCCATCCCCGCGGCCCTGGAGCCGCGGCTCGAGAAGGTCGACGGCGACAAGGAGGCCACCCGGGCGCTCGGTGTCGAGGTGGCCAGCGAGCTCGGTGCCCGCCTCCTCGAGGAGGGCGTGCCGGGGCTCCACCTCTACACCATGAACCGGGCCCGCTCGGTCCGCGAGGTGTGCGCCAACCTCGGCGTGCTGCAGGGCGACGGGAGCGCTCCCGGCTGATCGCCGGGGGCAGCCGGTGGCCGCCTCCGTCGCGCCGCGGCGCGCCCCGGCGCTGGCCCCGGCCGAGGTCGAGGCCCTGGTCATCGGGGGCCTCGCCACCGTCGCCGCCTTCGTCGCGGGCCTGGCCGGGGCGGCGCCGACCGGGGTGGAGCGGACCGACGTGGTCCTCACCGGCCTCCTCGCCGCGGTCGTCACCGCCCTCGGGGCGAGGGCGACCCCGGTGGCCCTCGCCGTCGCCGCCGCCGTCGCCCTGGTGGCCGGTGAGACCGCCGCCCTCCGCGGCCTGGCCCTGGTCGCCCTGGTGCTCGTCGTCCCGGTGGCCCGCGGCGTCGGCGCCCTGCCCCGCCGGCTCGACGAGCGGGCGGTCCTCCCGCCGGTCCCGCCTTTGGCGACCCTTGCGGCCGGCCTGTCCGCCCTGCTGACCGTCCAGGTCGTGCTCCGCCTCCCGCAGACCGAGCCGGTCCGGGCCTCCGCCGCCGTCGCGGCCGTCGTGCTGGTCGTCCTGGCCGTGTCGGGGTGGCGCCGCACCGGACCGGCGGTGCGCCGGGTCGGCCGTCGGGTCGGCGCCGCCGTGGTGCTCCTGGGGCTGGTGGGCCTGGGGACCGGCGTGGCTGCGGGTGTCCTGGCGGCGGGGTCGCTCGAGGACGGGTCGACCGCGTCGGACGACGGCCTCGACGCGGTGCGGGCCGGCGACCAGGACGAGGCCGAGCGCACGTTCCGCCGCGCCGCCGACGAGCTGGGCGCGGCCCTCGACCTCACCCGCGCCTGGTGGAGCCTCCCTGCCCGCCACACGCCGGTGGTGGCCCAGCAGATCGCCGCCCTCGACGCCATCGCCGACGGCGGGGGCGCCACCGCCCGGCTCGCGGCCGACGGCGCCGGGCGGCTCGACGCCGAGCGGCTGCGCCTGGTCGACGGGCGCCTCGACCCGGCGGCCGTGGCCGATGCCCGGCCCGTGCTGGAGGAGGTGGCCGCCGCCACCGCCGACCTCCACGCCGACCTGGCGTCGCCCGCCCGTCGGTCGGTCTGGCAGATCCCCCCCGTCGCCGAGGGCCTCGACGACGTGACCGACGCGGTGGGCGACGCCGAGGGCAGCGCCCGCACCGGCGCCCTGGCCGCCGCGGTCGGACCCGACCTGCTGGGCATCGACGGTGAGGCCCGGTACTTCGTCGCCTTCGTCAGCCCCTCGGAGGCCCGGGGCACCGGCTTCCTCGGCAACTACGGCGTCCTCAGCGTGCGCGACGGCGAGGTCGACCTGGTCGAGGTGGGCCGCAACGACGAGCTGAACCGCGCCGGCGACGACCCCAAGGAGATCACCGGCCCGCCGGACTACCTCGCCCGCTACGCCCGCTTCGAGCCCGAGACCACCTGGGAGAACGTCACCTTCACCCCCGACGGCCCGACCGCCGGCCAGGTCATGGCCGAGCTGTACGCGCAGTCCGGGGGCGAGCCCGTCGACGGTGTGATCCGGATCGACCCGACCGGCCTGGCCCGCCTGCTCCGGCTCACCGGGCCGGTCACCATCGCCGGCCTGCCCTACCCCCTGGACGCCACCAACGTGGTGTCGTTCCTCCAGGTCGAGCAGTACCGCCTGTTCGAGGTGGCCGAGGATCGCTCGGACCTGCTCGGGCAGGTGGCCGAGGGCGTCTTCACCGAGCTCACGACCGGGGCGGGACCGGCGCCGGCCCGCCTCGCCCGGTCCCTCGGGCCCGCCGTCGAGGGCGGCCACCTGTCGGTGTGGCTGCGCTCGGAACAGGGTCGCCAGCTCGTCGAGCGGCTGGGCGCCGACGGGGCCGTGCCCGCCGTCGTCGACGACGGCTTCGGCGTCGTGAGCCAGAACGCCGGGGGCGGGAAGATCGACGTCTTCATGCAGCGGACCATCCGCTACGACGCCACGGTCGACGCTGCGACCGGCGCCGTCACCGCCACTGCCGTGATCGGCCTCCACAACCAGGCCCCGGAGGCGGGCGAGCCGCCGTACCTGATCGGCAACCTCATCGACGCGCCCACGGGCACCAACCGCACCTGGCTGTCGGTGTACTCGCCGCTCGACCTGGTGGGGTTGTCGGTCGACGGCCAGGAGGTCACCGCCGACGAGGGGGTGGAGCTGGGCCGCAACGTCTGGTCCCTCTTCGTCGACATCCCCCCGGGCGCCGAGGCCACGGTCACGGTCGAGCTGGCCGGCCAGGTCGACCTGTCCGACGGCACGTACCGCTTCGACCTGCTGCCCCAGACCACGGTGCGGCCCGACGACGTCCGCGTGAGCGCGACCTTCGCCGACGCCCACATCGCCGCCGTCGCCGCCGGCCGGCCGCCCCCGGGCGGGGTCGAGGTCGACGGGGCGACGGTGCGCGCCCGCAGCGGTGACGAGCAGGGGACCTGGGCCGTCGCCGTGGCCGTGGAGCGGCCGGGCTAGCGGCCCGCCATCAGCGAGCCGGGGACCGGCGCCCCGCCAGCCCGGCACTCTCCGAGGTGGGTCCGGACCGAAGATCACGCACAGTGGTATGGTGGGGGTGACCGCAGATCACCCATCGTCGGGGAAGCCCCATGCTCCGCAAGCTCGTCTTCGTGCTCATCGCCCTGGCCCTGCCGCTCGTCGCGGCCCAGGCCGCCTCCGCCCAGCAGTACCCGCCCACGGGCGAGGGCGGCACCACCGTCCCCCAGCAGCAGAGCCCGCCGCCCGAGGGCGGCGCCGAGGCCCCCCTGGCCCGGACCGGCACCGACGTCGCCGTCCTCGGCGGGGTGGCGGTCGTGCTGCTCGCCGGGGGCGCCGTGGTCGTGGTGGCCAGCCGTCGCCGGGCCCTCGCCACCGTCCGCCCCTGACGGCCCGGCGGGGAGACGCTCGTGGGGTGACGGGCGTGACCTGAGGCGCGTGGAGTGAGGGGCCGCGGGACCCCCTACGATCGCCGGATGGCCAAGATCAAGGTGGAGAACCCGGTCGTCGAGCTCGACGGCGACGAGATGACGCGCATCATCTGGGCGTTCATCAAGGAGCAGCTGATCCTCCCGTACCTCGACATCGACCTCGAGTACTACGACCTGGGGATCGAGCACCGGGACGCCACCGACGACCAGGTGACGATCGACGCCGCCGAGGCGATCAAGCGCCACGGCGTCGGGGTCAAGTGCGCCACCATCACCCCGGACGAGGCGCGGGTCGAGGAGTTCGGGCTCAAGAAGATGTGGGTCTCGCCCAACGGGACGATCCGCAACATCCTCGGCGGGGTGGTCTTCCGCGAGCCGATCATCATGAGCAACGTGCCCCGCCTCGTCCCGGGCTGGACCAAGCCGATCATCATCGGCCGTCACGCCCACGGCGACCAGTACAAGGCCACCAACTTCAAGGTCCCCGGGGCCGGGAAGCTCACGATCACCTTCACCCCCGAGGACGGCTCGGAGCCGATCGAGCACGTGGTCACCGACTTCCCCGAGGGCGGGGGCGTGGCCATGGGGATGTACAACTACAACAAGTCGATCGCCGACTTCGCCCGGGCCTCGTTCTCCTACGGGCTCGCCCGCGGCTACCCGGTGTACCTGTCGACCAAGAACACGATCCTCAAGGCCTACGACGGCGCCTTCAAGGACATCTTCGAGGAGATCTTCGAGGCCGAGTTCAAGGCCGACTTCGACGCCGCCGGCCTCACCTACGAGCACCGCCTGATCGACGACATGGTGGCGGCCGCCATGAAGTGGGAGGGCGGCTACGTCTGGGCCTGCAAGAACTACGACGGCGACGTCCAGTCCGACACCGTCGCCCAGGGCTTCGGGTCGCTGGGCCTGATGACGTCGGTCCTCTCGACGCCCGACGGCAAGACCGTCGAGGCCGAGGCCGCCCACGGCACGGTGACCCGCCACTTCCGGGAGCACCAGAAGGGCAACAAGACCTCGACGAACCCGATCGCCTCGATCTTCGCCTGGACGCGCGGCCTGGCCCACCGGGGCAAGCTCGACGGCACCCCGGCGGTCACCGAGTTCGCCGAGGCCCTCGAGCGGGTCTGCGTCGACACCGTCGAGAGCGGTCGGATGACCAAGGACCTCGCCCTGCTCGTGGGCAAGGACGCCGAGTGGCTCACCACCGAGGACTTCCTCGCCGCCCTCGACGAGGGCCTCCAGCAGAAGATGGCCTGATCGCCGCTCGCGACGGAAGGGGTCGGACCCCTTCCGTCGCGCGGCCGTCGGTGCGGGTCTCGTCGCCGTGGGTTCCCCGGCGGCGGTCGGGGTGAGGCGGGTCGGTCCACGTCGCCCCGGAGTCCTTGGTGGTGGATCCCACGCCGGCGCCGCGGGTCCGGCGTCAGCCCGGTGGTCCGGGCCAGGCGGCGAGCGCCACCTCGGCGCTGGCGGCCAGCTCGGCGCGCGACGCACCGTCCCGGGCGCGGGCGGAGAGACCGCTGAGCACGACGACGACGTAGCTCACGAGCCCCTCCACGTCGGTGTCCGGGGGGAGCTCGCCCTCGGCCACGCCCCGCTCGATCCGGGCGGTCAGGGCCCGACGGCTGGCGGCCCGGTGGGCGCCGAGGTGGGGCTCGGCGAGGACCATGCAGCCCCGGGGCTGGCCCCGGCGGGTGTACTCGACGGCGGCGTCACCGAGGAGCCGGGCCACCGCGGCGCGGGTGGTGGGCTCCTCCAGGGCGGCGGTGGTGAACCCCTCGGTCCTGTCGTAGCGGTCGGCCGCCTCCTCGAAGAGCCGGCGCTTGTCGCCGAAGGCGGCGTAGAGGCTGGGCGGCGAGATCCCGATGGCCGCGGTCAGGTCGGCGATCGACGTCTGGTCGTAGCCCTTCTCCCAGAACAGGCGCATGGCGACGTCGAGGGCGTCGTCGCGGTCGAAGGTGCGGGGGCGGGCCATCTCGGACAGAAGTGTAGCGATCGCTACAGGATGCCGGTACCGTCCCGTCCGTTCCGTAGTGATCCCTACAGAAAGGTGACGGACATGCGCACCCTGGACGGCAAGGTCGCCCTGGTGACCGGAGGCTCCCGCGGCATCGGCCGGGCGATCAGCGAGCGGCTGGCTGGAGAGGGGGCCCTCGTGGCCGTGCACCACGGCACGAACGTGGCCGCCGCGGCCGAGACCGTCGCCGCCATCGAAGACGCCGGCGGGCGCGCCTTCGTGGTCCGGTCGGTGCTGGGCCGGCCCGGCGACAGCGAGGACCTCTTCGCCGCCCTCGACGCCGAGCTGACGGCCCGGACCGGGTCGAGCCGCCTCGACGTCCTGGTCAGTAACGCCGGGATCGTGCGCGAGGGCCTCCTCGGGACCACGACACCCGAGATCTACGACGAGCAGTTCGCGGTGAACACCCGGGCCTCGTTCTTCGTCGTCCAGGGCGCCGTGGCGCGGATGGACCGGGGCGGCCGCGTCATCCTCATCTCCACCGGCCTGACCAAGGTCGCCCAGCCCGACCTGCTGGCCTACGCCATGTCGAAGGGTGCCATCGACGCCATGGCCCTCACCCTGGCCAAGGAGCTCGGTCCCCGCGGCATCACGGTCAACAGCGTCGCCCCCGGCGTCATCGACACCGACATGAACGCCTCGTGGCTCCGCGCCAGCACCGAGGCGCGCGACCAGGCCGCAGCCCAGACCGCTTTCGGCCGGGTCGGCGAGCCCGACGACGTGGCCGACGTGGTGGCCTTCGTGGCCAGCGACGACGCCCGCTGGGTCACCGGCCACTACCTCGACGCCACCGGCGGCTCGCTGCTCTGAGGCGCGCCGGCGCAGCGCACCTCGTACCCTCTGGGCCATGCGCGCCTACGACTCCCTCTACATCGACGGCCAGTGGGTCCCCTCCACCGGGACCGGCACCATCGACGTCATCAACGCCTCGACCGAGGAGGTCATGGGCTCGATCCCCGAGGGGACGCCCGAGGACGTCGACCGCGCCGTCGCCGCGGCCAAGGCCGCCTTCGACGGCTGGTCGCAGACCGACCCGGCCGAGCGGGCCAAGGTGCTCCAGGCCCTGAGCGACGGCATCGCCGCCCGCAACCAGGAGATCGCCGAGACGATCACCGGCGAGGTGGGCATGCCGCTGATGCTCAGCCAGATCATCCAGGCCGGCCTGCCCCAGGCGGTCTCGGGCACCTACGTCGGGCTGCTCGACGAGGTCCAGTGGGAGGAGGAGATCGGCAACAGCCTGGTGGTGAAGGAGCCGATCGGCGTCGTCGGCTGCATCACGCCGTGGAACTACCCGCTCCACCAGATCGTGGCCAAGGTCGCCCCCGCCCTCGCCGCCGGCTGCACCGTCGTGCTCAAGCCCAGCGAGGTCGCGCCGCTCAACGCCTTCATCCTGGCCGAGATCATCGACGGCCTGGGCCTGCCGGCCGGCGTGTTCAACCTCGTCTCCGGCGTCGGCCCGGTGGTGGGCGAGGCCATCGCCAAGCACCCCGACGTCGACATGATCAGCTTCACCGGCTCGACCCGCGCCGGCACCCGCGTCTCGGAGCTGGCCGCCCCCACCGTCAAGCGCGTCGCCCTCGAGCTGGGCGGCAAGTCGGCCAACATCATCCTCGACGACCTCGAGGGCGAGGAGCTCGACGCCGCCGTCCGCAAGGGCGTGGGCTCGGCCTACCTCAACTCGGGCCAGACCTGCACCGCCTTCACCCGGATGCTCGTCCCCGCCGACAAGCACGACGCCATCGTCGACATCATCCGGGACGAGGTCGAGAACGTGTACACCGTCGGCGACCCGGCCGCCAACGGTGGACGCCTCGGCCCGCTGATCTCCGACGCCCAGCGCACCCGGGTCCGGAGCTACATCGAGAAGGGCGTCGAGGAGGGGGCCCAGCTCGTCACCGGCGGGCCCGAGCAGCCCGAGGACCTGGAGACCGGCTACTACGTCAAGCCCACCGTGTTCGCCGGCGTCGACAACTCGATGACCATCGCCCAGGAGGAGATCTTCGGGCCGGTCCTGTCGGTCATCCCCTACGAGGACGTCGACGACGCCGTCCGCATCGCCAACGACACCCAGTACGGGCTGTCCGGCGGCGTGTGGGGCGCCGACAAGGAGCGGGCCCAGGGCGTCGCCCGGCGGATGCGCACCGGGCAGGTCGAGGTCAACGGCGGCGGGTTCAACCCGCTGGCCCCGTTCGGCGGCTACAAGATGTCGGGCGTCGGCCGGGAGCTGGGCAAGTACGGCCTGGAGGAGTTCCTCCAGGTCAAGGCCATGCAGAGGTAGGGCGGGCCGGTGGGGCTCGACGAGCTGCGGCGGGCGCGGGGCGACGACCTGCGCGCCCGCCACGCCGAGCCCCATCGCCGCTACCACACCGCCGAGCACGTCCAGGAGGTGCTGGCCGAGGTCCGGCGGCTCCACCCCTTCGAGCCCGAGGCCGACCCCGTGGCGGTCCAGATGGCGGCCTGGTACCACGACGCCATCTACGACGTGCGCGCCG
Source organism: Iamia sp. SCSIO 61187 (assembly GCF_019443745.1). NCBI lineage: Bacteria > Bacillati > Actinomycetota > Acidimicrobiia > Acidimicrobiales > Iamiaceae > Iamia > Iamia sp. SCSIO 61187. The sequence continues at coordinate 385,185 of NZ_CP050948.1, forward strand.
GCGGGGGCGCGTCGGAGGACGCCAGCGCCCGGCTGGCCGCCTTCGACGTGCGGGCGACCGGCGGGTCCCCGGCCCTCGCCGACGAGGTCGCCCGTCTCATCCGCCTGACCGCGGCCCACGTCGTCGACCCGGCCGACCGCTCCGGGGCCCTGCTGGTCGACGGCGACCTGTGGATCCTGTCCGCCCCGGCCGACCGCTACGACCGCTACGCCGTCGACGTCCGGGCCGAGTACGCCCACGTGCCCGACGACGTCTGGCGCACCGGCCGGGGCCAGGTGCTCGACCGCTTCCTCGCCGCGGCCGACGCCGGAGGTCTCTACGGCGCCGGCCCCGACGCCGACCGGGCCACCCGGCGGGCCCGGGCCGTGGCCAACCTCACCCGCGAGCGGGCCGCTCTCGCCTGACCCGGAGCCCGGCGGCGCGCAGGCGGCGCACCAGCTCGCGCGGGTCGACCGGGGTGGCCCCGGCGTCGACGGCGCGCTGCCACCAGGCGTCGGGCAGGTCGTAGTGGTCGCGGTGGAAGGCGCGGGGCGGCAGCCCGAGCTGCGCGGCGAAGGCGTGGAGCTCGTCGAACGACTCGTCGCTGACGAGGTGGGCGAAGCGTCGGCCGTGCGCGGCCCAGATCGGCCGGTCGACGAGGATCACCCCGGCAGTCTGCCGCTCGCCACGGAAGGTGCCTGGCACCATCCGTGCGCACGGAAGGTGCCTGGCACCATCCGTGGCTCGGGCCGGGGGCTACGCCTCGGGGTGGCCCTCCCAGTCGGCGATGCGGGACAGCCCGGCGGGCGCCGGTCCCAGCTCGTAGGCGACCACCGGCTCGCCGCCGAGGAGGGCCACCTCGACCCGGCGGAACAGCCCCTCGCCCACGCCCTCGACCTCGTCGAGGTGGTCCATCACCACGTCGGCGACCTCGGGGCGGAGGTCGACGGCCCACCCCTTCACCAGGTCCGGGCCGGGCCGGAACACGGCGGCCGGCCAGCCCTGGCCGGTGTCGTAGAGGTGGCCCTCGACCGCGGCCGGGCGCCAGCCGACGGCGTGGGGCTCGAGCACGCCCCACCGGAGGTGGCCCGGCATCAGGGTCCCGTAGACGAACAGCGGCAGGGCCATCGCCGGCCAGCGTGCCACGCCCCGAGGGCTCTAGACCGTCCGGTCAAGAAACGGGGTACGGTCGCGCCATGGCTGCTGCCGACGTCCTCGACGCAACCCGCTCTGCGGCGGCGCGGGCCAGGGCCCTCGCCACCAACCGACCGGTGCCGCTGCCCTCCGACGCCGCCCCGCCCCGGGTGGCCATCATCGGCACCGGCATCGGGGGGCTGGGCATGGCCATCCGGCTGGTGCAGATGGGCGTCGACGACGTCACCCTCTTCGAGAAGGCCGACGCCCTCGGCGGCACCTGGCGGGACAACGACTACCCGGGCTCGGGCTGCGACGTCCCCTCCCACCTCTACTCGCTGTCGTTCGCCCCCAACCCGGACTGGACCCGCAAGTTCCCCGAGCAGTCCGAGATCCTCGAGCACCTCGAGCGGGTGGCCGACGAGTTCGACGTCCGCCGCCGCATCCGCTTCTCCACCGAGGTCACCGCCGCCACCTTCGACGACGAGACCGGCCGGTGGACCCTCGACCTCGCCGACGGCTCGACCTTCACCGCGGACGTCGTGGTGGCGGCGACGGGTCAGCTCAACCGGCCCCACGTCCCCGCCATCGAGGGCCTCGACTCCTTCGCCGGCACCGCCTTCCACTCGGCCCGCTGGGACCACGACCACGACCTCACCGGCAAGGACGTGGCCGTCATCGGCATCGGCGCGAGTGCCATCCAGTTCGTGCCCGCCATCGCCGACCGGGTCGGGCGGATGACGCTGTTCCAGCGGAGCGTCAACTACGTGGGCCCCAAGCCCGACGGGCCGATCAGCGAGCGGGCCCGGCGGCTGTTCCGCACCTTCGCCCCCGCCCGCCTCGCCTACCGGGCGTCGATCTGGGCCCGCTTCGAGAGCCGGTTCGTGATCTTCAAGCAGGGGTCGAAGCTGGGGGAGATCGGGCGCAAGCGGTTCCAGGAGCAGCTGGCGCCGCTGGCCACGCCCGACCTGCCGGCCGAGACGATCGTGCCCGACTACCCCCTCGGCTGCCGGCGGATCCTGATCTCCAACGACTGGTACCCGACGCTGATGCGGCCGAACGTCGAGGTCGTCACCGACGGCGTCGATCGCATCGAGCCCGACGCCGTCGTGGCCGGGGGTCGGCGCTACCCGGCCGACACGATCATCTTCGGCACCGGGTTCAAGACCACGGACTTCCTCGAGCCCATCACCGTCACCGGTGCGGAGGGCCGGGTCCTGGGCGATGTGTGGGCCGACGGCGCCGAGGCCCACCTCGGCATCTCGGTGAGCGGGTTCCCCAACCTGTTCCTGCTCTACGGCCCCAACACCAACCTGGGCCACAACTCGATCATCTTCATGCTCGAGCGCCAGATCGGCTGGATCCTCCAGGCCGTCCGCATCCTCGCCACCGAGGGCCGCCGGTGGGTCGACGTCCGCCCCGAGGCCCAGGCCGCGTCCAACGCCCGGCTCGACCGCGAGCTGGCCCGGACGGTGTGGGCCAGCTCGTGCCACTCCTGGTACAAGGACGCCCGGGGGCGGATCACCAACAACTGGTCGGGCTACACCTGGCAGTACTGGCGGCGGACCCGGCACCTCCACCGCGACGACCTGCGCGTGGGTCCGACCCGCGCCGAGACGCCGGCGCCCGAGAGCAGCGAGCGGGAGCCCGTCGGCGTCTGAGCCGTCAGGCCACCCGATCTGGCCTCCATCTGCCCGCTGGCGGGCAGAACGGTTGCCTTCGGCGCGCAAGATCGACACACTCGGTCCCTGTGGGCCGAGACGACGTGTTCGACGACGTGGTGGCGCACCTGGTGCGCACCACGCCGCTGAGCCCCGAGATGAGCCGGCGGGTCGTCGAGGAGGTGGTCGACCAGCTGCGCGAGCCGCTCGAGGCCCGCCTGCGGCGCCGCCACCGCGAGCTGCAGGCCCAGGGCCTCGCCAACGCCGAGATCTTCCCCCGGCTGGCCGACGAGCTGGCCGCCCGGCCCGTCGCCGCCCCGCCCCTGACCGAGCGGCAGATCCGCCGCGCCATCTACGGCTGACGTCCGCGTCGACCGATCGAGGAGACACCCATGTGCGGCATCGTCGGCATCATCGGGCGCCAGCCCGCCGCCCCCGTCCTGCTGGAGGGCCTGGCCCGCCTGGAGTACCGGGGCTACGACTCGGCCGGCGTCGCCGTCCTCGGCCGGTCGGGCCTGCGGGTCCACAAGGCCGAGGGGCGGGTGGCCCACCTGTCGGCCACCCTCCCCAAGCGCTTCGCCGGCACGGTCGGCATCGGCCACACCCGCTGGGCCACCCACGGCGAGCCCAGCGACCGCAACGCCCACCCCCACACCGACGCCAGCGGCCGGCTCGCCCTGGTGCACAACGGCATCATCGAGAACGCCGACGCCCTGCGGGACCAGCTGCCCGCCGGGACCGAGCTGCGCTCCGAGACCGACACCGAGGTCCTGGCCCACCTGATCGCGGCCCAGGACGCCGCCGACCTCGAGGAGCGGGTGCGGATGGCCCTGCGCCTCGTCGAGGGCGCCTACGGGATCGCCGTCATCGACGCCCGTCAGCCCGACCGCATCGTGGTCGCCCGCAACGGCAGCCCGGTCCTGCTGGCCATCGGGGCCCGGGAGATGCTCGTCGCCTCCGACGCCGCGGCCGTCGTCCGCCACACCGACCAGGTCGTCCACCTCGACGACGGCGAGCTGGCCGTCGTCGCCGCCGACGGCTACCGCACCTCCACCCTCGACGGCGAGCCGACGGCCAAGGCGCCCGAGACGTCCTCGGTCTCGGCCACCGCCCTCGACCTGGGCGGCCACCCGCACCACATGCACAAGGAGATCCACGAGCAGCCCGAGGCCGTGGAGCGGGCCCTGCGGGGCCGGGTCGAGCACCGCTTCGCCACCGCCCACCTCGGGGGGCTGGAGCTGACGCCCAAGGACGTCCTCGCCCTGCGCCGGGTGAAGGTCCTGGGCTGCGGGTCGGCCTACTACGCCGGGCTCTACGGGGCCGGCCTGGTCGAGGCGCTGGCCCGGATCCCGGCCGACGCCGAGACGGCCTCGGAGCACCGGTACCGCAACCCGATCATCGAGCCCGACACGCTGTACGTCGCCGTCAGCCAGTCGGGCGAGACGATCGACACCCTGGCCGCGGTGCAGGAGGTCCAGCGCAAGGGCGGCACCGTGATCGGCATCGTCAACACGCCCGGCAGCACGATCGCCCGGGCGTGCGGGAGCGGGATCTTCCTCCACGCCGGCCACGAGGTGTCGGTCACGTCGACCAAGACGTTCACCTCGACCGGGGTCGCCTTCGCCCTCCTCGCCCTCCTGCTGGGCCGCACGCGCGACCTCGGCCCCGCCGCCGGGCGACGGCTGCTCGACGGGCTGGCCGCCCTGCCCGACGCCATCCGGGCCGCCCTGGCCACCGAGGACGAGGTCGCCGCCGCGGCCAAGGCCATCGCCGGGGCCGAGAGCGCCTTCTTCATCGGTCGGGTCCGGGGCTTCCACGCCGCCCTGGAGGGGGCCCAGAAGCTCAAGGAGGTCAGCTACGTCCACGCCGAGGCGTACCCGGCGGCCGAGCTCAAGCACGGGCCGCTCGCCCTGATCAGCCCCGAGATCCCGACCGTCGCCGTCGTCCCCGACGACGAGCTGTGGGAGAAGAACATGGGCAGCCTGGCCGAGATCCGGGCCCGCCGGGGACCGCTCGTCGTGGTGACCGACTCCGACCGCGACGTGGCCGAGGCCCTCGCCGTCCTCCGCGTCCCCCGGACCGAGCCCGAGCTGGCCCCGCTCCTGCTCGGCGTCCCCCTCCAGCTGCTCGCCTACCACGCTGCGGTCCACCTCGGCCGCGACGTCGACAAGCCCCGCAACTTGGCGAAGTCCGTCACCGTCGAGTGAACCCTGCGCCGAACTCGGTGGCAGATGGGGGATGAACGTCCGACATCTGCCACCGAGCTCGGGCGGGTCGGTTCGAGTGGATGCGGGAGCGTGGGTAGGGTCGGCGGCATGAGCACCACCCCCGTCCGCGTCGCCGTCACCGGGGCTGCCGGCCAGATCGGCTACAGCCTCCTGTTCCGCATCGCCGCCGGCGACCTGCTCGGTCCGGACACGCCGGTGAGCCTCCAGATGCTGGAGATCACCCCGGCCCTCGGCGCCCTCGAGGGCGTGGCCATGGAGCTCGACGACTGCGCCTTCCCGCTGCTGGCCAGCACCGTGCGCACCGACGACGCCGAGGTGGCCTTCGGCGACGCCGACATCGTCTTCTTCGTGGGGGCCATGCCCCGCAAGGACGGCATGGAGCGGAGCGACCTGCTCGGCGCCAACGGCGGCATCTTCGGCCCGCAGGGCAAGGCCCTCGCCGCCGCGGCCAAGAAGGACGTCAAGGCCCTGGTCGTCGGCAACCCGGCCAACACCAACGCCCTGATCGCCCTGGGCAACGCCGAGGGCCTCGACCCCACCCGCATCACGGCCATGACCCGCCTCGACCACAACCGGGCCAAGGCCCAGCTGGCCGCCCGGCTCGACGTGAGCGTCAACCAGATCACGAAGATGACGATCTGGGGCAACCACTCGACCACCCAGTACCCGGACCTCACCCACTGCGAGGTCGACGGCAGGAACGCCTTCGAGGCCGTCGGCGACGAGGCCTGGATCGCGGACGAGTACATCCCCACCGTGGCCAAGCGGGGCGCCGCCATCATCAAGGCCCGGGGGGCCAGCTCGGCCGCCTCGGCTGCCTCCGCCGCCATCGACCACGTGCGCGACTGGGTGACGGGCACGCCCGAGGGCGACTGGGTCTCGATGGCGGTCGTCTCCGACGGCAGCTACGACGTCCCCGAGGGCCTCGTGTCGTCGTTCCCCTGCACGACCGAGGACGGCGAGTGGTCGATCGTCCAGGGCCTCGACATCGACGAGTTCTCCCGCACCCGCATCGACGCCAGCACCGCCGAGCTGGCCGAGGAGCGCGACGCGGTCCGCGAGCTGGGCCTGATCTAGCAGACCGGCTCGCTGGTCACGGAGGGTCAGACTCATTCCGACCGTGGGTCGCGGGAGATCGACGGGGTCGGCCGGGGTCGGAAGGAATCTGACCCCGGCTGGTCAGCGACCGCCGGGCCGGCTGGTCACTTCAGGAACTTGGACGTGGTGTTGTCGGCGAGGACCTTGCCGCCGGTCTGGCACGAGGCGCAGTAGGCGACCTCGTAGCTCCGGTACTCGACGGTGCGCACCACGTCGCCGCAGTCGGGGCACTCCTCGCCCTTGCGGTGGTGGACGGCACCGGGGCGGTCCTTGGAGGCCGACATGTCCTCCCGGCCCCGCTCGAAGGCCAGACCCTCGGAGATGCAGGCCCGCATGGCCTCCACCAGCCGCTCGGCATCGGCACCGTCGAGCTTGCCGCTCATGGCGAACGGCGACAGCCGGGCCCGGTGGCACACCTCGTTGGCCAGCCGTCGGCCGATGCCGGCGATCACGCGCTGGTCCCGTAGCAGGCCGTGGATGCGGCCGTTGGTTGAGTGCAGGATCTCGAGCAGCGCCTCGGGCGTGACCGTGTCGGCCTCGGGCCCGAGGTGGTCGAGCGGCGGCTGCACCTCGGGGTCGCCGTCGATGACCCAGACCCCGGCCTTGCGCTCGGTGCCGGCCTCGGTGAGGAGGAGGGCCCGGCCGTCGTCGAACACCCAGCGGGCCACGCCGCCGCGCGGCTTGGCCGACTGCTTCTCGTCCGGGCGCAGCCGGCCGCCCTGCATCAGGTGGATCACGTAGGTGGCCACGCCGAAGTCGAGCAGGAGGTGCTTGCCCCGCTGGTCGACGTAGGCGAGGGGGTGGTCGACCGCGACCTCGGGGGCGGGGGCGAAGGTCTTCAGGGCGGTGAACGACAGGGCCCGGAACGACGCCAGGCGGGTGCCGGCGAAGGCGCCGTCGAGCCGTTCGGCGTGGGCGCGGACCTCGGGCAGCTCGGGCATCAGCGGCGCGCCCCGTCGGTCCCGGTCACGTCTCGTCCTCGATCGGCATCGGCCCGCCCTGCCCCGACCCGGCTGTCCTCACCACCGCGAAGACGTCGCCCAGCCCGGCCAGGGCCGGGGCCACCTCGAGCAGGCGGGCCACGTCGCCGCCCAGGCGGACCTGGCCGAGGACGAAGGCCGTGCGCGCCGCCACCTCGCCCCGGGCGATCCGCGCGGCGACGGCGGCGTCCTGGCTGAAGGTCACGTCGGGGGCCTCGGGCCATCCCGGTCGCACCGCCACCTCGCCGTCGTCGAGCACCACGTGCCATCGGGTTCGCCGCGCGCCGTCGACCACCTCCTGGGCGATGACGACGTGCCGGCCCACCGCCGCCTCGCGCAGGCCCGGGTCGTCCTGGGCGGCGGCGTGGGCGGCGGCGATCCACTCGTCGGTCCCCAGGGTGGGCGGCATGGCCCCAAACCTAGGAGCACGCCGGGTGCGACCGCACCGCCGCCTACGATCCCGGCCGATGACCGACGTCGCACCCGTCCCCGCCTCCGACGAGGGGCGCCACGCGCCCGGACCCGAGCCGCTCTGGAACGAGTCCTGGTACTTCGACTGGGCCCAGCCCGACGGCAGCCTGGGGGGCTACGTCCGCCTCGGCCTCTACCCCAACCTGGGCGTCGCCTGGTACTGGGGCTGCCTGGTGGGGGAGGGCCGGCCGCTGGTCACCGTGATCGACCACGAGGTGCCGATCCCGACGTCGGGACTCGAGGTCCGCACCGAGGGGTTGTGGGCGGCCCACAACGTCGAGACGCCCCTCGACCACTGGTCGCTCGGGTGCGAGTCCTTCGCCGTCGCCCTCGACGACCCGGCCGAGACCTACGGCGACCTCCGGGGCGACCGGGTGCCGTTCGGCTTCGACCTCGAGTGGGAGACCGAGGGCGGCGTCTACCCGTACCCCGGCATCGACCGCTACGAGGTGCCGTGCCGCGTCCACGGCGAGGTGCTGGTGGGCCAGGAGCGGATCGCCATCGACGGGTCGGGCCAGCGCGACCACTCCTGGGGCGTGCGCGACTGGTGGACCTACCACTGGTCGTGGACCTCCTCGGCGCTCGACGACGGCACCCGCACCCACGCCACCCAGGTCGCCCTGGGCGACGACGAGCTCTTCAGCACCGGCTACGTCCAGCCCCCCGGCGGCACGCCCCGGGCGGTGGGGCACGTCTCCCGGGGCCAGGACCTGGGGCGCGAGGGCCTGCCCGACCGCGGCTGGGTCCACCTCGACGACCTCGAGCTGGCCATCGAGCCGCTCCACTTCAGCCCCGTCCTGCTCACCGGTCCCGAGGGCCAGACGTCGCGGTTCCCCCGCGCCCTGTGCCGCTACCGCGCCGGCGACGGCCGCACCGGCGTGGGCTGGACGGAGTGGAACCAGCCGACGCCCGCCGGCTGACCGGAGGGCCGACCCGCGACGGTCGGCGGCTCCTCAGCGGGCGTCCTGCCGGCTGGGGTGGACCACGGCGTCGGCCTCGATCTCGACCTTCCACCGGTCGTCCAGGAGACGGGCCACCACGACGGTGGTGTTGGCCGGGCGGATGGCGTCGAAGGCCTGGCGGTGTGCCCGGGCCACGGCGTCGAAGTCGGCCGGGTCGACCAGGTAGATGCGGGTGCGGACCACGTCGGTCAGGTCGCTCCCGGCCTCGATGAGGGCGCCCTCGATGATCTCGAGGCAGCGGCGGGCCTGGGCCTCGACGTCGTCGTCGACCGACCCGTCGGCGTTCTGCGGGGCGGTGCCGGCCACCACGACCTGGTCGCCGACCCGCACGGCCCGGCAGTAGCCCATCAGGAGCTCCCACGGTCCCCCGGAGGACACACGACGGCGAGGTTCGTCCACCGCCGGAGTGTACGGCCGACCCTCCTGCTGGTCGCGCCGTTTCCGACGCCGCCTCCTGCGCCGCCCGGGACGGGCCAGACTGCCGCCATGGACGGAGACCGCCCGACCGGCGAGGGCGACGTGTACGCCGCCTCGGCCGGCGCCTACGACCTGATCTACGACGGCATCGGCAAGGACTACCGGGCGGAGGCGGCCGAGGTCTCGGCCCTGGTGCGGGCCCGCTGCCCCGGCGCCCGCACCCTCCTCGACGTGGCCTGCGGGACCGGCGCCCACCTGGTGCACCTGGGCGAGGACTTCGCCGTCGAGGGCGTCGAGCTCAGCGCCCACATGGCGGCCCGGGCTCGCGACCGCCTGCCCGGGGTCCCGATCCACGAGGGCGACATGCGCCTGTTCGACCTGGGGCGCCGGTTCGACGCGGTCACGTGCCTGTTCTCGTCGATCGGCTACACCCGCACCCCCGAGGACCTGGGCCGGGCGGTGTCCGCCATGCGCCGGCACCTGGAGCCCGGCGGGGTGCTCGTGGTCGACGGCTGGCTCAGCCCGGACGACTGGACCGACGGCCACGTCGGAGCGACGGCCGCCACCGAGCCCGGCCGGGCCGTGGCCCGTACCGTGCGGTCGTGGCGGATGGGCCGCACCAGCGTGCTCGAGATGACCTGGGTGGTGACCACCCCGTCGGGGACCGACACCTTCACCGAGCGCCACGAGCTGGGCCTGTTCACCGGCGACGAGGTGCGGGCCGCCTTCGACGCCGCCGGCCTGGTCGACGTCGAGGAGATCCCCGGCGCCGTCGCCGGGGAGCGCTCCCGCTGGGCCGCCACGGCCCCCTGAGCGCTCCCCGGACGCGGAGCGGGCCGGGACCCGACCGTCGAACGGCCAGATCCCAGCCCGGTCCGGCGGGGGTTTGGTGGAGGGTCGGTCAGGCCGCCTCGGCGGCGGCCTCGTCGACCTCCTTGGTGAACACGCCCTTGCTGAAGGCGATGGCACCGACCACCACGAGGGCGGCGACGACGGCGATGGCGATCCCGACGCCCTCGCCCTGCTGCTTGAGCTCGCGGAGGCCGGCCTCGTCGTAGAAGCCGATGATCGCCGGCAGGATCAGCAGCGACACCAGGTTCATCACCTTGATGAGCGGGTTGAGGGCCGGGCCGGCGGTGTCCTTGAACGGGTCGCCGACGGTGTCACCGATGACGGCGGCCTTGTGGGGCTCGGAGCCCTTGCCCCCCTCGGCGCCGTCCTCGATGTACTTCTTGGCGTTGTCCCAGGCACCGCCGGCGTTGCTGAGGAAGTTGGCCATCAGCTGGCCGACGACGATCACCGAGGCCAGGAAGGCGCCGAGGGAGATGGGCCCGAGGCCGAAGCCGATGATGACCGGGGCCAGAACGGCGATGAGGGCCGGCGTGGCCAGCTCGCGGAGCGAGGCGGTGGTGCAGATGTCGATGGCGGGGCCGTAGTCGGGCTTCTTGGTGCCGGCCATGATCTTGCCGTCGGCGAACTGGCGGCGGACCTCCTGGACGACCACGCCGGCCGTCCGGGAGACGGCCCGGATGGCGAGCGAGGAGAAGATGAAGGCGATCGAGCCACCCACCAGGAGGCCGATGAAGACCTTCGGGTCGGCCACGTTGATCGGGTAGGCCTGGTCGCCGATGTCGAGGTTGATCTCCTCGGCGATGGTCTCCCCGTAGGAGGCGAACAGGGCCACGGCGGCGATCACGGCCGAGCCGATGGCGAAGCCCTTGGTGACGGCCTTGGTGGTGTTGCCCACGGCGTCGAGGCTCACCATGATCCGCTCGGGCTCGCCCTCGAAGTGGCCCGACATCTCGGCGATGCCGGCCGAGTTGTCGGCGACGGGGCCGAAGGTGTCCTCGGCCACGATGATGCCGGTGGTCGAGAGCATGCCGATGCCGGCCAGGGCCACCAGGTAGGTGGAGAACTTGAAGCTGCCGCCGCCGAGGGCCAGGGCGCCGCCGATGGCGACGGCCACGGCGACGAGGCCCCACACGGCCGACTCGAGGCCCAGGCTCATGCCCTCGAGCACGGTGGTCGCGGGGCCGGTGCGGCTGGCCTTGGCGATGTCCTGCACGGGCTTCTGCGTGGTCGAGGTGTAGTAGGCGGTGATCTTGGAGGCGGCGAAGCCGAGGACCACGCCGACGACGATGGCGCCGAACATGCGGGCGCCGGGCTGGGAGATGGTGGCGCCGTCGGGGTTGCCCACGTAGGCGAAGGCGAGGACGGCAGCGCCGAGGATCGAGATGGCCTGGGCGATGGTGATGCCCCGGTTGATGATCTTGAGGGCGTCGTCCTCGCCGGGACGGGCCTTGGCCAGGTACAGGCCGATGGTCGAGGCGACCAGGCCGATGGCCATCACGCCCACCGGGAACACGAGGCCCCGGGCCGAGACGTCGGGGCCCAGCCCGATGCCCTGGAAGGCGATGACGCCGAGGATGATCGAGGCGACCAGGACCACCCCGGAGCTCTCGAACAGGTCGGCGGCCATGCCGGCGCAGTCGCCGACGTTGTCGCCCACGTTGTCGGCGATGGTGGCCGGGTTGCGGGGGTCGTCCTCGGGGATGCCGGCCTCGACCTTGCCGACCAGGTCGGCGCCCACGTCGGCCGCCTTGGTGAAGATGCCGCCGCCGACCCGCAGGAACAGGGCCAGGAGCGAGCCGCCGAAGCCGAAGCCGACGAGCATGGCGGTCGAGGTGTTCTGGAACACCAGGATGATGCCGGTGGCACCGAGCAGCGCCAGGCCGGCGGTGGCCAGCCCGACCACGCCGCCGGTGCGGAACGCGACGGCGAAGGCGCCACCGAAGTCGGAGCGCACGGCGGCGGCGGTGGTGCGGACGTTGGCCTTGGTGGCCAGCCACATGCCCAGGAAGCCGATCGCCGCCGAGGACACCGCCCCCACGAGGAACGAGAGGGTGCGGAACAGGCCGGACTGCACGAAGCTCAGCGCGACCTCTCCACCGTCCTTCTCGATCTTGGTCGAGGTCAGGAACACGACGATCGCCAGCGGGACGACGATGACCGCGATGGTGCGGAACTGGCGCGTGATGTACGCCATGGCCCCCTCGTGGATGGCGTCGGAGATGTCGGTCATCTCCTTGGCGCCGGCGTCGGCCTTGAGGACGCCCTGCATCATGGCGAAGGCGACGCCGAGGGCGCCGAGGGCGACGAGGAGCGAGACGATCAGCACCGTGGTGTCGGTGCCGCTCAGGTCGAAGGCCTGGTAGCCACCCTCGGCCAGGACGTGGGACATCGGGTCAACCTCTCGTGGGGTCGTCGCCCCACCGGGTGAGGGGCGCACGTTCGCTGCCCGGGCGCGTCGATCGTGCAGCCGCCGGGCAGCGGCGCCCTTGCTACCCGTCTCGGTGTGACCGGTGCAAAACCCCGGCGCCGCCGTCGCCGTCGTCCCCCGGTGCGGGACGAGCCCAATGTCACGGTTCTGTCTCAGTTCGGCAGGAGCGCTGCTCTCGTCGCCCCGGCTGCCCTACGGTCGAGGCACGCCCCGGCGGCTCCCCCGCCGCGCCGGCGCGGTCTGGCTGGTGCCGTGACGGCACCCCGGCCCCGGCGCACTGGGGGGACCCCAGGGGGGACGAGCGGTCCCCTCTCGCGCGGCGCGCCAGCGACCACCGACTGAGAGACATCACCCCATGCGAGATCACCTGACGACCCGACTGCTGGCCCTGCCGCTGGCCGCCCTGCTGGCTCTGGCCGCGGTCGGCTGCGGCGGCGACGACGACTCCGGCGACGGCGGCGACGGCGGTGGGGGCGGGAGCGACACCAGCGCCACCGGCGCCCTGGCCGACGTCGACTTCGAGGGCGCGGCGATCACCGTCGGCTCCAAGGACTTCGACGAGAGCATCCTGCTCGGGACCATCATGGTGACGGCGCTGGAGGAGACCGGCGCGGACGTCACCGACTCGACCAACACCGGCGGCACCAACGTGGCCCGCGATGCGCTCCTCAACGGCGACATCGACGTCTACCCCGAGTACAACGGCACCGGTTGGACCGAGCACCTGGGCAACGAGGACCCCTCCGACGACCCCACCGAGCTCTACGAGGTTGTCCGCGACGCCGACCTCGAGCAGAACGACATCCACTGGCTCGGCAGCTCGGAGTTCAACAACACCTACGGCTTCGCCACCAGCAGCGACTTCGTCGAGGAGAACAACGACGGCGAGCCGTTCACCTTCGAGACGATGGCGGCCCACCTGGAGGAGAACCCCGACGCCACCGTGTGCATGGAGACGGAGTTCCCGGACCGCTCCGACGGCCTGGTGCTGTGGGAGGAGGAGACCGGCTACGAGATCCCCGAGAGCCAGATCACCATCCTCGACACCAACGTCATCTACACCGAGACGGCCAACGGCACCTGCGACTTCGGTGAGATCTTCACCACCGACGGCCGCATCGGTGGCCTCGAGCTGGTCCTCGTCGAGGATCCCGGCGCCATGATCATCTACAACGTCTCCTACACGGTGCGAGACGACGCCTACTCCGAGAACCCCGAGGCGTGGGACACCGTCGCCGAGGCGATCCTGGAGGGCCTCGACCAGGACACCATGAACGAGCTCAACGCCCGGGTCTCGTTCGAGGGCGAGGACGTCGAGGACGTCGCTCGCGACTACCTCGTGGACCAGGGCCTCATCGAGGGCTGACCCCCCTCACGGACGTGACGAGGGCGCCCCACGGGGCGCCCTCGGCGCGTCCCGGGCCGGCGCCACCGACGTGGTGCCCGAACCGCCGACCGGTGCCGGCCACCGGTCGGCGGTCCCGGTCGGCGGTTCGCTCAGAGGCCTCGGGGGCGCAGGACCCGCTCGACCACGGCCGCCACCCAGTCGATGGTGAGGGCCAAGATGGCGACCATGCCGGCGCCGGCGACGGTGATGAGGTCCCGCCGGAGCTTCAGCCCGGAGTTGATGGTGATGCCGAGCCCGCCGCCGCCGACGAGGAAGGCGAGGGCGGCCATGCCCACGTTGATCACCAGCGCGGTGCGGACGCCGGCCAGGATGATCGGGACCGACAGCGGCAGCTCGATCCGGAGCAGCACCCGCAGGCGGCTCATCCCCATGCCGCGCCCCGCCTCGATGATCGCCGGGTCGACCTGCTCGATGCCCACCATGGTGTTGCGCAGCACGGGGAGGAGGGCGAAGACGACCAGGGCGGTCACCGCCGTGCGGAACCCGGTGCCCTGCCAGGCGTAGAAGATGATGAAGAGCCCGTAGGCGGGGAGGGCCTGGCCCACGTTGGCGACGGTCAGCACACCGGGGGACACCCGACCGAGGAGGGGCCGGAGCGGCCACGGGAGCGGGCGGCGCCCCGCCTCGGGGGCGTCGCGGCGGAACACCGGGCGGGTGAGGACCACGCCCAGGGGGACGGCGATGAGCAGCACCAGCACCGTCGACCACAGGCTCATGCTCAGGTGCGTCGTCAGCTGGGGCCACAGCTTGCTGCCCCAGTCCAGGGCCGAACGCTCGGCCGAGTCCTTCTCGGCGCTCGCCACGTAGCCGTAGAGGGCGCCGCCGACGAGCAGGAGGAAGAAGGGCGTCCCGATCAGCACGCCGAGGCCGCGGGCCCCGGTGGTGGCGGCCGCGGCGGTGCCCGCCCGGGCGTCGCCGTCGGACTCGGGCGGGGCTCCGTCGGCGACGGCCGGAGGGGCCGTGGGGGCGGTCACAGGGGCAGGTCCGGGTCGACGTTCCCGCCGCGCGCCCCGCGCGCCCGGTAGTGGGCCCGGGCCTCCCGACGCATGCGGGCGATGGCCTCGGTCAGCTGCTCGATCTGGACCACGCCCCGGAAGCGGCCCCGCTCGTCGGTGACGACGGCACAGCCGATGCTCGAGGTCAGCATGGCCTCGAGCGTGTCGTGCAACGTGGCGTTGGGCTCGACGGTGACCTTGACCGGCAGGCCGAGCGACGTGAGGGGGCGGTCGGTCCGATCGAGGTCGTCGCCATCGACCCAGCGCACGGGACGCTCGTCGACGTCGAGGAGGAGGAGCCACTGCTGGTGCGCGGCCTCGAGCAGGGCCGTCGCCCGCGCCCGGCCCACGTCGATGCCGGCGACCGGGAACCCCGCGGCGTCGAGGTCGAGGTCGCGCACGCGCTCGAAGTTCAGGCCCTTGAGCGTGGCGCCGCTGCCGATGAAGTCCTCGACGAAGTCGTCGATCGGCAGCGAGAGGATGCGCTGGGGGGTGTCGAGCTGGGCGATGCGGGACCGGTCGCCGAGGATGGCGATGCGGTCGCCCATCTTGATCGCCTCGTCGATGTCGTGGGTGACGAAGACGATGGTCTTCTTCAGCTCGCCCTGGAGCCGCAGGAACTCGTTCTGCAGGCGGTCGCGGGTGATGGGGTCGATGGCGCCGAAGGGCTCGTCCATCAGCAGCACGGGGGGGTCGGCGCCCAGGGCTCGGGCCACCCCCACCCGCTGGGCCTGACCGCCGGAGAGCTCCTTGGGGAAGCGGTCCCGGAACTGGGTCGGGTCCAGTCCCACCATGTCGAGCAGCTCGTCGACGCGGGCCTTGGTGCGGGCTCGGTCCCACCCGAGCATCCGGGGCACGGTGGCCACGTTGTCGGCGATGGTGCGGTGCGGGAACAGCCCCACCTGCTGGATCACGTAGCCGATGCTCCGACGGAGGTGGTCGGCGTTGACCCGGGTGACGTCGCGGCCGTCGAAGACGATGCGCCCCGCCGTGGGCTCGATCATCCGGTTGATCAGGCGCAGGGTGGTGCTCTTGCCGCAGCCCGAGGGGCCGACCAGCACCAGGACCTCGCCGCGCGGGATGTCGAGCGTCAGGGACTCCACGGCCGGGACCGAGGACCCGGGGTAGGTCTTGGACACCCCGTCGAGCCGGATCATCGGCTCCTCCCGGCCCGCGGCAGGGCTGCTGGCGGGACCGTGATCCTCGGTCGGGGCGATCACGTCCTGGTCGACGTCGGTCGGATGGTCAGGCATCGAGGGCCTCCTGGGGGGTGGCCCGGGTGCGGCGACGCTCGAGCAGGCGGGTCGGGACCTCGCTGGCGGCGGCGATGAACCGGGGCGAGAAGATGCGGACGAGCAGGGCGAGGGCGAGGTCGAGCACGAGGGCGACGGCGACGACCATCACGGTGCCGGCCCAGATGGCCTCCATCGACCCGGGCAGGCCGAGGCGGTTGAACCCCTCCTTGATCAGGTCGCCCAGACCGCCGCCGTTGACGAGGGTGGCGATGGCCGCGATGCCGGTGACGAGCAGGGTGGAGACCCGCACGCCGGTGACGATCACCGGCCAGGCGAGCGGGAGGCGGATCTGGAGGAGCCGTCGGCCCCAGCTCATCCCCATCCCGCGGGCCGACTCCTCCACGGCCTGGTCGACCGAGTCCAGCCCGGTCACCGTGTTCCTCAGGATCGGGAGGATGGCGTAGAGGAACAGCGCCACCCGCGGTGGCCAGTAGCCGATGCCGAAGATGGGGATGAAGAGCGTGAACAGCGCCAGCGACGGCACGGTGAGGAGCACGCTGGCGACGATCAGGGCCGGCTCCCGGGCGAAGGCCAGGCGGCGGGTGTCGACGGCGATCCCCAGGGCGACGGAGAAGACCGTGGCCGCCACCATCACCTGGATCACCATGGTGGCGTGCTCCACGGTGAGGGCCCAGATGGCGGACCAGTCGTCCGCCATGAACTCGAGCCAGCTCTCGAAGCCGCTCACTGGTCGCGCCTGCTGGGGGGCCGCGCCGACGCGGCCGAGGCGTCGTGCCTCATGGTCTCCTCGCCGCCGGTCGATGGTTCGCCCGGACGGCGTCCGACCCTAGTGGTGCCCCTCCGGGGCCCTCCGTCACAGATCCGTCACGATTCGGCGCCGGAGGGCGACGGGCTCCCGGGTCCCTCCCGGGTCCCGCCCGGGCCCGACCGGTCAGGCCGGCAGCGGCGGGGTGGAGCGGTTGATCCAGCTCTCGTCGGGTGAACGGGGCTGGTCGACGCGGAGGGCGTCGAGCCGGGCCCGGTCGTCGTCGGTGAGCTCGACCGCGGCGGCCCCCACGTTCTGCTCCAGGTAGGAGACCCGCTTGGTGCCCGGGATGGGCACCACGTCGTCGCCCTGGGCCAGCACCCACGCCAGGGCGACCTGGCCGGCGGTGCAGCCGTGGTCGGCGGCGATGCCCTCGACGACGTCGACCACGGCGCGGTTGGCGGCCAAGGCCTCGTCGGTGAACCGGGCCTGGCCCCGGCGGAAGTCGCCGTCGGCCAGCTCGTCGCGGCGGGCGATGGCCCCGGTGAGGTAGCCGCGCCCCAGCGGGCTGTAGGGCACGAGGCCGATGCCGAGCTCGCGGCAGGTGGCCAGGATCTCGCCCTCGATGTCGCGGCTCCAGATCGAGTACTCGGTCTGGAGCGCCGTGATCGGGTGGGTGGCGTGGGCCCGGCGGAGGGTGTCGGGGGAGGCCTCGGACAGCCCCAGGTGGCGGACCTTGCCCGCGGCGACAAGCTCGGCCATGGCCCCCACCGTCTCCTCGATGGGGATCGAGGTGTCGGGGCGGTGCAGGTAGTAGAGGTCGACGTGGCCCAGGCCGAGCCGCCGGAGCGAGCCGTCGACCGCCTCCCGGCAGTACGCCGGCGACCCGTCGACGTCCATGACGACCCGGTCGCCCTCGATCCGGGGGCGGATGCCGAACTTGGTGGCCAGCACCACCTCGTCGCGCCGGCCGGCGATGGCCCGCCCCACCACCTCCTCGGAGGTGTGGGGGCCGTAGACGTCGGCGGTGTCGAGGAGCGTCACGCCCAGGTCGAGCGCCCGGCCGATGACCTCGTCGGGCGCGGTCTCCTCGAAGGCGCCGTAGATGGGGCTGAAGCTCATGCAGCCGAGCCCGATGGCACCGACCTCGAGGCCGGACCGGCCCAGCGTGCGGAGGCGAAGGCGATCCGGGGTCACCCGCAGCTCCCGGTCGCGCCGAGGGCGCCGCCGTACATCTCGATCTTCATCTCGATGACGGCGAGGGCACCGTCGAGCTCGGCTCGCCGGGCGATGACCGCGTCGCGGTGCGCCTCCATGATCGCCAGGCGCTCGGGCTCGGTGGTGGGGCCCTCGGCCACCAGGGCGACGTAGCGCTGGATCACGCGGATGGGCATCTCCGAGCTGCGCATGCGGGTGATGAACACGACCCGGCTGACGTCGGCCTCGCGGTAGCGCCGGCGTCCGCCGGTGTCGCGGGGAGGGGCGAGGAGGCCCTCCTTCTCGTAGTACCGGAGGGTGTCGTGGCTGACGCCGGTGCGCTCGACCACCTCGGCGATGCTGAGCGTGGGCTCGTCGAGGGCGCGGACCGGGTCCAGGGTGTCGGTGGCGGGCATCGGGGACGACCGTACGACCTGGAGGGCACTCCAGGTCAAGGGGCCCCGTCCGCGCCACGGTCGGTCAGGACCCGGGGGACCGCCGCGACCGGCCCAGGGCGGCCCGCACCTGGGCGCCGATGGCCCGCCGGCGGGCCCGCGCCCCTGCCCCCGCGGCGCGCAGCCGGGCCCCGGCCCGTCGTCGGGCCCGCCCGACGCGGCCCACGACCGATCGGAGGGGGGTCGCGACCGTCCGGGCCGCCGAGCGGACCGCAGCGGCGGCCGATCGCAGCGCCCGCCGGGCGGCCCGCCCCGGACGGGCGAGGGCACCGACGAGGGCCCGGGCCGCGTCCACCGCAGCCCGGGCCGCGGCGCGGAGGGGCGGCCCCACGAGATCGACCGCCCGACGCATGGCCCCGGCCACCGCCCGCCCGGCTGCGACCGTGGCCCGCCACCCCGCCCGCAGCGGCCCGACGAGGGCCCGCCCGAGGGTGCGGGCGAGCCCTGCGAGCCGGCGGCCCAGGCCGGTGACCAGGGCCCACGCCGCCCGCAGGGGGCGGACGAGGGCGCGGCCCAGGGCGCGGAGGGCGGCGGCGATGCGACGGGTGAGCCCGGCGAGGGCGGCCCAGGCCAGTCGGAGGGGCCGGGCGAGGGCGCGACCGAGGGCGCGGAGGGCGGCGGCGATGCGACGGGTGAGCCCGGCGAGGGCGGCCCAGGCCAGTCGGAGGGGCCGGGCGAGGGCGCGACCGAGGGCGCGGAGGGCCACGGCGATCCGCCGGACCACGCCCCGGACGGCCCGGGCGACGCTGCGCAGGACGGTCCGCAGGGCGACGGCGATCCGTCGGGCCAACCCGGCGAGGGCGGCGCCGGCCAGGCGGAGGGGGCGGACGAGGGCGCGGCCCAGGGCGCGGAGGGCGACGCCGGCGCGGCGGGCCAGCCCGGCGAGGGCGTCCCAGGCCACCCGGAGCGGTCGGACCAGGGCCCGACCGACGGCGCGCCCGGCGGCGACGAGGCGGCGCCCGGCCGCCGCCAACGCGTCCCGCACGGCGCGGAACGGCCGTACCAGGGCCCGGCCCACGGCCCGCAGGGCGCGGGGCACGGCCCGGCGCACCGCCCCGCCGAGCTCCCACACCACGACGAAGGGGGCGAGGAGCCCGGCCAGCACGGTCGACCCGAGGCCCCCGGAGGCCTCGCCCGGCCCCGTCTCGGGAGGCCGCCCCGGGTCGTCGAGGCCGGTCGGCGGTGGCGCCTCGGGTTCGGGGCGGCGGGCCGCGGACCCGTCCGCCTCACCCACCTCCCGGCTCGGGGCGGCGGTCGGCGGACAGCTGGCGGAGGCGGTCCGCCGACGAGGCCCCCTCGATGCGGTCCACCTCGTGGCGGGCGGCCAGCCGGGCCCGGCGGCGCTCGAGGTCGTCACGGCCGACCGTGGTGGCATCGGCCTCGACCCCGGCCACCAGGGCCGCCAGCGCCTCCGCCCGCTCGACGACGAAGGCGCGCTCCTCGTCGTCGTGGGGGGTGCCGCCACCGAGCACGGCGGCGACGTCGGCGATGGCGGCGTGGGCGGCGGCGCGCTCCTCGGCGCCCACCGCGTCCGGGGTCGCGGCGACCACGGCGAACAGGGCGCGGTGGGCCGCGACCAGGTCCGCCACCGGCCCGGGTGTGACCCGGAGGGGGAGGCCGGCGCCGACGGCCTCCTCGCGGCGCGCGGCCAGCCGCTGGCGCTGCGCCCGTCGCCACAGCGATCGGGCCGGCAGCACCGACCCCAGCAGGACGGCCGCCACGCCTGCGGAGAGGAGGACCGTGGAGGGCACCACGATCCCGGCGACGACGGCGCCGCCGCCGCCCGTCGCCAGCACGGCGTCGGCGACCCCCGGACCGCCCTCGTCGTCGGGGCCGAAGAGCTCGTCGAGCAGGGCGTCGACCTCGTCGGGGCTCCGGGACCCGGGGACGACCCGGAGGGGGCCCGGGGCCTCGGGGACCACGACGACCTCATCGCCGACCGCGTCCCGCCTCCTCACGGCGCGATCAGCCGCAGCCGCAGGCCCCGCCGCAGCACCCGCCGCCGCCCACCGGCGCGGGGGCGGGTCCGGCGGCGGACCGTCCGACGCTGGCGACGGGGGAGAAGACCCGGCGGGCCTCGCCGTGACCGGCCGGGCAGGGCACCGGCCCTGCCGGCGCGGTGATGGACCGCTCGACCTCGAACCGCTCGGTGCACGTCGGGCACCGGTACTCGTAGCGCGCCATGCCCGGAGGCTACCGCTGGCGCCGGCCGCGCTCGGCGGCGACCGCACGGCCGAGACCGCCGGGGGCGGGCACCATGGGCTGATGGACGAGTCGATCGCCGGCAACCGGGCCCACTGGAACACCACCGCCGACCACTGGGTGGCGCCCGGTCGGCGCAGCTGGTCGACCGACGAGGTCACGTGGGGAACCTTCGGCGTGCCCGAGGCGGACCTGGGGGCCCTCCCCGACGTGACCGGGCGCGACGTGGTGGAGCTGGGCTGCGGCACCGGGTACCTGTCGGCCTGGTTGGCCCGGCGGGGGGCGGCCTCGGTGGTCGGCGTCGACCCGACCGAGGGCCAGCTGGCCTCGGCCCGGCGGTTCCAGGCCGAGTTCGCCCTCCCGTTCCCGCTGGTCCAGGCGGCCGGCGAGGCCGTCCCGCTGCGCGACGCCAGCTTCGACGTGGCCGTGTCGGAGTACGGCGCCGCCATCTGGGCCGACCCCCACCGGTGGCTGCCGGAGGCGGCCCGGCTGCTGCGCCCCGGCGGCGAGCTGGTGTTCCTCGGGAACTCGGTGGTCTTCATGCTCTGCTGCCAGGACGACGACAGCCCGCCGACCGAGCAGATGCGGCGGCCCCAGCGGGGGATGGGCCGGTTCACCTGGCCCGACGACCCCTCTGTCGAGTTCCACCTCTCCCACGGCGACATGGTCCGGCTGCTGCGGGCCAGCGGGTTCGAGGTCCTCGACCTCATCGAGGTCTACGCCGGCGACGACGTCGCCGACGCCACCCTGTGCAGCGGCGAGGTCGAGTTCGTGTCGGCCGAGTGGGCTCGCCGCTGGCCCGTCGAGGAGATCTGGCGCGCCCGCAAGCGGGACGAGGTGTCGCTGGCGCGAACAGAACGACCGTCGAGGCGGCCACCGCCGTTCTGACACCGCTCTCGGCCAGCCGTGTCGCCTGGCGCGAACAGAACGACGGTCGAGGCGGCCATCGCCGTTCTGACACCGCTGCCGGACACCGATGTCGCCTGGCGCGAACAGAACCGGGGATGGCGACGGAGGTCGTTCGATGCGCGTGACCGCACCAGCCGGCGCACGCGGCCCGACGCACGGCCTGGCACCGCGTGGGTCGGCGCCGGGATCCGACTAGGTGCGGCTGAGGTTGCGGCGGTTCTTGAGCTTGGACTTCAGGTAGTCCTTGTTCATCACCGCGATGAAGTCGATCGAGATCTCCTTCGGGCAGGCCTCCTCGCACTCACCGTGGTTGGTGCAGGACCCGAAGAACTCCTCCATGGTGTCGACCATGGCCTCGACCCGCTGGTAGCGCTCGGCCTGGCCCTGGGGCAGCAGGTTGAGGTGGCTGACCTTGGCCGCGGTGAACAGCTGCGCCGCCGAGTTGGGGCAGGCGGCCACGCAGGCCCCGCAGCCGATGCAGGCGGCTGCGTCCATGGCGGCGTCGGCGACCGGCTTGGGCACGGGGATGAGGTTGGCGTCGGGGGCGCCGCCGGTCTCGGCGGTGATGTACCCGCCGGCGGCGACGATGCGGTCGAAGGCGCCCCGGTCGACCATCAGGTCCTTGATGACCGGGAAGGCCGTGGCCCGCCACGGCTCGATCACGATCTCGGCGCCGTCGGCGAACTTCCGCATGTGGAGCTGGCAGGTGGCGGTCCCCTTCTGGGGGCCGTGGGCCTGGCCGTCGATCATCAGCGAGCACGTGCCGCAGATGCCCTCGCGGCAGTCGTGGTCGAAGACGATCGCCTCCTTGCCCTCGTTGATGAGGCGCTCGTTCACCAGGTCGAGCATCTCGAGGAACGACATCTCGTCGTTGATGCCGGCGGCGGGGATGGTGTCGAAGCGCCCGGGGGCGTCGGGCCCGTCCTGGCGCCAGACCTTCAGCGTGACGTTGAGGGTGCGGGTCACTTGTAGCTCCGGACGGCGAGGTGGACGTTCTCGAACTCGAGGGGCTCGACGTGGCGGGTCGGGTGGGCCGGATCTCCGGTCCACTCCCAGGCAGCGACGTGGGCGAAGTTGGCGTCGTCTCGCTCGGCCTCGCCCTCCTCGGTCTGGTGCTCGGCCCGGAAGTGCCCGCCGCAGGACTCCTCGCGGGTCAAGGCGTCGAGGCACATGACCTGGGCCAGCTCGAAGAAGTCGTCGACCCGGCCGGCCTTCTCGAGGGTCTGGTTGGTGGATGCGCCCGAGCCCGTGACCCGCAGGTCCTTGCGGAACTCGGCGTGGAGGGCGGGGATCTCCGAGAGGGCCTTCTCGAGGCCCTCCTTGGTGCGCTCCATGCCGCAGTAGTCCCACATGATCTTGCCCAGCTCCATGTGGAAGGAGTCGGGCGAGCGGGTGCCGCCGATGGCGAGGTAGCCGGCGAAGCGCTCGGTGGCCGCGGCCTCGGCCGCCTTGAACTCGGGGTGGTCGGTGGGGACCGGCTGGGTGCCGAGCTGCGGGGCCAGGTAGTTGCTGATCGTGTTGGGGAGGACGAAGTAGCCGTCGGCCAGGCCCTGCATCAGGGCCGAGGCGCCCAGGCGGTTGGCGCCGTGGTCGCTGAAGTTGGCCTCGCCGGTGCAGTACAGGCCGGGCACGGTGGTCATCAGCTCGTAGTCCACCCAGAGCCCGCCCATCGTGTAGTGGACGGCCGGGTAGATCCGCATGGGCTGCTTGTACGGCGACTCGTCGGTGATGCGCTCGTACATCTCGAACAGGTTGCCGTAGCGCTCCCGGATGACGCCCTCGCCGAGGCGGCTGATGGCGTCGGCGAAGTCGAGGTAGACGCCGTTCTTGAGCGGGCCCACGCCCTTGCCCTCGTCGACGACGACCTTGGCGGCCCGGCTGGCGATGTCGCGGGGCGCCAGGTTGCCGAAGCTCGGGTAGCGCCGCTCGAGGTAGTAGTCCCGGTCCTCCTCGGGGATCTGGTCGGGGGGACGGGTCTCGTCGGGGTCCTTGGGGCACCAGATGCGGCCGTCGTTGCGGAGCGACTCCGACATCAGCGTCAGCTTCGACTGGAAGTCGTCGCTCTGCGGGATGCACGTGGGGTGGATCTGGGTGTAGCAGGGGTTGGCGAAGGCGGCGCCCTTGCGGTGCGCCCGCCAGGCGGCGGTGACGTTGCACGCCATGGCGTTGGTCGACAGGAAGAAGGCGTTGGAGTAGCCGCCGGTCGCCAGCACCACGGCGTGGGCCGAGTGGCTGGTGACCTCGCCGGTCAGCAGGTCGCGGACCACGATGCCGGCGGCCCGGCCGTCGACGACGACGACGTCGACCAGCTCGGAGCGGTTGTGCATCTCGACCCGGCCCAGCCCCACCTGGCGCTCGAGCTGCTGGTAGACGCCGAGCAGGAGCTGCTGGCCGGTCTGGCCCCGGGCGTAGAACGTGCGGGAGACCTGGGCCCCACCGAAGCTGCGGTTGTCGAGCAGGCCGCCGTACTCGCGGGCGAAGGGGACGCCCTGGGCGGTCATCTGGTCGATGATCCGCACCGACTCCTCGGCCAGGCGGTACACGTTGGCCTCGCGGGCCCGGAAGTCACCGCCCTTGACGGTGTCGTAGAAGAGGCGGAAGACCGAGTCGCCGTCGCCCTTGTAGTTCTTGGCCGCGTTGATGCCGCCCTGGGCGGCGATGGAGTGGGCCCGGCGGGGCGAGTCGTGGAAGGTGAAGGCCTTCACGTTGTAGCCCTGCTCGCCGAGGGTGGCGGCGGCCGCCCCGCCCGCCAGGCCGGTGCCGACGACGATGATGTCGTACTTGCGCCGGTTGGCCGGGTTCACGAGCTTGCGGTCGAACTTGTAGCTCGTCCACTTGTCGGCGATGGGGCCGTCGGGGATCTTCGAGTCGAGGGTGATCGTCATGGTCGTGGATCCGTCCTCGGTCAGGTGGAGACGATGCCGGCGGTGACGGCGATCGGGAACGAGACGTTGCCCAGCACGATGATGGCGGTGAGGCCGGCGGCGAAGCCCCGGCGCCAGGCGTTGAAGCGGGGGTTGTTCCAGCCCATCGACTGGAACAGCGACCACGTGCCGTGGAACAGGTGGAACCCGAGGGCGATGTTCGCGACCAGGTAGAAGGCCGCGTTCCAGATCCGCCCGAGCGACAGGGCCACGTTCTCGTAGGGGAGGCCCCGCACGTAGTCGTAGCCGGTTCCGGTGAAGGTCAGGTCGAACAGGTGCCAGACCAGGAACAGCCCGACGATGACGCCCGACCAGCGCATGGTGCGGCTGGCGTAGTTGGCGGCCACGTAGTCGCGCTTCGACTGGTACTTCGTGTGCCGGGCGGCCTGGTTGATCCGGGTCAGGGCGTAGGCGGAGTGGATGTGGAGGGCGAAGGCGGCGATCAGCCCGATGCGCATGAGCCACAGGGCGACCGTGCGGGGGAGGATCGGCACCAGCAGCTCCCGCAGGAACTCGCCGTAGTGGTTGAAGTCCTCGGCCCCGAGGAACATCTTCAGGTTCCCGATCATGTGGAAGAAGACGAAGCCGATGATCACGATGCCCGTGAGGGCCATGACGTACTTCTTGCCCACGGCCGACCGGTAGAGCTCGACCGGGAACGGAGCCTTGCGCTTCGCCCGGGGAGCCGTGGCCGAGCCGGAGGATCCCCGGGTCGCGGTGGTGGCAGCCATCGGGTCGGAACCTACCCCCGCCTGCGCAAGAGGGCCGAACCGGAGGGTTGCCGGCCCCTGGTGACGCCCCCGCCCGTCCGCGCCGGGTCCGCGGCGCGACCCACCCCGACGCCACGTCCTGCCGACCCCGGGCCGGCGGCCACCCCTCCCGTCTCGCGAGCGTCGCCCGGGCCGCGTGCCGTCCTGCGGGCCGCTCACGCCGGAAGCGGGATGCCCTCCTGGCGGGCGTACGCGGCACTGCAGGCCTTGGCGCAGAAGCCGAGGGTGGTCCCCTCGTGCTCCAGCGTGATGGCGTGGGCGCCGAGCCTGACCTTCATCCCGCACATCGGGTCGATCACGAGACCATCGGGAAGGTCGGCTTCGCCTGCGTCGCCGGCCCGGAACTCCTCGGTCATGTACGAGACCACGTCGTGCGCGGTCGATGCCGTGCCGTCGAGGCCGATGCTCCCCTCCGCGATCCCCACGACGTTGATCCACACGTCGCCGCCGGCGCGCTGCCATCCGTGTCGGGCGTCGAGGCGGTCGACGCTGCGACCCACCGTGGTGGTCATCCTCGACGAGACCTCCTGTCGCCACGCGTCGGGGACCGACAACGTCACCCACAGCGGAGGCGCGCCGTCGGTCCACCGCCCGTCACCGGTGTGCCAGTCATCGAGCGGCGCGAAGGCGACGTGCACCATGCGCCTGGCTCGTCGCATGGTCGCCTCGACCGTGGGCGCGCCGGGCCCCCCCCGTGATGCCGTCGGTGATGTCGGCCGCAAGGGTCTGCCGGTCCTCGTCGTCAAGGGCGTGGCGCGGGAAGCGGATCTCGATCAGGAACACGGTGCTCCTCCGATGTCGTCGTGGGCGATGCGAGGACCACGCTGGACGGGCATCGGCGGCCTGTCGATGACCACCGTGGTCATGGCCGGGGGCCGTGCGATCCGGCATCCTGCGGGCATGGTGACGCCCATCGCCGACGAGCCCGTCGGCGTGCTCATCCGCCGATGGCGGGAGCGTCGGCGGCGCAGCCAGCTCGAGGTGGCCCTGGCGGCCGGGAGCTCGTCTCGCCACGTGAGCTTCATCGAGACGGGGAAGGCCACCCCGAGCCCGGCGATCATCGAGCGGCTCTGCGACGCACTGGAGGTCCCGCTGCGAGACCGCAACGCCTTCCACCTCGCGGCGGGGTTCGCCCCCCGCCACCGCGAGCGACCGCTCCGGGACCTCGGTGCTGCCCGCGACGCGATCGACCTGGTGCTGACCGGGCACCTGCCGAACCCTGCGTCGGCGGTGAACGTCCGCTGGGAGCTGCTCGCCGCCAACCGGACGATGCAGCTCGTGCTCGGGGAGATCAGCGACCACCTGAGGGGGCCGCCCCTCAACGTGCTCCGAGCCACGATGCACCCCGACGGTCTGGGGCCGCGGATCCGGAACTACGAGCAGTGGCGATCTCACCTCGTCGCCCGGATCCGCCGTCAGCTCGAACGGACGGGCGCGGACGGTCTGAGCCAGCTGCTGGAGGAGATCAGCGGCTACCCCGCGCCCGTCGAGGGTCAGCTCCATCGGTCCGGCTCCGGGGAGCAGGATCACGACCAGGACCTCGTCGTGCCGCTCGTCCTCGCCTCGCCGAACGGTGACCTCCGATTCGGCTACGCCCTCACCGTGTTCGGTGCCCCGCGGGACGTCACGCTCGACGAGATCGCGATCGAGACCTTCTTCCCGACCGACGAGACCACCGCGAGCTTCGTCCGGTCGCTGTGAGCGGGACCCGGCGGGCCGTGACGACACGTGGGGGAGCCGACCAGGGCGCCACGGGCCCCGATCAGGTCCTCGTCGCTCCTGGCGCGCCGACCGGCTGGGTGCGGGTCCAGACCAGGTGACGGCCGCAGTCGGCCGGGGCCCGGGGACGGTCCGAGTCCACCACGGCGGCGAGGTCGTACCCCAGGCGGCGGGCCACGGCGGCGCTGGACGCGTTGGCCGGGTCGCAGCGGATCTCCACCCACCGGACGTCGTCCAGGGCCAGGGCCAGGTCGGTGAGGTGCCCGACGATGCGCGTCATGAGGCCCCGGCCGGTCGCCGCCACGTGCAGCCAGTACCCGATCTCGACCGACCCCGGCGTCCCGCGGTCGTGGAGCCCGACCCCGCCGAGGACCGCCCCGGGCGCGGCGTCGAGCTCCCCACGTCCGCCGTCCGCGCCCAGCCGTCCCGACGGGGCATCGGCGGGGGCGAAGATCCCGTACAGGGCCTCGCCGCCGTCGGCGGCGCGGGCGGTCGTCTCGACGACGAACCGGGCGAAGGCGGCCTCGGTGGCGAGGTCGGGCGTGGCCCACACCATCCACGGCTGGAGGTGGTCGAGGCTCTCGACCACGGCGACGGTGAGGGCGGGGACGTCGGCCGCCGTCCACCGACGCAGGACGACGGCGCCGAGGTCGATGGTGTCCGGCGGGCGGGGCTGCACGCCCCCATCCCACCACCTGCCCCGGCCTCGGGCGACGCTCGTCTCACCGCCCTACGGTGCGCCTGTGGCCAGGGCACGCTGGGACGGGTGGGGCGACGAGCGGTTCGCCGACCTCCCGGTCGACGACGGGGCGGAGATCGCCGACGGTGACCTCCGGACCGGTGTCGTCCTCGACGTCTCGGCCGTGGTCGACGGGGTGGCCGACGACGTCGAGCTCGCCGAGGTGCGGATCGAGGGGGGTGGCCTGGTGGGGGCGACCCTGACCGACCTGCGCCTGGTCGACAGCCTGGTCGTCGGGGCCGACCTGGCCGGCGTGCGCTGGCCGGGGGTCCTGGTGCAGCGGGTCGAGCTCCGCGACGCCCGCCTCACGGGGGCCGACCTCACCGACGCCCGCCTCGACGGGGTCCGGTTCCGCCGCTGCCGGCTCGAGAGCGCGGTGCTCGCCGACGCCCACCTCCGCGACGTCCGCTTCGAGGAGTGCGACCTGACCGACGCCTTCCTCGGGGGGGCCCGCCTCGACAAGGTGGCCTTCGTGGGGTGCGACCTGTCCCAGGTCGACCTCGACCGGGCCCACCTCGACGGCGTCGACCTGCGGTCGTCCGCCATCGCCCGGGTGACCCGGCTGGGGGACCTCCGAGGGGCGGTGGTCGACGCCGCCCAGGTCGCCGCCGTGGCCACCCGGCTGGCCGAGCAGGTCGGTCTCGTGGTGGCCCCCGACCGGGCCGAGGAGCCAGCCGACACCTGGGCTTGAGCGCGGTCAGGACCGCACCGGTGCCTGGTACGGTGGCGGCCCGCACCGGTTCGGACGACGGGGATGCATGGAGCTCGTCAGAGGTCAGCGCGCCAGGGTCGACCAGCTCACCGCCGCGACCACGCTGGACATCGGCGTCACCGTCGTCGGGCCGTCGACCTACGACGTCAGCCTGTTCACCCTGGACGCCGCCGGCACCCTCGCTGACGACGCCTACCTCGTCTTCTACAACCAGACGGCATCCCCCGACGGCTCGCTGCGGGTCGTCCCCCGGCCCGACGGGGCCGACTTCACCGTCGACCTGGCCGCCGTCCCGGCCTGGGCCGAGCGGCTGGTGCTGACCGTGGCCATCGACGGCGACGGGACGATGGCCCAGCTGACGAGCGGCACCGTCGTGATCCGGGCCGGCGGCCAGGAGGTCGCCCGCCACGCGACCACCGGGGCCGACTACGCCGGCGAGCGGGCGCTCATGCTCGTCGAGCTCTACCGCAAGCAAGGTTGGCGCCTGGCCGCGGTGGGCCAGGGCTTCGAGGGGGGCATGGCCGCCCTGGTCCGCCACTTCGGCGGCGAGGTCGACGACGCGCCGGCGCCGGCCGCCGCTCCACCCGCGGCGGCGCCACCGCCGGCGCCGCCGTCACCCCAGGCGCCGCCGTCACCCCCGGCGGCCCCGGCTCCCGCCGCGCCGCCGGTGAACCTCGGGAAGGTCACCCTCGACAAGGGGCGGGTGTCGCTGGCCAAGAACCAGACCGTGTCGCTGGCCAAGGGGGGCAAGCCCGTGCTCGGGCAGCTGGGCATGGGCCTGGGCTGGGACCCGGCCCGCGCCGGGGCGGGGATCGACCTCGACGCGTCGTGCATCACCTTCGACGCCGCCGGCGAGAAGCTCGACCTGGTGTGGTTCGTCGCCAAGGAGGGCGCCGGCGGCGCCGTCCGCCACAGCGGCGACAACCTCACCGGCGAGGGCGAGGGCGACGACGAGGTCATCACCGTCGACCTGGGGCAGGTGCCCCCGGAGGTCGACGTCCTGCTCTTCACCGTCAACAGCTACAAGCGCCACCCGTTCACCGAGGTCGACAACGCCTACTGCCGGCTCTTCGACCTCGGGACCGGGGAGGAGCTGGTCAACTTCGCCCTCACCGGCTCCGAGCCCCGCACCGGCGTCTACATGGCTGCGGTCCTCCGCAGCGGCCCCGGGTGGGACATGACCGGGATCGGCGTCTTCCAGGACGGCCGCACCGTGCGGGAGATGGTCGGCCCCGCCAAGGCCGTGCTCGCCGGGTTGGACCGCACGTGACGGTGCGCCGATGAGCGAGCGCGGCCGAACCCGGATCAGCTGGCACTTCACCGAGGACACGGTGTTCAGCCCGGGGTTCTGGTACCGGGACTGGGGCGACCCGGTGAACGAGGCGATCATCACCCTCACCCAGGCCGTGTCGATGGCCGACACCCCGATGTGGTGCATCCACGAGCACGGGTTGGTGCTGCGCCGGATCGTCGTCGCCGCCGAGAGCCTCCTCGACGACCTCGACCAGGCCCTGAGCCACGACTTCGACGAGCCCCGCCCGGTCGCCGCCGACTCGCCGCTGGCCGGCACCGTCCTGGCCGCCTACCGGTCGCTGCACCACGCCTACATCCTCCTGGTCGACGCCCTGGTGGAGTGTCGCAAGGGGCGCCTCGAGCGGGACCTGCGGGCCCAGCGCGACGAGGCCGCCGACCTGTGCCTGGTGATGGCCGACGCCTACAACACCACGCTCCACCTGCGCCGGCGGCTCCCCGATGAGATCTGAGCGGGCCACGCCGGTGCGGCCGGTCGTCCTGGCCGACCTCGACGGCACGCTCATCCACTCGCGGCGGCGCGTCCCCGAGCCCGACGGCCACCTCGTCGTCGAGGTCTACGAGGGCCGCGACGTCGGGTTCATGACCCCCGAGGCGTGGGACCTCCTGGCCGAGGTCCAGCAGCGGGGCTACCTCGTCCCGGCCACCGCCCGCACGATCCGCCAGTTCTCCCGCATCCGGTTCCCGCAGCCGCCGCGCGTCGCCGTCCTGGCCGGGGGCGCCATCGTGTGGGTCGACGGTGAGATCGACCCGGTCTGGGACGCCGCGGTCCAGGAGCGCCTGGACGCCACCGGCGCGTCCGTCGCCGAGGTGGCCGCCGCCCTGGGCGAGATGCCCACCACCGAGGAGCCCCGCATCGGCGACGACCGCTTCGCCTACGTCCGGGTCGCACCCGAGGCCGACGTCACCGGGTTCACCGCCTGGTGCGCGGAGAGGGGGTGGCGCGTGGTGCACCAGGACGGTCGGATCTACTGCCACCCCGAGGGCCTGTCGAAGGTCTCGCCGCTGGCGCGCGTCGCCGAGCTGGTCGGGTCCGAGCCCGCCATCGCCCTCGGCGACGGGCTGATGGACGCCGAGCTGCTGTCCGCCGTGCCCGTGGCCCTCACCCCCGCGGAGGGACCCCTCTGGATGTCAGGCTGGAGGCAGGGAGCCAGCGTCGACGGTTTCGGCCCCGCGTCCACCACACTTCTCCTGGCCGCCGTCCTCGATTCGATCTCGCACCACCCCTCACCCCTCGACCCGCCGCCGGCGGGTCCGACCAAGGAGCACCATTGACTGCTGATCCCGCCGACCCGGCGGTGACCACCGCGAAGGAGCCGGGGCCGTCCGCGCCCACCGGCACCCCCTCGCCCGACGGTCTCGGCACCGAGCTCGACCTCTCCACCGTCGACCTGGCGAACGGCCTCACCGACGCCGGCGTCGAGGAGAGCCGTCGCACCCACGGGACCAACGCCTTCGCCCCCCTCCCCACGAAGTCCTGGGTGGACTTCTTCAAGGAGGCGCTGATGGACCCCATGGTGCAGATCCTGATCGTCTGCGCCGCCATCGCCATCGTCGTCGGCGTCATCGAGCAGGACCCCGTCGAGGGCATCGCCATCATCTGCGCCATCGCCGTGGTCACGGCCGTGGGCGTGCGCAACCAGCTCAAGGCCCAGCGCGACTACACCGCCCTCGACGCCCAGTCCTCGGCGATCCAGATCCGGGTGATCCGCGGCGGCCGGGTCGTCGAGATCGAGGCCTCCGACCTGGTGGTCGGCGACGTCCTGGAGCTCAACACCGGCGACGTCTCGCCGGCCGACGTGATCTTCGCCAAGGGCGCCGAGGTCCTCGTCGACGAGAAGCACATCACCGGTGAGCCCGACGCCACCAAGCACATCGAGGACACCATCTACGCCGGGAGCCGGATCCTCGACGGGTCGGGCAAGGCCGTCGTCGGCGTGGTCGGCGACAAGACCCTCCTGGGCGGCATCCGGTCGAAGCTCAGCGCCGACCGCGAGGTCACCCCGCTCGAGGAGCGCCTCGAGGTGCTGGCCGGCCGCATCGGCCGCATCGGCATGGCGGCCGCCGCCTTCACCGCCGCCGCCCTCATCGTCGGCGGGCTCATCCGGGGCGAGTACGTCCACGACGGCATCACGACCAGCTTCGACTTCGGGTTCAACGGCGACACCGGCGAGCTGGTCCTGTTCGCCGCCACCGCCGCCTTCACCATCATCGTGGTGGCCGTCCCCGAGGGCCTCCCGCTGGCGGTGACGCTGGCGCTGTCGTACACGACCCGGAAGATGGCGACGGAGTCGATCCTCGTCCGGGAGCTGCCCGCCTGCGAGACCATGGGCGCCGGCACCATCATCTGCACCGACAAGACCGGCACCCTGACCGAGGGCTCGATGAGCCTCGCCTACCTCTGGGTGGGCGGCGAGGAGCGGGAGATCGAGGGGGCCGAGCGGACCGCCGAGCTCGACGAGATCGCCCGTCGGGCCCTCACCGGCTTCGCCATCAACTCCAGCGTCGACCTCGCCCGCGACGACGACCCGCCCCACACGGTCCGGGTCCTGGGCAACGCCACCGAGGGCGGCATCCTCAAGTGGCTCGACCCGGAGGGCCAGGACTACCGGGTGATCCGGGACCAGGCCGACATCCGCGAGCGCCGCGAGTTCAGCTCGTCCCGCAAGCACATGGCCACCCTGGTCCACGAGGACCGGGGCCCCGTCCTCTACGTGAAGGGCGCCCCCGAGATCGTCCTCGGCATGTGCTCGGCGCTGGCCACCACCGGTGACATCGACGCCGAGACCACCCCCCTCGACGAGGAGGGCAAGGGCGCCATCGTGGCCCTCGTCCGCGAGTACGCCGCCCGCGGCTACCGCACGCTCGGCATCGCCTCCCGGCGCGCCCCCGAGGGCCAGAAGATCGACGACGTCGACGAGGACCTGGTGTTCCAGGCCCTGTTCGTCCTGTCCGACCCGATCCGCACCGAGGTGCCCGAGGCGGTGGGCAACTGCCAGAAGGCCGGCGTCAAGGTGATGATGATCACCGGTGACATCCCCGAGACGGCGGGCGAGATCGGCCGCCAGGCCGGGATCGTCACCTCGCTCGACAACGTCGTCGAGGGCAGCGAGTACCGGACCTGGACCGACGACAAGATCCGCGAGGTCTACGCCGCCGGGAAGATGGAGGCGCTGGCCCGGGCCCTGCCCGAGGACAAGGAGCGCCTGGTCACGATCCTCCAGGGCGAGGGCGAGGTCGTCGGCATGACCGGCGACGGCGTCAACGACGCCCCCGCCCTCAAGAAGGCCGACGTCGGCTTCGCCATGGGCTCGGGCTCGCAGGTCGCCCGCGAGGCGTCCGACGTGGTGATCGTCGACGACAACTTCGTGTCCACCGTCTCGGCGATCCGCTGGGGCCGCAGCGTCTTCGAGAACCTGCGCAAGTTCGTGCAGTTCCAGCTCACCGTGAACGTGGTGGCCCTGCTCACCGCCTTCTTCGGGGCGCTGCTCGGCTTCGGCACGCCGCTGACCGCCGTGCAGCTGCTGTGGGTGAACCTGATCATGGACTCCTTCGCCGCCCTGGCCCTGGCGCTCGAACCGCCCACCGACAAGCTGTTCGAGCAGAAGCCCCACGGCCGGACCGAGCCCCTCATCTCCCGGCAGATGTGGCTCAACATCCTGGGCTCGGGGCTGCTGATGTTCGCGGTGATGATGGGCGTGCTGTTCACGCCCGGCACCTTCGGCCTCAAGGACGGCGACGACGCCGGCCTCCGCGCCGATGCCACGAGCCACGTCCAGGACGTCGTGGCCGACCCGGACCACGCCGACTTCGAGGACTTCGACGACGACGGTGACGGTGCGATCACCGGCGACGCCAGCAACCCCGAGAGCGAGCTCGGACGGGCCATCGACCAGGAGGCCGACCGACGGGCGGACGTGTACCGGGACTCGTTCCTGTTCAACACCTTCGTGTGGCTCCAGGTTTTCAACGCCTTCAACGCCCGCTCGATCCGCGCCGACCGGACGCCGTTCGCCAACCTGCGGAACAGCACCTCGTTCATGGCGATCATCGGCATCATCGCCGTGTCCCAGGTGGTGATCATGTTCATCGGCGGCTCGGTGTTCTCGATCGTCCAGATCGACGGCGCCGAGTGGGCCAAGAGCCTGCTGATCGGCCTGTGCATCATCCCCATCGGCTTCGCCATCCGGGCCCTCGGCCGGGCCGTCGGCACCCACCACAGCACCCTGCTCAACACCGATCCCTGACCGCCCCGATCTCGGCCCGGACGTGCACCGCAACGGTGCACGTCCGGGCTGGGTTCGGCCGGCGGACCGTTCAGCGGACCTCGGACAGCAGGCTCATCTGGCCCAGGGTCGAGTGGTCCCGCTCGAAGTGCTTGCTGAGCATGGCGACCTGGCCCTGGTAGTTCGACCCGGTGTCGCGGCCGTAGAGGAACGTCGGCGGCGTCCGGACCGTCTCGTAGGTGAGCTTGCAGACGGGCTGGCCCTGCTCGACCATGAACGGCACGTCCCGGGCCCGGACCTCGAGCACGGCCCGGCTCCCCGGGGGACCGTCGGCGGTGGGGTGGCCGAACCCGGGGTCGAAGAAGCCGGCGTAGTGCGAGCGCAGCTCACCGGCCGACTCGGCGTAGGCGCTCATCTCCGAGGCGAAGGTCGCCGGGATGCGCACCGCCTCCATCGAGATCAGCAGGTAGAAGTCGTCGGGCTCGAGCACGACCCGGGGCTCGTCGTGCTCCCGGAACACCGGCTCCCAGAAGTCGCGGACCCGGTGGACCCCGATCTGGGTCAGGTCGAGCACCTGGGAGTTGCGCCGGGCGCGGTAGCCGACGACGCCGTCGTCGTCGCCCTCCAGGTCGAGGGTCAGGAACAGCCCGTCGTGGACGACCATCCGCCCGTCGGGGATCTTGTGGCTGCGGGCGTCGTAGACCATGGGTTCGACGTTGTGCCGCTCGATCAGCTGCTGGTCGGAGACGGCGGTCTCGCCCACGGCCATCCGCAGCTGGTTGAGGCTCATGCCCTGCTGGATGCGCACGGCGAAGGTCCGGGACACGACCTCCAGGTAGAGCGGACCCCGGTAGCCGGCGGGGATGTCGTCGAAGCGGTGGTTCCGGTCGGTGATGACCCGGGTGAAGACGTCGACCCGCCCGGTCGAGCTCTTGGGGTTGGCTCGGGCCCGCACCGTGGCCGGCAGCTCGAGCCGCTCCATCAGCGGGATGAGGTAGGGCCGCCCGGGCTCGAGGACGGCTCCGGCGGAGATGTCGACGGTCTCCAGCCGGTAGTCCTCGAGCTTGCTCCTCACGCTCTCGCGGTCGGGGAGGAAGCTGCACCGCATCCGGTGGGCCTCGGCCCCGAGGCGGAGGTCGAGGCTGGCGGGCTGCACGTTGGCCTGGGGGATCGGCGAGCGGGCCCTGACCACGCCCTCGTCGATCGCCCGGAGGACGTCCTGGTAGGGCAGCACCCCGGGCGCCGTCCAGTCGTCCTCGGCCATCGCGGGACCCTAGACCAGGCTCAGTCGCCGCTGATCAGGCCGCAGCTGCTGTAGGGCATGTCCTCGTAGCGCTCGACGGGGACGTCGCGCTCGGCGGCCAGCTGGAGCAGGTGGGCGACGTCGTCGCCCGCGTCGCGGACGAGGAGGCGCTCGGGCTTGCGGCGCAGGAGCACCCGGGTCGACTCGCCCACGCCCGGCTTGATGCGGTTGGGGTCGGCGATGCCGAACCGATGCCCGATCTCGGTCACCGCGGCCCAGCCCGACCACGTCGGCGGCTCGACGGGCGCGGCCGCCGCCTCCCGGGCCGAGGCCACCAGGGCGTCGTCGACCTCGGCGTGCACGGTGTCGACGAAGCGGCGCGAGACGTCGCGCCCGGCCAGCTCCGGGTACTCCTTGGCGCCGTGGAAGTCGTCGGGCCCGATCAGGTCGTCGCGCAGGACGGTGCGGCTGACCAGCCCGGAGACGGTCGAGTTGAGGCAGGCGCTGGGGATGAGGAAGTCGTCGCGGG
The DNA here is from genome assembly GCF_019443745.1 of Iamia sp. SCSIO 61187. Taxonomy (NCBI): domain Bacteria; kingdom Bacillati; phylum Actinomycetota; class Acidimicrobiia; order Acidimicrobiales; family Iamiaceae; genus Iamia; species Iamia sp. SCSIO 61187. Next base: position 420,735 of record NZ_CP050948.1, read on the forward strand.
AGCCGGGGATGGCGGCGCACCAGCCGGGGTCGGTGACGACCGCGAGGCGGGGGTCGAGGCCGGCCTCGGCGGCGGCCTTGTCGAGCTCGCGCTGGATGGCGCCCTTGCCCGTCCACCCGTCGATGAACTGGAGGGGGCGTCCGGGGTGGTGCTCGCCCAGCCACCGCACGGCGACCGGGTCGAGCCCCCGGTCCCGGATGATGGACACGCTGTAGTGGGGCAGGTCGAGCCCGGCCGTCGCCAGGAGGTAGCGGCGCACCAGGATGCCGACCGGCGTGCCCGCCCGGGCCAGCGACACCAGCACCACGTCGTCGCCCCGGAGGGCGCGGATCCGCTCGGCGGCGACGGCCACGCCGTGGGCGGTGCGGCGGGCGCCCCGCAGCAGGGCGGCCTCGAACATCTCGAAGTACTCGGGCGTGGGCTCGTACTCGATCGGCAGGTACTCGCTGTAGTGCCCGCCCCGGCGGAGGTGGGCCTCGCGCTCCTCGAGGCCGGTCTCGAGCTGCCGGTCGCTCAGGTCGGTCAGCAGGAAGGTGACGTCCTCCACCGGGTACGACCCGAACGGGACCGGAGGCGTGGGCAGCCCGCTCATCGACCCCTCCTCGAACCTTGTCCGGAAGTCATCCTCTGTGGCGGGGTTCCGGACAACGTTCGGCGGCGGCGTCCCAACCTTGTCCGGAAGTCATCCTCTGTGGCCGGGTTCCGGACAAGGTTCGCGGGGGTCATCGGAGCACCAGGAGGTGGACGTGGTCGCTGGCCCGGCCCAGGGCCACGAGCATCGGGTGGTCGGGGGCGACGGGGACGTCGCTGACGACCACGACGTCGTCGACCCGGTCGTCGCCCAGGTTGTAGACGAAGCGGTCGCCGGCCAGGCCGTCGACGGCGGGGAACCGGGACCGGTCGTGGATCGGGTAGCCCGGCCCCGTGGCGGGGACCACCGGGCTGCGGGTCGTCGAGCGGGTCACCGCCCCCGGGCCGAGGTGGAGCCCGACGAGGGCCGGCACGTACATCAGCTCCTCGACGCCGAGGACGAGCACCCGGGGGCCGCGCCGGGCCGCGGCCAGAGGCACCACCGCCTCGGCGACGCGCTCGTCGAGGGTGGCCTGGTGGTCGGTGGTCCACCCCCGGCGCGCGGTGGGGGGCCCGAGGTCGAGCTCGGTCGTCGTCACCCGTGGGGGCGGGGCCGGGTCGGCGTCGGCGAAGGCGGGCAGCGGCGGGGCCTCGCCCACCTCGGCCTCGGCATCGAGCAGGGACACGACCTCGATGGCGGAGCCCAGCCGCTCGGCGGCGTCGTCGAGCCGGGCCCGGTCCTCGGCCGACCGCCAGTCGACGAGGGTGGCCAGCACGTAGCGGTCGCGGGGCCGGACGGCGTGCACGGCCTCGACCAGGCTGAGGGCCGTCGAGCCGGTGGTCATCTCGTCGTCGACGATGACGACCGGCGCGGCGTCGTCCAGGAACCCGGGGTCGTCGTGGTGGACCTCGTGGTCGACGGCGTGCGAGTGGGCCTCGACGCACCGCACGATCGGCGTCCCCGCCGGCCGGCGGGTCGTGTGGGACAGCGGCCCGGGCCCGAGCCGCCGGCGCACGGCGTGGCCCAGGGCGGTGGCGGTCTCGGCGAAGCCGATGACGCTGGCCCGCACCGCGGCGCGCGGGTGGGGGGCGACGTCCGCCGGCGTGAGGTCCTCGCCGGCCAGGGCGGTCCGCAGCCGGTCCTCGTCGGCGGTCGGGTCGGTGCCGCCGAGGGTGGCCTCGACCCGGGCCCCGAGGGCCATGCCGCCGGCCAGCAGCGTCGCCGGCGCCACCGAGAGGTGCTTGCCGAGGATCGTCGACACGAAGAGCACCTGGCGCTTGGGGTTCTGGCGCCGCGCCACCCGGATCAGGTCGTCGGCGGTGAGGCCGGCGACGCCGCCGGGCCGGACGCGCACGGTCACCGCGGGCGCGGGCGGGGTGCCGAGGGTCGTGGGCACGGGAGGCCTCAGCCGCCGAGCAGCGAGACGAAGCTGTGGCCCTCGGCCAGCACGCCGAAGGCGCTCGCCCGCCGCTGCACCTTGGTGGCCCACAGGCGGTGGGGGGCGCCCTCGTTCATCTTGTTGGAGAAGGCCGACTTCCGGGCCCCGCCGGTGTTGGTGGCGACGACCTGCTCGGCGTCGCTCCACTCCTCGAACGAGACCGCCTGCAGGGCGTTGACGACCGGGATGTGCGACGGGTGGATCACCGTCTTGCCCCACAGCCCGTTGGCCTGGTCCTTGAGGACCTCCTTGATCAGGCCGTCCATGTGCTGGGCGAGGAGCTGGCCGCGGAGGGCCGGGGCCTCGTCCTCCTCACCGAAGAGCGACTCCCGCAGCTGGGGCTTCCAGATGCGGAGGTCGCGGGTGAAGTACTCCCACACCGGCCCGGCGAGGGCGATGCCGTCGTGGTCGCGACCGAGGATGTTGACCATGTCGGCGATGGCCCCGGCCACCGGCCCGATGTCGTAGATCGTCTGGTCCGCCCGGCGGCGGACGCCGAAGTACCCGCACAGGTCGCTGCCGCCGACGCGGACGGCGGGCACCCGGTGGCGCTCGACGGCGAGCACGGTCCGCAGGGCGACGAGCTCCTCGACGCGGGTCTCGGCCGCCACCGCCTGGCGGCTCTCGATGATGGGCATGGCCATGAGCTGGTGGCCGACCAGCGAGCTGGACACGTCGAGGGCCTCGAACCAGGTGCTGGAGGTGGCGGCGGTGAACTTGGGCAGGCAGACGCCGACCAGGGCGGCTCCGTCGGCGCCGAGCTGCTCGGCGATGGCGACGAGGTGGGCGGGGGCGCGGGGGCGCAGGAACAGGAGGGGGAGGTCGTCCCACCCCTCGATGGCCAGCTGGCGGAACCAGGTCGTGACGTTGCGCTCGGCCTCGGCCACGTCGTCGTCGCTGATCGAGTCCTCGAGGCAGACGACCGCGGAGACGGCGCCCAGACGGGCCGCGCTGCGGAGCTTGCGCGACAGCTCGACCTCGATCGACGGCGTGTAGAGGGTGCCGCCGAGGCCGGCACCGATCATGGCGGGGGTGTCGGTGGCGGCGATCCCGAGCGGCGGCTGGTACCAGAGGCCGTCGTCGGTGTCGGGGAAGGGGTTGCGGGGCGGCATGGGGGGTGCCTCCTCATCGGGGTGGGAGGTCAGTCCTTGCTGCCGGCGCGCCAGTTGAAGCCGAAGGCGTAGTAGTTGTCGGCCTCCTCGGCGTGCCGGAAGTACCGCTCCTCCTTCTGGATCACCACCTGGTCCTCCTTGGTGGTGATGAGGGCGACGGCGCAGAAGGTCCGGTTGGCGTCGGGGTTGTCGAGGACGATCTGGGTGAGCTGGCCGTCCTGGTCGAGGATGCTCAGGTACCCGCCGACGCTCATGAAGTCGGGGGCCCCCTCGTAGATCATGGCGAAGACCATCACCCGGGCCAGGTGCTCGGGCTGGGTGAGGAAGAGGTTCTCGCCGTCGGCCGCCCCGCCGCTGCGGTCGTCCTTGTCGAGGTGGATCCACGGCGGGCCGTGGGGCGAGCCGAAGTTCCCCCCGAGGGGCTGGATCACGCTCTTGCGCCCGTCCTTGAGCTCGAACATGCACCCCAGGTCCAGGTCCGGGGCCGAGCTGCGGCCGCTGAGGAACCCGCGCCGCTTGCCGCTCGACGCCTGCCAGTTGAGGTTGATGTGGATGGGCCGCGACCCGGCGCCCTTCTTGAGGCTGACCGAGCGCTGCTCGCCCTGCTTGGACAGGGTGACCTTGCCCAGGTTGACCGCCGGCGCAGGGGCGGCCGCGGCGGGCGGCGGGGCGGCGGCCGGCGGGGGAGCAGCCGCGGGGGGTGGGGCGGCGGGCGGTGGTGCGGCGGCGGGGGGCGGCGCGGCCCCTCCGAACGGTCCCGACGGCGGGATCGACGTGGGGGGCGGCATCGCCGGCGGCGGTGCGGCCGGCGGTGGGCCCGGCGGGGCGGCGGGGGGCGGTGCGACCGGCGGTGGCGCCACGGGGGGCGGTGCGGCGGGGGGCGGCGCCGGGGGAGGAGCGGCAGGTGGCGGTGGTGCGGCGGGTGACGGTGGTGCGGCGGGCGGCGGTGGGGCCGCAGGGGCGGCGCCGGGGATGGCGGCCGCCCCGTAGGAGGCCAGCAGGGCGGGCATGCCGTCGTTGAAGCCGTCGCCCCGGGCCGCCACCCTCCATTCATCCTTGACGTACAGCTCCGTCGCGATGATCGCCCGCTCGCCCGAGAAGTCGGAGCCGGAGAACGGGAAGGTCATGACCTCGCCGCCGCCGACGGCCGAGATCCGCACCTGGCCCGACCCGAGCGAGGAGTACGGCTGGCCGCTCCCCCCGACCACGATGGCCAGGCGCTGGCCGGCGGGCAGCTGGGCCAGGTCGATCCAGAACACCCCCGTGTCACCGTCCTTGGCGCCCTGCCAGACGATGAACCCTCCGCCCCCGGTGGGGGCGTGGGCGCCCACCACGGACTGCGGGTCGACGACCTTCTGGTCCGGGCCCAGCACCAGGCACAGCACGGTGTCGCTCTCGTGGCCGCCGCCGGTGACCCGGACGCCGACCTCGATCTGCTGGCTCGGCGTGAGGGCCGACAGCTTCGACTTCTGACCCCTGGTGAACTGCACGCCGCCGTCCGCGTCAGCCGACGTTGATGCCGTAGCTCTGGGCCAGTGGGCCCAGGCCACCGGTGTAGCCCTGGCCCACGGCCCGGAACTTCCACTCGGCGCCGTGGCGGTACATCTCGCCGAAGATCATCGCCGTCTCGACCGAGGCGTCCTCGGAGAGGTCGTAGCGGGCGATCTCGGTGCCGTTCTCGTCGTTGACGACGCGGATGAAGGCGTTCTCGACCTGGCCGAAGTTCTGGCCGCGGGCCTGGGCGTCGTGGATGGTCACGGCGACGACGAGCTTGTCGACGTCGGGCGGGACCGAGTTTACCGCGACCTTGATGGCCTCGTCGTCACCCTCGCCCTCGCCGGTGAGGTTGTCGCCGGTGTGCTCGACGGAGCCGTCGGCGCTCTTGAGGTTGTTGTAGAAGATGAAGTCCGAGTCGGACCGCACCCGGCCCTCGGCGCTCAACATGAAGAGGCTGGCGTCGAGGTCGAAGTCGGCCCCGTCGGTCGAGCGGGTGTCCCACCCCAGGCCGATCAGGATGCGGTTGAGGCCGGGGGCCTCCTTCGACAGGGAGACGTTCCCGCCCTTGCTCAGCGACACGCCCATGGTCCGTGCCCTCCTTGTATCGACGATGTCGGGCGGACCTTAGTGGGAGGATCGGAGCCCCGTTCCTCGGGGCGCCCCCAGGGGGAGGGGTCCCTCAGAGCGACGCCCGGGCGGCGTCCGACCAGCCCGGGACCGGCACCCGCTGGCCGTCGATCCGGCCCGCCGCCAGCACCAGGACCTGGAGCGGAGCGGTGGTGACGCCCGGCGGTCGCCACCCCCCGTGGATGTCGTAGGCGGTGTTGGTGGTGCGGCTCTCGGTCACCCCGGGACCCCCGGGCTCCACCGGGTCGGCGCCGGTCGACCAGTGGATGACGGCCTCGGTGCACCCGGCGGGCCAGTCCCACCGGACGATGGGCCCGGTGGCGTCGACGTCGACCCGGACCCGCTCGACCTCGGCCACCCCCGGGTGGGCGACGGCCGGTCCCACGACGTTGTGGCCGCGGACAGCGTGGACGGGCACGTACCACCGGGGCCCGCCGTCGGCGGCGTCGAAGGCCCTGCCGTCCCGCCCGGCGAGGGCGCCGCCCAGGTCCCGTCGCCCGGCGTCGTCGAGGTCGGTTCCGGGCGTGACCGTCGGCGCCGTGCCGGCCCGCAGCACGACGACGTCGACCCCCGGCCCGGGGTCGGGCACGGTGACGGTGATCGACCGCGCACTGGGCTGCACGGTCGGCGCCGGCGGCGCGCCGGGCACGGCGAAGGCGTCGGCCTCGACCGAGGCCACCGCCGAGCGGGTCGCCGGCGACGTGGCCGTGGCCGGGTACTCGACCTGCACGTCGTAGCGGTAGTGGGTGCCGGTGCGCACGGCGCTGTCGAGCACCCCGGTGGGGCCGCCCCGCAGCTTGCGGGTCATGGCGCCGGGTGCGTCGGGCTCGCTCCGCTCGACCCACACGTCGCCGGTCCGCACCGTCCGCCAGCGCAGCTCGACGGCGCCGTCGTGCTCGACGGCCTCCAGCCCGGTCACGGCGGGGGCGTGGACGACGGGCTGGGACCGGGCCTCGGGGGCGGTGACGCCGAGCCGGGCGGCCACGACGGCGTAGGTGACGGGCTCGCCGGCGGGCGGGCCGGCATCCTCCAGGGCGGTCGCCGTGGTCCGTCCCAGCGGGGTCGAGGACCCACCCGACCGGTCGATGGTGCGGGCCACCCGGTACTCGACCGGTCCCGGGGAGGCCGACGGCGACCAGTGCACGGTGATGGCCGCCCCGGTCCGCTCGGCGACGACGCCGGTGGCCGGCTGGACACCGACGTCGGCCAGGGCGGTGGCCACGGCCGAGGCCCCCGGGAAGCGGTCGAGCACGGCGAGCAGGGCCCGCTCCCGCTCGGCGCCGTCCTCGGCCCCGGCGGCGGTGGCGACGGCGGCCTCGACCTCGGCGTCCAGGGCGTCGAGGCGGGCCGCGGCGGCGGCGAGGGTCGTGCCGTCGGGGGCGGGCCGGTCCGAGGCGATCCGGCCCAGGCTGGTGAGGTAGCGGCGGGCGTCGTCGACCCGCCGCTCGTCGAGGGCGAGGGCGAGGTTGGCCCAGGCGTCGTCGGCGGTCCGACCGACCGACTCGACCTGCTCGCGCAGGCGCACCAGGTCGGGCAGGTCCTCGCCCCACGCGGCGGCGTCGTGGATGCGCTCGGCGGCGGCGGCGAGGCGCCCGGCCTCGAGGTCGGCGGCGGCCCGCCCGAGGTCCTCGGCGGCCTCGTCGTAGGCCCGGAGGTCGAACCGGCAGGACCCGCAGCGCACGTCGCTGCGGGCTGCCGTCGTGCCGCACCGGGGGCAGCTGCGGTAGAGGTCGCCGCCGCAGCGCGAGCAGGTGGTGACGTGGTCGTGGCGGGTGTTGGTCGCGTTGCAGGTCGCGCAGACGACGTAGTCCGCGATCGAGCCCACGTCGATGGGGGCGTGCAGGGCCCGGGCGACCTCGACGACGAGGTCCCGGGCCGCGCCGGGGTCGAGCCCGGCCGACACCGCCTCCCGCGTCAGGCGCTCGGACTCGGCCGCGCTGACGCGGTCCTCCAGCAGGACGGCCGTCTCGATGGCGGGGCGGATCTGCTCCCGCACCCCCTCCTCGATCCCGGCCAGGTAGCGGCGGGGGTCGCCGCGGACGAGGAGGGTCTCGGACAGGGCCAGCAGCTCGTCGACGACGGTGCGGAGCCGGTCGTGGCGGCGCTGGCGGTTGCGGGCGTCGATGGCCTCCCGCCGGGCCTCGATGGCGTCGGTCGGGGCCCCGACGGGCAGGCCCAGGAAGTCGTAGAGGGTGCGGTGGGCGCCACCGTCGCGGTCGAGCCGCTCGAGCTCGGCCAGGAGGGCCGCCACCTGCTTGCGCTGGGCGGCGGGGACGGGCTCGACGCCGTCGTCGCGGTCTTCGATCAGGGTGCGGTCGGCCAGGCGGGCGTCGATCTGGGCCGCGGTGATGCCCTCGAGGGCGGCGAGGGAGCGGAGCCGGTCCAGCCGGTCCCGGGGGATCCCGCCGTGGCGGCGCTCGAGGGCGTCGAGCAGCTCGTCGACCCGGGCGGCGGCGGCCGCGTCGGCGGACGCCGAGGCGCCCTGGACCCGGGCCCGGGCCTCGGCCCGCCGGCCGGGGTCGAGCAGCTGGGATGAGATGGCGTCCTGCTGGTCCAGCAGCGACGCGACCAGGCCCTTGTAGCGGGGGCTCGACCGTTCCTTGCGCCAGAAGGCGATCACCTCGCCCATCCGCTGGCGGATGAGCTCCTCGTCGTCGACCGACGGGTCGAGGCCCACGACCGCGAAGGGGTCGCTGACGTCGTGCTCGCCCCGGTCGAGCAGCGGCTTCAGGATCTCCTTGCGGTACGAGTTCGCGTCGAACGCCGTCATCGCTCACCGCGGACACGGATGGTGCCAGGCACCATCCGTGTCCCGTCCCGGGGGGTCACATCGACGGCTTGCGCAGGTCGACGTCGCCCTTCTCGGAGGCGATCGTCTCGGGGCTGAGGGCGGCTCCCGTCTCGACCCGGAGGTGGAGGGGCTCGTCCATGGCCACGTGGCGGCCGGTCACCTCGAGGGTGCCGTCGCTGCCCATGGCGAAGGTGACCTCGACGGCGGCGCCCTTCTTGTGGCCCGGCGGGATGCCGGTGATCGAGCCCGAGATCAGCAGGGAGTTGTCCTCGGGGTCCTCGGACTCCTCGCTGCCGCCCTGCTCGAAGACGTCGATCTGCACCTCCGACTGGTCGTCGACGACGGTGTAGAAGGTGTCGGTCACCACCAGCGGCAGGTTGTCGTTGCGGTGCGTGAGGAACGACGCCGTCGTCTTCCCGTCCGACCCCTGGATCAGGAGCCCGAAGCCGCGGGAGCAGACGTTCTGCACCTGGGTGCCGACCAGGTCCGAGACCACGTCGCTGGGCAGTCCGTAGCTCTCGGCCGCGTCACCGATGACCTTGCTCAGGTCGACGCTGTCGGCGTCGTCGATGGACTGGCCCTCGGCCAGCTTGCCCTGGGCGACCAGGTCGTCGATCACGACCTGCTCGATCTCCTTCTTCTGGCCGTAGATGGCGGCGCCCTTGGCCACCGCCAGGTCGGGGTCGGCCAGCTGCGGGTCGAAGCCGAAGTCGGCGCGCAGCCGCTCGGCCACGACGGGCATCTTCGACGAGCCGCCCACGAGGAGGACCCGGTCGATGGTGGTGACGCCGCGGGCCTCGGCCGCCTTGGTGACCGCCCGCGTGAGCTGCATCGTGCGGGTCAGCAGGCTGGCGGTGAGCTGCTCGAGCTCGGCGCGGGTCACGGTGATGTTGGCCCGGTGCCCGGCGTGGACGACCAGCACGTCGGTCGAGTCCCGGTTGGTGAGGTTCTGCTTGGCCTCCTCGGCGGCGGAGATGAGGTCCTGGGCGCCGTAGGAGTCGTCGAGGGGGTCCTCGGCGTCGGGGCACTCCTCCATGAAGCGCTCCGACAGGTGGGTCGCCAGGCGGGCATCCCAGTCGGCGCCCCCCAGCTCGTGGTCGCCGTCGGTGGTGATCACCTTGATCTTGCGCTCGGACAGCTCGATGACGGTGACGTCGAAGGTCCCGCCGCCGAGGTCGTACACCAGCACCGTCTCGGCCTCGGTGCCCTGGCTGGCGAACCCGTAGGCGAAGGCGGCGGCCGTCGGCTCGTTGATGATGTCGACGACGTTCATGCCGGCGTACTCACCGGCCAGCTTGGTGGCCTTGCGCTCCTCGTCGCCGAAGTAGGCGGGGACGGTGATGACCACGTCGGTGACCGGCTCGCCGGTCTGGCGCTCGACGTCGCCGGCCAGGGCCTTGAGGATGAAGGCGCTGATGGCCGGGGCCGACCACTCCTTGCCCTGGGCCGAGAACCGCCACTCGTGGTCGCCCATGCTGCGCTTGACGAGCGAGGCCACGTTGTCCGGGTTGATCCGGGCCTGGCGCTTGGCCTGCTTGCCCACGACCACCTGGTCGTCGGTGTCGAACAGCACCACCGACGGGGTCGTGGGCTCGTTGTCGAGGTTGGTGAGGACCTCGGGGCGGCCGAAGCGGTCGACCCGCGAGATGCACGAGTACGTCGTGCCCAGGTCGATGCCGTAGACGGTGTTGGCCATCAGGTCACTCCTCGGAGGGGGTGTCGTCGTCGGGTGGGGGTGGGGCGGCGAAGACCTCGACCTCGGCCGGGCGGAAGGCCCGGCCCTCGTCGTCGGCGAACCCGGGTCGGCGGACCGAGGCGATGGTGCCCGGCTCGCCGTCGGTCGAGGCGACCCGGCCGACCCCCTGGTGCCGGGTGGCGTCGAGGGGGTCGCCCACCGCGGGGGTGAACGGCGTCAGGCCCCAGCGGGCCAGCGTGTCGATCAGGCGCGACCCGACCAGCTCGAGGTCGGCGCGGGCCTCGGGGTGGCAGGCCGAGGTGAGCTGGGCCACCTCGTCCGACAGCCGCACCAGGTCGCGCAGCATCGGGCGGGTGGCCGACGCCAGCTCGCCGGCCCGGAGCCGCTGGTTCTCGCCGTGGAGCTCGGCCACGTGCTCGTCGGCCCGGCGGGTGAGGCGCACCAGCTCCTCGACGCTGCGCTGGAGCCCGGCCAGCCCCGTGCTCACCGTCTCCTCCCGGGCCGTGGCGGCCAGGTCGGGCAGGAGCGAGTCGACGCCCTCGCGGACCCCGGTGATGTCGGCCCGGGCCCCGGCGACCTCCTCGAGCAGGGGAGCCAGGTCCCCGTCGCCGGCGGACGGCTCCTCCGGGGTCGGTGGTGCGTCCTCGGGGGGCGTGGGGGCGGCGTCGCCGACGGGCTCGCCCGCGGCGCCGCCGCGGGACCCCGTGACCTCGGCGACGAGCACGGCGTCGGGCTCACCGGTGGGGACCTCGGTCTCGGGATCGGTGGCCGGAGCCGGGTCGGGCGCGCCGGCGCCTTCGTCGCCGGTCCCCGTCGCCTCGGCCACCAGGACGGCGTCGGGCTCGCCGGTGGGGACGTCGTCGGTCCCTCCCGGGGCACCGTCCGGCGGGGCGGCCGGGGTGGGCTCGGTCTCGGCGTCCTCGGGGCTCGGACCAGGCGCAGCGGCGTCGGACACGGCCGGAAGTGTACGCACGCCCTGTCGCGCTCGGTCCTCGGGGTGCGGCGCCGGGTCGGTCCGTCGCGACCGAGGTCGGGGGTGGTCGACGGGGTGAGGGGTGGGGTCACCGGACGACCGACCCGGCGAAGGGGGCGCTGGTAGGGTCCGCCCCCGCGCCGCTCGATGGACGGGCGGTCACCTCGAGCGCATCCCTTCGGAGGACGAACCCATGGCTGTTTCGCTGAGCAAGGGCGGCAACGTCTCGCTGTCGAAGGAGGCCCCGGGCCTCACCGACATCGTCGTCGGTCTGGGCTGGGACGTCCGGGCCACCGACGGCACCGACTTCGACCTCGACGGCAGCGTGTTCCTCGTGAACGCCGAGGGCAAGGTCCGCTCCGACGCCGACTTCATCTTCTACAACAACCTCAAGTCGGCCGACGGCTCCGTCGAGCACACCGGCGACAACCGCACCGGTGCCGGCGAGGGCGACGACGAGCAGGTCAAGGTCAACCTGGTGAGCGTGCCGGCCGACGTCGACAAGATCGTCGTGGGCGTCACCATCGACCAGGCCGACGCCCGGGGCCAGAACTTCGGCCAGGTGTCCAACGCGTTCATCCGCGTGCTCAACGGCTCGGACCAGAGCGAGATCGCCCGCTACGACCTCTCCGAGGATGCGTCGGTCGAGACCGCCATGGTCTTCGGCGAGGTGTACCGCAACGGCGACGAGTGGAAGTTCCGGGCCGTCGGCCAGGGCTTCGCCGGTGGCCTGGGCCCGCTGGCCCAGAGCTACGGCGTGAACGTCTGAGCCTTCCGACGCTGACAGCCCTCGGGGGCGTCCACCCGTGGCCCTGACCCGCGGCCAGCGCCTCCGGGTCACGGACCTCGGCGTCTCCGACGACCTCGTCCTCGGCCTCGGGGTCCGTCCGGCGGGCTTCGAGGTCGTGGTCGCCGGGCTCGAGGAGGACGAGACCCTCGTCGATCGCGGGTTCCTCCTGTCGCGCCATCAACCCACGTCGTTCAGCGGCAGCGTGGCCATCGGCCCCGGTTCCGGCGGCGACACCGTCGCCGTGACCGTCCAGCTGGCCCGGGTGCCGTCGTCGGTCCAGACCCTGCGGATCGCCCTGATCGGCGATGCCCGGCTGTCGGCGGCCGACCTCGAGGAGGCGTGGCTGCGGGTCCTGGCCGACGGGCACGAGACGGCCCGGTGGTCGTTCACAGGCGCCGAGCTGTCAGGCGAGCGGGCCATCATCGTGGCCGACCTCTACCGCCGCGACGGGTGGCGGATGGTGCTCCACGGCACCGGGTACCGGGCCGGGCTGCGGGCGTTCCTCGAGCGGATCGATGGCGGCACGCGCCTCCCCGGGGCGCCCGAGCCGGCCCCGCCGCAGCCGGCGACGCCACCCGTGCCACCGCCGGCGGCACCTGCCCGGGGGGCGGCGCCCTTCCCCCCACCACCCGGCGTCCCCGCCCCGCCGCCCCCTCCGCCGGCGCCCGGACCCCCACCGCGCCCGGCGCCGCCGCCGGCCGCCGGTGCCCCGGGGAGCGCTCCGGGATGGGCGCCGACACCCGGGACTCCGCCCCGCCCCGACCTGCGCTCCGCCCGTCGGCGCCCCCTGCGCACCGGGCTCACCTGGCGCGAGCGGATCTTCAGCGTGCCCGTGGCCAGGGCCCTCGCCTCGCCGTCAGGTCTGGGCCTGGCCGCCGGCGGTGCCGTGGCGGGCGGTGTCGGCGCGGTGGTGACGAGCGTGCCGGTCGTCCTGGGCGCCGCCGGCCTGGGCGGGCTGGCGTGGCTGGGGCGCGGCGCCGTGGCCATCCCCCGCAGGCGGGGCGAGAAGATCGACCCCTTCGCCCTGCGCGAGCCCTGGCGCAGCTTCGTGCGCGACGCCAGGGAGGCCCACGAGACCTTCCAGCGGTTGGTCGAGCGGACGCCGGAGGGACCTCTGCGCGACCGGCTGGCCGAGATCGGCGGGCGCCTCGAGGACGGCCTCCACGAGTCCTGGCGGATCGCCTCGCGGGGCGAGTCGCTCGTCGAGGCCCGTCTCGCCATCGACGATCCCGCCGTGCGGGCCGAGCTGGCCTCCCTCCACACCGCCGGCCGCACCCACGACGACACGTCGCGGGCCCGGTTGGCCGAGGCGCTGCAGAGCCAGATCGACGCCGCCGACCGCCTCGACCGCATCATCGACGAGACCTACGACCAGCTCCGTCTGATGGACGCCCGCATGGACAACGCCGTGGCCCGGGCCCTGGAGATCTCCGTCAGCGCGACCGACCAGGCCGCCTACGGCCGCCTCGGCGTCGAGGTCGACGGCCTGGTCGACGACCTCGAGGCCCTCCGCCAGGGCCTCGAGGAGGTGCGGGGCGCCCAACCCGGCTCCTCCCAGCCCGGCTGACGACGGATGGGGTCAGACCCCATCCGTCGGACGGGCCGGGTACGCACATCGGGGGCCTCGTGCGAGTGAGTGGTCGTGGAGGCGCCGATGACGACCGATGACGTCACCCGGTCGGAGTTCGACGAGCTGTACCGGACCGACTGGCACGCGGTGGTGGCCCTGGGCTGGACGCTGAGCGGCTCCCGGGCGACGGGCGAGGAGCTGGCCCAGGACGCCTTCCTCGACGCCTACCGCCGGTGGGACGACGTGGGCGCGCTCGACAGGCCCGGGGCGTGGGTCCGGCGGGCCGTCGCCAACCGGGCCGTGTCGCACCGCCGCCACCTCCAGGTGGTCGCCGCCGGTTCGGCCCGCTTGGAGACCGCGGCCCGCGTGGCCCAAGGCGCGGCCGACGCACCCCCCGACACCGATCCCGACTTCTGGGCCGCCGTCCGGGCACTGCCCGAGCGCCAGGCCCAGGTGATCGCCCTCCACTACCTGGAGGACATGGACGTCGCCGCCATCGCCGCCCTGCTCGACGTGCGGGGCTCGACCGTCCGGGTCCACCTCTCCCGGGGCCGCCGCACGCTGGCCCGCACCCTGACCGCCCCCACCCCCGAGGAGGACGCGTGAGCGACGATCGCACCCACGCCGACCTCGATGCCCGCGGCCGCGCCGCCGCCGCCGGCGTCCGCGCCGCCGTGACCGACCGGCCCGTCCCGGCGTTCGCCCCCGACGTCGTCCGCATCGACGTCGACGCCCGCCCCGACCGGACTCGGCGCCCCCGGTCCGTCGTCGGCCTGGTGGCGGCGGCCGTCGCCGCGGTGGTGCTCGTGGCCGGCGCCGTCGCCCTGGTGTCCTCGGGCGACGACGACAGCGCCCCCGCCGACCGGGTCGTCCCGGGCGCCACCTCTCGGTTCCGCCTGGGCGCCGGGCCCGAGGGCTACGACCTGGCCGGCGTGCAGGAGGGGCCCATCGACGCCCCCGGGACCGACCTCGGCACGGCGGCGGTCTACGGGGCCGACCCGGCGACGCCGACCCTGGCGGTCGCCGCCCTGCCCGTCGCCGACATGGCCGGGTGCGACCTCCTCGACGCCCCGGACGACTGCGTGCCCCAACCCGAGACGGCGTCGACCGCCGCCGAGGGCCTGCGGTCGATCGACATCGGCGGCCGACCGGCCTGGGACGCGTCGGAGCGGTTCGGCGGGCACGGGGTCATGGTCGAGGTCGACGACCGGATCGTGGTCGTGGTGGGCGAGCCGGCGGGCGCCGCCGCCGTCCGGACCGCCGCCGCTGCGGTCGAGATCGGCCCGGACGGGGCCGCCATCCCCGCCGCGGCTCTCCCCGCGGGGACCGAGCCGTTGGGGAGCGCCCCCCTGCTGGCGGTCCTCGGCCCCCGTGCCGGCGCCATCGGGTTCTCCGCCACCGTGGAGCCGGCGACGACCTGGTCGGTCTGGTACCAGACGGGGGTCGGTGGCGGTGTGGAGGGAGCGGTGGCGGTCGTGGTCCGGACCGGTGGCCCGCTGGAGACGGCGCTCCCCACCCTGGTGGCCGCCGACGCCCAGCAGGTCACCGTGCGCGGGCACGACGCCGTGCTGACCCGCGCCGACCTTTTCCAGCAGGTGCCGCCGATCAGCTGGTGGTCCCTCCGGTGGGAGGAGCAGCCCGGCGAGGTCGTCGAGGTCGTCGAGGTCGTCGCCACCGCGTCGGATCCGGCCCGGGACGGCCAGGACCTCGTCGCCTGGGCCGAGGACCTCGTCCCCGTGGCTCCCGACGAGCTGGACGACCTCCGTCGGCAGGTGGCGGAGCGAGGCGTGGACGCACCCGGTGTCACCGTCCTGGCCCGGGGGACCGCGACCGACAGGACGCCGTGGACCCTCGTCCACGACGCCGACGGCAGCGAGGTCGGCCTCACCTCTGGCGTGGACCTGCGTCTCGGAGCGACGGTCGGGCGGTCCTCGTCGACCTCCGGTGGGTCGAGCGACGGGCCTGAGGGATCGCCGGTCGGCGCCCCCCTGCGCGACGAGTGGGCCATCGTCGAGACCGACGAGACGGCCTGGGCCTTCGGGCCGGCCGGTCCCGAGGTGGCGGAGGTGGAGGTGCGCGACCCCGCGGGAGACCTCATCGCCCGGGGCGAGGTCCACGAGGCCGCCGGCATCCGGGCCTGGCTCGCCGAGCTGCCCACCGGCCTGATCGACGCCGGTCGGTCCGACGAGGTCGTGTTCGTGGCCCTCGACGCCGACGGCGCCGAGGTCGACCGGGTGGCGGGCTGACGACGGGTCGGTGAGACCCGACACATGGGGTCTGACCCCATCCGTCGGGCTAGCGGCCGCCGAAGGGGTTGTTGCCGGCGAAGCCGGAGCCGAAGAGGTCGCCCAGGCTCTGGGGGACGCCCTGGGCGTTGGTGGCCACGGCGTTGAACGGCGGCAGCATCTCGGCCGGCTGGACGATGACCTGGCCCTCGCCGGTGAAGTTCATCTGCCAGCTCTCACCGGTGTTGGCCCGCATCGAGGTGACCGACGAGCTGGTGACGGCGGCCTGCATGCTCACCGCCAGCGACGAGCTCCAGCCGAGGACGGCGTCGGCGTCGGCGAAGTAGTAGTTCGACGGATCGACGTTCATCACCAGCGGGGCGCCCTGGGAGCAGCAGACGAAGTGGCCGTTGCCGGTCAGCTCGATGTTGAAGGCGTCCATGCCGCCGATCTGCTGGCCGGTGTCGACCCGGACGACGTCCCACCGCAGCCCGGGGCTGAAGGCGAGGAGGTTGTCCTTGTCGATGGTGAAGCTGTCGCCCTTGAGCTCGAGGATGAACAGGTCCTGGGCCTGGTTGGCGAAGTAGACGGTGCCGGCGCCGGAGACCTTCATCAGCGGGAGGACCTGGCGGGTCATCCGCGAGGTCTGCTGCTGGGCCCACGAGCGGGAGTTGCCGTCGAAGGTGACGCCGCCCTGGTAGGCGATCATCGAGCCCGACTTGGCGAACAGCTCCTTCATCCCCGACGACTGGCCGAGGGTGACCTTGAGCATCTTCCCGTTCTGGAGGGCGAAGGCCTCGTTCGACTCGACCGGGGTGTTGCTGAACAGCGTGTCGCGGCCGAACCCGTCGGCCCCGGGGGCTCCGTAGATGTTGCCCATGCCGGGCGGCTGGCCGTAGCCGGGCGCCCCGGGCTGGGGTGGGTAGCCGCCGGGCTGGGGCGGGTAGCCCCCGGGCTGGGGCGGGTACCCACCGGGCTGGGGTGGGTAGCCGCCCGGCTGCGGCGGGTAGCCCCCGGGGGGGCCGGGCTGGGGCGGGTAGCCGCCCTGCGGGGGGTAGCCGCCTTGGGGGGGATAGCCCATGGGTCTCTCCTCAATGCCTTCCTGGTCGGCCTCGCGGGGCTCGGCCTCAACCTCTCACGGAGAACTTGGACGACGCGTCCTCGGCCGGCTGGACCACCACGAAGCCCTGGCCCTGGAAGCCGAGCTGGAAGGCCTCGCCGGATCCCCGGCCGGGGATGAGGCTGCTGAACTTGGCGGTGCGCCGGGGGGTGATCTGGAGCCCCTCGGTGTAGGCGACGAGGGCATCGGTGTCGACGAAGGTCGGCGCCTCGCGAGTGTCGAGCACGGCGGGCGTGCCCCGGCTGGTCAGCGCCACCCAGCCCTGGCCGCGCAGCACCACGTTGAACATGCCCATCCCGGAGAAGGCCATCTTCACGTCCTTCACCCGCTCGATGCCCCACTGGAGGGTGTTCTCGAAGGCGAGGATGTTGGGGCCGTTGACCGAGAGGGCCTCGTTGGCCAGCTGCATCACCACGACGTCGGCGCCGTAGTCGGCGAGGTACAGCTCGCCCTGGCCGGTGGCCTGCATCAGCTGGACACCCTCGCCCGTGGCCCACGACTTGATGAGGTTGCCCATCGCCGGCGGGTTGGGGTTGAAGTCGATCAGCCCCTTGTAGGCGACCATCGAGCCGGCCTTGGCCATGATGTCGACCCCCGGCTGCATGATGACCTTGGCCATCTTCGAGCCGTGGTTCGACATCCGATCGCCGATCGGCGTCGGCTGGTACTGCTGGGTGAGAAAGCCTTCCATCGTCCCTCCTCTGGCCTCAGACCTCGTAGGGCTGGACGACCACGAAGGCCTCGCCCATCCCCATGAAGTCGAGGCATCCGGTCTCGGCCGACTGGCCGGCGTACAGGTTGCGCTGGACCCGGACCTGGCTCGACACGCTGACCCGCATGCCGGCCGACCAGGCCACGGTGGCGTTGACGTCGGTCGACGTCGGGCCCTGGACCGGGATCGTCATCGGGGTCCCGTGCGTCATCACCACGATGGTGCCCTGGCCGGACACCTCGATGTGGAAGAAGCCGCCGCCGGGGAGGCCGGCGCTCTCCATCCGCTTGGTCTCGACCGCCAGCGTCGCGTCCATGCACAGGACGTTGTTGGCGTTGATGTTGATCGTGCGGCCGTTGAGCTCGACGATGTGGAGGTCGGTCGAGTCCTCGGCCAGGAAGACCTCGCCCTCGCCCCGGCAGATCATCATGCTCAGGCCCTGGCCGGTCATCTTGTTCTCGAGCATCTTCTTGAGCCCGCCCGAGCCCTTGTGGTCGAACTCGATGTTGCCCTGGTAGGCGACCATCGAGCCCTTGCGGGTGAGCACCTCGGGGCCGAGGGTCACCTTGATCATCTTCGAGCTCTGCTGGGTGTAGCGACCGGTGGTCGGCTTCTCCTTGTACTGCGCCAGGCTGTTCATGGCCCCGGGCGGGGTCGGCTGGTACATCGTCGGCGTGTCGCCGTAGCCCTGGGCCGGCGCCTTCGACAGGTCGATGGTGCCGCCGGGGGCGCCCGTCGGGGCGGCGGCCGCCGGTGCCGCCGGGGCCTGCGGCGGTGGGGCCGGGGCGGGACCGCCGGGGGGAGCACCGAACTGCGGCGCCGGCTGAGGGGCCGGTGCCGGCCCGCCGGGGGGCGGGGCGAAGCCCGGGGCGGGGGCGGGTGCCGGCGCGGGCCCGCCGGGGGGCGGGGCGAAGCCGGTGTTGGCCGGGGGCGCGGCCGGCGCCGGCTCCTCGTCGGCGACCTCGCCGCCGTAGGAGCGGATGAGGTCGGCCAGGCCGCCGTTGAACCCCTGGCCCACGGCGGCGACCCGCCAGACGCTCTTCATGTAGACGTCGCCGATGATGATGGCCCGCTCGCCGGAGAAGTCGGCCCCGGAGAAGGTGAACTTCATGACCTCCTCGCCGCCGACCACGATGCGGAACCAGCCGCTGCTGATCTGGCCGGCGGTGGCGTCGTCGCTGGCGGCGCAGATCGAGAGCTTGCGGATCTTGTCCGGCACCTTGTCGAGGGTGAGCCGGAACGACTCCGTGTCGCCCGACTGGGCCCCGAGGAGCTGGATCGACTCCTCGGGCGACTTGGGCTGGTTGAAGAACACGAAGTAGCTGTCGTCGGACAGCTTGTCGGCCTCGTCGAGGCCGAAGCACGAGATGTCCCACGTCCCCGGACCCTCGATCTTGACGCCGACGTAGAGGTCGGTCCCCGGGGTCAGGTTCGACAGTGGGCTCTTCTGCCCACGAGAGAACTCGGTGGCCATGTGCCCCCACTCCGTCCGGTCGATGAGCGGCCGAAGTTAGCGCAGCCTCGGTGACCAGGGGGCCGGTGCGCGCCGGGGTCCTCCCACCCCCTCGGGGGTCGCCACGGATGGTGCCAGGCACCTTCCGTGGCGCCGCGCCCGGCGCCGCTGATCGAGGATCGCCCTACAGGTCGGACTCCGGGACCCACAGGCCGTGGAACCCGAAGGGCACCCGCACGGGCAGGTGCACCCGAGCCACGGGGCCGGCGGCCACGTCCTGGGCGTCGAGGATGGCGAGGGCCGAGGTGTCGGTGGTGCGGTCGTAGGCGAAGGTCAGCAGCCAGCCCTCGCCCTCGCCCCGCCCGCCGGCGACGAAGAACACCTCGCCGGCCCGCTCGTGGGGGCCCGGGTCCCAGACCTGCTCCCGCCCCGTCCGCATGTCGCGGTGGAGGGTGCCGGCGAACTCGAAGCCGTAGTCGCCGGTGTCGTCGGTGGTGACGTACCAGGCATGGCGGACCTCCGTGCCCGTGTGGCGCCGGTCGATCATCGGCAGGTCCATGTCGACGTCGTTGAGCTGCTCGCGGCGGAGCGTGAGGGCGTCGCCGCCGGTGCCGATGCGCCACTCGTGGAGGCGCGAGGGCACGAGGTCTCCGTCGGGCCCGAAGGCCGAGTCGAGCTGGTTCAGGTGGAGCACCACGTCGTCGCCCTCGCGGTGGGCGTTGGTGCCGTGGAAGACGAAGCTCGGGTCCATGTCGACCCAGCGCATCTGGGAGCCGTCGCCGTCGAGGGGCATGACGCCGACCCGGGTCGGGCCGCCCTCGGGGTCCCACCCGTAGGGGAACCCCGGCACCGAGCCCTCGACGCCGAAGAGCACGGGGCCGATCCAGAAGATGACGTCGCGGTCGGTGACGGCGAAGTCGTGGATCATGGTGGCGACGGGGATGTCGATCGGCGTGCTGTGGACCAGCCGGCCGTCGGCGTCGGCCACGTGGTAGGTGAGCAGCGGATCCATGAACCCGTAGCCGAAGAAGTGCATCCGCCCGGTGGCGGGGTCGATCTTCGGGTGGGCCGTCATCCACGTGTCGAGGCGGCCTCCGAAGTCGTAGGGGCCGACGGTGGTGAGGTCGGCGGTCAACAGCTCGTAGGGGAAGCCGACCTCGCCGAGGGTGAGCAACCGCCCGGCGTGCTGGACGATGGCGACGTTGCTCTGGCTGATGTCGCCCCCGGGGACCCCGGCGTCGGCGAACTCGATGCCCTGGTCGTAGAGCGTCGTGTGCACGTAGCGGTTGCGGTACCAGGTCGCCCGGCCGTCCTCGATCCGCATCCCGTGGACCATGCCGTCGCCCATGAACCAGTGGGGTGAGCGGCCGGTGGTCGAGTTCGACCCGTTGCGGACGTAGAGCCCCGACAGCTCCGACGGGATCGTCCCCGTGACCCGCAGGTCGGTGACGGTGGACTCGTCGGGCACGGGGGCGAAGGCGCCCTGCTCCCAGTACGGGGTGTCGGGGTCGTAGGCGGCGACGCTGGCCGCCGGCCGCGCCGGCCGCGTGGTGGTCGTCGTGCCGCGCCCGTCGCGCCGGTCGTCGTCGCCCCCGCACCCGGCCAGGGCGCCGACGCCGCCGAGGGCGAGGCCGGCCGCCCCCAGCCCCATGGCCCGCAGGACGGCGCGACGCTCGATCGCCACCTCCCGCGCGACCGGGTGGATCGACCCATGCCCCCTGGTGCCCATCGGCGGCACCGTACTCCGACCCCCGCCGCCCGTCCTGGGGACGATCCCGGGCGCCCTGGCGCCCACCCATCGTCCCACCCCGCCCTGCTTGCCGAAGCGGCAACCACCATTGCTGTCTGGTCGGGCGCTCCGTACCGTCGTCGCCATGGACACCGCCGCCACCCCCGCCAGCCCCGCCGACCCCTACGACGTCGTCGTCGTCGGCGGGTCCGTCGCCGGCCTCTCGGCCGCCCTCGTACTGGGCCGGGCCCGCTTCCGGGTCGCCGTGGTCGACGCCGGCCACCCGGTCAACGAGGGCGTGGCCCACTCCCACGGGTTCCTCACCCAGGACGGCACGCCGCCGGCCGACCTGGTGGCGACCGGGCGCGACGAGGTGGCCCGCTACGGGGTCGACCTGGTCGACGACGAGGTCGCCGGGGTGATGCGTCGCGACGACCTCTTCGGCGTGCTCCGCGCCGCCGGCGAACCGCTGCTCGCCCGTCGTCTGGTGCTGGCCACCGGCATGCGCATCCCGCTCCCCGACCTGCCCGGGCTGGAGGAGATCTGGGGCGGCGACGCCGCCAACTGCCCCTTCTGCCACGGCTGGGAGGCCCAGGACCGGCCCATCGCCGTCATCGGGGACCCGGCCTTCGTGCCCCACCTCTCCGGGCTCCTCACCCAGTGGAGCGACGACGTGCTGGCCTTCCTGCCCGAGGGGGCCGACGCCGCGGAGATCGAGGCCCTGGGCGCCGCCGTCGAGCGGCGCCCGCCGGTGCGGCTGCTCGTCGAGGGCGGCCACCTGCGCGGCGTCGAGGTCGGCGGCGGCGACGTCATCGCCCGGGAGGCCCTCTTCGTGGCCCGGATGGCCGAGCCCGCCTCGCCCCTCCCGGCCGCCCTCGGCTGCGACGTCGACGACCTCGGCTTCCCCGTCGTCGACGAGCTCGGCCTGACCTCCGTGCCCGGCGTGTGGGCCGTCGGCAACGCCGTGACCATGGGCCGGGGCCTGGTCGAGTCGGCCGCCAGCGGCTCGATGGCCGCCCGTGCCGTCACCTTCGACCTGATCCACGCCCGGGTGCCCGCCCCCACCTGACCCCACCAACCTTGTCCGGAACCTCGCCCATGCGGCGCGATGGCGGACAAGGTTCCGGGGGGTCAGGGGGCGAGGATCTCGCTGGTGTCGGCGTTGGTGGCCAGGACCTCGCCGTCGGCGCCGGTGAGGCTGAGGTCGAGGGTCAGCGGCCCGGGAGCGTCGGGGACGACGAGCTGGATCGTGGTCACCCGCACGCAGGCGTCCGGTCCGACGTCGCCCCGCGCCCGCCACGTGTGCTCCCCGCCCGGCCACGTCGCGGTCACCGTGGCCTCCATGCCCTCCACCGCGGTCCGGAGATCGCTCACCACGTGCACGTCGAGGGCGAGGGCGTCCCCCGGCTCGACGCCGGCCGGCAGCCGGTCGGCGACCACGATCACCGGACGGCACGCCGCCCGCAGCGCCTCCCACGCCGGCTTGGGGATGCGGGCGTGGTCGACCAGGGCGGCGCTCACGGCCGGCTGGGCGTCGGTCATGGTGTGGACGACGACGCCGCCGGTCGGGCGGTACTTGAGCCGGCGGAGCTCCTCCACCTGGCGGCGCACGACGACGGCCTGGTGCGCCTGGGTGGCGGCCTTCCACGTCTCGTAGGTGGCGAAGTCCGCCGGGGGGACGTGGCGCTCGAACAGCCGGCGGGCCAGGCCGTGGCCTCGGACCAGGCGGTCCCAGTCGAGGTCGGGCCAGGCCGCGGCGTCGACGAAGTCGTCGGTCGCGGGCACCGACGCCGGCCCCATGACGGTCACGAAGCGCACGAAGCGGGGGAGCAGGCGGGCGAACCCCGGCAGCTGGCGCTCGTCCCCGTCGCCCCAGCCGAACGAGAGGTGGGAGTCGGTGCCGTCGATCTTGGGCGGGTGGGGGGCCACGCCGGAGTGGGCCACGACGGGGCGGGTGCCGTCCTCGCGCTGGAGGGCCCGCTTGATCGAGCGGTCGAGCACCGAGGCGTTCCACGACGGGACCTGCTGGCGCAGCGCCCGCCGGCCCACCGACGCCGGGACCGGACCGATCTCGGCATCGACCTCGACCGGGAAGGGCTCGTCGTGGCCGCACCAGATGGCCACCGACGGGTGGTGGCCGAGCAGGTCGACGGCCTCGCGGGCCTGGCGCACGGCCTGCTTGCGCAGGGTGCGGGCGTAGCCGCCGTGGAGGGGGAGGTCCTGCCACAGGAGGAGGCCGGCCTCGTCGGCCGCGTCGTAGAGGGCGGGGTGGCCGATGTGGGCGTGGACGCGCAGGAGGTCGAGCCCGGCGTCGACGGCGCGCCGGACGTCGGCCCGCACCTCCTCGTCGGTGGCGGCGGCCAGCGCCGCCCGGGTGGGGAGGTACGTCGCCCCCTTGAGGAAGAGGCGCTCGCCGTTGACCGAGGCCACCCACCCACGCACGTCGACCTGGCGGAACCCCACCCGCCGGGTCCGGCGGTCGCTCACCTCGACGGCGGCGTCCTCGTCGTCGGAGACCGGGATGCCCACCGCCACGTCGACGTCGTGGAGGGGCTGGCCGCCGAGGGCGTGGGGCCACCACAGGTCGGGCTCGGGCACGACGGCGATCCACGTCAGCTGGTTCTCGCCGGCGGCGAGGGTGTGGCGCTCCACGACCTCCACGCCCGCCACCGTGGTCCGGACCTCGGCGGTCGTCGGGCTGCACGCGTCGAGCACCGCCCGCACCTGGACGACGCCCTGCTCCTCCGACGCCTCCCGGCACAGCACCCGGAGGTGGCGGATGCGGATCGGCCCGGTGCGCTCGAGCCGGACCGGGCGCCAGATGCCGCCGGGGTTGGCGGCCGGGTCGATGGCGTCGGAGTGCTGGAAGCTGCCGGTCAGGTTGCGCTTGGCGGCCAGGTTCGACGGCCGGGAGCACGCCAGCTCGACCCCGAGCACGTGGTCGGTCCGCTCGGCCAGGGCCTCGGTCACCTCGAAGGCGTGGGGGAAGAAGTAGCCCTCGGTGTCACCCACGTAGGCGCCGTCGAGCCAGACGTCGCCCTGGTAGAAGCAGCCGTCGAGGACCAGCCACCAGCGGTCCTCCCCGGTGGGCCGGTCGTGGGTGAACCGCCGCCGGTGGAGGAGCGGACCGTCGGTGGCGGCGAAGGCCGGCGTCGACCGCCAGTGCCCGGGGACCTCGATGGCCTCCCAGCGGTCGTCGTCGCCGACGTCGTCGAGCCAGGTGCGGCGCAGGTCGTCGTCGGCGACGAGCGCCTGCCACCGTCCGGAGAGGTCGGTGCCGGCGGGTGCCGGGTCGGACGTGTTCGCGATCGACATGTCCTCGGCTTCGCCTCGGAGGTAGGGCACTGGGCTGGCTGGGTCGCCTCGCCGGGCGGCTCGGCTCCATGGAGGCGAGACGCTACCCCTCGGCCCGACCGTCACTCCCGGGGCCCGACCGGGGCGGACGCTCGGTAGGTTGGCCCCCATGTCGAACCGCCCTGCCACCCTCGGCCAGCTGCGAGCGTCGGGCTGGCGCTCGGTGCCCGTGAAGCAGGAGATCCAGCGCAACGCCCTGGCCAAGGTCCGGGCCGGCGAGCCGCTCGTCGACGGGGTGATGGGCTACGAGGACACCGTCCTCCCCCAGCTCGAGAACGCCGTCCTGGCCGGGCACGACATCGTGTTCCTGGGCGAGCGGGGCCAGGCCAAGACCCGGATGATCCGCTCCCTCACCGGGCTGCTCGACGAGTGGCTGCCGATCGTCGCCGGGTCCGAGATCCTCGACGACCCCTACGCCCCCGTGTCCCGCCCCGCCCGTGACCTCCTCGAGCACAAGGGCGAGGACACGCCGATCGAGTGGGTGCACCGCGACGACCGCTTCGGCGAGAAGCTGGCCACGCCGGACACCTCGATCGCCGACCTCATCGGCGAGGTCGACCCCATCAAGGTCGCCGAGGGCCGCTACCTGGCCGACGAGCTCACGCTCCACTACGGCCTCGTGCCCCGCACCAACCGCGGCATCTTCGCCATCAACGAGCTGCCCGACCTGTCCGAGCGCATCCAGGTCGGCCTGTTGAACGTGCTCGAGGAGCGCGACATCCAGATCCGGGGCTACAAGGTCCGGCTCCCGCTCGACGTGCTGCTCGTCGCCTCGGCCAACCCCGAGGACTACACCAACCGGGGCCGCATCATCACCCCGCTCAAGGACCGCTTCGGCGCCCAGATCCGCACCCACTACCCGCTCGAGGTCGACACCGAGGTCGCCATCGCCAAGCAGGAGGCCCGGCCCTTCGAGGTCGAGGGGGTCGACGTGCGCATCCCCGAGTGGATGGACGAGATCGTCGCCACCTTCAGCCACCTGGCCCGCGGGTCGAGCAACATCAGCCAGCGCTCGGGCGTGTCGGTCCGCCTCACCGTGTCGAACCGGGAGACCATGGTGGCCAACGCCGTGCGCCGGTCGCTGCGGCTGGGCGAGGACGTCGTCGCCCCGCGCATCAGCGACCTCGACGCCCTGGCCTCGTCGACGATGGGCAAGGTCGAGGTCGAGTCGTTCGAGGAGGGCCGCGAGGGCGACATCATCGGCAAGCTCCTCAGCCAGGCGGTGCTCACCGTCTTCCGCGACCGCATCGGCACCGGCGTGGCCGGCCCCGTCGTCGACAGCTTCGACGACGGCGAGGTCATCCACACCGGCGAGGACGTCCGCGTCGCCGACTACGCCGCTCGCCTCGACGAGCGCCCCGGCCTGGCCGAGATCGTCGACGAGCTGGCCGGCGAGTCGGCCACCCCGGCCGAGCGGGCCAGCGCCGCCGAGCTCGTGCTCGAGGGCCTCCACCTCTCCAAGCGCCTCAACAAGGACGCCGTCGGCGCCCGCGCCACCTACCGAGGTCGCTGACGTCGAGCTCGTCACGGCGGTGCACCGCTGCGGTGCACGTCCGTGCTGAGAACGGTCAGCCTGAGGCCCAGGGCTTGGAGCAGTCCCAGACGGCCTGGAGGCGGTCGACGCCCGGGCCCTCCCAGGCGTCGGGGTCGTCGGCTCGGCAGCGGACGTCGGTCACGAGGGCGCCCCACGCCGGGTCGAAGGTCAGCTCGCCCCCGGTGGCGGCGTTGGGGTTGTCCGGCTGGACCAGGGTGATGCTCACGACGGCGTAGAGGAGCTGCGCCGCCACGAGGGCGGCGAGCACCCGGGGCCGGTCGCCGAGCGCCCGGGCCAGCAGGAGGGCGAGGCCGACGAGCGTCGGGAGCAGGTGGCCCATCTTCCACGGGAACCGCAGGAACAGCAGCTGGGACGCGACGACGGTGATCAGCCCCAGCCGCACCAGCCAGTCGGCCCGCCACCGCAGCAGCACCCGCCCGAGCGCCGGCAGGGCCAGCACGAGCACGACGGCGGCGAAGGGCCCGACGAAGTAGAGGTCTTTGACGAGGAACCGGCCGACCTGGACGAAGAAGGTCGAGGTGGGCACGTCGTTCTGGGCGAACGCCAGCGACGAGTCGGCGGCCCGGTACGACGGGACGTAGAGCACCAGGCCGACGAGGGCAGCGGTCGCCCCGGCGGCGAGGGCATGGGCCCAGGGGGCGGCCCGATCGGCCGGGTCCCCCGACTGCGGCTCGAGGGCGTGGGCCAGGACGAGCCCGCCCACGAGGAAGGCGGTCGACGATCGGCACCCGACGGCGAGGCCGGCGAGCACCCCGGCGCCCAGGGCGCCGCCCCGCGTCGGCCGGGAGCGGAGCACGAGGGCGGCACCGGCCCACAGGGCCAGGGCCCACAGGAAGTCCACGGTGGAGGTGGCGGCCACGAGGAACCACGGGTTGGCCACCACCACGGCGACGGCCAGCTCCACGCGGCGCACCCCCTCCCGTCGGAGCAGGACGACCAGCACCGCGACCAGGGCGATGGCGGCCGCCAGGGCGCCGAGGTTGGGGCCGACGGTGCCGCCGACCCACTCGAGCACCCCGACCGCGGCCTCGTGGACCGGCGCCCCGGGGGCCCGGCTCGGCATGTAGTCGCCGTCGCGGACGATCGTCCGCCCCGACCGGATCACGGCGCCCACGTCGAGGTCGGTCCCCGGCCCCAGGAACGTCATCGGCACGAGGGCCACCACCACCGCCACCCCGGCCGCCACCCACCGCCGGTCGACGCGAGCGTCGACGGGCGCGGCGGCTTCGGCGGTCACCCGCCCATCCTGTCCGCTGGGGCCGACATCCGATGAAGCGGTCGGAGTGGGGTCGGAGTGGGTCTGACCCACTCCGACCACTCCGCCCGCTGACGGCGGTAGCGTCGGCTCCGTGACCTCACGATTCCGGTACTCGCGGTGGGACGGGACGCAGACCGGGTTCGAGTTCGACGCCGACGACGTCCTCGGCGAGGTCACCGACGACCTGCTCTACCACGGCGACCTGAGCGCGGCCCTCCGCCGGCTGATGCAGCAGGGCTTCACCGACCGCAACGGCGAGGAGGTTCAGGGCGTCCGGGACCTGCTCGAGCGGCTCCGCGAGGCCCGGCGCGAGCGCCTCGAGAGCGCCGACCTCGGCGGGGCCTACGAGGACATCGCCCAGCGGCTGCGCGAGGTCATCGAGCAAGACGCCGAGGCCATCGACGCCTTCGAGCAGGAGGCGCGCGACTCGGGCGACGCCCGCCGCCAGGAGCTCACCGAGCAGGTCGCCCAGCAGCGACGCGACGACCTGGCCGGTCTCCCGCCCGACCTCGCCGGCCAGGTGCGGGCCCTGCAGGAGCACGACTTCACCTCCGACGAGGCCCGCGACGCCTTCGACCAGCTCCTCGACGACCTGCGCAAGGAGATGGTCGAGTCCTGGTTCAAGGGCATGTCCGAGGCCATGGCCGACCCCGACCCCGAGGCCATGGCCCGGGTGAAGGACATGTTCGCCGCCCTCAACGAGATGCTCGAGCAGCGGGCGGCCGGGCGCGAGCCCGACTTCGCCTCGTTCATGGAGCGCTTCGGCGACATGTTCCCGGAGAACCCGACGAACCTCGACGAGCTGCTCGAGGCCATGGCCCGCCGGATGGCGGCCATGCAGTCGATGCTCGCCTCCATGACCCCCGAGCAGCGCAGCCAGCTCCAGCAGCTGTCGGACGCCCTGATGGAGGACATGGACCTCCGGTGGCAGCTCGACCAGCTCGGCGCCAACCTGCGCCAGCTGTTCCCCGACGCCGGGTGGGGGCGTCGCTACGACTTCAGCGGCACCGATCCCCTGAGCTTCGCCGAGGCCGCCGGCCTGATGGACGAGCTGGGCGACCTCGACCAGCTCGAGCAGCTCCTCACCCGGGCGTCGTCACCCGGCGCCCTGGGCGACGTCGACCTCGACCGGGCCCGTCAGCTCCTCGGCGACGAGGCCGCCCAGAGCCTCGAGCGGATGGGCGAGCTGGTGGAGATGCTCACCGAGGCCGGCCTCATCGAGCAGCGCGAGGGGCGCCTGGAGCTGACCCCGAACGGTCTCCGCCGCATCGGCCGCAACGCCCTGCGCGACATCTTCGCCAAGCTCGACCCGACCCGGCTGGGCCGCCACGAGACCGACCGCAACGGCAGCGGGCACGAGCGGGCCGACGAGACCAAGGCCTACGAGTTCGGCGACCCGTTCAACCTCCACATCGAGCGCACGATCCGCAACGCTCTCGGCCGCCAGGGCGGCGGCACGCCGGTGCGCCTCACCCCCGACGACTTCGAGGTCGAGCGGACCGAGCACACGACCCGGGCGTCGACCGTGCTGATGATCGACCTGTCGCTGTCGATGCCCATGCGCGACAACTTCCTGCCGGCCAAGAAGGTCGCCATGGCGCTGCACCACCTGATCACCACCCAGTACCCGCGGGACTTCATCGGACTGGTCGGCTTCAGCGAGGTGGCCCGACCGATCGTCGCCCACGAGCTGCCCGAGGTGTCGTGGGACTTCGTCTACGGCACCAACATGCAGCACGGCTTCATGCTCGCCCGCAAGATGCTCTCGGGCCGGGGCGGCACCAAGCAGATCATCATGGTCACCGACGGCGAGCCGACCGCCCACCTCACCGAGCGGGGCGACCCCGTCTTCCACTACCCCCCGGTCCAGGAGACGATCGACGCCACCCTGACCGAGGTGCTGCGGGCGACGCGCGAGGGCATCCGCATCAACACGTTCATGCTCGACGCCACCCCGTACCTCCAGCGCTTCATCGAGCGCCTCACCGAGCTCAACCGGGGCCGGGCCTTCTTCACCACGCCCGAGACCCTCGGTGACTACGTGCTGGTCGACTTCATCGAGCAGCGCCGCAACATGTCCCGCCGCCGCGCCGGCTGAGCCGCCCCAGGGGGTGCCGGACCGACGGTCGCTTCGTGCCTGCACGCGACCTGCGCGACCATCCTGACGCGACGTCGCGGGCCATCCGGTCGCGGCTGGCGTGGGTCGGTCGTACCGATGGCTCGGACGGTGCTGGTGCTGCGGGTTGGTGGAGTGGCTGTCGGCTCGGTGGGTCGGGACCGAGGGGGTGTCGCTGGCGGGTCTGTGGTGCCGTTCCGGGCGGGGCGCTGTGCGGCTTCCTGAGCGCCTCGACGGCGCCTGCGGTCCACCTGCCCACAACCGAACCGAGCGGCTCACAGAGGCACACAGGGGCCGAGAAACTCCATGATTTCCTGGGTTTCCAGGGTTCGATTCCCGTCTGCCGGGTATCACTGGGGTCATGTTCGAGGCGCTCGCCACCACCATCTCCGACCTGGACATCCCGGTCGATGGCGACGCCCTCGACGAGGCGCTGTTCCTGCGTGATCGCCTCGACGCCAAGCTCTGCGAGGCCGTCTGCCGGTTCGATGACACCAACGAGTGGGACACCGCCGAGGGCTGCGCCTCGATGACCGCCTGGCTCCGCATCAAGGGGCGGATGACCAACAGCGACGCCCAACGGATGGCCACCACCGCCCGCCGTCTCCGCCACCTCCCGGTGCTGCGCGCTGCCTGGGTGTCGGGTGAGGTGTCGGGTGGTCACGTCGCGGCGGTGGTGGCCAACCTCAACGACCGCACCGCCCCGCTGTTCCAGGCCGGCGAGGACGACCTCGTCCCCATGCTGGGCGGCCTGGACGTGGCCGGGGCGGTGGTGGCCATGAAGTCCTGGGCTGCCCACGCCAAGGAGACCCTCGACGACGGCCACGAGGGTGAGCCCGACCCGGACCGCTCCGCGCACCTGTCGCCGACGCTGTCGGGTGGGCGGTTGGACGCGAACCTCGAGCCCGAGGCGTTCCACGCCGCCCAGGCCGCCCTCCGGTTGGCCATGGGCAACAAGACAGACGATGACGAGCGGACACCCGCCCAACGGCGTCACGACGCCCTGGCCGAGATCTTCACCCACTTCCTCGACCACCAGTCCGACCACAAGGGCGGACGGCACCGCCCGCATGTGAACATCACCATCGGCCTCGAGGAGCTCACCACGGGCCGCGGGCAGGGGTGCTTCGACGACGGCACACCGATCACCGCCGACGTCGCCCGGCGGCTGGCGTGTGATGCGAACATCCACCGGGTCATCACCAAGGCGGATGGCACCGTGTTGGACTACGGACGGTCCACGCGGACGATCCCGGCGCCGTTGTTCCAGGCGCTGTGCATCCGGGACAAGGGGTGCCGGTTCCCGGGCTGTGACCGACCAGCGCACCGCACCGACGGGCACCACGTCGCCGAGTGGATCGCCCACCGAGGACCGACGAACCTGCGGAACCTGGTGCTGTTGTGCCGGTACCACCACGGCGTCGTCCACCGCCCCGGTTGGACCATCGAGCTCCAACCCGACGCCACCGTCATCATCACCACCCCCGACGGACGCA
Source organism: Iamia sp. SCSIO 61187 (assembly GCF_019443745.1). NCBI lineage: Bacteria > Bacillati > Actinomycetota > Acidimicrobiia > Acidimicrobiales > Iamiaceae > Iamia > Iamia sp. SCSIO 61187. Next base: position 450,818 of record NZ_CP050948.1, read on the forward strand.
AGCGACGATCCCAGCCCGTCGACCGACGGGCCCTCGCCGCCTGACACCCGACACCACCAGGTGAGCCCGCCCCCGGCGGGCTCACCACCGCGCCCGAACACGGAAGGTGGTTGGCGCTGCGGGGGCGGCGATCAGCGCTCGGGGACCCAGCAGCCGTCGATGTGGTCGTCGACGATGCCCATCGCCTGCATGAAGGCGTAGACGGTGGTGGGGCCGACGAAGCGCCAGCCCCGCTTCTTGAGGTCCTTGCTGAGCGCCGTCGACTCGGGGGTGGTGGCCGCCATCTCGGCGAACGACCGCGGGCGGGCACGACCCTCGGGGGCGAACGACCAGAGGTGGGCGTCGAGCGACCCGGCCTCGGCGATGAGCTCCTGGGCCCGGCGGGCGTTGCCGATGGCGGCGGTGATCTTGCCGCGGTGGCGGACGATCGCGGCGTCGCCGAGCAGGCGCTCGACGTCGTCGTCGCCCATCTCGGCCACCACGTCGATGGCGAAGTCGGCGAAGGCCGCCCGGAACGCCGGCCGCTTGCGGAGGATGGTGATCCAGGCCAGCCCGGCCTGGAAGCCCTCGAGGCACAGCTTCTCGAAGAGCCGCTGGTCGTCGTGCACGGGTCGGCCCCACTCGTCGTCGTGGTAGGCGACGTACAGCGGGTCGGTGCCGCACCACCCGCAGCGCGGCCTCCCATCGGCGCCGACGATCAGGTCATCCACGGGGGCCGTCCACGCCGAGCAGGGCCTCGTAGCGGGCGTGGTCGTCGGGCGAGAACGCCACCAGCACGACCCTGTCGACGCCCGTCCCCGGCAGGGCCGACCGGATGGTCTCGACGGCGATCCGGGCGGCCTCGTCCTTGGGGTAGCCGTAGATGCCCGTCGAGATGGCCGGGAAGGCGATGGAGGTGGCGCCGACCCGGTGCGCCTCCTCGAGGCTGCGGCGGTAGGCGGACGCCAGCAGCTCGGCCTCGCCCTGCCCCCCTCCGTGCCAGCGGGGGCCGACGGCGTGCACGACCCAACGGGCCGGGAGGTCGTGCCCGGCGGTGACCTTGGCGTCGCCCGTCGCGCACCCGCCCAGGGCCCGGCACTCCTCCAGCAGCCCCGGCCCCGCCGCCCGGTGGATGGCGCCGTCGACCCCACCGCCCCCGAGGAGCGAGGTGTTGGCCGCGTTGACGACGGCGTCCACGTCGAGGGTCGTGATGTCGGCCCGCACGGTGGCGATCGTCGCCGTCACCGGGACGCGACCGCCTCGGGGGCGACCCGCCGCCCGTACCACTCGTCGATGTGGTCGACGATGGCCTCGGGCTCCTCGATCGGCAGGGTGTGGCCGGCGTCGGCGAACCACTGGATCTCGGCGGTGGGGATGCGCTCGAACATGTGCCGCGAGCACCGCGGCGGCGTGAAGGTGTCGCGCTCGGCGGCGAGGATCAGCGTCGGCGCCCGCACCTTGCGGAGGTGCCCGGCCGAGGAGTGCCGCCGCATGGCGTCGATGAGCCGGATCATCACGGCCATGTCGGCCGCCGCGATGTGCAGGAGGTACGGCGCCATGTCGGTGGGCCGGGCCTTGGGGCCGGTGGCCCGGGCCACCTTGGCCGCCCAGGCCCCGAAGGCGGTCAGCCGGGCCGGCTGCATGGCCAGGCGCAGCAGGGGTGCCGGCGTCGAGGCGGCGGCCAGCTTGGCGAAGGGGAACGCCACGTCGGCCACCGGCAGGCCCCAGAACGTCTTGAGCGGGTTCTCGTAGCTGCCGGCGATCAGCACCAGCCCGGCCACCCGGCCCGGGGCCCGTCGAGCGGCCTCCAACGTCACCTGGACGCCCATCGAGTGGCCCATGAGGACGGCCTCGTCGATCCCGGCGGCGTCGGCCACCTCCCAGAGGTCGTCGGCGATGCGGGCGATGGCGATGTCCTCGGGCCGCAGGTCGCGGGCGCCCCGACCGGGGTGGCGGGGGAGTCCCGACGCCCCGTGGCCGCGGGTGTCCATGAGCAGGACGGGGTGGCCGAGGGCGGTCAGGGCGGGGGCGATGTGGGCCCAGTAGGCGTCGCTGCACGACCACCCGCTGGCGGTCACGACCGGCGTCCGGGGCGCGACCCCGTCGGCGGCCGGCAGCAGCGTCCAGGCCAGGGTGGTGCCGTCGGTGGCGACCGTGCGCCGCGCCTTGGGGAACACGGCGTAGGCGGCGTCGACGCCCTCCGGGGGCAGGAACGGAACCGGCGCGACCTCGTCCACCAGCCCGAACCTAGAGGGAGGGGGGCGGGGTCAGGCGCTGCCGACCGCGGGGATGTCCTCGCCCCGGCGGGCGAGGGCTCGCTGGCGGCGCAGGCGACGCCGCTCGCGCTCGCTCATGCCGCCCCAGATGCCGAACTTCTCGCCGTTCTCGAGGGCGTACTCGAGGCAGTCCTCGCGGACCACGCAGCCGCGGCAGACCTCCTTGGCCTCCCGCGTCGACGCCCCCCGCTCGGGGAAGAAGAGGTCGGGGTCGACGCCCAGGCAGTTGGCGTAGTCCTGCCAACCAGGCTGCTCGGGTGTCTCGCTGGAGATGTGCACGGTGGCCTCCTGTCCCGCGGCATCGGCGACGGCCCAATAGCACACGTGTAGTTACAACGGTGTGATCTTGGTCCCTCCAGCGCCGGAGCGCAAGGGCGGGGGGCGAGATCGGGTCAGGACCGCCGGGCCCGGCGGGCCTCGATCGTCCGTTCGGGTGAGAGGTCGAGCTGGTCCCAGCGGGCCTCGGGGACCCGCTCCAGCGCGGCGCCGGGCACCAGGCCGACCAGCTCGGCCCGCTCCACCGGGGCGAGGACGGCGACCCGGTCCCAGACGTCGGCCGGCCCGACCACCTCGGGGGCGACGAGGTTCATGGACACCTGCACCCGGGTGCCCACGGCCAGGCCCAGGGCCCGCACCTCGGGCGACCGGACCGCCCGGGCCACCCGCCGGGCGACGGCCAGGTCGGTGCCGGGGGCGAGCCACAGGTTGTAGGCGACGAGCACGGGCCGGGCACCCACGGCCACGGCGCCGGCGGTGGGGTGCGGGGTCGGCGGGCCCCACGTCGGGCGCAGGTCGGCGAAGGCCCCCCGCCGGACCTCGGGGAGGGTCCGCTCGGGGCCGTAGGCGAAGCCCGGCAGGGCCAGGTCGTGCGCGGCCCAGGAGCCGAAGGCGTCCCGGGCGGCGACGGCATCGCCGGGCTCGGCCCCGTCGAGGGCGACGAAGGGGACCACGTCGACCACGCCGATGCGGGGGTGCACACCCTGGTGCGACCGCAGGTCCAGGGCGGCGACGGCGGCCGTGGCCACCGCCCGGGGGGCGTCGACGCCGACGAGCGTCAGGACGCTCCGGTTGTGGTCGGCGTCGCGGTGGACGTCCAGCAGGTCGGCCCCGGCGGTGGCGGCGATGGCGGCGACCACCTCCGGGCGGCGCCCCTCGCTGATGTTGACCACGCACTCGAGCACCGGACGAGCATGCCCGAGACGCCCGCCGACCTGTCCCTTCCGGGAGGGCGGCGGTAGGGTGGTTGCATGGCTGGAATCGGTGCCCCCGAGCTGCTCATCGTGCTGGTGGTGATCCTCGTCCTGTTCGGCGGGGCCAAGCTGCCCAAGCTCGCCCGGTCGCTCGGCGAGGCCCGCAAGGAGTTCGAGCAGGCCAACAACGAGGCCGAGCGGGCCCAGCTCAACAGCAGCGCCACCGCCACCCCTCCGGCGCCGTCGGTCGAGTCCCGAGAGGCCGAGCTGGCCCGCCGTGAGGCCGAGCTGGCCCGCCGCGAGGCCGAGGCCCGCCAGCGCGAGTCGTAGTCACTCGTTCGGCCGACCACCAGGTGGTGGCCGGTCCTGGTGGCGGCGCTGCCTACCGCGGGGTGACGACGTGGTCCTCGGTGATCCCTTGGGCGGCGAGGCGGCGACGGCGGAGGATCCGACGGCGCTCGCGCTCGGAGCAGCCACCCCACACGCCGTGCTCGATGCGGTGCTCGAGGGCGTACTCGAGGCACCGTTCCTTCACCGGGCAGGTGGCGCAGATCCGGCGGGCGACCTCGACGCCGACGCCGTCGCTCGGGAAGAAGGTCGACGGCGGCTCGTGGGCGCAGCTCCCTCGCTGCATCCACTTGGCGATCTGGTACTCGTTCACGTGGTCACCTCGTCGGTCGGCACCATCCCGGGGAGGTTCGCCGGGACCGGTGGTCCGGATGGGTCTTCCCAGATGTGCGGTCAAGCGGAGGTAAAGGCCGGGTCCCACCATGGACCCTGACCTGCAGGAGGGGAAGGCCGGCGAGGGGGGTCCCCACCCCCTCCCGGCGGCGACGGGCCGCCCCGCCGGTCGGGGGCGCAGGGGGTCGCGGTAGCGTGGTCGGCCTCTGACCGGGCCCCCGCCCGACCGAAGGAGATCCCGTGTCCTACCCGCCGTCCTCCTCCGGAGGAGCCCCCCACCCGTGGGCGCCGCGCGGGCCCGGTGACACCGGCTCCACGCAGGCCTGGTCGCCCCCCGGCGTCCCCCCGGCCGGATCTCCGGGACCCGGGTCCGGGCGGCCCGGCCCGGCCACCGGGACGTGGGCGCCCCCGGGACCGGCCCCGGCCGCGACCCGGCCGTGGGCGCCGCCCTCTGGCGGTGGCTACCCCAGCGGACCTCCCACGGGTGGCGGGGGCGGGCTGCCGCCCCACCCGCCCGGCTACCGGACGGCTGACCGGGGCGGCCCGGCGCCATCGGTGCCCCCACCGGCGCCGCCGCCCAGCGATGGCGGCGGGCGGCTCATGTCCGCCGTGGTCGGCGGGATCGTCGGTGCCATCGTGGCGGCCCTCGTCGCCGCCGGGCTCGTGGTCGCCACCGACGACGACCCCACCGTCCAGGAGACCACCGGCACCACCGAGCCGAGCAGCGGCTCCGGCTCGGGTGGTTCGATGGGCGCCAACTCCGACATCCAGGACCTCCTCGCCCGGGTCCAGCCGACGGTCGTCCAGATCAACACCGCCGCGTCGTCGGGCCAGCAGGGCGCCGGCAGCGGCTTCGTCTTCGACGCCGAGGGCCTCATCCTCACCAACGCCCACGTGATCGAGGGGGCCGACGAGATCTCGGTGACCTTCTTCGACGGCTCGGCCGCGGGCGCCGAGCTGGTCGGGTCGTTCCCCGACGAGGACGTGGCCATGATCCGGGTCGAGGGCATCGAGGACCTCGAGCCGGCCGTGCTGGGCTCCTCGGACGCCCTGGAGGTCGGCGAGGACGTGGTGGCCATCGGCAACGCCCTCGGCCTCGGCGGGCAGCCCACCGTCACCACCGGCATCGTGTCGGCCCTCAACCGCAGCATCGACGACGGCGCCGGCGGGGTCCTGACCAACCTCATCCAGACCGACGCGGCCATCAACCCCGGGAACTCGGGCGGGCCGCTGCTCAACGCCCAGGGCGAGGTCGTCGGCATCAACACGGCCAAGATCCCCGACGCCTCCAACATCGGCTTCGCCCTCTCGATCGACGCCATCCGGCCCCTCATCGAGGACCTGCGCGACGGCAACGGCGAGATCACCGCCGACACCCCCTTCCTCGGCGTGTCGACGCTCCCGCTCAACAGCGGCGACGTCCCCCAGGCCCTGCTCGACCAGTTCAACATCACCGAGCGGCGCGGCCTGATCATCTCCGAGGTCACCCCCGGGTCGGGGGCGGCCGAGGCCGGCCTCGAGGCCGGGGACGTCATCCGCGAGGTCGACGGCCAGGAGGTCGACGACAACGAGGCCCTGGGCGAGATCATCCGCTCCAAGGCCGTGGGCGACACCATCACCGTGGGCTACGACCGCATGGGCGAGCGCACCGAGGTCACCGTCACGCTGGGCCGGCGGGGCGGCTGACCGCACGGCTGAGGCCCCCATCGGCCGGCCCCGGTAGGGTGGCCGGCCGCACGACCGAGGAGACGACGTGACCTACACCGAGATCGAGCGCGACCCGAACGAGCCCCCCCGTGGGCACGCGCGGGTGGTCTACCTCGGGCCGGTCGCCCCGCACTGGGAGATCCAGTCGGACTTCGGGGACCGGGCCATGATCGACGGCTTCCGCGACCGGGTCCAGGCCCGCCTCCAGCTGGTCCCGCCGCACGACCCCCAGTTCCGCCGCAACCGGGAGCGGGTCATCCGCGACGCCGAGCGGGAGAACCTCCTCCTCGACTGGGACCTGGGCCAGCCCGAGGACGCCTAGCCCCGTGACCGACGGCGAGGACGGCGGCGTCCGCACGATCGGCGTCGACCTCGGCGGGACGAAGGTCCTGGCCGCCCGGGTCGCGCCCGACGGCTCCGTCCGCGACCGCGTCAAGCGCCCCACCCCCACCGACGGCCCCCAGGCCGTGGCCGCCGCCATCGCCGAGATGGTCGCCGAGCTGGGTGGGGCCGACCGCCTCGGCGTCGGGACGCCCGGGTACGTCGACGCCGACGGCGTGGTGGCCGGTGTCCCCAACCTCGTCGGCTGGGAGCCGCCCGTCCCGCTCCGGGACATCCTGCGCGCCGCGGTCGGGCTCGACCACGTCGTCGTCGACAACGACGTCAACGCCGGCACCCTGGCCGAGGCCGCCCACGGCGCCGCCGCCGGCCGGGGCGACGTGCTGTGCGCCTTCATGGGCACCGGGGTCGGCGGTGGGCTGATCCTCGACGGCCAGCTGCGGCGCGGCCCCCGGGGGCTCGCCGGCGAGATCGGCCACGTGACCGTCCAGGCCGGCGGGCGGCGGTGCGGGTGCGGCGGGCGCGGGCACATGGAGGCCTACGCCGGGCGCATCGGCATGGAGGGCGAGGCCCGCCGCCGCCACGCCGCCGGCGAGGAGACGGCGCTGGTCGACCTGGCCGGCGACGGCCGCATGAAGTCGGGGACCTTCGCCAAGGCCCTCGACCGGGGCGACCGCATCGCCGCCGAGCTGCTCACCGAGGCGGTCGACGCCGTGGCCGTCGCCATCGCCAGCACCGTGATGCTCGTCGACGTCACCACGGTGGTCGTCGGCGGCGGCGTCGCCGACAAGCTGGGCCCGCCGTTCGTGGCCCGCATCGAGGAGGCCGTCGCCACCCACCTCGGCCCCGCCCTCCCCGTCGCCGTCCTCCCCGCCGCCCTCGGCGACGACGCCGGGGCCATCGGCGCGGCCCGGTTGGCCGCGCCGGGGTGACACGGATGGTGCCTGGCACCATCCGTGCCCGGGCCGTCGCGGGTCACCTGGCCTGCTCGATGCTCGAGGGTCGTCCGGCCCCGTCTCCCGTCGCCTCGGCGTCACCTGGGGTTCACCAACGGGCGGTAGCCTCGGATCGCATGTCGAGCGCCGCCGTCGAACCCCCCGAGGCGGGTGACGCGCCGCCCCGGTACGGGCCCGACGACCCCGAGCGGTTCATCAACCGCGAGCTGTCCTGGCTCGACTTCAACGAACGGGTGCTGGCCCTGGCCGACGACCCCACGATCCCGCTGCTCGAGCGGGCCAAGTTCCTGGCCATCTTCAGCCAGAACCTCGACGAGTTCTTCCAGGTCCGGGTGGCCGGCCTGCTCGACCAGGTCGCCGCCGGCATCCGCCACCGCACCTTCGACGGCCGCACGCCGACCGCCCAGGTCCGCGAGGTCGCGGCCCGGGCTCGGATCCTCGTCGACCGGGAGGAGCGCCTCTTCCTCGAGAAGATCGCCCCCGAGCTGGCCGCCAACGGCATCGTGCTCTCGTCCTGGGAGGAGCTCGACGACGACGACCGCGTGCACATGGTGGGCGTGTTCGAGGACCGCATCTTCCCGGTCCTCACCCCGCTCGCCGTCGACCCCGGCCACCCGTTCCCCTACATCTCCAACCTGTCGCTCAACCTGGCCCTGACGGTGCGCGACCCCGTCACCGACGAGCGCCGCTTCGCCCGGGTGAAGGTGCCGTCGCTCCTGCCCCGGTTCGTGGTCATGCCCGACGGCGAGCGGTTCGTGCCCCTGGAGCAGGTGATCGCCGCCCACCTCGACCAGCTGTTCCCCGGCATGGTCGTCGAGGAGCACGTCGCGTTCCGCGTCACCCGCAACGCCGACCTCACCCTCGAGGAGGAGGAGGCCGACGACCTCCTCGCCGCCGTCGAGATGGAGCTCCGGCGCCGGCGCTTCGGCCGGGCCGTGCGGCTCGAGGTCGACGCCCGGGCCTCGTCGGAGGTCCGCGAGCTGCTGATGCGGGAGCTCGACGTCGACGAGCACGCCACCTTCGACCACGTCGGCCCCCTGGACCTGGGCGGCCTCTGGGCCGTGCACGCCCTCGACCGGCCCGACCTCCAGGACGAGCCGTGGCCCCCGGTCACCCCCCGCCGGCTCTCGGCCCCCGAGGGCGAGAAGTTCGACATCTTCAAGGCCATCTCCGACGGCGACATCCTCGTCCACCACCCCTACGACTCGTTCGCCACCTCGGTCGAGGAGCTGATCCACCGGGCGTCGCGGGACCCCAAGGTCCTCGCCATCAAGATCGCCCTCTACCGCACCTCGGGCGACAGCCCCATCGTCCGGTCGCTCATCCGGGCCGCCGAGCGGGGCAAGCAGGTCGCCGCCCTGGTCGAGCTCAAGGCCCGCTTCGACGAGGCCAACAACATCGAGTGGGCCAAGCTCCTGGAGGAGGCCGGGGTCCACGTCACCTACGGCCTGCTCGGGCTCAAGACCCACTCGAAGGTCGTCCTCGTGGTGCGCGACGAGCCCCAAGGGATGATGCGGTACTGCCACATCGGCACCGGCAACTACAACAGCAAGACGGCGACCCTCTACGAGGACCTGGGCCTGCTCACCTGCAGCCCCGCCCTCGGCGCCGACCTGACCCAGCTGTTCAACTACCTGACCGGCTACGGCCGCAACGTCCGCTACCGGAACCTGCTGGTCGCCCCGCACACCCTGCGCCCGGGCATCGTCGACCTCATCCAGGGCGAGATCGAGGCCGGTCCCGAGCGGGGCCGGATCATCATGAAGATGAACAGCCTGGTCGACCCCCAGATGATCGACCACCTCTACGAGGCGTCCCGGGCCGGGATCGAGATCGACCTGATCATCCGGGGCATCTGCTGCCTCCGCCCCGGGATCCCCGGGCTGTCGGAGACGATCCGGGTGCGGTCGATCGTGGGCCGCTACCTCGAGCACTCCCGGATCTTCTGGTTCGCCAACGGGGCCGACGGCGCCCCGCTGGTCGCCTTCGGCTCGGCCGACCTCATGCCCCGCAACCTCGACCGCCGGGTCGAGTCGACGGTCACGATCACCGACCCGGTGATCGAGGCCCAGGTGCGCGAGGTGCTCGACGTGAACCTGGCCGACGACACCCTGGCGTGGACCCTGAGCGCCGACGGGTCGTGGGAGCCCATCAAGGGCGAGGGCTCCGTCCACGCCCACGAGCGGTTCCGGGCCATGGCCCTGGCCCGCACCCGCCGCCTCGAGGTCGAGGACTGAGCCGGCCCGGACCACGAGGTGTCGGACCACGAGGTGCCTGGCGCCACGTGGTCCGCCCCGGTCCGGTGGCCGCTCCCGTCCACGCGAGGATGACGCCGTGATCGAGCGCGAGGTGAAGCTGTCGGCCTGGCCCGGGTTCCGCCTGCCCGACCTGGACGGTGTCGCCCCCGGGGCCCGGACCCGCCGGCGCGAGACCGTCGACCTCGACGCCACCTACCTCGACACCGACGACCTCCGCCTGGGGCGCCGGGGCATCACCCTGCGGCACCGGCGCCGGGGCGCCCGGGAGACCTGGACCCTGAAGCTGCCGGTCAGCTCCACCGACCCGGCCGTCCTCGCCCGGTCCGAGATCGACGTTCCCGGACCGCCCGGCGACGTCCCCGACGAGCTGGCCCTCCTGGTCGCGGCCGACGTCCGCACCGCCGACCTCGTGAAGGTCGCCCGGCTGGTGACGGTGCGGCGCCGCACGCTGGTGCTCGGCGCCGACGATGCGCCCCTCGCCGAGATCGACGACGACGAGGTGTCGGTCATGGACGGCGGACGGGTCGCGGCCCGCTTCCGCGAGGTCGAGGTCGAGGTGGCCGAGGACGCGCCCGACGAGGTCGCCCGGCGCGTCGTCGACCGGCTCGTCCGGGCCGGGGCCGAACCCGGCGGGAACCTCCCCAAGCTGGCCCGCGCCGTCGGGCCCCGCTTCCTCCAGCCGCCCGAGGCCGCCCCTGCCGACCTCGGCCCCGAGCCCCTGGCCGGCGACGTCGTCGTGGCCGCCATCCGCACCGGCGTCACCCGCCTGATCGAGAACCACCCGGCGGCGGTGATCGGCGTGGACCCCGAGGGCGTGCACCAGATGCGCGTCGCGGCGCGGCGCCTGCGGTCCGACCTGCGCACCTTCCGCCCGCTGGTCGACCGGGAGGTCACCGACCCCCTCCGCGACGACCTGCGCTGGCTGGGCGAGGAGCTGGGGGCGGTGCGCGACCCCGACGTGCTCGGCGAGCAGCTCCGGGAGGTCGCCGCGACCGCCCTCGAGCCGTCCGACGCCGACGTCCTCGACGCCGTCGTCGACCGGGTGGGGTCCCACCGCGACGAGGCCGTGGCCGAGCTCCACCAGACGCTCGGGTCCGACCGCTACCGGCGCCTGCTCGACCGGCTGGTCGCCGTGGCCGACGACGTGCCCCTCCGCAAGGCGGCGCGGGAGGACGCCCTCGACGTGGTCCCGGCCCTGGTCGCCAAGCCCTGGCGCGCCCTCGTCGCCCGGGTCGAGGGGCTGGGCGACGACCCCGCCGACGCCGCCCTCCACGAGGTCCGCAAGGCGGCCAAGCAGGTCCGCTACGCCACCGAGGCCGTGGCCCCCGTCGTCGGGCGGCGCGCCCGCAAGGCGGGCAAGGGCGTCAAGCAGGTCCAGGAGGTGCTGGGCGACCACCACGACACGGTCGTGGCCGAGGAGTGGCTGCGCACCGCCGCCGCCTCCCCCGACACCACGGCGGCGGAGGCCCTCGTCATGGGGTTGCTGGTCGGGGGCGAGCGGGCGCGCCGGGCCGCCTGCCGGGGCGCCTGGGAGGCCCGCTGGGAGAAGGCCTCGGCCGCCGACCGGTGGTCGTGGCTGCCGTGAGCGACGCTGCGGAGGTCCGGGCCGCCGGTGGCGTGGTCGCCGGGCACGACAGCGAGGGACGGGTGGCCGTGCTGCTGGTCCACCGCCCCCGCTACGACGACTGGAGCCTCCCCAAGGGCAAGTGCGACCCGAGCGAGAGCGACGAGGACTGCGCCCGGCGCGAGGTCGAGGAGGAGACCGGGCTGCGCTGCACGCTCGACGTCGAGCTGCCGTCCACCCGCTACGTCGACCGCAAGGGCCGGAGCAAGCAGGTCCGCTACTGGGCCATGGAGGTCGTCGGCGGCGCCTTCGCCCCCAACGACGAGGTCGACGAGGTCCGCTGGCTCGCCCCGGCGGCCGCCGCCGAGCTCCTCAGCTACGCCCACGACGTCGCCGTGGTGGAGGCGTGGGCCGCCCGACGCACCTGAGGCCCGCACCGACGGCCGGCGCCCGGGCGCCGCGCCGCGGGTGGCGGTGGAGGGCGGGGCGGGTCGCACCGGACCCGACCCCTAGGGTTGGTCCTTCGTTCACCTGGAGGACACATCGGGCATGCGCCCCGCCCTCACCCTTCTCGCCAGCCTCGTCGCCCTCGTCACCGTCGCCGTGGCCGCCTGCGGCAACGACAACTCCGACGTCTCCCGCGACCTGACCACGGCCCGCGCCGACACCACGGTCTCGGGCCGGATCACCATCACCGGCTCGTCGACCGTCGAGCCGGTCTCGACCTTCGTGGCCGAGGCCTTCCGGGGCCAGAACGGGAAGGTCGACCCCACCGTCGACGGTCCCGGCACCGGTGACGGCTTCGAGCGGCTCTGCTCCGGCGTGGCCGACATCGCCGGCGCCTCCCGGCCCATCGAGGAGGACGAGCTGGCCGCCTGCCACGAGGCCGGGATCGAGGTCATCGAGCTGGCGATCGGTCTCGACGGCGTCGCCGTCATCACCTCGGCCGGCAACGACGTCGAGTGCCTGACCTTCGCCGACCTCTACGCGCTGGCCGGCATCGAGGCCGAGGGCGTGGACCGGTGGAGCGAGGCCGAGGCGGTGGCCGAGGAGCTCGGGTCGACGACGTCGTTCCCCGACGAGAGCCTGCTCCTCGCCGGGCCGGGCGAGGAGTCGGGGACCTACGACGCCTTCATCTCGATCGTCCTCGAGGAGGTGGCCGGGCCCCGCGTCGACGCCGGGGCGATCACCGAGGACGAGGCCGGCCTGGCCCGGCCGGACTACGCCGCCAGCGCCGACGACAACAGCATCATCGAGACCGTGGCCGGTGAGCCGGGCGGGCTCGGGTGGGTCGGCCTGGCCTACGCCGAGCAGTCCGAGGACGTCCGGATCATCCCCATCGCCCGCGCGCCCGGGGACCCGTGCGTCACCCCGACCGCCGAGACCGTCATGGACGGCAGCTACCCCATCTCCCGGGACCTGTACATCTACGTCTCGGCCGAGGCGGCCGAGCGCCCGGTGGTGGCCGCCTTCGTCGACTTCTACCTGGAGGGGCTCGCGGGGTTCCTCGACGATGCCGACTACGTGCCCCAGCCCGATCCCGAGGCCACGGTCGAGCGCTGGGAGGCCCGCACCACCGGGTCCGCCGGCGACGACGGCTGAGACCGTCCTCAGCCCGGCTTCAGGACGGGCCTGGCAGTGTGGGCCGGTGCGCGTGCTGGTGGTCGAGGACGAGGTGGCACTGGCCGCGTCGCTGGCGCGCGGGCTCGAGGCCGACGGCTTCGCCGTCGACGTGGCCCACGACGGCGTCGACGGGCTCTGGCGCGCCCAGGAGGTGGCCTACGACGCCATCGTCCTCGACCTCATGCTCCCGGGGATGAACGGCTTCCAGGTCTGCCGGCGGCTGCGGGAGGCCGAGGTGTGGACGCCCATCCTCATCCTCACGGCCAAGGACGGGGAGCTGGACGAGACCGAGGCCCTCGACACCGGCGCCGACGACTACCTCACCAAGCCCTTCTCCCACCTGGTGCTCGTCGCCCGCCTGCGGGCCCTGCTCCGCCGGGGGGCGCCGCCCCGGCCGGCGGTCCTCGCCGTCGGCGACCTGCGCCTCGACCCCGCCGGTCGTCGGTGCTGGCGCGGGGAGGTCGAGATCGCCCTGACCGCCCGGGAGATGGCCGTGCTCGAGCACCTGGTGCGCCACGCCGGCGAGGTCGTGTCCAAGCGCGACGTCCTCGACCACGTGTGGGACGACGACTTCGAGGGGGACCCGAACATCGTCGAGGTCTACGTCCGCTACCTGCGCAAGAAGGTCGACATCCCCTTCGGCCGGGCGGCGATCGAGACGGTGCGGGGGAGCGGCTACCGGTTCGCGGCCGATGGCGGCTGATCGGCGCCGCGGGGGCCGCCCGCCCCGGAGCTCCCGCCTGTCGATCCGGGTGCGGACGACGCTCGGCGCCACCGCGGTGGTGGGCGTGGCCCTGGTGGTCGCGGGCGTGCTCGTCGTCCTCCTGCTGCGGCGCAACCTCACCGCCAGCGTCGACGCCGCCGCCGACCTCCGGGTGGAGGACCTGGTCGTGGCGCTGGAGGACGGGCGCGCCCCGGCCGAGCTGGTCGCCGGGGACGGCGACGAGGTCCTGGTGCAGGTCGTGGCCGAGGACGGGCGGGTGCTGGCGGCGAGCGAGGACCTGGCGGGGGTGGCGGCGTTGGCCACCGACGAGGTCGAGGGGAGGGCCGTGGACGTCCCCGACGAGAGCGACCCCTACCGGCTGGTCGCCGAGGGCGTGGACCTCGGCGACGACGACGGCCTGGTCGTGGTGGCCCGCAGCGCCGAGGCGGTGGAGGAGGGGACCGAGACGGTCGCCGGCAGCCTGCTGGTGGGCATCCCCGTGCTGGTGCTGCTCGTCGCCGGCACGACGTGGGTGGTCACCGGCCGGTCCCTGCGGCCGGTCGAGGCGATCCGGCGGGAGGTCGCCGCCATCACCGACGCCGAGCTCGACCGGCGCGTGCCGGCACCGGGGGGGAGGGACGAGGTCGCCCGGTTGGCCGGGACCATGAACGCCATGCTCGACCGGCTGGAGGCCGGCCGCGACCGCAGCCGGCGGTTCGTGTCCGACGCCAGCCACGAGCTGCGCAGCCCCATCGCGACCATCCGCCACGAGCTGGAGGTGGCCCGGGCCGACCCGTCGGTGGTCGACGTGGCCGCGCTGGCCGACCGGCTGCTGGCCGAGGACCTGCGCATGCAGGCGCTGGTCGAGGACCTCCTGCTGCTCGCCCGCTCCGACGAGGGGCGGCTGGCGGCGGTGCGCCGGCCCGTCGACGTCGACGACCTCGTCCTGGCCGAGGCGACCCGGCTGCGCAGCCTGGGGGGACCGACTGTCGACGCGTCGGCCGTGACCGCCGGCCAGGTCGTCGGGGACGCCGCCCAGCTGGGCCGGGTGGTGCGCAACCTGGCCGACAACGCCGCCCGCCACGCCCGCACGACGGTCCGGGTCGGGGTCGCGGCGTCGGGCCCGACGGTGCGGCTGTGGGTGGCCGACGACGGCCCCGGGATCCCCGAGGCCGACCGGGAGCGGGTGTTCGAGCGGTTCACCCGGCTCGACACCTCCCGCACCCGGGCCACCGGCGGCTACGGGTTGGGTCTCGCCATCGCAGCCGAGGTCGTCCGGGCCCACGGCGGCCGGATCAGCATCGGCGACGGGCCCGACGGCGGCGCCCAGGTCGTCGTCGAGCTCCCGGCGAGCGGGACCTGAGAGCCGGTTCAGGCCGGTTCAGCGCCGGTTCAGGGCCGGTCGGGGATGGTGGCCGGAGAGGGGCCACCCGGGCCCCGGACACGAGGAGCCCACATGCCCGCCACCCGCACCAACCGCCTCCTGATCGGCGCCGCCGCCGTCGTCGGCATCGTCGCCGGCGCCGCCGGCATCTCCGCCGCGGTCGCCGGCGACGGAGGGTCCGACCCGACACCGGTCATCTCCCGCGAGGACGCCGAGGCGGCGGCGGTGGCCGAGGTGCCCGGGTCGGTCGTCGGCGCCGAGGCCGACGACGAGGACGGGCGCGGCGTCTGGGAGGTCGAGGTCGACGGTGAGGACGGTCGGCGCCACGAGGTCGAGGTCGATGACGACGGTGCGGTCGTGGGCCGGGAGATCGACGACGACGGCGACGACGACCGCGGTGAGGACGACACCACCGACGACGGTGACGACGACGGGTCCGACCCGGCCCTGGTCGAGGGCGCCGCCGTGAGCCAGGGCGAGGCCGAGCGGACGGCCCGCGCCGAGGCGCCGGGGACGGTCCGCCGCACCCACATCGAGCGGGAGGACGGCCTCGTCGTCTGGGACGTCGAGATCGACGGCGACGACGGTCGTCAGGTGGACGTCCAGGTCGACGCCGCCACCGGGGCTGTGGTCGAGGTCGACGTCGACGACGACTGATCCGGCCGGCCCACCCGTCCACCTGCGGACCGGCGATCGGCTCCCCCTCGAGGGATCCGATCGCCGGTCCGGCGCGCCCGGGCCGAACGTTGGCCGCTCGTTCACCCGGCGGCCACCTGACCCACCGGGACCGGCCACCTCTCCTCCGTACCTTGCGCGTCGAGCCCCTCCACGGGGCCGTCCCGAAACCTCTGAGGAGACCACTTCACATGCACACCCGAGTCCGCCGGGTCGGCATCGCCACCCTGGCTGCCGCCCTCCTGCTGACGGCCTCCGCCTGCGGCAACGACAACTCCGACGAGCAGACCGAGACCGATGCCGAGGTCGACGCGGAGGCGAGCGGGTCGGTCGCGGTCTCCGGCTCGTCCACCGTCGAGCCCATCTCCGCCGCCGTGGCCGAGGCCATCGGCGCCCAGAACCCCGACATCGAGGTCACCGTCGAGGGCCCGGGCACCGGTGACGGCTTCGAGCTGTTCTGCAGCGGCGAGACCGACATCTCCGACGCCTCCCGTCCCATCAAGGAGGAGGAGGCGGCGGCGTGCGAGGAGGCCGGGATCGAGTTCATCGAGCTCGAGGTCGGCATCGACGGCATCAGCGTCATCACCTCGCCCGACAACCCCCTCGAGTGCCTGAGCTTCGCCGACCTCTACGCCCTCATCGGGCCGGAGGCCGAGGGCATCTCCACCTGGGCCGACGCCACCGACGTGGCCGCCGCCCTGGGCTCGGAGACCGAGCTCCCCGCCGAGGAGCTGGTGATCACCGCCCCGGGTGAGGAGTCCGGCACCTACGACAGCTTCATCGAGATCGTGCTCGAGGCCGCCGCCGAGCCCCGCGTGGAGTCCGGTGACATCACCGAGGACGACGCCGCCACGACCCGCACCGACTACGCCGCCCAGGCCGACGACAACGCCATCATCGAGGGCGTCGCGGCCGAGCCCGGCGGTCTCGGCTGGGTCGGCTTCGCCTTCGCCGACCAGGCCGAAGGGGTCAAGCTCATGCCCATCTCCGAGGAGCCGGGCGGCGAGTGCGTCGAGCCCACCTCCGAGACCATCCAGGACGGCAGCTACCCCATCTCCCGCAGCCTGTACATCTACGTCAACAAGGCCAAGGCCGAGGAGAACAGCGCGGTCGCGGCCTACGTCGACTTCTACCTCGACGGGCTGACCGACTTCGTCGAGGGCGCCGACTACATCGCCCTGGCCGACGACGCCGAGACCCGGGCGACGTGGGAGGACAAGACCACCGGCACCCAGGTCGAGGCGGGCTGACCCGCCCCCCGACCACTCGGTCACCGGCGGCCTCCACCGCCACCGAGGCCCCGGCGCCCGGCGCCGGGGCCTCGCCCGTCCCCGGCCCGGGTGCCGCGGCCCGAGCCCCGCCACCGAAGGTTGGGCCCGTGTTCACCCCCCGTTCACCATCGGCGACCCGACCCGCCACCTGCCCTCCGTAGGTTGCGCGCTGACCCGATCGCTCCCTCCAGGACCGCCATGAGCAACGCCACCGGGCAGACCCCAGCCCCCGTCACCCTGGCCGAGCTGTCCCGTCGGGACGGCCGCACGGCGGTGGACGCCGCCATCGGCAAGGTCCTGGCCGCCGTCGGCGGCCTGGCCATCGTGATCAGCCTCCTCATCGTCGGCTCGCTCCTCCGGGACTCCATCGGGTTCCTCGCCGGCGTGGACCTGTCCCTCCTCGGGGGCGACGTGTGGCGGCCCCGGAGCGACCTGTACGGCATGCTCGCCCCCCTCACCGGCACCCTCTGGGTGACGCTGGTCGCCGTCGTGCTCGCCGCTCCCGTCGGCCTGGGCGCCGCCATCTACCTCTCGGAGTACGCCAAGCCCCGGGTGCGACGGTTCCTCAAGCCCGTCATCGAGGTGCTGGCCAGCATCCCCTCGGTGGTGGTGGGCTTCTTCGCCTTCCGCTTCATCGCCCCCGAGATCACCCAACGGATCTTCTCCGAGAGCCCCCGCCTCAACCTGCTGGTCGCCGGGCTCGGCGTCGGGCTGCTGTGCATCCCCCTGATGACGTCGGTGTCCGAGGACGCACTGCGGGCGGTGCCCCAGGCCATGCGGGAGGCGTCCTACGGGATCGGCGCCAAGAAGATCACGACCGTCGTGCGGGTCGTGGTCCCGGCCGCCATCTCCGGCCTCGTCGCCGCCGTGATCCTCACCGTGTCCCGGGCCGTCGGCGAGACCATGGTCGTCTTCCTCGTCGGAGGCGGTCAGCCGTCGGTGGCGTCGAAGCCGACCGACCCCGGGCTCACCATCACCTCGGCCATGACGGGCGTGCTGACCGGCAGCGACCAGCAGGCCGGCGGCACCCAATACCAGTCGGTGTTCTTCCTCGGCCTGGTCCTGTTCCTCCTCACCCTCGCCCTCAACCTCGTCGCCGCCCGCTTCGTGCGGCGCGTGCGCATCACCTACTGAGGCCCGCCATGAGCACGCTCCCCACCCAGATCACCGCCGACGCCGTCGCCGCCCGCCTCCGGGGCGACAAGGCCGACGTCAGCGGGCGGGTCTTCCGCTACGCCCTCATCGCCTGCCTGGTCTTCGTCCTCGCCACCTTGCTCACCCTGCTCTGGGACGTGGCCAGCACGGCCATCCCGTTCCTCGGCGACCGCGGGGTCGTGGACTTCGTCACCCGCTACACCTCGCCCCGAGCCGAGGTGGCCGGCATCTACCAGGCCCTCATGGGCACCATCCAGATGGGGCTCATCATCATCGTCGTGGCCTTCCCGCTGGGCGTGGCCACGGCGCTGTACCTGGAGGAGTACGCCGGCGACAACCTGTTCACCCGGGCCATCGAGGTCGTGATCCGCAACCTGGCCGGGGTGCCCGCCATCGTCTACGGCCTCCTGGGCGCCGCCCTCTTCGCCCGGGGCGGCCTCAGCTTCCTGACCGGCCGGGAGTCGCTCCTGTCGGCCGGTCTGACCCTCGCGGTCCTGGTGCTGCCGATCGTGGTCATCACCTCGGCCGAGGCCATCCGGGCCGTGCCCGCATCGCTCCGCGAGGGCGGCTTCGGCGCCGGGGCCACCCGGTGGGAGGTCATCCGCACCCTCGTCCTGCCCAACGCCTTCCCCGGGATCCTCACCGGGACGATCCTGGGGCTGGCCCGCGGCCTGGGCGAGGCCGCCCCGCTGCTCCTGATCGGCGCCAAGGGCTACCTGCCGGGCGGCGAGTTCGGCGACCTCAAGGGCAACTTCACCTCGCTGCCCTACCTGATCTCGGACTGGACCAAGCTCCCGCCGAACCAGGGGTGGCCGGACAACACCGCCGCCGCCATCCTCGTGACGCTGGTCGTCATCCTCGGCATCAACGCCGTCGGCATCTACCTCCGCAACCGCTTCGAGAAGGCCTCCAGGTGACCCCCATGCCCTCGTCCGACCCCCTCACCGCCAACGGGACCCGCCTCATGTCCGACCACCCCGACCTCGCCAAGGCGGCCGCCACGCCCGAGCCCGACGGGCCGACGGTCGTCGCCGACGGCGGGGCCACCGTCTTCGACGTCGACGACCTGTCCGTGTACTACGGCGACTTCCGCGCCGTCCGGGACGTCCACCTCGACATCAAGGAGCACGAGGTCACCGCCTTCATCGGCCCCTCGGGCTGTGGCAAGACGACCGTCCTGCGGTGCTTCAACCGGATGAACGACCTCATCGACATCGCCCGGGTCGAGGGCACGCTGAACTACCACGGCGTCGACCTCTACGACCGCCAGGTGAACCCGGTCGAGGTCCGCCGGCGGATCGGCATGGTCTTCCAGAAGCCGAACCCGTTCCCGAAGTCGATCTACGACAACGTGGCCTACGGCCCCCGCACCTCGGGCATGGCCAAGAAGGGGGCCGCCCTCGACGAGATCGTCGAGCGCAGCCTCCGCCAGGCCGCCCTCTGGGACGAGGTCAAGGACCGGCTCAAGGCGTCCGGGCTCGGCCTCTCCGGCGGTCAGCAGCAGCGCCTCTGCATCGCCCGGGCGCTGGCCACCAACCCCGAGGTCATCCTCATGGACGAGCCCTGCTCGGCCCTCGACCCCATCGCCACCGGGCGCATCGAGGACCTCATGGAGGAGATCAAGGAGCAGTACACGATCATCATCGTGACCCACAACATGCAGCAGGCCGCCCGGGTCAGCGACCGCTGCGCCTTCTTCACCACCGAGGTGAACGAGACCAGCGACACCCGCACCGGCGTCCTCGTCGAGTTCGACGCCACCGAGGTCATGTTCTCGAACCCCTCCGACGAGCGGACCGAGAGCTACGTGACCGGACGGTTCGGCTGATCGTGGCCATGCCCGAGGGTCCGGTGCGCCAGGCGTTCGCGGCCGAGCTCGAGCACCTGCGCCTCCAGGTCGAGGTGATGGGCGTCCGGGTCGACGAGAACCTCGAGCGCACCCGCGAGGTCCTGCGGACCGGTGACGTCGACCTGGCCGCCCTCACCGTGCAGGCCGACGACCTCATCGACGCCATGAACGTCTCCCTCACCGAGCGCTGCTACGACCTGCTCACCCGGGAGAGCCCCGTCGCCGGGGACCTGCGGTTCATCGTGTCGGTGCTGCGGGTGCTGTCGGAGCTCGAGCGGATCGGCGACCTGGCCCTCCGCGTCGTGAAGCTGGCCCCCGAGTGGGAGCTGCTGCGGCGCCACCACGAGACCTTCGACATCCTGCTCTCGATGGCCGACACCGCGGTCGAGCAGTACCGCACCGCCCTCCGGGCGTGGGCGGCCCAGGATCTGGGCCTGGCGGCCGAGCTGGCCGACCAGCGGCCCATGGAGGCCTTCACCGAGCGGTTCAGCCGCGAGCTGCTCGGCATCGACGGACCCGACGCCGTGCTCGCCGCGGTGCGTACCCTGGTGGCGGGCCGGTCGCTCGACCGCATCGCCGACCACGCCGCCATCATCGGGGCCCGCATCCGCTACCTGATCACGGGCGACCCCGCCCACCTCACCGCCGAGATCCGGTGATGCCCAACAGCGAGGGGACGGGTGTGCAGACCCGCCGGACGTACCACCAGCAGCTCGACTCCATCAAGGCCGACCTGGTCAAGATGGCCGCCATGGTCACCGAGGGGATCCCTCGGGCGACCCAGGTGCTGCTCGACCACGACCTGGGCGGGGCCCAGGCCATCATCGACGGCGACGACCCGCTCGACGCCCTGGCCCTCGAGACCGAGGAGCAGTCCTACGCCGTCTTCGCCCTCCAGCAGCCGATGGCCTCGGACCTCCGCGGGCTGATCACCGGCGTGCGCATGGTCAGCGAGATCGAGCGCAGCGGCGACCTGGTCGTCAACATCGCCAAGGGGGCGCGCCGCATCTACGGCACCGAGTACACCCCCCGCCTGCGGGGCCTCATCAACCGCATGGGCGACGAGGCCGCCCGCCTGTTCCGGCTGTCGATCGATGCCTTCGTCGACGGCGACGCCGCGATGGCCGCCGCCCTCGACGACCTCGACGACCGCCTCGACGAGCTCCACCAGGACTACATCGCCGAGATCTTCGAGGCCGCCAACGAGGGTGCCTTCGACGTCCAGGTCGCGGTGCAGCTGGCGCTCATCGGCCGGTACTACGAGCGCATCGGCGACCACGCCGTGAACATCGGTGAGCGGGTGCGGTACATGGTCACCGGCTGGCTGCCCGAGCAGACCGGTGCCGCCCGCGAGGCGGTCCGCAACGCCCGCCTCGGTGAGGAGACGGCGGCGGCCGACGCCGCGCCGGCCGACGAGCCCACCCCCTCCCCGGGGGCGGACGAGGGATGACGTCCCGCACCCGGACGGAGCGCACGTGAGGGTCCTGGTCACCAACGACGACGGCATCGACGCCCCCGGCCTCCACGCCCTGGCCATCGCCCTCGACGCCGACGGCCACGACGTCCTGGTCGTCGCCCCCGGCTCCGACCACAGCGGCTACGGCGCCGCCATCGGCGACCTCGGCCGCCAGTCGGATCTGCACACCACCCCGGCGACGATCCCCGGAGCCGAGCACATCACCGCCTTCTCCCTCGCCGGGCCCCCCGCCCTGTGCGTCATGGCCGCCCGGCTGGGCGGGTTCGGCGACCCGCCCGAGCTCGTCGCCTCCGGGATCAACCCGGGCAACAACACCGGTCGGGCCGTGCTCCACTCCGGCACCATCGGGGCCGCCCTCACCGGGGCGAACCTGGGGATCTCGGGGCTGGCCGTCTCCGTCGGCGTCGACCGCGAGGGCACCGCCGGCTTCGGCGCCGCGGCCGAGGTCGCCGCCGCCTCGGTCGGCTGGCTGGTCACCGCCCCACCCAAGACGGTGCTCAACGTCAACGTCCCCCCCGGCCCGCTCGCCGCCGTCCGGGGGTCGCGGTGGGCGTCGCTCGCCCCCTTCGGCACCGTGCGGGCGGCCCTGCGCCAGGGCGGCGACGACGGCGTGCTCGAGCTGACCCTCGTCGAGTCCGGGGTCGAGCTGCCTCCCGACTCCGACACCGCCCTCGTGACCGCCGGCTACGTGGCGGTCACCTGCATCACCTCGATCCGGGCCGACGACTGGCAGCCGGCGGCGGCCGAGATCGACCGGCGGCTGGCGGCCCGGGCCACGGCCCCCCGCCGCCCGGCCCCGTCGGCGAGCACGCGAGTGGCGAGCGACGTCGGGGAGACGGCCTGAGGTGGCGGTCCTCCTGGGGTTGGTGGCCGTGGGCCTGCTGGTCGCGGTCGTCGTCCTCGCCCTGCGCCTGCGCGCCGCCGAGGCCGAGGCGGCCAAGGTCCCCGAGCTGACCCGTGCCGTCGACGACGGCGGGCGCCGGCAGCGCGCCGCGGCCGACACCGTCGACCAGCTGCGCGCCGCCCTCGACGCCGTGCCCCAGGGCGTGCTGGTCGTCGACGCCGCCGGCGTCGTGGTGGCCCGCAACCGGGCCGCCCGCGAGGTGGCGGCCGCCCGCCACGGCGACGCCCTCGTCAGCGGCGTCGTCGACGAGCTGAGCGCGGCGGCCATCGAGGGCTCCGGCGGGAGCCGGACCATCGAGCTGTACGGCCCACCGGCCCGGGTGGTCGAGGTGGTCGCCCGGCCCCTGCCCCGGGGCGCCCTGGTCGTCATCGACGACATCACCGAGGCCCGGCGGCTCGAGGCGGTGCGCCGCGACTTCGTGGCCAACCTCAGCCACGAGCTCAAGACGCCCGTCGGCGCCATCGGCCTGCTGGCCGAGACCCTCCTGGCCGAGCCCGACCCCGACGTGGCCCACCGCCTGACCGAGCGGGTCGTCAACGAGTCGTTCCGGGTGAGCCGCACCATCGACGACCTGCTCGAGCTCAGCCGCATCGAGGCCAGCCAGGAGGACGTCCGCCAGCCGGTCCCCGTCCACCTGGTGCTCGAGGAGGCGGCCGACCGGATCCGCCCGGCGGCCGAGCTGAGCGACATCGTCATCCGGGTCGCCGAGGTCTCGGCGCGGGTCTCGGCGTGGGGCGACCGCCGCCAGCTGGTCTCGGCCGTGGCCAACCTCCTCGACAACGCGGTCAAGTACTCCAGCCCCGGCTCGGTCGTCGACGTCCGGGCCGCCACCGACGGGACGACCGTCGCCATCGAGGTCGAGGACCACGGTCTCGGGATCCCCGCCCGCGACGTCGAGCGCATCTTCGAGCGCTTCTACCGCGTCGACCGGGCCCGGAGCCGCGACACCGGCGGCACCGGGCTGGGCCTGGCCATCGTGCGCCACATCGTGGCCAACCACGAGGGCGAGGTGGCGGTGCGCTCGACCGAGGGTCAGGGGTCGACCTTCACCGTCCACGTCCCCGCCGGTCCCGGTCCCGTCGCCGTCGGCGACGCCGCCGACCCCGACGTCCCCGGAGATCCCACCGCCCCCAGGAGGAGCGCATGAGCGTGCGAAGCGAGCGACCCGGCCCGGCGGTGCCGGCGTGAGCGCCCAGCCGACCATCCTCGTGGTCGAGGACGAGGACAGCTTCATCGATGCCCTCACCGTGGGCCTGGCCCGCGAGGGGTTCCGGGTCCAGGTGGCCCGGGACGGGGCCCAGGCCCTCGACCTGTTCGACGTGGTCAAGCCCGACCTCGTCCTCCTCGACGTCATGTTGCCCAAGGTGTCGGGCATCGACGTGTGCCGCGAGCTGCGGAGCCGCTCGAAGGTCCCGATCATCATGGTGACGGCCAAGGGGGCCGAGATCGACACGGTCGTCGGGCTCGAGGTCGGCGCCGACGACTACGTCACCAAGCCCTACCGGCTGCGGGAGCTGGTCGCCCGGATGCGGGCCGTGCTGCGCCGGGCCCCGAGCCCCGGCGACGCCCTGCCCGAGCCCAGCGCCGAGGCCCTCGTCGTCGGCGACGTGCAGCTCGACCCGGGCCGCCACGAGGTCGTCATCCGGGGCGAGGCGGTGAACCTGCCGCTCAAGGAGTTCGAGCTGCTGGCCCTGCTCCTCGAGCACGCCGGACGGGTCCTCACCCGCGACACCCTGATCGACCGCATCTGGGGCCACGACTACGTCGGTGACACCAAGACCCTCGACGTCCACATCAAGCGCCTCCGGGCCAAGGTCGAGCCCGACCCCACCAACCCGACCCACATCACCACCATCCGGGGCCTCGGCTACAAGTACGCGGCGTAGTCGTTCGTCGGGTCGCCGCCCCTCATGCGACCGGGCGGTCATGGTGAGGGCCTGCCCTCCGGCGGGGTGAAGGTCCAGCCCTCCTCGTGGCCGCCGGCCAAGGTCCAGCCGCCGATGGTCTTGAGGACGTGGTGGACCCTGCACAGGAGGGCGCTGTTCCAGAGCGCGGTGGGTCCGTCGCGGGCGAAGTCGATGCGGCAGTGGTCGATCTCGAGACCGCGGGTGGCGTGGCAGCCGGGCACGACGCAGGTGCCACCGTCGCGGGCCCAGATGGCCGCTCGGAGGTCGGCCGGGACGTAGCGGCGCTGGCTCGACACCACCGTCACATCCGTGCCGGTGACGACGAGCCGGAGCAGGGCGTCGTCCATCATGTGCCGGGCCAGGGCCACGGGGATGGGCCCGAGCCCGGTGATCTCGCAGGTCTCCTCCTCCTCGGCGAACCCCCTGCGCAGGGCGTCGAAGTCGATCATGACCATCACCTGGTTCGGTGCCCGCCGGTGGCGTCGGCGCGGGGGCGCCGGTCGCGGCCGGTGCGGCCCGGGGTGGCCGGCGGGGCCACGGGGGTCGCCGCCCGCGGCAGGCGCGTCGTCGTGATGGTCCTCGGTCCCGAAGAGCGTGGACGCCTCGCCGTCGGCATCGGCGCCCTCGCGGCCATCGGCCGACCCGGAGCCGTCGCCGGCATCGGGGCCGCTCGGAGCGGGCTGGGGCGCCGAGGTCGGTGGTCCGTCCTGCCCCGGCGCGGCTTCACCGAGGTCGAGCAGCACGTCGCGGGCGAGCATGTCGAGGGCGTCGGCCATCAGGGCCTCGTCGGACAGGCGCACGCCGTTGGCGCGGGCGTCGCGGAACGCCTGGCGCCGGTAGGGCTCGAGGGCGGCCAGGAAGCGGTGGTGCGCCTCGGCCGGGATGTTCCACACGCCGTGGCCCTCGCCGTCGACGGAGAGCCAGGTCTTGAGGGATCGCCGCCGGTGGACGCGGAGCGCCCGCTCGCCCGACCGCTCGTCGGCCCGCACGATGGCGCGGCGGGCCTCGTCCTGGGTCGCCCGCAGGTCGCTGGAGCGGGCCGTGTCGACCAGTCCCTGCTCGGCCTCGGGGTCGACAGCGGCCGCCTCGGCCACGGCCTTGGCCTTCTCGACCGAGATCTCGCCGGTCGCCGCCGCCTCGCGCGCCCCGGCAGCGACGCCAGCTTCTCCGACGCGGCCAGCTCGGCCCGGGCCTGGCCGACGGAGATGCCTTCCTCCTTGGCCACGTGCTCGGCGGCCGAGCGGGCGCCGGCGGCCTTCCAGGCCCCGGTGTCTGCTGCCGCCTTGTGCAGCACGAGACGGGCGCCGCGCACCCGCCGCTCGATCGTCCCGAGGGCGGCGATGACATCGCCGAGCCGGTGCCCGGGGATGCACTCGGGTGCCAGGTCGGGCCCCAGCTCGGCGAGCAGGCCGTCGATCTCGACCAGGGCGGCGGCGACGTCACGAGGTCGGTCGTCGCCCGAGCTCGATGCCCGGCTGCCGTCGCCTGCGTCGCGGCTCTGCTTCACCGTCGCCACCTCCTTCGTGACGTCGCGATCTCTCTTGCCTGAACCCTACGCAGGGGGTGTGACAGTGAAGCCGGGCCTCCGGCAGCCCGGGGAACGTCCGTTGGCCACCGTCTTCGTCGGGCCACCGTGGGTGGGCGTCACGTGTGGGCGAGGGAGCGCGAGCGATGGGTCACCGGTGAGCTGAAGAGCCAGATCGACCGGATCTGGGACGGGTTCTGGGCCGGGGGCCTCTCGAACCCGCTCGAGGTCATGGAGCAGATGACCTACCTGCTGTTCATCAAGCGCCTCGACGACCTGGAGACGCTGGCCGAGAACAAGGCCCGCACCCTGGGTGAGCCGATGGAGCGGAGGATCTTCCCCGAGGGCAGCGACGGCCTGGTCCACACGGAGCACGGCTGCACCGGTCGGACCCGGACGGGACACCAAGGGCGACGTCGACGAGTACATGCTCGGAGAGATCGCCAGCGCCGGGCAGAACGGCCAGTTCCGCACTCCCCGCCACATCATCGGGCTGATTCACCGACCTCAGCCCGACCGGGCCCGACGCCGTGTTCCTCCCCGACCAGGTCGAACGCCTGGTCGGCATCGTCACAAGGATCCGGGGGAACGCAGACGTCGCCTGAGCGCGGCCGAGGCGGGAGGGGTGGACCGTCCAGGTGCGGGCAGGGGCGCGGGCTGATGGCCCCGTTGCGCACCCCCAGTCGGCCCGGGCCCGCCGCGGGCCGGTCGGGCCCGGGTCGTAGCATGGTGGGAGTGGAGACGACAGGCGGCGGGAGGCCGATGAGCGCGGCGGGGGAGCCCAACGCCGCGTTCAACGTCACCCCGTTCATGCGGCTGGCCCGCACCCACGCCCTGTCCACCGCCTCCGACGCCGTCGTCGCCGCCGCCCTCGCCGGCACGATCTTCTTCGCCGCCGCCACCGCCGAGGCCCGGGGCAAGGTCTTCCTCTACCTGCTGCTCACCATGGCGCCCTTCGCCGTGGTCGCGCCGCTCATCGGCCCGGCCCTCGACCGGGCCCGCAGCGGGCGGCGCTGGGTGGTCATCGGCTCGGCCATCGCCCGGGGGGTGCTGTGCTTCGCCCTGATCGGCCGCACCGACTCGCTGCTGCTCTACCCGGCGGCCTTCGGCGTCCTCGTCCTGCAGAAGGCCTACGGCATCGCCCGGTCGTCGCTCGTGCCCGGCGTCGTCGAGAGCGACGACGAGCTGGTCGAGGCCAACTCCAAGCTCCAGCTCCTGGCCGGGATCATGGGGTTCGTGGGGGCGGCGCCCGCCGCCCTGCTCTACAAGATCTTCGACAGCCCGTCGGTGACGCTCGGCCTGGCCGTGTGCGGCTTCGCCGCCACCGCCGGTCTGGCCCTCCGCATCCCCAAGGTGGCGGTGGCGCCCACGTCGGCGACGCCCGAGGAGAGGGCCGAGCTGCGGGGCGTCGGCGTCCTGCTCGCCGGGGCCAGCATTGGCCTGCTGCGCGGCATCGTCGGGTTCCTCACCCTGTACTTCGCCTTCCACTTCCGCGAGACCGAGGAGCTGGTCGCGTTCGGGTTCATCGCCGCCATCAGCGTCGCCGGGACGCTGCTGGGCTCGGTTCTGGCCCCCAAGCTGCGCCAGACCTGGCCCGAGGAGCGGATGCTGATCGCCGTCCTCATCCTGACGGTCGGCACGGGCGTGGCCGCCACCCTGCTCGGCGGGACGGTGGGCGCGGCCCTGCTCGGCGGGGCCGTGGGCATCGCCTCCACCGCCGGCAAGCTGGCCTTCGACTCGATCGTCCAGCGCGACGCCCCCGACGCCAACCGGGGCCGCCTGTTCGCCAAGTTCGAGACCCGGTTCCAGCTCATCTGGGTCGTGGGCTCGATGCTCGGCCTCATCCCGCTGGGCGAGCTGCGCCTCTCGTTCGTGGCCGTGGCCCTGGTGTCGGGCTTCGCCACCTTCTCCTACATCGTCGGGCTGGCCGCCTGGCGCCACCGCACGGGCCAGGCGGTCTCCGAGTTCGGCCGCCAGGCCGTGGTCATCGACCAGGCCCTGAGCGATGCCCAGGCGAAGGCCAAGACCCGCGTGCGCGACTCGACCATGTCGGTGATCGCCCGGGTCCGCTCCCGCGAGGGGCGGGGTCAGCGGCCGACGGCCGTCACCGCCGGGGTGGGAGCCGACGGGCGGCGGGCCGGACCCGGCATCGGCACCGCCATGACGCCGATGGAGGGGACCCCGGCCGTCACTGGCCGCCGCCCTCGCCTGGCCAAGGGGCACCGCCCCGACCCGACCCGGATCCGGCGCCGGCCCGCCGGTCCCGCCGACCCGACCCGCGTCGCCCGGGATCCGGCCGATCGGCCCGACGACCCCACCGAGGTCGCCCCGCCCCGCGACCCCACGACCTTCGCCCCCGCCCCACCCCCGCCACCTCGCTGAGCACGTTCCTGCGTCAGCGGCGGGAGACGACCTCCCGTCAGTGACGCCGGAACGGACGCGGCCGAGGCCGTCAGGCCGGCGGGGCCGACCAGACGTCGACGGAGCGGACGAGCCCGGCCGCCTCGGCCGCCCGGGCCAGCGCGTCGTCGTCGACGTCGACGACGACGGCCACGAGCACGTCGCCGCGTCCGGCGGCTCCCGCGAGGGCGGCACGGAGCGCGCCCGCCCGATCGGATCCGGCGACGGCCACGACGACGCTCACCGTCCCCCCGGGGTCGTAGACCGGGGGTGCCGGCAGGCCCCCCGCCCCCCAGGACCCGCCCCCGAGCGGGTCCCCGGCCGGCCGGCCGCCCAGGGCCGGGCCGAAGGTGTGCGGCGGGACCGATGTCGGCGGGTCGGCGCCCGGGTCGGTGGCGCCGTCGCCCTGGTCGGACGGGAAGGGCCCGACCGGGGCGGGGCCGGCGTCGTCGCCCGTCGCCGGGCCGATCCAGTAGGAGGACGCCCGCGCCCACCCGGCGGCGGTCGTGCGCGCCGCGCCGGCCACGTCGGCGGCGGCCACGCACGTGAGCGCCGGCCGCTCCGCCACGGCGCGCAACAGGGCCACCCCGGCGCCGTCGTCGTCGGCGGCCACGTCGTCGACGACCCAGGTCGTCCCCTGGTCCAGGGCGACCCCGCACGCCCGCACCGCACCCGCGCCGTCGACCACGACGCGGGCGACGGGCCCGTCGCTGGTGACGAGGTGGCCCAGCCACAGGGGGTGGATGGCGTCGGCCCCGGCGGCCGGTCGCCACCAGCGGGGCGCCCACCCGGCCAGGCGCCGACGGTGGGCGGCGGTCAGCGCCACCAGGGCGTCGACGTCGTGCTCGGTGGCCGGCCGGACGACGAGGGGCTCGGCCACGACGGCGTCAGGAGTCGAGGTCGATGCGGGCCAGCCAGAGACCGGGGGCGGCCAGCTCGGCCGGGGTGGGGAGGTCCTCGGCCCTGGCCCACAGCCGGGCCAGGCCCTCCTCGCCGGCCCGCTCGACGACGCCGTCGACGAACGCGGCACCGAGGTCGACGCGGGCCGGGGTGAGGTTGAGCCCGAAGAGGCGCTCGACGTAGCGGTCGGCGGCGCTGGTCTCCACCCGCCGCCGGCGCACCGCCTCGGTGACCTGGGCGTAGCTGCCGACGAGGCCGCCCCCGACCCGGTCCATGATGTGGTCGACCCAGCCCACGATGGCGGCGACGAGGGCGTCGAGCCGGGGGCGGATCTCCTCCTGGGCCGGCGACGACACCGCCCCCATGAGCACCTCGGGGTCGGTGAAGAGGCGTTGGACGGACTCCATCCCGCTCGGGTCCGCGGGGTCGACGTCGGCCAGGGCCCGCTCGAACCCGCCCGGGTCGGGGCGGAAGCCGGCGACGAACTGCTCGATGAGCTCGGTCAGCTGGGCCCGGACGTGGGGCACGCCCAGCACGGCATGGTGGGCGACCTCGTGCAGGCACACCCACAGCCGGACGTCGTCGACCCCGAGGCTCCACTCCTCGGCGAAGGCGTCGATCGCCGGGACGAGCACCATCACCTCGTCGCCCGGCGGGCGGGGCACGGGCAGGTCGTACTGGCCGAAGGACCGGGTGGCGAGGTGGCCCACCATCGACCCGGCCGCCATGCCCAGGGTCATGGGCTGGAGCATCCCCATCAGCTGGCCCAGCCAGGCGGTGGCGGCGTCCTCGTCGAGGGGGTCGAGCTCGGTCGGGTCGGGCACGGCCGGGTGCGCGCCTGCGCTCCCCGCCGGGGCATCGGTGCCGGTGGAGCCGAGGCTCTGGGCCAGCGACTCGAACAGGCGCCGGTGGTCGTCGAGGGTCCGGCTCACCCACTGGGTGCGGGTGACCGGGGTGATGGTGATCCCGGCGCCGTGGTGCGACGGGTCGAGACCGCTGGCGTTGGCGATCTGGAGCTCGGCCACCCGGGCCAGCTGCTCGAGCTGGATCCGCGCCAACGGGTCGACGTTCGGCTCCGGCTCGCCGTCGGTGGCGATGCTGTGGGCGATCTGGCGGGCCGCGTCCCACGCGATGGGGCCCTGGCGGCCGATCATGCGGGCCAGGTCGCCGAAGAAGGGCATGCCCCCGAAGGGGTCCGGGCCGCTCATCGCCCCCCGTCCCGGTTCGCGGGGAGCGGTCGGTCGCGATGTGGCGGGGCCGGGCGCACGACGGCATCGTATGCGGATGGCACCCGATCCCCTCCGCGGCCCCTCGGCACCCCGGACGGGTGGCGGGATCGTCGTCACCGGGGCCGCGGGCGCGCTGGGCCGGGCGGTCGTCGCCGCCCTGCGCGACACCGGGGCCGAGGTGCTCGCCGTGGTCGACCCCGGGGCGGGGGCGACCGCCGCCGGCCCGACCACCGAGGTCGACCTCCTGGAGGCCGACCTGAAGGCCCTGCTCGAGGGAACGGCCGTGCTCGTCCACCTGGCGTCGGTCTTCGGCCCCAACCTCGACGAGGACCCGGCCGTGGAGGCCGCCGAGGACGTCCTCGCCGCCCAGCGCCTGCTCGACGCCGCCGGCGACGTCGGCGTCGAGCACGTGGTGCTCCTGTCGTCGGCGGCCGTCTACGGGGCGTGGGCCAACAACCCCATGCCGCTCACCGAGGACGCCACCCTCCGTCCCGGCCCCGACCTGGCCTACGCCGTGCAGCGCGCCGAGATCGAGCGCCGCCTGGCCGAGTGGCGCCACGGCCACCCCGGGGCCACGGCCACCGTGCTGCGACCGGCCCCGGTCGTGGGCGACGACGGGGCCGAGGGCTGGATGGCCCGGGCCCTGCACGCCGCGCGCCGGGTGGCCGACATCGACGGCGACCCGCCGTCGCAGTTCGTCCACGTCGACGACCTGGCCTCGGCCGTGGTCCTCGCCGCCACCGCCCGCCTCGACGGCGCCCGGAACGTCGCCCCCGACGGGTGGCTCCGGGGCGCCGAGTACACCGCCCTCGACGCCGGCACGCCCAAGGTGCGGCTGCCCCAGCGCGTCGGCGACCGGGTGGCCCGGGTGCGCTGGCGGCTGCGGCTGGCCCCGACCCCGCCCGGGCTGGTCCCCTACGCCCGGCACCCGTGGGTGGTGGCCAACGACCGCCTGCGGGCCGACGGGTGGCGCCCGCAGCACTCCAACGAGGAGGCGTTCGTCGCCGGCACGCCCGCCACCGCGCTGGCCACCCTCAGCCCCCGCCGGCGCCAGGAGCTGGCCCTGGGGGTCACCGGTGGGGCGCTGGCCGCCGGTCTGGGCGCCGCCGTCTGGGTCGCCACCCGCCGCGCCCGCCGCTGAAGCCAGCTGCTCGGAAAGTCTCGGTCGCGCCTGGACTCGAGGCACCCTGCGCCCCGCGGGTCGCCGATCACCCGCAGGGCGTCCCGGCGGGCCTGGCGGCAGCCCCGGGGGCTCGTGAGGTCAGCGCCAGCCCGAGCTTCAGGAGGGCGTGGGGACGAGGGTGGCCTCGACCTCGAGGGTCTGGTCGGCCCGGTTGACCTCCAGGGCCACGGCCTGGCCCGGTCGGGTGAGCGTCAGGGCGGCCTGGACGTCGGCGAGCGACCGGACCCGCTGGTCGTCGACGGCGAGGACGACGTCGCCGGCCGCCAGCCCGGCCTGCTCGGCCGGGGAGCCGGCCATGACCTCGTCGACCGCGAACCCGGCGGGGACGGCGCCGGCGTCGGCGACCGGCGCCCCGGCGATGCCCAGCCAGCCCCGGTCGACCCGCCCGAGCCGCCGGAGGTCGTCGGCGACCCGCAGGGCGACCTCGGCGGGCACGGCCCACCCGGTCTCGGCCGGACCGGTGCCGGTCGGGTCGGTGAGGGCGACGCAGATGCCGCGGAGGTGGCCGTCCCGGTCGACCAGCGCCCCGCCGTCGGCGCCGGCGGGGACGGGGTGGTCGGTCTCGATCAGGCCCACGAGCAGCGCGTCGCCGTCGGCGACGTGGGTGCCGGTGGCGCTCACCGTGCCCTCGACCACCAGGGGGGCGCTGCTCCCGGACCGGGCGCTGACGGTGATCGTCTGGTCACCGGGTCGGGGCGGGGTGATGTCGAGGGTGGCGGTGGGGTAGCCGGTGCCGGCCACGGTGATGGCGGCCAGGCCGGTCATCGGGTCCCGGCCCTCGAGGCTCGCCTCCTCGCGGCGCCCCGACGGCCAGGTGACGCCGACGGCCGTGGCCCCGGCCACGAGCTGGGCGCTGGTCAGGACGAGGCCGTCGGACCGGGCCACCACCCCCGAGCCGTGCCGCACCTCGTCGCCGACGGTGGCGGTCACCTCGACCACGGCCGGGGCGACGCTGGTGGCGATGGCCGCCGCCGAGCGGACGGCCGTGGTCGGGGGGCCGGTCGACCCGGTCGCGTCCCGCTCGACCAGGGCGGTCGGGGCGGTGAAGGCGCCGAGGGCGGCCAGGGACACCACGGTGACGGCCGCCCCGGCCAGCCCGGACAGGACGCCGACGACCACCAGCGGTCGGCTGCGCCTCCCGGTGGGCCCCGCCGCGGCCGGTCCGGCGGCGGCCCGGGCCAGCTCCGAGGGGTGGCGCCACAGCCGGTCCTCGGGGGGCAGCGGCCCGGGCCCGGCCTCGTCGTCGTCGTCGATCACGACAGGGCGCGTGCGGCGCGGGCGGTCGGGAGCACGGTCGAGCAGGTTACCGACGCCCGCCACGGCGGGGACCGCGCCCTCGGCGCACGGTCACCGGCCTCTCGCTCGCACCGGGAGCCCCGTTCACCAATACGATGGGTCGGTGCCCCCTGGGATCGCTGCCGCCGTGCCTGCCTCCCACCCGTCCCCCGACGCCGCCCCGCCCGCCGGCGACACGTGGGTCGGGATCACGGCCGATCCCCTCGACGGGGCCGCCGCCGGACGTTGGGCCACCACCCCCGACGTGGGGGCGGTGGTGACGTTCTGCGGCACCGTGCGCGACCACGCACCGGGCCGCGACGGGGTGACCTCGCTGACCTACGAGGCCTACGAGGAGGCCGCCGTGGCCCGGATGGCCGAGGTCGTCGCCGACGTCCGGCGCCGCTGGCCCGACGTCCGCCGGGTGGTCGCCGTGCACCGCACCGGCCACCTCGAGGTGGGTGAGAGCGCCGTGGTCGTCGCCGTGGGCGCCCCCCACCGGGGGTCGGCCTTCGCCGCCGCGGCCCACTGCATCGACACCCTCAAGGCCACCGTCCCCCTCTGGAAGAAGGAGACGTGGGCCGACGGCGAGGAGTGGGGCACCGACGCCACCCCCATCGGCGCCGTCGCCCCCGAGGACGCCCGCTGATGTCGCCCTTCGTGTTCCTCCTCGTCCCGGTGGTCATCATCGTGCTGGCGTCGCTGGTCCTCTGGGTCCGCGGCCGCCAGCCCACGAACATGCACTCGGGCATCACCGGCTTCCAGCGCGAGATGGAGGCGCTGTCGCCGTCGCCGCAGACCCGCAAGCCCCGTCGCTTCGAGTCCGACGGCACGAGCCGCCCGACCCGGCGGGGACCGGACGCCTGATCCATGGCCCGCGACCTGGCGATCGACCTCGGGACGGCCAACACCCTGGTCTACGCGCGCGGCCAGGGGATCGTGCTCAACGAGCCGTCGGTCATCGCCTTGAACCAGAACACCGGCGACGTGCTCGCCATGGGCCACGAGGCCTGGCAGATGATCGGCCGCACCCCCGGCTCGATCGTCGCCGTCCGGCCCCTGCGGCAGGGCGCCATCACCGACTTCGACGTCACCCAGCGGATGATCCGGCTGCTGCTGCACCGCGCCGGCGTGAGCCGCTTCAACCGGCCCCGGGTGGTCATCTGCGTCCCCTCGGCCATCACCGAGGTCGAGCGCCGGGCCGTCATCGAGGCGGCCCGTCGGGCCGGAGCGGCCGAGGCCCAGCTGATCGAGCAGCCCATGGCCGCCGCCCTCGGCGCCGGGCTCACGATCAACGAGCCGGTGGCCAACATGGTCGTCGACGTCGGCGGCGGCACGTCGGAGACGGCGCTCATCTCCCTCGGCGGCGTGGTCGCCCTCCAGGCCGTGCGGGTCGGGTCGTTCGACATCGACGCCGCCATCCAGGGCTTCATCCGGCGTGAGTACGGCATCGCCATCGGCGAGCGCACGGCCGAGGAGATCAAGGTCTCCATCGGCTCCGCCTACCCGGTGCGTGACAACGTCAAGGCCGAGGTCCGGGGCCGCGACCTGATGACCGGGCTGCCCAAGACGGTGATCCTCTCGCCGGTCGAGGTGCGCACGGCCATCGAGGAGCCGGTCACCGCCATCGTCGACTCGGTGGTGGCATGCCTGGGCGAGGCCCCGCCGGAGCTGGCCCACGACCTGATCATCCGGGGCATGCACCTCGTCGGCGGTGGCGGCATGCTCGCCGGCCTGGCCCAGCGGATCGCCAACGAGACCGAGATCCCCGTCTACCTGGTCGACGCCCCCCTCGAGTGCGTGGTCCTCGGTGCCGGCAAGTGCATCGAGGCCTACGACCAGCTCAAGGTGATGTTCATGGGTTCGCGCATGTAGCACGCCGGGGACGGGTCGCCGGGCGGCGGCGGTCTCGGCACCCACGGCCGTGACGTGGTTAGATGTCCCCCGACCTGGCTCGGGGTGACCCGCGCCACACGTCCGTGACCATCGCCCGCTGCCCTGGAGCGCACCGCACCCCCATGACCGCGAGCGAAGGCACCGTCGGGCTCGACAAGGGCACGAGGACGTCGGGAGGGGGGGCGGCCGCCGGTCCCGTCCTCCTCGACGTCGACGAGGTCGGCGTCCGCTTCGGTGGGGTCGTGGCCCTCGACGGGCTCACCTTCGCCGTCGAGACCGGTCACATCTGCGCCCTGATCGGCCCCAACGGCGCCGGCAAGACGACGCTCTTCAACGTCATCAGCCGGCTGTACCCGGCCACCACCGGCCGGGTGACCTTCGACGGGCGCGACCTCCTGTCGGTCCCGCCCCACGGCATCGCCGAGGCGGGCATCGCCCGGACGTTCCAGAACGTCGCCCTGTTCCCGGGCCTGTCGGTGCTCGACAACGTCCGCGTCGGGGCCCACACCGAGGGCTCGGTCGGCTTCGTCCGGGGCCTGCTCGGCCTGGGCCGGGCCGAGAACAAGCGCCTCCAGGCCGACGCCATGGGCATCCTCGACCGGCTCGGCCTGGCCCACCTCGCCGGCCGGCCCGCCGCCGGGCTCCCCTTCGGGACGCTCAAGCGCATCGAGCTGGCCCGAGCCCTCGCCGCCCGCCCCCGCCTGCTGATGCTGGACGAGCCGGCCAACGGCCTCACCCACGGCGAGGTCGAGGAGCTGGCCGAGACCATCCGGGCCCTGCGCGACGAGATGGACCTCACCCTGCTGCTCGTCGAGCACCACATGTCGATGGTCATGTCCATCTCCGACCACATCGTCGTGCTCGACTTCGGACGCCGCATCGCCGAGGGCCCGCCCGAGGTCGTCCGCAACGACCCCAAGGTCATCGAGGCCTACCTCGGGACATCGGAATGAGTGGATCTCGGCGCCGGAGCGCCCCGCCCGAAGGCTCGCCCGCTCTGCGGCGTCGAGCCCTTCAGGGTGGGGGGAGGGGACGGAGGACGTGAGCGCGCTGCTCGAGCTCGAGGGCGTCACCGGGGGGTACGGGCCCGTCACCATCCTCCGCGGCATCGACCTGCGCGTCGATGAGGGCGAGGTCGTGGTGGTCCTGGGCGCCAACGGTGCCGGCAAGACCACGACCCTCCGGGCCATCATCGGCGAGATCACCACCAAGGGCAGCGTCACCTTCTCGGGCTCGCCGCTGCCCCGCTCGCCCGAGAAGGTGGCCCGGGCCGGCATCGCCCTCGTGCCCCAGGGCCGGGGGACCTTCGGCGACCTCACGACCGACGAGAACATGCGCCTCGGCGCGGTCCTGCGCTCGGACCGCGAGATCCGCAAGGACATCGACCGCTGGTACGAGGTGTTCCCCCGGCTCGGCGAGCGCCGCGACCAGGCGGCCGGGTCGATGAGCGGCGGCGAGCAGCAGATGCTGGCCATCGCCCGGGCCCTGATGCTGCGGCCCCACCTCCTGCTGCTCGACGAGCCCTCGCTGGGCCTGGCCCCCCTGATCACCCGCGACCTGTTCCAGCGGTTGGGCGAGCTCAACCGCGAGGAGGGCCTGACCATCCTCGTCGTCGAGCAGAACGCCAACCTGGCCCTCGACATCGGCCATCGCGGCTACGTGCTGGAGACGGGCCAGATCGTCGCCGAGGGCCCGGCCGACCAGCTGCGCGACGACGACGCCATCCGCAAGGCGTACCTGGGGTTCTGATGGACGTCGACCTCTTCCTCCGCTTCCTCCTCAACGGCATCGGCAACGGTGCGGTGTACGGCGCCATGGCCATGGCGCTCGTGCTGATCTTCCGGACCACCGGCCTGCTCAACCTGGCCCAGGGCGAGATGGCCCTGTTCTCGACCTACATGGGCTGGGGCCTGACCGCCACCGGCATGACCTTCTTCGGGCTCCAGGTCCTGCCCGGCGACCTCCCGGTGGGTCTGGCCATCGCCATCTCGGTGCTGATCAGCGCCGCCCTCGGCGCCCTGATCGAGCGGGTCCTGATCCGTCCCGTCCACGGGCCCGACAAGTCGCCCCTCAACGTGCTGATCGTGATGCTGGGCCTCTTCCTGGGCCTCAACGCCCTGGCCCAGCTGGCCTTCAGCGACGACGCCGAACCCATGCCCAAGCCGTGGCCGTCGAAGCCCTCGGCCGGGTCGCCCACGGGCTCGAACCGCTACTGGCAGGTCGGGGACCTCCGCATCCAGTCCTCCACCGTGGCCCTCGTGATCATGCTGGCCATCGTGTGCTTCGGCCTCTACGTCCTCTTCCAGCGGACCAAGGTCGGGCTCAAGCTGCGGGCCGTCGCCTCCAACCCGGAGTCGGCCCGGCTCGTGGGCATCAACTCGTCACGGATGCTGATGCTGGGCTGGGCCATGGCCGCCGGCCTGGGCGCCCTCGCCGGCTGCTTCGTCGCCGCCGACCGGGGCTCGGTCAACCCCGGTCTGATGGCCGTCGTGCTGGTCTACGCCTTCTCCGCCGCCGCCCTCGGCGGGTTCGACAGCCCCCTGGGCGCGGTGGTGGGCGGCATGGTGGTCGCCATCGCCGAGGCCATGACGGTCGGCTACGTGAAGTCGCTCTCCACCATCGAGCTGGTGGTGCCGTTCGCGCTGATCCTCCTCGTCCTGCTGGTGCGGCCCACCGGCCTCTTCGGCAAGAAGGTGGTGGAGAGGGTATGAGCATCGACGCAGTCGATACCTCCAGGGCGGTGGGTGGGGTCGGAGGACGTGTGTTTGAGTCTCGGCGAAGCCGAGCCCCTCAGCCCGGAGGACGGGTCGGCGCAGCCGACGCCCTCGGGGTGGCGGGCGGGGTCGGCGGACGTGGGTGGGGTCGGAGGACGTGGGTATGAAGCGCAGCCACCTCCGGATCGTCATCGGCATCCTGGCCGCGGCGGCGCTGCTGTACGCGCCGTACTACTTCCAGGCCCCCATGAACCAGACGCTGTCGCGGGCGATCTACTTCGCGGTGGCGGCCATGGGGCTCAACCTGCTCACCGGGTTCAACGGCCAGGTCTCGATCGGCCACGGCGCCTTCTTCGGCGTGGGCGCCTTCGCCACGGCGATCCTCATGGAGGACCACTCGTGGACCTTCGAGGCCACCATCCCGATCGCCGCCCTCGTCGCCGCCGCCCTCGGCGTGCTGGTGGGCATCCCCGCCCTGCGGGTGAAGGGGCTCTACCTCGCCCTCGTGACCCTGGGCCTGGCCGTGCTGTTCCCGCGCGTGGGCCAGAAGTACGTCACCGGCAGTGGTGGCGTGGCCATCGTGCGCCCGCCCCGGGACGGCTTCGACTCGCTGCTCACCTTCCTCGAGAACGACCAGTGGCACTACATCGAGTCGCTGCTGATCGCCGCCGTGCTCTTCCTCGGGGCGTGGAACCTCAGCCGGTCGCGCATCGGCCGAGCGATGGTCGCCGTGCGCGACCAGGAGATCGCGGCCTCGACCGTCGGGGTGCACCTGGCCCGCATCAAGGTCGGCGCCTTCGCCCTGTCGGCCGCCTACGCCGGCATCGCCGGGTCGCTCTCGGTGATGGTCGACCGGGCCGCTGACGCCACCGACCCGATCATCACCTTCCGGAACTCCATCGAGTTCCTGGTCGCCGTCGTGATCGGCGGCACCGCCACCATCAGCGGGCCGGCCGTGGGCGCCCTGATCCTCATCCTCCTGCGGGAGGAGACCGACGGGCTGATCGAGGGCAAGGAGGTGCTGTCGCCGGCGATCTTCGGTGGCGCCCTCATCGCCATGGTGTACGTCCTGCCCGGCGGTGTGGTCGGCGGTCTCCGCAAGCTCGCCGACCGGCTCCTGCCCCTCCGGGACGACCCGACCGCCCCCGTCGCGGCCGCGGCCCTCGAACGCGAGAGGGCAGCGGCCGATGCCACCGAGTCACCGCCGTGACCTCCTCGATGCTCCGACCGACCCCTCCTCGACCTCCGACCCCACCCGCCACCCTGAGCGAATCGGCTGCGCCGATGCCGCCTGCCACCTACAAGGAGACCCCATGAAGCGAACCCGGACCCGCGGACTGCTCGCCCTGCTCGCCGTGCTGACGCTGCTCGCCGGCGCCTGCTCGAGCCGGGACGACGACGACAGCGGCGGCACGGGCGGTGGGGGAGGCGACGGCGAGACCGAGGAGGAGGTGGCCGACACCTACCACGTCGAGGACTGCACCTCCGACCCCACCGCCGAGATCGAGGGGGACACCCTGAAGGTCGTCTCGTCGTACCCGCAGTCGGGCCTGACCGGCGCCTTCGCCGAGATCGCTCGGGGCTGGGCGACCCGCTTCGACGAGGCCAACGCCAACGGCGGGGTCGACTTCGGCGGCACGACCGTCCAGATCGAGTACGAGGACGCCGACGACGAGTACAACCCGCAGCAGACCGCCTCGAACATCGAGGAGCTGGTGGGTGCCGACGGCAACGGCGCCTTCGCCGTGTTCTCGGTGGTCGGCACGGCCAACAACATCAACATCCGTGACTTCCTGGACGAGCGGTGCGTGCCCAACGTGTTCGCCGCCACCGGGTCGGTCGCCTGGGGCAACCCCGACTACCCGTGGCTGATCGGCTCGAGCCTGTCGCCGTACACGCTCGAGGCCCAGGCCTTCGCCGACTACCTGGAGGAGAACGATCCCGACGCCAAGGTCGGCATGCTCCGCCAGTCCGACGAGTTCGGGGCCACCTACGAGGAGGGCTTCCGCCAGGCCATCGAGGGCACCGACATCGAGCTGGTCGCCGTCGAGGAGTACCCCGTGGGCTCCGACCAGGTGGGCTCGCAGGTGACCTCGCTGGCCGCCAGCGGCGCCGACGCCTTCTTCAACGGCGGCACCCTGCTGGCCTGCCCCAACGCCCTCACGGCCAAGCAGGCCGAGGGGTGGGAGGCCACCACCTGGGTGTCGGGCACCTGCATCTCCAAGACCCTGATGGGCATCGCCGGCGCCGCCGGGGCCGACGTCTTGAGCCTCACCAACCTCAAGGACCCGCTCAACCCGGAGTACGCCGAGGACCCGGCCATGACCGAGTTCTTCGCCGCCGTGCAGGAGTACCAGCCCAACTTCAAGGGACGCGAGCTCGACCTGGAGAACGCGATCATCGCCTACGGGTACGCCCAGGCCGACCTGTTCATCCAGGCCCTGGAGGCGGCCGAGGCCCCGACCCGGCTGGCGATGATGCAGTCGATCCGGAACCTCGACGGCATCACCACCCCGCTGGCCCACGAGGGCATCACCTTCACCACCTCCGGGACGGAGGACTCCTACATGGGTGAGTCGTTCGTGCTCGTCCAGTACGACGC
The DNA here is from genome assembly GCF_019443745.1 of Iamia sp. SCSIO 61187. Taxonomy (NCBI): domain Bacteria; kingdom Bacillati; phylum Actinomycetota; class Acidimicrobiia; order Acidimicrobiales; family Iamiaceae; genus Iamia; species Iamia sp. SCSIO 61187. The sequence goes on from NZ_CP050948.1 coordinate 490,440, forward strand.
CGCCGCGGCGCACTTCAACGAGATCAGCGACGTCATCGACTTCGAGGGCCAGACCGCCGACCTGACCCCCGAGGAGCTGATCACCGCCTGATCCCGCCGGACCACGAGGTGCCTGGCACCTCGTGGTCCGCGTTCAGCGGATGCGTTCGGCGAGGGCCTCGACGTCGGTCACGACGTCGAGGCCCTCTCGCGTCCGGAGCCAGGCGCGGTTGGCGACGTGGAGCGGGTCGCCGGCGTCGTAGCGGTTGAGGACGACCGTCGCGGGCCACCGGTCCGCGGCCATGGCCGCGACGACCAGGCGGATGCCGTTGATGGTGCCGAGCCCGGCGTCGGCGACGAGCACGACGTGGTCGGGGCCGATCGCCCGCACCAGGGCGAGGCTGTCGCCGTCGTCGGCCGCCGGTGACGCCGCCCCGCCGGCCGTCTCCACCAGGCCCACGTCGACCCCGTCGGGCCAGGTGACCTCGGCGGCCAGGTCGGCGACGGTGAGGCCGGGCCGGCCGAGGGCGGCGGCGGCCATGGGCGGGGCCATGGCCCGGGCGTAGCGCCGGTGGGCGGGGCAGACGTCCAGCGGGTCCTCGCCGGTGGCCGCGGCCAGCTCGTCGGCGTCGGAGGGGGTGGGGTCGTCGGGCTCGGCCGACTGGGCCGGCTTGCGGGCCGCCACCGTCCGCCCCTCGACCCGCAGGGCGGCCAGGAGGCGGGCGGCGACCCACGTCTTGCCCACCTCGGTCCCCGTCCCGAGCACCGCCACCAGGGTCGCCGGTCGGGACCCCGTCGCCGCCGCCCCGTCGCCGACCTCGGTGGCAGGTGTCGGATGTTCGTCCGACGGATGCCACCGCGATCGCAGGGGGGTGAGGGCGGCGAGCAGCCGGTCGACGTCGGCATCGGTGTGGGCGGCCGAGAAGGTGACGCGCAGGCGGGACGTGCCCTCGGGGACCGTGGGAGGGCGGATGGCCGGGACCAGGAGGCCCTGGGCCAGGAGGTCCTCGGCGGTGGCGAGGGCGGCGTCCTCGGGGCCGAGCACCACGGGCACGATGGGCGACGGGTGGCCGGGGGCGAGCCGGTCGACGTGGGCCCGGAGCCGGGCCCGGAGGGCGTCGCCCTCGGGGCTGCGGACGACGCCCAGGGCGGCGTGGGCGGCGGCGGCGTCGGCCGGCGACAGGGCGGTGGTGAAGATGAAGGGGCGGGCCACGTTCACCAGCAGGTCCCGCACCGCGGTCGAGCAGGCCACGAACCCGCCCAGGGCGCCCAAGGCCTTCGACAGCGTCCCGACCCGGACCAGCAGCAGGTCCGGGTGGGCGCCGGGGTCGAGGTCGGGGCCGAGCACGCCGTGGGCCTCGTCGAGGACGAGGGCGGCGCCGTGGCGGGCGCACAGGCCGGCGAGGGCATCGACGTCGGCGGCGTCTCCGTCCATGGAGAACACCGAGTCGGCCACGACCACGGTCGGGCGGTCGTCGGCGGCGAGGGCGGCGGCCAGGGCGTCGAGGTCGGCGTGGGGCACGACCGTGAGCTCACCCCGGGCCAGCCGGCAGCCGTCGACGATCGAGGCGTGGTTGAGGGCGTCGCTCAGGATGCGGGTGCCGGGGCCGGCCAGGGCGGTGAGGACGCCGACGTTGGCGGCGTAGCCGGTGGGGAAGACGAGGGCGGCCTCGGTGCCCTTCCACGCGGCCAGGTCGGCCTCGAGGTCGTGGTGCGGCGGGCGGGACCCGACGACGAGGCGGGACGCGGTGGCCCCGGCCCCCCAGCGGTCGAGGGCGGCGTGGGCGGCGGCCACCACGGCCGGGTGGGCCGAGAGCCCGAGGTAGTCGTTGGAGGCGAAGGACGTGACCCGGGAGCCGTCGGCCGTCGTGCCGATCGGGCCGTGGGCGTCGAGGGGGCGGACCCGGCGCCAGCGGCCGGCGGCGCGGATCTCGGCCAGCCGGGCGTCGACCCGGCCGGCCCACCCGTCAGCCACGGTCGCTCACCTGCAGACCTCCGCGACGGCGTCGGCGAGGGTGGCCACGATGCGGTCGATCTCGTCGGCGGTGCTGGTGAGGATGGGGACGGTCACCACCACGTCGCCCAGGGGGCGGATGAGGACGCCCCGGTCGACGCACCCGGCCGACACCCGCCGGCCCCAGCGCAGCCCGTCGGTCGGGGGGGCCAGCTCGATGCCGGCCATGAGCCCGAGGCCCCGGACCTCGGCCACGCCGGGGAGCGGGGCCACGGCTGCGGCCAGCCCCGCGGCCAGCTGGTCGGCCCGGGCCCGGACGTTGGCCAGCACGTCCCCCTCGTCGATGAGGGCGAGGTGGCGGGTGGCCACCGCGCAGGCGAGGGCGTTCCCGCTGTAGGAGTGGCCGTGGTACAGCGTCATCTCGGACAGGTCGGGGCCGTCGAAGGCGTGGAAGACCGGGCCCGAGGCGACGGTGGCGGCGAGGGGCAGGTAGCCGCCGGTGATGCCCTTGCCGACGACCATCAGGTTGGGGCGCACGCCGGCCTGCTCGCAGGCGAAGAGGGTCCCGGTGCGGCCGAAACCGGTGGCGACCTCGTCGGCGATCAGCAGCACGCCGTGGGCCCGGCAGGCGTCGGCCACGGCGCGCAGGTCCTCGGGTTCGTGGGTGCGGATGCCGGCCGCCCCCTGGACGAGGGGCTCGACGACCACCGCGGCCAGGCGGTCGGCCTGCTCGGCGATGAGGGCGACGGCCGCCTCCGCCGCGCCCGGCTGGTCGAGCCCCGGCGTCCGGAGGCACCCGAAGCGCAGGGGGTCGAACACGTCGGTCCCGAACCCGCCGTCTCCGACGGAGAGGGAGCCGATCGAGTCGCCGTGGTAGGCGCCGCCGAAGGCGAGGTAGGTGGTCCGGCCGGTGACCCCCTGGTTGGTCCACGACTGGAAGGCGATCTTGAGGGCCTGCTCGACGGCGGCGGCGCCGTCGGAGGCGAAGAGGAAGCGGGGGTCGTCGACCGGGACCCGCGGGGCCAGGGCCTCGGCCAGGGCGATGGCGGCCACGTTGCCGTTGCCCAGCAGGGTGGTGTGGGCGACCCGGTCGATCTGGTCCCGCAGGGCCTGGTCGAGCTCGGGCACGCGGTGGCCGAGGGTCGTGACCCAGAGCGAGGAGATGGCGTCGAGGTAGCGGCGGCCCTCGACGTCGATGATCTCGCGCCCCTCGGCCCGCTCCACCACGACGGGCCGGTTGTCGGCGTAGGTGGCCATCTGGGTGAAGCCGTGCCACACCACGGCAGCGTCGCGGGCGACCCATTCGTCGTGGGGGGACACGCCCGGACCGTACCGACCCCCCGTTCCCCGCACGAAAGCGCGGCGCACCCCGGTGCGGGTGCCGCGCCGCGCCCTGCCGGTCCGGTCGGCCTGGCGGCGGCCCCGACGGCTGTCGATCGAAGCGCCAGCCCGAGCCGGCGGCGCAGCCGCTTCGGCGGGGATGGGCCCGGCCCTCGGACGCCTGGCCCGGGGGAGGCCTGCGGAGTCGCGCCCTGCCGGTCCGGTCGGCCTGGCGGCAGCCCCGACGGCTGTCGATCGAAGCGCCAGCCCGAGCCGGCGGCGCAGCCGCTTCGGCGGGGATGGGCCCGGCCCTCGGACGCCTGGCCCGGGGGAGGCCTGCGGAGTCGCGTCCTGCCGGTCCGGTCGGCCTGGCGGCAGCCCCGACGGCTGTCGATCGGTGCGCCAGCCCGAGCCGGCGGCGCAGCCGCTTCGGCGGGGATGGGCCCGGCCCTCGGACGCCTGGCCCGGGGGAGGCCTGCGGAGTCGCGTCCTGCCGGTCCGGTCGGCCTGGCGGCAGCCCCGACGGCTGTCGATCGAAGCGCCAGCCCGAGCCGGCGGCGCAGCCGCTTCGGCGGGGATGGGCCCGGCCCTCGGACGCCGGTGTCCCGGAGAGGCCTCCGACCTGGCTTCCGCTTCAGCGGAGCTGGTCCTCGGCGGCCTGGCGGACCTGCCAGTCGCGGTCGGTGCGGGCCCGCTCGAGGGCGGCGGCCACGTCGGGGCCGTCGAAGGGGGCGAGGGCGATGACGGCGCGCCGGCGGACGGTCGCCTTGTCGGCGGTGGCGGCGAGGACGGCGGGCAGCCCAGCGGGGTCGCCGATGGCCCCCAGGGCGGCGACGGCCGCCTCCCGCACCAGGGCGTCGGCGTGCCCGGTCGCCAGGGCGGCGAGGCGGTCGACGGCCCCGGGTTCGGGCGGGGTCCGCTCGCCGCACGCCCAGGCGGCCACCTCGACGACGGTGGCGTCGTCGTCGTCGAGGAGCCCGAGGAGGCTGACGTCGATCGAACCGGCGGCCGCCTCCTCGGCGGCCCGGCGCCGCACCGCCGCCGCCGGGTCGTCTCGTGCCGCCCGCAGGTCGTCGGCCCCGAGGGCACCGGCCCGGGCGAGGGCGCCCAGGGCGGTGGCCCGCACCGCCGGGTCGGGGTCGGTCAGCGCCGCCCGGGCCGTGGCGGTGTCGCCCCGGTGGCCGGCCTCGGCCACCGCCGCCCGCCGCTCCGCTGCCGCCCCGAGGTCGTCCACCCCGCCAGTCGACCACGCCGAGGCCCTCGAGCGGCAGACGGGGGCGCTCCGGCCGGCGAGGCACAGCCGGGGGCCCGCGGCGTGACCCCGGGGGGCGGCAGGCGCGCACCGGGCCGACGTCGGCGGGCCCTCGGGCGCGTGGCAGGCTGCTGCTCCCGTGGAACCGGCCGCCCCGACCCCGCTCCCGCCGATCCGGCTGCGCTGGCACCCGATCTGGGCCGTCCTCGGCGTCCTGCTGGTCCTGACCGTCACGGCCGTCGGCGCCGGAGGCCTGGTCCGGGCGCCCTACGTCGTCTACGCCCCGGGTTCGGCCATCCCCACCGAGCCCGCCATCAGCACCCCCGGCACCGAGACCTACCAGACCGACGGCACCGTGCTCTTCCTCACCGTGTCCCTGCGGGGTGCGTCCCGGAGGATGGGCTACGCCGAGGCCCTGTGGGGGTGGGTCAAGGGCGACCAGGACGTCTACCCCCGCGACGCGATCCTGGGCGGCCAGAGCGGCGAGGAGAACCGCGAGGCCTCCGTGCAGGAGATGGCGCTGTCGCAGGAGGTGGCGGCCAAGGTCGCCCTGGAGCACCTGGGCTACGAGGTGCCCGTCGAGGGGACCGGCACCGTCATCAGCGACGTCATCGCCGACACCCCGGCGGCCGAGGTGCTCGAGCCCTTCGACGTCATCACGGCCGTCGACGGCGTGCCCACCCCCACCGACGCCGAGCTGCGCGCCGAGCTCGAGGGCCGGGAGCCGGGCGAGGCCGTCGCCGTCACCTTCGAGCGCGGTGAGGGGGCCGACGAGCGCACCGAGGACGTCGAGCTGGTGGCCGACCCCGACGACCCGGACCGCACCCTCCTCGGGGTGGTGCAGGTGTTCACCCGGGACCTGGCCTACGACCTGCCCTTCCCCGTCCGCATCGACACCGAGGACGTGGGCGGGCCCTCGGCCGGGCTGGCGCTGACGCTGGGGATCCTCGACGTGCTGACGCCGGGGTCGATCACCGGGGGTCGGGACATCGCCGTCACCGGCACGATCGACCCCAGCGGTCGCGTCGGTGAGGTGGGTGGCGTGGGCCAGAAGGCGGTCGCCGCCAGCCAGGAGGGGGCCGAGCTCCTGCTGGTCCCCTCGGCCGAGGCCGAGCTGGCCGAGCGCTTCGCCGACGCCGACGTGGAGGTCGTGGGCGTCGACGACCTCGACGACGCCCTCGCCGCCCTGGACGCCCTGGGTGGCAACGCCCTCGACCTGGCCGACACCGGCGGGTAGTCGCCCGACGACGTCGGGTCAGCGCCGAGGCGCCGACGGTGCCACCATGCGGCCCCCATGGGGACCGACGAGGAGCCGAGCCGTCAGGCGGGGCGACCCAGAAGCGCAGTGCCCTCTCCTCCGAGGCTCTGCCGAGGAGATGTCCGGCGCGACCCGGCCCTCTCCGCGCCCGTCTCGGGCCGGAGGACGCGGTGAGCACCACGGCGACGTTGGTCCAGCTCGCCGCCGAGCTGACCCTGTTCGTCGTCGCCGTCGCCGGGGCGGGGCTGTCGATCCGAGCCGGGCTCCTCGGCCTCGACCGGGCGGCTCGGATGCTGCTCGTCGCCGGCTTCCTGGTCCTGGCCGCGGTGGCCTTCGGGGTGGGGTCGCTCACCATCGACCGCACCGAGGCCCCCGTGGCCCTGGCCGCCGTGCGGTGCGCCGGCAGCAGCATCGTGGCCCTGGGCGCCCTCCGCTGGGCCGGGAGCCGGGTCGGACGGCCGACCCTGCTCGGCGGGCTCGTCGCCCTGGCGGTCGCGGCCGTGGTCGAGGCCCGCGGGATCGACGTCCTGGGCGACGGGGTGGGTGCCGAGCCGCTCGTGCTCGTGGCCGGCGTCGTGATCGGGGCGGCCCTGGTCGTCGCGGGTCGCCACACCATCCCGGGGCGGATCGGGACGAGCGTCGCCGGGGTCCTCCTCGCCGTCGTGCTGCTGGTGTCGTTCTCGGTGTCGGCCGTCATCAGCCGCACCGTCGAGGACGAGGCCCTGCGCCGCTACGGCGATCGGGCCGAGGCCGAGGCCGCGGCCGCCCTGGCCGAGGCCGAGCTGTCGCTCCAGGAGGCGACTCTCGTGGCCGCCGGCCTGACCGGCGGCCGAGGGGCGGACCTGGCCCTGCTGGGCGACCCCGAGTCCCCGGCGGCCGCTCGCGACGCGGCACGGGGCCGCGTCGCGGCCGCGGTGGGCGAGCTGGCCGAGGGACTGGCCATCGAGGCGCCGATCGTGGTGGTGGCCCCCGACGGGGTGCCGGTCGTCGTCGAGCCCGCAGACCTGGCGTCGGCCACGGCCCTCTCCCTGGCCGGCGACCCCGTCGTGCTGGAGGCGCTCGAGGTCGAGGGGCCGCGCCAGGGGGTCTCCGCGGTCGGGGCCGAGGCCTACGCCCTCGCCGCCGTCCCGACCCGGGCGACCGACGGCGACACCGGGCCCGGGGCCGTGGTCGTCGCCCGCCCCCTGGACGATGCCTTCCTGCAGGGCCGCATCGCCTCCGACTCCGAGCCGCTGGGGCTGGCCATCGTCACGCGCGAGGAGGTGGCGGCCACATCGGGGAGCGGCGGTCCGCCCGCCGCCGCCGTGGTGCGCCGGGCCCGTGCCGCCATCGACGTCGGGGTCGGCGACGGGGACTTCGACGACGGCCGGGCCGTCGTCGCCCGGGTGGTCGCCGCCGCCGACGCCCCGCCCCAGCTGGCCCTCGTCCTCTCCGCCCCGTCGGAGCGGGTCGGGCGGACCCGCGAGGACCTCTACCGCTCCCTCTTCCTCGTCGCCATGCTGGCCGGCCTGGTGGGCATCGCCTTGTCGGTCCTCCTCGGCGAGCGCATCGGCGGCGGCATCCGGGCCCTCACCGCCGCCGCCTCCCGGATCCGCGAGGGGGACCTCACCGCCCGGGCCGCGGTCGAGCGCGAGGACGAGCTGGGCGAGCTGTCCTCGACCTTCGACGCCATGGCGGTGTCGCTGCACCACCTCACCGACGACCTCCGGGAGGCGGCCACCGAGGAGGGGCGGCTGCGGGCCCGGCTGGAGTCGGTGTTCTCCGGGGTGACCGAGGCGGTGGTCGCGGCCGACGCCGAGCACCGCGTCACCGACCTCAACCGCGCCGCCGCCGAGCTGCTCGGCCTCGCCGACGCCGACGACGCCGTCGGTCGCCCGCTGGAGCAGGTGGTGGACCTGGTCGGGGGGGACGGCGCGCCGCTGTCCCTCGCGCCGCCGGAGGGGGCTCCGCGGGTGGTGGCCGGGCACCTGCGCCCGGGCGACGACGGGGCCGAGCCCGTGCCGGTGCTGGGCACGGTGGCCTCGCTCGGCGGCGGCGCCGGTGGGGCCCGGTCGGGCGTCGTGGTGGTGCTGCGCGACATCCGGCGGGAGCAGGCCCTGGAGGCGGCCAAGCAGGACTTCCTCGCCACCATCGGGCACGAGCTGCGCACGCCGCTGACGCCGATCAAGGGCTACGCCGGCCTGCTCCGGCGCCGCCCCCCGAGCGCCGACCAGGCCCGGTCGTGGGCCGACGGCATCACCGCCGGCGTCGACCGGCTGGAGCAGATGGTCGACCGCCTCGTGACCTTCGCCGCCGTCACCGCCGGCGCCGGGACCGCGGGCCCGGCCCACGAGGAGGTCGACGTGGCCGTCCTGGTCGACGCCGTGGCCCGGGACTGGCGGGCCCGCCTGGGTGACGAGCGCGAGGTGGTGGTGGACGTCCCCGACGGCCTCCCGCCGATCCGGGCCGACGAGGCCCAGGTGCGCCTGGCCCTGGGCGAGCTGGTCGACAACGCCGCCCGGTTCTCGACCGGCGGGGAGCCGGTTGTGCTGCGGGCCGAGCTGGTCGACGACGCCTCGGCGGTCGCCCTGGTCGTCGCCGATGGCGGCGGCCCGGCCGCCGCCGCCCTCGACGGCCTCGTCGGGGTCTTCCAGCAGGGCGAGGCCGCCGCCACCCGGTCCCGCGACGGCCTGGGCCTGGGCCTGGCCCTCACCGACCGCGTCGCCCGGGCCCACGGCGGGCGGCTCGAGATCGCCACTTCCCCCGCCGGGACGATCGTCTCTATCCTTGTGCCCGTGGTCACCGCGCACGAGAGGGAGCCGTCGTGACCGACGTCGCGCCCGTCGTCGACCTCACGCGCCGTGACGCCGCCCTCGACCTGACCCGTCCCGCCCCGGCTGCGGGCGACACCTCTCTGCCCCCGCCCGCCGGGCGCGGCCGCCTGCGTCGCCTGTGGTTCGTCCCCGCCGGTGTGGCCCTGCTGGGCGCGGCCGCCCTCGTGCCGTCGGTCGGCCGCGGAGGGCCGGGACCGGGCGAGGCCCGCGTCCTGGTCGACGGCGAGGCCGTGCTCACCGAGGCCGACGGCGAGACCACGACCGTCCGGGACGAGCGCGTCGACGTCGGACCCGGCGACCGGATCGAGATCACCGACGGGACGGCCGTGTTCGAGATGGCCGACGAGGTCCGCCTCGAAGGACGGGCCGGCGGCGCCGGCGGCCTCGACGGCACGACCGTCGAGATGGCCGTCACCCCCCGGCTGGTCGCCGGGCGCCTGCTCGTCGACGCCCCCGCCCCGCTCGAGCTGCGCGCCGGCCCCGCCACCGTCACCGTCGCCCCCCGCGGCGCGACCGACGGGGCCGCCCGCCTCGACCGTCGCATCGGCCTGGGCGTGGACACCTACCGGGGAGAGGTCGCGGTCGAGTCCGCCGGCCGTCGGGTGGACGTGCCCCGCTACCGGCGGGCCGAGATCGCCGCCCCCGGCGCCCTGGGCCCCCAGGGGCTGCCGTTGCGCTACGAGGCCGATGACCCGTGGGACCGCCGGTACCTCGGCGACGCCCTCGTCATCGACGCCCAGGTCGCCCCGCTGCTGGCATCGCTGGGACCGGAGGGGCGGGAGGAGTTCCTCGACCCGGCCGCCCTGCGTCGCGCCATGCCCGGGGTCCCTCGCGACAGGACCGTCTCCGAGCGCATCGCCGACGCCGACGACGGCGGCGACGCCCTGGTGCTGGCGGCCATCGCCGGCGCCGTCGAGGACCGCTCGTTCACCGACGCGTGGGACCGGGCCGAGTCCTTCCACGCCGACGGGGCGCCATGGGGCCTCGCCGCCCTGGACCAGGGGGCCCGCTCGGCCCCGGTCCTGGCCGCGCTGCGCGACGCCCTCGACACCGTCGACCTCCAGGCCCCGACCGTCGACGACGGCGACGCGGGCGACGGATCCGACGGCCCGCCCGCGACCACGACCCCCGAACCACCGGGCGGCGGCGACGCGCCGGCCGAGGTGCCCACCGACGGCGGTGCCCCGGCACCCGGCGACGGCGGCACCGGCCCGATCCCCGATCCGGGCGCCGGGGGCACACCGCCCCCGCCCTCGTCGGGGGGGACCGCACCGCCTCCTCCGTCGTCGCCCACACCGAGCCTGCCCACGCCGGACGTCCCCGGCGTCGTCGGTGGCATCAGCGGCGAGGTGGGTGGCGTGGTCGGCGGGGTCACCGACGGGGTCGACGCGATCGTCCCCGGGGCGGGCACCGCGATCGACGACGTCGTGGGCGGCCTGGGCGACGCCGTCGGCGGCCTGGGCGACGCGGTGGGGGGCATCGGGACGACCGTCCCCGGGACGGGGGGCGACATCGTCGAGGGCCTGGGCGACACCGTCGGCGCCCTCGGGCCCGGCCTGGGCGGCGGCTGAGGCACCCGGCGACGACCCCGGGAGCAGGTCAGACGGCGTCGGCCCCGACCGGCGCAGGGAGGGCGGCGATTGCCCCGATCGGCGGGGACGCCGGTCGTAGCATCGGGTCCGATGGCCACCTCCTCCGACCACAGCGCCGCCGGCATCAGCAGCCGCGCCTTCGCCGTCCGCCGCAAGGGCTTCGACCCGGACGAGGTCCAGGCGTACCTCGGCCAGCTGGCCGAGATCGTCGGCCGCCTCACCGCGGAGCGTGACGCGGCCCGCACCGAGATCGCCACCCTCCGCGCCGCGGCCGAGGAGCGGCCCATGGTCGACGAGGACCAGCTCACCGCCGCCCTCGGCGAGGAGACGGCGCGGGTCCTGACCTCGGCCCACAAGGCGGCGGCCGAGATCCGCGAGCGGGCCGAGGAGAGCGTGGCCCGGATGCTCAAGGAGGCCGCCGAGTCGGCCGGCCAGACCCGGCGCGAGGCCGAGACCGAGTCCGCCCGCCTCCGTGACGAGGCCCAGGCCATCCGCTCGGCCGCCGACGAGGCCCGACGTCGGGCCGAGGCCGAGACCGAGGCCGAGGCGGCCCGGCTGCGCGCCGCCGCCGAGGACGACGCCCGCGCCAGCCGCGAGGCGGGCGACGCGGCCCGGGCCGACGCCGAGGCCGCGGCCGCCGCCATCCGGGAGGACGCCCAGGCCGAGGCCCAGCGGGTCCGCGGGGAGGCCGAGGAGGTCCTGGGGGTGCGCACCGCGGCGGCCGAGGAGGCCGCCGCCGCCATCATCGCCGCCGCCGAGACCGAGGCCGAGGGTCTCCGCCAGGTGGCCCGCGACGACGCCGCCGCCATCCGGGCCGCGGCGGCCGACGACCGCGATGCGGCCCAGGCCGAGGGGCGGGAGATGGTGGCCGAGGCCCAGCGGGTCCGGGAGCGGATGCTGGCCGACCTGGCCCGCCGCCGGAAGGCGGCCCGGGTCCAGCTCGAGCAGCTCCAGGCGGCCCGAGACCGCCTGCTCGAGTCCTACGACGGCGTCCAGCGCACCATCGACGAGGCCACCGCCGGGCTCCGACGGGCGCTGCCCGACGCCCGCACCGCGGCCGAGGCGGCCCGGATGCGGGCCGACGCCCAGCCCGAGGCCACCGTCGAGCAGCTCGAGGCCCAGATCGCCGCCGCCCGCGCCGCCGACCTGCCGCTGGTGGCCCCGGCCGCCCCCGGCGAGGGCGAGGGCGACGAGGCGTCCGACGGCGAGCCGAGCGGGCCGCTGCCGGTCATCGACCTGACCGCCGAGGAGGCGGCGGCCGAGGGGGCCCAGGCCGTGGCCGCCGTCGCGCCCGACGAGCCCGGGCCCGTCACCCCCGAGCCCATCGTGGAGCCCGCCACCGCCGTGGACGAGGCCGGCCCCGAGGAGCCGGCCGAGGAGCCCGTCGCCCACGACGCCGGGCCCGAGCCCCAGCCCGACGCCCCGGCGGCCCCCGAGCCCGAGGTCGTCACCGTCCCCGAGCCCGAGCCGCCGAGCGAGCCCGAGCTGGTGCCCGAGCCCGAGGCCACCGCCCCGGCCCCGTCGGGGGAGGAGCTGTGGGGCCAGCCCGAGACCGACGACGACGAGGGCGTCGCCGCCGCGCCGGTCGCGGCCGACGCCGACGCCGGAGCCGAGGAGGGACCGGCCGAGTGGCGGCCCGAGGAGCCGGCCGAGGGCGTCGACGAGCTGTTCGCCAAGCTCCGGGCGTCGCGCCCCGACGAGCCCCCTGCCGAGACCCCGGCCGCCGACCCAGCGGTCACCCCGGAGCCGGCCGCCGACGAGCCGGTCGCGGCCGACGAGCCCGCCGACGAGCCGGCGGTCGAGGCCGGGTCCGACGAGACCGAGGACGAGGCCCTCCTCTCGCTGCTCGAGCGGAGGGACGGCGCCGTCGAGCCCATCGAGGGCCGGGTCGCCCGCCGGCTCAAGCGGGTGCTGGCCGACGAGCAGGGCACCGTGCTCGACGGCGTCCGCCGGGAGAAGGGCCGGGCCGACCTCGACGCCATCCTCCCGTCGGAGGCCCAGGTGGCCGCCTACGCCGCCGCCGTGGCCGACGACCTGGCCGCCGCCGCCGAGGAGGGCGCCGCCTTCGAGGGGGCGTCGCTCCCGCCGTCGACGTCGGTCGCCCCGCTGGCCGACGAGCTGGCCCGGAGCCTGGGGGCCGTGATCCGGCCCCGGGTCGAGCGCTGCTTCGAGGGCGTCGAGGATGCCGACGACGTCTCCGACCGGCTGCGGGCGACCTACCGCGAGTGGAAGACGGAGTGGCTGGTCGAGGCCACCCGCCACGTCGTGCTGGCCGCCTTCGGCCGGGGCCAGGTGGCGGTGCGCCCCGCCGGCGCCCTGGTCCGCTGGGTGCCCGACCCCTCGGCGCCCGCCTGCCCGGACTGCGAGGACGACGCCCTGGCCGGGGCGGTGCCCTCGGGCGAGGCCTTCCCGACCGGCCACACCCACCCGCCGGCGCACCCCGGCTGCCGCTGCCTCGTGGTCGCCGAGCGGGTCGCCACCCCCGCCTGACCCGCCGGATCCCCACCGCCGGCCGCCATCGACGGCCGCCCGACCCCTTCGGGTCGGGGGGCCGTCGGTAGGCTGCCGCCGGTATGCGCCCGCCGTCCGACATGCCCCGCCGTGGGCGGCGCCTGCGGTTCCCGGCGGGCCGGCGCCGGATCCTCCTGGTCGTCTTCCTCGTCGCCCTCTTCGTCCTGGCGACGTCGCTGCGATCGATCGCTCACGTCTACACCGACTACCTCTGGTTCCAGTCGCTCGACCTCACCAGCGTCTGGCGGGGGGTGCTGGGCACCAAAGTCCTCCTCGTCTTGGCCTTCACGCTGGCCTTCTTCGCCCTCATGTGGTCCAACCTGCTCATCGCCGAGCGCCTGAGCGGGCGCACGATCCGCTTCGGCGGGTCGAGCGAGGACGAGCTCGTCCTGCGCTACCGCGAGCTGGTCGGGCGGCGCGCCTCGCTGGTGCGGGGGGCCACGGCCGCCCTGGTGGCGGTGGCGGCGGGGGGCGGCACCGCCAGCCAGTGGGACAGCTGGATCCTGCTGCGGAACCACGTCGAGTTCGGCCAGGACGATGCCATCTTCGGCAAGGACATCGGCTTCTACGTGTTCCAGCTGCCGTTCCTCCGCTTCGCCGTGGGCTGGCTGTTCTCGGCCCTGGTCGTGGTGACCGTCGTGACCCTCGTGGCGCACTACCTGAACGGCGGCATCCGGCTCCAGGCCACCCAGGACCGGGTCTCGGCGTCGGTGAAGGCCCACGTGTCGGTCCTGCTGGCGGCGCTGGCGCTCGTCCGGGCCGGCCAGTACTGGCTCGACCGCTACGAGCTCGTGTACTCGGGCCGCGGGCCGGTGAACGGCGCGTCCTACACCGACGTCAACGTCCAGCTCCGGGCCATCGACCTGCTGGTGATGATCTCGCTGTTCGCCACCGTGCTGTTCCTGGTCAACATCCGCCGGCGGGGCTGGGTCCTGCCGGCGATGGCCGTGGGCATCTGGGCCCTGGTGGCGGTGCTCGCCGGCGAGGCCGTCCCCGCCCTGGTCCAGCGGTTCCGGGTCGACGGGCAGCTCTCCGCCCTCGAGCGGCCCTACGTCGAGAACAACATCGAGGCCACCCGCGACGCCATGGGGCTCGAGGGCATCGAGGAGCGGCCCTTCGAGGCGAGCTTCGACCTCACCGGCGAGCAGCTGGAGGACAACGCCGAGACGGTGCAGAACATCCGGCTCTGGGACCCCAACCAGATCCAGCGCGGCTTCCGCACCCTGCAGGGGCTGCGGGACTACTACGACATCCCCGACGTCGACATCGACCGCTACGCCGTCGACGGCGACGTGCGCCAGGTCATGGTGGCGACGCGCAACATCGACGACGACAGCCTCCCGGCCGGCAGCAGCGGCTGGGAGCAGAGCCGCCTCGTCTACACCTACGGCTACGGCGTGGTGATGGCCCCGGCCAACGCCAAGACCGACATCGGCCAGCCCGACTTCGTCGTCCGCGACATCCCCACGATGTCCCAGGACGGCTTCCCCGACGTGACCCGGCCCGAGATGTACTTCGGCGAGGACCTCTCCGGCTACAAGATCATCGACACCGACCGGGCCGAGCTCGACATCGGCGGGCCCGACGAGCCCGGCGAGGAGGAGTCCGCCGACCCGGCCGGGCCCGGTTACACCGGTCGTGACGGCGTCCCCCTCGACAGCTTCCTGCGGCGGGCCGCCTTCGCCCTGCGCTTCGGGGAGATCGAGCCCCTGACGTCGGGGTCGATCCGGGCCGACAGCCGGGTGCTGATGGGCCGCGACGTGCGCGAGCGGGTGCAGGCCCTCGCCCCCTTCCTCGCCTTCGACGCCGACCCCTACCCGGTGATCGACGACGACGGCCAGATCGTCTACGTCATCGACGCCTACACGACCACCGACCGCTACCCGAACGCCCAGAGGGTGTCCGTCGACGACGACCTCCCGTCGGGCAGCGGGCTGCGGGGCCGCCGGTTCAACTACGCCCGCAACTCGGTGAAGGCGGTCGTCGACGCCTACGACGGCACCGTCACCCTCTACGTGACCGACGACAGCGACCCGCTGGTGCGGGCCTACCAGCAGGCCTTCCCCGACCTGTTCGCCCCCCTCGACGAGGCCGACCCGTCGATCATCGAGCACCTCCGCTACCCCGAGGACCTCTTCCGGGTGCAGACCAACCTCTGGGGCCGCTACCACGTCACCGACCCCGACGCCTTCCTCAACAACCCCGGCCTGCGGTGGACCGTCGCCGACGCCGCCGCCTCCACCGATGCGTCGCAGCCCACGTCGACGTCGTCGACCACCACGCCGGCGACCACGGTCCCGCCCCCCGACGCCGAGGAGGCGCGGGACCGCATCGAGCCGACCTACCAGCTGCTCCAGCTGCCCGGCGAGGAGGCCGAGGAGTTCGTCCTGCTGCGCCCCTTCACCGTGCGCGGGCGGGCCCAGCTGTCGTCGTTCCTGACCGCCGGCCCCGACGGGCGCCTGGTGAGCTACGCCGTCCCGTCGGGGCGCACGCCCAACGGCCCCGCCCTCGCCGCCGCCAGCATGCAGAACGACCAGCGGGTGGGGCAGCTGCGCGTCCAGTTCCGCGACAGCAACCCCACCTTCGGGAACGTGCTCGCCGTCCCCATCGAGCAGTCGATCCTGTACGTGCAGTCGATGTACGTCACGGCCAACAACGACCAGCCCCGGATCCAGGCCGTGATCGTGTCCTACCAGCGCAGCTCGGACTCGACCCAGGTCGCGGTGGCCGACACCCTCCAGGAGGCGCTGGTCGAGATCTTCGGGACGGCGCCGGAGACGCTCGAGGCGCCCCCCGACCCCGACAGCTCGATCGACGACGCCCTCGACGACCCCGACGGCGGCACCGTCGACCCGCCCGAGGACGACCCGGACGAGGCCCCGCCGGACGACGCCGCCGACGCCACCGACGCCGAGCTGATCGAGGCCATCCAGGAGCAGTTCGACCAGGCCGAGCAGGCCCTCGCCGACGGGGAGGGCCTGGCCGCCTACCAGGAGCACATCGACGAGGCCGAGCGCCTCATCGACATCCTCGCCGAGCGGCAGGCCGCGGGCGGGTCGACGACCGCGCCCGAGGAACCGGCCGGCGGCGGTGAGGCCGACGAGGAGGGCGCGGCCACCACCGAGCCCCGGGCCGGGGACCGCCCGGCGACGCCGTCGACGACGGCCCCGCCGCCCTCCACCACGGAGCCGGCGAGCACGACCACCACCCGCCCCTCGGCCTGACCGGCCGCTGCCGGAGAGGACCCAGATGGACCCGCGTGTGCGGCTCGAGGTCGACGGTGCCGTCGCCACCATCACCAACGACGCCCCCGACACCCACAACGCCTTCGACGACGCCATGGACGCCACCCTGTGGGAGATCCTGGCCGAGCTGCGAGAGCGGGCCGACGTCCGGGCGATCGTCTGGCGGGGCGAGGGCCGGTCGTTCTCGTCGGGCCGCGACGTGCGGGCCCTCGGCGGCCACCAGGCCGATGTCTCCCACCACGAGCTCATGCGCCGGGGCCACCGCGGGATCCTCCAGCTCTGGGACATCGACGCCCCGGTGCTGGTCGCCTGCCACGGCTGGGTGATCGGGGCCTCGTTCCAGCGCGCCCTCCTCTGCGACGTCCGGGTCGCGGCGGAGGGGGCCCGGTTCCGCCTGCCCGAGGTGACCCACGGGGTCATCCCCGACACCGGCGGCGTCGGCGTGCTCTACGAGATGTGCGGTCACGGCGTGGTGAGCGACATGGTCCTGACCGGCCGGGTGATGGACGCCGAGGAGGCGCTGCACCACGGCATCGTGAGCCGGGTCGTGCCGGCCGCCGAGCTCGACGCCACCGTCCGGGAGATGGCCGAGCAGATCGCCGGCGCCCCGGCCGTCACCGTGAAGATGGCCCGCGAGGTCCTCCGCCACCTGGCCCAGCCCCAGATCCGGTCCTCGATGGCCGACGAGCTGATCTACCAGACGTTCATCAACCGGAGCGACGACATGGCCGAGCGGCGCGCCGCCCAGGCCGAGGACCGCCCCCCGCACTACACCGGGAGCTGAACTTTGTCCGGAACCGTGCCACGGAGGGGGACTTCCGGACAACGTTGGGGAGGTTGGCGGTGAGCGGCGCGCTCCCCGGGTTGCCCCGACCGCCGGCGGTGGGGGCGATGGCCCTCCCGGCGGGGACCTACGACGGCGACGTCGTCGTGGTGACCGGGGCCGGCACCGGGCTGGGCAAGGCCATCGCCCTCGAGTTCGGACGGCTCGGGGCGGCCGTCGTGGTGGCCAGCCGCCAGGCCGAGCACCGCGACGCCGGGGTCGCCGCCCTGGAGGCCATCGGCGCCGCCGCGCTGGGGGTCGAGCTCGACATCCGCGACGCCGACAGCGTGGCCGCCGCCTTCGACGCCGCCGAGGGCTGGCGGGGTCGGCCCCGGGTCCTCGTCAACAACGCCGCCGCCAACTTCCCGGTGCCGGCCGAGGACATGTCGCCCAACGCCTGGCGCACCGTGGTCGACATCACCCTCACCGGGACCTACCTGTGCGCCCGGGAGCTGGGCCGGCGCCACATCGCCGCCGGCACCCCGGCGTCGATCATCAACGTCGGGGCCTCCTACGCCTGGACCGGCGGCCCCGGCTTCGCCCACTCGGCGGCGGCCAAGGCGGGCGTGAAGAACCTGACCGAGACGCTCGCCGTGGAGTGGGGGCCGTACGGGATCCAGGTGAACGGCCTCGTCCCCGGGCTCTTCCCCCACGAGGACATGACCGCCGACATCCAGGGCAACCTGGGCGCCCTCGACGACAAGGACGGTCGCCAGCCCGCCCTCCGGGTCGGGCAGCGCCAGGAGCTGGGGTGGGCGGCCACGTTCCTGGCCTCGCCCTACGCCCGGTTCATCTCCGGGCACACCCTCGTCGTCGACGGCGCCAACTGGCAGCGTCGCTCGCTCACCAACCCCGAGGTCGTGCCGGTGCGCGAGCAGATGGGCAAGGGACCGTTCGCGCCATGACGCCGCGTCGGGCCTGGGTGGCGTGGAGCAGCGGCAAGGACAGCGCCCTCGCCCTGCACGACGCCCTCGACGATCGGGGGCTGGAGGTCGTCGGGCTGCTGACGACGCTCGACCAGGTCTCGGCGGCGGTGACGATGCACGACGTGCCCCGGGCGCTCGTCGAGGCCCAGGCCGCCGCCCTCGGCCTGCCGCTCCACGTGGTCGAGGTGCCGCAGCCGTGTCCCGACGGGGAGTACCGGCGGCGGATGGACGTCGCCCTCGACGCGGCCCGGGCCGACGGCGTGACCGTGGTGGTGTTCGGCGACCTGCACCTGGCCGACGTCCGGGCCTACCGCGAGGAGGCCATGGCCGGCAGCGGGCTCGACCCCGTCTTCCCCCTCTGGGACGAGCCCGTCGACCAGGTCGCCGGCCGCATCATCGACCTGGGCCTGGCGGCGGTCGTCACCTGCGTCGACACGGATCAGCTCGACGCCCGCTTCGTCGGGCGGACCTACGACCGGGACCTGCTGGCCGACCTGCCCGCCGGCGTCGACCCGTGCGGCGAGAACGGAGAGCTCCACACCTTCGTCACCGACGGGCCCGCCTTCGCCCACCCCGTGCCGGTGGCCGTCGGCCCGCCTCGCACCGGCGACCGCTTCGCCCGCGTCCGCATCACCCCCGCCTGACGTTCACCTGGTGCCAGGCACCACCTGAACGATCACGCCGGTTGGATGAGGTCCCACGGGGTGCCGTAGAGGTTCTCCCACACGGCGACGGTGCCGTAGGGCTCGTGGCGGGGCTCCTCCCGGAAGCGGACGCCGGCCGCCAGCATGCGGGCGTGGTCGCGGGCGAAGTCGTCGGTCTCGAGGAACAGCCAGACCCGGCCGCCGGCCTGGTCGCCGACCCGCGCACGCTGGTCGTCGTCGGACGGCAGGGCGAGGAGCAGGCCGGTGCCGACGTCGCCCCCGGGTGGGCGGACGACGACCCAGCGTCGGCCCCCGTCCTGCTCGGTGTCCTCGACGAGGTCGAAGCCGGCGGCGCCGACGTAGAAGGTGATGGCCTCGTCGAGGTCGTGGACGAGCAGCGAGACGGTGGCGATGCGGGGCACCGGTGCATCGTGGCCCATCGGCGTGCGCGAGGGTGCGGGGGTGAAGGGACCGCTCCAGCTCCGGTTCGTGACCTCCGCCGACCGCCTCGAGGGCCTGCCCCCGACCCGCGCCGAGCTGGCCGTGGTGGGCCGCTCCAACGTGGGCAAGTCGTCGCTGCTCAACGCCCTGGCCAACCAGACCCGCCTGGCCCACACGTCGAAGACGCCGGGCCGCACCCGCCTGCTCAACGCCTTCGTGGTCGACGAGGCCGACCTCGGGCGCGACGCCACCCTCGTCGACTGCCCGGGCTACGGCTTCGCCAAGGCGCCCAAGCAGATGCGGGGCGGGTGGCAGCGGATGATCGAGGGCTACCTCCTGGGCCGCGAGGAGCTGGTCGCCATCCTCGTTCTGGTCGACGGCGAGATCGGGCCGACACCGCTCGACGTCCAGATGGTCGAGTGGCTCCGCCACCACGAGCGCCCCCACGTGGTCATCGCCACCAAGCACGACAAGGTGAAGGCCTCGGTCCGGGACCGGCGCAAGCGGGACCTGGCTGCGGGGCTCGACCTCGAGCCGAGCGACGTGGTGTGGGTCAGCGCGGCCAAGAACGTGAACATCGACCACCTCCGCCGCCTCGTCCGGGAGTGGCTGGCGCCGTAGGACGAGTGCGCCACGGAAGGTGCCTGGCACCTTCCGTGGCGTCAGCCCCGGTGCTTGGCGGCGGGCACCTTCCGTGGCGTCAGCCCCGGTGCTTGGCGGCGAGGCCGTCGACGGTGCGCTGGATGAACGCGCCCAGGGCCCGCTGGTAGAACCAGCCCCGGACGCGGGTGGCGGTGAAGGTCGAGTGCCAGCGGACCTCGGTGCCGCCGGCCACGGGCGTGAGGTCGATGTCGGCCCGGTAGCCCTCGAGCGGCAGGTTGCCGCCGAGCAGGGCGTAGGACAGCCGCTTCTCGGGCACGACCTCCACGACCTCCTCCCGGGCCTCGGACTCGCCGACGACCTGCTTGGTGCGGAACGTGCGGATCTCGCCGAGGGGGGCCGACCCGGGGTCGGTGGCACCGGGCCGCTCGAGCTCGTAGCGGCCGAGCGGGCTCCACGACGGCCAGCTGCTGCCGTCGGCGATGTCGGCCCAGACGGCCGCGGGCGGGGCGGGCACCACGGCCCGTCGGTCGATCTCGTAGGTCATGTACCACATGGTACACTTCGCGGGTGCAGACCGGCGAGGGCCAGCCGAGGGGTTCAGGGAACCGGACCGGCGAGGCGGAGCCGAGGGGGCCGGGGAGCACCGCCCGCCAGAGGTTGTTGGCGGGGGCGGTCGCCCACGTGGCCGCCCACGGCGTCGGCGACCTGACCCTGCGGGGCCTGGCCGCGGCCCTGGGGTCGAGCCACCGCATGCTCATCTACCACTTCGGGTCCCGCGACGGCCTGCTGGTGGCGATCGCCGCCGAGGTCGAGCGCCAGCAGCGCGAGGCCCTGGCCGACCTCGACGTCACCGGGGCCCCGGCCGAGGTCATGCGGGCCATGTGGGACCGGCTGGCCGACCCCGAGCTGTGGCCCTTCGAGCGGCTGTTCTTCGAGCTCTACGCCCGGGCCCTCCAGGGCGACCCCGGGGCCGCTCCGTTCCTCGAGGGGATCGTCGACGACTGGGTGGCGCCGCTCGCCGCCGTGGCCGTCGCCTCCGGGACCGACCCCGAGGTGGCCCGGGCCGAGGCCCGCCTGGGGCTGGCCGTCTACCGGGGCCTCCTGCTGGACCTGCTGGCCACCGGCGACCGGGAGGGGGTCACCGCCGCCGTCGAGCGCTTCATCGCCCTGGGGGTGGGAGCCTGGCGCCCATGAGCGCACCCCTCACCGTCACCGGCATCGACCACCTCGTCCTCCAGGTGCCCGACGTGGCCCCCGTGGTGGCCTGGTACCGCGACGAGCTGGGTCTCGCCGTCGAGCGCGAGGAGGAGTTCGCCCGGGGGGAGGCCATCTTCGTGACCCTCCGGATCGACGCCACCACGATCATCGACGTCCTCCCCGGCGAGCGGACGGGCGAGAACGTCAACCACGTCGCCCTCGTGGTCGACGCCGACGTGGACGCCCTGGCCGCCAGCGGTCGGTTCGTCGTCGAGAGCGGACCGGCCGACCTCTCGGGGGCGCAGGGCCAGGGTCGCGGCATCTACATCCGCGACCCGGCCGGCAACCTGGTCGAGCTGCGCAGCTACTGAAGCCGGGTCGGACCGGACCGACGGGCCGCTCCGGCGCCCTGACGGACGGGCGCGCTCAGGGGGAGGCGAGGGGGCCGACCTCGACGATCCGGGCCGACGGCGGCCGGCCCGGGGCCAGGTCGAGCCAGGCGACGGTGTGGACGGGCTGGCGGCGCCGGTGGGTGGGGGAGCCGGGGTTGACCAGCAGGGGGCCGTCGCCCTCGCGCTCGACGAGCGGGGCGTGGCTGTGGCCGAAGACGACGACGTCGGCCTCGGGGAAGGCCCGGGCCATGCGGCGATGGCGGCCGGCGGTCGGGCCGGAGTCGTGCACCATGGCCACGGCGGCGCCGTCCAGGTCGAGCACCAGCTCGTCGGGGAGCCGGAGCCAGCCCTCGTCGTTGTTGCCCTGCACGGCGTGGACCGGCGTGTGGGCCCGCAGGCCGTCGAGCACGGCACGGTCGAGGACGTCGCCGGCGTGGAGGACGACGTCGGCCTCGGCGGCCAGGTCCCACACCTCGGCGGGCATGCGGTCGAGGGTCGCGGCCGTGAGGTGGGTGTCGGCCAGGACCAGCGCCCTCATGGGTGGAGGGCCCGGCGGAGGGCGGCGATGGCGTCCCCCTCGTGGGCGGCGGCCGAGGCGATCCGGGTGAAGGCGAACGAGGGGTGGACGTGCCCGGCCAGGTGGCGGTGGGTCACCGGCACCCCGGCCGCCTCCAGGGCCTCGGCGTAGGCCCGCCCGTCGTCGCGCAGCGGGTCGGCGCCGCAGGTCGTGATCCACGCCGGCGGGAGCTCGCTGTGGTCCTCGGCCAGGAGGGGCGAGGCGTACGGGTGCCGCCAGTCCTGCTCGGCCAGCACGTAGGCGGCGCGGTACTCGACCATGTCGTCGCGGTGGAGCAGGTAGCCGGGCGGGGTGGACGCCACCGACGGGAGGCTCATGGTCATGTCGGTGGCGGGGACGTCGAGCCACTGGTGGGCGAGGCGGGGCCCGCCGCGGTCGCGGGCCATCATCGCCAGCACGGCGGCCAGGTTCCCCCCGGCCGATTCGCCCGAGACCGAGAGGCGCGTCGGGTCGACGTCGAGCCGGCCGGCCTCGGCCACGACCCACTCGAGGGCCCGGTAGCAGTCCTCGGGGGCGGCGGGGAAGGCGTTCTCGGGGGCCAGGCGGTAGTCGACCGAGACCACCACGCAGTCGGCCCCCGCCGCGATCTGGCGGCAGCGCGGGTCGCGCTCGTCGAGCGTGCCCACGCACCACCCGCCGCCGTGGAGGAAGAGGTGGACCGGCAGCCGGCCCGGGCCGGGCCGGTAGACCCGGACGTGGATGCGGCCGCCGTGGACCTCGACCTGCTCGTCGACCTCGCTCGCCATCGCCGGTCCGTTCGGCATCACCAGCCGGCGGAGCCGACGGCTCGTGCCGGCCGCGTCCTGGCGCCGACGGGGCCAGGGCACGTCCCGGTCCGTGCGCTCGACCCTGTTGGCCAGGGCCACGATGCGCCGGACGGCGGGCTCCAGCTCGATCTCGGTGTCCACGGCGCCATCCTCGCACCGGGCGCCCCCGACCCCGGTGCTCAGGGCCCGATCCCGAGGGCCCGCTCGATCCCGGCCACGTCGGAGGCCACGTGCCTGCGGGTGCGGCGCCGGGTGACCCGCAGCAGCGGGGCGAGGGCCCGGCCCGAGAGGGCGAGCCCCTCCATGTGGGCGTAGCGGGTGCGGCCCGGGTCGGCCGGGTCCGGGGCCGCCGCCATGGCCACGACGTAGAGCCGGGGACGGGACACCATCCAGCACCACCCGTCCTCCAGGTCGACGTCGAAGCCGAGCGGGGCCCCCGCCAGCCGCCACGAGCTGCGGGCCAGGACCCGCAGCCGGGTGCCGTCGCGCCGGAGGATGCGGAGGGCGGCGACGTCGACGTCGAAGGTCGGGACCGACCGCTCGAGGTCGGCGATGAACCCCCACACCCGACCGAACGGGGCGGCGAGCACGCCCTCCTGCACCACGGCGCCGGGCAGGCCGGCGGCCAGGGCGCGCACCCGGGCGCCGGGGTCGAGGGTCGCCGTGGGCCACGGGTCGGCGGCGGCGGCGTCGTCGAGGTCGGACCAGGTCGGGCTCATGCCGTCCACCTCTCGCGGAACGCCGTGCGGGCCCGGTGCAGCCGGGACTTCACCGTCCCCCGGGCCACGCCGAGCACCTCGGCCATCTCGGCCTCGTCGAGGCCGTCGAGGTGGCGGAGCACCAGCACCGCCCGCTGCTCGGGGGCCAGGTCGGCGAGCACGGCCCGGACCTCCACCGCGGTCGTGCCGTCGCTCACCATCGCCCCGGGGTCGACGCCGACGGGGTCGAGCGTGGCCGGGTCGACCGGGATCGACCGCCCGCCCCGCGCCGCCCGGACCGCCTCGCGCACGGCGATGCGCCGGGCCCACCCCCTGAGGGCGGCGGGCTCCCGGAGGGAGCGGAGGTTCCGTGCGATCGCCACCATGGCCTCCTGCAGCGCGTCGTCGCCGGCGTCGAGGGCGATGGCCCCGCAGATGCGTCCCAGGTAGGGCGCCAGGTCGCGCAGCACCGCCTCCAGGGAGGCGGCGTCACCCCGTTGGGCTCGCCGGACGGTGGTCTCGTCCACCCTCCCAAGAGGCGCGGAACCGCTCGGAGGTTCCGCGCCTCTCGTGGGTGACGACATCCCCAGGAGGATCCCATGACCGGACGCACCGAGATCACCGTGGTGGGCGGAGGGCTGGCCGGCCTGATCGCCGCCGTCGAGGCGGCCGAGGCGGGTGCGCCCGTCCGGCTGCTGGAGGCCCGGCGGCGGCTGGGCGGCCGGGCCACCTCGACGCCCGGCCCGTTCGTGGCCAACCTCGGCCCCCACGCCTTGTACGCCGGCACCGAGCTGTGGGACTGGCTGCGGCGCCGGGACCTGCAGGGCCGGGCCGTGACGCCCCGCAGCCCCCACATGGTGCTGCGGTGGGAGGGGCGCATCCGCCGCCTGCCACCCCGGGCGCTGGCGCCGGTCCTGCGCCTGCGGCGCACCGCCGCTCCGGTCGACGTCGACCTGCGCACCTGGCTCACCGACCGGTCCGGGCCGGACACGGCGGCCGCCGTCGCCGGGCTGGCCGGGGCCCTCACCTTCGACCACGACCCGGGTCGGCTCTCGGCCGCCTTCGTGGTCGAGCGGCTCCAGCGCATCTTCCTCCGCCCGACCGTCGCCGCCCGCTACGTCGACGGCGGCTGGTCGGCCCTCGTCGGCCGGCTGGGCGCCCACGCCCGGACCCTGGGGGTGCGGATCGAGCTCGACGCCGGGGTCGATGCCGCCGGCCTGGACGAGCTGCGGGCCGCGGGCCCGGTGATCCTGGCCGTGGAGCCGGGCGCGGCCCGCCGCCTGCTGGGCGACGACGTGGGCGGCGACGGGCGCCGGGTGGCGCTGCTCGACGTCGGGCTGGCCCGGGCCCGGGATCCGTACGTGGTGATCGACCTCGATGAGGCGATCTTCTCCACCCGGCCCAGCGCCGTGCTGCCGGGCCTGGCCCCCGACGGCGCCGACGTCGTGCAGCTCAGCGGGGGCATGGCGCCCGACGAGACGCTCGACGACGCCGAGGCCCGGCTGGAGGCGGTGCTCGACGCCGCCTCCCCCGGGTGGCGGGGCCGGGTGGAGTGGCGGCGGCAGGCGGCGGTGCGGGAGGCGACCGGCGCCGTCGACCTGCCCGGCGCGACGTGGCGGGACCGCCCCGCCATCGATCGGGGCGACGGCCTCTGGCTGGCCGGCGACTGGGTGGCCGCCCCCGGCCACCTGGCCGAGGTCGGCTGCACCAGCGCCGTCACGGCCGCGGGCGCCGCCGTCGCCGCCCGGGGCGCAGCCGTCGTCGCGTCGTTCTGAGCCAGGTTCGTGCCACCCGTGGCCGGTTCCTGGCTCAGAACGGTCGCGGGCCGGGTCAGCGTGGTTCTGAGCCAGGTTCGTGCCACCCGTGGCCGGCTCCTGGCTCAGAAGGGTCCCGGGGCTGGTCAGCGTGGTTCTGAGCCAGGGTTGTGCCATCCGTGGCCGGCTCCTGGCTCAGAACGATCGCGGGCCGGGTCAGCGTGGTTCTGAGCCAGGTTCGTGCCACCCGTGGCCGGCTCCTGGCTCAGAAGGGTCCCGGGGTCGACGTCACGACGGGGGCGCCGGCCTCGGCGGGCCGGCCGAGGTGAACCGGGTCCCGGATGGGTCGGTGACCCACGGTGCCGACTCGCCCCACGTGTCGTCGAAGACGAGCGCCTGCACCGGTCGTCGGCGCACGGGACCGTGGCGCCCGGCCGGTCGGCCCAGGCAGATGGTGGCGGCGATGGCGATGTCGTCGGGCAGGCCCACGACGGCCCGCAGGTCGGCCTCGACGAGGGTGTGCCACATGGTCATCACCCCGCCGTAGCCCAGCGCCCGGGCGGCGAGGAGCAGGTTCTGGCACGCCGGGTAGACCGACGCCCCCTCGGTCGGGTCCACGGCCCGGTGGCGGCCGTAGCAGGCCAGCACGACCACGGGGACCTCCTCGAGGTGGTCGACGAAGTGCCGCATGGTCGCCGCCATCCGGGCCTTGGGGCTGTCGGCCACCGCCCCCGACCCGGCGGTGTAGCCGTCGGCCGCCTCCTTGGTGTCCCACGCCGCCCGGAACCCCTCGCCCAGCACGGCCTTGGCCCGGCGGGCGGCGGGGCCGTCGCGCAGCACCAGGAACCGGAAGGGCTGGCGGTTCGACCCGCTGGGCGCGCGGGTGGCGTGCCACAGGATCGTTCCCAGGTCGTCGTCGGGGATGGGGTCGGGCCGGTAGCGCCGGATCGCCCGGGTGGTCGCCATGCCCTCGAGGAGGTCCATGGCGACCGGGCTACCAGACGCCGGCGGGGTCACCGGGCCGCCCGCCGGCCCGGTCGGGTCGGGCCCGACCCGTCCGACCGTCAGATCGCCTCGGTCCGGGGCCGGATCGGTGGCGGCGGGGTTGCAGCTCGCCGCGACGGAGCCCGCCGCCCGGGGCGGGAGCAGCGAGGTCCATCCGACGACGCTGGGCGACCGGGGAGCCCACCGCGGCTCGCGATCGTGCGGCAGACTCCGCCCGTGCCCGCCCCCACACCGCCTCCCGGTCATGGCCCCCGCCCCTCGGCCCCCCGCATCGCCCCGCTCCCCGTCGAGGAGATGGACGACTTCCAGGCCGAGCTGATGGGCCTCGTCGGGCTGGACACGCCGACGATCAACATCTTCGCCACGCTGGTCCGCCACCCCGGCCTGTTCAACAAGTGGCTGCCCTTCGGCGGGAAGCTCCTGGCCGGCAAGCTCCCGGCCCGCGACCGGGAGCTGCTCGTGCTGCGCACCGGGTGGCGGTGCGGGTCGGAGTACGAGTGGGCCCAGCACGTCCTCGTCGGGCGGCTGGCGGGGCTGGCCGACGCCGAGATCGCCCGGGTCGCCGACGGCCCCGACGCCGACGGGTGGGACCCCTTCGACGCCCTCCTCCTCCGCGCCGCCGACGAGCTCCACGAGGACCACTGCCTCACCGACGCGACCTGGGCCGCCCTCGCCGAGCGCTACGACGACAAGCAGATGGTCGAGGTGCCGATGGTGGTCGGCCACTACCACCTCGTCTCCATGACCCTGAACAGCCTGGGGGTGCCGCTCGAGGACGGCGCCCCGCGGTGGCCGGGCCCGTGACCGGGGCCCGGCGCCTCGACGGCCGCACCGTCCTCGTCGTCGGCGCCGGCACCCAGCCATCGCCGGAGCCCGACGCCCCGCTCGGCAACGGGCGGGCCATCGCCGTCGCCTGCGCCCGGGAGGGGGCCCGGGTCGTCTGCGCCGACCTCGACGGCGGGCGCGCCGCCATCACGGCCGCCCTGGTGGAGGAGGTCGGCGAACGGGCCGTCGTCGTCGAGGCCGACGCCGCCACCGAGGAGGGCGCCGCCGCCATGGTGGAGGTCGTCCCCGAGCTGCACGGCGTCGTCAGCAACGTCGGCATCGGCCGGGGCGCCGGGGGCCTGATCGGCACCAGCGCCGACGACTGGGACACGACCCTCGCGGTCAACCTGCGGGCGCCGTTCCTCACCGCCCGCCTGGCCCTCCCCCGGATGCCCGAGGGGAGCGCGTTCGTCTTCATCGGCTCGCTGGCGGGGCTCCAGCCCGGGAGCAGCCTCCCCGCCTACGACGCATCCAAGGCCGGGTTGCTCGGCCTGTCACGCCACGTGGCCCTGGAGGGCGCCCGGGTCGGGGTCCGGTCGAACGTGGTCGCCCCCGGTCTCATCGACACGCCGCTCGGTCGGGCCGCGACCCGGGGGCGCCCGTCGCGGGGTCGGACCCGGGTCCCTCTGGGACGCCAGGGCACGGCCTGGGAGGTCGCCGCGGCGACGGTCTTCCTCCTGTCCGACGAGGCGTCGTACATCACCGGCACGACCCTCACCGTCGACGGCGGGCTCAGCCTGATCTAGCCCCGAGCAGGCGCAGCACGCCGTCGTGGAGGGCGGCCCGGGCCCGGCGACCCGACATCCGCCCGGCGGCCACCTCGCCCCCGGTGGCGTGGGCCAGGGCGGCGATGGCGGCCACGGCCCAGCCGACGTCGAGCCGGTCGTCGAGCTCACCCGACCGCTGGCCGCGCCGGACGAGGCGTCGCAGCGGCGCCACGGCGGCGGCGTGGGCCTCGTCGGTCGGGCCCGGACCGAGGGACGAGGTCATGGCCTCGAGAAGGTGCGGGTGGCGCTCGAAGCCCTCCCACCCGGCATCCAGGTAGCGGGCCAGGGCGTCGACGACGGGCCCCTCGTCGAGGGCGAGGGCGGCGACCGTCTCGGCCATCTGCTGCGCCGTGCGGTCGACGGCCGCGCCGACGAGCCCGCCCCGATCGCCGAAGTGGGCGTAGACCGTCTGGCGCGTCACGCCGGCGGCCCGCGCCACCTCGGCGATGCCGGCGCCGGGCTCCTGGCCCAGGACGGCGACGGCGGCGTCGAGGATGGCGGCGACGTTGCGCTCGGCGTCGGCCCGTCGAACCTTCTCAGACACCTTGTCAAGGTTAGCTCAGGTTCTTATCATTGACAGGCATGTCAGAGATAACCACCGCCGAGGACCTCGCCACCTACCTGCGGGACTACCCGGAGGCCATGGCGCTCAGCGACGCCGACCCGGCCGACGTGCTCGACCGCCACCACACCCCCGACCTGGTCTGGGTCACCGACGGCACGGTGCTCGACCGGGACCGGCTGATCGCCCACGCCCGTCCCGCCCGTCGCAACGCCCGCTCCAGCAGCGTGGAGGTGCACGACGCCATCGTCGACGGCTCGACCGTCGCCGCCCGCTACACCATGCGCGTCGGCCGCCGGAAGGGGCCCGACGTCGTCGTCGAGGTCGTCATGCTCGGCCACCTGGCGCCCGACGGGCGCCTCCGTCGGATCGACCAGCTCACCCGGTCGCTGGACCCCTAGCCCCGGCGGTCGGGGAGGAACCGGAAGCGGTCCCGGACGTCGGCCACCCGGGCGGCGGAGACGTCGGCCAGCAGGATCGACTCACCCCCGGCGGCCGAGGCCAGCACCTCGCCGGTCGGGTCGATGATGCAGCTGTCGCCTGAGTAGTCGAGCCCTCCGCCGGAGCCCACCCGGTTCACGCCGACGACGTAGGCCTGGTCCTCGATGGCCCGGGCCCGCAGGAGCGTGGTCCAGTGCTGGCGCCGGGTCTCGGGCCAGTTGGCCGGGAACAGGTACACGTCGGTGTCCCGGGCGACCTGCCACATCTCGTCGGCGAAGCGCAGGTCGTAGCAGACGAACAGGCTGAGCCGGAGGCCCTCGACCTCGACCGTCACCAGGTCCGTGCCGGCCCGGAAGTAGCGGTCCTCGCCGGCGAAGGTGAAGGGGTGGACCTTGCGGTACCGGTGCGTCGTGCCGTCGGGGCCGGCGAGGACGAAGGAGTTGTACGGCCGGCGGTCGTCGTCGGGGGCGTCGGCCGGGACCTCGGGGCACGAGCCGCCGACCCACACCCCGTGGGTGCGGGCCGCGTCGAGGAGGAACCGCGACGACGGGCCGCCCTCGGGCTCGCCCAGGTCGGGCTCCTTCACCGCGAACCCGGTCGAGAAGGTCTCGCTCAGGAGCACGAGGCCGGCCCCGGCGCCGGCCGCCGCCGCGACCAGGGGCCCGAGGTGCGCGAAGTTGGCCTCGCGGTCGTTCCAGGCGATGTCGTGCTGGACGGCGGCGATGCGCACGTGCCCCTCGGGGACGGAGGGCCCGGTCGGCGCGGTCATGGGGCCAACGTAGCGAGGCGACGGCAGGCCTCGTCGAGGACGTCGTCCTGCTTGCAGCAGGCGAAGCGGACCAGGTGGCGGCCGTTCTCGGGGCGGGCGTAGAAGACCTCGTTCGGGACGGCCACCACCCCGCAGAGCGCGGGGAGCTCCCGGCACAGGGCCATGCCGTCGCCGTCGGGGCGCACCGGGCGGACGTCGACGGTGGTGAAGTACGTCGCCTGCGGGTCGACCACGGCGAACCCGGCGGCGCGCAGCCCCTCACCGAGGCGCGCCGCCTTGGCCGCCATGGCCGGTCCGAGCCCGGCGAAGAAGGCGTCGTCGAGGCGCAGGCCGGTGGCGATGGCGGGCTGGAACGGACCGCCGCTCACGTAGGTCAGGAACTGCTTGGCGGCCCGGGTGGCGGCCACCAGCGGTGCCGGCCCGCACGCCCACCCGATCTTCCAGCCCGTGGTGCTGAAGGTCTTGCCCCCGGAGCTGATGGTCAGCGTCCGGTCGGTCATGCCCGGGAGGGTCGCCATGGGGAGGTGCACGGCGCCCGGGAACACCAGGTGCTCGTAGACCTCGTCGGTCACCACGATCAGGTCGTGCTCGACGGCCACCTCGGCGAGGACCGCCATCTCGTCGGCGTCGAACACCTTCCCCGTCGGGTTGTGCGGCGTGTTGAGCAGGAGGACCTTCGTGCGCGGCGTCACAGCGGCTCGCAGCTCTGCGGGATCGAACCGGTACGTCCCGTCCGTGGCGGGGGCGAGCAGCACGGGCGCGACCCGGGCCCCGGCGAGGGCGATGACGGCGGCGTAGCTGTCGAACATGGGCTCGAAGGTGACGACCTCGTCGCCGGCGTCGAGCATCCCGAGCAGGGCACCGGCCAGGGCCTCGGTGGCGCCGGTGGTCACCAGCACCTCGGTGTCGGGGTCGAGCTCGATGCCGTAGAAGCGGGCCTGGTGCTCGGCGACGGCGGTCCGCAGCTCGGGCGTCCCGGGCCCCGGCGGGTACTGGTTGGCGCCGCCGCGGATGGCGGCCACGGCGGCGTCGAGCACCGCCGGCGGCCCGTCGGTGTCGGGGAAGCCCTGGCCCAGGTTGATGGCGCCGGTCTCGGTGGCGAGGGCCGACATCTCGGCGAAGATCGTCGTCCCGAACCCGGCCAGCCTCGTCGTCAGCGGCTCCCGTGCGGACATCGTCGGGAGGCTACGCACCCGCACCGCCGCGGGCCGGCGTCCCCGCGGTTCTTGGTACGGATCGTGGGCTGGTGGGGCGTGATCGGTACCAGGAACGGGCTGACGGGCGGCCGTGCCGGCCGTGCGTCGGGGTCGTAGCGTTGGGACCGTGGACGAGGTCACGACGACGGGGACGACGACCTCGACGCTGCGGCGCGACGTGCGCTTCGAGCGGACGTGGCTCGACGAGGCGTCCTGGGTCGACGTGGCCCGCGGGGTCGTCACCGAGCCCGACGACCTCGTCGGTGCCCTCACCGAGAACCTGGCGTGGGGCGACGGCCAGGTCTTCCGCTACGACCACTGGGTCGACGTGCCCCGTCTGGGCGCCGGCTACCCGCTCGACCGGCCGCCGCACCCGGTGCTGCACGACGTGCACCGAGCGCTCCAGCACCGGTACGGCGTGCGCTTCGCCGCCCCCGCGGTGGCCTGGTACCGCGACGAGCGCGACAGCGTCGCCTTCCACCGCGACCGCGACATGAAGTGGCTCGACGACACGCGGATCGCCCTGCTCGTCGTGGGTGACCGCCGCCCGTTCGTGCTGCGGCCCCGGAGCAACCGCTACGCCCACGACCTCCCCGACCGGGGCGCGGTGGTCGACCTCGCCCCCGGGCAGGGCGACCTCCTGGTCATGGGCGGAGCCTGCCAGGCCCGGTGGGAGCACGCCGTCCCCAAGGTCGCCCACCGGGTCGGCCCCCGCCTGTCGGTGCAGTGGCGCTGGACGTCCCGCACCGGCCGGCAGGAGGTGGGCGGGTCCTTCGGCGACCCGGTCCACTTCAGCTCCCGGTGACCTGGCGCCGCGTCGTCGAGAGCCTGTGGGGGGGCACCGAGCGCACCACCGGCCTGCCCCCGTCGCCCAACGGGGCGTCGTCGTTCCACCTCGAGTGGCTGTGGGAGGGGCCGACCCCCGCCCTGGTGGAGGTGGGGGCCACGCTCACCGTCGTCGACGCCCCCACCGTCGACCGGCTGCACTTCTGGGCCCTGCAGGCCAGCTTCGTCGAGGGCGCCGGCTCCGGGCGTCGCCTCGGCGGCGGGCACACCGGGCTCCAGCACCACCCCCGCCACCCGGGCGGGACGGCGGTCAACTGGGGCGGGTACGGCGCCGACGGCCGCGAGCTCGGCGGGTCGACCAGCGCCCTGCCGTCGGCGCTGGCCAACCCCAACACCCGGGACATGGTGTGGCGCGCCGGTCGGCCCTACCGCCTCTCGATCCACCGGGGGGTCGAGGGGTGGGCCGCGTCGGTCGACGACGTCGTCATCCGCGACCTCCACGTCGGCGGCGACCGCCTGGCGTCGATCATGGTGTGGTCCGAGGTCTTCGCCGCCTGCGACGACCCCAGCTCGGCGGTGCGCTGGACCGACCTGTCGGGGGTCACCCGGGACGGTGGCATCGTCAGGCCCGTGGCCGTGCGCACGCGCTACCAGTCCGTCGCCGACGGCGGCTGCTCCAACACCTCGTCGGACCCCGACGGGGAGGGCGGTGTCGTCCAACGCACCAACGTCGCCCGGAGCACCCCGCCCCGCGCCGTCATCGCCGTCGGCTGACCCGGCCTCCCACGCGCAACCGATCGGTGGCACCATCGCCGCCATGAGCGATGTGCCGATCCTCGTGTCCGTGCAGGCCCAGCCGGCCGCCGCCGCCGCCTGGCTCGACCTGGCCCGCCGCGTCGATGCCGACGGCTTCGCCACGCTGTACGTCGCCGACCACCCGGGCTCCACGCCGGCGCCGTTCGTGGCCCTGGCCGCCGCGGCCGCGGTGACCGAGCGGGTCGCCCTGGGGACCTGCGTGGCCAACGCCGGCCTGTGGGAGCCGATCGCCCTGGCGTCGGAGGTGGCCACCCTCGACGTCGTGTCCGGGGGGCGGGCCCTCCTGGGCCTGGGCGCCGGGCACACGCCGGCGGAGTGGGCGGCGGTCGGGCGGACGATCCCGTCGGCCGGAGCGCGGGTCGACCGGCTGGAGCAGGTGATCGACGTCGTCACCCGCCTCCTCGCCGGCGAGGAGGTCACCGTGGCCGGGCCCCACGTCCACGCCGAGGGGGCCCGGCTGGCCGAGCCCCGCCCGGTCCAGGACCCGGTGCCGCTGATGGTCGGCGGGGCCGGGGCGCGGGTGCTGGCCCGCGCCGCCGCCGGGGCCGACGTGGTCGGGGTGACGGGGATGGGGCGGACCCGCGCCGACGGCCACCGCCACGAGGTGGCCTGGTCGGAGCCGGAGCTCGAGCGCTCGTTCGGTGCCCTCCACGCCGCCATCGCCGCCGCGGGCACCGCTCCCGCCGTCGAGGCCCTCGTCCAGCACGTCGAGGTCACGGACGACCGCCGGGCCGCAGCCGAGCGCCTGGCCGCCCGGATCGGCGGCGTCGACCCCGACGACGTCCTCGACGTGCCCTACGTCTGGATCGGGACCGTCGACCACATCGCTGACCAGGCCCGTCGCCACCGGGAGCGGTGGGGCGTGGACCGCTACGTCGTCCGGCCGCCGGCCCTCGACGTGGCCACCGAGGTCCTGCGCCGCCTCTGAGGCGGCCCGACGGCTCCGGGCCGGCCCGTCGGCCGCCGACCCCGGACGCGGCGACGGCGGGCCCCGGGGGGCCCGCCGTCTGCGCGGTGTGAGCGACACCGACCGGAGACGGGGGAGGGGTGGTGCCCCCGATCGGTGTCGCACCGTGCCAAGGAGCCGGCACGGTGGCGGGGTTCCCTGGGCGATGGAGATGGGTTGTCATCGGCCGGAGCACGGACGCTCGGTGCACGGGTGCATCGAGTCGCCGTCACCTTACGCCATGGTGTGGGGGTCCGGCACTTCACGCGGTGTGAAATCGGGCCGGCCGTTCGGGGCGGGGCGGCGGCGGTACGGTGCCCCGGCGGGGGACGTCGGCGGAGTCGAGGACGCACACACATGGGATCGCTGTTCGCCGCGCTGGGGCTGGTCTTCGTCGCCGAGCTGGGCGACAAGACCCAGCTGGTGGCGATGGGCCTCGGGGCCCGCCACCGCCTCGCCCCCGTCGTGGCCGGGGTCGTGGCGGCCTACTGCGCCACCAACCTCCTGTCGGTGGTGGTCGGCGGTGTCCTGGGTGCGGCCCTGCCGACCCGGGCCATCGGCATCGCCGGCGGCATCGCCTTCCTGGCGTTCGCGGCCTGGACCCTGCGGGGCGACGACGAGGACGACGACGACCTCGGTCCCCGACGGGCGCGCTCGGTCGTGGTGTCCGTCTTCGTCGCCATGTTCTTGGCCGAGCTGGGCGACAAGACGATGCTCGCCACCGCCACCCTGGCGGCGCGAGGTGATCCGGTGCTGGTGTGGGTCGGCGCCACCCTCGGGATCATCGCCAGCGGCCTGCTGGGTGTCCTGCTCGGGCGGTTCTTCGGCGCCCACCTCCCCGAGCGGGCGACCCGCATCGGCTCGGCGGTGCTGTTCGCCGTCTTCGGCGTCGTCCTCCTGGCCACGAGCCTGTAGGAGCCGAACGCCTGCACCCTCGTTCTGTCAATCCTCATGGGGCGTGGAGGCCCACGGGGATTGACAGAACGCGAACTCAGCCGGGGCCGAAGTCGGCGACGACGGCGATGGCGCCGTCGGGCGCGGTGACCGGGTGGGCGGCCAGCTCCAGGGAGCGCCGCCCCACCGCCCCGAGCAGCAGCTCGTCGTCGGTCCCGCCCACGCCCACCAGCAGGAGGTCGTCGGCGCCGTCGCCGTCGAAGTCGCCGCTGCGCGCCACCTGTCCGGCATCGAGGGAGAGCGAGTGCCGGGTCGGGACCCGGTCGGCCTCGCCCCACCAGATCGCGTCACGGGCCGGTCCGGGGCGCGACCAGGCGATGTCGTCGCGGCCGTCGCCGTCGAAGTCGCCCACGGTGGCGGTGGCCGAGGCGGCCAGCCCCGAGGCCGGGAGGCGCGTCGTGCGGATCCGGCGGACGCCCGTCGCGCCCCAGACGACGCGGTCCACGGCATCGCCGGGACCGGCCAGCACGACGTCGTCGACCCCGTCGCCGTCGAGGTCGCCCACCGCTGGGAGGTAGGCCCCGTGGAGGGCGACGGCGTCGACCTCGGGCGTCCGGCTGAGGGGCTCGCCCCACCACACGGCGTCGGTCGCCGGCCCAGGGGCGTACCAGAGCACGTCGTCGGCGCCGTCGCCGTCGAGGTCACCGACGAGCGGCCGGGCCCGCCCGCGCGCAGGGACCGACCGGGTCGTCGGCGTGCTGAACCCGCCGCGCCCGTCGCCCCAGGCGATGCGGGCGCGCGTCGACCCGGGTGGGTGCAGGACGAGGTCGGTCGCCCCGTCGCCGTCGAGGTCACCGGCCACCGGGGCGTCGGCGCTCGTCGCCCCGAGGGCGGCGGGTCCGGCGCGGAAGGGGGGCGACGCCTCGCCGGTGGGCACGCCCCACCAGAGGGCGGGGTCGGCGGTGGCGCTGGTCCACAGCACGTCGTCGGTCGCCGTCGTGGGCAGGTCGCGGATGTGGAGGAACTCGGCCTCGGCGAAGGTGGTGCTGGTGCGGAGGATGCGCCGGGCCGACGAGTAGCCGGAGTAGTTGTCCTCGGTGACCACGATGTGGTCGGCCGCGACCGCGTCGACGTAGGCGACGTGGCCCGAGCCGCCGTCCCACTGGGCGATGCTCCCCACCGCAGGGGCGGTGTCGACGGCGTACCCGGCGGCCCGAGCGTGCTCGTCCCAATCGGACCCGTTGCCCAGCCGGTCCTCCCACGGGCGCTCGGAGCCGTTGCGCTGGAGCATGTGGGCCACGTAGCTCACGCAGTTGTGGCCCGGGCCGTACGACCCCCAGACGCTCTGGCCGGTGTAGTCGGTGCCCGGCATGCAGTCGTAGCCCGAGCTCCTCTCGCACACGTAGGTCACCCCGTCGTCGGCCCCGGCGGGCGGGGCCGGCACGACGGCGGCGAGGACGCACGCGAGGGCGGCGGTGGCGGCGGCGAGGAGCCGGCCGGCCGCCCGGGCCGGGAGGGCGGACCTCACGTGGCGTGCGGCGCGGAGGTGCGGGGCAGGGCCATGGGTGCGGCGATCATTGTTGCGATCGCGTGACGGGGTCAAAGCGCTGCTGGCTGCGATACCCCCCCGGGGTTGCGGAGCAATACCCCCTAGGGGTATGTTGCGGGCGTTCCCCGAGACCAGGAGGCCCGCCATGCCCGAGAGCACGACCCGCACCACCATCACCGTCGAGGGCATGACCTGCGGCCACTGCGTCGCCGCCGTCGAGCAGGAGGTCGGCCAGATCCCCGGCGTGACCGGGGTCGACGTCGACCTGGCCACGGGCGTCGTGGCCATCGCCTCCGAGGGCGAGCTCGACCCGACGGCCGTCGCCGCCGCCGTCGACGAGGCCGGCTACGAGGTGCGGGCGTGAACGCCGGGGCCAAGGTCGGCGGCTTCCTGGCCGCCCTCGTCGTGCTCGGCGCCGTGGGCGCCGGCGTGGGGGCGGCGATCGATCCCATCGACACCGAGGGCCCCGACCACGACCGCGACGCCGCTCACGCCGACGACGCCACCCACGCCGAGGACGACGCCGGCCACGACGACGCCGGCCACGACGAGGCGTCCGGCGGAGCCACCGGGGCCGCCGCCAGCGGCACCTCCTCCACCCAGGACGGCTACCGGCTCGACCTCGACCCCACCGCCGACGAGATCCGCTTCCGGGTGCTCGACCCCGAGGGCGTCCCGGTCGTCGAGACCGTCGTGGCCCACGAGCGCCCCCTGCACCTGATCGTCGTCGGGCGCGACCTGGTGGGCTACGCCCACGTCCACCCGACGGTCGCGGCCGACGGGACATGGTCGGTGGCCCGCCCCGACCTGGCGCCGGGGTCGTACCGGGTCGTGGCCGACGTCCAGCCCGTCGGTGGTCCCGAGCTGACCCTCGGCGCCGACCTCACGGTCCCCGGCCCCGTCTCCGCCGTCGCCGTCCCGCCGGCGGCGCCCACGGCGACGGTCGACGACCTCACCGTCACCATGGAGGGCACCCCGGCCGTGGGCGACGCCGAGCTGGCCTTCACCGTCACCCGCGCCGGCGAGCCGGTCACCCCGGAGCCCTACCTGGGCGCCCGGGGCCACCTCGTCGCCTTCCGCGCCGACGACCTGGCGTACCTCCACGTCCACCCGTTGTCCCCCAGCGCCACTCGCGGGCCCGCCGGCGGCGACGGGGACGGCACGCCCGTGGCCTTCGCCGCGACCTTCGCCACCCCCGGCACCTACCGCCTGTTCCTCGACGTCCAGGTCGACGGCGAGGTCGAGACGGCCGCCTTCACCGTCGAGATCCCCGAGCCGGGGAGCGAGCCCGCGGCGGACCGACCCGAACCCGGCCCGGCCGAGACGACCCCCGAGACGTCGGTGCCGACCTCGGCCCCGGCGACCGACCACGAGCACGAGGAGGGTGCCGACCATGGCTGACACCCAGACGCCACCGGACCCGAACCTGCCCGGCCACTCGGCGGACGCCTCGCCGGCCCGCCAGGTCGACCTGACCATCACCGGGATGACCTGCGCATCGTGCGCCAACCGGGTCGAGAAGAAGCTCAACCGCCTCGACGGCGTGACCGCCTCGGTCAACTACGCCACCGAGCGGGCCCGGGTCACCGTGGCCGGCGACATCAGCGACGAGGACCTCGTCGCCACCGTCGAGGCCACAGGCTACGGCGTCGTGCCCCCCGCCCCGGAGCCGACCGCCGCCGAGCGCCCCGGCGGCCCCGACCCGGCGACCCACGCGGACCACGAGGTGACGCCGGACGCCCACCTCGCCTCGCTGCGACAGAGGCTCATCGCGTCGGCCGTCCTGGCCGTGCCGGTCATCGCCATGGGCATGGTCCCCGCCCTGCAGATCGACGGCTGGCAGTGGCTCTCGCTCACCCTCGCCGCCCCGGTGGCCACCTGGGGGGCGTGGCCGTTCCACCGGGCGGCGTGGACGAACCTCCGCCACGGCGCCGCCACCATGGACACGCTCGTCAGCGTGGGCATCCTGGCCGCCCTGGGCTGGTCGCTCTACGCCCTGCTGATCGGCGACGCCGGCGTCATCGGCCTCTCCCACGGCTTCTCGATCCGGCCCGAGCGGGGGATGGGCTCGAGCCAGATCTACCTCGAGGTCGCCGCCGGCGTGACCACGTTCCTGCTCGCCGGGCGCTACGCCGAGGCCCTGGCCAAGTCCCGCTCCGGGGACGCCCTGCGCGCCCTGCTGGAGATGGGGGCCAAGGAGGTCGCGGTGCTGCGCGACGGTGCCGAGGTCCGGATCCCGGTGGGCGACCTGGCCGTCGGCGACCGCTTCGTGGTCCGCCCGGGGGAGAAGGTCGCCACCGACGGCGCCGTCGTCGAGGGGACCTCGGCCATCGACGCCTCGCTGCTCACCGGTGAGCCGGTGCCCGTCGAGGTCGGTCCGGGGGACGCCGTCACCGGCGCCACCGTCAACGCCGGCGGCCGCCTGGTCGTGGAGGCGACCCGGGTCGGCGCCGACACCGCCCTGGCCCAGATCGCCCGCCTGGTCACCGACGCCCAGACGGGCAAGGCCCAGGTCCAGCGGCTGGCCGACCGGGTCTCGGGCGTGTTCGTGCCCGTCGTGATCGCCCTCGCGGCGGCGACCCTCGGCTTCTGGCTCACCGCCGCCAGCACCGACAGCACCGCCGTCGCCTTCACCGCCGCCGTGGCCGTGCTGATCATCGCCTGCCCCTGCGCCCTGGGCCTGGCCACCCCGACCGCCCTCATGGTCGGGACGGGGCGGGGGGCCCAGCTGGGCATCCTCATCAAGGGCCCGGAGGTCCTGGAGTCGACCCGCCGGATCGACACCATCGTGCTCGACAAGACGGGCACGGTGACGACGGGCGAGATGGCCCTCGTCGACGTCGTCGTCGCCGAGGGCACCGACGCCGACGAGGCCCTGCGCCTCGTCGCCTCCCTGGAGGACGCCTCCGAGCACCCCATCGCCGCCGCCATCGCCACCGGGGCCCGCCAGCGCGGCCTCACCCTGGCGCCGGTCGAGTCCTTCGCCAGCACCCAGGGACTGGGCGTCACCGGCGTGGTCGAGGGGCACGCCGTGGTCGCCGGGCGGGAGCGGTTCCTCGCTGACTGGTCGCTCACCCTGCCCCCGGCGCTGGCGCAGGCACGCGACGAGGCCGAGGCCGAGGGGCGCACCCCCGTCCTGGCCGGCTGGGACGGCGAGGCCCGCGCCGTGGTCGTGGTGTCCGACACGGTGAAGGCCACCTCGGCCGAGGCCATCGGCCGCTTCCGCGCCCTCGGGCTGCGCCCCGTCCTGCTCACCGGCGACAACGAGCGGGCCGCCCGCCAGGTCGCCCACCAGGTCGGCATCGACGAGGTGGTGGCCGAGGTGCTGCCGGCGGAGAAGGTCGACGCCGTCCGGCGCCTGCAGGACGAGGGCCGGGTCGTGGCCATGGTCGGTGACGGCGTGAACGACGCCGCCGCCCTGGCCCAGGCGGACCTGGGGCTGGCCATGGGCACGGGCACCGACGTGGCCATCGAGGCCAGCGACCTCACCCTCGTGCGGGGCGACCTGCGCGCCGCCGCCGACGCCATCCGCCTCTCCCGCCGCACCCTGGCGATCATCAAGGGCAACCTGTTCTGGGCCTTCGCCTACAACGTGGCCGCCCTGCCCATCGCCGCCGCCGGGTTGCTCAACCCGATGCTGGCCGGCGCGGCCATGGCCTTCAGCAGCGTGTTCGTGGTGACCAACAGCCTCCGGCTGCGGCGCTTCCAGCCCACCCGCTGATCGATCGGCCGCCCCCGCCAGCGGGGGCGGCCGGAGCCGGGCAGAGTGGGCCCATGAGCGACACCGCCTCCCGCGCCACCGAGCTGCTCCGCCTGCACCACACCGGCAGCACCCTCGTCCTCCCCACGGTCTGGGACGCCTGGTCCGCCCGCGCCGTCGTCGACGCCGGGTTCCCGGCCCTCAGCATCGGCAGCCACCCCCTCGCCGACTCGCGGGGCCAGGCCGACAACGAGGGCATGTCCCTCGACGACGCCCTCGACGGCATCCGCCGCATCACCACCGCGGTCGACGTCCCGGTCACGGCCGACGTGGAGTCGGGCTACGACACCCCGGCGGCCCAGCTGGTCGAGCGGGTCGTCGAGGCCGGGGCCGCCGGCATCAACGTGGAGGACACCGTGCACAGCGAGGGCCGGATGCGCGAGCGCCAGGAGCACGCCGACTACATCGGCGCCCTGCGGGCCGCAGCCGACGACGCCGGCGTCGAGCTGGTCATCAACGCCCGCACCGACGCCTTCTTCCAGAAGACCCAGGTGTTCGACGACCCGCTGGCCGAGGCCGTGGCCCGGCTCCAGGCCTGCGAGGCAGCCGGCGCCCGCTGCGTCTACCCGGTCAAGGTCCCCGATGCCGACGCCCTCCGCACCCTGCTGGCCGAGCTGTCCGGCCCGGTCAACGCCATCGCCCACCCCGTCAACGGCTCGTCGGCCGGCTCGCTCGACGACCTGCGGGCCCTCGGCGTCCACCGGGTGACCTTCGGCCCGATGCTCCAGATGGCCCTGACCGAGAAGGTCAGCGAGCTGGTCACCCCCTGGCGCTGAGCATCAGCGGCCGGCCCGCCTGCCGCCGGGCGCCGCCACGGTGGGTCCCGCGGGACGATCGTCCGACGGGACCCACCGGGTCGGGGGCGCTCCGGTGTCAGCGCCGGGTGAAGCGGCGGACGGCGAGGGGGGCGAACACGGCGGTGATGGCGGCGCACCAGGCCAGCGAGAGCAGGACCCAGTGGGCCGTCCCGTGGGGCAGCCCGACCTCGGTCGCCCCACCGCCGGTCAGGCTGCGCACGGAGTTGACCATCGAGGTGACCGGGTTGTGCTCGGCCACCGGCTGCATCCACCCCGGCATCGAGTCGACGGGCACGTTGGCGCTGGAGATGAAGCTCAGCGGGAACACCAGCATCGACAGGCCCTGGGCGCCCTGGGCGGAGCCCGACACCAGCCCCATGGTCGTGAACACCCAGCTGAACGCCAGGCCGTAGGTGAGGACGAGGACGGCGGCGAGAGCCAGCTCGGCGACCGACCCCGAGGGGCGGAACCCGATGGCGACGCCGATGAGGGCGGTCGCCGTGGTGCTCCAGGCCAGCCGCCCGACGTCGGCGAGGGACCGTCCGGCGAGCACCGAGGTGCGGTGGATCGGGAGCGACCGCAGCCGGTCGAACAGGCCCGACTCCATGTCCGCGGCCACCCCGACGGCGGACTCCTGCCCGCCGAAGAGGATGCCGCTCACGAGGAAGCCGGGGACGATGAAGTCGACGTAGTCGAGGCCAGGGGTCGAGATGGCGCCGCCGAACACGTAGCGGAACAGCAGCAGGAACATGGCCCCGGCGATCGTGCCGAACACGATCTGCTGCGGGGTGCGGACGAAGGCCCGCAGGGTGCGACCGGCGATGGCGAGGGTGCCGGAGAGGAAGCTGGCCCCGTCGGAGCCCCCGGTGGCCGGGGCGGTGATCGGGGTGGGGATGGTGGTGGCGGTCATCGGAGGTGTCCTTGGGGTGAGGAGGGCGGAGATCGGTCGGAGGGGATGGGGTCAGGCGGCGGCGGGCTGGTCGTCGTCGGTGGGCTGGTCGTCGGCGGTCTCGGCGGGGCCGCCGGTGAGGGTGAGGAACACCTCGTCGAGGGTCGGGCGGCGCAGGGCGATGTCGTCGGCGACGACGCCGCGGGCGTCGAGGGCGCGGACCGCCTCGCCGAGGCGGGCGCCGCCGCGACCCTCGACCGCGACGCGGACCCGCTGGCCGTCGGGGTCGACGTGGGGCTCCTCGGCCCCCATCGCGGCCAGGGCGGCCACCACGTCGGCGATGCGCCCCGGGTCCGTGGGCCGGACCTCGATGACGTCGTGCCCGGCGCGGGCCTTGAGGTCGGACGGGGTGCCGGCGGCGATCACCCGGCCCTGGTCGACGACCACGACCTGCTGGGCCAGCTGGTCGGCCTCCTCGAGGTACTGGGTCGTGAGCAGGACGTCGGTGCCCGCCGCCACCAGGTCGCGGATCGCCTGCCACAGCTCGGTGCGGCTGCGGGGGTCGAGACCCGTCGTGGGCTCGTCGAGCAGCAGCAGCCGGGGCCGGCCGACGAGGCTGGCACCGAGGTCGAGCCGGCGCCGCATGCCGCCTGAGTAGGTCCGGACGAGCCGGTCGCCGGCCTCGGCCAGGCCCAGCTGGTCGAGGACCTCGGCCGCCGCCCGCCGGGCCGCCCGCCGGTCGAGGCCGAAGAGGCGGGCGACCATGGCCAGGTTCTCGCGGCCGGTCATCGCCTCCTCGACCGAGGCCGACTGCCCGGCCAGGCCGATCAGCCGCCGCACGGCCCGGGGCTGGCGGAGCACGTCCACGCCGGCGACGCGCAGCTCCCCCTCGTCGGGGCGGACGAGCGTGGCCACGCTGCGGACGAAGGTGCCCTTTCCGGCGCCGTTGGGGCCCAGCAGGGCGACGACCTGGCCGGCGGGGGCCACCAGGTCGAGCCCGTCGAGGGCGGTGACGGCGCCGAAGCGGGTGGTGAGGCCGCGGGCCTCGATGGTGGGGGAGGACGGGTGCTGTGTCATGGGGACAGCGTGCGCCCCCTAACTGGCCACGTAGTGGCCAGTTCTGCCGCGATGCTCAGGCGACGCCGGGGAAGGAGGCCACGACGGGGGCGACGACGTCGGCCGGGGCGCCGTGGTCGTGGCCGTCGAGCTTGGCCCGGCGGGCGTCGGGGAGGAGCTCCACCAGCCGGTCGGCGGTGTCCCGGAAGAAGTCCGGGCTGGCACCGCCCACGACCACCAGGGTCGGCACCGCCACCGATCGGACCAGGCCCTCGGGGACGGCACCACCGGCGTCGAGGTCGCCCATCACCATGAGGTCGTACGGCATCGTCGGGGCGACGGCGAGCATGCCCGGGTCGGCGGTCATGCCCGCCAGCACCTCGGGCGGCAGCCCCATGTCGGCCATGAAGCGGGCGATGGCGTCACCGGGCCGGTCCTCGTCCAGGGCGGTGACGATGTCGGCGGCCATGGTCCGGACCTCGGCCACGCTGGCGTCGTCGTCGGGGCCGTAGGGCGGCTCGTGCAGCACCAGGCGGGGGATCGCCAGCCCCGCGGCCGCCGCCCGGAGCGCCACCCCCGCGCCCGACGAGTGGCCGTAGACGGAGGCCTCGCCGCCGAGGGCGCCGATCACCGCGTCCAGGTCCTCCACCTCGCGAGCCACGGCATCGTCCGGCACGGGGCCCTGCCCGCCGCTGGCGCCCCGGCCCCGCCGGTCGTACACGGCGACCCGGAACCGGTCGGCGAGGGCCTCGGCCAGCGGGCGCAGGGTCTCGCGGGTGCAGAAGATGCCGGCCACGAGGACGAGCGCAGGGCCGTCGCCGACGATCTCGTGGGCGATCGGGGTGCCATCGGCTGAGGGGACGGTGCGGGGCATGGGGCCTCCGAGCGGTCGGCGGGTTCGGCGGTCGACCCCCGCCGAGCCCGGGGCTCATCGGTCACGACCCGGCGCGGTACCGGGCCACCAGCTCGGCCCCCAGCTGGCCCAGCCGGTCCCGGGCCTCACCCGGGGCGAGGACCTCGAGGGCACCGCCGTAGCCGGCCAGCTGGTCCACGACCACCTCCCACGACGGTCCGGCGATGGTGGCGGGGACCCGCCCGTCGGGTCGGGGCGGGGCGTCCTCGTCGACGACGAGGTTCGCGCCCCAGTGCATCCGCAGCTGGCGGACGAGGTCGGCGTCGGCGAGCACCTCGACGCCCTGGGCCATCCGCCTCTGGTCCATCTCGGCCACGACCTCGGCCCAGGTCACGGCCAGGTCGAAGCCGGCGGGCCGCTCGACCGGGGTGGCGGTGCGATCGACCGACCGGACCCGCCAGACCCGGAACGTCCGCACCCCCTTGTCGGTGCCGGCCACCAGGTACCAGATCTGGCCCTTCTGGACGAGGCCGAGCGGGCTGATCGTCCGCTGCGTCTCGGCCCCCTGCCGGTCGGCGTAGCCCAGCTCGACCTGGATGCCGTCGACGACGGCCCGCTGCAGCTCGTCGAGGAACGGCGGCGGGGTGGGGGGCGACGCGCCCCAGCTGGCGGGGTCGAGCATCACCGCCGACGCCGCCGCCTCGGCGTCGGCCCGGAAGGTCTCGGGCAGCGCCTGGACCAGCTTGCGCAGGGCGGACTTGGCCTCCGGCGTGGCCGACGACCCCGGACCGGCGACCAGGAACAGCGTCCGGGCCTCGGCCGCCGTCAGCCCGGACAGGTCGGTGCGGGACCCCCCGAGCAGCGACCAGCCTCCGCCCCGCCCGGCCTGGGAGTAGACGGGGATGCCCGCCATGCTCAGGGCCTCGAGGTCACGGCGGGCGGTGCGCTCGGAGATCTCCAGCTCCTCGGCCACCTCGGCCGCGGTGACCCGGCCCTTGGCCTGGAGCAGCAGCAGGGTGGCCACGAGGCGGTCGGCGCGCACGGGTCGAGTGTCGCACCCCAAACCGGCCAGGACGTGTCCACTTCTGGGCGCGACCCTGCTCCCATGACGGGCACCCCTCCGACGCTCACCCGGCGCCAGCTCAACCGGGCCCTCCTCGCCCGCCAGGACCTCCTGGCCCGCGCCGGTCGCTCGGTTCCCGAGGAGGTGGAGCACCTGGTCGGGCTGCAGGCCCAGGAGCCGCTCGACCCCTACACCGCGCTGTGGTCGCGGCTGGAGGGCTTCGCCCCCGCCGCCCTCGGCGCCGGGCTCGAGGACCGCACCCTCGCCCGCCTGGTCACCTGGCGGGGCACCGTCCACCTGCACACCGCCGACGACGCCCTCCTCGCCCGCGGTCTGGCCCAGGAGGTGGTGGAGCGGCGGATCTCGCCCGGGAACGTGTTCGGGCGGGCGACCGCGGGGGTCGACCTCGACGCCGTCCTCGCCGACGTGTGGGCGTGGATCGGCGAGGAGCCCCGGTCCGGCGCCGAGGTGAAGGCCCGGATCGGCGAGGCCGGCAGCAGCGACGTCGAGCGGCTCGTCGACGTGGTGAAGTACCTCCTCCCGACCGTCCAGGTCCCGCCGCGCGGGGTGTGGGGGAGGAGCGGTGCGGCGCGGTGGGCCCCGCTGGACCAGTGGCTCGGGCGTCCGCTGGCCGCGGCCGGACCCGACGACGAGGACGCCGTCATCCTGCGCTACCTGGCCGCCTTCGGGCCGGCCAGCGCCGCCGACATCGCGACCTGGTCGGGGTGGATCGGGGTGCGGGCCAAGCTCGACCGCCTGGCGGGTCGCCTGGTGACCTACCGCCACGAGGACACCGGGCGCCTGCTCGTCGACGTCCCCGACGGGGCCCGACCCGACCCGGACGTCCCGGCGCCGGTCCGCTTCCTCCCGGAGTTCGACGACGTGCTGCTCAGCCACGCCGACCGCAGCCGCATCGTCCCCGACGGGCTCGGGGGCGGCGCCCTGGTCGAGGTGGTCGCCCGGCCCCGGGTGGTCCTCGTCGACGGCAGCGTCGGGGGGCTCTGGTCGATCCGGCGGGAGGACGGCCGGGCGACCCTGGTGCTCCGTCCCCTGGTCCGGTGGACGCGGGCGCAGCGGCGCGACGCCGAGACCGAGGGCGTCGCCCTGCTCGGCCTCCACGCCCCCGACGCCGACCACGACGTCGACGTGATCAGACCGGAGCGCTCCGGTACGCCGGCGGCGGCA
Organism: Iamia sp. SCSIO 61187; assembly: GCF_019443745.1. Classification (NCBI taxonomy): domain Bacteria; kingdom Bacillati; phylum Actinomycetota; class Acidimicrobiia; order Acidimicrobiales; family Iamiaceae; genus Iamia; species Iamia sp. SCSIO 61187. Next base: position 535,345 of record NZ_CP050948.1, read on the forward strand.
CGCCGGTGACCCGGCGGAAGGCGGCGCCGGAGGCGCGCCAGGTGGCGTCGCCACGTCCAGCCCGCACGCCGGCCTGACCCGGCGAGCCGGAGGAGGTAGCAAGGGCGAGTGGCCCGCACCCCCGACGACGCCGATGCGCCGGAGGCCGGCGGTCCGGAGCGGTGGTACGAGCCCATGGCCGCCACCCTCGCCCCCGACGCCCGGCTGCCGGGCGGGAGCAGCGGCGGGTGGATCTTCGAGCGCAAGCTCGACGGCGTCCGCCTCCTGGCGTGGGTCGTCGGCGGCGAGGCCACCCTCCTGTCCCGCAACCGCATCCACCAGGAGGACGTCTACCCCGAGGTCGTCGACGCCCTGGCCGAGCAGGTCGCCGTCGACGCCGTGATCGACGGCGAGGTCGTCGCCTACGACGCCGACGGCCGGACCAGCTTCCCGCTGCTCCAGCGGCGGATGCACGTGCACAGCGAGGCCCGCTCGCGGCTCTCCCCGGTGCGGACGACGTTCGTCGCCTTCGACCTGCTGTGGGTGGCGGGGCGCGACGTGCGGGACCTCCCGCTCGCCGACCGGAAGTCGCTCCTGGCCCGCGTGGTCGAGCCGACCGGCGAGCGTGCGAGCGGCGCAGGACGCAACACGATCGAGGTGGCCGAGGCGCTGGAGGGTGAGGCCGACGAGCTCGTCGGCCGCGCCCGGGCCGAGGGCTGGGAGGGGCTGATCGCCAAGCGGGTGGGCAGCCGGTACCAGGGCCGTCGCAGCCGGGACTGGCTCAAGCTCAAGGTCGTGCGCGAGCAGGAGATGGTGATCGTCGGGTTCACCCCGCCGTCGGGGGGTCGGGTCGCCATCGGGGCCCTGCTCCTCGGCTACGTGGACGACGGGCAGCTGCGCTACGGGGGCAAGGTCGGCACCGGCTTCAGCGAGGAGGTGCTCCGCGACCTCAAGGGGCGCCTCGATCCGCTCGTGGTCGACGCGCCTCCCGTGTGCGACCCGCCCCGGATGAGGGAGGCCCGCTGGGTCCGACCCGAGCTGGTGGCCCAGGTCGGCTTCGGGGACTGGAGCGACGCCGGCCGCCTCCGCCACCCGCGCTACCTCGGCCTCCGGGTCGACAAGGACCCGGCCGACGTCGTCCGCGAGTAGCCCCCTCCGGCCGTCCATGGTGGCGTGGCTACCGTGCCGGGGTGGCTGGTGACCTCCCCTTCGACCCGATCGAGGAGGCCGACCGGCAGTGGCGGGCCCACGGGTGGGGCGCCGCGGCCCCGGGCATGGGCGTCGTCACCTCGGTCATGCGGGCCCAGCAGGTCCTGCTGGCCCGGGCCGACGCCGTGCTCGGGGCGTTCGGGCTCACGTTCGCCCGGTTCGAGGTCCTGACGCTGCTGTCGTTCACCCGCGAGGGCCGCCTGCCCATGGGCAGGCTCGGCGCCCGGCTCCAGGTCCACCCGGCCAGCGTCACCAGCGCCGTCGACCGCCTGGAGCGCCAGGGCTTCGTCCGCCGGGAGCCGCACCCCACCGACGGACGGACGACCCTCGCCGTCCTGACCGACGAGGGCCGTGCGGTCGCCGCCGCTGCGGCCCAGCGCCTCAACGGCGACCTGTTCGAGACCCTCGACCTCACCGAGCCCGAGGCCGTCACCCTCTTCGCCCTCCTCGCCCGCCTCCGCTCCTGACGACCGGTCGTCCGCTCCCCACGGATGGTGCCAGGCACCTTCCGTGGCTGACCGATCGGCGACGGTGTCCGAGGCCCGTACCGTCGCACCCGACGTCCGGGAGGCCGGCGTCAGGCGGTGCGGAGGACGAGGGAGAAGGCGCCCTCGCCGCGCATGGCGAAGGCGACGGCGCTGACGGCCTCGGTGGTCACGACCCCGTCGTCGCCCACGCGCTCGACGACGATGGCGGTCTCGTCGGGGACCGAGTCGGTGAGGAACGCCCGGAGCAGGCCGGCGGTGATCAGCGGCGGGGTGGTCGGGAGGGCGGACATGGCCGAACCATCGGTCCGGGTCGCCGCCGCATGAGCCCGGCGTCCGCGGCGGGAGGTCAGCCCACCGGACCGGCGTCGTAGGTGCTGTGGACCAGCGCCTGCAGATCGGTGAACAGCTGCTCGCTGGCGTCGGCGACGACGGTGGCCCGGGCGGCCATGGCGGCGAGGCCCTGGTCGCTCATCAGCCAGGCGACGCAGGCCTTGGCCGCCGCGGTGCTGGGGACCTCGGCGACGAGCAGGCGGCCCTCGACCCGGAGGGGCCGGTCGGTGCCCTCGACCGACGGCCAGGCCTGGATCAGCTCGGTCTCGAGCTCGTCGGGGGCCCGGGTCAGCGAGAACCCCAGGACGATGGCGGAGCTCTGGTACCGCACGTACTCGATGTCGCGCACCTCGAGGGTCATGGGCCCCCATCGGCGGGCCCGGGTCACCCGTGAGGTCCACCCCGACGGCCCGGCCGGCGCCGCCCCGCCCTGACCCCTCGACAGGTAGTTTGACGTCCAACTAATCTGGGCCGATGCCCTCGCCCGACCTGCACCGCCCGGTCCACCCGGTGCGGTTCGTCACCGCCGCCAGCCTGTTCGACGGCCACGACGCCTCGATCAACATCATGCGCCGGATCCTCCAGAGCCAGGGCGCCGAGGTCGTCCACCTGGGCCACGACCGCTCCGTCGAGGAGGTCGTGACCGCGGCCGTGCAGGAGGACGTCCAGGGCGTCGCCGTCAGCTCCTACCAGGGCGGCCACGTCGAGTACTTCCAGTACCTCCACGACCTGCTGCACGAGCGGGGCGCCGGGCACGTCAAGGTCTTCGGCGGGGGCGGCGGGACCATCGTCGCCGACGAGATCGCCCAGCTCCACGCCTACGGCATCACCCGGATCTTCTCCCCCCACGACGGCCAGGCCATGGGCCTCCCGGCGATGATCAACCACCTCGTGCGCGAGGCCGACGTCGACCTGGCGGCCCAGGCGCCCAGCAGCCTCGACGCCCTCCTCGGCGGCGACAGCGCCGCCCTCGCCCGGGTCATCACCTGCCTCGAGGGCGACACGCTGGCCACGACGCTCACGGCCGAGCTCCGCGCCGCGGCCGAGAGCCGGGCCGTCCCCGTGCTCGGCATCACCGGCACCGGCGGGTCGGGGAAGTCGAGCCTCACCGACGAGCTGGTGCGACGGTTCCGCCTCGACCACGAGGACAAGCTCCGCATCGCCGTGATCGCCATCGACCCGACCCGGCGCAAGGGCGGCGGCGCCCTGCTCGGCGATCGCATCCGCATGAGCTCGATCGACCCGGCGACGGTGTACTTCCGGTCGCTGGCCACCCGCACCGCCGGGGCGGTCGTGCCCGAGGCGCTCGACGACATCGTGGCCGCGACCAAGGCGTGGGGCGCCGACGTGGTCCTCGTCGAGACTCCGGGCATCGGCCAGGGCGACGCCGCCATCGTCGACCACTGCGACCTGGCCCTCTACGTCATGACGCCCGAGTTCGGCGCCGCCAGCCAGCTGGAGAAGATCGACATGCTCGACTTCGCCGACGTCGTCGCCATCAACAAGTTCGACCGGCGGGGCGGCGAGGACGCCCGGCGCGACGTGGGCCGCCAGATGGTGCGCACCACCGAGTCGTTCGGGTCGCAGCCGGCCGACATGCCCGTGTTCGGCACCGTCGCCAGCCGCTTCAACGACGACGGCGTGACCGCGCTGTACCAGGAGCTGAGCCGGCGCCTGGTCGACCACGGCCTGGTCCTGCCGGCGGGGGGCGGGGCGCTCGCGCCGGTCGACGTCAAGGTCAGCTCGGCCGACACCGCCATCGTGCCCCCGGCTCGGGTCCGCTACCTGGCCGAGGTGGCCGAGGCCGTCCGGTCCCACCACGCCCGCACCGCCGAGCAGGCGGCCGCCGCCCGCCAGCGCCAGGCGGTGCGCTCGGTGCGGGCCCTCGTCCAGGAGCAGGGCGGCGACGAGGAGGCGGCCGGCCTGCCCGCCCTCGAGGAGGCGGCCGACGGGCGCCTCGACGCCGAGTCCCGGGCCCTCCTGGACGGGTGGCCGGCCACCGTCGAGGCCTACTCGGGTGACGAGCACACCGTCACGATCCGCGACCGGGAGATCACGACGCAGCTGACCCGTGAGTCGCTGTCGGGCACCAAGGTGCCGCGGGTCGCGCTGCCCCGCACCACCGACGAGGGCGACCTGCTGCGGTTCCTCCGGGAGGAGAACCTGCCCGGGCGGTACCCGTTCACGGCGGGGGTGTTCCCCTTCAAGCGCGACGGCGAGCGGCCGGCGCGGATGTTCGCCGGCGAGGGCGACGCCTTCCGCACCAACCGACGGTTCCACCTTCTCTCCGAGGGCCAGCCCGCGACCCGCCTCTCCACCGCCTTCGACTCGGTGACGCTCTACGGCTTCGACCCGGACCTCCGGCCCGACATCTACGGCAAGGTCGGCAACGCCGGCGTGAGCGTCGCCACCCTCGATGACATGAAGGTCCTCTTCGACGGGTTCGACCTGTGCGACCCCACGACGTCGGTGTCGATGACCATCAACGGCCCGGCCCCCACGATCCTGGCCATGTTCCTGAACACGGCGATCGACCAGCGCCTCGACGCCTTCACCGCCGAGCACGGGCGGGAGCCCACCGACGAGGAGGCGGCCGAGGTCCGGGCCTTCGTGCTCGGGAACGTCCGTGGCACCGTGCAGGCCGACATCTTGAAGGAGGACCAGGGCCAGAACACCTGCATCTTCTCCACCGAGTTCGCCCTCGGGATGATGGCCGACGTCCAGGAGTGGTTCGTCGAGCAGCAGGTGCGGAACTTCTACAGCGTCTCCATCTCCGGCTACCACATCGCCGAGGCGGGCGCGAACCCCATCAGCCAGCTGGCCTTCACCCTCGCCAACGGGCTCACCTACGTCGAGGCCTACCTGGCCCGGGGGATGGACGTCGACAGCTTCGCCCCCAACCTGTCGTTCTTCTTCAGCAACGGCATGGACCCGGAGTACACGGTCATCGGTCGGGTGGCCCGCCGCATCTGGGCCATCGCCATGCGCGACCGCTACGGCGCCGACGAGCGCAGCCAGAAGCTCAAGTACCACGTGCAGACCTCGGGCCGGTCGCTCCACGCCCAGGAGATGGCCTTCAACGACATCCGCACCACGCTCCAGGCCCTCATCGCCATCTACGACAACTGCAACAGCCTCCACACCAACGCCTACGACGAGGCCGTCACCACGCCCACCGCCGAGTCGGTCCGCCGGGCCCTGGCGATCCAGCTGGTCATCAACGAGGAGTGGGGCCTGGCCCTGAACGAGAACCCCAACCAGGGGTCGTTCATCGTCGAGGAGCTCACCGACCTGGTCGAGGAGGCGGTGCTGGCCGAGTTCGACCGCATCGCCGAGCGCGGCGGCGTCCTCGGCGCCATGGAGACCGGCTACCAGCGCGGCCGCATCCAGGACGAGTCGATGCTGTACGAGACCCGCAAGCACGACGGCTCGCTGCCGCTGATCGGCGTCAACACCTTCCTCCCGCCCGAGGGGTCCGACGACGAGGCGGCGCGGGAGGTCGCCCTGCAGCGCTCGACCGACGAGGAGAAGCGGTCCCAGCTCGCGCGGCTGGCCGACTTCCAGTCCCGCCACGCGGGTGAGCGGGAGGCGGCGCTGGCCCGCCTGCGCGACGCCGCCCTCGCCGGAGAGAACCTCTTCGCCGTGCTGATGGACGCGGTCCGATCGTGCTCCCTGGGTGAGATCACCCACACCCTGTTCGACGTCGGGGGCCGCTACCGCCGCAACGTCTGAGGCCCGCCGGACAGACCCCGGTCATCGCGTCGGGGACCGGTCGTGCGCTGTGGGACCATCGGACGATGCTGCGCCCCGGCCCTTCGCCCGACGAGGGCCCCCCGGCGCTGCGCGACGACATCCGCCGCCTCGGCGCCCAGCTGGGCGCCACCCTCACCCGCCAGGAGGGGGCGGACTTCCTCGCCCTCGTCGAGGAGGTGCGCGCCGCGGCCAAGGCGGTGCGGGCCGGCGACGCCCCCGACGACGACCTGCGCGACCGGCTGGCCGCCGTCGACCTGCCGACGGCGATCCGCCTGGCCCGGGCCTTCTCGTCGTACTTCCACCTGGCGAACCTGGCCGAGCAGGTCCACCGCGAGGGGGCGCCGGTGCCGACCGGACCCCCGGGCCTCCCGTTCGTCCCGCCCCCGATCACCTCGGCGCCCACGGCCGCCGAGCGGACCCGGGCCCTGGAGGCGCTTGACGTCCGCCCCGTCTTCACCGCCCACCCCACCGAGGCGTCGCGGCGGTCGGTCACCTACAAGCGCCGCCAGATCGCCGACCTGCTGACGGCCCGGGCCGACCCCCGGGCGACCGACGACGACCGTCGGCGCATCGACCGCCACATCGGTGAGGTCATCGAGCTGCTGTGGCAGACCGACGAGCTGCGGCGGCAGCGGCCCACGCCGGTCGACGAGGCGGGGGGCGTGCTCGACCTCCTCGACGGCATGGTGCCGGTGGTGGGGCCCCTCCTCGAGGCCTTCGCCGAGCGGGTGGCGCTGAGCGGCACGCCCGCCCCGCCGACGCAGCGACCGCTGCGGTTCGGGACCTGGGTGGGCGGCGACCGCGACGGCAACCCGAACGTCACGCCCGAGATCACCCGCGAGGTGCTCGACCGCCAGCGCCAGCGGGGCCTGGCCCTCGCCGTCCGGGGCATCGACGTCCTCCTGCGCGAGCTGTCGGTCTCGTCCCGCATCGTCGGCCACACCGAGGAGCTGGCGGACCTGCTGGCCCGCGACGCCGAGGCCCTGCCCGACGTGCACCGCCGCTTCGGCGAGCTGAACGCCCAGGAGCCGTACCGGCTGGCCCTGTCGGGCATGCGCGCCCGGCTGGAGGCGGCGAGCGAGGGCGTCGTGCCGCCCGGCTACCGGCGGTCGTCGGAGCTGGTCGACGACCTCATGGTGCTGCGGCGGTCGCTGCTGGCCAACCGGGGTGAGGTCCTCGCCCGGGGCCCGCTCGACCGGGCCATCCGCACCCTCGTCGCCTTCGGGTTCACCATGGCGACGATGGACGTCCGCGAGGACGCCCGGGTCCACCACGAGGTCATCGGCGCCCTGCTCGACCGGTCGGGTGGCGACGGCCCCGCCTACGGCGACCTCGACCGGCCCGCCCGGTCGGCGCGCCTGGCCGCCCTGCTGGAGGAGGCCCGCCCGCTGGCCCCGGCGGGGGCGGTCCTGGAGGAGAGGCTGGCCCGCACCCGGGACCTGTTCACCGTGATCGCCACGGCCATCGAGCGGGACGGGCCGGAGGCGATCGAGAGCTACATCATCTCCATGGCCGACGATGCCGACGACGTCCTCGCCGTCGCCGTGCTCGCCGTCGACGCCGGCCTCGTCGACCTCCCCGGCGGGGTCGCCCGGCTCGGCGTCGTCCCCCTGTTCGAGACCATCGACTCCCTCGTCCGGGCCGGCGAGGTGCTCGACCGGCTGCTGTCGTGCCCGCCCTACCGGCGGCTGGTGGCCCTGCGCGGCGACGCCCAGGAGGTGATGCTCGGCTACTCGGACTCCAACAAGGTCGGGGGCACGATCACCTCGCGGTGGCAGATCCACCGGGCCATGCGGGAGCTGCGGGACGTCGCCGCCCGCCACGGTGTGCGGCTCACCCTGTTCCACGGCCGGGGCGGCACCGCCGGGCGGGGCGGGGGCCCGACGGCGGAGGCGATCCTGGCCGAGCCCTTCGGGGTCCTCCAGGGCGCCATCAAGATCACCGAGCAGGGCGAGGTCATCTCCGACAAGTACGCCACCGACCCCATCGCCGACCGCAACCTGCGCCTGACCCTGGGCGCGGTCCTGCGGGCCACGTTGTTCCACACCGAGTCCCGGGTCGACCCCGGCCAGCTGGCCCGGTGGGACGGGGTGATGGACGTGGTGTCCGACGCGGCTCAGGCCGCGTACCGGGACCTGGTCGACGACCCGTCGCTCGTCGCCTACTTCCTGGCGTCCACGCCGGTCGACGAGCTGGGGTCGCTCAACATCGGGTCCCGTCCGGCCCGCCGTGGCGGTGGGGGCGCGGCCGGTGCCGACCTGTCGGACCTGCGGGCCATCCCGTGGGTCTTCGGCTGGACCCAGACCCGCCAGAACGTGCCCGGCTGGTACGGCGTCGGGGCCGGGCTGGCCGCGGCGCGGGAGGCCGGTCACGGCGACGAGCTGGCCGAGATGGCCCGGTCGTGGCCGTTCTTCGCCGACGTGCTGTCGAACGTCGAGATGGTGCTGGCCAAGACCGACCTCGGCATCGCCTCGCGCTACGTCGACGCCCTCGTGCCGGCCGAGCACCAGCGGCTGCTCGACGTGATCCGGGCCGAGCACGAGCGGACCTGCGCCGAGGTGCTGGCGGTGCTCGACGTCGACGAGCTGCTCGCCGGCCGGCCCGGCCTGCGCCGGACCCTCAGCGTGCGCGACACCTACCTCGACCCCCTCCACGTCCTCCAGGTCGAGCTCCTGGGCCGGTGGCGGGCGGCGGGCGACGCCGCCGACGGCACCCTCCAGCGGGCCCTGCTCCTGACCATCAACGGCATCGCCAACGGCCTCCGCAACACCGGCTGAGGCCGAGATGAGCCACGGACGGTGCCAGGCACCTTCCGTGGCGGTCAGGCGAGGGAGAAGGCGGCGCTCAGGTCGCGCCAGGTCTGGACGGGGACGTCCGTGGCGCCGTCGATGACCTGGATGCAGACGTGGTCGGCGCCGGCGTCGAGGTGGGCCTGGACCCGGGCCACGACGTCGTCCATCGAGCCCCACGCCACGATGTGGTCGACGAGGCGGTCGCTGCCGGCCTCGGCGAAGTCCTCGTCGGTGAACGACGGGTCCATGCGCTGGATGTTGCCCTTGTAGTTGGGCAGGCCGGTGTAGATCCGGGTGTGGCTGCGGGCCTTCTCGCGGGCGCTCGTCGGGTCGGTGTCGAGCACGACGGCCTGCTCGACGGCGAGCAGCCTGTCCGGGCCGAGCGCCGCGCGGGCCAGGGCCGTGTGCTCGGGCGGGACGAAGTACGGGTGGGCGCCGTCGGCCTGGTCGCGGGCCAGCTCCAGCATCTTGGGGCGGAGGGCGGCCAGGACCCGACGGGGCGGCGAGGTGGGCTCGGCCGCGAAGAAGAGCCCCTTGTCCATCGCTGCGAGGTACTCCTTCATGGCCGAGTAGGGCTTGGAGTAGTCGTGGCCCCGGATGCCCTCGACCATGGGCTGGTGGCTGACGCCCAGCCCGAGCAGGAACCGGTCGGGGTAGGCCTCGGTGAGCGTCTTGTGGGCGGCGCCGGCGGCCATGGGGTCGCGGGCCCAGATCGAGGCGATGCCGGTGGCCACGACGATGTCGGTCCCGCCCCGCAGCAGGAGGGCGGCGCTGGTGAACGCCTCTCGCCCCACGGCCTCGGGCGTCCAGACGGCACCGAAGCCGAGCTCGTCGAGCTCGTCGACGTGCTCGACCGCCTGGCCGGACGGGACCAGGTCGAGCTGGAACTGCCAGATGCCGATGCGTCCGATGTCGACGGGGGGAGCCATCGCCCCACCGTACTTGACCGGCCGGTCAAGACAGGGCGGGAGCCACCTCGTCGCGCCAGAAGGCGAGCGTCCCCTCGACGTCATCGCCCACGGGGACGATGCTCAGGTTGCGGAACCCGGCGTCGACGAACTGGCGCACGGCCTCGACGTAGGGCTCGGGATCGGGGCCGTGGGGCACGTCCGCGGCCATCGACTCGGGCGTGACGCACTCGGTGGCCGCCCCGAAGTTCACGGGGTTGGGCAGCTCGGCCATCACCTTCCACCCCGGGGCGCTGAACCGGAGGCGCTCGTGGGCGAGGCGCAACCCCTCCTCCTGCGACGGCGCCCACGCGAACGGCACCTCGGTCCAGGTCGCGGCGCGGTCGCCGCCCCGCTCGGCCCAGCCGTCGACCAGGCCGGGCTCGGGGTCGACGGCCATGATCCCGTCGGCGCCGGCCCGGTCGGCCAGGTCGAGCGAGGCGTCCCCGCTGACGCCCACCACCACGTCGATGCGCTCGTCGGGCAGGTCGTAGATGCGTGCGTCCTCGACGGTGTAGTGGCCGCCCCGGTGGGTCACCCAGTCACCGGTCCACAGCTCGTGGAGGATGGCGATGGCCTCCTCGAGCATCTCGTGGCGGAGGTCGACGGCGGGCCACGGCGCCCCGGTGACGTGCTCGTTGAGCCGTTCGCCGGCGCCGACGGCGAGGGTGAGCTTGCGGTCGGTCATCGCCGCCACGGTCGCCGCCGCCTGGGCCACGATCACCGGGTGGTACCGGATGATCGGGCACGTCAGCCCGGTCGCGATGTCGAGGTCGCTGGTGGCGTGGGCCACGGCGCCGAGCACGCTCCAGGCGAAGGGGCTGTGCTCGTGCTCGGGGAGCCACGGATGGATGTGGTCGGAGATGGCGACGAAGGCGAAGCCGTGAGCCTCGGCCATCACCGCGTGCTCCACCAGCTCCCGGGGGCTGCGCAGCTCGGACATCAGCTTGAGCCCGAAGCGGGCGGTCGTCTCGGAGGGCATGGGTGCGCCCCTGCCCGGTGCTCCCTGCGCCACTCGCTCCGCTCGCCGGTGGCGCTTCCGGGACGAACATCGCTGGTCCGGGGGTTGGTCCCGGCATGGACCTCCCCGCTGCCCTCGACTACGTCCGCCCCCGCGACCACGGGGTGCTCGTCACCCTGAAGGCCGACGGCCGGCCCCAGCTGTCCAACATCAACTACGGCGTCAGCGACGACGGCGTGGTGCGGATCTCGATCACCGCCGATCGGGCCAAGTACGCCAACGCCCGGCGCGACCCGCGCGTCTCGCTCCACGTCACGGCCGACGACTTCTGGTCCTACGTCGTCCTCGAGGGCGACGCCGACCTCACGCCCGTCGCCGCCGCCCCCGACGACGCCACCGTCGAGGAGCTGGTCGCCCTGTACCGCGACGTCCAGGGCGAGCACCCCGACTGGGACGACTACCGCGCCGCCATGATCCGCGACCAGCGCGTCGTCCTGCGCCTCCGCCCGACCCGGGCCTACGGCATGGCCTGAGGGCCCGACGCCGCGACGACACCGGTGGCCCAGATCGTCGCCCTGCGAACCATCCGGCCACCCCTCGACGGCGCGCCACCGCCGTGACCAGCACCGATGCGTCGGACGGCGAATCGCCAGCGAATCGCCGTCCGACGACCCCGTCCTGCTCGACGGGCGGTCCCTTGACCACCCTCGATCGACCGTCCTACGTTTTCCGACGTGCCTTCGGAAAACGTCGCCGCGTCGTCGACGCCGGCCCTCGCCGGTGACCGCCGGACCCGCAAGCGGGCGGCCCGGCGCAACGCCCTCCTCGCCCTCGCCGCCGACCTGGTGGAGGAGCGGGGCCCCGACGGGCTGACGATGGCGGCCCTGGCCGAGGCGGCCGACCACGCCCCCTCGAGCCTCTACACCTACTTCCCGTCCCGCTCGGCCCTGCTGTCGGCCCTCCAGCAGCAGGCCCTCGAGGTCCTCGGCGCCGTCGCCGACGACGCCCTCGCCTCCTGGGACGCGGCCCTGACCGAGGCAGGAGCCGACGCCGCCCCCGCCGCCCTGGCCCGGCTCCTCGCCTTCTCCCGGCTGTTCCTGTCCGCGCCCGACCACCACCCCCGGGAGTTCCGGCTCCAACAGCGCCTGCTCGTCACCGAGGGCGTCGCCGACGCCGCCGACGCGGCGACGGTGGTGCCCGCCGCCATGGCCGTCCTCGACGTGCCCCGCCGCCTGCTGGCCGCCGCCGTCGACCAGGGGGCCCTGCGGCCCCACCAGCCCGTCGCCGACCCGCTCGACGAGCCCCTCGACGGTGCCCTCGTCCGCACCTTCGCCTGGGTCGTGGCCCTCAACGGCGCCCTGCTCGTCGACGGGCTGGCCACCGGCATCCCCACCACCGGCGCCCGGCTGGGCGAGGAGATCACCGACGCCCTGCTCCGCGGCTGGGGCGCCGACCCCGCCACCCTCGCCACCGCCCGCACCCTCGACGCCGGCCTGGCCGGGCCGGCGGCCGACCGACCCGGGAGACCCTCATGACGACCGCCGTCACCGTCGCCCTCGCCGTCCCCGCCGGCTGGGCCGTCTGGACCCTGGCCGAGTACCTGCTGCACCGCTTCGCCATGCACCACCTGCACGGCCGGGGGATCATGAGCCGCGAGCACCTCGAGCACCACGTGACGTCGGGGTGGAGCTTCGACCGGAACCACGTCCTGTCGTGGACCGGGATGCTGCTCGTCGGGGGCGTGGTGTGGGCCCCGCTCGGGTGGGTCCTGGTGAGCCCGCTCGCCGGCGTCACCGTCGCCGCCGGGTGGGCCTTCGGCTACTTCTTCTACGAGTACCAGCACGCCGTCGCCCACCTGCGGGCCCCCCGGACGCGGTACCAGCGCCTCGTCCGGCGCCACCACTTCCACCACCACTTCGGCGCGCCGATGCGGAATCACGGCGTCACCATCCCGTTCTGGGACCACGTCTTCGGCACCCACGAGGCGCCGGACCGGGTGCGGGTGCCGCGCCGTCTGGCGCTGCCGTGGCTGGTCGACGCCGACGGTGAGGTGCGGCCCGCCTTCGCCGCCGACTACGTCCTCGTCGGCGCGGCCGAGCCCACCGAGCGGCTCCTCACGCTCGACCGGGCCCGGGCCTTCGCCTCGGTCGCCCCCGCCGACTGACGGCGGGCGTTCAGCCCTCGGCCACCTCACCGTCGGCGACGGTGCGGGACGCGGCGCCGAGCACGGCCTTGAGGCTGGCGGTGATGATGTTGGCGTCGGTCCCCACGCCCCAGCGCACGGTGCCCCCACCGTCCTGGGTCTCGACGTAGGCCACGGCCAGGGCGTCGGCCCCGGCGCCGAGGGAGTGCTCGCTGTAGTCGACGACGTCGATGTCGACGCCGAGCCCGGTCCGCACCCCGTCCACGAAGGCGGCGACGGGCCCGTTGCCCGACCCCGTGATGGTCACCGGCTCACCGTGCGCCACGACCTGGGCGGTGATGGCGCTGGCGCCGTCGGCGGACGTGGTCAGCTCGTTCGTGCGCAGCACGAAGGCCGGGTCCTCGGGCAGGTACGTCGTGGTGAAGGTGTCCCACATGGCCGCCGGCGAGATCTCGGTGCCGGTGTCCTCGACGATGGTCTGCACCGTCTTGGAGAACTCGATCTGCAGCCGGCGGGGCAGGGCGAAGCCGTGCTCGGTCTCCATGATGTAGGCCACCCCGCCCTTGCCGGACTGGCTGTTGACCCGGATGACGGCCTCGTAGGTCCGGCCCACGTGGGCCGGGTCGATGGGCAGGTACGGCACCGCCCAGCGCTCGTAGTCGCGGCCCCGGCCGGCGGCCTCGGCCTCGGCGTAGAGGGCGGCGAAGCCCTTCTTGATGGCGTCCTGGTGCGACCCGGAGAAGGCGGTGTACACCAGGTCGCCGGCGTAGGGGTGGCGCTCGTGCACCGGCAGGCGGTTGCAGTACTCGGCCACCCGGCGGACGGCATCGATGTCGTGGAAGTCGATCTCGGGGTCGATGCCCTGGCTGAACAGGTTCATCCCCAGGGTGACCAGGTCGACGTTGCCGGTGCGCTCGCCGTTGCCGAACAGGCACCCCTCGACCCGATCGGCGCCGGCCAGCACGCCCAGCTCGGCGGCGGCCACGGCGCAGCCCCGGTCGTTGTGGGGGTGCAGCGACAGCACGATGGCCTCGCGGTTGCGCACCGTCCGCAGGAACCACTCGATGGCGTCGGCGTAGAGGTTGGGCGTGTACATCTCGACCGTGGCCGGCAGGTTCATGATCAGCGGCCGCTCGGGCGTGGGCTCGATGACCTCGGCCACCGCCTCGCAGATCTCCACCGCGTAGGGCAGCTCGGTCCCGGTGAAGCTCTCGGGCGAGTACTCGTAGCGGACGTCGGTCTCCGGGATCGTCTCCTCCAGCTTCCGGCACAGCCGGGCGGCGTTGACGGCGATCTCGGTGATGCCGGCCTGGTCGAGCCCGAACACGACCTCGCGCTGCAGGGTCGAGGTCGAGTTGTAGAAGTGGACGATGGCGTGGTGGGCGCCGGCGATCGCCTCGTAGGTCCGGGCGATGAGGTCGTCGCGGCACTGGGTCAGCACCTGGATGGTGACGTCGTCGGGGACCAGGTCCTCCTCCACCAGCTGGCGCACGAAGTCGAAGTCGGGCTGGCTGGCCGACGGGAAGCCGACCTCGATCTCCTTGTAGCCCATGGCCACCAGGGTCTGGAACATCTTCAGCTTCCGGGCCGGGTCCATGGGGTCGATCAGGGCCTGGTTGCCGTCGCGCAGGTCGACCGCGCACCAGCGGGGGGCGGCGGTGAGCCGCCGGTCCGGCCAGGTGCGGTCGGGAAGCTTGACCGGGACGGTCGGCTGGTACTTCTCGAACGGCATGGGCCGGGGGGTGGCGGGCTCGGGACGCATGGGGACTCGCAGTCGGGTGGTGGTGGTGGGCGGTTGAACAGAGGCTGAAAACGAAAGAAGCTCCTGGCCCTTCGGGGGCTCAGGAGCGACGGACGCCGATATGGGGGCGTCCGTCTACACGAGGAGGAGGAGGGAGGTGGGCCGGGCGGACATCGCCGACCACCATCCCCCGAAGGTCGCCGCCCTGTCAAGGCGGGGCGGCGACGCCGGTCAGGGCGCGGCGGAGACGACCCCGGGCCGGTCGACCTCGACCTCGGCGCCGGCCCGCACGAGCGCCTCGACCTCGGCCATGGCGGCGTCGAGGTCGCCGAGGTGGCGCTCGACCACGCCCTGCGGGGTCAGGAAGCAGAACGTGACCCGGACGACCGCCTCCCCGGTGGACCCGCCCACGGCGAGGGCGTAGGAGGCGCCCTGGACCCGGTACCCGTCGACGCGCCGGTCGAGCTCGGCGGGGTCGGCGGTGGCGGCGGTCTTGTAGTCGACCACCACCAGGCCGCCGGGGCCTCGGTAGAGGAGGTCGACGTAGCCCTCGAGGAGGCGATCGCCGACAGGCGTGCTGGCGAAGACCTCCCGCCAGTGGGGCGCTCCGGCCGCCTCCCGCACCGACGGTGAGCCCAGGGCGGCGTGGACCAGCTGGGCCACCACCGGCTCCTTGTCGGTCACCGCCTCGGCCGCGGCCTGGGCGGCCACGGCGGCGGCGACCAGCGGGTCGCCGGGCTCCGAGGACAGCGGCACGGTCTGGAGCACGCCGTGCACGGCCCGACCCACGGCGGTGCCGTAACGGCCCTTGAGCCACGGCGGCCGGTCGAGGTCGCCGGGCCGCTTGTGGAGCCCGGCGTCGTCGCCGTCGGGGGCCTGGTCGAGGTCGTGGTCGACGGCGACGGTGGCGAAGTCGAGCGCCAGCTGGCCCCCCTCGTCCTCGGCGGTCGAGGCCTCGCCGGCGGCGGGGGGCTGGGCCGGAGGGCAGGGCGACGCGTCGGCCCTCTCGACGTCGGGTCGGCCCTCGTCGGTGAGGGCGGTGGCGGCGACCGTGGTGGGGCGGCTGGCGGCGGCGAGAGCCGCGTCGCGGGCGTCGGCCCACTCGTCGAGGGGCTCGCCCAGCGGGGCGACGGCGGCCGGCGCCGGGGCCACCGCCCGCGGGGCCGGCTCGGCCGGAGGGCCGTCGGGGAGGGCGTCGAGGAGCTCGCCCATGCCGGCGAGGAGCAGCTCGGCGTTGGTGCGGTTGGCGGGGGCCGGCTCCTTCTTCCGCTCGACGCGGTGCAGCGACACCACGAGGTGGTCCTTCGCCCGGGTCGTGGCGACGTACAGCAGCCGGACCCGCTCGTCGAGGTCCATCTGCTCGTCGACGGGGCGGTTGGCCGTGTAGGTCGACGTCTCGGCGTGCTTGCCCAGGTAGTAGGCCACCCCACCGGCCGTGAACTTGGCGTCGCCGGCCGTGGCGGCCCGGCGGGGGTAGGAGGTGGCGCCGGAGACGATGGTGATCGGGAACTCGAGGCCCTTGGCGGCGTGGATCGTCATGATCCGCACGGCGTCGTCGTCGGTCTCGGGGAGGATGGCCTCCGCCACCCGGGCCCCCTCCTCGGTCTGGTGGCCGATCCACCCGAGGTAGCCCCGCAGGTCCCCGCCGGTGGCGTCGGTCCACGCCCGGGCCTGGTCGACGACGAAGCGCAGCCGCCGCCAGACGTCGCGCGGCCGCCCCTCGGCGAAGGCCAGCTCCATGGCCCGGCGGTCGCGCACGATCCGGTCGAGCAGCGCCGACGGGCTCGTCCAGGCCCGCTCCTCGTGCCAGGTGCGGAGGACCTCGAGACCGACCCGCACCGGGTCGTCGGCCGGCACCGTGTCGGGCTGGTCGGCGGTGTAGGTCCAGTGCCCGCCCCGCTCGACGCGGAAGCGGTACAGGTCGTCGTCGCCGCACCCGAACAGCGGTGTGCGGAGGGCCGAGACGGTGCGGAGCTCGTCGGTCGGGTCGGCGACGGCCCGCACGACCAGCAGGAGGTCGCGCACGGCCCGGCTGGCGTAGACGAGCGAGCTGGCCTCGGTGCGGTAGGCGATGCCGGCCTCGGACAGAGCGTCCTCGAGGAACGGCAGCGACGTGCGGGCCGGCACCAGGATCGTGATGTCGCCCAGCGAGGCGTCCCTCCAGCCGCCGGCGCCGGCGCCGACCTGCCAGCGCTCGTCGTGCGCCCGGCGGATGGTGGCCACCACGTCGGCCGCCTCGGCGGTGCGGACCTCCGACGCCGTGGGTCGGCCGGTGTGGGCGTGGCGGCCGAGGACCGAGACCGTGGGCCCGGCGTCGGGAGCCGGGTCGGGACGGACGGCGTCGAGCGGGGTGTAGTCGGGCCGGGGGGTCAGCGGCAGCTCGTCGTCGGGGGGCTCGGCCATCAGCGTGGCGAAGGTGGCGTTCACCCAGTCGGTGATCCCGGGGACGGTGCGGAAGTTGGCCGTCAGGGTCACGGCGTGGCCCCCGCCGTCGGCGGCGAGGAGGCGTTGGGCGTCGAGGAAGACGCCGATGTCGGCGCGCCGGAACCGGTAGATCGACTGCTTGGGGTCGCCGACCACGAAGAGGCGGCCGGCGGCGACGGGCACGTCGCGCCAGTCGGGCGCAGCGGCCTCGGGCGACCTCGGGTCGGCGGCGGCGATGCGCACCGCCAGCTCGATCTGGATGGGGTCGGTGTCCTGGAACTCGTCGAGGAGGAGGCGCTGGTAGCGCTCGTGGAGGACCTGACGGGTGCGACCACCGTGGACCGGGTCGCGGAGCAGGGCGCGGGCCAGCACGAGCAGGTCGTGGAACTCGAGGGTGCCGCGGGACCGGCGTTCCCCGGCCGAGGCCAGGGTGAAGCGGCGGATGGCGGCGCCGAGGTGGTGGGCGCACTCGTCGGCGATCTCCCGCAGCACGTCGTCGACGAGCGCCTCCAGGGCTCGGAGGTCGGCCTTGACCTCGTCGGAGCTCACCCGCCAGCTGCCCTTCCGCCCGCCGCGGGGGCGGAACGTGCTGGTCGCGGCCCGGGCCTGGCGCAGCGCCTCGACCTGCGCCTCCTCGTCCGGCGCGGCCCGGACGGTTGCGGCCCACTCGCCGACCTCCTGCAGCTTGAGGCACAGGAGGTCCGTGGGGTCGATGCACTCGCCGACGAGGGCGCAGACCTCCTCGACGCGGTCGAGGACCCCGGCCACCCGCGGCCCGGCCGGGCGGGGCGGCGGGGCGTCGGGGTCGACCAGCTCGTCGACGAGGTCCCAGTTGGCGTCGAAGGTGCGGGCCAGGGCGTGCGGCGTGGTGTCGCGCACGCCGGCGGCGAACAGCAGCAGGAACGTGCGGGCGTAGGCCGGGTCGGTGTAGAGCTCGTCGGAGAAGCGGGCCCAGCGCTGCTCGAACTCGACGCCCGAGGTGACCTCGTCGAGGACCTCGACCCGCGGTGGCAGCCCCGCCTCGACGGGGTGCTCGACCAGGATCCGCTGGGCGAAGGAGTGGAGCGTCCCGATGGCGGCGCCGTCGAGCTCGTCGAGCGCCGCCCGGCACCGCTCCGCCCGCGGGTGGTCGGGGTCGGCGGTGGCGGCCTCCTCGAGCGAGCGCCGCAGCCGCTCGCGCAGCTCGGCGCCGGCCTTCTCGGTGAAGGTGATGGCGGCGATGCCCGACAGCGGCACGGGCGGGTGGCTCCGCCCGTCGGCTCCCTCGCCGGTGACGAGCGAGAGGACCCGGCCGACCAGGGCGGTCGTCTTGCCCGAGCCGGCGCCGGCCTCGACGAACAGCGTCTCGCCGAGGGCCGAGCCGATGCGGTCGCGCGCCGTCTGGTCCGGAGGGGCGGGGCGCTCGACCATCAGCCCGCCCCCTCGGTGATGCGGGCCCGGGCGCTGGCCGCCGCCGCCCCGGCGTCGGGCGGCCCGGCGCCGACGTCGGCCGGGTCGACCTCGTCGGGGTCGGGCTCGGACCGCCGGTCGGGGTCGATGAGGGCGAGGTAGCCGGCCATCGCCGGGTCGGCCCCCTTGGCCTCCCACGCCCGGCGCAGGTCGGCCACCCCGAGGAAGTCGGGGTCGCAGCTCCAGCACGGGTTCCAGGGCTGGCCCTGGTGGTCGGTGGGGTGGGCCGGGAACAGACCGGCCTCGATGCCCTCGACGATGAGGCCCAGGGTCTCGGAGATGCGCTCGGAGATCTCCGGGGTGAGGACGTAGCCCTTGGTGCTGAAGCGCCCCTTGGAGGAGACGAACCAGTACTCGGAGCGGACCTCGGCCTCGGGATCGCCGACCGCGGCGCGGGCCGCGGCGCCGTACACGGCCAGCTGGAGGTGGGTCCCGCCCTGGTCCGGGTTGCGCTCCGACAGACCCTGGTAGGCGCTGGTCCCGCCCGTCTTGTAGTCGGCGACGACGAGACCGCCCGCCTCGGTGCGGTCGATGCGGTCGATCTGGCCCCGGAACCGCACGGCGCGGCCGTCGGGCAGCGGCAGGGCCACCGGCGGGAGGTCCTCGTCGCCCAGCCCGAAGCCGAGCTCGGCGTGGAGGTGCCGACCGCCGTTGAGCCGTCTCACCTCCTCGTCGAAGGTGAGCGTGGCGTCCAGGTCGGCCAGGATCCGGGCGCGGTCCCGGCCCCAGAACAGGGCCCGACCGGTGAGGCCGACAGCCTCGTACTCGGCGCACAGCGCGGCCCCGATCTCCCGGAGCCGGAGCCGGTCCGCCGCCGTCCACGGGTCGGTCGGCCCGGGACGGGCCCGCTCGGGGCGGGCCAGCACCTCGAGGAGGAAGTCCTCGAGCGCCTTGTGGACGAGGCTGCCCCGGTCCAGCGCCGAGATGCTGAGCGAGTCCTCGGGGTTCTCCACCTCGCGGATGCCGAGGACGGAGCGGACGAAGTAGTCGAAGGGGCAGCGGGCCCATCGTTCGAGGCCGGTGGCCGAGGCGACCCGTCCGCTCTCGGGGTCGGCGGGCGAGGCGACGGGGAGGCCGCCGAGGTTGCCGTCGAAGCGGGTCAAGCGGGACGAGGCCCGGCCGGCGATCAGCTCGGCGCCGCGAGCGATGACGGGGTCGCCCAGCGCCGTGGCCGGCCCCAGCGCCCGAGGCCCGGCGCCGGCGGCGAGGAGCGAGCGCAGCCGGTGCTCCTGCGGTGTGGCCGGTTGGTCGAAGGTGCGCACGGCGTGGTCGAAGCTGTGGATGTGCTCGAGCCACGGAACGTCGAGGGCCGGGAGGTCGTCGCCCCAGAGGCGCCCACCGGAGAGGTGCCCGGCCAGGTCGAGCAACCAGCGGGACGGCACCCGGTCCCGCCCACCCCGGAGGTCGCCGCGCGGGAAGCACAGGACCTGGCGGTCGGCGGCGGCGGTCGCGGCCAGGAGGTGGCGGTGCTGGCGGGCGACGCCGTCGCGCCGCAGGGGCAGGAGCCCGTCGACGGCCCGACGCTCGGTGTCGGGGAGCAGGGAGTCGTCGCGCGGTGGGCGGGGGGCCAGCCCCTCGGCCAGCCCCACCACCACGACCAGGTCGAGGTCGAGGCCGACCCCCATGGTGAGGGGGCCGACGAGCACGCCGTCGCCGAAGCGCCCGACGCGCCCGGTGTCGGACTCGAGCTCGACCTCCAGGGTCCGGACGACCACGTCGAGACCCACCGGACCCTCGACCTCGTCGAGGACGGCGAGGCGGTCGATGGCCAGCTCGACCCGCTCGGCGGCCCGGCGCTCGACCTCGTCGCCGGGCCAGTCCTCCCGCTGCGCCGCCGGGCCGAGCAGGCGGTCGAGCAGGGCCCGGGCCCAGCGGGCGTGCTGGGACCAGGTCCGGGGCCGGCGCCCGGCCCGCTCGAGGTCGTCGGCCAGGCCCGTCACGAAGGCCCGCAGGCTGCGGGCGTGATCCGCCCGGCGGCGGTTGCGGGCCGCGGCGGCGGCGTCGTCGTCGGCGACGGCCTGCTCCGCCCGCTCGTCGCGGCGCGCCGCCTCGGCGAGCAGGCGTGCGTCCCACTGGTCCCGACCGGCGACCACCCCCGCCTCGCGCGACAGCCGCTCCCAGGCGGCGACCGGGACCGGGCGCCCCTCGAACCGGAGGGGGGCGGTGCCCAGCCAGTCGAGGACCGCCTGGCGGCGCCAGCCCTGCTCCGGCAGGGCCAGCAGCCCGATGAGGGTGCGGCCCGCGGCGCGGGAGGCGAGGGGCACCGGGGAGGGGCCGTTGACGGCGACCCCGGCCGCGGCCAGGTGCTCGTGGAGGAGGCGGGCGTAGGGGTCGGCGGTGGGGTGCAGGACGGCGATGCGGTCGAGCGGGGTGCCGGCCCGTGCCGCGGCGACGACCCGGCGCACGGCGTGGCGCACCTCGTCGTCGGCGTCGGAGGCGCTGGCGACCTGCGTGCGGTCGGGAGCCACGGTGGGGCCGACGATGCCGACCCCAGCGCGCGGAAGGCCGTCCGGGGCCGGCACGGGCACCCCGAGGCGGGCGAGGGTGGTGACGACGTCGGCGTCGGCGCGGGGGTCGCCGGTGGTGCCGGCCAGCACGCGCACCTGCTGGCGCTCGGCCACGGTGCGGACCAGGGCGGCGGCGTGGAGCGTCAGCAGCTGGGGCAGGTGGAGCACGACCGGTCCCAACGCCTCGGCGGCACCCGGGTCGCCGCCCACCCGGTCGGCCGCCGCCGCCATGAGGTCCTCCTCGTCGGACCAGTGGGCGGCGAGGACCTGCCGGGCGGCGCGGTGGACCCGCACCACCTCGGCGGCGCGCGGCCCGGTGCGGGCGATCGACGACAGGGCGGCATCGGGGAGGTCGCGCAGCTCGCGGTAGCTGGCCACCAGCGCCGCCTCGGTGGCGGGGTGGTCGGCCACGGGTGCGAACAGGCCCGGGTCGGTGCCCAGCACCTGCCGGACGGCGGCCGAGAGGGACGGGATCGACACGGGCCGGCGGCCGGTGGCGGCGATGGTGGCGGCACCGAGGAGCTCGGCCAGGCGGAAGACGGTGAGGAAGTCGACGGCGGCGACCCCGCGGCCGGCCCGCGTCACGGGGCCGAGGACGTCGGATGCGAGGAGGCGGCGGGCGGTGACGCCCACGTGGTTGGACGGGACGACGACGGTGACCGGGGCGAGGGGGTCGCCCGCCTTGGCGTCGGCCACCGCGTCGCGCAGGGCGACGAGCGCGCCCCGTCCGTACGGGACGGGGGTGACGGTGATCGAGGGCATCGGAGGGGATGGTACGAGGGGGGTGCGACAGCGCCAGCCCCACGCGACCCCGCAGCGCCGGAGCTCGGTGGCAGATGTCGGACGAACGTCCCACATCTGCCACCGAGATCGGACGGGGGCGGAGGTCAGATGTCGATGAGCGAGAAGGGGTCGTGGTCGCGGATGGCGGCGCAGGCCCGCTCGGCCATGACGAGGAACATCTCGTCGCCCCGGGCGGTGGGGGCGGCGACGGCGCAGCCGAGGACGATGATCAGCGGCGCCTGGAGGAGGGCGTAGCGGTAGTCCTCGAGGCACTGCTCGAGCGGGTGGTCGTCGACGCCGTAGGCGTGCAGGGCGTCCCAGTAGGCCGAGACGACCTCGCCCTCGTGGGCCCGCCGGTCGGCGACGGTGAGGCTGGTCGCCAGCAGGAAGGCGATGTCGCGGGCGGGGAGGCCCAGGCTCACGGTCTGCCAATCGACGGCCGTGACCTGGTCGGCGGGACCGAACATGAGGTTGTCGAGGCGGTAGTCGCCGTGGACCGGGGCGAACCGCTCGGCCCGCCCCGTCAGCCAGGCGCCGGCGACGGGGGGGACCTGGTCCAGGACGGCGCGGGTGGCGGCGGGCAGGCGGTCGCCCATGCGGTCGGCGAACACGTCGGTCATGGGGCCGAGGACGTCGCCCAGCACCTCGGCCGAGGCCGGGTCGACGACGGCCAGGCCGGTGGTGGCGGGCAGGGTGGCGTCGCACCACCGGGGGCCGTGCAGCCCGGCCAGGTTGCGGGCTGCGGCCACCGCCTGGGCCGGCGTGCACCCGGCGATCTGGTCGCCCTGGCGGGCCGGCGCCAGGTCCTCGAGCAGCAGCAGGAAGTCGGTGCCGTCGTCGGTGGCCCACGCGTGGTGGCAGAGCGGCACCCGGACGGCGACCGTCGCCGCCAGGCGCTGGTAGAAGGCGACCTCGGTCCGGTAGGCCCCGGCCGCGGTGGCCCGCGAGGCCGGGTCACCGCCGGGCACCTTGGCCACGAACGTCTCCGGCAGGCGGGTCGCGTCGCCCTCGTAGGAGGGCGTCAGCCGGAAGCTGCTCCCCATCTGCCCGGTGCCGACGGGCTCCACGCCGAGCTCGGCCACGGTGACGTCGTGGCCCTCGGCGCGGAGGACGTCGGTGAGCCGCTCCGGGGTGAGCCCGGCGTCGGCGGCGGCCACGGCGACGTCGAGGCCCTGGTTCGCGTCGCTCACGAGCCGGTCACACGGCCATCCAGCCCGGGTTGGCCGGCAGCCCGGTGGCCCCCGCCGGACGGACGGACCGGTAGGCCTCGACCACCGGGGCCAGCTCGGCGGGCGTGGCACCGTGGAGGATCACCGAGTCGGCGCCGAGGTCGAGCTGCTCGACGACCGTGGCCGCGCACTGCTCGGCCGTCCCCGTGGCCGACGCCGCCAGCCACTCGTCGGGGATCAGCTCGGCCAGGGCGTGGAGCTCGTCGACGGTGGCGGTGGCGTCGAGGGCGCCCCGCGCCCCGGTGACGACCGGCGCCTGGCGGAACCGGGCCAGGACGGCCGGGTCCCACCCGTTGACCTGCACGAGGATGTCGCCGTAGGCCTGGAAGTAGGTGGCCATGCGGCCCACCAGCTTGCGCAGCCGGGCCTCCTCGTCGAGGTGGTCGCCGATCGTGGCCAGCACCGACCAGACCCGGACCGAGGCCGGGTCGCGGCCGGCCTGCTCGGCCCCCCGACGCACGGCGGCGACGGAGTCGGTGAGGGCGGCGTCGCCGAAGAAGGTGTGGAGCACGACGCCGTCGGCGATCCGGCCGGCCAGCTCGAGGGTCTTGGGCCCGAGGGCGACGAGGATGATCGGCACCGGCCCGTCGATCCCGGCGCCGGTGTGGAGGTACGGGTAGGTGCCGGCGGGCCCGTCGTGGCCGACGACCGACTCGTCGCGCCAGAGGGTGCGGAGGATCTCGGCCACGTCGGTCAGCTGGGCGGAGGTGACCCGGGGCAGGCCCATCACGTCGAACAGGGCGTCGAACCCCCGGCCCAGGCCGAGCGAGAACCGGCCCCCGGTGAGGGCGTGCATCGTCGCCGAGAACGTCGCCGTCACCATCGGGTGGCGGGTGTTGTGGTTGGTGGCGGCGGTGGCGATGCCGAGCCGCTCGGTGGAAGCCGCCAGGGCGCCGCAGAGGGTCGGGGCGTCCTTGACGTTGAACCGCTCGGAGACGAAGGCGCTGCCCAGGCCGAGGGCCTCCCCGTCGCGGGCCTCGCCGATGATCGTGGTCGGGTCGGCGGCGTGGCCGGCCAGGGCGTAGAACCCGAGCTCGGTCAGGTGCTCGGCGCTCACCACCGCTCCACCAGGTGGGCCCGGTCCGCGGGAGGCTCGTAGGGCTCGGGCCACCAGTCCTCGATCCGGGCGATGCGACCGTCGTCGTCCAGGGTGAAGAAGGCGATGCCGGTCTGGTCGGGGAGGCCGGGGGACGCGAAGCCGATGGTGGTGGCGGCCCGGTCCGCCTCGGCCACCAGGGTCGTCACCGTCAGGTGCCACTCACCGGGGTACTCGGCGTTGAAGCGCACCACCCCGGCCCGCCCCCGCACCCGCTCCCGGGTCTGGGGGACCTCGTAGACGACGTCGTCGGCGAGGAGGCGGCCGAGGGCGTCCCAGTCCCTCCGGTCGATGGCCTCCCAGAAGGCCCGGACGGTGGTGGCGGCGCTCATATGGGGCGGAACCTACCCGGGCCCTGTGCCACGGTGGGGAGGTGACGAGCGGAGCGGTCCACCGGTGAGCGACATCGATGCGCTGGTGCTCGACCTCGACGGGGTCGTGCGCCACTTCGACCCGGCCCACGAGGCCGACCTGTGCCGGCGCCACGGCCTCGAGCCCGGATCGATCGCCGCCGCCGCCTACGCCCCCGAGCGGCTCCAGCCGGTCATCACCGGGGCCACCACCAAGGACGAGTGGCTGGCGATGGTGGGCGAGGCCATCGGCGCCCCCGACGCGGCCGCGGCGTGGGGACGGTCGCCGACCACGCTCGACCACGACGTGCTCGCCGTCGTCGACGAGGTGCGGGCCACCGGCCGGCCCGTCGTGATCCTCACCAACGGGACCGACACCATCGACGACGAGCTGGCGGCCCTCGACGTCGCCCACCGCTTCGACGCCGTCTACAACAGCGCCGTCATCGGCCACGCCAAGCCCGACCGCCGGGCGTTCGCCCACGTCTGCGACGAGCTGGGCCTGCCCCCGGCCCGGGTCGCCTTCGCCGACGACAGCCCGGCCAAGCTGGCCGGCGCCACCGAGCTGGGGATGGCTGCCCTCGCCTTCACCGATGCGCCCGCCCTGCGGGCCTGGCTGGTCGCCCTCGACGTCCTCGGAGCCCCCTCGTGACTCGCGCCCGCCCGTTCCGCCAGGTCGACGTGTTCACGGCCGAGCCGACGCGAGGCAACCCCGTCGCCGTCGTGCTCGACGCCGACGACCTCTCCGAGGCCGAGATGGCCGCCTTCGCCCGCTGGACCAACCTGTCGGAGACGGCCTTCGTCCTGACCCCGACCGTCCCCGCCGCCGACTACCGGGTGCGCATCTTCACGCCCGGGTCGGAGCTGCCCTTCGCCGGCCACCCCACCCTCGGGACGGCGCACGCCTGGCTGGACGCCGGGGGCACGGCGGCGACGCCGGGCCGCGTCGTGCAGGAGTGCGGCATCGGCCTGGTGGGGCTGCGCCAGGACGGCGACCGGCTCGCCTTCGCCGCCCCGCCCGTCAAGCCGTCCGCCGTCGCCGCCGAGCTCCGGGACGCGGCCACCGCCGCCCTCGGCGTCGACCCGGCCGCCGTGCGGGACGCCCGCCTCCTCGTGAACGGGCCCGCCTGGCTGACGCTCCGGCTGGACTCGGCCGCCACCGTCTCGGCCCTCGAGCCGGACATGGTCGCCCTCGCCGCCCTGGAGGGGGTGTCCGAGGTCGGCGTGGTCGGCGCCCACCCCGAGGGCCACGAGGTCGCGGTCGAGGTGCGGGGCTTCGCCCCGGCCCTGGGCGTGCCCGAGGACCCGGTGACCGGGAGCCTCAACGCCTCGATCGCCCTGTGGCTCCAGGGCGAGGGGATCCTGCCCGACGCCTACGTCGCCGCCCAGGGGACCGCCCTGGGCCGGACCGGGCGGGTCCACGTGGTGCGAGAGGGGGACACCACGTGGGTCGGCGGTGACACCGTCACCGTCCTGGCCGGCACCGCCGCCCAGTGACGCCGGGCCCCGTCGGGAAGCACCAGGCCCGCGCCGCGGTTGGACACCTCTCGTGACCCTGGACGCCCCCGCCGCCGAGCCCGCGGCGCGAGGGCGGCTGGTCACACCGACCTTCGTCCTCATCACCGTCGCCGCCCTCGGCTACTTCACCGCCCTCGGGATGCACCTGCCGGTCCTGCCCCGCTACGTGGAGGACGAGCTGGGCGGCTCCGGCCTCGCCGTCGGGGTCGCGGTGGGCGCCTTCGCCGTGTCGGCCGCCCTCGTCCGCCCGGCGGTGGGCCGGCTGGGCGACACCGTGGGTCGGCGGCCCCTCGCCGTCGTGGGCGGGACCATCGCGGCGGTGTCGATCGCCGGGTACGGCCTGGTCGCCTCGCTCCCCGTCCTGGTCGGCTTCCGCCTGCTGACGGGTCTGGGCGAGGCCGCCTTCTTCGTGGGGGTGGCGACCGCGGTCCAGGACCTCGCCCCCGACGACCGCCGGGGCGAGGCCGCCTCCTTCTTCTCCACCTCGATCTACGGCGGGCTGGCCATCGGGCCGTTCCTCGGTGAGGTCCTCTACCGCAACGGGGGCGCCGGCCGGGTGTGGCTGGTCTCGGCGGCCCTCGCCGGCGTGGGCGCCGCCGTGGCCCTCCTCATCCCCGGGCACCTGGGGCGGGCCGTCCCCCAGACCCTGGTCGAGGGGGATGTGGTGCCGGCCGCCGAGGCGCCGCGCCGGCGCTTCCTGCACCCGGCGGCGGTCATGCCCGGGACCATCCTGCTGCTCGGGCTCATGGGGTTCGCCGCCTTCGGCTCGTTCCTCGCCATCCACCTCGACGACCTCGGCATCGACGACGCCGGCCCCTACTTCCTGCTCTACGGCGCGTCCGTGCTCGTCATGCGGATCGTCGGGGCCCGGGTGCCGGACCGCTTCGGGGCGGTGCGGACGACGACGCTGTCGCTCCTCGCCATCGCCGTCGGCTGCCTGACGATCGCCGCGGTCGACGCCGCCGCCGCCATCGCCGTCGGGACCCTCGTCTTCTCGGTGGGCATGTCGCTGCTGTTCCCGGCCCTGTTCGGTCTCACCGTGAACACGGCACCGGCGTCGGAGCGGAGCCACGCCGTCGGCACCTTCTCGCTGTTCTTCGACCTGTCCCAGGGCGTCGGCGCGCCGGTGCTGGGCATCGTCGTGGACCTGGCCGGCTCCGACCGGGCCGCCTTCGTCACCGCCGCCGCCATCGCCCTCGGCGGGCTGGTGATGGCCCGCATCCGTCTCCCCCGGCCGGGCGCCGCCCGCTGATCGGCTCAGCGGAGCGACAGCACCACCAGGCGGTCGTCGGGCCCCTGCGCGGTGCGGCTGACCGCCACCTCCGGGCGGTGGCCCCCGTCGATCCGCACCAGCGGCATCTGGGCCTCGGTGGCGTCGGCGCCCGGCGGGAGGGCCCGGATCACGCCGCCGTCGTTCAGGGCCGCGTCGAGGTGCTCCTGGGTGACCTCGGCGTAGGCGTGGCGCCCCTCGTAGGCCTCGCCCTCGCGCAGGTCGCGGTCGTGCGCGTCGTCGCGAGCGACCCGCCAGACGTTGGCCCGGCCCAGGTGGCGGACGATCCGGTCGACGCTCACGGTGTCGAGCGCCTCGGCCCCGGAGCCGACCACCGCCAGCCGGGCGCCGATGCCGTCCATGGCGACCAGCAGGTCGTCGCCCTCGAGGCGGCCGGCGTAGACGAGCAGCCCGGCAGCGCGCGCCGACTCGGCCAGCTCCTCGCTCTCGGCCACCACCAGCACCGGCACGCCGACGTCGCCCAGCACCGCCCCCAGCTCGCGCGCCCAGCGTCGGGCGCCCACCAGCACGACGGCGGCGGGCTCGGGGGTGTCGACCCGCAGCAGGCGGGCCAGGGGTCGCGACAGCGGGCCGTAGACGATGGTCGTGCCCACGACGACGAGGAAGGTGATGGCCGCCAGGTCCTCGCCGCCGGGGACGTCGTGGCGGACGAGCTCGGCGCCGAAGACGGCCGAGACCGATGCGGCCACGATGCCCCGCGGCGCCAACGCGGCCAGGTAGGCCCGCTCGCGCCGGGTCAGCGAGGTGCCGAGCGTCGAGGCCAGCACGGCGGCGGGCCGCACGACCAGGACGAGCAGGACCAGGACGACCCCGGCGTCGACCAGGTTGCTGGTCAGGGTGTCGGCGTCGACCCGCGCCGCCAGCACCACGAAGATGCCGGCCAGCACGATCGAGGCCAGGTGCTCGTGCAGCTCGAGGATCGGCCCGATGGCGACGCGCCGCTGGTTCGCCAGGGCCACCCCGGCCACGGTGACGGCGTACAGGCCGGCCTCGGCGCTCAGGCCGTTGGCGAGGGCGAAGGCCCCGACGACGGCGACCAGCGACAGCGGGCCCCGGAGGTGGTCGGGTGCCCAGTGGCGGTCGAGCACGACCACCAGCCCGGCGGCGACGGCCGCGCCCACGGCGCAGCCCACGACGGTGGTCCGGACGACGACGAGGGCGGCGACCGCGGTGGAGCGGTCGTCGAGGAGGAGGACCTCCAAGATGGTGACGCCCAGGACGGCCCCGACGGGGTCGACCATGATCCCCTCCCACCGGAGGATGCCGCCCACCCGGGGGCGCAGCCGGGCCTGGCGCAGGAGCGGGATCACGACCGTCGGTCCGGTCACCACCATGATCGACCCGAACAGCACGGCGACGCCGCGGGGCAGGTCCGTGACCAGCAGGGCGGCCACCGACGCCAGCACCAGCGACGTCAGCACACCGATCGTCAGCAGGCGGACCACGACGCGGCGCGTCGTCGAGCCGATGTCGGCCCAGCGGAGGCTGAGCCCGCCCTCGAAGAGCAGGAGCCCGACACCGAGGGCGACGATCGGGGTCAGGAGGCCGCCGAAGGTCTCGTTGGGGTCGATGATGCCGAGCCCCGGGCCGACGGCCAGACCGGCGCCCAGCATGAGCACGATCGAGGGCAGCCTGAGCCGCCCGGCGACCCACTGGGCCCCCACGCCGAGGGCGACGGCGACGGCGACGACGGCGACGGGGTCGTCGATCACCACGGGTCGGGTCCGGTCGCCGTCATCAAGCGGCCCAGACTGCCCCGCGGCGCACGGTCGCACGCAAGGTGCCAGGCACCATCCGTGCGGCCCCCGTCCGTCGGGTCAGCCGCCCTCGTCGTCCATGCGCTCCAGGGCGGTGGCCAGCACCCGGGCCTCGTCCTCGGTCAGGCGGGCGCCCCGGTGGATCACGGTGTACTGCCGGGGCGGCATGGCACCGTCCTCGACCTCGTCGGCGGCGTCGCCGGCGTCGGACCTCTCGCCCCACTCGGAGAAGTTGAGCTCCTCCCGCCCCCGGTCGACGTCCCGCCTCACCAGCCACGACATCGGGGCGAGGTAGGAGTACGCGGGCCAGTCGGTCTCGTTGCTGTGGCACGAGTAGCACGACTCCCGGGCGATGGCCTCGGACTCGGCGTCGGGCCAGGGGGCGTCGGCGGTGACCGGCGGGTTCGTCTTCGTCCACCCGTAGGGCACCAGCTGCATGAGGCCGACGACGAAGACCAGCCCCGCCCCGCCGACCACGACCACCCGTCGCGCCGCCGCTCTCCTGCTCACGGTGCCACCGTAGGCACGCCCCCTGAACGGGGGCTGAGAGCGGTAGACACGGGGCATGCGCTCACCGACCCACGAGGTCCTGAACCAGCCGCCGCCGCTGGAGAGCCACGACGCCTCCGGCCTCGACGCCGCCCTGCTCGACGGCGTGAGGCGGGAGGGGGCGGGCGATCGCCTGGGGGAGATCTGCCGGGTCGGGGAGGCGGTGGGCCACTACCGCTGGATCCGGGCCGGTGAGCTGGCCAACGAGAACCCCCCGGTGCTGCGCACCCACGACCGCTACGGCCACCGGATCGACAAGGTGGAGTACCACCCCGCCTACCACGACCTCGTCCGCCAGGCGGTGGCCGACGGGCTGGCCGGGGCGCCGTGGACCGACGAGGACGCCGCCCCGCACGTGACCCGGGCGGCCAAGTTCGCCCTCTGGACCCAGGTCGAGGCGGGCCACGGCTGCCCCATCTCGATGACCTACTCCATCGTCCCCGCCCTCCGGGCCCAGCCCGAGCTGGCGGCGGTGTGGGAGCCCAAGCTGACCTCGCGGACCTACGACCTCTCGCCCATGCCCGTGGTGGGCAAGCAGGGGGCGCTGGCGGGCATGGCCATGACCGAGAAGCAGGGCGGCTCCGACGTCCGGGCCAACACGACCAGGGCCGTGCCCACCGACGGCGGGGGCCCCGGCGCCGAGTACCGGCTCGTCGGGCACAAGTGGTTCTGCTCGGCGCCGATGAGCGACCTGTTCCTCATGCTGGCCCAGACCGACGCCGGGCTCTCCTGCTTCGCCGTGCCCCGCTGGCACCCCGACGGCAGCCGCAACGCCATCGAGATCCAACGGCTCAAGGACAAGCTCGGCAACCGCTCCAACGCCTCGAGCGAGATCGAGCTCGACGGCGCCCTGGGCACGCTGGTGGGGGAGGAGGGGCGGGGCATCCGCACCATCCTCACCATGGTCAACCACACCCGCCTCGACTGCGTGATCGGCGTCGTGGGGCAGATGCGCGCCGGGCTCAGCCAGGCCGCCCACCACGTGAGCCACCGCTCCGCGTTCGGTCGCCGTCTCGTCGACCAGCCGCTCATGACCAACGTGATCGCCGACCTGGCCGTCGAGTCCGAGGCCGCGACGGTGACCATGCTCCGCCTCGCCGGGGCCTACGACCGCGCCGAGGGCCCCTTCGCCCGCATCGCCACCGCGGTGGCCAAGTACTGGATCTGCAAGCGGGCGCCGCTGTTCGCGGCCGAGGCGCTCGAGTGCCTCGGCGGCGCGGGCTACGTGGAGGAGTCGCCGATGCCCCGACTGTTCCGCGAGTCGCCGCTCAACGGCATCTGGGAGGGCTCGGGCAACGTCATGTGCCTCGACGTGCTCCGGGCCGCAGCCCGCGAGCCCGAGTCGGTCGCCGCCCTCCTGGCCGAGCTCGACCAGGCCAAGGGGGCCGACAAGCGCCTCGACCGGGCGGTGGCCGACCTCCACGCCGAGCTGTCGGACCCCGACCACCTCGAGTCCCGGGCCCGGCGCATCGTCGAGCGGGCCGCCCTCGCCCTGCAGGGCTCGCTGCTCGTCCGGTACGCACCCCACGCCGTGGCCGATGCGTTCTGCGCCAGCCGCCTGGGCCGCGACGGCGGCTTCGCCCTGGGCACCCTCCCGCCGGGCATCGACACCCGCGCCATCGTCGGCCGCGCCTGGCCCCCCGCCGCATGACCGACCGGCCCGACCTGCCGCCGCTGGACGTGGAGGTCTGCCTGAGCGGCGTCCGCGACGCCACCGCCGCCCTCCTCGACGGGCTGCGGGGGCTCACCGACGACGAGGCCCGGCGGCCGTCGCTCCTGCCGGGCTGGACCGTCGGCCACGTGCTGACCCACCTGGCCCGCAACGCCGAGGGAGTCCGGGGGATGATCGAGGGGGCGGTCCGCGACGTCGCGGTCCCGATGTACCCCAGCGCCGAGGCCCGCAGGGCCGACATCGAGGCCGGCGCCGGACGCCCCGCCGCCGCCCTGGTGGACGACGTCGCCGCCACCGCCGAGGCGCTCGACGCGTCGTGGCCGGCGGGCGGCGCCCCGGCGTGGGAGGGGAGCGGCCTCACCCTGGCCGGCCCCCTCCCCGTGGCCGAGATGCCGTTCCGGCGCTGGCGCGAGGTCGAGGTCCACCGGGCCGACCTGGGCCTGGCCTTCACCTGGGCCGACTGGTCCGACGCCTACGTCGCCGTCGAGCTGGAGCGGACGGTGGCCGAGTCGGCCGCCCGCACCCCCGACGGCCACCCGGTCGCGATCGGTCCCGACGACGACCACCGTCTCGTCCTGGCCTGGCTGCTGGGCCGGGCCGAGCGCCCGGACGGGTACCCCGAGCTGGCTCCCTGGCAGGCGCCCCCGCCCGGCCCCCGCTGATGGTCGACACCATGGCGGCCTACCGGGTCGTGGAGTGGCAGCATGCCCCCGAGCTGGTCGAGGTCCCCGTCCCCGCGGTCGGACCCGGGCAGGTGCTCGTCGAGGTCGCCGGGTGCGGGCTGTGCCACTCGGACCTGACGATGACCGCCATGCCCGGCGAGGTCGGAGAGGCCCTCGGGTGGCAGGTGCCGTTCACGCTCGGGCACGAGACGGCCGGCACCGTCGTCGAGGTCGGCGCCGGTGTGACGGCCACGAGCGTGGGCGCCACCGTCGCCCTGGCCTCGCCGTCGTCGTGCGGCACCTGCGCCCACTGCCGCGCCGGCCGGGACAGCGCCTGCCTCCACGGCGACGCTGGCCGGGGCTACGGGCGCGACGGCGGCCTGGCCCGCTACGTCCTCGCCGGCTCGGTGCGCGACCTCCTCCCGCTGCGGGGCCTCGACCCCCGCCACGCCGGCCCGCTCACCGACGCCGGGGCGACGACCCACCACGCGGTCCGTCGGGCCCGGTCGGAGCTGGGCCCGGGGTCGGTCGCCGTCGTGATCGGCGTGGGCGGGCTGGGCGCCCTCGCCGTGCAGATCCTCCGGGCGACGACCGAGGCCCGCATCGTGGCCGTCGAGGTCGACCCCGCCCGCCGGGAGCTGGCGGTCGCGCTGGGCGCCGACGAGGCCCTCGAGGGGCTGGCCCGGGGTCAGGGCGCCGACCTGGCCGCGCCGGGGTTCGACGGTGTCGACGCCGTGATCGACATCGTCGGCACCGACCGGACGATCCGGGCCGGCCTGGGCGCGCTGCGCCGCGGGGGTGCCTTCGTCCTCGTCGGGGCGGGCGGCGGTGGCTTCGCCCGCCCGTGGATGGGCGGCCTGCCCCGCGAGGCCACCATCACCTCGATCCAGGGCTCGTCGATCGCCGACGCCCAGGCCGTGATCGACCTGGCCGCGGCGGGCGCCGTCACCGTCGCCGTCGACGAGTTCCCCCTCGCCGAGGTGGCCGTCGCCTACACCGCCCTCGACACCGGCACCCTCACCGGCCGCGCCGTCGTCATCCCGTGAGGCACACGAGGTGCCAGGCCGATCCGTGGATGCCATCCGGTCGGGCGGTGCGACGGGTCGGTCGTACCGATGGCTCGTACGGCGTGGAGCAGCGGCCGGCGTGGCAGTCGGCTCGGCGCTGTGCGGCTTCCTGAGCGCCTCGACGGCGCCTGCGGTCCAACCGCCCACAACCGACCTGCGGGCCCCACAGGGCCATACAGGAGCCGGGAAACCTAGCAATTTCTTGGGTTTCCAGGGTTCGAGTCCCGTCTGTCGGGTATCATGGGTGTCATGTTCGAGGCGCTCGCCACCACCATCGATGACCTGGACATCCCGGTCGACGGCGACGCCCTCGAAGAAGCCCTGCACCTGCGTGACCGCCTCGACGCCAAGATCTCCCAGACGGTCGGCCGGTTCGAGGCCACCAACGAGCACGACACCGCCGATGGCTGTCCCACCATGGCCACCTGGCTGCGGGTCAAGGGGCGGATGACCGCCCACGACGCCCAACGGATGGCCAAGACCGCCCGACGCCTCGGCCACCTCCCGATCCTGCAGACGGCGTGGCTCGACGGATCAGTGTCCGGGGGGCATGTCGCCGCGGTGGTGGCGAACCTCAACGACCGCACCGCCCCGTTGTTCCAATCGGATGAGGACCACCTCGTCCGGGTGTTGGGTGAGCTCGACGTGGCCGGGGCGGTGGTGGCGATGAAGTCCTGGGCCGCCCATGCCAAGGAGATCGTCGACGACGGCCACGAAGGCGAACCGGACCCGGACCGGTCCGCGCACCTGTCGCCGACGCTCAACGGTGGGCGGTTGGACGCGAACCTCGAACCCGAGGCCTTCCACGCCGCCCAGGCCGCGCTCCGCCTCGTCATGGGCAAGAAGGGCGAGGACGACGAGCGGACACCCGCCCAACGCCGCCACGACGGCCTCGCCGAGATCTTCAACCACTTCCTCGACCACCAGTCCGACCACAAGGGCGGACGGCACCGGCCCCACGTCAACATCACGATCCCGCTGGAGTCGTTGATCGAGGGCAAGGGGCAGGGGTGCTTCGACGACGGCACCCCCATCACCGCCCAGGCCGCCCGACGGCTCGCCTGCGACGCCAACGTCCACCGGGTCATCACCCGGGCTAACGGCACCGTCCTCGACTACGGACGCTCCACGCGGACGATCCCGGCGCCGCTGTTCCAGGCGCTGTGCATCCGCGACAAGGGGTGCCGGTTCCCCGGCTGCGACCGCCCCGCCCACCGCACCGACGGCCACCACGTCGCCGAGTGGATCGCCCACCGAGGACCCACCAACCTGCGGAACCTGGTGCTGCTGTGCCGGTACCACCACGGCGTCGTCCACCGCCCCGGCTGGACCATCGAGCTCCAACCCGACGCCACCGTCATCATCACCACCCCCGACGGACGGAAGCGACGATCCCAGCCCGTCGACCGACGGGCCCTCGCCGCCTGACACACGACACCACCAGGTGAGCCCGCCCCCCAGCGGGCTCACCACCGCGCCCCACGGCGGGTCGAGACACGGAAGGTGCCAGGCACCTTCCGTGGAGGACACAAGGTGCCAGGCACCATGCGTGGCGGCAGACTGGAGGCATGACCGTCACCGAGCCCACGCCGGTCGGGCTGCCCGTCGGGCTGGCCCTCGAGGACTGGACCGGCGACGCCCGGTTCCACGAGTACACCCGGGCCGCCAACCCCGTCGGGCGCACGACCCCGCTGGTGCCGGTCGAGACGTTCCCGGCGGCCCTCCACCGGGGCGCCGCCACCGGCGTGGTGCCGCTCGACCTCTCCGGTCCGCTCGGCATCGAGGGAGGGCCGGCCACCAGCCCCGCGCTGCTCGCCTCGTTCGCCACCGTGCGGGCGGGCGAGGAGCTGGTGACCGAGCCGACCGCCACCAGCGAGCTCTACGTCGTCATGCGGGGCGCTGGCACCACCGACCTCGACGGCGAGACCGGCGTCGCCTGGGCCGAGGGCGACGTCTTCGTCCTCCCCGGCGGGTGCCGCTCCACCCACCGGGCGACGGCCGACACGACCTTCTACTGGGTCACCGACGAGCCCCTCCTGCGGTACCTCGGCGTGGCCCCCACCGAGCGGCGCCTGCGCCCGACGCGCTGGCCCGCCGCCCGCAACGCCGAGGAGCTGGCCAAGGTGGCCGCTGACCCCGCCGCCGAGCGTCGCAACCGAGTGAGCATCCTGCTGGCCAACGCCGACCAGCCCCAGACCCTCACCGCCACCCACGTGCTGTGGGCCATGGTCGGGCTGCTCCCGGTCGACGCCGTGCAGAAGCCCCACCGCCACCAGTCGGTCGCCCTGGACCTGATCCTCGACTGCGAGCCCGGGTGCTACACGCTCGTCGGCCCCCGCCTGGCCGACGACGGCACCATCGTCGACGCCCGGCGGGTCGCCTGGGAGCCGGGCGGCGCCTTCGTCACCCCGCCGGGGTGGTGGCACGCCCACCACAACGAGTCCGGCGCCGAGGCGCACCTCCTCCCCGTCCAGGACGCCGGGCTCCACACCCACCTCCGCACCCTCGACATCAGGTTCAGCTAGGACTCGGTCGCTCGTCGCCGGCGCTCACTCCCTCCGAGCGGGCGCGTGGGAGGATCCGCTCATGGACGACCGGACGATCGCTCGGGGGGTGGCGGCGGGGCGGCTGGGCTTCGGGCTGCTGGTGCTGCTCGCTCCCCGGCTGCTGACCCGGCGGGTCGGGGGCCGCACCGATCCGCCGGCCCCGTACGTGTGGTGGCTGCGGGCGTTCGGCATCCGCGACGCGGTGCTCGGCGCCGGCACCCTGGCGGCCCTCGCCGACCCCGACGAGGAGGCCGCCGTGCGGTGGGTGCAGGCCGGGGCCCTGGCCGACTCGGCCGACGCCGTCACCGCCGTCGTGTACGGGCGCGACCTCGACGGCTTCAGCCGATGGGCCACGCTCGCGCTGGCGATCCCCGCCTCCGCCCTGGGGTGGAAGGCCGCCGCCGGCCTGGCCGCCCGGCGCTGAGACCCGCCCCCCGCCGCCCGCTCGAGGCGGCCGCCGCCTACCGACCGCACGAGCCGACGGCCTATCGTGCCGCCCGATGTCTCCCCACCGAAGCCCTCGCGCCCCCCGCCGCCTCGCGGCCGCCGGCGCCCTCGCCCTGACCCTGGTCCTCGTCGCCGGAGCGTGCTCCAGCGAGGAGGAGGGCAACGTCGTGGCCGACGTCTTCGAGGACGACTCGCTCCCCACCCAGCCCGCCGCCCCCGAGAGCGCGGCCGGCAAGGAGTGCGTCGAGCCCGTCGAGCCCACCGAGTTCGAGGGCAAGCCCGAGGTCGAGATGCCCGTCGGCGAGGTGCCCACCGAGCTCGAGACCACCGACATCACCCCGGGCGACGGGGCCGAGGCCGTCGAGGGCAAGCTGCTCCGCCTCAACTACGTGGGCGTCGCCTGCTCCACCGGCGAGGAGTTCGACACGTCGTGGAAGGAGGGCGGCGAGCCGATCGAGCTGACCCTCGGCGCCGGCGAGGTCATCCCCGGCTGGGACCAGGGCCTGGTGGGCATGAAGGTCGGCGGGACCCGGCGTCTGGTCATCCCGGCCGAGCTCGGCTACGGCGCCACCGGCTCCGGCCCCGACATCGCCCCCGACGAGGCGCTGGTGTTCGTGGTCGAGCTGCTCGAGGTCTCCGACCCGCCGCCGGAGAGCGAGACCACCGTGCCCGAGGGCGAGGCGCCCGCCGACCCCGACGCCACGACGACCACCGCCGCCGAGGGCGAGACCACCACGACTGCGGCCGCCGAGGGCGAGACGACGACCACCGCGGCCGAGGGCTGAGCGGGCGCCGGGGCCCGGCCTCGGCGCCCCGTCCCCCGTCCCCCGTCCCCCGTCCCCCGCCCGCCCCGCCGGCTCCCCTAGGAGCCGACCAGGGTGGGGTCGGTGCGGGCCAGGCGGAACGTCTCCGCCGCCAGGGCGGGCAGCTCGCCCTCGGCCCCCTGGGTGAGCCACAGCACGGTGGCCGTCGTCCACACCCGGACGACCTGCTGGCCGAGCAGACGGGGCCGGGCGTCGCTGTCGTCGGTCACGCCGAGGACCTTGGCTGCGTGCTCGGCGATGAGGACCGCCAGGCGGTCGTGGTGGCCGGCGAAGCGGTCGGCCAGGGACGGCACGGTGTAGGAGACGCGGGTCTGGACCCGAACCAGCTCGGCGCGCTCGGCCACGTCGCGGGCCAGCAGGTCGAGCACGGCGGCGGCCGTCTCCGCGAGGGGCTCGTGGGCCCGGGCGGCCAGGAGCTCGGAGACCTCCCGCTCGCGACGGGCGTGCTCGGTCAGCAAGACGGCGTCCTTGGTGGGGAAGTACCGGAAGAACGTCCGCTGGGACACGCCGGCGGCGTCGGTGATGTCCTGCACCGTCGTCTCGTCGTACCCCTGCTCCAGGAACAGGTCGATCGCCGATCGCTGGAGCGCGATCGACGTCGCTTGCTTCTTCCGGGCACGGAGCCCCATCTGAGTCGCAGCCATGGCGACAGGGTAGACCGCGCCCCACCCTGGATTGACCGCCCGGTCAGGGGATCGGAGGACCTCCCGAGACCCCCCACCAGGGACGACTGGAACTACCGTCCACCCCGTGGATCGGACCGAGGCGGCGCGGGAGCTGGGGGTGCCCAGCGGGGCGGCGCCGGCCCTCGTCGAGAAGGCGTTCCGCCGGGCCGCCCGCTCCCGCCACCCCGACGTGGGCGGCGACGCGGTGGCGTTCCGGCGGGCGACCGAGGCCCGCGCCGTGCTCCTCCGACCCCGTCCGCCCGACCCGTTGGCCCGGGCGGTCGAGGTGATCGTCCGGTACCACCCGGCGGTCCGGGCCATCGAGGCGCTGATCCGCGCCATCGACCGCCAGACCATGCGGTCCCGCGGTACGTGACCCCTGACGCCGACCCTGCCGTTGGTCGACCGGCCGCCGGGTCCTAGGGTCGATCGACGTCATGTGGACGACCGCCGCCCCGCCCGACCTGCTCCGCGCCGCCACCAGCGGCGGCGACGACCAGGAGGACGGCGCCGCCTACCGGTGGGTCCTGGAGCGGACCGACAGCGAGGGGTGGGCCGAGGTGGCCAGCTGGATGGTCGACAAGCCCCTGCGCATCGCCATCATCTGGGTCGTCGCCTGGCTGCTGTCGCGGGTGGTCCGCCGCCTGATCCGGCGGTTCTCCGACAAGCTCGTCGGCTCGGTCGGGTCGGGTCGGCTGAAGCGGGCCCGGGACCGGGCGCCGAGCATCCTGGTCAGCGCCCAGATCCCCAGCGTGCGCTCGGCGGCCCGGGCCGAGACGATCAGCGGGGTCCTGAAGAGCGTCTCGTCGGGCGTGATCTACGTCTTCGCCTTCGTGTACACGCTGGAGGTGCTGGGCCTGAACCTCGGGCCGCTGATCGCCGGCGCCGGCGTCGTCGGTGTGGCCCTCGGCTTCGGGGCCCAGAGCATGGTGCGGGACTTCCTCGCCGGGACCTTCATCCTGCTGGAGGACCAGTACGGCGTGGGCGACGTGGTCGACCTGGGTGAGGCCATCGGGACGGTCGAGGCCCTCAACCTCCGCACCACCCGCCTCCGCGACGTGAACGGGACCGTCTGGCACGTCCCCAACGGCGAGATCCTCCGCGTCGGCAACCAGTCCCAGCAGTGGGCCCGGGCCGTGCTGGACATCGTCGTCGCCCACGGCACCGACGTCGACGCCGCCCTGAAGATCCTCAAGGAGGCCGCCGACGACGTGGCCGGGCGGCCGGAGATGGCCGCCGACGTCCTCGAGGAGGCCGAGGTCTGGGGCGTCGAGGCCCTGACCCAGATGGGCGTGACCCTGCGGCTCGTCATCAAGACCCGCCCCGGCTCGCAGTGGAAGGTGATGCGGGCCCTGCGCCACGACATCGGCCACGCCCTGGCCGAGGCCGGGATCCGGATGTCGGCCCCCGTCGGCGTCATCCCCCCGCCCGCCCCGCCGGCGTAGGGGCCACGCCCGGCCCGGCACCGCCCACCCGTCCCGGCTCCGCCGGCCGCCCGTCGGTGTGCGGGGCGAGGCGGGTCGCCACTACCGTGCCCGGGCGATGGCCGACGACACCCGCCCCGACCTCGAGAAGGTCCACCCCCGCCCGGACCAGGCGGAGGAGCCGGCCGACGACGTCGGGGCCAGCAACGTCGACCTCGACGAGGCCCGCCACGGCCCGGCCCACGTCTCGCCGTCGGTCCCCGAGCCGGGCCACGAGCCCGACGCCCACGGCCATGGCCACGCCGGGCATGACGTCCACGGGCACGACGACCACGGTCACGACGACCACGGCGACCACCCCGTCGAGAGCCCGACGTGGGTGCTGGCGCCCGTCGTCGTCGGTCTCCTCATCGGCGTGGTGCTGATCATCGTCCTCGGGCTCAGCGCCGGCGCCACCCCCTTCCACACCCTCTGACCAGGGGCGGGGTCGCCCGCCACCCGTCCTCCGGGCGCCGTCGGCGGCAGTCGCTGCGCCCGCGCCCCCACGGGGCCACCCGACCGACGAAGATGGTGGGGTGGAGGGTCGGGCATGACGGCGACGCGCGACGCCGCACCCGACGCGGCATCGCCGCCGACCCCGTCCGCCGACGAGCCGTCCGAGCGACCGGTGGTGGCACCGCCGCGCCGACGCCGGAGGCCGCGGTCGGGGCGGCGGGGCGTCGTCGGCACCCCGGCCCGTCGGGGCCGCCTCCTGGTCGGGGTCGGCCTCCTGGCCCTCGCGGTGGCGGCGCCGCTCGTCGCCCGCAGCGGCCTGTCCGACGCCCGGGCCGCGTCGGCGGCGATGGGCGCCGAGCGGGCCGGCGCGGCCGGGTTCGCGGACGAGGTGGCCTCCGCCGAGTCGGTCTCGGCCGGGCGCGCCGAGCGCGCCGCGGCGCGCGCCGCCGCCGCCCTCGACGCCCGCAACGAGCAGCGCCACCGCCTGGCCGCCCTCGGGCTCAACGAGGCGACGATCGACGCCTTCCTGGCCATGATCCTCGCCGACACCGAGGCGGTCGAGCAGGAGCGGGACCGGGTCACGGCCGACGTCGATCGCCAGGCCGGCGAGATCCCCACCATGGAGGACTGCCTCGTCACCGCCCGGCAGGCGATCAACCGGGCCTTCAACACGATCTTCGACCCGAACCTGGTGGTCCCCGGCCCCGCCGAGGTGTGCCGGGCGATCCTCGCCGGATGACCGGCCGCACGCTCGTCGCCCGGGTCCTGGGCCGGGCCGTCCTGGCCCTCGTCGTGGTGGGCGGGCTGGTGGTCGCGGGGGTCGCCGTGCAGGACCGCGACGAGGTGCGGGCCGACGCCCACGCCCTGACCCACGACGCCGTCGCCGACCTGGTCGCGGCCCGCGAGGGGCGGGAACGGATCGAGGGCCTCGAGGACGACGTCGACGCGTCGCAGGCGGCCCAGCGCCGGGACGACCTGGCCACCGTGGCGATCATCACCGCCCTCGACGAGCGGGAGACCCTGCAGGACCGGATCGAGCTGGCCCAGCTCGAGCTCGACCGGGCCCGCGAGGTGAGCGCCGAGCAGGTCGCCCGGCTCGACGTGCTCAAGGCCTGCGTCCACCACCTCGAGCTGGCCCGGGCCCGCTACGTCGCCGGCGACCGGGCCGGGGCCATCGCCGCCCACGCCGCGGGGGAGGACGTGTGCCTCGAGGCCGAGGCGATCACCGAGGGGGTGGCGGCCGTCCACCCCTTCGACTTCCCCGACCCCCAGATCCTGCGCGAGGGCGACATGTACTTCGCCTTCGGCACCAACGGGCCGGCGGGTGTCGTCCAGGTGGTGTCGTCGACCGACCTCACCGACTGGGACGTCCAGGGGTCGGCCCTCGACGCGGTGCCGGCGTGGGCCCACGAGGGGTTCACCTGGGCCCCGGCCGCCATCCGCACCTGGTCGGGCTTCTCGCTCTTCTACACGGTGCGGGACAAGGCGTCGGGCCGGCAGTGCATCAGCCGGGCCACGGCTGCCGCCCCGGGTGGTCCGTACGTGGACCGGTCGACGGGCCCGCTCGTGTGCCAGGTGGACATGGGTGGGTCGATCGACCCGAGCCCCTTCGTGGCCCAGGACGGCACGCTCCACCTGACGTGGAAGAGCGAGGGCGAGGTGGTCGGCGGCGGCGCCCAGATCTGGAGCGCCCCGCTGACGCCCGACGGCGGGGCCCTGGCCTGGTTCCCCACCCCGCTGCTGACGGTCGACAAGGCGTGGGAGGGGCGGACGATCGAGGGCCCGTCGATGGCCCGCACGGCGGCCGGCTGGATCCTCCTCTACTCCGGCAACCGCTGGGACTCGGGCGCCTACGCCACCGGGTACGCCACCTGCGCCGGGCCCACCGGCCCGTGCACCAAGCCGGCCGACAACGTCGTCCTGCGCTCCGACGGGGACCGGGAGGGACCCGGCGGGGCCGAGCTCTTCCGCACCACCGACGGCCAGCTCAAGGTGGCCTACGCAGCGTGGGACACCGGCGAGGTCGGCATCCCCAACCCCCGGCGCCTCCACCTCGGCACCGTCTCGATGACCCCCCTGGGCCTGCGGATCAGCTAGTGGCGGCGGGCTCGGCCAGGCGGACGTCGGTGCCCTGCTGGTCGCCCTCCACCAGCTCGAGGTGGCGGATGCGGCCGGCGTCCTGCAGGTCCTGGCCGGCGGCCCGGACGGCGGCCAGGAACGGCGGGGCGCCGGTGACGACGACGGTGTCGACGTCGGCCCGCATGGAGACCTTGGCGTCGGACTTGGCCTTGCGGACCTCGCCGAGGACGGCGGCGGTGGCGGCGAGGACGGCCGGGTCCCCGTCCTCGGCGCGGAGCTCGTCGCCCGAGGGCCACGGCGCCCGGTGGACCGAGCCCTCCTGCCACCAGGACCAGACCTCCTCGGTCGCGTAGGGGAGGATCGGGGCGAAGAGCCGGAGCAGCGTCGAGAGGGCGATGCCGAGGGTCGCCCGGGCCGAGGCGGCGGCACCGTCGTCGGGGTCCTCGCCGTAGGCCCGGGTCTTGACCAGCTCGAGGTAGTCGTCGCAGAACGACCAGAAGAACGCCTCGGTGCGCTGGAGGGCGCGTGCGTAGTCGTAGTCGTCGAAGGCGCGGGTCGCCTCGTCGACCAGGTCGGCCAGGGTGACCAGGACCGAGCGGTCGAGGGCCTCGGTGGGCCCGGCCCCGTCGGGCGCCGGTCCCAGGTTGAGGGCGAACCGGCTGGCGTTGAGGATCTTGATCGCCAGCCGGCGACCGACCTTCATCTGCCCGGTGTCGAAGGCGGTGTCGGTGCCGGGGCGGCCGTTGGCGGCCCAGTAGCGGACCGCATCGGAGCCGTGCTGCTGGAGCAGGTCGATGGGGACGACGACGTTGCCCTTCGACTTCGACATCTTCTTGCGGTCGGGGTCGAGGATCCACCCCGACAGGGCGGCGTTGCGCCACGGCGGGCTGTCGGTCTCGAAGTGGGCCCGGACGACGGTGGAGAACAGCCAGGTCCGGATGATGTCGTGGCCCTGGGGCCGCAGGTCCATCGGGTAGGTGCGGGCGAACAGGTCGGGGTCGTCCTCCCAGCCGGTGGCGAGGAGGGGGGTGAGCGACGAGGTGGCCCACGTGTCGAAGATGTCCGGGTCACCGGTGAAGCCGCCGGGCTGGTCGCGCTGGTCGTCGGTGTAGCCGGGCGGGACGTGCGACTGCGGGTCGATGGGCAGGGCGTCGTCGTCGGGGACGAGGGGCTCGTCGTACTGGGGGACGCCGTCGTCGTCGAGGCGGTACCAGAGGGGGACGGGGACGCCGAAGAAGCGCTGCCGGGAGATGAGCCAGTCGCCGTTGAGGCCCTCGACCCAGTTCTCGTAGCGGTGGCGCATGTACTCGGGGTGCCAGTCCAGCTCGTGGGCCCGGGCGACGAGGGCGTCGCGCAGCTCGGCCGAGCGGCCGCCGTTGCGGATGTACCACTGCCGGGTGGTGACGATCTCGAGCGGCTTCTCGCCCTTCTCGTAGAACTTGACCGGGTGGGTGATCTTCTCGGGCTCGCCCTGCAGGGAGCCGGCGTCGCGCAGGAGCTCGACCATGACCTGCTGGGCGCCACCGCTGCCCTTGCCGGCGAAGCGGGCGTAGGCCTCCCGCCCGGCGTCGGTGGTGAGCCAGGCGGGGGGCTCGAAGGCGAAGCGCCCGTCCTTGCCGATGACGGCCCGCGTCGGCAGGTCGAGCTCGCGCCACCACGTGACGTCGGTGGTGTCGCCGAAGGTGCAGATCATGGCGACGCCCGTGCCCTTCTCGGGGTCGGCCAGGGGGTGGGCCCGGACGGGGACCTCGACGTCGAAGATCGGCGTGCGGACGGTGGTGTCGAACAGGGGCTGGTAGCGCTCGTCGTCGGGGTGGGCGACGAGGGCGACGCAGCTGACCAGCAGCTCCGGGCGGGTGGTGGAGATGACGATGGCGCCGTCGCCGTCGGCGCGGGGGAAGGCGATGTCGTGGTAGGCGGCGGGGCGCTCGCGGTCCTCGAGCTCGGCCTGGGCGACCGCGGTCTGGAACGTGGTGTCCCAGAGGCTGGGCGCCTCCTGGGAGTAGGCCTCGCCCCGGGCGACGTTGCGGAGGAACGCCCGCTGGCTGACCCGCTGCATCCGGGGGCCGACGGTCGTGTACTGGTGGGTCCAGTCGACCGACAGCCCGACCAGGCGGAAGAGCTGCTCGAAGACCTTCTCATCCTCGACGGTGAGCTCCTCGCACAGGGCGATGAAGTTGCGCCGGCTGATGGCCAGGAAGTCCTGCCGCTTCTTGGCCGCCTGGGCCGGGGGCCGGAAGTCGGGGTCGTAGGGGACCGACGGGTCGCAGGTGACGCCGTAGTAGTTCTCGACCCGCCGCTCGGTGGGGAGGCCGTTGTCGTCCCACCCCATCGGGTAGAAGACGTCCTTGCCCTGCATGCGCTGGTAGCGCGCGATCGTGTCGGTGTGGGTGTAGCTGAAGATGTGCCCGACGTGCAGCGACCCCGACGCCGTCGGCGGTGGCGTGTCGATGGAGAACACCTCGGCACGAGGCCGGTCGCCGGCGAACCGGTAGGTCCCGTCGGCCTCCCAGCGCTCGATCCAGCGGGCCTCGATGCCCTCCAGGGCAGGCTTGTCGGGGACCGTCCAGCTCATCGTCGGAGAGTACCGGCGGCCCGGTGGGTGCTCCGAACCGGTTGCCTCACCGGATCCCTGCTGCTGCTGGCCGCGTGCGGGTCCGACGACGACGGCGTGTGGCAGCCGTCGCCCGACGATCGCTGGCACGTCCAGTACACGGGCGAGCTCGACGTGCCCGACGGGATCGACGTGGTGGACCTCGACATGGAGGAGACGCCGGCGTCGGTGATCGACGGGCTCCACGACGATGGCATCCGGGTCGTCTGCTACCTCTCGGCCGGGTCGTGGGAGCCGTACCGGTCCGACGCCGCCGAGTTCCCCGACGCGCTCCTGGGCGAGGCCTACGAGGGCTTCGAGGACGAGCGGTGGCTCGACATCCGGTCCCGCGCCCTGCGGCCCCTGCTGACGGCCCGCATCGAGGCCGCCGCCGACAAGGGCTGCGACGCCGTCGACCCCGACAACGTCGAGGGCTTCGAGAACGACACCGGCTTCCCTCTCACCGCCGCCGACCAGCTGGAGTTCGACCGCTGGCTCTTCGCCGAGGTCCACGACCACGGCATGGCCGTCGGCCTGAAGAACGGGCGCACCCTGGCCGCCGAGCTGGTCGACGAGGTCGAGTTCCAGGTCGACGAGGAGTGCATCGCCCTCGACGAGTGCGACGCCCTCGACGTGTTCGTTGACGCCGGCAAGCCGGTCTGGTCGATCGAGTACGAGGGCGATCCCGATGTCGTCTGCGCCCGCGCCGCCGAGCTCGGCTTCGCCACCTGGATCAAGGACCTCTCGTTGTCCGCCGGGGGCCACGAGTGCCCGGTGCCGGAGGGCGAGGGCGGGGCCGACGGCGGCGGGAGGTGACGGCGCGGCCGGTTCGGTTCAGGTGATCTCGGTGCCGTCGGGTCTGGTGATGTGCCAGGTGCCGGTGGGGTCGCGCCAGGTGGTGTAGCCGTGGGTGCGGAGTCGGTTGTGCCTCCCGCAGGCGGGTCCCCCGTTGTGGGGGTTGGTACTTCCTCCGCCTTCGCCGGTGCGGC
Organism: Iamia sp. SCSIO 61187; assembly: GCF_019443745.1. Lineage (NCBI taxonomy): Bacteria > Bacillati > Actinomycetota > Acidimicrobiia > Acidimicrobiales > Iamiaceae > Iamia > Iamia sp. SCSIO 61187. The sequence continues at coordinate 580,104 of NZ_CP050948.1, forward strand.
CGGTGCTCCAGGGGGTGAGGTGGTCGCTTTGGCAGTCGGTGACCGGGACGTGGCATCCGGGCCAGTAGCAGGTGGTCGATGAGAGCTTGACGGCGAGGGCGGCGGGGCCGGTGAAGAGGCGGCTCTTGCGGCCGAGGTCGATGACGACGGAGTCGGAGCCGACGACCACCCGCCGCACGTGGCCGATGAGGGCCTGGGCGACGGCGGCGGTGGGCTCGACGGGGTGGCCGTCGAGGGTGGAGCACCGCCGTCCCGCAGCGGGGAAGGTGGCCCGGGCGTCGTCGACGGGGGTGGGGTCGATGTCGGCGAGGCGGGCGGCGATGTGTTCGAAGGTGGGTTGGTCGATGACCACGTTGGTCACCACCTGGGACCCGCCGGTGCTGGTGGCGTGGTGGGCGGCGGCGGAGCGGAAGATCTCCTCGAGGGCGTCGAAGCGGCGCTGGGCGTCGGTGCGGGGCAGGTCGGTGGTGGTGGCGGCGTCGCCGTGCTCGGCGCGGGCCTTGTCCCAATCAGCGAGGGTCTCGGCCTTGAGCTGGGCCTGGAAGATCGACCACAGCTCGGCCCCGACCAACGACCCACACCGCCCGGTGATCTCCCAGCCGCCGTCGAAGTTCTGGTGCAGCCGGGCGTCGCGCTTGTCGTGGGCGGCCTGGTCGCGGTCGCGGGTGCCGTCCTCGTCGAGGAGGCTCACCCACTCGCGGACCTTCTGATCGAAGACCCGGTAGGTGTCGGTGGCGGCTTCGGCGGCGAAGGAGGCCTCGTTGGCCTCCACCGCATCCCGGACCCGCGGGTTGGCATGGGCGCGGGCGATCCGCTCGACCTGGCAGCGACCGATGGCCCCCTCCGCGAACGCGGCCCCGACGGTGGGCAGGGACCGGAGGGCCTTGGCACAGGCGGCCCGCCGGGCTGCCTCCCGGGTCGAGAGGTTGGCGTGGTGGCGGACCATGACCTTGGCCGAGGCATGGCCGTCGGCGGCGTGGACCCCGGTGCGGTCGATCTCGGACACCAGGTCGATCTGGAGCGACTGGACCCGGCGGGCCACGTTCTCCAACCGGATGGTCAGAGCCCGGGCATCGGCATCATCGACGGGGGTGACCCCGGCGGCCTGCAACCGGTCGACGGCCGCGTCGAGGGCATCGAGCCCCTCGGCCGTCGTCGGATCGCACACCATCTCCATACCCCGAACCCTACGCCGGGGGTGTGACAGTCAAGCGGCCGCAAACCCTTGCCCCACAAGGGTTCGGCGTGATCCGACACCGCACCCGGGACACCCCCCGATGGCGGCCCGCAGCATCCGGAAGGGCGTGACACTGGCGCGTTCGCGGTGTTCATCGTCGCCGTTGCGTCGCCCGCGAGCGGTGACGGCGCGGCCGGTCGGTTCAGGTGTGAACAGGGCGCCGCTTGCGGTCCAGGTCGATCACGACCGAGTTCCGATCCGATCGCCACCCCCACACGTGGCCGCCGGCACCGTTCTGACAACGCTGCCGGACACCGATGTCGCCTGGCGTGAGCAGAGCGGCGGACGATGGCCCCACCGGCCAAGGCGTCCACGCCTGAAGGGTATGTCTCGTCTCGGGGAGCATCGGCCATGATCGGGGGATGCCTGATCGGGACGTGCCACTGGGGTTGGAGGAGATCCGCCTCTACGACACGCGCACCCGCTCGGTCCGGCCGCTGGAGCCGCTCGAGCCGGGGAAGGTCGGCATCTACACCTGCGGGCCCACCGTCTACGCCCCCCAGACCCTCGGCAACATGCGCAGCCAGCTGGTGCCCGACCTGCTGCGCCGGGTGCTGATCGCCGCCGGGTACGACGTCACCTTCGTCACCAACATCACCGACGTCGGCCACCTCGTCGACGACTCCGACGACGGCGACGACAAGATGGAGAAGGCCGCCGCCGCCACCGGCGAGAGCGCGGCCGACATCGCCGCCCGCTACACCGAGCAGTGGGCCGACGACCGGCGCCGGCTCGGCTGCCTCGAGCCCGACATCCGACCCAAGGCGGCCGACCACATCGCCGAGCAGATCGCCATGGTCGAGACGCTCGAGGCCAAGGGCCACACCTACGTGATCGACGACGGCGTCTACTTCGACACGGCGTCGTTCCCGGCCTACGCCGACTTCGCCGGGCTGCGCCTCGACGACCTGGAGGCCACCGGCCGGGTCGACAGCATCGAGGCCAAGCGCCACCCCGCCGACTTCGCCCTCTGGAAGCTGACCCCGCCGGGCGTGAAGCGCCAGCAGGAGTGGGACTCGCCGTGGGGCCGGGGCTTCCCGGGCTGGCACATCGAGTGCTCGGCCATGGCCACGAAGTACCTGGGCGAGCGGTTCGACATCCACACCGGCGGCATCGACCACGTGCGGGTCCACCACACCAACGAGGTGGCCCAGAGCGAGTGCGCCCTCGACGTCCACCCGTGGGTCGGGCACTGGGTCCACACCGAGTTCCTCGACCTGGGCGGCGAGAAGATCTCCAAGTCGAAGGGCCACGTGCTCACCGTCGACACGCTCGTCGACGAGGGCATCGACCCCCTGGCGTTCCGGTACTTCTCGCTCCAGGGCCACTACCGCCAGAACCAGGCCTTCTCGATCGACGCGGTGCGCGCCGCGGGCACGGCGCTGCGCCGGCTCCGGCTGATCGCCCACCAGGCCCGGGCGGCGGGCGGCGCCGCGGACCCGGATCGGTGGGAGGGCGCGCGCCGGGCCTTCTGGTCGGCCCTGGCCGACGACCTCAACGCCCCCGCCGCCGTCGCCGCCCTCTGGGAGGCGACCCGCGACCCGGATCTGACCCCCGCCGACCTGTGGGCCCTGCTGGAGGAGGCCGACACCGTCCTCGCCGTCGACCTCGGTGCGGCCCCCGACGCCGACCAGACCGGCAGCGACGCGCGCATCGACGCCTTGGTCGCCGAGCGGGCTGCGGCCCGGGCGGCCAAGGACTTCGCCACCTCCGACCGCATCCGCGACGAGCTGGCCGCCGAGGGCATCGAGGTCGTCGACACGCCCACCGGGGCGACCTGGCGCCGCCGCTGACCCGGCGTGGCGTCCCCGGACGCGACGAGCGCCTGACCCGGGGGCCAGGCGCTCGTGCTCGGTGGGGGATCCGAGGTCTAGGGGAGGAGACCGCCGCCGGGGCAGAGGATCGGCAGCAGCGTGCAGACCGGTCCGGCGGGCGCCGTCGTGGGGGGCGGGGGAGCCGGCGCCGTCGTGGGCGGAGGCGGGGAGGTCGTGGCCGGCGGGTTCGTCGGGGTGGGGGCGGGCGCCGGGGCCGGAGCAGGGGCCGGGGCCGGGGCGGGCGCCGGCGCGGGTGACGGGACCGGGGCCGGGGTCGCGGTCCCGCCACCCCCACCGCCCGACCCGCTCGAGGCCGTCGGGACGCCCGACCCACCGGCCGATGCGCCACCGCCCGATGACCCGCTGCCGCCGCCGGCACCGGTGCCGGCGCTGGAGGGGGACCCGCCACCGGTGCGGGCCGACGGCGCCCCCGAGGGCGAGCCGCCCGTCGAGGCTCCGGCGGACGGGGTGCCGTCCGGGGCGTCGGCCGCCGGGCCGCCGTCGCTGGAGACGTTGGCGGCGGGGATGGTGTCCCCGTCGTCGAGGAGGTCGCCGGCCCCGCCGGCGTCGCTCGGGGCACCGGCGGCGACCTGGTCGTCCCGGGTCGTCGGCGACGACGTCGGTGTGGTGGTCAGCAGGCTGCCCATGGCCGAGGCGGTCAGGATGCCAGCGGCCAGGGCGGCGAGGACGCGGGCCCGGGTGGGGGTGGCGCCGGCGGCGACCAGGTGACGGGGGCTGGGCCGAGGCCGCCGGCGGTCGAGGGCGGCGAACCCGTCGGAGCCCGAGCGGGGGCCGCCGAGGAAGGTGTCGGACGCGTCGGCGAGCTCCTCGGCCCGGGCCGGGGTGGTGGTCGCCGACTCCGGCGTGGGGGCGGCCACGGGGACGACCTCGAGGTCCACGTCGTCGGACGGTCCCCGGTCCGTGGCGGTCGCGGCGCCGGCGCCGGCCGGCGCCGGCTCGGCCTCGTCGGCCTCGGCGCCGATGGGCAGCAGGACGGGCGGGGGAGGGGTGGCCGCCGCCGGCGCGGCCCGCTCGGTGCGGCGGGGGCGTGCGCGGCGCCGGGACGACGCCTTCGAGCCGGCCCGGCCCAGGGCGTCGCCGATGCGTCCCAGCGGGGCGTCGAGGCGGGAGAGGACGGAGGTGAGGGGGTGCTGGTCGGGGATCGTGAGCCCGATGCCCTGCCACTCGTGCCAGGCGGTGGCGGTGGCGGCGGCCAGCTCGGCCGGGGCGCGGAGCCCGACGTCGCCGATGGCGGCCCGGGCGCCGGTGGGGGCACCGGCGGTGTCGGGGGCGGGGCCGTCGGCGCCGTGCTCGACGGCGGCGGCTGCGTCGCGGGTGCTCCAGCCGCGGTGCTCCTCGAGCCACAGCGCCACCCGGGTGGCGGGGTCGAGGGCGAGGACGTCGTCGGGGAGGCCGTCCGGCAGCTCGGCGTCGTCGACCTTGGCGGTGGCGGCCAGCTCGAAGGCGGCGGCCACCAGGGCCCGCTCGATGCAGGCGTCGGGCTCGCTGATCCCGGCGGCCACCCCGGCGAGGGTGCGGGTGAAGGCCCGGGCGGTGGCCCGCGTCGCCGTGCCGGCGTCGGCGGCGGCGAGGGCGGCGACGGTCCAGACCTCGTCGTGGAACCGGTCGGCGAGGGCCACGAAGGCGGCGCTGTCGCCGTACGCGGCCTTGTCGGCCAGGTGTCCGTCGGACAGGTGGTCGAACCGGTGTGCCTCCCGGTCGGACATGGTGGGAACCTCCGTCGAGGGCGCCCGGCCCCCGTGTCGTGGTGCGACCGGTGCGTGGTGCCCGGCGTCACCGGTGAGGTTCGACGCTCCGTGGCGCGTGTCCTGCCGTCGCCTGGGCTGGCACCGGTCCCGGGGTGGGCCTACTCTGGTTACTGCTCGGTAACTTCGCTGCCGGTGCCATGCCCGAGACGCCTGGACCCCCCGGAGGGCCCCATGTCCGAATTCAGCCTCGCCCTCAACGAGGACCAGCTCCAGATCCAGAAGTGGGTCCACGACTTCGCCGAGTCGGTCGTGCGCCCCGCGGCCGAGGAGTGGGACGAGCGGGAGGAGTTCCCGTGGCCCATCGTCGAGGAGGCGGCCAAGATCGGCCTCTACGGCTTCGACTTCATGGCCCAGGCCATGCTCGGCGACCCCACCGGCCTCACCATGCCGGTCGCCATCGAGGAGCTCTTCTGGGGCGACGCCGGCATCGGCCTGTCGATCTTCGGCTCGGGCCTGGCCGCCGCCGGCATCGCCGGCAACGGCACGCCCGAGCAGGTCATGGAGTGGGTCCCGCAGTGCTACGGCACCCCCGAGAAGGTCCAGCTGGGCGCCTTCTGCGTGTCCGAGCCCGACGCCGGCTCCGACGTCAGCTCGCTCCGCACCCGGGCCGTCTACGACGAGGCCAAGGACGAGTGGACCCTCAACGGCACCAAGGCGTGGATCACCAACGGCGGCATCGCCGACATCCACGTCGTCGTGGCCGCCGTCGACCCCGAGCTCAAGGGCCGGGGCCAGGCCAGCTTCATCATCCCGCCCAACACCGAGGGCCTCTCGATGGGCCAGAAGTACAAGAAGCACGGCATCCGGGCCTCGCACACCTCCGAGGTCGTCCTCGACGACGTGGTGATCCCCGGCTCGTGCCTGCTCGGCGGCAAGGAGAAGCTCGACGCCAAGCTGGCCAAGGCCCGCGAGGCGCTGGGCAAGCCCAAGACCGAGTCCTCGGGCAAGCAGCCGGCCATGGCCACCTTCGAGGCCACCCGCCCGGCCGTCGGCGCCCAGGCCATCGGCATCGCCCGCGCCGCCTACGAGTACTCGCTGGAGTACGCCAAGGAGCGCAAGGCCTTCGGCAAGCCGATCATCCAGAACCAGGCGATCGCCTTCATGCTCGCCGACATGATCACCGAGATCGACGCCTCCCGGCTGCTGGTCCACCGGGCCGCCTGGCTCTCGCGCAACGGCACCTACGTCAACGCCGAGGGCAGCCAGTCGAAGCTCAAGGCCGGCCGCACCGCGGTGTGGGTCACCGAGCGGGCCATCCAGATCCTCGGGGGCTACGGCTACACCCGTGAGTACCCCGTGGAGCGCTGGCACCGCGACGCCAAGATCATGGACATCTTCGAGGGCACCGAGCAGATCCAGCAGCTCGTGATCAGCCGGGCCATCTCCGGCATGCGCATCGAGTAGCCGATCTGGTCCCTGACCAGGTGTTTCGACAGAGCCCCCGGTTCCGCCGGGGGCTCTGTCGCGTCCGGGTGTCGGCCGGCCCGATCGGACGCACCGCTCGTCGCCGGAGCGCGGTCGCGGCGGTCGGACGGCCGCGCCAGGCGGTTGCCGACCCCGCCACCCGACCACCATCGTGGGGTCCGTGACCCCGACCCCTCCGCCGGGTCCTCCCGACCGGCCCGACCCGTCGGGGCGCCAGACGGGCGCGGGACGGTCTGACGCGTCGGAGACCGCGTTGCCCGACGACTTCACGGGCTACCTGGTCGACACCGACGTGCTCCTGCGCGAGCTGGCCGCCCGAGGGGTGCGCCCCTCCCACCCCGTCATCCACGCCGACCACGTGACCTACAAGGGTCAGGGGCGGGCCCCCGAGGCCCGGACGATCACCGTCGTCGGGGTCACCGGCACCGACGAGCTCGACTGCGCGGTCGTCACCGTCGACGGAGCGTCCGACCGCCCCGATGGCTCGACGTTCCACATCACCCTCTCGACCGCGCCCGGCGTGCACGGCCGACAGGCCAACGCCGTGCTGGCGACGACACCGGTCGAGCCGATCGAACCCTTCGAGGTGCCGTTCCGCCGGGTCTGACGCTCGAGGGGTGCTCCGCCCCGTCCCTCCACGCCAGTACGGGCGCCCGTCGATCAGACCGGCGGGGTCGGACGAAGGCGCCGGACCTCGGGCGACGACAGGTACCTCTCGGGCACCGGCTGGGCCAGGTAGTCGAGCGTCAGCTCCTGGCCCGCCTCGATCGAGCCCTGCGCCCAGAGTCGTCGTCCGTCGGCGTCGATCGCCACGTTGGGGTGCTCGCTGTGGTTCATGAACCCGTAGCTGGTGCGGATCGGCCGCACCAGCAGCGCCGTCGGCGTCAGCGCGTTCCACTCCAGCGCGTCGACGACCATGGGGCTCGACTCCGGGTCGACGACCTGGCCGTCGAGCACCCCGACCAGGCTGCCGGCGGCGAGGGGCGCGGTGGCGAAGAGGCCGCGACCGTCGATCTCGCTCGGCCGCACCTCGGTGTTCGGCATGGTCACGAGGGGCGCGCCACCGAGGTGCCGCGCGACCACCTCGTCGATGGCGGCCGACGCCGCCTCACCCCGGCGGACGGTGTCGATGATCACCGCCGCCACCGTGGGGCGGACCCGAGCCGGGAGCTCGTGGCCCATCCCGGGGATGGCGTGCAGCGTGGCGGTGGCCAGCTCCCGGGCCAGCGCCTCGCCGTTGCCCAGCGGGAACAGCGGGTCGTCCTCGCCGTGCACCACGGCCACGGGCACGGTCACCTCTCCCAGGCGCTCTCGCCAGCGGTCGCCCTGCGGGGCGATCGGGTGGTTCGTGACCATCGCCTCGAGGTCGCGCGTGCGCTCCACGACGACCGCCGCCAGCGCCCGGGCGTCGTCGGCGGCGAAGGGGGAGCGGTCGCTGCCGAACGGGCGCTCGCCGGCCACCAGGTACTCGACCCAGGCCTCGGCGTCGCCGGGCGGTGGGGGTGGCGCGGAGGCGGCGAAGGCCTCCATGAGCTCGTCGCGGACCTCGGGCAGGTCGGGGTCGTTCGGTCCGTGGGCCACCGGTCGGCTGGCGACGAGGGTGAGCGAGGCCACCCGGTGCGGGTGGCGCACCGCGGCGAGCTGGGCCACCCATCCGCCCTGGGAGAACCCGACCCAGTGCGCGGCATCGACACCCGTCGCATCGAGCACGGCGAGGGCATCGTCGACCAGGTCGGGGAGCCCGTACGACGGTGCTCCGGCCGGGTCCGCCGACGCCGCGCCCGTGTCCCGCTGGTCGAAGCGGATCACCCGCAGCCCGGCCGCCGCCAGGGCCGCGCACAGGTCCGGCCGCCAGAAGTCCATGGACCCTCCGGTGCCGGCCACCAGCAGCACCGGCGGCCCGAGATGCCCCGGGGCGGGCTCGTCGACCACCACGTGCCCGCCCCGGACGGGGACCGTCACCATCTCGCTCGTCGTCGTTGCCATCTCCGGACCTCCACTCATAATATACCGTCCAGACGGTACAGTACCGTCTGGACGGTACAGTAAGTGGAAGGGGCCGACGATGGCAAGAGGCAAGGCGGAGGCGACCCGGGGCCGACTGCTGGACGCGACGAAGCAGATCCTCGTGGAGCGGGGCGTCGGTCAGCTCACGCTCGACGCCGTGGCCGAGCTGGCGGGGGTCTCCAAGGGCGGGCTCCTCTACCACTTCCCGTCCAAGGCGGCGCTGGTCGAGGGTCTGGCCGAGCGGCTGCGCGACTACACCCGGGCCAACCTCGAGCGCGCCGCCGAGGCCGGGACGGTTCGCACCTTCCTCGAGACCTCGCTCCCCCACAGCGCCGAGGCGGAGCACTACTGGGCGGTGTTCAGCGCCCTGCGGAGCGGCATCGACGTCAGCGACGAGACGCGCGACCTCGTCCAGGAGGTCTTCACCGTCTGGAGCGACGCCCTGCGCGCGGACGTCGCCGATCCCGTGCTGGCCGACATCATCCGCCTCGTGGGCGACGGGCTCTACCTCGGAGCCGTGCTGGGCCTCGAACCGCTCGACGCGCCGGCGCTCGAGCGGGTGTTCGCGCGGCTCGACGTCGACCTCCACGGTGCGGAGACGGGCCGCTGAGAGGGGCGATCCCGGGCGGGCGGGTTCGACCGAACGGGTGCGGCTCAGCGGTCCACGACGACGGCCGTGCCGATGAGCTGCTGGCTGTGGACCCGGGCCACGTTGTCGGCGAGGAGGTGGGCCCGCTCGACGTTGGGCCCGGCCCACCCGAGGTCGAGGGTCTCGTGGAACAGGCTGAGCCACCGGGCGAAGTGCGCCGGCGTGAAGGCGTGCTGGGCGTGGATGAGGGCGTGGGCGCGGAACGGGTTGCCGGCGTAGCCCGGGAGGCCGAGCAGGGCCCGACACCAGAAGGCGGTGAGCTTGGGGAGGTGCTCGGACCAGTCGACCTCGGCGACGTCCTCGAACACCGGCCCCAGCAGGTCGTCCATGGCGACGTCGGCGTAGAAGCGGCGCACCATCTCGGCGATCTCGTCGGGGCTGTCGAGGTCGTGCACCGGCGATCGGGGCTGCTCGACGTCCGCGGTGGTGGTGGTCTCGGCCATGGGGCCTATTGTACTAGCACCTGCTAGAAGAAATCCGAGCCGGCCACCCCTGGAGAGCACATGAGCGACGTCGTCGACACCCTCGTCGAGCGAGAGTACGCCTACGGGTTCCACGCCGACCTCGAGTCGGACGTGGCCCCCAAGGGTCTCGACGAGGGCGTGGTCAGGCTGATCTCGGCCAAGAAGGAGGAGCCGGCGTGGCTCCTCGAGTGGCGCCTCGCCGCCTTCGAGCACTTCCTCACCCTCGAGGAGCCGACGTGGTCGAACGTGCACCACCCGCCCATCGACTACCAGGACATGCACTACTGGGCGGCGCCCAAGCCGAAGGGGCCGGCGCCGAAGAGCCTCGACGAGGTCGACCCGCAGATCCGGGCCGAGTTCGACAAGCTCGGGATCTCCCTCGCCGAGCAGGAGCGCCTGTCCGGCGTCGCCGTCGACGCCATCATGGACTCCGTCTCGGTGGCGACGACCTTCAAGGCCAAGCTGGCCGAGGCCGGGGTGATCTTCTGCTCCTTCTCCGAAGCGGTCCGTGAGCACCCCGAGCTCGTGCGTCAGCACCTCGGGACGGTGGTGCCGTTCCGCGACAACTTCTTCGCCGCCCTCAACTCGGCGGTGTTCTCCGACGGGTCGTTCTGCTTCGTGCCCGCCGGTGTCGCCTGCCCGATGGAGCTCTCGACGTACTTCCGCATCAACGCGGCCGAGACCGGCCAGTTCGAGCGCACGCTGATCATCGCCGAGGAGGGCGCCAGCCTCAGCTACCTCGAGGGCTGCACCGCGCCCCAGCGCGACGAGAACCAGCTCCACGCCGCCGTCGTCGAGCTCGTCGCCCTCGACGACTCGTCGATTAAGTACTCCACGGTCCAGAACTGGTACCCCGGCGACGCCGACGGCAAGGGCGGCATCTACAACTTCGTGACCAAGCGGGGGCGGGCGGGGGACCGGGCGAAGATCTCGTGGACCCAGGTCGAGACCGGCTCGGCGATCACGTGGAAGTACCCGAGCGTCATCCTCCAGGGCGACGACTCCGTGGGCGAGTTCTACTCCGTCGCCGTCACCACCCACCGCCAGCAGGCCGACACCGGCACGAAGATGATCCACATCGGGCGCAACACGACGAGCACGATCCTCTCCAAGGGGATCTCGGCCGGTCACGCCCAGAACACCTACCGCGGCCTGGTCAAGGTCCTCCGCTCGGCGACCGGGGCCCGCAACCACACCCGGTGCGACTCCCTCCTGATCGGACCCGAGTGCGGCGCCCACACGTTCCCGTACGTCGAGGTGAAGAACGACACCGCCCAGGTCGAGCACGAGGCGTCGACGTCGAAGGTCAGCGAGGACCAGCTCTTCTACTGCCGCCAGCGGGGTCTCACCGAGGAGGACGCCACGTCCATGATCGTCAACGGCTTCTGCCGAGAGGTGTTCGACGAGCTCCCGATGGAGTACGCGGTCGAGGCCCAGGCCCTCATGCGGCTCACCCTCGAAGGGGCGGTGGGCTGATGCTGCGCATCGCGAACCTCACCGCGTCGATCGGCGGCACGACGATCCTCGACGGGCTCGACCTCGAGATCGGGGCGGGCGCGGTGCACGCCGTCATGGGCCCGAACGGGGCGGGCAAGAGCACCCTCTCCAACGTCCTCGCCGGCCGGGACGGCTACACGATCAGCGGCTCGGTGACCTTCGACGGCGTCGACCTGCTCGCCCTCGAGCCGGAGGAGCGGGCGGCCAGGGGCGTGTTCCTCGCCTTCCAGCACCCCGTGGAGATCCCAGGCGTGGGGAACATGTACTTCCTCCGCACCGCCCTCAACGCCACCCGCCTCGAGCGGGGCCAGCCCGAGATGAGCGCCGTCGAGTTCCTCGCCCTGGCCCGCGATCACATGGCCCGGCTCGACATGGACCCGGCCTTCCTCAGCCGCGCCGTGAACGACGGGTTCTCCGGCGGCGAGAAGAAGCGCAACGAGATCCTGCAGCTCTCGCTGCTCGAGCCGCGCCTCGCCATCCTCGACGAGACCGACTCCGGCCTCGACATCGACGCGCTGCGCGTCGTCGGTGAGGGCATGGAGCGCCTGCGCCAGCCCGACCGGTCGATGCTGATCATCACCCACCACCCTCGCCTCCTCGAGGTCGTGCGCCCGGATCGGGTGCACGTGCTCCAGGGCGGTCGGATCGTCCGATCCGGCGACCACACCCTGGCCGCTGAGCTGGAGGCGGTCGGGTACGGGGCCGTCGCGGGGGCGCCGCGATGAGCAGCACCTCGACCGGCCTGCTCGAGCGGCTCGCCCCGCCGACGCCGCCGAGCGCGCGGGCGGAGCGAGGACGGGTGTGGCTCGCCGCCCACGGGCTCCCGACCTCCCGCGACGAGGCGTGGCACTACGCGCCCGTCGACGTCATCGTCCGCGCCCTCGAGACCGCCACCCCGCCCGCCGACCCGTCCCCGGCGATGTGCCGGGCCGCGGTGGATGACCTCGCCGGCGACCACGGCGGGCCGCGCCTCGTGTTCGTCAACGGTGCCCTCGACCTCGGCGCGTCCGACGTCGGTTCCCCGGTGGACGGTCTGTGGCTCGGCAACCGCGACGGGATGAAGGCCCGGCCGCCGTCCGCGCGCGCCGCCGAGGACCAGCCCGTCGACGGCTTCCACGCCCTCAACTGGGCCGCGGGGCGCGACGTCGCCGCGGTGATGGTCGAGCCGCACGCCCAGCTCGACCGGCCCGTCCACGTCGTCCACGTCGCCGCCCCCGGCGAGGGCACCACCGCGAACCACCCGCGGACCGTCGTGCTCGCCGGCCCCGGGAGCCGCCTCCACCTGATCGAGTCCTACGTCGGGTTCGCCGGGCCGTCGGTCACCAATGCGTCCACGCGCGTCGTCGCCGGAGTCGGGTCGACCGTCACCCAGCACCGCATCCAGGACGAAGCACCGGCCGCCATCCACGTCGGCCGCACCGCCATCGACCTCGGCGCCGACGCCACGGTGCGGGCGACGTCGATCATGACGGGCGGCCGGATCGCCCGGAGCGCGATCGACGTCCGCTTCACCGGCGCCGACGGGCGCGCCGACATCGATGGGCTCTACCTGCCGTCGGGCGACCAGCGCCACGACACCGTCGTCCGGGTCGACCACGGCGCCTCCCGCGGCACGAGCACCCAGCGGTTCCGGGGGATCATCGACGGTCGCGGACGGGGCTCGTTCAGCGGCCACGTCCTCGTCCGCCCCGGGACGACCGGCACCGACGCCCACCAGTCGAACCGCAACCTCGTGCTGACCCCGACCGCCCAGGCCGACACCCGACCGTGGCTCGAGATCCTGGCCGACGACGTCCGCTGCACCCACGGCGCCACCGTGGGGCGCCTCGACGACGACGCACTGTTCTACCTGCGGACCCGCGGCATCCCGTGGGAGACGGCGCGAGCCATGCTGATCGCCGCCTTCGCCGCCGAGGTCGTCGACACCATCACCCCGACCTCGCTGCACGACCGGGTGGCCGCGTCGGCGGCGCTGCGGGGCGGGGGCTGAGCGGTGGCCTGGTCGCCGATCCGGCTCCTGCGGGACTGCCCGGCCACGACGGTGCCCGCCGGGCAGCGCGTGCTCCTGTCCGAGGGCGGCGAGGTCGAGGTCGTCCAGCGGCTCGGGGGGAGCATCACCGTGCGCACCGAGCTGGGATCGCTCCTGCGCATCGACGCCGTCGACGCCGACGCCGTCGGCCTCGAGCCGCCAGACAGCGACGCCGAGCCCGCGGACGACGAGGGCTCGTTCGCGATGGACCGCGTCCTCGACGCCCTGGGCCAGGTCTACGACCCGGAGATCCCGGTGAGCATCGTGGACCTCGGGCTGGTCTACCGCTGCGAGGAGCTCCCCGGCCCGCTCGGCACCCGCCGCATCGAGATCGACATGTCGATGACGGCGCCGGGGTGCGGGATGGGTGACGTGCTGCGCGCCGACGCCGCCCGAGCGGTCATCGCCATGCCCGGTGTCGACGACGTCGAGGTCACCCTCGTGTGGGACCCGCCGTGGACGATCCACCGCATGTCGGACGCCGCCCGCCTCCAGCTGGGGATGCTCTGAGCGTGGCCGCGAGCACGCGGCGCGCCCGCGATCAGGGCTCGGCGTAGGTCCAGTCGTGGCGCTTGCGGGCGTAGGCCTCGTCGTAGGTCGCCCGGCCGTCGGCCAGGTCGACCAGCCGCGGGAAGGGCCGGCTCGCCGGGCGGGGGCAGCGGTGCTGCTCGACGTGCTCGGCGAACTCCTCGGGGAAGGCGCGCAGGACGCTGCTGACGACGAGCTGCTCCTGGACCGGGAGGTAGCAGCGGTTGCCGTCGGTGACGCGCTGGAGCCAGCCGCCGATGGCGGCGAGGTCGTCGTCATCGCCGTCGCCGGCCTCGATGCGGGCGAGGTGGGCGGTGATCTCGCCCGAGCCGATCTTGCACGGAGGGCACTGACCGCAGGACTCGATGGCGAGGAACCGGGACATCTGGTGGGCGACCCCGACCATGCACGCCGTGTCGTCGTGGACGATGAAGCCCGCCGCGCCCATCCCGCTGCCGATGGCGGCGAAGCCCTCGTAGCTCACGGGCGTGTCGAGCTGGTCGGCCGTCACGACGGGGTTGGCGACCCCCGAGAAGACGGCCTTGATGCGCCGGCCGGGGTGGATGCCGCTGCCCACGCCGTCGATCGCCGCGCCCAGCGGGGTGCCGAGCTCGACCTCCCCGACGTCGGGCGCGACGACGTCGCCGACGACGGTGGCGACGATGGTCCCGGGCGACTCGTCGGTGCCCATGGTCCGGAACCAGTCGGCGCCCCGGGCCAGGATGTGGGGCACGTTGGCCAGGGTCTCGACGTTGTTGACGAGCGTCGGGTTGGGCTCGTCGGTCCGGCGGTCGGCGCCGTGCGGCCCCGCCTCCCAGCCGGCCTGGGGGGAGGAGGCGAACAGGCCCTGCTCGTAGGGCGGGAACCACCGGGGGAGAGGGGGCTTGCCCTCGATCACCTCGAGCATCGCCTTCTCCTCGCCGAACAGGTACTCGTCGGGGCCGCCGACGATGGTGACGGTGCAGTCCGAGCAGATGCCGGCGTCCTGGAGCTCCTGGACGGCGCGGGTGACGGCGTCGATCTCCCGCTCGAACGACGCCTTGAGGCAGATGAAGACCTCCTCGGCGCCGATGGCGAACCCGGCGATGACCATGCCCTCGACGACCTGGTAGGGGTTCGCCCGCAGCAGGGCCCTGTCCTTGAACGTGCCCGGCTCGCCCTCGGCCCCGTTGACGACCAGGTACCGACGGCGGGCGGTCTGGCCGGCGATGCCGGCCCACTTGCGGCCCGTGGGGAACCCGCCGCCGCCACGTCCCCGCAGCCCCGAGGCGGCGATCATCTCGATCGTGGCCGCCGGGCCGATCCGCTGCGCCGTCTCGACGCCGAGGCCGCCGTGCTCGGTGGCCAGGTACGCGTCGAGCGAGGTGATCGGCTCGGGCGGCAGGAGGAAGGTGCTCATGTCGGTCCTTGGCGGTCGGGGGGATGACGGCGAACGGTCGTCTTGATGTCTACGACGGCGGCGCCGGCGGCGCTGGCGGCGAGCGAACCAGCCCGCGATCGACCCGAGATTAGTTCTGCTCTACGCTAGAACTATGAACGAGACGCGCGCATGGAACCCCGACGACCTCGCCGCATCGTGGGCCTCGCCGCCAGGGTTCGGCCGGTGCGTCGGCATCGGCAGCGGCATCGGCGTCGCCCTCGCCTTCGTCGGGATCGCGGTGCCGAGCGTGCTGTCGGGGTTGGAGTGGGAGTCGGCGGTCGGGTTCGGCGCCTTCGTCGCCTTCTGGGGCGGACTGGGCTTCGGCAGCATGATGGGAGGCGTCGCCTACGTGACGGGGCTGGAGGAGGCCGCGGCCGCGGACGCGGCCCTCGAGGCACCGGAGGCCGCGGAGGCCGGCGCACCGCCGGAGCGCGAGGGACCTCCGTCGACCCCCGAGAGGTCCGACGACCGTCGTGTCGCCTGACCGCACCGCGACCGACGGCGGAGGCGCATCGGACGCGGCGCCGTCCGGGCGACGTCCGGCCCGACCGCGAGCGCCCTTCCACGTGCGCACCCGGGAGGGCCGTGTGGTGGTCGTGCTGGCCGATGCGGTGGACGCCGCCACCACCGACCGCCTCGTCGGTTGGCTGCGCGAGGCGCCACCGGAAGGCCCCGTGGTGATCGACGTCGGTGGCGTGACCCTCCGACGAGACGAGCTCCGCGCCCTGGACGAGCTCGTGGTCGCGCTGTCGGACCTCGACCTCTACCTGGCGTGCCCGCGTCTCAGTGGTCGGCGGTTGCTGACGCACCTGCTCCCGAGCAGGCCGCTGGTCGTGTCGTCCCCGAGCGATGCCGCCCCGTGGGGCCGGGATCCTGGTGACGGGTGCTGGTCGGGTCGATCCGGACGGCGTCCGGCGGACCGCCGCCCGGAACCCCCTGTCGGCGCCACGCCGCCTCGGTGACGCCCCGGACGGCCGAGGAGGCGGCGACGTGACATCCCGGGCACGTGCGCGGGCAGCACCCCGGCAGCCTGCAGGAAGGCGTGGGCTGAGGTCGGGCCGACGAACCGGAACCCGTCGGCGCGGAGGTCACGGGCGAGCTCTCCTGCCGCCCGCGCCTGACGGGGGTCGTCCGGGTCGGTGCCCACCACGCCCCGGCGGGACCAGACGAGCTCCTCGAGCCCGCCGTGTCGGCGGAGCGCGATCGTCGCCTCGGCGTTCGTCCGCGCCGCCGCGACCTTCGCACGGTTCCTGATGACCTCCCGGTCCTGCCCGATCACGTGGAGGTCGTCGTCGGTCAGGGCGGCGACGTGGTCCGGGTCGAAGGCGCCGAACGCCCGGCGGAGGGCGGGTCGCTTCTGGAGGACGATGAGGCACGACAGCCCCGCCTGGAACCCCTTCAGGGCGAGCCGCTCGTAGAGCGCTTGCTCGCCGTGGGCGGGGCGCCGTCACTCGGCGTCGTGGTAGGCGAGCAGCAGCGGGTGGTTGAACGCCCATCGGCACCGGGCGATCCCGTCATCGCCGACGCCCAGGCGTGCGTCCGTGGCGGTCCTCACGCCTCGGTGGTCAGCCGGCAGCGCAGACGGCACTGGGCGTTCCGAGGGTCCTTGGGGACGAGCTCCTCGACGACCATGCCCCCGACCGCCTCGGCGACCCCCTGGGCCAGGCCGAGGTGGATGTCGCAGATGGTGTCCGGGTCGGTGAGCACGGCGGAGGTGAAGGGGCAGGTCTGGAGGGTCACCGCCACCCGGTCCCCCCGGTGGCGGGCGGTCGGGTCGAAGCCCTGCCGGGCCATCTCCTCCACGAACGCACCCGTCGGGTCGTCGGTCGGCGTCGCGCCCCGCCGGAGGCGGAGCCCCGCCCGCCGCCCGACCTCGACCGGGGTCTCGCCGGTGCGGGCCAGCTCGGTCAGCAGCACGGCGAGCCGCTCGTAGGGGCCCATCGGGCCCCACCGACCGTCGGCCGCCGGGTCGACGGTGTAGCGCAGCCGGGGCCGGCCGCGCCCGGTCGGCGCCGCGGTGCTCTCGACCACCAGCCGGGCGGTGACCAGCTTGGCGAGGTGCTGGCGGATGGCGTTGTGGTTCAGCCCGAGGTGGGCGGTCAGCTCGGCGACGTCGGCGCCGTCGTCGGCGTCCACCAGGTACCGGAAGATCTGGTGCCGGGTAGGGTCACCCAGTGCTCGTGCCTGCTCTTGGAGGGTCGGCATGGGCGCCCCGATCTCGTGCTCGTCGATGGGGCGGTCCTCCCGCACCCCGGCGCCGGCAGTCTAGTAGCGACTAGGAATATTCGTCGCAGCGTCCCGTGCGCCACGGGGCCGGGCCGGCGACCGTGGACAGGACCTCGTGAGATGGCGATCACCGACGCGGTCGAGACGCACCTGATCCTCGGCCTCAACCTCGCCGCGACCTTCGTCTTCGGGTTCAGCGGCGGACTCGCCGCCGTCCGGGCCCGCCTCGACGTGTTCGGCGTCGTCGTGCTCGCCGCCGTCGTCGGCCTGGCCGGCGGGATCACGCGCGACCTGCTGATCGGCGTCCCGCCCGAGACCGTCCGGGATGGTCGCTTCCTGATCGCCGCCGCCGCGCCCGGCGTGGTGTGCTTCGTCGCTCGGAGGGGGCGGGACCGGCTCCAACGGGCGGTGCTCGTCTTCGACGCCGTCGGCCTGTCGCTCTTCTGCGTCACCGGTGCGACCAAGGCCCTGCGGCTCGGCCTGGGCCCGGTCCAGGCGGTCGTCCTCGGGGCGATCACCGGCATCGGCGGCGGCATCGTGCGCGACGTTCTGCTGCGCGAGGTGCCGACCGTCCTGCGCACCGAGCTCTACGCCGTGCCGGCGCTCGCCGGCGCCGCCGTCGTCGCCGTCGCCCACCGGGCGGGGAGCGATGCCGGTGCGTTCGCGGTGGTCGGGGCGGCCGTGTGCCTGCTGCTGCGCCTCGTCGGCCTGCGCTACGTCATCAACCTCCCCGTCGCCGACGACGGCCCCCGCCCCCGGGGTGAGGGGGGATCGGAGCGGTGAGGGCGCCCGTGGCGCGAGGCGGGTCGGGGGGCATCGAGATGACGTGATGTTTGCCGAAATGGGGTTGAGGGCAGGCCGGCTGCATGTCCGAGGCCGCCGCCTCCCCCGCTGACCTGCGCGCCTTCGCCGACACCGCCGACGGCATCGACGATGCCATCACCCGCGCCGGGTCCCGCCTCACCGCCGCCGCCGCCGCCTGGGCCGCGTCGGGGCCGGCCTACGGCAGCTCGGTCGGCGCCGGCACCGGCGCCGAGGTCACCGAGGTCGCCCGGGACTGGGCCTACACCACCGAGTGGGTCCGCCTGGTCGCCGCCCGCTTCGTGGCCGCCGACTCGACGCCGACGTCGTTCGGCGTGGTGGTCGGCGACGACGAGCACTTCGCCGGGCGGATCCCCCCGGCCACCGAGGACGAGGCCGAGGCCGAGGCGGCCGCCCTGGCCGACGAGTGGTTGGCGCTGCTCGACGAGACCGGCCTCTCCGAGGACGAGCTGGCCGAGATGGCCGGCGTCTCCGTCGACGACGCCGAGGCCATGGCCGAGCGGTTCCCCGAGCTGCGCGACCTCCTCGAGCGGGTCGAGGCCAACAGCGCCCTGGAGCCCTTCAGCGCCGCCTTCGTCGAGCAGCTGGGCGCCGATGGCGTGACCCAGACCGTCGAGGCCATCCACCTGCTGGGCGAGGCCCAGTTCGTCGTCGGCACCGGCGACCCGGAGTCGACCTTCGCCAACGCCGACCTGTCCCACGATCTGCTCGCCCCGTTCGACCGCGTCGTGCTGGCCGGGCTCGACGACGACCGCAACCAGGCGGTGGCCGACGACCTGCTCACCGCCGACACCCCGCGGGAGATCCACGACCTCGCCCTCCTGCTCGCCCATGGCGACGGGGCCCCGTCCTTCATCGCCGACGCCGCCGAGCTGGTCCTCCGCTACCGCCGCGAGGACCCGTTCAGCCGGGTCCCGTCGCCCCCGAGCTGGAACCGCCTGTACGTCACCGACCCCGCCCTCAACGCCGACGAGCTGCTCGCCATCCGGATCCTCGACCGCAGCCCCGAGGCCGCCTTCGAGTTCGTCACCGAGACCGACGGTGACGGCGTCTACACCGGCAACGCCGACCTCCTCGTCCACCCGCCCAACATCGACGCCGTCGAGGCCCTCACCGGCTACTTCGACGACGACATGGACGACCAGGACCTCCGGGACGAGTACCTGGAGGCTGCCGGCGGCGCCATCGAGGGCGCCTTCGCCGTCTGGCCCGAGAGCCCCGACTCGCCCCCGGGGACCGATCGCGCCGCCGCCGACGCCTTCGGGGTGGTCGTGCACCACACCGGCGACGGGGACGTGCCCGACCTGGTCAAGCGCTCGATCGCCCGGGTCGGCGCCACCACCTTGATCATGGAGCAGATCGCCCTCCACGGCGACGACGCCTCCCGGCTCCACGCCGGCGACGACGCCCTGTGGAACGTCGACGACGACGTGGTGCGGGACTTCTTCCAGGAGCTGGCCTACGACAACGACGGGCCGGGGTCGGCGCTGGAGATCATCTCCCACGGCGTCGGGGCCTACGGCCAGCGGGAGCTCCAGGCCGGCGTCGACGACCTCGTCCAGGACGGCGAGCTCCGCTACGACCACATGGCCGACGAGCTCGACCGGGTCGGCTCCCTGTGGGGCAACCTCGGCGCCGGGATGCAGGAGCTCAACGACGACGAGCTCAGCGCCGAGCAGCGGCGCGACGCCCTCCTGGCCGGCATCAACGGCGGCGGCCGGGCCCTGGGGGGCGCCCTGATCACGATCTCGCCCGCCACCGGGGGGACCTCGGCGGCCGCCGGGCTCACCGTCTACGCCCTGGTCGAGGGGGGCACCCGCCTGGGCGACTCGCTCGACGAACCCGGGCTGGTCGACGTCGACGGCTTCAAGGACGAGGCCCGGACGCTCACCTACGCCCAGATCGAGGCCATGGTCGAGGCCGACCCCGAGCTGGTGGCCCTGCTGGAGGGTGAGGACGGCGATCTCGAGGGTCCCCTGGCCACGATCTTCGGCCACGTCGACGGGCAGATGCTCGACAAGCTGTTCGAGGCCGGCGCCTGACCGGCGGCCCTCACACCAGGCCCGGCCCCGTCATCCACACCACGGGGGAGTCGGCCAGGCTGCGGCCGCGGAAGCCGAGACCGACGCCGTCGAGCACGTAGACCCGGCCGTCGTCGTCGACCTCGACCCCCACCGGGGCGTCGAACCGGAGGTCCTCGACGGGAGCGGTGTCGGCGTCGGCGTCGCCGGTGCCCAGCAGCGGCTCGAGCGGTCCGCCGGCGACCGGCCCGGCCCACACCACCCGGCACCCGGTGTCGGCCACGACCAGCATGTCGCCGTGGCGGGCCACGTCGACCGGCGCCGGGGCGCCCTCGACGCCGTCGGGGCAGCCGGGCAGGTCGCCCCGCTCGGTGACGGTGCCGTCGGCGGCGACGGCCCAGAGGGTCCGGCAGCCGGGGTCGGCGACGATCGCCCCGTCGTCGGTCGCCGCCAGGCCGTGGGGCATGGACTGGGCACACCCCTCGGCCGCCAGGTCCACCGTGAGCGTGTCGCCGGCGCCGGCGCGACGGACCGTGGCGGGCGTGCGGTAGGTGCGCCAGAGGCCGCCGTCGCCCTCGGCGAGGGAGCCGAAGACCTGCTCGGCGTCGGGCACGGAGCCGTCGGTGGGGGCGACGGGCGTGCGCGCCGCGGGGTCGGCGAGGGCGATCTCGTCGGCCAGAGCGCGGGTGTGGACGGTCGGCACCAGCACGGTGTCGGCCCGCACGAGGGGGTCGCCCGCCGAGAACGAGGCGTCCGTCCCCTCCCCGTCGGGAGCCAGGACCCGGACCGTGTCGGCGTCGGGCTCGAGCACCCAGACGCCGGCCTCGCCGTCGCCGGCCTCGGCGGCGACGGCCACGGTGCCGTCGGGGCCGACGCCCAGGCCGGTGACGTCGGCCAGGTCGGCGGAGCGGGCGTCGACCCCGTCGGCCAGCTCGGCCTCGCCACCGCCGAGGATCCGGGTCACCTCGCCCTCGTCGGCCGAGGGGCGCCCGCCGTCGCCGCCGAAGAGGCCGCAGGCCCCCAACCCGATCATCGCGGCGGCGAGCCCGATGCGGGTTGCCCAAGATCGTCCCGTCACTGGGCGTGCGCCGGCTGACCTCCGCCCCCGCCGCCGGCGGGCGCGTCCTCGGCGGCGGCGGCGTCGTTGCGGCGGCGCTGCTCGGCGTTGGCCGACTCCCAGGCGTCGATGAGCCGCCCCCGCTCCCGTGAGCAGCGGTCGGCCAGGCCGGTGGCGGTGGTCGCCTGGTCGGCCACGGCATCGTCGAACTCCCCCCGGTTGATGCCCCGCCAGTGGGTGCGGGCCCCGGCGGCGGCAGTGGCGCGGTCGGCCACGCCCTCGTTGAGGGCCGTGGCCGCCGCCCGCAGCTCCCCGGCCAGGTCGGCGGCCAGGGCGTGGTCGAAGTCGACGGCAGGGGCCCCGTTCTCGGGGCGCACGATCGGGGGAAGGTCGCTCATGGCCCCTCATGGTTCCCCGATGGCTGTCGGGCAACCCTCCGCCTGCGCCGGTCGGGGTCAGGCCATGGGCAGCCCGGCGGGGGCGGCGCTCTCCCAGGCGTCGTCGACGTGCACGACCCGGCGCCCGGCCCGGTCCAGGAGCGAGGCCCCGATGGAGGCCCGGTAGCCGGACTGGCAGTGCACCCAGACCTCGCCGTCGGGGACCTCGTGCTCGCGGCCCTCGAGGTCGTAGAAGGGGATGCCGACGGCGCCGTCGATGTGGGCCTCGTCCCACTCGTCCGGTCGGCGCACGTCCAGCACCACGACCTCGGCCCGGTGAGCCCGCTCCTCGGCCAGGTCAGCGAAGGTCGCTCGGCGGTAGCGGGCCACCGCCCGGTCGCCGGCGAGCCGCTCGGTCGGGCCCGTCGCCGCCCCCGCGGGGTCGTCGATGCCGATCCGGACCAGCTGCCGCTTGGCCTCCACGACCTGGTCGGCGGTGTCGCCGACCAGCGTCAGCGGTGTCCCCCACGGGATCGTCCAGCCCAGGAAGGTGGCGAACGGGTCGGCGAGCTCCACCGAGATCGTGCCCGGGACGTGACCGGCGGAGAATGCCGTGCGCTCCCGCAGGTCGACCACCCACTCGCCGGCGTCGATGCGGCGGCGCAGCTCGGACGGGTCGACCTCGGCCGGGATGGACAGGTCGGCCTCGTCGGCCCCCTCGGCGTTCCGCACCCCCATGTGGGCGTAGTAGCGGGGGTAGGCGGTGAGCCCGGCCACCAGCTCGGCCACGAAGGAGTCCTCGTCCTGGGTCAGGGCGTTGTTCTGCTCCTTCTCCCGTCCGATGGTCGACTCGGTGCCCTTCGTCTCGGTGGCCGAGCAGAAGCTGCCGAAGCCGTGGGTGGGGTGCACCTCGACGTCGTCGGGCAGGCGCTCGGCGAGCCGTCGCGCCGATCGGTGCTGGGCCCGGGTCAGCTCCTCGGTCCGGTCGGGGTCGACCAGATCGGTGCGACCCATGGCGCCGAAGAGCATCGAGCCGCCGGTGAACACGGCGACCTCCTCACCCCCGACCGCCAGGACGTAGGAGAGGTGGGTCAGCGTGTGCCCGGGTGTCGCCACCGCCGTGATCTCCATCGACCCCGCCGTCACCGTCTCGCCGTCGCTGATCGGCGTGCGGTCGAAGGCGACGTCGTCGGCCGCGTTGACCACGTACGCGGCCCCGGTGCGCCGGGCCAGGGCGAGACCGCCGGAGACGTAGTCGTTGTGGATGTGCGTCTCGAGCACGTGGGAGACCGGGACCTCGCCGACGACCGCCAGCACCCGGTCGATGTCGCGCTGCGGGTCGATGACCGCAGCCGCCCGACCGTCGGTCACCACGTAGCTGCGGTCGCCCAGACCGCTCGTCTCGACCACCCGGATGTCGACCATGCCGACGCCCTGGCTCGGATCGCCGTCCCGAAACAGGTTGACGAACATACCCCCCGGGGGTATACCGGAGGAGACGGAAGCGGAGGACGCACCATGAGCACCTCGACCACCCACCCCCGGAACGGCCCCCAGGCCCCGGACCACCACGGTGGCCACGGCGAGCACGAGGGACACGGCGATCACGGCGGCCACGGCGACCACGGCGATCACGCCGAGATGTTCCGCCGGAAGTTCTGGATCAGCCTGGTCCTCACCCTGCCCGCTGTCGTGTACAGCGAGATGGTCCAGGACTGGCTGGGCTACACGGCGCCGTCCTTCGCCGGTGACGAGTGGGTCGCCCCGCTCTTCGGGGCGACCGTCTTCCTCGTCGGCGGGCCCGTGTTCCTGCGGGGCGGCTGGTCCGAGCTGCGGAGCCGCCAGCCCGGGATGATGCTGCTGATCTCGATGGGTCTGCTGGTGGCGCTCGGGGGGTCGGTGGCCACCGAGCTGGACCTCATCGACGTGGACCTGTGGTTCGAGCTGGCCACCCTCGTCACGATCATGCTGCTCGGCCACTGGCAGGAGATGAAGGCGATCGGCCAGGCCCGCGGGGCGCTCGCCGCCCTCGCCGAGCTCCTGCCCGACGAGGCCGAGCGGGTGACCGAGGGTGGTGTCGAGACCGTCCACCTCGCCGACCTGGGCGTCGACGACGTCGTCCTCGTCCGCCCCGGCGGTCGGGTCCCGGCCGACGGCGTGGTCGTCGACGGCGCCGCCGAGCTGGACGAGTCGATGGTGACCGGCGAGTCCCGACCCGTCGCCAAGGGCGAGGGCGACCGGGTCGTCGCCGGCACCGTCGCCACCGACTCGTCCATCCGGGTGCGGGTCACCGCCCTCGGCGAGGACACGGCGCTGGCCGGCATCCAGCGGCTCGTGGCCGAGGCCCAGACGTCCCGGTCGCGGGCCCAGGCCCTGGCCGACCGCTTCGCCGCCCTGCTCTTCTACGTCGCCGTGGCCGCCGGGCTGGCCACCCTCCTCGTGTGGAACCTCGTCGGCGACACCGACGCCGCGGTCGTCCGCACCGTCACCGTCCTCGTCATCGCCTGCCCCCACGCCCTCGGGCTGGCCATCCCGCTGGTGATCTCGCTCTCCACCTCGGTGTCGGCCCGGGCCGGGATCCTCATCAAGGACCGCCTCTCCCTCGAGCGCATGCGCTCCATCGACGCCGTCCTGTTCGACAAGACCGGCACCCTCACGAGGGGCGAGCACGTCGTCAGCGCCGTCGTCGGCGTCGATCGTGACGACGACGACGTCCTGCGCCTCGCCGCCGCCGTCGAGGCCGACTCCGAGCACCCCCTCGCCCGCGCCATCGTGCGGGCCGCCGAGGAGCGGCGCCTCGGGTCCGCCCGGGCCACCGGGTTCCAGGCCACGACCGGCCGGGGCGTCTCGGCCACCGTCGACGGGCGCCTCTACCAGGTCGGGGGGCCGGCCCTGCTCCGGGAGGCGGGCCTCACCGTCCCCCCCGAGCTGGCCGACCCGGTCGAGACGTGGAGCGGGCGGGGTGCCGCGGTCCTTCACCTGGTCGAGGAGGGCCGGATCATCGGCGCCCTCGCCCTCGAGGACGAGGTCCGCCCGGAGTCCCGCGAGGCCATCGACGAGCTGCACCG
Organism: Iamia sp. SCSIO 61187; assembly: GCF_019443745.1. NCBI lineage: Bacteria > Bacillati > Actinomycetota > Acidimicrobiia > Acidimicrobiales > Iamiaceae > Iamia > Iamia sp. SCSIO 61187. The sequence continues at coordinate 604,514 of NZ_CP050948.1, forward strand.
GCTGGGCATCCGGGCCGTGATGATCACCGGCGACGCCCGTCCCGTCGCCGAGGCCGTCGGGCGCCAGCTCGGGATCGACGAGGTGTTCGCCGAGGTCCTGCCCGAGGACAAGGACAAGGCCGTGTCCGACCTCCAGGCGCGGGGCCTCTCGGTGGCCATGGTCGGCGACGGGGTCAACGACGCCCCGGCCCTGGCCCGCGCCGACGTCGGCCTCGCCATCGGCGCCGGCACCGACGTGGCCATGGAGTCCGCCGGCGTCGTGCTGGCCTCGTCCGACCCCCGCAGCGTCCTCGGCGTGATCCGCCTGTCCTGGGCCAGCTACCGCAAGATGGTCCAGAACCTGGCCTGGGGGGCGGGGTACAACCTCGTCGCCATCCCCCTCGCCGCCGGGGTCCTGGCCTTCGCCGGCGTGAGCCTCTCGCCGGCGGTGGGCGCCATCTTGATGAGCCTCAGCACCATCGTCGTGGCCGCCAACGCCCAGCTCCTGCGCCGGGTCGACCTCACCGCCGGCGACGCCTGACGGGTTCCGCTCCTGTCGATCCCATCGGCCGTCGACGGTGGATCGGGATCGACGGGACGAGCCGGAGAGCCGGCCGGGCCCCGCTCCCCGGGGCGGAGGCGAACCCTCAACGACCAGGGCGAATGGCCGACGGTTCCCCCGTGGCGATCGTGAGCGAGGGGGAGCCGGGGACGGCGGAGATCGCCGCGATCTCCCGCGCCGTCGCCGCCTCCGCCGCCGACCGCCGCCGGGAGACGCGGGACACGACGCTGATCGCCGGGCTGGTGGCGCTGGCCGCCCTCCCGCTCTGGACGACCTTCGACGCCGTGCTCGTCCCCGCCCGGGCCGGCGAGTTCCTCGTCGCCCGACTCCTCGGCGAGGCGGCCATCGGCCTGGTGTGGCTGGCGCTCCGGTGGCGCCGGGTCGGGGAGCGCTGGCCCGAGCAGCTCTCGCTCCTGATGGTGGTCGCCCTCGAGCTCACCATCGCCTGGATGGTCCCGCAGGCCGGCGCCGAGGTCGAGGCCTACCTGCTGGGCCTGACCCTCCCGTTCTTCGCCACGGCCTTCCTCGTGGTGTGGCGGTGGCCGATGACCGTCGTGCTGGCCGTCGTCACCGCGGTCGCCATCGCCGTGTCCTCGATCGGTGCCGACCCTGGTCTGACCGGGCAGCAGGTCACGACCGCGGCGTTCTACGGGCTGACCGCCGTGGCGTTGGTGATCTCCGCCCAGGTGTACCGCGAGCGCCGTCGCTGGCAGCACCACCTCACCCAGACCGCGCTCGAGTCGGAGCGGACGCGCAACGCCGCCCTCGTGGAGGAGCTCGAGCAGCTCAGCCGCGAGGACCCCCTGACCGCGGTCGGGAACCGGCGGGCGTGGGACGAGCGGCTGACCGCGGAGATGCTGCGGGCCCGCCGCCGCGGCCGGCCGCTGTCGGTCATCATCTGCGACCTCGACCACTTCAAGGCGGTCAACGACCGGGGCGGCCACATCCTGGGCGACGCCGTCCTGCGCACGTCGGCCGCCCTCGTCTCGGACCTCGTCCGCGAGACCGACTTCGTCGCCCGCCTGGGCGGCGACGAGTTCGCCGTCCTGTGCCCCGACACCTCGCTGACCCACGCCGCCGACGTGGCCTCCAGCATCCGTGACGCCATCCGGGGCGAGGCCTTCGGGCGCGGCGCCACCATGACCTGCTCGATCGGTGTGGCGGAGCTCGAGCGGGGCGACGCCAGCACCGAGGCCCTCTGCCACCGGGCCGACGGCGCGCTCTACGAGGCCAAGATCCACCGGGACACGGTGCGCTGCGCCGTCCCGACGGCGGCGGCGCACGAGCCGGTGACGCTCCCCGTCACCGGCCGCTGAGCCTCGACGCTCACACCTGAGGCCGCCGCCGCGGCCTCTCCACCGGTGTGTCCGCGGCCGGCGCTCAGGCGCCGGGGGTCGGCGGGATGGCCCCGCCGTCGGTGCTCTCGGTCAGGGTGTGGCCGCACGCGCAGGAGTACTCGTCACCGTGGGGGCACGGGACCTGCACCTGGATGCGGCACCCGCAGTCGTCGTTCGAGCAGCTCAGGACGGTGCCGGGGGCGACGGGCATCGGGGACCTCCGCAGGAGTGGTCGGGATCGCACGGCTCCCCACCGGGACGGGCGGTCAAACGCCTGCGCCCGGGTAGGGGGCGGCGGTGTCGCCGTCGACCTCTCCCCGCGGCCGGGCCCGGGTCGGCTGCTCGGGCTGGGACTACAAGCCGTGGAGCGGGCCGTTCTACCCGGCCGGCCTGCCGGCCCGGCTCCGCTTCTCCCACTACGCCGAGCAGTTCGACACCGTCGAGCTCAACGCCACCTTCTATCGGCTGCCGGCTGTGTCCACCGTCGAGGGGTGGCGGGACCAGGCGCCCCCCGGGTTCTGCTACGCGGTGAAGGTCAGCCAGTTCGCGACGCATCGGCGCAAGCTGCGGGAGCCGGCCACGTGGGTGCCGAACCACCTGGACCGGGTCGAGCACCTCGGCGCCCACCTCGGCCCGAACCTCCTGCAGCTGCCGCCCCGGTGGCGGCGCGACACCGCCCGGCTCGACGAGGCCCTCGCCGCCCTGCCCCGCCGGCTCCGCTGGGCGGTCGAGCTCCGGGACCCCGACTGGGTCCACGACGACACCTTCGCCTGCCTGGCCCGCCACGACGTGGCCCTCTGCATCCACGACCTGATCGCCGACCACCCGTGGGTCACCACCACCGACTGGACCTACGTCCGCTTCCACGGCCCCGATGCGAGGCGGGCGCCGTACGCCGGGCGCTACACAGGGCGCCGCCTGTGGCGGGTCGCCGAGAGGCTGGGGGAGTGGCAGGACGGCGGGTGCGACGTCTTCGCCTACTTCAACAACGACCAGGGGGCCCACGCCCCGGTCGATGCGGCCTGGCTGCGCGACCGCCTGGCCGATGGCGGGCGTTGAGGCCGCGTCGTCAGGTCGTGCGCAGCAGCGGGGCCAGCGCCGCCAGCAGGTAGAAGGACCCGACGACGGGGACGACGTCGGTCCCGGCGGCGGTGGCGGCGATGAAGTCCGCCGCCCCCGACGCGTCGGCGGCGATGGTGACGTCCAGCGCCGGGGCCCGGTCGTGGGCCAGGGCAGCCAGCGCGGCGGGATCCATCGACGGCCCGGACGGCACGTCGCCGCCGCGGATCGGGAACCCCACCACGCACAGGCGGTCCGCCTCGGCGGCCACGATGTCGACGAGGGCGGCGGCGTCCTTGTCGGCCTTGCAGCCCAGCACCCACGGCCGGGGGCGGCGGCCGTGCTCGCGGTGGAGGCGCTCGACGAAGGCGGCCAGCTTGATCCGGTTGTGGGCCCCGTCGAGCAGGGCGCGACCGCCGGCGGGGAGGGCGACCGCCTCGAACCGGCCGGGGAGGGCCAGGGAGCCGAGCGGCGGCAGGCGACGGGCCAGGTCGTGACCCGTGTGCGCCCCGAGCACCTCGAGCGCGGTCCGGGCCACGGCCTCGTCCTCGACGAGGTGGGGCACGTCGGTGGGCGCCGGTGCGGGATCGACCCATCGGACCCGGCAGCGTCTCGCGGCCGCGGTGTCGGCCAGCACCGCCTCCACCTCCGGGTCCTCGGGCCGCAGCACGACGGCCTCGCCGTCGACGGTCAAGATGCCGGCCTTCTGGGCGGCGATGGCGACCTCGGTGGCCCCCAGCACCGCCTGGTGGTCGAGACCGATCCGGACGATCACGGCGAGCTTGTCGCGCCGGCGGATGGTGTTGGTGGCGTCGAACAGCCCGCCCAGGCCCGTCTCGACCACCACGAGGTCGCAGCGCCGGTCCCGGAAGTGGAGCAGGCTCATGGCCAGGGTGACCTCGTAGGACGTCGGCGGGCCGTGCGGCCCGTCGCCCATGGTCCGCACGGCGGGCAGGACCCGATCGAGGAGGGCGACGACCTCGTCCTCGTCGGCCTGCTCGCCGTCGACGGCGAAGCGCTCCCGCAGGTCGTACACGTGGGGCGACACGTGGAGGCCGACGCGGAGCGGGCCCGATGCCGCTGCCGCGATGGCGGTAGCGACGGTGCCCTTGCCGGCGGTGCCGGCGACGTGGACGGCGGGGATGGCGTCCTGGGGGTCGCCGAGGGCGGCCATGAGCGCCTGCGAGCGGGCGAACCCGTCGCCCTCGCGGAACAGGCCGTCGGCCGTCTGGAACAGGTCGACCTCGACGAACGACTCGACGTCGGCGAGCGTCGTCGGCGCCCACGGGGAGCCGGACCGGTGCCGCCCGGTCGTCACCCCGCCCCCTCGAGCGGCCGCCGGCCGAGCGCCACGTCGAGCGCCGCCTCGTAGGCCGTCACCGCGTCGGGCCGCGCCGCGGGGAGGGCCCGGACGAGGTGCTCGAACGACCACCCGGAGTTGACCTCCATCACCGCCACCCGCCCGGCGTCGTCGGTGAGGAGGTCGATGGCGGCGACGGCGAGGCCCAGCGACCGGCGGGCCCGGGTGGCCAGGTCCCGACCCTCGTCGGTGCCCTCGTCCACGCCCCACGAGGTGATCGTGGCCCCGAGGGCCAGGTTGAACATGGGCAGGGATCCGTCGCCGGGGGCGGGGGCCTTGGCGTAGCGCAGGACGGGCTCGTCGCCGAGGAGGACCCAGCGCTCCTCGGCCACCACGGCCACCAGCGGCTGGACGACGACCGACGGCTCCGGGCCCAGCAGGTCCTGGACCGCGGCCCACGCCGCGACGGGGTCGTCGGCCCGGTGCACGTCCGCACCCGAGGTCCCCTCGTTGGGCTTGACCACCACCGGCGGCGACACGCGGGACAGGACGTCGTCGAACGCGGCCCGGGCGGTCCGGCCGTCGACCCACCCCTGGCGGTCGTCCCGCAGGATCAGCTCGGCGGGGACGACCGGCAGGCTGTCGGCGGCCAGACGGGCGGTGGCGGCGGCCTTGTCCCGGGCCAGGGCGGCGGCGACGGCGGTGTTGAGCGACAGCTGGTAGCCGAAGACCTCGAGGTGGCGGTGCCCGTCGCCCACGCGGACGAGCCAGCCGCCGGCCTCGACGTCGTGGCCCAGCCCCCGGCGCGCCGCGATCTCGCCGAGGGCCCGGACCACGAAGCGGTCGCGGGCGGCCGTCGCCATCAGACGGCGCGGGTGCCCTCGGGCCGCCCCGCCGCCCACCGCAGTCGGTCGGCGAGGCGGAGCTCGGGATCCACGGCGACGTCGGTCGTCAGGACCTCGAGCACGGTGAGGAACCGGCGGACCTCGGCCACGTCGTGGACCCGCAGGATGACCCCGGGGCCGCTACCCACAGCAGCCACCGCCGCCAGCGTGCCGGCCAGGCGCTCCTGGGGGCGCGTGGCGGTGAGGGCCCCGATGAAGTCCTTGCGGGAGAGGGCGAGCAGCAGCGGCAGCCCCTCGGGGTCGATCTCGTCGAGGGCGCGCAGGACCTCGACGGTCTGGGCCGGGGTCTTGGTGAAGTCCGGCCCGGGGTCGACCACGATGGCGTCGTCGGCGATCCCGGCGGCCCGGGCCTCGGCGACCTTGTCGGCCACGAACCGGCGGACGACGCCGACCACGTCGCCGTCGTACAGGTCGGTCTCCTGCAGTCGCTGCTTGGGCGGGGCGGCGGTGTGCATGACGACCAGCGCCGCCCCCCGGTCGGCCACCAGCGGGGCCAGCGCCGGGTCGCGGAGGCCGCTCACGTCGTTGACGATGTGCGCACCGGCGTCGAGGGCGGCGGCCACCACCGCGGGCTTGTAGGAGTCGACCGAGACCACCACGTCGGGGGCGGCGGCGACGATGGCGGCCACGAGCGGCACGACCCGCTCGCGCTCCACGTCCGGGTCGACCTCCGGCACCCCGGTGCTGGCGGACTGACCGCCGACGTCGAGGACGGTCGCCCCCTCCGCCACGAGGGCCAGCGCCTGGTCGACCTGGGCGTCGAGCGGACGGGCGCCGGGGTCGGAGAAGGAGTCGGGGTTGGCGTTGACGACACCCATGAGCACCGGGCGGGACAGGTCGAGGGTGCGATCGGCGAGGCGGAGGCGGGTGCGCAGGGGCCGGGTCACCCCGGTACGTTCGCGCGCCGCACGCCCCCGCCCTCAGCCGAGGTGCTCAGCCCTCCCTCGAGGAGCTCTCGCCGCCACCGGTCTGCGACGGGCGGGTCCCGCCGGGGCTCAGGGTCTGGTCCTTGCTGTAGCTCAGCGGGACGAGGTACCAGGTGACGGCGGCGAGGAGGACCACCGCGGGACCGATCCAGCGCGCCGGCGTGTCGGAGAAGGCGGCGTCGCCCACCACGTAGAGGGCACACCCGATGGCCAGCCCGAGGCAGGCGGCTCCAGCGATCGCCAGCCGGTTGGCCGTCCGGATCATCTCCTCCTTGGTGCCCTCCCGGAAGCGCAGCCGGTGATGGACGGTCGGGGCGATGAGGAGGACCGACGCCACCGCCGCCAGGGTGATGGCGGCGATGAACACGGTGCGGGACTCACCGTCGACCTTGTCGAACCCGCCGGAGAACGGCGCCGTGAGCAAGAAGGCCAGGAGCACCTGCACGCCCGGGAGGGCGACGCGGAGCTCGCCCAGCAGCTGGTCGAGCTCCCGGTTGAGCCGCTCGTGCTCGGTCTCGGCGGAGGAACCGGGGACCTGGTCGCTCACGGGGCGATCTCCGTCGGCATCGTGGGGCTCCTCTCGCCGGGCGGCGCCCTACCCGACGGGAGCGCGGACCACACTCGGCGCGTCGGTGGTGAGCGGCCGCCTGCGCCCGTCGGTTTCCCGGCCCGCCGACGGGGAGGGGCGAACCGGAGGTGCACACATGCAGAGCACAGGTGGAGACATTGGCGACGACGCCGTGGACGACGTCGAGCAGTTCCTCGCTCCCGACGACGACACGGCGGCGGGCCAGGACATGGCCAGCGACAACGATCCGGCGGAGGGCGAGGAGGGCAGCGCCTCCGGCCTGCCTTCGTCCGGCGAGGATCCCAAGGGCGGCGCCCCCTCGAGCTGACGACCGTTTCCGGGGGGCGGGGGTCGGGCAGCGGCGCGGAGACCGATGCCGACCCGGAGTGCCGACCGTGCCCCCTCGCCCCCAACCGACGCCTGCATCCGGCGCCGACCCGACCCCCAGCGAGAGCGGGCCCATCGGCCCTGTGCCCGAGGCCAACCGACCGGGGCACCACCCGCCCGTCGAGCAGGACAAGCCCCGGCGCCGGCCCCCGGTCCCCAAGGGAGCGCGACCGCGCACCACGACGTGGAGGTTCCGCTACGACTGGCCCGTGGCCGCCGCGTCGCTGCTCGCCGGCGCCCTCCCCGGCCGGAGCGAGGTCGAGGTGGGCGAGACGCACCTGCGGGTCCGCTACGGCGTCTGGTCGCTCCGCACCGAGCTGACCAACGTGGCCGACGTGACGATCACGGGCCCCTACGCACCCACCAAGGTCGGGGGCCCGCCCCGGCTGTCTCTGAAGGACAGCGGCGTCACCTTCGGCACCACGACGGCCCGCGGCGTCTGCATCGGCTTCCACCGACCGGTGCGGGCCGTCGACCCGCTCGGGCTGGTGCGCCACCCGGCCGCCACCGTCACCGTCGAGGATCCGGAGGCGTTCAGGAAGGAGCTCCAGGCCGCCGTCCGCCGGGTGAGCTGACCGACGCCCGGGCCGGCAGGGTTTCCCGCGCCGAGGCGCCGGGGAGTCGCAGCCATGGCCCTCACCGCCGTCGCCCTCAGCTGCACCCTCAAGCCCACGCCGTCCGAGTCGAGCACGGATCTCCTGTGCCAGCAGATCCTCGACGACCTGGCCGAGCACGACGTGGAGGGAGCGCTCATCCGGGTCGTCGACCACGACATCAGGCCCGGGGTGACCTCCGACGAGGGTGAGGGTGACGCCTGGCCGGCCCTGCGCCAGGAGGTCCTCGACGCCGACATCCTCGTGCTGGGCACGCCGATCTGGATGGGGCAGATGTCGAGCGTGTGCAAGCGCGTCCTCGAGCGGATGGACGCCTTCATCAGCGAGACCGACGAGGGCGGCCGGCTCATCACCTTCGACAAGGTGGCCGTGGTGGCCACCGTCGGCAACGAGGACGGGGCCCACGCCGTGGCCGCCTCGACCTACCAGGCCCTCTCCGACGTCGGCTTCACGATCCCGCCCAACGGCCAGGCCTACTGGGTCGGCGAGGCCATGGGCTCGGTCGACTACAAGGACCTCGACGCCCCGCCCGAGAAGGTCACCGAGACCGTCGCCGACGTGGCCCGCAACGCCGCCCACCTCGCCCGGCTGCTCCAGGCCGACCCCTACCCCGCCTCGGAGTAGCAGGGCGGCGGCGGCCTCGTTTCCCCGCAGGCCTCGCGGGGAGGACCGCGGCCATGAGCGACCAGCAGCGAGCCGAAGCCCTCGACGACGACAAGCTGGGTGCGGAGGTCCCGCCCGAGGAGCCCCTGGGGGTCGAGGAGTACGGCACCACGCCGGCCGAGGAGGCCTGGGACGAGCCCCTCGAGGAGCGGATCGCCCGCGAAGAGCCCGACGTGCCGGTGGGCGACCACGAGCGCGGCGAGCCGAGCGACCCGACCCTCTCGGACGTCGCCCAGGAGCGCGAGGGTGCGGTCCCGGCCGAGGAGGCCGCCCTCCACGTCGTCGAGGACCCGGAGGCCTGACCCGGCCCTCGGCCCGGCGCCGGGGGGTACCGTCAGCGATCCGGACCGAGGAGGCCCTCATGCTCGACGCCGTGCCCGCCCTGCTCCCCGACCTGCGCGGCCTCTACGAGGACCTCCACGCCCACCCCGAGCTGTCCTTCCAGGAGCACCGGACCGCCGGCATCCTCGCGGACCGCCTCCAGGCGCTCGGGTACGAGGTCACCGCCGACGTGGGTCGCACCGGGGTGGTGGCCACCATGGAGAACGGGCCTGGGCCGACCGTCCTGCTCCGCGCCGACATCGATGCCCTGCCCGTCGAGGAGGACACCGGGCTCGCCTACGCCAGCACCGTGCGAGCCCGCGACGCCAGCGGCCGCGACGTCCCCGTGGCCCACGCCTGCGGCCACGACATGCACGCCGCCTGGCTCGTCGGCGCCGCCACCGTCCTGGCCCACCACCGCGACGGCTGGGCCGGGTCGCTGCTGCTGGTCGTGCAACCGGCCGAGGAGCTCGGTGCCGGGGCCCGGGCCATGCTCGACGACGGGCTCTACGAGCGCTTCGGGCGCCCCGACGTGGTCCTGGGCCAGCACGCCGCCCCCGCCCCGGCCGGCTGGGTGCTGCACCGGGCCGGGCCGATGATGGCCGCCAGCGACGCCGTCGAGGTCGTCCTCCACGGGCGCGGGGGGCACGGCTCGGCCCCCCAGAACACCGTGGACCCGGCGGTGCTGGCCGCCTCGACCGTCCTGCGCCTCCAGACCATCGTGTCCCGCGAGGTCGACCCGGCCGAGACGGCGGTGGTGACGGTGGGCCGGCTCCAGGTCGGCACCAAGGAGAACATCATCGCCGACCGGGCCGAGCTGGGGCTCAGCATCCGGACCTTCCAGCCCCACGTCCGGGCCCAGGTGCTCGCAGCGATCACCCGCATCGTCGAGGGCGAGTGCCAGACGGCCGGCTGCGCCCGCAAGCCGGAGATCACCGAGGGCTACGCCCTGCCGGTGGTCGACAACGACGCCGCCGCGACCGAGCGGATCGCCGCCGCCTTCGCCGCCCACTTCGGCCCCGAGCGGTCGATGCCGGGGCCGGTCGCCACCGGGAGCGAGGACTTCGGGTTCTTCGGCGAGCAGGCCGAGGTGCCGTCGGTGTTCTGGTTCGTCGGGGTCACCGACCCCGAGCTGGTGCGCCGGGCGTTCGAGGAGGGCCGCTTCGCCGAGGACGTCCCCTACAACCACTCGCCCCGGTTCGCCCCCGTCCAGGACCCGTCGATCGCCACCGGGGTCGAGGCCCTCGTGACCGCCGCCCTCTGCTGGCTGGCCCCGGGCTGACGCCCTCCTGCGACAGCCGGGGGCGGTCCCGTCCCGGAGGTGTCGCGAGCGCTCCTCAGCGCAGGGCCCAGGGGCGGGGCGCCTCGCCGGTGTCGACGGTGACCAGGCGGAGCCGGGCCTCGTCCTCCATCGCCGCCGAGCGGTGGCGGTTGGCGACGCACCAGCACGTGGACCACAGGGCCCACACCTCGTCGAGGCGGTGCTCGCGGGCCCGGGCGGTGAGCGGGGCGCCGTAGGCGCCGTCGAAGGCGTCGAGATCGTCGTCGGGTCGGCCGTACCAGCGGACGAAGGCGACGGTCGGGGCGGCGTCGTAGGAGCGGGGACCCCACCCGGCCAGCTCCAGGTCGACGAGCACGGGACCGTCCCGGCCGATCACGACGTTGCCGGCGTGCAGGTCGCCGTGCAGCACGGCGCCGCCGTCGACGGCCAGGTCGGCCTCGTCGACCTCGTCCCCGCGCCCGGCGGCGGCGGCGAGGGCGCGGGCCCTCTCGACCGCGGCCGCCCAGACCGGCTCCAGCCGGGTGGCGGCCCGGCGGAGGATGCCCAGCTCGTCGTCGGTGGTCCGGCCGGCCGGGATGGCCACCTCGAGCTGGGCCAGCCCGGCGCCGAGCGGGTCGCACTCGACCAGGCCCCGGGGGTCGAGGACGCCGGTGGTGCCGTGGAGCCGGGCGGCCAGGGCGGCGAGGGTCGCCGGGTCGGCGACGGCGTCCCGGTCGACGTCGGGCACCTCCCGCCACGCCGTCACCAGCCAGCCGTCGATCGGCGCCGGTCCGGCGAGCCGCCGGGCGGCCGGGACGCCGGCGTCGGCGAGGAGGGCGGCGACGGCGGCCTCCTGCCGCGGCCCGGTGGTGCCACCGGGGACGGCGAAGGTCCGCACCCGCGAGGCCGGGAACACGACCACGTGGCGGGTCGCGGCCCGCACCACCTCGGCCCCGGTGGCGTCGAGCCCGAAGGTGGCGGCGAGGACGTCGATGTCGGGTGGGGCGGGCGCCGGGACGACCAGCGGTCCGGCGACCAACGTCCTCCGTCCCCCCCACCCCTCTGATCGGCCTCGCTCCGCTCGGAGGGCCATGACCTAGGCCGCCCCGCGGGTCTCGACCCAGTCGGCGACGAGGGCGCCGAGGACGGGGAGGCTGATGGTCGACGACCCCAGGACGACGTCGTGGAATCCCGGGAGGTCGAAGCGGTCGCCCAGCGTGCGGGTCGCCCCCTCCCGCAGCCGGAGGATCTCCCGCTGGCCGATCTTGTAGGCGAGGGCCTGACCGGGGATGGCGAGGTAGCGGTCGACCTCGGTGGTGATCTCGTCGACGCCGACCGGCATGTGCTCGACCATGTGGTCGATGGCCTGCTGGCGGCTCCACCCCAGGGCGTGCATCCCCGTGTCGACCACCAGGCGGCAGGCGCGCCAGGCGTCGTTGACCAGCATCCCGACCCGGTCGAGGTCGGTGGCGTAGAGGTCCATCTCGTCGGCCAGCCGCTCGGAGTAGAGGGCCCAGCCCTCGACGAACGCGGTGTGGCCGGTGCCGAAGCGCTGAAACGCGGGGAGGTCGTCGAGCTCGCCGGCGATGGCCAGCTGGAGGTGGTGCCCGGGGATCGACTCGTGGAACGCCACCGACGCGGTGTCGAAGCGGTTGCGCTCGGCCGGGTCGTGGGTGTTGACGAAGTAGGTGCCGGGCCGGCTGCCGTCGGCCGCGGGCGGGAAGTAGTAGGCGCCGGGAGCGTCGGCGGCGAGCATCGCGGGGACCGCCTTGACCTCGCACGGGCTGACGGGCAGGCGTCCGAACCAGTCGCCCATGACCTCGGCGGCGGCGGCGACGCAGCGGCGGGCGTCGTCGAGCGGCTCCTCGGGGCGGGCCGGGTCGTAGCGCAGCGCCGGGTCGGTGCGCAGGCGCTCGAAGATCTCCGGCAGGGCGCGGACGCCGAACATCTGCTGGCCCAGCTCGGCCAGCTGCTCGTCGATGGCGGCCAGCTCGTCGAGCCCGATCTGGTGGATGGCGGCGGGCTCGAGGTCGAGGCCGGTGTTGGAGCGGATCAGGACCCGGTACAGGGCGTCACCGTCGTCGAGGGCGCACAGGCCGGGCTCGTCGTCGCCGCGGGCGACGGGCAGCAGCTCCTCGCGCAGCACGGCGCCGTAGCGGGCGAAGGCGGGGCGGACGACCTCCTCGGCCGCACCGCGGAGCGCATCGCGCCACGCCGCCTCTCCGTCCCAGTCGGTCGGGCCCTCGTAGGCCGTGAACGGGTCGCGGTCGAGCGGCGAGGCCAGGTAGCCGTCGACCTGGTGCAGTGCCCGCTCGACGACGACGCGGGGCGGGGTGCGCCCGGCGGCCAGCCCGGCCCGGAAGCGCTCGATGGCCCCGTCGACGAGGGTGCCCACCTTCCGCTGGCGCTCGACCAGGTCGAGGGCGTTCTGGGGCTCGGGCGCGTTGATCTGCGGCGCGGAGGTGAGGAGGTCGGCGGCCAGGCCGTCCATCTGGTCGTACCGCAGCTCGGCGATGCGGTGGTCGATGTGCTCCACCGCCTCCGACAGCTCCTGGAACAGGAGGTTGTGGGTGACCCTCTCGGCCAGCGGGGCGTCGTCGACGTCGACCTCGGCCACCCGCTCCAGCAGCTCGCTCCACCGGGCGCGCTGCTCGGCCTCGGCGGCGACGCTCACGTCCTCGATCTCGGTGTCGAAGCGCCGGTCGCCGAGGAAGGTCGCGTAGGTCGGGTTGGCGCGCAGGACGGCCTCCCAGTACTCGTCGGCCAGGGCGCGGATCGGCGTCGGCTCGCTGAGGTCGGTCATGGGGACATCATGCCCCTCGGCCTCGGGAGCGTCGTTGCGCCTCTGTGAAGGCTGTGCGTCCGGTGGGCGCGGCGCCTGGTGGGTCCCGGTCAGGTGCCCCGGATGCCGCGCAGGCCGGCCCAGGCCAGGTTGGCCACCCGGTGGGCCAGGGCGTCGGGGTCCGGTTCCGATGCGGTGCCGGCGAGCGAGTGGCGGCTCGTCACCTCGGCGATGCCGACGATGCCGCGGGCCAGGAGCAGGCGGTCCTCGTCGCCCAGGCCGTCGACCTCGATCAGGGTGGCGATCGACTGGGCGAAGGTCTCCTCCACGCGGAGGACGACCTCGGTGAGGTCGTCGTCGCGCCGGCTGTCGGCGGTGAACAGGAGCCGGAAGGCGTCCCGGTGCTCGGTGACGAAGCGGAAGTAGACGCGGAACCCGGCCTCGACCTGCTCGCGGGGTGAGGCGGCGTCGGCGGTGGCCTTGACGACGGCGGCCTCCAGCCGGTCCGACACGTCGGCCACCAGCTCGAGGTAGAGGGCCCGCTTGGAGGTGAAGTGCTGGTAGAGCACGGGCTTGGTGACCCCGGCGGCCTCGGCCACCTGGTCCATGCTCACGCCCGAGTAGCCCCGCTCGGCGAACTCGCCCAGGGCCACGTCGAGGAGCTGGCGCCGACGGGCGGCGGCGGGGAGGCGAGCGGCCATCGCCCGAGGTTACCGACCAGTAGGTCCCTCTCCGCCACGACGCCCGCACCCAGCGCGAGCCCGCACGTCCGGCCCGAGGAGCCGCCAGGAGCGGGGAGGACGGCTGGGTGCCTCGGAGCGAGCGCCAGCGAGCGGAGAGATCTGCGGTCACGGCGATGGCAGACGGGACCGGGACGCGGAGGGGCCCGCCCGGACTGCGGCGGAGCCGCATGTCCGGGCGGGCCCGAGCCCCGGGGGCGGGGGGAGGGGGTGACCCCAGGACTCGGGCCCTGCCACGGTCTTGCCCATCATGCCAGAGGATGGCCGATATGGGAATGACTGAGAGGGCGCTTCTGACGACCGCCGGCGCATGCTAGCCCCGTCACCTGACCCGCGGGTCAAGTGACGGGGCTACTGTCCCGCCCCGTCCGATGTGGAGGTGGTGGCTGTGCCCGTCGTGCCCGAGATCCAGGCCCTGCTCGACCAGCTGGCGGCGGCGCCGCTCGACATCAGCGAGGTCGACCCGCCGACGATGCGGGCGCTGTACGCCGCCCTGCGCGCCGCCGACGGCGAGCCCGTCGCGGTGGGGCCGGTCGCCGACGTCGCCATCCCCGGGCCCGGCGGCGACATCCCGGCTCGGGTGTACCGGCCCACGGCCGACGGCATCGCCCCGGTCCTCGTCTGGTACCACGGCGGCGGGTGGACGATCGGGGACGTCGAGACCTCGGACCCCACCGCTCGCAAGCTGTGCCTGCGCGCTGGCGTGGTGGTGGTGTCGGTCGACTACCGGCTGGCGCCGGAGCACCCGTACCCCGCCGCCCCCGACGACGCCTGGGCCGCGCTGACCTGGGTGGCCGAGCACATCGGGGAGCACGGCGGCGACCCGGCGCGCCTCGCCGTCGGCGGCGACTCGGCCGGCGGGAACCTGGCCGCCCTGGTGGCCATCCGGGCCCGCGACGCCGGCGGGCCGGCGATCCGTCACCAGCTGCTCGTGTACCCGGCGACCGACCTGACGATGGCGCACCCGTCGATCACCGAGAACGGCGAGGGGTACTTCCTGACGAAGGCGACCATGGACTGGTTCGTGGACCACTACCTGGGCGCCGACCGGTCCCACGGCGACCCGGCCTCACCCGCCGTCTCGCCGCTCGTCGTCGAGGACCTGGCCGGGCTGCCGTCGGCGCAGGTGCTGACGGCCGAGTTCGACCCGCTGCGCGACGAGGGTGACGCCTACGCCGCCCGGCTGGCCGACGCCGGGGTGCCGGTCGACCACGTCTCGGGTCCCGGTCTGGTCCACGGCTTCTTCGCCATGGGTGACGTCTCACCCGACGCCGATGCGGCTGCCGTCGCCGCCGCCGAGCGCCTGCGGGCGGCCCTGGCGTAGCCGGTGATCGAGATCCCCGAGCTGGTCCGGAACAAGGCCCTCGCCGCCGGTGCCGACGCCTGGCTGGAGGGGCTGCCCGCCCTCGTGGCCGTCCTCGAGCAGGAGTGGGGGATCGATGTCGGACCGCCCTACCCGGACGGGACGGAGGCGTACGTCGCCCCCGCCGTGCTCGACGGGGGGACCGAGGCGGTCCTCAAGCTCTGCATCCCGAGGTCCCTCGACGCCGCCCGGCGCGAGATCGTGACGCTCCGGCTGGCCGACGGCGCGGGGTGCGCCGCCCTCCTCCGCCACGACCTCGATCGCGGCGCCCTGCTCCTCGAGCGGCTCGGGCCGTCGATGGCGGACCTGGACCTGCCGCTGGAGGAGCGGACGAGCGCCTTGCTGGACGCCGCCCGCCGGATGTGGCGCCCGGCCCCCGACGTCGACCTGCCGACCGGTGCCGAGAAGGCCCGCGACCTGGCGGCCTACGTGACGCGCACCTGGGAGGAGCTGGGGCGGCCCTGCCACGAGGCGACGGTCGAGCACGCCCTGGCCTGCGCTGCCTCCCGGGAGGCCGGCTTCGTCCCCGAGCGGGCCGTGCTCGTCCACGGCGACGTCCACCAGTGGAACGCCCTGCGCGCCGGCGACGGGTGGAAGCTGGTCGATCCCGACGGGCTGCGGGCCGAGCCCGAGCTCGACCTGGGGATCTTGCTGCGCGAGGACCCCGACACCCCCGCCGCCCTCCGGGCGCGGTGCCGGTGGCTGGCCGACCGCACCGGCCTCGACCCCACCGCCATCTGGGAGTGGGGCGTGGTCGAGCGGGTGTCGACCGGTCTGGTGTGCACCGAGATCGGGCTCCAGCCCGTCGGGCGCGACATGCTCCGCGCCGCCGACCAGGTCGCCCGGGAGCGCTGAGCAACGCCGTCTGCTCGTTCTGTCAACCCTCGTGCGCCTCTGCTGCGCATGAGGGTTGACAGAAGGGGTCACGGGACCGAGGTGGTGCCGGTCGTGGTGCCGCCGGGGCCGGAGGCGGTGAGGGTGTAGGCGCCCGGGCCGGGGGAGCAGCCGGTGGCGGTGCCGATCGTCGGCTGGGGGCCGCCCGGGGCGCCGGGGCCCGAGATGGTCACCGAGTCGGTTCCCGCCGTGCGCCAGCTCAGGGCGATGCGGGCCGAGGCGGTGGTGCAGAGCGACCCCGGGGCGGGGGCGCGGGTGGCCGAGAACGAGACGATCGTCGGCGCCGGTGGGGGTGGGGGTGGTGGTGCGGTGGTGGTCGGCGCCGGGGCGGGGGCCGTGGTGGTGGGAGCCGGATCGGGGTTGGGGCCGAGGCCGAGGTCGGGCTCGACCTCGATGTTCGCCGAGGGGCCGGTGGTCGGCGGCGCCGGTGGGGTCGGGGCCGGGAGCGACCCGGGCGGGACACTCGTCGTCGGCGCCGTCGTGGTCGAGGTCGGGGTCGTCGTGGTCGAGGTCGGGGTCGTCGTGGTCGAGGCCTGCTCGGTGGTGGTCGGGACGGTGGTCGAGGTGGTCGCGTCGGTCGCCACCTCCTCGGGGTCGGTCGCCCCGTCGTCGCCGAGCAGCACGATGGCGGCGACCACCACCAGGACGAGCACGGCGGCGGCCGCGGCCACGGCGGCCGGCCGGCGGGCCGACCGGGCGACCGGACCACCCGGCCCGGCGTCCGCCGGATCGCCGGATGCGTCGCCCGCGTCGGCGTCCTCGCCCACGAGGGCGGCCGGTGGCTCTCCCACCGGCACCCCGGCCTCGGCCAGCCCGTCGCGGATGGCGGTGATGACGGCGGGGGCGACGACGAGCAGGGGGGCGGCGGCGAACAGAGCGTCGGGCGCCAGCCGGCCCTCCTGGCGGCGGGCGCACGCCTCGCAGTCGGCCACGTGGGCCGTGGTGACGCGCACGGCGTCGGCCCCGAAGGCCTCCACGCCGGCGGCCACGAGGGTGCGGCCCAGCTCGGGGCACGCCGGGTGGCCGGCCCGCCAGAGCACGCACGCCCGGACGGCGTCGCCGAGCCGGGCCCGCAGGCGGAACAGCGCCTGGTGGGCGGTGTTGGCCGCCACACCGAGCTCCTCGGCGATCTCGCCCGGCGACAGACCGTGGCGCAGGTGCAGGTCCAGCACGCTGGCATCCCGCGGCCCCAGGGCGGCTGCCGCCGCCCACACCAGGTCGACGTCCTCGGACCGCGACGCCGCGGTCGCGGCCTCGTCGTCCGGGATCGCTCGTCGATCCACCATCTCCATCGTCTCCTCGTCGCCGACGGGGACGGACCGCCGCTCCCGCTCGAGCCGGTTGAGCGCCCGGTTGCGACCGATGCGCAGCACCCAGCCCCCGAACGACTCGACCTGCTCGAGCCGGTCGAGCCCCGTCCAGGCGGCGAGGAAGGCGTCCTGGGCCACCTCGGCCGCCACCTCCCGGTCGCGGACGATGCGGAAGGCGACGTCGAGCACGCGCACCGACCAGCGGTCGAAGAGCACGCCGAAGGCCTGCCCGTCGCCGGCCTGGGCGGCGCGCACCAGCTCGGCGTCGTCCACGGGGGTCTTCAGGTCCATCGCCGCTCCTGACCGCTCGGAGGGGGACGCCTTACATCTTGCCGGGGTCGGCTCCGAGGTGCCCGCCGGCCCGCGGGGTCGGGCCACCGGCGCCCCTCGGGCGGCCCGGGGTCGGAGGCACCGTCGTCCCCGGCGCCGTCGGCCCGGCCGGGGGGATCTCCCCGGCGCCGAGCCGTAAGCGCCTCGGCGGCGGCCGGTCAGGACGGGCACCACACACACCCGACCCCTCCCAGGAGGAAACGTGAACCGCACCACCCGCCGCCTGACCGCCGCCCTGGCGCTCGCCCTCGGCCTCGGCCTGGCCCCGACCGCCGCCGGCGCCGCCGACGGCGACGCCACCCTGCGGCCGACCCCGCTGCCCGCCGTCGGGGCCGACGGCTACGCCATCCCGACCCCCACACCCCCGCCCCCGGTCGGCTCCGACGACCTCGCCGTGGCGCGCCCCTCGCTGTCGATCGAGCTCGACGCCATCGACGAGGTCGACTTCCACATGCCCGGTCGGCTCGTCCTCTCCTCGCCGCTCGACGTCGACCTGTCCACCCAGGTGCAGGTGCTGTTCCCCGACGCCGACCCCGAGGACGTCAGCTGCCCCGAGGTCGACTTCGGCCTCCCGTGCTCGTGGACGTTCGGCGTCGATGTGCCGGCCGGCGCCACCGAGGTGCCGTTCGAGCTCGAGATCCTCGACGACCAGGTCGACGAGGACGCCGAGGTCCTGCGGGTCGCCGTCACCTCCACCCACCCCGACTCCGCCGTGCAGGTCGGTCCGGCGGCCGACGCCCTGATCTACGACGGCGCCGGTCTCGAGGTGGCCATCGTCGACGATCCCGAGGCCGCCGAGGGCGACCCCGGATCGGACGGCACCCTGGACCTCGTCGTCGAGGCGAACCAGGCCGTGCCCCACCCGGTGACGTTCCGGGTCCGCACCGGCGTGGTCGGCGGCTACAACGGCGCCCTGCCCGGCGTCGACCACCAGGCCGTCGACGTGGTGGTCGAGCTGCCCGCCGGCGACACCACGCGCACCGTCGAGGTGCCCCTCGTGGGCGACGACCTGGTCGAGCCGGACGAGCTGCTCTTCGGGTCCGTCGAGGATCCCTCGCACGGCGCCATCGCCTTCGACGGAGGCACCACCGTGGCCCGCATCCTGGACGACGACGTCGCCGTCGGCGGCTGGTCGCGACCGGGCGGGTTCACGACCCGGTAGCGGCTACCAGTCGTCGTCGCGGTCGGCCCGGTCGGCCGCCTTGACGGCGTAGCCGAAGACGATGGCCGGGGCGAGGACGATCGAACCCACCACCAGGCAGGCGACGATCAGGGTGACGACCCAGTCCTCGAGCCCGACCACGAAGCCGACCAGGAAGGCCACGATGGCCAGCCCGAACAACCCGTAGCCGAGCCTCTGGCCCAGATCGACCCATCGGGCGATCTGGGCCCGGCGCGCCAGGACCGGGTCGCCGTCGGGGTCGGGGCGGGGTCCGGACGGCATGGCCTCAGCCTGCCGTCCGGTCCCGGTCGGGGGCGAACCGGACCGGCCGGGCACAGGTCGGTACCACGTCCTCCGACCCCGCCCGCGCCCTGAGGGGGTCGGCTCCGCCGACGCCGTACCCTGCGGCGGTGCGGACGTCCCACCACACCGACCACGAACGCGAGGACCTGGTCGCCCGGAAGCGGGCCGATGGTGTGACCGCCTCCCTCGTCCTCCCCGCCCGGGACGAGGAGGCCACCATCGCCCGGGTGCTGGAGGCGTACCTCCCGCTGCGCGACGAGGGGCTGCTCGACGAGGTGCTGGTGGTCGACTCGCTCTCCGGTGACGCCACCGCCGCCGTGGCCCGGGAGGCCGGCGCCACCGTCGTGGCCGTGGGGGACGTGCACCCCGCCATCCCCGCCCGGCGGGGCAAGGGCGAGGCCCTGTGGCGGGGCGTGCTCGCCAGCACCGGCGACATCGTCGTGTTCGCCGACGCCGACGTCCTCGACGCCGGCCCCCACTACGTGGTCGGGCTCCTCGGTCCGTTCCTGGACGACCCGGCGGTGCAGCTGGTCAAGGGCTTCTACGAGCGACCCATCGTCGGCGCCGACGGGGCCGTCGAGGAGCACGGCGGACGGGTCACCGAGCTGGTGGCCCGCCCCCTGCTCAGCCTGTTCCGCCCGGAGCTGGCCCGGCTCGTCCAACCTCTCGCCGGCGAGTACGCGGGGCGTCGCTCCCTGCTCGAGGCGGTGGCCTTCCCGGTCGGCTACGGCGTCGAGATCGCCCTGCTGCTCGACGCCTTCGGCCGCCACGGCGGGGCCGGGCTGGCCCAGGTCGACCTGGGCCGGCGCACCCACCGGCGCCAGTCGCAGCAGCAGCTCGGGGTGATGGCCGCCGAGGTGATGGCGGCGGCGCTGCGCCGGCTCGGGCTCGACCCGACCGACGACGTCATGCACCAGTTCGCCCCCGAGGGCCACGGCGCCATCGCCACCGCCCTCGCGGTGGACGAGCGCCCGCCGATCGCCTCCCTCTGACCGGGGACCACGGATGGTGCCAGGCACCATCCGTGGTCTCCGCTACCGCTCCTGGAGGGTGGCCACGTCGGGGCCGGCGTCGTCGACCGCGGCCACGACCCGGTCCCAGCCGGTCGCGTCGTCCTTGAGGTGGGCGTCGTAGAAGGCCAGCGTCGCCTCGGTGACCACGGTGCCCCAGTCGTCGACCGGGCCGTCGAAGTAGCCGTCGTCGTGCACCGCGTCGGTGAGGGTGATGAACCCGCCGGGGGCGTCGATGACGTCCTCCCACGCCATGAGGGCCGCGCTGATGGGGGTGGCGGTGTCGGGACCGGTGTCGGCACCGCCGTGGAACATGAGCAGCGGCCGATCGGTGGTCGAGGGGTCCTGCTCCTCGCTCGAGAGCGGGAACCAGATCCCGGCGAACTCGGTGACGACGTCGATGCGGGGATCGGCGCAGCAGGCGTTGAACCCCACGCTCAGGGCGGTGATGGCGCCGAAGGACTGGCCGCCCACGCCGATGCGCTCGGCGTCGACGATCCCACCGAGCTCCTCGTCGCCCCCGTCGGGACCGAGGTCGGCCAGGGCGGTGTCGATCAGGAACGAGACGTCGCCGGTCTGGTTCTCCACCTCGTCGAACTTGGTCCCGCCCGGCGTGCCCTCCGACGACAGCGGGAAGTCGGGGGCGACGATGACGTAGCCGGCCGAGGCCCAGGCGCTCAGCGTGCCCTCGTAGTGGTCCCCGGCCCGGCTGCTGCCGTGCCCGAACACGATCAACGGCCAGGGCCCGGGCTCGCCCTCGGGGGCGTAGACGACGACGTCCAGGGTGCGCTCGGGGAGCTCCGGCTGGCCGCCGTGCGCCGGGGTGGTCCGGGTGGTGTCGACCCAGGTGCGCCGGGCCTCGGACACCTCGTAGGTGCCGAGGGGGCTCGCCGCGCCCTCGGCCGGCGCCGCCGTGGTGGCGTCCGACCCGGCGGCCGTCGTGGAGGGGTCGTCCGACGCCGGGGCGGTGCCCTCGGCGGTGGTGCCGTCACCGTCGTCGGAGCACCCGACGGCGGCGAGGGCCAGCAGGCCCGCGAGGAGGAGGAGCAGGAGGCGGCGCATCAGTGGTTCAGCTTCGCGTGGATGCCCTTGGTCGCCTTGTACATGGCGACGAAGGCGTCGTAGAGGGGCTCGTAGGTGGCGGTGGTCGACCGGTCGGGCGTGAACTCCCGCTCGACGGCGACGAGGCCGTCGAGCTCGTCGACGGTCATCTCGCCGAGGGCGACCCAGGACACGAGGGCCGCCCCCCGCGTGCCGGCGTGCTGGAAGTCCTCGACCCGGCGGATCGGGCGCTGCAGCACGTCGGCGTGGATCTGGCACCACAGGTCCGACCGGGCCCCGCCCCCGATGACGACGATGGGGCCGAGCGGCGCCTTGGTGAACGACTCCACCGCCTCCATCAGCCACCGGGAGTTGTAGGCGACGCCCTCGAGGATCGACCGCAGCATGTCGGCCCGGTCGTGCGAGAGCGACAGGTTGGTCCAGCCGCCCCGGATCGTGTGGTCGTCGACCGGGGTGCGCTCGCCGTTCAGCCACGGCAGGTAGATCAGCCCGTTGCTCCCCGAGGGGGCCTCCGCCGCCACCTCGTTGAGCTCGTCGAGCGTCGCGACCAGCCGCAGCCGGTCGCAGGCGTGGAGGAGGCAGGCCCCGGCGGCCTCGTGCTCGTTGGCCAGGAAGTACTTGCCCGGCAGGGCGGCGGGGAAGGCGGCCATGTTGTTGCGGACGTCGGTGCGCTTGCCGGGTAGGTGGAAGCTCAGCCACGACGACGTCCCCAGGTACAGGTGGGGCTCGTGGTCCCGCACCGCCCCGCAGCCGACGCAGGCGGCGTGGACGTCGCCCATCGACGTGGTCACCGGCACGCCCGCG
Organism: Iamia sp. SCSIO 61187; assembly: GCF_019443745.1. Lineage (NCBI taxonomy): Bacteria > Bacillati > Actinomycetota > Acidimicrobiia > Acidimicrobiales > Iamiaceae > Iamia > Iamia sp. SCSIO 61187. Next base: position 626,156 of record NZ_CP050948.1, read on the forward strand.
GCGATCCCCCACTCCTCGGCCACGGCAGGGAGGAGCTCGCCCACCACCGACGCCGACGGCACCAGCGTGGGGAGCTTGGCCTCGTCGACCCCGGTCCACTCGAGCAGCTGCGGGTGGTAGGCGGTGGTGTGGCGGTCGCGGTTGTCGGTGAGCCAGAGCATCACCGCGCAGTCCTGGGAGGAGACCGCCTTCCCGGTGAGGCGGAGGTTGAGGTAGTCACCGGGCTCCAGCAGCCGGTCGGCGGCGGCGTAGACCTCGGGGCGCTCCTCCTTCAGCCACAGGATGTGGGCGATCGAGTCCTTGCCGCTGAGGCTGGGGGCGGCGCCGGTGAGCTGGACCCAGCGGGCCAGCCGGCGGGGGTCGTAGCCCATGACGTTGACCCGGCCGCTCACGACCCTGCCGATGGCGGCGGCGCCGCGGCTGTCCATCCAGATGATGGCGTTGCCGATGGCGTTCCCGTCGCCGTCGACCGGCACCGTCCCGCACCACTGCGACGTGACCGAGACCCCGGCCAGGTCGGCGGCCTCGTCGGGCGCCGCCGCCACCAGGCGGTGCACCGCCGCGGTGATCGCCCGCCACCAGTCATCGGGGTCCTGCTCGGCGCCGTCGGGCGGTTGGAGGAGGAGCTCGGTCATCTCGACCTCGTGGGCGACGACCTTCCCCCGACGGTCCACGAGGGCGACCTTGGGGCCGCCGGTCCCGAGGTCGATGGCGAGGATGTGGTCGGGCATCGGTGGGTCTTCCGGAGGAGGCGGGTGGGCGGCCGGACCCTACCGACCAGAAAAGTGGACCGAGCGGTCAAGTTGTCGGTGCGGATCGTCACATGCTGTGGAAGGATGCTGAACAGCCGTCCAACAAGGCCGCCCGAACGGCCGGATACGAGGAGTGAGACGTGGAGTCACGAGCCGCCATCCTGTGGGAGCAGAACGCCGAGTGGAGCGTCGAGGACATCACCCTCGACGACCCCAAGGCCGGGGAGGTCATGGTCGAGCTGGCCGCCTCGGGCATGTGCCACTCCGACGAGCACCTGGTCACCGGTGACATGGTCCTCGACCCCGAGATCGCCAAGATGATCGGCCTCGAGCAGTTCCCCGTGATCGGCGGCCACGAGGGGGCCGGCACCGTCGTCGAGGTCGGCCCCGGCGTCACCGACCTCGCCGTCGGCGACCACGTGGCCCTCGGGTTCATCCCCGCCTGCGGCCGCTGCCCGTCGTGCGCCCGGGGCTGGCAGCACCTGTGCGACCTCGGCGCCTTCCTCCTCGCCGGCCGCCAGATCACCGACCTCACCGCCCGGCACCACGCCAAGGACGGCACCGACCTGGGCACGATGTGCTGCCTGGGCACCTTCTCCCCGGTCACCGTCGTGTCCGAGGCCAGCTGCATCAAGCTCACCGACGACATCCCCCTCGACAAGGCCGCCCTCGTGGGCTGCGGCGTCACCACCGGGTGGGGCGCGGCCGTCAACGCCGCCAACGTCCAGCCCGGCGAGACCGTCGTCGTCGTCGGCATCGGCGGCGTCGGCGCCAACGCCCTCCAGGGCGCGGCCTACGCCGGCGCCCGTCACGTCATCGCCGTCGACCCCGTCGAGTTCAAGCGGGAGCAGGCCCCGATCTTCGGCGCCACCCACACCGCCTCCAGCTTCGAGGAGGCCCAGGCGCTTGTCGGCGAGCTCACCTGGGGCGCCAACGCCGACAAGGTGATCATCACCACCGGCCAGGTCACCGGCGACATGATCGCCCCGGCCATGTCGCTGCTGGCCAAGGGTGGGCGCTGCGTCGTCGTCTCGGTGGCCGACATCAAGGCCAACGACGTCCAGCTCAACCTGTTCGAGCTCACCCTCCAGCGCAAGGAGCTCGTCGGCTGCATCTTCGGCAACGCCAACCCCCGCCGGGACATCCCCCGGCTGCTGCGCCTCTACATGGAGGGCCAGCTCAAGCTCGACGAGCTCGTGACCCGCGAGTACGACCTCGACGGCGTGAACCAGGGGTACCAGGACATGCGCGACGGGAAGAACATCCGGGGCGTCATCAAGTACTGAGGCCCCGCCGGCGCCCACCGGCCCGATCGCCACTGCCTGGAGGGGTGCGGTGAAGCTGTCTCGACTCACATCTCCATCGGTGCCGGGCGGGGCGACGTTGCTCGTCCCGCTCGGCTCCACCGAGCAGCACGGTCCGCACCTGCCGCTCGGGACCGACACGCTGGTCGCCTCGGCCCTGTGCGACCGGTTGGCCGCGAGCCGGCCCGACGTCGTCGTCGCCCCCGCCCTGCCCTACGGCTCGAGCGGCGAGCACGCCGGGTTCCCCGGGACGCTGTCGATCGGCCAGGAGGCGCTCGAGCGCGTCGTGGTCGAGCTGGTGCGGTCGGCCGACGCCTTCGCCGGGGTCGTCCTCGTGTCGGGCCACGGCGGCAACGGCGAGGCCCTGTCCCGAGCGGTGGCGACGCTGACGGCCGAGGGGCGGAGGGTCCGGGTCTGGGCCCCCCGGATCCCCGGCGGCGATGCCCACGCCGGCCACACCGAGACGTCCCTGCTGCTCGCCCTCGACCCCCGCGCCGTCCGCGAGGACCGGGTCGAGCCCGGCGCCACCGAGCCCCTGGCGGAGCTGATGCCCGCCCTGCGCACCGGTGGCGTCCGGGCCGTGTCCGCCAACGGCGTCCTGGGCGACCCGACCCGGGCCTCGGCCGACGACGGCGAGCGGCTCCTCGAGACCCTCACCGCCGACCTGGCCGCCGCCGTCGGCCCCCCGCCCCCGACCCGGTGACCCGATCCGACCGGTCCCGTCGGACCTGACGCCCGTTCGCATACGGTCGGGTCATGAGCCCGCCGCCGGTCGCCATCGTGACGGGCGGGGCCCGCGGGATCGGGGCGGCCACGGCCGCCGCCCTGGCGGCCGCCGGCTGGCGGTTGGTGGTGGTCGACCGGTGCGAGGACGACCCCGCCCTCGCCTACCCCCTGGCGACGCGCGCCGACCTCGACGGGGTGGTGGCCGCGTGCGGCGGCGACGACCGGGCCGTCGGCGTCGTGGCCGACGTGCGGGACCAGGCGGCCCTCGATGCTGCCGTGGCCGAGGCCATCGCCCGCTTCGGCCGCCTCGACGCGGCCGTGGCCGCGGCCGGGGCGATCCACGGCGGCGCGCCGGCGTGGGCCACCGACGACGCCACGTGGGAGGCCATGGTCGGCATCAACCTGGAGGGGGTGTGGCGCCTGTCCCGGGCCGCCGTCCCCGCCCTCCTGGCCTCGGCGCCGCCCCGGCGGGGCCGGTTCGTGGCCGTGGCCTCGGCCGGCGCCAGCGTCGGCCTGCCCCTCCTGACCGCCTACACCGCGGCCAAGGCCGGCGTGGTGGGACTGGTCCGCAGCCTGGCCGCCGAGCTGGGCCCCGAGGGCGTGACCGCCAACGCCATCGCCCCGGGATCGACCGACACCTCGATGCTGACCGCCAGCGCCGAGGTCTACGGGCTGGCGTCGTCGGACGAGTTCGCCGTCCACCACCTCCTCCAGGGGCTGGTCACGGCCGACCAGGTGGCGGCCCTGGTGGCATGGCTCTGCAGCGAGGCCAGCGGAGCGGTCACCGGGGCCCTCCTCCCGGTCGACGCCGGCATGACCGCCCGGTGACCGATCGCCCGGCCCTCCCGGTGGGGTTCCGGGTCGCCCTCGACCCCGGCGTGCGGCGCATCGACGGGGGCCGGGTGCTCGTCGGGGGCGCGCCGCTGCGGCTGCTGCGGGTGACCTCGGCCGGCGCCGGGCTGCTCGACCGCCTGGCGTCCGGCGCCCCGGTGCCGTCCGGATCCGGCGGTGCCCGCCTCGTCCGTCGGCTGCTCGACACCGGGATGGCCCACCCCCGGCTCGACCACGTGGACCCGCCCTTCGGGGCGGGCGACGTCGCCGCCGTGATCCCCATCCGGGGGCGCACCGACCAGCTGGCCCCCACCCTCGCCGCCCTCGGCCCCGTCGGGGAGGTCGTCGTGGTCGACGACGGCTCGCCCGCGCCGGTCGCCGTCCCCGACGGGGTGCGGGTCCTGCGCCACGAGCGCAGCCGCGGCCCGGGCCCCGCCCGCGAGGTCGGCTGGCGCGCGACCGACCTCCCGGTCGTCGCCTTCGTCGATGCCGAGGTCGTGCCCGCCGCCGGGTGGCTCCCGGCCCTGCTGGCGCACCTCGCCGACCCTGCGGTGGGCGCCGTCGCACCCCGCACCGTGGCCTCCGGCGGGCCGGGCCGGCTTGCGGCCTACGACGCCGATCGGTCCCCGCTCGACCTGGGACCGGCCGAGGCGACCGTCCGCCCCGGCAGCCCGGTGCCCTACGTCCCCACGACCGCGCTGGTCGTGCGGCGGGAGGCGATGGCGGCGGTGGGCGGGTTCGACCCCGACCTGCGCTTCGGGGAGGACGTCGACCTGGTGTGGCGCCTGGTGGCCGCCGGGTGGACGGTCCGCTACGCCCCCGAGGTCACCGTCACCCACCCGGTCCGCCCCGACGGCCGCGGCTGGGTGCGGCAGCGGTTCGCCTACGGCTCGTCGGCCGGCCCGCTCGCCGTCCGCCACGGCGCCGCGGTGGTGCCCCTCCGCCTGTCGGGGTGGAGCGGCGCGGCGTGGGCCCTGGCCGCCGTCGGGCACCCGGGGCTCGGCGCCCTGGTGGCGGCCGGGTCGACCGCGGCCCTGGCCCGGAAGCTCGGCGGGCTCGACGACCCGGCGGGCGAGGCCCTCCGCCTCGCCGGTCGGGGTCATCTCCTGGCCGGCCGGGCGATCGCCCAGGCCGTGCGCCGGGCCTGGCTCCCTGCCGCGGTGGCCGCCGCCGTGGCCAGCCGTCGCCTGCGCCCGGCGGTGGCGACCGCCGTCCTCGGCCCCGCCGTGGTGGACCTGGTGCGGCGGGGCCCGGTCCCCGCCGCCCTGCACCTGGCCGACGACGCCGCCTACTGCGCCGGGGTGTGGGCCGGGTCGTGGCGCGCCCGGACCGGCCGGGCGCTCCTCCCGGCCTCCGCCGGCCCGGTCGACCCCCCGACGTGACGCGACGGGGGGTCGGGGGCGTGCCGTGAGCGGCTCAGACGGGTCGAGCCCTACTTGTGGTCGCCGAGGACCCGGGTGAAGCCCTCGGGGACGACCACGTCGTCGGGCGTGAGGTCGTGGACCGACTCGTGGCCGAGGGCGAGGAGGGCGGAGTCCATGCCGGCGCGGATGATGTCGAGCACGTTCTCGACGCCGGCCTGGCCGTTGGCCGACAGCCCCCACAGGTAGGCCCGGCCGATCATGACGGCGCGGGCGCCGAGGGCGAGGGCCTTGATCACGTCGCTGCCCCGGCGGACGCCGCCGTCGAGGAGGACCTCGACCTGGTCGCCGACGGCGTCGACGATCGAGGGCAGCATCCGGATCGGGGCCGGGGTGCCGTCGAGGTTGTTGCCGCCGTGGTTCGACACCGAGATGGCCGTGGCGCCGGCGTCGACCGCGGCGCGGGCGTTGTCGAGGCGGGAGATGCCCTTGAGCATGAACGGCCCGCCCCAGGCCTCGCGCAGCCAGGCCACGTCGTCCCACGAGGGCGGCGGGGTGCCCATCCACTCCCCGTAGGCGCCGAAGAAGCGGGGGGCCTCGGCGCCCTTGGGCACCACGTTGGGGACGGTGAGGTCGGGGAGCTTGCGGGTCCGGGCGAACTCGAGCAGCCACGCCGGCTTGAGGGCGACCTCGGGGGCGAAGGTGGCCATGGTCTTGAGGTCGATCTGGTCCGGGATCGAGGGGCTGCCCCAGTCCCGCGAGTGGGAGAACGACCAGTCCAGGGTGAGGATCAGCCCCACGCAGCCGGCGTCGCGGGCCCGCTGGAGGCGGGCCTCCATGGCGTCGCGGTCGCCCATCCAGTAGATCTGGAAGAAGACCTTGGGGTTGGCCGCCACGACCTCCTCGACGGGCTTGGACGCGAACGACGAGAGGCCCATCGCCGTGCCCCGCGCCGCCGCCGCCCGGGCGACGGCCACCTCGCCGTCGGGGTGCACCGCCTGGACCCCGGTCGGCGAGATCAGCACCGGCAGCGAGATGTCCTGGCCCATCACCGTCGTGGCCTGCTCGCGGTGGGCGGCCTGGCCGGCCACGTGGGGGGCGAAGCCCAGCTCGCCGAAGGCGTCGAGGTTGTCGGCGTAGGAGATCCCCTTCTCCGACCCGGCCAGCAGGGCGCTGTAGACGGACTTGGGCAGGCGCCGCTTGGCCCGGCGTTGGGCCTCGGCGACGGTCTCGAACCAGGGGTTGCGGGGCATGGGATCTCTCTCGGAGGGGTCAGGCGCGCGGGAGGACGAGCCCGTGCAGGGGGTCCTCCTCGCAGGCCTTGTCGGGGCGGCCCGGGCGGGGGCCGAGGGTGACGGGGACGGGCTTGGAGTGGTCGACCGACGGCCGGGGCTTGGCGGCATCGGCGGCCAGGCCGGCGAGGGCGGTCTCGCCGTGGCCCTTGACGCACTCGGGGTCGGGGGCGTCGAGGGGGAGGCCGGTGAAGAACTTGGCCGCCATGCAGCCGCCGCGGCAGGAGTCGTAGGCCGAGCACTGCGTGCACGCCCCACCCGACTGCGGCTCGCGCAGCTCGAGGAACAGCTCGGACTCCCGCCAGACCCCGGCGAACCCGCCGCGGTCGCGCACGTTCCCGGCCCTGAACCGGTCGTGGATGGCGAAGGGGCAGGCGTAGACGTCGCCCACGGGGTCGATCAGGCACACGACCCGGCCAGCGCCGCAGAGGTTGAGGCCGGGGAGGGCGTCGCCGTAGGCCGACAGGTGGAAGAACGAGTCGCCGGTGAGGACCCGGTCCCCGTGCTCGACGAGCCAGTCGTAGAGCTGGCGCTGCTGCTCGGGGCGCGGGTGGAGCTCGTCCCAGGTGTCGGCCCCGCGACCCGACGGGCGCAGGCGGGTGAGGCGGAGCTGGGCGCCGTAGCGGTCGGCGATGGCCTTGAACTCGTCGAGCTGGCCGATGTTGTGGCGGGTGCAGACGACCGACATCTTGAAGTCGCGCATCCCGGCCTCGGCCAGGTTCTCCATGGCGGTGAGGGCGGCGGCGTGGGTGCCGGGGCCGCGGACGGCGTCGTTGACCTCGGCGGTCGCCCCGTCGAGCGAGATCTGCACGTCGAGGTAGTCGGTGGCGGCCAGCCGCCGGGCCCGGGCCGGGGTGATCTTGAACCCGTTGGTCGAGAACTTCACGCCCACGTCGTGGGCCACGGAGTAGTCGAGCAGGTCCCAGAAGTCGGCCCGCACGGTGGGCTCGCCGCCGCCGATGTTGACGTAGAACACCTGCATCCGCTGGAGCTCGTCGATCACGGCCATGGCCTCGGCCGTGCTCAGCTCGTGGGGGTCGCGCCGGCCCGACGACGACAGGCAGTGGACGCACGCCAGGTTGCAGGCGTAGGTCAGCTCCCAGGTCAGGCAGATGGGGGCGTCCAGGCCGCGCTCGAACTGGTCGACCAACCGGCCGGGGGCGAGTGCGCTCATGCGGGGACGTTCCTTTCCGGCCACTCGCTCCGCTCGCCGGCCGGGACGGGGGTGCGGGGGACGATCATGCCGCTGTCGGCCAGGGTGCGGAGGGCCGTCAGGTACTGCGGCCACAGGCTCTCCTCGATGCCGGCGGCGACCAGGGCATCGGCCACGGTCGGCGCCCCGGCCAGGCCGGTCACGACGTCGACGAGCGGCGGCACCTTGAGGAAGCTGAGCTTCCGGGTGCCGAAGTGGTAGGCGAGGGCGCCGAAGGGCTCCGGACGGAGCGAGACGGCGTCGTCGAGGCCCCAGGCCTCGTCGAGCACGACGGGTCCGATCAGTAGACGCCGCACATGCCGTCGATGGAGACCTCTTCGACGAGGAGCTCCTCGACGACGTCGTCGTCGGCGCGGACGTCGGCGTCGTCCTGCTGGGGGTCGGTCACCTGGGGCTCGGACATGGTCCACCTCGACGGTCGGGGGGCGGGTCGGCTCATCGTACGAGGTGGCCCCCGAGACCGGTAACCCGGAGGTGGGAGCCGGGACCGGCCCGGCGGACGCCACACTGCCGCGGTGACGGTCGTGGTCCTCGTGCTCCTCGCCGCGGGGGTCCTCGCCGCCGTGGCGCACCTGCGACGGCCGGCGCTGGCGGTCGTCCCGCCCGTCCTCGCCGCGGTGGCGGTGGCCGTCGGCGGGCTGGCGGCCGGGGTGGCCCGCGCTGCGGTCGGCGACCTGGTCGAGCCCCTGCTGTTCGTGCTGCTGGCCGTCCCCCTCGCCGTCCTGCTCGACCGCGCCGGGTGCTTCGGCGCCGTGGCCCGGCGCCTGCCGGCGGGGCGCACCGCGGTCGGGCTGTGGGTGGCGGGCGCGGCGACGGTGGCCCTGGTGAACCTGGATGCGGCGGTGGTTCTGCTCACCCCGGTGGCCATCCGGGCGGCGGGCCGGTCGGGCGAGGACGCCCGCGGCCTGGCCCTGCAACCCGTCCTGCTGGCGGCCCTGTCGTCGTCGTGGCTCCCGGCCTCGAACCTCACCAACCTGATCGCCGAGGAGGACGGGCGGAGCGGGCCGGTGGCGTTCCTCGTCCACCTCGGCCTCCCGTCGCTGGCCGCCGTCGGCGTCGGCTACGTCCTGTGGCGGCGGGCCTGGCCCCGGCCGGTCGTCCCGGAGCCGGAGCCGGGGCCGGGCTCGGCGGGACCGGCCCCGCCGCCGGTGCGCCGTGACGTCGACCCGGTCGACGACGGGGCCGCGCTCGTCCTGGCCGCGGTGGTCGGGGTGACGCTGCTCGTCGGGTTCACGGTGGGTGGGGCCGTCGGCATCCCGCCGTGGGCCGTCGCCGCCGTGGTCGTCGCCGGCCTCGGCCTCCGGGCCGGCGCCGTGCCCCTGGCGGCCGTCCCGTGGACGAGCGCCCTGGTCGTCGCCGGGCTGGCCGTCCTGGCCGTCGCCGCCGCCGAGCACGTCGCCGTCGACGCCGCCCTGGGCACCGGTCGGGGCCCCGCCGGCATGGCCCGCGTCGTCGCCGTGGGGGCGCTGGCGGCCAACGCCACCAACAACCTCCCGGCCTTCGTGGCCGGCCTGCCCCACCTGCCGGCCGGGGACGGCGTCCGGTGGGCGTGGCTGCTGGGCGTGAACGCCGGGCCCACGGTCCTCGTGACCGGCTCGCTCGCCGGGCTCCTGTGGCTCGACGTCGCCCGGCGCAGCGGCCTCGACGTCGGCGCTCGGGACGTGGCCCGGGCCGGCCTCCGGATCGGGCTGCCCGCCCTGGTCGCGGCGACGGCCGTCCTCGTCCTCACGGTCTGAGCGGCCCCGGTAGGGTCCGGTGCCGTGGAGTCGCCGTCGTCGGACATCCGGGTCACCGTCGCCGACGGCGTGGCCCGGCTCACGATCGACCGCGAGGCGCAGCGCAACGCCCTGTCGTGGGACGCCATCGCCGCCCTGCGCACGCTGGTCGGCCAGGCCCGGACCGACCCCGCCGTGCGGGTCGTCGTGCTCACCGGCGCCGGGGACCGGGCCTTCTGCGCCGGCGCGGACCTGGGCGGCATGGCGACGGGCGCCGACGTCGACCCGGCCGCGACCCACGCCGCCCGGGGCGAGCTGGCCGGGCTGTTCACCGACCTCTGGGCCCTCGGCAAGCCGACCATCGCCCGGGTCCGGGGCTACGCCCTGGCCGGCGGGTTCGGGCTGGCCCTCGCCTGCGACCTGGTCGTGGCGGCCGACGACGCCGTCTTCGGCACCCCCGAGGTCGACGTCGGGCTCTGGCCCCACCAGATCACCGTGCCGCTGGTCCGGTCGATGCCCCCCAAGAAGGCGCTCGAGCTGATGATGACCGGTCGCCGGGTCGACGCCGCCGAGGCCGACCGCATCGGCTTCGTCACCCGTGTCGTGCCCGTCGCCGACCTGGACGCCGCCGTCGACGAGCTGGCGGCCACCCTCGCGGCCAAGTCCCCGACCGCCCTCCGGGTGGGTCGCGACGGCTTCTACGCCACGTGGGACATGGCCGCGGCCGAGGCCCTCGCCGTCCTCCACCCTCTGCTGACGGTCACCGCGTCGACCGCCGACGCCGCCGAGGGCCTGGCCGCCTTCCGGGAGAAGCGCCCGCCGAGCTGGCCCAGCGCCCGGGGCTGAGGCTCAGCGCACGAGGTCGGCCGGGAGGGGCTCGGCGTGGAGGACGACGAGCTCCTGCACGGCCCGGGTGAGGGCGATGTAGAGGAGCCGGCCGGCGGAGGCGTCGTCGAGCGCCTCGTCGACGAACCGGGCCGGCTCGACGACCACCACGCCGTCGAACTCGAGCCCCTTGGCCTCGGCCGGGCTGACGACGCTGACGGGGGCACCGGTGACGGCGCGGACGCCCTGGCCGGCGTCGACCCCGGCGGCGAGCAGCGCCCCGGCCACGCCGTCGCGCCGGTCGGGGCCGGGGACGATCACGCCCACGGACGCCCACCCCGTCGCCAGCCTCCGGACGGCGGCGACGGCGGCGGCCTCGAGCGCGTCCGGCTCGGTCACCGCCTCGAGCCGGGGCGGTCGCCCGCCGACCCGCACCGACACCGTCGGGGTCAGACCCGGGGCGACCCGCGGCAGGAGCCGGTCGGCCAGCTCCATGGCCGCAGCGGGGACCCGGTAGCCGACGGTCAGGTCCTCGCGCCGGGCCGTGGGGGGCGAGCCGAGGTGGCGGAGGGCCTCGTCCCACGACGCCGTGGCCCCGGGCTCGGTGGCCTGGGCCAGGTCGCCCAGGATCGTCATCGACGCCGACGGGCACCGACGGGCCAGCGCCCGGAGGGCCATGGGCGAGAGGTCCTGGGCCTCGTCGGCCACGAGGTGGCCGTAGGTGCGGGGCACACCGTCGATGCGGGCCCCGGCCTCGTCGACCAGCACGGCCTCGGCCACGGTCCACCGCTCGTCGTCGAGGCTCGCCGCCGCCGGGCGGAGGACGAGGGCCTGCTCGTCGGCGTCGAGGATGCCGGCGGCGGCCCGGCGGAGGGCGGCCCGGCTGGTCAGCAGGCGGCGCACCAGGGCGGGCCCGCGGGCTGACGGCCAGAGGCGGGTGAGGGCCCGCCGGAGGTCGTCGGAGGTCCGGACGGCGGCCTCCAGCTCGGGCGGCGGGCCGTCGGCGTCGCCGGCCCGGGCGGCGTGGGCCTCGAGGGCGAGGGCGACCAGCCGGGTCCGCACCGCGCCCCGACCGACGGTCCAGGGCACGCCCCGGTCGGCGACCTCGTCGAGCAGGGCCGTGACCTCGTCGGCCGGGACGGTGATCCGCCCCCACGGCGTGGCGATCACCAGGTCCTCCGTCGGCGGCCGCCGCTGCCCGGTGATCGCCGCCTCCACGACGGCGGCCATCCGGGCGTCGCCCAGGAGGCGGGCCCGGTCGGGGCCGTCGACGGCCCGCACGTGCTGGTCGACCGCCCCGGCGACCAGGCGCTCGATCGTGCTCTGCCGGGCGGCGGCCTCGCCCAGCGACGGCAGCACCTGGCTGATGTAGCGGAGGAACACCGGGTTGGGCCCCACCACCAGGACCCCGTCGCGGTCGAGTCGCTCCCGGTGCTCGTAGAGCAGGAACGCGGCCCGATGGAGGCCGACCGCGGTCTTGCCCGTCCCCGGCCCGCCCTGCACGACGAGGCAGGTCGCGAGGTCGGCCCGGATGACCTCGTCCTGCTCGGCGGCGATGGTGGCGACGATGTCGCGCATGGCGCCGGTGCGGGAGCGCTCCAGCTCGGCCAGCAGGGGGTCGGGGATCCCCGCAGCCCGGACCTCGCCGGCCAGGTCGGGGTCGTCGAACACCTCGTCGAAGAGGTCGACGACGTCCCTGCCGTCGACCAGGAACCGACGCCGCCGGGCCAGCTCCTGGGGGTCGACCGGCGTGGCCCGGTAGAAGGGGATCGACACCGGTGCCCGCCAGTCGACGACCACGGCGTCGCCGGCGGGGTCCTCGACGTGGCGCCGGCCGACGTGCCAGCGGTCGCCGGCCTCGGTGTCGATGCGGCCGAAGACGAGCCCGGGGACGTCCGGGTCGAGGAGGCGGAGGCGGTGGTCGAGGTGGCCGGCGGCGATGGTGCTGTCGACCTCACCGTCGTCGCCGGCCCGGCGGGCGGCGTCGGCGACGCGGCGGGTGGTGGCGGCCATGGCCGCCAGGTGGGCGTAGGCGGCGGCGACGTGCGCCCGCTCGTCCGGGAGGTCCGGGTGCGGCGGAGGGCCCGGCGGGTCGGGTGGCGACCCGGGGAGGGTCGGGTCGCGGGACACGGGGGCGGCGGGGTCGGCCGCCGGTGGGTCAGGGGGCATCGGGGTCTCCGGGGACGCGCGGTGGCACCCCCCGTCCGGCGGACGGGGGGTGTGGAGGGCCGGTGACGGTAGTCGCTCGGTGCCCGCGGCGCCGTCGGGATCGCCGGCGCGGGCTGTCGGCGGCGCCGGTCCCCGACGCCGCAGGTGGGCCGACCGACCCAAAGTGCGACGGACCCCTGGATGTCCCCGCCCCGAGGCCGATGGGCGGGTGTGACCGAACCAGGCGGGCCCCCCGACGACCGTCCCGATCCGCCCGAGGGCGCCGGGCCCCCGGCGCCCCGGGTCGACGGGCGAGCGCCGGTGCCGGGCCGCGTCCCGGGCCCACCGGCCGATCCCCGCCGACGCCCGCCCGGGGCCCTCGACGCCGACCGGCCCCGTCCGGCCGCACCCCCGTCCGCCGCCCCCGGCCCGCACCCCGCCGCCCCCCTCCCCACCACGGTCGCCGCCGTCGCCGCGCCCACCGCGGCACCCCGCCCGGCGCCGATCCACCCCGGAGGGAGCCCCGTCACCGAGCAGGAGTGGCAGGCCTCCGTCGCCCCGGCCGACGTCGTCACCGCCACCGCGCCCGCAGAGGCGGCCACCCCGGCGCCTCGCGCCGCGGCCCCTCCTGTCGCGACGCCGGCACCCGGCCCCTCCCGACGCGTCGTCGTGGCCGCCCCGCCCCGCCCCCCCTTCACCGACGCCGAGCCGCCGTTCCGCTGGCAGGTCGTGCTGCCCAGCGCCCTCGGCCGGAAGGTGACCATCCGCGTCGGCGAGACCCAGATCGACCTCGGGGGGACCGTCGTCGACCTCGCCCACCTGCGCGACTCCCGGTTCAAGCTCGACGTCGAGGCCGCCCTCTTCCGCCGGGCCGCCTCGGCGCGCATGACCGTCGCGGTGGCCCTGGCCGACGGGTCGACCGTGCGGGTCTCGGCTCGCAACGCGGCGTCGTCGCGCCGGGCGACGGCGATCGTGGAGACGCTCACCTACCTGTGGGCCACGATCGAGGAGATCACCGGCGGGGACCAGCGCAAGCAGCTGGTGGCCAAGCTCGAGCGGGGGTCCGAGGTGCAGGTGGGCCGGCTCCGCCTCACCAGCATCGGCGTGGCCTGGAAGCGCCACCCGATCGTGCGGTGGAGCACCCTCGGCGACCCTCGGCGCGAGGGGCTCGAGGTGGTCATCCCCGTCGAGGACGGCGACCCCCTCGTCGTGCCCCTCCACGACGACGCCTACCAGCTGCCGACCCTGATCCCGGTCCTGCGCCGCCGCTTCGGCTGAGCGACGCCCGACGGCCCGTCGGTCAGCCGGCGAGGGCGACCGGCAGCGACACGTAGGCCGGGGCGAAGTCGGTGGTGCAGAAGCTGACGTAGCCGTCGACGACCAGCGCCACCGATCGGGCACCCCCGTCGTAGCGGTGCGAGAAGGTGAACGTGTCGTCGACCGGTCCGGCGCTGGCGTCGGGCCGGGTGTCGGTGGTGGGGTCGTCGTCGACCAGCTCGTCGCACGACGTGGGCTGGTGGGCGGCCCAGGGTCCGAAGTGCTCCGGGGCGGCGCCCTCCTCCCAGGTGACGCTCCCGCTCGCCCCGCTCCCGTGGTCGGCGGTGATCCGCACCGTCAGGTCCACCCAGCCGGGCCGGGCCGGGTCCTGGGTCGCGGTCACCGTCATGGTGATGCCATCGCCGACGTCGGTCCGGCTCACCGTCTCGGGGCCGGCGGGCGGCACCGTCGGGGGCGGGGGAGAGGTCGTGGTCGGGGCGTCGGTGGGGGTCGGCGGCGGTCCCTCGGGGACGGTCGTGGGGGGCGCGGTCGTGGTGGGCGTCCCGGTCGTCGTGGTCTCCGCCTCGGTCGTCGGGGCGTCGGTGGTCGTCGGGTCCTCGACCCTCGTCGTGGTCGTCCCCGCCCGGTCGGCGTCGAGCACCTCGCCCGCGTCGCCGCCGGTCCCTGCGGCCAGGGCCCCGGCCCCGAGGAGCAGCACGATGGCGGCGGCGCCCGCCCCGACGAGGGCGCGCTGGCGGCGCTGGCGGCGGATGCCGGCCTGCTGGCGGATGTGGGTCAGGAGCTCGTCGTCAGAGCGCATCGGTGTTCTCCTCGAGTTCGCGACCCAGGTCGGCGCGCAGGGCACCGAGGCCCCGGGCGCTGTGGGTCTTGACGGTGTTGACCGACACGCCCATGGCGGCGGCGGTCTCGGCCTCGCTCAGCCCGGCGACGTGGCGCAGCACGACCGCCTCGCGCTGACGCCGGGGCAGGGCGGCGAGGGCGGCGGCCACGTCGAGCCGCAGGGCGGCGTCGGCGCCCTCCCACGGCGGGTCGTCGGGCAAGACGACGCCCGCCTCCCGGCGGCGCTTGCGGAGGGCGTCGAGGGCGACGTTGGTGGCGACCCGCATGATCCACGCGTCCCGGTGGGGCAGGGACCGCACCTTGGGCCAGCGGGTGAGGGCCCGGATGAAGGCCTCGGCGGTGGCGTCCTCGGCCGAGGCGTCGTCGCCGAGGATGCGCCAGGTGAGGTGGCGGACGAGCGGCACCAGGTCCCGGAAGGCCTGGTCGAAGCCGTCGTCGGTCGTCGTCATGGCTGTCGCCACCACCGGGTTCGCTCTGAGCGGGATCGCCGTCATCGACCTCTCAACGACGGCCGACCCTCCCACAGGTGACACGGCCTCGCGACGGCTCTGGCTACGGTCGCCCCGTGCCCGTCCACATCGAGACCCACGGCGACGCGGTCCGCGTCGTCACCATCGACCGGCCCGATCGGCGCAACGCCATCGACGCCGACCACGTGGCGGCGCTGACCGAGGCGGTGACGGGCGCCCCGCCGACGACCCGCGCCCTGGTGCTGCGGGGCGCCGGCGGGCACTTCTGCGCCGGCGCCGACCTCAAGGGCATCGAGGGCCCCGAGTTCGCCGCGCTCCTCCGGGTCCTGCTCCACGGCCTCCGCGACGCCCCGTTCCCCTGCATCGCCGCCGTGGAGGGCGCCGCCCTGGGCGCCGGCACCCAGCTCGCCGTGTCGTGCGACCTGCGCACGACGACCGACGGCGCCACCTTCGGCATCCCCGCGGCCAAGCTCGGCCTGGTGGTGGACCTCTGGACCGTGCAGCGGCTGGCCGCCCTCGCCGGCCAGGGGGTGGCCCGGGCCATGCTCCTGGCCGCCGACACGCTGTCGGGCACCGACGCCCACCGCCTCGGCCTGGCCCAGCGGCTCGGCCCGCCCGACGACGCCGTCGCCTGGGCCGAGGGCATCGCCGCCAAGGCGCCCCTCACCATCGCCGCCCACAAGCTGATGCTCAACGCCCTCGACGCCGACCTGCCGGTCGACCCCGACGTCGCCGCCGCCTTCGACCGGGCCTGGGCCAGCGCCGACCTGGTCGAGGGCAAGGCCGCCTTCGCCGAGAAGCGGACGCCCGTCTTCCGCGGCGAGTAGCCACGGATGGTGCCTGGCACCATCCGTGTGGACACGGATGGTGCCAGGCACCATCCGTGCTCATGGCTTCGGTTCAGATGCTGAGGCCGACGGTGCGGGCGAAGCCCTCGTAGCTGAAGCTCTCGAAGAACAGGTAGAGCACGACCAAGGTGGCGGGCAGGCCGACCACGTAGGACGCGATCCACGGGACCTTCGTCCGGCGGAGGAGCACGGCACCGACCCGGGTCAGGCCCCACACCAGCATGGCGACCAGGCCCCACCAGGCGCCCGGGAAGGTGAGGGCCGGCTCGGTGGCGAAGGCGTCGATGGTGGACCCGCCGCCGGCGTCCTCGCCGATCAGCTCCTGCACCTCGGCGGCGGCCTCGTCCTGGCCGTCGAGCTTGGGCACCGGGTCCCCGACCAGCTCGGCCACCACGATGATCCGCTGGGCCGCGGAGAACTTGGGGTGGCAGGCCGTGAGCGTCAGGAGGTCCTCGCCCTCGGGCTTCTCCGGGGTCGGGTTCTGGGGCTGGATGACCGACACGTCCTCGGGCTCGACGATCTTCACCTCGCGCACGGCGTAGGTGAACTCGCCCTGGAGCGTCTCGAAGATGATCTCGTCGCCGGGCACGAGGTCGTCGACGTCGTGCAGCGGGGCGCCGTAGGTCGTGCGGTGGCCGGCGACGGCGGCGTTGCCGGCCTGGCCCGGCAGCGGGGTGCCCGGGTAGTGGGCCGCGCCCCGCTTGAGCTGGTCGGTGCCCGTGCCCTCGACGGTGTAGTAGGGGCTGTCGCGCCCGATGGCGGGGATGCGGAACGAGCCGATCACCTCGCCGACGCCGGGCGGGGCGATGGTCGGGGCGACCTGCGGTGGCGTGGTCGCGACGGGGCCGCCCTCGGTCGTGGCCGGGGCGTCGGTGGTCGCCGGCGGCTCGGTGGTGGTCGCCTCGGCCTGCGCACCGGCCGCCGCGCCGGCGAACTCGTCGGCGAGCTCGCCCTGCTCCCGGTCGGTGTGCAGGTTGGTGCCCCAGATCTGGTAGGCGACGAGGAGCAGGATGACGACGCCGGTGGTCATCATCAGCCGGCCGACGGCCCCGACCACCCGGGCCACCCGGTGGCGCGACGCCGGCGGGCCGGCGCCCGCTGCTGACGGGAGGGGCCCGTCGCCCGGCGGGTCCGCCCCCACCGCGGTGTCCGTCGTCAGCACGCCCGAGAGGGTAGTGCCGGGTCGGCCACCGCCCGCCGGCGGGTCGGGTGCCGCTCCGAGAGGGCTCGGCCGGCACGGCCCCCACTAACGTCCGCCCGGCCATGGAGCCCGTCGTCGACCTCCGAGGCGCCGTCGCCCTGGTCGGCCGGTTCCCGGCCCTCGCCGGCGCCGACCTGGCCGTGGCCCGGGGCGAGGTCGTCCTCCTCCAGGGGCCCAACGGGGCCGGCAAGACGACCCTCCTGCGGTGCTGCGCCGGCCTCGTCCCGGTGGTGGACGGCGAGGCCCGGGTGCTCGGCCACGACCTCCGCCACGAACGCCGCCGGGTGAGGCGCCGGGTCGGGCTGCTGGCCCACGCCACCGGGCTCTACGACGACCTGACCGTCGAGGCCAACGTCCGGTTCTGGGCCGCGGCCGCGGGGGCGGACCCGGACGACGTCGCCGCCGCCCTCGACCGGATGGGCCTGGCCGGCCGGCTCCGGACCGTCGCCGTGGCCCAGCTGTCGGCCGGCCAGCGGCGCCGGACGTCCCTCGCCGTGCTCGTGGCCCGCCGCCCCGAGCTGTGGCTGCTCGACGAGCCCCACGCCGGGCTCGACCAGGCCGGCCGGGACCTCGTCGACGGGCTGATCGCCGACGCCGTGGCCGCCGGGGCCACCGTGCTGCTGTCGTCGCACGAGCTGGAGCGGGCCGAGCGGGTCGCGCACCGGCAGGTCGAGGTCGTCGGCGGCCAGGTCCGGGAGGTCCGCCGTGGCCGGTGACGCCTCGTCCGTCTGGCGCGACGCCGTCCTCGTCGCCCGCAAGGACCTCCTGATCGAGGCCCGTACGCGGGTGGCGGTGAACCAGGTCGCGCCGTTCGCGGTCCTCGTCCTCCTCCTGTTCGCCTTCGCCTTCGACTCCTCGACGCGGGTCCTGCGGGAGGGCACGCCGGGCCTGTTCTGGATCGCCGTGCTCCTGTCGGGCCTGCTCGCCGTGCAGCGGGCGTTCTCGCTCGAGGCCCCCGACGGCCTGCGGGACGCCCTGCGGCTCTCGGGTCTGCACCCGGCCGGGATCTTCCTGGGCAAGGTCGCCTCGGTGGCGCTCCAGCTCCTGGTGCTGGACCTCCTCCTCGGTCTCGGCGTCGTCGCCCTCTACGACGCCCGCCTCGGGGCGCCCGCCCTCCTCGTCCCCTCGGTGGTGGTGGCGACGCTCGGCCTGGCCGCCGTCGGCTGCCTGTACGGGGTCCTCTCGGTCGGCCAGCGGGTGGCGTCGACGCTGCTGCCGCTGCTGATGCTCCCGGCCCTGGCCCCGCTGCTGCTGTGCGCGACCCAGGCCGTCGACGCCGCCCTCTCGGGCACCTCGGGCGAGGGCTGGCGGTGGCTGCTCCTGCTGGTCGCCTTCACCGGGTCGTACCTGGCCCTCGGCGCCGCCACCTTCGGCATCCTCCTCGACGACTCCTAGCGGGAGGACGCGACGTGCCTGGCACGTCGCGTCCCGGCCGAGGATCTGCGCCCCGACTTGCCAGGGAGGGGGGTTCTGGAGTGCGCTGGTGGCGCTCCATGAACGCCTCGACCGCCTCCAAGGGCACGCGGGTGCTGGGTGCGCTGGCCCTCGGCGGCCTGGCGCTCCTCCTCCTGTACGGCCTCGTCCTGTCACCCGCCGACGGCGTCTCGGTGGCCCAGGCCACCGACGGCCAGCGCGTGGGCCAGGGCGACTACGTGCGGATCATGTACGTCCACGTGCCCACGGCCATCGTCGCCTTCCTGGCCTTCTTCGTCACCGTCGCCGGCAGCGTCGGCTACCTGATCCGGCGGTCCGAGTGGTGGGACGTCCTGGCCCACGCCTCGGCCGAGCTGGGCGCCGTCCTGCTCTTCGCCACCCTCGTCACCGGGGCGCTGTGGGGCGAGCCCACCTGGGGCACCTACTGGGAGTGGCAGGACGCCCGCCTGACCACCACGGCGATCCTGTTCTTCCTCGTCCTCGGGTACCTGGCCGTCCGCCGCCTGCCGCTCGAGCGGGCCCGGCGCTCGCGGATCGCCGCCGCCGTGGGCATCCTGCTGGGCCCGACGACGATCGTGTGCCACTACGCCACGACCTGGTGGCGCACCCTCCACCAGGGCCCCACCATCAGCCGGCTCGACCCGCAGATCGAGGGCGAGATGCTCCTCGCCCTGATGATCGGCATGGTCACCTTCGGCCTCATCTACGTCTGGCTCACCCTGCACCGCTTCCGGGTCCTGTGGCTCGAGAACCGGGTCGAGGACCTCGGGCTCGACCGGGCCCTGGCCGAGCGCCGGGCCGAGGCCGCCGGCCCCGCCCCGGCGACCGGCGGCCCCACCCCCACGGGAGCGCCGTCGTGATCGTCGCCAGCAGCCCCTGGGTCTCGGTGGGCGTCTCCTACGTGCTCGTCTTCGGCTCCATCGCCGTCCTGGCCTGGCGGAGCCGGGCCCGGGGCCGGCGCCTGGCCCCGCAGGTGCCCGAGGACCAGCGCTCGTGGATGACCACGGGCGCGGAGCCGGCGCCGGCCGAGCGATGAGCGACTCCCCGACACCGGAGCTCGACCTCACGCCGCGCACCGGACCCGACGACGGCCCCGGCTCGCCCCGGCGGCGCCGCTCGCGGGGCAAGGGCCTCCTCGTCGGCGGGGTGATCGCGGTGCTGCTCGCCGGCGTCGTGGCCCTGCTCGTCGTCCAGGTCCAGGGCAGCTCGCTCTACTACTACAACGTCGACGAGGCGGTCTCGCAGCGCGAGGCGCTCGGCGACCGCGACATCCGCATCCAGGGCACCGTGGTCGGTGAGCCCCGCGAGCAGGGCCCCGACGACGCCCTCGTCTTCGACCTGGCCTTCGCCGGCGAGTCGGTGGCCGTCCGCCACCTCGGCCCCGAGCCGCCGCCGCTGTTCGACGCCGGCGTCCCGTCGGTCCTCGAGGGCCACTTCGACGACGACGGGGACTTCGTCTCCGACCGGATCGTGATCAAGCACTCCGAGGAGTACCGCGAGGAGAACCCGGAGCACGTCGAGGACGCGCCGACCTAGTGCTGGCCTCGGTGAACGCTTCCCTCGGGACGGCCGGCGTGGCCCTGGCCCTGGTGGCCTCGGTGGGCGGCATCCTCACCGTGGTGCTGGCCCAGGCCAAGGGGCGGCCGGCCCTGCTGCGGCAGGTCCCCGCCTTCGTGGGCCTGGTCGCCCTCGGCGCCGTGCTGGCCACCGCGGCCATGCAGCGGGCCCTGATCACCCGCGACTTCTCGGTCGAGTTCGTGGCCCAGAACGGCAGCCGGGCCACCTCGCTGCCGTTCACCATCTCCACCATGTGGTCGGCCCTGGAGGGCTCGATCCTGCTGTGGGGCCTCGTGCTGGCCGGCTACCTCGTCGCCGTCATCTGGAAGTTCCGGACCCGCCTCGAGGACCCGCTCGTGGCCTGGGCGATGCTGGCCATGTTCGCCGTCACCGCCTTCTTCTTCGGGCTGATGGTGGGCCCGGCCGACCCGTTCGGCACCGTCGCCAACCCGCCGCTCGACGGACCCGGCCCCAACCCGCTGCTGCAGGACCACCTGCTGATGGCGTTCCACCCGCCGATGCTCTACCTGGGCTACGTGGGCTTCACCGTGCCCTTCGCCTTCGCCATCGGCGCCCTGGCCACCGGCCGGGTGGGCGAGGGGTGGCTGGTCGAGACCCGGCGGTGGACGCTCTTCGCCTGGGGCTTCCTCACCGTCGGCATCGTGCTGGGCGCGTGGTGGAGCTACGAGGTCCTCGGCTGGGGCGGGTACTGGGCGTGGGACCCGGTCGAGAACGCCTCGCTGCTGCCCTGGCTCACCGGGACCGCCTACCTGCACTCGGTGATGGTCCAGGAGCGGCGGGGGATGCTGCGGGTCTGGAACCTGTCGCTGCTCTGCGCCACCTTCGCCCTGACCATCCTGGGCACGTTCCTCACCCGGTCCGGCGTGCTCGACTCCGTCCACGCCTTCAGCGAGTCGAGCATCGGGCCCATCCTCCTCGGCTTCTTCGGGGTCGTCGTCCTGGTCACCCTCGGCCTCATCGGGTGGCGGGGCGAACAGCTGCGGGCCCCGGGCCGGATCGACTCGCCGCTGTCGCGGGAGGGGTCGTTCCTCGCCAACAACCTGCTCTTCGCCGGCTTCGCCTTCGTCGTCTTGTTCGGGACCGTGTTCCCGCTGATCGCCGAGGCCATCGACGACCGGCGGGTGTCGGTCGGCGTGCCCTACTTCAACCGCATGGCCGGGCCCATCGGCCTGATGCTCCTCTTCCTCATGGCCGTGGCCCCCGCCCTGCCGTGGCGGAAGGCCTCGCCCGAGACCCTGTCCCAGCGGCTGCTGTGGCCGGCCTGGTTCGGCGTGGGCGTCGTCGTGGCGTGCGTCGCCGCCGGGGTCCGGGGCCTGGTGCCGCTGGTCGCCTTCGGCATGGCCGCCTTCGCCGGCGGCGCCGCCCTGCGGCAGGTCATCCTGGCCACTCGCCGCAACGGCTGGCGCGGGTTCGTGGGCCGCACCAACGGCGGGATGATCGTCCACCTCGGGGTGGTCCTGGTCGCCGTCGGCCTGGCCGGGTCGGGGTCCTTCGCCGAGCAGGCCGAGGCCCGCCTGGCCCCCGGCGACAGCCGCGTCGTGCACGGCCACGAGGTCACCTACGTGGGCTACGACGAGAGCGACGAGCCCAGCCGCCTGATCCGGGCCGCCGAGGTCCGCGTCGACGGGCGGACGCTCGAGCCCCGCCTGCAGCGGTTCCCGAACGCGACCCAGGAGATCGGCAAGCCGGCCGTCCGCTACGGCATCGGCGACACCGTCTACCTCGCCCTCATCCAGGCACCGCGCAGCTCCGACGGCACGATCCTCCTGCGGATCATCGTCCAGCCCCTCGTCGGGTGGCTGTGGGCCGGTGGTGCGGTGATGGTGCTGGGCACGATCCTGTCGGCGTTCCCCGGCCGCCGCCGGCGGGGCACCGAGCCGGTCTCGGCCCCGACCCGCTGGTCGGGTCGCCGGCGGCCCGCGCCGGACGACGCCGTCCCCGAGCGGACCGACGCCGTCGATCCCGACGACGAGCGCGAGCCGGTGGTGACGGGATGACGGACCTCGACACCGACCCCGGGCTCGACGACGACGCCGATCCCGTCGCCGAGGCGCCTGCCCGCCGGTGGCGGATCTTCGGCCTGCCCGTGTCGGTGGTCGTGGCCGGCGTCCTCGGCGTCGTCATGATCCTCCTGATCGCCCTGCTGGCGACCCGCGACCCCGCCGCCGATCGCCAGGCCGACAGCCCGCTGCTCGGCCGCCCGGCGCCGCGCATCGAGGGCACCACGGCGCTGGAGGGCCGGCCCTTCGACTCGGCGACCTACGACGGCCGCTGGCTCGTCGTGAACTTCTTCGCCACCTGGTGCGTGCCCTGCGTGCAGGAGCATCCGGAGCTCATCGCCTTCCAGGAGGCGCAGCGGGAGGCGGGCCAGGCCAACGTGATCAGCGTCGTGTTCGAGGACGACCGCGCCTCGGTCGAGCGGTTCTTCGACCGCAACGGCGGCGACTGGCCGGTGGTCCTGGCCCCCTCGACCGTCATCGCCGACTGGGGCGTCCAGGGCGTGCCCGAGTCGTTCGTGGTCGACCCCTCCGGCACCGTCCGCTACAAGCTCATCGGGGGCGTCACCGCCGAGGGCCTCACCCGGCTGGTCGGCTCGTGAGCCGGCGCCTCCTGTGGGTCGTGCTCGGCGTGGTCGCCGTCGTCGCCCTGGCCATCGGGTCGCGCGGCGCCGGACCGTCCTCGGCCGAGGAGCGGCTCTGGTCGATCGCCGACGGGGTGCGCTGCCCGCAGTGCTCGGGCCAGTCGGTGGCCGACAGCGACGCCCCTGCGGCCAAGGCCCTGCGGGACCAGATCCGGGCCGACATCGAGGCCGGGCGCAGCGACGACACCATCCGGGCCCGGCTGGCCGACGGGGCCTACGGCGAGGACATCCTCCTCAACCCGCCACGGAGCGGGTTCGCCGCCCTCGTCTGGATCGTGCCCGTCGCCGTGGTCGTGGTGGCCTTCGGCGGCCTGGCCCTGGCGTTCCGACGCTGGGAGCGCCAAGGGCCGGCGACGCCGTCGCGCCGCGACCGCGAGCTGGTGGCCGCCGCCCTCGGCCCCGATCCGGACGACCCCCACGGCGAGGGCGCCGGCCGGTGAGCCCCGGCGACGCCGACACCGAGGCGTCCCCCCCGAAGCCCGGGACCCTCGCCGCCCGGCGGGCGGCGGCCGCCGCCGGCGCCCCGGGCGGGCCCAGCGCACCGCCCCGCCCGTCGTCGACCTCGCCCCGACGGGCCCGCTCCGGCGGTTCGGCGGCCGGAGCCGCCGGGGAGCCGCGGACCGGGCGGCCGCAGACCGAGCGGCCGCTGACGGGGGCCGGGCGCGACGACACCACCGCCTTCCTCCTCCAGAGCCTGCGCGACCTCGAGCGCGAGCACGACGCCGGCGACCTCGACGACGACGACTACGAGGCCCTCCGCGACGACTACACGGCCCGGGCCGCGGCCGCCCTCCGGGCCGAGCAGCGGGGAGCGGCCCCGCCCGTGCCCGCCGCGCCCCGCCGCTCGCCCGGCCAGTGGGTCCTGATCGTGGCCGGCATCGTCGGCTTCGCCGTCCTCGCCGGGGTGCTCGTGGCGCAGGCCTCGGGCCAGCGCCAGGCCGGCGAGGGCGTCACCGGGGAGGTCACCCAGACCCCGACCCAGGCCGCCGGCGAGTGCATCAACCTCACCATCGAGGTCCAGCAGGGCACCAAGGGCCCCGACGACGCCATCCCGTGCTACGAGCGGGTGCTCGAGGACGACCCCGACAACGCCGTCGCCCGCACCTACCTGGGCTGGACGCTCTACCTCACGGCCCGCCAGTTCTCCTCCAGCCTGGGCCAGGAGGAGCTGGTCGACCTCTACGTCCAGGCCCGGCGCCAGCTCGACCTGGCCGTCGAGGCCGACCCCGCCTACGCCGACGCCCGGGCCTTCCTGGTGGTCCTGGCCGTCAACGAGGGCCGCTACGCGGAGGCGGCCGAGCAGCTGGCGGCGTTCGACGACCTCGACGCCCCCGCCGACATGGCCAACCTGGTCGACGGGGTCCGGGCCGAGATCGAGGCGAACCTGGCCGACCCCTCGACCACGACCACCGCCCCCGGCTGACCTCGACAGTCGTTCTGTTCGCGCCAGGCGACATCGGTGTCCGGCAGCGGTGTCAGAACGGTGCCGGCGGCCACGACACCGACCGCCGAGCAGACCACCGACACGCCGCCTCTGCCTGGCACCACCCCCGTCCACGCATGGTGCCAGGCACCATCCGTGCGCTCGGGCTGGTCAGGGGCGCGGGTCGACGAAGGTGGCGGTGGTGATGGTGCCCTCGTCGCTCACGGCGATGGCGTAGAGGGTCCCCTTGGGGAGCCCGTCGCGGTCGCCCACCTCGACGCCGTCGCCCCGCAGGGCCTCGATGGCGGCGGGGATGACGTCGCCGTGGCTCGACAGCACGACGTCCTCGCCCTCGGCGGCCAGCTCCCACAGCAGGGTCGTCGTCTGGGCGGCCGTGGCCCCCTCGGTGAGCGCCGGGTGGACCTCGACCTCGAGGCCGCGGGCCCGGGCCACGGGGGCCACCGTCTGCTGGCAGCGCACGGCGGCGCTCGACAGCACCCGCTTCACGGGGGCGTCGGCGAGGTGGGCGGTGATCGCCTCCACCTGGCGACGGCCCTTGCCGCTGAGCGGCCGGTCGACGTCGGCGCCGTCCCAGTCCGATCTGCTCCCGGCGTTGGCGTGGCGGACGAGGAAGAGCGTCACGGCGGCGCACGGTAGCGGTGATGGGCGCCCCCGGTCATCCGGCCCCACGGTGGTCTTGGTCACCCCGACGGGTGAGCGGGGCCGCGGCGGCGGAGGGCCCGCAGCCCGCGCAGGACCTCGGGCAGGGCGGCCAGCAGGGCGTCGACGTCGGCGTCGGTGGTGGACCACCCGACCGACACCCGCAGCGACCGGAGGGCGTCGACGCCCATGGCGGCCAGGGTCGGCGAGGGCTCGAGGCTCTCCGAGGAGCAGGCCGAGCCGGAGTGGACGGCGACGCCGGCCCGGTCCAGGCCGAGCAGGACGGCCTGGGGCTCGACGTCGTCGAAGCCCAGGCACACCAGGTGGGGCAGCCGGTCGACCGGGTCGCCGTGCACCCGCACGTCGAGGTCGGCGACGCCGGCGAGGACCCGATCGGTCAGCCGGCGGGCCTCGGCCTCCTCGGCGGCCAGCGTCCCGTCGAGCAGCGACGCGGCCGCCGCCCCCAACCCGACCAGGGCGGGCACGGCCTCCATGCCGGCCCGGCGGGCCCGCTCCTGGTCGCTGCCGACCAGCAGCGGCTCCAGGCGCAGGCCGCGGCGGACGAGCAGCGCCCCCGTGCCCGACGGCGCCCCCCACTTGTGGCCGCTGAGCGAGACGAGGTCGGCCCCCAGGCTCCGGAGGTCGACGGGCACCCGCCCCACGGCCTGGGCCGCGTCCACGTGGACCAGGACGCCGCGGGCGTGGGCGGCCTCGACGACGGCCCCGACCGGCTGGGTGGTGCCCACCTCGTGGTTGCCCCACTGGACGTGGACGACCGCGGTGTCGTCGCGGATGGCGGCGGCGACCGCATCGGGATCGACCCGCCCGTGCCCGTCGACCCCGACCACGGTGACGTCGCCGTGGCGGGCCGCGGCGGCCGGCACGGCCGAGTGCTCGACGGCGGTGACGACCTGGTGGCCGCCCCGGCGGGCCGCGCCCCACGCCACCGAGGCGATGGCCTCGGTGGCCCCGCTGGTGAACACGACCTCGCGGGGGCGGGCCCCGACGAGGGCGGCCACCTGCTCGCGGGCCTGCTCGAGGGCGACCCGCGCCGTCATGCCCTCCTCGTGGATGCGCCCGGGGTCGCCGCCCCCGAGGTCGAGGGCGGCGACCAGCGCGTCACGGGCCGCCGGGCGCAGCGGCGAGGTGGAGGCGTGATCGAGGTAGTGGCGGGCCACGCCGAGACCGTACCGACGGCGGGGCGCCGACGACCGGCCCGGCCCTGCGGGTCAGCGCGAGCGGCCGGCCGCGGCGGTGCGTCGAGAGCCGGGGCCGGTGCCCGGCGGAGCCTCAGCCGTCGGTCGTGTCGTCGTCGGCCTGCGGGCAGCCCTCGAAGGCGTCGTCCACGCGCTCGGCGGCGGCCTGGAACTCCTCGTCCTCGAACACGCTGCTGCCGGCCTGCTGGGCCTCCTCGACCGTCGTCGCCTGCTCGGCCTCCTCGACCAGCAGGTCGACGGCGTCGATCAGGACCTCCACGTCGGCGGCCAGGGCGTCGGGGGCGGCGTCGGCCACGTCCTGGAGCCCGTCGCGGAGCACGGCGGCCCCGTCCCGGATGTCCTCGACGGTCTCGTCGGGCAGGTCGTCGGCCGACTCGTCGAAGGCGGCGTAGGCGGTGCAGAACGCGTCGTCGACCTCGACCTCGCCGCCGCCGCCGGTCGTCTCAGGCTCGTCGGTCCCCTCGGTGGAGTCGGGGGCCTCGGTGGTGTCGGACGGGTCGGCGGGCTCGTCGGGATCGGACTCGTCCGTCGCGTCGTCGTCGGCCGCGGTGGTCGACCCCTCGGCGGTCGTGGTGGTTGTGTCGCGATCCTCGTCGGCGGCGTGGTCGTCCCCGCCGCACCCGGCGAGCAGGGCGACGACGGCGAGGGACGCGGCGAGGAGGGTGAGGCGGCGAGGCATGGGGGCTCCGGTGGTGGGGGAACCCCCGACCGTAGTGATCAGCCCGACAGCGATGTGATGCAGACCTGGTCGCCGCGGGCCAGCGAGGCCTCGGTCTCGGCCCGGGCGTCGGCGTCGGTGAGGGTGGCCAGGAGGCCCCGGACCATCCCCCGGTCGACTGCGCAGATCACCGGGTGCTCGACGGCGGCGTCGCCGAAGGGGCAGTGCTCGGAGATGATGCGCAGCTCGCCCCGGGTGTCCTCGGCGTGGGCCGCGAACCCGTGGGCGGTGAGGGCGTCGGCGGCGGCGTGGAGGGCGGCCCGGGCGCTCCGGGGGGCGTCGTCGTCCATGCGCCCGGCCATGGCCCGGCCGTAGTGCTCGCCCACGGCCTCGGCCACCTGCTCGGCCCGGGCCGGGCCCAGCTCGGTGAGCGCCGCCCCCAGCAGGGCCAGGAGGATCTCGTCGTGGCGCACGGGGACGTCGAGCTCGACCTGCTCGGCCGTGGCCCGGTAGCGCTTGGACGGCCGGCCCGAGCCCCCGCCCCGTGCCACCGACACCTCGAGGTGGCCGGCCCCGACGAGCTTGTCGAGGTGGTGCCGGGCCACGTTGGGGTGCAGGGCGCAGGCCTCGGCGACCTCGGCGGCGGTGACGCCCTCGGCCCGCTCGTGGGCGAGGAGGTAGATCCGCCGTCGCGTCGGATCGCCGAAGGCGGAGGTGATGGCCGTCACGGCGGACGAGAAGTCGGTGGGGGACAGCCCAGGGCTGCCGGGTGCGACGGGCACACCGGTATCCTACCGGTGGCCTCGGAGGCCGCCCCGGGCGGTGCCCGTGCGGCGCATGCCCGTGCGATCGGTCTGCACCCCCGGTCCCGTGCTCCGGAGCCGCCGTCGACCCAGGAGTCCCGCCGTGCCCGTCACCGAAGCCGACGTCCTCGAGGCCCTCCGGCCCGTCCAGGACCCCGAGCTGCACCGCAGCATCGTCGACCTCGGGATGGTGAAGGGCATCGCCATCGACGGCGCCACCGTCGCCGTCCGCATCGCCCTCACCATCGCCGGGTGCCCACTGCGGGCCGAGATCACCACCCGCGTCACCGAGGCGGCCGTCTCCCTCGACGGCATCGACCGGGCCGACATCGACTTCACCGTGATGACCGACGAGGAGCGGGCCGCCGTCCGCCAGCTCATCCACGGCGACCCCGCCTCCACCGCCGGCAGCCAGGCCGCCCACGGGCACGCCGAGGGCCGGTCGATCCGCTTCGCCGAGCCCGACTGCCCCACGCGCGTCCTGCTCATCGCCTCCGGCAAGGGCGGCGTGGGCAAGTCCTCGGTGACCACCAACCTGGCCGTCTCCCTCGCCCAGCGGGGCAAGAGCGTGGCCGTCGTCGACGCCGACGTGTGGGGCTTCTCCATCCCCCGGATGCTCGGGGTCCAGCACGCCCCGGCCGTGATCGACGGGATGCTCGTGCCGCCGGAGACCCACGGCGTGCGCTGCATCTCCATGGGCTTCTTCGCCGAGGAGGACACGCCGGTCATCTGGCGGGGGCCCATGCTGCACAAGGCGCTCGAGCAGTTCCTCACCGACGTCTACTGGGACGACCCCGACTACCTGCTCGTCGACCTCCCGCCCGGCACCGGCGACATCTCCATCTCCCTCGCGTCGTTCCTCCCCCGGGCCGAGTTCTACGTGGTGACCACCCCGCAGCCGGCGGCCCAGAAGGTCGCCCAGCGGGCCGGGTTCATGGCCCAGAAGGTCAACCTCGGCATCAAGGGCGTCATCGAGAACATGAGCTGGTTCACCGGCGACGACGGCACCCGCTACGAGATCTTCGGCTCCGGCGGCGGGGCCGAGCTGGCCACCACGCTCGAGGTCCCCCTGCTCGGCCAGGTCCCGCTCGTCCCCCTCCTGCGCGAGGGCGCCGACAACGGCCGACCCATCGTCGTCCACGAGCCCGACGGCGAGGCCGCCCACGCCTTCGCCCGCATCGCCGAGGAGATCGACGTCACCCTCGCCCCCACCCGGCGCTACCGCAAGGAGCTGAAGCTGATCTAGGTCTTCTCGTCGGACGCCTCGCTGGCGCTGGTGGTGCTGGATCGTGTCGGCGGCGGAGCAGGAAACGGGTCGGGGGGAGGCGGGGGTGGGCGTAGGTTGCCGTGGTGAGCAAGGGGTCACCGTCGATCGTCGTGTTCTGCACCGTCGGGGCGTTCCTCGCCGCGGGCTACGGGACCTTGTTCACGCTGCTCGACGAGTACCGGGACGAGTACGGCATCGGCGAGACCGGCCTCGGGCTGGTGATCGGGCTGGGCTTCATCGCCGCCTTCGTCGCCCAGGTCACCATCGCCCCCCGGGCCGACCGGGGCCACGCCCGCCAGGTCGTCGTCGCCGGCGTCCTGCTCGACGTGGCCGGGCTGGTGATCCTGGCCTTCGCCACCTCGATCGTGCCGCTGCTCGTCGGCCGGTGCGTCATGGGCATCGGCATCGGCATGGCGACGCCCGCCCTGCGCCGGATCGTGATCCTCGCCGACCCCGCCGACCTGGGCCGGAACGTCGGCCGCCTGCTCGCCGCGGACGTGGCCGGCTTCGCCGCCGGTCCCGCCATCTCCGCCGTGCTGGTCGGCCCGCTGGGCATCCCGGCGCCGTTCCTGGTCATCGGGGTGGCCACGCTCGTGCTGCTGCCCGTCGTCGCCGGGACGTCCATCACCGAGACGCCGGAGGCGACCGCACCCCGCTTCGCCTTCGACCTGCTCCGCGCCCGGCCCTTCGCCGCCGCCGTGGTCCTCGGCTCCGCGGTGTGGCTGATGATCGGCGCCTTCGACGCCCTCTGGTCGCTGGCCCTCGACGACCTCGACACCGCCGACTGGCTCGCCAACCTCGGCATCAGCCTCTTCGCCCTGCCCCTCGTGATCCTCGGGTCGCGGGGCGGCCGGCTCGCCCAGCGCGTCGGCCCCTTCCGCGTCGCCTCGGCGGGGTTGTTCGCCGCGTCCGTCTTCATGTTCACCTACGGCCAGGTCCCGAGCGGGGTGGCCATGTTCGCCGTCGCCATGGTCCACGCCGTGACCGACGGGCTCACCGTGCCGGCGACGGGCGTCGCCGTCGGCGTCCTCGTGCCGGCCGAGCGCCAGGCCGGCGCCCAGGGCGTGCTCGGCGGCATCCAGGTGCTCGTCGCCGGTGTGGCCGCGCCCGTCATCGGCGGGCTCTACGAGGCGTTCGGCCGGACGGTCGCCTACACCGCCTCGGCGGCCGGGATGGCCGTCCTCGTCGTCGCCGGGCTGGCGCTGGCCGGTCCCGCCTGGCGCCTCCGCGGCGACGGCGACGGCGACGGTGACGGGGAGGCCGACGCGGGCGACGAGGCTCGGGCCCCCGCCGATCCTGGCGCACCCGGGGTCGTCGCCGGGATGGACCTCGACCCGACGGGCTGAGGCGGCGCCGGGCCGGTCCGGCGATGGGCGGCCCCCGCCGGGCGGGTCGTACCCTGCACGGGTCACACCTGACGCCCGGAGGCATCGCCATGGCCAACGACCACCCCTACGCCGAGCGCTACGGCGTCAACCGGCGCATCCCCGAGCAGGGCATCCCCCGCGAGCAGGTGCTGGCCGAGCTGCGGGAGATGGCCACCGAGGAGGACCGCTCCTGGGAGACCGGGCAGGTCAGCGGCACGATGTACTGCGGCGACCACGAGCACTACGACTTCCTGAACGAGGCGTTCGGGATGTACGCCCACGTCAACGCCCTCCAGCGCGACATCTGCCCCAGCCAGACCCGGTTCGAGGGCGAGATCATCGCCATGACCCTCGACATGCTCCACGGCGAGGCCGTCACCGACACCGAGGCCGCCGGGATCGTCACCACCGGCGGCACCGGCAGCATCCTCCACGCCCTGATCGCCTACCGCGACCACGCACGCGAGAGCCGCGGCATCACCCGGCCCAACTTCGTCAAGCCCGAGACGGCCCACGCCGCCTTCGACAAGGGCTGCCACCTGTTCGGCATCGAGGTCCGCACCGCCCCGATCGATCCCGTCACCACCAAGGCCGACGTGGCCGCCATGGCCGACCTCATCGACGACCAGACCATCGCCATCATGGGCTCGGCCTGCAACTACGGCTACGGCACCATCGACCCCATCGACGAGCTGTCGGCCCTGGCCCTCGAGCGGGGCGTCGGCCTCCACGTCGACGGCTGCCTCGGCGGGTTCATCCTCCCGTGGGGCCAGGAGCTGGGCTGGGACATCCCCGTGTTCGACTTCCGGCTCCCCGGCGTCACCACCATCTCGGCCGACACCCACAAGTACGGCTACGGCTTCAAGGGCAGCTCGGTGCTGGCCTTCCGCGACAAGGCCCTGCGCAACAGCCAGTACTTCTTCCTCACCGGCTGGTCCGGCGGCAAGTACTGCTCGCCGGGGATGGAGGGGTCCCGCTCGGGCGGGGCCCTGGCCTCGACCTGGGCCGCCATGGTCTCGATCGGGCGGGAGGGCTACCTCGGCTACGCCAAGGCGATCTTCGAGACCGCCGACGCCATGAAGGCCGCCGTCCGGTCGCACCCGGAGCTGCGGGTCATGGGCGAGCCCACGTTCTGCTTCAGCTTCACCAGCGACGCCTTCGACATCTACCACGTCAACGACTTCATGCGGCGCAAGGGCTGGCGCTTCAACGGCCAGCAGTACCCCAACGCCATCCACATGGCCGTCACCCGCCCGCAGACCCAGCCCGGCGTGGTCGAGCGGTTCGAGGCCGACCTGGCCGAGGCCGTGGCCTACGCCCTCGAGCACAAGGACGAGACCCCGTCGAGCGCCGCCATCTACGGCGGCGTCGCCGGCGGCCTCGACGACGAGGCCGACGAGTTCATCCGCATGGTGATGGCCGACATGATGGACCGCCACCAGAGCGTCCCCGCCAAGGACTGAACCGCGTCCCCGATGAGGGGTCGTCGGCGTGACCTCCTACGATGAGCCGGCTGTCAGACCGGAGGAGCACTCGTGGACGTCCGCATCGGAGTCACCTACACCGCCAAGGAGCTCGAGGTCGAGCTGCCCGAGGGGGCTGACGCCGACAAGGTGAAGGCCGACGTCGAGGCGGCGCTGGCGAGCGGCGGCGTCCTGTGGCTCACCGACCGGAAGGGCCGCCAGGTCGGCGTGCCCGCCGAGAAGGTCGCGTACGTCGACCTGGGCTCGGCCGCCGACTCCCGCCGGATCGGCTTCGCCGGCTAGCCGGGGCCTCCCCGGCTCCGAACCCCCACCATGGCCCTCGACCTGCTCGACAGGCGGCTCCTCTTCGTCACCGGCAAGGGCGGCGTGGGCAAGTCCACCGTCACCGCCGGGCTGGCCCTCCTCGCCGCCGAGCGGGGCAAGCGCACCCTGGTCTGCGAGGTCGACGCCAAGGGCGGGCTGGCCGGCTTCTTCGAGTCGTCTGCCACCGGATTCGACCCCACCGAGGTCCAGCCGAACCTGTTCGCTATGGCGATGGACACCGAGGCGTCGCTCAAGGAGTACCTGAGCCTCCAGCTCAAGCTCCCGCTCGTCGCCCGCATCGGCCCCCTGGCCCGGACCTTCGACTTCGTCGCCAACGCCGCCCCCGGCGTGAAGGAGATCCTCACCGTCGGGAAGCTGGCGTGGGAGGTCGTCGAGGAGCACTACGACATCGTCGTGGTCGACGCGGTGGCCAGCGGCCACATCGTCGGCCAGCTGGCGGCGCCGAAGGGGATCAACGAGCTCGTCTCCGTCGGCCTGGTCCGCAACCAGACGTCGTGGATGCTCGACGTCCTCGAGGACCCGGCCAAGACCGGTGTCGTCATCGTCGCCGCTCCCGAGGAGATGCCGGTGAACGAGACCATCGAGCTCTCGGCCCGCCTGCGGGCCGAGACCGACGTCGACCTGGCCGCGGTCATCGTCAACCGGGTCCTGCCCGAGCTGTTCGGCCGGGGCGAGGAGGAGCTGTTCGAGTCGCTGCGGGAGCCGGACCGGGTCGCCGCCCTGGGTGCCGCCGTCGACGGCGACGTGGGCCCCATCCTCGACGCCGCCGAGCTGGCCGTGACCCTGCGCCGCACCCGCGCCGGCCACCTGGCGGCGCTGCGCGAGGGCCTGGAGGGCACCGACCTGCTGTACCTGCCCGAGGTGTTCGCCCGCTCGACCGGCCTGCGGTTCACCCGCCGGGTGGCCGAGGCCCTCGACGAGGAGCTGGGCTGACGTGGCACGGGTCGAGAAGGCGGCGACCGCCGACACCGAGGAGATCCGCACCCTCCAGCAGCTGCTGAGTTCGAAGGAGATCGTCATCTCCTGCGGGTCGGGTGGGGTGGGCAAGACGACGACGGCCGCTGCCCTCGCCGCCATGGCCGCCGCCCACCTCGGCGGCAAGGTCCTCGTCCTCACCGTCGACCCGGCCCGGCGCCTCGCCAACGCCCTGGGCCTGGAGCGGTTCGGGAACGTCGAGACCAGGGTCGACGACAGCGCCTTCACCGACGCCGGCGTCGAGGCCCGGGGCGAGCTGTGGGCGGCCATGCTCGACACCAAGCAGTCGTGGGACGACCTCGTCCAGCGCCACGCCCCGGACGCCAAGACCCGCGACGCCATCCTCGGCAACTCGATCTACGCCAACATCTCGGGCCGGTTCGTCCAGAGCCACGACTACATCGCCATGGAGCGGCTGTACGAGATCCACACGTCGGGCCGCTACGACCTGATCGTGGTCGACACCCCACCCACCAGGAACGCCATCGACTTCCTCGACGCCCCCGATCGGATGGGTGAGTTCTTCTCCAGCCGCCTGCTGCGCTGGCTCACCGCCCCGGCCAAGAACCGGGTCCTGTCGATGGCGTCCAAGCCGTTCTACCGGGTGGCCGACAGCATCCTCGGCTCCCAGTTCCTCGAGGACATCGCCGAGTTCTTCGGGCTGTTCCAGACCATGGCGCCCGGCTTCGTCGAGCGGGCCGACGCCGTCACCCGCACGCTCTCGGACCGGCGCACCTCGTTCATCGTCGTGTCGACCCTCGAGGCGGCGCCGGTGCGGGAGGCCGAGTACTTCATCGAGGAGCTCGAGGCCCGCAAGCTCCACCTCGGTGCGGTGGTGCTCAACAAGGTCCTGCCGTCCTACCTCCGCCGGACGGCGACCACGGGCGTGGCCCGCCGGCTGATCTCCCAGGCCGACGAGGTGGCCGCCGACGTCGCCCCCGGCGTGGGCGATCCCGACGACGTGGCCGCCGTGCTCCGCGAGGTGGGGGAGAGCTTCCTCAACTACCAGGTCGTCGCCAACCGGGAGCAGGAGCAGCGGGCCGAGCTGGCCCGGACGCCGGACGTGGTCGCCACCGTGCCCTACTTCGACCACGACATCGCCGACCTGGCCGGCCTCCTCCGCCTCGGCGACGCCATCTGGCGCTAGCCGGATCGGGTCCGGTCGGACCGGACCCGCCCCGTCAGGCCTGCTCGAAGACGACGTCGAGGGTGCCGAGGAGCCAGCGGTCGTCGTCGTCGACCGAGCAGGGGAGCGGAGCCCGCAGGCTGAGGCCCTCGACGAGCTCGACGGCCGGGCCCCGGAGCACGACCGCGTCGGCCGGGACCTCGCCGTCGAGGGACGCCGTGACCACGGGGCCGACGTCGACGACGACCCGCGCCGCCGGGGCCTGGGCCTCGACGACCAGGGTCCCCGCCCGCTCCGAGCCGCCGCACGCCATGAACGCGGGGCCGAGGGCGGCGGCGTAGAGGAGGGCGGCGCGGACCTCGTCGTCGTCCTCGACCGGGTCCAGCCCGAGGGGCAGCACGATGTCGCGCTCGTGGACCCAGCCGTCCCACAGGGCGTGGAGGGCGAGGGCCCGCAGCGGGATGTGCCCCGGGGGCGCCTCGGCGAGGGTGTCCCACCCGCCGGCGTCGAGGCCGTCGAGCGACCGGGCCAGGCCGTCGATCCCGTCGCGGTAGGCGGCGAGGAGCTCGGCGTCGGGGGTGTCGGCGTGGGCCGCGACCAGCTGCGGGGGGCTGGTCACGGGGTCGAAGGTGGCGAGGAACCGGCTGGGCTCGCCGGCCCGGCCGGCCCCGATCGAGAACGTCCAGAAGCGGTCGACGTCGACGAGGTGGGCGACCACGTCCCGCACGGCCCAGGCGTCGCAGCGGCTGGGCGCCGCCCACTGATCGGCGGAGAGCCCGTCGAGCCGGTCGGCCAGGCGGCGCCGCTGCTGCACCAGCACGTCGGCGGGGTCGGGGTGCTCACCGGCCAGGCGGAGCACCGGCGCATCGTCGTAGCGGGGCGTCAGCTGCACACCCGGACGGTACCGGGAGGTCATCTCAGCGTCAGACCGGTTGCCCGGGCGGGGGACCGGCGCCCCGCGGCCCACGGCGCGGGTGGCGGCCGGCCCTACCCTGGCCGGCGTGGCCAGCCTCGCCGAGATCGCTCGGACCCAGACCCAGCTCGACTCGGGACAGCTCAGCCACCTCCAGCGGTTCACCACGTCGTGGGGCCTGGTCGCCGACCTGTGCTTCTCCGACCTGCTCCTCTTCGTGCCCACCGACGCCCAGGGCACCCACTTCGTCGTCGCCGGCCAGGTCCGCCCGACGACCAACCAGACCCTCTACGTGCGGGACCTCCTGGGCGAGATCGCCGACGAGGAGGAGCGGCCGCTGATCGCCCGCTCGTGGAAGCGGGGCGAGATCATCGAGGGCGAGGTCACCGACCCGATCATCCGCGAGCGCGTGCGGATGCTGTGCATCCCGGTCCGGTACCAGGGCGAGACCATCGCCGTGCTGAGCCGCGAGTCGACGCCCACCGTCGGTCGGGCGGCCGGCGAGCTGGAGCGGACCTACCAGGAGATCTTCAACCGCTTCGCCCGCATGATCGCCGCCGGCGAGTTCCCCTACGCCCGGGAGGACGGCGACTCCGAGGAGAACCTGCGGGTCGGCGACGGGTGCCTCGTGCTCGACCGCTCGGCCCGGGTCGAGTACGCCTCGCCCAACGCCGTGTCGGCCCTCCACCGCATCGGCATCCACGTCAACACCGAGGGCCTGCGGCTCGGTGAGCTGGGGCTGAACGACGAGCCGGTCCGCACCGCCTTCGCCGTCGCCGCCCCCGTCACCGAGGAGATCGACCCCCGCCCCGGGGTGAGCGTGCTCATCCGGTGCATCCCCATGGTCGACTCCGGGCGGGTCACCGGGGCGGTCCTGCTGCTGCGGGACGTGTCCGAGCTCCGGCGCCGGGACCGGCTGCTGCTGTCCAAGGACGCCACCATCCGGGAGATCCACCACCGGGTGAAGAACAACCTGCAGACCATCTCGTCGCTGCTGCGGCTCCAGGGCCGCCGGCTGGCGTCGGAGGAGGCCAAGGCGGCCATCGGGGAGTCGGTGCGGCGCATCTCGTCGATCGCCCTGGTGCACGACATCCTCGCCCGGGAGCCGGGGGAGGACCTGCCGTTCATCGACGTCCTGCGCCCGCTCGTCCGCATGGTCGAGGAGAGCCTGAGCACCCCCGACCGGGAGGTCACCTTCACCGTCGTCGGGGACCCGGGCACGCTCCCGGCGGGAGTGGCCACGCCCATGGCCGTGGTCCTCAACGAGCTGCTCCAGAACACCATGGACCACGCCTTCCCGTCCGGGTCCGACGGCGCCGAGGGCGAGGAGCCCCAGGTCGGCCACGTCCGGGTGGAGATGGAGAACGACGGGCTCGAGCTGGTCACCCGGGTCATCGACGACGGCGTGGGCCTGCCCGAGGGCTTCTCCGTGGCCTCGTCGACCGGGCTCGGCCTGTCGATCGTCCGGGCCCTGGTCACCTCGGACCTGACCGGCACCATCGACATGTTCGAGCCCCTCGACGGCTCCCCCGGCACCGAGGTCGAGCTGAGGGTCCCCCTCGACGCGGAGCGACCGGGGTGAACCTTCTCGTCGGAAGCCTCGCTTCGCTCGTTTCCTCCTCGAGCTGACGACGCTCGCTGCGCTCGCCCTGAAGACCTTCCCAGAGGCGGACGGCTCGTTCCTCGCCGCCACGCCTCTTCGTGTGGGGGTTCCCCCCACGCCCCCAGCGGCGGTGATGATGTGGGTGGAGAGGCCCCTCCGGGCGGTCTGACTCTCCCAGCGGCTGACCTTCCCTTGTGGGGGTGTCTTGGCGCAGATCTGTCGGCCGCCCGGGGGGCTTCTCCGGTTGCGCCTGCTGGCTTGGCGTCCGTGACTTCATAGGAGCCTGGCCTGGTCCCATCACCGTCTTGTCCGCGTTGCCGGCTGGCGGGCGCTGTCCCTCGAACAAGGAGCAGCAATGGTGACCACGATGACAGACGACCCGGTGCGCGTCACGGGCGGCGTCGATACCCACAAGCACGTCCATGTGGCCGCCGCCCTCGATGGCCGGGGCGGGGTGTTGGGGGTGAGGGAGTTCCCGGCCACGGGTGCAGGTCATGTCGATCTGCGGGGTTGGTTGGGCTCGTTCGGGACCGTGGACGCTGTCGGGGTCGAAGGAACTGGGTCCTGGGGGGCCGGGTTGTGTCGATCGCTGCGCGAGGCCCAGGTCACCGTCCATGAGGTCTGGCGCCCGAACCGTCAACGTCGTCGCAGGACCGGCAAGTCCGACCCTGCCGATGCTGTGGCGGCTGCCCGGGCTGTTCAGGCCGGTGACGGCCTGGCGGTCCCGAAGGACCGGACCGGGCCTGCTGAGGCCGCCCGTCTCGCTCGCATCAGCCGAGACTCGCTCACCCGGGAGCTCACCAAGCTGGCCAACCAGATCCACGCGGTGATCGACAGCACCGCCTCGGAGACGCTCCGAGACCGCTACCGGCACAAGACGATCTCGCAGATCGCCACCGAGGCCGCCCGGTCCCGCCCGGGGGGCGAGGTCACGAACCCCGACGTCATGGCCGCCATCACCCTGCGGCGCCTTGCTCGGCGGTGGCTCGCAGCCAGCGTCGAACGCGACGAGGTCGACATCGACTTGAAGGTCATCGTCGAAGCCGCCGCCCCCCAACTGCTCGATGAGCCCGGCATCGGCGTCGATGTTGCGTCGGTCTTCATCGTCAGCCTCGGCGACAACCCCGACCGCATGGCCACCGACGCAGCAGCCGCAGCCGCCTGGGGCGCCAGCCCCGTCGATGCCAGCAGCGGCCTCCACCAGCGACACCGGCTCAACCGCGGCGGCGACCGCCAAGCCAACCGGGCCCTCTACATCGTCGCCCTGTGCCGCATGCGATGGGACCCCACCACCCAGGCCTACATCGCCCGCCGAATCGCCGAGGGAAAGACCAAGAAGGAAGCGATCCGCGCCCTCAAACGCCACCTCGCCCGCCGCATCTGGCGCCTCCTCACACAAACCCCCGCCCCCTGCCCCTCGCCTTGACATCCATAGGAGCATCTGCGCCGGGACGGGCTGGTTCGTGCTGCTCGCGCCGGTCGGTCGGCCGGGCCGGGTCGAGGAGGGCCCTCGTCGCGGGTCGACCGGTGCGACGGGGGGTGCGGACGCGACACCGCCCGGGCCGGGGCCCGGGCGGGTCGTGCGATCGGTGGGCCGGAGGCCCGGGGATCAGGCGGTCTGGCGGGCTCGCTGCTGGGCCTGCTTGCGGAGCTGGCGGCGCTCGTCCTCGGAGGTGCCGCCCCAGATGCCGGAGTCCTGGTTGGTCTCGATGGCGTACTCGAGGCACTGGGTCTGGGCGTGGCACTGGCGGCAAACGGCCTTGGCCGTCTCGATCTGCTCGATGGCCGGCCCGGTGGTGCCCACCGGGAAGAACAGGTCCGGATCGGTGTCCCGACAGGCGGAGTCGCGGCGCCACTCGGCCGAGGCGACGGTCAGGGACAGCAGATGGCTAGGGCTCAGAGCCACGGGGGACCTCCAGTAGGGCCTTCGAAGAGGTGAGGCGAGCTCGTGACTCGCTTCACATGCGTCGCACCCGCGCGGGCAAGGCGGTGTGCGCGGCGATAAGGGGGAGGCTACCCCGGTGTGCTAACGACGGCAAGCACTTCTTCTGTGAAGATCTGCACCTGTGTCGGTCCGCTCACGGATCGTCACTCGTCATCCTGACCGAAGGGCACCCATGGCCGGAAATCGACCGCTGATCATCGCCCACCGGGGGGCGTCCGCCGCCCACCCCGAGAACACGGTCGCGGCCTTCGCCGCCGCCGGGCCCCTCGGGGCCGACGCCGTCGAGCTCGACGCCCGCCGCACCGCCGACGGGGCCGTGGTGGTGCTGCACGACGACACCCTCCCCGACGGCCGGGTGCTGGTGGAGACGGCCCGGGCCGACCTGCCGCCGGAGGTCCCGACCCTGGCCGAGGCCCTCGACGCCTGCGGTGACCTGGTCGTCAACATCGAGATCAAGAACAGCCCCGAGGACCGGGACTTCGACCCCGACGAGGCGGTGGCCGCCGAGGTGGTGGCCGAGGTCCGCCGGCGGGGCACCCCCGAGCGGTACCTCGTGTCGTCGTTCCACCGGCCCACGATCGACCGGGTCCGGGAGGCGATGCCCGAGCTGGGCACCGCCTTCCTCCACATGCACCAGGACGGGGCCGTGGCCCTGGCCGAGGCGGTGGCGCACGGCCACGGCGCCCTCCACCCCTGGTACGGCTGGGCGACCGAGGCGGTCATCGCCGCCGCCCACGACGTCGGGGTGGTGGTCAACGCCTGGACGGTGGACGACCCCGACGTCATGGCCCGCCTGGCCGGGTGGGGCGTCGACGGCATCGTCACCAACGTCCCCGACGTCGCCCTCGCGGTGCTGGGGCCGCGCTAGCGGCCTTGCGGACCCCCTCGCGGGTCACTGGGGGTCAGGCACCATCCGTACCGTCGGGTGACGGGTTCGTCGTGGGTGGCGGCGTACGGAAGGTGCCTGACCCCGCCTGGTCGGTGACCGCCGGGCGGGGTGGTCTCGTCAGCGGCCGAGGAGGCCGCCGGCGAGGCCGCCGAGACCGCCACCGGCGGCTCCGCCGGCCGGACCGGTGTTCTGGCCGCTCTGGTTCATGGTGGCCAGGTCGAACTCCGAGGGCTGGACGATGACCCAGCCCTGGCCCGAGAAGCCGATCTGGAGGGCCTCACCGCTGCCCCGGCCGATCAGGTTGCTCATCTTGAACGACGACGCGATCTGGGTCTGGAGGTTGGCCGACCAGCACACGACGGCGTTCGAGTCGACGAAGGTCGGCGCGTCGGTGGCCAGCACGACGGGGGTGCCCTTGGTGGTGATGGCCACCATGCCGTGACCCTGGATGATCGTGTTGAACAGCCCGCCGGCGGCGATCCCGCCCCCGCCGACGAAGTGGACGTCGACGTCGAGGCCGGCCGAGTAGGCGAGCACGTTGCGCCCGTTGATCGACACGGCGTCGCCCTCGAGCTCGATGAGGTGGACGTCGGAGGCCTGGTCGGCGAAGAAGACCTCGGCCTGACCGCTGATCTTCATGGTGGCCACGCCCTCGCCGGAGAGCTTCTGCTTCACCATCTTCTTGATGCCGCCGGCGCCCTGGTAGTCGAAGCTGGCCTGCCCCTGGTAGGCGACCATGGCGCCCTGGCGGGCGAACAT
The DNA here is from genome assembly GCF_019443745.1 of Iamia sp. SCSIO 61187. NCBI lineage: Bacteria > Bacillati > Actinomycetota > Acidimicrobiia > Acidimicrobiales > Iamiaceae > Iamia > Iamia sp. SCSIO 61187. The sequence continues at coordinate 666,026 of NZ_CP050948.1, forward strand.
CTCCGGCGGGTTGCCGTCGAGCCCGACGCGGACCTTGAGCATCTTGGAGTTCTGGAGCGTGAACGCTCCGGTCCCGGTGGCCTCGGCGTTGGAAAAGATCTCGCTCTTCATGCCCGGAACGTACGCCCGGTCCGGTGGTCCGGGTAGAGCGTCGGGTACGCAAACGACGGGGGTGCGGTCCCCCTTCGTCGTGCCCGCCGGGAGTCAGGTCTCGGCTGGGTCCAGGGGGCGCACCGGCACGACCAGGTCGAGGACGTCGGGCACGTAGCGGATCGAGATCTCCTCGATGTCGCCCAGGTGGTCACCGTCCACCTGGTACGGGAACGGGCCGTGACCCCTCACCTCGACGGCGGTCACCCCCGAGCGCTGGTCGACCTGGCCGATGCGGGCCACCCGGCCGCCCCCGGCCAGGGCCGCGGTGGCGACCCGCACGATGGTGTCGATCCGCATCGACCGGATGGTGATGGCGACCAGCGGCGAGTCGAGCGTGGCGTCGGGGGCGATGTCGAGGGGCCGGTTCCCGAGGTACGTGTAGGGGTTGGTGTTGAGGACGACGGCGAAGGACCCGTCGTCGACGACCCTCTCGGGGTCGGGGCCCTCGGGGAAGGTCACCCGGAACCGGGGCCGGGTGCGGTCGAAGTGGCGGAACCAGGTGCTGAAGGCGGCGTAGACGAACAGCGGGTGGCCGAGGTAGCGCTTGACCTGCGGTCGTCGCTCGACCTGCTCGATCACGGCGGCGTCGAAGCCCAGACCGGTGTGGAACAGGAAGTAGCGGCCGTTGAGCGAGCCCAGCCCGACCCGGCGGATCGACCGGGCGGCCAGGGCCTCGAGCAGGTCGCTGGTCGCCTCGATGGGGTCGTTGGGCAGCCCGATGGTGCGGGCGAAGACGTTGGTCGAGCCCCCCGGCAGGGTGGCGAGGGCGGTGCCCGTGCCGGCCAGACCGTTGGCCGCCTCGTTGAGGGTGCCGTCGCCGCCGAGGACGACCACCACGTCGGCGCCGTCGGCGGCCGCCCCCTTGGCCAGCCGGGTGGCGTGGTCGCGGCGGTTGGTCTCGGCCAGCTCGACGTCGTGGTCGGCCGACAGGGCCTTGCGGATGACGACCCGCGCCCGGGCGGTCACCGACGACGAGAAGGGGTTGACCACCAAGACGATGCGCACAGGGAGGCCGAACCGTACTCAGGGGCGACGCGACCGCGGCACCGTGCTGCCGCTCCACGGCGCCGGCCCGGGGTGGGGCGGGACCCGCGGGTGGACCACGGTGACGGCGGCCAGCCCGGCGAGGACGCCGAGCGCCCACCCGCCCAGCACGTCGAGCGGCAGGTGGACCCCGACGTAGAGGCGGGCCAGCCCGATGGCGACGGCCAGGGCGGCGAGGGGGATCCGCAGCCGGGGCGCCTCCCACCCGGCCACCACGGCGAGGGCGGCGGCCACGGCGGCGTGCGCCGACGGGAACCCGGGGTCGGCCGGGAGGTGCTGGCGCACCACGACGTCGGCGAGCAGGGCCGGCGGGCGGGCGCGGTCGACGGCGACCTTCAGACCGCCGGCGACGAGCCGGGCCACGAGCAACCCGACGAGGGCGGCGGCGGCGAGGCGCCATCGCCGGGCCAGGGCGGCGACGGCGACGACGACCAAGGCCCCCAGCGAGGCGCCGAGGTGCATCACCAGCTGCATGGGCGCCCCGACCCCCCGGGGGAGGTCGTTGGCCCACCTCAGGACGGCCACCTCACCGGCCACCAGATCGCCGGGCAGGGCCGCTGCGGTCGTCGCCACCAGGGTCGCGACGGCGGCGACGACGACCCCCCGGACGGGTGTGATGACGCCTGAGCTTGGATTTGGCCCGTCGTCCATCAACCGCCAGACTCCCAGACCATGAACGTGGTCGTCTGTGTCAAGCAGATCCCTGACCCCGCTGATCCCGGCGCTCTCAACCCGGATCACACCCTGAAGCGGGACGGGAAGCTCATCCTCGACGAGTCTGATACCTACGGCGTGGAGATGGCGCTGCAGCTCGTCGACAAGGCCGGGGAGGGCGAGGTCACCCTCGTGTCCATGGCCCCGAACGGCGAGGTCGCCGGCCTCCGCCAGGCGCTCGCCATGGGCGCGGCCAAGGCCGTGCTCGTGAGCGACGACGCCCTCGCCGGCGCCGGCGCCCTCGACACCGCCAAGGTGCTCGCCGCCGCCATCGGCACCGTCGACGGCTACGACCTGGTCCTGGCCGGCGTCGAGTCGTCCGACGGCTACACGGGCGTCGTGCCCGAGCAGATCGCCGGCCTCCTCGACCTCCCGTCGGTCGGGTTCGCCAAGTCGGTCGACATCGCCGACGGCAAGGTCAAGGTCCAGCGCCAGACCGAGGCGGGCTACGACGAGGTCGAGGCCCCGCTGCCCGCCGTGGTGAGCGTGACCGCCGGCGTGGTCGAGCCCCGCTACCCCTCCTTCAAGGGGATCATGGCCGCCAAGTCGAAGCCGGTCGACACCAAGACCGTCGCCGACCTCGGCATCGACGCCTCCGTCGTCGGCTGGGCCGGCGCCGGCCAGGAGATCGTCGACGTCGCCGCCGCTCCCGAGCGCGAGGCCGGTCAGAAGGTCGTCGACGAGGGCGACGCCCACGAGCAGATCGTCGCCTTCCTCGACGGTCTCAAGGTCCTCTGAGGACGGAAGGAACAGTCATGGCTCTCTCCAAGATCTGGGTCCACGTCGAGGTGAACGAGGGCACGGTCGCTCCGATCACCCTCGAGATCCTCTCCAAGGCGCGCACGCTGGCCGACACGGTCGAGGCCTTCGTCGGCGGCTCCGCCGACGGCCTGGCCGACGTCCTCGGGGCCCACGGCGCCACCAAGGTGTTCGCCACCGGCGACCTCGGCGGCGTGCTGCAGGGCGTCCACGTGGCGGCGGCGGTCGCCGCGGCCGTGGAGGCCGAGGCCCCCGATGCCATCTTCTTCGGCACCACCTACGACGGGCGCGACATCGCCGCCCGGCTGTCGGTGAAGCTGGACAAGCCGGTCATCTCGAACAACACCGGCGTCGAGCTCGACGGCGACGCCCTCAAGGTGTCCACCGAGATCTTCGGTGGCACGCAGATCGTCACCACCAAGTTCGCCGCCGGCAGCCCCGCCATCGCCCTCTTCCGCCCGAAGTCGTTCGTGGCCGAGGAGGCCGGCGGCGGCGCCGCCGAGGTGGCCGAGCTGGCCACCGGCGACACCGGCAACGCCGGCTCCGCCACGGTGCTCGACCGTCACGTCGAGGAGACCTCGGGTCCCAAGCTCGACGAGGCCGCCGTCGTGGTGGCCGGTGGTCGCGGCCTCGGCGAGTCGGACAAGTTCGACATGATCGAGCAGCTGGCCAAGCTGCTGAAGGGCGCCCCGGGCGCGTCGCGGGCGATCGTCGACGCCGGCTGGGTGCCGTACTCGTACCAGGTGGGTCAGACCGGCAAGGTCGTGAAGCCGACGGTCTACATCGCCGCCGGCATCTCCGGTGCGACCCAGCACATGGTCGGCATGAAGGGCTCCAAGAACATCGTCGCCATCAACAAGGACGAGGAGGCGCCCATCTTCGGGATCGCCGACCTCGGCATCGTGGGCGACGTGCACAAGGTGCTGCCGAAGCTCATCGAGGCCCTCCAGGCCCGCTGAGCCCACGCGTTCACCGTGAGCGGCCCCGGGCAGTGCCCGGGGCCGCTCCGCGCCCGGCACCACCCTCACCCGATCGGTTGACCACGCTCGTGTCGTCGCTCCCGCCTCCGCAGGCGCCGCCCCGCCGGGTCGGCGCGTGAGCTCCCGGAGCCCCCGCGTCCGGGGCCGTCGGGCCAAGAGGGAGCTGGCCGTGCGCCGCCAGCGCCTCGCCGCCGGCGAGGGCGTGGCCCTGCCGTGCAAGGCGCGCCGCACCACGTCCCGGGGCTGGGGGGAGTGGGTCGACGGCCGGCTCCGGCTCCCGAGCGCCGAGGGGGGCGAGGCGTCGTTCGTGGTGAACGACCCGACCGAGGTCGCCCTGGTGACCCGGCAGGGGGCGGCGCCGGTCCCCCTCGACCCGCCCCACGAGGTGCGGGTCCGGCCCGTGCGCTACAGGACGGAGGCCTTCCACGGCTCCGACGCCGAGATCATCGTGGTGACCTCCGAGCGCCGGGTGGTCGAGCTGGCCCTCCCGCCCGACGAGGTCGAGCCGGTGGCCCGCCGCCTGGCCCAGCTGCCCGTCCCCGCCGACCCCGACGAGGGCTGACACGGAAGGTGCCAGGCACCATCCGTGGCCACGGAAGGTGCCAGGCACCGTCCGTGCACCCGTCCGGCGGGGTGCTCAGCCCTCGGGGACGAGGAGGCCGCGCACCGTGCCGGCGAGGAGGTGCTCCTCCAGCACGTCGGGGTCGGGCCACGGGAGGCCCGGCTTGGCGACGAGCAGCGAGGCCAGGCCGTGGACCGACGACCAGAACAGGATGCCGACGTGCAGGGCGCCGCGCTCGGCGATCTCGGGCCGCACCCGCCCGCTGTCGATCAGCTCCTGGGAGATGCGCAGGAGCAGGGCGAAGCTGGAGCCGTCGGCCACCATCTCCTCGGCGTAGGCCTGGGCCGAGAGCTCGAAGCGGGCCATGAACATGATCCGGTAGTGCTCCGGGTGCTCGACGGCGTAGCGGATGTAGGCGCGCCCGAGCGCCACCATCTGCTCGGTGGTGTCGTCGGCGCCCAGGGCGTCCTCGAGCGCCGCCGAGAAGTCCGTGAAGCTGTGCCGGCACACCTCGAGGAGGAGCATGTCCTTGTCGGCGAAGTGCCGGTAGATCGACGGGGCGGTCACGCCGACCGCCTGGGCGACGGCGCGGATGGAGACCGCGTCCTCCGACGCGGTCTCCACCAGCAGCGCCTCGGCCGCAGCCAGGATCTCCTCCCGCAACCGCTCGCCCTCGCCGCGGCGAGAGCGGGGGCGGGCGGTCGTCGATCCTGTCTCCATCAGGCTCCTACGGGGACCGGCTCCTCGCGGGAGGGGCCGTCGGTGGGGCCCACGCTAGGCCCGGGCGGCGGATCGTCCCGATCGTCGTCGTCGAGGTCGACCGTCTCGGAGATGCCCACCCGGGCGTGGATCCACCGCATCCACCGTGGCGCCCACCAGTTGGCCTCGCCGGCCAGCCGCATGAAGGCGGGCACGAGGGTCCCCCGGATCACGAAGGCGTCCATCAGCACCGCCAGCGTCAGCCCGATGCCGAACAGCTTGATGAAGCTGACGTGGCTGGTGGCGAAGGCGAGGAACACGACGCTGATGAGGAGGGCGGCGGCGGTCACGATGCGGCCGGTGCGCTCCAGGCCCCGGGCCACCGAGCTGACGTTGTCGTGGCCGGCGTCGTGCTCCTCCTTGATGCGGGAGAGCAGGAACACCTCGTAGTCCATCGACAAGCCGAAGGCGATGCAGAACATGAGGATCGGCATCGTCGAGTCGATCGAGCCCGTGGACGTGAAGTCGAGGAACCCGGACAGGTTCCCGTCCTGGAAGATCCACACCATGGCCCCGAAGGTCGCGGTGAGGCTGAGCAGGTTGAGGACCAGCGCCTTCAACGGCACCAGGACGCTCCCGAACATGAGGAACAGGAGCACGAAGGTGATGCCGGCGATGATGGCCAGGGCCAGCGGCAGCCGGGAGAACATCGAGTCCTTGCCGTCGACCAGGGCGGCCGGCTCGCCGGCCACGAGCACCTCGAACGGGGCGTCGGTCGAGCGGATCTCCTCGACCAGCGCCTCGCCCTCGGGCGAGACCGGCTCGACCGACGGGACGACCGACATCCACGTGGCGTCGTCGCCGGCGAAGCGGGCCGTCAGCTCGGGCCCGACGGGGACGGCGGCCCCGTCGATGTAGACGCCCGTCGCAGCGTCGACCCGGGCCACGCCGTCGAGCTGGGACAGGCCGGCGGCGTAGGCGGCGATGGCCTCGTCCCGCTCGGCCCCGGTGCCCGCGGGGCTGGTGTCGGCGGCGACGACCGAGAGGGCGCCGGCCTCGTTGGAGGAGTACTCCTCGCGCAGGATGTCGTTCACCTGGCGGCTCTCGGCCGAGGCGGGCAGGACCCGGTCGTCGGGGCGGCCCAGCTCGATGTGGCGGAACGGGCTGCCGAGGGCCAGCAGCACGAGCACCACGACGGTGATGACGGGCAGGGGGCGGCGCATCACGAGGGTCGCGACCCGGTGCCAGACGCCCTCGCCGACGGGCTTGGGCTCGCGCCGACGGAGGGCCAGGGCGTCGACCCGGTGGCCGAGGACCGCCAGCACGGCGGGCAGCACGACCACGGCGGCCAGCCCGGCCAGGGCGGCCACGGCGACGCCGGCGTAGGCGAAGGACCGCAGGAAGGCCTGGGGGAAGACCAGCAGGGCGCACAGCGAGGCGGCCACGGTGAGGGCGCTGAAGGCGACGGTGCGCCCGGCGGTGCGGACCGTGCGGACGACGGCGACGGGTGGCTCGTACCCGGCCGCCAGCTCCTCCCGGTACCGCGACACCATGAACAGGCTGTAGTCGATGGCCAGGCCGAGCCCCATGGCCGTGGTCAGGTTCAGGGCGAAGATCGACACCTCGGTGACACCGGCCAGGCCCCGCAGGACGAGGAAGGTGCCGACGATCGACAGGGCGCCCATGGCGAGGGGGAGGAGGGAGGCGACGACGCCCCGGAAGATCAGCAGGAGCAGGATGATCGTGATCGGCAGGGCGATGAGCTCGGCCCGGACCAGGTCCTCCTCGATGGTGTGGTTGATGTCGGCGAAGGTCCCGGCGGCGCCGCCCATGGCGACCGTCCCGCCGTCGATCGGGCCGCTGAGCTCCTCGCGCAGCTCCTTGCCCCGCTCGACGACGTGGGACTGGTCGCCCTCGATGCGGGCCACGACGATGGCCGAGTCGCCCTCGGCGGAGCGCAGCGGCGGCGGGCGGCCGAGGGTCCAGTAGGACGCGACCTCGTCGATGTCGGGCTGGGCCTCGAGCTCGGCGACGAGGGCCTCGGCCGAGGCGGCCAGGGCGGGGGCGTCGACGTCGGTGCCGTCGTCGGCGGTGACGAGGAGCAACACGTTGGGGGCGCCCGTCCCGAACGTGTCGGCCAGGGCGTCCTCGGCGCGCGAGGACTCCGACGCGGGGTCGTCGAAGCCGCCCGAGGAGAGGTGCTCGGCGACGCCGCCGCCGACGGCGCCGGCGAGGGCGAAGCCGACGGTGGCCAGCACGAGCACGAGGACCCGGCGGCGGACGGTGAGGTGGGCGAGACGGGTGAGCATGGGTCTGATCGCTCCGCAGGGTTAACGGTGTTCAGGTAACGTCGTTAACACTCTGCTCGTCCGGGGTCGCTGTCCAGATGACGTCGGTCACCGGAGCGGGCACGACTGTTCGCGCCGCGCGCGGATGCTGGTCCCCGGACCGCCGCCACGGTCCAGCGCTGCCCATCCTCGACGTGGGGTGACATCTCTCGTCAGGAATCTCGCTGCGCTCGGTTCCTTCCTCGAACGTGGCGTGCTCGCTGCGCTCGCGCCGAAGGTCTTCCCAGAGCCGGAGGCCTCGTCCCTCGGCCCCACGGCTCTTCGTGTGGGGGTTCCCCCCACGCCCCAGCGGCTGCGCCGGGCAGACCGCGTGGCGCGGGAGCCCACCTCCTCGCTGCGACGCCGTTCGCTGCGCCTCGGTCACACCAGGGGCCAGGGGATGGCGCGGCCGGTGGGGTCGTGGGGCATCTGGCCGGCGTGGCGGACCATGCGGGCCCGGCGCAGCAGGAGCTCGATCTCCTCCTCGCGGAGCAGGTCGGTCAGGGCGGTGGGCAGGCCCCGGTCGAGGAGGGTGGCGACGGCGTCCATCAGCTCGTCGGGGATGGGGTCGCCGGCGAAGTCCCAGATCACGGTGCGGAGCCGGGCCTCGGTGGAGAAGCAGAGGCCGTTGTCGATGCCCCAGATGTGGTCGTCGGCGTCGATGAGGACGTGGCCGCCCTTGCGGTCGGTGTTGTTGGCCAGGATGTCGAACAGCCCCATGCGCAGGAGCTGGTCGTCGTAGCGGCCCTCGTCGCGCAGGACGAAGTAGTGCCGGGAGAAGTCGGCCTCGACGAAGCGTTGGAGCGAGCCGACGCCGAGGGCGTCGTCGCGCTCGACGGTGCCCGGGATGCAGTCCCAGCCCAGGGCCACGCTCAGCTCGTAGGCGGCGATCTCCCGGCGGTACAGGCCCTCGGGGAAGTCCCACAGCGGCCGCTCGCCGGCGAGCGGCTTGTACACGCCCTTGAGGCCGGGCGGGAGCGATGCGGTGGTCGTGTCCTCGTCGGGATCGGCGTCGTCCCCGCCCCGGTCCGGATCGTCCTCGTCCCACCCGTCCCCGGACTCCGGCTCGACGCACACCTCGGCCGCGATGTCGGCGACGGGATCGGGATCGCCGTCGGTGGTCGGCCGCGGCTCGTCGTCGACCTCGCCGACCGAGGCGAGGAACGTGCCGTTGCTGCTGTCGACGATGCGCCCGAGGAGCTCGAGCGGGCCGCGGCGCAACCGGTCGAGGGGCTCGGGCGGAGGCGTCGGCGGCGCCGTCTCGACCATGGTGGTCAGCGGGGGGGACCGTGGCCGTTGGTGCGGGGGCAGGCGTGGTCGGGCCCCATGGGGTGGCCGCACACGGGGCACGGCGGGCGCCCGCCCTCGACCAGCTCGACGGCGTGGTCGACCAGCGCCGTCACCTGGGCCCGGGTCAGGCGCACGCGCAGGCTGGACCGGTCGTCGCCGAGGGGGTCCTCGTCCTCGTCGTCGAGCTCGCCGATCTCCTCGATCAGGATCACGATGCGGTCGGCCACGTCGTCGTAGGCGACCGACAAGGTGCCGGCCACCCAGTCGGGCTCGTACGGCGGCGCCAGGGCCAGGTCCACGGCGGCGTCGTCGCCGCCCTCGACCGCGGGCAGGTCGGCCAGCACACCCTGGAGGTACTCGGCCAGGGCGGCCACCTGCTGCTTCTCGCACTTCACGGTGACGTGGACGGTGCCGGCCTGGGCCTGGAAGAGGAACGTGCGGGCGCCGGGCTCGCCCAGGGTGCCGGCGGTGAAGCGGTCGACGGCGTCGAAGTCGTGGCTCTCAGCCATGGGGGGTCCTGACGGGGGGACGGAGGGTCCTCGCGGGAGGTGGGGCCGCGCTCACGAGGGCACCAGGGCGGACAGGTCGCCGGCGGTCGTGTTGACGGCGAGCACGACGGTGCCGAGGTCGCCGTAGGCCACGGCGGAGATCGAGCAGGGCGACACGACGATCCGCTGGAACTGGTCGAGGTGGGCGCCCAGGGCCTCGTTGAGGGCGGCCTTGATGGGGTCGGCGTGGCTGACGAGCACGATGGTCCCGCCCGGGTGGGCGGCGACGAGCCGCCGGGTGGCCCCGACGATGCGGGCCTGCATCTCGGCGAAGGACTCGCCCCCGGGGAAGCGGAACGCGCTGGGCGCGCTCTGCACCGCCTTCCACTCCCGGAGCCGGCGGAGCTTGGCCAGCTCCGCCCCGGTCCACTCGCCGAAGTCCGCCTCGAGCAGGCCCTTGTCGACCTTGACCCGCAGCCCGAGGGCCTTGCCGATGGGGGCCGCCGTCTCCCGGGTCCGCTCGAGGGGGGAGGCGTAGACGGCGTCGACCTTCTTGAGCCCGGCGATGCGCTCCGCGGCGGCCTCGGCCTGGCTCACCCCGGCGTCGGCGAGGTGGAGGCCGGGGGCCCGGCCGGGCAGGACCGCACCGGTGGTCGGGGTCCGGCCGTGGCGCACGAACAGCACCCGGGTCGGTGGGGGAGCGCTGCGCCGGGCCATGGCTCGGCAACCTAGCGGCGGATCCCGACGCCACCTCCCGTCGCACCGCCCTCCTACGCTGGCCCGCCCATGGCTGCCGACGACTCCCTGGCCCGTCTCGAGGCCGAGATCGTCGCCTGCCGGGCCTGCCCCCGCCTGGTGGCCTGGCGCGAGCAGGTCGGCCGGGAGAAGCGGGCCGCCTTCCGGGACGAGACCTACTGGGCCCGCCCCGTCCCCGGCTTCGGTGACCCCGCCGCCCACCTGGCGATCGTCGGGCTGGCCCCGGCGGCCCACGGAGCCAACCGCACCGGGCGCATCTTCACCGGCGACCGCTCGGGCGACGTCCTCTACGCCGCCCTCCACCGGGCCGGGTACGCGTCGCAGCCGACGAGCACGCACCGCGACGACGGCCTGCGGCTCGACGGGTGCTGGATCACCTGCCCGGTCCGGTGCGCGCCGCCGGCCAACGCGGCGACGCCGGCCGAGCGCGACACGTGCCGCCCCTACCTCGAGCGCGAGCTCGCCCTGCTGACCGGGGTGCGGGTGCTCCTGGTCCTGGGCGGGTTCGGGTACCAGGTCGTCTGCGGCCTCCTCGGCGTCCGGCCCCGCCCGAAGTTCGGCCACGGGGTCGAGGTGCCGCTCCCCGACGGGCGGACGATCCTCTGCTCGTACCACGTGAGCCAGCAGAACACCTTCACCGGGCGGCTCACCCCCGCCATGCTCGACGACGTGCTGGGGCGGGCCCGGGAGCTGGGCCGGACCTGATTCCCGGGCGCTCGGGGACGACCGGTAGGTTGGACGGCCGATGTCTCGCCCCACCCCGACCCGTCCCCGCCCCACCCGGGCCCGTGCTGCCGGCCTGTTCCTGGTCGCCGCTGTCGCCCTCGGCGCCTGCTCGCACCAGCGCGACATCCCGGACGCCTACGGCGACACCACCGAGGGGAACTTCATCGAGGGCTGCGAGGTCGCGCTGACCGACGACGACGGCGCCGGTCCGGCGTTCTCGGACGACGACGCCCAGGCCGTGTGCGAGTGCTCCTACGAGGACATCTCGAACCCCGAGACGGGCATCCCCTACGAGGACTTCCGGGAGATCAACGACGAGCTCGAGCAGGAGCCCGGCCCCCTGCCGGAGGCCATCCGCGACCTCGTCCAGACCTGCGTCGACGAGAACCTGAGCTAGATCCCGACCGGTCGAGATCGGCCCGTCGGGGATCGCTCGTCCGGCGCCGAGCTAGCCCTCTGGCTGCTGGTCCGGCGCCGGCCCCTCGGCCGGGGCGGGCGCCACCGGCTCGGTCGCGGCGGTGGTCGCCTCGCCGGCCACCGGGGCGCCGGGCTTGTCGTTCCCCGGGTTCGACCCCGCCGGCGCCGGTTCCGTCGTCGCCGTCGCGTCGCGGGTCGGTGCCGCGTCCGCCGTCGGTGCGTCGGCCGTGGCCGTCGCCTCGCCCGGGGCCGGCGCGTCCCCCGCCGGGGCGGCGTCGGCCTTGGGGGCGGCGTCGGGCTTCGGTGCCTTCGGGGGGAGCGGGGGCATGCGGCGGGGGGTGTCGACGGCGACGCCCTCCTTGGGCCAGCGAGCCCGGCTCTTGCGGGCCAGCTTGTGCATGAGGGCGATGGCGCCGGGGTCGTCGTCGCCGGGGCGCGTCTCGATGCGGCCGGCGGCGGCGAGGCGTTGGATCACCTCGCGCCCCAGCTCGGTGCGGACGATGGTCAGCGTCCAGTCGTTGAACTTGCCGATGCCGCCGGTGGAGATGTCGGCGTGCTCGGCGGCGAAGTCGGGGCAGTGGTTGCAGCCCTCGCGGGTCCAGGCGTGGCACTCCTTGAGCGGCACCTCGTGGTAGGTGCTGTCGTGGGTCCAGATCTGGAAGACGCCCTTGATGTTGACCTTCTTGATCATCGCCCGGGTCAGGCCGTACTTGGCCTCGAAGAGCTCCTCGAAGATGGCGTCGTCGAAGGTCTTCGAGCACAGCAGGCCGATGTTGAACTTGAACGGCTTGCCGACCTTTCCGATCTTGCGGGACCACATCACCGGCGGCACCGAGCTCTGGCAGCTCATCCCCACCAGGGCCAGGTTCTCCAGGCCCCGCTCCTGGGCCTCGGGCAGGGCCAGGGTGTTGGCCGAGTAGGTGTAGCGGCTCCCGGCCGAGGCCATGATCTCCTCGGGTGTGGTGGCCACCCCGGGCTTGGCGACCCACGTCGAGCCGTCGCCCTCGAGATAGCTGACCAGGGCGCCGTCGATGTACTTCTCCTCCAGCAGCCACAGGAGCATGGCCGAGACCAGCCCGCCGTCCTGGCCCGCCTCGTGGACCCCGTCGTCGACCGCCCGGGTGAGGAGGATGTCGGAGTAGATCCCCGACAGCTCGTCGGTCTCGCGCACCCGGCCGAAGAGGTGCTCGTCGGCCTGGGTCTCCCACATCTGGTAGCGGGGGCACGCCCGGGTGCACGACGTGCAGCCCTTCTCCCCGTGGATGCAGTTGTCCTTCCCCAGCTCCTCCTCGAGGTGGAACGGCTTGTAGCCGCCCTGCACGTGGTCGTAGCCGATCACGTCGTGGGGACACGCGATCACGCACCCGGCGCACCCGGTGCACAGCCCGGAGGTGATGACCTCCTCGTAGAGCTCCTTCCACTGCGCCGTCCATCGGGCGGCCTTCGCAGGAGGAGCCTCGGTCGACGGTGGATCGGCGACGACGTCGGTCATGGGCCGCAGGTTAGGCCCGGTCCGGTGGCACCCCGCCCGAACCGGTGATCAGATCGGAGCGGTTCGCCGCCGGATCCGGGTCACCGTTCGGGAACGGAACGGGGGCCTCGGGACTCGTCGGGAGGTGATGCAGGTGACCGACGACCCCGAGGCGAGGACCATGACGCCGCTTCCCCTGGCCGCCGTGCCGGCCCCGGAGGGGCCGGGCTACGGCGGCTTCGACGAGATGTTCGCCGCCGAGCGGGTCCCGATGACCCGTCTCGCCTACCTGCTGGTGGGATCCGAGGCCGTGGCCGAGGAGGTCGTCCAGGACGCCTTCGCCCAGGTCTACGAGCGCTGGGAGCGGCTCGACCGACCCGGCGGGTACCTGCGGACGTGCGTGGTCCACGGGGCCCGCCGGGCCGGCAAGCGCCGCAGCCGCGAGCTGCGGGTCGTCCACGAGTCGCCCGAGCCCGCCGCCCTCGACGCCCGGGAGCTGCTCGACGCCCTCGCCCGGCTGCGGCCGGCGTGGCGGGCCGTCGTGGTGCTGCGGTTCTACGGGGACATGACCCAGGACGAGATCGCCGATGTGCTCGACATGCGGGTGGGCACGGTGAAGTCCACCCTGCACCGAGCGCTCGGCCAGCTGCGAGAGGAGATCGCCCGATGAGCACCGACACCGACACCCACGGGGCCTTCGAGGCCGCCCTGGCCGCCCGCATGAGCGCAGCCACCGAGACCGTCACCGCCGCCGGCGTCACCCGCGAGGGCATCGACCAGCGCCTCGCCGCCCGCCAGGCCGCCCGCCGGCGCCGCCAGGGCGGGATGGCGGTCCTCGCCGCCGCCGTCCTCGTGATCGTCGGCGCCATCGGCCTGTTCACCCTCGGCGGTGGCGACGACTCCGGCAGCCCGGTCGTGGCCGACGGCGGCGGCACCACCGAGGCGCCCTCCCCGTCGACCGAACCGCCGAGCACCCAGGCCCCGACGACCGCGGCGTGCGCCCCCGCCTTCATCCCGGGTGCGGACGAGCCCCTGACGGACCCGGAGTGCGAGGCGGGGCCGCCCACCACGGCGCCGTCGGCCACCGATGCCCCTGCGCCGGCGGCCGAGCCGCCGACGACGGTCACGCCGAGCACCGACGTCCCGCCGTCGACGAGCCCGCCGGCGACCGATCCGCCGAGCACCGCCGTCCCCCCGGCCCTCGTCCCGGGCCAGGCGTGCGCCCCGGGCTCGTCGCCCGACTGCATCGACCCCGAGGGCGACGGCTCGCACGTGTACCTGATCGGCGGGGCCGACTGCATGGCGTCTCCGATCGGCGGCTCGCAGTGCGCCGACCTCGACGGCGACGGGAACGCCGGCTACCCCGACCAGGGCTGACCCACCCTTCTGGCAACCCTCATCCACCCACCAGGTGGATGCGGGTTGCCAGAACGCGTCACGATGGCCCGATGGACCTGACCTACCCCCCCGAGGCCGAGGAGTTCCGCACCGAGATCCGGGGGTGGCTCGAGGAGAACCTGCCGGAGGGCTGGTTCGACGAGGGCTTCGAGATGACGCCCGACGAGCGCAAGGCGTTCACCGAGGAGTGGACCGAGAAGCTGTTCGCCGGCGGGTGGATCTGCGCCACCTGGCCCCAGGAGTACGGCGGCAAGGGCCTCTCGCTGATCCAGGGCGTGGTCCTCTCCGAGGAGTTCTCCCGGGCCAAGGCGCCCATGCGGGCCGACTTCTTCGGCGACACGCTCGTCGGCCCCACGATCCTCCAGTACGGCACCGAGGAGCAGAAGAAGCAGTTCCTCCCGCAGATCCTCAAGGGCGAGGTGCGCTGGTGCCAGGGCTTCTCCGAGCCCGAGAGCGGCTCGGACCTGGCGTCACTGAAGACCAAGGCCGTCCTCGACGGCGACGAGTGGGTCATCACCGGGCAGAAGGTCTGGACGACGCAGGCCCAGTTCGCCGACTACTGCTTCCTCCTCGCTCGCACCGACCCGGACGTCAAGAAGCAGGCCGGCATCTCCTACCTGCTCGTGCCCATGCAGCAGGACGGCATCGAGGTGCGGGGGATCGTCCAGCCCGACGGCACCGACGAGTTCAACGAGGTGTTCTTCGACGGCGCCCGGTGCCCCAAGGAGAACGTCCTCGGCGGCGTGAACAACGGCTGGACCGTGGCCAACTCGACGCTCGGCTTCGAGCGGGGCATGTCCGCCACGACCGGGCACCGCCGCTTCGAGGAGGAGTGGCGCCTCCTCGTCGAGCAGGCCCAGGCCAACGGCAAGATCGCCGATCCCATCGTCCGCCAGGGCCTGGCCCGCTACCACTCCAAGATCCAGATCCTCCGCATCAACGGCCTGCGGAACCTGACCGCCAACCTGACCGGCGAGAAGGACATGGGGGTGGCCGCCCTCGGCGCCACCAACAAGATGTTCTGGTCGGAGATGCACAAGGAGGCCATGGAGCTGGCCCTCGACATCTTCGGCACCGAGTCCCTGCTCTCGACGGTCGGGCCCGAGAAGGGCTCCTGGCCGGCGACGGCCCGCACCCAGGGTCGCGCGGCCTACCCGGTGAGCCCCATGGTGTCGTCGTTCTTCTTCAGCCGGTCCGAGACCATCTGGGGCGGCACGTCGCAGATCCAGCGCAACATCGTCGGCGAGAAGGTCCTCGGCCTGCCCCGCGAGCCCAAGCCGCCGGCCAAGGGCTGATCCTGGCGCACCCCCGGCGGCGCGCCCGTCCCTCCTCCACACTGAGAGGGTGATCCGGCGACGCGTCCTCGCGCTCGTCGCCGTGGCGTCGCTGCTCCTGGGGTGCGGCTCGTCCCCGTCGGACGACGACGGGGCTCGGGGATCGACCACGACGGCGGCGACCACGACGATCGGTGACGACGCCGGGGCGGGCGCGTCGACGTCCGCCCCGACGACCACCACCGAGGCGCCGGGACCGGTGGCCGAGCTGCCCCGCGGCGGCACCGAGATCTTCCCGGCCTTCCGCGTCGTCGCCCAGTACGGCAACGCCCAGGCCCCGGTGATGGGGGTGCTCGGCGAGGTGCCGCCCGAGCAGGCCGCCGCCCGGGTGCAGGCCGCAGCCGACCCCTTCGCCACACCGGACCGGCCGGTGCTGCCGGCCTTCGAGCTCATCGTCACCGTGGCCCAGGGCGCCCCCGGCCCGACGGGGACCTACTCGACCCCGACGCCGATGGAGCTGGTGCGCCCGTGGCTCGAGGCGGCGCGCGCCGCGGACATGCTGCTGGTCCTCGACCTCCAGCCCGGCACCGGCGACTTCCTGACCGACGCCCGGCGGTTCGAGGAGCTGCTCCGCCAACCCGACGTCGGCCTCGCCCTCGACCCCGAGTGGCGGATGGCGCCGGGCCAGGTCCCGGGCCAGGTGGTCGGCGGGGTCGACGCCGCCGAGGTCAACGAGGTCTCGGCCTGGCTGGCTGCCATCGTGGCCGAGGAGCGCCTGCCCCAGAAGCTGTTCGTGATCCACCGCTTCACCGACCAGATGGTGCGCGACGCCGACCAGGTCGAGGATCGACCCGGGCTGGCCACCGTGTTCCACGTCGACGGGTTCGGGGGACGGTCGGTGAAGCTCCGGAAGCTCGACCAGCTCCGCGGGCCGTACTGGACCGGGTTCAAGCTGTTCCTCGACGAGGACACCGACCTCTTCCAGCCGGCCGAGGTCCTGGCCCTCCCCGACCCGCCCGACCTCGTGACCTACCAGTAGCGAGCCCGGCCGCTCCGTTCGGACAGGACGGGCGGTGGCTGGCAGGATCGGCGGCGTGGACCTCTCCCTGCCGCCCGAGCTGGAGTCGCTGGCCGCCGAGGCCCGAGAGCTGGGGGAGGAGTGGGCGGCACGGAGCGAGATCGCCGAGGAGTCGTGGATCGTCGGCCACGACAGCGAGGTGGCCAAGGCCCTGGCCGAGCGGGGCTGGCTGGGCATGACCTGGCCCGTCGAGCACGGCGGGGGCGGTCGATCGGTGCTGGAGCGCTTCGTCGTCTACGAGGCCCTGATCAGCGCCGGCGCCCCCATCGCGGCGTCGTGGTTCGCCGACCGCCAGATCGGGCCGACGCTGCTGGAGTTCGGGACGCCGGACCAGCAGGCGCGGTTCCTGCCCGGGATGCTCTCGGGGGACGCCATGTGGGGCATCGGCATGAGCGAGCCCGACGCCGGGTCCGACGTGGCGTCGATCCGGACCCGGGCCGTCCGCGACGGCGACGAGTTCGTCGTCGACGGCCAGAAGGTGTGGACCAGCGGCGCCGCCCACGCCGACTTCGTGTACCTCGTCGCCCGCACCGACCCCGACGCCCCGCCCCACAAGGGCCTGTCGGAGCTGATCGTCGACCTGCGCTCGCCGGGCGTCACCGTCGAGCCGATCCTCGACATGACCGGCAGCCGCCACTTCTGCGAGGTGTACTTCGACGGCGTCCGGGTCCCGGCCGCCAACCTGGTGGGCCAGCTCAACGGCAGCTTCAAGCAGATCATGCGGCAGATGGAGCACGAGCGGGGCGGCATCGACCGGCTGGTGTCGAACCGCCGGCTGTACGAGGACGTGCTGCCCCTCGCCGACCTCACCGACCTGCGGGTGCGCGAGGAGGTGGCCCACCTCGAGACCGGGTACCGCCTCGGCCGGCTGCTCGTCCTGCGCGAGGTCCTGGGCCAGGCGCCCAAGGGCTTCTCGGCCGCCACCAAGACGTTCTGCACCGAGCACGAGGTGCGCGTCGCCGCCTTCGTCGCCAAGGTCCTCGGTCCCGCCGCCACCCTGGCCACGCCCGGGCTCCGCTTCCGGGCGTCGCGCAACATCGCCTACGGCCCGGCCTACACGATCATGGGCGGCACCGCCGAGATCCTCCGCAACATCCTGGCCGAGCGCGTCCTCGGCCTCCCCCGCTGACCCCACGCCCCACGAACCTTGTCCGGAAGTCCCCCTCCGTGGCCGGGTTCCGGACAACGTTCGATGATCGCCCCTCCTGAGGAGCCCGCTGTGCCCATCTCCCTCGACCGTGCCGACGGCGTGGCCACCATCACGGTGGCCAACCCCGGCCTCCGCAACGCCCTCGACGTCTCGCTCGCCGGTGACCTGATCGCCGCCTGCGAGGAGGTCGACGCCGACCCGTCGATCGGGGCCGCCGTGGTGCAGGGCGCCGACGGCACCTTCTGCTCGGGCGCCGACCGCAGCCTGCTCGACGCCAAGGTCGACCAGGCGGGCGAGCCCCAGTACCCGTCGATGGGCCTGATCTACGAGTCGTTCCACCGGGTCGGGAAGCTGGCCGTCCCCGTCGTCGGGGCCATCCGGGGCGCCGTGGTGGGGGCGGGCACCAACCTCATGCTGGCCACCGACCTGCGGGTCGTCGCCGACGACGCCAAGGTGCTGGCCGGGTTCCTCCGCATCGGCCTCCACCCCGGAGGCGGCTTCTTCACCCTGGCCGGCCGGGCCGGGGGGCGGGAGACCGCCGCCGCCCTCGGCCTGTTCGGCGAGATGCTGGTCGGCCAGGCCGTCGTCGACGCCGGGCTGGCGTGGGAGGCGGTGCCCGACGCCGACGTGGAGGACCGGGCCCACGCCCTGGCCGCCGTCGCCGCCGCCGACCCGGAGCTGGCCCGGGTGGCCGTCGAGACCTACCGGCGCGAGCTG
This sequence comes from Iamia sp. SCSIO 61187, assembly GCF_019443745.1. NCBI lineage: Bacteria > Bacillati > Actinomycetota > Acidimicrobiia > Acidimicrobiales > Iamiaceae > Iamia > Iamia sp. SCSIO 61187. Next base: position 684,029 of record NZ_CP050948.1, read on the forward strand.
GGCCCGCCGGCCATCCCCTGGGACGTCGCCATCGGCTACGAGCGCCCCAGCCAGATGTGGAGCCTGACCCGCCGGGCGGCCAAGGCTGACGGCTGATCCGCCCGACCTGCGACACCCCCCACCACGCCACGCCCGGCCAGGAAGACCCTGGCCTCCTGGCGCAGGGACGGGGTCGGCGCAGGAACGGGCGAGGTGACGGCGAAGGGCTCCGGGTGACCTCGGCCCCGGCGCGCTCCGACGACCTGCCCGACCTGCCCCTCGGGACGGACAGCGTCACCTGGCGGGTGTCGTGCGAGCCCGCCTTCCTCCTGCCGTCCGGTCCCCGGGCCCTGCTCCTCCAGGTCGCCCACCCCGCCGTGTCCGCCGGCGTGGCCGACCACTCCGACTACGAGAGCCGGCCCTGGAAGCGCCTCATCGGCACCATCGACGTGATGAACAAGCTCTCCTTCGGGACGCCCGAGGGCTCGGCCCGTCAGGCGCAGCAGCTGCGCGGGCGTCACGCCGAGATCACCGGCACCCGGCCCGACGGGCAGCCCTACCGGGCCCTCGACGCCGACAACATGCTGTGGGTCTGGGCGACCCTCCTCGACACGCTGGTCGTCAGCTACGAGCGCTACGTCCGCCGCCTGGCCGACGACGAGCGGGACCAGCTCTACCGCGAGTGGCAGGCCATCGGACGGGCCTGCGGGGTGCCGTTGGGCCGCATGCCGGCGACGTGGGACGCCTTCACCGCCTACGTCGCCGAGGTGGTCGCCACCGACCTGGGCCCCACCGAGACGGCCGTCGCCGTGGCCGACCAGATCGTCCGCCCGCCGATCCCCCGGCCGCTCGGGCCCACGGTCGGCCGCGGCCTGGCCGCCGTGACCAGCCCGGTGCTCCCACCTGGCCTCCGGGCCGGCCTCGGGCTGGGGGAGCCGTCGCCGGCCGCCGACCGCCTGGCCGCCCTCGCCCGCCGGGTCGCGTCGGCCACCCCGGGCCGGGTCCGTCGCGCCCCCCTCGCGGTCGCCCTCACCGTGTGGTCGCGGCCCTTGCGTCTGCCCTGGCCCGCCTTCGCTCACCGGTGAGGGGCGCCGTGACGGCGGGGGCGCCGAACCGCTGACGCCGCGCTCACGGCCGCCGATGGACCGGCCTCCACCGTCACCCGGCTGAGCACGCCGGCGGTGCGCCCGCACGGCGACGCCCGGCCCACGAACGCTGGGCCCGAACCCGGTGACGGCACGACACCCGCGCATCATCGCGACGAGCGTGTCCGATGCCGTCGGGCGGCTCGAGGCGTCGCCATGGCGGCGACTCCCGTGCCGCGGTCCGGTGCACTGCGGGCTCGTGGCGAGCGGTGACACTCGCCACGCTGCGTGGCGTCGGTTGCCAGGTTCGACACTTTGCGTGTTGACGAACCCTCACTCAACGTGCATACGATTCATCTCCACAACACGCTACGTGAGCGTGAGAGAGGGAGACGTGAGCACAGCAACGGTCGTGGATGCGGTCCCGACGAGCGAGGACGAGCCCGGCGGGCGACGGCCGACGTGCGTGGTCATCGCCACGCGGAACGGGGCCGCCCAGCTGCGGTCGGTCATCAGCCGGGCCCGGCGTCAGTGCCCGGTGTTCGTGGTGTCGGATGCGAGCACCGACGTGACCGCCGAGGTGGCCCGGTTGGCTGGCGCCGAGGTGCTCGAGCTCGAGGTGAACGTGGGCAAGCCCGCCGCGATCCGGGCTGCGCTGGCGCACTTCGAGATCTGCCGTCGCTTCGAGACCGTCATCGTGATCGACGACGACACCACCCTGGCGCCCGACTTCGCCGCCCGGTGCCTCGCTCGCATGCGCGGTGGCGTCGCCATCGTGGTGGGCAAGACGCTCTCGGACTGGCGCCGGACGGTCCGGTGGAACCCCTGGGTGGCGTCGCGGGCCTTCGGCTACTGGCGCTACCAGCTGTTCGTGCGACGCGGCCAGTCCGCCTTCAACGTCATGAACTGCATCTCGGGGTCGAACTCGATGTACCGCTCCGAGCTGCTGGACGAGCTGACCAGCCAGCCCACCCCCTACATCGTCGATGACACCTACTGGACCCTCGAGACCCACCGCCGGGGCCTCGGCCGCATTGTCTACGCCCCCGACGCCGTGGCTGCGGTGCAAGATCCCATGGACATGGGCGGCTGGTACCGCCAGAACCTCCGCTGGCTCTGGGGCACCATGCAGGGCATCCACGGCCACAAGGTCGGGCGCCGGCGGTCGTGGTTCGACCTGGCCTACGTCGGGCTCATCGTCGACTGGGTCCTCTACGTCGTGCTCTGGCCCGCCCTGCTCGTCGCCGGCGTCGCCCTGGGCGGAGCCAGCGCCGGGCAGTCAGCGGCGGTGTACGTCGCCGGCTACGCCGCCTGGTCGATCGTCGGCGCCATCGCCCTGCGCCGCTGGCGCCTCGTGGCCCTGTTCCCAGCTCTCATGGCCATCGACTGGATCTACCGGGTCCTGTTCGTCCACGCCTTCATCAAGACGATCCGCACCCCGCGGGTCGACAGCTGCGTCTGGGAATCCCCAGCCCGCTACCAAGCCGCCTGAGCGGCCGCCCACCAAGGAGAACATCATGTCAAGCGCGCAGTACATCGCTGTCGGCGACGCCGGCCTCGGCTCCTCGGCCCTCGGCGGCGCCGCCGCCGGTGGGGTCGGCGGTGACGTCGGCGTCGGCGGCGTCGGGCTCCTCGCCCTCACCGGCGCCGGTCCCGGTACGCTCGTCCTGGCCCTGACCGGCCTGGCGTCGCTCGTGATCGGAGCGGTGGCCGTCCTGACCGGTCGGAAGCTGCAGACCAGCAACGACCCGGACTCGCCGCTGGTCGACCTCTCGCACCGGACGGCCGACCTCGCCTGAGGGGTCTCTCAGCGGGTGGCGGTCGCCGCAGCCAGCAGGCTGTGGCGGTCGTCGTCTGCGCCCAGCTCCCAGATGGCGACGCCGCCCAGGCCACGGCTCGCGGCGTAGGCCGCCTTGGCCCGCACCGACGTGGGGTCGTCGTAGGTGATGAACACCCCCGTCCGGGCGTCGTAGAGGAAGGGGACCTGGGCGGCCGAGCTCCACGACCGGGTCATCACGGGGATGCGGGTGGAGACGAGGTCGGAGTAGTCCCACATGCCGGGCTCGGACGTCCCCATCACGGTCCCCTTGGCGGGCTGGAAGAGGCCACCGTTGGTCGGGCCGACGCCGCTCCAACCTCGACCGTAGAACGGGATGCCGAAGGTGAGGAGGCGGGCGGGGACCCCCCGCGACAGGTAGAGGTCGACGGCGGCCGCACCGGTGAAGGCCGGCGTGGGGTCGCCGGGCGCAGGTCGAAGGGCGGCGTTGAACCCGGTCCGCTGGTCCCAGTGCCCGTGGAAGTCGTAGGCCATGACGTTGAGGTGGTCGACCACCTTCGCCACCTCGGCGATCTGGTAGTGGTCCAGGCTCCAGGCCGCTGCGGGGGTGGCTGCGCTGAGCAGGTACCGGCGCCCGCTCGCCGCAGCCCGTGCGTCGAGCTCGCTCCGCAGCGCCCGCAGCAGGAGCGTGGCGTTCACCCTGTCCTCGGGTCGTCCGGGCGCGTTGCCGCCTCCCATCGGGTACTCCCAGTCGATGTCGATCCCGTCGAACCCGTACCGCTGGACGAAGTCGGCGCACGAGCGAGCGAACCGTTGGCGCGACGCCGCGGTGAGGGCCGCGTCGGAGAAGCCGCCGGAGAAGGTCGACCCTCCGACCGAGATCAGCGTGCGCAGGTGCGGGTGGGCGGTCTTCAGCAGCTGGAGCTGGCGGAAGTTCCCCTTGAAGGGGGCGTTCGCCGGATCACCCGGGAACGGCTTCTGCACGTCGGCCCACGGGTCCCCGAGGGCACACCCCCCCGACACCACGTTGGCGAACGCGTAGTTCAGGTGGGTGAGCTTGTCGGCCGGGATGTCGGCCACGGGGCGGTCGCGCTCGTAGATGCTCCACGAGGAGTAGTAGCCGACCACCCGCGACCTCGGTGCCGAGGTCTCGATCGGCGCGCTCGGGACGGGCAGCGGGTTGCACGCCACGAGCCACGACGCCGCGAGCACCACGATCAGAGCGTGGCTCCGTCGCGCTCTGCCTGCATGCCTCCACCATCGGATCGCACGTCGCATCCCATCCGATCGGCCGGCGGGCACGTCTCATGAGGAGGTGGGCGGTGCGTCGCGGGCCCGACGGCGCGAGCCGGTGTCGAGGAGGTCGGCCAGGTCGAGGCGCTCGCCGTGGTGAGGGCCATGGCGTCGGGCCGGGCGGCGGCGTCGCCCCTCACGTCACCGCGTCGGCCGTGGTGATGCCCTGGTAGCGGGCGAGGTAGAGCGGCCAGCCGGTGCCCTCGCCCAAGCTGGTGAGGCCCTCCCAGCCGTCGCCGTGGCGGTCGAGGTGGCGGTGCTCGAGGTCGACCCGGGTGCGCTCGCCGTCGAGGGCGGTGAAGGTGACCTCCACCTCGCTGCAGCGAGCCGCGTCGGTCTCCAGCTGCCAGGTGGGCCCGATGTCCCAGCTGAGCACGAGGCGGTGGGGTGGCTCGAAGGCCAGGACCCGCGACCACGTGCAGGTGCTGCCGTCGGTGCCGATGTCGTGGATCGTGCCGCCGACGCGGGGCTCGAGCACGGTGCGCTCGATCGGCACGGCCAGGAGGTTGTGCTCGCGGGGCTTGATGTCGTCGAACCGCTCGGTGAAGGTGGCGAAGGCGTGCTCGACGGGGACGTCGACGGTGATCTCCAGAGCGACGCGGGTGGGGTCGGTGGTCATCGGTGCTCCAAGGGGTGGTTCAGGGTCGGTAGGTCTGCTCGGCGATGCGCTTGAGGCCGGCCAAGGTGCCGCCCCAGAACGCCTCCAGCTCCCGGCGGACCGGCTCGAGCCCGTCGGGCCGGATGCGGTAGAGGCGCTGCCGGCCGTCCTGCTCGACGTCGACCAGGCCGGCGTCGAGCAGGACCTTGAGGTGCTGGGAGACGGCCGGGCGGCTCACCGGCAGGCCGTCGGCGATGCCGGTGACCGACCGCGGGCCGTCGACCACGGCGGCGAGCACCCGTCGGCGGGTGGCGTCGCCGAGCGCGTGCCACGGGTCGATCTCGGGGGCGGGGGCGAGGGCGGCGGCCACAGAAGCGTAAGTTACTACTTACGCATCTTGCGCGCAACCGAGCGGAGGCCGGGCCCGCCGTGAGCGCCCGTTGCGCGGGATCCACTCATGACCCCGACGCCGGGCCGGCGCACGATCGTCCCGTGGGCTTCTTCAACGACATGGTGCGGGCACGGCGGGCGGGCAACCAGGTCGCCGCCATGCAGGGACGGCCGACGACCGTGGTGGGCCGGATCGGCGCCATCCCCGGCGACATGCGGGCCGCGGCGGCGTCGGCCGAGTGGGCGGCCGACCAGCAGGCCAGGTCCACCGCGGTCGACGGTCCCGTCCCGGGCGGGATCCTCGGCGTGGGCACGCTCGTGTCGTACCGGGCGACGGGCCAGCTGGACGGGTTCCAGCCCATCAGCGAGCTCACGCTCGACGTCGAGGCCGAGGGCTGGGGGCCCGAGCGGGTCACGACGACCCTGCGCGTCCCCTACGAGGCGTTGGTGCTCATGACGCCGGGCCGGCGCCTGCGGGTCAGCCTGGACCGGCGCGACCCCACCCGGCTCGCCGTCGACTGGGCGACCCCGAACGCGTGACCTCAGGCGCGTCAGACTCGGATGTTAGGTAAGCCTTGCATCAGGAGTTCGCCGCGCTGTTGGATGACGGGCCATGGATCTCCGAGCCCGGCCCCGCCCGCCCCGTCCCCTCGTCCTCGCCCTGGTGGTGCTGGTCCTGGCCGCCCTCGGGCCAGCCTGCAGCAGCAGCAGCAGCGCCGACGACGGTTCTGGTCCCCCGGAGCAGGGTGACGGCGCCGCCGACGACGCCTTCGCTCCCGTCACCGTCGAGCACCGCTACGGATCAACCGAGATCACCGAGCGGCCCGAGCGGATCGTGTCGCTCGACCTCCAGTGGACCGATGTGCTCGTCGCCCTCGACGCCCCGCCGGTCGGCCACCTCGTCGACGTCACCACTGGCGAGGCCCTGCCCTGGCAGGAGGGGCTCGAGGGTTCCACCGAGCTGGTCGCAGCGTCCAGCGCCGACAGCGACCAGCTGCGGGAGCAGGTCCTCGAGCTCCGGCCCGACCTGATCGTGGTGACCTACCTGGTCGAGGACGAAGGCACCTACGACGACCTGGCCGCCATCGCCCCGACCATCGCCACCCTCAGCGACAGCCAGGTCGACACCTGGCAGGGCATCGCGGCCGTCGCCGGCGACGTGCTGGGGGAGCCCGAGGCGGCCGACGGTCTCGTCGCCCAGGTCGACGGAGCCATCGACCAGGTCACCGCCGACCACCCCGCGCTGGCGGGGAAGGACTTCACCTTCGCCAACTACGTCCCCGGCGACGCGCTGTACGTGCTGTCCGACCCCGACGACGGGGCCAACGTGCTGTTCGGCCAGCTCGGGCTGGTCATCGCCCCCGCCATCCTCGACGCCGAGGACGACTCTCCCGGGCGGGTGAAGCTCAGCCTGGAGAACGTCGACCTGCTCGACGCCGACCTGGTCATGGTGCTGACCAACGGGGCCGACACCGCGTCCATCCCCGGGTTCGCCGACCTCCCCGCCGTGGAGGACGGCGCCTCCCTGGTCATGGACTACGCCGCCGCCGTGGCCCTCAACACGCCCACGCCGCTGTCCATCCCCTACGCCCTCGACCTGCTGGCCCCGGCCCTGGCGGCGGCCGCGACCTGACCGTCGGTCGCACCGCGACCGACCCGCCCCCCTCGGTGGCGCGAACATGCGGCATCCACGGGAGGACGGCATGGACGAGCGCGAGCTCAAGGACGACCTGCACGGCTACCTGGAGGGCGCCCGCGCCGCCCTGCTGTGGAAGCTGGAGGGGCTGGGTGAGTACGACGTCCGCCGCCCGCTGACCCCGACGGGCACGAACCTGCTCGGCCTGGTCAAGCACAACGCCGGCACCCACCTCGGGTACTTCGGCGACGTGTTCGGCCGGCCCCACGACGTGCCGCTCCCGTGGCTCGCCGGCGACGCCGAGCCCGACGCGGACATGTGGGCGGCGGCGGACGAGTCCCGGGAGGACATCCTCGAGCTCCACCGGCGGGCCCGCGAGGTCGCCGACGCCACGATCGGCGAGCTCCCGCTCGACGCCGTCGGCCGGGTGCCGTGGTGGGGCGACGGGGCCGTCACGTTGCACCACATCCTCGTGCACGTCACCGCCGACACCCAGCGCCACGCCGGCCACGCCGACATCGTCCGCGAGCTCATCGACGGCTCGGCCGGTCTGCTCCCGGGCCACGGCAACCTCCCGGCCGGCGACGCGGCCTGGTGGGCCGAGCACCGCGCCCGGGTCGAGGCCGCGGCCCGCCTCGCCACCGGCGGGTGAGCCGCCGGGCCACCGGCGACCGGAGAAGGCCCTGACCGGAGCGTCTCCGCTGGTCAGGGCCTCGATCCGCCAGCGCCCTCGGGGCGACTCGAACGCCCGCACACGGCTCCGGAGGCCGATGCTCTATCCGCTGAGCTACGAGGGCTGGACCGCCAACCCTAGCGAGCGATCCCGGCGCGAGTCGCAGTCGGATCGGACCGTAGGATGCGCCGCCATGACGACGGTGCTGGTGGTCGAGGACGATCCGGTGATCATCGACCTGCTCACCCTCACCCTCGAGCTCGAGGGGTGGACCGTGCTGCGGGCCAAGGACGCGGTGAGCGCCATGGACGTCGCCCGCACCGAGGTCCCCGACCTCGTGGTCAGCGACGTGATGATGCCGGGCCGCAGCGGGCTCGACCTGATCGCCGACCTGGCCGCCGACGAGGCCACCGCCGCCGTCCCGGTCATCCTCCTGTCGGCCCGGGCCCTGGCCGCCGAGGTCGCCGAGGGGCTCAGCGCCGGCGCCGTCGACTACGTCACCAAGCCGTTCGACCCCGACGACCTCGTCGAGCGCATCCAGAAGGTGCTGGACTCGCCCGAGACCCGCGGGTGAGCGCCCTCCCGTGGGGGCTGCTGCCGGACAGCGCCGAGGTCGGACCCGACGGTGACCTCGTCGTCGGCGGATGCCGCGTCGCCGACCTCGCCGCCCGGTTCGGCACGCCGCTGTTCGTCTACGACGAGGAGCACCTCCGCGCCCGCTGCCGCGAGGCGCGGGCCGCCTTCGGCGAGGGTGTCGCCTACGCCACCAAGGCCTTCCTCTGCCGGGCCATGGCCCGCATCGCCCACGAGGAGGGCCTGCACCTCGACGTCGCCACCTCCGGCGAGCTCCACGTCGCCCTGGCGGCCGGCGTCCCCGCCGACCGCCTGGTGTTCCACGGCAACAACAAGTCGGCCCTCGAGCTGTCCGCCGCCCGCGCCGCAGGGGTGGGACGGATCGTCGTCGACTCCTTCGACGAGCTCGACCGGATCGAGGTCCTCCACGAGGCCGACGGCGTCGTGCCCCGGGTCCTGCTGCGGGTGACCCCCGGGGTCGAGGCCCACACCCACGAGTTCATCCGCACCGGCCAGGACGACTCGAAGTTCGGCTTCACCCTCTCGACCGGTGCGGCCCGCCAGGCCCTGGAGCGGGCCCGGGCCAGCGCCGCCGTCGACGTGCGGGGCATCCACTTCCACATCGGCAGCCAGGTGTTCGTGGCCGACTTCTTCCACGACGCCGTCGCGGCCGTCGCCGGGTGGTTCAACGGCCTGGACCTGCCCGAGCTGTCGGTCGGAGGGGGAGCGGGCGTGGCCTACGTCGAGGGCGAGTCGGCCCCGACGATCACCGAGTGGGGCGCGGCCGTGCGCCAGGCCTGCACCGAGGCGGGCATCACCGCCCGGGTCACCGCCGAGCCCGGCCGGGCGATCGTCGCCGCCGCCGCCATCACCGTCTACACCGTCGGCACGATCAAGGACCTGCCGGGCATCCGCACCTACGTGGCCGTCGACGGCGGGATGAGCGACAACCCCCGACCGGTCCTCTACGGCAGCGGCTACGAGACCTTCGCCGTGGGCCGCCCCGAGGCCGACCGCCCCCGGCGGGTCACCGTCGTGGGCAAGCACTGCGAGTCGGGCGACCTGCTGGTCCGCGACGCCCGGGTGCCGGCCGACCTGGGCGTGGGGGACCTCCTGGCCACGCCGGTCACCGGGGCCTACGGCCACTCGATGGGCTCGAACTACAACAAGGTGCTGCGCCCGGCCGTCGTCTTCGTGCGCGACGGCGAGGCCCGCCTGGTGGTCCGCCGGGAGACCCCCGACGACCTCCTCGCCACCGACGTGGGCTGACCAGCGCCGACACGGATGGTGCCTGGCACCATCCGTGTGGCCCGGGCCCCCGGCGGGGGCGGATCTCCTGCAGACTGCGCCTCGGAGCGGGCACGGGGCCCGGCGTCGATGCACGGAGGGTCCGATGGAGAAGGTCATCTGGGTGGCCCGGGGGGCGGCCGACGCCGATCGGGTCGACCTGCGCGACGCCCTGGTGGGCGGGCTGGCGCCCACGCTGCTGGCCGAACCGACCGTGAAGGGCCTGTCGATGGCGATCGACGACCCGGCGTCCGACGTCGCCGCCCCCGTGCCGTGGCCGGAGGGGGAGCCCGTGCTGCTGGCGACCATCTCGACGTGGCTGGCGGCCTACGACCACCGGGCCGCGGTGGAGGACCGGATCACGACGACGGCCGAGGCGCTGGACCTGGTGGTGCATGGCTACGTCGTCACCGAGTCGCTCTACACCGAGTACGGCGAGTCCGAGTGGTGCGGCCCGCGGGACTGGCCCGACGGGGTCCGGTCGCCCGGCGTGCTCACCGTCGGCCTGCTGCAGCGGCCTGCCGGCCACGACCGCCTGGCCTGGCTGCGCCACTGGCACGGGGTGCAGTCACCGGAGTCCGCCGAGCTCCAGCCCCGGTGCCGCTACGTCCGCAACCTGGTGGCGCTCCCCCTGGCCGACGACGCCCCGCCGCTCGACGGCATCGTCGACGAGGCCTGGCCGTCCAACGCCCACGTGGCCGACCCCGACCTCTTCTACAACGGCGGTGGCGACCCGGCCGTCGTCCAGGCGCACGTCGAGCGGATGCTCACCAACGTCACCGCCTTCCTCGACCTGGACACGTTCCGCAGCGCCACCATGGGCGAGTACCTCTTCCGCACCCCGTCCGCCTGAGGGCCGGCACCGTTCTGAGCCAGCCGTCGGCCACCGGTGGCCGCCTGCTGGCTCAGAAGCCCGGCCGGCCCGGCCGCACCGCGGTCGCCGGCCACCCTCACGTGCCGCGGGACCCCGTCGACGCCGGTCCGGGGGCGAGCGCCAGCCCGGCGTCCCAGCCCGGGGCCCGCCCGCGGGCCGGCGGCGCCAGGTCGGTGGTGTCGATCCCGGCGGTGACGAGCAGCCAGGCCACGACCGAGTTGGAGTTCCACATGTCGCCCGCCGCGCGCACGGTGCGGCCCCACGTGAGGACCGGCACCTCCCTGACGTGGTCCAGGACGGCCCGGGCCGTCGCCGGGCGATCGCTCAGCACCACCGCGGGACCCTCGGCCCAGCCGACGTCGGGGATCGTCCCGCCCCGCCAGCAGCGGACCTCGTAGCGGAAGAGCGGGGATCGCCCCAGGACCCGTGCGCCCACGGGGCCGGTGGCCACCACCCCCCGCTCGGCCGGGCGGTGACCACCCCACGCCGGCGCCATCTCGATGACGGACACGGCGCCGTCGACGGTGACCTCGAGGGCGGCGTGGAACAGCGGTCGCGGGGCCCGCCGGGCGAGCCGGGCGTCGACGAGCTCCCACCACCGGCTGGTGTGCCGCACCACGTGGCCCCCGGCGCCGACGGGGATCCACCACAGCACGACCGAGGCGTCGTGGGTGCGGGCCGCGGGCACCGCCCCACCCTGCGCTTCCCGGGGGGCCGCCGCCAGGGCCGTTCGTCCCGACGGCCGCAGGCGCCCCGCCGTCCGCCGTCCGGGCCCCGCACGCCCCCCGCCTGCGGTCAGCACCGTTCTGAGCCAGCCGTCGGCCACCGGTGGCCGACGGCTGGCTCAGAAGCCCCGCCCGGGGCGGAGGGCGGTGGGGAAGGCGCGGCCGATGGGGCACCATGAGCCGGTGATCCCGGTCGTGACCCCCACCGAGATGGGCGCCATCGACGCGGCCGCCCCCGAGCCGGTCGCGGTGCTGGTCGAGCGGGCGGGGGAGGCGACCTTCCGCGCCGCACTGGGCCTCCTCGGGGGCACCTACGGCCGGCGGGTCGTCGTCGTGGCCGGCAAGGGCAACAACGGCGCCGACGGCCGGTCGGCGGCACGCCGCCTCCGGCGGCGGGGGGTGCGGGTGGTCGAGCTCGACGCCACGGACCTGCCCGACGAGCTGCCGGAGGCGGACCTCCTCGTCGACGCCGGCTTCGGCACCGGCTTCCGCGGCGAGTGGACCCCGCCGCCGGTCCCGTCCGGCACCCCCGTCCTCGCCGTCGACATCCCCTCCGGCGTCGACGGGCTCACCGGCGAGGCCCACGGCCGCCCGTGGGCGGCCGCCCTCACCGTCACCTTCGCCGCCCTCAAGCCCGGCCTCCTCCTCGCCGACGGTCCCTCCCTCGCCGGCGAGGTCGTCGTGGCCGACATCGGCCTCGACACGAGCACCGCCCGGGCCCACGTGGTGGAGCCGGCCGACGTCGCCGGCTGGCTGCCGGAGCGGGCCCGCGCCGCCCACAAGTGGCAGGCCGCGGTCTGGATCGTGGCCGGTTCGCCGGGCATGACCGGCGCCGCCCACCTGAGCGCCGCCGGGGCCCAGCGGGCCGGCGCCGGCTACGTCCGGCTGTCGACCCCGGGCCTCGAGCGCGACCCCGGCGCCCCCACCGAGGTCGTCGGCATCGACCTGCCCGAAGCGGGCTGGGCCGACGCGGTCCTCGCCGACGTCGACCGGGTCGCCGCTCTCGGCGTCGGGCCCGGGCTGGGCCGGGGCGATGCCGCGGCGGCGGCCGTCCTGGCCCTCGTCGCCGCCGCCCCCGGCCGGCCGCCCCTCGTCGTCGACGGCGACGGCCTCGCAGCCCTCGCCGAGGCGCCCGGGGACAGGGCGGACGGGCCGCCGCTCGTGCTGACCCCCCACGACGGCGAGCTCTCCCGCCTGGGCGGCGACCCCGGCGCCCCCGACCGCATCGCCGAGGTCCGCGCCCTCGCCGCCCGACGCCGGGCGACGGTGCTGGCCAAGGGCCCGACCACCGTGGTCGCCGCCCCCGACGGACGGGTCCTCCTGGCCACCGCCGGCGACGCCCGCCTCGCCACCGCCGGGACGGGTGACGTCCTGACCGGCGTCCTCACCGCCCTGCTGGCCCAGGGGGTCGCGCCGCTGGAGGCGGCGGCCGCCGCCGCCCACCTCCACGGTCGGGCGGGGGCCCTAGCCTGGCGCCGCGGCCTGGTGGCCAGCGACGTCGCCGCCCACCTGCCCGCCGCCCTGGCGGAGCTCCCGCCCGGAGACGACCACCCCCCGAAGGACTGACGTGCCCCGAAGCATGCCCGTGCGCGACGCCATGACCACCGACGTGCTGACGTTCGCGCCCGACGACACCGTCGAGGCCGCCATGCGCGCCCTCGTCGACCGGGGCATCGACGCCGCCCCCGTGGTCGACGGCGGCCGGGTGGTGGGCCTGCTCAGCACCGGGGACCTCATCGTGGCCGAGGGCCAGGTCCACGTGCCGACGGTGTTCAGCCTGCTGGGCGCCAGCATCGAGCTCCCCGGCGAGCGCAAGCGCTTCGAGGAGGACCTGCGCCGGGCCCTCGGGGGCACCGTCGCCGACGTGATGACCCACGATCCCCACACGGTGGGCCCCGACGAGACCCTCGAGGACGCGGCGACGCTGCTGCACACCCACGACGTGTCCCGCCTGCCCGTGGTCGACGACGACGGACGCCTCCTCGGCATCCTCGCCCGGGGCGACATCATCCGGGCCATGATCGCCCAGGCCTGAGGGTTCCCCCGGTGGACGCCCGGATCCGGCCCAGCCGGGTCGAGGTCGACCTGGAGGCCGTCGCCGCCAACGTCCGTGCGCTGCGGGCCCTCGCCGCCCCCACCCCGCTGTGGGCGGTGGTGAAGGCCGACGGCTACGGCCACGGCGCCGTCCCGGTCGCCCGCGCCGCCCTCGGCGCCGGGGCCGCCGGGCTGGCCGTGGCCCTCGTCGAGGAGGGCCAGGCCCTCCGGGCCGCCGGGATCGACGCCCGGGTCCTGCTGCTGTCCGAGCCGCCCGTGGCCGGCGCCCGGGCCGTGGTCGAGGCCGCGATCGAGCCCACCGTCTACTCGGCCGAGGTGATCGCCGCCCTGGCCGCCGTGGCCGCCGACGCCGACCGGCCGCAGGCCGTGCACCTGAAGGTCGACACCGGCATGCACCGGGTCGGGGCCGCCCCCGAGGACGTCGTGGCCCTCGCCGCCGCCGTGGACCGGGCCCCGGCGCTCCGCCTGGCCTCGGTGTGGACCCACCTCGCCGTGGCCGACGAGCCCGAGCGCGAGCTCACCGCCGTCCAGCTCCGGCGCTTCGACGAGGCCGTCGCCGCGGTCGAGGTGGCGGGGATCGCCGTTCCCGAGCGCCACGCCGCCAACTCGGCCGGTCTCATCGCCCACCCGGCCGCTCGGCTGGACCTGGTCCGGGCGGGCATCGCCATCTACGGCATCGCCCCGTCGCCGGAGGTCGCCGGGATGGTCGAGCTGCGCCCGGCCCTCCGGCTGGTGTCGGCCGTCTCCCACGTCAAGACGGTCGCGGCGGGGGAGGGGGTCAGCTACGGCCTGCGCTGGGCGCCCGAGGAGGACACCGTGGTGGCCACCGTGCCCATCGGCTACGCCGACGGCGTGCGCCGCCGCCTCGGCGGCCTGGGGGCCGAGGTGCTCGTCGGCGGCCGCCGCCGCCGCATCGCCGGCACGGTGACGATGGACCAGATCCTGGTCGACTGCGGCCCGGGCTCCGCCGTCGCCCGCGGGGACGAGGTCGTCCTCATCGGCCGGCAGGGCGACGAGGAGATCACCGCCGAGGACTGGGCCGAGCGCCTGGGCACCATCGGCTACGAGATCACCTGCGGCCTCGGCCCCCGCCTCCCGAGGACCCACACCGGCAACGGCTAGGGCCGCCGGCACCACCGTCGGCGCCCGGTCACGCACCGTGGTCGAGGGGCACGGGATCCTTGACCTGTGGGGGTGGGGGGCTTACCCTCGCCGGAACTTCGGAGGACCTGCCCGCCGGCGGGTCCGGCCTCTTCACGCGCGGGTTGCTCCCGGTGCACGTCGACCCCTAGTGTGGTCCGTTGCCGTGACTGTCTGCTCCGTCCTCCCGCCCTTTCGGCACGGGAGCGTCTGGTGGCACAGCGCGGCCAGCGCCGCGTGATCACCTTCCTTCTCTGAGGAGAGGCCTTGTCTGCTCGTCCCACCATCCGGGATCGTTACTCCTTCGCGAACCTCGACGAGGTCCTCGAGCTCCCCGACCTGATCGCCATCCAGCGAACCTCCTTCGCGTGGTTCCTGGCCCAGGGTCTGGCCAACACCTTCCGGGACATCAGTCCCATCAAGGACTTCACCGAGACGCTCCAGCTCGAGCTGGAGTTCGATCCCGAGGACGAAGACCTGCGCCCCGAGCCGAAGTTCTCGGTCGAGGAGTGCAAGGAGAAGGACATGACCTACGCCGCGCCGATCTTCGTGCGCGCCCGGTTCATGAACCAGAACACCGGTGAGATCAAGGAGCAGACCGTGTTCATGGGGGACTTCCCCATGATGACGGAGAAGGGCACCTTCATCATCAACGGCACCGAGCGCGTCGTGGTGTCGCAGCTCGTCCGCTCGCCCGGCGTGATCTTCCAGCCCGGCGAGCGCTTCCGCCTCCGCAACCTGTCGAAGCACCAGCTCGTCACCGGCACCATCCACCCCTACCGCGGTGAGTGGATCGAGTTCGACGTCGAGCAGAAGCCGGGCAAGGACGTCACCGCCGGCACCCGGGTGGCCCGCAAGCGCCGCCTCAGCCTGTTCGTCCTGCTCCGCGCCCTCGGCTACGACGAGGAGCAGGCGCCCGGGTTCCTCGAGGCCTTCGTCCGGGAGTTCGACTTCCTCGAGGGCCAGTGGGAGAAGGACCGCGACCTCGCTCCGACCCAGGAGGAGGCGCTGATCGAGATCTACAAGCGCGCCCGCCCGGGCGAGCCGCCGTCGCCGGAGTCGGCCAAGGCCTACTTCCGCAACGCCTTCTTCGAGCCCCGCCGCTACGACCTCAGCCGGGTCGGGCGCTACAAGCTGAACCGCAAGCTCGGGGGCGAGCTCGACTGGCTCGAGCAGACCTTCCCCATGCTCGAGCTGGACCGGCCCACCCGCACCGCCGAGGTCACCGACGAGGGCGACGCCGCCCCCGACCAGCCGGTGCTGTCGCGCTGCGAGGTCCTGGCGGCCACCACCTACCTCCTCCACCTGGTCGACGCCGAGCCCGGCTACCGCCTCGACGACCAGGACCACTTCGCCAACCGCCGCATCCGGTCGGTCGGCGAGCTGATCCAGAACCAGGTCCGCATCGGCCTGTCCCGCATGGAGCGGGTCGTCCGGGAGCGCATGACCACCCAGGACGTCGAGGCCATCACGCCGCAGTCCCTGATCAACATCCGGCCCGTGGTGGCGGCGATCAAGGAGTTCTTCGGGACCTCCCAGCTGTCGCAGTTCATGGACCAGGTGAACCCGCTCTCGGGCCTGAACCACCGCCGTCGCCTCTCGGCCCTCGGCCCGGGTGGCCTGAGCCGTGAGCGCGCCGGCTTCGAGGTCCGCGACGTCCACTTCAGCCACTACGGCCGCATGTGCCCCATCGAGACCCCCGAGGGTCCGAACATCGGGCTCATCGGCTACCTCGCCACCTACGCCCGGGTGAACAGCTTCGGCTTCCTCGAGTCGCCGTACCGGAAGGTCATCGACGGCAAGGTCACCGACGAGATCGTCTTCCTCTCCGCCGACGAGGAGGAGGAGTACGTCGTCGCCCAGGCCAACGCCAAGCTCAACGACGACCGCACCTTCGCCGACGACCGGGTCCTGGTCCGCCGCTCCCCGCAGGCGGCGACCCTGGGCGAGCTGAAGCTCCAGCTCGAGCGCGACGTCTTCTTCGGCGCCACCACCGAGATCTCGGCCGTCCCCGGCACCGAGGTCCAGATGATGGACGTCTCGCCCAAGCAGATCGTCTCGGTCGCCACGTCGCTCATCCCGTTCCTCGAGCACGACGACGCCAACCGTGCGCTCATGGGCGCCAACATGCAGCGCCAGGCCGTCCCGCTCCTGCGGGCCGAGGCGCCGTTCATCGGCACCGGCATCGAGGGCAAGGCCGCCCGCGACGCCGCCGACATGCTGATCGCCATCGACGACGGCGTCGTCACCGAGGTCGACGGCACCCACATCACCGTCGAGTACAAGAGCAAGGGCCGCAAGGTCTACAAGCTCCTCAAGTTCGAGCGGTCGAACCAGGACACCTGCATCAACCAGCGGCCCGTCGTCTCCGAGGGCGACAAGGTCGTCCCCGGCGACATCCTGGCCAACGGCCCCAGCACCGACAACGGCGAGCTGGCCCTGGGCAAGAACCTGCTCGTGGCCTTCATGCCGTGGGAGGGCTACAACTTCGAGGACGCCATCATCCTCAGCGAGCGCCTGGTGAAGGACGACGTGCTCACGTCGATCCACATCCACGAGCACGAGATCGACGCCCGTGACACCAAGCTCGGCCCCGAGGAGATCACCCGGGACATCCCCAACCTCTCCGAGGACATCCTCGCCGACCTCGACGAGCGCGGGATCATCCGCGTCGGCGCCGAGGTCGACGGTGGCGACGTCCTGGTCGGCAAGGTCACGCCCAAGGGCGAGACCGAGCTCACCCCCGAGGAGCGCCTCCTGCGGGCGATCTTCGGCGAGAAGGCCCGCGAGGTGCGCGACACCTCGCTGAAGGTGCCCCACGGCGAGTCCGGCAAGGTCATCGACGTCCGGGTGTTCACCCGCGACGGCGGCCACGAGCTGCCCCCCGGCGTCAACGAGCTGGTCCGGGTCTACGTGGCCCAGAAGCGCAAGATCAGCGTGGGCGACAAGCTCGCCGGCCGCCACGGCAACAAGGGCGTCATCTCCCGGATCCTCCCGGTCGAGGACATGCCGTTCCTGGCCGACGGCACCCCCGTCGACATCATCCTCAACCCCCTCGGCGTCCCGTCCCGCATGAACGTGGGCCAGGTCCTCGAGGCCCACCTCGGCTACGCCGCCCGGTGGGGCTGGAACGAGGTCCAGGCCGTCCGGGGCCCCCGCCCCGGCGCCGGCGACGCCCCCATCCGGGGCACCGAGGCCAAGACCCGCCCGACCACCCGCCCGGCCACGCTGATCGCCACCCCGGTGTTCGACGGCGCCCACTGGGACGAGGAGAACCAGGCGGGCAAGCACGCCACGATCCAGCAGGCCCTCGAGAACCTCGTCCCCGAGTCGCCCTACGCCGAGTACGGCGACGGCGGCCGCATGATCGGCTCCGACGGCAAGACGACCCTCTACAACGGGCGCACCGGCGAGGCCTACGACAAGCCCATCACCGTGGGCTACATGTACATCCTGAAGCTGGCCCACCTCGTGGACGACAAGATCCACGCCCGGTCCACCGGCCCCTACTCGATGATCACCCAGCAGCCGCTGGGCGGGAAGGCGCAGTTCGGTGGCCAGCGCTTCGGCGAGATGGAGGTGTGGGCCCTCGAGGCCTACGGCGCCGCCTACTGCCTGCAGGAGCTGCTCACGATCAAGTCCGACGACGTCCTGGGCCGGGTCAAGGTCTACGAGGCGATCGTCAAGGGCGAGAACATCCCCGAGCCCGGCATCCCCGAGAGCTTCAAGGTGCTCATCAAGGAGATGCAGGCCCTGTGCCTCAACGTCGAGGTCCTGGCCAAGTCGGGTGAGGAGATCGAGATGCGCGAGCTCGACGAGGACGTGTTCCGCACGGCCGAGGAGCTCGGCATCGACCTCTCCCGTCCCGAGCGCGGCTCCGACGACGACGACGAGCGCCGCGCCGCCGAGCGGGCCTCCCGTTGAGCGCCCGCCTCCCCCTCATCTCCACCTCTCTCTCATCGCACAAGAACACACCTATGCCTGCCGGACGCGGCGGGGAAAGGACCTCTAGCTGATGCTGGATGTCAACGACTTCGACCAGCTGAAGATCGGTCTCGCCACCGCGGACTCCATCCGCACGTGGTCCAACGGCGAGGTCAAGAAGCCCGAGACCATCAACTACCGCACGCTCAAGCCGGAGAAGGACGGGCTCTTCTGCGAGAAGATCTTCGGTCCGACCAAGGACTGGGAGTGCTACTGCGGCAAGTACAAGCGGGTCCGGTTCAAGGGCATCATCTGCGAGCGCTGCGGCGTCGAGGTCACCCGCTCCAAGGTCCGGCGCGAGCGCATGGGCCACATCGAGCTGGCCGCCCCGACCGTCCACATCTGGTACCTCCGCGGCACCCGGTCGTGGCTGGC
Organism: Iamia sp. SCSIO 61187; assembly: GCF_019443745.1. Taxonomy (NCBI): domain Bacteria; kingdom Bacillati; phylum Actinomycetota; class Acidimicrobiia; order Acidimicrobiales; family Iamiaceae; genus Iamia; species Iamia sp. SCSIO 61187. Next base: position 702,473 of record NZ_CP050948.1, read on the forward strand.
CTACCTGCTGATGGGCACCGAGGTCCGTGAGGAGCTCAAGGCCAAGCAGCTGGAGAAGGTCATCTACTTCGCCGCCAACCTCGTGACCTGGGTCGACGAGGAGCGCCGCCACGAGGACCTGCCGAACCTCGAGGCCGAGAAGAACATCGAGAAGGACGAGCTGGCCCAGAAGCGCGACCTCGAGCTGGCCCAGATGCTCGAGGACCACGAGAAGGCCATCGCCGAGCTGGAGAAGGAGGGGGCCAAGGACGCCGACCTCAAGACCCGGACCAAGGCCTTCGAGAAGGACCAGGCGATCGTCCGCGAGCAGTACGACGTGGAGCTCGAGACCCTCGACCGGGCCTTCGACGAGTTCTCCAAGATGTTCGCCCGCCAGATCATCGACGACGAGATGCTGTGGCGCGAGCTGGTCTACCGCTACGGGGACTACTTCGAGGGCGGCATGGGCGCCGATGCCATCAAGCAGCTCATCGACCGCATCGACTTCGACGTCGAGGAGGTCAAGCTCCGCGAGGCGCTCGACCCCGAGGAGGGCCGCAAGCCCCTGTCGGCCCAGCGCAAGCAGAAGGCCGTCAAGCGCCTGAAGATCGTCGCCGCCTTCAACCGCCGCGACGAGCACGGCCGCCGGATCAACAACCCCGGCGCCATGATCCTCGACGTCGTCCCGGTGATCCCGCCGGAGCTGCGGCCCATGGTCCAGCTCGACGGTGGCCGCTTCGCCACCTCGGACCTCAACGACCTGTACCGCCGGGTCATCAACCGGAACAACCGGCTCAAGCGCCTCCTCGACCTCGGTGCCCCCGAGATCATCGTGAACAACGAGAAGCGCATGCTGCAGGAGGCCGTCGACGCCCTGTTCGACAACGGCCGCCGCGGCCGGCCCGTCACCGGCCCGGGCAACCGCCCGCTGAAGTCGCTCTCCGACATGCTCAAGGGCAAGCAGGGCCGGTTCCGCCAGAACCTGCTCGGCAAGCGCGTCGACTACTCCGGCCGTTCGGTCATCGTGGTCGGCCCGACCCTGAAGCTGCACCAGTGCGGCCTGCCCAAGATCATGGCCCTCGAGCTGTTCAAGCCGTTCGTCATGAAGAAGCTGGTCGACGCCGAGCTGGCCCAGAACATCAAGTCGGCCAAGCGCATGGTCGAGCGGCGCCGCCCGCAGGTCTGGGACGTGCTCGAGGAGGCCATCAAGGAGCACCCGGTCATGCTGAACCGGGCCCCCACGCTGCACCGCCTCGGCATCCAGGCCTTCGAGCCCGTGCTGGTCGAGGGCAAGGCCATCCAGATCCACCCCCTGGTGTGCACCGCCTTCAACGCCGACTTCGACGGCGACCAGATGGCCGTCCACCTGCCCCTGTCGTCGGAGGCCCAGGCCGAGGCGCGGGTGCTCATGCTGTCGGCCAACAACGTGCTGTCGCCCGCCCACGGCCGGCCGCTCGTCACCCCGACCCAGGACCTCATCATCGGTGGCTACTACCTCACCGAGAAGGTCGAGGGGGCGCTCGGCGAGGGCCGCGTGTTCCGCCACCTGCACGAGGTCGAGCGGGCCTACGAGGACGGCCACGTCAGCCTCCACGCCCCGATCACCCTCCGGACCGTCACCGAGTCCGAGGACGGCGAGCGCGTCGTCGATGACCTGGAGACCACCCCCGGTCGCCTGATCTTCAACGACGCCCTGCCCCGCCCCGAGCAGGCCCTGCTCGACCCCGAGGGCAACCCGCTGGCCCAGATCGCCTACATCAACCAGCGCGTCGACAAGAAGGTCATGGGCCAGATCGTCGACGACCTCGCCCACGGGTACCCCAAGGCGGTCGTGGCCGAGAGCCTCGATGCCATCAAGAACCTCTGCTACCGGTTCGCCTCCAAGTCCGGGATCACCATCTCGGTCGACGACGTGAAGACCCCCGAGAGCAAGGCCGGCATCCTCGAGGCCCACGAGGTCCGGGCGCAGAAGGTCGAGGACCAGTTCCGCAAGGGCATCATCACCGACGGCGAGCGGCGGCAGAAGGAGGTCGAGATCTGGACCGCGGCCACCGACGAGGTGCGCCGTGACATGGAGGTCGGCCTCCGCGAGGAGCAGTTCAACCCCATCGAGATGATGGTCGGCTCCGGTGCTCGAGGGAACATGATGCAGGTCCGCCAGATCGCGGGCATGCGTGGCCTGGTGGCCAACCCCCGTGGCGACATGATCCCCCGCCCGATCAAGTCGAACTTCCGCGAGGGCCTGGCGATGCTCGAGTACTTCATCGCCACCCCCGGCGCCCGCAAGGGCCTCGTCGACACCGCCCTCCGCACCGCCGACTCGGGCTACCTCACCCGGCGCCTGGTCGACGTGGCCCAGGAGCTCATCATCAACGACGAGGACCCGTTCACCCGGGCCGAGGCCACCGGCACGCCGGTGATGGGCATCTGGCTGGAGGACGTCTACCCCGACACCCCGGCCAAGCGGACCCACCTCGAGACCCGCCTGTTCAGCCGGGTCCTGGCCGCCGACGTCACCCTCTCCGACGGGTCGGTCATCCCGGCCGGCACCACCGTCATGGAGCGGGAGATGGAGCGCATCCGCGACGACGAGGGCGTCACCCGCGTCCGCGTCCTCTCGCCCCTCACCGACGACTCCGTCACCGGCGTCTCGGCCCTCTCCTACGGGATGTCCCTCGCCACCGGCCGGGCCATCGAGGTGGGCGAGGCGGTCGGCGTCATCGCCGCCCAGTCCATCGGCGAGCCCGGCACCCAGCTGACCATGCGGACCTTCCACACCGGCGGCGTCGCCACCGGCGGCGGCGACATCGCCGGCGGTCTGCCCCGCGTCGTGGAGCTGTTCGAGGCCCGCAGCCCGAAGGGCAAGGCCACCCTGGCCCGCACCTCGGGTGTGGTCCGCGTCGGCGACGACGAGGGCAAGGGCCGGGTCATCACCATCGTCGGCGACGACGGCACCGAAGAGGTCCACACCGTCCCGATGCAGGCCCGTCTGGCCGTCGAGGAGGGCCAGGAGGTCAAGGCCGGCGACGACATCGTCCCCGGCCCCCGCGACCCCAAGGAGCTGCTGGAGATCAAGGGCCTGCGCGAGACGCAGCGCTACCTGGTCGAGCAGGTCCAGAAGGTCTACCGGGACCAGGGCGTGTCGATCCACGACAAGCACATCGAGCTGATCGTCCGGCAGATGACCCGCCGCGTCGCCATCTCGGACCCCGGTGACTCGGAGTTCCTGCCCGACGAGCGGGTCGACCGCAAGACCTTCCGGGACACCAACCGCGTCCTGGTCGAGGAGGGCAAGCAGCCGGCCGAGGCCCGTGACGAGATCATGGGCATCACCAAGGCCAGCCTGGCGACCGACTCGTGGCTGTCGGCCGCCTCCTTCCAGGAGACGACCCGGGTGCTCACCGAGGCCGCCATCGAGTCCCGCTCGGACTCGCTGCTCGGCCTGAAGGAGAACATCATCATCGGCAAGCTCATCCCCGCCGGGACGGGCATGCCGCAGTACCGGGACGTGAGCACCCACGCTCCCGAGTACGAGCCGATGGCGTTCTACTCCTCCGACGGTGGCGAGGGCTTCGGCGACGAGGACTTCGACGCCAGCTCGTACCTGGCGAGCATCTCGGGCTCGCTCCGGGGTGAGGCCACCGTGGCCGGCGACGGCCCCGAGCTGACCGCCGTCCCCGACGAGGGCGCCGCCAGCTAGCACTCCCGACGAACCCGGCACGGAAGCGCACCGCAGAGGTGCACCTCCGTGCCGGGTTCGTCGCGCGTGGGGTCCGGACGGGTGCCGGGTTCGTCGCGTCCGGGCTACCGGGCCCGGAGCACGCCCTCGTTGTAGTCGTGGTACTGGCCGAACACGGCCCGGTGCTGGTCGAGGATCCGGCGCTCGACGCCGAACAGGTGGGCCAGCAGGGCGGCCCGCACCCACATCCCGTTGCGGGCCTGCTCGAAGTAGGTGGCCCGGGGGTCGGCGTCGACCTCGAAGGGGATCTCGGTGTTCCGGGGGAACGGGTGGAGGATGGGGGCGTAGGCCCGCATCCGGCGGGCCCGCTCGGCGGTGAGCTGGAAGTCGGACCAGTCCACCTCGGGGCCGTCGGCGGCGTCGTGCTCGTGCTGCACCCGGGTCATGTAGACGAGGTCCGCGTCGGCGAGCACGTCGTCGATGCGGGTGTGCTCGAACACCTCGGCCCCGGCGCGGGTCAGGCGGTCCTTCAGCTCGGTCGACAGGCGGAGCCCGTCGACGTCGGGGGCGACGAAGTGGAGCTGCACGTCGGGGTGGTGGGCGAGGAGGATGGCGAGCGACCGGACCGTCCGGCCCCGGCCGATGTCGCCCACGAAGGCGAAGCGCTTGCCGGGGATGCCCCGGCGGAGCGTCGGGTGGTCCTGGCGCAGCTCCTCGTACCAGGTGCGCTTGGAGGAGTCGGTGGGGGACCGGAAGGTGAAGGCCCGCTCGATCGTGTACATGTCGAGCAGGGCCTGGGTGGGGTGCTCGTCGGCGCCGGACCCGCCGTTGACGATCGGGATGTCCCGGTCGTCGTTCATCATGTAGGCGCAGGCCTCGGCGAAGCGGGGCGTGCGGTCCCGCATCACGATCACGTCGAAGTACGAGCTGAACATGCGGACCGAGTCCAGGGGCGACTCGCCCTTGTACTCCGAGGAGATCTTGGGGTCCCGGATGTCGGCGTAGGAGATCCCCAGCGTCTGGCACGCGGCGACGAACGACAGGAACGTCCGGGTCGACGTCTGGGTGAAGTAGAGCATCGCCTTCTTGTGGCGCAGCAGGTCCTGCAGGAAGCGGGCGCCGTCCTCGTCCGAGGACAGGTCGTGCACGGCGTCGGCGGTGGCGAACAGCTCGCCCATCAGCTCCGCCGACAGCTGCTCGGAGAAGATCAGGTGCTTCAGTCGCCCGTTGGAGACCAGGTCGGGGATCTTCCTCCGGATCGGGCGCTCGATGCGGGATTCGTACGGCGACAGATCCATGCCGGCACTGTAGGAGACGCCGTCCCGCCGCCTGCCGGCCCGCCCCGGCGCCGGGGAGGGGGTTGCGCCCATGGCGTACTGTGGGCGGGGTGACGGCGGTGGGCACTGTCCCAGTCGTCGGGGGAGACCGACGCGAGGCGCGCCGCCTGGCGCGTCGAGCCGCGCTGCTGGGCGCGGCCATGGGCATCGTGGCACGCGAGGGCACCGCCGGGCTCACCATGCAGGCGGTGGCCGACCGGGTCGGCTGCTCGGTGGGCACCGTCTACACCCACTTCTCCTCCAAGGGCGTCCTGGTCGCGGACCTCCAGGACGTGGCCGTCCGCCGGATCGTCCGCTCGTTCGTCGCCGTCCGCAGCCGGAGCCACGACGAGCTGGCGGCCCGGGCCGCCACGTCCCGCGACGTGGCCGCCGCCGACCTGGTCCTCTTCGGGGAGTTCTTCGTCGCCGCCTGGGACGCCTTCCCCGAGGAGTCCCACCTCCTCCTCTCGGTGCTCTCCGAGCGGGAGGCCGTCGCCGTGCCCGAGGTCGAGCAGGCCACCAGCTCGGCCATGACCCTGCTGGGGATGGGCCACGAGGTCGTCGCCGCCGCCGCGGCCGCCGACGTCATCACCGACGGACCGGTCATGGACCGGGTCATCGTGGCCGCGTCGGCGCTGCTCGGCGTCCTGCTCACCGACCACCTCCGCCACCTCGACGGCGACGCCTTCGACCACCGGCGGCTCACCCGCACCGCCTGGAGCGACCTCGTCCGGGGGTGGGGGATGGGCCCGGCGGACCACACCTGGGCCACCGACCACGTCCGTCGCCTGGCCGCGACCGGGCCGATCGCCCCCGACCCGGACTGACGGAGCCCGCCCCGGATCGCCTCCGCCCCTGCTGACCGGAGTTGATGGTCGGAGGGGTGCGCCCGTAGCATGGTCAGCCGGCCCAGGGGCGGATCGTCCCGGGCTCCACTCGCCTGCGCATCCGAGGTCGACGCGTGCTCCCCACCCTGCCGCCGTGCGGCGCTGACAAGGAAGTCTGAACCATGCCCCGCAAGGGTCCCGCGCCCCGCCGTGAGCTCACGCCCGATCCCGTCCACCACTCCGTGCTGGTCACCCAGCTGGTGAACAAGATCATGCAGCGCGGCAAGCGCTCGCTGGCCGAGCGCATCGTGTACGACGCGCTGGGCATCGTCGAGAGCAAGTCCGGCACCGACGACGTGCTCGGTGTCGTCAAGAAGGCCATCGACAACATCCGACCGTCGCTCGAGGTCAAGAGCCGCCGCGTCGGTGGCGCCACCTACCAGGTGCCGATCGAGGTCCGGCCCCGCCGGGCCACCGCCCTCGCCATCCGCTGGCTCGTCGGCTACGCCCGCCAGCGCCGCGAGAAGACCATGTCCGAGCGCCTCGCCAACGAGATCCTCGATGCCTCCAACGGCATCGGCGCGGCCGTGAAGCGCCGCGAGGACATGCACAAGATGGCCGAGTCGAACAAGGCGTTCGCCCACTACCGCTGGTAGGCCCCTGACGACCGGGGGTCACCCCGGCCAGCGTGCGACCGGGCCCGGCTCAGCCGCCGCCCGGTCGTCGCATGTCCGGCCCCGGCCCGCGACAACCCACCGCTCCCTGAACCCGCTCACCCGAGCACCCAGCCCTACGAACTGAGAAGAAGATGGCGAAGACCGCCCCCCTCGATCGCTACCGCAACATCGGGATCATGGCCCACATCGACGCGGGCAAGACGACCACGACCGAGCGGATCCTCTACTACACCGGCAAGAGCTACAAGATCGGTGAGGTCCACGAGGGCGGCGCGGTCATGGACCACATGGCCCAGGAGCAAGAGCGCGGCATCACCATCACCTCGGCCGCCACCACCACCTTCTGGCGCGACCACCGCATCAACATCATCGACACGCCCGGCCACGTCGACTTCACCGTCGAGGTCGAGCGCTCCCTGCGCGTCCTCGACGGGGCCGTCGCCGTGTTCGACGGCGTCGCCGGCGTCGAGCCCCAGACCGAGACCGTCTGGAAGCAGGCCGACAAGTACCGCGTCCCGCGGATGTGCTTCGTCAACAAGCTCGACCGCCTGGGCGCCGACTTCTTCAAGGCGGCCGACTCCATCGTCGACCGCCTCGGCGCCACCACCGCCATCCTCCAGCTCCCGATCGGCAGCGAGGGCAACTTCTCCGGCATCGTCGACCTGGTCGAGATGAAGGCGATCCAGTGGAAGGGCGACGACAAGGACTCGCCCTACGAGGCCGTCGACATCCCGGCCGACCTCCAGGACCAGGCCGACCAGTACCGCGAAGAGCTGATGGACGTCCTGTCGAACTACGACGACGCCCTCATGGAGAAGATCCTCGACGAGGCCGAGATCCCGCCCTCGGAGATCCGCGCCGTCATCCGCAACGCCACGATCAACGACGGCCTCGTCCCCGTGCTGCTCGGCTCGGCGTTCAAGAACAAGGGCGTCCAGCAGCTGCTCGACGCCGTCGTCGACTACCTGCCGTCGCCGCTCGAGACCCCGCCGGTCGAGGGCATGTCGCCCAAGGGCAACGAGGAGGTCGTGCGCAAGCCGTCGGCCGACGAGCCCTTCGCCGCCCTGGCCTTCAAGATCGTGGCCGACCCCCACGGCAAGCTGACCTACTTCCGCGTCTACTCCGGCTCGCTGGAGAAGGGCGGCACCGTCCTCAACACCCGCACCTCCAAGAAGGAGCGGGTGGGCCGGCTGCTGCTCATGCACGCCAACAACCGCGAGGACCTCGACAGCGTCGGCGTGGGCGACATCGTCGCCGGCATCGGCTTCAAGGACACCCGCACCGGCGACACCCTGTGCGACGAGAAGGCCCCGGTCATCCTCGAGAGCCTCGAGTTCCCCGAGCCCGTGATCCACGTCGCCGTCGAGCCCAAGACCAAGGCCGACCAGGACAAGATGGGCAAGGCCCTCTACTCGCTCTCCGAGGAGGACCCGACCTTCCAGGTCCGCTCCGACGAGGAGACCGGCGAGACCGTCATCTCCGGCATGGGCGAGCTGCACCTCGAGGTGCTGGTCGACCGCATGCTGCGGGAGTTCAGCGTCGACGCCACCGTCGGCAAGCCGCAGGTCGCCTACCGCGAGACCATCACCGAGAACACCGGCAAGGTCGTCTACCGGCACGTCAAGCAGACCGGTGGCTCGGGCCAGTTCGCCCACATCGTCATCGAGCTCGAGCCCACCGGCCCCGGTGGCGGCTACCAGTTCGAGGACAAGATCACCGGCGGCCGCATCCCCAAGGAGTTCATCCCCTCGGTCGATGCCGGCATGCAGGCGGCCATGACCACCGGCGTGCTCGCCGGGTTCCCGACCGTCGACGTCCGGGCCCGCCTGGTCGACGGCTCGGCCCACGACGTCGACTCCTCGGAGATGGCGTTCAAGATCGCCGGCACCATGGGGTTCCGCGAGGCGGCCCGCAAGGCCAAGCCCGTCCTGCTCGAGCCGATCATGTCGGTCGAGGTCGTCACCCCCGAGGACTACATGGGCGACGTCATCGGCGACCTGTCCTCCCGTCGAGGGAAGATCGGCGGCATGGAGCAGCGCGGCAACAGCCAGGTGGTCAACGCCACCGTGCCCCTGTCGGAGATGTTCGGTTACGCTACCGACCTGCGTTCGCGGACCCAGGGTCGGGCCACGTACACGATGCAGTTCGACTCGTACCAGCAGACGCCGGCTTCCGTCCAGGAAGAGATCGTCAAGCGCATCCGGGGCGAGTAGCCCCCGCACGTCCCGTACCTGCAAGTCCACTGTCAAGACACCTGAGGAAAGAACGAGAATGGCCAAGGAGAAGTTCGACCGGTCCAAGCCGCACCTGAACATCGGGACGATGGGTCACATCGACCACGGCAAGACCACCCTCACTGCGGCGATCACCAAGACGTTGCACGAGGCCGACCCGACCACGGCCTTCACCCCGTTCGACATGATCGACAAGGCTCCTGAGGAGCGTCAGCGGGGGATCACGATCAACATCTCGCATGTGGAGTACGAGACGGCGAACCGTCACTACGCCCATGTCGACATGCCGGGTCACGCTGACTACATCAAGAACATGATCACCGGTGCGGCTCAGGTCGACGGGGCGATCTTGGTGGTGGCGGCGACCGATGGTCCGATGCCCCAGACCCGGGAGCACGTGCTGTTGGCCCGTCAGGTCGGGGTGCCCTCGATCGTGGTGGCGTTGAACAAGGTCGACATGGTCGATGACGAGGAGCTGTTGGAGCTCGTCGACATGGAGGTCCGTGAGCTGTTGACCGAGTACGAGTTCCCCGGTGATGACACTCCGGTGGTCCGGGTCTCGGCGCTCAAGGCCCTCGAGGGCGATGCTGATGCGGCTGCTCAGGTGATGGAGCTGATGGACGCGGTCGACAGCTTCGTGCCCGAGCCGACCCGTGACATCGACAAGCCGTTCTTGATGCCGATCGAGGATGTGTTCTCGATCACCGGGCGTGGGACGGTGGTGACCGGCAAGGTCGAGCAGGGGGCGATCCACACCGGTGACGAGATCGAGATCGTCGGGATCCGTGACACCCAGAAGACGACCTGCACCGGGGTGGAGATGTTCCGCAAGCTCCTCGACCAGGGCCAGGCCGGTGACAACATCGGCGCTCTGTTGCGGGGCACGAAGAAGGAAGACGTCGAGCGGGGTCAGGTCCTGGCCAAGCCGGGCAGCATCACGCCGCACTCGGACTTCGAGGGCGAGGTGTACGTGCTGACCAAGGACGAGGGCGGCCGGCACAAGCCGTTCTTCAACAACTACCGGCCCCAGTTCTTCTTCCGGACCACCGACATCACCGGCACCATCACCTTGCCGGAGGGGACCGAGATGGCCATGCCCGGCGACAACACCTCCATGAGCGTCGAGCTCATCCACCCCATCGCCATGGAAGAGGGCCTCCGCTTCGCCATCCGCGAGGGTGGACGCACCGTCGGCTCCGGCCGCGTCACCAAGATCACCAAGTAGAGCTGAGACCCCACACATGGCCGACTCCCAGAAGATCCGGATCCGCCTCAAGGCGTACGACCACGAGATCATCGACCAGTCCACCAAGAAGATCGTCGAGACGGTGCTCCGCACCCAGGCGACCGTCCGTGGACCGGTGCCCCTCCCGACCGAGAAGCACCGCTACACCGTGATCCGTTCGCCCCACAAGTACAAGGACTCCCGGGAGCACTTCGAGATGCGCATCCACAAGCGCCTCCTCGACATCCTCGAGCCCTCGCCGAAGACCGTCGACTCCCTCCAGCGGCTCGAGCTGCCGGCGGGCGTCGACATCGAGATCAAGATCCAGACGGCGTAGCCGGGATCGGAAGGCCAGCACCATGCCCACCACGAACCAGCTCATCCGCAAGCCGCGGAAGGCCCGTCGCAAGAAGAGCAAGACCCCGGCCCTGTCGGGGCACCCCCAGCTCCGCGGCGTGTGCACCCGCGTCACCACGGTGACGCCCCGCAAGCCCAACTCGGCCCTCCGCAAGGTGGCCCGGGTGCGGCTCAGCACCGGCCAGACGGTCACCGCCTACATCCCCGGCGAGGGCCACAACCTGCAGGAGCACTCCATGGTGCTCATCCAGGGCGCCCGCCGCTGGGACCTCTCGGGTGTGAACTACAAGATCATCCGGGGCGCCCTCGACGCCAACGCCGTGCCCAACCGGGCCAACGCCCGCAGCCGCTACGGCACCAAGAAGGGCTAGCCCCTCTCTCGTCGGAGATCTCGCTCCGCTCGATCTCCTCCTCGAGCAGCACGATGAAGGCCTGCCTCCGGGCGGGCCTTCGTCGCGTCCGGGCCACCCTGCCTCAGCCGGCGATCGGGGGCCCGGACGACCTGCCCGACGGTCGAGTGGTCGAGTGCGACGACGCCGACACCGTCGCGGGACCGGCGGCGGGGGCCGCCCCCCGACGCCCGGGAGCGCCGGATCCGACTCTGGTTCGGGAGCGGGCCGATCAGTCCCTGAGGCCGAGGGCCCGGACCGCCCGGAGCGTGTCGGCGTCGGCCGGGTCCTTGTCCGGGCGGTAGCGGACGAGGCGGGCGAACCGGAGGGCGACGCCACCGGCGTAGCGGGTCGACCGCTGGACCCCGTCGACCGCCACCTCGACCACCAGCTCGGGTCGCACGTGCACGATGTGCGCCTCGTCGGTGCGCTCGTCGCCGGTGGCGATCGCCTGGAGGGCCTGCGTCTGCCACGCCAGCACCTCGTCGGTCATGCCCTTGAACGTCTTGCCCACCATGACGAGGCCGGCGTCGCCCTCGCCGCGGGCGCCGAGGTGGAGGTTCGAGAGCCAGCCCCGGCGCCGGCCGTGGCCCCACTCGGCGGCCAGCACGACGAGGTCCAGGGTGTGGACCGGCTTCACCTTGCGCCACGCCTTGCCCCGGCGGCCGGCCTCGTACGGCGTCGACGCCCCCTTCACGACCACCCCCTCATGCCCGGCGGCCAGGGCGTCGTCGAGGACGGCAGCGGCGGCGGCCGGGTCCGACGTGCGGGTGCCCGGGATCTGCCACTCGCCGGCCACCTCGGCCAAGGCCGCCCGTCGCTCGTGGAGGGGGGCGTCGACCAGGTCGGTTCCGTCGCGGTGGACGAGGTCGAAGAACCAGGGCCGGACCGCGGTCGGAGCCGGCCCACCCTCGGCCCCGATCCGGCTGGCGGTGTCCTGGAACAGGACCGGGCGCAGGGCCTCGTCGACCACCAGGGCCTCGCCGTCGAGGACCAGGCGGTCCGCCGGGAGGGCGCGCACCAGGGCGATCACCTCGGGCAGGCGCCCCGTGATCTCGTTGAGGTTGCGGGTCCAGACCCGCACGTCGTCGCCGTCCCGGTGGACCTGGATGCGGATGCCGTCCAGCTTCCAGTCGACCACCGCGTCGCCCAGGTCCTCGACGGCACCGGCGACCGACTCGGCGGTGGAGGCGAGCATCGGCTGCACCGGGCGCCCCAGCTCCAGGCCCACGGCGGCGAGGCCGTCGGCCCCGGCGGTGAGGGCGACGTGGGCGATGGCGGGCAGGTCGCCGCCGAGCATGGCCGCCCGGCGCACCACCGGGGTCGGCACCTCGGCCGCCCGGGCCACGGCGTCGGCCATCACCCCGGCCAGGGCGCCCTGTCGCAGCTCGCCCCCGACCAGGCCGAAGAGGAACGCGGCCTCGTCGTCCGTGGCCCGCCCCAGCAGGTCCGCCAGGAGGCGCCGCCGCTCGGTTCCGGACCCGGTGCCCCCGAGCCCGGCCAGGGCGGTCAGGACGGCGTCGACCTCGAGCACCGTGAGCGTGGGCCCGTCGGCCGGCGGCTGGGCCGCCGCCTGGAGGGTCCGCCAGCCGACGCCGATCCGCCCCTGGAGCGGCGCCCCGGTGAGGAACCCGACGGCGACGGCGATCTCGTCGGGCCGGAGCTCGCGGAGCAGCGCGGCGATGGCGTCGCGCTTGGCCGTGCGGGACGACGTGGCGGCCACGGTGGCCGACGTGGCCACCACGGCGGCGAACGGGGTGGGGGTGGCGACGTCGAGCGACACCCCGTCAGTGTGGCCGGTCACCCCGCCCGGGACGCCCGCATCCCGAGGCGGCGTCGGCGGCGACCACGGTTCTCGGTACGGATCCCGGGCCCGTGGGGCCACGATCGGTACCAGGAACGGCGAGACGCTGGTGTGGGCTCGTCCTGGGTACGGATCCGGGCCTGTGGGGCCGCGATCGGTACCAGGAACGGGGCCTCGTCTCCGAGGGCCGATGAGCCTCGGGCGGCCCGCCGGTCGAAGAGGTGACCGCAGCCCCAGGAGAGACCATGCCCCGCCCGTTCGTCATCAGCCTGCCCATCGAGGACCGCCGCCGCGCGTTCGCCTTCTACACCGAGGGCCTGGGCCTCGAGGCCGTGGGCGCACCGGCCGACGACGGGGTGCCCGAGCCCCTCCGCCTGGTCCTGGGGGACGACGTGCACCTGGTGCTGATCCCCCGGGGCGGGTTCGGGTGGGTCACCGCGCCCCACGAGACGGCGGTGCCGGGCACCAGCGAGTGCCAGCTCAGCTGGGCCGTGGCCACCGAGGCCGAGGTCGACGCCGCCGTCGAGCGGGCCCGGGCCGCCGGCGGCCAGGTCCTGGTCGAGCCGGCGTCCACCGGGTGGGGCTACTCGGGTCTGCTCGCCGACCCCGACGGCCACCTCTGGATGGTGACGGTCCGAACGGAGTGAGGGCCTCCAGGGCGGTGGGTGGGGTCGGAGGACGTGATCACGGTCCGAACGGAGTGAGGACCGGGTCATAGCACCACCGCCCGACACGGTGGGGGACCTGGGCTTGGAGCCCCGGGCGGGGCTCGCTACAGTGGCTCCCTCGTGCACGGGACCCCAGAGGTTCGGTACCGAGCGCGCTGAATCGACGTCCACGGACGCCCTCTCGAGCGAGGGAACCCCGTGGCACAACCGAGACACGCTCCGCCGGGCCCGCCCGAGCGGAGCGTCCGCGTGAACGGACCTTCCGTTCCTCCGCGAGAGAAGAGAGACATGGCAACCAAAGCGATCGTCGGGTCCAAGCTCGGCATGACGCAGATCTGGGACGACGATCGCAACGTCGTCCCGGTCACCGTCCTGCAGGTCGAGCCGGTCCGCGTGGTCAAGATCAAGACCCAGGAGCGCGACGGCTACACCGCCCTCCAGGTCACGTTCGGCCAGAAGAAGGCCTCCAAGCTCACCAAGCCGGTGGCCGGCCAGTTCGCCACGGCCGACGTCGAGCCCGGGCCCCGCCTGGTCGAGCTCCGCCTCGACGACGTGTCGGAGTACACCGTCGGCCAGACGCTGGGCGTCGACATCCTCGCCGAGGGCGGGCTGATCGACGTCACCGCCGTCAGCAAGGGCAAGGGCTTCGCCGGCGTCATGAAGCGCCACGGCTTCGCCGGCCAGCGGGCCAGCCACGGCGCCCACCGGGTCCACCGTGCGCCCGGCGCCATCGGCGCCTGCGCCACGCCGTCCCGGGTGTTCAAGGGCCAGCGCATGGCCGGCCGCACCGGTGGCGAGAAGGTCACCACCATGAACCTCGAGGTCGTCCGGGCCGACACCGACCGCAACCTCCTCCTCATCAAGGGCGCCGTGCCCGGCCCCAAGGGCGGCCTGGTGCTCGTCCGCAACGCGGCCAAGGCCGCCGGGAAGGACGCCTGATGGCCAAGATCGACGTGCTCGACGCCTCGGGCAAGAAGACCGACACCACCGACCTCGACGACGCCGTGTTCGGCATCGAGCCCAACGGGCCCGTGCTGCACCAGGTCGTCACCGCCCAGCTGGCCGCCCGCCGGGCCGGCACCCAGTCGACCAAGACCCGGGCCGAGGTGGCCGGTGGCGGCGCCAAGCCCTGGAAGCAGAAGGGCACCGGCCGGGCCCGCCAGGGCTCGATCCGCAGCCCGCAGTGGTCCGGCGGCGGCGTGGCCCTCGGCCCGAAGCCCCGCAGCTACAGCCAGCGCACGCCGAAGAAGATGGTCCGCCTGGCCCTGCGCTCGGCGCTCTCCGACCGGGCCGCCGACGGCAAGGTCAAGGTCGTCGACTTCGGCTTCGACGCCCCCGGCACCAAGCAGGCCGCCCGGGCGCTCGCCGACATCGGCGTCGAGGGCAAGGTCCTCCTGGTCCTGGCGGCCGACGACGTCGCCACCTGGAAGAGCTTCCGGAACCTCACCGACGTCCACATCATCGTGCCCGGCGAGCTGAACGCCTACGACGTCCTGGTCAGCGACTGGGTCGTCTTCACCCCGGGCACCGTCCCGGCCGACACCAGCGTCTCCCGGGGCCCGGCCCCGACGCCGGCCGGCCACCGTGGCGGCGCCCCCGGCGAGCGGGCCTCGGTCCCGGTCACCGTGCCCGACACCGATGCCGTCGTCGAGGCGGCCAACGACGAGGACTCGGAGGACGAGTCGTGAAGGACCCCCGCCAGGTGATCCTCAAGCCGGTCGTGAGCGAGAAGTCCTACGCCCTGCTCGAGTCCAACCAGTACACGTTCATCGTCCACCCGACGGCCTCGAAGCCCGAGATCAGCGACGCCGTGGCGTCGATCTTCGGCGTCACCGTCACCCGGGTGAACACGCTCAACCGCCAGGGCAAGAAGACCCGGAACCGCCGCACCGGCAAGGTCGGGTCCAAGGCCTCCACCAAGCGGGCCATCGTCACCCTCGCCGACGGTGACTCGATCGACCTGTTCGAGAGCTGAGGAGGACCCTGATGGCACTTCGCAAGCGCAAGCCCACCAGCGCCGGCCGCCGGTTCCAGACCGTCTCGGACTTCTCCGAGATCACCAAGACGACGCCCGAGAAGTCGCTGGTCGGTCCGAAGCCCAAGACCGGTGGCCGCAACAACGGCGGCCACAAGACCGCTCGCCACAAGGGCGGTGGCCACAAGCGCCAGTACCGCCAGATCGACTTCAAGCGCACCAAGGACGGCGTGCCGGCCAAGGTCGCCGCGGTCGAGTACGACCCGAACCGCAACTGCCGCATCCTGCTGCTGCACTACGTCGACGGCGCCAAGGCCTACATCCTCGCCCCGCGCGACGTGAAGGTCGGCGACATGCTCCAGTCCGGCCAGGGCGCCGAGATCCGCTCCGGCAACGCCATGCCGATGCGCTACATCCCCGTGGGCACGACGATCCACAACGTCGAGCTCAAGCCCGGCGGCGGTGGCCGCATGGCCCGCAGCGCCGGCTCCAGCGTCCAGCTGGTGGCCAAGGAGGGCGAGTTCGCCACCCTGCGCCTCCCCAGCACCGAGATGCGCCGGGTGCCGATCGACTGCCGGGCGACCGTCGGCACGGTCGGCAACGCCGAGGCCGAGCTGGTCAAGGTCGGCAAGGCCGGCCGCAACCGCTGGAAGGGCGTCCGCCCCCAGACCCGTGGCGTCGCCATGAACCCCGTCGACCACCCCCACGGTGGCGGCGAGGGCAAGACCTCCGGTGGTCGCCACCCCGTGTCGCCCTGGGGCAAGCCCGAGGGCCGCACCCGCGACCAGAACAAGCCGTCCCAGAAGCTCATCGTCCGGCGCCGCCGCACCCGCGGCTCGCGGAGGTAACCCGAATGCCCCGTTCACTCAAGAAGGGCCCGTTCGTCGACGGGCACCTGCTCTCCAAGGTCGATGGCCTCAACGAGAAGGGCGAGAAGAAGGTCATCAAGACCTGGTCCCGCCGCTCCACGATCATCCCCGACATGGTGGGCCACACCATCGCCGTCCACGACGGGCGCAAGCACGTCCCGGTGTACATCACCGAGTCGATGGTCGGTCACAAGCTGGGCGAGTTCGCCCCCACCCGCACCTTCCGGTACCACGCCGGCCAGGAGAAGTCCGTGCGAGGTCGGCGCTGATGGCTGGTGGCAGTGGTGTGAAGACCAACGAGCGTCCCGGGACGCGCGCCCAGGCCCGCTACGTGCGGGTCTCGGCCTACAAGGCCCGTGAGGTCCTCGACCTGATCCGCGACCTCCACGTGAGCGACGCCGACCAGGTCCTGGCCTTCACCGACCGCGACGTGGCCAAGGTGGTCCGCAAGGTCCTGGCCTCGGCCGTGGCCAACGGCCAGAACAACGAGCAGCAGGACCCCGACACGTTGAAGGTCGTCGCCTGCTACGCCGACGAGGGCCCGACCCTCAAGCGGTGGCGGCCCCGTGCCCGCGGTCGGGCCACCCGCATCCGCAAGCGCACCTGCCACATCACCGTGATCGTCGGTCGCATGGGCGACGACGAGCTGCGGCGCTGGCGGGAGAAGAACCAGGCCGGCCTCACCACCGAGGGCGGGCGCGGCGGTCGCCGTCGCACCCCCGCCGCCGACCGGCGGGCCCGCGTGGCCCGCTCCCGCGGCGAGTCGACCGAGACCACCGAGACCAAGACGGTCGACGAGGGCTCCACGTCGGAGGTCACCGAGGCCGAGGCCGCGGTGGACGAGGCGGTGGGCTCCACCGACGAGCCCGGCACCGACGCGGACGAGGCCACCGAGGCGCCCTACGCCGGGTCGCACCTGCCCGTCGACGAGGACGGCCAGGAGGCCCCCGAGGGCTTCGAGATCAAGGGCAACGAGAGCTCGAAGAAGTTCCACGTGCCCGGCAGCCGCTGGTTCGACCAGACGAACGCCGAGGTGTGGTTCGCCACGCCGGAGGACGCCGAGGCGGCGGGCTTCGAGCCCGCCGGTGGCGAGGACGAGCAGGACGTGGCGTCCGACGATGCCGAGAAGGACGAGGACAAGTAAATGGGCCAGAAGGTCAACCCCTACGGGTTCCGCCTCGGCGTCACCACCGACTGGAAGTCGCGGTGGTTCGCCGGTCGGGCGGAGTACGCCGACCTGATCATCGAGGACTGGAAGGTCCGCGACATGATCATGTCGACGCTGCCCCACGCCGCCATCAGCCGCATCGAGGTCGAGCGCACCCGTGACCGGGTCCGGGTCGACGTCCACACGGCCCGCCCCGGCATCGTCATCGGCCGCCGTGGCGCCCAGGCCGACGAGCTCCGGGCCGGTCTCACCAAGATCACCGGCAACAACCGGGTCCAGCTCAACATCCAGGAGATCAAGCAGCCCGAGCTCGACGCCGCCCTCATCGCCCAGGGCGTCGCCGACCAGCTCGCCGGCCGCGTGGCCTTCCGCCGGGCCATGAAGCGCGCCGTGCAGAACGCTCAGAAGGCCGGCGCCCTCGGCATCCGGGTCCAGTGCTCGGGCCGCCTCGGTGGCTCGGAGATGAGCCGGACCGAGTGGTACCGCGAGGGTCGCGTCCCGCTGCACACCCTCCGCGCCGACATCGACTACGGCTTCCGCGAGGCCCGCACGACCTCGGGCCGCATCGGCGTCAAGGTCTGGATCTACAAGGGCGACATCCTGCCCTACAAGGCCTCGACCGAGGACAAGATCGCCAAGGAGGCCGCCATGGCCGTCGGCGAGACCTCGGGCCAGGCCCCAGCACCCCGCCCGGTGGTGTCCTCCAAGGGCCGTCGCCCGGCCCTGGCCGACGCCCCCGCCGCCCCCGCGGTCGAGGGTGCGCCCACCGAGGAGGAGGCCAAGCCGCTCGTCGGCGAGGCCGACCCGGAGTTCGAGAAGCTCCTCGAGGAAGAGGAAGCCATCGAGCGCTCGGTCCGCGAGCACCACGAGACCCCCCACTTCCGCCCCGGGGACGGTGACTGATCATGTTGATGCCCCGCAAGGTCAAGCACCGCAAGACGCACCGCGGCCGCACCACCGGCCCGGCCAAGGGTGGCACCGAGGTCACCTTCGGCGACTACGGCATCCAGGCCCTCGAGCCCGGGTGGATCACCGCCCGGCAGATCGAGGCCGCCCGAATCGCCATGACCCGTCACATCAAGCGTGGCGGCAAGGTCTGGATCAACCTGTTCCCGGACAAGCCCGTCACCGAGAAGCCGGCCGAGACCCGCATGGGCTCGGGCAAGGGCAACCCCGAGCGCTGGGTCGCCGTGGTCAAGCCGGGCCGGATCCTGTTCGAGCTCAGCTACTCCGACCCCGTCGTGGCCCGCGAGGCCATCGACCGGGCGATCCAGAAGCTCCCCATCAAGGCCAAGTTCGTCACGCGAGAGGTGGACTTCTGATGGCGAAGACAGACATCACCGACCTGGACGACCACGGCCTCGAGGTGCGTCTCGCCGAGACGCGCGAGGAGCTGTTCAACCTCCGCTTCCGCCGGGCCACCGGCCAGCTGGAGAACGGGGCCTCGATCCTCGAGGCCCGCCGCCAGGTCGCCCGCATCCTCACCGAGCAGCGCAGCCGTGAGATCGCTGCCGCCGAGAGCCAGGAGGCCTCCGCATGAGCGACACCAGCAACGAGACCACGGAGACCCCCGCCCGCGAGAACCGGCGCAAGGTCCGCGAGGGCATCGTCACGTCCAACGCCATGGACAAGACCGCCATCGTCACCGTCACCTCCCGCAAGCCCCACCGGCTCTACGGCAAGACGGTCCAGCAGTCGACCAAGCTCTACACCCACGACGAGGACAACGACCTGAAGGTCGGCGACCGCGTCCGGGTGCAGGAGACCCGACCCCTGTCGAAGCTCAAGCGCTGGCGGGTCGTCGAGGTCGTGGAGCGGGCCCGATGATCCAGCAGGAATCGCGACTCCGGGTCGCGGACAACTCCGGCGCCAAGGAGGTGCTCTGCATCAAGGTGCTGGGCGGCTCCAAGCGGCGCTACGCCTCCATCGGCGACATCTTCGTCGCCACCGTGAAGGACGCCATCCCCGGCGCCGCCGTCCGCAAGGGCGACGTCGTCAAGTGCGTCGTGGTCCGGGTGAAGAAGGAGAAGCGTCGTCCCGACGGCTCCTACATCCGCTTCGACGAGAACGCGGCCGTCCTCATCAACGACCAGCAGCAGCCCCGCGGCACCCGCATCTTCGGACCGGTCGGCCGCGAGCTGCGCGACAAGCGCTTCATGCGCATCGTCTCCCTCGCCCCCGAGGTCCTCTGATGTCGAACACGATCAAGCTGAAGAAGGGCGACCGCGTGCGCGTCCTCACCGGCAAGGACCGGGGCAAGGAGGGCGTGATCATGCGGGTCCTGCCCCAGGCCAACAAGGTCATCGTCGACGGCGTCAACGTGGCCAAGAAGCACCAGAAGGCCCGCTCCGCCACCAGCCAGGGCGGGATCATCGACAAGGACATGCCCATCCCGGTGCCCAACGTCGCCCTGCTCAGCCCGAGCGACGGCAAGCCCACCCGGGTCGGCTACAAGGTCCTCGAGGACGGCACCAAGATCCGCGTGTGCCGTCGGACGGGGGCGGAGATCTGATGAGTGACACTGCGACCCAGACCAAGACGCCCCCGCGTCTCAAGACCAGGTACGACGAGACCCTCCGGGCCCAGCTGAAGGACAGCCTGTCCCTCGGCAACGTCATGGAGGTGCCCCGCCTCGAGAAGATCGTGGTGAACATGGGCGTCGGCGATGCCGTCGGCCAGCCCTCGCTGCTCGACGGGGCCATCGCCGACCTCCAGGTGATCACCGGCCAGAAGCCGGCCGTCACCCGGGCCAAGAAGTCGATCGCCACGTTCAAGCTCCGCGAGGGCAACGCCATCGGCGCCAAGGTCACCCTCCGGGGCGACCGCATGTGGGAGTTCTTCGACCGGCTCGTGAGCCTGGCGATCCCCCGCATCCGCGACTTCCGGGGCCTCAACCCCCGGAGCTTCGACGGCAACGGCAACTACACATTCGGTGTCACCGAGCAGCTGATCTTCCCGGAGATCGACTACGACAAGGTCGACACCACCCGTGGGATGGACATCACCATCGTGACCACGGCCCGGACCGACGACGAAGGACGGGCCCTGCTCGCCGCCTTCGGATTCCCGTTCAAGCGTGAGGGACAGCAGTAATGGCCAAGAAGGCGCTGATCAACAAGGCGAACAAGACGCCCAAGTTCAAGGTCCGGGGCTACACCCGGTGCCAGAGGTGCGGTCGCCCGCACTCGGTGTACCGCAAGTTCAAGCTCTGCCGGATCTGCCTGCGTGACATGGCGCACGCCGGCGAGATCCCCGGTGTGACCAAGGCCAGCTGGTGATGGAGGTGCAGAGCAAGTGACCATGACCGATCCCATCGCCGACATGCTGACCCGCATCCGCAACGCCAACGTGGCGATGCACGACGAGGTCCGCATGCCCAGCTCGAAGCAGAAGGAGGCCCTCGCGGCCATCCTGAAGTCCGAGGGCTACATCGACGCCTGGCGCGTCGAGGACAACACCGACAGGCCGGGCTCGACCCTGCACGTCACCATGCGCTACTCCCCGGAGCGGGCGCGCACGATCTCCGGCATCCAGAGGGTGTCGAAGCCGGGCCTGCGGGTGTACCGCAAGTCCAAGGAGATCCCGCGCGTGCTCGGCGGGCTCGGAGTGGCCGTCGTCTCGACCAGCCAGGGGCTGCTCACCGACCGCGAGGCGCGCCAGCGCAACGTGGGCGGCGAGGTCCTCTGCTTCGTGTGGTGAGGAACTGATGTCCCGAGTCGGAAAGTCCCCCATCCCCGTGCCCAGCGGCGTCGACGTCACCGTCGACGGCGCCGACGTCACCGTCAAGGGCCCCAAGGGCACGCTCAGCCGCACCGTCCCCGGTGCGATCGCCATCCGCCAGGACGGCGACACCCTCGTGGTCGAGCGGCCCGACGACGAGCGCCAGACCCGGGCCCTCCACGGCCTGGTGCGGTCGCTCGTCAACAACATGGTCGTCGGTGTCAGCCAGGAGTTCTCCAAGGAGCTCGAGATCATCGGCACCGGCTACCGCGCCGCCCTCCAGGGCTCGACCCTCGACCTGTCGCTGGGCTTCAGCCACCCGGTCAAGGTCGAGGCGCCCGACGGCATCACCTTCGAGGTCCCCGTCCCGACGCGCATCGTCGTGCGGGGGATCGACAAGGAGCAGGTCGGCCAGGTCGCCGCCGACATCCGGGCCATCCGCAAGCCCGAGCCCTACAAGGGCAAGGGCGTGCGGTACCTCGGAGAGCACGTGGCCCGCAAGGCCGGCAAGACCGCGAAGTAGGACATCTCATGAGCGATCCCGCACAGAAGAAGCGCAACGCACGGGTCCGGCGCCACCGCCGGGTCCGCAAGAAGGTCCAGGGCACGGCCGACCGGCCGCGCCTGGCCGTCTTCCGCTCCAACAAGCACATCTCGGCCCAGGTCATCGACGACCAGACCGGGCGCACGCTGGCCTCGGCCTCGTCGCTCGAGGCCGACCTGCGCTCCAGCGGCGGCAACGTCGAAGGGGCCAAGAAGGTCGGCGAGCTCGTCGCCGCCCGGGCCAAGGAAGCGGGTGTCTCCCGGGTCGTGTTCGACCGGGGCGGCTTCCACTACCACGGTCGCGTCGCCTCCCTGGCCGACGCCGCCCGCACCTCCGGACTGGAGTTCTGATGCCTCCCACCACCTCTGACGCCCAGCTGCGCGAGTCGCGCGTCATCGACATCAACCGCGTCGCCAAGGTCGTCAAGGGCGGTCGTCGGTTCTCCTTCACCGCCCTCGTCGTCATCGGCGACGGCGCCGGCCGGGTCGGCCTCGGCTACGGCAAGGCCAAGGAGGTGCCCCTCGCCATCCAGAAGGGCACCGAGGAGGCCAAGAAGAACATGTTCGCCGTCCCCCTCGCCGGCAGCACCGTCACCCACCCCATCATCGGCAAGCAGGGCGCGGCCCGCGTCATGCTCAAGCCCGCCGCCCCCGGCACCGGTGTGATCGCCGGTGGCGCCGCCCGCGCCATCCTCGAGGAGGCCGGCATCCACGACGTGCTGTGCAAGTCGCTCGGGTCGGCCAACCACATCAACGTGGCCCGGGCCACCATCAACGGGCTCAAGAGCCTCAAGCGCCCCGACGACATCGCCCGCCTGCGGGGGCTGTCGGCCGAGGAGTTCGTGCCCAAGGGCCTGCTCGAGGCGTACAAGGAGTCCGAGCGCGGTCCGCACCAGCCGGACGAGGTGCGCTGATGGCCGCCCTGAAGGTCACCCAGACCCGCTCCGCCATCGGCACCAAGCCCAAGCAGCGCGGCACCCTCCGCGCCCTGGGCCTGGGTCGCATCGGGCGCAGCAACGTCCTCCCGGACCGCCCCGAGATCCGCGGGATGCTCAACAAGGTCCCCCACCTGGTCACCGTCGAGGAGACCGACTGATGAAGATCCACGACCTCACCCCCCCGCCCGGGTCGAACCGGCGCAAGAAGCGCGTCGCCCGCGGCATCGGCGGCAAGGGCGGCAAGACCGCCGGCCGCGGCACCAAGGGCCAGAAGGCCCGCGGCTCCATCCCCGCCGGCTTCGAGGGCGGGCAGATGCCCCTCCACATCCGGGTGCCGAAGCTCCGCGGCTTCACCAACCCGTTCCGCGTGGAGTACCAGGCCATCAACCTCGACACCCTCGAGGAGACCGGCGACGACGAGATCACCCCCGAGTCCCTGCACGCACGGGGCCTCGTCGGCAAGGGCGCCCTCGTCAAGGTGCTCGGCCGGGGCGAGATCACCCGGGCCGTCGCCGTCTCGGCCCACGCCTTCTCGGCCTCGGCCGAAGCCGCCATCACCGCGGCAGGGGGTAGCGTCACCGTCGTTCCCGCCCCCTGGGGCGATCGTCGCCCGCCGGCCAAGGGCAACCACCTCACCAACCGCTGACCCGGCGGGCCCCCGGCCCCCGAGACCGGCTGCGCTGACCCGAGAGGACACACGCCCGTGCTGTCGAGCATGAAGAACATGTTCAAGGTGGACGATCTCCGCAACAAGATCGCCTTCACCGTCTTCATGATCCTGCTCTACCGGCTGGGGTCGCACGTCCCCGTGCCCGGCATCGACGTCTCGACGCTGCAGACGCTCAAGGACAACGCCAGCCAGAGCGGCGCCCTCGAGTTCCTGCGCCTGTTCTCGGGCGGGGCCATCACCCAGTTCGCGGTGTTCGCCCTGGGCGTCATGCCCTACATCACCTCGTCGATCATCATGCAGATCCTCGCCGTGGTGATCCCCAAGCTCGAGCAGTGGCAGCAGCAGGGGGCCGTCGGCCAGCGCAAGATCACGCAGTGGACCCGGTACCTCACCGTGGCCATCGCCATCATGCAGTCGACCGGCCTGACGTTCCTGTTCAAGAACGGTGGCCAGGGCTTCGCCGGCGGCAACCCGCTCGGCGACGTCGACCTCTTCGGCGGCAACTACAACTGGAGCCGGGTGCTGATCGTGGTGATCAGCCTCACCGCCGGCACCGCCCTGATCATGTGGATGGGCGAGCTCGTCACCCAGCGGGGCATCGGCAACGGCATGTCGCTCCTGATCTTCGCCTCGGTCGTGAGCCAGCTGCCCGCCAACTTCGGCGCCGTCCGGGCCGAGTCGGGGCTCATCGCCATGATCCTGGTCGGGCTGATGTTCACCGGGGTGCTGGTGGCCATCGTCTTCGTCGAGCAGGGCCAGCGCCGCATCCCGGTGCAGTTCGCCAAGCGCCAGGTGGGCCGACGCCAGTACGGCGGTCAGAACACCTACATCCCGCTGAAGGTGAACGCCTCGGGCGTGATCCCCATCATCTTCGCCAACTCGATGCTGTACCTGCCGGTGATGATCTCCACGGTCCTGCCCGGCAACCAGCTCAACGCCGACGGCTCGGGCGGCAACTGGGCCAACGACGTGCAGGACTTCATCGACGACAACTTCCGGGGCGGATCCGGCGCCCTGTACCTCACCGTCTACGGCCTGTTCATCATCGGCTTCGCCTACTTCTACGCCGCCATCCAGTTCGACCCGCACAAGCAGGCCGACCAGATCCGCAAGCAGGGCGGCTTCATCCCCGGCATCCGCCCCGGTCCCCAGACCGAGCGCTACCTGAGCCGCATCCTCAACCGCATCACCCTGCCCGGCGCCCTGTTCATCAGCTTCGTGGCCCTGGTGCCCGCCTTCGTCCTGGGGCGCACGCTGGACTCCGACGCCGGCGTCCAGCTCGGCTTCTTCGGCACCTCGATCCTGATCGCCGTGGGTGTCGCCCTCGAGACGATGAAGCAGATCGACAGCCAGCTGATGATGCGCAACTACGAGGGCTTCCTGAAGTCGTGACCGACTCCGATCCCACGATGGACCGACCCGGTGTCCGCATGATCATCATGGGTCGTCAGGGTGCGGGCAAGGGCACCCAGGCGACCCGGTTGGCCGCCGCCTGCTCCGTGCCGCACATCTCGACCGGCGACATGCTCCGCGCCGCCGTGCGCGAGGGCACCGACCTGGGCCTCCGGGCCAAGGCGATCATGGACGCCGGGGACCTGGTCCCCGACGAGGTGATGATCGGCATCGTGGGCGAACGCCTCGACCGCGACGACGCCAACCGCGGCTGGATCCTCGACGGCTTCCCCCGCACGGTCGGGCAGGCCGAGGCGCTGGCGGACATCACGGCCCAGGCGCCGGTCGACGTCGTCGTCGAGCTGGTGGTGCCGAACGAGATCGTCGTCGAGCGTCTCTCGGCCCGGCGCACGTGCGACTCGTGCGGGACGATCTACTCGGTGGGCGACGCGGCCATCGCCGACGGCGTGTGCCCCAAGTGCGGCGGGACGCCCGTGCAGCGCGACGACGACAAGCCGGAGGCCATCCTCCACCGCCTCGAGGTCTACGAGCGCGACACCTCCCCGCTCCTCGGGCACTACCGGTCGCTGGACCTCCTCGAGAGCGTCGACGGGCTCGGCAGCGAGGACGAGGTGCACGCCCGCATCCTCGCCGTGGTCGACGCCCGCGTCGCGTCCGACCCCAGCTAGCAGGGCCCAGCCGTGCTGCTCGGAGGCATCGCCCGCCGCTCCGCCGCCGACCTGGCCGCCATGCGCCGGGCCGGCCGGGTCGTGGCCGAGATGCACGAGCGCACCCGTGCGGCCCTCCGGCCCGGGATCACCACCGGCGACCTCGACCGCATCGGGCGCGAGGTGCTGGCCGACCGGGGGGCGACGTCCAACTTCCTCGGCGTCGCCGGCACCTACCCGGCGGTCATCTGCGCCTCGCCCAACGAGGTCGTCGTCCACGGCATCCCCGGCGACCGGGTGCTGGAGGAGGGCGACATCATCTCGGTCGACTGCGGCGCCATCGTCGACGGCTGGCACGGCGACGCCGCCTACACCGCCGGCATCGGCGAGATCTCGCCCGAGGCCCGGCGGCTCATCGAGGTCACCGAGGCGTCGCTGGCGGCCGCCATCGCCCAGATGGTCGCCGGCCGCCACCTCGGCGACGTCGGCCACGCCGTCCAGCAGGTGGTCGAGGGCGCCGGCCTCCACGTCGTCGACGGCTACACCGGCCACGGCATCGGCCGATCCATGCACGAGGACCCGTCGGTCCCCAACGTCGGGTGGCCGGGCCGGGGCCCGCGGCTCAAGGTCGGCAACGTCCTGGCCATCGAACCCATGGT
The DNA here is from genome assembly GCF_019443745.1 of Iamia sp. SCSIO 61187. Taxonomy (NCBI): domain Bacteria; kingdom Bacillati; phylum Actinomycetota; class Acidimicrobiia; order Acidimicrobiales; family Iamiaceae; genus Iamia; species Iamia sp. SCSIO 61187. The sequence goes on from NZ_CP050948.1 coordinate 728,230, forward strand.
CGCCATCGGCACCCCTGAGACCGACGTCCTCGACGACGACTGGACGGTCGTGACCCTCGACGGCACGTGGGCCGCCCACGCCGAGCACACCGTCGCCGTCACCGACGACGGCCCGGAGATCTTGACCCTCCCCTGACCGCCGGAGCGTCGTCCGGGCCGTCGCGGCAGTTCGTCCGGGCGGTGGTCGTCCGGCCACCCGGAAGACAGGTCGGCGTGGTCGGCTGGCGTAGGGTCTGAGGCCTATGGCGAACGTGACGTTCGACGCGGTGACGAAGCGCTACGGAGACGTCACCGCCGTGGAGGATCTGACCCTGGACGTCGCCGACGGCGAGTTCATGGTGCTCCTCGGACCCTCCGGCTGCGGCAAGAGCACGGCCCTGCGGATGATCGCCGGCCTGGAGGAGATCAGCGGCGGCGAGCTGTCGATCGGCGACCGGGTCGTCAACCAGGTCGTGCCGTCCAAGCGCGACGTGGCCATGGTCTTCCAGAGCTACGCCCTGTACCCGCACATGACGGTGCGGAAGAACATCGAGTCGCCCCTCGTCACCAAGCCCACCTGGGTGCCGAGCCCCGGCGGCGGGGAGGACACCCTCCGCAAGCTGAGCTCGGCCGAGCGGACCGAGCGGGTCGCCGAGGCGGCCCGCATGCTCGACCTCGAGCCCTACCTCGACCGCAAGCCCGGGGCCCTCTCGGGCGGGCAGCGCCAGCGCGTCGCCCTGGCCCGGGCCGTGGTGGCCCGGCCCGCGGTGTTCCTCATGGACGAGCCCCTCTCGAACCTCGACGCCAAGCTCCGGACCCAGACCCGCGCCGAGCTCGTCGACCTGCACCGCCGCCTGGGCACGACCTTCATCTACGTCACCCACGACCAGGTCGAGGCCATGACCATGGCCGACCGCGTCGCCATCATGAGCGACGGCCGCCTCCAGCAGGTCGGCACCCCCCGCGAGGTCTACGACGCCCCCGCCAACCTGTTCGTGGCCGGCTTCGTCGGCACCCCGGCCCTGAACGTGGCGACGGTGCCCGTCGAGCGCGGGGCGGTCGTGGTCGGGTCGACCCACGTCCCGGTCGACGCGGTCGGCTCCCGGTCCACCGTCACCGTCGGCCTCCGCCCCGAGCACCTGCGGGTGGCGCCCGACGGCATCGTGCCCGCCACCGTCCACCAGGTGGAGTGGCTGGGCCACGAGGCCCTGCTGCGGCTGCGCATCGAGGGTCTCGACGTCTCCACCGGCTGGATCGCCCGGGTCGAGAGCGAGGGCCTGCCCCAGCCCGGCGACGCCGTGCGGCTCGGCGTCGACGCCGCCCACGTCCACCTCTTCGACCCCGACACCGGCGAGCGGATCGCGACCGGGGTCGAGCCGTCGGTGCCCGGGCTCGAGGGCGACGGGTCCCGCTCCCTCCTCGACAAGCGCCCGAGCTGATGGGACGGGTCCAGCAGCTCCTCGGCCAGACCGACGACGCCGGCCGGGTCACCGACACCGGTCGGGCCAAGGAGAGCCTCATCGCCCTGGGGTTCCTCGCCCCGTCGATCGTCGTGTTCTCGGTGTTCTTCTTCTACCCCTTCGAGCAGCTGGTGCTCCGGGGCCTCTACCGCAACAACAACGCCGGGACGAACCTCCGCTACGAGGGACCGCAGCAGTACGTCGACGTGCTCACCGGCGACGAGTTCCTCCAGGGCCTGTGGCACAGCGTCCAGTACGTGATCTTCACCGTGCCCGCCGGGCTCATCCTCGGCACGCTGCTGGCGGTGGCGGCCCACCGGCGGCTCAAGGGCATCAAGGCCTTCCAGTTCATCTTCAGCTCCACCATCGCCAGCTCGGCGGCGGTGTCCGCCATCGTCTTCCTGGTGCTGATCAACCAGGAGATCGGCATCTACCAGGGGGGCGTGCCCGGCTTCGGCGACCAGGCGATCCTCCAGAACTCCAGCACCGCCCTGTTCGGCGTGTCGCTGTCGTCGATCTGGCAGAACCTGGGCCTGTCGTTCGTGATCGTCCTGGCCGGCCTCCAGGCCATCCCCGAGGACGTCGACGAGGCGGCCACCCTCGACGGCTACGGGCCCGTCCGCCGCTTCTTCCGGATCACCCTCCCGCTGCTCTCGCCGGTGCTGATGTTCCTGGTGGTGGTCCTGGTGATCTTCGCCCTCCAGGCCTTCGCCCCCATCGAGTTCCTCACCCAGGGCGGGCCCAACGGGTCGACCGAGACCCTGGTGTTCAAGATCTTCGAGCGCCAGGCGCCCAACCAGGTGGGGGAGGGGGCGGTCATGTCCGTCGGCCTCTTCCTCGTGACCTTCGTGGTGACCCTGGGCCAGTTCCTCCTCCTCGATCGGCGGGTGCACTATGGCAGCTGAGGGAACCGCGACCCGCTCGTCACCGGCTCGCCAGGCCGTCTGGTACGTCGTCCTGGTCGTCTTGTCGCTGCTGGTGCTGGCGCCGATCTACTTCCTGTTCGTCCGGGCCATCTCCGACCCGGCCGAGTCCTTCACCAGCTCGGTCACCCGGCCCGTCGGGGTGCGCTGGGACGGCTTCAGCGCGGCGTGGGACCGGGGGAACATGGGCCCGGCCCTGTTCCGCACCCTCATCGTGACGGTCGCCATCACCGCCCTCCAGGTGCTCACCTCGGTCATGGCGGCCTACGCCTTCGCCTTCCTCCGGTTCCCGCTCAAGCGCGTGTGGTTCGCCGTGTTCATGGCCACCCTCCTGCTGCCGCTCGAGGTGACGCTCCTGCCCAACGTGCAGACCATGCGCGACCTGGGCTGGTTCGACAGCTACCAGGGGCTGATCGTGCCGTTCGCGGCGTCGGCGTTCGGGACGTTCCTCATCCGGCAGGGGTTCCTCGGCATCCCCAGCGAGATCCGGGACTCGGCCCGGCTCGAGGGCTGGACCCACATGCAGTTCCTCTTCCGGTTCGCCGTCCCGCTGACCCGCCCGGTGATCGCCTCGTTCACCGTCATCTCGTTCCTCGGTGCCTTCAACCAGTACCTGTGGCCCCGGGCGGTCATCTACGACACGCAGGACTGGGCCACGGTCCAGATCGCCCTGCGCGAGCTCACCACCCGCATCGAGCAGGCCAACATCCCCGTGGCCGGCACGATCATCGCCGCCGTCCCCATCGTCATCCTGCTCGCCATCTTCCAGCGCCAGATCGTGCGCGGCCTCACGGCCGGCGCGGTCAAGGGCTGAGCCGCACCAGAGGAGACCCCGTGTCCCGCCCCGCCCCCCGTCCGCTCGTCCACCTGCTCGTGGTGGCCGTGCTCGCCATCACCGCCGCCGCCTGCGTGCGGGACGAGTCCCAGGGCACCAGCGCCGGCCCCGGCGGCGGCGGGGGTGACGGCGAGGGCGAGGAGATCGCCCTGCCGGACTGCCCCGTCGACGCCCTCGACGAGGCCGACGGCCCGGTCGAGATCGACCTGTGGCACGGCTTCACCGGCGAGCCCGCCAACTACATGGTCGAGCTGGGCCGGCGGTACAACGAGAGCCAGGACGCGGTCCGCCTGAACGTGCAGACCCAGGGCAACTCCTACGAGGAGGTGCTGCGCAAGTTCGTGGCCGGCATCCCCAGCCGGCAGATCCCGCCCATCGTCATGCTGGAGGACACGACCCTGCGCGAGGTCGTCGAGAGCGGCGTCATCCTCCCGGCCGAGGCGTGCGAGCAGGCCGACGACTTCGAGACCGGCCAGCTGCCGGTGGTGCGCAACTACTACACCTCCGAGGGCGTCTACTGGCCCGGCTACACCAACGTGTCCGAGCCGGTCCTGTACTACAACGCCAACCAGTTCGAGGCGGCCGGCCTCGACCCGACGGACCCGCCCGAGACCCTGGACGAGCTGCGGACCGACGCCGAGGCCCTCAAGGAGTCCGGGGTCGAGAGCCCGCTGTCGCTGATCCTCAACTCGTGGTTCGTCGAGTCGTGGATCACCGGCGCCGGCGAGACCGTGGTCAACAAGGAGAACGGGCGCGAGGGCCTCGCCGACGAGTCGACCTTCGACAACCCGGCCACCCACGAGGTCTACGAGTGGATCGACGGCATGGCCGACGACGGCCTGCTCGAGGCCCACTCGGCCACCGACGGCCAGATCAACCACTACCTGGCCGTGGCCCAGAAGAACTCGGCCATGGTCATCGAGACCTCGACCGCCGCCGTCACCATCAAGGCCGTCCTGGGCGGCGAGTCCTACGACGCCGAGGCCGGCCTGAACGTGGGCAGTCTCGACCCCGAGGGCATCACCCCCCAGGCCGGGCCGTTCCCCGGGCTCGAGGAGCCCGGCCAGGTGCGGGTGTCGGGCGGCGCCTTCTTCATGACCAACACGGTCCCGGCCGAGCAGCAGGCCGCCGCCTGGGACTTCATGAAGTTCATGTGGAGCGCCGAGAGCCAGACGGACTGGCACCTCATCGGCGGCTACCTGCCCACGACCCAGGCCGCCGCCGGCGACCCCGACGTGGCCGACTACTGGGCGAGCGACCTGGCCGGCCAGATGCTGCGGGTGGGCTACGAGCAGCTGCTCACCGTCGATCCCGAGCGCCCCGGGCCGCAGGTCGGGCCGTACACGGACTACACCGACGCCATCAAGGCCAGCCTGGAGGCCATGGTCCTGGAGGGGGCCTCGCCCGCCGACGCCATCGCCCAGGCCGACGCCGACATCCAGGCCGCCCTCGACACCTTCATCGAGGACAACGAGTAGCAGGCCGCCGCCGGGGCATCGCCCCGGAGCCCCGTCGGGCGTGGCAGGATGGGCGGTCCTCCACCGGGGTTGGAACGGGCTGAGGTGCGCGTCTAGCATCGTCAGTCGGCCCAGGGGGCCCTCGCGCGGTGCCTGACGGTGCGGCACGGAGCCCCGGACCGACGCCCGCACAGGCCAGGAGTGGAACGCTGCCGAAGCCCAAAGATGACGCCATCGTGCTCGAGGGGACCGTCCTCGAGTCCCTGCCGAACGCCATGTTCAAGGTGGAGTTCGAGAACGGCCACACCGTCCTCGCCCACATCTCGGGGAAGATGCGCATGCACTACATCCGGATCCTCCCGGGTGACCGCGTGCAGGTCGAGCTCACGCCCTACGACCTCTCCCGCGGCCGCATCACCTACCGCTTCAAGTAGCCCTCCCACCCTGTCCTCCGCCCGCCACCCCCACCCGTCCTCCCTGGCCGAGCCCGCTCGGCGCCACCCGAAAGCCGCCTCATGAAGGTCCGCCCCAGCGTCAAGCCGATGTGCGAGAAGTGCAAGATCATCCGCCGGCACGGCCGCGTCCAGGTGATCTGCACCAACCCCCGCCACAAGCAGCGGCAGGGCTGATCCCATGACCCCCTCCAACTCCTCGATCCACCTCGGAGCTCTCTGAATGGCCCGCATCGCTGGCGTCGACATCCCTCGGGAGAAGCGCCTCGTCATCTCCCTCACCTACGTCTTCGGCGTCGGCGCCACCACCGCCGCGCTGATCTGCACCGAGACCGGCGTCGACGCCGACACCCGGGTGCGCGACCTCACCGACACCGAGGTCAACAAGATCCGAGCCTGGATCGACCAGAACCTCAAGGTCGAGGGTGACCTCAAGCGCGAGGTCCAGCAGGACATCAAGCGCAAGATGGAGATCGGCTGCTACCAGGGCCTCCGTCACCGCAAGGGGCTCCCCGTCCACGGACAGCGGACCCAGACCAACGCTCGTACTCGCAAGGGCCCGAAGAAGACCGTGGCCGGCAAGAAGAAGGTGCGCAAGTAATGGCCAAGCCGAAGCCGGGAGGCCGCCGCCCCCGCAAGCGCGAGCGGAAGAACGTCACCCACGCGGTGGCGCACATCAAGTGCTCGTTCAACAACACGATCATCTCCTTCGCCGACCAGGAGGGCAACGTCCTCGCCTGGGCGTCGTCGGGGAACGTGGGCTTCAAGGGCTCGCGGAAGTCGACGCCGTACGCGGCGCAGATGGCGGCCGAGCAGGCCGCCCGCCGGGCCATGGAGCACGGCGTCCGGAAGGTCGACGTCCAGACCAAGGGCCCCGGCTCCGGTCGGGAGACGGCCATCCGGTCGATCCAGAACACCGGCATCGAGGTCACCGGCGTCAAGGACGTCACCCCCGTGCCCCACAACGGTTGCCGCCCGCCCAAGCGGCGCCGGGTCTGAGGAGGCCTCGCACATGGCTCGCTACACCGGACCCAAGGTCAAGATCAGCCGTCGGCTGAACGTCAACATCTTCGAGAACGACAAGGGGCAGCGGCTCCTCGATCGCAAGCCCTACCCCCCGGGCGAGCACGGTCGGGCCCGCCGGCGCCAGCCGTCGGAGTACCTGATCCAGCTGCAGGAGAAGCAGAAGGCCAAGTACATCTACGGCGTCCTCGAGAAGCAGTTCTCCAACCTCTACAAGGAGGCGACGCGCCAGCAGGGCGTCACCGGCGAGAACCTGCTCCGCATGCTCGAGCAGCGGCTGGACAACGTCGCCTTCCGCGCCGGCTGGGCCTCGACCCGCCCCCAGGCCCGCCAGTTCGTGGGCCACGGGCTGGTCAAGGTCAACGGCAAGCGGGTCGACATCCCCAGCTACCGGGTCCGCAAGGGTGACGTCGTCACCCTGAACGACAAGGCCCGCGGGATGATCGTCATCCGCCACAACCTCGACACGATCGACCGGCGCACGCCGGACTGGCTGGAGGTCGGCGACGACGGCTTCCAGGCCACGGTCCGTGAGCTGCCCACCCGCAGCCAGATCGACGTCCCGGTGCGCGAGCAGCTCATCGTCGAGCTCTACTCCAAGTAGTCCTCGCACCCACCCCAACTCCCCTGTACGTAGAAGACTGAGGAAGTCACGATGCTGGTCATCCAACGCCCGACCGTCGAGGCGCTCGACGAGGAGCAGGCGAACCGCCAGCGGTTCTCCATCAGCCCCCTCGAGCCCGGCTTCGGCCACACCCTGGGCAACTCGCTCCGCCGGACGCTGCTGTCGTCGATCCCCGGCGCGGCCGTCACCGAGGTGCGCTTCGACGACGCCATCCAGGAGTTCGACACCATCCCCGGGTGCACCGAGGACATCACCGACATCATCTTGAACCTCAAGGACCTGGTGCTGACCTCCCAGTCCGACGCGCCGGTGACCCTGCGCCTCGACGTGCGGGGCCCGGCCGAGGTGACCGCCGCCGACCTCCAGCTCACCGCGGACGTCGAGGTGCTCAACCCCGAGCTGCACCTGGCCAGCCTGAACAGCAAGGGCCGCCTCTCGATCGACGTCACCGTCGAGCGGGGCCGGGGCTACGTCTCGGCCGAGCGCAACAAGCAGGGCGCCACCATCGGGATCATCCCGGTGGACTCGATCTTCTCGCCGGTCCGCCGGGTCGCCTTCGACATCCAGCCGACCCGCGTCGAGATGGACACCGACTACGACCAGCTGGTCCTCGACATCGAGACCGACGGCTCGATCACCCCGCGGGACGCCCTGGCCTCGGCCGGCGCCACGCTGAAGTCGCTGGTCGAGCTGATCGAGGGCATGAGCGACGACCCGCAGGGCCTGGTCCTCACCGAGGCCGACAGCGCCGCCACCGGGTCGCCCGACCTCGAGCTGCCCATCGAGGACCTCGACCTGTCCGAGCGTCCCCGCAACTGCCTCAAGCGGGCCCAGGTCAACACCGTCGGCGAGCTGCTGCTCAAGACCGAGGACGACCTGCTGGCCATCACCAACTTCGGCCAGAAGTCGCTCGACGAGGTCCTGGTGAAGCTGGACGAGCGGGGCCTCTCGCTCAAGGGTCGGGGGGACTGAGATGCCTGCCACCCCGAAGAGGGGCCGTCGCTTCGGCGGCAGCTCCGCCCACCAGAAGGCGATGATGGCCAACCTGGTCGCCTCGCTCGTGGCCGCCGAGGCCATCACCACCACCGAGGCCAAGGCCAAGGCCCTGCGCCCGGTGGCCGAGAAGCTCATCACCAAGGCCCGCAAGGGCGGTCTCCACAACCACCGCCAGGTGGTGTCGGCCCTCGCCGGCGACAAGGAGGCCGCGGCCAAGCTGATGGAGGAGATCGGACCCCGCTACGCCGATCGCAACGGCGGGTACCTCCGCATCCTCAAGCTGGGCCCGCGCCAGGGCGACAACGCCCCCATGGCCCGCGTCGAGCTGGTCTGACCGACCACACCTGATCTGCACGAGGGCGCCCCGAGGGGCGCCCTCGTCGCGTCAGGCCTCGGGCGCCGGCACCGACGGGACCGCCGTCCTCGGGTCGGCCCCGGCCCCGACCACACCCACGATGAACCCGGCCGCCTCCTCGATCTGGCGGGCCCGGTCGAGCCCGCCGATGGTGACCGGTCGCCCGCCGAGGTCGCGGACCAGGCCGGCGACCACGGCGAGGGCGTCGGGGTCGTCGCCGGCCATGGCCACCGTCGGCACCTCGTCGCCCGGCTCCCGGTCCCGCCACGTGGTCCCGGCGAAGTGGGTGAGCGCCTTGACCACGCGGCTGCCCACGGCGACGTGCTGCGCTCGTTCGGAGGCGGAGCCCCTGTCGGCGGTCAGCCGGCCGCTCGGGTAGGCGAAGGTGTTGACGCAGTCGAGCAGCGGGAGCCCGGCGAGCATCCCCTCCGGGCCGCCGGCCCGCTCCAGGACGGGCTCGACGGCGTCGTCGGGGACGGCCAGGACGACGATGTCGCTGCCGGTGGCCACGTCGAGGGGATCGGTCGCGCAGGCCCCGTGCCCGGCCGCCGCGGCCGTCGCCGCCGCCCGATCCGGTGACCGGCCGGCGAGCCGGACGGTGTGGCCGGCCCGGCCCCAGGCGGTGGCGAGCGACAGGGCCATGCTCCCCGTCCCGAGGATGGCGATCTCCATGGTTGCTCCCGTGGTCTGGCGGTGGAGCGGGGCACGATACCGACGGCGTCGCGCACCGGACGGTGCGCGACGGCCTGCTTGGATGGGTGGGGTGGGCGACGAGACGACCCCGTGCGAGGTGTTCGTGGCGGACTGCCGGGTCCGGGCCGCCACCGACCTGCTGCGCCACCGCTGGGACCCGGTGGTGCTGCTCGGGCTGAGGGCCGGCCCGCAGCGCCGCGTCGCTCTCCGGTCGGCCATCGGCGGGATCAGCGACAAGGCGCTGTCGGAGAGCCTGGGCCGGCTCGTCTCCTCCGGCCTGCTCACCCGTGAGCGGGAGGTCGCCGCTCCTCCGCGCGTCCGCTACGGCCTCTCGCCGCTCGGGCGCACCCTCGTCGACGGGCCGCTCGCCGCGCTGGGGGAGTGGGCCGTCGAGCACGCCGAGGAGCTGCTCGACGGGACCGACCCGTGGGCCGACGACGCAGGAGCCGGTGCCGTTCGATCGACCCGGTGAGGTGACCCGGCGGTGGCGGCCCCGCCGCCGCCGTACGACGTCCTCCGACCCCGCCCGCCGCCCTGGAGGGGTCGGCTGCGCCGTCGCCGTACGACGTCCTCCGACCCCGCCCGCCGCCCTGGAGGGGTCGGCTGCGCCGTCGCCGTACGACGTCCTCCGACCCCGCCCGCCGCCCTGGAGGGGTCGGCTGCGCCGACGCCGTACTGTCATTGGCATGACGCTCTTCGACCCGGCGGAGGCCGAGACGCCGGTCGGGCCGACACGACGGTTGCGCCTGACCGTCGCCTACGACGGCACCGACTTCCACGGCTTCGCCCCCAACCACGGCGTGCGGACCGTCGCCGGCGTCCTGGCCGAGGCCCTCGCCCGGTGGCTGGGCCACGAGGTCGAGATCACCTGCGCGGGCCGGACCGATCGGGGTGTGCACGCCCACGGCCAGGTGCTCACCGTCGACGTGGCCGAGGCCCGCGTGGCTCGCCCGGGCGACCTCGCCGCCCTGGTGCGATCGGTGAACAAGATGTGCGGGCCCGAGGTGGCGGTGCGGGACCCGCAGCTGGTCGACGACAGCTTCGACGCCCGGTTCTCGGCCACGGCCCGGCGCTACCGGTACCGGATCTGGAACCACCCCGAGCCGGACCCGTTCACCGCCCGCCAGGCGTGGCACGTCGAGAAGCCGCTGGCCCTGGCCGCCCTGCGGCTGGCCTGCGATCCGCTGATCGGCCAGCACGACTTCTCCACCTTCTGCCGCAAGCCCAAGGGCCGGGAGGTCGAGCCGAGCATGGTCCGCCGGGTCACCGAGGCCCGGTGGATCGTCGAGGGCGACGGCCACCTGCGGTTCGAGATCGAGGCGTCGGCCTTCTGCCACCACATGGTCCGCAGCATCGTCGGGACGATGGTCGCCGTCGGGGTGGGCCGCATGACCGCCGGCGACGTGCGCGGCGCCCTCGCCTCCCGCGACCGGGCCCGGTCCGGCGACATGGCCCCGCCCCACGGCCTCACCCTCTGGACGGTCCGCTACCCCGGCTGGTCCAGCGTCCCGGGCTAGGGCCACCCGTCCCGGACTGACCCGAGACATCCGAACTCGGTGGCAGATGTGGGGTGTTCGTCCGAGATCTCCCACCGAGTTCGCAGGGGGCGGCCGCCTCAGCCGAGGAGGTCGACGTGGAGGCCCTCGGCCCGCAGGCGGTCGACGGCCTCGCGGCGCTGGTCCGGGTCCCGGGTCTCGAGGGTGAACACGACCTCGACCTCGTCGACGCCGACCCGCACGCCGGCCCGGTGGTGGTCGACCGAGAGCACGTTCAGGCCCTGGGCGGCCAGCAGCCCGGTGATGCGGGCCAGGGCCCCGGGGCGGTCGGGCACGACGATGCGCAGGCGCACGAACCGGCCCGAGGCCGACAGGCCCCGCTCGATCAGCTTGCCGAGGAGCAGGGGGTCGACGTTGCCACCCGAGAGGACGGCCAGCGCCGGCCCGGTGCCGGGCACCCGCCCGGACAGGAGGGCGGCCAGCCCGACGACCCCGGCGGGCTCGACGACGGCCTTGCACCGCTCGAGCACCAGCACGAGCGTCCGGCCGATCTCCTCGTCGGAGACGGTGATCACGTCGTCGACGAGGGCCTCGACGTGGGCCAGGGTCAGCGCCGAGGGCGACTTCAGGGCGATGCCGTCGGCGATGGTGTGGACCGAGTCGAGGGTGGTGGCCCGCCCGGCGTCCAGGGATGCCCGCATGGCGGCGGCGCCCGCGGCCTCGACGCCGACGATGCGGACCTCGGGGCGCAGGGCCCGCAGCGCGGCGGCGACGCCCGAGAGCAGGCCGCCCCCGCCGACGGGCACGAGGACGGTCTCGACGGCCGGCGCCTCGGTGGCCAGCTCCAGGCCGACGGTGCCCTGGCCGGCGATCACGAGCGGGTCGTCGAAGGGGGGGACGAGGTGCGCCGAGCCGTCGGCGGCGGCGGACAGGGCCTCGGCCAGGGCGTCGTCGACGGTGAGCCCCACCAGCCGGACGACGGCGCCGTAGGCCCGGGTGGCCTCGACCTTGGGGAGGGGCGCCGTCTCGGGCATGACGACGGTGGCCCGCCGCCCCGCCTGGGTCGCGGCCAGGGCGACGCCCTGGGCGTGGTTGCCGGCCGACGCGGCGATCACCGGCCGCCCGTCGTCGGGCAGCGAGCGGATGTGGTGCGAGGCCCCCCGGACCTTGAACGACCCGGTGCGCTGCAGGTGCTCGGGCTTGAGCCACACCTCGCGGCCGGCCAGCCGGGTCAGGGTGTCGGACAGCTGGGCCGGGGTGGGCCGGACCACGTCGGCGACGTGGGGCACCGCCGCCCGCACGTCGTCGATGGTCACCAGCTGCACTCGAGCGACGCTACCCACGCGGCACCGGCCCCGGACGCCACGGATGGTGCCAGGCACCATCCGTGCGCACGGAAGGTGCCTGGCACCATCCGTGCGTCAGCGGCGGCGCTCTCGGGGGCCGGTCGGCTGGGAGAAGGTATGGAGGGCGATGCCGAGGCCGAAGACCAGCAGGGCGGCGGGGACGAGGACGTCGAGCGAGTCGAGGCCGGTGCGGGCGAGCACCCCGTCCCGGGATCCGGTGCCCCGCCCGCTCCCGGGGGTCGAGGGGGCGGCGGACCCGTCACCCCCGGCGCCCACCGGGTCGGGGGTCGCGGGTGTCGACGGCGGCGGTCCCGGCACGCTGGCCGGCGGCTGGGGGACGCTGGCGGGCGGCTCCTCCGGCGGCGGCTCCTCACCCGTCGGCTGGGACCGCCCCACCCGCCACGTCAGCGGGGTGGGCGGCTGGAGGACCTCGCCGCCGAGCGACGGCCAGATCATCGACCGCTCGACCTCGCCCACACCGGGCTGGTCGTAGTCGCAGACCCCGTCGGGGAAGGCGGCGGCGAGGGCGTCGAGCTGGTCCTGGGTCATCGACGGCGGGTAGTCGGCGGGGTCGATCGGCTGGAGCCGGCACTTCACGATGTCGTCGGTGAGCGGCATGCCGGCCACGGCCCGGGGGGTCGAGACGACGGGCAGGACGAGCGAGCACGGGCCCAGGCCCGAGTCGAAGTCCTCGGGCACGTCGACCCGGAGCGGGAGGCCGAGGTCGGGGAGGTCGGCGCCGGGGAGGAGCGGTCCCTGGACCAGGCCCAGGGGCCCGTTGATGGCGGCGGTGTCGAGCCGCCCGCCGATCGTGCCGAACGCGCACCGGTCGTAGACCGACGCCGGCCGGGCCCCGGCGACGGCGGCCACGTGGTCGCCCCCCGGGTCGGGCCGGGCGGCGGCGGTGGCCGTCACCCACTCCTCGGCCTCGTCGAGGGCATCGGCCTGGGTGACCACGCCCCGCCAGATGACCTGGGTGTCGTCCTGGCCGGTGTGCTCCCGGAGCCGGGCCCGGACCTGGAACGGCCGGACCGACTCGTGGATGTTGGCCACCGGGATGAGGTCGAGGTACGGGCCCAGGTCGATGACCGGCGTCTCGCCCAGCGCCCCCCGCCCCACGATGGTGCCGGACTCGTAGAGGATGGCGGCCACCTCGGGGTCCATGGCGTGGCGCTCGGGCTGGGGCTGGCCGTCGATGTCGAGGCCGCCGATCCGGGTGTTGAGGTCGACGAACTGCTCGGGTGTGATGGTGCCGGCCTGGAGGGCGGCCAGGCCGTACTGCACCCCCACGTTGTCGAGGGGCCGGCGGGCGAAGCCGGTGGCCGGGTCGATGCCGAACAGGTTGACGTTGGAGTCCTGGAGGGTGCAGCGCACCCCGTCGGGGTTGGTCGCCGGGTCGTACCGCTGCTCGGCCGGGACGCACGACGCCGTCGGGTCGAGGCGGCTGAAGAAGGCGTCCTTCCAGCTCTGGCAGATGGCGTTGAGCTGGTTGCCGCTCAGGAGGTTGTGGCCGTTAACGGCGGCCTTCTGGGTGTCGGTCCACGAGAGCGTGGTGGCGTCGTAGTAGCCCTGCAGGAGGCCGCAGTCGGCCACGGTCATGGCGGTCGAGGGGATGTCGGTGAACGTGGCCGTCGGCATCCCGGCGGCGAGCAGCCCGGGGGCGTTGTTGATGGCGTTGTACTGCTGGAGGGCGGCGCCGGACCCGTTGGTCCCGATCACCGCCTCGACCAGGCCGTACTGCTCGCTGATGTGCTCCTTCACCATCATCGCCGTCTCGATGCTGATGAACGGGTTGCAGTGGACGCCGAAGCTGGTCAGCGTCGAGTGCACGGTGGCGTGCCCGCGGCCCAGCATCTGGTCGATCCCGGTGAGGTTGATGAGCAGCCGGTCGGCCGACACCTGGGTGAGGTCGACGGCGCCCAGGACCATCATCGGGTCGTTGACGCCCTGCTGGTGGCCCACCCCGCAGGACTCGCCGAAGGCGTGGTACACCCGGCCGTCGAAGGAGCCGCCGGCGAACGCCATCGGGTCGTCGCGGCCGGCCGGATCGTCGAGCACGGCGATGCGGGTGATGCCCCGGTTGATCGTGCGGGTCTCGACCCGGGCCACGAAGGGCACGGCCTCACCGCTCGAGGTCTCCGTGGCCATGACGTCGTCGGGGTAGGGCGCCGACGGGTCGGCCAGCTCGTGGAAGCCCTGGTCGGTCGTCGACCGGTAGAACCACTGGTAGGTCGGGGCGATCGAGCAGTCCTCGTCGAGCGGTGCGCCCAGCCCGGCGTCCTCGGTCCGGCAGGCGAACGGCTCCTGGTGCGGCCCGGAGATGATCGGTCCGGTCACCGGGTGGTCGCGCACGACGAGGGTCGCCCGCTGGCCCCCGGACACGGCGACCAGGGTGTTCTCGCCCTCGGTCAGCCCCGTGACCAGGCCCCGCCGCTCGCCGTCGGCGAGGGTGGCGAAGGCGGCCGTCACGTCGGTGCCGTCGCGGGTGACCGTCAGCGGCGCCCCCGGGTCGAGGCCTCGCACGGCCACGAGCACGTCGCCGCCGCTGACCGTGTCGGGCATGGTCGACAGGGTGATGATCTCGAACTGCCCGTCGCCCAGGGGCGGGGTGCGGAGCGTGTGGAGGTCGGCATCGACCTCGGCTGGACCGACCGGGACCTGGGCCGGCGCCGGGGCGGGTGGGGAGACGACGAGCGTGGCGCCCAGCACCCCCAGGGCGGCGAGCCCGCCCCGCAGCCGGGCGCGCCGGGTCCGTCGTCGTCCGTCAGGCGATCCCATCCGGGGTCCTTCGGCGCCGTCCCGTCGGGTCCTGCCCGGCAGACGGGTGAACGCCCCCTAGCAGACGCCAGGTTGCCCGGGGTGGAGGGCGGACCGTAGAGTTGCCAGTCGGCCCGGAGGGCTGTGACGTGGCGCGAGCCCCGTCTGCGGCCCCGCCCCACAGTACGCCCGGCTCTGCCGGATCGAGGAGAACAGTCGTGCCCACCTACTCGCCGAAGGCCAGTGAGATCCAGCGGCGTTGGTACGTCGTCGACGCCGAGGGCCTCGTCCTCGGCCGGCTGGCCACCGAGGTCGCCCGGATCCTCCGCGGCAAGCACAAGCCGACCTTCGCCCCCCACATGGACACCGGCGACCACGTCATCATCGTGAACGCCGACAAGATCGTCCTCACCTCGAACAAGGCGGAGACGAAGATCCTCTACCGCCACTCCGGCTACCCGGGCGGCATCCGCCAGCAGACCTACGGCGACGCCCTGGCCAAGAAGCCGGCCGACACGGTGCGCGGCACCATCAAGGGCATGCTCCCGCACACCCGCCTCGGTGCCCAGCAGCTCACCAAGCTGCAGGTCTACGCCGGCCCGACGCACCCGCACGCCGCCCAGAAGCCCGAAGTCCTCGAGATCCCCGGCGCCCGTCGCGCCACCGCGTAGGAGACCACCCGTGTCCAAGCCCCTCACCCAGACCACCGGCCGCCGCAAGAGCGCCATCGCCCGCGTCCGCCTGCGTGAGGGCGAGGGCAAGATCACGATCAACGGCCGCGCCGTCGAGGACTACTTCCCGAACGAGACGCACCGCATGGTCCTGTCGGAGCCGCTGGTCGCCATCGAGGCCACCGACCGCTACGACATCGACGTCACCATGGGTGGCGGTGGCCCCTCGGGCCAGGCCGGCGCCATGCGCCTCGGCATCGCCCGGGCGCTGGTGGCCCTCGACGAGGAGACCCGCCCCACGCTGAAGGCGGCCGGCTTCCTCACCCGGGACGCCCGGGAGAAGGAGTCCAAGAAGTACGGCCTCAAGAAGGCCCGCAAGGCTCCGCAGTACTCGAAGCGTTGATCGCCCAGCCTTGACGCTGAGGTTCGGGACCGACGGGGTCCGGGGCGCGGCCAACACCGAGCTCACGCCCGAGCTGGCCCTCGCCCTCGGGCGCGCCGCGGCCCGCACCCTCGGTCCGGGTCCATGGGTCGTCGGCCGCGACACCCGGGTGTCGGGGCCGCTCCTGCACGCCGCCTTCGCCGCCGGGCTGGCGTCGGAGGGGGCGACGAGCGTCGACCTCGGCGTGATCCCCACGCCCGGCCTGGCGTTCCTCGCCGCCGCCGACCAGCTGCCGGGCGCCATGATCTCGGCGTCGCACAACCCCTTCGGCGACAACGGCATCAAGCTGTTCCGCACCGGCGGGCTCAAGCTCGACGACGCCACCGAGGAGCGCCTCGAGGCGGACCTCGAGCGCATCGAGGCCGAGGGCATCCCCGGCTCGCCCACGCGCCCGGGGGGCGACCTCGTCGGCCGGCTGCGCTCGGCGCCCGACGCCTGGGAGCGCTACGCCCACCACCTGACCCACGACGTGCTCGACGGGCGGGACCTGGGCGGGCTCAAGGTCGTCGTCGACTGCGGCCACGGCGCCGCCTCCGAGATCGCCCCGCAGGTCCTCGCCTCGCTGGGCGCCACGGTCACGGTGCTCCACGCCGACCCCGACGGCACCAACATCAACGCCGGCTCCGGGTCCACCCACCCCGAGGCCCTGCAGACGGCCGTGCTGGCCCGCGGCGCCGACGCCGGCCTCGCGTTCGACGGCGACGCCGACCGGGTCCTGGCCGTCGACGCCGCCGGGCGGCTCGTCGACGGCGACCACCTCATCGCCCTGCTGGCCCTCGACATGCGGTCCCGTGGCCTGCTCCACGACGACGCCGTGGTCGTGACCGTGATGACCAACCTCGGGTTCCGCCAGGCCATGGAGGCCGAGGGCATCCGGGTGGTGGAGACCCCCGTCGGCGACCGCCACGTGCTGTCGGCGCTCGAGGAGCACGGGCTGGCCCTCGGCGGCGAGCAGTCGGGCCACATCATCCTGCGGGAGCGGGCCACCACGGGCGACGGCCTGCTCGCCGGCCTCGGCGTGCTCGACGCCGTGAAGCGCTCCGGGCGGACCCTCGAGGACCTGGCCTCGGTGATGGTCCGCCTGCCCCAGGTCCTGCGCAACGTCCGGGTCGCCGGGAACGCCCGCGACGTGGCCGCGGGGATCGCCGCCGAGGTGGCCCAGGCCGAGATCGCCCTGGCCGGGCGGGGCCGGGTGCTGGTCCGGGCCAGCGGCACCGAGCCCCTCGTCCGGGTCATGGTCGAGGCCCCGACCCACGACGAGGCCGAGTCCGTCGCCGCCGCCCTCGAGGCCGCCCTCCCGGCCCCCGCCGGCGGCGCCGCGGACGGCCACCAGGTGCCGGGCCCCTCCTGACCGGACCGGGCCGCGCCGACGAGGATCGGGGCGGCGCTCGGTAGGATCGCTCCGCCTCGACCCCTGGGAGACCCGCATGTGCGGCATCATCGCCGTGGCCCGCCGCACCAGCGAGCGGACACCCCCCGACTCGGCCACCGTGCTGGGCCTGGTCCAGGGCACGGCCGACCGGGTGGCGGCGTGCACGACGGGGCGCGACGTCCGGGGCCCCCTCGAGGAGGTCGCCTCCCGGCTCGTCGAGGCCGACGGCCTGCTCCGCGGGACCCCCGGGGTGCGGGCCCTGCTGGCCGACGGCGCCCTCGTCGCCGGGCTGGAGGCGGCGCTGTCCGAGCTCGCCGGCGCCGTCGCCGCCCTCGACCGCCGCCTCGACGACGTCCTGGCCGACCGGCCCACGGCCGAGCAGGAGGCGATCAACTCCGCCCTCGTCGCCGTGCGCGACGGCGCCTGGGCCATCGGGCGCGACCGGCTGCGGACGGCCCGGGCCGTCGCCGGCCTGACCGGTCCCGGGGCCACCTCCGCGGCCGTGGAGGCGATGACCTCGGTGCAGCTGGCCCTGTCCGCCCTCGACCGGCTCGAGGTCCGCGGCCGCGACTCGGCCGGCATCAGCATCCTGGTCAGCGGGCACGACCTCGACCTCGAAGCGTCCGACGTGGCCGCCGCCCTCGCCGAGCGCAGCGAGGACGCGACCTACGGGTCGGGGTCGGTGCGGGTCGCCGCCGGCTGCCTGTCCTTCGTCTACAAGGCAGCTGCCGAGATCGGTGAGCTGGGCGACAACTCCGCCGCCCTGCGCAGCGCCATCGCCGGCGACGGCCTCCTGGCCCGGGCGGTGGCGGCCGACGGGGCCGAGGCCCTGGTGCTGGGCCACACCCGGTGGGCGAGCGTCGGCATCATCTCCCAGGCCAACGCCCACCCCGTCAACAGCGACGAGCAGGGCACCGCCCCGACCCCCTTCGTGAACGCCGCCCTCAACGGCGACATCGACAACTTCGCCGACCTGAAGGCCGAGGCCGGGCTCCAGATCGCCCCCGAGATCACCACCGACGCCAAGGTGATCCCGACCCTCGTCAGCCGGGCCCTCGCCGCCGAGGCGCCCGGTGGGGCGACGGACCAGGAGGCCGCGGCCGAGGCGTTCCGTCGCACCGTCACCCGCTTCCACGGCTCGGTGGCCATCGCCGCCTCGGTGGCCGACGACCCCCACACCCTCCTGCTGGCCCTGCGGGGCAGCGGCCAGGCCCTCTACGTCGGGTTGGCCGACGACCTCTACCTGGTCGCCTCCGAGCCCTACGGCGTGGTCGAGGAGTGCACCTCGTACCTGCGCATGGACGGCGAGACGGCGGCCGACGCCGCCGACCCCACCGGCAGCCGGGGCCAGGTCGTCGTGCTCGACGCCCGCCGGGCCGGCAGCGTCGCCGGGATCCGGCGCCTGTCCTACGCCGGCGCCGAGCTGCCGGTGGCCGACACCGAGCTGGCCCGGGCCGAGGTGACCACCCGGGACATCGACCGCGGCGACCACCCGCACTTCCTGCTGAAGGAGATCAGCGAGTCGCCGCTGTCGTTCCGCAAGACGCTGCGGGGCAAGGTCGTCACCGGCGACGACGGGTCGCTCGAGGCCCGCCTGGGCCCGGAGACGCTCCCCGACGCCACCCGCGCCGGGCTGGCCAAGGGCACCATCACCCGGGTCATCGCCATCGGCCAGGGCACCGCCGCCGTCGCCGGCCAGGCGCTGGCCGCCACCCTGGCCGGGCTCACCGCCGGCTCGGACCTCCGGGTCGACGCCCGCCTGGCCACCGAGCTGAGCGGCTTCTCGCTCCAGGCCGACATGGCCGACACGCTGATCGTCGCCGTCAGCCAGTCGGGCACCACCACCGACACCAACCGCACCGTCGACCTGGCCCGCTCGCGCGGCGCCACGGTCGTGAGCATCGTGAACCGTCGGGGGAGCGACCTCACCGACCGGTCCGACGGCGTGCTCTACACCTCCGACGGGCGGGACGTGGAGATGAGCGTGGCGTCGACCAAGGCGTTCTACGCCCAGGTCGCGGCGGGCATCCTCCTCGGCTCGGCCATCGCCGCCGAGGTCGACGGCAGCGCCACCGGCCGGGCGACCCGGTCGCGGCTGCTGACCGGTCTCCGGGCGCTGCCCGAGGCCATGGAGGAGGTCCTGGCCACCCGCCCGGCCATCGCCGCCGCCGCCCAGGAGCTGGCCCCGTCGAAGCGCTACTGGGCCATCGTCGGCTCGGGCGCCGACCGCATCGCCGCCCAGGAGCTGCGGATCAAGCTGTCCGAGCTCTGCTACAAGGCCATCGCCTGCGACGCCACCGAGGACAAGAAGCACATCGACCTGTCGTCGGAGCCGCTGATCATCGTCTGCGCCGCCGGCCTCCAGGGGTCGAACGCCGACGACGTGGCCAAGGAGGTGGCGATCTACCGGGCCCACAAGGCGTCGCCCATCGTGATCGCCTCCGAGGGCGACGAGCGCTTCTCGGCCGCCCTCAAGGTCCTGACCGTCCCGGTCGTCGACCCCGCCCTGTCCTTCGTGCTCGCCACCGTGGTCGGCCACCTGTGGGGCTACGAGGCCGCCCTCGCCATCGACGCCTCGGCCCTGCCGCTGCGCCAGGCCCGGGCCGCCATCGAAGCCCGCATCACCGGACCGGGCGACGGCGACGGCGAGCGGCTGCTGGCCGACCTGCGCACCGACTTCACCCCGCTGGCGGCCCGGTTCTTCGACGTGCTGCGCAGCGGCGGCTTCGACGGCACCCTCGAGGCGGCCACCGCCGTCCGGTTGGCGTCGCTCATGCGCTACGCCACCGGGCTGGTGCCGCTCGAGAGCTTCGACGTCGAGCACGGCCGGGCCGGCTCTCCCGTCGCCCTCGTCGAGGACCTGACCAGCGCTCTCACCGACGCCATCGAGGAGCTGACCCGCCCCGTCGACGCCATCAAGCACCAGGCCAAGACGGTCACGGTGGGCATCTCCCGCAGCGACGAGGGCCTCCTCCAGCTGCCCCTCGTGGCTGCGACGCTGGCGGCCGGCGCGCCCCGCGACCGGGTCAGCTACAAGGCCCTGCGCACCCTGGCCGGGCTCGACGCCGCCGTGGCCGAGGTCACCGGCCACACCCGCTACGCCGTCGAGGGCTCGGTCGAGACCCACGAGGCCACCGTCCGGGTCATCGACCGGGGCGGCATCTCCCGGGACCTGCCGCTGCGGACCGTGCGCAACCCGGTCCTCCGGGGCACCAAGCACCGGGTGGCGATGGAGCGCGAGGTCACCGTGGCCGTGGGCCGGAGCGACGGGCGCACCGTCATCATCGTGCCCGAGGTCCGGGGCAACGAGTGCACGGGCCTGACCCTGCTCCACTGCCGGTTCCACGAGCGGCTGCCGGCGGCCCGGGCCCGGTCGGTGCTCGAGCAGTACCGCACCCGGCTCTCGGCCCTGCACGACGCCGTCACCGAGACCGAGCCCACGTTCCGCGACGACCTGCTGGGCGAGATCCCGATGATCGAGCTGCTGACCTCGCCGGTCTACGTCCTGGCGGAGCGCTGGCGCACCCACCCGTGAGCGGACGCCGATGATCGGCATCGGGACCGACGTGGTGGACCTGGACCGGTTCCGCCTCGTCCTCGACCGGACGCCGACGCTGGTCGAGCGGCTGTTCACGGCGGGGGAGAGGTCCCTGGCCGCGTCGCGCCGGGACCCGATCCCGACCCTGGCGGCCCGCTTCGCGGCCAAGGAGGCGGTGATGAAGGCCCTGGGCGTCGGCATCGGGGCCATCGACTGGCACGACGTCGAGGTGGTGCGGGAGGAGTCGGGCCGGCCCCGGCTGGTGGTCACCGGGCGGGCGGCCGCCCTCGCCGCCGCCGCCGGCGTCGGCGCCTGGCACCTCTCGCTGTCGCACTCGGCCCTGGTCGCCACCGCCGTCGCCGCCGCCGACTGACCGACCCACCCACCCACCCTGCGCCGAAACCCCACCCTGCGCCGAACTCGGTGGCAGATGTGGGATGTTCGTCCGACATCTGCCACCGAGTTCGGGTGGGGTGGGGGGTGGAGCTGGCGGTCAGGCGGTGAGGGTGGCCAGGATCTCGGGCCAGTGGGCCCGGTGGAGGCCGTGGTCGCCGTCGACCTCGTGCACGCGGGCGCCGGGGAGCAGGGCGGCCCACCAGCGGGCGAAGGCGACGGGGGCGACGTCGTCGGCCGTGCCGGCCCAGATGGTGGCCGGCGCAGCCGCCCCGGCCAGGTCGACGTCGGGGACCGCGGCCTGGACGGCGATCTCCTGGTGGAGGCCGTCGAGCCCCAGGGCCACGGCCTCCTCCTCGGCCGGCCCCTCGACCGGCGTGAAGGGAGCGACCTCGGCGGCGACGGCGTCCGGGGCCATCTCGGCCGCCATCTCGGCGAACAGCTCACGGCCCGGGCCGGCGGCGAGGCGCACGTCGGGGTCGGCGAAGGCGGTGATCGGCACCGCCGGCGCGGCCAGGCCGACGGCGCTGACCACCGCCGGGTGGCGGGCGGCCAGGGCCACGGCGTAGGGGGCCCCGGCCGACCAGGCCAGGACGGCGGCCCGCTCCACGCCGAGGCGGGCGAGGGTGGCCGCCAGGTCGTCGGCGACCGAGCCGAGCGTCCGCCCGGGGTGCGACGTGCTGCGCCCGCACCCCGGTCGGTCGACCGCCAGGAGGCGGACGCCCGCCGCCGCCGTGGCCGGATCGTCACCGCGCGACAGCCGGGAGTCGGGCGTCCCGTGGAGGTAGACGACCGGCACCCCGTCGGGGTCGCCGACGTCGTCGACGGCCAGGTCACGGCCGTCGGGCAGGCGCACGAGCCGGGGCGGGGTCGGGGGCATCGGCCGAGCGTACGGTCCGGGCCCGGCCACCCGGGCGGGGGAGGCGACAGCATCTCGTCAGGGGCCGGCGGGCCGGGTCGCTACCCTCCACCCGTGACCTCTGCTCCTGCGATCGTCCGCGTCGGCCTGCTGGGCTGCGGCAACGTGGGCGGTCCGCTCGTCTCGCTGGTCGACGAGCGGCGCGAGGCCATCGTCGACGGGGCGGGCGTCCGGCTCGACATCACCCGGGTCGCGGTGCGCAGCCTCACCCGCGACCGGGGCCTCGACCTCGACGACGGCGTGCTCACCCTCGACGCCGAGTCCGTGGCCACCGATCCCGACATCGACGTGGTGGTCGAGCTGATCGGCGGGATCGAGCCGGCGCGGGAGCTGATCCTCGCCGCCCTGGGCGCGGGCAAGCCGGTCGTCACCGGCAACAAGGAGCTGATCGCCAACCACGGCGCCGAGCTGGCCGAGGCCGCGGCCCGGGCCGGCGTCGACCTGCTGTTCGAGGCCGCCGTCGCCGGGGGCATCCCGATCGTCCGCCCCCTCCGGGAGTCCCTGGCCGGCGAGGACATCACCCGGGTGATGGGCATCGTCAACGGCACGACCAACTTCATCCTCACCCGGATGACCGAGGAGGGGACCGGCTACGCCGACGCCCTGGCCGAGGCCCAGAGCCTGGGCTACGCCGAGCGCGACCCCACCGCCGACGTCGAGGGCTACGACGCCGGGGCCAAGGCCGCCATCATCGCCTCGCTCGCCTTCGGCACCCGGGTGGTCGCGGGCGACGTGTACCACGAGGGCATCTCCGGCATCAGCGCCCACGACATCGCCTCGGCCTCGCGGCTCGACCACGTCATCAAGCTGCTGGCCGTGTGCGAGCGCCTCCCCGGCGCCGACGGCCCCGAGGTCGCCGTCCGGGTCCACCCGGCGATGGTCCCGGCCCAGCACCCCCTCGCCGGTGTGCGCGACAGCTTCAACGCCGTGTTCGTCGAGGGCGCCTCCGTCGGTGATCTGATGTTCTACGGCCGGGGCGCCGGCGGCGGCCCCACCGCGTCGGCCGTGCTGGGCGACCTGGTCGACGCCGCCGTCAACCGCACGAAGGGCACCGCCGCCGCGGTCGGCTTCGGCGGTCGGGCCCGGATCCGGCCCATCGACGAGCAGCGCAGCCCCTTCTACCTGAGCCTCGACGTCGAGGACCGGCCCGGTGTGCTGCGCTCGATCGCCGAGGTGTTCGAGACCCACGACGTGTCCATCCGCTCGCTGGAGCAGGAGGGCATCGGTGCCGACGCCCGCATCGTCCTCATCACCCACGTGGCCCGCGAGGCCGACCTCCGGGCGACCGTCCGCGACCTGCGGGGCCTG
Source organism: Iamia sp. SCSIO 61187 (assembly GCF_019443745.1). Taxonomy (NCBI): domain Bacteria; kingdom Bacillati; phylum Actinomycetota; class Acidimicrobiia; order Acidimicrobiales; family Iamiaceae; genus Iamia; species Iamia sp. SCSIO 61187. The sequence goes on from NZ_CP050948.1 coordinate 751,270, forward strand.
CCCACGGTGCACGAGGTGGGCAGCGTGATCCGCGTCGTCGCCAGCGAGGAGTAGCGGCCGCCGTGCGCTACCTCAGCACCCGCGGGTCGTGCCCGCCGGTCGGCTTCGACGGCGCCCTCATCGGCGGGCTGGCGCCCGACGGCGGCCTCTACGTCCCCGAGGAGTGGCCGGCGATCGACGTCCACCCGTCGGTCGAGCGCTACACCGACGTCGCCGTCGACGTCCTGGCGCCCTACGTGTCACCGGCCATCCCCCGCGACGAGCTGCGCCCGCTGGTCGAGGAGGCCTACGCCACCTTCTCCCACGCCGACGTCTGCCCCGTGACCCCGCTGGAGGACGGCCTCCACCTCCTGGAGCTGTTCTGGGGGCCGACCCTGGCCTTCAAGGACGTGGCCCTCCAGCTCCTCGGGCGGCTCATGGATCGCGAGCTGGCCCGCCGCGACGAGCGGGCCACGGTGCTGGTCGCCACGTCGGGCGACACCGGGTCGGCCGCCATCGAGGCCTGCCGGGGCCGCGACCGCCTCGACATCGTCGTCCTCCACCCGGCCGGGCGGGTCAGCGACGTGCAGCGCCGCCAGATGACGACCGTCGACGAGCCCAACGTCCGCAACGTCGCCATCGACGGCGACTTCGACACCTGCCAGGACCTGGTGAAGGCCGCCTTCGCCGACACCGCCCTGCGCGACGAGCTGCGCCTGTCGGCCATGAACTCGATCAACTGGGCCCGGGTGATGGCCCAGGTCGTCTACTACGTCACCGCGGCGGCGGCCGTCGCCCCCGACGGTCCGGTGTCCTTCGCCGTCCCGACCGGCAACTTCGGCAACGTCCTGGCCGGTTGGGTGGCCAAGCAGGGCGGTCTCGACGTCGACCGGCTGATCGTGGGGTCCAACCGCAACGACATCCTCACCCGCTGGATCGCCAGCGGGGTGATGGAGGTCGAGGGCGTCGAGCCCAGCCTCAGCCCGTCGATGGACATCCAGGTGTCGAGCAACGTCGAGCGGTACCTGTGGGAGCTCTACGGCCGCAACGGCGCCGTCGTGGCCGAGGCCATGGCCCGGTTCCGGTCCGACGGCCGGCTCGACATCGGCGCCGCCCGCCTCGACCGCGTGCGGGCCACGTTCTCCGGCGTGCGCGTCGACGACGAGGCCACCCTGTTCGAGATCCAGCGGGTCCACGAGGCCCACGGGGTGCTGGTCGACCCCCACACCGCCATCGGGATCGCCGCCGCCCGGGCGGTGCCGTCGGACCCCGACGTCCCCCGGGTCGTGCTGGCCACCGCCCACCCGGCCAAGTTCCCCGACGCCGTCGAGGCCGCGACCGGCGTCCGCCCCCTCCTGCCCGAGCACCTGGCCGACCTGCTCGACCGCCCCGAGCACCTCACCCCGCTGGCCGCCGACAGCGCCGTCCTGGCCGACTACCTCCGCGCCGAGCTGCTCTGACCCCACCGACCCCGGGACGGACCACGCCCGCGCTGCGGGGTCCGTCCGAAGTTCGAGGGCGGTACCGTCGGCGGCCATGGACCTCCGGATCTTCACCGAGCCGCAGCAGGGCGCCAGCTACGACGACCTCCTCGCCGTGGCCCGGCTCAGCGAGGAGCTGGGCTTCGACGCCTTCTTCCGCTCGGACCACTACCAGCGGATGGGCGACGGCTCGCCCCTGCCCGGCCCCACCGACGCCTGGATCACCCTGGCCGGCCTGGCCCGGGAGACCTCGACCATCCGCCTCGGCACGCTGGTCACCGCCGGCACCTTCCGGCTGCCCGGGCCCCTGGCCATCTCCGTGGCCACCGTCGACGCCATGAGCGGCGGGCGGGTCGAGCTCGGCCTCGGCTCCGGGTGGTTCGACGACGAGCACACGTCCTACGGCATCCCGTTCGGGTCGGTGAAGGAGCGCTTCGACCGCTATGAGGAGCAGCTGGCCATCATCACCGGCCTGTGGGCGACGCCCGAGGGCGAGACCTTCTCCTTCGACGGCGCCGAGTACCAGCTGGTCGACTCGCCGGCGCTGCCCAAGCCGGTCCAGTCGCCCCGCCCGCCGATCATCATCGGTGGCGGCGGCCAGAAGCGGACGCCCCGCCTCGCCGCCACCTACGCCGACGAGTTCAACGTGCCCTTCACCGACCTCGACGGCACCGCCGCCGCCTTCGACCGGGTGCGGTCCGCCTGCGAGGCCCGCGACCGGGACCCCGGCACCATGGTCCTCTCGGCCGCCCAGGTCGTGTGCTGCGGCGGCGACGAGGCCGAGGTGGCCCGCCGGGCCCGGGCCATCGGGCGGGAACCGGCCGAGCTGCGCGAGAACGGCGCCGCCGGGACCCCCGCCGAGGTCGTGGCCCGGCTGCAGGCCTACGCCGAGAAGGGCGCCACCCGGGCCTACCTCCAGGTCCTCGACCTGACCGACCTCGACCACCTGCGCCTCCTGGCCGCCGAGGTGGCGCCGCACGTCTGACGCCAGGGCTCGGCGGGCCGAGGGCCCCGGGCGGGCGGGGGTCGGTAGCCTCCGGGCATGACCCTGCCCGCCCCCGCCGACCTCGGCCCCACCGCCGCCGGGCGGGACATGGGCTGGCACGGCGACCCGTGGCAGCGGCACCAGCTCCGCTTCCACGACGGGGGCCAGTGGACCGAGCACGTGGCCGACGGCGGGTTCTGCAGCCTCGACTCGGCACCGGTCGCCGACCTGCCCCGCTCGCACCCCCACCCGGTGCGGGACGCGCCGCCCGACGAGGGCGCCGGGCCGCGGGTCGTGCCCGACGCCGACCACCGCCCGGCCACACTCGCCAGCGAGCTGCTCCTCCTCGACCACCGTGACGGCCGCCGGCGGGCCCTCCTCGGCCCCGACGACCAGGTGGCCGGGTCGGTCGAGGAGCCGGCCCCGGCCTGGCCCCGCCGGCTCGTGGGCCTCCTCGTCGCCGGCCCCCCCACCGCGGCGACCACCCTCGTCGTGCGCGAGGCCGACGGCACCGAGCGCCTGCGCCTCTCCCGACCGGGGCGGCGCATCGAGCCCGTCGTCGACGTGCGGCCGGCCGACGGGCCGCCGGCCACGGTCCGGGCCTCGTCGGTCCGCCAGGGCATCCGGGCCGAGGTGCGCTCCGGCGACGACCTGGTCGGCCGGCTCGAGCAGGTCGGCCGCTCCCGCCACGCCCTGCGGGTCGTCGACGACGCCGGCACCCCTCTCGCCCGCCTGGCCGCGGTGTGGGACGTGCCCGGGCGCCGACGCCACCTGCCGCCCGGCGTCCTCCTGGTCGACCGGCGGCCCCCCGACGGGGGCGCCCTCGACCCGGCCGGGGGGCTCGTCCTCCTCGGCGCCCTCCTCTCCGCCGAGCTCCTGCTGCCCCCGCCCCCTCCCTGACGGGCGAGGTGGGGACGATCGCGGGTGCCCGGACCCCTGATCCGTCCCCGGTCCGGGCGTGCGGGCCGGTCCGTCGGCGGGGGACATCGCGGCACCCAGGCGCTAGCAAGGGGAGATGTCGCCGTTCGACCCGCCCATCACCGCCATCCGCGACGTGGTGGCCCGCGCCCTGGCCGAGGACCTCACCCCCCTCGGCGACATCAGCGCCGCCCTCCTGCCCCCCGGGGCCACGGCCACCGCCGTGCTCCGGTCCCGCGCCGCGGGGGTGGTGGCCGGGTGCGCCTGCGTCACCGAGGTGCTCGACCAGGTCGACCGCCGGCTGGCGGTGGAGTGGCAGGTCGTCGATGGCGACCCGGTCGAGCCCGGCGGGGTGGTGGGCGTCGTGTCCGGGCCCCTCGGCTCCCTGCTCACCGCCGAGCGGACGGCGCTCAACCTCCTGTCCCACCTGAGCGGCGTCGCCACCCTCACCCGGCGCTTCGTCGACGCCGCCGGCCCGGGCCTGCGGGTCTGGGACACCCGCAAGACGACGCCGGGCCTGCGCGCCCTCGAGAAGGCGGCCGTGCGCGCCGGCGGCGGCGCCAGCCACCGGGGGAACCTCTCGGAGTGGGTCATGCTGAAGGACAACCACCTCGAGCTGGTGGACATGGCCGAGGCCGTGGCCCAGGCCCGGGCCTGGTTCCCGGCCCGCACCGTCCACGTCGAGTGCGACACCCACGAGAAGGTCGGCGAGGCCCTCGACGCCGGGGCCGACGCCCTCCTCCTCGACAACATGACGCCGGAGGAGGCCCGGGCGTGCGTCGCCACCATCGACGCCCACGCCGAGGAGGTCGGGCGCCGGCGACCGGTGGTGGAGATCTCGGGCGGCATCACCCTCGAGACGGTCCGCGCCTACGCCGACGTCGGCGCCGACCTGGTCTCGTCGGGCTCGCTCACCAGCTCGGCCCCGGTCCTCGACATCGGCCTCGACGTGGTCTCCACCTGGCTGGAGGGCGACGAGTCGGGTCCGCCCGAGCGGCGCCGGTCGCCGGGCCCCGGCTGACGCCTCGCCCGGTGCGGGCCGACGCCCCCGACGCCGCCGACGCCCCCGGCTGACCTCCGTCTGCCGTCATCCCGAGCAGGGCCTCGGCGGCTGTGGTACCAACGTGTGGACCCTTCGGGGGGGAAGCCCGTCGAGACGAGCTCCCGTTGGACCAGCACCCGGCCGACACCGTCGACCTCCAGAAGCCGACCCCCTCCGCCGGGACCGTCGCGCCGGAGGCCCCGCCGGTCGAGGTCCCCGTCGGCGAGCACGGGTGGGCGCCGAACCCCGACGCCCTCGTCCAGATGCACCAGGTGCAGAAGCACTTCGGCCCGCTTCACGTCCTCAGGGACATCGAGCTCGAGGTCGGCCGGGGTGAGGTCGTCGTCGTCATCGGCCCCTCGGGGTCGGGCAAGTCGACCCTGTGCCGCACCATCAACCGGCTCGAGCCCATCGACTCGGGGTTGATCCTCATCGACGGGGAGCTCCAGCCCCAGGAGGGCACGGCGCTGGCTCGGCTGCGGGCCGACGTCGGGATGGTCTTCCAGAGCTTCAACCTGTTCTCGCACATGTCGGTCCTGAAGAACGTCACCGTCGGCCCCACCAAGGCCCGGGGGGTGAAGCGGTCGCAGGCCGAGGACCGGGCCCGGGAGCTGCTGGAGCGGGTCGGCGTGGCCGAGAAGGCCGACGCCATGCCGAGCGAGCTCTCCGGCGGTCAGCAGCAGCGGGTGGCCATCGCCCGGGCCCTGGCCATGGACCCCAAGATCATCCTCTTCGACGAGCCGACGTCCGCGCTCGACCCGGAGATGATCAGCGAGGTGCTCGACGTCATGGTCGAGCTGGCCGAGGCCGGCATGACGATGGTCGTCGTCACCCACGAGATGGGCTTCGCCCGCAAGGCCGCCGATCGGGTCGTGTTCATGGACCACGGCGAGATCCTCGAGGTCCGCGCCCCGGCCGACTTCTTCGACGACCCGGAGACCGACCGGGCCAAGGACTTCCTCTCCAAGATCCTGAGCCACTGAACGATGCCACCCGCCCGCCTGCCCGCCGTCCCGACGTCTCCCCCCGGCCTCCCTGCCACCCCCTGCCCACCCGAAAGGTCCCACCGATGATGAAGACCCGACTGAGGTTGCTCCTCGCCCTGCTCCTGCCTCTGGCGTTCCTGCTGACCGGCTGCGGCGACGACGACGAGGGGTTGGGCGACGGCGACACGCCCGAGACCACCGACCCCGAGGTCGCCGAGGACACCGAGTTCCCGGAGGGCTCGACCATGGCCCGCCTGGCCGAGGAGGGCTCGATCAAGATCGGCACCAAGTTCGACCAGCCCGGCCTGGGCGCCGTCGGGCTCGAGTCCGAGGACCCCGAGGGCTTCGACATCGAGATCGGCAAGCTCGTCGCCGCCGAGCTCGGCATCGCCCCCGGGGACATCGAGTGGGTCGAGACCGTCTCGGCCAACCGCGAGGCGTTCATCGAGAACGGCACCGTCGACATCGTGATCGCCACCTACACGATCAACGACGAGCGCAAGGAGGTCGTCGACTTCGCCGGCCCGTACTACGTCGCCGGCCAGGACCTGCTCGTCGGAGCCGACGACGACTCCATCAACGGGCCCGACGACCTCGCCGGCAAGCGGGTGTGCGCGGCCAGCGGCTCGACGCCCATCGAGCGCATCCGGGAGGAGTACCCCGACGCCGAGCCGGTCGAGTTCGACACCTACACCGAGTGCGTCGACCAGCTCCAGACCGGCCAGGTCGACGCGGTCAGCACCGACGACATCATCCTCGCCGGCTACGCCGCCGACCCGAACTACGAGGGTGAGTTCCGCGTCGTGGGCGAGACCTTCAGCGAGGAGCCCTACGGCATCGGCCTCGCCAAGGGCGACGACGAGTTCCGCGACTTCCTCAACGACGTCCTCGAGCAGTCCTACGAGGACGGCACCTGGGAGCAGGCCTTCGACGCCACCCTCGGCGCCAGCGGGGTCGAGGCCCCTGAGCCGCCCGAGGTCGACCGGTACTGACCTCGTGCCCGAGCTGACGGTGCGTCCCTCCCGTGGCCTGAGGTCCCCCTAGGTGGACCACGTCTGGGAGAACCGCGACCTCATCCTCGACGGGTTCCGCACCACGGTGTGGCTCACCGTCAGCTCGGGCGTGCTCTCGCTCCTGTTCGGCACCGTCCTCGCCATCATGCGGGTGGGCCCCATCCCGCCCCTGCGCTGGCTGGGCACCACCTACGTGACCCTCGTCCGGAACACGCCGCTCACCCTGGTGTTCATCTTCTCCACCTTCGGCCTGCCGCGGATGGAGGTCCGGCTCTCGTTCGTCGCCTTCGCCATCGTGGCCCTGACGATCTACACGACCGCCTTCGTCTGCGAGGCGGTGCGGTCGGGCATCAACGCGGTGGACGCCGGCGAGATCGAGGCGGCCCGGGCCATCGGGCTGCCGTTCCGGCAGGTCCTCACCCTGGTCGTGCTGCCCCAGGCGTACCGGGCCGTGATCCCGCCCCTCACCGGCGTGCTGAACGCCCTGCTCAAGAACACCTCGGTGGCGGTGGCGTTCAACGTGGCCGAGGCGAACCAGGTGCTGCGCCGGCTCCAGAACGCCGACGCCAGCGCCACGTTCCCCCTCCTGTTCACGACCGGCCTCGGCTACATCATCCTGGCGTCGGTCCTCTTCCTCGGGTCGTGGGCGCTCGAGCGGGCGGTCGACCCCGACCGGGCCCGGCGCCGCCGGTCGGGCGGCGGCGTCCCCGCCATGGCGCGCGAGGCGACCTGATGGCGGTCGCCCTCTTCGACGCGCCGGGCCCCCGGGGCCGGCGCCGCATCCTCATCGGCAGCATCCTGGTGGTCATGCTGGTCCTGGTCCCGCTCGTGGGCCTGGTCCTCTGGCGGCTGCATGCGACGGGCCAGTTCCGAGGCGCCTACTGGGACCCCTTCGGCGGCGCCGGCGTCCAGCGCATCCTCCTCCGCGGCCTGGTGGCGACGCTCAAGGCGGCCGGGTTGGCCCTGGTGCTCGCTCTGGTCCTCGGGGTCCTGCTCGGCGTGGGCCAGCTGTCGCGGCGGTGGCCGATCCGCATGGCTGCCACCGCCTTCGTGAACCTCTTCCGCGCCATCCCGCTCGTGCTGCTCATCTTCTTCGCCTTCCTCGGCCTGCCCCGGCTGGGCGACGAGATCGCGACCTGGTCGTGGGTCCCCGACGACCTCCGGACCTCCATCGTCGACCGGTTCGACGTCAGCTCCTTCGCCGCCCTGGTGATCGGGCTCACCCTCTACAACGGGTCGGTCTTCGCCGAGATCGTCCGGGCCGGGATCCGGTCGGTGCCCTCCGGGCAGGTCGAGGCCGCCTTGAGCATCGGGCTGACGCGCACGGCGGTGACCCGGCTCGTCCAGCTGCCGCAGGCGGTCCGCACCATGCTCCCCACCCTGGTCAGCCAGATGGTGGTGCTGCTGAAGGACTCCGCCCTCGGGTTCATCGTCGCCTACCCGGAGCTGCTGCGGTCGGGGCGGCGCATCTACACCAACATCGGCAACGTCATCCCCACCGCCATCGTCGTGGCCACCATCTACATCGTGATCAACCTGGCCCTCACCACGGTGGCCACCTGGCTCGAGCGCCGGGGGAGGGGCGGGGGGCGCCGGCGGGGGGCGACGGTCGACGCCCCGCCGGTCGCCGCCGACAGCGGGCTGCGCTCGATCTGAGTCGATTTCCCCCGTGGGTGGGGGTCGGAGCATGCTGACCACCTCGGCCCCCGGCCCGGAGGAACACCTCGGTGCTGCTCGCCATCGACATCGGCAACACCCAGACGGTGATCGGCCTCTACGAGGGGCCCGACGCCGACACCCCGGTCCGCGAGGGCGGCTCCCGGTGCGAGCAGGGGCTGCTCGACAACTGGCGGATCGCCACCAAGGCCGAGCGCACGGCCGACGAGCACGCCCTGACCATCCAGGAGTTCCTCGGCTTCCACGGCTTCTCGTTCGACGACGACATCGACGGGATCGCCATCTCGTCGGTCGTGCCCCGGGCCACGGCCGCCTTCCGCAGCATGGTCGAGCGGTACTTCGGCTTCCGGCCCGTCGTGATCGAGCCCGGCGTCCGCACCGGCATGCCCGTCCTGACCGACAACCCCCGCGAGGTCGGCGCCGACCGCATCGCCAACGCCGTGGCCGCCATCGACGTGTACGGCGGCCCCGCGATCGTCATCGACTTCGGCACGGCCACGACCTACGACGCCATCTCGCCCAACGGCGAGCTGCTGGGGTGCGCCATCGCCCCCGGCATCGACATCAGCCTCGATGCCCTGTACCAGCGGGCCGACGCCCTGCGCCGGATCGAGCTGCAGGAGCCCCGCAGCGTGATCGGCCGCAACACCGTCGACGCCCTGCAGGCCGGGGCCGTCTACGGGTTCGCCGGCCAGGTCGACGGCATCGTCGATCGCATGGTCGACGAGGTCGGGACCAACGCGACGATCCTCGCCACCGGTGGCCTGGCCTCGCTGATCGCGCCCTACTCCCGCTCGATCGAGATCCTCGAGCCGTGGCTCACCCTCCACGGCCTCCGGCTCATCTTCGCCAAGAACGTCGCCTGAGCGGTGCGCGTCCTCCTCACCGGCATGGGCGGCGAGCTCGGGACCCGCGTCACCAACCTCCTCGAGGCCGACGACAGCATCGAGGCGATCGTCGGGGTCGACATCGGCCCGCCCCGGGGCCGCATCCCCCGGGCCGAGTTCCACCGGGTCGACCCCCGGGACCGGGCCCGCACCGTCGCCGTCGTGCGCGACCTCGAGCCGACCGCGGTCGTCCACCTGGGCGTCTACGAGCCCGGTGCCCGAGTCGCCGCCCGCACGGCGGCGGCGATGACGCACGCCTCGGCGCTCGTCGCCCTGGGGGCGGCGGCCCAGTGCCCGTCGCTCGACCGCGTCGTCGTCCGCAGCGGCATCGAGGTCTACGGGCGCCCACGGGGTGGGGCCCAGCGTCCCGACGAGACCGTCCACCCCGAGCCGACGACCCCGTGGGGCCGCACCCTGCTCGACGTGGAGGACATGGCCGCCCAGGCCGCCGTCGCCGCCGACGTCCCCGTCACGATCCTCCGCTTCGCCCCCGTCGTCGGCCCCCACATCCCGACCCCGCTGGGTCGCTACCTCCGCCTGCCGGCGGTGCCGGTCTCGGCCGTGACCGACCCTCCGTTCTCGCTCCTGCACCAGGAGGACGCGGCCGCCGCGGTCGTCCGGGCCCTGGCCGCGGGGATCGACGGGACGGTGAACGTCGTCGGGCCGGGGGCCGTCACCCCGTTCCAGGCCGTGCGGCTGGGTGGGCGGATCCCCCTGCCGACCGTCGGCCTGGGGTGGCGGGCGGCGCGGGCCGGTTGCGCCCTCGTCGGCGCCCCGTTGCCGGCCCACGTCATCGAGCTGCTGACGCGTGGCCGCGGCGCCGACGGCGCCCTCGGCGAGGAGGCGCTGGGCCTGGCGCCGGCGCGCTCGACCGTCGACGTCGTCCACGACCTGTACGAGTGGGCCGAGATCGTCCACCTCGCCGTCGACCACCGGTCCGCCGCATGATGGCCGAGGTCCGGCTGACGCCGTCGGCGTTCCTCCGCCGGCGCCTCGACGGCACCCACCCGGTCGACGAGTGGGGCCTCGACCCCGACGTGATCGGGCTGGTCTCGCCCCTGCTGGGGGTCCGCTGGAGCGTCGAGACCCGGTGGTCCGAGCGGATCCCGCGCGAGGGCCCGGCCGTCCTCGTCCACAACCGGGCCCTCGGCCTCTCCGAGCCGGTCGTCCTGGCGCGGGGCGTGCGCCAGGCCACCGGGCGTCACGTCCGGACCGCGGGGCTGGTCGACGTGGCTCCGATCGTCACCGTGGGGCGGGTGCTGGGGGCCGTCGTCGACCGGCCCGCCGAGCTGCGCAGCGTGCTCCGCGCCGGTCACCTCGTCGCCCTGCCCCTGGATCGCGACGTGCGCCCGCGCCGGGCCGGGCGCCTGGCCCCGGCCGCGCTGGCCCCCGCCCTGGCGACCGGTGCGCCGGTCGTCCCCGTCGCCCTGGTGGGCCGGGAGGTGGGGCGGCGGTGGCGCCTGCTCGTCGGCGAGCCCATCGCCCACCCGCCCGGTCGGGGGCCGCTCGCCGTGGCCGACCTGGTGGGCGCGGCCCGGGCCGGCGTCCAGGACCTGCTCGACTCCGCCTCCACCCGGTGGGGCTGACGTGGCCTACGTCCGCACCGACGACGGGGTCCGGCTGCACTACCAGGTGTGGGGCCCGAGCGACGGGGAGCCGCTGCTGCTCGTCCACGGGCTCGGTGCCGACCACCGGGCGTGGATCATGCAGCGCCGGTCGTTCGGGGCCCGGTACCGGTGCATCGCCTTCGACAACCGGGGGGTGGGCAGCTCCGACAAGCCGGAGGGGCCCTACGACCTCGAGGTCATGGCCCGCGACGCCCTGCTCGTGCTCGACGCCGCCGGGCACGACTCGGCCCACGTGGTGGGCGTGTCGATGGGCGGGATCCTGGCCCAGATCATCGGCGTGCGGGCGCCCGAGCGGGTGCGCTCGCTGACCCTGGCGTGCACCGCCTGCCGGCACCTGCCGTGGCGGCGGGAGCTGCTGGCCGAGTGGATCGAGGTGGCCGAGAGCGAGGGCATGGGCGTCTTCGTCCGCGACAACATCCGCTGGCTGATGGGTCCCCGGTCGCTGCGGCGGATCTGGCCGCTGGCCACGTTCCTGGCCCCGCTGGTGGTCAACGTCCCGCCCCACGGGTTCGCGGCCCAGGCCCGGGCGATCCTGGCCATGGACGATGCCGTGGCCGACGAGCTGTCGGCCATCACCGCGCCGACGCTCGTCACCGTCGGCAGCCAGGACATCCTGACGCCCCGGGGCGACTCGCTGGAGCTGGCCGAGCGCATCCCCGGGGCCGAGCTGGTCATCATCCGGGGCGGGGCCCACATGGTCCAGGCCGAGCACGCCGGCACCTTCAACCGCGTCGTCCACGAGCACCTGGACCAGGTCGCCGCCCGCCCGACGAGCGCCAGCGAGTCCCGGACCGCCTGACCCCCCGACGAGCGCCAGCGAGTCCCGGACCGCCTGACCCCCCGACGAGCGCCAGCGAGTCCGCCACCACGTCCTCCGTCGACCAGAGCTCGCCGCGATGACGAGGCAACGCAGGGAACCGCGACCAGGAGCGGCCGAGAGCGTGGCGATGCCGGACGGAACCGGCGCAGCCGCAGGGGGGTGCGGGGGGTCTCCCCCCGCAGAGGCGAGCGTGGCGGCGAGGGACGAGCCGTCCGCCGCCGGGAAGACCTTCAGCCCCGAGCGGAGCGAGGGACGCTCAGCTCGAGGGAACGGAGGGAGCGCCAGCGACCGAGTGACCGAGATTCACTCGATTCCGTGCTCCAGCGCGTAGCGGATGAGCTCCTGCTTGCGGGAGAGGTGGAGCTTGCCGAGGATGTTGCGGACGTGGTTCTCCACCGTCTTCTCGGCGATGAAGAGCTCCTCGCCGATCTGGCGGTAGGTGTGGCCCTTGGCGACGTGCTGGAGGACCTCCCGCTCGCGCTCGGACAGGGCCTGGCCGCCGCCGCCGGTCTTGCTGAGCCGCCGGAACTCGCCCAGGACGAGGGCGGCCAGGCTGGGGGAGAAGACGGGCTCGCCCTGGGCCGCCTTCCAGAGGGCGGTGCGGAGCTCGGCCGACGGCGTCGACTTCACCAGGTAGCCGACGGCGCCGGCGGCCACGGCGTCGAGCAGGTCGCGCTCGGCCTCGCTGACGGTGAGCATGACGATGCGGGTCGTCTCGCCGCAGGTGCGGGCCACCTTGATGCCGCCGCCGCCGGGCATGTTGAGGTCGCACACCACGAGGTCGGGGCGGACCTGCCCGATGACGTCGATGGCCTCGTCGGCGTCGGCGGCCTCGCCGACGACGTGGAAGGTCTCGCCCAGGTCGGCGCGCAGGCCCGAGCGCCAGATCTGGTGGTCGTCGGCCACCACGACCCGCACCGCGTCCAGCTTCGCCACGCCGCCATCCTGGCACGGCCCCCGCCGCGGATACCGTGCGTCGGTGCAGATCGAGGTCGTCGTCAACTGCGGGGCGGGGTCGGTCGACGGCGATGCCGCCGAGGGGGAGCGGGCTCGCGTCGCCGAGGCCTTCGCCCCGATGGGCCTCGAGCCCCGCACCGCGGTCGTTGTCGGTGCCGCGCTCGGCTCGGCGGTCCGGGCCGCGGCCGAGCGGGGGGCCGACGTCGTGGCCGTGGCCGGCGGGGACGGCTCCCTGGGCACGGCGGCCGACGCCCTCCTCGACAGCGACGTCGCCCTCGGGATCTTGCCGCTGGGGACGTTCAACCACTTCGCCAAGGACCTCGGTGTCCCGATGGACCTGGCGGAGGCGGCCGACGTGGTGGTGAACGGCGACACCCGGACCGTCGACGTCGCCCAGGTGAACGGGCGCACGTTCGTGAACAACTCGTCGATCGGGTTGTACCCGGTGATGGTCGACCTCCGGGACGACATCCGCACCAGCCGGGGGTGGGGCAAGGTCCGGTCGGTCCCGCTGGCGTCGTGGCGGGTGCTGCGGCGGTTCCCGACCCGGCGCATGCACATCACGGTCGACGGCCACCGGTGGGATCGGCGGACCCCGTTCGTGTTCGTGGGCAACAACACCTACGAGGTCGGGCCCCGGGGCATCGGCGCCCGCACCGAGATGGCCGGGGGCGTGCTGTGCTGCTTCATCGCCAAGGCCGAGACCCGGTGGGCCTTCGCCCGCATGGCGATCGGCGCGGTCGTGCGGGGGGCCCCGGGGACGCCCTCGCTCGACACCAGCTGCGGACCCGAGATCACCATCGACGCCCACGGCCACCGGATCCTGGTGGCCATCGACGGCGAGGTCGACACGCTGCGCTCGCCGCTGGAGTACCGCTCCCGGCCGGGTGCCCTCCGGGTGCGCGTGCCCCGTGGGGCCGAGCCGCCGACCGGGCCCCCGGATGCCGACGACGTCGAGGTCGGCGTGGACGAGCAGGCCGGGGACTGACCCCCGCAGGGGCTGAGGTTTGCCGGGCAGCCGGTGACGGTAACCACGGGGGACCGCCCGGGCAGGAGGAGCCGCCATGGCCAGCACGTCGACGTCCGCCACCCCGATCCCCGGCCCGAACGGGTCGCGCCCGGCCGCCCCGCCGAGCGTCGACGTGGACCTGACCGTCGCCGGGCCGCCCCCGGCCCCGCCGCCCGACCCCCTCCGGCGCCCGGCCACCGAGCCCGCCTCCGCGGGACCGCGGGCCACCGAGCCCCCCGGCCCCGCCGCCGACCCACCCGCGCCGCCGGCCGCCCCCCTCGCCTCCGGGGGATCGCTCACGCCCGGCGCGAGCGGCCGCCCCGCCGACTCGTCGCTGCCCGACCCGGCCGCCCTCGACCGGCTCTGGCAGCCGCAGTCGCTCATCCCCGTGCCCAAGGCGGTGCCCCGGACCGGCTGGCGCAAGGGCGTGTACAAGGTGTCGGCCGGCAAGGTGAACCCGGGCCCCTCGTCGGCCGAGGCCATGCGGGACGACCTCCGCCACCAGGTCACCAAGCCGCTGGCGGCCCGCCGGGGCGAGCGCATCGCCGTGCTGTCGACCAAGGGGGGCGTGGGCAAGACCACCACGACCCTGATGCTGGGCCACACCCTGGCCATCGAGCGGGGCGACCGCATCGTCGCCCTCGACGCCAACCCGGACTACGGGACCCTCGGGTACCGGGTCAGCCCCGACACCCAGCGCACGGTGCGGGACCTGCTCGACGCCCGCCAGGGCATCCACTCGTACCCTGACGTCCGGGCCTACACCACCCAGGCGCCGTCCCGGCTCGAGGTCCTGGCCGGCGACGCCGACCCGGCGGTGTCGGACGCCTACACGGCCCAGGACTACGCCGACTCCCTCGGGATCCTCGGCCAGCACTACAACGTGATCCTCACCGACTGCGGCACCGGGGTCCTCCACGACGCCATGCGGGCCGTGCTCCACATGGCCACCCAGCTGGTGATCGTCACCGGCCCGGCCGTCGACCAGGCCCGCCACGCCGACCACCTGCTGCGCTGGCTCCACAAGCACGGCGCCGACCACCTCGTCGGCTCGGCCGTCACCGTCGTCAACGCCGCCCGCAACGACCTGGCCGTCGACGTCGACGGTCTGGAGGCCCACTTCCAGCAGATCACCCGGTCGGTGGTGCGCGTCCCCTACGACCCGGTGCTGGCCGCCGGCGGCATCGACGGCCTCGACCGCCTCGATCGGGCCACCCAGGACGCCTACCTGGCCCTGGCCGCCGCCGTCACCGCCGGGTTCGGCCGGGACGCCTGACGGCCCGCCTCCCCGGCGGCCGGGTCACCCCGGCACCCGCAGGTGCCAGATCAGCAGGAATGGGAGGCCGCCGTAGGCCTCCTGGACGGCATCGGGGACGAAGGGGTGGGCGAGGTGGCCGGCGAGCGTCTCGGGGTCGTGCTCGACCTCGACGCAGTCGACGACCTCCAGCCCGGCGCCGTGGAACCCCCGGACGTACGAGCTGATCGGGTGGTGGAGGTTGCGCACGTGGGCCAGGCCGCCCTCGTGGGGGAAGGCGGCCGTGCCGCCGATGAGCACCGACGTGGGGTGGATGTCGGACAGGACCAGCGTCCCGCCGGGGCGCACCACGCAGGCCAGCGAGGCCAGGGCGGCGGCCAGGTCGGGCACGTGGGTGAGGGCCAGCGAGCACACGGCCAGGTCGACGGCGTCGTCGGCGAGGGGCAGGTCGAGGACGTCGCCCTGCTCGAACCGGGCGCTCGGCACCTTGGCCCGGGCCACCTCGAGCATCTCGTGGGTGGCGTCGACCCCGACCACGTCCCACCCGCGCTCGACGAGGTGGGCGGCGTGGCGCCCGGTCCCGCAGCACGCGTCGAGCGCCCGCCCCGGGGCCAGGGCGTCGACGATGCGGTGGACCACCGGCTCCTCGCCGGCGATGGCCGGGTTGGGTCCGTCGTAGGTCGGCGCCCAGGCCGCGTACCCGGTCGTCACCGCGTGCTCGACCACCGGGATGACGATGTCGTTGGGGGACTCGTCCATCCGGGCCGCGATCGCGCGAGCCTCGTCGATCCGTGGTCGGGCCCGGTCGGGGTCGACGAGGACCGACCGCATGGCCGCCAGCCCCGACAGGGCCACGAAGAACTCTCCGCTGGTGAAGGTCTGCGGGGCGACGTCGTCCGTCATGGGCAGACGGTACCGGCCCCTCCGCCGCTCGTCCCGTGGGTTCTCGGGCGCACGGCGCACGGCCGACCGGGCGGGCCGGGTGGCGCGACCGGCCCGCCCTCAGCGGGGCAGGGTGAGGCGCACCTCGGTGCCCCGGCCGGGGGCGGACCGGACCTGGACCTGCCCGCCCACCTCGGCGACCCGACCCCGGATCGACCGGCCCAGGCCGACCCCCTCGGGCACGGCGTCGACGTCGAAGCCGGAGCCGTCGTCGTTGACCGACACCTGGACGCCGTCGTCGTCGGGGTCGACGAACACGACGGCCCGGGTGGCGTCGCCGTGCTTCGACGCGTTGGTGAGCGCCTCCCCGACCGCGCCCACGAGCGCCCGGACGGCGTCGGCGGGGATCTCCCCGGGGTCGTCGACGGCGGTGACCTCCACCGCCAGCCCGTGCCGGGCGGTGGCCGTCGCCGCCGCCTGGCGCAGCTCGGCCAGCAGGTCCCCGGGCGCCCGGTCGATCCCGAACAGGAACTGGCGAAGCTCGCGCTCCTGGGTCCGGGCCAGCTCGGCCAGGTCGCTGTCGGTCGACCGGCGCTGGACGACCGCCAGGGTCTGGAGGACGCCGTCGTGGAGGGTGCGGGCCACCTCCTCGCGGGCCCGGGCGGCGGCGATCTCGTCGGTGGCCTGCTGGAGCCGCCGCATCACGAGACCGGCGGCGCCCCCGGCCAGGGCGTAGAGGAACGTGGTCGACAGGAGGGACAGGAGGCCGGGGGACCCGAGGTCGTCGAGCCGGGTCCCGCCGTAGCGCCCCAGGCCGATGACGACGCCTGCGGCGGCGCCCCCGACCGGGCCGCCGGCGATCCCGGCGGCGAGGGCGCCGGCGATGGGCCACGCCGAGCCGAGGGCCACGCGGTGCGGGCCGCCGTAGACCCACCCGTCGGCCACGAGCAGGGCGGCACCGAGGCCGACCTCGGCGGCGACGACCTCGGGCCGGAAGAGCAGGGCCGGGCGCCACCGCGAGGCGGCGCCGAGGGCGAGCGAGGCCGCCGCCGTCGCCGCGCAGAGCCCCAGCGCCGCCGCCGGGTGGCCCAGCTCGTCCCGGGACACCCAGAGGACGACGGCCATCCAGGCCCACGCCAGGTAGCGGAACACCGCGAGCCCGCCCAGCACCCCCCGCTCCAAGGGGGTGACGCTCCGCTCCACCCCGACAGCATCCCACCCCGAGTCGCGGGTTCGGCACGAGGGCGTTCGGGTGGCAGCATCGCCCGGTGGAGCTGACCAGGGTGTGCGTCTTCTGCGGTTCGAACCCGGGCACCGACCCGGCCTACGTGGCCGAGGCCGAGGCCACGGGGAGGGCACTGGCCGAGCGGGGGATCGGGCTCGTCTACGGCGGCGGCTCGGTCGGGCTCATGGGCCGGGTGGCCGCCGCGGTGATGGACGCCGGGGGCGACGTCACCGGCGTGATCCCCGAGTTCCTGGACGCCGCCGAGATCGCCAAGCGCGACATCACCCGGCTGGAGGTCACGGCGTCGATGCACGACCGCAAGGCCCGCATGGCCGAGCTGTCCGACGCCTTCCTCGCCCTGCCCGGTGGCATCGGCACCTTCGAGGAGGCCTTCGAGGCCATGACCTGGACCCAGCTCGGGGTGCACGACAAGCCCATCGGGCTGGTCGACGTGGCCGGCTTCTGGGCGCCGGCCGCCGCCCTCCTCGACCGGGCCGTCGCCGACGGGTTCCTGGCCGAGGACGTGCGCACCAGCATCGTCGTGGAGCCGACCGGGGCCGAGGCCCTCGACGCCTTCGCCACCTGGCAGCGCCCGGGCCTGGGGAAGTGGACCGAGCGCGACGTGGTGCTGTGACATCGGGCCCGCAGGTGGTCCCAACGGCCCATGGAGGGTGGGCGACCACGGCCGATGGATCCCCGGGGGGATCCCGGGGGGAGGCCCGTCGCCCCCCTCCACCATCCCGGGGGCCGGGAAGGTGGAGGGGAGCGGTAGGCTCGGGACCCACGAACCCACACGGGAACCACCCCGGTCCCGTCGAGGGAGGCACAGGTGTTCGAACGCTTCACTGACAGGGCCCGCCGGGTGGTGGTGCTCGCCCAGGAGGAGGCTCGCCTCCTCAACCACAACTACATCGGGACCGAGCACATCCTGCTCGGCCTCATCCACGAGGGTGAGGGCGTCGCCGCCAAGGCCCTGGAGTCCCTGGGGATCTCGCTCGAGGCCGTGCGCAAGCAGGTCGAGGAGATCATCGGCCAGGGCACCCAGTCGCCCAGCGGCCACATCCCCTTCACCCCCCGCGCCAAGAAGGTGCTGGAGCTGAGCCTCCGCGAGGCCCTGCAGCTCGGCCACAACTACATCGGCACCGAGCACATCCTCCTCGGCCTCATCCGCGAGGGCGAGGGCGTGGCCGCCCAGGTGCTGGTGAAGCTGGGGGCCGACCTGTCCCGGGTCCGCCAGCAGGTCATCCAGCTCCTGTCGGGCTACTCCGGCCCCGGCAGCGGCCAGACCGGCTCGGGCTCGGAGAAGGCCGGGGCCACCTCCGGCGGCTCCGGCGAGGCGTCGCCGTCCGGCTCCCTGGTGCTCGACCAGTTCGGGCGCAACCTCACCCAGCTGGCCCGCGAGAAGAAGCTCGACCCGGTCATCGGGCGCAGCCGCGAGGCCGAGCGGGTCATGCAGGTCCTCAGCCGCCGCACCAAGAACAACCCGGTGCTGATCGGCGAGCCCGGCGTCGGCAAGACCGCCATCGTCGAGGGCCTGGCCCAGTCGATCGCCGGCGGTGACGTCCCCGAGACCATCGAGGACAAGCAGCTCTACACCCTCGACCTCGGCGCCCTGGTCGCCGGGAGCCGCTACCGCGGCGACTTCGAGGAGCGGCTCAAGAAGGTGCTGAAGGAGATCCGCACCCGCGGCGACATCATCCTCTTCATCGACGAGATCCACACGCTCGTCGGGGCGGGGGCCGCCGAGGGCGCCATCGACGCCGCCAGCATCCTCAAGCCGATGCTGGCCCGCGGTGAGCTCCAGACCATCGGGGCCACCACCACCGACGAGTACCGCAAGCACCTCGAGAAGGACGCCGCCCTGGAGCGGCGCTTCCAGCCGATCAAGGTCGAGGAGCCCACGGTGGCCCACACGATCGAGATCCTCAAGGGCCTGCGCGACCGCTACGAGGAGCACCACCGGGTCACCATCACCGACCAGGCGCTCGTCGCGGCGGCCAACCTGGCCGACCGGTACATCTCCGATCGGCACCTGCCCGACAAGGCCATCGACCTCATCGACGAGGCCGGCTCCCGCCTGCGCATCAAGCGCATGCAGACGCCCCCGGACTACAAGGACCTCGAGAACAAGCTGGCCGACGTGGTCAAGCGCAAGAAGGAGGCCGTCGAGGCCCAGCGCTTCGAGGAGGCGGGCAAGCTCCGCGACGAGGAGAAGGAGCTGCTCACCCAGAAGGAGGCGAAGGAGGCCGAGATCAAGGCGTCCGGCGTCGACCTCTTCGACCAGGTCGACGAGGAGGCCGTGGCCGAGGTCCTCTCCATCTGGACCGGCATCCCCGTGTACAAGCTCACCGAGGAGGAGACCAAGAAGCTCCTCGGCATGGAGGACGAGCTGCACAAGCGGGTCATCGGCCAGGAGCAGGCCATCGCCGCCGTCTCCCGGGCGATCCGCCGCACCCGGGCCGGGCTCAAGGACCCGAAGCGACCCTCGGGCAGCTTCATCTTCCTCGGCCCGTCGGGCGTGGGGAAGACCGAGACGGCGCGCACGCTCGCTGAGTTCCTCTTCGGCGACGAGCAGTCGCTCATCACCCTCGACATGTCCGAGTACATGGAGAAGCACACGGTCAGCCGCCTGGTGGGCTCGCCCCCCGGCTACGTGGGCTACGAGGAGGGCGGCCAGCTCACCGAGTCCGTGCGCCGCAAGCCCTTCAGCGTGGTGCTCTTCGACGAGATCGAGAAGGCCCACCCCGACGTGTTCAACACCCTGCTGCAGATCCTCGAGGAGGGCCGGCTGACCGACAGCCAGGGCCGCTCGGTGGACTTCCGCAACACCGTGCTGATCATGACCTCGAACCTCGGCACCCAGGACCTGCGCAAGGCCAACGTCGGCTTCGGCAAGTCCGACGAGGCGGTCACGTACGAGAAGATGAAGGAGAAGGTCAACGAGGCGCTCAAGCAGCACTTCCGGCCCGAGTTCCTGAACCGCATCGACGAGACCATCGTCTTCCACGAGCTCTCGAAGCAGGAGGTCACGACCATCGTCGACCTCATGATCAAGCGGACCAAGGTCCAGCTCGAGAGCCAGGGCATCGGCATCGAGGTCACCGACGCAGCCAAGCTGCTCCTCGTCGACCGGGGCTACGACCCGACCCTCGGGGCCCGGCCCCTCCGCCGGGCGATCCAGCGCTTCGTCGAGGATCCGCTGTCCGAGAAGCTCCTGTACAAGGAGTACTCGGCCGGGCAGATCATCATCGTCGACGCCGAGCCCAACCCCGACGACGACGACAAGCCCGACATCGTGTTCCGGGCCATCGAGGGCTTCGAGCCCCCGACGGTCGAGCTCGAGAAGGCCGGACCGGCGGAGACGCCGTCCCCCTGACCCAGGGCGGGCACATCCCTCGACGCGACGAACCCCCGGCCACGCTGCCGGGGGTTCGTCGCGTCCGGGGCGGGGCGTGGCCCGCCGGGATCAGCTGTCGAGGTTGCCGGACTTGTCCTCGAGGTGGGCCCGGACGAACCACTGGAACAGCTCCAGCTGGCTGGTCTGGGTGATGAGCATGTCCTCGGCCACCGGGTCGATGTCACCGGCCACCTTGATGGCGTTGCGGTGGTCCTCGATGACCCCCACGTAGACATGGTCGAGGGCCTGCAGGTGCTCGTGGGTCAGGGCCCGGTTGAGCTTGTAGTCCTCCCAGGTCCGGCCGTCGACGATGGCGCCGGGGGTGCCGAGGGGCTGGCCACCCATGGTGGCGATGCGCTCGGCCACGTCGTCGACCATCTCCGACACGGCGGCGTACTGGGGGTCGAGCATCTCGTGGACCCCGATGAAGCTGGGCCCCACCACGTTCCAGTGGATGTGCTTGAGGGTCAGCTGGAGGTCGATGAGGGCCAGGAGGCGGTTCTGCAGCGCGTCGCGGACCTTGGCGGCGTCTGCCTCCTCGAGACCGGGTGCGGTGTAGGCGCTGGGCATGGGTGTGTCTCCTTCACGGGCGGGCTCCGACGCCCTACCCGCGACCCCCCGGGTGACACACGCCCGGGCCGGTCAGGACGAGGCGGCGGGCAGGGTGCAGGCGGTGTCGAGCCCGAGGACCCGGTTCAGGCGTCCGAAGGCGATCCACGACCCGAGGCACATGCTCAGCTCGACGATCTCGGCGTCGGTGTAGGCCGCCTTCATCCGGGCCCAGAAGGCGTCGTCGAGCCCGTGGTGGTCGAGGGCGAAGCGCTCGGCGTACTCGGCGGCCAGGCGGGCCCGGGTGTCGAGGGCGTCGGTGGTGCGCCACGCGGTGACGGCGTCGGGGAAGGAGTCCTCGACCGTCTCCCCGTCCCGATCGGTGCGCCAGTCCTGGCAGAACAGGCACCCGTTGATCTGGGCGATCCGGAGCCGGGCGGCCTCGAACTCGCGGAGACCGAGGGTGGAGCACTCGTAGACCTTGGCCGACATCTTCGCCGCCGCCGGGCCGATGCCCGGGACCATCGTGCCCCACACGTGCATGATCGGGTCCGCACCCTCGGGGATGTCGACGCGCATGGGCGCACGGTAGCGACGGGATGGGTCGGGCGCCCGGCCATGGGGCAGGGTGGGCCGACCGACGACCAGGAGGCTGATGTGGAACTCGACGAGGAGCAGGTGTGGAACGGCGTGGCCAGCGCCGCCGCCATCGGGGCGGTCGTGGCGACCAAGCCGCTCGTCGCCCGGACCTGGAAGCTCCTGACCCGTCGGGAGGCCCCCGGCAACCCCGCCAGCCGCGACGTGACCTGGGGGGAGGCCCTGGCCTGGGCCCTCCTCACCGGGGCCCTCGTCGGCGTGATCCGGCTCGTCGCCCAGCGCCTGGCCGCGTCGGGCTGGGCCAAGGCGACGGGCGACTACCCGCCGGCCCTGCGCACGACGCGCCCCTAGCGAGCGAGCGGCGGCTGCGTCCCATCGCTCGGTGGACGAGAGGAACCCGGTCCCGCGGTCGCGTCCGCTCGGCCGGTGGCGTCCATCGCTCCGGCGACGGGTCCCCGAGCTGCACCGCCTCTCGCCAGCCGAGAGGTGCGGCTTCTGGAACGACGTGGCCATCCTCGGCGAGGTGATCACGGGGCTGCTCCAGCCCGTCAAGCTCGCCAACCTGTCGATGGGGTTCCGGAGGGTCCCAGCAGTCACGAACGGATGTTCGTCGCATGCCCGGCCGGCGAGGACGGCAAACCCGAACCTCCAGATCCGGTGACCTCCCTGTGTCCGACCTCAGCGCGCCGGGCGACGAGCCCGGCGCTCGCCCTCGTCCAGGAGCACCTAGCGGGGCGGCGGCTCGCCGAAGACCTGGGTGCGGTCGGGCGGGGTCCCGATGACGGGCCCGCCCGTCGACGGTGCCGGTGGCGGTGGAGGAGGAGCCGTCGCCGGGCCGAAGGGGCTCGGTTCCGGTGCCTGCGGGTCGTGGCCCGGGTCGTACGCCGGCCCGCCACCCCACCCGCCGGCGGGCGGTGCCGGGCGGCTTCTCCGGTCGGCCCCGAGGCTGCCCAGCATCACGGCCAGCCCGACGAGCCATCCGAGCCACATGCCGACGACGGCGCCCGGCGAGGCGTTGAACGAGAAGGTGTCGATGACGTCGTCGCCCGGACGGGGGGCGAACCGGTCGTCGACGACGAGCCCGTACACCCCGGAGCTCACGACCGACGCAGCGAGGAACGCCCCCCAGCCCCCGACGAACGCCGCCAGCGGGCGGGCCCGCCCCACGATCGCGCCGAGGACCGCGGTCACGACGATGAAGCTGAGCAGGTAGGCGATGGTGGCGCCCTGCACGCCGGAGGGGGCGTCCCACACCTGCCACCGCAGTCGGCCGGCGATCGACTGGCGGGTGAGCGCAGCGAAGTCGCCCCCGTCGCCGGCCCGGCGGGCGACCCACCCGTTCCCCAGGACGAGCATCACCACGATCGTGGTGATGGCGGCGAACAAGCCCGACTTGATCGACATGGGCCGGGTCTACCACCGCGGTACCGTGCGCGCCCGTGACCACGAACCGCCGTCCCGTGCCGGCGCCGGACGGCCTGGTGGGGCGGGAGTCGGTGCTGGAGCGCCTGGTGGCGTCGGTCGACGGGGGCTCGGGCACGGTGCTGCGCGGTCCCCGGGGCCGGGGGTGCTCGGCGGTGCTGGCCGAGGTCGCCCGCCGGCTGCGCGCCGCCGACCGCCCGACGGTCGTGCTCGACGCCGTCGGTGCCGCGCCGCGCCCGTTCGGGGCGCTCCACCGGGTCCTCCCCGGACCCCTGCCCGACGGCGTGGCCGGCGCCACCCTCGCCCAGGTGGTCGAGGCGCTCTTCGGCCCTCCCCCCGACGCCGGCGGCGGACCCCTCCCGGTCGTCGTCGTCGACGAGCTCGACGAGGTCGACGACGCCACCTCGGCGGTCCTCCACCACGCCGTGGCCGCAGGCCGGGCCCGCCTCCTGGCCACGGTGCGCGACGACCCGTCCGGCGCCGATGCCTCGCGGGCGTGGTGGCGTGACATCGTCGCCCGCGTCGAGCTTCCGCCGCTCGACCGGGACGGGTCCGACGAGCTCGTCGAGCGCCTCGCCGGTGGCGCCGTCGACGCCGCCAGCCGCGAGCGGCTGTGGCTGATGGCGCGCGGCCACCCGGGCTGGCTGGTGGCCGCCGTGGGCGCGACCCGCGCCGCCGGGGCGTGGACCCGCCACGCCGGCCTGTGGTGCCTGACCGGCGACCTGGCCGACACCGTCGATCCCGAGGTCCTCGCCCACGTCGACGCCCTGCCCGCCGACGTCCGCGCCGTGCTCCAGCCCCTCGCCCTCGCCGACGAGCTCGCCATCGACGATGCCGAGGCCCTCGGCGGGTCGGGTCCGCTGGCCGACGCCGAGCGCCGCGGCCTCGTCCGGGTCGTCGAGCGGGCCGACGGGACGCTGTGGTGCGCCGTCGCCAGCCGCCTGGTCGCGACCGCGCTGGGGGCGACCCGCGACCCCGCCGTCGCCACCGCGTCCTGGCGGCGCGTGGCCGACGTCCTGGCGGCATCGACCTCGACCGCCCCCGAGACGGTGCTGACCCGGGGGCTGGCGCTCGTCGGGGCCGGGTGGGCCGACCCGCCCCGGGGCGACGAGGACCGGGACGCGCTGGTGCGGGGAGCGGAGGCGGCCTACGACCTCAGCCGCTGGGAGGACTGCGTCACCCTGGCCGAGAGGGCGTGGCGCGCCGGCGCCGATGACCGGTCGCTCCAGGTGCTGACGGTGGCCCTCGGGCACCTCGGCGACCCCGAGGCCATCGCCGCCCTGAGCGACGACCTGGCCGGGCTCGACCTCGACCAGGAGGCGGTCGTCGGCCACGCCGAGACCATCGCCATCTCCCAGTTCCACGCCAACGACCCCGAGCAGGCCTTCGCCACCGCCGCTCGCGCCCGCCGGGCCGCACCGGGGCGCCGGGCGGCGATCGACGTCTTCGAGAGCCGGCTGCGCGCCTTCGGCGGCGACCAGGCGACGGCCCGGGCGCTCGTCGAGCCGTGGGTCGCCGACGACGACGCCGAGATCGCCGTCGAGGCCCGGACCGTCGTGGCGTCGGTCGACATGAACGAGGGGGCCACGGCTGCCGCCATCGAGGAGTTCGATCGCATCTTCGCCCTGGCGTCCGACAGCCCCCACGTCCACCCCAGCGCCCTCGGCGTCGCCTACCTCTTCCGCCTCGGCGCGCTGGCCGATGCCGGGCAGGTCGACGCCGCCATCGAGGGGGCCATGGCGGTCGAGCGGGCCACCGCGGCCGGTGGCGACCCCGCCTCGCACGGCTGGCTCGCCCTGCACCTCGGTCGGACCCACCTGCGGGCGGGGCGCCCGCGGACCGCGGCCCGCTGGTTCGGCGAGGCCGTGAGCGACCTCCGCCGGGTGCATCGGCCGGGGTGGCTCGCCCACCCGTCCGCCGGGCTCGTCGCCGCCCACGCTGCCGCCGGTGACCTGCCTGCGGCGCGGGAGGCCCGGGCCGCCTGGGCCGAGCTGCCCGCCCACGCCGTCCGCCTGTTCCGGTGCGAGGAGCTGCGCTACGCGTCGTGGTTGGACGCCGCCGAGGGGCTCCCGGCCGGGCCCCGGCTGCGGGAAGCCGTGGCCGTGGCGCGCGACGCCGGGATGGTCCCGTACGAGGCGGCGGCCTGGCACGACCTCTCTCGGCTGGGCGACGCCGACGACCGGGCCGAGGCGTCCGAGGCGTTGGCGGATGTGGCCGGCCGCACGGACAGCCGCCTCGTGGCCGTCCACGCCCGCCGGGCCACCGCCGTCGTCGAGGGCCGGATCGACGCCCTCGCCCTGGCGGCGGCGGCCTACGAGTCCATGGGCGTCGGGCTCGACGCCGTCGAGACGTGGGCCGAGGTGGCCCGCCGGGCCGACGACGAGCGCCAGGCCGCCCAGGCCCGCCGACGGGTCGGCGCCCTGGCGGCGCGCAGCGAGGGCCTCCGGACCCCCGGGCTGGGCGACGTCGACACCCACCCGGTCCTGACCGACAGGGAGGCGGAGATCGCGGCGATGGTCGTGGCCGGGGCCAGCCGCCAGGACATCGCCGACCACCTGGTCGTGTCGGTCCGCACCATCGACAGCCACCTCCAGCGGGTGTACCGCAAGCTCGGCGTGCGCGGCCGGGAGGGCCTGGTCGACGTGCTCGGACCGCCGACGTGACCGGCCTCGACGTCCTCGCCGCCCGGCTGCGCGAGCTGCGCGAGGGGCTGTGGGACCCGGCCGCGGGGCTCGAGGCGGTGCCGCCCGGCGTCGCCCCCGGGGTCGACCTGGCGGCGCTGGGGCTCCACACGGTCCGCGAGTCGGCCTACGGCGCCCTCGCCGACCTCGAGGACGGGCGGGTCGACCGGGCCGTCGTCGCCCTGCGGCGCATCGTCGCCCTCCAGCTCCACGCCCCCGGCCGCCCGTGGGACGGGACCTTCCCCGTCACCGCCGAGCAGCCGCCACCCCCCGAGGAGGGGGCGGTGGAGTGGCTGCACTGGGACCCCAACTGGCGCCAGTTCGTGGGCACGGCCCTAGCCCTGGTGGTCGAGCGGCACGGCGAGGCGGTGGGCCCGACCGTGGTCGAGGAGCTCCTGGTGCCGGCGGTGCGGGCGTGCGTGCGGGGCGAGCCCGACGACCGCATCCCGCCGTGGTACACCAACCCCGACCTGCTCCACGCCTGGCTCCTCGGGTGGCTCGGGGCCCAGGACGGGTCGACCACCCTGCTGGCCGCGGGGGAGGCCCGGGCCCGGGCCGCGGCCGAGCGCGTCCGCCGCCACGGCGACGTCGACGAGTACAGCTCGCCGACCTACGACGGGGTGGACCTGCTCGCCGCCGGCCTGTGGGCCGTCCACCCGCCGAGCCCGGCCTACGTCGACGCCGCCACCGTCGTCCTGGGCGCCATCGGCCCGCGGATCGCCGCCCTGTTCCACCCGCACCTGGGGGCGATGTGCGGCCCGTACATCCGGGCCTACGGGCTGGGCCTCGACCGGTACGTCGCCCTCGTCTCGCCCTGGCTGGTGGCGGCGGGGGCGCCGGTCGAGCGGGTGCTGCCCTGGCCCCTCGACGAGGCGACCGACCACGTCCACGACCTGTGGGCGGTGCCGATCGTCGCCGCCCTCGCCCCCGCCGTGGCCCCCTGGCTCGTCGTCCGGACCGACCTGCCCCGCCGCCACGTCCAGCGGTTCGGCTCGGTCGAGGCCGTCAGCGTCCTCACGTCCACCGCGGCCCTGGGCGCCGAGCGGGGCCGGCGCCCCGAGTTCGCCCGCGACCAGCACGTGCCCGTGACCCTCCACCACGGCTCGGGCTGGGTCGGGGTGGCCGAGGGCGAGGGGGCGGCGGGCATCGACGCCACGGTGGAGGGCGAGGCGTCCATCCGGGCCATGGTGGTCCCGGCCGAGGGGGCCGCAACGGTCGCGATCCGCACCCTGTGGTCGGCCGAGTCGGTGATCACCGACGGCGGTGCCCGCCTCGCCGTCGGCGCCATGGTCCTGACGCCGTCGGCCGCCCCGGCCTCGGTCACCGTCGAGGAGGAGCACCCCGGCTGGCGGGCCACCCTCACCTGGCCCGCCTCGGCCTCCCCGGTGACCGTCACCCTGACCGTCGGCTGACCGCCACGGATGGTGCCTGGCACCATCCGTGCTGGTCGCGGTGGTCGATCAGCCTGGCGGTGATCCGGAACGCGATGGCCAGGCAGAGGGCGGTGTGGCGGTGTTCTGTGCGGCGGTCGGTGTCGTGGCCGCCGGCACCGTTCTGACACCGCTGCCGGACACCGATGTCGCCTGGCGCGAACAGAACCGAGGGTGGCGACGGAGGTCGTTCCGACGAGCGTGACCGCCACGGATGGTGCCTGGCACCATCCGTGCTGGGTCGGGTGTCGCACCCCCTGCTTAGGGTGTCGCCATGGCCAAGGTCCGGTCCGTCCACCGCTGCACCGAGTGCGGCAGCGCGTCCCCGCAGTGGGTCGGGCGCTGCCCGGGCTGCGGCGAGTGGGGGACCCTGGTCGAGGAGGTCGAGGCGGCCGAGGTCGGGCCCGCCCCGGCATGGGCCGGATGGGGCTCGGGGGTGGCGGCCCGCCCGGCCCGGCCGAGCACCGACGGTGCCGAGGCCGAGGTGGCCCCGGTCCCCACGGGGGTCGACGAGCTCGACCGGGTGCTCTCGGGCGGGCTCGTGCCCGGGTCGGTCACCCTGCTCGGCGGGGCGCCGGGCACCGGCAAGTCGACCCTCGTGCTCCAGGCCGCCGCCGGGCTCGCCCGGGGCGGCGCCACCGTGCTCTACGCCTGCGCCGAGGAGAGCCCGTCCCAGGTGCGCGACCGGGCCCGGCGCCTGGGCGCCCTGCACGACCGTCTGTGGCTCGTGGGCGAGTCCCTCGTGCCCCGGATCCTCGCCTCGGTCGACGAGGTGAGGCCCGACGTGCTCATCGTCGACTCGGCCCAGAGCGTGGCCGACCCCGACCTGTCCTCGACGCCGGGCAGCGTCGCCCAGGTGCGCGAGGTCGCCCAGCGGCTGGTGCGCGAGGCCAAGGCCCGCACGCTGGCCACGGTCCTGATCGGCCACGTCACCAAGGAAGGGGCCCTGGCCGGGCCCCGGGTCCTCGAGCACGTGGTCGACACCGTCCTCGAGCTCGACGGCGACCGTCACCACGCCCTGCGCCTCCTGCGGGCGGTGAAGCACCGCTTCGGGTCGACGGCCGAGCTGGGGCTGTTCCAGCTGGGGGAGGTCGGCCTCGAGGGCGTGCCCGACCCGTCGGGGCTGTTCCTGGCCGACCGCCTCCCCGGGGTCCCGGGGTCCACCGTCGTGCCGACGATCGAGGGCCACCGCCCCCTGCTGGTCGAGGTCCAGGCCCTGGTGGCCCCGTCCAGCCTGGCCGAGCCCCGCCGATCGAGCACCGGTCTCGACCGGGGGCGGGTCTCGATGCTGCTCGCCGTCCTGACCAAGCGGAGCGAGCTCGACATGGGGAAGGTCGACGTCTACGCCCTGGCCGCCGGCGGCGTGCGGGTCACCGAGCCGGCCGCCGACCTGGGTCTGGCCCTGGCCATCACCTCGGCGGCCACCGGCCGCGCCGTCCCGGCCCCGCTCGTCGCCTGCGGCGAGATCGGCCTCGGCGGCGAGGTCCGCAGCGTCACCAGCCTCGAGCGCCGCCTGTCCGAGGCCGCCCGGCTGGGGTTCACCCGGGCCGTCGTCCCCGCCTCGGCACCGGAGCCGCCCGCCGGCATCACCGCGGTTCGCGTGCGCTCGCTCGCCGAGGCGATCGCCGCGGTGGGGCTGCTGGGCTAGGCCCCGACGCTCCCCCAGGGCCCGTCAGCGGGGCGACATCTACACTCCGACCATGACCGTGGCCAGCGCTGATCGTGAGGCGATGCTGCGTGCCCTGGCCCTGCTCTCCCCGGGCACGCCTCTGCGCGACGGTCTCGACCGCATCCTCCAGGCCGGCATGGGCGCGCTCATCGTGGTCGGAGACGGTCCCCCCGTGCTCAACATCTGCTCGGGGGGCTTCCTGCTCGACGCCGCGTACAGCCCGCAGCGGCTCTCGGAGCTGTCGAAGATGGACGGCGCCATCGTGCTGGCACCCAACGCCAGTCGCATCGCCCGGGCCAACGTCCACCTGGTGCCGAACCCCAACGTGCCCACCACCGAGACCGGCACCCGCCACCGCACGGCGGAGCGGGTCGCCCGCTCGATCAACGTCCCGGTCATCTCGGTGTCCCAGCGGATGAACGTCATCAGCGTGTACGTGGGCCACGAGAAGCACCAGATCGACCCCGTGCCCCGGGTCATCGCCCGGGCCAACCAGGCCGTCCAGACCCTCGAGCGCTACAAGGACCGCCTCGACGAGGTGTCGGTGGCCCTCTCCGCCCTCGAGGTCGAGGACCTCGTCACCCTCCGCGACGTCGTCACCGTCCTCCAGCGCAGCGAGATGGTGGCCCGCATCGCGGCCGAGATCGAGGGCTACATCATCGAGCTGGGCGACGACGGCCGCCTCGTGCGCCTCCAGCTCGAGGAGCTGATGGGCGGCATCGGCGACGAGCGCCGCCTGGTCGTGCGCGACTACTTCCACGAGGAGGACTCGTGGCACCTGGCCGAGGCGCTGGGGGCCCTGTCCGACCTGTCCGACGACGACCTCGTCGACCTGCGCCGGGTGGCCTCGGCCGTGCACCTCTCCGACGGACCCCCCGACCTCGACGAGTCCATGTCGCCCCGCGGCCACCGCCTTCTGTCGCGCATCCCCCGCCTCCCCGAGACGGTGGTCGAGGCCATCGTCGACCGCTTCGGCGATCTCCAGAAGATCCTCCGGGCCACCATCGACGAGCTCGACGACGTCGCCGGCGTCGGCAAGCTCCGCGCCCGCGCCGTCAAGGACGGCCTGAGCCGCCTCGCCGAAGCAAGCATCCTCGACCGGTACAGCTGAGTCTTCTCGTCACTCGCTCGGCTGCGCCTCGCTCCGTTCCTCGAGCTGAGGGGGCCTCGCTGCGCTCGGGCCGAAGACCTTCCCAGAGCCGGAGGGCTCGTTCCTCGCCCCCACGGCTCTTCGTCTGGGGGGGACCCCCAGACCCCCAGCGGCTGCGCCGGGCCGCGGCTGCGTCGTCTGCGATCCGTCGCGTGGCTGGGACCGGTCAGGTCGCGGTCACAACACAGGCGCTGACGGGGTCGATGCCCTTGAGGCGGTAGCGCTTGGCCCGGCCGAAGGTGATGCCGCGGATCTCCCCCACCGCGTCCCGCACCGCCACCGACGCCAGGGCGCAGCCGCCCTCGGCCTGCTCGGTGAGCCGGGCGGCGATGTTGACCACGTTGCCGACCACGTCGTCGTGGGTCACCACCGCCTCGCCGTGGTGGAGGCCGGCCCGGACCCGCAGCGGGCCGTGGTCCTCGCCCACGAGCTCGACGGCGGCCAACGCCGCCGCCTCGGGGGCCGGGAAGGTGAGCATGAGCCCGTCGCCCAGGCGCTTGACGACCCGCCCGCCCCGGCTGCGCACGATCGGCCCGAACCGCCGGTTGTGATCGCCCACCAGGTGGGCGGCGGCGTCGTCGCCCTCGGCGGCGGTGAAGGTGGTGAACCCCTCGAGGTCGGTGAACACGACCGTCACCTCCGCCGGGATGGCCACCTCGCCCGCGCCGACCTCGGAGCGGGAGAGCGACATGGCCTGGAGGGCGCTGAGACCGACGCTGGCCAGGACCGACGGCCGCCGCTCCGCGGTCCGCTCGAGGAAGCGCTCCAGCACCTCGGTCGGGGGTGCGATGCGCGCCGGGTTGGCCGTGGGGTCGGCCAACCAGTCGCGGTCCACGAGGCCGACGTCGACGGCCTGGTCGGCCCACTCGGCATCCGATCGGATCAGGCGGGCGAGGCGTTCGGTGATCGACTGGTGGAGCGAGGCGACCGCCCGGGCACCGGTGTCGCGGACGCCATCGGTGGGGGCCATGCTCTCACCCTAGGTCCGGGTCGCGTGGCCGATCGACGCGTCCGGCGTCGATCGGGGCGCGGCCGCCCCGGCGGGCGATCGACCGGCCATGCTGGCGGGGTGAGCAGCACCACCCTCCCGTCCGGAACCTCCGTCTACGTCGCCGAGACCGCCGGGGCGTCGCGCGGCCTCGTGATCGTCCCCGACATCGGCAGCCTCCGGCCGCTCTTCACCGAGCTGTGCGACCGGCTGGCCGCCGAGCACGGCTGGTCGGTGGCATGCTTCGACTCCTGGCCCGACCGGTCCGAGGCGACGCTCGAGGAGCGGCTGGCCGCGGCCGGCAGCCTCGACGACGCCCGGGTCATGGCCGACGCCGCCGCGGCGGCCGACCTGCTCGCCGTCGAGCCCGTCGCCGTCATGGGCTTCTGCCAGGGCGGCATGTTCTCGCTGAAGGCGGCCGCCTCCGGGCGCTTCGACCGGGCCGTGTCGTTCTACGGCATGGTGCGCCTGCCCGAGGAGTGGGTGAGCGAGACCATGGCCGAGCCGCTCGAGGTCCTGGCCGGGGCCGAGGCGGCGCCCATCTTGATGATCGTGGGCACCGAGGATCCGTGGGTCCCGGCCGCCGACGCCGACGCCCTGGAGGCCATCGGAGCCGAGGTCGTGCGCTACGAGGGTGCCGACCACGGCTTCGTGCACGACGCCGACCGCCCGGCCCACCGCGCCGCCGACGCCGAGGACGCGTGGCGTCGGGTGGGGGAGTTCCTGGCGGTGCTGGGCTAGCGGGCCCGCCGGGTGAGCTCGACCCGGTTCAGGATCCGGTAGCGGCGCTCGCGCTGGTCGATCCATCCGAGGCGCACGAAGCTGGCGATGGCCTTGTTCACCCGCTCCCGGGAGGCGCCGACCATGCCGGCCAGCTCCTCCTGGGTGATGGGGAGGACGAACTCCTCCTCGTCGCCGGCCAGCTCGAGCAGGCGCTTGGCCGTGCGCCCGGTGACGTCGAGGAAGACCGAGTCGGCCAGGGCCGTGTTGGTGTTGCGCAGCCGCCCGGCGAGCAGGCGCACGACGCCCCACAGCAGCGCCGGCCGGCCCTCGTAGATCTCGCGCAGCGGGGCGTAGGGGATGGTCAGGACCTGCGACGCCTCGAGGGCGCGGGCCTCGGCGGAGCGCCCCTCGCCGTCGAAGAGGGGCATCTCGCCCACCAGGTCGCCCCGCTCCATGAGGGCGACCATCGACTCGCGGCCGTCGACCGATCGCTTGGAGATGGCGATGCGGCCGCTGACGACCACGTGGAGCTCGTGGGGGACGTCGTCCTCGGCGAAGAGCAGGTCGCCCCGGAGGAGGTCGGTGGTGCTGGTGGCGGCCTCCACGGCCGCCATCTCGTCATCGGTCAGCTCGGTGAGGAGGGGCACATCTCGAAGGAGGGAGGTCTCAGCCACGCTCTCAGCGTACTGGCCCGGTCGAATGTCACAGAACTGGGGCGGGTCCTCGCCGCCCGGCCCGGAGGAATAGCGTGCGGCCGTGACCGACCCCGCCCCTCCCCGCGACGGACCGGTGTGGGCCGTCGTCGTGGCCGGTGGGGGAGGCTCGCGGTTCGGCGGGGCCAAGCAGTACGCCCTCGTCGCCGGGCGGCGGGTCATCGACTGGAGCCTCGCTGCGGCGCGCTCCGAGGCCGACGGGGTCGTGGTCGTGGTGCCGGCCCCGGACGTGGGCCGCACCCTCCCCGGCGCCGACGCCGTGGTGGCCGGGGGCGACTCGCGCTCGGCGTCGGTGCGGGCCGGCCTGGCGGCCGTCCCCCGCCTCGCCGGCGTCGTCGTCGTGCACGACGCCGCCCGCCCGGCGGCGCCCGCTGCCCTCTTCCGCACCGTGGTCGCTGCCGTCCGCGAGGGCGCCGACGCCGCCGTGCCCGGCGTCCCCGTCGTCGACAGCCTGCGCTGGCGGGGAGGGGGGGCCGTCGACCGCGACGCGGTCGTCGCCGTGCAGACGCCGCAGGCGTTCGCCGCGGACGTGCTGCGGGCGGCCCACGCCGACGCCCCGGAGGCGAGCGACGACGCCACCCTCGTGGAGCGGGCCGGGGGCCGGGTCGTCGTCGTCGAGGGCGACCCGGCCAACGTGAAGATCACCCATCCCGCCGACGTCGAGGTGCTCGACCGCCACCTGGCGGCCGCCGGCGCGGGAAGCGGGGCGTGATGCAGGTGCGCGTGGGCCTCGGCGTCGACCTCCACCCGTGGAGCGACGACCCCGAGCGTCGGCTGCGCCTGGGCGGCGTCACCTTCCCCGATGCCGCCGGGCTCGCCGGCCACAGCGACGCTGATGCCGTCGCCCACGCCTGCGCCGATGCCCTCCTCGGCGCGGCCGGGCTCGGCGACATCGGCCAGCACTTCCCCGACACCGACCCCCGCTGGAAGGGGGCCGACAGCGTTGCCCTGCTGGCCGAGGTCGCCCGGCGGGTGCGCGACGAGGGGTGGGAGCCGGGCAACGTCGACTGCTCGGTCGTGCTCGACGCCCCCAAGCTGGCCCCCGTGCGCCGCGAGATGGCCGAGGTCCTCACCGCGGCTGTGGGCGCGCCGGTCACGGTCACCGGCCGCCGCACCGAGGGGATCGGCGCCCTCGGGCGGGGCGAGGGGGTCATGGCCATGGCCGTCGCCGTCGTGACGAGGGACGCGGCATGAGCCGGGGTGGACCCAAGCGGGGCGGCGGGCCCCGGCGCGGCGGGTCCGGCCGGGGCGCGCCCGGCGGGCGCGGGCCGGGCGGCAGCGGGCGCGGCACCCCGAAGGGCCGGGGCGGCCCCTCGCGCCCACCGGCCCGCCCGCCCCGCGACCGGGCCGGGACCGACGAGGGGCGCCCGGCGGGCACCGGCTCGGCCCGCCGGGGCCTGGGCGGCGAGCAGGTCGAGGGCCGCCAGGCCGTCCGGGAGCTCCTGCTGGCCGGGTCCCGCCGCGTCCGCGAGGTGCTGGTGGCGGCGGACCTGGACCGCTCGCCCATCGTCGACGAGATCCTCCAGCTGGCCGAGGACGACCGGGTGCCCGTCCACCGCGTCACCCGGGCCCGCCTCGACGGGGCGGCCCGGACCGACGCCCCCCAGGGCGTCGTCGCCCACGCCGACCCGCTCGTCGAGCACGACGTCGACGACCTGGCGACCGGTGCCGTCCGGGCCACGGCGTCGGGCGACGGGCCCCCGTTCCTCCTCGCCCTGGACGGCCTGACCGACCCCGGCAACCTGGGCGCCGTCCTGCGCTCGGCGTCGGCCGCCGGGGTGACCGGGGTGGTCCTGCCCCGGCACCGGGCCGTGCACGTGACCCCCACGGTGGCCAAGGCGGCGGCCGGCGCCATCGAGCACCTCCCCATGGCCGTCGTCGGCGGGCTGCCGGCCGCCCTCGCCCGCCTGCGGGACCAGGGGGTGTGGTCGGTGGGCCTCGACGCCGACGCCCACCGGTCGCTGTGGGACCTCGAGGCGGCCGACGTGCCCCTCGTCCTCGTGCTCGGCGCCGAGGGGTCGGGGCTGTCGCGGCTCGTCCGCCAGCGGTGCGACCAGGTGGTGTCCATCCCCATGGCCGGCCCCCTCGACAGCCTGAACGCGGCGACCGCCGGTGCCCTCGCCTGCTTCGAGGTGGCGCGGCACCGGGGGGCGACGGCGCCCGACTGAACCGCGTCACCGAGGGCGGTGCCGCCGCCTTGCAGGGTGCGGGCGCCCCGATGGGCTGTCGAACGTGTGTCCGGGTGACCACGCGTCCGGGGTCCGGACTAGCCCGATCGGGCGTCGGCATGTACCCAGGTCAGGAAGCATTACTTGGAGTATTGGACGTGATGGTTGACACATCTTACACGGATGTGGCACAAACCCTTCTAGTCACTTCGGACTATGCCACGCACCACTGCAGCCTCCGCCGCACCGCACGAAGGAACCATCATGGCCCCGAGCACCGCCCTCACCTCCCGCCCCGACGCCGAGCTGGCCCGGCTCTTCCAGGAGGGGGACGGCGACGCCCTCGACGTGCTGCTCACCCGGTACCGGCGCTTCGCCCGGTCCCGGTCCCGCAGCTACTTCCTGATGGGCGGCGATGCCGACGACCTCGAGCAGGAGGCGCTGATCGGCCTGTACAAGGCGGTCCGCGACTACTGCCCGGACCACGAGGTCGCGTTCCGGCCCTTCGCCGAGCTGTGCATCACCCGCCAGCTCCTGAGCGCCATCAAGACGGCCAACCGCCACAAGCACCAGCCCCTCAACACCTCGGTGTCGCTCCACGGCGTGCGCGACGGGAGCGAGGACGAGGGCCGCACCCTCGAGGAGCGGCTGCCGTCGCCGTCGGCCATGGACGACCCCGCCGAGCGCCTGCTGGGTGACGAGCAGGTCGCCGTCCTCGCCGAGGCCATGGCCTCGGACCTCTCCCACCTCGAGATGGAGGTGCTCCGGCTCTACGTGGCCGGCCGCTCCTACGTCGAGATCGCCGACGAGGTCGGCCGTCACGCCAAGTCGGTGGACAACGCCGTGCAGCGCATCAAGCGCAAGCTCGGCCGCAGCCTGGCCGAGTACGAGACCGCCTCGGCCTGAAGCCAGGTCGCAGGCCTCGCCGCTCCTCATCCCGGGGTCCTGCTCTCGGCCTTCCCGCCGAAGCTCGCTTCGCTCGCCGGCTCGATCCGACGCACGCCGGGTGGAGGGGCTGCCGCCGGGCCGGACCGGACCGTCGTCGCGAACCGGACGGGCTCGACGCAGCCGCGGCCCGCTACTCCCGGGCGGGGAGGGGCACGACCGTGCCGGCGAGCAGGTCGTCGACCCGCCGCCGGTGGTCGGCGGCCATCACCGCGGGCACGTCGGCCGGCGCGAACCACGCCCACCCCGCCACCTCGGCCGGATCGGGCCGGACCTCGCCGGTGGCCCTCCCGGCGTAGACCAGCACCAGCAGGTGCTGGCCCTGGGCCGAGGCCTCGACGTAGACGCCGACCAGTCCGGTGAGGGTCACCTCGAGGCCGAGCTCCTCGCGGACCTCCCGGCGGGCGGCGTCCTCGGGGTGCTCGCCCAGCTCGACGAAGCCCCCCGGCGTCTCCCACATCCCGGCGTAGGGCTCGCGGGCCCGCCGGGCGAGGAGGATCTGGCCGGCGTCGTCCTGGATCACCACCGCGGCGCAGGGGGCGTTGCGGACGTGGACCCACCGCGACCCGTGGGTCGGGCAGGTGGGGGTGCCGGCCTCGTCGTCGGGGCTCGGCGCCCCGCACCTGTCGCAGTGCCGCACGCCGATCGCCATCGACCGACCCTAGACACCCGACGTCCGTCCGCCGCCCCGCCCGGCGTGGCCGCCGCCCCGGCCCCGTAGCCTGCGGGGCATGGCCCACTCCCGGTCGCGACGGCTGATGGTGCGCCGCCACGACGGCGGCTCGGCCCGTCGGGCCCCCGACGACGTCGCCGTCGAGGAGCCGCTGGAGATCCGCGTCGACGGCCAGGTCGCCACCACCACGATGCGCACCCCGGGCAACGACCACGACCTGGCCGTGGGGTTCGCCTGGGCCGAGGGGCTGCTCGACGGCGCCCGCCTCGACGGCGTCCGCTCGTGCGGCCTGGGCCTCGACGAGCGGGCCGCCTTCAACGTGGTCGACGTGGCGACCGGCGGGACGGCCCGACCGGTCGTGCCCCGGCTGACGCCCACCACCGCCGCCTGCGGCGTGTGCGGGTCGGCGACCGTCGACGAGATGCTCGACCGGCTGCGCCCCCTCGACGGCGTCCCGTCGATCCCGGTCACGGTCCTGGTCGCCATGGCCGAGGCGGTGCGGCCGCACCAGGAGCTCTTCGCCCGCACCGGCGGCGTGCACGCCGCCGCCGCCTTCCGCCCCGACGGGGAGGTAGTGCTCGTCCGGGAGGACATCGGTCGCCACAACGCCGTGGACAAGGTCGTGGGCCGGCTGCGCCTCACCGAGGCCCTGCCGGCGTCCGACCTCGGGCTCTACGTGTCGGGGAGGGCCGGCTTCGAGATCGTCCAGAAGGCGTGGGCCGCCGGCTTCGGCACCGTGGTCGCCGTCGGCGCCCCCACCTCGCTCGCCGTCGAGGTCGCCCGCACCGCCCGCATCACCCTCGCCGCGTTCCTGCGACCGGGCGGTCTGAACGTCTACTCGCCGGACTGACGCCGCCGCCGGGAGGGGCGACGCTCAGTCCCGCGTCGCCAGGGTCAGGGCGAAGTCGCCGTCGGGGTCGGTCCAGGTCTGGGCCGCGCCGAAGCCGGCCTTGGCCAGCAGGGGGGCCAGCCCCTCGAGCCGGAACTTGGCGCTGATCTCGGTCTGGATCGACTCCCCGTCGGCGAAGGGGACCTCCAGGTCGCACGCCGGCACCCGCAGCACCTGGGCGCCGTCGGACACGAGGTGCATCTCGATGCGCTCGCGGTCCGGGTCCCACCGCGCCTGGTGGCGCCAGCGCCGCAGGGCGGCGTCGGCCCCCAGCTCTCGGTTCAGCACGGCCAGCACGTTCCGGTTGAACGCGGCGGTCACTCCGACGGGGTCGTCGTAGGCGGCCAACAGGCGATCGACGTCCTTCACCAGGTCGGTGCCGAGGAGCAGGCCGTCGCCCGGCTCGAGCGTGGCCGCGACCCGGTCGAGGAAGCGACCCTGCTCGTCGGGGGTGAGGTTGCCGATGGTGCCGCCCAGGAACACGACCAGCCGCCGCCCCCCGGTGGGGATGCGGTCCAGGTCGTGCAGGAAGTCGCCGACGACGGGGACGACCTCGACCGCGGGCCGCTCGGCGGCGATGGCGGTGGCGGCCTGGTCGAGGATGCCGGCGCTGACGTCGAGCGGGCAGAAGCGTCGGAGGTGACCGGCGGCGGCGAAGGCGTCGAGCAGGAGGCGGGTCTTCTCCGACGTGCCCGAGCCCAGCTCGACGACGGTGTCGGCCCCCGAGGCGGCGGCGATCTCGCCGGACCGGGCGACCAGGATGGCCCGCTCCCGGGCCGTCGGGTAGTACTCCGGCAGCCGGGTGATGGCGTCGAACAGGACGCTGCCCAGGTCGTCGTAGAACCACTTGGGCGACAGCCACCGCTGCGGCTCCTCGCGGAGCGTCCGCCCGACGCTCGCCGCCATCGTCTCGGAGGCGGACGGGATGTCCGGGGTGGGCGTCATGCGTCGGCGGCGAGGCGGACGCCGGAGAAGGCCCACCGGGCCCGGGGCGGGAAGAAGTTCCGGTAGGTC
This sequence comes from Iamia sp. SCSIO 61187, assembly GCF_019443745.1. Lineage (NCBI taxonomy): Bacteria > Bacillati > Actinomycetota > Acidimicrobiia > Acidimicrobiales > Iamiaceae > Iamia > Iamia sp. SCSIO 61187. The sequence continues at coordinate 789,022 of NZ_CP050948.1, forward strand.
GCCCGGGCGTGCCCCGGCGGGGTGGCGCAGCTCGAGCCCCGGAGGACGACCTGCCCGCTCATGAACTTGCCGTTGTACTCGCCGACCGCGCCCGGCGGAGGGGTGTAGCCGGGGAAGCCGACGTAGGCGCTGGCGGTCCACTGCCACACCTCGCCGAACGCCTGGCGGAGCGGCCCGACGGCGCCCTCGGCGCCCCGGGGGTGGGGGCCGGCGGCCGAGAAGGTCGGCTCGACGAAGGGCTGGGCGGCCACGGCCGCCTCCCACTCCTGCTCGGTGGGGAGCCGGGCCCCGGCCCAGCGGGCGAAGGCGTCGGCTTCGTAGTGGCTGACGTGGACGACGGGGCGGTGCGGGTCGACCTCGTGGCGCCCGGCGAGGGTGAACTCGTGCCAGGCGTCGCCGACCTGCTCCCAGTAGAGCGGGGCCTCCCACCCGCCGGCCTGGACCTCGGCCCAGCCGTCGGACAGCCAGAGCTCGGGGCGCTGGTAGCCCCCGTCGGCCACGAACTCCTGCCACTCGCCGTTGGTGACGAGCCGGTCGGCGAGCCGGTGGGGGCGGAGGAGGGTGTCGTGGCGGGGGCCCTCGTTGTCGTAGGCGAACCCGTCGCCGTCGTGGCCCACGGCGACGATGCCGCCGGGTCGGTCGAGCCACCGGAGGGGGCCGGGGTCGGCCGCCCGCTGCGGGTCGTGGGCCAGGTAGGCGGGCCGGAGGGGGTTGCACGAGAGCACGTGCTTGATGTCCATGAGGAGCAGCTCCTGGTGCTGCTGCTCGTGGTGGAGGCCGAGGGTGACCAGCTCGTGGACGGCCTCGCCGATGTCGGACGACAAGGTGGCGGCCATCGAGCGGTCGACCGCCTCGCGGTAGGACCCGACCTCCGAGGCGGTGGGCCGGGTGATCTGACCCCGGTCGGCTCGGGTGTGCCGGGCGCCCACGGTCTCGTAGTACGAGTTGAACAGGTAGCCGAAGGCCTCGTGGAACGGCTGGTAGCCGCCCCGGTGGGGCTGGAGGACGAAGGTCTCGAAGAACCAGGTGGTGTGGGCCCGGTGCCACTTGGTGGGGCTCACGTCGGGCATGGTCTGGACCGTCTGGTCCTCGGGGCCCAGCGGGGCGGCGAGCTCCTCGGTCAGGTCCCGGACCTCGTGGTAGCGCCCCACGAGGGTGGGCGAGGCCGGTGCGGGGGCGTCGGCCGGGATGTCGGCCGTGGTCTCGGCGGTGGTCGGTGGCGGCACAGCGCCTCCTCGGTCGGGGGCGCCGCCCACGCTACCCACCACCGCCGGCGAGCGGAGCGAGTGGGGCAGGCCAGCACCGTGACAGCGAAGCGGCGGGCTCCGGGCCCGGGTCGGGCGCTACCGTGAGCGGCCCCGCCGGGTTAGCTCAGTTGGCAGAGCACCTCTCTTGTAAAGAGGATGTCGCCGGTTCGATCCCGGCACCCGGCTCCGACGCCGTCGCCGCGACCAGGGCCTCAGCGTCCCCGGCGCCGTCTCAGCCGTCCAGCAGGTTCCGGACCGTGCGCTCCGAGCGGCTCATGGCCGCGGTCGAGCGCGACGCCTTCCACGTCTCGGCGAGGGCACCGGACCGGTACCCGTCGGGCACGACGGGGTGGACGTAGCACGTGCGGCAGACGGTGGGCGTGTTGCCCAGCACGTCGGCCGCCTCCTCGAAGGCGCGGATCACGAGCTTGTCGCAGGGCTGGTCGTCGGCGCAGGGGTGGGCGAGGGTGCCGGCGGCGACGCTGGTGCCGCCCCAGGTCCGGAAGTCCTTGGCGCTCACCCCGTCGCCCATCCGGGCCCGCAGGTACTCGTTGACCTCGGCCGAGGAGACGTGCCCGACCTCGCCGTCGTCGTCCAGGAAGGAGAAGAGGTGCTTCCCGGGGAGCTCGTGGCAGCGCTTGGCGATGCGCGCCAGCCGGGCGTCGTGGAGGCTGAGGCGCTGGGCCACGCCCGACTTGCCGACGAAGTCGAGCTCGATCGTCCCCCCGTCGACCTCGACGTGGTCCGGCCTGAGGGTGGTCAGCCCGAAGCTCTCGTTGTCCTCGGCGTAGCGCTCGTTGCCGACCCGGATGAGCGTCTCGTCGAGGAGCCGGACCACCAGGGCCGTGACCTTCTCGGGCGGCAGCCCGCGGCGGGAGAGGTCGGCGTCGACGGCGCGCCGCAGGTCGGGCAGGGCGTCGGCGAAGTCGGCCAGCCGCTCGTACTTGGCCGCGTCGCGGACCTCCCTCCAGCGGTCGTGGTACCGGTAGACCTTGCGACCCTTGGCGTCCCGGCCCGTGGCCAGGAGGTGGGCGTTCGGGTCGGGGCTGATCCACACGTCGGTCCACGCCGGCGGGATGGCGAGCGACCGGATCCGGTCCTTCTCGGCGGCGGGCAGCACGTTGCCCCGCCGGTCGACGTAGGAGAACCCCCGGCCCCGCCGGACGCGGCGGTGGCCGGGGGCCTGGTCGGTGACGTAGGTGAGGCCGGCGGACTCGGCCACCGCCTCGGGGTCCTCGGCCGGGTCGAGCCCGACGACGCTCATGGGACGGGCCCGCGGGGTGGCCGGGGCGGGCTACTCGTGGGCCCGCTGCTCGGCCTCGTGGGCCGCGGCCTCGGCGCGGGCCTTGTCGGCCTCGGCCTCCTTCTTGGCCACGTCGCGCTGGGCGTCGGCCTTGTCCTGCTGGGCCCGGCCCTCGTCGGCCATCCCGTCGTTGCCGGTCACGGCCCCGACGACCTCCTTGGCCTTGCCCTTGATGCCCTCGCCGGCGCCCTTGGCGCCCGCCTCTGGTCCGCTGTCTCCGGCCACGCCCATCTCCTCTGGTAGGGGGCCAGGGGGCTTCCCGCGGCCCCCGGGGGCAAACCCGCGATCCCCCGTCGCACCCTCACCCGACAGGGTGATGGGTCCCGGCGGCCGAGGTTCCGACGCACGGGTGGTCAGTAGGATGCGCCGTCGCACCATGAGCACCACCTCTCCCGCCCTCGCCGACCTCCTGAGCCGGATGCGCGAGCTCGGCCTCGACGACTCCGTCGGGCCCGAGCTGGCCGCCCTGCGGGACGAGGTCCAGGCCACCACCAGCCAGCTCGAGGCGACCACCAAGGAGCTGGTCACGGCCACCTCGGACCTCGAGGCCACCGGCGACGAGCTGGCCCGGGCCGCCACCGAGCTGAGCGCCGTCAACGAGGAGCTCGAGCAGCGCTCCAGCGACGTGGAGCGGGTCACGGCCTACCTGCAGTCGGTCATCGACGGCGTGCCCGGCGCGGTCGTGGTCGTCGACGTCGACCAGAAGGTCCGGGCCTGGAGCGCCGGTGCCGCGGCCCGCTGGGGTTCCCCCCGCTCGGACGTGAGCGGCAGGGCGTTCGGCCGACTCGACCTGAAGGGCGAGACACCCGACCTGATCGGGTGCGTGCGGTCGATCCTGGCCGACGAGTCGGTGGCCGGCGAGCCCACCCCGGTGGGCGAGGACGGGGCCGAGGCCCGGTGCCACCCGCTGCGGGGCGCCGACGGCGGGCTCGAGGGCGCCGTCCTCTTCGTCACCGGCTGAGGAACCCGACGGCGACCGCCGGAGGCGGTCAGGCCTCCATGTGGCTGCGGAGCCGCTTGACGATGCTGGCGATCCACCGCGACACCTGCATCTGGCTCACGCCGTAGCGCTCGGCGATCTGCGACTGCGTCAGCTCGTCGAAGAAGTACAGGCGGATCACGTCCCGGTCGCGGTCGCCCAGCAGCTCGATGGCCTGGTCGAGCACCAGCTGGTCCTCGGCCACGAGCAGGTTGCGGTCGGTGTCGCCGACGACCTCGTGCTGGCTCGGGCCGTCGACGGTCGGCGTGGAGTCGAGCGACGACGGCGTCCGGGCCGCGGCCGCCTGCTGGGTCTCGAGCAGGTCCTTGGTCTCGATCCCGAGCTCCTCGGCGATCTCGTGGGCCTTGGGCGACCGGCCCAGCTCGGTGGTGAGGCGGTCGGCGGCTTCGCGCGCCGGCACGGCCAGCTCGTGGACCCGCCGGGGCACCCGGATGCTCCAGCCGTGGTCGCGGTAGTGGCGGCGGAGGGCGCCCAAGATCGTCGGGGTGGCGAAGGCCGGGAACGGCAGCCCCCGCTCGCAGTCGAACCGCTGAAGGGCGACGACCAGCGACTCGCGCGCCACCTGGTCGAGGTCGTCGCTCGGCTCGCGGTCGCGCCGCAGCCGCCGCGACAGCGACAGGGCGTACTGCTCGTACTCGGCGACGAGGGCGCCCAGGTCCTCCGAGCTGCCCGAGCGGGCGTAGCGCACGTGCAGGATCCACACCTCGAGCGGGACGCCGGGGCGCCGGCTCCAGTCCCGGGCGTCGTCGCCGCGGGGGACCGTCCGACGGGCCTGCAGGACGTCGACCACGTCGGTGACCTGGTCCAGCGTGCGGCGCACGCGACGGCGGCAGGTCCGGCTGCGGGTGGCCACCCGCTTGCTCTCGGCCGTCGCCTCACCTGCCCGATGGAGGCCGTCGGCCAGCTCGTCGATGACGGAGGTGGGCGCCGATCCGGCGCCGGCGGAGCCGGTCACGGGGCGATCGGAGGGGGCGTCGGGGAGGTCGGCACGACCCGACGTCTACCCGATCGCCGGGCCGTTGACCCCTCCGAGACGGGTGGGGACGCCCCGCCTCACCCCATGGGATGAGGCGAGGGCGGTCGGCTCCGCCGTCCCGCCGGCCCTACCGTGGCCCCCTCATGGTCGACCGTCCCGGCGCCACGGTGGTGGCCGCCGGCGTCGCGCCCGCCGCCTTCCTCGCCGTCGACCCCGGCGGCTGGTACCCCTTCGGCCCCCTGCGGTGGATGGTGGTGTCCGTCGGGATCCTGGCCGCCGCCCTGCTCGTCCTGGGCCGCCGCCCGCAGCCCGCCGCCGCCCGGGGCCCGGTGCGGGCGGCCGCCGTGCTGGTGGCCGTCCTCGCCGTCGCCGCCGCCGTCGGGCGCGACCCGCTGTACGCGTGGACGGGGACCCCGGAGCGCCACGCCGGGGTCGCCCTCTGGCTCCTCTGCCTGCTCGCCCTCGTGACCGGGGCCGGGTCGGACCCGGTTCGCGGGCCGGTGGTCGTGGCCCGGGGACTCGTCGTCGCCGCCCTGGGCGTCGGCGCCGTGGCCGGCGCCGAGGCCCTGGGCTGGGAGCCGGCCGAGCTCGACGTCGGATCCCGTCTCACGGGGTCGTTCGGGTCGTCGGCGTTCCTCGGGGCGGCGGGGGCGCTGCTGCTCCCTGCCGTCGTCGGCTCCGCCCTCGACGGCGGGACCGGTCGCCGGTGGCGGTGGGCCGCAGGCCTGGGCGGGGTCGCCATCGCCGTCGCGCTCGTGGGCTCCGGGGCCCGGTCGGCCTGGCTCGGCGTGGCCGTCGCCGGCGCCGTGGCCCTCGCCGCCCGCCGTGAGCAGGTCCGGGCGGGCCTCGCCCGCCACCCCCGGGCCGCCGTCGCCGGGGTGGCGGCGGGGCTGGTCGCGGTGGCCGCCGTCGCCCTCCTGACGCCGGCCGGCGCCCGGCTGGCGGCACTGGGGGACGACGACGCTCCCGGGGGGCGGGGTCGGCTCGACGAGTGGCGCGTCGCCACCCGGGTCATCGCCGACCATCCGGTGCTGGGCGTCGGGCCCGAGGGCTACCGCGTCGCCTTCGCCGACGGCGTCGACGTGGACTACGAGGTGGCCCACGGTCGGGACCCGCAGCCGGACCGGGCCCACAGCGCGCCGCTCGACGTGGCCCTGTCCGGTGGGGTCCCCGGCCTCCTCGCCTGGGGTGCGTGGGTCGTGCTCGTGGTCCGGCGGGCGTGGCAGGCCCTGCGTCGGGGCCCCCCGCTCGTGGCCGGGCTGGCCGCAGCCATCGTGGCCCACCTCGCCGGCCAGCTGACGCTGTTCCCGCTGGCCGAGGTCGAGCCCGTGGCCTGGCTCCTCGCCGGGCTGGTCCTCGCCGCCACCCCGGACGCGGCGGCGACACCGGCCTCGGAGGGGGCGCCGGCCCGGGGATCGGGGCGCCCCCTCGCTGCGGCCCGCGTCGTCGTCGCCGCGCTCCTGGTCGTCGCCCTGGGCGCGGGTGCCCTCGACGTCGCCGCCGACCATCGGGCGGAGGCGGCGGCGCGCGCCCTCGCCCGGGGTGACGGCCGGGCCGCCGCCGACGCGGCCGACGACGCCGTCGGGCTGCGCCCCGACGTCGTCCGGCTGCGCCTCCTGGCGGCGCGCGCCCACGTCGCCGCCGGGGACGGCATCGTGGCCGCCCTGGCCCAGGTCGACGCCGCCCGGCGCACGTCACCCGGCGACCCGATCGTGCGCCGCGAGCGGGTGCGGCTGCTGGTCGAGCGGGCCGCGGCCACCGAGGTCCCCGAGCACGCGCGCCGGGCGCAGGAGGCGGCCGAGGAGGCCGTCGCCGACGATCCCCGCAACGGCGACCTCTGGCTGCTGGTTGCGATGGCCGCCCGTCTGACCGGGGACGAGCGGGCGGCCGAGGTGGCCCGACGCCGGGCCACCGCCCTCGGGGCGGGCTGAGGGCGCCGTGGGCGAGGACCGTCGTCGGAGAGATGTGGAACCGATCGAGGGGGCCGGGGGTTGGTTCAGGGTGAGCACGTCCCTCCCCGCCGACACCCCGGCGCCACCGGTGTGGCCCGGACCGCCGCCCGACTGGGCCGACGACGACCGGCCCGGCCTCCCCACCGACGGGGGCCCGGTGCCGCTCGACGGCGAGGTCCACGTCGTGGCCCCCTCCTTCGAGGCCTTCTACCTGGGCCATCGGGTGGAGCTGGGCCGGGCCCTGGCGCTGGCCATCGGTGATCCGGACCTCGCCGCCGAGGCGACCGACGAGGCCTTCACCCGGGCCTGCGCCCGCTGGTCGTCGCTGCGGGGCGGCAACCCGGCGGGCTGGGTCTACCGGGTGGGCCTGAACTGGTCCCTGTCGGTCCTCCGCCAGCGCCGCCGCAGCCCGCACCGGCTCTACCAGCCCGCCGACCAGGACCCGTCGATCAGCGACCCGTCCGTCCACGCCGCCCTGGCCGAGCTCGACCCCAAGCACCGCAGCGTCGTCGTCTGCCGCCACCTCCTCGGGTGGTCGGTGGCCGACACCGCCGCCGCCCTCCGCCTCCGGGAGGGGACGGTCAAGAGCCGCCTCTCCCGCGCCAACCGCGTGTTGGCCGCCCGCCTCCGCCACCTCCGCCCCGACGAGGAGCAGCCATGACCACCGACCCTCGCCTCGCGAGCTACCTCCGCGTGCGCTCCACCGCCATCGACCTGCCCCACGCCGGCGTCGACACCATCACCCGCCGGGCGCGCCGCCACCAGCGCCGGCGCCGGGCCGCGGCGTGCGGCGGCGTCGCCACCGCCCTCCTCCTCGGGGGGACGGCGATCGCCCTGGGCGCCGGCGGCGACGACCCGACGACGAGCACCACCGACCGGGCCGCGTCCGTCGTCGGCTCACCGCTCGAGTGGACGACCACCGAGGTGCAGGACGGTCTCGGCCTCGCCGGGCCCGTCGTCAGCGACGGCGGTGCCGTCTACGCCCTCTCGACCGAGGCCGGGTCCGACACCTGGGGGAGCCGGCGGCTCTACCGCTCGACCGACGGTGACTCCTGGACCGGCGTCGACCTGCCCGCCGACCTGCACGCCGCGGGCGTGGCGGGGAGCGAGGGATCGCTCTACGCCGTGGGCACCTCGGCCGCCGGCGGCGATCTCCAGATCGCCACGTCGACCGACGGCGGGGCGGGCTGGAGCGGCTCCGACGTCCCCCTGGACCTCGAGGCCCTGGCGGAGGGCTTCCCGGGGACGGCGCGCATCGCCGACGCCGAGGTCGCCGTGGCCGACGGCACGACGGTCGTCGTGGCCTCGGTCCGGGGCCTCGTCGACCCGGCGGAGGTCCTCCCCGCCGACGCCGACCCCGACGCCTGGTACCAGACCTCCGACGGCCTGACCCGCATCCAGGACGACCCCTGCGCGGCGAGCGCCGAGGAGGGGGCCCGATCGGGGGCGACCACCACGGTGCCGCCGACCACCTCGGCCCCGGCCACGGCGCCGGCGGCCGACCCCGAGGGCGTCGACGGGGCGACCGCGGGCGAGGACTGCACACCCACGCGGGAGGTCGTCACGTGGGAGGAGATGGGCGTCGGCGAGGCGGGCATCGCCCTGGCCGAGGGCCAGACCCACGTGTTCGTCGCCACCGACGGCGGGCCCCTGGAGCCGTCCCAGGTGATCCCCGGGACGACGAGCCTGGACCCGATGACGGCGTCGCTCCTCGCCGCCGACGACGGCTTCTGGTACGTCCGGCAGAGCTACGGGGACCAGCAGCCGGGGGAGGGGGCGGCGACGACGGCCTGGCACTCGGTCGACGGCGCGACGTGGACCGAGGTCCCCGTCGCCGGCGGCGAGGGCCTCGTGGCGTCCGGGGTCCTCGACGGCCGGCCCGCCGTCGTCACCATCGGGAACCAGCAGGAGTGGAGCGTCCACGTGCACGTCGTGGCGGCCGACGGCTCGGTCGCCACCACCGACCTGAACGAGCTGCTGGGGATCGAGCCCGGCTCCGGCATGATGGCGGTGGACGTGGGGCCCCTCGGCCTGGCCGTGGTCTTCCAGGACGAGGCCGGGGTGCGCACCGTCGCCCACTCGCCCGACGGGCTCGCCCTCTCGGCGGTGGAGGTGCCGGCCCCGGCCGACGGCACCCGCGAGACCGTCGCCGGGGTCACCGTCACCGCCGACGCCGTGAAGGTCCGGCTCAACGTCCGGCCCGCCGGATCGGACGGCACCACCCCGGCCACGAGCCAGCGGCTCTTCGTCGGGACGCCCCCCGGGTGACCCCTCCGACCGGGTGCCCGCACCCCTCTGGTGACGACCCCCGCCGGGTCGTCGCCAGGGGGGTGCTTGCATGGGCTGCCACCACCTGGCCAACCTGTTGCCCGTGTCGTTGAGCGAGCGTGACCGGTCCGTCCTGGACTTCGAGCGGTCCTGGTGGGCCGAGGGCGGGGTGAAGGAGACGGCGATCCAGGAGCGATTCGAGCTCTCCGCCTCCCGCTACTACGAGCTCCTCGGGGAGCTCATGGACGATCCTGACGCCATGGCCCACGACCCCCTCCTCGTCCGACGCCTCCGCCGGCTGCGCGACGCCCGCCAGAGGGCGCGCGCCACCGCCAGCGGCTCCCAGGCGGCCCGTCGATGACCGCACCGAGCGCAGGGCGCGACGACGCCACCGTCCGCGGCGCGGTCGTCCTGGTCGTGGCCATCGTCATCGGTCTCGCCCTCCTCGCCCGGGGCGGGAGCGGCGGCGGCGGCGATGACGAGGCCGCCAACGGCGAGCCGTCCACCGAGTCCACCGCCTCCACCGAGGCGACGGGCGGCAGCGACTCGACCACGGTGCCCATCGCCTCGTCGTCGACGACGACGGCGCCGGCCGAGGACCCCGCCTCCATCACCGTGGCCGTCCTCAACGCCACCACCCAGGGCGGCTGGGCCGCCGAGAACGCCGGCACCATCGCCGCCAGCGGCTACCAGACGACGGAGGGCAACTTCGGGGGCGAGGACGTCGAGACGTCGCAGATCTACGCCACGCCCGAGGCCCAGGCCTCCGCCCAGGCGGTGGCCGAGCTGCTCGAGCTGGAGGTCCAGGTCGCCGAGAAGCCGGCCGAGCCGCTCGGCGACGCGGGCCAGGATGCCGACGCCGACGTGGTCGTGGTGCTGGGAGCCGACAGCCTCGGGTGACCCGCCCTCAGCCGAGGACGGCGAGCTGGTCGGCGAGCCAGCGCTCCGGGGTGCGGTCGGCGACGCGGCCGCGCAGGGCGGCCGCCCGGGCCGCCCGCTCGTCGGCCCCCATGGCCAACGCGTGGTGGAGGCTCTCGGCGGCGGCGACGACGTCGTAGGCGTCGACGGTGAGCGCTCCGGTCGGTCCGGCCAGCTCGTCGTGGGCGCCGGCGCCCTCGCTGAGCAGCAGGACCACGTCCCGGGTCGACAGGGCCACGGCCTCCTTGGCCACCAGGTTGAGCCCGTCGCGGATGGGGTTGACGAGCACGGCGTCGGCCCGCCGGAGGGCGGCGACCGAGCGCGGGTAGTCGTCGTCGGTCTCGTAGACGATCGGCGTCCAGTCGGCGGTGGCCCACCGCTCGTTGACGGCGGCGACGGTCTCGTCGACCTGCGCCCGGTACTGCCGGTAGGCGGGCACGTCCTCGCGGGACGGGTAGACGAAGGCCCCGAAGGTGACCCGGCCCCGCCACTCGGGCCGGTTGGCGAGCAGCTGGTCGAAGGCGAGGAAGCCGCGCAGGATGTTCTTCGACAGCTCGATGCGGTCGACGCGCACGAGGAAGGCGCGGTCGCCGACGAGGGCGTCGAGGTCGTGCCCGGCGGCGACGCAGGCGTCACCGCCGGCGGTGCGCTCGAGGTCGGCCGGGTCGGGGCCGAGGGGGGCCACGAACGTCGTGAGGTCGAGCCCCACGGCCCGGGCGCAGCCCCGGGCGGCGCCGGCCCAGCGCTCGGAGTGGAAGCCGCAGGCCCGGTGGGCGGCCAGACCGCCCATCAGCTCCTCGCGCACGGCGCCGGGCAGCACCGCCAGCTCGGCGGGGCGGGCGAACGGGGTGTGGCTGAAGTGCACGCACGCCACGTCGGGCCGGGTCCCGGCCAGGGCCGTGGCCACGAGGGGCAGGTGGTAGTCCTGCACCAGCACCGCCGCCCCCTCGGGGGCGACCTCGGCCACGACGGCGGCGAAGGCGGCGTTGACCCGCCGGAAGGCCTCCCACGCCGTGAACCAGGCGGCGTCGAACGTGGGCTCGCGGTAGCCGTCGAACATGCCGTGGTGGGCGAACCAGAGCGTGGAGTTGCTGACGACGTCGTAGGCCTGGCGGAGGTCCTCCGGGTCGAGGTCGACGGTCCGGACCCGCAGACCGTCGGCGTCGATGACACCCTGGGCCGAGGCCTCGCGATCGGCCTCCGACAGCGCCGCCGCCACCCAGATGGCGTCGGTGCCGGCGACGAGGGGGGCCAGCCCCGACACCAGCCCGCCGGCGCCCCGGCGGCTCTCCAGGGCCCCGTCGGGACCGCGGCGGAACGCCACCGGTCCTCGGTTCGAGACGATCACGACCGGCCGGGAGGACATGCGGTCGAAGGTAGTGGTGGAAGGATGGACCGATGCGCGTCGTGGCCGCCCCCGACAAGTTCCGCGGCACGGCCTCGGCCGCCGAGGTCGCCGCCGCCGTCGGGCGGGCCGCCCGCGCCGCCGGCTGGGACTGCGACGAGGTGCCGATGGCCGACGGCGGCGAGGGCACGCTGGACGCCCTGGGCGGCCCCAACCGCACGACCCTCGTCACGGGGCCGTTGGGCGACCCGGTCGAGGCGGCGTGGCGGCTCCACCGGGGCACGGCGGTCATCGAGTCGGCCCGGGCGTCGGGCATCGCCCTGCTCGGCGGGGCCGAGGAGAACGACCCGATCTCGGCGTCGACCTACGGCACCGGCGAGCTGATCGCCCAGGCCGTCGAGCTCGGGGCGCGCCGGGTGATCGTGGCCGTGGGCGGGTCGGCGACCACCGACGGCGGGCTCGGGGCCCTCCGCGCCCTCCACCCGGTCCAGCGGCTGCGGGGGATCGACATCCAGGTCGCCACCGACGTCCGCACCCGCTTCGTCGACGCCGCCGAGCACTTCGCCCCCCAGAAGGGGGCCACGCCCGCCCAGGTCGAGCTGCTGCGGCGCCGGCTCACCCGGTTGGCCCAGGTGTACGAGGAGGACCACGGCGTCGACGTCCGCCCCCTCCCAGGCGGCGGGGCCGCCGGCGGGCTCGCCGGCGGGCTGGCGGCCGTCGGGGCGACGATCGTCCCCGGCTTCGACCTGGTGGCCGACGAGCTCGGCCTCGACGAGCTGCTCGAGGGCGCCGACCTGGCCGTCACGGGCGAGGGGTTCCTCGACGCCCAGTCCTTCGAGGGCAAGGTCGTCGGTGGCGTGGCCGAGCTGGCCGGCGCCCTCGACGTCCCGGTGCTGGCGGTGGCCGGTGAGGTCTACGACGGGGTCGGCGACCGCATCCGCGCCGTGTCGCTCACCGCCCGCGCCGGCGCCGACCGGTCGCGGGCCGAGGCCGCCGCGCTGGTCGAGGCGGTCGTGGCCGAGCACCTCGCCACCATGGGCTGACCCGCGCAGCCCCGGACCCTGCGCAGTACCGTCACCCCGATGGAGGAGCGCCTCGCCCGGGTCGGCCGCACGGCCTGGTGGATCGTGGGCGTGGTCGTCGTCATCGCCCTCGTCGGCGCCGTCGGCTGGTTCTTCCGGGTGATCTTCCCGCCGCTGATCCTCGCCGGCGCCCTGGTCTTCCTCCTCAACCCCATCGTCAACCGGCTCGAGCGGCGCGGGCTGCCGCGGTTGCTCGGCACCCTGGCCGCCTTCTTCATCGTGCTGCTGCTGTTCGCCGGCGTCGGCGCCATCGTCGCCCCGCTCGTGGCCAGCCAGGCCGACGAGCTCTCCGAGCGGGGGCCGGAGCTCCGCGACGACGCCGAGGAGTGGCTCAACGACCTCTCCGAGCGCTCCGAGGAGGACGACTGGCCCTTCCACGTCCCGTCGGTGCAGGAGATCGAGGACCAGGCCGACGAGAACAGCTCGGGCCAGGACGTGGGCGAGCAGTTCGAGACCGTCCGCGAGTACGCGGTGCAGGTCTTCCACGTCGGGATCATCTTCGTGATCGGACCGTTCCTGGCCTTCTACCTCCTGGTCGACCTGCCCGACGTCCGGCGGCGGGTCGAGGAGCTGATCCCCGACCGGTCGCGGGTCGAGGTCGAGTTCATCGCCCACCGCCTCAACCTGGCCATCGGCGGGTTCTTCCGGGGCCAGCTGGCCGTCGCCTTCATCGTCGGCGTGATGGCCTCCATCGGGCTCTGGGCCATCGGCCTGCCCCTGTGGCTGGTCGTGGGCATGATCGCCGGGGTCTTCAACATGATCCCGCTGATCGGTCCGTGGGTCGGGGCCGTGCCCGGCATCGCGGTGGCGCTGGCCACCAAGGACCTCCGGACCGCGGTGCTCGTGGCCGTGGTGATGGTCGTCGTCCAGCAGATCGACAACCACTTCATCACGCCGACGGTCATGCGCCGGGCCGTCCAGCTGCACCCCGCCGCCGTGATGATGGCCCTCCTCGCGTGGGGGACCATCGGTGGGTTCTTCGGCCTCCTCCTCGCCGTGCCCCTGACCGCGTCGCTGAAGATCGTCGGCGGGCACCTCTGGCGCAAGTGGGTCGTGGGGGTGTCGATCCCGGGCCTCGACGAGCCCTACCCCCCGGACCTGGCCCCCGGGCCCGGCGAGGTGGCCCACGAGGAGGTGCGCAACGACGAGCTGCCGCGCGCCGAGGCGGTCGAGCACGGGAGGGCCCGCGGCCGCGACCGTGGCGAGGGCGACCCCAGCGGGGTGGCCGGGCCGGACCCCACCGCTACCATGCCGTCCACACCGTGACCGGGCCGACCGGTCGCCACGAGGAGCAGCCCCCACCCATGACCGTCACCGTCCGAGTCCCCACCACCTTGCGCACCCTCACCGGGGGATCCGCCGAGGTGGCCGTCGACGGCAGCACCGTCGCCGAGGTCCTCGACGGTCTCGAGGGGGCCCACCCGGGCTTCAAGGAGCGCCTCCTCGACGACGGGGGTCAGCTCCGCCGCTTCGTCAACGTCTTCGTCGCCGACGACGACGTGCGCTTCCTCGACGGGCTGGCCACGCCCGTGCCCGACGGCGAGACCGTCGCCATCATCCCGGCGGTCGCGGGCGGCTGACGGCGAAGCCGTCTGGGCGAGCGCAGCGAGCCGAGCGGGACGCGTCGTTGGGGGCGATGGCCCGGATGGTGGCCCGCAGCCCGCTCGTACCCACCTCCGAGATGTCCGCCGACGGTTAGCAGTCGCGGGACGCCGACGGTTAGCAGTCGCGGGACGCGGTTGCTAACGGCGCGCCGACGTGGTTGGCTGTTGGCACTCTCCCTGTGAGAGTGCCAATCATCATCTATGTGAGGAGACCAGGGGATGGCCAAGATCATCGCCTTCGACGAGACCGCTCGTCGCGCGCTCGAGGCGGGCATGAACCAGCTCGCCGACGCTGTCAGCGTCACCCTCGGCCCGAAGGGCCGCAACGTCGTCCTGGAGAAGAAGTGGGGCGCCCCCACCATCACCAAGGACGGCGTCAGCGTCGCCAAGGAGATCGATCTCGAGGACCCCTACGAGCGCATCGGCGCCGAGCTCGTCAAGGAGGTCGCCAAGAAGACCGACGACGTCGCCGGTGACGGCACCACCACCGCCACCGTGCTGGCCCGGGCGCTGGTCCGCGAGGGCCTGCGCAACGTGGCCGCCGGCGCCAACCCGATGTCGCTCAAGCGGGGCATCGAGGCCGCCGTCGAGGCTGCGGTGGCCGCCCTCGGCACCGCCTCCCGCGAGATCGACTCGAAGGAGGACATCGCATCGGTGGCCTCCATCTCGGCCAACAACGACGCCGAGATCGGTGGCTTCATCGCCGAGGCGCTCGACAAGGTCGGCAAGGACGGCGTCATCACCGTCGAGGAGTCGAACACCTTCGGCCTCGAGATGGACCTCGTCGAGGGCATGCGCTTCGACAAGGGCTACATCTCGCCCTACTTCGTCACCGACACCGACCGCATGGAGGCGGTGCTCGACGACGCCGTGATCCTCTTCGTCAGCTCGAAGATCACCTCCGTCCGCGACCTGGTCCCCGTCCTCGAGAAGGTCATGCAGGGCGGTCGCCCGCTCGCCATCGTGGCCGAGGACATCGAGGGCGAGGCCCTCGCCACGCTCGTCGTGAACAAGATCCGCGGCACCTTCAAGTCCGTGGCCGTCAAGGCTCCCGGCTTCGGCGAGCGCCGCAAGGCGATGATGGCCGACATGGCCATCCTCACCGGCGGCCAGGTCATCTCCGAGGACATCGGCCTCAAGCTCGAGAACGCCACCCTCGACCTGCTCGGCACGGCCAAGAAGGTCATCGTCACCAAGGACGAGACCACCATCGTCGAGGGCGGCGGCGACGAGGGCGACATCAAGGGCCGGATCGCCCAGATCAAGGCCGAGATCGACAACACCGACTCGGACTACGACCGCGAGAAGCTCCAGGAGCGGCTGGCCAAGCTGTCCGGCGGCGTCGCCGTCCTCAAGGTCGGCGCGGCCACCGAGGTCGAGCTCAAGGAGAAGAAGCACCGCATCGAGGACGCCGTCTCCACGGCGAAGGCGGCGGTCGAGGAGGGCGTGGTGCCCGGCGGTGGCGTGGCCCTGCTCCGCACCCAGTCCGCCATCCTCGACGTGGCCGAGAAGCTCGACGGCGACGAGGCCACCGGTGCCCGCATCGTGTCCAAGGCCGTCGAGGAGCCCCTGAAGCAGATCGCCATCAACGCCGGCCTCGAGGGCGGCGTCGTGGTCGAGAAGGTCAAGGAGCTCGAGGGCGGCAACGGCTACAACGCCGGCACCGACACCTACGAGGACCTCACCATCAAGGTCCCCGACGCGGCCAAGGTCACCCGCTCGGCGCTGCAGAACGCGGCGTCGATCGCGGCCCTGTTCCTCACCACCGAGGCTGTCATCGTCGACAAGCCCGAGGAGGACGGCGGCGCCGGCGGCGGCATGCCCGGAGGCATGGACGACTTCTGATCCTCGGATCTGCAGGTACCGGCGGAGGCCGGCGCGAGAGCGCCGGCCTCCGCCGCGCCCGGCGCCCGCTCGGGTGCGGTTCTCGGTACGGATCGTGGCCCGGGAGGGCGTGATCGGTACCAGGAACGGTGGGGGGCCGGTCGGGTGCGGTTCTTGGTACGGGTCGTGGTCCGGGAGGGCGTGATCGGTACCGGGAACGGTCCCGGGCGCTCGGCGCTAGCGGCTGGACTCGAGAGCGCCGACGATGACCTCTTCGTCGCAGATGACGTCCTGGCCCTGGGTGGCGGCCGCCACCGGGACCGCAGCAGGGGCGGGGGCGCCGTCGGCGATGTAGTGGCGGGAGAAGGTGCGCATCACGTGGGCCACGCCGAGGTCGCTGACCTCGCGACGGTCCGGGGCGAAGTAGTCGCGATCCGAGGTGGCGCTGGCGATGATCTCGTAGGAGGGGAAGTAGTCGACCCAGTCGAGCTGGCGCTCGACCTCGTCGGCCGCCACCCGCAGCACCGACTTCGAGGCCACCGTCGACACGAGGACGTGACGGTCCTCGAAGGTGGCGATGAGGGGGACGGGCGACACCGTCAGGAGGATCCGCACGTCGGGGTTGACCGAGCGGGCCAGGCGGCACAGCTCGGCCAGGTCGGCCCGGACCTCGTCGACGCCGTAGTTGACGAACTCGTAGTCGTCGGGCCCGCCGGAGGGCGTCCCGGCGGCGCCGGGGGCGGCGGCCACCACGCAGCCGTCGACCCGTGACCGCCAGGCCTCGGTGAGGCCCATGGTGAAGACGAGGACGTCGGCCTCCTCGAACACCCGCCGGGTGGCGGCCAGGTGGGTGGCCCGGTCGGCGGCGAGGTCGGCCTCGGAGGCGAAGCCGTCGGGCTCCACGACGGGCCGGAAGGGGTCGACCAGACGACCGTCGGGGCGGGTCCACGGCCCCTCGGCGGGGACCAGGTCGTCGTAGGCCCGCCGGAACAGCTGCACGGCCTGGGCCACGGTGTACACGTTGCCGTAGCGGGCCGAGAACACCCCGTAGCTGCGCTCGGTCGGGCCCGTCTCGGCCACGAAGTAGGTCAGGCCCGAACTCTGCAGGTGGCGGGACAGGTGCTGGGCGAAGCAGCTGCCCATGGTGGCCACCTTGTGCTCGGGCCCGAGCCGGTAGGGCGCCCGCACCACCGGGTCGACCCCGGCCGGCGGGGCGAAGGTGACGGCCCGGTTCCAGAACTGGTGGTCCGGCAGACCCTGGTACGGGTGGCTCATCGGCGCACCCCTGGTCCGTCCGGGGCGCTCCGCGTGGTGGATCGCACGGGGCACCGATGAGCGCGGACGGCTCCGCGAGCTCCGCCGTCAGAGAGCCCGTGCCGCCTGGGTCGCTCGCTGCGCTCGCTCACGCCTGGACCCTACCGGTGACCGGCGCCCGTCCTCAGCGCGGAGGTGCACCGATGCGGTGCACCTCCGTGCTGGGTTCGACGCTGCGCTGCGCCTCGGTCAGGCGCCGCCGCCGGCGGCGACGATGTCGGTGCGGACCCGCTCGACGGCCGTGCGCAGCTCGCCGAGCTGGGTGAGGGCCTCGTTGAGCTGGGTGCGGGTGTTGGGCCAGCCGCTGCGGAACGTGCCGGCGTGGCGGCCGTCCCAGACGCTGGGCTCGGACAGGGTGTCGCCCTGGGCGATCAGGTCGCGCAGGGTGTCAGCCAGGCTCCCCGTGATGATCGTGCCCATCTTGTTGGACGCGGCCTCGGCCTCGGGGGTGGTGAGGACTCTTCCACTCATCGTGCGGTCTCCGTTGGTTCCGGGTGTCGGGTCCGGCGGGGATGCCGGCGGTGACGTTTCGATACCCTTCATGCATCTCGTGAAACCTCCGACCTTCCTGATGCTCCGGGGAGGCCCCCCACCCGTCCGATCGGTCGCCCTGTCCGGGCGCCCCGCCCGGTCAGACCTGGGCGACCTGGAGGAGCTCGAGGTCGCCGCCCCCGCAGAGGTAGCCCCGGCCCGGGCCGATGGCGGTCGTCGTGCGGCGGGGGAGGCGGACCGACAGGAGGTCGCCGTCGAGGTCGATGTCGGGTTGGAGGAGGAGGCCGGCCCGGCTCTGGCGCAGGGTGCGGGTCCAGTGCGAGTAGAGGCCCCGCAGGGTGTCGGCCCGCCCGGCGCAGAGCACCACGACGTCGGGCCGCCCCAGCACCCCGGGCATGACCGCGCCGTCGGGGTCCACCGTCTCGACGTCGTCGACGAGGAGCAGCACCGGGCTCCCGTCGCCCGGTCCGTCGAGGGCGGGCCCGAGCCCGTCGGCCAGGGCGTCGGGGCTGATGACCGGGCCGAGGCTCCCGTCGCGCCCGAGGCTCGAGCGCCGCCCGGCCACGACGACCGTCCGCCAGCCGGCGTGCCCGGCGCCGGCGCCGGCGACGGCCAGCGCCGTGGTCCGCCCCGACCGGGCGGGGCCGGCGACGAGGGCGTGCTCGCCCTCGTAGAGGACGAGGCCGGCGGGGCCGAGGGTCCGCTCGCTGATCCCCAGGGGCAGCCGCCGGGGCGAGCCCGCCAGGTCGACGTGGTCGACGACGGTCGCGACGGGGACCTGGCGGGGGAGGGCGCCGATGCCCGTCGGCGGCCGGCGCAGGGTCGGGACGGCGCCGGCGATGGCGGCGATGGCGGCGTCGACGCCCTCGGCCGGTCGGGCGACCTGGACCTCCAGGTGGCGCTCGACGTCGAGGGCCCGGCCGGGGACGAACTCGGGCAGCTCGGCGCCCCGGAAGCCGCCCTGGCTGTAGTCGAGGTCGTCGCCCAGCTTGAACAGGAGCTGCTGGCGGACGAGCGACCGGAGCGGTCCGGGGAGGGCGGCGCTGCGGTCGGCGGTGGCCGCGATGTGGATGCCGAGCTCGGGGCCCTCGGCGAAGACGCGGGAGAAGCCCTCCAGCACCGGGCTGATGGCCTCGTCCCACTCGGCCCGGAAGGGGGCCACGCCGTCGAGGAGGACGAGGATCCGCGGCTCGCTGGTGCGGGGCGAGCGGAGGGCGCGCCGCCGTTCGGCCTCGGCCCGCAGCCACGTGACCAGGCGGGCCTGGCGCTCGCGGTCGTTGGCGGGGACGACGGCCCCGGTGTGGGGCAGCGCGGCCAGGGCCTCGAGGTCGCCGGTGCCGTAGTCGAGGGCGTACAGGTGGAGGTCGTCGGGCCCCGTCGCCCGGGCGGCGGCGACGGCCACGCTGAGCAGGGCCGTGGTGGTCCCGGAGCCCGGCAGCCCGACGAGGAGCAGGTTCCCGTCGTCGGGCGACCACCCGACGGGGACCTGGGTCTGGTCCTCGGGCGTGTCGGCCAGGGCGAAGGTGACCTCGGCCCCGGGGGCCGACAGCGGCGCGGCCGGGCCGGCCTGCTGCTGGAGGGTGGCCAGGTCGAGGTCCGGGGGCAGCGGGTCGGGCCAGGGTCGGCGGGGGGCGGGCCGGCCCGACGCAGCGTGGGCCTCGATGCAGGCGTCGACGAGCAGGGCCAGGTCGCTGGGCCCCTCGGTGCGCTCGACCGCGTTCGTCCCGCCACCCGTGCCGCCCGCCGACGGTCCGCCCCCGGCACCGGCTCGGTTGGCGCGGAAGGGTCGCACCTCGACCGCGCCGTGGGTCCCGCGCGACACCCCGGTGCTCAGCGCCGTCTGGACGGGGATGACCTCGCCCGGGCCGAACCGGGCCAGCGCCCGACCGGGCTGGTTCCGGCCGATGCGCGCCGCGTCGGCCACGTCGATGACGTCCTTGGAGTCGCCGGCGTCCTGCACCCGCAGGGCGATGCGGAGGTTGGTGTTGGCCTTGATGTTGTCGTTGACGGCCCCGCTCGGTCGCTGGGTGGCGAGGACCATGTGGACGCCGAGGCTGCGGCCCCGCTGGGCGACGCCGACGAGTGACTCGACGAAGTCGGGCAGCTCGGCCTTCAGGGTGGCGAACTCGTCGATGACCACGACGAGGCGGGGGAGGGTGGGGCGGTCGCCGGCCGGCAGCCGCCGGTAGGCGGGCAGGTCGGGGGCGCCGGCGTCGCGCAGGACCCGCTCCCGGTAGCGCAGCTCGGCCTCGAGGCAGCGCAGGGCGCGCTCGGCCAGGTGGGCGTCGAGGTCGGTGACCATCCCCACGGTGTGGGGCAGGCGAGCGCAGCGGTCGAAGGCGCTGCCCCCCTTGAAGTCGACGAGGACGAACGTGCAGTGGTCGGGGGAGGAGCCCGCCGCCAACCCCGCGACCAGCGATCGCAGGAGCTCGGACTTGCCCGAGCCCGTCGTCCCCGCCACCAGCCCGTGGGGGCCGTCGCGCACCAGGTCGAGGCTGAGCACCCCGTCCTCGGACACGCCGATGGGGCCCACCAGGTCGGGGTCGGTGCCGCCGGCGGACCAGCGGGCGGCGATGTCGCCGGCCGTGGGGGGATCGAGGCCCAGGAGGGGGAGGAGGGCGACGATGGGCGGGAGGCCGGCCCCGGCCACGTCCAGCTCGGGGTCGTCGAAGCGGGCCAGCCCCCGGGCCGTGCGGCGGGCGGTGTCCTCCGAGATCCCGCACGCCAGGACGTCGTCGACGCGGACGCCGGATCGCACGTGGTGGACGCGGGCGGTGCCGTCCTCGTCGGCGATCTCGACCACGGTCGTGCAGCTGGCCGGCAGCTGGTCCTCGGTGGCGGCCAGCACGATGCCGGCCACGTTCCCGGCCCCGCCCCGCAGGACCGAGCGCACCGGCGCCCGCCGCCCCTCGATCAGGGCCTCGTCGTCGACGACCACGAGCCGGGTCGGCCCCCCGCGGTCGGCCGCCAGCTCGTGGCGGGCCTCGGACCGTCGGGTCTCGGACGCCTCCAGCAGGGCCTTGCACACGGCCTCGGCGGCGTCGGGGTCGGCGGTGATGAGCCGGCCCCCGGAGCCGCCGGGGTCCAGCGTGTGGGGCAGCCACTTGGCCCAGTCCCAGTCGCCGGCCCGGTCGGCCGCGCTGAGCACCAGGGCGGGGAGGTCGGCCGGGCCGTGGAGCACGGCGGCCTGGGCGACCAGCGAGCGACCGACGGCGAGCACCGCCGACCGGGGCCCGACCACGCCCACCACGCCGCCCTCGGCCAGGTCGACGAGCACCGGTGTGTCAGCGATGCGGCTGGCCGTGCGGATCGCCTCCCGCACCTCGTCGGGCTGGTTCCGGCGATCGCCGTGCACCGGGGGCGTCCACGCCTCGGCGCCGATCCCGGCGCGGAGGTGCAGCCAGTCGCCGTGACCGGGGCGCCGCTCCCACAGCCGGACGCTGGGCTCCTCGACGCGACGGAGCAGCTCGGCCGGGTCGGGGATCTCGTCGGCGCGCCGGGCCCGCTCCTCCCCGGCCAGCCCGTCGAGCCTGGCGGCCAGCTCGGCCACCTCGCGCCGGAAGCGAGCCTCGTCCCTGCGCCGGCCCTTCCGGCCCCGACGCCTCGAGTCGATGGCGTTGCCGATGATCATCACCGGGCTCAGCAGCAGGAAGAGGGCGAACATCAGCTGCTTGGTGACGAGCACCATGACGCCGCCGAAGAGGATCGGGGCGACGATCGACATCACGCCGATGGCCGAGGTGCCGGTGCTCTCCTTCACCGCGGTCGGGGTGTCGACCGCGTCGGGGGGCTCCGGGGGCGCCGGGCGGGGCGGGCGGTTGAAGGGGACGGTGGCCCCGCCCCGCCCCGGTCCGGTGGCCAGGCCGGCGGGGTGGTCGTCGTCGATCGGCGGACGGACGGCCACCTGCACGGCACCCACCCGGGCGACCTGCCCCGGGGCCAGGGCCCGGGGCCGGTCGGCGACGGCCCCGTCCACCCACGTCCCGTTGAGCGAGCCGGCGTCGACCAGCGTGGCCCGTCCCTCGTCGTCGACCTCGAGGGTGGCGTGGTGGGCCGAGACGGTGTCGTGGCCGATGGCCAGGGTGGGGGTCTCGCGGCCCAGGGCCCACGAGCCCGGCCCGACCCGGCTGCGGGCGCCGGCGTCGAGCCCCCCGACCACGGCCACCTCCAGCTCCCCCGACGGGGCGGTCGGCCCGCCGGCGGGGATCTGGGGCCGGTCGCCGTCGCGGGGGGCCCACCCCGGTGACGGCGAGGGGACCAGCCGCACGGCGGCACCCGAGCGGATCCCGGCCCGGTCGAGCCTCCGGTCGGCGGGGACGAGGTCGCCCTCGGCCTCCAGGGCCACGTCGGTCCGGCCGCCGGTGAGCGCCGTGACCAGGTCCGACACGGTGGCGTCGGGGTCGTGGACGACGACGTCGAGCTCGTGGACCCGACCGCGGTCGGAGAGGACGATCTGCATAGGCCGGCGCTTCTTACCCGCTCGGACCGGGCCCCACCGACCTCCCCCTCCGTCCCGGGGACGATGGTGGGGGCCCGGGCGCCCGGGAACGTCCCCGGTACGCCTGGGGGTGGGGAGCGGTGCGTCGGTAGGTTGGGGGCATGGCCGAGCCCCTCGCCCCCGCCACCGGGCAGGGGGTGGTCCACCTGTTCTGGAAGGTGCCCACCCCCGGCTCCCCGGTGCCCCCCGCCGACGTCGATGCCGTGCGCATCGCGGTGAAGGCGGCCGAGGCCGACGGCGTCCAGGTCGTCCCCGTGGCCATGCTCGGCCACAAGGCCGACCTGGCGACCATGGCGCTCGGCACCGACCTGTGGCGGCTGCGCCGGCTCCAGACCGAGCTGGCCGCGGCCGGGCTGGTCCTCGTCGACTCCTACGTGTCGCTCACCGAGCTGTCGGAGTACGCCCCCGACACGGTCTCCGAGGGCCAGCGCCGGGTCCGCCTCTGGCCCCAGCTCCCGCCCGAGGGCAAGACGGCGTGGTGCTTCTACCCGATGTCGAAGCGGCGCTGGGTCGGCGCCAACTGGTTCACCCTCTCCTACGACGAGCGCCGCGAGCTGATGATGGAGCACGGCGCGTCGGGACGGAAGTTCGCCGGCCGCATCGTCCAGCTGGTCACCGGGTCCACCGGCCTCGACGACCACGAGTGGGGCGTGACGCTCTTCGGCGTGCACCCCGACGACCTCAAGGAGGCCGTCTACACGATGCGCTACGACCAGGCCTCGGCCCACTACGGCGACTTCGGCACCTTCTACACGGGCATGGTCGCCGGCCTCGACGAGGTGCTCGACCGCGTCGGCCTCGGCTGACCGCCCCGAAGCCCGGTCGCACCCGTGGCCCTCGTGGTCCGCACGGCCACGGCCGAGGACTGGCCCGCCATCTGGCCCATCTGGCGCCAGGTCGTCGCCGCCGGCGACACCTACGTGTGGGAGCTCGACGCCATGACCGAGGACGACGCCCGCGCCGCGTGGATGCTCCCGCCCCCGGCCGAGGTGATGGTCGCGGTCGACGACGCGGGCGTCGTCGTCGGCACGGCCGAGGTCCGGCCCAACCAGGTCGGCCGGGGGAGCCACGTGGCCAACGCCAGCTTCATGGTCGACCCGGCGTGCGCCGGTCGGGGGATCGGCCGGGCCCTGGCCGAGGCCGTGCTCGAGCGGGCCCGCGCCGCTGGCTACCGCGCCATGCAGTTCAACGCCGTGGTCGCCTCCAACGTCCGTGCCATCGCCCTGTGGCGATCGCTCGGCTTCACCGTCGTGGGCACCGTCCCGGGCGCGTTCCGCCACGCCGAGCGGGGCGAGGTCGACCTCCTCGTCATGCACCGGTGGCTCTGAGCGGCCCACCGCCACGACAGGCTCGACCTCGATGTGTGAACAGCGCGTGACCGCGTGCGTCCACCATCAGCCGGCGGGCTGATCGCGGAGTATGGTCCGCCGATCTTGATGAGCGAACCCTCTACACCATCGACGC
Source organism: Iamia sp. SCSIO 61187 (assembly GCF_019443745.1). Lineage (NCBI taxonomy): Bacteria > Bacillati > Actinomycetota > Acidimicrobiia > Acidimicrobiales > Iamiaceae > Iamia > Iamia sp. SCSIO 61187. The sequence continues at coordinate 812,309 of NZ_CP050948.1, forward strand.
GCCGGACCGGGATCGTTTTTCTCGTCGTGCTCCTCGCGCTGCTGGCCCTGGAGCTCGTCGGCGGCGCCCCCGCGGGTGCGGCCGGGTCCGACCCCGGCGTGGCGACCCAGGCCGAGGAGCCGGCGGCCCCCACCGTCCGCGGCACCCTCGAGAACAAGAAGGGCACCCGCGACCGGTCCGACGACGAGCCCGTGCCGGACGTGACGGTCGTCCTCCTCGACGAGGGCGGCGACGAGGTCGCCGAGACCGAGTCCGACGACGAGGGGGCGTGGGAGATCGAGGCCCCCGGGCCCGGCACCTACAGCGTCCAGCTCGACCAGGACACGCTCCCCGACGGCGTGGGCCTGACCGAGCGGCCCGACACCACGGTCCAGCTCGCCCCCGGCGACTCGCAGATCCAGATCTTCCAGCTCGGCGCCCGCACGCGGAACGTCACCAGCGCCTTCGACAAGTTCCTCCAGCTCGGCTTCACCGGCATCCGCTTCGGGCTGATCATCGCCATCGCCGCCGTCGGCCTGTCGCTCATCTTCGGCACGACGGGGCTCACCAACTTCGCCCACGGCGAGATGGTCACCTTCGGAGGCATCGCCGCCTGGTACGCCAACGTCGACTGGGGCCTCCCGTTCATCCCCGCCGCCCTCGTGGCCATCGCCGCCGGCGCGGGTGGGGCGGCCGCCATGGAGGTCGGGATCTGGCGTCGGCTGCGTCGCCGCGGCGTGAGCCTCCTGGCGATGATGGTGGTGTCGATCGGCCTCTCGATCGTGCTGCGGTACGGGTTCCAGATGTTCTTCGGCGCCAGCCCGCGCGTCTACGCCGCCTACCAGGAGCAGGACCCCATCATCGTCGGCCCGGTGCGGATGGCGCCCCGCGACCTGTGGAGCATCGGGATCATCCTCGCCGTGCTCGTGGCGGTGGCGTTCGTCCTCCAGCGGACCCGCATCGGCAAGGCCATGCGCGCCGTGGCCGACAACCGGGACCTGGCGGCCTCGTCGGGCATCGACGTCGACCGGATCATCCTCTTCGTCTGGGTGCTGGGCGGGGGCCTGGCCGCCCTCGGCGGCCTCCTCTTCGCCCTCAACGAGCGCATCTCGTTCAACAGCGGGTTCAGCCTGCTGCTGCTGATGTTCGCCGGCATCACCCTCGGCGGCCTGGGCACGGCCTACGGCGCCCTCGTGGGCTCGTTCATCGTGGGCATGTTCATCCAGATCTCCACCCTCGACATCAGCGAGTCCATCCCCGGGGTCCCGCCCAACCTGAAGAACGTGGGCGCCCTGCTGGTCCTCATCCTCGTGCTCCTGGTCAGACCCCAGGGCATCCTCGGCCGGGCCGAGAGGGTCGGGTAGCGGCATGGACTGGAGCCTCATCCTCGAGAACGGCCTCAAGGCGCTGGTGGGCACCGACGCCGTCGTGTTCGCCCTGGCGGCCATCGGCCTCAACGTGCACTTCGGCTACACCGGCCTCGTCAACTTCGGGCAGGTGGCCTTCCTGGCCATGGGGGCCTACGGCATCGCCATGGGCGTCGTCACCTTCGGCCTGTCGATGTGGCTGGCCATCTTCCTGGGGCTCTTCGCCGCCGTGGTGCTGGCCGTGCTCCTGGGCCTGCCCACGCTCCGCCTGCGGTCGGACTACCTCGCCATCGTCACCATCGCCGCCGGTGAGATCGTGCGGCTGGTGCTCCGCTCGGCGTCGCTGCGCGGCACCACCGGCGGGTCCGACGGCCTCCAGGCCTTCGCCGACCCGTTCTTCGACATCAACCCCCTGCCCGGCCGGGGCGACGGGGTGGCCTTCGGGCCCATCCACCTCGGCGAGGGCGGCTACGGCCTGTTCAACATCACCTTCGGCCCCAACACGACGTGGGTCCTGATCGTCGGCTGGACCCTGGTGGGGCTCACGTCACTGATGGTGTGGGCCCTCATGCGCAGCCCGTGGGGTCGGATCGTGAAGTCGATCCGCGAGGACGAGGAGGCCGTCCGCAGCCTGGGCAAGAACGTCAACTGGTACAAGATGCAGTCGCTGATCCTGGGCGGCGTGATCGGTGCCATCGGCGGGGTCATCTTCGCCATCTCCCGCCAGTCCGTGCAGCCCGACAACTACTCGACCGCCCTCACCTTCTTCGCCTACACGGCGTTGATCCTCGGGGGCACGGCCCGCATCTTCGGGCCCATCGTGGGCTCGATGCTGTTCTGGTCGCTGCTCTCGTTCACCGACGTGACCCTGCGCCAGGCCGTGGCCAACGACCTCATCCCCGGCGACTTCCTCACCGGGACCCGTGTCGGCATCCTCCGGTTCATCCTCGTGGGGCTGGGGCTCATCTTGCTCATGGTGTTCCGACCACAGGGCATCTTCGGCGACAAGAAGGAGGTGGCCATCGGTGAGCGGGGCTGATCTCTCCAAGGGCGGACCGACCGACCTGACCAAGCCCGGCGGGCGGGGCCCGGACCCGGCGGCCGGGGTGCACGACACCGTGGAGCGGGTGCCGGGTGCGGCCAAGCCCGACCCCATCCTCGTGGCCGACGCCGTCCGCCGGACCTTTGGGGGCCTGACCGCCGTCGACGTCGACCACGTCGAGATCCAGCGGGGCATGATCACCGCCCTGATCGGGCCCAACGGCGCCGGCAAGACGACGTTCTTCAACCTCCTCACCGGCTTCGACAAGCCCGACCACGGGTGGTGGACCTTCAACGGCACCAACCTGGCCGGCATGCCGGCCCACAAGGTCGCCCGCCGCGGGATGGTCCGCACCTTCCAGCTGACCAAGTCGCTGAACCGGCTGCCGGTCATCGAGAACCTCAAGCTCGGCGCCACGGGGCAGCGGGGCGAGAGCTTCTTCGTCGGCCTCCTCGGCCCCCTCTGGGGCGCCCAGGAGCGAGAGATCGAGGCCCGCGCCGACGAGCTGCTCGTCCGCTTCAAGCTCGACCACATGCGCAACGAGTTCGCCGGCTCCCTCTCGGGTGGTCAGCGCAAGCTGCTCGAGATGGCCCGGGCCCTCATGGTCCAGCCCCAGCTGGTGATGCTCGACGAGCCCATGGCCGGCGTGAACCCCGCCCTCACCCAGTCGCTCCTCGGCCACGTGAAGTCGCTGCGCGACGAGGGCATGACCGTCCTCTTCGTCGAGCACGACATGGACGTCGTCCACGACATCAGCGACTGGGTGATCGTCATGGGGGAGGGGCGGGTCATCGCCGAGGGCACCCCCCGTGACATCTCGGCCAACCCCGCCGTGATCGACGCCTACCTCGGCTCCCACCACGACGCCCCCCTCAGCGCCGAGGAGGAGTCGCAGGTGCTGGCCGAGGTCGACGCCGCCATCGCCCAGGAGGAGGCCCGATGACCGAGCCCGGCGGACCATCGCTCGACAAGGCACCCGCGCCGGAGCCGACCGACGCCCGGACCGGCGCCGTCCTCCCCTCGGCCGAGGTCGGAGGGTCGGGCGACCGCATCGTCGTCGCCGAGGACATCGTCGCCGGCTACGTCCCCGAGGTGAACATCCTCAACGGCTGCTCGCTCTACCTCGACCGCCAGGAGCTGGTGGGCATCATCGGCCCCAACGGCGCCGGCAAGTCCACCTTCCTCAAGGCTCTGTTCGGCCTCATCCCCATCCGGGCCGGCACCATGACCCTCGAGGGCCGCAACATCTCCGGGCTCAAGGCCAACCAGCTGGTGGCCCGCGGCATCGGCTACGTGCCCCAGAACGACAACGTCTTCCCCCGGCTCACCGTCGAGGAGAACCTCGAGATGGGCGCCTACAAGCAGAAGGGCTCCGCCTTCAAGGAGCGCTTCGACGTCGTCTGCGACCTGTTCCCCATGCTCGGCGAGCGCCGCAAGCAGCGGGCCGGCTCGCTGTCGGGCGGCGAGCGCCAGATGGTCGCCATGGGCCGCGCCCTCATGCCCGACCCCCAGGTCCTCCTCCTCGACGAGCCCTCCGCCGGGCTGTCGCCGCTGTACCAGGACGAGGTGTTCATCCGCTGCCGGCGCATCAACGCCGCCGGCGTCTCGATCATCATGGTCGAGCAGAACGCCCGGCGCTGCCTCCAGATCTGCGACCGGGCCTACGTCCTCGACCAGGGCACCAACGCCTACACCGGCGGGGGCGAGGAGCTCCTCCACGACCCCAAGGTCATCGAGCTCTACCTGGGGACGCTGGCGCGGGCCTAGCGGCCTCTCGTCGGACGCCTCGCTGGCGCTCGGCCTCCTCCTCGAACTCGGGGTGCTCGCTGCGCTCGCCCTGAAGATCTTCCCGGAGCGGGACGCCTCGTTCCTCGGCGCCACCGCTCCTCTGCGGGGGGAGACCCCCCGCACCCCCCTGCGGCTGCGCCGGGCCGGGCCTGGTCGCGGGACATCTGGCTGGGTCGCGATCGGGCGCCGTCTGGGCTGGCGCGCCGGGCGTTGGCGGGCTTGCTGCGCTCGCCGGGGCACCAGGGTGGCGGGCTTGCTGCGCTCGCTGGGACGCGGGAGGGCCCCGGCCTTGCGGCCGGGGCCCTCTCAGGTTCTGGTCCTCAGCTGAGGGGCTGGATCAGCCCTCGGCCTCGAAGGTCTCGCCGGTGGCGTTGCCCATGTTGCCGTCGGTGCCGTAGATCGGCACGTCCGCCGGGCCGTAGCCCTGCTTGATGAGCTCGGACACGATGCGAGCCGACTCCTCGAAGCCGATGACGACGATGGCGTCGGGGTCCTCACCGACGACCTCGTTCACCTCGGACTCGAAGGTCTGGGCGTCGGGCGAGTACGGCACGATGGTGAGCACCTCACCACCGGCCTCCTCGAACGACGACTGGAGGTCCTCGGCCAGGCCGTTGCCGTAGGAGTCGTCGAGGTTCAGCACGGCGATGGACGCGTTGCCGTCCTCGGCGATGACCTCGGCGAGCACGGCGCCCTGGAGGATGTCCGACGGGGCGTTGCGGAAGTACAGGCCCTTGTCGTCGTAGGTGCTCAGCTCCTTGGAGGTGTTGGCCGGCGAGAACATGGTGACGCCGGCGTTCACCACCGCGTCGATGACCGTCAAGGTGACGCCCGAGGAGGCGGCACCGATGATGGCATCGGCGTTCTGCGACAGCAGCCGGTCGACCGACTGGCTGGCGATGTCGGTGGTGGTGTCACCGGAGTCGGCCAGGACGAGCTCGACGTCCTGGCCGTTGAAGCCACCGGCCTCGTTGATCTCGTTGACGGCGACCTGCACACCAGCGACCTCGGGCGGGCCGAGGAAGGCGAGGCTGCCGGTCTCCGGGAGGAGGGTGCCGATGGTGAGGACGCCGTTGCCGGCCCGGTCGACCTCGGTCTCGGCGAGCGGGATGTCCGCGACCTCGGCCGGGGCCTCGATGGTCTTGAACTCGGTGAGCTCGTCGTCGATGCGGTTGTCCTCACCGAACTGGAGCACGCCGTAGGAACCGACCGTGGGCTCGCCGTTGCCGGAGAACTCGTGGGGGCCGGAGACGCCGTCGTAGTCGATGTCCTCACCGGCCTCGACGAGAGCGAGGCAGTCCGCGTACGTCGTGCACTTCTCGCCCTCCTTCGTCACCCCGACGATCTCGGCGGCGTGGGCGCTGCCGTCGTCGTCGGCGATCTGCGCCGCCAGGGCGATCACGATGGCGGCGTCGTAGGACTCCGGCCCGTAGTTGTAGTCCTGGAGGTTCGGATCGACCTCGTCCATCCGGGCCTGGAAGGCCTCGACCTCGGGCGTGAGCTCGGGGAGGGGCGTGGTGCCCCGCCAGCCCGCCAGGCTGCCCGTGGCCTCGCCGTCGCCGCCGGCCTCGGTGGTGTCGCCACCATCGCCTCCGCCCTCGGCCTCGGTGGTGTCGGTCTCGCCACCACCGTTGTCCCCGCCATCGCCCGAGTCGTCGTCGTCACCGCAGGCTGCAGCGAGGAGGACGAAGGCGAACAGCAGGGCGAAGAGGCGCATGAGCACCCTCTTGTCTCGCATGTATCTGTGTCCCTTCAGATGTGTGATCGACGACCTGGTGACCCCGAGGCCGACGGACGCGCATCGTAGGCCCTCCTCGCCCAGCCTGCCCGTGATGGACGGCCCCCCGTCACCGGATGTTCACACGCCCGACCCGACCCTCGACGGGCCACCTGCCGGTCACGCCGGCTCGACGGTGATCGTGTACGTCGCCGGGCCCGCGGTGAAGAGGTACACCTCCATGGTCGCCTCGAGCGGGCCGTCGACGACGAGCACCTCGTCGCCGTCGACGGCGTAGGACTCGCCGTCGAGCTCGACGTCGACGTCCTCGTCGGGGTCGTCGGCGGCGACCGTCACCACCACGCTCACGCCGTCGGGCACGACGATGTCGTGGAAGGCGACGTCGAGGTCGTCCTCGAGGGTCCCCGTGGCGACGGTGTCCCCGTCGACGGTGGCATCGGACCCCGACCCCGGGGCCGGCGGGGCCACGACCTCGAAGGCCACCGAGACGTCGACCTCGTCATCGCCGAGCAGCCCGCCGCGCCGCATGACGAGGAGGTAGTCGGAGCCCGGGGCGAAGGAGCAGCGCTCGCCCTCGACGCAGGCGAGCTCGCCGTCCTCGAAGACCTCGACGTCGGCGTCGCCGTCGACCACGGGCTCGGCCGTCACCTCTCGGTTGACGGTGAAGGCGACGCGGCGGACGGGCTCCGCCGGCGACACCACGCCCTCGACGGTGCCCGAGAGGGACACCTCGCCCAGGTCCTCGTCGACCACCCGCCCGAGCGTCACCGTCACCGGCGCGTCCCCGTCCCGGCTCTGGCGCTCCAGGACGAGCAGGTAGGAGCGACCCGCCGCGACGGTGTACCCCTCGAGCTCGCGCTCGAGCTCGTCGCCGTCCTGGTCCACGAGGTACGCGTCGGTCTCGTCGTCCACCGTCACGATGACCTCGCCGTCCTCGGGGACGGTCACCGTGCGGGTCGCCACGCCGGCGTCGCCCAGGTCGACCTCGAAGGTCTCCCCGAGCGGGGCCTCGCCGGCGGGCTCCACCAGGTCGGGACGGCCGACGAGGGTGACGACGACGTCGTGGTCGAGGTGCGGCAGCACGTCGCGGATGCCCTGGAAGATCGTCCGCACCGGGCTGACGACCCACCCGCCGCGCTCCTCGACGACGACCACCGTCGGGTCGTCGGGCAGGAGGGCCCGTCCGAGGTAGGTGTCGTCCGCCGCCGCGCACGTGTCGTCGACCAGCTCCTCCATCACCTCGGAGCGGAGGCACCAGCCGTCGAGCTCCCACCCGACCTCGCCGTCGGAACCCTCGACCGTCCCCTCGGCCCCGAGGACGCGGACCTGGGCCAGCCCCCCGCCCTGCTCCTCGACCTCCACGTCGATGTCGGTGACCTCGAGGTCGGGGTCGGGGGCGAGCTCGTCCTCGGCCTCGCCCTCCAGCAGCTCGGTGAGGGCCTCCTCGTAGGGGACGAGGACCGCCCACTCGTCCTCGGGGAGGGCGGCGGTCACGTCGCGGAGGTCGAGCTGCCCGATCGCCTCGACCAGCGCCACCACCGCCGCCTCGGGGTCGGGGGCGGGGTCGCGTCGCTCGACGTCGGCGTCGAAGTCGGCCTCCGCCAGGTCGAGGCCGTCGACGACCTGCTCGGCGATCGTGTAGGCCACGCTGACGAACCAGCCCCCGCCGCGCCGCACGGTGACGAGGTACGCCTGGTCCTCGTCGACCACGTCGTCGACCTCGTCGCTGATGTCGGCCTCATCGGACGACGCCTCCACCTCGTCGGGCAGCAGGCGCCGGGTCCGGTCGCTCAGGTCGTCGGGGTCGAAGGCGTAGCCGAGCGTCCCGTCGACGACGTGCACGCGGGCCACGTCGCCGGCGAGGGGCTCGACCTCGTAGGTCAGGTCCTCGGCCGTGAGGTCGATCCCGGCGAAGGTGTCCCCCTCGGGGGCGAAGCCCTCGTCCTCGGCCCGGTCGGTGACCTCGGCGAGGAGGTCGCCCAGCGTCGCCACCTCGTCCGGGGCGAGGGCGGCCGCGGCGGCGACCGGGTCCTCGGCCGCGATCGCCTCGGCCAGGCGCTCGACCGCCGCCTCCGGGCTGCTCGCGCCCGAGCCGCCGGCGCGGACCACGGCCTGGACGGTGAAGGCCCCCACGGCCAGCACGGCGAGGGCCCCGATGCCGGCGACCACCAACCCGACGCGACGGGGGCCCCGGGGCGCTGGGGACGGAGCCCCCGGACCGGGCGACCCCGGCGGGGCCCAGCCGGGCGGCCCGGCCGGGGGGCCGGCGGGCGCCCAGCCCGTGGGGCCGGGGGGTGGGCCCGGTGGGCCCCAGCCGGTCGGTGCGGGGGGCGGGCCCGGTGGGACCCATGACGGTGCGGGCCCGGGGCCGGGTGGGGGACCGGGCGGGACCCAGACCGACCCTGCGGGGGGCGCCGGGGGCAGGGGCGCGACGCTCGGGGGCGCTCCGGCGACGGGGGTGCCGCACCGCCCGCACCCACCGGCGCCCTCGGGCATCGGCGCTCCACAGGTCGCGCAGTCCATGGCCGTCCTCCCGGGCGGGGAGTCGATGCCGCTGCGGCGTCGCCCCGGCCGCCGAGTGTAGGAGGGTGGCCGCGCTCAGTCGCCGGAGGGGGCTCCCCCTGGTGGGGCGATGTCGACCGGCGTCCACGTCGGGAAGGCCAGGTGCTCGACCCCCAGGTGGCGGATGATGCGGCCGCGGGCCGCCAGCTGCTCGACGCACGGCCGGGCGACCTCCCGCCCGCCGGCCATCAGGACGTACTCGGCCAGCGGCAGGAGGATCGGGCCCTCGTCGGCGTCGCCGGCCCGGAGCACCGCCTCGACCTCGAGGGTGGGCCGGCACGGGTTGGTCCGGTCGAGCACGGCGCAGTGGTACACCACGCCCTCGAACACGCTCAGGGCCCTGATCCTCACGCGGGAGGTCGCCCGTCTCGCGGTGACCCCGCTGCTCGGCTGCGCCTCGCAGGTGAAGAGCGGCCGTGCTTGCTGGGTCGCCTCGCCTGGCGGCTCGGCTCCGTGATCCTCACGCGGGAGGTCGCCCGTCTCGCGGTGACCCCGCTGCTCGGCTGCGCCTCGCAGGTGAAGAGCGGCCGTGCTTGCTGGGTCGCCTCGCCTGGCGGCTCGGCTCCGTGATCCTCACGCGGGAGGTCGCCCGTCTCGCGGTGGCCCCTCGGCTCGGCTGCGCCTCGCCGATGGAGGGCGGCCCATCGGGGTCACCAGTGAGCCGTGCCCGGGCCGCCCTTGATGGGCCCGACGATGGCATCGGTGACCCAGCCGCCGTACACCCCACCGTCCATGGGTCGCACCACCTCACCGTCGACGGTGCACCGGTCGACGGACTGGGGGAAGAACGCCCAGTGCCCGACCAGCTCGGCGAAGGCGGGGACGGGGCGGAGGTAGGTCCACGCCGCCGAAGGTGCCGCCGCCGCTCCCACCACCACGACTCCTGCCCCGGTCCCGGGGCGATGGGTACGGGCCGGTCCACGGCGGCATCCTGCCAGCCGGAGGCGACGGTGCCACCCCGGGGTGGCGGCCCGGGCGGTGGGGCCGGCCGGCGGCTCGGCATGCTGGTCGGGTGGATGCCCCCGTCGACGACCCCGGTGACGCCGCCGCCCTCGCCGGCTACGCCGCCGCCCTGGCCCAGGGGATCGAGGCCCACCTGGCGGCGTGGGTCGAGCGGGTCGTGGCCGAGCGCCACCGGGCCTGGGGCGGTGCGGTGCCCGAGGAGGTGGCCGCCGCCGCCCGCGCTGCGGGCCGCGTCGCCGTGGCCGAGGTCGGCCCGCAGGTGCGCGACCTGCTGGACCGCGACGTCGACGCCCAGGCCACCGGGCCCCTGGCCCTGCTGCGCGCCGCGGCCGTCCACCCCACCCGCGTGCTGCGCGACGCCGGCGTGCCCCCGGTCGAGCGCGACCCGGTGGCGGTGCGCATCCACCCCGACGACGTCTACGACCTCGGCCCGGCCTCGTTCGCCGACGTCCACCCCGACCTCCACGAGCCCGGCCTCACCTGGGGGGCGGCCAAGGCCCACGTGATCCTGGCCCGCCGCCGCCGAGAGGGCCTCCGCTGAACCGCGGCCCGGGGCGGGGTGTGGTCAGACGACGCGGACGTTCAGGGCCTCGTCGCCCTTGCGCCCCGGGCCGATCTCGAAGTCGACGTTCTGGCCCTCCTCGAGGGAGCGGAAGCCCTCGCCCTCGATGTTCGAGAAGTGGACGAACACGTCGTCGCCGTCGGGGCGTGAGATGAACCCGTACCCCTTCTCGTTGTTGAAGAACTTGACGGTACCGGTGGGCACGAGGACACCTCTGCTGCGCTGATCTCCCGCACCACCTCGATGCGGTGCCGGGAGCCTAGGCGTCGGCACGACCGGGCCCCAGCACCTCGCGATCAGTGCGGTTCCCACGCTCCCGGGGTCTCCACCAGGGCGTCGACGTCGGGGGCCAGGGCCCCGGCGGCCAGGTCCGCCAGCGTCGTCCGCTCGAGCACGGCGCGCAGGTTGGCCCGCAGCGCGATCCACATGCGCTGCAGGGCCTCGAGGCCGTCGCGGTAGGCGATGTCCTCCGGGCGCTCGCCGCGGACGTCGGCCAACGGCCCCTCGACGGCCCGGATGACGTCGGCCACGGTGATCTCGGCCGCGGGACGGGCCAGGCGGTAGCCGCCCACCGCCCCCCGCTGGCTGGCCACCAGCTGCGCCCGCTTGAGGTCGGCCAGGATCGACTCGAGGAACTTGGGCGGGATGTCCTCCTCCGAGGCCAGGACGTGCGCCTTCATCGGCTCCGGGCGCACCCCGTCGGCCTCCGCCTCGGCGGCGGTCCGCGCCAGCGCCACCCCCGCCCGGACGGCGTAGTCGACCTTGGCGGTGGTGCGCACCGATCGATCATGGCACCCGGGGCCCGGCGGCGTCGGCGCTGGTCGACGCCCCCACCCCACCGCGAACCGGCGACAGACCCGTTCCGGCGACGGCGGGCCCGGGTCTCGGTGGCTGGATGTGGCACGTCGGCGATGTCGCCGGTCGCACCGATGCCGACGCACGTCCTCCGACCCCGCCCGCCGCCCCGAGGGGGTCGGCGGCGCCGACGCCGTAACCTGCGGGGATGCCCGAGCGCCTCGTCGTCATCGGTGGGGACGCGGCCGGGATGGCGGCGGCGTCGCAGGCCCGCCGTCTGAACCCGAACCTCGACATCGTCGACCTCGAGCGGGGGACGCGCACCAGCTACTCGGCCTGCGGCATCCCGTACCTCGTCGCCGGCGACGTGGCGTCGCCCGACGACCTGGTGGCCCGCACCCCCGAGGAGTTCCGGCGCGAGCACCGCATCGACGTGCGCATGCGCCACGAGGCCATGGCCGTCGACCTCGACGCCCGCACCGTCGAGGTCCGCAGCCTCGACCACGACCGCACCTTCCGGCTCGGGTTCGACCAACTGATGTTCGGGACCGGCGCCCGTCCCATCCGCCCCGCCCTGCCCGGCATCGACGGTGCCCAGGTGCGCGGCGTCCAGACGCTCGACGACGGCTGCCACCTGCTCACCCAGGCCAAGGAGATGGGGTGCAGGGACGTCGTGGTCGTCGGCGCCGGCTACATCGGGCTCGAGATGGCCGAGGCCTTCCACCGGTGGGGCGCCCGGGTCGTGCTGGTCGAGGCGGCCGAGCGCCCCATGAGCCGCACGCTCGACCCGGACATGGCCGACCGGGTGGTGGGTCAGATCCACCGGCTCGGCATCGAGGCCCGCTTCGGCGTCGGCGTCGAGGGGTTCGAGGCCGGCGTCGTCCACACCGCGGCGGGACCCGTGCGCGCCGACCTCGTCGTGCTCGGCCTCGGGGTCGCCCCCGAGTCGACCCTCGCCGAGCAGGCCGGGCTGACCCTGGGCACCCGGGGCTCGATCTCGGTCGACCGGCGCCAGGCGGCCAGCGCACCGGGGGTGTGGTCCGCCGGGGACTGCGCCGAGACCTACAACCGCGTCTCGCAGCGGCGGATGCACGTGGCCCTGGGGACCGTGGCCAACAAGACCGGGCGGGTCGCGGGCGTGAACATCGGCGGCGGCTACGCCACCTTCCCCGGCGTCGTGGGGACCGCCATCACCAAGGTGTGCGGCACCGAGGTGTCCCGGACCGGGCTCTCGACCGACGAGGCCGAGCGGGCCGGGTTCCAGGTGGTCAGCGCCACGGTGGAGACGACGACGGTCGCCGGGTACCTCCCGAACGCCGAGCCCATGACGGCCAAGGCCATCGCCGAGAAGGGCACCGGTCGCCTGCTCGGCTTCCAGATCGTGGGCGGGGCCGGGGCCGCCAAGCGGATCGACACCGCCGCCACCGCCATCACCGCCGAGATGACGGTGATGGACGTCGTCGAGCTCGACCTCGCCTACGCCCCGCCGTTCTCGTCGGTGTGGGACCCGGTCCAGGTCGCGGCCCGGGCCGTCGTCCGCCAGGTCTGAACACGGTGATCACCGGCGCGAAACGTCCCGGCAACATGCTGACGCCAACCTGTCGGGTCTGATGGCCATGACCGCACCTGCGACCGACGGGTCCTCCGTCCCCACCCTCGACCCGGAGGCGGTGATGGCAGCCGCCGGGCCCGGTCTCGACCTGGTCACGACGTGGACCCGGGCCGTGGACCGCTGGGTCGCGGCCCTCTTCGCCCGGGCGGTGGGCGCCGACCCGACGACGGCTGCGGTGGCGCCACCCCCCTCGGGCATCGCCCTCCTGGCCGTGGGGGGCTACGGCCGGGGCCAGCTGTGCCCGGCCAGCGACCTCGACCTGCTGCTGCTCCACGCCAAGGCCATCGATGCCAAGCCGATCGCCGAGGCCCTCTGGTACCCGATCTGGGACGCCGGGGTGAAGCTCGGCCACTCGGTGCGCACCCCCAAGGACGCCCTCGGCCTGGCCGCCGACGACCTCGACACGGCCACGGCCCTGCTCGACGTCCGGCTCCTCGCCGGCGACCCGCTCCTCGCCGACGCCCTGGCCCGGGAGGCCGCCGCCCAGTGGGAGAAGCGGGGCAAGCGGTGGCTGGGCAAGCTGGCCGACTCGGTGGCCGCCCGCCACGCCAAGGCCGACGAGGTGGCGTTCCTCCTCGAGCCCGACCTCAAGCTGGCGCGCGGCGGCCTGCGCGACATCCACGCCGTGCGGTGGGCCGAGCGGGCCCGCCAGGTGCTGCTCGACGACGACCACGCCTCGATCGACGAGGCCGAGGCCGACCTCCTGGCCGTCCGGGCCGAGCTGCACCGGGCCAGCGGCCGGACCAGCGACGTGCTGACCCTCGACCAGCAGGACGCGGTGGCCGAGGCGCTCGGCGTCGACGGCGGCGCCGACGGGCTCATGGCCATGGTGGCCGAGCGGGCCCGCACCGTGGCCTGGCGCTCGGACGAGACCTGGCACCGGGTGCGAGCCATGCTCGCCGGGCCCAGCTGGTCGATGGGCGGGCGACCGCGGGAGATCGGGCCCGGGCTCGAGCTGCGCGACCGGGAGGTGCACCTCACGGCGGCGGCGGACCCGGCGACCGACCCGGCCATCGCCCTGCGGGCGGCGGCGGCTGCCGCCCGGCTCGAGACGCGCATCGACCGGGCATCCCTGGAGCGGCTGGCCGCCGAGACGACGGCGTTCGGCGACCCCTGGCCCGCCGGCGCCCGCGAGGCGCTCGTCGACCTCCTCTCGGTCGGTCCTGCCGCCATCGCCCAGATCGAGGCCCTCGATCAGGTCGGCGTCTGGCTCCGCCTGCTCCCGTTGTGGGCGCCGGTGCGCAACCGCCCCCAGCGCAACGCCTACCACCGCTTCACCGTCGACCGGCACCTGCTGGAGACCGCCACCGGCACGGTCGAGATGATCGACACCGTCGACCGGCCCGACCTGCTGGTGCTGGGGGGGCTCCTGCACGACATCGGCAAGGGCCGCCCCGGCGACCACACCGAGGTGGGCATGGAGCTGGTCGCCGTGCTCGGCCCGCAGATGGGCCTCGACGCCGACGACACGGCCACGCTCGTCGACATGGTGCGGCACCACCTGCTGCTCCCCGACGTCGCCACCCGGCGCGACCTCGACGACCCGGCCACCGCCGAGGGGGTGGCCGCCCGGGTCGGGTCCCTCCGCACCCTCCGGCTGCTCCACGGCCTCACCGTGGCCGACTCCCAGGCGACCGGCCCGGCGGCGTGGGGGTCGTGGAAGGCGGGCCTGGTCACCACCCTGGTCGAGCGCACCGCGGTGGTCCTGGGGGCGGCGCCCGGGGGGGAGACGGCGCTGCCGTTCCCCAGCGCCGAGCACCGGGCCCTGCTGGCGGCGCGCCAGCAGCGGGTGCAGGGCGAGGGCGAGGTGCTCACCGTCGTGGCCCCCGACCGCCCCGGGCTGCTGCGGCGCGTCGCCGGCGCCGTCGCCCTCCACGACCTGGGGGTCCTCGCCGTGGACGCCATCTCCTCCGACGACGGGTGGGCGCTGGAGCGCATCACGGTCGAGCCGCCGTCGTCGGACCCGGTCCCGTGGGCCCGGGTGACGGCCTCGGTGGAGGCCGCCCTCGACGGGCGGCTGGCGCTCCGGGCCCGGCTGGCCGAGCGGGCCCGCACCCACCGGCCCCGCAACCGCATCCGCAGCGCCCACCAGGCCCCCAACGAGGTCCGTTTCGACAACGAGGCGTCGCGCCACGCGACGGTCGTCGAGGTCCACGCCACCGACGCCCTCGGGCTGCTCGAGCGGATCTGCCGGGCGCTGGGGGAGATGGACCTCGACGTCCGCTCGGCCAAGGTCCAGACGCTCGGCGACCGCGTCGTCGACGCCTTCTACGTGCGGGGCCCCGACGGGGCCAAGCTCACCGACGAGGCCCACCTGCGCGAGGTCGAGCGGTCCCTCCTCCACGCCCTCGACTCCGAGTAGGCGGTCGGCCCGAGGCCGCGGGATAGGTTGCCGCGGTGGACCGGGAGCCTGTCAGCGAGGCCGACCTGCTGCGGTGGAGCGAGGCCCTCGCCGGCATCGCCCGCACCGGGCTGGGCTTCAGCGACAACACCTACGAGCGGGAGCGGTTCGAGGAGATCCTCGCCGTGGCCGCCGACATCCGCCACGCCGCCGGCCACCCGTTCGACCCCGCCCAGCTGGTCGTCGAGTGGATGAAGTCGGTGGGCTCGGGCGTCCCCGGCTACGTCACCCCGAAGGTCGCCGTGGGCGCCGTCGTCGGCGACGACCAGGGGCGGCTGCTCCTGGTGCAGCGGGCCGACTCCGGCGTGTGGCTGTACCCCACCGGCTGGGCCGACATCGGCTACTCGCCGGCCGAGGTGGCCCGCAAGGAGGTCCACGAGGAGACCGGGATCGAATGCGAGGTCGAGCGGCTGCTGGCCGTGTTCGACGGCATGCGGCAGGGCTTCAGCCGCATCCCGCTCTACTCGCTGGTGTTCCTGTGCCGGGCCACGGGCGGCGACCTGGCGGCCCATCCGCTCGAGTGCGCCGACGTGGGCTGGTTCGCGGCCGACGCCCTGCCCACCCCGCTCGCCGGGCACGACCGCTGGGGCGAGCTGGCCTTCGCCGCCATCGGCGGCGAGGTCCGACCCACGTGGTTCGACCAGCCCCGCGACGCGCCCTGGCGCACCCCCGGGTAGGGCGACGGACGGGGTCAGACCCTGCACGAGTCCTCGCTGCGGGCACAGCCGTCATCCGAGGGCGTCGAGGAGGTGGGCGATGACGTCCAGGCGGCCGCCCGAGCGCTCCCACGCCCGCCCGAGGTCCCGTCGGTCGATCGCTCCGCTGGCGTCGGGCTCGACCCCGAGGGCGGCGGCGGCGCACGCGTCGAGCTGGTCGGCCGGGAGGTCCTCGTCGAACGCCCACGCCGCCTCCAGCCCCGTCCACACCGCGGTCGGGTCGAGGCGGGGGTCCTCCCCGGCGGCGATGGCCGCCGCGACCTGGGTGAACAGCTGGTCGGCCGCGAGGTCCGGGGGGCGGGTGAAGTCGGCGCAGGGGTGGAGGCGCCACTCGATCGGCATCCCGTCGGGCCCGTCGCTGCGGAGCCACGTCTGGCTCCCGTTGCCGTAGGTGTCGGCGGGCGCGCCGAAGCGCTGGTGGAGGGCCGCCAGGAGCGAGGGCCGGAGGCGCCACACGCAGGTCGCGGCGAGGTCGGGCATCCCCGTCACGCTACGGGTCCGCCCCCGGCACCCGGGGGATGACGTCGGCCGACGGGGACCAGCACGAATCGCGGGCCCGGAGTACGTTCGCCCCGATGTCCTACGACCGCCTCTCGCCCCAGGACTCGGTGTTCCTCCACATCGAGGACGACCACCAGCCCCTGCACGTCGGCGCCCTGGCCTACTTCGAGCGGCAGCCCTTCCTGGACGCCGAGGGCCGGTTCGACCTGGCCCGGGTCCGGCGGCGCATCGAGTCCCGCCTCCACCTGGTGCCCCGGTTCCGCAAGCACATCATGAAGGTCCCCTTCGACCAGGGGCGGCCGATCTGGGTCGACGACGCCGACTTCGACCTCACCTACCACGTCCGCCTCACCGCCATCCCGTCGCCGGGGTCCGAGGCCCAGATCAAGCTGCTGATGGACCGGATCCAGGCCCAGCTGCTCGACCGGCGCCGGCCGCTGTGGGAGATCTGGTTCGTGGAGGGCGTCGAGGGCGACCGCATCGGGCTCATCCAGAAGACGCACCACGCCCTGATCGACGGCATCTCCGGCATCGACGTGGCCACCGTCCTGCTCGACCTGGAGCCCGACGTGGAGGACGCCGACCCCGAGCCGTGGACCCCGGAGCCCCCGCCCGAGGCCTCGACGCTGCTGGTCGACAGCCTCGTCGAGCGGGCCGTCGAGCCGGCCGAGCTGGTGCGCTCGGCCCGCGCCATGGTCCGGGGCCCGCAGCAGGCGGTCGAGCGGATCAGCCAGGTCGCCCGCACCGTCGTCGACCTGGCCCACCGGACGCCGAGCGCGCCGTGGAACGTCGACGTCACCCCCCACCGGCGGTTCGAGCCGGCCCGGATCGAGCTCGACCGGGCCAAGGCCCTGCGCCGGGCGGCGGCCGAGCGGGGCTCCGACCTGGCCAAGACCACGCTCAACGACGTCGTCCTCACCGCCTGCACCGGCGCCATGCGGACCTACCTGCTCGAGCGGGGCGACGACGTGCCCGAGGGCCTCGTCTACCGGGCCATGGTGCCGGTGTCGGTGCGCGACGTGTCCGAGCAGATGGCGCTGGGCAACCGGGTGTCGATGATGGCCGCCGACCTGCCGGTGGGCGACCCCGACCCCATCGAGCGGCTCCGCTTCGTCCACACCCACATGGCGACCCGCAAGGACATGGGCACCGCCGTCGGCGCCGACGCCCTCATGGAGCTCACCGGCTACGCCCCGCCCACCCTCCTCGGGCTGGCCTCGCGGCTCGCGGTGCGGACCATGCCGCTCAACACGGTGATCACCAACATCCCCGGGCCCCAGATGCCGCTCTACTGCCTCGGCGCCAAGATGCTGGAGGCGTTCCCCTACGTCTGCGTGGTCGACGGCATGGCGATGATCATCGCGGTCATCTCCTACGACGGGAAGCTGGCGTTCGGCCTCTCCGGCGACCGCAGCGCCGTCCCCGACCTCGAGGTCCTGGCCGCGTCGGTCGAGGGCGCCTTCACCGAGCTGGAGGAGGCTCTGGGCGTCGGGGCCAAGCCGAAGCCGAAGCGGAAGCCGAAGCCGAGGGCGGCGGCGAAGCGGTCGGGCGGCCGAACCCGGAAGGCCTCCACCGCAAGCTGACCTCACCGGGGCCGGGCGAGCGGGCCGGACGCGAGTGAGTCCGGCCCCGCCGCCGTCCAGGGGGAAGACGGCGGCAGGGCCGGAGTGCAGGTGGCCTCCGGGGTGGCGGGCCCCGGAGCGGGCGATCGGTGCGTCAGGCGGCGACGGCGGCCCGGGGTGCCGACCGAGCGGTCGCGGCGACGGCGTGGGCCTCGACGCGACGGATCAGGTCCTCGGCGGCGTCGATGCGCTGCTCGGCCAGCTCGAGCTCGACACGGGCGTTGCGCACCGCGTCGTCGTGCCCGATCCGGTAGGACAGGTCGGCCAGGACGTGGGGGAGGGCGAACCGGGCCATGAGGGCGAAGGTACGCCCGCCGTGTTGCGGGCGGTCGTCGCGCGCTTTGCCGCTCTGGGTCGACCGGCTGAAGCCTGTGTGACGCGCACCACCGTGGGTGGCCGCTGGGGGCGGACGGCGACGCCCACCGGGAGCGTCGTGGGAGGGGGCGGGGGCCATGCCCTGAGTAAATACGAAGTAGAGTTCGGCTGTCAAGTATCGTGAATCAGGGATCTGTCGATGCTGTCGTCGTCATCGGCTCCCGGCGCGCCGGGGCCGAGGTCGGAGGCGCCCGAGGGTCACCAGCAGCTCGCCGATGGTGTGGTCCTGCTCGAGGGGGTGGCGCAGTGGTGCCTCCGGGTTGACCTCGTAGTGGTTCCGGCGCCCTTCCTTCCGGCGGGTGACGTAGCCGTCGCCGACGAGGTCGCTCACGATCGACTGGGCCGCCCGCTCGGTGATGCCCACGCGCGCCGCGATGTCACGGCCGCGGACGTCGGGCTCCTCGGCGATGCACACCAGGACGTGGGCGTGGTTGGTCAGGAACGTCCAGCCGCGGCCTTGGTCGCTCACAGCACCTCCTGGGTCGGGGGGAGATCCTGACGCTACCCGGCACGGCGGTGATGCACGAGCGTTGACATACGAATTAAAATACGCATATCGTGCATCGCACATCACCCCAAGGAGCCCCGTTGCCTGCCATCGCCCGCTGCCCTCGCTGCGCGATCGACCTCACGGTCGCCATGCGCCACGACGTCGAGGTCGACATCTGCCCCTCGTGCCTCGGCGTGTGGCTGGACCGAGGCGAGATCGACACGATCATCAACCGCCTGGCGGTCGGCGATCCCGACGGCTTCCCCTCCTACTTCAGCAGCGACCTCCACGACGTCGTGGAGCACCGATGAGCACCATCGATCGTCAGATGGCCCCGCCCGCCCCGGCGCCGGGTGGCGAGGGGCTGAGCGACGAGGAGGCGCGCCGTCGCCTCGTCTCCTACGGGCCCAACCAGCTCTCCGAACCGCCTTCGCGCTCGGCCCTGGCCCTCCTGCTGGACCAGTTCCGCAACCTCCTGGTCGTCGTGCTGATCGGCGCCGCGCTCCTGGCCGGTGCGGTCGGCGACATCAAGGACGCCACCGTGATCACGGTCGTGCTGGTCCTCAACGCCGTCCTCGGCTTCGTCCAGGAGAACCGGGCCGAGAAGAGCCTGGCCGCCCTGCGGTCGATGCTGGTCGCCACCGCTCGCGTCCGGCGCGGCGGGCGCGAGGTCGAGGTGCCGGCCTCCGAGCTCGTGCCTGGCGACGTGGTCCTGCTCGACGCGGGGGACCGGGTGCCGGCTGACGCCCGGCTTGCCGTCGCCCGGTCCCTCGAGGTCGACGAGTCGAGCCTCACCGGAGAGTCCGTCGCCGTCGAGAAGGACGCCAGCGGGCCCCACGAGGGCGGCGCCCTCGCCGAGCGCTCGGGTGCCGTGTTCATGAACACGGTCATCACGCGCGGTCGCGGCGAGGCCGTGGTGACGGCGACGGGCATGGCCACCGAGATCGGGGCCGTCGCCGAGCTGCTCCAGGGTGGCGACCGGGACGTGACGCCCCTCCAGCGTCAGCTGGACGGCCTCGGCAAGCGCCTTGCGCTCGTCGCCGGCGCCGCCGTCGCGCTCTACATCACCCTCGAGCTGATGCGGGGGTCCTCCCTGGGCGACACGCTGCTCAGCGCGGTCGCCCTCGCCGTCGCCGCCATCCCCGAGGGCCTCCCGGCGGTCGTCACCGTCACCCTGGCGGTCGGCACCTACCAGATGGCCAAGCGGGGGGCGATCGTCAAGCGCCTCGCGTCGGTGGAGACCCTCGGCGCCACGTCGGTGATCTGCTCCGACAAGACCGGCACGCTGACGATGAACCAGATGACGGCCCGCGCCCTCGTCACCCCGTCCGGTCGCTGCGCGATCAGCGGCGAGGGGTACCGCGTCGAGGGCGCCATCACGCCCACCCCCGGCGATGAGGCCCGGGCGGCCCTGCGGGCCGGGCTGCTGTGCAACGACAGCAAGGTCGACGACGATGGCACGTTGCTGGGCGACCCCACCGAGGGGGCTCTGGTCACCGCCGCCCAGAAGGCCGGGCTCGACCCGGCCCGCGAGGGAGCGGCCCGACCCCGGGTCAACGAGCTCCCGTTCGAGTCGGCCCGCAAGCTGATGGCCACGTTCCACGACGACGGGACGGGGACGCTGGTGCTGGTCAAGGGGGCCGCCGACGTCGTCCTCGACCTCGTCGACCTCGAGCCGGGTGATCGGCAGCGGTGGGAGGCGACCATCGACGAGCTCGCCGGTGAGGGGCTGCGGGTGCTCGCCCTCGCCGACCGCCACCTCGCCGAGCGCATCGACCCCGAGGCCCCGCCGAGCACGTTGGAGGGCGCGCTCGGCTCCATGCGGCTCCTCGGTCTGGTGGGGTTGCTCGACCCGCCCCGGCCCGAGGCCCGCGAGGCCATCGCCCTGTGCCGTCGGGCCGGCATCGCCGTCACCATGATCACCGGCGACCACGCGTCGACCGCCTCGAGCATCGCCCGCGACCTGGGGATCAGGGGCGAGGCCATCACCGGGGCAGAGCTCGACGCCCTCGACGACGAGGCGCTCGCGTCTCGCATCGACCGCATCGGCGTGGTCGCTCGGGTGTCTCCCGAGCACAAGGTCCGCATGGTGCGGGCCCTCAAGGAGCGGGGTCACGTCGTCGCCATGACCGGCGACGGGGTCAACGACGCCCCCGCCCTCCGAGCGGCCGACATCGGCGTCGCCATGGGCATCACCGGCACCGAGGTCAGCAAGGAGGCGGCGGCCATGGTGCTGACCGACGACGACTTCGCCACCATCGTCACCGCGGTGGAGCGAGGCCGGGCGATCTACGCCAACATCGTCACCTTCGTCCGGTTCCAGCTGGCGACCAACCTCGGCGCCATCGCCTCGCTGCTGGGAGCCCCGCTGCTGGGGCTGCCGGTGCCGTTCACCGCCATCCAGATCCTCTGGGTCAACATCATCATGGACGGGCCCCCGGCGATGGCCCTCGGCGTCGATCCGCCCTCACCGGCGGCGATGGAGGCGCCGCCGCGCCGGCCGGGGGCGGCCATCCTCGACGGGCGCCGCCTCGGGGTGCTGGTGATGACCGGGCTCGTCATGGCGATCGGCACCCTCGGGGTGCTGGCGTGGGCCGACGGGCGGGGGAGCGAGGCCGAGGCCCTGACCCTCGCCTTCACGACCTTCGTCCTCTTCCAGGTGGGCAACGCCCTCAACGCCCGGGCGGAGGGGCGGTCGGTCTTCCACCGGGCGACGCTCACCAACGGCAAGCTCTGGGCGGCGCTGGCCGCCGTCGTCCTGCTCCAGGTGGCCGCGGTGCAGCTCGAGTCCCTCCACGGGCTGATGGGCACGACCCACCTCACCATCGGCCAGTGGGCCCTGGCCATCGCCATCGCCTCCACCGTGATCTGGGTGGAGGAGGCCCGCAAGGGTGCGCTGCGCATCGTGGGCGGGAGACGGTCGCAGCCCACCGCCGCGACCTCGGGCGAGCAGGTGGTGCGCTGAGCCCGGCGGTGCTGTCCGCGAGCCGACCGCCCGCTCCCATCGGCCGGACCCGGTCCGCGGCGACGTGAGGGACGCCGGCGTCCCCGGGCCGGGGCCGGGGACGCCGGGTCGGAGCCGGCGGGCGGGTACGGTCCGCGCCATGGCTGACGAGGTGCGGGTGCGCGAGGTGACCGACGAGGGCGAGGCGGGGGCGCTGGCGCCCGCCTTCGCCCGGCTGATCCCGCAGCTGTCGCGGTCTGCGCCGCCGCCCGACGCTGCCGTCCTGGCCGAGATCATCACAGCCCCGGCGACGCACCTGCTCCTCGCCGAGGAGGGCGACGCCGTCCTCGGCTCGCTGACCCTGGTCGTCTTCCGGATCCCGACCGGCCTGCGGGCCTGGATCGAGGACGTCGTGGTCGACGGCGACGCCCGGGGCAAGGGGGTGGGCGACGCCCTCAACCGCTTCGCCATCGACCTGGCGGCCGAGCTCGGCTGCCGCACCGTCGACCTCACCAGCCGGCCCACCCGCGAGGCCGCCAACCGCCTCTACCAGCGTCTCGGCTTCCAGCCCCGCGAGACCAACGTCTACCGCCACGACCTCGACGGGTAGGGCGCCGGCCCGACCGGGCCGGACGCACGACGGGCGGTCCGTCAGACCGAGGTGAGCGCCGCCTCCCCTCGGCGGCGGTCGTCGTAGGCTGCCCGGGCCGAGGCGATGTCGTTCTGGTGGGTCTCGGTCCACACCACGAGCGCCTGGATCGTCTCGCGCAGCGAGGCCCCCAGCGGCGTCAGGGTGTACTCGACCCGGGGCGGGACCACCGGGTGCACGGTCCGGTGGACGAGGCCGTCGCGCTCGAGGTGGCGCAGCGTCACCGTCAGCATCCGCTGGCTCACCCCGTCGATCCGGCGCTGGAGCTCGGTGAACCGCATCGTCTCCTGGGCGAGCAGGGCGATCACGAGCAGCGACCACTTGTCGGCGATGCGATCGAGGATCTGCCGGACCTCGCAGTCCTCGCGGGTGTCCCACTGGACCACGTCGTCATCGGTGACCCCGCAGTGCGTCGGTGACTTCGAAGTGCCGTCTTCCATGGTCCCCGATCGTTACTCATCATGGGCTCACTTACAAGAAGGAACCGAGAACGGAGCCCCCCGTGTCCGCCGCCCCCACCCGCACCGTCGCCGCCCCACCCGTCCCCCCGGCTGCGCCCGTCCCGTCCCCGGCCCTGGGCCGGCGGGGGTGGGCCGTCCTCGCCGTCCTCTGCGGCGCCATCTTCCTGGAGGGCGTCGACGTCGCCATGCTGAACGTGGCCCTGCCCTCGATCCGCACCGACCTCGACCTGTCGAGCGGATCGCTCCACTGGGTGGTCAGCGCCTACGTCCTCGGCTACGGCGGGTTCATGCTGCTCGGCGGCCGGGCCGCCGACCTGCTCGGGCGCCGCCGCATGTTCGTGGTGCCCCTCGCCGTGTTCGTCGCCTTCTCCGGGCTCGGCGGCATCGCCACCGAGGGGTGGACCCTGATCCTGGCCCGGCTGGTGACAGGGGTGGCCGCCGCCTTCATGACCCCGGCCGGGCTCTCGATCATCACCACCAGCTTCGCCGAGGGTCCGGCCCGCAACCGTGCGCTGCTGGTCTACGCCGGCACTGCGTCGGGTGGGTTCTCGCTCGGGCTGGTGGTCGGCGGGTTGCTGACCACCGTCAGCTGGCGGTGGGTGTTCTTCGCCCCCGTCCTCCTCGCCCTCGTCATCCTGGTCGCCGCCCTCGCCCTCCTCGAGCGGGACGAGGCCGAGCCCAAGGACGCCAGGGGCCGCATCGACGTCGCCGGGGCAGTGACGATCACCGGCGCCATGGTGCTCGCCATCTTCACCCTGACCGAGCTCGAGCGGCGCGACGGCCGGTGGGGCCTGATCGTCGCCTCCGGGGTGACCAGCGTCGTCCTGGCCGGGGTCTTCTTCGTCGCCGAGCGCCGATCGTCCGCCCCGCTGGTCCGGTTGGAGCTCCTCGCCCGAGGGTCGCTCGTGCGGACCAACGTCAGCGCCCTGCTGTTCATGGCCGGCTTCTTCGCCTTCCAGTTCGTCGTGACCCTGTACCTCCAGGACCTGCGGGGGTGGTCGTCGATCGCCACCAGCCTGGCGCTGCTCGTCGTCGGCATCGATGCCGTCCTGGCTCCGACGCTGACCCCCCGACTGGTCGCCCGTTTCGGGACCGGACGGGTGATCCTCGGCGGCTTGGGGCTGGCGGCGGTGGCCTACGGCCAGTTCCTCCGCGTGGAGGACGACTGGGCCTACGCCTCGATGTTCCCGTCCATCGCCGTGCTGGGGCTGGCCTTCGCCCTCGTCTACGGCCCGCTGACCATCGCCGCCACCGACGGTGTCGACGAGGACGAGCAGGGGGTGGCCAGTGGCGTCCTCTACACGGCCATGCAGTTCGGCGCCGCCCTCGGGCTGGCTGCGGTCACGGTCGCCCGGGGAGAGGTCGGCCCCGACACCGGGGCCCCCGAGCTCCTCGACGGGTTCCGCACCGCCCTCCTGGTCCCGCTCGTCGCCGTGGTCCTCGCCAGCGCGGTGATCGCGAGCGGCCTGGTCGGTCGCCGCCGCACCGACGGCAGCCGCGAGCCGGCGACCCGGTAGGTTCCGGCGCCGTGGCGTACGAGACGGTGACGGGCTACTGCTGGCCGCAGTCGGTGGTGGGCGGGGGGACGGTCGGCTTGCACCTGTCGTCGGCCGGGGCCCGGCCGGTGGCCGTCGAGGTGGCGCGGGTCGGGTGGCGGCGCGACGTCGTCTTCCACGACGAGGCCGTGCCGGTGGATCACCACCCCACGCCCCGCGGTGCGGCGCGGGACGGCTGCGGCTGGCCCGCCGCCCTGGTGCTGGACGTGGACCCGGCCTGGCGCAGCGGGTACTACGAGGTGGTCCTGGACATCGACGTGGAGGGCAAGCGGCGACGCAGCCACGCCTTCTTCGTGGTCCGGCCCCCGACGGGTGCGCCGACGGCGCCGATCCTGCTCGCCCTGTCGACCAACACCTGGCACGCCTACAACGACTTCGGCGGGCCGAACCTCTACACCGGCGGCACCCACGTCTCGCTCCACCGGCCCATGGCGCCGGGCTACCTCCACAAGCCGCCCGGGGTCGGGCGCCGGGTCACGATCATCGGGCCGCCCGACCCGGAGATGAACGCCCACCGCGGCTACCTGGCGACCCACCACCTCTCGCCCTACGCCGGGTCCGCCGGCTGGCCGGACTGGGAGCTGCCCTTCCTGCAGTGGGCCGAGCGCGAGGGCTACGCGGTCGACGTCGTCACCAACGCCGACCTCGAGGACCACCCCGGCCTCCTCGCGGCGACGGCCGCCGACGGTGGCTACGGGCTGTACCTCTCGGTGGGCCACGACGAGTACTGGTCCCAGGGGATGCGCGACACCGTCGAGGGCTTCATCGCCGCCGGCGGGAACGCCGCCTTCCTCTCCGGCAACACCTCCTTCTGGCAGGTCCGCCTCGAGGAGCCCAGCCCCGAGGGGCCGGCGGCGACCATGGTCGGGTACAAGGGCCAGCTCAAGTCCGACCCGGTGCACGGGACCGACCGGGTCGGCGAGCTCACCAGCATGTGGTCGGACCGGGAGGTCGGCCGACCCGAGAACCACATGACCGGGGTGAGCTTCGCCCGGGGCGGCTACCACCGCATCGGCAAGCGGGCGACCCGGGGGGCCGGCGCCTACACCGTCCACCGGGCGGACCACTGGCTCTTCGAGGGCACCGGGCTCGGCTACGGCGACCTCCTCGGCGCCGCCGGGACCGTCGTCGGCTACGAGTGCGACGGGTGCGACCTCACCTACCGCGACGGCCTGCCCCACCCGACCGGGGTCGACGGCACGCCGGAGGGCTTCACGATCCTGGGCACGGCCCCGGCGGCCCACTTCACCCGGACGACGGCCACCCGCCCGCCCCCGCCGGACCAGCCGTCGGAGGTGGAGTTCATCGCCAGCCGCATCGCCGGCGGGGGTCGCACACCCGAGGACGTGCAGCGCGTCTCGCACGGCCACGCCGTGCTCGGCACCTACACCTCGCCCGGCGGGGGCGTCGTGGTCACCTCCGGCAGCACGGAGTGGGCCCACGGCCTGGCCGGCACCGACCCCACCGTGGAGCAGGTGACCCGCAACCTCCTCACCCGGCTGGCGGGCCCGCCCTCGCCCTGACGGCGGAGGACGCGCCACTGGCGCGCCGGGACCTGCGATGCTCATCCCCGTGGGCACGCCTGAGCGCGTCGAGGTGGCCGGCGAGGCCGATGTCGCCCGGGTCCGCGCCGCGGCGCGCGACGTGCTGTCCTCCGGCGCCCCGGAGCTCGTGCACGCCGCCGAGCTGGTCGCCACCGAGCTGGCCACCAACGGCCTGCTGCACGGCACCGGTCGTGTGGTGGCCACCGTCAGGCCCGTGGACGGAGGCGTGCGGATCGAGGTCGGCGACGCCAGCCGCCGAGCCCCGCTGGTCGCCCCTCCCTCGTCCGAGGGCCTGACCGGGCGGGGCCTGGCCGTCGTCGCCCAGCTCGCCAGCCGGTGGGGGTACGAGGTCACCGGCGACGGCAAGGTCGTGTGGGCCGAGGTCACGGCCGCGGATCCGGTGGGCGCCGCGGACGCGGAGTGGTCCGACGCGGCCGACGACCACCCGCCGCCCGCCCACCACCACGTCACCCTGGGCGAGGTCCCCACCGACCTCCTGGTGGCGGCCAAGCGCCACGTCGACAACCTCCTGCGGGAGTTCGCCCTGGCCTCGATGGGCGAGCGCCGGGGGGCGACCGCCCCGGTGCCGCCAGCGCTGGCCGAGCTGATCGAGCGCGTCGTGCACCGCTTCGCCGAGGCGCGCGTGGAGATCAAGCGCCAGGCGACCGCGGCGGCGCGAGCGGGAGCGACCCACACCGCGCTCGAGCTCGACCTCCTGCCCGAGGTGGCCGACGCCGCCCAGGAGTACGCCGACGCCCTCGACGCGCTCGACGCGCACCTGCGGGCCAACCGGCTGCTGACGCTGGAGACGCCCCACCAGCACAAGGTGTTCCGCCGCTGGTACATCGATGAGATCGTCGCCCAGCTGCGCGCCGCCGAGCAGGGCCTCCCCCCGCCCCGGCGCGTGCGGTTCGAGGAGCGGTGGCGTCAGGAGGCGGAGGCGGCCGAGGCCGGTCGGGTCAGCGGCTGAGGGCGGCCCGGACGGCGGCGACGGCGGCCGGGCCGGCGGCGTCGAGCGCCTCGGTCGTGCGGGCGGTCCGACCGAAGAGGAAGCCGCCCTCGAGGAGCATGAGGAAGGTGAGGGCCAGCGGACGGGCGCGGTCGGCGGGGACGCCTGCGGCGGCGAACCGGTCGGTGAGGGCCGCGGTCCACCCCTCGAAGACCTCGGCGCACGCCTGCCGGAGGGGCTCGCTCGTCCCCGCCACCTCGAGGGCGACGGTGGCGATGGGGCAGGCGTCGGCCCACCCGCTGGCCCGGAGGTGGTCGCCGGCGGCGGCGAAGGAGGCGGCGGTGGCCTCGACGATGTCGTCGTGCTCGTCGAGCGTGGCCCCCACGAGCTCGGCGTAGGCGGCCCCGGCCCGGTGGACGGCGGCCACGCCGAGCTCCTCCTTGCCCCCGGGGAAGTGGTGGTACACCGACCCGAAGGGGGCACCGGAGGCGGCGACGATCTGCTTCATCCCCGTCCCGACGTAGCCCTGGTGGAGGAACAGGGCGGCGCCGGCGTCGACGATGCGGTCGCGGGTGCTGGTCGGGGCCACGGGGTCCTCCCGATTCGAGTGGCGGGCGGTGGCCAGCCTACCTACCCTGGTCGCTAGAGCGATCTATCTAGTCGCTCCGAGCCCCAGGGAGGCACCGCATGGAGACCGTCGACCACCGCCCGCTCCGGACCGCAGGCCTGCTGTTCGCCGCCGGCTTCACCGTCCACAACGCCGACCACGTGCGTCGGGGCATCGACGCCATCACCAACGAGGTGAACTCGGGTGGCCTCGTCGTGGCCATGGCCTCGGCGGTCCTCCTGACCCTCGTCGCCACCCGCCACGCCCTCGCCCCCTTCGCCGCCGCCGCCGGGGGGTTGGCGATCGCCGTCGGCGTGTCGCTGACCCACCTCCTGCCCGACTGGGGCGTGCTCAGCGACCCCCTCCCCGGTGGCGACGTCGACGCCTTCACCTGGGCTGCGGTGCTGGCCGAGATCGCCGGGGCGGTGGGCCTCGGCGTGGTCGGGCTGCGGATCGTGCGGCGCCAGGGGTACCTGGTGCAGCCCGAGCCCGCGACTGCATCGGGCGCCTGAGCCGGGTCAGGCCGGGCGCGGCTCGCGGGGGAGGCCGAGGGCCCGCTCGCCGATGATGTTCCGCTGCACCTGCTCGGTCCCGCCCCCGATCCGCACGGCCCACTGGGTCAGCAGGACCCCCTGCCACGGATGGGTGGCGGGGGCGTCGTGGTCGAACAGCATGGCGTCGGGTCCGAGCACGGCGAGGGCGAAGTCGGCCAGCGCCGCGCAGTAGGTCGAGAACGCCAGCTTCAGCACCGAGCTCTCCGGTCCGGGCACCTGGCCCTGGGAGAGCGCGGTCTGCACCCGCAGGCCCATGTAGGTGATCACCTGGAGCCGGGTGTGGATGCGGGCGAGGTCCTGACGGACGACGGGGTCGTCCTGCTTGCCGGCGGCCCGCACCAGGGCGACGAGCGGGCGCAGCGGGTCGGTGCCACCGGAGCCGATGCCGATGCGCTCGCTCATCAGCGTCGTCATGGCCACGCCCCACCCGCCGTCGACCGGGCCCACGACCTGGTCGAGCGGGACCCGCACGTCGGTCAGGAACACCTCGCTGAAGTGGGAGGCGCCGTTGATCTGGCGGATCGGCCGCACGTCGATGCCGGGCGACCGCATGTCGACGAGCACGAAGGTGATGCCCCGGTGCTTGGGCGCGTCCGGGTCGGTGCGGACCAGGAGCATCCCCCAGTCGGAGAAGTGGGCCGACGAGGTCCACACCTTCTGGCCCGTCACCACCAGCTCGTCACCGTCGCGGACCGCGGCGGTGCGCAGCGAGGCCAGGTCGGACCCGGCCCCCGGCTCGCTGAAGAGCTGGCACCAGACCTCGGTGCCCTCGAGCATCGGCGGCAGGAACCGCGCCTTCTGGGCCTCGGTGCCGTGGGCGATCAGGGTCGGGCCGGCCATGCCGATCCCCTGGGCGAAGATCGACGGGGGCACGTCGAAGCGGGCCTCCTCCTGGGCGAAGATCAGGGCCTCGACCACCGACCCGCCCCGTCCCCCGTTCTCCTTGGGCCAGGTCACACCGGCCCAGCCCTCGCGGTACAGCGTCGCCTGCCACGCCTTGGCCGCGGCGATGTGCGCGGCCTCGACCTCGGGGTCGGTGTCGGCCAGGAACCCGACGGTGCCCTCGCCCGGCTCCCGGAGCGAGGCGTGGCGGGCGAGGAAGGCGTGGGCCTCGGCCCGGAAGGCCGCCTCCTCGGGGGTGTCTCCGAAGTCCATGAGCGGCTCAGACTAGAACGTGTTCTACTGAGGGGCATGGTCCGCACCTACGTCGTCACCGGGTCCGCGTCGGGCATCGGCCGCGCCACCTGCGAGCGCCTGGAGGCCGATGGGCACCGCGTCATCGACGTCGACCTCCACGACGCCACCATCGTCGCCGACCTGGCCAAGCCGGCCGGGCGCCGGACCCTGGTCGAGGAGGTCACGGTGGCCTCGGGCGGGGTCGTCGACGCCGTGATCGCCAACGCCGGGACCCAGGCCTCGCCCGAGCTGTGCGTGCGGGTCAACCACTTCGGCGCCGTGGCCACGGCCGAGGGCCTGCGCCCGCTGCTGGCCGAGTCGGCCGCGCCCCGGGTCGTGGTGACGGCGTCGTCGTCGGTGCTGAACGGCCACACCCCCGAGCTGGTCGACGCCTGCCTGGCGGGGGAGGAGGAGCGCGCCGTCGCCATCGCCCTCGTCGGCCACGAGCTGCTCGCCTACCCGTCGACCAAGCGGGCCCTGGCCCGGTGGGTGCGGCGCGAGGCCGTCCGGCCCGAGTGGGCAGGGGCCGGCATCGCCCTCAACGCCGTGGCGCCCGGCATCGTCGAGACGCCGCTCCTGGCCCCGCTGCTGGGCGACCCGGCCATGGTCGAGCTGATGGACGCCGCCGTGCCGATGCCCCTCGGCGGCCGCTGCCAGCCCGAGCACGTGGCCGAGGTGATCGCCTTCCTCGCCGCCCCGACCACCGAGCGCATCGCCGGCCAGGTCCTCTTCGTCGACGGCGGTGCCGACGCCGTCCTCCGCGGCGACGACGTCTGGGGCCCGCCCGTCTAGCGTCACCCCCGTGCAGGGGTGGGGCTGGCTGACGAAGGACGACCCTCGGCAGCCGAGCGGGCGGGAGCTGATCCTGCACCGCCTGGCCGACGAGAACGGTGCCTGGCCCTTCATGGCCGTGTACGCCGTTTTCCTCGTCGCCGGTGCCCCGATCCGTCGCCATCCTCGGTTCTGTTCGCGCCAGGCGACACGGCTGGCCGAGAGCGGTGTCAGAACGGCGATGGCCGCCTCGACCGCCGTTCTGTTCGCGCCAGGCGACATCGGTGTCCGGCAGCGGTGTCAGAACGGTGCCGGCGGCCACGACACCGACCGCCGAGCAGAACACCGACACGCCGCCCTCCGCGGCGACGACGTCTGGGGCCCGCCCGTCTAGCCCCGACCCACACGGATGGTGCCAGGCACCTTCCGTGTGCCGCAGGTCCACACGGATGGTGCCAGGCACCTTGCGTGGTCCCCGCCACCGCCCGGAGGTCGGCTCGGCACGCGTCGGGGCGGCGGGTCCACCCTCACTGTCACACGTCCTCCGACCCCACCCGCCGCCCTGAGGGCGACGGTGGAGGGTGCGCCTGCGGCGTCGGGGTCCACCGTCACTGTCACACCCCCTGCGTACTGTCGTTCCCATGCGGGTCCTCCACACCTCCGACTGGCACCTCGGGCGCCTGTTCCACGGTGCCCCGCTGCTGTCCGAGCAGGAGTGCGCCCTCGCCCGGGTCGTGGCCATCGCCGGCGACGCCGACGTGGACGCCGTGGTGGTGGCGGGCGACCTCTACGACCGGGCCATCCCCCCGGCCGACGCCGTCGACCTGCTGGCCGAGGCCCTGCGCGAGCTGCGGGGACTGGGCGTCCCGGTCGTCGCCATCACCGGCAACCACGACTCCCCCAACCGGGTCGGCGCCCTCGACCCCCTGCTGCGGGCCGGCGGCGTCACCCTGCGCGGCCGGCTCGACGTCGACGCCCCCGTCGTCGTCCCGGCCACCGACGGCGGCTCCGACCTGGTGATCCACCCGGTGCCGTACCAGGAGCCGCTCGCCGCCCCGCTGGTCGAGCGCACGGGGGAGCGGGCCCGCCGCCCCACCCAGCACGAGGTGCTGGCCCGCGCCCTCGACGCCACCCGGGCCGAGGTGGCGGGCCGGGGCGACGTCCGTTCCGTCGTCGTGGCCCACGCCTTCGTGGCCGGCGCGGCGCCGTCCGACAGCGAGCGCGAGCTCAGCGTGGGCGGCGTCGACCGGGTGCCGACCTCGGCCTTCGACGGCTTCACCTACGCCGCCCTCGGCCACCTCCACCGCCCCCAGGAGGTCGGCCCCCGCGCCGCCTACTCCGGCTCGCTGCTGCCCTACTCCTTCTCGGAGACGGCCCGGGCGTCGGTGCGGGTCGTCGAGCTGGCGCCCGACGGGTCGGTCGAGGCCGAGGTGGTCGAGCTCGGGTGCGAGCGCACCGTCGCCACCCTCGAGGGGCGGCTCGACAGCCTCCTGGCCGACCCCGCCCACCGGGCCGCCGAGCAGGCGTGGGTGCGCGTCCGGCTGCACGACGAGGTGCTGCCCCGCCACGCCATGGAGCGCCTGCGCGACCGCTTCCCCCACACCCTGGTGCTCGAGCACGTCCGCCCGGCGACCGCCTCCACCGCGGCCGACCCCCGCCGCCGGAGCACGCCGGTGACCGACCTCGACCTGGCCCACGCCTTCGTGGCCGAGCGGTTCGGTCGCCCGGTCGACGCCACCGAGGACACCCTGCTCCGGGCCGCCTTCGACGCCGTCACGGCCGCCGGGCGCGAGGACGAGCTGCGCGTCGCTGCCACCGTGGCCACGGCCGATCGCGGGCACGACGAGCACGGCCAGCACGACGACGGTTCGTCGGCCCGGGACGGGGCGGTGGCATGAGACCGCTCCTCCTCGAGGTCGAGGCCTTCGGGCCCTACGCCACCCGCCAGGTGGTCGACTTCGACGCGCTGGGCGACGAGGGCCTGTTCCTCATCTGGGGGCCGACCGGCGCCGGCAAGAGCTTCCTCCTCGACGCACTCTGCTTCGCCCTCTACGGCAAGACGGCCGGCGACCGGCCGTTGTCCCGACTCCACTCCGACCACGCCCGCGGCGCCGTGCCCCGGGTCGAGCTGCGGTTCCGCCTCGGGGCCGACGAGTGGACGGTGCGCCGCGAGGCGCCCCGCTGGCGCACCAAGCGCGACGGCACCGCCGCCCAGCACTCGGCCAAGGCCGTCCTCGAGCGCCGGGTGCCCGGCGGGGTCGACGTGGTGGCCACCAAGGTCACCGACGTCGACCGGATCCTCACCGAGCGGCTGGGGCTCGACGTCGACGAGTTCCGCCGGGTGGTCCTGCTGCCCCAGGGCCGGTTCGAGCAGGTGCTCCGGGCCAGCTCCGCCGACCGGGAGGCGCTGCTCGCCAGCATCTTCGGCACCCACCGGTTCGAGGACGTGGCCCGCCACCTCGACCTGGCCGCCCGCGAGGAGGCCCGGGCCATCGACCAGGCCGAGCACGAGCAGCGGGCCCGACGGCAGGCCGTCGCCGCGACCTGCGCCCGCCTCACGGCCGACCTCGAGCCGTACCGCCCCGCCCTCGCCGCCGTGGTCGACCTCGGGGCCCTCGCCGGTGCGGCGCTCGACGAGGGCGGTGAGGCCGACGGTCAGCCGGCCCTCGACCAGGTTGCCGCCGCCCTCGCCACCGCCACGACCACGCTGCGCTCCGAGGTCGGCACCGCCGAGGCCGCCGCCGACACCGCCCGGGCCGAGGCCGACCGGGCCGAGGGCACGGCCGAGCGGTGGGACGAGCGGGCCCGGCTGCGCCAGCGGGAAGCCGAGCTGGCCGCCGCCGCCGACGAGGTCGAGCGGGCTCGGACCGAGCTGGCGACGGCCGAGCGGGCCCTGCGGGTCGCCCCCACCTTCGCCGCCGCCCACCGGGCCCACCGGGCGGTGCGCGACGCCGTCGACCACCACCGGGTGGCGGCCGAGGAGGCCGCGGCCGCCTGGGCGGCCAGCCCCGTGACCCTCGGCGGCGCCCTGCACGGCCCCGCCCTCGACGGCGCCGCCCTCACCGCCATCGACGACGCCTGGCTCACCGCCGCGGCCACGGCGATCGTCCGGCGCACCACCGAGGTCGAGGCCGCGGCCGAGGCTGCCGTCCGGGCCCAGGAGGGCCGGGAGCAGGCGGCCGCGGCCCAGCGCCGGGCCGAGCAGGCCGCGGCGTCGGCCGAGGGCTGGACCCGCAAGGCCGAGGCCGCCGGTCGGGACCGGGAGGCCCGGGTGGCCGAGCTGGCCGCCGCCCGGGCCGCGGTCGAGCGGGCCGACGCTCTGGTGGCCGACGTCGAGCGGCTGGCGGCGTGGTCGGCGGCCGCCCGACGCCTGCCCGCCGCCGAGGCCGAGGTTCGCCGGGCCGAGGAGGCCCGGCTGGAGGTGGTCGAGGCCGAGGCCCGGGCCCGGGCCACCTACGCCGAGCAGCTCCGCCGTCACCTCGACGGCACCGCCGGTGAGCTGGCCGCCTCCCTGGAGCCCGGTGCCCCGTGCCCCGTCTGCGGCGGCGCCGAGCACCCGGCCCCCGCCCCCCGCCAGCCCGGGGCCCCGACCCGGGCCGAGGTCGACGCGGCCGAGGCCGCCGCCGAGACGGCGGCGCGCCGCCGGGTCGCGGCCGCCGCCGCCGTCGAGGAGGCGCGAGCGGCCCGGGCCGACGTGCGGGCCGAGGCGGGGGAGGCCGCCGACCGCCCCGACGAGGTCGCCGCCGCCCTCGAGGCGGCCCGGTCGGGCCTGGCTGAGGCCCGGGCCTGCGCGGCCGAGGCCGACGGCCTCGAGCGGAAGGTCGCCACCGCCGCCACCGCGGTCGACGAGTGCCGCCGCCTCGCCGACGCCGACACCGCCCGGGCGGCCGAGTGCCGCGAGGCCGTCGCCGTCCACGTCGCCCAGGTGCGCCGGGCCGAGGAGCTGGCCGAGGGCGTGCTCGGCGTCGGCGCCGGGCGCGACGTGGCCGAGCGGGCCTCGGCCGCCCTCGCCCGCCTCCACGACGCCTTCGCCGACCTGGCCCAGACGCGGGGCCAGGCCGCGTCGGCGACCTCGGTGGCCGAGAGCGCGGTCGAGACCCTGGCGGCCGCCCTCGACGAGGCCGGCTTCGTCGATGCCGCCGCCGCCACGGCCGCCGGCCGCGACGACGTCACCCGCCGACGCCTCCGGGCCACCATCGACGGGTGGGAGTCCGAGCGCCAGGCCGTGGCCGCCGCCCTGGACCACGCCGCCCGGTCGGACCTGCCCGACGAGCGCCCCGACCCGGACCCGGCCCGGGCCGCGGCGATCGAGGCCACCGCGACCCACCGATCCCTGGTCGAGGCGTGCGCCCGGGTGGGGGCGGCGGCCGACGCCGTGGCCGACGCGGTCGACGCCCACCGCGAGGAGGCCGCCCACCTGGCGGTGGCCGTGGCCGAGCACGAGGTCCGGCGCCGGCTGGCCGAGGTCTGCGCCGGCCGGGGCCCCGATCGCATCTCCCTCCAGCGGTGGGTCCTGGCCGCCCACTTCGAGACCATCTGCGAGCGGGCCAACGACCGCCTGGCGGTGATGACCGCCGGGCGCTACTCGCTGCGGGTCCACACCGAGTCGAGCCGGGGGGCCCGGGCCGGCCTCGACCTCCGGGTGCTCGACGCCCACAGCGGCGAGGAGCGCGAGGTCACCACCCTCTCCGGGGGCGAGACGTTCCAGGCGTCGCTCGCCCTGGCCCTCGGCGTGGCCGACGTGGTGGGGGAGCGCACCGGGGGCGTGGACCTCGGCGTGCTGTTCGTCGACGAGGGCTTCGGCACGCTCGACGCCGACGCCCTGCACCTGGCCCTCGACGAGCTCGACCGGCTCCGGGCCGGCGGGCGGATGGTCGGCGTCATCAGCCACGTGCCCGGCCTCCGCGAGCGGATCGGCTCGGGCATCGAGGTCCGTCCCGCCCGGGCCGGCTCCGAGGTCCTGGTCGGCTCGGTCCCCGGCGCCTGACCGCACACCCTCCCGTACGGGGGCGATCCCGGGTGCCCTTGCACCCGGATCCGTCCCCAGGACGCAAGGTGGGGTCAGGCGGGGTCGAGGCGGGCGACGACGCCGTCGAGGGACAGCACGTAGACCTCGCCGGCGGCATCGGTGTCGACCGACACGACGGTGGCGGCGGCGTCGTCGAGGACGGCCGTCTCGGCGACGGTGTCGCCGTCGAGGCGGATGGCCGACAGCCCCGGCTTGCAGAAGTCACCGAACAGGTAGGCCCCGGCGAGGTCGGGGATTGCTTCGCCCCGGTAGAGGGCGCCCCCGGACACCGAGCACCACCCGTCGGCGTGCGCCATCTCGAAGACCGGTCCGACCAGCGGCCCGTCGGCCAGCCGGCGGTCGGGGAACTTCTCGTCGGAGCCCTCGAACCGGCTCCAGCCCAGGTTGGCACCGAGGATGGCGCCGGCGGGCAGCCGGTCGATCTCCTCCAGGGCGTTCTGGCCCACGTCCGCGATCCAGAGGTCGCCGGTCGCGCGGTCGAACCGCATGCGCCACGGGTTGCGCAGGCCGAGGAGGGCGATCTCGGGCCGGCCCCCGCCGTCGGAGGCATAGGGGTTGTCGGCGGGGATGCCGTAGGGCCGGTCCCCTTCAGGGCTGCTCGGGTCGATGCGCAGGACCTTGCCCAGCAGGTCGTCGGGGTCCTGGGCTCGCAGGTCGGGGTCGTCGCCCGAGCCGCCGTCGCCCAGACCGATCCACAGCAGCCCGTCCTCGTCGACCAGCAGCTCACCGCCGTTGTGGTTGGCGTAGGGCTGGTCGACGGTCAGGAGGTCGACCCGCGAACCGGGGTCGGCGACGGCGCCGTCCATGGTGAAGGCGGCGATGCGGGTCTCGCCGTCGGTCCCGCTGTGGTGGACGTAGAGCGTGGCCCCGTCGGGGGCGAAGGCCAGCCCCAGCAGCCCCTGCTCGCCCCCGGAGCGGGTGACCGAGGTGAGGTCGAGGGCCGTGGTCACCTCGGCGTCGGGCGCGGTGGACGGGTCGACGGTCACGACCCGGCCCCCCTGCTCGGCGACGTACAGCAGGTCGGAGCCCGGGCGGGGCACGAGCTTGGTCGGCTGATCGAGCTCGACGATCGGGGTCAGGACGACCGCGACCTCGCCCAGGAGCCCGGGTGCGGCCTCGCCGGTCGTGGTCGAGGGCCCGGTCGTCGCCGGGGTGGTGGTGGAGTCCTCCGTCGGCGGGGTCGTCGGCGCCCGGCCCTCGACCTCGGCGCCCCGCTCGGGCGGCTCGGTCTGCTCGTCGTCGCCGCACGCCCCGAGGGCGAGCACCAGCAGCGCCGCCCCCAGGAGGGCGCACGCCCGGCGGCCGGTCACCGGGCCGCAGGCTCCAGCGGGCGGATCAGCCCCTCCTGCACGACCGAGGCGACGAGGGCGCCGGCCCGGTCGAAGAACAGGCCCCGGGCGATGCCCCGCCCGCCCGAGGCCGAGGGCGTGTCCTGGGCGTAGAGGAGCCACTCGTCGGCCCGGAACGGCCGGTGGAACCACATGGCGTGGTCGAGGCTGGCCATCATCACGTCGTTCTCCACGAACGAGCGACCGTGGGGGAACAGGGTGGTGTCGAGCAGGGTCATGTCCGACGCGTAGGTCACCACGCAGGTGTGGAGCACGGGGTCGTCGGGGAGCGTCCCGTCGGCCCGCATCCACACCCGGTTGTGGGGCGGCAGCGGCTCCCGGCGGGCCGAGGGCACGCCGTCGACGTAGCGCATGTCGATGGGGCGGGGCCGCTCCAGCCACGCCCGGCCCTGCTCGCTCCGGCCCATGATCGGCGCCCACCGGGTGGTGAAGTCGGGGAGCGACTCGGGGTCGGGCACGTCGCTCGGCATGGGCGCACCGTGGTCGTAGCCCTCCTCGGCCACGTGGAACGACGCCGACAGGTTGAAGATGGGCTTGCCGTGCTGGATGGCCACGACTCGCCGGGTGGTGAACGACCGGCCGTCCCGGATCCGGTCGACCTCGTAGAGGATCGGCACCGTCGGGTCGCCGGGGCGGAGGAAGTAGGCGTGGAGCGAGTGGACGTGGCGGTCGGCCCCGACGGTCCGGGCCGCGGCCACCAGGGCCTGGCCCGCGACCTGCCCACCGAACACCCGCTGCAGGTCGACGTCGGGGCTCGTGCCCCGGAACAGGTTGACCTCGATGGGCTCCAGGTCGAGCACCGCCACCAGGTCGTCGACCGCCTCCTGCTGCACGGCGTCGATCATGGCAGGCCGGCGCTCCGGTACCGTCGCCGGCCATGCCCTCGACCCCGCACCGCGCCTTCCCCGCCGGCTTCACGTGGGGCACGGCCACCGCCGCCCACCAGATCGAGGGCGGTTGCTGGAACAACGACTGGTGGCGATGGGAGCACACCGCCGGGTCGGGGTGCCGGGAGCCGAGCGGCGACGCCTGCGACTCGTGGCACCGCTGGGAGGACGACGCCGACGTGGTCGCCGACCTGGGCCTCGGGTCGTACCGCTTCTCGCTCGAGTGGAGCCGCATCCAGCCCGAGGCCGACGTCTGGTCGACGGCGACGCTGGACCGCTACGCCCGCCAGTGCGACGGCCTCGTGGCCCGGGGCCTCGACCCCGTCGTCACCTTCCACCACTTCACCACGCCGCGGTGGGTGGCCGACGCCGGCGGCTGGGAGAGCGACGAGACCGTCGACCGCTTCGCCGACTTCTGCGCCCGGGCCGCCGCCCACCTCGGTGCCGACCGGATCGCCCGGGCCTGCACCATCAACGAACCCAACATCGTCGGGGTGATGGGCTACCTGCTGAAGGCCTTCCCTCCGGGCGTCGCCGACCGCGGCCGCGCCGACGACGTCCTCGACCGCTTCGTCGTCGCCCACCGGCGCGCGACCGAGGCCCTGCGGTCGGAGCTGGGCGCCACCCCGATCGGGCTGACGCTGGCCATGGCCGAGTGGACGGCGGTCGGCACCACCGACGACGAGCTCGAGCAGGCGCAGGGCCGGATGGAGCGCAACCGGGCCCGCATGGAGGACCGCTTCCTGGAGGCGGTGGGCGGAGACGACTTCCTCGGCGTCCAGGCCTACTCGCGCTACCGCTACGGGCCCGACGGCATGGTCGGCGGCGAGGACGGCGTCGAGACCCTCGTGATGGGCTACGAGTACTGGCCCCAGGCGC
Organism: Iamia sp. SCSIO 61187; assembly: GCF_019443745.1. Classification (NCBI taxonomy): domain Bacteria; kingdom Bacillati; phylum Actinomycetota; class Acidimicrobiia; order Acidimicrobiales; family Iamiaceae; genus Iamia; species Iamia sp. SCSIO 61187. The sequence continues at coordinate 850,177 of NZ_CP050948.1, forward strand.
TGGAGGCCACCCTCCGCCGGGCCTGGGCGGTCACCGGGGGTCGGGTCCCGCTCCTCGTCACCGAGAACGGGATCGCCACCGAGGACGACGAGCAGCGCATCCGGTACGTCCACGCCGCCCTCGAGGGTGTGCAGCGCTGCCTGGCCGACGGCATCGACGTCGGCGGCTACACGTACTGGAGCCTGCTCGACAACTTCGAGTGGGCCTTCGGCTACGAGCCCCGCTTCGGCCTGGTCGAGGTCGACCGGACGACGTTCGCCCGCACCCCCAAGCCCAGCGCCCGGTGGTTCGGGGCGGTGGCCCGGGCCAACGCGCTGCCCCCGACGTGAGGTCGCGGGCTTCGGGACGACCGGGACACGCCGCTAACCTGCTCGGCTTGTGATCCTGACCCCTCGAGGCCTCCTGGAGCACAGCCGCACGGAGTCCGGGCGGCGGATGATCCGCTACGCGTCGACGTCGCTGATCATGGTCGCGCTCACGCAGATCTCGATCGTCGCGTTCGTGCAAGGTGTCGGCTGGGACGCTGTCCCGTCGAACCTGGCGTCGACGATGCTCGTGTCGATCCCCGCCTTCCTCACCAACAAGTACTGGGTGTGGGGCAAGTCGGGTCGGGCCCGCATCCGGCGCGAGGTCATCCCGTTCTGGGTGTTCACCGTGGCGGGCTGGGGCCTGTCGACCTTCGCCGTGGCCCTCGCCGCCGACAACACCAAGGAGGACACCCTCTTCCACCTGGTGGCCGTCCTGGTGGCGAGCATCGCCGGCTTCGGCGTGCTGTGGGTGCTGAAGTACCTCTTCCTCGACAAGCTCATGTTCGGTCCCGACCACCACACGCCCTACGACGAGGACTACGAGGTCGAGGAAGCCGTCGTCGATGCTCGCGCCGCCGGCGCCACCGAGATCTAGCGACGGCTCAGCACGCGAACCCGTCCCGGCGGACGCGCTCGCGGTCCGCGGCATCGGGGAAGTGCCGGTCGACGGCCGCGTCGAGCAGGGCGAGCTGCTCCGCCAGGGGTGCCCAGCGCTCGTCGTCGACGACGGTGCGGAGGTCGGCGATCATCATCCGCATCTTCCGCTGGACCTGCGGGTCGCCGCCGCCGTAGAGCCGGATCTCGTCGCAGGCCAGGGCGACCAGGGCCTCCCACCCCGCCACCGGCAGCACCAGGCGCAGGGCGCCGGTCGCGTCGCGGTGGTAGCCGGAGGGGGCGGGCGCCACGGCGACCCGCCGCAGCAGGTCGTGGATCCGGTCGAGGACCTGGACGGCGGTGGTGGGGTCGTTCACCGCCGGCGAGAGGGCCTTCTCGGCGATGTCCACCAGCTGGCGGAAGCCGAAGGCGACGTCCTGGGTCATGGTCCGCTCGCGGTGCAGCCCGATGTGGACCAGGACGTCCCGTTCGGTGAGGGGCGGGGCCTGGCCGTCGTCGCCCCAGACCTCGGCCAGCGGCGACCCCGAGGGGACGAACTGGCCCATGTGGGGGACGAGCCGGATGAGGCTGCGGTGCCGGGCGGCGAGGGCGACGAGGTCGTCCTCGTCGACGGTGGTGATGGCCCCAGGGGCCCGTTCGCTGGTCAGCACCAGGTCGGCCGGCCGGTCGGGGACCTCGGCCGGCACGGGCGGCTCGCTCGGCACGTGGACCTCCCGGATGGCGGCGCGGGTCTCGGCCGCGACCTGGTCGATGATCGACACGATCCGGATGGCGTGCACGACGTGGTCGACGTAGTACACGAAGGTCCCCAAGGCCACCAGGACCAGGAGGAACGCCACCGTGATCGACAGGCGGGGCACGGTGGCGTCGGCCCCGTCGGGGTCGAGGAGGCGCAGCACCACCAGGGCGTAGACGAAGACGCTGACGAAGATGCCCAGGGCCACCTTGGTCCCGGTGTCGCGGAAGAAGGTGCGCAGGACGCGGGGCGAGAACTGCTGGCTGGCGAGCTGGAGGGCGACCACCGTGACCGAGATGACGAGGCTGGTGAAGGTCACGATGGAGGTGGCGATGGTGGCCAGCAGCGTCTGGGCCGCTGACGGGTCCCCGTCGTAGAGCAGGTCGAGGTCCGCGTCGACCAGGGCGTCATCGACCGCGCCGAGGGCGAGGGCGAGCACGATCGCGGCCAGGACGAAGGCGGTGGGGATGACGAGCAGCCCGTTGCGGATCGCCTCCCGCCGCTGGGCGACGCGCACGTCGTGGTCGGGGGGGACAGATGGGCGCTCGGGGACCTCCACGGCGTCGCAGGCTAGGGAACCGGTCCCGTAGGGTCGTCCCCCGTGCCCGACGCCCACCCCACGCTCCCGGCCGACCTGCGCGCCGCGGCCCTCGCGGCGCGGGGGTTCATGCCCCCCGACGAGGGCGACGCGCTGCACGAGGCGGCCGTCCGGGCCGGCGCCGAGGTGCCCGGGGCCCCGTTCCTCGAGGTCGGGTCGTACTGCGGGCGCTCGACGATCTGGCTGGGTGCCGCCGCCCGGGCCTGCGGGACGACGCTGCTGGCCGTCGACCACCACCGCGGGTCGGAGGAGAACCAGGCCGGCTGGGACCACCACGAGCCGGACCTGGTCGACCCCCGCACGGGCCGGATGGACACCCTGCCGGTGTTCCGGCGGACCGTCTTCGACGCCGGGCTGGAGGATGTGGTGGTCGCCCTGGTGGGGCTGTCGCCGACGGTGGCGTCGGTGTGGTCGACGCCGCTGGCGTTCCTCTTCATCGACGGCGGCCACGGCGTGGAGCCGGCCCGGGCCGACTACGTCGGCTGGACGCCGCACGTCGCCCTCGGCGGCACCCTCGCCATCCACGACGTCTTCCCCGACCCGGCCGACGGCGGCCGTCCGCCCTACGAGGAGATCTACCTCCCGGCCCTCGCCAGCGGCCGCTTCACCGAACGCTCCGCCACCGGCAGCCTGAGGATCCTCACCCGCACCGCCTGACCAACCTTGTCCGGAAGTCCCCCTCTGTGGCCGGGTTCCGGACAACGTTCGCAGGAGGCCGTCCAACCTTGTCCGGAAGTCCCCCTCTGTGGCCGGGTTCCGGACAACGTTCGCAGGGGCTAGGTCGTCGGGGTGTAGCCGGGGCGGCCGGCGGCGTCCCACTCCTCCCAGAAGGCGACGAACTCGTCGCCGAGGAAGGGGTCCTCGCCGCGGAGGGCGATGCCGCCCCGGCGGATCGTCCAGTCCCACGGGGCCAGCTCGACGGCCCGGCGGAGGTGGGCGACGGCGGCCTCGGCGTGGCCCTCGCCGTGGAGGTGGGCGGCGAGGCGGCGCTCGGCCAGGGCCAGCTGCTCGTCGGGCGTGCGGGGGGCGGGCGAATCGGCGACGCCCGCCGGCAGCTCGCCGTCGCGCACCCACCGCCGCAGGGCGTCGTGGTGCGTGGCCGGGTCGATCTGGGTGAAGTCCCGGAACTGGTCGTCGCCGGGGGCGATGGTGGGCGGCTTGACGATGCGCCCCTCCTCGTCGACCCACACGACGCTGGGCACGTTGGTGATGCCGTAGCGCTCGGCGGTGACGTGGGCGGTGTCGACGACGACCGGGTACCCGGGGGCGGCCGCCTCGATCCAGGGACGGGAGTCCTCGGGCGTGGCGTCGAGGGCGACCGAGAACACGGCCAGACCCTCGGCGCCGAGCTCGTCCTGGATGGCCTGCCAGGCGGCCAGCTCGTGGCGGCACCCGCACCACGAGGCCCACGTCACCAGGACCCGCTTGCGCCCGGCCAGGTCGCCGAAGCGCCGGGTCGCCCCGTCGACCGTCGGCAGGTCGAGCTCGGGGGCGACGTCGCCCACGCCGGCGGACCCCTGGTCCGCTCGGTGGGCGAGGGCGGCGGCGCCGTGCTCGGCGTCGACGGCGAGGGGCAGGCCGAGGGCCGCCGCCCACTCGGCCAGGTCGATCCGCCCGTCGTCGCGCCGGACGGGTCGGCCCAGCAGGGGGACGCAGGTGTCGTCGCGGCACAGGCCCTCGGGCTTGAGCGTCCAGCCCGTGGCCCCGGCCAGGGCCTCGGCGTCGACCGCCTCGACGTCGCCGGGCAGGTCGTGGCGGCCGCCGTCGGCGTCGAGGAGGATCATCGCCGCACCCTAGAACCGGTTCTACCCGTGTGCCGATCGGACCACGATGGCCCGGCGCCTCGTGGTCCTCAGATGGAGCGGCCGGCGGCGTCCCAGTACTCGTCCTTGAGCAGGCGCTTGTAGAGCTTGCCGGTGGGGTGGCGGGGCAGCTCGGGGCGGAAGTCGACCGAGCGGGGGCACTTCACGTCGGCCAGGTGCTCGCGGCAGTAGGCGATCAGCTCGCGCTCCAGCTCCGGCCCGGCGTCGTCGGCCGAGAGGGGCTGGACGACCGCCTTGACCTCCTCGCCGAAGTCCTCGTTGGGGACGCCGAAGACGGCCACGTCGGCCACCTTGGGGTGCATGGCCAGGACGTTCTCGGCCTCCTGGGGGTACACGTTCACGCCGCCGGTGATGATCATGTACGCCTTGCGGTCGGTCAGGTAGAGGAAGCCGTCCTCGTCCAGCCGGCCCACGTCGCCGAGGGTCGTCCAGCCCTTGGGATGGCGGGAGGCCGCCGTCTTCTCGGGGTCGTTGTGGTACTCGAACTGGGCCGCGCTCTCGGCCCAGATCGTGCCGGGCTCGCCGACGGGCAGCTCGTTGCCCTCGTCGTCGCAGATGTGGAGGGTGCCGAGGAGGTTCTGCCCCACGGTGCCCGGGTGGGCCAGCCACGCCTCGCTGTTGCAGTACACGAAGCAGTTGCCCTCGGTGCCGGCGTAGTACTCGTGCACCACCGGGCCGAACCAGTCGATGATCCGCCGCTTGACCTCCACCGGGCAGGGGGCGGCGGCGTGCACCATCATCTGCATCGAGCTGATGTCGTGCCGGCTGCGCTCCTCGTCGCTGAGCTTGAGCATGCGGATGAACATGGTGGGCACCCACTGGCTGTGGGTCACCTGGTACCGCTCGATGAGGGCCAGCGCCTCGAGGGCGTCGAAGTGCTCCATCACCACCGCGGTACCGCCGTCGCGGTGGACGGCCATCGTGAAGCGCAGCGGAGCGGCGTGGTACAGCGGCGCCGGGTTCAGGTACACCATGTCCTCGCCGTAGCCGAGCAGGCCCTCGGCCAGCATCTGGAGGGCGGGCTTGGTGCCGAGGGGGGCGCCGGGGAGCGGGAGCTGCACGCCCTTGGGCCGGCCCGTCGTGCCCGAGCTGTAGAGCATGTCCATGCCCTCGACCCGGTCGGCGGCGGGCTCGGGCGAGGCCGAGGCGAGGGCGTCCTCGTAGGAGGTGAAGCCGTCGACGACGCCGTCGATCATCAGCCGGGCCTCGACGTTCGGCGTGTCGGCGATCGTGTCCCGGGCCAGGTCGGACAGCGCCGCCGAGGAGATGAACACCCGGGCCCCGCAGTCGTCGATGATGTAGCTCAGCTCGCCCGGCGTCAGACGGGACGAGGCGGCCGTGTAGTAGAGCCCGGCGTAGTGGCAGCCCCACGCCACCTCGAGGAACCGGATCTGGTTCTCGATGCAGAAGGCGACGTGGTCGCCGGGGACCAGGCCCAGCGACCCGAGCAGGTTGGCCAGCCGGGTGGCCCGCTCGTCGAGCTCGGCGTAGGTCAGCACCTCACCGCTGCCCGCCATGATCACGGCCGGCTTGTCAGGGGACGACTCGACGAAGGCACCAGGGAACGACATGGCCGGTGAACCTAGGCGGAACCTCGGCCCTCTTCACGAACCCAGGGGGCGTGGACCCAGCGGAGCTTGTCGGGGTTGAGGACCCAGCGGACGGCGACGACGCAGCCGTCGGCGACCTCGACCGTCCCGGCCAGGACGACCTCGTCGTCGACGAGGGCGAGGATCCCGGGCTCGCCGTTGAGGTCGACGATCTCCACCCGGCGCCCGGGGCCCAGGGCGCGGGGACCGATGGACCGGAGGAAGCGGACGATGCGGTCCCGGCCCTGGATCGGTCGGCGGGCCGCCTTGGTGGCCCGCCCGCCGTCGGACACCATCACGGCGTCGGCGGCCAGCACGGCGACGAGCCCGTCCACGTCGCCCTGGCGGGCGGCGGCCAGGAACCGCTCCAGCACCCGGCGGTGCTCGTCGCGGGCGACGGTCCGGCGGGGGCGGCCGGCCTCGACGCGCGCCCGCGCCCGGGCCACGATCTGGCGGCACGCCGGCTCGGAGCGATCGAGCACGGCCGCCACCTCGTCGTAGCCGTAGCCGAACACCTCCCGCAGGAGGAACGCCGCCCGCTCGACCGGGCCCAGCGCCTCCAGCACCGAGAGCATGGCGAACGACAGCGAGTCGGCGACCTCGGCCGCCTCGGCCCCGTCCTCCAGGGCCTCGCTGACCGGCTCGGGCAGCCACGGGCCGAGGTACTCCTCGCGCTGGACCCGGGCCAGGCGCAGGTGGTCGATCGAGAGCCGGGTGGCGACGGTGGTCACGAACGCCTCCGGGGAGCGCAGCTCCTCCTGCTCGGCCGCCATCGCCACCCGGACCAGGGCCTCCTGGGCCAGGTCCTCGGCCTCGGTCCGGCTCCCCACCATGCGGTACGCCACCGTGGTGGCGACGTGGCGCAGGCCGTCGAGGTCGAGATCCTGGCTCACGCCGCAGCCGTCGCCGACTCGAGCGGCGGCGTGGGGGCGTGGGCGGTGACGGCGAGCCGGTTCCAGACGTTGATGGTGGCGATGGCGACCACCAGGTCGGCGGCGCCGGCGAGCCCGTGGTGGGTGACGGCCTCGTCCCACACCGCGTCGGTGACGCCGTGCTCGCCCAGGCGCGTCACCTCGTCGGTCAGGGCGAAGGCGGCCCGCTCGGCCGGGCTGAAGAAGGCCGACTCCCGCCAGGCGGCGACGGCCATGATCCGGCGGGTGTCCTCGCCCCGCGTCCCGAGGTCGGTGCTGTGCATGTCGACGCAGAACGAGCAGCCGTTGATGATCGAGGCGCGCAGCTTCACCATGTCGTAGAGGATGTCGTCGCCCACCGCCTTCCGGGCCGTCTGCTCCAGGGCATAGATCGCCTTGAAGGCGTCGGGGGTGTCGGTCTGCAGGTCGAACCGTGGGTCCATGGGGAGCCTCCTCGCTCAGGGGAGCCCGGCTGGCTCCCTCTCACCATCGACGACGGATGAGCGCCTCGGTCTGTGACAGCCCATCGGAGCACACGGGCTGCGGCCCCGCCCCCGACGCGTCAGAGGACGTTCTGCTCCAACCAGGCGGCGACGCCGTCGTCGGCGTTGGTGCCGGTGACGTGGTCGGCCGCCTCGATGACCGAGGGGTGGGCGTCGCCCATGGCCACGCCGGTGCCGGCCCAGGCGAGCATGGCGAGGTCGTTGCGGGCGTCGCCGAAGGCCACCACCCGCTCGGGCGGGATGCCCCGCTCGTCGCACAGCAGGGCCAGCGTCGTGGCCTTGTCGACTCCGGGTGCGGAGACCTCGACCAGCTGGAGGCCGCCGCTCGCCGTCACCTCGGCGATGTCGCCGACGGCCTCGGTGGCGCCGTCGATGAAGGCGTCGCCCTCGGTGCCCGGCACCTTCATGAGGACCTTGGCCGCCGGCCGGACGACCAGCTCCTCGGCGGGGCCGACGTGCTCGCCGGCCAGGGCTCGGGGGATGGTCTCGGCCCACGCCGGCTCGATGGCCACGCCGTCGGCGAACTCCACGGCGAAGTGGCCCTCGGGGTGGAGGGCCCGCAGCCGGCGGACGACCTCGGCGGCGGCGTCGGGGGCCAGGGCCCGCTCGACCACGACCTCCTCGGTCTGGAGGTCGACCACCAGGGCCCCGTTGGAGCAGATGGCCAGGCCCGGCCCGATGTCGATGGCGTGGACCCAGCGGGGCGGCCGGCCGGTGACGGCGACGACCTCCACCCCGTCGGCTCGCAGCCGGTCGAGGACGGTGCGGGTCCGCTCGGTGATCGACCCGAGGTCGACGCGGTCGGCACGCTGACCGTCCCGGCGCCGGACGGGCGGCTGGAGGAGCGTCCCGTCCAGGTCCGACGCGACCAGCTGCACATCGAGGGTCATGGCGCGCTCGTCGAACGTTGGACGGCAACCGCACCATGCTGCGGCGTCTCGTCCAAGGTTCGGCTCCTAGGCGGGGACGTCGGACAGGCCGGGGAGGGCGGCGTCGTGGTCGACGAACAGCCCGGACGCGGCCGAGCAGCCGCCCAGGGCGTCGGCGGCCAGCACGACGGTGGCGGCGGTGTAGGTCGACTGCTCCCCGCCGGGGAAGTGGTCCTCCTGCGGGTACACGGTGCCGGTCCAGTACCGGCCACCGGGCTCGCGGTACTGCTGGGCCCAGGCGAACAGCGTCGTGGCCGTCTCCCGCTCACCGACGGCCAGGTGGGCCATCGAGCACTCGAGCGTCTCGGCCACGGTGACCCAGGGGCGGTCGGACACGCAGCGGACGCCCCGGCCCTCCATCACGAAGGTCGCGTAGCGGTGGGCCAGGCGCTCCCGGCCGGCGTCGCCGAGGAGGGCGCCGCCGAGGATCGGGTAGTACCAGTCCATCGCCCACCGGTGCTTGGGGGCGAAGGCGTCGGGCTCGGTGCGGATCACGTGGGCCAGCCGGCTGGCGGCCTGGATCCAGTGGGGCCGCTCGTGACCGAGCTCGGTGGCCACGGCGGCGGCGCAGCGCAGGCTGTGGCAGATGCTCGACGAGCCGGTGAGGAGGGCGAAGGACCACGGCGTGCCGTCGGCGTGGCGGGCCCACAGGATCTCCCCCCGCTCGGTCTGGAGCTCGAGCACGAACCCGATGGCGGCGTCGACGACCGGCCACAGGGCCTCGAGGAAGCCACGGTCGCTGGTGAGGAGCCAGTGGTGCCAGGCGCCGGCGGCGATGTAGGCGATGACGTTGGCGTCGAGCTTGTCCTGCTCGATGGAGTCCTCGAGGTAGTACTGGTGCCACGACCCGTCGGGGCGCTGGAGGTCGACCAGCCACTGGTAGGCGCGCTCGGCCTCGGGGATGCGGCCGCCCAGGGCCAGGGCCATGGCCGCCTCGACGTGGTTCCACGGGTCGGCGTGGCCGCCCGGGTACCACGGGATCATCCCGTTGGGGAGCTGCCACTCGGCGATGGCGTCGACCGTCTCCTGCGTCTCGGCGCTGGTGAGCAGGCCGGGGACCTCAGGCGCGGGCATCGGCCATCTCCCTCGTGGTGTGGGGTGCCGTCACCGGCACGGGCTTGCGGGCGTAGACCACCAGGCTCTTGCCCAGGACGGGGTTCAGGAGCCGCTCGGTCCAGCGGGTGGTCCTGGGGGCCTTGGTGATGTCCCACACCAGGAGGCGGTGGTACGCCTTCACCAGCGGGTGGTCGTCGTTGGTCGGCCCGACGGCGCACTTCAGCCACCAGTACGGCGAGTGGAGGGCGTGGGCGTGGTGGCTGTCGCCGGGGCGGAACCCGGCGGCGCGCATCTTGGCGCGCAGCTCGGGCTCGCCGAAGATCCGCACGTGCCCGCCGGGGACGAACGGCGCGTGGTACTCCTCCGACAGCCGCCAGCACACCTTCTCGGGGAACCAGGTCGGGACCGTGGCCGCCAGACGGCCGCCGGGCTTGAGGATCCGGAACAGCTCGCGCAGGGCGGCCTCGTCGTCGGGGATGTGCTCGAGCACCTCGGAGCAGATGATGCGGTCGAAGGTGTCGTCGGGGAACGGCAGCCGTGTCCCGTCGCCGTTGACTGCGACCCCCATGGCGTGGGGACGGGTCCCGGCCTCGCCGCTCTCCTTCATGGCCCCGAACAGGCCCATGACCTCGGGCAGCTCGTCGAAGCCGTAGTCCAGGGCCACCACCCGGGCCCCGCGCCGGAAGGCCTCGAAGGCGTGCCGCCCGGCCCCCGCCCCCATGTCGAGGACGAGGTCACCCGGCTCGAGGCGCAGGCGTGCATAGTCGACGGTCAGCATCGGGCTCAGGCTTCTGCGAGGAGGGCGCGGTACTGGGCGATGGTGCGCTCGGCGGTGTGGCGCCAGCTCCACTGGGCCTTGACCCGCTCGCGGCCGGCGGCGCCGACCGTCCGGCGGACGCCGGGGTGGTCGAGGGCCCAGCCGATCTTGGCGGCCAGGGCGTCGGCATCGCCGGGGGGGACGAGCAGGGCGGTCTCGCCGTCGGGGCCGACGACCTCGGGCAGGGCGCCGCCGGTGGTGGCCACCACGGGGACGCCGCACGACATGGCCTCGATGGCCGGCAGGGAGAACCCCTCGTAGAGCGAGGGCACGACGGCCAGCTCGGCCTCGCTGTAGAGCTCGACGATGCGCTGGTCGGTCACGCCCGTGACCCACTCGATGTGGTCGGTGAGGCCGAGGCGGTCGATCGTCGCCGCCGACTTGCCGCCCTCCTTCTTGCGTCCGATCACGGTGAGGTGCAGCTCGGGCCGCTCGACGCGCAGCTTGGCCAGCGCCTCGAGCAGGAACGACAGACCCTTCATGGCCACGTCCGCGCTGGCGGTGGTGATCAGGTGGCCGGGGCGGCGCTCGATGCCGGCCACCGGCTTGAACAGGTCGGGGTCGACGCCCACGGGGACGACGTGCATCCGCTCGGGCGGGACCTTGTGGTCGCGCACGATGTCGGCGAAGGAGTTCTCCGACACGGTGATGACCCGCTTGATGCGCCGGGCGACCTCGGTCTGCATGCGGGTGAAGCCGTACCAGCGGGTGAGGGTCAGCTTCCGGTACAGCGAGGTGGCGTGCTCGATCTCGAGCCGGCGGTCCACCGTGATGGGGTGGTGGATCGTGGCGATCAGCGGCAACCCGAGCAACCGCTCGACGCCGAGCAGCCCGTAGCCCAGGCTCTGGTTGTCGTGCACCAGGTCGAAGTCGTCCTTGCGGGCCTTGAGGGCCTGGAAGGCCCGGACGGAGAAGGCCAGCGGCTCGGGGAAGGTGCCGAGGGAGAAGGCGCCGACCTCGACCACGTCGGCCAGGGTCTTGAGCTCCCAGACGCCCGGCATCCGCATGGGGAAGTGGTCGTTGTAGATGTCGAGGCTCTCGAGCCCGTGGAGGGGGACGCGGGGGTCGACCTCGGGCAGCGGCTGGCCCGAGAAGACCTCGACGTGGTGGCCCAGGTCGACCAGCGCCTTCGCCAGGTGGCGCACGTAGATCCCCTGGCCCCCGACGTGGGGCTTGCCCCGATAGGTGAGCAGGGCGATCCGGAGGCTTCGATCGTCGGTCGCCATGAGGGCGTCAGCCTCGTCTGCCGTTGACCGACCGGTCAAACGGCGCCGGTCACACGTCAGGCGTGCGCGCCGGGTCAGCCGATGAGCTTGCCGACCGAGTAGATGACCAGGCCGGCGAGACCGCCGACCACGGTGCCGTTGATCCGGATGAACTGGAGGTCCCGACCGACCTGGAGCTCGATGCGGTCGGTGGCCTCGGTCGAGTCCCAGCGGGCGACGGTGGAGGCGATCACCTCGCCGACCTCGCCCTTCGACCGCTCGACCACCTCGACGGCGGTCGACGCCACCCAGCCGTCGACCCGGGCCTGCAGGGTCGGGTCGTCGCGCAGGCGCTCGCCGAAGGATCGGGCCGCACCGACCAGGCGGAGGCGCAGGTCAGACTCGGGGTCGTCGGCGTGGGCGAGGAGCGACGCCTTGATGTCGGCCCACATGGTCGACGACCACTCGCGGACGGCCGGGTGCTGGACCAGCTCCTCCTTGAGGGCGTCGGCCCGGGCCCGCATCGACGGCGACCGGGCCAGCTGGTCGGCCAGGGTGGTGATGCGCTCGTCGAAGGTGGCCCGCATCGGGTGGGCGGTGTCGTCGGCGACCTCGTGGAGGAACCGCTGCACGCCGGTGTGGACGCGGTCGAAGATGCGGTCGTCGAAGCGGTCGGGGACCCACCACGGCGTCTCGGCCTGGAGGCGCGACCGCAGCACCTCCTCGTTGTCGGTCACCGCCTCGGCCACCCGCCGGAGCAGCACCGAGAGCACCTCCTGGTGGCGACCGTCGGCGACGACCAGCTCCAGCCCCTTGGCCAGGACCGGCCCGGCCTCGATGGCCCGGACCCGGGTGGCGACGGCCACCTCCAGGGTCTCCTGGACGTCTTCGTCCTTGAGGGTGTCGAGCGTGGTGCGGAGCACGCCCCCCAGCTGGTCGCCGACCCGCTCGGCGTTGCCCGGCTCGGTCAGCCAGTCACCGAGGCGGGCGGCGAGCGACACCCCGGCCAGGCGCTCCTCGACGACGTCCCGGGTCAGGAAGTGCTGCTGCACGAACGTGCCCAGACCCCGGCCGATGTCGTCCTTGCGGTTGGGGATGATGGCGGTGTGGGGGATGGGGATGCCCAGCGGGTGGCGGAACAGCGCGGTCACCGCGAACCAGTCGGCGATGGCGCCGACCATGGCCGCCTCGGCGGTGGCCCGCACGAAGCCCAGCCACGACGCGTCCTCCTCGAGCACCCGGGCGACCAGGAACACGGCGGTGGCGGCCAGCAGCAGACCGGTGGCCGTCCGCTTCATCCGCCGGAGGTCGGCTCGCCGGGCATCGGCGTCGGCGACTGCGGTGGGGAGGGCCACGGCGGCAGCATCGCAGGTCCCGGTGGGCCGTAAGGTCAGCCGGTGGACGTTCGGCGGGGCCCGGTGCGGTCGTGAGAGCGCTGGTCCAGCAGGTCACCCGGGCCCGGGTGCTGGTCGCCGGTGAGGAGGTCGGCGCCATCGGTCCCGGCCTGTGCGCCTTCGTCGGCGTCACCCACGACGACACCGAGGCCGAGGCGCGGCGGCTGGCCGACAAGATCTGGCACCTCCGGGTGTTCGACGACGAGGCCGGGGCCATGAACCTCGCCCTCCCCGACGTCGGCGGGGCCGTGCTCGTCGTCAGCCAGTTCACCCTCTACGGCAGCACCGAGCGGGGGCGCCGGCCGTCGTGGATCGCCGCCGCCCGGCCCGAGCAGGCCGAGCCCCTCGTCGACGCCGTCGTCGCCGCCCTGCGGGACCGGGGGGCGACGGTGGCGACCGGTCGCTTCCGGGCCCACATGCAGGTCGAGCTGGTCAACGACGGCCCGACCACGCTCATGCTCGAGGTCTGAACCGCCGGTCGGCCCCGTTGGCCGCCACCACCAGTGCCACCGCGAGCAGGAACGGCGGCCACGGGCCCCACACCATGAACAGGGTCCGGCCGTGGCGGAACGGCACCTCCCGGACCTCGACGCGGCGCTCGCTCACGCCGCTGCGCTCGAACACCTCGCCGGTGTCGGACACGAAGGCGCTGAACCCGGTGGGCGCGACCTGCACCACCCAGCGCCCGGTCTCCAGGGCCCGGAGCCGGCTCGACGCCACCTGCTGGGTCTGGACCTGCGTCCCGGTGTAGCTGGAGCCGTTGGTCGGGTTGACCAGGAACCGGGCCGGGCTCCCGTCGCCGTTGGCGGCGTCGCGGCCCCGGTCGCCGAAGAACACCTCCCACGAGATGACGACGCCGACGCGGGTCTCGATGGCGTCGTCGCCGAGCGTGACGTCGATCGTGTTCTGAGCCCGGCCGACGATGGCGTCCTTGGCCGGCAGGGCGGATCCGGCCACGTCGTCGAGGACCCCACGGAGGGGGACGTACTCGCCGAAGGGGACCCGGCGGACCTTGTCGTAGCGGGCGGTGATCCGGCCGTCGACGTCGAACAGGACGGAGGCGTTGGTGAAAAGGTCGTCGCCGGCGCCCTCGACGATGCCGGCGAGGATGGGCGTCTCCAGGTCGACGGCCAGCTGGGCCAGCTCACGCCCCTCCCGGGTCTCCTCGATGGGGTCGTCGACGTTGACCACGTTCTCGGGCCAGACGATGAGGTCGGCCTCGCCCGGCGACAGCTGGAGGGTCGCGTCGTAGTGGGCGAGGAACACCTCGCGGTCGTCGGTCTCGGCGTCGACGGTGCCCTGCTCGCCGCCGCCCTGCACGTAGGCCACGACGACCTCGGGCCCCGAGGCCTCGCCCCGGGGGGCGACCGCGGCCACCCCCACAGCGACCAGGACCGCGGCCAGCAGGGCCAGCGCCGGCCGCCAGGCCCGGTGGGTCGCGGCGCTGAGGGCCATGGCGCCGACGACGGTGACCACGGCGACGAGGATCACCCCGCCGACCCGGGCCACAGGCCCGAGGGGGCCGGCGATCTGGCCCATGGCCAGCTCGGAGAGGGGGACGCCCCCGAAGGGCCAGCGGCCCTTGACCGCCTCGAAGGCCGCCCAGGACCCGGGCAGCGCCAGCCAGCGCCACCGGCTGGAGGGGGCGGCCATGACGGCGACGCCGAGGAAGGTGGCGAACCCGACGACCTCGATGACGTAGCCGGGCGGGGTGAAGGCCACCATCCAGAACGTCGACGGGGCCAGCACGCCGACCCCGGTGAGCCACGCCCGCCGGAAGCGGACGACGGCCCGGGTGCCCGCCACGGCCCGGTCGAACACGGCCAGCCCGACGAACGCCAGGGGCCACCAGCCCCACGGCGGCAACGACAGGGCGATGAGCAGCCCGCCGCCCAGCGCCATCAGCCCGGGGACGAACCGGGACCGACCCCCGGGGGTGGCTGCGACCTCGTCCTCCTCGTCCATGAGGCGGCCGAGTCTTGCCGCCCCACCAACCGGCGATCAGATCCGGCCGCTCCCCGACGGTCCGACCGCCCCGGGGCAGGGGTCAGTAGCCCATGTGCTTGCGGAGCTGCTGGCCGACGACCATCGACCTCTTCATGCGGTCGATCCAGACGCCCAGGGCGGCCTTGGCGTCGGCGGCGGGGACGCCGTACATCTCCTCGATGAGGGCGCCCATACCGTCCTCGTCGGTGATGCCCCGGCGCTGGGCCTCGACCCCGGCCTTGCCGTACATCTCCAGGCTCACCCCGTTGACCGGCTGGAGCATGGGGTCGTCCTCGGCCAGGGGCTTGGTCGACGGGCCGCCGATGAGGGCGGGGTCGGCGGCGATCGGGCCCATGCCCTGCACGCCGATCATGCCCGGCTGCTGGGCGGCCGCCTGCTGCTGGTCGTAGGCGGTGGCCATGCCGGCGGCGGTGGCGGCGTCCTGCATGCCCTTCTTGGCCTTCGAGAACAGTCCCATGCGTTGCGATCTCCTCGTGCGGGTGCAACCGCTCCGTGCGGCCCGAGGTCATGGGACCACGCCCTCCCCGGGCGGGCATGAGCGGTGACTACGCAACGGGCCCGGGTGGTCCTCCCACCCTGGGGGAGTCGCGCCCGGTCAGGTGGGCGCGAGCCGGGCGAGGACGCGGGCGGCGGCGGCGTCGGCGCTGGCGATCGATGCCGGGAGGCCCACGCCCCGGAGGTGCATGCCGGCCACGACCAGCCAGGGCGCGTCCCGCGCCAGGGCCGCCTCCATGGCCGCGACCCGGTCCAGGTGACCGGGGCGGTACTGGGCGAAGGCGAGGGGCCAGCGGTGGACTGAGGTGGAGGTCGGCGCCCCCTGGAGGTCGAGGATGGCGGTGAGGTCGTCGACGACCCGCTCCACCAGGGCGGCGTCGTCGAGGCCGAGGACGGCCTGCTCGCCGTCGCGCCCGACCGCGGCCCGGACGATGACCGTGCCGTCGCCCCGGTCGGCGGCCAGGTGCTCCCACTTCTCCGACGCGAACGAGCACGCGGTCACGATCCGGCCCTCGGTCCGGGGGACGAGGACCCCGCTGCCGTCGAGCGGTCGGCCCAGGTCGGCGGTCGGGATGGCGACCCGCACGAAGGCGACCGACACGTGCCGGACGCCGGCGAGGAGGGCCCGGGCCTCGGGCGACACCGAGCCGACGATCTCGGCGGCGGTCGGCCCCGGGGTGGCCAGCACCACGGCCTCGGCCTCCAGGGTGGTGCCGTCGGCGAGGGCCACCAGCCCGCCGTCGGCGACGGCCGACAGGGCGGTGCCGAGGCGGAGGTCGACCATGCCGGTCATCCGGGCGGCGCGGGCCACGGCCTGGGGGAGTCGGGCCATGCCGCCGACAGGGGCGGCGAAGATCGGGGCGTCGGGGTCGCGCCCGGCGGCGCGGGCGGCGGCGACCTGGGCCCGGCACGCTGCCACCAGGCTGGTGTGGTCGGGGTCCCGCCAGGCGGCGTCGAGCTGCGGGGCGACCGCGGCCAGGCTGAGGTGGGCGGTGTCGCCGGCGCTGATCCCGCCGACGAGCGGGTCGACCAGCCGGGCCAGGGCCTCGTCGCCCAGTCGCCCGCCCACGGCCTCGGCGATCGAGACGTCCTCGGGGTCGGCCGGTGGGGCCGGGTCGGTGAGGTCGCGCCGGAGCCGGTCGAGCCCGGCGGGGGAGAGGAGGCGGAGCTCGTCGACCTCGTCGGGGTCGGTGGGGACGCCGAGGACGTGGGCCGGGAGCCGGTGCAGGGCGCCGTGGAGCCACACCCGGGCGTCCCGGCGGGCCGGGCTGACGAGCTCGTCGCCCAGTCCGACGGCCCGGGCCAGGTCGAACGCGGCCGGGGTCCGGACGAGGAAGGCGTCGGCCCCCTCGTCGACCATGCGGCCGGCGAAGGGGGAGGTCTGGACCATGCCCCCGATGCGGATGGCCGGGTCGACCACGAGCACCTCGACGCCCGCCTCGCCGAGGTGCAGGGCGGCGGTGAGCCCGGTGATGCCGGCCCCGGCGACGACGACGGTCACGGCGCCTCGGGCCGGGCCAGGTCGTCGGCCGCGGCCAGGATCCGATCGGCGAGGGCGCCCATCACCGTGGCGTCGTCGTCGACGGTGCGGGTCCGGGCGAACGCCAGCCCGACCTCGTCGGCGACGGCTCGGGCCTCGATGTCGAGGTCGTAGCCGACCTCGAGGTGGTCGGTGACGAAGCCCTGGGGGCAGACGAGCACGCCCTCGCTGCGCCCGGTGTCGGCCAGGTCGCGGATGACCTCGAGGACGTCGGGGCCCCGCCACGGCTCGGGCGTGCGGCCCGCGCTCTGCCAGGCGAGGCCCCACCCCGCCCAGGTGGCCAGCCCGGCCTGGCGGGCGATGGCTCGGGCGCTGCGGGCCAGCTCGCCCGGGTAGGGGTCGCCCACCAGCACCCGCTCCGGCAGCGAGTGGGCGGTGAAGAGGACCTTGGTCGCGGCCGGCAGGTCGGCGAGGGCGTCGCCCACGGCCCGGGCGGTGAAGGCCTGCCACTCGGGCAGGTCGCTCCAGCGGTCGACGGCCGCGGCCCGCCCGCCGCCCTCGGCCATGGCGTCGGCCAGGCGGCGCTGGTACTCGCCCACGCTGAACCCGCTGTAGTGCGGGGCGAGGACGATCCCGACCACGTCGGTGACCCCCTCGGCGAGGAGGGTGGCGGCGGCGTCCTCGACGAACGGGACGGCGTGCTTCTGGCCCAGGACCACCCGGCACCGGCCCGGGGCCCGGGCCTCGAGGGCGGCGGAGATGGCGTCGACCTGGGCCGCGGTGCGGGCCGCCATCGACGACGTGCCGCCGAGGGCGTCGTAGCGGGACCGGAGGTCGGCCAGCTGCTCAGGGGTCGGGGGCCGGCCCCGGCGGATGTGGGTGTAGTACGCCTCGACGTCGTCGGGGGTGGCCGGCGTGCCGTAGGCCATCACCGCGACGCCGACGGGCCCCTCGGTCACGGCTGGGCCCCGGCGCCGTCGAGCAGCGAGGGCTGGGCGTCGGCCCGGCCCTCGGCGTGGACGAGGGCGACGACCTGCTCGAGCACCTCGGGGTCGGTCTCGGGGAGGACACCGTGGCCCAGGTTGAAGATGTGCCCCGGGTGGCCGTCGTTGCGGCGCAGGACGTCGCGGGCTCCCTCGAGGGCGACATCGGCGCCGGCCACGACGAGGGCGGGGTCGAGGTTGCCCTGCAGCACTGCGTCGGCCCCGAGGCGGGCGCGGGCGGCGTCGAGCGGGACCCGCCAGTCGACGCCGACCACGTCGGCACCGGCCTGGCGCATGAGGGGGAGGAGCTCGCCGGTGCTGACCCCGAAGTGGATGCGGGGCACGCCGAGGTCGGCCACGGCGTCGAGCACCTTGGCGCTGGCGGGCATCACGAAGCGCTCGTAGTCGGCCGGGGTCAGGGCGCCGGCCCACGAGTCGAACAGCTGCACGGCCGACGCACCCGCCGCGACCTGGGCTCGCAGCGTGGTGGCGGCCTGGTCGGCCAGCCGGTCCACCAGGGCGGCCCACAGCTCGGGGTCGGTGTGCATCAGGGCCTTGGTCTTGGTCCAGGTGCGGGTGGGGGCGCCCTCGACCAGGTAGCTGGCCACGGTGAAGGGGGCGCCGGCGAAGCCGATCAGGGGCACGTCGCCCAGCTCGTCGACCAGGTTGGCGATCGTCTCGAGCACGTAGGGGATGTCCTCGAACGGCTCGAGGGGCCGCAGCCGGTCGAGGTCGGCGGCCGAGGCGAAGGGCCGCTCGACCACCGGGCCGACGCCGGGGGCGACGTCGACGCCGAAGCCGATGGCGGCGACCGCGGTCACGATGTCGGAGTAGAGGATGGCGGCGTCGACGCCGTAGCGGCGGACCGGCTGCAGGGTGATCTCGGTGGCCAGGTCCGGGGTGCGGATGGCGTCGAGGATGCTGCCCTCGCCCCGCACGGCGCGGTACTCGGGCAGCGACCGCCCGGCCTGGCGCATGAACCACACGGGCACGGTCGGGCCGGGCTCCCCCCGGCAGGCGCGGAGGAACGGGGCGTCGGGGGGCGGGGCCACGGCACCGAGGGTAGGCATCGACCGGGCCCGTCGTCCCTTCCGAGCACGCGGTGCGGCGACGGTCCGGGCCGGGCCTGAACCGTCGCCCCGGCCCGGACCGGTCACATCGCCCAGCCCATCCCGGCCGGGAGCCCACTAGAGTGGTCGACCCTTCGCCCACGCCCCTGCGCATGGGCCACCAACGCCACAGGGGACGGACCCTGCACCCGGAGCTCGAGGCCGAGCAGGCCTACATCGACTACGCCTACGAGTGCCTGGCGGCGGCGCGCGAGCGGGCCACGACGCTGCAGACGATGGTCGAGGTCGGGCGGGGCGGCACCGAGCAGGCCCGCTTCGAGCGCGAGGTCATCTTCGACACCATCGCCCAGCGGCTGGTCCAGCTGCACCTGGGCGACGCCACCTTGTGCTTCGGCCGCATCGACACCGAGCCCGACGGCGTGGCCACGAACGGCGACGGGCCGCCGGTCGGGGACACCTTCTACATCGGCCGGGTGGCGGTGGCCGACGCCAACCAGGAGGTCGTGGTCGTCGACTGGCGGGCCCCCGTGGCAGAGCCCTTCTACCGGGCCACCGGTCGCTCGCCGATGGGCCTGGCCCGCCGGCGCCACTTCGCCACCCGGGGCCCGAAGCTGCTCGACATCGAGGACGAGCTCTTCGGCGAGCGGGCCCTCGGGCTCGGTGCCGACGACGGCATCTCGGGCCACGGGGCCCTGATGGCCGCCCTCGAGACGGCCCGCTCGGGCCGGTTGGGCGACATCGTCGCCACCATCCAGGGCGAGCAGGACGAGATCATCCGGGCGCCCATGCCGGGCCTGCTCGTGGTCCAGGGCGGGCCGGGCACCGGCAAGACGGTCGTCGCCCTCCACCGGGCCGCCTACCTGCTCTACACCCACCGGTTCCCCCTCGAGGACCAGGGCGTGCTGGTCGTGGGGCCCAACCGCCTCTTCCTCGGCTACATCGAGCAGGTCCTCCCGTCGCTCGGCGAGGCCGGCGTCGAGCTGGCCGTGCTGGGCGACCTCATCGACTCCGTCCGGGTCCGCGACCGCGACACCCCGCTGGCGGCCCGCGTCAAGGGCGACGCCCGCATGATCAAGGTGCTGGCCAAGGCGGTCCGCGACCGCAAGCGGCCGCTGCGGCGAGACCTCGTCGTCGGCTTCGGCCTCACCCGCCTCCGGGTCACGGTGGCCGACTCCCAGCGCATCGTGGCCGACGCCCGGCGCCGGGCCCGGCACCACAACGGCGGCCGCCGCTTCGTCGAGGCGGGGCTGTTCGAGGCGCTGGCGGCCAGCAGCCGCACGCCGCTCGACGCCTCCGAGGTCCGCAGCCGCCTGCGCCACGACCCCGCCGTCCGCGAGGCGCTCGAACGCATGTGGCCCGTCCTCACCCCGGCCGAGCTCCTCCACGACCTGTACGGCTCGCGCGGGCTCATCGAGCTGGCCGCCCGCGGGAAGCTCTCGGCCGAGGAGCAGGCCGCCCTCCACCGGCCCCGGTCCGAGTCCGTCGACGCCGTGGTGTGGCGGACCGACGACGTCCCCCTCCTCGACGAGG
The DNA here is from genome assembly GCF_019443745.1 of Iamia sp. SCSIO 61187. Taxonomy (NCBI): domain Bacteria; kingdom Bacillati; phylum Actinomycetota; class Acidimicrobiia; order Acidimicrobiales; family Iamiaceae; genus Iamia; species Iamia sp. SCSIO 61187. The sequence goes on from NZ_CP050948.1 coordinate 870,226, forward strand.
CCCGCTCGCTCCTCGGCGCCACCCCCAAGGGCAAGCGCCACGGCGACACCGACGAGGTCCGCACCTACGGCCACATCGTCGTCGACGAGGCCCAGGACCTCTCGCCCATGCAGCTGCGCATGCTGGGCCGGCGATCGCTCAACGGGTCGATGACGATCGTGGGCGACATCGCCCAGTCCACCGGCGCCTGGCCCCACGCCACGTGGGACGAGGTGCTCGAGCTCCTGCCCCAGCGCCGCGAGCCCCGCCGGGCCGAGCTCACCGTCGGCTACCGCATCCCCGGGCCCAACATGGACCTGGCCGCCCGGGTCCTCACCGAGGCCGCCCCCGAGCTGCGGCCGCCGCGCTCGGTGCGCCAGGACGGGCGCCCGCCGCGGATCGTGGCCGCCACCCCCGTCGAGGGCGGGCTGGCCGAGGCGGTGCTGCGGCTCACCCGCGAGGAGGTCCGGGCCGTGGGCACCGGCAACGTGGCCGTGATCTGCCCGTCGTCCCTCGTCGAGCCGCTGTCCGCCGCGTTCACCGAGGCCGGGCTCGACCACGGTCTGGCGTCGAACGTGGGCCTGGGCAACCAGGTCACCATCGTCCCGGTGGGCATGGTGAAGGGCCTCGAGCTCGACGCCACCGTCGTGGTCGAGCCGGCGACGATCCTGGCCGAGGAGCCCCAGCCCATGCGCTCGCTCTACGTCGCCCTGACCCGCGCCACCAAGCTGCTCACCATCGTCCACGCCCGCCCGCTGCCGCCGGTCCTGCTCCCCGACCCCCTGGCCTCGTCGGCCTGAGCCTCGCCGCCCTGGCGGGGGTGGGTGGACCCCGGGTGGTGGACCCCCACCCCTGAACTGGACCCCGCCGGCCTCTGATGGGGCATGCTGTGCGCCGCAGGAAGGGGCCCCGTTGCGGTCTTCCTCACCGACAGACCCTCACCCCGACACGAAGGCACTCCCATGAGCTACCCACCGCCCCCACCCCCGCCTCCCGGCGGCGACCCGGGCAACCAGCCGACCCAGGCGTTCCCGCCCCAGGGCACGCCCGCACCCGGTGGCTTCCCGCCGCCCGGTGGCCCGCCCACCGGCGGCGGCTTCCCGCCCCCCGGCGGTCCGCCCCCCGGTGGGTTCCCGCCCCCCGGCGGTGGCTTCCCGCCCCCCGGCGGCGGCTACAACCCGCCGCCCCCGGCCAAGAAGAAGGGCATGGGGTCCGGCGCCATCATCGGCATCGCCGCCGTCGTGATCATCGCCATCCTGGCCGCCGGCATCGGCGTGTTCCTGGTGGCCGGTGGTGACGACGACGACGACGGCGAGCGGGCGTCGAGCAACGGCGACACGACCACGACCGAGGAGGGTGGCGACGACACCACCACCACCGAGGACGAGACGACCACCACCGAGTCGACGACCACCACGACCGAGGCGACGACGACGACCGAGACGATGAGCGGCACCGAGTCGGTCCAGACCGGGTCGATCACCCAGGGCGGCTCGTTCCTGCTCGACGTGGAGGTCGGCAGCCTCGGCGCCACCTTGACCGTGGCTCCCGACAACGACTCGTGGGACCTGGTCCTGATCGTCAACGGCGGCGGCTTCGTCAACGAGGAGATCGACCAGAGCTTCAACGAGGAAGAGGTCACCTTCGAGCCCGGGACCTACACCGTCGAGGTGCGCGGCTACCAGGACGTCGAGTTCGGGTCGTTCACGGCCACCCTCGTCTAGTGCGCGCGGGCGGCGCCGTCCCCGGACCTCGCGGGTCCACGGGGGCGGCGCCGCGGCGCGTCGGGGGACGCCTGCGTGGCTGACGACGACGCCACCTCCTCCCCCTGGGGACGCAGCCGGCGCACGCCGGGCCGTCCCACCCCGGTGCCGGGGGCCACGCCCCCGCCCGAGCCCGGTGGCACCCCGGCGGGCGTCCCCCTCGACAAGGCACCACCGGCCGGCGGGCCGACCCCTCCGCCCACCGTCCCGGGGGGCAGCTGGACGCCCCCGCCTGGCCCGCCCTTCGGCGCCGCCGCCGGGTACGGGGGCACGCCGCCGCCGGGCTACCCGCCCGGCGGCTACCCACCAGGTGGCCCCGTGCCGGCCCGGACGGGGGGCGGCGCCGCGGTCGCCGTGGTCGTCGTGGCGGTCGTCGTGCTGCTCCTGGTCGGCGGCGGGGTGGCCCTCGTCCTGCTGGCCCGGGGAGGCGGTGACGACGACCCGGCCAGCCGCGAGCTGGCGCCCTCGACCGTCGCCCCCACCACCGCCGACGCACCGGGCTCGACCGACGCGCCGGGTTCGACCGACGCACTGGGGACGACCGAGCTCCCGACCAGCTCGGTGCCGCTCGGGCCGACGGCCCCGCCCGACGGGTTCCCCGATCCTCCCGGCGCGGTCACGAGCATCACCGGCGGGATCGAGGTGCCGGGCATGACCGCCCAGCAGGTCGCCGACTTCTACGAGGCCGAGCTTCCCGGGGCCGGTTACACCGTCGACCGGGTCGACGAGGCCGCCGGCAGCTTCGTGGTCACCGTCTCCGGGCCCGCCGAGGGCACCCTCACCATCGTCTCCTTCGACCCGCTCCCCACCACCGTCCTCTGGACCGCCTCCTGACCACAGCCGGTTGGCATCGCCGGGGCGGCGCCGGTACAGTCACCAGTCCGCCGCGGGGTGGAGCAGTCTGGTAGCTCGTCGGGCTCATAACCCGAAGGTCGCAGGTTCAAATCCTGCCCCCGCCACCAACTTAAGTACCTGGTCAGAGGCCCTTTTCGACTCTTCGAGGAGGGCCTCCTCCATGCCCAGAGTGCCCGAACTTCTACACTTTTTCTACACTTTTCAGAGTGACGGGCTGGTAGCTGGTGGCACGGGCTGGTGCTGGACCGCACGAGCGACCGTGGCTGAGGCAGGTTGGCGGAGTGGTCGACCCCGTCGGTCGTCGGCTCGAAGGGTCGACCAACGAGTGGGTGGCGCGTACCCTGAGCGGTGCAGCGCCAACGCCCGTCGGATGCCTCGGGTACAGGCCGTGTCTGCTGCAGGGCGTCCCTTCCTCCAAGCTCCGAGAGAAGGGAATCCGTCATGCACGGAACGGTGACGAAGAAGGGCAACCGCTGGTACGCGGTCGTCTACGAAGGCCGCGACGAGGCCGGGAAGCCGAAGCGCCGGTGGATCTCCGCCGGGACGCGCAAGGCTGACGCGGAGCGGGTGCTCGCCGACCTCATCCGCAAGAAGCACGAGGGTGAGCCGCTCGTGCTCGCCAAGGGCACGCTCGGCCAGTACCTGACCGAGCGGTGGCTCCCGGTGCAGGAGTCGCGACTGAGGCGCAGCACCTACGACTCGTATCGGCGCAACATCGATCTCCACGTGTTGCCAGCGCTCGGCCAGCGCCAGCTCGCCAAGCTGTCGCCGGGCGACCTCGACCTGTTCTACGCCGACCTGCTGGCGAAGGGCCGCCGCGGGAAGGGCACGGACCGCAAAGGCCTGGCACCGAAGACGGTGCGCAACATCCACGTGATGCTGAACAAGGCGCTGTCGGACGCGCAGCGCAAGGGCCTCGTGGTTCGCAACGTCGCCGAGCTGGCCGATCCGCCCAAGCTCAGCGCTCAGCTCCGCGAGGAGGTCAAGGCGTGGGACGCCGATCAGCTCTGCACGTTCCTCGACGCGATCGCCGCGCAGCGGTTCTTCCCGGCCTTCCACCTCTCCGCGCACACGGGTATGCGGCGCGGCGAGATCCTCGGACTTCGCTGGGGTGACCTCGACCTCGAGGCCGGTCGGGTGTCTGTGCGCCAGGCTCTCGTCTCGGTCGCCTACGAGGTCCACATCTCGGACGTGAAGACGGGCAACGGTCGACGGACGATCGACATCGAGGAGGGCGCGGTCGCGGTGCTCGAGGCGTGGCGCCGGCGGCGTACCGATGAGCGCGGTGGCAAGGTGCCGGCGAAGTCGGACCTGGTCTTCACCCGAGAGGACGGAGCGTGGTTCCATCCGGACCTGTTCAGCCAGATCTTCGACCGCGCCGTCGCCAAGCTCGATGTCCCGGAGATCACACTGCACGACCTCCGCCACAGCCACGCCACGATCCTGCTGATGAACGGCACGCCGGTGAAGGTGGTCAGCGAGCGCCTCGGCCATGCCAGCCCCGCCTTCACCATGAGCGTGTACCAGCACGTGCTCCCCGGCATGCAGGCCGAGGCCGCCGAGCTGTTCGCCGAGGTGCTCCGCCAGGCCGCCGAGCGGAGGCGCCTGGGTACGAGCGGCAGCTGACGATCGCTGCGACCATGGACCTCATGGACGAGCGCGAGCCTGGGGGTGCCGGCCGGCCGCTGAACACGATCACCGTGGCCGGTCGCGAGCTCCTGCTCGTCGAGGTCGGTGGCGGCGAGGTGCACGTGGCTTCGGAGTACGTCGACGGCGACATCGGGATCGAGGTCGGCGGAGCACCCGACGACGATGAGAACGCGATCCTCTGGGCGAACAAGACGTTGTGCGGTCGCGAGTGGCGCAACGAGGCGCCGGGTCCCGACGACCCGACGCTTTGGTGGCAGGACGCCGCCTACGCCCCGACCTGTCGAGCGTGCCTCCGGGTCGTCGACTCCTGGCTCCCGAAGTCGACCGCGCCGCTCGGCGTGGCGTTGCTCGCAGAAGTCGTCGCGGAGGCGGTCGTAGCCCGAAGCTCGACCTACGTGACCGGCGTGCCGGGCGAGCACCTCGAGGCCACCCGACGAGCCATCCGAAAGGCTCTCCGCGATCGTGGCTGCAACTCCGGCACCCACGCCTTAGACGACGTCCTGGTCGTGTGGTCAGACGATGCCTTCAACGCCCTTGATCGTGACGAGCTCGGTGCCAGCGCGGCGGCCGCGATCGAGCGAATCATGGCCGGCGGCTCGAAGGCGGAACCGCTGCAAACGGCGACTGCATGGAGAACGTGGGTCGCCGATTTCTGATCTCAACCGAGGGACCGCTCGGCCGTTCTGGCGTGCCACACTGCGTCGCGTGACGGGCATCGAGTTGGCGGGCGAAACGACACCAGGAACCTTTGTTCAGCTTGGTGCTGCCCCCGGCACAGTTCCGGACACTCTGAGGGTGTTTGGCCGTCGGCCACCCACTGATGGCGTGATGTCGCCTGACCTGGCGCTTCTCCTCGCCGCCGTTCTGCTAGCGGTGGCTGAACAGGTCGGACACAGGAAGCTCGCCGCGTTCGGAGTGGGTTCCTCGGATGATCTCTCGATCCTGCAGTTGGCGATGGCGTTTCGGGGAGACGACACCGGGTTGGTAGGAGACGTATTCGAGTGGTCCCTTCTATTGGCCTTGAACGGCGGCGACCCGGGCATCGCAGAGCTGATGACCGACGCTCTCGAACGATGCAACGTTTTCGTTGACCAGCCGCAAGGACTCCTCGTAGCTGAACCGCCCTGGGTCTGGTGGAGGCTCGGGCTATTGGATTCCAACCCCGGTGGGGTCGGCTTGTTGGGCAGCGTAGAAGGCTGCTTCGAGCTCGGCGGGCGGCCGGTGGCCGCAGTGGCCATGAAGGCGCTGCTCGTTGAACCAGTGCACCCACGACAACGTGGCCAGCTCGAGCTCGTCGACGTCGTCCCAGGGCCGTGGGGCGTCGGGTCCGTAGACGCATTCGGTCTTGTAGAGACCGTTGGTCGTCTCGGCCAGAGCGTTGTCGTAGGAGTCGGCGACGGTCCCGATCGATGGCCGGGCGCCGATCTCGTCGAGGCGCTCGGTGAACCGCACCGAGGTGAACTGCGACCCGGCATCGGCGTGTGCGATCAGCCCGACGAGCCGGCGGCCGCCGCGTGAGCGCCGGGCCATCTCCAAGGCGTCGAGCACCATCTCGGTGCGCATGTTCGACGCCACCCGCCAGCCCACGATGCGGCGGCTGAACGCGTCCACGATGAAGCACACGTACGCCATCCCGGACCGGGTCGGGACGTAGGTCAAGTCGGTCACCCACAGAGCGTCGGGCCGGTCCGCGTTGAAGTTCCGGCGCACCAGATCCGGCGCCCGGACCGCGTCCGGGTCGGCGACGGTGGTGAAGACCCGCTTGCGCCGCCGTGACACGCCGGCGATGCCGAGCTCGCGCATCAACCGGGCCGTCTGGTCCCGGCCGATCTCGTGACCGGCCCGCCGAGCGGCGAGCCAGAGCTTGTGGGCGCCGTAGACCTTCCGGTTCGCCACCCACAACGCGAGCAGGATCGGCATCAACACTGCGTCGCGCCGAGCCCTCGCCGAGGGCTCGAGCTGGCGGCGCTTGGCCGCGTAGTAGGTGCTCGGAGCCATCTGCAGCACCCTGCAAATGGGCTCGACCCCGAACTCGCCACGATGGCGATCGATGTAGTCGACCATCACTTCGACGGGCGGTCGAGCTCCGCCGCGAAGAAAGCCGACGCCGACTTCAAGATCGGCGGGTTCAAGCGGTGGCCGCAACGACCTGTGCGTAAGCCTCTGATGGTGTCAGGTAGCCGAGGGTCTTGCGCGGACGGCCGTTGAGGCTCCGCTGGATCTCGACGAGTTCGGAAGCGGAGACCTTCGAGAGGTCGGTGCCCTTGGGCAAGTACTGACGAAGGAGACCGTTGGTGTTCTCGTTCGAGCCGCGCTGCCAGGGCGAGTGCGGATCGCAGAAGTAGATCGGGATGCCTGTCGCCGTCGTGAAGCTGGCGTGGGTCGACATCTCGGCTCCTTGATCCCAGGTGATCGACCGGACGAGCTCGTCGGGCAGCGTGGCGATGGCCTTGCGCATCGCCTTCTCGACGGTCACTGCCGACCGGTCGCCGTCGAGGTGCAGGAGGAGCACGAGGCGGGTGGTGCGCTCGACGAGGGTGCCGACAGCGCTGCGGCTGGCTTCGCCGAGGATGAGGTCGCCTTCCCAGTGACCCGGCACGGCGCGGTCGTCGGCTTCGGCGGGTCGCTCGGAGATGTTGACCATCCCGGGAATGCGCCCTCGCCCGTCGACGGTGCCGCGCTTCTTGCGACTGGCCCGGCCCGAGCGGAGGCATCGGGCCAGTTCACGCCGGAGTTCTCCTCGGCCCTGGACGAACAGCGACTGGTAGATCGTCTCGTGACTCACCCGCATCTCCGGGTCGTCCGGGAAGTCCAACGGTAAGCGTCGAGCGATCTCGTCGGGCGACCACAGCTCCTCGAGCCGCTTGGTCACCTCATCGAGCAGCCGGCCGGCTCCGAGCTTGCAGGGCTTCGGTCGTCGGGCGGCGTGGCGGGCGCGCTGGTGGGCGGCCCAGGCCGAGTAGCCCTGGCGGCCGCCGTTGGCGGCAACCTCGCGGGTCACCACCGACGGGACCCGACCGATCGCCCGGGCGATCGCGCTGAGCGAGTCGCCGGCGCGGATGCCGACGAAGATCTCCTCGCGATCAGCGATGCTCAAACAGCCCGGGCGCGGTTCCCACGTGTCGGGGACCCCGGTTGTGAACCGGCCGTCGCGGACCATGAGCCCGACCATCGGCGCGGTGCAGCCGATCTCCCTGGCGATGTCGACGAGCCGCCACCCACGGCCTCGGAGTCGGAACGCAAGCTGCTTCTGCTCGTGGGTGAGGATTCCGGCCATGGCGCTGCTCCTGTGATCGAGGTGCTCGGATCGTCACAGGACCGGTGCGCCCACCGGTGGATTCCGCCATCGCGTTCGCCCGACGCAGCTCGCGGTTCTCGGCCTCGAGCGCCTTGATCTTCGCTGCGTCCTCCGACGACGTCCCAGCCTTCAGGCCCTCATCGATGTCGGCCTGCTTGACCCACTTCCGCACCGTCTCGACCCCGTAGCCGAGTTGGCTCGCGACCCGCTGGATCGTCCCGTGGTCGGTGCCCAGCTCCCGGCGCAGCTGACGCACCAGCCGCACCGCCTGAGCCTTCTCCTCCGGCGAGTACCGACGCGTCGTCGGCTTCCCCGGCCTGATGTCCTTCGGCATGACTCCATCCTCGTTTCCAAGGTCAGGAGCCTCCAACGAACCCAGGGCGGTTCATAGCAGCCGAGCCGGGGCGACTTGTGAGCTTCTCCCCGGACCTGCCGCCGGGTGCGACCCTCGCCACGGGTCGCCGAGGTCGACCGCCTCACCTCGCGAATCTCTTGGAGTCTGTGGATACCCGCTCGTGGAAGGCTGACCTTCTCCTCGGGGCGGATCAAAGCTGGGTTACCGCGTCGCTGAAGTCGAACCCGAGGGATCTCCAGTCGTCGCTACGCCGTGCCGCGGACACGCCACACCCCCCACGCATCGGAATCACAGCCAGCTACGAGCCGGGCCTCTCGAAGGATCCTGAGACTGGCGCGTTGCTTGTTCACGTGCCTGTCTACGGACATGCCATGGCGCTGTCGAAGTTGGTTCTAGCGGATGTGAAGAACGCCTTCGCTCGGCATCTCGGAGTCTCCGCTACTCCGCTGCAGCAAGATGTCACCGGCATCGGCCACCAGCTCAGTCTGTGGGAGGACCGCACGGTCCGAGACGCTGCAAACACGCTCCTCCAATGGAGTCGAGGATCGGGTCTCGATCCCCTTTTCATCTGGTCACCCCTGGCGACCGGAGCGAGTGCGCCGGACGCGAACGGGGCTCTGGTCGCCGTCAACACGCTCGTCAACGCGGATTGGTGGGCCGACCGATCGCGAGCCCCGTTCGAATACACCGAACTGGAGGACATCAGCGCCTACGGGGAGTTCGATCCGATCGACTGAGATGCTCGGTAGAGCACCGCTGTCCAGAGACGGAAGCGGACGATGTGAACTCGGTTGCGCCAGTGGGCGCGGCTGTTCAGCTCGGTCCAAGTGATCGGGAGCCCGTCGCCACGGAGGCTGAAGGGGTCGCGGTAGCCGAGGTCCCAGAAGGTCCGCACCTCGGCCGTGTCGGAGAGGAACCGGCACACGGAGTTGGTGCGCTGGTGGCCGCGGAGTCCCCGTTTGGTCAGGTCGTCGCCGCAGATGTCGCAGCGCTGGAAGCGGTCCACGAGTCCGAGCGACTGCTCCAGTGAGGCGAAGCACGTGGGGGAGAAGGCTGACTCGACGTCGTGTCCGGCTTGGACCGCGGCACGGGTCACGGTCCACCATCGTCGTCCGGTCACCTCCGGGAGCGGCGACCGGACGACGACGCCATTGGTGGCTGAGTCGTGGAGACGCATGCCAGGTCGGGGCTTCAGCAGGCGGTCGCCGCTGAACGTCGGCTCGATCAGCACGGATTCTGGCATCACCGCTCGCGCTTCGACGGCGCTCTCCTCGCCGAGGAGCACCTCGGTCACGGGACGCCGGCTGTCGGTCCAACGAAATCCGGGACAGCGCTCGCCATGCGGCCCGACCGCCCTGGGGTGAAGCCAGACCTCGCAGCCGTAGGGGCAGCGAGCGGTGAGGTACTCACACTTGGTCATGACGGTCCCTGCTCATTCGCAGTTGGCGAAGGGCTTGAACCAGTCGTTGGGATGGAGGTTGGCGATCCCCAGCTGTTGGTTGACCGGCGAGTCGGGGTCCTCGATGCCGTCGAGGGCCGGGTTGTAGAGCATGAGCACGTCGGTGTCCTGGAGGAGGAGGTCCTCGAGCCACTCGACTTGGTCGTCGTCCTCGTGAGCGGGGAGCCGCTCGATCCAGGTGGGCTCGGCCATGTCGTCGATCTCGTCGACCATGGCGAGGATGACGTGGATGGCCATCTCGTCGGCGGTGCCATGTACGACCGCGAAGCCCTGCTCGCCGCGGTCGACCTCGCCGCACTCGCGGACGACCTGATCGGCGGCCACACCGGCAGCACCCGCAGCCCGATGTGGACCTGTCCCAACCCGAACCACGCTCAGACCGGCCGCACCCCGCCGCTCAGCATCTTCCGCAGCCACCACGGCGAACAACGGTGGCGCTGCCACGGCTGCGGCGACGGCGGCACCGCCATCGACCTCGTCCTCACCTGCAAGGGCGGCACCGTCCGCGACGCCCTCGACTTCCTCGCCGAACGAGTCGGGCACCACGAGAACCCGCCCGATCACACGCCAGCCCGCCGACCGACCCCGACGCATCGACCTGTCGAGGTCGGATGCCGAGACCCCGAAGGGCTCCAGCGCTACGTCGACGAATGCGCCGATCGCCTCTGGAAGCCCGAAGGCCGAGCGATCCGCCGATGGCTCACCAAGTCCCGAGGCATCCCCGTGGACGTCCTCGCCGAGAACAAGATCGGCGCCGACCTCGGCCCCCGCACCCAGGACCGACCCGACGGCATGCCCCGAGCGCTTGGCGCCGTCCTGCCGACCATCGTCGACGGCCGTGCCGTCTACGCCCAGATCCGCGTCCCCCACCCCGCCCCGGACCGACCTCGCTACCTCAACCCTCGATCCGAGCTGGCGCCGAACCCTCGCCTCACCCGGATGCGGCCCACCGAACGCCGGCACCCCGAGATCGTCGTCACCGAAGGAGCGATCGACGCCCTCTCCGCGGCTGCGGCTGGCTACGGGGCCGTGGGCGTGCTCAGCGCAACCTACGGGGACGACTCCGTTGCCCTGGCCCTCTCCCGCATGCGCCAACCGCTCGTCCTGGCCTTCGACGCCGACGACGCTGGCCACAAGGGGGCGGACCGCCTCGCCGCCATGCTTGAAGCCCGCAACCGCACCCCCGTCCGCCTCGAACTCGCCACCGGCGACCTCAACGACGCGCTGCGCCGTTCCGACAACTGGCCTGTCCACTTGAAGACCGTCGTCGAGCGAGCAATGAGCACCCCCTTCGTCGAAGCTGCGGTCGAGCGTTGAGACCGGCTCCGGTCAGCGGGGACCCGCTCGGTGGCGGCTCACGGATAGCGAATACTACGTTCTAGTTGGGCCACGCTAAATATGCCGATTCTAGGAGCGACGATGGGCTGGGAGATGAGGGAAGGCCTCGAGGGCTTGGAGCGCGGGATCCTCACGTCCCGGGTCGAGGACCTGGTGCGCTGGGCCCGCAAGTCGTCGCTGATGCCGGCCCAGTTCGGTCTGGCCTGCTGTGCCATCGAGATGATGGCGGCCGGTGCGTCGCACTACGACCTGGCCCGCTTCGGCATGGAGGTCTTCCGGGCCTCCCCCCGCCAGGCCGACCTGATGATCGTGGCCGGCCGGGTCTCGCAGAAGATGGCCCCCGTGCTCCGCCAGGTCTACGACCAGATGATGGAGCCCAAGTGGGTCCTGTCGATGGGCGTGTGCGCCAGCTCGGGCGGGATGTTCAACAACTACGCGATCGTGCAGGGCGTCGACCAGATCGTGCCCGTCGACGTCTACGCCCCCGGCTGCCCGCCCGGGCCCGAGACGCTCATCCACGCCATCAACACCCTCCACGAGAAGATCCTCACCGGCGAGATCCTGCGCCGGCGGGAGGAGACCGGCAGCGGCGCCGGCCTCACGATCGGCTGATGGCGCCAACGCTGACCGCCGATGGACGCCGACGCCTGGCGCACGAGCGGAACCTGTGGCTCTCGACCGTCCGGCCCGACGGGCGCGCCCACCTGGCGCCGGTGTGGTTCGTCTTCGTGGCCGACAGGTTGTGGGTGGTGACCGGTCGGTCGTCGGTTCGGGTCGCCAACCTCCGGGCCAACCCGGCGGCGGCAGCCAGCCTCGAAGACGCAGATCGGCCGCTCGTGGCCACCGGTCGGGTGACGGTCCACGACCATGTTCGGCCGGGACCTCTGGTCGACGCCTTCGCCGTCAAGTACGGCTGGGATGTCACCGTCGAGGTCGACGACGACCTCGGCGAGCTGGTGCTCTTGGAGATGGAAGTGTCTACCTGGCACCACCCGGGTCGGCCCGCAGGCCCCGACGCACCGGGTGCCCGCGTCGAGCGGCGGCCATGGCGGGGTCAGTGACGGCTGACCGGGGGCCTGCACCATGGGACGAGCGTCCTAAGGTCGCTCGGCGGTGACCGGCGGTTCAGGTCTCGGCGGGCGCGACCGGCCCGTCGGCGGTGGCCCGGCGGGAAAGGGCGGCGACGGCGTGTCGAGCGGCGGTGACGGCGCTGTTGCAGCCGACCTCGGCGAGGTGGCCGGGCGCGGCGACCCAGTCACCGGCGGCCCAGACACCGGGGCTGTGGTCGACGCTCGGCCGGTCCCGCCACGTCAAGCCCGGCAGGTCCACTGCCCCGGTCGCGTCGCGCAGCGCGCCGCGTCGGCGCCAGAGGACCCTCTCGCGCCAGTCGGGATCGGCGGCGTCGAGAACCTGCTCGAGCCGGCCTTCGGCGTCGTCGAGCGACTCGCCGACGCCCATGCCCACGCTCAGCTGGATGAGGTCGGCTTCGTCGGGAGCCAGCCCGTCGAGGATGGCGCTCGGCCGGGTCCAGAAGATGGCCTCGTCGAGGTCGAGCACCAGGTAAGGGTCACGGGCGCGGCGGATGCCGACGTCGAGCACGGCGACGCGTCGTCGCTCGCCCTGGTCCAAGCCGCCCAGGAGGCGACGGGCGGCTGCCGGCTCGACGGCGACGACCACCGGGCCTGCCTCTCGCAGGTCGTCGAGCTGGCGGCGGTCGACGGGGTGGCCGACGTCGATCGTGACGCCCATGTCTCGTGCGTGGGCGGCGGCGCGGTCGATGATCGTCGACCAGCCTCCGGGCACGTAGCGGGCGGCACCGGTCGGTCGAAGGAGGATCCGCTGGATGCGCTCCACCACGAACGCCGCGGACAGGCGCCCGGGGTCGTGGTCGAAGGTGAGCGCCCCGGACACCCCGGCGAGCGCTTGCGCTGTCTCGTCGCCCCATCGCTCGGCCGCCCAGGTCCGCAGGTCGGTGTCGACCGGAGCGTCGACCCGTCCGAGCCGGAACCCGGGCAGCAGGGCGGGCGGCGGCGTCCGGCGCAGCTTGCCCTCCCACCGAAAGCGGATGTTCGGGTTGCGCGCCGGCTTGCAACCGTGGGTGAGCCCTCGGTGCCGCAGCCAGTCCCACAAGGTGGTGCCGTCGTAGAGGGCGTGGGGCCCGAGGTTGGCCGTGAACGGACCAGTGGTCGACACGGCTCTCCCGCCGAGGGACGGTCGGGCCTCCAGGACCCGGACGGCGGCCCCCGACTCGGCAGCTTCCGTCGCGGCGATGAGCCCGCTGAGGCCACCTCCGATCACCGTCACCCGGCCTCGTCGTGCGCTGGTGGTCATGACGTCCTCCACGTGTCGTCTCGTCCCCAAGAGGCTGGGAACCGGTGACCGGTTCCGCGCCTCTTGGGGTGGTGGAGGACGCCACGGTCCGTCGGGCCCAGAGCGGCGACCCAGCCGCCCTCGACGCAGTGTTGCGCGACCTGGCCCCCTACCTGGGCCGCATCTGCGGCGCCATCGCCCTGGACGGAGGAGACGACGCCTTGCAAGACACGATGGTCGCCGTCTCCCGGAACCTGACAAGCCTGCGAGAGCCGGCCGCACTTCGAGGTTGGGCGCGTCGCATTGCGGTGCGCGAGTCGGTCCGGACCGCTCGCCGGTCGGCGTCGGTGCCGGTCGACCCGTCCGACCTCGACCCCATGACGGTCGACCTGTCGCCCGGCGTCGACCGGGTGGCGACCGCCGTCGAGGTCTGGTCGGTCCTCGACACGCTGCGTCCCGAGCAACGGGCGGTCCTCGTCCTGCGTCACATCGACGATCTCGACGAGGCCGAGATGGCGGCCGCTCTCGGGGTCGCTCGCGGCACCGTCAAGTCACGGCTCCACCGCGCTCGGGCCGCGTTCCGGGACCGGTGGACGGCATGACCCCGAGCAACCGGCCGCAGTCGCCCGCCTCCCGCAACTGGCCGGTCGCGACGTTGAGCACCGTCGGCCGTCTGCGCGCCGTGGCCGCAGGCCTGCCCGGCGCCGTCGTCAGCGAGGCCACCATCGACGCCCCCTTAGCGTCAGTGTGGGCGTTCATCGCCGACCTCGAAAGCTCGGTCCCGCGCTTCGACCGCACCGTGTCGAGCCTCTCGGTCCTCGAACGGGACGACACCCGACTGGTGGTGCGAGCGCAGGGGCCGGGGCTCCTGGCCCGGGTGCCGATCACCTTCGACGTCCAGCTCGACGAGGGCTGGTGCTGGATGCTGGCGAGGCCCGGACTGTACCTCGTCGCCATGGCGGCCATGCCCGACAGCGACCCGGCCCGGACGCGCTATGCGCACCTCGAAGCGGTGGCGGCACCAGGACGGGCGTGGAGGCCGCTCCTGGCCGCCACCCGCCAGCGGACCCGACGCCACGTGGCGTCCGACCTGGCCGGCATCATCACCGCGATAGCGAACGACGACCAGTGAGGGACGTATCGGAGGCCGGCCTGGCCAATCAGAGATGCATCGCTAGTATCGGCCCGGTGGCGTTGCGCCCAGGCCTCGACGACGAGCCAACGGTCTCTCGTGTCCACCCGGCCCGTTGGCACGAGCCGCTGTGGCCTGCTGTCGGTGACACGAGGGCGACGGAATGACCCTGCGTCACGTCGATGCCACCCGCAGCCCGGGGCGGTTCGCACGGGCGTACTCGGCGATCGCCCTGACCGGTCCCGCTCGGGCATTGTCGCGGTGGGTCGGGTGGCGGATCGACCCCGTGCTGCTCCGCCTCTCCCGAGGTCGCCTGGCCACCACCCTGGTGTACCCGACCGCCGTCCTCGAGACGGTCGGCGCGCGCACCGGACGGAGGCGCCGCAACGCCGTGATCTACTTCACCGACGCCGACCGCTACGTCGTCGTGGCCAGCAACGCAGGGGCGGCGACACACCCGGCGTGGCTCCACAACCTCCGAGCCCGGCCCGACGCCGTGTCCCTCGGCGGCGTCCCCGTCACCGCCGCCGAGGTCGACGACCCCACAGAGAGGGAACGGTTGTGGACCTGCGCCAGGCGCGTGTTCCCCGGCTTCGCCGCCTACCGGCGTGAGGCCGCAGCGGCAACGCGCCGCGTCCCGATCCTCACCCTGGCCCCAGTCCCTCGACCGGAAGGCGCTGCTGGCACCTTCGTCTTCGACGGAGCCTGCGGCTTCTGCCGCCGCTGGGTCGACTGGCTCGAACGTCGCACCGACGGCGCTGTGACCTTCGTCCCGTACCAGGGCATCGACGACCTGGCCGTCCTCGGGCTCACCCTGGGCGACGTCCGGACCGCCTCACAATGGGTCGACAGCCGGGGCGCCCGGCGGGGCGCCGCGTCCATCGCTGCGGCCCTCGCCCACGCCCGACCGCCATGGCCCATCCTCGGGGCCGTCCTGCGTGCGCCTGTCGTCCGACAAGCCGCCGAGGCGGCGTACGCAGTCGTCGCCCGCAACCGCCACCGCCTGCCCGCCCCTCGCAACCGATGAGACGGCCTCGGGCACCGTCGACGACCAATGGAGGATACGACGTGCGCGAGCAAGAGCCTGTCTCGATGTGGGTTGGCGTCCAGGCAGTACCGGAGGTCACCTGTGACCGCGCTGAGCTGAACGCGGACTACGCCGACCGGTTCAGCATCTCCTTGCCCACCAGCGACCGCTCGGCGCTGGACTGGGCGCGCCTCATCTTGGAGGAGACCCCGGCCGGCCGGGGTGCGCCCCGCCTGTGGACGGCCATCGGTGTCCGGCTCGGGCCTCGGCCGTCGCCCGACCACGTCCAGGGCTGGCGCACCCTGGCCCAGCACCCGACGTGGGCACGGCTCGGAGCAGCGACCACGTACCTGGAGGCCAGAGCCGTGGTCGAAGCCGACGACGACACGCTCGCACTCGCCCTGTTCGTCCGCTACCGCGTGCCGGTCCTGGGCGCAGCTCTGTGGTGGCCCATCTCGGTGATGCACCGACGGGGCGTGCCCGTCATGTTGCAACAAGCCCGGGCCCGTGTCAGCCGACGGTCACCTTCGCCGGCCGACGATCGTCTACCAGGGTGATGACAACCCGGCGCATGATCGAGTTCGAGACCGACACCGACGACGGAGCCCGCAGGGTGGCCGAGTCCGTGAGCCGCGCCTTCGACGAGCTCGCAGCCGTCCAACCGCGGGGCGTCTGCCTCGCCTACTGGCGGGTCACCGGCACCAACCGGTTCCTGGGGTTCCTGACCATCGAGGACGGGTCGACCAACCCCCTCCTCGAGGTCGCATCGACCCGGTCACTTCCCGCAGCCATCGCAGCCCACGTCTATGACGGCTACCCCAACCCTGTCCCCGTCGACCTGATCGGGACCTACGAGCCCGACCGAACCTCGGACGACCGGTGATGGGCACCCCGAACGAAGCCCTCGCCGTCGCCTTCGAGGCCGAGCGGCCACACCTGCTCTCCGTCGCGTCCCGCATCCTCGGCTCATCGCTCGACGCCCACGATGTCGTGCAAGAAGCGTGGTGGCGCTTCTCCAACCACGACCTCTC
The DNA here is from genome assembly GCF_019443745.1 of Iamia sp. SCSIO 61187. NCBI lineage: Bacteria > Bacillati > Actinomycetota > Acidimicrobiia > Acidimicrobiales > Iamiaceae > Iamia > Iamia sp. SCSIO 61187. Next base: position 886,423 of record NZ_CP050948.1, read on the forward strand.
CGAGATCGACAACCCGCAGGCCTGGTTGACCACCGCCGTGACCCGGCTCAGCATCGACCAGCTGCGCCGTTCGCGCCGCACTGCGCAACCGGTGGCCGAGGCCGACCTGCGAGCCGCCGCCGAGGCCGCCAGCCCTGAGGACATCGTCGTCCTCGCCGCCGAGCTCACCGAAGCATTCACCGTCGTCCTCGACTCCCTCACTCCCGAGCAGCGAGTCGCCCTGATCCTCCACGACGTGTTCGCCATGCCCTTCGACGAGGTGGCCCACGTCCTGGGGACGACGCCGGGATCGGCCAAGAAGTTGGCCAGCCGCGCCCGTGGCCGGCTGCGGTCCGACCAGGGTTACCGCCTCCACTCGGCGGCCGAGCTCATGGCGGCACGACGCGTTGTGGACGCCTTCCTCCACGCCGCCCAGCAGGGCGACGTCGCCACGCTGGTCAACGTGCTCCACCCGGAGGTCACCCGCACAGCCGACCCCCAAGCCATCCCGCCCGGTGCACCGCGCCACCTGGCCGGCGTCGCCGCCGTCGTTCAAGAGACCCGCGCCCTCCGCGAAAACGCCCGCACCGCGCACTTGACGACGATCCTCGGCCGCCCCGGCATCGCCGTCGTCCACGACGGCGCGGTGACCGCGGCGCTGGTCATCGACGTCGTCGACGGCCGCGTCCACCACTACGACGTCGTAGCCGACCCGCACCGGCTCAGCCAGCTGCACATCGAGGACGGCGCCTGGTGAGTGCCCTCGACCTGGTCGTGACCAGCCTGACCGCGGCGGCCAACCTCGCCATCGGCGTCGCCGGCATCGCCCGGGCCGATCCCGTCGTCGCCAACGCCCGGGCCGTCCACGTCGAGCAGAGGTGGGTCCCGACGCTCGGTGCCCTCAAGGCCCTCGGTGCCCTCGGCCTGATCGCCGGCCTCGCCGGGCCGCACGCCGTCGGGATCGCTGCGGCGGCCGGGCTCGTCGTGTTCTTCGTCGGCGCCGTCGCCTTCCACGTCCGCGCTGGCGAGCTGGCGACGATCGGCTTCCCGGGCACCTTCCTGGCCCTCGCCGTGGCGTCCCTGGCCCTCGCCCTGGCGCGATGACCGCCCACCGGCCCACGCCGAGCCGATCCCCGTCCGCCTCTCGCCGCCCCGAACCAGACCACGCCGAGGTCCCATCGTGAAGACCCTCTCCGTCCACCGGGACGGTGCCGTCGTCGAGGTGCGCCTCGAGCGCCCCGACACCCTCAACGCCCAAACCCACGAGATGTGGTTCGAGCTCCGCCAGGTCGCCGCCGACCTCGGACAGGACTCGTCGATCCGAGCCCTCATCGTCTCCGGCGCCGGCCGGTCGTTCTCCGCCGGCCTCGACACCGCCGTCATCGCCGACTTCTTCGGCGGCGCAACCGCGCCCGACCTCGAAGGCCTCGAGGCCCCGGACTACGTCCGCACCCTCCAGAGCAGCTTCACCTGGCTGAAGGAGGCCCCGTTCCCCACCATCGCCGCAGTCCAGGGCCACGCCCTCGGCGCCGGGTTCCAGCTGGCGCTCGCCTGCGACCTGCGCATCGCCGGCGACGACGCGACCTTCGCACTGCTCGAGTCGACCTGGGGCCTCATGCCCGACCTCGGCGCAACCGTGTGGCTGCCCGAGCTCATCGGGCCGTCGCGAGCCCTGGAGCTGATGTGGCTCGCCGACCGCCTCGACGCTGTGCACGCCGAACGCCTCGGTCTGGTGAACCGCGTGGTGCCCACCGCCGACCTCCACGCCGAGGCTAGAGCCATGGCCGACCGCCTCGCCGCGCAGCCTCCGATCGCCGTCACGGCCATCAAGGAAGCCGTCCGGGCCGGGCTCGGCGACAAGGCCCGGGGCTTCGTCGTCGCCGGCGAGGGTCAGGCCCGCTGCCTGTTCTCCAGCGACCTGCGCGAGGCGGCGGCGGCTCGGCTGGAGGGCCGACGTCCCTCCTACACCGGTACCTGATCGACGGCGTCGAACGCCGCGTCGAGCAGCTCAGGGAACGCCGGATGCGGGAACGCCAACCTCGAGACTTCATGCCGAGCGAACCACGCCAGCTCGTCGTGCTCGTGCGGCTGGCGGTTGGCGACTGTGCCGGTCCACCTGGTCACCAACCAGACCGTCAGCTCGAGACCGGCCCGCGTCTCGCGTCGCCACCAACGGCCTTGCGCCGGCCGCACGCCGAGCTCCTCCGCCAACTCCCGGTCCAGCGCCGCCCGACGGGACTCGCCGGCTTCGACGTGACCGCCCGGCATGTCCCACACGCCCGGGAACGACGCCCGCACGGCACTGCGCCGACCGAGCAGCACCGAGCCGCCCGAGAACAGCAACGCACCGACCATCCGCTCCATCTAGAGGACGCTATCTAGATGGCACCGAGGGCGCCCGGTCGGCCGCTCCGGCCTCGGCGCTACGGTGGCTCCATGGGTCGTCCGGCGAAGTTCACCAGCACCGACATCCTCGACGCCGCCGCCGACCTGGTGGCGCAGGGGGGCCCGACCATGGCCACGGTGGCGGCCATCAGCGACCGGCTCCAGGCCCCGTCCGGCTCCGTCTACCACCGGTTCGCCACCCGCGACCTCCTGGTGGCACAGCTGTGGGTGCAGCTGGTCCGTGAGGCCCAAGCCGGCTTCATCGAGGCATTGGCGCTCGACGACGTGGACGAGGCCGCCAAGCAGGCCTGCCTGCACGTCCCCCGCTGGTCGCGCGCCAACCTGCCAAAAGCCCAGGTGCTGCTCCTCTACCGCAGGTCGGACCTCGTCGAGCACTGGCCCGACGAGATGGGCGAGGACCTGGCCACCCTCAACGACGGCCTCGCCCGGGCGCTGCGGTCCTACACGAGACGTCGGTTCTCGACCTCCAGTGCCAGGGCCCGGCGGACGGTGACCTTCGCCCTCATCGATGTCCCCTTCGCCGGGGTGCGCAGCTACCTGCAAGCCGGCCAAGCACCGCCGAAGCACGTCGACGAGCTCGTGCTGCGAACCTGCCGGTGCATCCTCGCCGGTCCGTGAGGACGACCCGCCGTCACGACCCGGCCACGGCCAGACGGAACCCGCCGTCGTAGCTGTCCTGGCCCCGAAGGTGGCCGAACCGCCGGTCCCACTCACCGGAACGGAGGTCGAGGCGGAGCCGCTGCACACCGGCCGAGACGGCCCGACGCGGCAGCATGGAGAGCCACGACATGCCGGCCCTGACGTCAGCGTCCAGGTACGCCTCGGGACGGGCCCAGAAGGCCGTTCCGAAACCATCACGGCAGTCATGGGGGATCAGTACGGGCACGACCCGCTGCACGTCGAGCACGTCCCGCACGAGGCGCTCGCCCAGAGGGTCGCGCTCGGTGTCGAGGTCAGCTGCCTCCGGGAAGTACTCCAATCCCCAGAACCCCCGATCGCGGAGCGGCTCGAAGAAGAGAACCAGCTGTCGTTGGGCGACACGGCGCATCTCGACCAGCCCGCCGGCCGGCGCGTTCCAGTGGTGGACCGTCAAGATCGCCACGGCCACGTCGAAGGCGAGATCGCCGAAGGGCAGAGCTTCCGCGACGCCACGCACCGCCGGCGACGAGCCGATGGGCCGCTGTGCCAACATCTGCACCGACGGCTCGACCGCGACGACCGTGCGGTCCGTCGGCTCGTAGCTACCGGTCCCGGCCCCGATGTTGACGATCGTCCGGCCCGGTCCCAGCGACTCGAAGATGGTGGCCGCGATGCGAGGGTCTTCTCTGCGGGTCCGGGCGTAGGACGTCCCGATCCGGTCGTAGCGAGCACCAGCGGCGACAGACCTACGGCGGCTCATCAGTGGGTCAGAACGAGCTTTCCCGGGGCCTCCAACCACACATCCTCAGCCTCATCGAACGGGGCCACCGTCATGGGGATGCCATCGAGGGAGAGCCGCCCGGCGTCGACCGCCTCGAGCACCCGGGGGAGGTGCCGCCGGGAGTCGGCGCGAGAGGTGTGGAAGGTGATCCCACGGCTGTACATCTGCAGCAAGGGCAGCTCGACCGGCTGGAGGTGGATGGCCGCGCTGGTGCAGGTGCCATACGGCTCGGTCGACATGATCGCCGCCCGCAGACCGTCGGGATCGAGCGACAACGCCACCGTGACCGGAGCCCGATCGAAGCGTCGAGGCCACGCACCGACCACATGCTCGACCTCAGCACCGAGGCCCTCGGCCGCATCGCACCGCCCGATGTCGGTGTCGACGTAGCGCACCCGGCTAGCGCCCAACGCCAGCGCTGAGCTCACGGCGTAGAGCCCCACCGACTCGGCGGCACCGCCGACGATGAGCACCTCGGCCCCCGGCTGGAGGTCGAGCGGGCCAGCGACGCACCGGAACCCGTCGACCACGTTGTCGGCCAGGACGCACCGCTCGACAACACTGAGCCCCAGCGGCGCCGGGAACAAGAGGTGGTCTGCGTGGGGCACGACCAGGACGTCGGCGACGGCGCCGCCGAAGCCACCGCCGGCCGAGCCGAACCCGAACGCCGCACCGGCAGCAGCTCGGTGGACGCCGCATGCCGCGTACCGGCCTGACCCGCACTGTCGGCACTGGCCGCACGACACCTGGAAGGGCACCACCACCTCCTCCCCGGGACGAACTCGGTGGACGTGGTCACCGACCTGCTCGACCACGCCCGCCACCTCATGGCCGACCGGGAACGGCCCCGGAAACATCCCCCAGGTCACCATCGGGGCGTCGAGGTCGCAGCGACCGACCGCCTGGGGCCGGACCACGGCACCGTCAGCCGGGCAGTCCTCCGGCACGGCCATCTCGGTCCATCGGACCTCACCCGGGTTGGTGTAGGTCAGTTGTCGCATGAGCCTTCGCCTTCGCCTTTGCGCGCGGAAGCTTGCTTCGTCACGCTGCTTCGCCGAACAGTGCACCGACGACTGCGGCAGCGTCGTCCGGGGCCGTGACCTCGAGGGCGATGCCGCGCTCGTCGATGGTCAGAGAGAAGTAGAAGAAGGGGCAGCACCGCTGCTCGGCGGCCGCCAGGCTCGCCAGCGCGGCTAAGTCGACCTCGGAAGAGAAGCTGAGGCGGAGACCACCGTCGATCGGGGTGCGGTCGACGACGGGCCGCAGGGCCGCAGCCCACTCCTTGAGGCGGTCGGGGACGGCGGGTCCGTCGAGGGAGCATGCGATCGGGGCCCGAGGTGTGGACGGCGCGCACCCACATGAGGATCCACAGCCACCATGCGAAGCCGACGACGAAGTCATGATCGTCATACTAGCGTGATCTCTCTAAAAGGGGTGAAGTAGAAGTCGGTGCTTGCGGGTTCGCCGCGGCGCGATTGCGAGCGGCCGTGGGCCGGAGGCTGCCGTGATGGGTCACACGGGCACCTCGCCATCCGCACGCGCCTGTCCAATGCCGACGAGGAGCAGGACGTTGGCGATCAGAAGGATCGGCCACGGGGTGAGCAGGTTGATGACAGCGTCGACCAGGGTCAGGGCGACGAGGGTCCAGGCGACGAAGGCCGGGGGAGTGATGCTCCGGCGGTCCATCCACAGCACGACCAGCCCGAGAATGAACAGCGGCGGCCCAAAGCTGGACAGCGACAGCCAGAGCGCGCTGCTGGCGTCGCTCATGTTGGCGAGGTCCTCGCCCCACAGGGCGCCGCTGAACCAGTCGTCGGCGTGCCACGCTGCGCCCTCCACCGTGAGGGCGAGGAGCGTGTGGGCGGCGGCGTAGAGGGCCATGATCCAACCTGCGACCTTGATCATCCTCGGCAGGCTATCCGTCGTATTAGAGGGAAGCGACTGGTACGAGGATGGGCAACGGGGCCCGCCCGTCCGGCCGGCGCCACGAGGTACGACCCGCGAGTCGGACGCTGACGGCGACGGTTGAGTCGTCATAGGTGAGCGGGGGGCGTTCGCGACTCGCGCCCTGACGACACGAGGGGTGGGAACCTCAGTCGACCCTGGCTCCCTCTTGGAGGCATGGATGTCACGGCATGGATCTGCCAGGGACTGCTCGCGGTCGTGTTCTTCGCATCGGGCGTGGCCAAGTCGACGATGTCGCGGGAGCGTCTGCTGGAGACGGGTCAGACCGGAGCCGCAGTGTTCCCGATGCCGGCGGTGAGGGTGGCGGCTGCGTCCGAGCTGATGGCCGCCGCTGGCCTGGTGCTGCCTTGGCTGACCGGTATCGGTCGTCCACTGACGCCGGCCGCGGCCGCCGGGCTGATCGTGGTCATGGTCATCGCTGCGGTGACGCATTGGCGTCTCGGCGAGCCCCGGAACGTCGTCGGGAACCTCGTGCTGCTGACCATGTGCGTGGTGGTGATCGTGGTCCGCGTCGGTCAGCTCTGACAACGCGGGTCAGGCGTCGTCAAGGGCCGCGGCGCGGTCGAGGAACCTCGCCGTCGCAGTGGCGTCGAAGTAGAACATCTGGAGGCGGCGGACACGGCTGTCGACCACGGTGTAGAGGCCGATGACCGGCATCTCGCACGTGCGGCCCTCCGCGTCGCGGCCTCGTTGGACGTAGTGGACCGCGACGTCGTTCCCGGCCGACCCCAGCAGCCGGGGGTCGAGTCGTCGCATGTCGGCGTCCCGCTGCAGCGGTCCCCAGGCTGCGGCGAAGGCCTCCGTCATCGGAGCGACCTCTTCGCCCTGAAAGGTGCCGCCGTAGGGCAGTTCAGGGGGCCACACGAATACGACGTCGGGGTGGTAGGTGGCGACGAGCGTGTCCATATCGCGCTCCTCGACGGCACGGATCATGTCGAGGACCAGCTTCTCGTCTCCGGTCGGCTGGCTGTCCGGCGTCGTGGCCTCTCCAGTGTCGTCCATGTGTTCCTCCGAGCTTCGAGTCGACGTAATAGAGAGTTGCATCTAAATTGCGGACGCCGCAAACCCCCAGGAGGTCCCCGAGTGATCGTGACGGTCGACATCTGTGACGTGCCCATCCGAGAGATGCTGCGAGCCTGGCGGGCAGCCCCCAGGCCGGGCCGATGGCCAGGGCTGCGCGGCCTCGACGTGGCGGTGGCCGCGCCCCTCAGCCCCTCCGTCGTGCCCCGGCCGACCCTCGATCGGGTCATCGTGGTCGCCACGTGGGACGACGACGAGTCCGTCGAGGGCTACATGCAGCAGGCTGCGCTTCCCGAGATGATGATCGGCGGCTGGCACGTGCGCCTCGCCCCGATCCACACGACCGGGTCGTGGCCCGGCCTCGAACCGGCCGCCCGGCGGGGCGAAGGCGAGCACGGCCCCGTCGCCGTGCTCACGCTCGGCCGCTTGCGCCTGCGCCGGAGCGTGCCGTTCTTCCGCGCCAGCGCCCGGGCCGAGGCGCAGATCCTGCGGGCGCCCGGCCTGATCTGGGCCACCGGGATGGGGCGTCCGCCCTTCGTCGGCACGTGCTCGCTCTGGCGTGACGGTGACTCCGTCGATGCCTTCGCCTATCGGGACCAGGGCTCGGCCCACCGTGCCGCCATGGCCGCCGACCACCGCGACCCGTTCCACTCGGTCTCGGCCTTCCTGCGGCTCCGGCCGTACCTCTCACTCGGCCGCCTGGCCGGCGCCAACCCGCTCCGAGCCGACTGGCTCACGTCCGCATCCGACGCGGAACCCTCCGTCAGGCCATGAGGTCCCAAGGACCGCTCGGCTCGCTGGGGGTGGACGATGGCGGTAGGCCAGCAGGCGTGGACGGGATCTATCGGCTCGCGCCGCGGCTGGCGGACCTCGCCTGGCGTCGGCTCCTGGCGATGGCGGAGGTCCTGCGCTCCCTGCCGGAGGTCGAGCTGGAGGCGCCGTCGGCGCTGCCGGGCTGGAGCCGGCTCACCCTCGTCTGCCACCTCCGCTACGGCGCCGAGGCCCTGTTGCACCTGACGGACGAGGCCCTGGCGGGGCGCCGGACGTCGTTCTACCCCGAGGGTCGGGCGGCCCAGCGGCCCGGGACCCTCGTACCTCGTACCGGTGAGCGGGTCTGCGACGTCGTAGAGGCGCTCGTGGAGCGCAGTCGTGAGCTGCACCAGCGGTGGGGCCTGCTCGATGTCCAGGCCTGGTCGACAGAGGTTCGCGAGCCGGTCGGTCGGAGCGATGCTGGTGATCTCCTACTCGCCGAGCACGCCCTCCTGCGGCTCACGGAGGTCGAGGTCCACGGCACCGACGCGGCGGTCGGCCTCCCCGACTGGAGCGGCGTGCTCATCGGTGCCGGGTTGCCGTTCCGGCTCGGACGGCTGGCCGGCCGTCACGTGCCCCCGACAGCGGTCCGACCCGACCTTGGCTCGTGGCTGCTCATCGCCACCGACGGGCCCGTCCACATGGTGACCGTCGAGGGCGGATCGCTGGCGGTCCGACCCGCCGATGCCAACGCCGCTGCGACGGCAACGCTCGAGGCGTCGAGCCGGGACCTGTTCGCGCTCCTCCTCGGCCGGCGGCCCGAGCAGTCCGTGACGATTGAGGGCGACGTCGCCTTCGGCCGGCGCTTCCCGCTCGTCTTCCCCGGCCCCTAGCAGGGTGCGGAAATAGTCGTCGTTGGTGCTCGCGATCGTGGGCGGGGTGGGTTAGACCGCGGTGATGCGTGGCAAGCCTGACCAGCAGCTGGCGATGCTCACCTCGTTGAGCACCGAGGACCTGATCCCGGGTGATCATCCGATCCGGCGGATCCGCCGGGTGGTCGACGAGGTGCTCGCTGAGCTCGACTCCGATTTCGACGCCATGTACTCGGGGATCGGACGTCCGAGCGTCCCGCCTGAGCAGCTGTTGAAGGCGACGATCTTGATGGCGATGTACTCGGTCCGTTCGGAGCGGGCGTTCTGCGAGCGGCTCAACTACGACCTGTTGTTCAAGTGGTTCCTCGACCTCTCGATCGACGCCAAGGCCTTCGACCCGACCACCTTCACCAAGAACCGTGACCGCCTGTTGGACGCTGAGGTCGCGGACCGGTTCTTCGCCGCTGTCGTGCGCCAGGCTGCGCTGCGCCGGTACGTGTCGAGCGACCACTTCGCCGTCGACGGCACGCTCTTGGAGGCGTGGGCGTCGCACAAGAGCTTCAAGCCCAACACCGACAGCGGCACCGACGACCAGCCAGGAGACGGCCCTGGCGGGGCGGTCGGGGGCCGCAACGTCGAGGTCGACTGGCGGGGCCAGCCCCGCAGCAACCAGACCCACCGCTCCACCACTGACCCCGAAGCGCTGCTGGCCCGCAAGGGCAACACCCCAGCGCGGCTCTGTTACTCGGGGCACCTGCTCATCGAGAACCGCAACGCCCTGGTCGTCGACGCCGAGCTCACCGCAGCCGACGGCTACGCCGAACGCGCCACCGCCCTGGACCTGCTGGCCCGTCTCCCCGTCCGTGCCCGACGGCGGACCGTCGCGGCGGACAAGGCATATGACACCCGCGGGTTCGTCGCCGGCTGCCGGGCGTTGAACGTCACCCCCCACGTCGCCCAGAACACAACCCGCCAACGCTCCGCCATCGACGGCCGGACCACCAGACACCCCGGCCACCGGTCGAGCCAACGAGCACGGCCCCGGGTCGAGGAACCCTTCGGCTGGCTCAAGACCATCGCCGGCGGCCGCAAGCTCCGCTACCGAGGACGAGCCCGCAACCGGGCCTGGTTCCTCGTCACCACCGCCACCTACAACCTGCTCCGCATCACCGCCCTCGACGCCCAACCCGCCTGACACCGACACCGGCCGGCCCAGTCGGGACCGGCCAAAGCAGTGAACCGCCCCGGGTTCAGTGGAGGCTGGGTTCTCCCGGGACCGGGTGGTCCCGGGGGTTGAGGTGACGGTAGTAGTCGTCCTCGAACTCGACTGGCGGGAGGTAGCCGAGGCTGCTGTGGAGGCGGACCTCGTTGAACCAGTGGACCCAGCCGAGGGTGGCGAGCTCGAGGTCTCCGAGGGTGTGCCAAGGCCCGTGGGGGCGGACGAGCTCGGTCTTGTAGAGGCCGATGGTCGACTCGGCCAGGGCGTTGATGCTCCTATAGATGGTCAAGTCGTTCAGGCGGCCTCGGCGGTGGGCGCGGTCGGCGCGGCGGTGGGTGGGAGTAGGGCGTAGACCTCGCGGGCGAGGTAGCGCTTGAGGCAGCGGATGATCTCTCGCTTGGTGAGTCCTTCTGCGGTGCGTCGTTCGACGTAGGCGATGGTGGGTGCGTGCCAGCGCATGCGGACGATGACGGCCCGGTAGAGGGCGGCGTTGGCTTGGCGGTTGCCGCCCCGGTTGAGGCGGTGGCGTCCGCTGGTCTTGCCGGATCCGGTCGGGACCGGGCAGGCGCCGCAGAGCTTGGCGAAGGCGGCCTCTGAGCTGATGCGGTCGGTGTTGTCGCCGGCGGCGACGAGGAGCTCGCCTGCGATGTCGGGGCCGATCCCGAACGCAGCGACCAGATCGGGGGCGGCGGTGGTGGTGAGGGCCTTGAGCCGGGTGGTGTGGGTCTTGATCTCGTCGTGGAGGTCGAGCCAACGCTGCGCGAGCGAGGCCAGGACGTGGCCCATGGCGACGGCGGGGTCGGCGGGGTCGCCGTCGGTGCCGAGCGCAGCGCAGGCGACCATGAGCTTGTGGTCGCTCAGCGGCTCGAGCGCGACGCGCAGGTGCTCGGGGGCGGTGACGAGGGTGGCCTTGAGCGCAACGATGGCCTGGGTGTGGGCCTTCACGGCGGTGTTGCGGGCGATGCGGGTGAGCCGGATCGCCTCGACGATCCCGTCGGCGAGCTTCGGGGTCGTGGCGGCTCGCCCGGCAAGGACCTGGCGGGCGGCGTTCTCGGCATCGATGGGGTCACTCTTGCCATCGAGGCGCCGTTCCCCGGCCCGCGGGGGCCGGCTGACCTCGATGACCTTGACGCCTTGGCGGCGCAGGAACCGGGCCAGGCCGATGCCGTAGCTGCCGGTGCCCTCGACCCCGAAGGCGTAGGTCGTGCCGAGAGCGGTCGCCCAGGCGAGCAGATCGGCGTAGCCGGCGTTGGTCGCCGGCAGGTGGTGCACGCCGAGACGGCCGCCGAGGCCGTCGATGGCGACAGCCACGTGGCTGTCTTTGTGGGTGTCGACACCGACGATGACATCGGTCCGGTCGAGTGCGATGCTGGCCATGGCTGTTGGTCCTCTCTTCACGGTCAACGGTCGAGCTCGCCGGCCGGGCGGGAGGACAGGACTGTGATGGGACCTGGTGCGATCAGGCTCCTATGAGGTCACTGCCGCTCGGCTGGCGGGCTGCCTTCGGGGTGCTGGACCGGCCGACCGACAAGTCAACGCAAGGACACAACGGTCGGTCGTAAGCACGGGTCAGGCCGACCGGACCAGCACCCCAGCATCATCACAGTCGTAGGAGTCGCCGACTGTGCCGATCGAGGCGACGGCGCCGGTGTCGGCGAGCCGGTCTGCGTAGCGGATCGAGGTGTATTGGCTGCCGGCGTCGGAGTGGTGGACGAGCCCGTCGAGGCGGTGGCCGTCGCGGGTCCATATGGCCATCTCCAAGGCGTCGAGCGGCAGTTGGGTCGGCATCGACGCCGCGGTGCGCCAGCCGACGATCCGCCTCGAGAACACGTCGGTGACGAAGGCCGTGTAGGCCATGCCGGCCCAGGTCGCGACGTAGGTGAAGTCGACGACCCAGAGCCGGTTCGGGGCCACGGCGGTGAAGTCCCGTCGGACCAGGTCGGGCGGTCGTGGCGCCGTGTCGTCGGGGCGGGTCGTGACGACCTTGCGGCCTCGCCGGGCGCCTTGGAGGCCCTCGGCGCGCATGAGCCGCTCGACGGTGCAGCGCGCCACGGTGATGCCCTCGCGTCGGAGCTGGTGCCAGACCTTGCGGGCGCCGTATAGGCCGCGGCCGACCTCGCCGTGGACGCGACGGACCTCCACGGTCATGGCCTCGTCGGAGGCAGCCCTGGCCGACGGCGGCCGGGACTTCGACGCGTAGTAGGTGCTCGGGGCGATCGCCACGCCGTGGGCGGCCAGGACGCGGCAGATCGGCTCGACCCCGAAGCGGTCACGGTGGTCGTCGACGAAGGCAACTACCAAGGCAGTCGAGGGTCGAGCTCCCTCGCGAAGAAACTCGACGCCGCCAACAAGATCTCGTTCGCCCGCTTGAGCTCGTGCACCTCAGCCTCGAGGTCCTTGATCCGCTGCGCGTCCGACGTCGTAGTCCCCGGCCGCCGGCCGGCGTCGATGTCGGCCTGCTTGCACCAACCCCGCAACGTGTCCTTGTTGACCCCGACCCGCTGGCCGATCCGGACCACCGCCGCGTTCAACGACAGCTCCGGGTCCTGCTCCTGGGCCTCGCGCACAAGGCGCATCGACCGCTCACGCAGCTCGGCCGGGTACTTCCTCGGTGCTGGCATGACTCCACCCTTCCGTGGGATCAGAGCCTCCACAAGACCCGGGGCGGTTCAGAACGACTTGACCATCTATAGGAGCATCAACGCCATGGCCGAGAGCTTCAACAGCCTCTTCAAATGGGAGCTGATCTACCCCCAGGGCCCATGGCGCAGCCTCGACGACGTCGAGTTCGCCACCCTCGGCTACATCGACTGGTTCAACCACCGCCGCCTCCACGGCGAGATCACCACCGACAACACCTACGTCACCCCCGCCGAGTTCGAAGCCGCCCACTACCGTCAGATCACCCCGGCTCCCGAGCCGATCACCCAATGACCTGAGCAGTCACGGAACCCGGGGCGGTTCAGTGTGGCTCGTGCCTGAGGATCCTCGATAACTGGTTCCCCGCCGCTGACACGCCCGCTGGCGTGCACCTTCTCGCCGCCATCGTCGTCGAGGAGGTCATCCACTTCAGCTGGTGGCAGACCCTCCGGCAGAGCTGCATTCGTCGAGGGTTGGGTGGCGGTCTTGGTCAGGCTGGTTCGACGACGAGGCTCACTCCGGGCGCGACCGCCAGGCGCCCAGCAAGGGGCGCGCCCATCGCGTAGGCAGGGGTCATCACGCCGCCGTCGGCGACGAGGTGCTGCCTGTCGAATGCGAGGCAGAGCGCGGACTCGCCGATTAGGACGGAGGTACCGTTGTAGCCGGGGTCGCCGATCTGGCTGATGCGGGCGACGTAGCGCCGCCCGGAGGTCGTCGTGGTGTAGGTCTCGATCGTGTAGCCGCCCTTGAGGCGGGCTTCCTCACTCGGCCCCGTGCCGGGTTTGGGCAGCAGCCGTTCGACGACGCGAGCCGGCACGGCGGCGGCTGCCGCGTTCAGCACTCGGAGGGTGCCGGAGAGGGCGTAGGCGGGAACTGGGGTCGGGCCGACTGCCATAGCTTCGGAGTATTTGAACGAGCGGCCGTACTTCCAGCCGTATAGAGCGTTGGTCCGGCGTACGACCCGGGTGTTGAACGGCGCCATGAAGAACGGTGCCGCCCACCCCTTCAACGACGGGTTGATCCGGTTCGCCCGGACGACCACGTCGTCTCGCTGGGCGCCGTGTTCGGGTTCGGCAGACCGGTCGGTGGTGAGCGTGTAGGGGTCCTTCACCTGCTCGGCATCGTCGTCGTTCTCCTTGGCCCGCACGATCTGCGCGTACCCGGAGGCAGCCGTGCCACCCGACGCTCCTCCACGGATCCTGCGGACTAGGAGGGTGGTCTCACCGAGCTCTCCTGCCCCGTCGGCCACGGCGCGCTCGTGCAGCAGGAACGTCGTGATGTCGGAGGGGATCGAGTCGAAGCCGCAGGCGTGGACGATGCGAGCGCCGCTCGCGACCGCTGGGTCGTGCCAAGCGTCGATGGAGTCCCGCACGAAGAGCGTCTCGCCGGTCAGGTCGGCGTAGTCGGTGCCACGCCGCGCACATGCCTCGACCAGCGGGAGGCCGTAGGTCAGGTACGGGCCGACCGTGGACACGACGACCTGGGAGGCGGCAGCGATGGTGTCGAGGGACTCCGGGTCCGTCGCCGAGGCCACTAGGACGCTCCAGTTGGCTGCGGCGGGGGCCGCCGCAGCCAGCTCGGCGCGCAGCTCCTCGAGCTTGGCCGAGTTCCTTCCGGCCAGCGCGATCCGGGCGCCCGCGGGAGCGGCGGTGGCGAGGTATTGCGCGGTCAGTCGGCCGACGAAGCCCGTTGCTCCGTACAGAGCGATGTCGAAGTCTCGGTCGTCACGCCTGGGGTCGCCGGTCTTCTCGGCGGTGGTCATGCTCCGGTCCTGGCGGGATCGCTGAGCTCGGTTGCCCGCACGATGGTGCGGTCGCTGAAGCCGAAGCGGTCGATGACGCTGCGGAACAGTCCGGGGGCGAGAGCAGGGAGTGTGTTGCTGCTGGGGACGGTGACGGTCTTCGAGCGGCGTTCGATGGCCTTCACCGCGGCGCTGATCACGGCCTCGCGTGGGACGGTCTTGAACGGCTGACGGCGATGGCCGTCCCAGAGGATCTCCCCTGCGGGTTGGTCGAGCATCTGTTCGAGCATCGGGGTTTCGAAGAACGTCGGGTGCAGGGTCCCGACGGCGACGCCGTGGGGGCGGAGCTCGAGACGTGCCGAGTTGCTCAGGGCCCACACGCCGGCCTTGCTCGCGGTGTAGCCGGACTGCAGCGGGGAGTGGACGAACGCGGCCATCGAGGAGACCCCGAGGAGGTAGCCGCGTTGCTTGCGCACGTGCGGGATGGCGGCGCGGTAGGTGCGCCACACCCCGGTGAGGTTGATGTCGACGAGCCGCTCGAATGCGACCGGATCGCCCGCTGCGACGGACTCGATGACGGTGACGCCTGCGTTCGCGACGACGACGTCGATCCGGCCGAAGTGCGCGGCGACCGCGGCGAACGCAGCTTCGAGGCTGCCGAGGTCGCAGACGTCCGCTTGCCAGACCTTCGCATGTTGCGGGCCTCCGAGCTGGTCCGCGAGCGGCTCGACCCGCGCTGCGTCGATGTCGAGGAGTGCCAGGTTGCAGCCCTTGGCTCGAAGCGCCTGCGCGAGGTTGGAGCCGAGTCCTCCGCCGGCGCCGGTGATGGCCACGGTCCGGCCCGCCAGCTCCCAGCGGTTCACGACGGTGCTCCGTTCACGGGGGCGTGGCGTTGGAGGAACCCGACCTGGTCGACGATCGCTTCCTCGAAGGCGTCGCCGACGTAGATGTCGAAGTGGCCGACGTCGTAGAGCTTCGCCTGCCCGTTGGGTGTGGCGGCTGCTGCCTTCTGGGCGGCGGTCGCGGGAGCGACGCTGTCGTGCTCGCAGATGGCGTAGAAGGTCGGCGCCTTGATGTTCGCCACCTGTTTGGTGGGCCGATGCGTGGTGATGTGCAGGGCGAAGCGGGCTGCGACGTGGTTCTCGAAGGGGGCCTCGTCAGGGACAAGGCCGAGGTAGCCGTCGTAGCAGTCCGGGGCGACCATCAGGGCGGCGTCACCTGGGTGGCCGGCGGACGCGACCATCACCGGGCCGCGGCCGAGGCGCGCCCCGATCAGATCCCGCACCGCGAGAGCTGTGACCTTCAGGGCCGATAGCGGGTTGGCCGATCCGGCCGAGGCCAACCCGTCGACGAAGGGGCACTGGGCGATGACCGCAGCGATGCGGGGGTCGCGGGCCGCGGTGATGAGCACGTGGCCGCCGCCGAACGACGTGCCCCAGACCACGGTGCGGTCGGGGTCGATGCCGGGGAGGTTGCGGGCGAAGTCGACCGCTGCCGCCCAGTCCTCGAGCTGGCGTCCGATGTCGAGGAGCTGGCGGGGTTCGCCGCCGCTGTCGCCGAAGTGCCGGTAGTCGAAGAGCACGCAGGCGTAGCCAGCGGCGACGAACCGCTCGGCGTAGGCCGGCAGGCGCATCTGGCGCAACGACCCGAGGCCGTGGCCCATCACGATCACCGGGTGTGGCCCCGGGCCGGCCGGTTGGTGGACGGTCGCGGCGCAGTACGCATCACCTGAGTCGAACTGGGTCTCCACCACCGTGGCTTCGGATGTCGACATGCGGGCTCCTATTGGATAGAACCGGATACTATTCATGGAAGTCTACTCCAACCTTAGAAGATGTGTAAAGTATGAGCCATGGCCAAGACCGCTGCGGTGGGCAAGCGCGAACGCCGGGTCGAGGCCGCGAGGCTCGGAATCATCGATGCCGCTGAGGAACTGCTCGCGGAGCGAGGAGCCCACGGCGTCACCCTGGACGCGGTGGCGGAGCGCGCCGACGTCGTCGTGCAGACCATCTACAACCGCGTGGGCGGTCGCGCCGCTCTGCTGCTAGCGGTCACGCAGCGGGCGATAGCGGAGAACCGCGCCTATGTCGACGCCGCCTACGCGCTGCCTGTGCCACCGGTGGAGCGCATCCGTGCGGCGATGGCGGCATACGTCCGGTTCGCAACGGACAAGCCCCACCAGTTTCGCACCGTGACCAATCCACCGGATGACCCCGAGGTGCTCGCCCAGGTAGACGACCTCATCGCCTCCCACATGACGAACCTTGCCACTGCGCTTCGCGAGGCCATAGCGACCGGCACGATCTCGCCCGACTTCGAACCCGACGTGGCGGCCCCGGCCCTGTGGGCCATGGCCAGTGGCGTCTTGTCGCTCGACATGCGGGCTACCGGCCACCCGTTCTCCGGCGATCACCGGGCACGCATGCTGGACTTCTTCGAGACGCTCGTGGAGCGAGGGATGACAACCCCTGAGCCGCGGTAGTGCGCGGGCGACCTCGGCGTGTCGGACGTCTGGGCGCCCTGGTCGTCAGGAAGACACCACCGAACCCGGGGCGCCTTGGCAGGCCCTGGCAGGCCGCGACCCCGAGCGCGGCGAGCCCGGTGCGCCATCCGACCGTGGCCACGACCCAGGCGGTCAGCGGCGCGAACACGGTCGACGCGAGCCCACCAGCGACCTAGCTGTTGGCGAGTTCCACGAGCAGTTGACGGGTTCGAGCCAGACCTCGGTCGCTCCTGCTCGAAGGTGCCGGGCAGCCCGAGCTTCATGGGCCGACCTTGACGGCTTCGACGATCTTCCAGTCGGGGCCGATGTGTTCCCAGCGGGTGCGGAGCTCAAGGGCGTCGGTGTCGTTGGCGTAGCGGACGTGGAACTCGACGGCGTCGCCGGCGGGTGTCTCGGAGAGGATCTCCCACTGGGTGGTCGACATCGGCGGGATGCTGCCGCCGGCCATGAGGTTCATGAAGACGTTGCCGACGAAGTCGGCCATGAGGGCCTCGATGTCTCCGGCCTGGACGTGGTTGGCGTGGCGTTCCGCGGCCTGGCGGGCGGTGAGCTCGACGGGCTGCTCGCCTGGAGCGACGTGGAGGTGGTGGCAGCCGGTGAGGCCGCCGACGATCTCTTGGAGGTCGTCGAGGTGGTCCTCGTAAACGCCGCGCGGGGTGGTGCTGTGCTTGGTGCACAGGGCCGCCGCGGCGCCGACGGCGATGCCGTGCTGGCCGCCGTTGCCCATCAGCTTGGTGGTGGTGCCGGCGACCCGGGTGACGCTGATGTGCTTGCCGGCCATCATCAGGTTGGCGATGTTGGTGGAGTAGAGGCAGCGGAACGGGATGGCGTAGGGCTTGTTGTCCCGCACGTCCCACACCCAGTCCTTGAGCCTGAAGTCGTAGGCGCCCTCGCCGGGCTGGTTGGGGATGTGGATGCAGAACGCGCCGTCGTTGTTCACCACGGCGTCGGGGAACACCGTGTGGGCGCGGACGTCGTTCTCGGTGAGGATGTAGTCGCCCTTGTAGCGCCGGAACTCGCCCTGGGCGGGGACGAAGGCGAGCCAGTCGAACGCCAGGTTGGCGAAGGTGTCGGGCTCCATCTTCTTGACGTTCGAGAACGTGCCGTACAGGGCGCGCAGCAGGTAGTCACGGATGAGCTCGCCGTCGGTATAGAGGTCGAGCCACTGGCCGTACTCCCAGAAGTGGGTGGCCGGGAACGACTTCATGACCGGGAGGTTGTCGTCCTCGGCGGTCGCCTTGGTGAACTCGAAGGCCGCCCTCGCTTCGTCGCTGGCGGCGGGGCCCGGACCGTTCTCGGTGCCAGGTTCGACGAGCTGGCCGCTGAGGTTGGCGTAGTCCTTGGCGATCTCGGTGGCCCAGGGCACGTCGGGGAAGTCGACGGGTTCGTCGGCCATCTTCGTGCGGAAGAACAGCGTGTGACCGTGGTGCTCCTCGTCGCGCTCGGCTGGGGCGTAGTACTCGCCGTACTCGTCGCGGCCCTCCCGGCCGGTGAGGATCTCGGCACCGGCGAGGATGCCGAGGATGGCCTGCCCGGTGGTGTCGATGAAGACCGGGGCGACGAAGCGCGTCTCGCGCCCGGTGCGTCCCTCGCGCACGTCGATCGACACGATCCGGTCGCCGTCGGTCTGCACGGCCACCACGCGACGCTCCATGAAGACCCTTGCTGTCGGCTCGGCCTCGATGATCTGCCGGGCGACGATGTCGCCGTCGGCACTGCGCGCCGACAGCTCGGCGACGAGGCCGCCGTTCTCGCCCCGGGGGCTGAGGCCGATCTCCTTGCTCGAGTTGCCGCCCAGGACGGGCCGGTCCTGGATCAGCGCCACCGTGCAGCCCTGGCGGGCCGCGGTGAGAGTGGCGGTGCAGCCGGCGATGCCGCCGCCGACCACCACGACGTCGAACTCGCCGGCCGCCTCGGGCTCGGCTGGGAGGCCCCGCAGCTCCCGGCGCCACGCCCGAGCAGCCTCGTCGGCGCCTTCGACCGGCACTGTTCCGTCGCTGCTGAGGAAGATCGCGTCGCACCGCCCGTCGAAGCCGGTCAGGTCGTGCAGCACGAGCGTGGCGTCGCCCGCCGGGAGGGCGACGGTGGCGACCTGCGCCCACGACCAGTCCTGACCGTTTGCGCCGAGCTCGCCCCCGACCTGGGCGCCGTTGACCGACAGCGTGAAGCGTCCCGGGGAGTGCGACGGCACCCAGTCCTTTGCGCGCACCCACACCGCGTACTCGCCCGCTTCGGCGATGCGGACCACGGTGGTCGCGTCGGCGACCGGGACGCCGATGCCGTGGGCCAGCAGGTACGGCGAGCCCATCTGGACCTCGAACTGCGAGTCCATGACCCACCCGCCATAGGTGTCGAACGCTTCGGCTTCGATCAGGATCCCTGTCATCCGGTTGTTCTAACAAACATTTGCGTACGTATGCAAGATGTGGTTCAGTGGCCGGCATGACCGCACGAGCAACCGCCGAACGCCACGCCCAGGACGTCCTCGACGGGAACCTGGGCCGGATCATGGGTGACTTCGCCGGATCGGCGTTCACCCAGCTGATGGGCACCGGCGGCCCACCGCAGCCGACCACGAAGTGGGAGATCCTCACCGAGACGCCCGTCGACGACGCCGTCGAGTTCCAGGTCCGCTACTCCAACGACGCCGGCGAGTCGCTCGACCTGCAGACCACCTGGAGGCAGTTCGACGGCGGCGTGTGGAAGATCGTCGAAGCCAAGAAGGTCGGCGCATGACCGTCGCCGGGCAGGACGAGCGGGTGCCGGCTGCGCTGCGGGCCTCCCGCGCGCCGGCGTTGAGCGCCGAGGAGCAGGCCGTCGCCAAGCGGCTGTCGGGCGGCTTCGGGTGGCCCACCGTCGTGCTGACCGCCGCGCTCCTCAGCGTCGAGATCGGTGTCGTGGCGCTCTGGGCCGTCGGCGTCGTCCCGATGGCCATCGGGTTCGTCATCAACTCGTGGGTGTCCTACGCCTGGTACACGGTCCACCACGACGCCACCCACAAGGCGATCAGCGGCCGCAACCCCAAGCGCTTCTGGATCGAGAACCTGTGCGGCAACATCGCCGGCTACGCAATCCAGCTCGACTTCGGCAGCTACAGCGCCAACCACCTCAAGCACCACGCCCACACCAACACCCCCGCCGACCCCGACCTGGCGGTCAAGGGACCGCTGTGGCAGATGCCGATCAAGTGGCTCGCCGCCACGATCTTCATGACCATCGGCGCGTTTCCCGGCGGCAACCGCCTCGTCGAGAAGCTGATGGCCAAGATGCTCCCGCCGGATGCCCCAGCCAGCTCGGACCGCGAGAAGGCGGCCCGAGCCCGGATGCGCCGGCTCACCCAGGTCGGCCTCGTGTTGCTCCTGGTGACGATCCCGCTCGGGTGGTTCTGGCCGGCGTTCCTGCTGCTGTGGTTGCCCGGTCGCGTCGGGATCCTGGCATTGATGATCCTCTTCCAGTGGCTACCGCACTTCCCCTTCGACCGCACCGACCGGTTCGGCGCAACGAGGATCAACCGGTTCCCCGGCTCCACCTGGCTTCTCCTGCAGCAGGACCGCCACCTGATCCACCACCTGTACCCAACGATCCCGTGGTATCGGTACCGAGCCGCGTTCCGCGAGCTCCGCCCGCTCCTCGAAGCGAACGGCGCGATCATCCAGGGCACCGGCACCCACCCCCATGTCCCGATTCAGCTGCGGGAGACTGCGCCCGCCACCACATGATGCACACCTTGGAAACCAACCCATGAGCACCGCTGAGACGTCGACCCGCCGCACCCAAGCCGACCGCACCGCGACGACGCGGGCGGCGCTCGCCGATGCCGCGACCGAGGTGCTCATCGAGCGCGGCTGGGCTGCCGTCACCGCCATCGAGGTGTGCAACCGCGCCGGCGTGACCCGCGGCGCGTTCCACCACCACTACGACAGCCTCCCCGAGCTCCTCGCCGACGCCCTGCGCCGCCTCTACGCCACCTTCGTCACGAGGAAGCGCCCGACCGTCACCGACCTCCCAAGCCTGATCGACGGCACCTGGGCCATCGTCGGCCAGCCGCGCTTCAAGGCCGTGCTCGAGGCCTGGTTGGCCATGGCGAACGACCCGACGCTCCGGGCCGAGATCGGCCCCGTCGTCGTTGAGTTCGCCAGCCTCGTCAACCCCGAGGGCAAGGAGTCGCCGATCCTCGTCGACGCAGCCCACCGCGACTACTACCTTATGGCCCGCGAGACCATGCTCGGCCTGGCGCTCGGCCGCGCCACGAACGGCGGCAAGCCGCTCGGCCACGAGAAGGCCGTCCTCGATGTCCTCCGTGCCGGCGCATCCAACGTCGGTCAGCAACAGCCCTGACGGAGGACGATGGAGACGACTTCCGCTGGGACGCCGTCCGGGTCGCGTGTGCGCCCCGAAGGTCAGGACTCGGGTGAGCGACCCCAGGAGTCTGGCCAGTCCTGAACCGCTTCCGGCGAGGCGGTTCAGCAGGCCCCGTCGAAGCGCGTCGATGCCAAGACCCTTCTACTGTTCCTTCTACTGTGCGGCGCGGTACGAGGGGTACGGGTTGGCACGACCGGCGTAGGCTGGGCGACGAAACGCCAGCTCAAGGGCACTATCTGGTACGCAGTGGTACGGGTTGAGATCCTGATCGCTCATAACCCGAAGGTCGCAGGTTCAAATCCTGCCCCCGCCACCAACTGAATGTGCTGGTCAGGCCCCACTTCTCGGAGTGGGGCCTGCTGCTTGTCCGGGGTGGCGTCTACCGGGTGGTCTACCGGCTTGGCGCCCGCCGCCCCCGTGACCTGCGCCTTCGCCGTGCCTCGGCCGGTAGACGTCTACCGGCTGTGGGCGGCGGCGAGCAGGGCTGCGAACTGCTGCGCCGCGGCTGCGCTCATGCCGGGAAGCAGGTGCTGGTAGGTGTGGATGGTGAACGCGACGTTGGCGTGGCCGAGCCGTTCGCTCACCACCTTCACCGGCACGCCGTCCATGATCAGCAGCGAGGCGTGGGTGTGGCGCAGGTCGTGGAACCTGATCCGGGTCAGATCGGGCATCGACCGCTGGAGCCGGTTGAACAGCTGGCTGAGCGACTCGGGGTTCACGTGCCGGCCGGTGGTGTTGAGGAACATCCAGTCGTCGGCGCCGTGCGGTAGTCCTTCGCGGGAGAGTCGTCTCCGCCACCGGGCGAGCACGTCGATGGTGGCGTCGTCGAGGTCGATGCAGCGTCGGCTGGTGCGGGTCTTGACGGGGAACTCGACGGGCTGGCCGGCGAGGCTCTGGAGGGTGCGGCTGGTCGAGAGGCGCTGGTTGGCCCGGTCCAGGTCGGACCAACGAAGCCCCGCGACCTCACCGCGGCGCATGCCGGTGCAGGCGGTGAGGTGCAGCGCCGGGTAGAGGCGGTGGTTCTTCGCCGAGCCCAGGAACGACGCCAGTTCCGCGGCGTGCCAGGACCGGGGGACGGTGCGGGTCTGGCGCTTGTGGCGGGCGTTGGTTGCCTGGGCGACGTTGGTGTCGACGAGCTGGCGACGACGGGCGAGGTCGAGCGCGGAGCGCACGATGATGTGGACCTCGTGCACGGTCTTGGGAGCGAGACCGGTGCCGTCGCGGCCGCCGGTGGTGGCGAGCTGGTCGTAGAGCCCGTCGAGGTGGTCAGCCCGCAGACGACGGAGCGGAACGTGGCCGATCGCAGGGTTGATGTAGCGGTCGACGAACCACGTGTAGCGGTAGGCGGTGGAGGCGCGGACGTGGCGGCGCTTGGTGGGCAGCCACGTGTCGACGAGGAACTCGCCGAGGTGCACCGGCCCGCCTCGCAGGGGCGCTGACCCGGCGGCGTCGCGCTCGATGCGGGCGGCCATCGTCTCGGCGTCGTGGCGGTCCCGGCCGGCGGGATGCCATCGGCGGCGTTCCCGCCCGGTGAGGGGGTCGAGGCCGTCGTAGGCGACGACGTAGAAGCGGTCCTTGCGTTCGATGATGTAGGCCATCGCAGCAGCGTGGAAGCGTGACCACTTCGGAACCAACCCGACGAGCTTCGTGGAGCCAGAGCGGTTCGACACTGATGTCTTCGGCCTTCTTCGGGTGGGACTGGTGCGATTCTGCTGGGTGTCAGGCCGGTTGAGTGGAGGAGTCGAAGCGGTAGCTGGATGCGGTCACCGAGCCGAAGAAGGTGTTCTCGTGGTAGGTCCGCACCGCCCGGTCGTTCTCGGCGGCGCCGACGGCGAGCATCAGTGGGATGAAGTGGTCTTCGGTGGGGTGAGCGACCCGGGCGCTCGGGGCCTGCTCCCACGCCAGCAGGGCGGCGGTGCGTTGTTCCGGGTCGGCGGCCAGGGCGTCTCCGAGCCACTTGTCGAAGTCCGCCGACGGCTGCTGGGCGTCGGCGCCCATGCGGCCGAGGTTGTGGTACGAGAGGCCGCTGCCGATGATCACCACTCCCTCGTCGCGCAGCGGGGCCAGGGCCCGTCCGGCGGCGAGGTGCGCAGCGGGGTCGTAGCCGTGTCGGAGCGAGAGCTGCAGGACGGGGACGTCCGCGTCGGGGTAGGCGACGTAGAGCGGAGCGAAGACGCCGTGGTCGAAGCCCCTGTGTGAGTCCTGGCGGACCGGGATCCCCGCCTCGGCGAGCAACTCGGTCACGCGGGTGGCGACCTCCGGTGAGCCGGGGGCCGGGTACTGGATGCGGTAGGTGAAGTCGGGGAAGCCGCCGTAGTCATAGAGCATCGGCGGGTTGGGACCGGTCTGCACCGTGAACTCCGGCGCCTCCCAATGGCCCGACACCATCAGGATCGCTCGGGGCGGTGCGCCGAGCTCTCCGGGTATTGCTCGGAGCGACCGCTCGAGGGGGCCGAGGTCGCCGGGCATGAGGTCCTTGATCCAGGGCCACGGACCACCGCCGTGGGAGATGAAGTAGGTCGGCATTCGCACTGTGTCGGTCATGTCAGGGGTTCTCGCTCATCTGGTCGGGGGCCGCAGGTGCGGGCGTCGGGTCGTTCCATCTCGTCGAACCCGGGCTGGGCGGCCAGTCAGCCGACGATGTCGGCGGCGTGGTCGAGTATCCAGTGGACGAGCGGCTTGAGGTGGGCGACGAGGTCGTCGCCGAGAGGGGTCAGGCTGTACTCGACGTGGGGCGGGATGACGTCCATCGACTCCCGAAGAACAAAGCCGTCGCCCTCGAGGGTGCGCAGGGTCTGAGCCAGCATCTTCTCGCTGACACCCTCGACCGTCCGACGCAGCTCGCCCCAACGCAGGGTGCGGCCGTCGAGGGCCACGAGCACCAGCACGCCCCACTTGCTGGTGACGTGGTCGAGCACGACGCGGCCTGGACAGCTGGGGTCGAAGGCGCCTTCAGGGGCATCGGGCAGCAGAACGGCGGTGGTCGATGGAGCCATGCAACCAGGCTACCCGATACTAACCAAGAAGTGGGTACGTGTGATTTGGACTGTGTACCCGTACCCTCAGGTGAAGCGCCGCCGTGGCGCCCGCCACCCGAGGAGACCACCCCATGTCCACCACCAGTGCAGCCAACCCGAACGGCTCCATCGTCATCGTCGGAGCCACCGGCCACCTGGGGCGCCTCGTCGTCGAGGACCTCCTCGACTCGGGGGTCGATGCCGGCAGGATCGTCGCCACCGGCCGTAACACCGACAAGCTCGCCGACCTGGCCGAGCGAGGCGTCAAGGTCCGCCGACTCGACTTCGACGACCCCGAGACGCTCGACGGCGCCTTCTCGGCCGGTGACCGGGTCCTGCTCGTGTCGGGCAGCGACGTCGGTCAGCGCCAGCGTCAGCACCAAGGGGTCATCGACGCCGCCGTCGCAGCCGGCGTCGCGCAGCTCGCCTACACGAGCGGGCCGAAGGCCGATACCACCCCCATGATCCTGGCAACCGACCACCGCTTGACCGAGGAAGGCATCAAGGCATCAGGCGTGCCAGCCACGATCCTGCGCAACGGCTGGTACTTCGAGAACTACACCGACCAGCTCGGCACCTACCTCGAGCACGGCGCCATCCTCAACAGCGCGGGCGACGCCCGGATCAGCGCAGCCTCCCGCGCCGACTTCGCCGCAGCCGCGGCAGCCGTGCTCACCGGACCGGTCGGCGACCACGTCGGGCGCGTCTACGAACTCGGGGGTGATACGGCAATCACGCTCACCGACCTCGCCGCCGCGATCACCGCCGCCACCGGCCAGACCGTCGTCTCCGCCAACCTGCCTCCGGCCGAGCACCTCGCTGCACTCGTGGGCGCCGGAGTGCCCGAGGCTTTCGCCGGAATCCTGGTCGACGTCGATCAGGCCGCCGCCGCCGGGGCGCTCGAGGTCGAAGGCCACGCGCTCAGCACCCTCATCGGACGACCCACGACATCGCTCGCCGATGCCGTCGCCGCCGCAACAACAGCAAACACCTGACACACACAAAGCTCTCGTCAACACGTCGGATCGCCCATGGACACCGTCCCCACACTGTGGCGACGCAACGAGAAGCGGCCGCGCCCAGCCGATGAGGCCGCCGGGCTGCTCGAACAGGCCGGCGGCTCCCGCCTGACTGTGGATGGGCTCCGTCGATTCGGAGTCCTCGCCATGGAGAGCTACCCGTCGATCCCCGGCTCTGACCGAACAGGCTATGCGATGATCGCTCTTGTGCGATCATCGCATTGATGCGATAGTGTCCGCGTGTGGCCGAACTGGAGCTCCACGACGAGATCGTCGACTGGATGGCCACCCTCGACGACACCGAGGGGGATCGAACGGTCGTGGTGATCGACCGGCTCGCCACGCTCGGGTCGTCGGCGCGGATGCCGCTCTCGAAGAGCCTCGGCGACGGACTGTTCGAGCTGCGGTTCACGCTCGGCCCGACGGCACGACGGATCACCTACCGGTTCACCAAGGACGGTCGGATCATCCTGCTGACCACCTTCCGCAAGCAACGCAACAACGAACGCAACGAGATCACCCGGGCACGCAAGGCCGCCGAGGACTGCGCCGAGCAGTACCCCTGAAGGAGACGACGATGGCCAACTACTCCCGCTGGGACGACGTCAAGAAGAAGCGCCCCGGGCCCGATGCCGACACCCGCGCCGGTGTCGAACAGGACCTCGCGCTCGGCCAGCTCATCTACGACCTGCGAACCGAAGCCGGCCTCAGCCAGCGCGAGCTCGCCGAGCGGATGGGCACCACCCAGTCGGTGATCTCCCGTCTCGAGGAGGGCGGGGGAGCGCGCAACCGCATCGACACCCTCGCCCGAGTGGCCACCGCCCTCGACCGCCACCTCATCGTCTCGTTCCCGGAGAAGGTCCCCGCCAAGCTCAAGGACGCCGTGCAGGTCGCCTGATCGCAGCCACGCCGAGCAGGGCAGCTTCTACACCTCCTTCTACACCGCGGGTTGGTATCCGGTGGTACAACGGGTGACGGACCGGTACGTCGGATGCGCGAAACCCCAGCTCACAGGTACTGTGAACCGCCCTGGGTCTGGTGGAGGCTCGGGCTATTGGATTCCAACCCCGGTGGGGTCGGCTTGTTGGGCAGCGTAGAAGGCTGCTTCGAGCTCGGCGGGCGGCCGGTGGCCGCAGTGGCCATGAAGGCGCTGCTCGTTGAACCAGTGCACCCACGACAACGTGGCCAGCTCGAGCTCGTCGACGTCGTCCCAGGGCCGTGGGGCGTCGGGTCCGTAGACGCATTCGGTCTTGTAGAGACCGTTGGTCGTCTCGGCCAGAGCGTTGTCGTAGGAGTCGGCGACGGTCCCGATCGATGGCCGGGCGCCGATCTCGTCGAGGCGCTCGGTGAACCGCACCGAGGTGAACTGCGACCCGGCATCGGCGTGTGCGATCAGCCCGACGAGCCGGCGGCCGCCGCGTGAGCGCCGGGCCATCTCCAAGGCGTCGAGCACCATCTCGGTGCGCATGTTCGACGCCACCCGCCAGCCCACGATGCGGCGGCTGAACGCGTCCACGATGAAGCACACGTACGCCATCCCGGACCGGGTCGGGACGTAGGTCAAGTCGGTCACCCACAGAGCGTCGGGCCGGTCCGCGTTGAAGTTCCGGCGCACCAGATCCGGCGCCCGGACCGCGTCCGGGTCGGCGACGGTGGTGAAGACCCGCTTGCGCCGCCGTGACACGCCGGCGATGCCGAGCTCGCGCATCAACCGGGCCGTCTGGTCCCGGCCGATCTCGTGACCGGCCCGCCGAGCGGCGAGCCAGAGCTTGTGGGCGCCGTAGACCTTCCGGTTCGCCACCCACAACGCGAGCAGGATCGGCATCAACACTGCGTCGCGCCGAGCCCTCGCCGAGGGCTCGAGCTGGCGGCGCTTGGCCGCGTAGTAGGTGCTCGGAGCCATCTGCAGCACCCTGCAAATGGGCTCGACCCCGAACTCGCCACGATGGCGATCGATGTAGTCGACCATCACTTCGACGGGCGGTCGAGCTCCGCCGCGAAGAAAGCCGACGCCGACTTCAAGATCGGCGGGTTCAAGCGGTGGCCGCAACGACCTGTGCGTAAGCCTCTGATGGTGTCAGGTAGCCGAGGGTCTTGCGCGGACGGCCGTTGAGGCTCCGCTGGATCTCGACGAGTTCGGAAGCGGAGACCTTCGAGAGGTCGGTGCCCTTGGGCAAGTACTGACGAAGGAGACCGTTGGTGTTCTCGTTCGAGCCGCGCTGCCAGGGCGAGTGCGGATCGCAGAAGTAGATCGGGATGCCTGTCGCCGTCGTGAAGCTGGCGTGGGTCGACATCTCGGCTCCTTGATCCCAGGTGATCGACCGGACGAGCTCGTCGGGCAGCGTGGCGATGGCCTTGCGCATCGCCTTCTCGACGGTCACTGCCGACCGGTCGCCGTCGAGGTGCAGGAGGAGCACGAGGCGGGTGGTGCGCTCGACGAGGGTGCCGACAGCGCTGCGGCTGGCTTCGCCGAGGATGAGGTCGCCTTCCCAGTGACCCGGCACGGCGCGGTCGTCGGCTTCGGCGGGTCGCTCGGAGATGTTGACCATCCCGGGAATGCGCCCTCGCCCGTCGACGGTGCCGCGCTTCTTGCGACTGGCCCGGCCCGAGCGGAGGCATCGGGCCAGTTCACGCCGGAGTTCTCCTCGGCCCTGGACGAACAGCGACTGGTAGATCGTCTCGTGACTCACCCGCATCTCCGGGTCGTCCGGGAAGTCCAACGGTAAGCGTCGAGCGATCTCGTCGGGCGACCACAGCTCCTCGAGCCGCTTGGTCACCTCATCGAGCAGCCGGCCGGCTCCGAGCTTGCAGGGCTTCGGTCGTCGGGCGGCGTGGCGGGCGCGCTGGTGGGCGGCCCAGGCCGAGTAGCCCTGGCGGCCGCCGTTGGCGGCAACCTCGCGGGTCACCACCGACGGGACCCGACCGATCGCCCGGGCGATCGCGCTGAGCGAGTCGCCGGCGCGGATGCCGACGAAGATCTCCTCGCGATCAGCGATGCTCAAACAGCCCGGGCGCGGTTCCCACGTGTCGGGGACCCCGGTTGTGAACCGGCCGTCGCGGACCATGAGCCCGACCATCGGCGCGGTGCAGCCGATCTCCCTGGCGATGTCGACGAGCCGCCACCCACGGCCTCGGAGTCGGAACGCAAGCTGCTTCTGCTCGTGGGTGAGGATTCCGGCCATGGCGCTGCTCCTGTGATCGAGGTGCTCGGATCGTCACAGGACCGGTGCGCCCACCGGTGGATTCCGCCATCGCGTTCGCCCGACGCAGCTCGCGGTTCTCGGCCTCGAGCGCCTTGATCTTCGCTGCGTCCTCCGACGACGTCCCAGCCTTCAGGCCCTCATCGATGTCGGCCTGCTTGACCCACTTCCGCACCGTCTCGACCCCGTAGCCGAGTTGGCTCGCGACCCGCTGGATCGTCCCGTGGTCGGTGCCCAGCTCCCGGCGCAGCTGACGCACCAGCCGCACCGCCTGAGCCTTCTCCTCCGGCGAGTACCGACGCGTCGTCGGCTTCCCCGGCCTGATGTCCTTCGGCATGACTCCATCCTCGTTTCCAAGGTCAGGAGCCTCCAACGAACCCAGGGCGGTTCACTGGATGGCACAGGACGGGACAGGAGAGCACGACGCGATTTGGGCTCATAACCCGAAGGTCGCAGGTTCAAATCCTGCCCCCGCCACCAACGTCAGGACGAAAGCCCAGGTCAATGACCTGGGCTTTTGCCTTGTTTGGGGGCGTCTACCGGGTTCCTGGTGGGTTCTCCCGGATGGTCTACCGGGCCTGACTTCTACACCGACTTCTACACCGCGGGATGGGACGCGTTGTAACGCGCTGGTCCGGGACGTCACGCGATGACAAGGCCGCCTGGCCGCGTCCGATGGTCTGGTCGGTGCCTGGAGCGCCTGCCGGGGGCTGGCTCGAACGGTCGACTCTCGACGTTCGGGTTCGACCTCGGTATGGTCGAGATCGGCAGCGCCCATCCCGTCGGACGTCCTGGGATCGGCCTCGAACGCTGCGTGGCGTCTCTTTCGGAATCCACATCGAAAGGGACCGCACCATGCGCGGAGGCATCCAGAAGAAGGGCAACAACTACTACGCCGTCGTCTACGACGGCATCGATTCGGGGACCGGCAGGAAGCGCCGGACCTGGATCCCCGCGGGGACCAGGCGCAACGACGCCGAGAAGGTGCTCGCCGAGGAGATCAAGCGCCGCCACGACGGCGTGCCGGTGCCGACCGAGAAGCTCACCCTCGGGCAGTACCTCACCGATCGGTGGCTGCCGATCCAGAAGTCGCGGGTGCGTGCCAGCACCTACGACTCGTACCGGCGGAACATCGACCTTCACGTGCTGCCGGCGCTCGGCCGTCGGCCGATCGAGCGGCTGACTCCCGACGATCTCGACGTCTTCTACGCGACGCTGCTGACCGAGGGACGCAAGACGCCGAAGGCCTCGAAGCCGACGCGCGTCGTCGGCGAGTGCGACGCGGTCGGGCCGGCCGGGCTGGCCCCGAAGACGGTGCGCAACATCCACCTGATGCTCAACAAGGCGATGAACGACGCCCAGCGCAAGGGCATCGTCGTCCGCAACGTCGTCGCGTTGGCCGACGCGCCGACGCTGAAGAATCGCCAGGAGGGCAACATCAAGGCCTGGGACGCCAGGCAGCTTCGGACGTTCCTCGACTCCGTGCGCAGCCACCGGCTGCACCCGGCGTTCCACTTGTCGTCGCACACCGGGATGCGACGGGGCGAGGTGCTTGGGCTTCGGTGGTGCGATGTCGACCTCGAGAACATGCGGCTATCGGTGCGCCAGGCGCTGGTGTCGATCGCGTACGAGGTGGAGATCTCGGACGTGAAGACCGGCACGGGGCGGCGCACGATCGACCTCGATCCGGTGACCATCGACGTGCTGAAGGCGTGGCGCATCCAGCGGGCTGAGGAGAAGGGTGGCATCGATCCCAAGGGCGACGAGCTGGTGTTCGTAAAGCCGGACGGATCATGGATCCACCCGCACTCGTTCAGCCAGGTCCTCGACCGCAAGGTGGCCAAGCTCGACGTTCCGACGATCTCGCTCCACGACCTGAGGCACACGCACGCGACCCTTCTGCTCAAGGCCGGCGTGCCGGTGAAGGTGGTCAGCGAGCGGCTTGGACACGCGAACGTTGCCTTCACGATGGCCGTGTACCAGCACGTCCTGCCGGGCATGCAGGCCGCTGCCGCGTCCACCTTCGCCCAGCTCCTCGGCAACCCCGGCATCGACTGGAGCGGCTGGGTTACCGACGTGGCCGAACCCTGCCCCGGGCCGCAAGCGACCGAGGACTCGGCGACGAACGTGGTCGAGTCGGAAGGAGAGCAGCTGTGAACGCGGCGAGCGAACTCGCCGCCGAGCACATGCAACTGCCTGCGGGCTGTGGAGGCTGCCGCCTGGTTGCTCGCGACCTCACCTTCGCAGCGCTGACGGTGGGCGCATCTGGCTATGCGCGACATCGGCGACTCCTACCGGGTGCCTGATGAGGTTCTGGTCGTCGCCGACCGGCTGCCTACGTTTGTGGCCAGACCATGTCGAGCGTCCAGCGGCTCGGCAACCGCAGTTCCTGGCACACCGACAAAGCGCCGGCGAGTATCCCGATGGGTCAGCACGGCGTAGGGGACCTCCAGCTGGCCCGCTTCGGCCGGGACCGCCGGAGAGTGAGCGGACGAGCGCTACGTTGGCTTGGATGTCGGTTGGCTCGGTCTACGTGCTCTACAACCCGAGCATGCCTGGTCTGCTGAAGATCGGTCGCACCAAGCGGACGGCTGAGCGGCGAGCGCGTGAACTCAGAACGACTGGCGTTCCGTCGCAATTCATCGTCCTATTCGATGTTCTCGTGGATGATGTCGATCGTGTCGAGAGTGCGATGCACCAGCGCTTTGCGGCTGCCCGGCACGACCCCAAGCGAGAGTTCTTTCGACTTGCTCCCCGCGAGGCGATCTCGGCGCTGCTGGAAGAGTCCTCTGCGTTCCTCAAGGGATCTCCGTTCCAGGGTTCGCGGCTCGACATCACGGCCGCCCTTCAAGCTTCACATGGGCCGATTCTGCGCGACGACCTCAGCACCGTATGTATGGTGCAGACAGCCGACTCCGTGAAGCTCGCGGCGGAGATGCTGACGGGCATCGGTCAGAGGACCACGATCGAGACGGAGTTGGGCTTCATCGTCGACGGTTCTGCCGATGAGCCACTGTTCTCACTCGAGGACTCGCTCGAAGTCAACGCGCAGCGGTTCGTCGATCTGGACGAACTCACGCTCCTGATGTGTACGCCTCTCGTTCACGGCGACCATGCGGAACGGATTGACCACGAGCAGAATCCGTACTGGACGGCGCTATGGGACTCCCTCCCCGACGTGGACTCTGACTAACGCACTCGGGCTAGTGGCCTCCGTGCCCCTCGTCGACATCGGGGCCCACCACGCCCCGGAACAGTGGAGTGATGCGCAGGATGCCCAGACGGCCGGCCAACCGCATCGATCACAGCGAGGGCAGCGACGGTCAAGAGGACGGCGCTACGAGCAGTGTCATCCCGCTCACCACCGGAGGTGTGCCTCTCAGCCGAGGTACTTGAGATTGCGGACGAACTCGGCGTCCGTATCGGTATCGGCGTAGACCGGCTCCTCTGTCGCAGTCACCCACAGGCCGGTGTCGGGGTCATGGCGCAGGCCGTGGTGCGGGCTCACGTAAGCCATCACCGGGGCGAGGTAGTGGCGGAAGAATGGTTCGGCTTCGACGGCCTTGCGGGCGTACATCATCCCCGGCGTGCCGGGGATCAGGCGGCGCTGCACGAACACACCCCACTGCGCGTCCAGTGCGTCGCGCAAGATTGTGATGGCCTCCAAGCTGCGTCCTCGCGGGTCCTCGTAGAGTCCGTCGTTGAAGTGGACGAGGTCGTTGCGGATGATCCGCAGCCGATTGAAATGCTCGGCTGAGGCAGGCTCAAGGACGTCCCACCGGTTGAGGATCTCGAGCGCGGCGGCATAGGTGGGGGCCTTGGGAGCTTCGATCCTGCGACGGTCGGCTTCCGTGGCGCAGTCGTCGACGAGATCGATGAGAAGGTGGTTCAGGACCCGTTCGGCGACCGCGCCGGCGCCGACCGCCGCCGGGAAGTAGGCGCCGGACACGAACGCGTGACGAACCTCTCTCCACAGATGCAAATGCCAGCCGATCGTGGAGAAGGGATCGGCGCCGAGATCCTGGATGTTGGCGATGACGGCCTCAAGGTTTGCCTCGCCGTGGATGTAGCGCAGCCGGTCGATCTGCGCTCGGCGGTTCTCCGCGGCCTGGGCGCGTACCGCGGGGTCAGCTCCCTCGCCTACAGGGTCTAGGAGATGGTGGCCCGTGTTGAAGTCGAGCGGCATGAGGCGGTATCGACGCAGCTCCGGCACTCACTGGAGCCTACGGGCCCGCGCCCGCGTCCCGAGGCAGAGTACGACCTCCCCTGAGGGGCTAAGCACCATGCAGTGGTCGGAAGAAGCCGCGGATGCGGAGGCGCTTGCAACAGGTGAGTCGGACATCGAGTTCGATCCAAGCGATGGGGCCCCGTCGCCGTCGAGCACTTGGGGGTCACGGCAGCAAGGTCCCCAGGGTTCGAACGTTCGATGATGTCGGCGAGGAACCGGCTGATCGAAGTGGCCCCGCGCTCCGCCTCGCCGGCCTGGCCTCACCTCGGTTCCAGCCGAGCGGTGAGGTACTCACAGCGGGATCGCATCGTGGGTCTGAACCGCCCTGGGTCTGGTGGAGGCTCGGGCTATTGGATTCCAACCCCGGTGGGGTCGGCTTGTTGGGCAGCGTAGAAGGCTGCTTCGAGCTCGGCGGGCGGCCGGTGGCCGCAGTGGCCATGAAGGCGCTGCTCGTTGAACCAGTGCACCCACGACAACGTGGCCAGCTCGAGCTCGTCGACGTCGTCCCAGGGCCGTGGGGCGTCGGGTCCGTAGACGCATTCGGTCTTGTAGAGACCGTTGGTCGTCTCGGCCAGAGCGTTGTCGTAGGAGTCGGCGACGGTCCCGATCGATGGCCGGGCGCCGATCTCGTCGAGGCGCTCGGTGAACCGCACCGAGGTGAACTGCGACCCGGCATCGGCGTGTGCGATCAGCCCGACGAGCCGGCGGCCGCCGCGTGAGCGCCGGGCCATCTCCAAGGCGTCGAGCACCATCTCGGTGCGCATGTTCGACGCCACCCGCCAGCCCACGATGCGGCGGCTGAACGCGTCCACGATGAAGCACACGTACGCCATCCCGGACCGGGTCGGGACGTAGGTCAAGTCGGTCACCCACAGAGCGTCGGGCCGGTCCGCGTTGAAGTTCCGGCGCACCAGATCCGGCGCCCGGACCGCGTCCGGGTCGGCGACGGTGGTGAAGACCCGCTTGCGCCGCCGTGACACGCCGGCGATGCCGAGCTCGCGCATCAACCGGGCCGTCTGGTCCCGGCCGATCTCGTGACCGGCCCGCCGAGCGGCGAGCCAGAGCTTGTGGGCGCCGTAGACCTTCCGGTTCGCCACCCACAACGCGAGCAGGATCGGCATCAACACTGCGTCGCGCCGAGCCCTCGCCGAGGGCTCGAGCTGGCGGCGCTTGGCCGCGTAGTAGGTGCTCGGAGCCATCTGCAGCACCCTGCAAATGGGCTCGACCCCGAACTCGCCACGATGGCGATCGATGTAGTCGACCATCACTTCGACGGGCGGTCGAGCTCCGCCGCGAAGAAAGCCGACGCCGACTTCAAGATCGGCGGGTTCAAGCGGTGGCCGCAACGACCTGTGCGTAAGCCTCTGATGGTGTCAGGTAGCCGAGGGTCTTGCGCGGACGGCCGTTGAGGCTCCGCTGGATCTCGACGAGTTCGGAAGCGGAGACCTTCGAGAGGTCGGTGCCCTTGGGCAAGTACTGACGAAGGAGACCGTTGGTGTTCTCGTTCGAGCCGCGCTGCCAGGGCGAGTGCGGATCGCAGAAGTAGATCGGGATGCCTGTCGCCGTCGTGAAGCTGGCGTGGGTCGACATCTCGGCTCCTTGATCCCAGGTGATCGACCGGACGAGCTCGTCGGGCAGCGTGGCGATGGCCTTGCGCATCGCCTTCTCGACGGTCACTGCCGACCGGTCGCCGTCGAGGTGCAGGAGGAGCACGAGGCGGGTGGTGCGCTCGACGAGGGTGCCGACAGCGCTGCGGCTGGCTTCGCCGAGGATGAGGTCGCCTTCCCAGTGACCCGGCACGGCGCGGTCGTCGGCTTCGGCGGGTCGCTCGGAGATGTTGACCATCCCGGGAATGCGCCCTCGCCCGTCGACGGTGCCGCGCTTCTTGCGACTGGCCCGGCCCGAGCGGAGGCATCGGGCCAGTTCACGCCGGAGTTCTCCTCGGCCCTGGACGAACAGCGACTGGTAGATCGTCTCGTGACTCACCCGCATCTCCGGGTCGTCCGGGAAGTCCAACGGTAAGCGTCGAGCGATCTCGTCGGGCGACCACAGCTCCTCGAGCCGCTTGGTCACCTCATCGAGCAGCCGGCCGGCTCCGAGCTTGCAGGGCTTCGGTCGTCGGGCGGCGTGGCGGGCGCGCTGGTGGGCGGCCCAGGCCGAGTAGCCCTGGCGGCCGCCGTTGGCGGCAACCTCGCGGGTCACCACCGACGGGACCCGACCGATCGCCCGGGCGATCGCGCTGAGCGAGTCGCCGGCGCGGATGCCGACGAAGATCTCCTCGCGATCAGCGATGCTCAAACAGCCCGGGCGCGGTTCCCACGTGTCGGGGACCCCGGTTGTGAACCGGCCGTCGCGGACCATGAGCCCGACCATCGGCGCGGTGCAGCCGATCTCCCTGGCGATG
Source organism: Iamia sp. SCSIO 61187 (assembly GCF_019443745.1). Taxonomy (NCBI): domain Bacteria; kingdom Bacillati; phylum Actinomycetota; class Acidimicrobiia; order Acidimicrobiales; family Iamiaceae; genus Iamia; species Iamia sp. SCSIO 61187. The sequence continues at coordinate 921,168 of NZ_CP050948.1, forward strand.
TCGACGAGCCGCCACCCACGGCCTCGGAGTCGGAACGCAAGCTGCTTCTGCTCGTGGGTGAGGATTCCGGCCATGGCGCTGCTCCTGTGATCGAGGTGCTCGGATCGTCACAGGACCGGTGCGCCCACCGGTGGATTCCGCCATCGCGTTCGCCCGACGCAGCTCGCGGTTCTCGGCCTCGAGCGCCTTGATCTTCGCTGCGTCCTCCGACGACGTCCCAGCCTTCAGGCCCTCATCGATGTCGGCCTGCTTGACCCACTTCCGCACCGTCTCGACCCCGTAGCCGAGTTGGCTCGCGACCCGCTGGATCGTCCCGTGGTCGGTGCCCAGCTCCCGGCGCAGCTGACGCACCAGCCGCACCGCCTGAGCCTTCTCCTCCGGCGAGTACCGACGCGTCGTCGGCTTCCCCGGCCTGATGTCCTTCGGCATGACTCCATCCTCGTTTCCAAGGTCAGGAGCCTCCAACGAACCCAGGGCGGTTCAGTCCTCACGCGACCTGGTCGTCGGGGTCGTGGGTGGTGGCGGACTGGAGGAGCTGGCGGATGGCCGAGCGAGGGACGCGGACGCTGCGGCCGATCTCGATGCAGGGGAGCCCGACGCGTCCGCCGGTGGCGCGCCACTTGCGGGAGAGGGTGTAGGCGGCGTTGCGGCTGATGCGCAGGATCGCTGCGGCCTCCTCGATGGTGAGGACCTCGTCGTCGATGGGGGTCTCGGTGGTCATGGGGATGCCTCCTGGGGTGAGCCGTGTGCATGTAGGCCGCGATCAGGGCCCGAAATCGACAGGAAATCCGGCTACCGGCTCACGGCCTGCCCGGTGGCAGCTGGTTCGGCTGGGTGGGCGAGCTCCCAGGCGGTGAGCTCGCCGGTGGATCGGTGCAGCCGTTCTGCCACTGCGACGTCGGCGGGTGCGGGTGGGACGCGGGGGAGGGCTTCGCCGTCGAGGGGGTCGCTCGCTGCGGTCAGGTAGAGGTGGTTCTCGTCGCGGCCGCGGGTGATGTCGACGTAGGTCTCGGCGCGGGTGGCGGTGGCATCGACTCGGCTGGTGGAAACGGATCGAGTCGAGCCCTGCACGGCGTAGCTGGTGAGCGCGTAGGCGTGGTCGATGCCGACCTCGGGCCGACTGGCGGCGGTGCGGTGCAGGTCGAAGAACCGGCGGGGGAGGTCGATGACGCCGATGCCGTCGAAGTCCACGGTCACCGTGTCGTTGCGGGGCGTGTCGGGCTCGCGGTGGACAGCGACGATCGTGCCGAGGGCGCCGTTGCGGACGTACGCCTTGGGGTTGCCGGCCACGTGGAGAGTGCGGTTAGGGGCGCGGGCGGTGACGCGGTCGCCGACGGCGAAGGTCCGATCCCCGCTGGCGGGGATCTCGTCTGCCCCGAGCTCGCCGTTGACTCGTCGAAGGAGGTGGGCGAGGCGGTTGAGCTGGCGACGGGTGGCGTTGCGCCGATCGACCATGGGATGGTCGTCACCGTTGCGGTGGGCGTCCCACCAGCGGCCCAGCACGTGGCGGTACATGGTGAGGTCGTCACCGACGACGTGGAGGTGACCGGCAGCGGCGAGGTGGTCGAAGGCTTCGTCGATGTGGCCTTGGCGGAGCGCTTCGGCGGCGGCGCGGTCGTCCGGGTGTTGGAGTCGGTGGGTGGTGCTCAGCTCGGGGGTGAGGGCCGGGTGGCGTTCGCACAGCACGCGGAACATGCCCCCGGCGGCGATCGCGCCGTGCTGAGCAGGGTCACCTATGAACCGGATCGACGCTCCGGTGTCGGCGACCATGCTCATGAAGGTGTCCAGCGCCCGGTCGTGCAGCGTCGATGCCTCGTCGATCACGAGCACGGTGCGGGCGTCGAGGGGCGGGTGCTCAGGGTCGGTGTGGGCGAGGTACCAGGCAACGGTCTCGCACTCGATCCCGGTCGCGGCGGCAAGGGTTCGGGCGGCCTCGCCCTTCACTGCGGCACCGACCACCCGGTAGCCGGCGGCACGCCAGGCCTCCGCGCAGGCGGCAACGGTGGTGGTCTTGCCGGTGCCGGCGCGACCGATGGCGGTCTGGAAGCGATGGCCGCCCTGGCACCACGAAATCACCAGGTCGCGTTGCTCCTGGGTGAGGTGCGGGTTCTCGGCGAGGGCGCCGGCGAGTTGGTGGTCGCTGACGACGTGGGTGGCTTCGTGGCGGCCGGCCCGGAATCGAGCCGTGATCCGGTTCTGGACTTCGAGCATCTCGCTCGTGGTGAACAACGGGTCGTCGGTGTCGTTGAGGCACACGACCCGATCCGAGGCGAGGAACGCGTCGGTCAACTCGAGGACCTCCGCTGTGAACCGCCCTGGGTTCGTTGGAGGCTCCTGACCTTGGAAACGAGGATGGAGTCATGCCGAAGGACATCAGGCCGGGGAAGCCGACGACGCGTCGGTACTCGCCGGAGGAGAAGGCTCAGGCGGTGCGGCTGGTGCGTCAGCTGCGCCGGGAGCTGGGCACCGACCACGGGACGATCCAGCGGGTCGCGAGCCAACTCGGCTACGGGGTCGAGACGGTGCGGAAGTGGGTCAAGCAGGCCGACATCGATGAGGGCCTGAAGGCTGGGACGTCGTCGGAGGACGCAGCGAAGATCAAGGCGCTCGAGGCCGAGAACCGCGAGCTGCGTCGGGCGAACGCGATGGCGGAATCCACCGGTGGGCGCACCGGTCCTGTGACGATCCGAGCACCTCGATCACAGGAGCAGCGCCATGGCCGGAATCCTCACCCACGAGCAGAAGCAGCTTGCGTTCCGACTCCGAGGCCGTGGGTGGCGGCTCGTCGACATCGCCAGGGAGATCGGCTGCACCGCGCCGATGGTCGGGCTCATGGTCCGCGACGGCCGGTTCACAACCGGGGTCCCCGACACGTGGGAACCGCGCCCGGGCTGTTTGAGCATCGCTGATCGCGAGGAGATCTTCGTCGGCATCCGCGCCGGCGACTCGCTCAGCGCGATCGCCCGGGCGATCGGTCGGGTCCCGTCGGTGGTGACCCGCGAGGTTGCCGCCAACGGCGGCCGCCAGGGCTACTCGGCCTGGGCCGCCCACCAGCGCGCCCGCCACGCCGCCCGACGACCGAAGCCCTGCAAGCTCGGAGCCGGCCGGCTGCTCGATGAGGTGACCAAGCGGCTCGAGGAGCTGTGGTCGCCCGACGAGATCGCTCGACGCTTACCGTTGGACTTCCCGGACGACCCGGAGATGCGGGTGAGTCACGAGACGATCTACCAGTCGCTGTTCGTCCAGGGCCGAGGAGAACTCCGGCGTGAACTGGCCCGATGCCTCCGCTCGGGCCGGGCCAGTCGCAAGAAGCGCGGCACCGTCGACGGGCGAGGGCGCATTCCCGGGATGGTCAACATCTCCGAGCGACCCGCCGAAGCCGACGACCGCGCCGTGCCGGGTCACTGGGAAGGCGACCTCATCCTCGGCGAAGCCAGCCGCAGCGCTGTCGGCACCCTCGTCGAGCGCACCACCCGCCTCGTGCTCCTCCTGCACCTCGACGGCGACCGGTCGGCAGTGACCGTCGAGAAGGCGATGCGCAAGGCCATCGCCACGCTGCCCGACGAGCTCGTCCGGTCGATCACCTGGGATCAAGGAGCCGAGATGTCGACCCACGCCAGCTTCACGACGGCGACAGGCATCCCGATCTACTTCTGCGATCCGCACTCGCCCTGGCAGCGCGGCTCGAACGAGAACACCAACGGTCTCCTTCGTCAGTACTTGCCCAAGGGCACCGACCTCTCGAAGGTCTCCGCTTCCGAACTCGTCGAGATCCAGCGGAGCCTCAACGGCCGTCCGCGCAAGACCCTCGGCTACCTGACACCATCAGAGGCTTACGCACAGGTCGTTGCGGCCACCGCTTGAACCCGCCGATCTTGAAGTCGGCGTCGGCTTTCTTCGCGGCGGAGCTCGACCGCCCGTCGAAGTGATGGTCGACTACATCGATCGCCATCGTGGCGAGTTCGGGGTCGAGCCCATTTGCAGGGTGCTGCAGATGGCTCCGAGCACCTACTACGCGGCCAAGCGCCGCCAGCTCGAGCCCTCGGCGAGGGCTCGGCGCGACGCAGTGTTGATGCCGATCCTGCTCGCGTTGTGGGTGGCGAACCGGAAGGTCTACGGCGCCCACAAGCTCTGGCTCGCCGCTCGGCGGGCCGGTCACGAGATCGGCCGGGACCAGACGGCCCGGTTGATGCGCGAGCTCGGCATCGCCGGCGTGTCACGGCGGCGCAAGCGGGTCTTCACCACCGTCGCCGACCCGGACGCGGTCCGGGCGCCGGATCTGGTGCGCCGGAACTTCAACGCGGACCGGCCCGACGCTCTGTGGGTGACCGACTTGACCTACGTCCCGACCCGGTCCGGGATGGCGTACGTGTGCTTCATCGTGGACGCGTTCAGCCGCCGCATCGTGGGCTGGCGGGTGGCGTCGAACATGCGCACCGAGATGGTGCTCGACGCCTTGGAGATGGCCCGGCGCTCACGCGGCGGCCGCCGGCTCGTCGGGCTGATCGCACACGCCGATGCCGGGTCGCAGTTCACCTCGGTGCGGTTCACCGAGCGCCTCGACGAGATCGGCGCCCGGCCATCGATCGGGACCGTCGCCGACTCCTACGACAACGCTCTGGCCGAGACGACCAACGGTCTCTACAAGACCGAATGCGTCTACGGACCCGACGCCCCACGGCCCTGGGACGACGTCGACGAGCTCGAGCTGGCCACGTTGTCGTGGGTGCACTGGTTCAACGAGCAGCGCCTTCATGGCCACTGCGGCCACCGGCCGCCCGCCGAGCTCGAAGCAGCCTTCTACGCTGCCCAACAAGCCGACCCCACCGGGGTTGGAATCCAATAGCCCGAGCCTCCACCAGACCCAGGGCGGTTCACTGCGCCGCCGAGGAGCGGCTGGGCGACGCCGTCGGCGTCGGGGACGCCGAGGTTGGCGATGGCGGTGATGGCGTCGACGCGTGTGAACACCGATCCCCCGGCGCAGATGCCATCGGGGTCCGCGAGCAGGTCGAATACGACATCCCGCTGGGTCGCCCGCTGGCTGTCCCGCTGGGTAGCCGGTTGGCTGAGCCGGTCGATGTCGTCGCTGGTCAGCCCGCATGCGGCAGCACGCTCCCGCCACCGGGCGACCAGGTCGTCGGCTGGTGTGTGGTTCTTCGCCGGGCGGGTGCGCAACACGATGTGCTCGACCTCACTGGGATGAGCTCCCCGGCCGATCTCGGCCTCCAACTCCCGGAGGGCGTCGTCGATCTCGTTGCGGCGCTTGGAGAACTCCGAGACGACCTTGGGGCTGATCCCGTCGATCTCCCACCCGGACTTGCGGCCGGGCCGCCAATCGATGTCGAGACGCTCGGCGAGGTGGTGCCGCATCTCGGCGGTGGCCAGCGCCGAGGCGGCGTGGGCGTTCTGGTAGAGGCACCGCGACCACAGCGACCGGTGCGAACCGTCGGGGGCTGTCACGGTGTTCATCACGACGTTGTGGTGGTGCGGGAACGGGTCGAGCGCCCGCGAGGTCAGGTGTCGGAACGACGCAACCATCAGCCCCTCGGCCGGCACCGGTTCGCCGTCGATGCGGCCGACGGCGCGGTCCTCGAGCCAGCCGAGGGCCCAGTCGTTGCCCGCTTGGATCGAGCCGAGGACTGCCTCCCGGGTCGCGGCCTCGCCGAGCAGGGCCAGGACGCCGAGGCTCTTCTCGGTGGTCAGCGTGAGGTCGTACGCGACCCTCACCGCCGGAGGTCGACGTCGTTCGAGGAACTCGGCCAGGCGCTCGCGGGTGACCAACCATCGGTTCTTCGTCCCGCGGTGCGCCTCCAGGTAGGCGTGTCGAGGCTGACGACCGGCGGCCACGGCCTGGTCGATCTCATCGCTGTGGTCCTCGTGATAGCGGGCCACGCCGCGCAGGTACTGGGCAGTCACCCCGGCGAGCCGGGCGGCCTCACTGATCGACAATTGGTCCTGGGGTGCGCCAAGCGAACGGATCGCATCGGGGGTCACGCCTTCTTCGCGAGCAAGCCGGCACCGGGAGAGCTCAGCCTCGGTGACCCATCGAGAACCGTCGGCGTCGACGAAGGGAACGAGGAACGACGCCTGTGGCTCCTCGGCATCGGTGCTGGTCAGTGGGGGTTGCAGGCCCTCAACGGGATAGCCAGCGGGATACCCGGCGGGAGGGGTTGGAGCGCTGGCAGTACTTGCTCCGAACAGGGTGGTGACTGCCCTGCGAGTACCAGCGTCGAGCAGCCGCTCCACCTCGCGCTGGGCCACGTCCAGCACCGCGGCCGCGTCAGCGACATCGAAGAGGGGCTCATTGCCGGGTCCGAGCCGCGAGTGGTTCCCTGACCCGAGCGTCGGTCGCCTGCCAGCGGAACCTTGCGCGGTGATCAGCCGCTCGCCGGTGTGCGGGTCCCGACCTGCGAGAACCGAGGCGAAGTCGTCACGTGCGACAGCTCCCGCTAGTCCTGCGGCCGCAGAGGATCGACCGAGCCACCGGCCGGGTTCCTCGCCCGCGTCGGCGTAGTAGCGCTCGGGTCCGGACGTGCCGCCAGCCGCGGTTCCAGGGGCCGGGTTGCCCTTCGTCCCGGGTGGTTGGAGGTAGCGGACGATCGAGTCGACGACTCGGGCCGTGTCGGCCCGGCCGCCGCCGAGGGGGGTGACGGTGAACTTCACGACGAACCGCCAACCGGACAGCCAACAGGTTTCCCAGAGGGAAACCTGTCAATGTGTGCGCGCCAGACCTGCCGTTCAGGAGCGACGACGGTCGCCGGACGGGGCGGGCTTCCGGGAGAGCCGGGACGGCGCTTGAGGCTCATCGCCCGAGGGCCTGCTGATGTCCGTTCAGGGCGATCTCGGGTTGGGTAGCCCGTTGGCGAAACCGCTCGAGGTCGACCGTCGTCGCGGTCACCTTCGACCGGTGCTCGGCGACGCTTTCGAAGCCCTCGAGGTGCGCGGTGAACAACTGCTCGTGAGCCGAGCGGGTCCACTTCGGAACTCGCTCGAGCTGCCGGGGCTGGAGTGGCGCTACCTCGAGGAACACGTCGAGCCCGCCGGCCCGATCCGGCCGGGCGAGACCGAACCGCACAAGACGGTCCATCGTCGACGCCAGCCGGCTGTTCGGCCCGGTGCCGGCGCCGAGGCCGAGCGACTGACTGAACTCGCTCGCGGGGAGCTCTGCGGGGACCTGATGTCGCCACAGTTCGGGCAGCCGGCGCAGCAGCAGCGTGGCGCTGGGTCCGATGACGGCCGACCAGCACTGCTCGACGTAGGTGTCAGTCAGGTCGAACCCAACCTGTCGGACCCGAGGATCCGGATGGTTGACAGGAGCGAAGACAAGATCACGATCACGTTCCATGCCCCTGTAGGCCGCGAAACGCTCCGGTTCCCGCGCAGAAGCTTGCTCCTCCCAGGCCCCATTCGGTGGCGGTGACACCTACCCGGCGTTTCGGGGCAGGGTCCGCGCTACTGGTGGAGCGTCAGCCCGACGACGCTGTCCCCTCCTGCGTCGCACGGACGTCGAGGTCAGACAGCAAGCCGTCGAGCACGCCGATCGCAGCCAGGATGATCTTCCGGATCTCACCATCCCGGGCCTCGTCGATGGCGCCGCCCCGGTGCTTTACGGTGCGGCGCTCGACGTTCAGAGCACGTAGTGCAGCGAGGTCCTCCGGCCCGACCACCTGCCTCGACTCGGCTCGCTCCATCAGCGTCGCCCAGTTCACGCTCTGCCCTGCTCCGAGGACATGCCGCAGCACGATCTCGGATCCCGAGTGGATCTCCTCGATGGCGATCTCGTGCGGAACGTTGTCTACGAGCCAGCCGTTGACAATCTCGTCGCACACTCGCAGTCGAGGCTCAGACACGCCATCCGGCAAAGGCAGGTTTGGCCAGAAGAATCGGCCCGGGGGTCCGGTATGAGTCCCCTGGCGTGGTGGGAATTGGGTCCACCGTGGGGTGAGCCACCGGCGTGATGCTCGGTGTGTACCGACCAAAGTGCACACCAAGGAGAACACGCCGATGGCTCTTGCCGAGTCTGCCGTTTCCGACCTTCTCGACGCGCTCCGCGTCGGGGAGGGCACCGACCTCGTCCGCGAGCTGGCCCAGTGGGCGCTCCAGCAGCTCATCGACGCCGAGGCCACCGCGGCCATCGGCGCGGATCCGTGGGAGCGCACCGCTGAGCGGGTCACCCATCGCAACGGGACGCGGCCGAAGGTGCTCTCGACCAAGGCCGGTGATCTGCAGCTGGCGATCCCGAAGCTGCGCAAGGGCTCGTTCTTCCCCGAGCTGCTCGAGCCCCGCCGTCGCATCGACCAGGCGCTGTACGCGGTGGTGATGGAGGCCTACGTCAACGGCGTGTCGACCCGGGCCGTCGACGATCTCGTCGCCGCGATGGGCATCGATACGGGGATCTCGAAGTCCGAGGTGTCTCGGATCTGCGCCCGCCTCGACGAGCGGGTCGCCGCGTTCCGGGGCCGCACCCTCGGGCACGTCTCGTTCCCGTACGTGTACCTCGATGCCACCTACATCAACGTCCGCGACGACGCCCTGGGCCAGGTCGTGTCCCGGGCCGTGGTCATCGCGACCGGGATCACCGCCGGCGGCGACCGTGAGGTCCTCGGCGTCGACATCGGCGACAGCGAAGACGAGACGTTCTGGACCCGGTTCCTGCGCTCGCTGCGCGACCGGGGCCTCGGCGGGGTCCGCCTCGTCATCTCTGACGCCCATGCCGGGCTGACCGCCTCGATCCGCAAGTGCTTCACCGGCGCCAGCTGGCAGCGTTGCAGGGTGCACTTCGCCCGCAACCTGCTGGCCACCATCCCCAAGGCCCATGTCGAGTTCGTGGCCGCCGCGTTCCGGTCGATCTTCGCCCTCGGCACCCGCAAGGAGGTCGAGGCCCGCTGGGACGAAGTCGCCGACACCCTCGCCGAACGGTTCCCCAAGGCGGCCGAGCTGATGCGCGACGCCAAGACCGACGTGTTGGCCTTCACCGCGTTCCCCAAGTCGCACTGGCGAAAGATCTGGTCGAACAACCCCCTCGAGCGGCTCAACAAGGAGGTCAAGCGCCGCTCGAACGTCGTCGGAATCTTCCCCAACGACGCCGCCGTGATCCGCCTCGTCGGAGCCGTGCTCGCCGACCAACACGACGAATGGGCCATCGCCCGCCGCTACCTCTCCGAAGCCTCCATGGCCGAGCTCAGCGCACCGCGCGACACTGACCCCCACCAGCCAGCGCTCGCCGGCTGAACACATCGAGCATCACGCCTCGATTCCCACCACACCTCGGGACTCTGTCGGGGTCCGGGGGTGTCGTCGCCAATACACCAGTCGATCCAGTGCCCGAGGAACGACCTAGCAACCTCGATAGCACGAGCCCCAGAACCCTCCCCGGTGTAGCCCTCGGCCACGATGGGCAACTCCCGCTCGATCTGGTTCACCCACGCAGCGATCCTCCACCCACTGCCGTCGACAGAGAGGTCCCAATCGGTCTGCCCTCGATGGGATCGCAGCTTCTTGTAGTGAACCCTCAGGCCAAGCGCCCGACCCCTCCGTTGAGCAGCACGCAGTAGAACTCGCATCAACTCGTCGTACGAACTCGGGGCCGGTCGATCGACGCCATATCCCGCCATTGCGCGAGCCTACGAGGCTCCAGAAGTGAGCGGTTCCCCCCACAGCATGTTCAGCCGAGATCCAGAGCTGGGGACGCCCCAATTGCCCGGACGTCACTGGGACGCGTCCCGGAAGTGCTGCACGGTCCCGGGGTTCTGGGGCACCCCAAGCATCAGTACAGCATGCAAGGTCGGACTCTCACGATCCACGGCAGCGATCACCCGCGTGGGCAGGCCAAGCTCGATCTGAGTCGGAGTCTCAGCCGCCCTTGTCTGCTCGATCGGGACCAGGCCGACCAAGCGGTTGCCCAACAGCTCCGACGGTGCTGCGGGCGTCGGAGGTGGCCGTGCGTTCAGTCCTGCAGCATCGAGTTCAGAGCGGGAGACCACAGTGTGGGCACGCAGCCGCTGGCACAGCAGTCTGTTTCATCGAGTTCAACATCGACCGGATCCGTTGGCGTTCTGGGTCCTCGTCCTCGACGGGAATCGCTCTCTCCATGCCGTCGACCGTGTCGACGAACTCGAAGTCGGCAAAACCAGGGAGGATTCGAAAAATCGCGTGGTGGTCGATCGCGGCTTGAAGGCACGCCACCATGGTGCGAGCCGCGGATGCCACGTCCAGTGGGTTGATGTTTCGGCCTCGTGCGGAGAGGTGGAGCGAGCCATCGTCCCGACAAATGTCGAGTTCTAGGACAGTCCCGGCGGGGCTACCGGGTGGATCTCGCCGGCCGGCACCGACGGCGTACTCGTCGATGTGCTCGAAGCAGTCGCGAAGGTGCACTAGGTCCGGCACCGCAGCGTCAAAGCGGGTCTTCGCCGCTTCGAGGTGGGCGCCCGGGATCTCCGTCGCGAGGTGGTCTGCTGTACGACGGAGTCGTCGGGCCGCCCCCACCAGGGCGAGACCGTCGATCCGTAGCTGGGCTTCGAGTTCGTATCGCCGATGCCATGCTCTGGCTCCACTTGCCCCGGCGAACTGCTCGATCCCCACAAGGAGGCGGCCTTCGTGAATCGCAAGCTCCGTGAGATGGAATGCGGGCGAGGCGTCACCGGTGGCGCGAACGTGAAAGTCCTGACCGGCCCGAGCAAGCCTCAACGGCGGGTCGTTGCGGTTGTCTACGAGCTGCGACTCAAGCTGCGTGCGGATGGTCGCCGCGGTATCTCGCAGGAATGGGTCGGCGGGGTCGATGTCATTGGCCACGTCTTCGAGGACATCGCACATCGGTGGGGTGATGCCGTTGAGGTACGAGCTGTTCGCGTCCAGGGTGAGCTCCCAGACGCCCGGGAACTCGGGCGGCGCGTGGAGTGCACCCGCCACGCCAAAGTGCTCCGCGACCGCGACGATCTGACCCAGGAGCTCGCACATGGGAGGAGTCGGCTGCTCTGCAAGCTCGAGTTCGATAGTGCGCCAGCCCATGACGCAATCATCGCTCGTCGATACCTTGGGGGCCGACCTGTTTCAGCTGTGGCGCCGACAATGGGCGGGAGTGTAAGGGGCTGGAAGATCGTCCTGGTCTCGCAGACGGGCCTTCTCCCCCCAGGACCTTCAAGGTCGACTGGCGGGCCGACCCCCCGTACACGGCCGCCAAGGTCATCGACATGATCTTCATCATCGAGGGGTTGCGCCCGTCGCCGGCGGGTCCCGCTGGGTAGCCCGGTGACGAATCTCGAAGAAAGTTCGCCAACGGGATAGGTAGCGGGACAGCCAACGGGATGTGCCGCGCGGATCTTCCTGGTGTCCGACTGACACCTGGAGGTTCCCGATGGCATGGATCGTGCAATCGCTGAACGAGGAGTGGGCCACCGTGGCGAGCTCCCCGGCAGCTCGTCGAGCGTTGATGCGCTGGACGTCCCGAAACCCCGCGTCGGCAACGGCGCACAGCGTCGACGACTTCGTCGACACCCGCACCCGCCCCAGGTGGGGCGACCAGGCGCTGCGGGTCCTGGCCGCCGAAGCTCCTGACGACGAGATCGCCGCGCGCACGCTGCTCCAGGCGCTGCTCGGTGGGCTGGTCCGCCTCGCCACCCAGGTCGCCCATGACGATCCCGACGCGGTGGGCGAGGTCGTCTCGATGGCATGGAACCGGATCCGCACCTACCCGAGCCAGCGGTGCGGCCCGGTTGCGGGCAACGTCCTGCTCGACGTCCGCAAGGAGCTGCTCCGCACACGCGTCGATGGGCTTGCGACCCCGAACGACGAGGCGGTCTCCCGTGGCAGCGTCGACCCGGCCCAGACCCCCGAGGAGGTGGTGGTCGAGAAGGCGGTGATCGAGGAGCTCTTCGCCGCCCGGGACCGAGGGCTGGTGTCGGGCGCTGCGCTGGCGACGATCTTCCGCACGCGGGTCGGGGGCGAGTCTCTCGTCGAGGTCGCGGCCGACATGGACATGTCTGCCGACGCCATGTGGCGTCGTCGGACCCGGGCGGAGCGTCGGCTGCGGCTGCTCCCGCTGGCCAGCTGATCGGTGAGAACGGCGCTTTCGATGTTGTCCGGCACCGACCAGGCGACAACTTCGAGCCGATCCGGTACCGTCGTCGGTGGCTGTGCGTGCACGTTGCCCGGTCTCGTCTGCCTGACCGATACGAGGCGGACCTCCCAACCCGGCGTACTCGAGGGCCTCGGCCAGGCGGCATCGGCCCCTCGCCGTCCCATCTCGATGGGCCAGTGGACGCTGGGTCCGGGTTCCCCCGGACGAGGAGGCACGACCATGCCTTGGTTCGATCACTCGAGGCACCGCGCAATGGCAGCCTGCATCGCAGCCGCGCTGCTGGTGGCGGGAACGAGCTGCGGAGACGACGGCGAGGCGAGCCCCGCGTCGACCACGACGACCGAGGCGTCGACGTCAAGTACCGAGTCGACCACCTCGACGACGAGCGAGACCACGACGGCGGCGGGTGCGTCGACGGCGACGACTGCACCCGGCACATCCGCGGAGCAGGAGGTGATCGACCGCTACATCGGCTACTGGAACGCCCGCTTCGAAGCGAACTCCGGCGCGCCCGATCCGAACGACCCAGCGCTTCGCGAGTACGCCACCGGTGAACAGCTCGACACGGTGATCGCCGAGACGCAGTCGAACCTCGACCAAGGCCTCGCCTTCCAGCGTGCTGCCGAGCCGCACAACATCCAGCGGGTCACCGTCGTTGAGATCGAAGGCGACCACGCCGTCGTGCAGGAGTGCGTCGTGGCCGACGGCATCGTCGTTCGTCGGGACACCGGAGAGGTGGTCAACGACGAGGTCAACACCCACAACGTCCAGGCCGAGATGACCCGCGTCGACGGCGTGTGGAAGGTGTCGGCCGCCCGTCTGCTGCAGCGATTCGAGGGGGTGGCCGGATGCGCGCTCGCTTCCTGATCAGCTTGGCGGCGGCGATGCTCGCCGTCCTGGTGGCCTCGCCGGCTGGTGCCGACGAGCGTCCACCCGGCGGCGGTGGTGGTGCCTACGTCGACGGTGAAGGAGACCCGACGGCGACAGCCGGCGACGGGACCACCTCGCCGGGGGGCGGCGGTGGCTCCGGTGGCGGCGGTGGGGGAAGCGGTCCCCCGTGTGAGTGGCACGTCGTCATCGAGGACGACTTCCAGACATCGATCTACGACGTCGACTCTTTGGAGACGCAGCACTCCGAGACCGGACGGTGGCTGGAGTACTGGTGCGAGGGCGTCGGCGCAGTCGAAGTCGGCGGCTACTTCATCATCCCCGAGGGTGGCCTCGTCGATCCCCTGGCTCTCGCCCAGCAGGCGCTGGCCTCGGTGCAGATCGCCCCGCCAGCGATCAGGACGAGCCCCTCGGAAGCCGGGCGCCTCTATGTGCAGATTCCGACGTGGCTGTGGATCGACGGCGGCTGGTGGCATGGCTACACGGCGACGGCGCAGGCCGGCAGGGTGTGGTCGACCGTGACCGCCCGACCCGTGTCGGTCACGTGGGGGCTCGGAGACGGCGACAGCGTCGTGTGCAAGGGCCCGGGCACGGCGTGGACTCCGGGAGCGGCCGAGGAGGCGAGCAACTGCACGCATACCTACCGGCACTCCTCCGCGTCGAGCGATGCTGGCACGTTCGACCTGTCGGCCACTGTTCGGCTCGAGGTGACCTGGACGTCCAATGCCCCCTTCGGAGGGACGCTTCCCGCCATCGCCCGTACGTCGAGCATCGATGTCGAAGTCGGCGAGATCCAGGCGATCGGAACTCGAGGAGGCGGCTGAGATGGCGAGCACACCCACCGTCCGCGCTCCGCGAGCCGGCACTCCCGGCTCCAACGGCCACGGATCTCCCGCAACCATCTCCCTCGCCCCACCCGGCCGTCGGGTGCGCATGCCCGAGCTCGTGGTCGGCGTCCTCGTCATGTCGGTGTTCGCCCTCGGTGCCGTCCTGTGGCACCTGAGCGCCGTCGACCGATCGCCTGCTCTCGCCGTCGTCGGAACCGTCGAACGAGGGGATGTGATCTCATCGGACGACCTCCGCGTCGTCTACGTCTCCAGCGACGACGCCTTGGCTCGGATGAGCGAGTCGCAGATGACCGAGGTGGTCGGTCGGGTCGCTCTGGTTGATCTGGCGCCGGGCACGCTCGTGACCCGTTCGGTGGTGGCCGACCGCCCGACGCTCGAAGAAGGCGAAGGCATCGTCGGCCTCTCCCTCGATCCGGGCGGGTACCCGGACCTGGGACTGGCACCGGGGGACCGCGTGACCATCGTGCGCTCGGGCGACACCGCTGTTCCCGAAGCCACCGATGACTCTGCCGACGACGGCGAGACGAGCTCGAACAACGTGATCGCCCGCGAAGCAACGGTGGTCTCGGTCGAGGAACTGACGGGCGACCGGAGGCTGGTATCGGTTCTCACCACAGAAGCTGACGCCCAGGCGGTCGCTGCTGCGGCCGGATCAGGGTCGCTGCGACTGGTGCAGGTGTCGCCGTGAAGACGGTCGCGCTGTGCTCGGCGCGGGGCGCTCCAGGCGTCACGACCACAGCGCTGCTGCTCGCGGCCCGCCTCGAGAGCGCCGCGCTCGTGGAAGCGGACCTGGCGGGTGGAGTCGTGGCAGTCCGCTATGGCCTCAGCCGTGAGCCGGGGCTCGTCACCCTCGCCGCGTCGAACCCGACCCGGCCCGGTGGCTGGCTCGACCACGCGCAAGACGCAGGCGGCGTCGCCGTCCTGGTCGGGCCCGACTCGGGAGAGGCAGCCGAGGCGCTGTGGCGTTCGGCAGGTGAGCGGATCGCGTCGGTCCTCGCTCGATCCGACGGGTGGGCCGTTGTCGACGGAGGTGGAGTGTGGCGGCGAGCCGCACTCGTCGACTCGGCCGACCTGGTGGCGGTTGTGATCCGGCCGGTTGCGGAACAGGTCGTGAGCGCAGCCCACGCCCTCGGAACCTTGCGTCGCTCGACAAGGGGCGAGCTCGTCGTCGTCCTGGCGGGCGACGGTCCCTACCGATCGGGCGACGTTGCTGACGCTCTCGGATGCGAGGTCCTCGCCCACCTTCCCGACGACCCCGCAACGGCGGAGCACCTCCGTGACGGCGGCGCTTCATCGAAGGCCATCGGTCGATCCCGCCTCGCCCGATCGGTCGTCGCCCTCGGCGACATCATCGAGGCCCGCTTCGCGACGGTCCCCACGTCGGCTGGCGAGGCGGTGCTGTCCCGATGAGCGCTCCATCGGTGGCAACCGGCCTGAACGGCGCTGAACCCCGAGGTCGCCACGCCGTCGACGGCGTCGACACCGAGCTGGTCGCTCGACTCCACCGCATCGTGGGCGAGGCGTTGACTGCCACCCACGCCTCGCACGATGAGGCCGGGAGCGCCCGGCTCTCGCCTTCGGATGAACGGGCCCTGGCCCGCAAGCTGCTCGCCGACGAGCTACGCCGACTCGCCGCCGACGCCTACTCGGCCGGGCAGGCTCCGCTCGACGAACCCACCGAGGATGCCGTCACGGCCGCGGTCCTCGACCGGCTCCACGGCCTCGCCCGCCTGCAGCCGCTGCTCGACGACCCCTCGATCCGAGACATCCACATCTCCGGCTCGGACCGCGTTTGGCTGACGCTGCGCGACGGGACCAAGGAGCGAGGTCCCGCCGTGGCGGCCTCCGACGACGAGCTCGTGGATCTCATCGCCACCGCCGCTCGGCGGCTCGGTCGCAGCGAACGTCGCTGGGACCACGCCCAACCGGAGCTGAACCTTCAACTCCCCAACGGCGACCGGCTACACGCCCTGATGGCGGTGTCGGGCCGACCGACCGTCACCGTCCGCCGCCACGACTTCGACATCCACCGGGTCGACCAGCTCGTCGATCGCGGCGTGTGCGACGACCTCCTCGCCGGCTTTCTGGCCGCGGCGGTCAAGGCTCGAGCGAACCTGATCGTCGCTGGGGGCACCGGCACCGGCAAGACCACAATGCTTCGCTGCCTCATCAACGAGATCGACTCCGAAGAGCGCCTGATCACCGTCGAGGATTCACTCGAGATCGGGCTCGAGCGCTTCGAGGACCTCCACCCCGACCACGAGACGCTCGAGGCACGCGAGGCGAACACCGAAGGCGTGGGTGCCTTCACCCTGGCCGATCTGGTGCGCTCGGCGCTTCGGATGGACCCCCATCGCGTCATCGTCGGCGAGGTCCGCGGCGCCGAGGTCCTGCCGATGCTGCTCGCCATGTCGCAGGGCAACGACGGCTCGATGTGCTCGATCCACGCCGACTCCTCCAAGGGCGTGTTCGGTCGCCTCGCCATGTACGCCGCCATGGCGCCCGAACGTCTCACCCCCGAGGTCACGAACCTGCTCGTCGCCAACGCCGTCGATCTGATCGTCCACCTCGGCTGGGTCGAGGGCGACCGGCGCATCACCAGCATTCGCCAGGTCACCGGAGCGGTCGAAGGCGCGCAAGTTGTGTCCAACGAGCTGTGGCGCCCTGGCCCGACCGGTGCAGCCGCTCCGGCCGCCCCGCCCTCACGTGAGCTGGTCGACAAGCTCGACCGGTACGGCTTCGACGTCGAGGCTCACGCCCTCGCCAACGGGTGGTGGCGATGAGCGCGTTCGTGATCGCCGCGCTCGCTGCCGGCGTCGCGCTCGGACTGCTCCTCGTCATCGCTGGCGTCTCGGGTCGTCCCGTGCTCGAGGGCATCGGCGGCGGTGCGAGGCGCGTGATCGGCGGCCCCGGCGTCACCCGCGCCGCGTGCTGTGTGGGAGCGTTCGTCGTCGTCTGGGCCGTCACCGGCTGGATCATCGGCGGAGTCCTCGCCGCCCTGGCTGTCGCTGCCCTGCCAGGTGTGCTCGGCGGTCGGGCGCAACGCGAGAAGGCAATCGCCCGTACCGAAGCCATTGCCTCCTGGACCGAGATGATCCGCGACTCCATCGTCGCCGCCTCCGGCCTGGAGGAGGCCATCGTGGCGACCGCGTCGGTTGCGCCAGCGCCGATCGAGACCGAGGTCCGCAGACTGGTCCTGCGCCTCGAGCACCAGCGACTTCCCGACGCCCTGGTCGCCTTCGGCGTGGACCTCGACCACCCCTCCGGTGACCTCGTCGTCGCGGCGCTCGTCATCGCCGCCCGGATGGAAGCGAGCGACCTGTCCAGCCTTCTGTCAAGGCTCGCCGAAGCAACCCGGGGCGAAGCGCGGATGCGCATCAGGGTTGAGGTCGGTCGCTCCCGCGTCCGAACGGCCACGAAGGTGATCGTGGGCGTCGTCGCAGTGGCCGTCGTGTTCCTCGCCCTCGTCAACCGGGAGTACCTCGAGGTCTACGACACCCCGGCCGGCCAGTTCGTCCTCGCCATCGTCGGGGCGATCTTCGCCACCGGAGGCTGGCTGCTCACCCGCATGGCCCGCATAGACCTGCCGGACCGGTTCACCGCTCGGGCCACCAGCCCGTCACTATCCGGAGTCGAACCGTGAACGCGGCCGTCATGCTCGTCCTCGGCGCCGGTGTCGGGCTCGGGGTCTTGCTGATCTGGCGAGCCTTCGCACCACGACCGACACCGATCCCCGCGATCCTCAGCGACCTGGCCAAGCCCGGCGCGCCGATCGGTGCCAAGGTCCCGACGGGTGACCCGGTGATCGATCGAGTCGGCTCCGTCTCACAGCGCATTGTCGAAGCGCTCGGCCATGACAGCACCGGACTGCGGCGCGAGCTCGAGCTCGTCGGCCGTACCCCCGAACGCCACGCCTTCGACAAGCTCCTCGGCGGTGTCACAGGCCTGCTCGTCCCCAACATGGCGGCCGCCGGCCTCATCCTCGCCGGCATGGCCCTGCCCATCGGTGTCGTCGGCGTCCTGTCGCTGGTCACCTGCGTCGCCGGGTTCGTGCTTCCTGACTTCTTGCTCCGTGACGAAGCCGAGCGCCGACGCCGAGCGTTCCGACACACGCTCTCGTCCTACCTCGACCTGGTGAACGTGCTCCTCGCGGGTGGAGCGGGCATCGAGACCGCCCTGCACGCGGCCGCTGATGCGGGTGATGGATGGGGCTACCAGACCATTCGCAGCGAACTGCGCCGTGCGCGCCTCACCGGCCAGTCACCCTGGGACACCTTCGCCGGCTTGGCCGAACGTCTCGGCGTCAGCGAGCTCGCAGAACTGGCCGCCAGCGTCTCGCTTGCCGGATCTCACGGTGCACGAATCCGCGCCTCGCTCGCCGCCAAGGCCGACACCCTCCGAGGCCACCAGATCGCCGAGACCGAATCAGCGGCAGAAGCCGCCACGGAACGGATGACCGTCCCCGTCGCCGTCCTCCTCTTCGGCTTCCTCGTCTTCATCGCCTATCCGGCCATCGCCCAGATCACCTCGGTGAGCGGGCCCCAACCCTGAGCGAGCCGCCAACCCCAGCCCGAAGGGACCCCGCCATGCCCGATCCAACCCTGGTCTTCGACTACCTCTGCGCCCGGTTCGGCGTCGACCTCGACTTCTCCGACGAGCGAGGCATGACCACCACCGAGGTCGCGGTCATCACCTTCCTCCTCGTCGGTGCCGCCATCGTCGTGCTCGGCATCATCTACACCGCGGCCAAGGGCAACGCCGACAACATCCCCACACCGGAACAGCCCGCAGGCTGACGCCGATGACCGGCCGACTCCGCAGCGAACGGGGGATGACCACCATCCAGGTCGCCATCTTGTTCCCGGCCGTCCTGCTCTGGTTGATGCTCATCGTCCAGTACGGGCTGTGGTGGCACGCCAAGCAGGTCGCCAACGCCGCCGCGGCCGAAGCCGTCGATGCCGCCCAGGTGAGCGACGGCAGCGCCGCAGAGGGCGAGGCTGCCGCATCCAGCTACCTCGCGCAGTCCGGCAACCTCGACAACATCACGGTGACCGTCGACCGTCAGCCCACCGTCGTCGTCGCCGAGGTCCGTGGCGACGCGCCGCAGCTCGTGCCCGGATTCTCCTGGTCGGTCACGGCCCGCAGCCAGGCCCCCGTCGAGCGGTTCATCCCGGAGCCCGAACGATGAACGCTCCCTCCTGGCGCTCAGAGCGCGGTTCGATCTCGGTCGAGGTCGCCGTGATCGCCCCCGCCTTCGTGTTCCTGATGCTGCTCGTCGTGTACGCCGGCAAGGTCTCCGAAGCCGACGGCAACGTCGAGCGCGCTGCTGCCGAGGGCGCTCGTGCGGCATCGCTGCGCCAGGACCCGGCCGCCGCCATCGACGACGCCCGAGCGGTGGTCGAAGCCAACCTTGCCGCCGCTGGCGTTCCGTGCTCCCAGCTCGACACGTCGGTTGACACCTCGGGGTTCGAGCCTGGCGGGACCGTGACGGTCACCGTCCGCTGCGACGCCTCGATGGCCGACGTCACCCTCCTCGGCGTCCCCGGCACCCGCTCGTTCACCGCCTCCTCGATCGAAGTCATCGACACCTATCGGAGCGATGGGCCATGACCAACCTCGCCGACGAGCGCGGAAGCATCACCGGCTTCGTCGCCGTCATCGCTACGGCGCTCGTGATGGTCGCCGGGATGGCCTACGACGGCGGCCAGGTCATCCACGCCCACAACGCCGCTCGCAACGATGCCGAACAAGCCGCCCGCGCCGGCGCGCAGCAGATCGACATCACCCACCTCCGTCAGACCAGCGAGCCCCGCCTCGACCCTGTCGAAGCCGAAGCCGCCGCCCTCGACTACCTCGCCCAGGTCGGAGCGACCGGCACCGCATCGGTGGACGGAGCCGACATCACCGTGACCGTCACCCGAACCCAGTCGCTCCACATCCTCCCTGGCCAGGACCGCACGATCACCGTCACCGAGACCGCCAGCGCCGTCGAGGAGGCAGCGCCATGACCCGTCGAGGCTCCGTTGTCGTGCGGGGCCTGATCTCGTTGATCGCCACCGCAGCACTTCTCGTCGGCGTCCCGATCGGTCTCGCGGTCTTGGTCGGTTGGCCCCTCCCGACGTCGGTCCCCGATGGGGAGACGCTCTCGCGGGCGATGAACACCGGGATCACCGACGCGTTCATCGTCAACGCACTCGCTGTCATCGCATGGCTGGCCTGGGCACAGCTCACCCTCGCTCTGCTGATCGAGGCCATCGCTGCCGTCCGTGGTCGTCAGCCGAGAGACCTTCCGCTCGCCCCCGGCCTCCAGGCCGCCGCCGCCCGTCTCGTCGCCGGGATCGTCATGCTCGTCGCGCCGCTCCAACCGGCTCGGGCGTTCGCCGCCCCTGCTCATCCAGTTGCCGTGGTGGCTCCGCTCGAGGTGGCCGAGTCGGTGATCGACCTTCGAATCCCTGCCTCCACGGTCAACCTCACGCCGCCCCAACCGAGCGCTTCTTCGGCCCCGGGCGCTTCGGTCCCGGGGACCGCCAGCCGCACGGTCACGGTGGAACGCCACGACTCCTACTGGGCGATCGCGGAGCGAGAGCTGGGGGATGGTCTGCGCTGGCGGGAGGTCCAGGCTCTGAACGTCGGTCGCACCATGACGGACGGCCATGTGATCGGCATCGGCGACGAGCTGCTGCGGGCCGGATGGATCCTCGATCTGCCCACCGATGGCCCGGCAGGTGCCGAGGCGCCCGAACACGCTTCTTCCTCTACCGCGACCGAGGTCGTCGTCGAAGCCGGCGACAACCTCTGGGACATGTCCGAGGATCGCCTGGCCGACGACCTCGACCGCGAGCCGACCGATCCCGAGACCGTGCCCTACTGGCGGGACGTGATGACGGCCAACCACGACCGCCTCGTCGACCCGGCCAACCCCAGCCTCATCCACCCCGGCCAGGTCCTTGTCCTTCCCCCGACCGGCTACGCCGACGCTCCGACGGTCGAACCAGCACCAGTGCCCGCGGAGCCGATCCCCGAAGTTCCGCCCACAGCTCCCGAGCCGCCGACCATGACCCCGTCGACTGCGGCGCCGTCGACCACCGCACCGTCCACTACCGCACCGTCCACCACGTCATCTCCGACGACCACCGTGAGCCCGGCCGCTGCTTCAGACGTACCGGCGTCAGCTGAGAACGTCACCCCGGCCGACCGAGGAGAGAGCGACGACGAGTCGAACGCGGTTCCCGTGTGGCTGACGCTCGGCGGACTCACCAGCGTGGCGATGGCCGTCGGCGCCAAGCGGGTCATACAGAAGCGCCGACGGGAGTTTGCCCTCGACCACGATGGGGCCGGACTGCCCGCGCCGGCCCCTGAGGATCGCCACCTTCACCAGGCGATGGTGGCCATGGCCGACGAGGAGCTCATCGAGGAGCTCCAGTACGCCCTCGGAGAACTGGCAGTCGCCCTCGCGGAGTCGGGGGCCCGATGCCGACCCCGACTCGTGCGGCACTCGGCAGACAGCCTCGAGGTACTGCTCGACAAGCCGACCCCGGACGCGCCGCCAGGGTGGCTGTCCGAAGGGGACGGTGTCGTCTGGTCGCTCGATCACACCGTCAACGTCGAGGTGGACCTCGACGGTCCATCGCGCCCGGCGCCCCTGCTCGTCACCATCGGTCAGCCCGATGAAGGCGCGCACCTGTATCTCGACCTCGAGGTGGACAACGTCGTGTCCCTCGTCGGCGACGTCGAGGCTGCTCGACGCCTCGCCCGGTCGATCCTCACTGAGCTGGCGTTGTCGCCACTGGCCGACGGCAATCGGGTCATCTCCGTCGGTGACCTGATCGAACCGGAGGCTGCCGGGCTTCCCCACCTCACGCACAAGGAGACGTGGGACGACTTCGCCAAGGATCTGACCGCATGGGTCCACGCCTCCCACAACGCGCTCGAGGTGAACGAGTGGCCCAACGCGTTCGTCGGCCGAGGGCACGATCCCGACCACGAAGCGCTCATGCCAATGGTCGTGATCGCCACCAAGCCGCCTCCGCCCGAATTGCTTGACCTGCTCCTCGACAACCGCCCGTCCGCTGTGGCGGTGGTCGTGGCCGACGTGTTCGAGGGTGCCCTCACGACGATCACGTGCGACGAGGAGATGATCCACCTCGACGACGTCGACCTGTCGTTCGTCCCGCAGCAGGTCGACGAGACCGCACTCGAGGACATGGGACGTCTCATTTGCGTTCCCGAGCCAGACCCTGAGGCCGAGGAGGACCACCGCGAAGGTTTCGACCTCGACGACGCGCCGCCGCCGGGCGAGGCGCTCGATGTGGTCGAGCCCTCGGAGCCAGCCAGCCCGCCCGAATACGAGATCCTCGTGCGCGTGCTCGGCGACATCCGGGTCGAGGGTGGTGCGAAGAAGCTGCACCCGAAGCCGACGGCGGTGCTCGCTTACCTGGCCCTCAACCGATCGGTGACCTCCGACCGCCTGGAGGAGGCGTGCTGGTTCGGCTCGAACGGCACGTCACATCGCAAACGCCTGCGCGAGACGATGAGCATCTGTCGGGATGCCATCGGCTCTCATCACCTCCCGCCGAACGAGGGCGGCACATACGTCATCGGCGACGCCGTGCGAACCGATGTCGAGCTGTTCGACTGGCACGTCGCCCGGGCCGTCCACCAGGACCCCGCCGAAGCCGTCGAGAGCTACCGCTCAGCGCTCGAGCTTGTGACCGGCCGACCCTTCAGCTACGGCAACAACGCCCGCGCCTCCTACGGCTGGGTCGACTTCGAGCACCACGCCACCACCTGGGAGCTGCGCATCGCCGGGGTGGCCAAGGCCTTCACCGAGCTCTGCATCGACCTCGGCCAGCCCGGCGCCGCCGTCGACGACCTCCGCCGTCTCCTCCAGGCCGCCCCGCTCAACGGGGGCGTCGTTGCAGCACTCATGCGCGCCCACATCGAGTCCGGTGACCGGTCGGCTGCCGACCGCGTGTACGAGGAGCATGCCGCTGCGCTGGAGCAGGCTGACCTCGGTGAGCCCGACGACTCGGTGGAGCAGCTGCATCTGGACTTGACCGGTCCGTCGGGACGCTGGCGCGCGGCTGCAAGTGAATCCTCGCCGTGAGGCGTGCACCTCGCAGTGGGCGCCGGGGACTCGAACCCCGGTGTCTGCCGGTCGCCCTGTAGGTCAGCCGATGGCGGAGCCGTCGGGGCCGATGATGTTCGTCTGCTTCGCGCCGGTCGCCAGGTCGTACTGGCTGTGGTAGGCGAGGCCGGGGTACCGAGGATCCGTGGTCGAGTTGACCGTGTGCCGGATCCCGTCGGCCTCGAACTGCACGCCGTCCTGCATGGGGACGAAGTTCAGCGCGATGCGGCCGATGTCGCGGGGATCTGCCATTTGCTCTCACCTCCTTTCCGCCGCGGTAGCGGCTGATGTCGCCCTGGTGGCGAAATCGTGGGCGCCGGGGACTCGAACCCCGGGGTCTGCCAGTCGCCCGTACCGGGATCAGCGGTTGCGGCGCTCCGCCGCGATCGCGCCGCCGATGGCGAAGGCCCCGAGGGGGTTCTGCACCGGGACGTGGTCGATCTTGCGGCCGTCGGCGTACTGGTCCATGTGGAGGAACGACCCGTTGCCGTGGTCGCTCCAGTGGGGGACGGAGATGAAGCCGTCCTTGGGCTGCTGCATCTGATGCTCCTTGGTGTTGGGGTTGGTGGCCCGCACGGTCGCGGGTCGTGGGCGCCGAGGACTCGAACCTCGGTGTCTGCCGGTCGCCCTGTGGAGCGGCTAGCTCCGGTAGGTCGGCGTGCTGGCGACGTGGATCACCGGCGGCTGCGCCCAGTCGGGCAAGCCGGGGTGCGGGTACGGCGGCGGCTGGCGCCACTCGCGGTACGGGTCGAACCACGGGTGCCGGGTCGGCGGCCAGTGGAGCGGCGGCGACTCGATGTGCATCTACACCTCCCTTCCTCGTGAGTGTAAGTGTAAGACAACTACACCTGCCGCGCTGTGTCAAGCACGCGTTCGGCGATTGGGGAAGGGGCACGCAGTCTGCGCGAGTACGTCAGCTGGTTCGCATCAACTGGTGCAGCCCCCGCGGGGAAGGTCACCCGGAAACCTGGGTGCGTCGCTCACGATCGAGACCAGGAACTCCTGTGGGCATCTCGCGGTGCCGTCGACCTTGATGGCGAAGTGGAGATGGGGGCCGGTGCTGTTGCCGGTCGAGGCGCTGTCCATGAGGTACTGGCCGACCGTGACACGGTCGCCGGTGGTGATGGCGTGGCTGCCCGGGAGGCCGTGGCAGTAGGTGTACTGGGCGCCGTCGTCGCCGTTGAGGATGACGCCGATGCCGCAGCGCCCGCTCGTGGGCGTGGACACCACGACCCCGTTGGTGACGGCGTAGAGGGGCGTGCCGGTGGGGACCGGGATGTCCGCCGCCGGGTAGTCGTGGTGGGGCTTCGTGAACCACTCGGGATGCTCGTCGTACCAACGGCGCTCCACCGGGAGTGCGTAGTCGCCGGCCAGCGCCAGGTCGCCGGCCGGGCAGCCCGCCGAGGTGCCGTCCCACGGCGTCGCCGTCGTCTGGCCCGCGGCTTCGAGCATCGAGCCGTAGACGTCGCTCAGCAGCGTCCAGTAGGTCGAGGAGGTCGCCCATGTGCCGGCGAGCCCGCCCCACGTGCTGGCTGAGGCGCCGGCGTTGGGGGAGACGTCGGCGTTGGCGAGGGAGACGTCGTTGCCTCCGGCGTACTTCTTCAGCAGCTGGATGTGGGCACGCACGCCGATGATCGGATCGGCGAAGCCGGCACCGGACGCTGCGCCGTCGTAGTGGGCGATGCCGGCGAAGTTGTTGATCGACGTGTCGGTGTTGGTGAAGTAGCCGGTCTCGGCCACGGCCTGCGCGAAGGCCATGTCGCCCCGCACGCCCTCCGCGTCGCCTTCGCTGAGGTAGACGGCGATGAGGTCGCCGATGTCCATCTGCAGGCGCGTCGGTTGGCCCCGCCCGCTTGAGGTCCACCACGTGCGCAGGTCGGCGACGGTGAGCGTGGATGGGCCGAGCAGGCTCGGGGTGCCGTCGTCCTCCACCTCGACCGGCCCGGCCGCACCGCAGCCCGGTGAGTCGCCGGCAGCGGCGACCGCCAGGAACGGGATGGCGACGAGGCCGCCGATGAACAGCAGGAACGTGAGGGCGATGGCCGAGGCCACCTTCGTTGGCTTCTCCATGCGGGTGTAGGCCGCAGATCGGCGAGGTTCCCGCGCAACTTCTTGTCGGTTTTCGACCGGCTTCGCGGCTTACAGGGGTGCCCACCCGCCCCGTCTCGAAGGAGGTGACCCGATGATCCGACTCATCGGCGTCCTTGCCCAGGTCGACGTCGACCCCAACTCCGATGGCATGCCCGGTGCCGACCTCATCCAGAAGCTCCTGAACTGGTCGCAGATGCTGGCCCTGTGGGGCAGCCTCGGCGCGCTGCTCATCGGAGCCGCGATGTACGGGCTGGCGCGAGAGGGCGGCAGCTACGGCGGCGCCAGCCGCGGCAAGGCACTCGCGATGGGCGGCGTGGTCGGAGCCATCCTCGCCGGGGTCGCTCCCACCGCGGTCAACATGCTCTTCGAGGCGGCGAGCTGATGCCGGCGACCTCCCCCGCTCCCAAGCGAGGCACGGTCGCCCTCGCGGCGATCGCCACGGTGATGCTCGTGGCCGGAGTGACAGTCACGCGCTTCTTCGGCGGCGGCGACGATCGCTCCGCGTCGACCGCCGCCGAGTCGCAGGAGCCGACACCACGACCCTCGGCACCGGCCGGGGGCTCGGGACCCAGCCTGGAGCGAGCCGGACTCGATGTCGGCTTCGCCGCGGACCAAGACGGCGCTGTCGCCGCGGCTGTCAGCTACGCGACGGCCTCGCAGCGGTGGCTCTACTTCACCGACGACGAGATCCGAGACGCGATCGCCGAGATCGCCACACCCGTCGCTGCCCCACGCATGGCCGATGAGATCGTGCTCGAGGTTTCGACCGCTCGTGAGCAGCTCGGCGCATCGCCGGGTCGGATCTGGTGGCTCGTGCGCCCGCTGGCATGGCGGGTCGAGCACCACGATGCCGACGACGCACGGGTGTCGGTCTGGGTGGTCACCATCCTGTCGGCCGCCGAGGTCGCCGCACCCCAGAGCGAGTTCAGGACGGTCACGCTCGACCTGGCGTGGGTCGGCGGTGACTGGCGGGTCGACGGCGTCCGCGACGCGCCCGGTCCGACGCCGCTGTCGGGTCCTCAGGACCAGCCCTGGGACGCGGTGCCGTTCGACGACGCACTGGACGGCTTCACCCGTCTCGACGGGGAGGCGCTCCGATGATCCTCGGCATCGGCTTCCCCAACCCGATCGGCTGGGCGATCGACAAGGTCACCGGCTTCGTCGGCGGGGTCGCCACCGCGGGCTTCGAGATGATCATCGGCGGGCTCGTCGCGTGGATCGTCGACGCCGTCGTGTGGGTGGTCGGCGGGGTCTTCAACTTCTTCCTCGACTCGACCGACCCCAACGTCCAGGCCGACTGGTTCGTCACCGGAGACGGCCCCTACGCCACCACCGTCGGCATCGGCGCCAGCCTCCTCCTGCTGTTCCTCCTCGCCGGGATCGTCCAGGGAACACTCAGCGGTGACGTCGGCGGGATGCTCCGCCGCATCGGCCTCGAGCTTCCGATCTCGATCATCGGGATGGTCGGCCTCGTCACGATCACGCAGATCCTCATCCAGCTCACCGACGCGCTCTCGGGCGAGGTGCTCGGCAACTTCCAGGACGACATCTCCGAGTTCGGAGCCGTCGTCGCCACCCTCAGCCACCTCTCGGGCGGCACATCTACCGCGTTCGTGGTGTTCATCCTGGGGATCGTCACCGTGCTCGCCGGACTGATCCTCGTGGCCGAGCTCGTCGTGCGGTCCGCGCTCATCTACATCGTCGTCGCGCTGGCCCCGCTGGTGTTCGCCGCCCGCCTGTGGCCGGCCACACGCGGCGCCAGCCGGAAGCTCCTTGACCTGCTCGTCGCACTCATCGTCTCGAAGCTGGTCATCGCCATCGCCCTGTCGGTCGCTGCGGCCGCGGCCGTCGGCGCGGGATCGGGGGGTGAGGTCACCGCTCTTCCCGAACCCGAGGTGTTCGCCGAGGACCCCGGTGGCTCGGTCACCCAGGCCGTCGGCATCCTCCTCACCGCCGCAGCAGCTTTCGGCGTGTCTGCGTTCTCGCCGCTGCTCATCGCCCGGCTGTTGCCCATCACCGAGGGGGCGGTGATCGCCCAAGGGGTCAAGGGCGGACCGGTTCGTGCCGGGCAACAGGCGATGATGGGTGCCAACACCATGCAGATGGTGTCGGGCCGTCGCTACAGCCAGATCGCCAACGGAAAAGCAGCCGCCGCGAACGTTGCCGGCTCCAACGGTGCGCTCTCGGCCGGCGCCGCCAGCGGTTCAGCGCCGGGCGCCGGCGCCGCTGGGTCGGCCGGGGCGGCGGGCGGTGGAGCCTCTGCTGCAGGAGCCGCCGCGGGACCGGTCGGCGTAGCCGTGGTCGCCGCCCAGGCTGCCGCTCAAGGTGCCACCCGTGCCGCGAAGCGGGGCGCGTCCGCAGCGACGGGCACCGCCGAGGCGGTGGCGGACAGCGGTGACGCTCGGCCGGGACGTCCTCCCTCGAGCGGGAAGGGCTCCACGCCGCAGCCGCGCCCGAGCCGACCGAGTCGGGGGGCGGGTGGCACGGACCGCTCGGATCGGAGCGGTGGCAGCGATGCGCGCTGAGCGAACCGAGCGCACCTACCGACTCGAACCGCTCGACAGCGCGGGGGTGTTCCTCGGTCTCGGTGTGGTCCAGTGCGGGCTGCTCGGGGGTGGGATCGTCCTCGGAGTCGCCGCGCTCACCATCGGCGTGCCGCTTCCGGCCGCAGCCGTACCGGTGGTGGCTTCGGTCGTGGTGAGCTTCACCAGGATCGGCGGGCACGCCACCTGGGAGTGGCTGCCCCTCGTCGTCAGCTGGTTCCTGTCGGGATTTCGCCGCGGTCGTCGGTGGCACGCCCCACTGCCGCTGTGGACCGACGGCGACGCCCCGGCACCGATGCCACCGTGCCTCGACGGCATCGACATCGTCGACCTCGACTGGCGGGCTGGGTCCCGACTCGGAGCCTTTCGCGACAAGAACCGCCGCACCCTCACCGTGGTGGTCCCCGTATCGGGCCCGCAGTTCGTCGTCGAACCCCGAGCCGAGCAGGAACGACTTCTCGCTGGGTGGGGTGACCTGCTCGGCCAGTACGCCGTCGAGCGGGGTGTCGTCTCCCACCTGTCGTGGTCGGACCTCGCTCGCCCCTCGGGGATGCAGGAGCACATCCAGTGGCTCGACTCGGACGAGCGCGGAGCCGCCAACCTGGCGGCAGCTGCGTCGTACCGCGAGTTGCTCGACTCCGGGACGACGGCTGCGATCAGCCACGAGGCGGTGGTCACCATCACGGTCGCGAAGGAACGTCTGTCCCGCCATCGCTCGAGCGCGGGGAGCGCGGACGATCAACTTCGCCGCGCGCTCGTCACCTCGACCGAGGCGCTCCTGCGGGGTCTGCGCTCAGCGGGCCTCAGCGCGGACGACCCGCTCGACGCCCCTGGACTGCAACGCCTGATCCGCGCCCGCATCGACCCCGTTTCGGCTCGGCCTCGTCCCCGACGCGGACGCCTCGTCGAGCGGCTGGCGCTCGTACGGGCCGCGACCGCTGGACCGCTCGTGCTCGATGCCCGGTGGCGAGACCTCCAGGTCGACGCCGCGTTCCACCGCACCTGGTGGATCGGCACCTGGCCCCGCCTCGCCGTCCCGCCCGCGTGGCTCGAACCATTCCTGTCCAGCGGCGGCATCACCCGCTCGATGACCGTCTATTTCCAGCCCGTTCCCACCCACCAGAGCCGGCGCCGCATCGAACGAGACCTCGTGAAGCTCGAGTCGGACGCCATCACCAAGGAAGACAAGGGGCGACGGGTCGACGCCCGGCACCGGCGAGCCACGCAAGCCCTGCTCGACCGTGAGGAGGAGCTCGTCGCTGGGTACCCCGAGATGGGCTACGCCGGGCTCGTCTCGGTCGCCGCCCGATCCCAGCAGGAGCTCGACGAGCAGTCCGAGATCGTCGAACAGCTCGCCCGCGAGACCGGCATGGACCTGCGCGTCCTCGACGCCCGTCAAGACCTTGCCTGGGCCGCGTCGCTGCCGCTCGGCCTCGCCCCCTCGACCCTCCTCGCGTCGTGACCCGCTCGTCGCTCCGACTCGCCTACCACCGGGGCACCACCGCCCATGTGGCGAGCATCTATCCCTTCTCCGTCCAAGGCTCTCTCGGGCACCGAGGCGCCTATGTCGGCCTCGACCTCCTCGCTGGCGGAGGCGAGTTCTGCTGGGACCCGTTCGAGGCCTACGCCGCCGGGCTCGTCACCAACCCCAACGGCTGGGTGCTGGGAGAGCCTGGCAACGGCAAGTCCGCCCTCGTGAAGTGCCTGCTGTGGCGCCAGGCCGCCGTCTACGGCACTGGCAATGCCGGCCGGTGGATGGCGATCGCCGACCCGAAAGGGGAGTACGCATCCCTGGCCGAGCACCTCGGCCTCACCACGGTGAAACTGAGCCCCGGTGGCACCGCCACCATCAACCCGCTCGCTCCCGGCCCGGCCGCAGCGCACGAACCCGAGGACCGCCAGGTCCTGCGCCGCGCCGAGATGTGCACCGCGCTCGTCGCGACGGTCCTCGAGCGCAGCCTCACCCAACTCGAGGACGCCGTCGTCTTCGCCGCGGTCGAGCAGCTCACCGCTGCACCCCTCACCGAACCCACGCTGACCGATGTCGCTCACCTCGTCGCCGATCCGACGGAAGGTATGGCGGCGCGGCTCCGTTCCCACGATCGTGACCTTGCTGCAGAGACCAGCAACGTCGCCTACGCCCTCGACAAGCTCCTGTCCAGGTCGTTGCGAGGCATGTTCGACGGGCGCTCCACGGTGCCTCTGCGCTGGGACGGACCGGGTGTCGTCCTCGACCTCTCTGCGGTGCCGCTGGACTCCGAAGCCCTCCCGCTGGTCATGGTCGCCACCGCCGGCTGGTTCCAGCAGCTCATGGCCTGCCCTGGCCCACAACGCATCCAGGTCCTCGACGAGGCGTGGGCGCTGCTCGGCAACCGCCACACAGCCGGCTACCTCCAGACCTGCTTCAAGCTCGGACGGACCTACGGCGTCGCCAACCTCTGCATCACCCACCGGGCCTCTGACCTCGTCGCCCAGGCTGACGACGGCACTGCGACCAGCAAGATCGCCGCCGGGCTCCTCGCCGACTCGGCCACCAAGATCATCTTGCGCCAGGCCCCCGACCAGCTCGACGCAGCCGTCACCCACTTCGGCCTCACCGAACCTGAGGCGTCGATCGTCGGACAACTCACCCGCGGCCGGGCGCTGTGGAAGCTGGGTGGTCGAACCGCCGTGGTCCACCACGTCCTCGGCCCGAGCGAGGCAGCGATCTGCGACACCGATGCCCGCATGAACGCTCGCCCGGCCGACGAGGTGGAGGCCGCGTGACATGTACGACCGAGAGGCTCTGCTCGCCGCGGTGGACCTGGCCGACCTGGCCGACGACCTACTCGGCGCCCACGCCGGCCCGCTTCGTTCGCCAAAGTGGCACTGCCCGAACCCTCAACACGCGCAGACTGGACGGACCCCGCCGCTCAGCATCTTCCACAGCCACCACGGCGAACAGCGCTGGCGCTGCCACGGGTGTGGCGACGGCGGCACCGCCATCGACCTCGTCGTCGCGTGCAAGGGAGGCGACGTCCGCGACGCTCTCGACTTCCTCGCCGGTCGCGTCGGACACCACGACCGCGGCGGCGACTGGTCGCCACCCGCTCGTCCAGCGGTGAAGCGATCGCCCGTGGACCGAGCGTGCCGAGATCCTGAAGGGCTCCAGCGCTACGTCGACGAGTGCGCCGAGCGGCTGTGGAAGCCCGAAGGTCGAGCCATCCGCCGGTGGCTCACCAACGTCCGAGGCATCCCTGCCGACGTCCTGGACGCCAACCACATCGGTGCCGACCTCGGGCCGCGGACACAGGAGCGACCCGACGGCATGCCCCGAGCCCTCGGCGCCGTCCTCCCGACGATCGCCCAAGGCGAGGTCACCTACGCCCAGATCCGCGTCCCGCATCCCGACCCCGGTCGACCTCGCTACCTCAACCCCACATCCGACCTCGCCCCCAACCCGCGGGTGACCAGGATGCGACCCGTCGACTGTCGCCGCCCCGAAGTGATCGTCACCGAGGGAGCGATCGACGCGCTCTCGGCGGCCACGGCCGGCTACCGAGCCGTGGGCGTGCTCAGCGCCGCCTACGGCCACGAGGCCGTGGCTGCCGCTGTCGCCCGGCTACGCCAACCGCTCGTCCTGGCCCTCGACGCCGACGAAGCCGGCAAGGCCGCCTCAGCCCGGCTCGCGGCCTTGCTCGAAGCCCGGGGACGAACCCCGGTCCGGCTCGACATCAGGGAGGGTGACCTCAACGACGCCATGCGTCGCGCCGGCGACTGGCCCACCCGTCTCAACCACGCGGTCGACCACGCAACATCGGCTCAGCGATCCGTCGGTGCTGGCCTCGAACGATGAGACCCGCTACGGGTTGGCGCCGAGCGCAGCGGCGACCGCTTCGGTTCCGCGCCTTGCGGCCAGGCAGGCCGTGAGTATCACGGTCAGGTACGGCAACCACGGTCCGGCGAGTGCGTACGGCGGGTCGTCGTCGAACAGCATCGTGACCCGGTGCTGTTCGAGATCGGGGTGCAGCTCCCGGATGCCGTCGTACCAGACCGACGCCCAAGCTCCCTCGAACCAGACCAGGAGCCGCAAGTCGGTGGCCAGCACGCGCAGCCGGCCGAGCGACCGCCACTGCGGAGCGGCAAGCCGCTCGGCCTCGGCCCGCGCTCGACGTCGCGCCGACGCGGCGCCGATCGAGGCAGCGGCGAACAGCACCGGCCCACCGATCGCCAGGATCCTCGGCTCCTCGTAGAAGACGTCCATGGCCTGGAAGCGCCACCCGACGGCAGCGACGTCGGCATGGAGCATCTCGCCAGGATCGAGCAGAACCGTGCTTGGCAGCGCCGGCAGTGGGCTGCCGTGAGCGACCAGCTCTGCCAGTTCGACCGCGGCATCCCACGCGCTGTCGATAGCCCCGCGACCCCAGGTCGCATCCATGTCCCAAAGGTACCCAGGGCATGTGACACCGGCGGCGTCGGAGAGGCTGCGGCCTTACTAGGAGGTGGTGGGGAGCGGAACATGGGACCCGTGGCCGTCTTCAGCGAGCGGCGGACTCGGGCGTGAAGTGCTGGGTTGACGCGTAGGTGTAAGTGTCTTACAGTGCGTCTTGCATCCTGAGAGGAGGACACCGATGCACATCGAGTCGCCGCCGCTCCACTGGCCGCCGACCCGGCACCCGTGGTTCGACCCGTACCGCGAGTGGCGCCAGCCGCCGCCGTACCCGCACCCCGGCTTGCCCGACTGGGCGCAGCCGCCGGTGATCCACGTCGCCAGCACGCCGACCTACCGGAGCTAGCCGCTCCACAGGGCGACCGGCAGACACCGAGGTTCGAGTCCTCGGCGCCCACGACCCGCGACCGTGCGGGCCACCAACCCCAACACCAAGGAGCATCAGATGCAGCAGCCCAAGGACGGCTTCATCTCCGTCCCCCACTGGAGCGACCACGGCAACGGGTCGTTCCTCCACATGGACCAGTACGCCGACGGCCGCAAGATCGACCACGTCCCGGTGCAGAACCCCCTCGGGGCCTTCGCCATCGGCGGCGCGATCGCGGCGGAGCGCCGCAACCGCTGATCCCGGTACGGGCGACTGGCAGACCCCGGGGTTCGAGTCCCCGGCGCCCACGATTTCGCCACCAGGGCGACATCAGCCGCTACCGCGGCGGAAAGGAGGTGAGAGCAAATGGCTTCGACCAGCTTCTCGCAGCAGCCCGGCAACCCGGCTGCCTACGACTTCCACGCCTACTACGGCGGGACGGGCTCGCCCAACGAGCACGGCACCCCGAATGGGCACGGACACCTGCACATCCAGAACGGCCAGACGGTGTACAACCGGATGCCCGTGGAGCGCGGCGTGGGCCAGATCGCCGTCAGCGGCATCTTCCACGACTGATCTTCAGCTGACTGGAGGAGAGGCGGTCAGCCTCTCCTCCAGTCGCGCGCGCCGGAACGATCTCAGGCTTGCGCGCTACAAGCGGGCTCGGCGCCGAGCCGTGGCCAGGTTGCAGGCGGCTCCACCGATAGGGGCCACGGCGCCATGTCCCCTGCGAGCATCCGGTCGGTTGTGCTTGCCGGGCTTCGCCCGGTCGACGTCGGCGTCTTACGAATACGCTTTACAAAGACGCCGACGCTCCGTATGCTGAGACGCGCTACTGATCCAGGAACAGAAAGGAGGCGCACGATGGGAGCAAAGCGACGAGAGGCCACCCGCTCGGTCACGTTCCGTGTCCCGGTCGAGCTCTACGCGCGGCTGGAGCACTTGGCCTTCGCTGAGCTCGAGGCGCTTGAGGGCTTGGATGCGCGAGTCGCGGATGTGAATGTCTCGGACTACCTCCGCACGGTGATGCGTGAGTACGTCGAAGAGGGGGAAAGCGAGCACCCCGGCGGCGCTGATGCACTGCGCTCGAACTACAAGCGAGCCGAAGCGCGGGACCTCAGGGCCCAGTTGGAGGTCGCTGAGCTCGAAGCGGGCGACCTCGCCCTTGCAAAGAAGCGATAACGAGGGGAGACTGCCGCCGTGGACACCAGCCCATCACTCCGCCGCTCCGCCCTCCGGCGCTTGTGGCTGAAGCGCCGCATGCGCCTGAGTGCCACGGCAGCATTCGGAATGAAGCTGTCGCTGATCGTGCTCCTCCGGAGCGCCGGCGAGAGCGTGGGCAGTGAGGTCTACCTCGAAGCGGCGACTTCTCAGATCTGCGCCCAGGCGCGCAGGCGTGGTCAGCACGCTCCTCCCCCTCGCGGTACTTCTTGGGATTACCGGGGAAATCTTCGGCATGACTCAGGCGAAGCTGTTCCTTGCCTAAGGATGGGACCTCTTTGGTCAACACTGGATGCACCGACAAATGGTCGCCCCACGGCTACAGGAGACCGGGGACTTTGGCCGGACCGCATCCATACATTGAGCATGCGAAGGTGTCAGAAGGCTTGCTCAACGACCAAGACTCGAGAATTGAGTCGAGGTTCAGCCTCCTTTGAGGGCACGTGTGGCTCCGGTCGATATCCGCGGCATGGCTTGCCTACGCGGTCGACGGCAACAGCACCGCTCGGCTGAGCGTATGGACGAGGAGATCGGTTCTCCGGGAAGGGGAACCGATCTCACCGCCTAGGTAGCTAGTGTTTCGCCCTAGCGAGCGAACCCGGGATCCACCTGGGAGGGGCGAGGCACCATGCAGGATGCGACATTCGTTCGGACCGTGGCGAAGCCCAGCGCGTTCGCAGACCTTGCTCCAACCGTGGAGTTGGCGTTTACTCGACTCAAGGCGCTCGGGAACGTCCCGGACTCGTGGACGTTCGACCTGAGTTCGGTCGACTGCGTAAGCCAGCAGGAGTTGGTCCGCCGGGATGGCCTAGCGGCCGTAACTATGCGCAAGCTGCAGGCTTTGAACGTCCAGATCCAGGAGCCGACGCGATCGCTCGCTGTGATGCGCCTCCTCGCAGAAGTCCTGCACGTGCTCGAGCTCTTTGCTCCGGCAGACACTGACCTGGGTGAATCTGCGATCCCCACCATTCATACGGCAATGGCCTCGATATGGGATCTTTGCGGCGAGGACGATGTCGTGCTTGCGTGAACATTGCGTCCGCCTGAGGTAGCTCCGGCCCTGGTCGGCGGGCATCCCCGGGTCCAAGCACGGACAGTTCGATCGCCAGACGTCGCGGTCAAGAGCGCGGTTTTCGCTGTGTTCCGCGGCTTACAGGGGCATGGAACGCGATGGGCTCGGGGTGTTCGAGGTCCTGGTGCTGGTGCTCGCCGGGGTGGCGGTGCTGGTCATCGGGGTCGTGTGGGCGGGGGCGGCCCTCTCGCTCCTGCTGTCGGGGAGCCCACAGGGTGTCGCGTTCTCTGCTGCGGCTGACGCGGTCGGTCGGCTCCCGGCGAACCTCGGTGCTCCCGCGAGCGCTTGGGCGGCGCCGTACTCGGAGGCGTTGCCTGCTGCTCCGCTCTACTGGCTGAGCACCGGACTGGCAGGGGCAGGCGCGGCGACGGCGACCGGAGCAGCGATCAGTTGGTTCGGGCGGTCGAAGGTCGGGACGTCGCGTCGTCGTCCACTCGGAGTCGATGCTCGGCCTCGGTTCGCCACACGTCGGGACCTCCGTGCCCTGCTTGTTGACGAGCCAGTTCATGGCCGGTTCGTGGTCGCCAAGTTCGGGCGCCATCTCGTCGCCACCGAGCCTCCTCCGATCGCCGGTGGGGCGCCGCCGCCGAAGCACAACCGTGGGCCTCGACGCGGTGATCGGGGAGCGGTCGCGCTCGTCGGTCCTTCGCGGTCGGGCAAGACCACGGCCGCGGTGGCGGGGATCCTCGAGTGGAACGGGCCGGCGGTGCTGTCGTCGGTGAAGGCGGACCTGCTCGGCGCGACCCACGGGTGGCGGTCGGAGGTCGGCGAGGTGCGGGTGTACGACCCGATGTCGTCGAGCATCCCCCGGGGGACCACGGCGCTGTGGTCGCCGTTGCAGCAGGCGGGGTCGGTGGCGGGCGCTCAGCGAGCGGCCCGGGCGCTGTGCGATGCCGCTCCGCGAAGCGGGGTCGAGGGCGGCATGGACTTCTGGCTGGCCCAGGCCGAGATCTTGCTGTCGGGGTTGTTGTTCATCGCCCACCAGGGCCACCGCGACATGGGCGCCGTGTGCCAGTGGGTCTTCGCTCAGGACCGCCCGACCGACGCCGGTGACGGCGAGGGGCCTGTCAAGACTTCTGTGTAAGCAGCTCGTGGTTGGGGGGTCAGATCCGGCCGGCGAGGCGGTCGGGGTAGGCGATGGTGAGGGCGCCGAGGGCGGGTCGCCATCCGTGGGTGGCGGCGCCTTCGACCAGGTGGCCGGGGGCGGTGCGCTTGTTGCGGGCCTTGCCGGCTTCGGCGGCGCGTTGGCGGGCCCGCTTGTCTTCGATGTCTCGGATGGCGAGCCAGAGGAGCTTCACGACGGCGTCGTCGTTGGGGAAGTGACCGCGGTTCTTGATGATCTTGCGGAGCTGGTAGTTCAGCGACTCGATCGTGTTGGTCGTGTAGATCACCTTGCGCAGCGCCGGCGGGAACTCGAGGAACGGGATGAACCGCTCCCACGCGGCGGTCCAGGTCGAGACCGTGGCCGGGTAGCGCTGACCGAGGTCTGACTCGGCGAACTCGAGCAAGGCGGCCTCGGCGACCTCGGCGTTGGGGGCGGTGTAGACGAGCTTGAGCGCAGCGGCGACGGCTCGGCGGTCCTTGTAGGACACGAAGCGCATCGAGGCCCGGATGAGGTGCACGACGCAGGTCTGCACGGTGGCCTGGGGCCAGGTCGCCTCGATGGCCTCGGGGAACCCGGTGAGCCCGTCGCAGCAGACGATGAGGACGTCTCGGACGCCCCTGTTGGCCAGCTCGGCGCAGACCGCCGCCCAGAACTTGGCCCCTTCGTTGGCCTGGACCCAGATCCCCAGCACGTGCTTGATGCCGTCGAGATCGACGCCGACGGCGATGTGGGCGGCCTTGTTGCGGACCTGATGGCCGTCTCGGACCTTGACCACCAGAGCGTCGAGGTAGATCACCGGGTAGAGCTCCTCGAGCGGCCTGCTCTGCCAGGCCTTGACCTCCTCGAGC
The DNA here is from genome assembly GCF_019443745.1 of Iamia sp. SCSIO 61187. NCBI lineage: Bacteria > Bacillati > Actinomycetota > Acidimicrobiia > Acidimicrobiales > Iamiaceae > Iamia > Iamia sp. SCSIO 61187. The sequence goes on from NZ_CP050948.1 coordinate 957,783, forward strand.
ACGGCGTCGGTGATCTTCGAGATCGTCTCGTGGCTCAGCTCGGTGCCCAGCGTCCGGGCCAGGTGAGCGCCGATGTCGCGGATGGTCATGCCGCCGGCGTAGAGCGAGATGATCATCTCGTCGAGGCCCCCGGTCCGCCGGGCGCCCTTCGGGACCAGCCGGGGTTCGAAGGTCCCGAGCCGGTCCCGGGGCGTGGCCAGATCGACATCGCCGACCTCGGTCGCCACCGTCTTCGGCGTGGAGCCGTTGCGCGAGTTCCCCGACCCCCGTCCGGCCGGGTCGCCCCGCTCGTAGCCGAGATGGCCGGTCAGCTCAGCGGCCAGACCCCGTTCGAGGACGGCCTTGATCATCTCGGGCAAGAAGCCGCCCTCGCCGGTCAGCTGCACCTCCCCGGCATCAACCCGGGACATCAGATCGTCGAGCAGTCCGGCATCGACGAGCTGCTGCACAGCAGCCCGCTCAGCCGACCGCTCGACCTCGTCATCGGTCATGGACACGTTCACTACCTCATGGAAGAGGAGCTCCTACACAGACCATCTGACAGGCCCACGGCGAGGTCTACGACGCGCTGAAGCCGCTGTTGAACTCGAACAACAGCGCCGTGTCGGGCGGGGCGAGCGAGGTCCACAAGAGCCTCAAGTCGGTGTGGCAGATGGAGGACCGCACCCGCTCGTCGATCTACGCCACCGCGCAGACGGTCGTGTGGCCCTGGTCCGACCCCGGTGTCGCGCTCTCAGCTCGCCCGCCGCACACACCACCGGGCAAGGGGCGACCACCCAAGCGCGGAAAGGAGGGGGAGGGCCAGATCGACCTGGCGTGGCTGCTCGGCGGGGCCAACACCGTCTATCTGTGCTCGCCGATCGAGGACCAGCGTCGCCTGGCCCCGGCGTTCGGTGGGCTGCTCAACGATCTGATCAACCAGGCCTACCGCCACGTCGCCGAGCGCGGGAAGCCGCTCGATCCACCGTTGCTGGTGGTGATCGACGAGGCGGGCAACACGCCGCTGCGGTCACTACCGGAGTACGCGTCCACGCTGGCCGGCCTCGGCGTATTGCTGGTGACGATCTGGCAGAGCATCGCCCAGCTCAACGCCGCCTACGGCCCCCAGTCCGACACGATCCTCACGAACCACCTGACCAAGCTCATGTACGCAGGGCTGTCCGATCCAGCCTCGCTGTCCTACGTCGATCGAATCCTCGGGCAGGCCGAGGTCGACACCCGATCGAGGACGGCCACCGAGCGGGTGAGCGGCGGTTCGGACCAGTTCTCCACGACGCAGGTCCCGCTGGCGCCGGCACACGTGTTGCGCCAGATGCGTCCGGGTGACGCGCTGTTGGTGCACGGGACCCTGCCGCCGGCGCACGTGAGGACCCGCCCGTTCTACGCCACACCGCACCTCGCAGAGCGCGCCGCGATGAAGCCCGATCGTTCCCAGACGGCGAAGCCGTGAAGCCGTTCCTCCGCCCGACCTCACGCGCTCGACTCGCGCCGGTCGGCTGGACCTCCGAGCCCGCCGGGCAGTGGGCGGGCCGCGAGGTCGAGGTCGTCTACGACCCGAGCCAGCACCAGATCGTGCTGTGCCGGAACGATCCCGGCGACCACATGCGCTCCGAGCTGGCCGACGCCGGCTACCGCCGCTACGCGACCGACGGGACCCAGGAGATGTGGGTCCGAGACAAGGCCGCGTCGGCCGACGCGGCTCTCGCCCGGTCGACGGATCGCAGCCAGCACCGTCCGGCAGCCGGGCTCGAGGCCCGTGGGCTGTGACCGGACGCGCCCTCCGGGGCTCGTGGACGCCACGGCGGTAGGTTGTGGCCAGCGATCGGAGCGCTCGCCGTGCCCCGTCGAACCAGCTCTCGCTGTTCGACATCGAGCTCCCGCCCACCGAGGCCGACACGTCGGCACAGGAGGCGCACCGTGATGAACCACTACGGCCAGCTCGCCCTCGACCACAGCCGGAACCACCGGCCGGTCGCCTATTCGCAGATCCTCGACCCGGACGAGTTCTTCGCCGAAGCGGGGGAGGAGATCGCCGCAGCGATTACCGAGACCCGCGACCAGATCCTCGGCCCACCCCGGGCCGACGAGGACCTGGAGAGCTACCGCCGACGCGGCTACCAGGCGTTGGCGACGGCCGAGGAGCTGGTCCTGACGGACCACTTCCTCTTCCAACCGGAGACGACGACGGACGAGGACTTCGACGAGGATCCGGACCTGGCCGATCGCTACCGGCTGCTCGACGAGATCAACCGCGTGATCAACCAGTCGCTGTAGCCGACGATCCACCAGCCCGAGCGGAGCCGAGCGAGCCCACCCGAGCGGAGCGGCCACCAGCGTTCCGTCCGGATGGGCCGGACGACCTGGCGCCCGCAGGCTCGACCGCGAAGCTACGAGCGAACCTTGCCGCGCTCGACGTCCTACGACGTTGCCGCGACGAGGACCGGTGGGCCGACGCCGAGGAGCAGGCGGTGCTCGCCCGATGGGCGGGGTGGGGTGCGGTCCCGAAGGTCTTCGACGAACGTGACGAGCAGTTCGTCGCGGAGCGGGCGGAGTTGCGGCGGTTGCTCGGCACCGAGGAGGCGTGGGCCCAGGCGCGGCGCACCACCTTGAACGCCCACTACACGTCGGCCTCGGTCGTCAACGCGATGTGGGGAGCCGCGTCGGCCCTCGGTGTCGACGGCCCAATCCGCGTGCTGGAGCCGGGGTGCGGCTCGGGGAACTTCCTCGGCCTCGCCCCCGAGGATGCGGTGCTCACCGGCGTCGAGCTCGACGCCACCACCGCCAAGATCGCCGACCACCTCTACGGCGCCCGGACCACCATCCACACCGGCGCGTTCGAGGAGCTGCGCGTCGAGGACGGCGCCTTCGACATGGTCATCGGCAACGTCCCCTTCGCCAAGGTCACCCCGCACGATCCTCGCCACAACCGGGGCCGCCACGCCCTGCACAACTACTTCCTCCTCAAGAGCCTCCACCTGACGCGGCCCGGCGGGATCGTGATGGCCCTCACGTCCCGCTACACCCTCGACGCCCACAACCCCTCGGCGCGCCGGGAGATGGCCGGTCTCGCCGACCTGGTCGGTGCCATCCGACTCCCCGAAGGGGCGTTCGCCAAGTCGTCCGGCACCGACGTCGTCGTCGACCTGCTCGTCCTGCGCCGCCGCCTACCCGGAGCGGAACAGACCGGCCCGTCCTGGGAGCACGCCGTCACCACCTCGGCCAACGGCACCGGCGACCGACCCGGCGGTGACGTCGAGGTCAACGAGTACCTCGTCGCGCACCCCGACCGTGTGCTCGGCGACCTCGTGACCACCCGAGGCATGTATCGAGACGACGAGCTGAGCGTCGCACCAACCGGGAACCTCGACGAGCAGCTTCCCGCCGCGCTCGACCGACTGGTCGCCGACGCCACGGCCACGGGTCTTCGCTACGTCGCCCGCTCACCGACCGAGGCGCACCGCACGCGAGCTCTGCCGCAGGCGACGGGCGACTTCGACCTCACCCACGCCCAGGACGGCAGCTTCGTCGTCACCAGCAAGGGAGAGGTCGCCGTCGTGCGCGGCGGAGTGCCCGTCGCCTACGAACCACGGTTCGCCAAAGACGGCCCTGAACTCGTCCGCCTCGTCGGACTGCGCGACGCCGCCCGCAGCGTGGTCGCCGTCCAACTCGACGGCGGCAGCGAGGATGACCTGCGCGCCGCTCAACAGGCGCTCGCCGACCGCTACGGCAGTTACCTACGGGTCTACGGACCGATCAATCGATCGACCCGAGCCCGCACCGGTCGCCGAGATCCCGAGACGGGCGAGGACATCCACCGCCGGATGCGGCCACGAATGGGCGGCTTCCGCGAGGACCCGGACTGGCCGCTCGTCGCCGCGCTGGAGCTGTTCGACGACGAGACCCAGCAGACCCGGCCGGCTGCGATCTTCCACGACAGGATCATCGACCCGCCCCACGAACGCCACGCCGTCGACACACCCGACGAAGCCGTCGCCGTCTGTCTCGACGAGACCGGCAAGGTCACCGCCGACCGCGTTGGAGAGCTCCTCGGCGTCGACCCGACCACGGCCCGCACGCGACTTGGGAACCTCGTCTACGACGAGCCCGACACGGGCCGGCTCATCCCGGCCGCCCAGTACCTGTCGGGCAACGTCCGCGACAAGCTCACCGCCGCCCGAACCGCGGCGACGACCGACGATCGCTACGGGTCGAACGTCACTGCCCTCGAGCGCGTGCTGCCACGCCAACTCGACCCCGTGGAGATCACCGCCCGGCTCGGCTCCCCGTGGATCCCCAGCCGAGACGTCGAACGCTTCACCGCCGAGGTCCTCGACGCCGCGGTCGATGTCGAACACCTTCCGCAGCTCGGCCACTGGTCCGCCCGGCTCCGCGGCGGGAGCCGCCGCAGCGTCGCCCTCACCTCCGAATGGGGTACTGCGCGCGCCGACGCCATCACCCTGCTCGACGCCGCGTTGAACCAGCGGCTCCACACCGTCACCGACGCCACCGACGACGGTCGCCGCGTCCGCAACGACGCCGAGACCCTCGCCGCACGCGACAAGCAGGAAGCACTCACCACCCGGTTCTCGGTCTGGGTGTGGGAGGACCCCGACCGATCCGAGCGTCTCGCCGGTCGCTACAACGAGCTGTTCTCGTCGACGGTGCTCCCGCACCACGACGGCAGCCACCTCACCCTCCCGGGCCTGGCAGCGAGCTTCGAGCCCCGTTCGCACCAGCGCGACGCGGTCGCCCGGATCCTGACCGACGGCCGCACACTGCTCGCCCACGCCGTCGGCGCCGGCAAGACCGCCACCATGGTCATGGCGGCCATGGAGCTGCGCCGACTCGGCTCGGCCTCGAAGCCCGCGGTGGTCGTCCCCAACCACATGCTCGAGCAGTTCTCCCGCGAGTGGCTCCAGCTCTACCCGACCGCCCGGATCCTCGTCGCCGACCGCGAGCGGCTCTCGAAGGACCGGCGCAAGGAGTTCGTCGCCCGTGCCGCCACCGGGGACTGGGACGGGATCGTGTTCACCCAATCCGGGTTCGCCCGCATCCCCCTCGGCGCCGATCTCATGCGCGACTACCTGGCCCAGGAGATCGAGACGGCCCGAGGTGCGCTCGCCGGGTCACGCGACGGCCAAGGGCTGTCGGTCAAGCGGCTCGAACGCCGCATCGCGCAGATGGAGGAGAACTACAAACGCCTGCTCGCCGAGCACACCAAGGACGACGGCGTGCGCTTCGAGGAGACCGGCGTCGACTTCCTCTTCGTCGACGAGAGTCACGCCTACAAGAACCGTCGGGTCGACTCCAGCATCGACGGCGCCGCCAACACCGGATCGCAGCGAGCCCAGGACCTCGACTCCAAGCTGTGGGCGCTGCGCCGCGCCCACGGCCCTCGGGTCGTCACCTTCGCTACCGCGACCCCGGTGGCGAACTCGATGGCCGAGCTGTGGGTCATGCAGACCTACCTCCAGCCCGACCACCTTGAAGCCGTCGGCCTGAAGCCGTTCGACGCGTGGGCCGCCACCTTCGGACGCACCCACACCGCCCTCGAGCTCGCCCCCGATGGCGCGTCATACCGGATGCAGACCCGTTTCGCTCGGTTCCAGAACGTCCCGGAGCTCCTGACCCTCTACCGGCGAGTCGCCGACGTTCGCACCTCGGACGACCTCGACCTCCCCACTCCCACTGTGGCCGGCGGCCAGCCCGAGACGGTGGTCGTCGAACCGAGCGACGATCTCGTTGACTACGTGGCCGACCTCGCGGCGCGCGCCGAACGCATCCGCAACCGCTCCGTCGACCCCGCCGAGGACAACATGCTCAAGGTCACCGGCGACGGACGACGCGCCGCGCTCGACCTCCGACTCGTCGGCCTCGACCCAGCCGCCGACCGAGCCAAGCTCGATGTCGCCGCCCAACACATCGCCGCGATCCACCACGCCACCCGCGACCACCGCTACGCCGACGAGCACGGCCAGCTCACCCTCCGCCCCGGTGCGCTGCAGCTCGTGTTCTGCGACGTCTCCACCCCTGCCGGCGACGGCTGGAACGCCTACGACGAACTGCGCACGCTCCTCGTGCGACGCGGCGTCGACCACGGTTCGATCCGCTACATGCAGTCCGCCCAGACCGACCAGGCCAAGGCCAACCTGTTCGCCGCCTGCCGCGACGGCAGCGTCGCCGTGCTCATCGGCTCGACCGAGACGATGGGTGTGGGCACCAACGTCCAGGCCCGCGCTGTCGCCATGCACCACCTCGATGCGCCGTGGCGCCCGGCGGACATCGAACAACGCGACGGCCGCATCCTCCGCCAGGGGAACCAGAACCCCGAAGTCCGCATCCTGCGTTACGTCAGGGAGGGCAGCTTCGACACCTACATGTGGCAGACCCTGGAGCGGAAGGCCGCGTTCATCGCCCAGGTGACTCGTGGCGACCTGCCCGACCGGGACGTCGATGACATCGGCGACCAAGCGCTCTCGTTCGCCGAGGTCAAGGCCCTCGCCACTGGTGACCCGCTCGTCCTCGAGAAGGCGGCGGTAGACGCCGATGTCGCCCGGCTCACCCGACTGGAACGCGCCCACCACGACGACCAGCACCGGCTCCGCCGCACGCACGAGACAGCACTCGCTCGATCCGATCGAGCGACCGAGCGCGCCGGTCAGCTCGAGTCCGTGCTCGATCGGGTCATCGACACCCGCGGCGACCGATTCACCATGACGGTCGACGGCCACCGGCACTCCAAGCGTGTCGAGGCCGGGGAGCACCTGCAACGGTTCATGGCCGAGCGCCTCGACCGGACGCCTCCGGAGACGAATGGAGCGATCCACGACATTGGCTCTCTCGGCGGCCTCACCATCACCGGCCAAGCCGTCACCACCATCGACGACGAGATCCGCCTCGCCGTCCCCGACGCCCACATCGAGGTGACCTGGCCCGCCCTCGACTGGAAGCGCAGCGACCCGAGCGGACTCATCACCCGCCTCGAACGCCAGATCCAACGACTGCCCGACACCCTCGCCTCACTCCAAGCCGAGGGCGACACCGCTCGAGCGGAGGCCGATCGGGCCGCCGCCCGCATCGGCGCACCGTGGGACCGAGCCGAGGAGCTGACTGCCCTCCGACGTCGCCAAGGCGAGATCAACGACACCCTCGCCGCGGCCACCGCCTCCGACGAACCGTCGAGCGGCGAGCCTCCGGCCGCGGCCGTGACGGTCGACCCGGTCGTCCCTCGATCGCCCGGCGGCGGCCTGTCCCTATGAGGAACCCCTGTCGCACATGGGCCGAACGGCCTACGCTTTCGGGATGGCATGGTTCGCCCCCGCTCCTCGACCCGGCACCGCCGGGTTCGACCGCGGGGACGCCAGCCGGCGGGGGAGCAGCGGGCAACGGACGTCAGTCCACCTTCCAAGCAGCGACACCCCGGCGGCAGACCATGGACCCGGAGACCAGCGGTAGCGGAAGCGAGCCGCCTGGCAAGGAACGGAGGCCCGTCACGGGCCTCCGACTTGAAGCGTTGCCTCCGTGCGCTGACCCCGCCTTCCCGGTCCTGCACGACTACTTCGAGATGGTCTACGGGCCGCTGATCGGTCCCGCCTCGACCCTGCTCGCACGGGCGCTCAATCGTCACCTCGCCGATGCCGGTGGCCCGGTCACCGTCTGCCCCATCGAGCTCTCTCTTGAGCTCGGCCTGCGCGCTAGTCATCGCGAGCCGGTGGGCAAGACCTCCCCACTGGCCAAGGCCATCGACCGCCTGGCCCAGCACCGACTCGTCACCCACCTCGGCGACGAGACCCTCGGAGTCGTGGTCAGCGTCCCGCCGATCACCGACCGCGGCGTCCCGAAGCTGCCGCGCTCGGCCCAGCGCGCCCACCGCCTGTTCGCCGCCACCTCCGAGCTGGCGCCGCAGAGCCCACGGGCAGCCCCCAGCGGACCGCCCGTGGGCGATCAGGAGCCGGGTGTCGGCTCGCCGTCGACAGAGGCCGAGTAGGTCCCGTCGGACTGGACGGCCCAGCGGACCACCTGTCGCCCGGACGCGTCGCACAGGACCAGCGCGACGGTGGACGTGCCGTCGTTGTGTGAGATCGACTCCAAGACCGCGACCTGGTCGCCGTGGAGGGCGAGAGCGAGTTGAGCGGCGCCGCACACGTCGACGAGCCACGCGCGGGCGCTTCCGTCTTCGTCTAGCAGTTCCAGCCCGACGGTCGTATCGCCCTCGTACGGGTCCCTGTCGGCCGCGATGCTCGCTCGGATCCGACCCTGGTCGTCGACGATCTCGAGCCGTCGGGCCCGCAAGACACCGGCCTCTGCCTCTGGTGTCATCGATGCACCCCCATGCGAATAGGAGGCGGGGGTCACCCATGTCGCCGGGCGAGAGCGCTGTCCGAAGCGGACCTCGGCAACGTACCTCTGCGTTAGAGGCAACGCAAACGCAGGCCCGAGGGGCGGGGCTTCCTACCCTGGCGGGTCGTGGGACGAATGGTGGATGCCGACGATCTGGTCAGCGCCAGCGAGATCGCGACCCGCCTCGGGGCGAAGCGCCCCGGCGTCGTCCACGACTGGCGCCGCCGGCACCCGGACTTCCCCGAGCCTATCGCCAGGCTCGCCCTCGGCTACGTCTGGTCTTGGCCCGATGTCGCCGCCTGGGCACGAGTCACTGGACGGCTGTGACCTGGGGTGCACGCGTGGAGCCGTTGCGTTCGCGCGACTGGTGATCGACGGACCGTCCGTCGCTGTCACGGTGGTGGCGTACCCTCTGATGGTCAGGTTGACGCGAGCCAAGAGGGGTCGGGGGGCCTGGCCACCGATCTCGAGATGCCCGAAATCCATCGATCTGTACGCAACCGATTCGCCACCCGTGCCGCACACCGCGGGTGTCCGGCGCGCCTGAAGAGGCTTCGTTGACGCGGCTTGAAGACCTTACGAAGGGGACACGCGTCCGCGGTATCTCGCCGTCGGGGCCTGTGACGGTCATCGACGCGGACTGGATCGGCTCCGACGTGCTCAACCTCACGTATGAGGACGCCAACGGGGCCATCGAGCGCGAGCTTGTCTATCGAACCAGCGAGCCGGACCTGAGCCTTGACGGCGATGGCCGGCCGTGGTCGCTCGATGCGGACCCACGGCTGTTCACCCTCGTTTCCGAAGCGAAGCGAATCCAGCTTGCGTACCTGTTCGATCCTTTCCTCGCCGCTGAGGTCTCCGATGTCGACCCGCTGCCTCACCAGATCGAGGCCGTCTACACCGAGATGCTCACCCGGCAGCCGTTGCGGTTCCTCCTCGCCGATGATCCCGGAGCGGGCAAGACGATCATGGCTGGGCTGCTGATCCGCGAGCTCATCGTGCGCGGTGACCTCGAGCGATGCTTGGTGGTAGCTCCGGGCGGCTTGGTCGAGCAGTGGCAGGACGAGCTGGGCGAGAAGTTCGGGCTGGAGTTCGACCTCCTCTCACGCGACCTCATCGAGACCTCTCGGACGGGCAACCCGTTCACACAGCGACCTTTGCTTATCGCTCGGCTCGACATGCTCTCGCGCAACGAGGAGCTGGTGGATCGGCTAGCTCAGACCGAGTGGGATCTGGTGGTTGTCGACGAGGCTCACAAGATGTCGGCGACCTTCTTCGGCCAGGAGGTCAAGGAGACCAAGCGGTACCGCCTGGGCAAGCGACTGGGATTGATCGCTCGGAATCTGCTCTTGATGACAGCGACCCCTCACAACGGCAGGCCCGAGGACTTCCAGCTCTTCATGGCGCTTGTTGACGGCGATCGCTTCGCGGGCAAGTTCCGAAAGGGCGACCACAGCGCCGATCCGCCCCGGGACCTCATGCGGAGGATGGTGAAGGAGGAGCTGCTCCGTTTCGATGGAACGAAGCTGTTCCCCGAGCGGGTCGCCTACACCGCGAAGTACCCACTCTCGCCTCTCGAATCAGCGCTCTACGAACGGGTGAGCGACTACGTGCGGGAGGGGATGAACCGGGCGGAACGGCTCGCCGACGGTGGCCGAAAGAACGTGGTCGGGTTCGCCCTGACGACGCTGCAACGGCGTCTCGCCTCTTCACCGCTTGCGATCCAACGCTCTCTTGAGCGGCGCCAGCGACGCCTTGCCGACAAGCTCGCTGAGGCACGTATCGGGCAACGTGCACTGAACGCGCCGATCGATGTCGTGTCCGCACCCTCCCGCTTCCGACTTGATGACTTCGACGACTTCGATCCGGATGAGCTCCTTGAGTCGGAGCTGGAAGATGTCGAGGAGGAGGTCGTCGACGCCGCGTCCGCAGCACGCACGATCGCTGAGCTCGAGGCTGAGCTGCTCGAGCTGCGGGACTTGGAGGACCTTGCCCGGAGGGTCTTGGCGTCAGGGGAAGATCGGAAGTGGGACGAGCTCGCCAAGCTGCTCGCCGACACGCCGGAGATGCTCGACGCGACCGGCTCGCTGCAGAAGCTGATCATCTTCACCGAGCATCGCGACACCCTCGACTACCTCGTAGCGAAGCTCTCGCGGCTTCTCGGCAGTGACGACGCGATCGTGTCGATCCACGGAGGGGTTCGTCGAGAGGATCGCCGGCGCGCCACGGAGCGGTTCACGCAGGACCGTGAGGTCCTGATCATGGTGGCGACCGACGCTGCCGGAGAAGGCCTCAACCTCCAACGCGCCCACTTGATGATCAACTACGACCTGCCGTGGAATCCCAACCGAATCGAACAGCGATTCGGGCGGATCCACCGCATCGGCCAGGAGGACGTGTGCCGCCTGTGGAACCTGGTTGCTGAGGACACGCGCGAGGGGCAGGTGTTCGAGCGTCTGCTCAGCAAGCTCGATGAGCAGAGGGCCGCTCTCGGCGGCAAGGTCTTCGATGTCCTTGGGGAGGCCTTCAGCGACAAGTCGCTTCGGGATCTGTTGATCGATGCGATCCGCGCAGAGGATCCGAAGCTCCAGCAGGCGCGCGCGGCGGCGGTCATTGATGTGACGATCGGTGATCGCATGCGCGAGCTGATCGATGCCCAGTCCCTCCTCACGGACCTGCTCTCCCCTGAGCACGTCAGCGAGATCCGCGACCAGATGCAGCGGGCGCAGGCGCGCAAGCTCCAGCCCTCCTACATCCGACGCTTCTTCCTCGAAGCGTTCGAGCAGCTCGGTGGCAGAGCGGTCCGCCGCGAAAGCGGTCGCTACGAGATCACGAGGGTTCCTGGCCGACTTCGCCAGTACGACAGCTCGGCAGGACTCGGGCGCCTCCTACCTACCTACGAACGCATCTGTTTCGAGCGAGAGCACGTGAGCGAGCCCGGCAAGCCGACGGCAGCGCTTCTCACGCCCGGCCATCCGCTGCTCGAAGCCACGATGGGCGTGTTGCTTGAGCGGCATGGCCCGGCACTGCAACAGGGCGCAGTCCTGGTCGATCCGAACGACTGGGGGTCGGAGCCGCGTGTTCTGGTGTACCTCGAGCACGAGATCGTCGATGGAACGCTCATCGAGGGAGGACAGCGCCGAGTCGTCTCCAAGCGGTTCGAGTACGTCGAGATCGACGAAGCAGGAACGGTTGCCGACGCTGGCTATCACCCCTACATCGACTACCGAGCCCCCACCACCGAGGAGTCCGCAGCCGTTGTTGACCTCCATGATTCAGCATGGACGCGGGCGAATTTGACCGAGGTTGCTCAGCGCCACGCCATTGAGCACAACGCACCGAAGCACCTCTCCGAGGTCGAGGCTCGGGTACACGCCCGTGTCGACGCCACCGTCGCCGCGGTCGAGAAGCGGCTGAGTGAGGAGATCCGATACTGGGACGCTCAGGCGCTCAAGCTCAAGGATGCCGAGCTGGCCGGCAAGCGGAACGCGAAACTCAACTCCGCCCGCGCCCGCCAGCGCGCTGATGAAGCAGCCGAGCGCCTCGAGCGCCGACTCGGTGAACTGGCCCTCGAGCGCAAGCTCTCAGCCCGCCAGCCGAGGGTCACGGGTGGCGCCCTCATCATCCCAGCGGGGCTGCTCGCGACTCGCCTGGGCTCTGCGCCTCCAGCTCACGCGAGGGACACGCTGCGCTCGGACCAGCTCGCCGTGGCGGCCGTACTCGCAGCAGAGCGACGCCTGGGCCGGAACCCTCGTGAGATGCCGCACAACAACAAGGGCTACGACATCGAGACGCGCAGACCAGATGGCGACCTGACCTTCATCGAGGTCAAGGGCAGGGTCGTCGGGGCTTCCGACTTCACGATCACCGCCTCGGAGATCCTCTGCGGCCTCAACAACGGCACTAATCACATCCTCGCCTTGGTGGAGGTCGCCGAGGACGACTCCACGACCGTCCGCTACGTCCGTGACCCGTTCACTGGCCGTGCCCCTGAGCCTGGCTTCGGTGAGAATGCCCGAACCCTGGCCTGGCGCGACTACTGGACCCTCGCCTCCGACCCCGCTTGAGAGCCATGTACAAGAAGAAGCTCATCGAAGTCGCGATCCCACTTGAGGCAATCAACGCTGCCTGCAAACTTGATAAGGACCGGAAGACCGGTACGATCCGCAACCTCCACAAGTGGTTCGCGCCCATGCCTACTCCGGCCCTCCGGGCGCTCATCTTCGCTTCGTTGGTGGATGATCCCGAAGATGACACGGAACGGCTTCGACTCATGGATCTTGTGAGCGCGCTGGTCGGATCTGTCGTTGATACTCCACCAGCCTCAGTGATGGCGGAGGTCACGGCATCCATCAACGATTCGGTGGGATCCGACCCTCCTACAGTGTTGGACCCCTTCTGCGGTGGTGGATCCACGCTTGTCGAAGCTCAGCGACTCGGGCTTCCGAGTCGAGGAAGCGACCTCAACCCCATTCCGGTCCTGATTTCGACGGTACTTACGTCGCTTCCGCCGAGTCTGGTCAATCGGCCTCCGGCCGCCGCGGATTTCCTTGACCCGCAGGCGCTGTGGTCCGGTCTATCGGGATACCTCGCTGACATCGACCACTACGGAAGGCGCGTCTACAACGAGGCCAAAGAACGAATTGGCAATCTCTACCCGCCAGCGCCGAACGGCGACACGACTGTTGCCTGGATCTGGGCGAGGACCGTGCCGAGTCCAGACCCGCGCTTGCAGGGGGCCAGTGTGCCTCTCGTATCCAATTGGTGGCTCTCGAAGAAGGACAGTGAACGAGCCTACGTCGAGCCAGTTATCAATGATGACAACTCGGTTGATTTCATAGTCCGGTCAATCGGAGAACCCCCATCGCCCAGCAAGTCGGCGTGCGTCGTCTCTGGTGCGCCGATCTCGTTCAAGTACCTACGGGAGCAGGGTTCAGCCGGAAACCTCGGAACGACGCTGATCGCGCTTGCTGCAAACGGTCTCGGTGGTCGCACCTACCACTCGCCGAATGATGTGCACCGAAACTCTGCGGCTGAGGCTAAGCCGCTTGATCCGCCGGAACTGATGCTTCCCGACCGAGCAATCGGCTTCAGGGTTCAAGGTTACGGCCTTCGCGAATGGTCAGAGCTCTTTACGAATCGTCAGCTAGTTGCACTTGAGACCTTCGCCGACCTGGTTGCTCAGGTACCCCAGTGGGTGAGGCATGACGGCGGAGACGAAGACCAGGCGCAGGGAATTGCAGCAATACTCGGACTGTGCGTAGGGAAGCTTGCACAGTTCTCCTCGAGCCAATGTCTCTGGAAGATCGATTCCCGAAACGGAACAGGCAAGGCGGAGAGCGCGAAGTTCGGGCGGAATGATGTGCCAATGTCTTGGGACTTCGTGGAGACCAACCCGTTTGGTGGCTCGGTAGGCGACTGGCTGCAGATCATTCAGACCTCCACGCGAGCCCTCGATTGTGTAGAACCGGCAGGGCCCGCATCGCAGGTGGTGCAAGGCGATGCTCGGACGGCGGGAGTGGATCTTGCCGGTCAGTGCCTTGTGGTGACCGATCCTCCCTACTTCTCTGCGATCGGTTACGCGAACCTCTCAGACTACTTCTATCCGTGGATTCGGCGAGCGCTCTCGCAGTGCTTTCCAGATCTGCTTGGAACGTTTGCCACGCCAAAGGGCGGTGAGCTGATCGCTGAGCCGGCACGCCATGAGTCTGAAGCAGATGCGAAGACCTACTTCATCACCGGCTTTACGGAGACCTTCAGAAGCCTGCAGAGCGCAAGCCGTCCTGACCTACCGCTGCTTGTCGTGTACGCATTCAAAGAGCAGGAAGGTAGCGGAGGAGCCAGCGGGGCCGGCGGCTGGGAGGCGATGTTGGAAGCGATCATGAGGTCCGATCTCATGGTCGTTGCCACTTGGCCGGTTCATGGAACTGGCTCCACTCGGATGAGGGGACTTGGAGCGAATGCGCTGGCGACGTACGTGGTGCTGGTCTGTCGGCCAAGACCCGCGGGATCAGGCCAGATCTCGCGCACCCAGTTCCTTTCCGAACTGCGTTCGGAGATCGGAGCATCAGTTAGGGTTCTCCAAGCAGCCGGCATCGCTCCGGTCGATCTTGCCCAAGCTGTGATCGGACCCGGTATGGGTGTCTTCACGCGGTATTCGGCCGTTGTCGCCGCCGATGGCAGCCGTCTGTCTGTCCGGGATGCGCAGATCATCGTGAACTCCGTGTTCGCCGAGGTGATGGGTGAGCAGGAGAGCGACTGGGATGGGGAGACGCGATGGGCTGTAACCTGGTATGAGCAATTCCAGTACACCGTCGGAACCTCCGGTGAGGCGGATGCGTTGGCGAGGGCCAAAGTCACCAGTCTCGATCGTCTCGATCGAGCCGGGATCGTTGAGACCGGGTCGAGCCGTACTCGATTGCTTACGCGCGACGAGTTGCCAGAAAGCTACGACGTAGCGACTGACGCTAATCCCACCTGCTGGGAGGCCGTGCAACACCTGATCAAGGCATTGGAGACTGGTGGTGAAGAGGCTGCTGCGAAGCTTCTCTCGAGTCTCTCAGACGCGGATGCCGCTCGCGAGCTTGCCTATGGCCTCTACCTGATAGCTAACGAGAAGGGAATGGCCAAGGAGGCGGCTGCGATGAACGCGCTCGTTGTCACGTGGCCCGAACTCGCGAGGTTGGCATCCTCGATGGGACTGCCTGAAGATCCTGAAGCTCAGGGGCGCCTACTTTGACCAGAACGGGGTCCCGCAAGCTCATCGAGGCGGCGCTCCCGGTCGAGGCGATGAACCTCGCCGGACGCGCGGAGAAGGCGGTCCCGAAGAAGGGCCTGCCGGCAACGATGCACCTCTGGTGGTCGCGCAAACCCACCGGCCTTGCTCGAGCTGTGCTCTTCGCGTCGGTTGTGGACGATCCGATGTCTCGTCCCGACCTGTGGTCGTCGGAGGAGGAGCGCCACGACCAGCGTCACGCACTCCTTGACCTTGTAGCGGACCTTTCTAGATGGGACTGCCCGGTACATCGGGTGGATGAAGCGCGTCGCCTGATCCGAGAGCAGTGCGGCCCTGAGCTCCCCCAGGTCATCGACCCGTTCTGCGGTGGCGGCGCAATCCCGCTTGAGGCAACCCGACTGGGCCTACCGGCACACGCGATCGACCTGAGTCCAGTGGCTGCGCTCATCACGAAGGGCCTCATCGAGGTGCCGTGTGTGGTCGGCGGTCTTGGCCCGGTCCACCCCAAGACCATCCAGAGACTCGGCAAGGTCGACGGCATGGAAGGGGTCGGAGCGGACATCCAGCGCTACGGCGAACAACTCATCGCGGAGACCGAGCGGCGCATCGGACCTTCGTACCCCGATGTAGCAGCACTCGATGGGTCAAGGACACGTGCGGTCTCGTACCTCTGGGCCCGGGCAGTGACCTGTTCGAACCCGCGGTGTCGAGCAGAACTGCCGCTGCTTTCGACGTGGTGGCTTTCAAAGCGGGCAAAGAACCACTGGCACGTGCGGCCGATCCTCGGCCAAGGACGGATCGACTTCGAGATACGAAAGGGCAGCCCGCCTGACGACCTCAAGGATCTGAAGGTCAGCAGGGGAGCCAACTTCCGTTGCGCTATCTGCGGTGAGGTCACCGAGGCCGACGAGATCCGCTCCCAAGGGCAGTCAGGTCGGTTCGGGCTACGGCTCGTCGCCATTCAGACCTTCGCCGATCCGTCGAAGCCTCGCGGCGGTCGAGCGTGGACCAGCGCAACGCGCGAGCAAGAGGCGGCCGCGCTGGCGGCGTGGCCCGAAGATCGCGAGTTCCCGCTCCCCGGCTTCGAGCTGCCTGCCGTGGCCGGGAACATCCAGAGCTTCGGTGTCCACACGATCGAGGATCTGCTCACTCCGCGCCAGCGGCTTCTCATGGTCACGATGTGCGACGCGCTGGCCGACCTTCGCTCGACAATCGAACTCGACGCGATCGCAGCCGGGATCGCCGCGGATGACACCCCGCTCCGCGATGGCGGACGTGGCGCCCGCGCATACGGCGAAGCGGTGTCGACCTACCTGGGATTGGCGATCTCGCGGATGGCAAACCGCGTATCGACGATGACGATCCACAACCGGGCCAACGGTTCGGTGGAGCAGTCCTTCGTGCAACCCGCGTACGCGTTCTACGGGGACTTCCCGGAGGCGAATCCGTTCTCAGGTTCGACTGGGTCCTGGGACAACTCTCTCGAGCACGTCGCCGCTGCTGCGGCTGCTCTTCCTGTGGGTCCGCGGTCGTCGGTCACCTGTGCGTCGGCGCTCGAGGCGTTACCGGGGATGAAGGGCATCGTCAGCACGGATCCGCCGTACTACGACATGTTCGACTACTCGGCGCTGTCGAACCTCTTCTACCCATGGCTTCGGCTCGCCCTGGGCTCGGTGTGGCCCGATGAGACGGCTTCTCTGCTTGCGCCGGAAGCAGATCAGATCGTGTCGAACGCGGCCCGGTTCGGTGGGGATCGAGTGCAGGCGCACGAGTACTTCGAGTCGCGACTGCGCGACGCGTTCAAGCTGTTCAAGGAAGTGCAGCTCGACGAGTACCCGCTGACGCTGTACTACGGCTACCAGCAAACCGAGCAGCGGCGGAACGGCCGTAGCTCGACCGCCTGGGAGGCTCTACTGGACTCGCTGATCGACAGCGGCTTCAGCATCGTCAGCACCTGGCCGTTGCGAACGGAACGTCCCGAGGGCGTGAAGACTGGTTCGAACGCGCTCGCCTCGTCCATCCTGCTGGTCTGTCGCGAGCGGCCCGCAGCCGCCCCGTCGGTCTCGCGAAAGGACTTCCTGGCGGCACTGCGCAGTTCGCTCCCCAGCGCCCTCGCCACGTTGCGCGAGAGCAACATCGCGCCGGTAGACCTGGCGCAGTCCGCAATTGGCCCTGGGATGGCTGTGTACTCAGCGTTCAGTCGGGTCCTCGAGGCCGATGGATCGACGATGACAGTGCGTACGGCGCTCGAGCATATCAACCGGGTTCTAGACGAGATCGTGTCAGGCACAGAGTCTGAGTTCGACGCAGATACGCGTTGGGCGATCACGTGGTTCGAAGAGGTCGGGCTGGGCGAGGGTGCCTACGGGCAAGCGGAGCAACTGTCCAAGTCCCGGAACACCTCGATCGCCGGTCTCGTGGAGGCGGGAGTCATCGCGCAACGATCTGGGAAGGTTCGGCTCAGCAGCCGGGAGGAGCTCCCCGACGACTGGTCACCGGATCGAGACAGCCGCTTGACGGTGTGGGAGACGGCCCAGCACCTCATCAAACGGCTCGAGTCGGACGGCGAGGAACGGGCCGCGCGCTTGGTCGCGGAGCTCGGTCCGGCAAAGAGCGAGGTTGCCAAGGACCTTGCCTACCGCCTCTTCCTGGTCTGCGACCGGAAGGGATGGGCGAAGGAGGCCGCCTCGTACAACGGGCTCGTCACCTCATGGCCCGAGCTCCAGCGGCTCGCACGCTCGGCCGATGCTCAAGACGAACAGGGTCGGCTGCTGTGACCCATCACTGGCCTGACTTCGCAACCGAAGCGGCGCGCTTCTACGGCGACCACATGAACCGACCGCGGAAGCTCTTCGAGGCGTTCACGGCTAAGGGCAAAGGATCAGGGCGCCGGCCCGGCCCGCGCACCCTGTACTGGCAGACGGTCGTCCTTTCGTCCCTCGCCTCGCTGGAATCCGGTCTCGAAGACTTGGTGTTCGCTGCGCATGGCGCGCGCCAAGCCGCAGCCGGGCATGTCATTGCGAAGGGCGTCAACGCCGTCGACTCGAACCCTCGCAAGTGGCTGGTCGAAGACCGACTGATGGCGCCCGATGCCCGCAAGATCGAAAGGGTGATCTTCACGGACTTCGGCCTCCTTCTGGACGTCCTCCCACCTTCCGCACTGTTCAAGGCCCGCAAGAAGGCCTGGTCGAAGGGCGGATCGGGTCGGGGCACGGAGGTCGCAGGCCCAGTTACATGGCGCGACTTGGCCGACTACCTCGAGACGATGCACTACATCCGAAACGCCGCCGCGCACGGTGATGCCGCGAAGCTCGGCAAGTGCCCGACTAAGGCCAAGGGACTCCTCTGGCTCGAGAAGGAGGACGGCGACTGGAGCGTGCAACAGCCCCACGCGTTGAACTCTCTGCGCGCCACGGTGTCAGCCTTCAACGCGGTGGCTGAAGGATTGTCCGCGAAACTCGGGTTGGCCGCGCCGAAGCTCACGGCCCCCAGCACGATCGACTACCCCGACTGACGAGGAAGCATGGCTCTCACCAACCATCAGCGCGTTGGTCTCGGACTTCAAGAGTTGGCAGCGGGGCTTCGTCCCTACGTCGAGCGAGAGCTCCGCGCAAAGTACGGCGAGGACTGGCTGGCGCGCGGACTCGGGGCTGGACCAGGTGCGGGCGTGAGCCGCGATACCAATCCGGACGACCCGTCGGTGCTGCTCAAGCTCTTGTGGGACAACTGGCGCAACGTCTTCGAGCTGAAGTTGTCGCGGGGAGATCGGAACTACGTCTCGGAGTCGCGAGACATACGGAACCGTTGGGCGCACAACGAGTCCTTCTCCACCGACGACGCACTGCGCGCGCTCGACACGGTTCACCGGGTGCTCCAGGCCGTGTCCGCTGGTGAGCAGGCGATCGAGGTCGATCGCGTGCGTCAGGACCTTCAGCGACTCAAGTTCGAGGAGCAGGCTCGATCGACCCGCCGCAAGGCGGCCTCGAAGTCGCCTACCGAGGGAACCGAGTCATCGACCGGCCTTCCCGGTTGGCGCCAGGTCGCCGAACCTCACGACGATGTCGCTACCGGGCGCTACGAACTGGCGCAGTTCGCCGCCGACCTCCATCAGGTCTGGCGGGGTGATGCTGCCGACGAGTACGGCGACCCTCAGGAGTTCTTCCGGCGGACCTACATCACCGATGGCCTTCGCGAGCTCCTGGTCACGGCGGTGCGCCGGTTCAACGGCGTCGGCGGTGACCCGATCATCAAGCTGCAGACCAATTTCGGCGGCGGGAAGACGCACTCCCTCATCGCCCTCTTCCACCTTGCGTCGGGCCGTCCTGCGACCGAACTCCCCGGGGTCGAGCAGATCCTCACTGCCGCGGAGTTGGGGCTGCCGACGGACCGCGTGAACCGGGCAGTTCTCGTCGGCCAGCAGCTCCAGCCGTCGAGCGTCTCCAAGAAGCCCGGCGGGATCGAGGTTCGTACGATCTGGGGCGAACTGGCCTGGCAGCTCGGCGGTGCCGATGGCTACGAGTTGGTCGCTGACGCTGACAAGGCCGGCGTCAGCCCCGGGGAGGCCCTCACCGACCTATTCCAGATGTTCTCGCCCTGTCTCGTCCTCATCGACGAATGGGTTGCGTATGCGCGCCAGCTCTACGGGGTCCCCGGGCTTCCGGCGGGTTCCTTCGACGCGCAGTTCAGCTTCGCTCAAGCCCTAACGGATGCTGCGCGCAGCGTCCCGTCGGCTTTGGTTGTCGCGACGATCCCCGCCTCGGACATCGAGGTGGGCGGCGAGGGCGGCCGGGCCGCGCTGGAGCGGCTCGAGAACGTCATCGGGCGCATGGAGGCCACCTGGAGGACCGCGTCCACCGAGGAGAGCTTCGAGATCGTCCGTCGCCGGCTGTTCAAGGACCTCTCCCCGGACCAGGCGCGTCAGCGGGATGCCGTGATCCAGGCCTTCATGGAGTTGTACCGAAGCCAGTCCAGCGAGTTCCCGTTCGAGGCGAAGGAAGCGGACTACGAGCGGCGCATGAAGGCCGCCTACCCAATCCACCCTGAGTTGTTCGACCGCCTCTTCGGCGACTGGTCCGAGCTCGAACGCTTCCAGCGAACCCGTGGCGTTCTCCGCCTGATGGCCAAGGTCATTCACACGCTCTTCATGCGCGAAGACTCGCGCCTGCTGATCATGCCGGGATCGATTCCGATCGACGAGGAGGAGGTCGCAAGCGAGCTCACTCGCTACCTCGACCCAGGCTGGACTCCCGTGATCGAGACCGACGTCGACGGGCCCAATTCCCTGCCCTTCAATCTCGACCGTGAGAACTCATCGAGCTTCGGCAAGCTGTCCGCCGCACGCCGAATCGCTCGAACCATCTACTTTGGCTCGGCGCCTTCCCAGCTGGCAGCCACCAAGGGACTCGACGATCGCCAGATCAAGCTCGGCTGCGTGCAACCGGGGGAGCGACCTCCCATCTTCGGTGATGCGCTTCGACGGCTGTCCGACCAAGCCATGTACCTCTACCGAGACGGTGCTCGGTACTGGTATGCCCTCAAGGCGACCGTCACCCGGTTGGCTCAGGATCGCGCGGCGTCGCACTTCGGGGCGGACGACGTCGACGAAGAGATCCGACGCCGTCTCGATGCCGCTCGGACATCAGTCGGTCAGTTCGGACGGGTCCACACGGCCCCCCGTTCGCCGGGCGACGTGCCTGACGAGGACACCGCCCGGTTGGTGATCCTCGGTCCAGAGCACACCTACGACCCCAAGACGGACGGCAGTAGTGCGGTGGGCTTCGCCGGGAAGGTGCTGGAAGACCGTGCAGGTGGCTCCCGGCGTTGTCGAAACATGTTGGTCTTCCTTGCCGCAGATCGGGCCGGCCTCGACGACCTGCGTCAGGCCGTCAAGCAGTGGCTGGCCTGGACCTCGATCGATCACGACCGCGACACCCTCGGTCTCGATGCATTCCAGATCCGCCAGGTCGACGCCAAGGTCAAGGAAACCGACGAGACGGTCAACCTTCGCCTCGCCGGCACCTACCACTGGGTCCTGAATCCAACCCAGGCCATCGACGACCCCACCGGACCTGTTCGCTGGGACATCGTGAAGGTCACCGGCTCGGACGCCCTCGCCGAACGCGTGTCGAAGAAGCTCGTCACCGAGGAGTCGCTCATCCCGGCCTACTCAGGAACTCGACTGCGTCTCGATGTCGACCGTGTGCCGCTGTGGCGTGGCGATCACGTCACGGTCAACCAGCTGTGGGACGACTATTGCCAGTACCTCTACCTGCCCAGGCTCACACGCCGCGAGGTGCTCGAGCGTGCGATCAGCGACGGCGCTGCCTCACTCTCGTGGACCACCGACACGTTCGCCTATGCCGAAACGCACGACGGGTCTCGATACGGCGGCCTGACGGCAGCAGCACAGGTCAGCGCCGTCGCTCCGTCCGGCATGATCGTCAAGCCCGAGTTCGCGCAGCAGCAGCTCGACGCCGAGCAGGGCGGCGGCAGGGGAATGCCGGTCACTGAGGCGGGTGGACCTGCTAACAGCAGAGGTGACAGTGAGTCATCGACCGCCGATGGCGACTCCCGTCCAGAGTTGCCGAGTCGCTACTACGGCCGGATCGCTCTCGACTCGATCCGATGGACACGCCAGGTCGCCGACATCGCGGAATCCATCGTGAATCAGCTGGCCAAGGCCCCGGACGCGAAGCTTCGCATCACCATCGAGGTAGAGGCCGAGTCTGAGATGGGGTTCGCTGAGGGCGCCCAGCGCACCGTGACCGAGAACGCTGCTGTGCTGAAATTCGATACCAGCGAGTTCGAGAGCTAGTAGGTCCAGGATGCCAATGACGGGGGAACAGATCCAGCAGCTTGGTGACCACGGAGCTCAGCGCGCCAAGCGCTGGCTTGAGTCGACATGCCGAGCCGAGGTGAAGTGGAACAACCCTACGAATGGCATCAAGAAGCTGCAGTTCATGAAGGCGGGCGCGCCACCTGGCTCGAATGCCCAGGGTGATCACTTCTCGTTTGACCTGGGAGGAAACTTCCTCGGGGGCGATGCGAATGGCCAGGTCTTCCTCGCGGAGAGCAAGAAGTACGCCGCACCCGCAGACCAGGGAACCGAGTACCGGAAGTTCCTCGCGAAGTGCTACCGGGTGGAGCAGGAGGCCGGGAACTTCTATGACCAGTACCTCTGGATTACCTGGTCACCCTTCCTTGTCAACTCGTGGGACCAGCTACTCACCTCAACGTACGTCCAGTCCTCGATCACTGGGGATGAAGCGTGCAAGTACATCGCTCTGGGTGAGACCGATTACAGCGCCGCGGTCGGCACCGCGGTCTCAGAGAAGTTGCTGATCGTCGTCCTCGCGGATGGCCAGGAGGTTGTCCTTTCGCTGCATGGTGACGAGCTTCTACACGTTCGTAAGGCACTGCTCGAGTTCAGGGGAACGGCGTGAGCCTCCAGTCAGAGATCCTCTCCGGCCTCGATGTCCCCAACTGGGACGAGAGCATCGCGACCGTGAAGCGGACAGTCGCGAACGCTCTGCAGGCGCTCGATCGTGGCATCGAGATCAAGGACACTCGCTACTTCAATCATTCGTTCGTCCCCGACTTCGTTCTCTCGTGGCCGCGTGACCCGGCGCGTCAACGGGATGTGTTCCTCCGGCTGGACA
Organism: Iamia sp. SCSIO 61187; assembly: GCF_019443745.1. Taxonomy (NCBI): domain Bacteria; kingdom Bacillati; phylum Actinomycetota; class Acidimicrobiia; order Acidimicrobiales; family Iamiaceae; genus Iamia; species Iamia sp. SCSIO 61187. Next base: position 980,517 of record NZ_CP050948.1, read on the forward strand.
GCAGCACGGCGTTCCTCAATCGGGACCTCGACCTCCTCGGAAGACAAGCGCCGGTGCTGCTTTCGCTGACATCTGAGTGGGCCGACGAGTCCCCTGAACCTCCGGCGGCAGAACCAGCAACTTCAACTCTGGTCACGGAGCCCAGCGCCGTTGAGCGCTTCGGTGAGGCGTCAAAGTCCCCCGACTTCGGTCAGGTGGTGCCAGCCGCTCTCTTGAAGGGCGGCAAGGGGTGGATCGACGAACCAGTAGCCGGCACGGTCGCCTCTGCGGCAACTGCCTTCTTCTCCGGGGCCTCGAACCATGAGGCCGACACTGTCAACCAGGCGGCTCCACTTCTGGCCGAGCATCTCGACGCCGCACAGGCCGGACGGGTGCTCAACCTCGGCCGTGTCGTGTGGGAGGCAACGGGGGGTGAACCCACCCAGTACCCCGTCACCACCGACCTCTCCGGCCTCGACGACACGGCGCTTCGCTTTCTGCTCGAGGAAGGTCCGACTGACAATGCGGCGTTCTGGCGGTCGATCGGCCGGCTTGTTGGGCTCGAGCGACTTGTGAATGTCGGTGTCCGCGGTGGCCCGAACCTCGCGGCGCTCGTGCGATCGAACGCTGACCGGCTGCTTGCGCGGACGCTTCTCGTGAAGCAGACACAACGAACGCTCGAAGATGCCGGACCTGAGTGGGCTGTCGAGTCGGGCGCTCTCGTCCTTCGCGGTTCCGATTTCTTGGCCTACCTGGCGGCACGCCGGGACGACCTGACAGTGGCTGCTGACGAAGCACGCGCGCTGGACCTCGCGACCTTCCGTGACCGGACTGCAGACGAGCAGGTGGAGACCGTGACTGTGGTTGCGGGCGACGGGAAGCGGGTGACGATCGAATCGGAAGACATGTTCGATCCGTCGACCGACGCGGTCCTAGCCTCCGTCGGTGACCTGCCCGGAACGGCAGTCGCGTCGGTCGGGCTGATCGTGTCGGGGAAGCACGTGACTTGCGACTTCACCTCCAGGTCGGCATCCGGTCACACGAACGCTCAGTTCGACATCGTTTCGCTCATCGAACGTTCGCTTCCGATGCTGTGGCCGCTCACGGATGCGCGGGATGCCGCTGAGGTGCGCCTAGTCCGCGACACCGTTTCCCGAGTCGGTCGGACAGCAACCCTGTTCGACGCGCTGGAGCAGCAGGCTGTGACGGAGTCCTAGGAAGCGTGGTCCGATCGCGGCCGTCGACGCCGGGTCGCCGCGGGGGATCAACGACGCTCGGGCTTCTACACTGACATCTACACCGCGGGCTGGGATCCCCTGGTCCGCAGTGGTACGGACTGGCACGTCGAATGCCTCATAACCCGAAGGTCGCAGGTTCAAATCCTGCCCCCGCCACCAATCGAATGTGCTGGTCAGGCCCCACTTTTCGGAGTGGGGCCTGCTGCGTTTCGAGGAGTCGTCTACCGGGTGATCTACCGGCTCGGCGGCGCCCGGCGCTGTGACCTGCGCCTTTCGCTGGTGTGAGCCGGTAGACGTCTACCGGCTGTGGGCGGCGAGGAGGGCGGCGAACTGCCGGGCGGCGGCGGCGCTCATGCCGGGGAGCAGGTGTTGGTAGGTGTGGATGGTGAAGGCGACGTTGGCGTGGCCGAGCCGTTCGCTGACGACCTTGACCGGTACGCCGTCCATGATCAGCAGCGAGGCGTGGGTGTGGCGAAGGTCGTGGAACCTGATGCGGGTGAGGTCAGGCATTCCGCGCTGGAGGCGGTCGAAGAGCTGACTGAGGGACTCGGGGTTGAGGAACCGGCCAGCGGTGTTGAGGAACATCCAGTCGTCCGCGCCGTGCGGCAGGCCCTCGCGGGCGAGACGTCGCCGCCACCGAGCGAGGACGTCGATGGTGGCGTCGTCGAGGTCGATGCAACGTCTGCTGGTGCGGGTCTTGACCGGGAACTCGACGGGCCTACCGGCGATGCTCTGGAGGGTGCGGCTGATCGACAGGCGTTGGTTGGTCCGGTCGAGGTCGGACCACTTGAGCCCGGCGACTTCGCCGCGGCGCATGCCGGTGCAGGCGGTGAGGTGCAGTGCCGGGTGGAGGCGGTGTCGGCGAGCTGAACGCAGGAACGACGCCAGTTCTGCGGCGGTCCAGGACCGTGGGACGGTGCGGGTCGGGCGCTTGTGGCGGGCGTTGGTTGCGTGGGCGACGTTGCCGTCGATGAGCTGGCGGCGCATGGCCAGGTCGAGGGAGGACCGCACGATCACGTGGACCTCGTGCACCGTCTTGGGGGCGAGGCCGGTGCCGTGACGGCCGCCGCTGCTGGCGAGCTGGTCGTAGAGCCCGTCGAGGTGATCGGCGCGGAGGCGTCGGAGGGGGACGTCTCCGATCGAGGGGTTGATGTAGTTGTCGACCATCCACGTGTAGCGGTACGAGGTGGTCGCCCGGACGTGGCGGCGCTTGGTGGGCAGCCAGGTGTCGGTGAGGAACTCCCCGAGGTGGACCGGCCCACCTCGTAGCGGTGCGAAGCCGGCGGCGTCGCGTTCGATGCGGGCGGCCATCGCTTCGGCGTCGTGGCGGTCCCGGCCGGCGGGGTGCCATCGTCGCCGTTCTCTGCCGGTGAGCGGGTCGAGGCCGTCGTAGGCGACGACGTAGAAGCGGTCCTTGCGTTCGATGATGTAGGCCATCGTCGAAGGGTGGCCACTTCGGTGCCAACCCGACGAGCCAGAGGGATGCCCGGAGTGGAGGTCCGCGGCTGGCAGCCGCCGTCACGACACGATCCCGTCGAGCACGCCCACGCCCCACCCGCCGGATCTCTAACGTGCGGACTCCCGCTGCATCCAAGGGCCGTAGGTGCGGGGACTACCGGCCCTCGATGCCTAGTTCGGCGTTGGTGGCCGGGCGCATGACGCCGTCGTCGGCGATCACGATCTCGAGGCCCTTGTCGGCGAACCGGTCGAACAGGTCGGCTACCGATCCGGCGAGTGTGTCGGGGAGGGCGTAGTACTCGTCGAGGATCTGGCGGGCGATGGGGTCGTCGACGACCGAGGCGTCCCAGGTGATCTCGTTGTCGTGCTCGCGGATGTCGAAGTCGAAGAACGCGCAGCACGCCTTCTCGCGGGCGGCGAGGTCTCGGATCTCCGCGGCGAGGCCGTCGCGGAGACTGAACCGGAACCGGATGCCGTTCTCGGTCCGTTCGCGGCCGATCAGATCGTTGCCGAAGAGTCGGCGGTACTCGGCGAGTCGTTCCTCGGTTGTGTCGGGAGCGTCGGTCATGTCACAGACGATCGGGATGGGTTGGCTGGTCATGGTGGTTCCCTCGGGTCAGGTCGGCGTTGGTGCCGACCGGGTGACCGTAAGGTCTTGACTTAGGTCCAGAGTCAAGAGAATGTTCGGACCATGAAGATCGGACAGGTCGCAGCGTCGGCGGGTGTGAGCGTGGACACGGTGCGGTTCTACGAACGCCGCGGGGTCCTTCCCGCGCCGGAGCGGTTGCCGTCGGGGTATCGCACCTACACGCCAGCAACCGTCGAGCGGATACGACTGGCCCGCCGGCTACAGGCGCTCGGGCTCACCCTCGACGAGGTCGTCGACGCCTTGCACGCCACCGACCAGGGTGACGCCACGTGTGCATCGGAGCGGTGGCGACTCGAAGCGGTCCTCGAACGGATCGACGCCAAGATCGCCGAGCTGCGCGCCGTGCGGCGCGAGGTCACCAAGGTGATGGGCGCGTGCGATCGCGGCGCGTGCGTGTTCGCCGACGCCGAGATCGGTGCTTGACCTTCGACTCGGGTGCTGACCGTACGGTCCGGGCAACAGCCGCCAGCCCGGCGGCCAACCGCCACGGAGGCACCACACATGACCACCATCAACACGTCGCCCGACCAGACGAGCGAAGCCTGCGCCGTGGATCGCTCGTGCGCAGACTCGGGCTGTGGGTGCGCCACGCCCGCGGGATCCGAGCCGGCCGCGACGACATCCCGGAAGGGTCTCAAAGCCGGGTTGTTGGCCGCGGCATGCGTGATCGGATGCCTCGCCGGTCCGCTCGCGATCGGTGGCGTCGCCGCGATGTCCGGCGCCGTGGCCGGCGAGGCGTGGCTGCTGGTCGGCCTCGCAGTCGCGACGATCGTCGTCGGCTTCGGGGTGGTTCGTCGGCGCCGCACCGGCAGGATCTGCTGAGAATCTTCGCCGGGGACTTGACCTTCGAGTCGGGTCGAACCCTTACGGTGGTCGACATGGACGGCTATTCGATCTCCCAGGTCGCCGAACGCACCGGGTTCCCACCGACGACGCTGCGGTTCTACGAGCAGTCCGGCCTTGTGCGCCCCGCCCGCACCCCCGCCGGCTACCGCTCCTATGACGACACCCACATCGAGCTGCTGTCGTTCATCGGCCGGGCCAAGGGCTTCGGACTGTCGCTCGAAGAGATCACCGAGCTGCTCGGACTGCTCGGCGACGACGAGTGCGCACCGGTCCAGGGACGCCTCCGTGATCTGGTCGACACCAAGATCGCCGACGCCCAGGCAAAGATCGCCGAGCTCGAAGGGTTCACCGCTGAGCTCCGACGGGTCGCCGCGACACTCGGCACCCACACCCCGGCCGGACCGTGCGACGACTCGTGCGGCTGCACCACCGACGAACCCGTAGGAGTCGCTCGCCCCGTTGTGCTCGGCAGGCGAGACGATGACGGAGACGCCCCGGCGATCGCGTGCACGCTGTCGGCCAACGAGGTGGGCGACCGGCTCGCCCTTTGGGACGCGACTGTGGCCGACGCCACAGGACGCGAAGCGATCGATGGCGGTACCCGACTGAGCTTTGGGCGCGACGTCGACGTCGCTGGCATCGCAGCGCTCGTCGTAGCCGAGCAGGACTGCTGTCGGTTCTTCACCTTCACGCTCACCGTTGGAGTCGACAGCGTCCTTCTGGACGTTTGCGGGCCGGCCGATGCCCAGCCCGTAATCGACTCGCTGGTCGGGGCGGCGTCGTGAACGCCCGCCAAGCGTTCGGGCGAGGCGGGTTCGTTGCCGCTGCGTGCGTTGCTTGTTGTGCGCCGCCGATCATCGCCGCGCTCGGACTGACCGCCGGGCTTGCCGCCACTGCCGGCATCTTCCTCGGCCTCGCCGCGGCCATCGCCGTGGTGCTGATCGGCGGCGCGTGGATCCTCGCCCGGACTCGCCGACACGCGAGCACCGCCGAGTGCGAACCCTCCGATGCGCCAGTCCCGGTCGCAGCGCCGACCCGCGGCCGCGTGCCGTGAACAGCGGCATGCCTCCAGCGTCCCGGCACACGAGATCTTCCAGTTCCCATGCCCTGGTCGCCGAGAAGGCATCCCGCGGCACGTCGCCAGCACAGGACAACCTGTCGGGGTGAGCGTCGCCCGGGCCGTTGCCCTGTTCATCGTTGCCGCGGTCGCCGAGATCGGTGGCGCGTGGCTCATCTGGCAAGGCGTCCGTGAGCACCGTGGCGTGGCATGGATCGGCGCCGGGATCGCTGCGCTCGCCGCCTACGGGTTCGTCGCCACCCTCCAGGACGACAACAACTTCGGGCGCATCCTCGCCGCCTACGGAGGCATCTTCGTCGCCGGCTCCCTCGCTTGGGGTGTCGTCATGGACGGCTTCAAGCCCGACCGCTACGACTACGTCGGCGCCGCCGTCTGCCTCGTCGGCGTCGCCGTCATCATGTTCGCGCCGCGGGTAGCCGCCTGAGCGGCTGGTCCGTCCGAATCCGTCGCCAACCCGAAGGGCTGGGTGTCGTCGGCGTGCGGGCTCTCGACGTGGGTCCGTGATGGGTGCAGCCGTCGCTGTGATCGGGCATGCGGCCCGACAGTTGGCTGATGGCTGTCGAGCCCCACACCAAGCATCGGGTCGCTCCCGGAGCATGCGGGTGGTGCGGTGGAGGGTCAGGTCAGAGCATGGAGCCGAGGTCGCTGCCCATGGTGGGGTAGGCGGCGGTCATCGACTTGAGCTGTCGGGTGGTGAGCCCAAGCCTGATGGCGAGCGCGCAGATGTTGATCAGCTCGGCGTACTCGGGCCCGAGCATGTGGGCGCCGACGATGGTGTCGCTGGAGCGGTCGATCAGGATCTTGGCGGCCGCGGTGGTTTCGCCGATGCGGTAGTTGGAGTACCAGCCGCTGGTGTCGGTGTAGCGGACATCGAGGTCCATGCCGGACTCCAGGGCATCAGCCTCGAGTAGACCGACGCGTGCGAGTTCGGGGATGGTGAACACCGCGGTGGCGATGCCGGCGTAGTCGGGGGTGGTGGTGGTCGACTTGACCATGTTGGAGGCGGCGACCTTGGCCTCGAACACCGCCACGGGGGTGAGCCGGGCTCCGGGGGTGTCGGCGGCGTCCCCAGCGGCGTAGACGCGGGGGTTGGTGGTGCTCTGGAGGTGACCGGCGACCTGCACGCCGTCGGGGCCGTGGGCGGTGCTGGCGGCGTCGAGGTCGAGCCGGTCCAGGTCTGGTTGGCGGCCGGCGCCGTGGACGACGAGGTCGGTGCTGATCGTGCTGCGCCCGCCGCCGGTGTCGAGGGTGACCTCGAAGCCGTCGTCGGTTGGTTGGACCTCGATGATCTCGGTCTCCGGACGCACGTCGATACTGATTGATCTGCTTCGGTCCACCAGAAGGTCGACCAGGTCGGGGTCGAAGTGACGCAAGGGGCGGGGTCCGTGGTCGGCGATCACGGCGGTGGTGCCGGCGCGCGCTGCGATGTGGGCGAACTCGAAGGAGATGAACCCGCCGCCGACGAAGAGGACCCGGGGTGGCAGCTGTTCGAGGTAGAGGAAGCCGGTGGAGTCGAGGAGGTGCTCGGCGCCGGGGAAGTCGAGCGGTCGTGGGCGGGCGCCGGTGGCGATCAGGGCGTGACGGAACCGATAGCCGGCGCCGTCGATGTCGAGTCGGTCCACGCCGGTGAATCGGGCGGTGCCGTGGAGGGTGTCGACCCCTTGGTGGGTGAGGCTGGTTTCCACGTTGGCAGGCACGGGGTCGGTGAAGCCGTGCATGTGGGCGCTTAGTGCGGGCCAGTCGATCCGCAGCCCGGCCGGGTCGATGCCCTTGCCCGCGAAGAGCTGAGCCGCGTCGACGATCTCGGCGCCGCGGCGCAGGATCTTCTTCGGGTCGCATCCCCGCAGCGCGCACGTACCGCCGTAGGGGAGGTCGTCGACGATCCCGACCCGCCATCCCGCGCGGGCGCACTTCTCGGCCGCCGCACTGCCCGCCATCCCAGCGCCGATCACGATCAGGTCGTAGGGAGCCGCGGCGCTCACGTCGTGGCCGCCGGCTCGGTCCTCGAAGCGGACTCGAGGGTGCGGTGGACGTCTGCCAGGCAGCCCCTGGTCGACGGGTTGAGATGCTCGCAGGCGTAGTGCCCGTCGGTGACGGACGACGTCCTAGATGCTCTCATGCTGCGCTCGTCGATGTGGCAGTCGAAGAAGGCGCAGCACGCCTCCTAACGGACGGCGGGGCCCCGGATCTCCGCCGGTGGTCATGGTGGCCCGCGAGTCGACGCCGGACCATCCCCACGGCCGCGCTCCTCTGAGGAGTCATGAGGTGCGTCGGGCCCGTCTTCAACGACAGTGGCCCCATGTGGCGCGACCGATGTCGACAAGGTCGTCGAGCGGGTGGGGTTCGCCGGGTGGTGAACCAGCCGCCGAGTGCCACAGCTGGAGGTGGCCGCGGTTGCAGAAGAGATCGGCTCTGGAGCAGAACTCGTCGATGAGCTGGTTGCCGCAGGATTCGAGAGCGGGGAGCCATCCCCACGGTTCGGCGGCGGGGGCATGGCCGGCGATGAAGGTCACGACGATCGTTGCATGGCAGTACCCGCAGCGGGTGGCGGCGACGGCGTCGAGGCCGAGCGCGGCGGGGATGCCGACGGCGTCGAACGCGCACCAGGTGTGCCGATCATCGCCATCGATCGTGAGTGTGTGCTTCGTCGGACGAGTCGTGAGACCAGCGATCCCGTCGACACGGCCGTCGGTGACCGTGGCCGCTTGGCGGGCGAGAAGGCTGTCGATGACGACTTGCACGCGTTCCGGCGCGAGACCGGCGGCACTGCCGAGCTCGGTCGCTGTGAGACGTTGTCCGGCGCGGATCGCCGCGAGGCCCGCGCGTTGAACGGCGAGTTCGTCGCGGTGCCCGTCGAGCGGCAAAGTCCGGTCAGGCGCTGTGGTCACGATGTGGCTCTGTCTGTGGCGGCGCCCGGGAGGCCCTCAACGTCACAGCAGGGCCTGTCAGATGGTCTGTGTAGGAGCTCCTCTTCCATGAGGTAGTGAACGTGTCCATGACCGATGACGAGGTCGAGCGGTCGGCTGAGCGGGCTGCTGTGCAGCAGCTCGTCGATGCCGGACTGCTCGACGATCTGATGTCCCGGGTTGATGCCGGGGAGGTGCAGCTGACCGGCGAGGGCGGCTTCTTGCCCGAGATGATCAAGGCCGTCCTCGAACGGGGTCTGGCCGCTGAGCTGACCGGCCATCTCGGCTACGAGCGGGGCGACCCGGCCGGACGGGGGTCGGGGAACTCGCGCAACGGCTCCACGCCGAAGACGGTGGCGACCGAGGTCGGCGATGTCGATCTGGCCACGCCCCGGGACCGGCTCGGGACCTTCGAACCCCGGCTGGTCCCGAAGGGCGCCCGGCGGACCGGGGGCCTCGACGAGATGATCATCTCGCTCTACGCCGGCGGCATGACCATCCGCGACATCGGCGCTCACCTGGCCCGGACGCTGGGCACCGAGCTGAGCCACGAGACGATCTCGAAGATCACCGACGCCGTGCTCGAGGAGGTCAAGGCCTGGCAGAGCAGGCCGCTCGAGGAGCTCTACCCGGTGATCTACCTCGACGCTCTGGTGGTCAAGGTCCGAGACGGCCATCAGGTCCGCAACAAGGCCGCCCACATCGCCGTCGGCGTCGATCTCGACGGCATCAAGCACGTGCTGGGGATCTGGGTCCAGGCCAACGAAGGGGCCAAGTTCTGGGCGGCGGTCTGCGCCGAGCTGGCCAACAGGGGCGTCCGAGACGTCCTCATCGTCTGCTGCGACGGGCTCACCGGGTTCCCCGAGGCCATCGAGGCGACCTGGCCCCAGGCCACCGTGCAGACCTGCGTCGTGCACCTCATCCGGGCCTCGATGCGCTTCGTGTCCTACAAGGACCGCCGAGCCGTCGCCGCTGCGCTCAAGCTCGTCTACACCGCCCCCAACGCCGAGGTCGCCGAGGCCGCCTTGCTCGAGTTCGCCGAGTCAGACCTCGGTCAGCGCTACCCGGCCACGGTCTCGACCTGGACCGCCGCGTGGGAGCGGTTCATCCCGTTCCTCGAGTTCCCGCCGGCGCTGCGCAAGGTGATCTACACGACCAACACGATCGAGTCGCTGAACTACCAGCTCCGCAAGATCATCAAGAACCGCGGTCACTTCCCCAACGACGACGCCGTCGTGAAGCTCCTCTGGCTCGCCATCCGAGACATCGAAGACAAGCGGGCCCGCCAACGCGCCGCCGAAGCCGGCAAGGCCCGCAACAAGCGCACCGCCCCCGGCCACCTGGTCGAAGGCGCCGCCACCCACGGATGGCGACCCGCCCTCGGCGCCCTCACCATCGCCTACCCCGACCGCCTCGCCGGCCGGATCTGACCCCCCAACCACGAGCTGCTTACACAGAAGTCTTGACAGGCCCTCACAGCAGGCGTGAGCGTCGTGTCGCCGGGCGACGACGAGCGCGCCGACGAGAAGCCCCGCCACCACGCCGAGCCCGATCGATCCGCCCATCCATCTGACGGTGACCGGCAGGCTTCCGGCCGTGGCGAGGGCGGTCAACGAGCAACACAGCGCCATGCCCACTGCGGACACGGCACCGAACCGGACCGCGTCGGGCGCTCTCACAGGCCCATGGCCTCGCGAAGCTGTTCCGTGGACGGCGCGCCCTGGACGCCGTCGGCCGACACGAACACCCGACATGCCCACGACGTCTCGGTGCCCGGCTCGACGAACGGGTCGACACCGTCGATGAGAATCGTCGGCGAGCCGTGCAATCCTGCAGCTTCCGCTTCGCCCGGGTCGGCGACACGTTGGCTGACCACGCGGATCTCGGGATCACCGTCGCTGACCTCGCGCACGCGTTGCTCGGCGAGGCCGACGTTCGGGCAGTCCTCGAAATACAGGATGCGAACCTCCATGCGCCCACCCTAAACCTTCCCGTGCACTGGAAGGTCAAGGGGTCTAGGGTTCGCTCGTGCGCATCGGTGAGCTGAGCGAACGCAGTGGCGTGCCCACCAAGACCATCAGGTACTGGGAGCAATCCGGGCTCGTCGCCGAACCTGCTCGCACCGGTTCCGGCTACCGCGACTACCACGATGACACGCTCGCGGTGTTGCGCTTCGTGCGATCCGCGCAGGCGGCAGGCTTCACCGTCGCCGAGATCGCGCAGATCATCGACATCCGCTCCCGTGGCGAGGCGCCCTGCGAACACGTGACCACGTTGATCGACCGGCACCTCGCGGACATCGACCAGCGCTTGGCCGAGCTGCGCCAGGTCCGCACCCAACTGCGAGCACTCGCCGCCAACGCCAACGCGCTCGACCCGGCGCGCTGCACCGACTCCCCCGTCTGCCAGATCATCGACAGCACCTGACCAACCGCGCCTGCCACGCGAGTTCAATTTCCTCGACCCAAGCGGAAGCTGTGTGCGGATCGGGCGCAACAGCTGAACTGGGCCCGGAGGTCACCAGCGATCGGTCGCTGTACTCCCAGCAGCCGAAAGCAGACTCAGCTGGAGGCGCGCATCTGCCGGAAGCGGCGCCGCCAGGGGTGGCAGTCGAGTTGCTTGCTGCGTGACCGACGACCCGGCCCGAGTCCGCTCCGCGATGATGAGAACCATGGCCGACCCCTCCCGTCGCTTCACGGCGACCGTTGTCAGCAACGCAAAGCGGCGCGTCCTCGTACCGCTTCCCTTCGCGCCCGACGACGCCTGGGGCCACAAGCCCTCGCATCCCGTGGCCGGCTCCGTGAACGGCATGGGTGTCCGAGCCGTCGTCGAAGCGATCGACGACGGATGGGGGATCGTGCTCGGACCGGCGTGGCGACGCGACTGCGGAATCGCTCCCGGTGACGAGGTCGACGTCGTTCTCTACCCCGAAGGGCCCCAACGCGACGACCTTGCCGATGACATCGCCGCAGCGCTCGCGGCCGAACCCGACGCCGCTGCGTTCTTCGACGGGCTGGCCCAGTTCTACCGCCGCGCCTACCTCCGCTGGATCGACGCCACCAAGCGTCGACCAGACCTTCGCGCCGAACGCATCGTCGAAGTCGTCGACCTTCTCAAGGCGGGCATCAAGGAACGTCCCCGGTGAGAGGCAACTGCGACGGTGCTCAGCGAACGATGAGCGACCCGAAGTCCGGTCGCCGTGGGCAACTCAAGGCTTCTACACTCTCTTCTACACCGCGGGCTGGGATTCGCTGGTCCGCAGTGGTACGGACTGGCACGACGAATGCGCGAAAGCCCCTCATAACCCGAAGGTCGTGGGTTCAAATCCCACCCCCGCCACCATTTGAATGTGCTGGTCAGGCCCCACTTCTCGGAGTGGGGCCTGCTGCTTGTTCGGGGTGGGGTCTACCGGGTGATCTACCGGCTCGGGCGGGTGCGGCTCGCTGACCTGGGGCTTCGTTCGGATCGTGCCGGTAGACGTCTACCGGGCGTGGGCGGCGAGGAGGGCGGCGAACTGCTGGGCGGCCGCCGCGCTCATCCCGGGGAGCAGGTGCTGGTAGGTGTGGATGGTGAAGGCGACGTTGGCGTGGCCGAGCCGTTCGCTGACGACCTTGACGGGCACGCCGTCCATGATCAGCAGCGAGGCGTGGGTGTGGCGCAGGTCGTGGAAGCGGATCCGTGTCAGGTCGGGCATCGTCCGCTGGAGGCGGTCGAAGAGCTGGCTGAGGGACTCGGGGTTGAGGAACCGTCCGGCGGTGTTGAGGAACATCCAGTCATCCGCGCCGTGGGCCAGGCCTTCACGGCGCAGGTGTCGCCGCCACCGTGCAAGGACATCCATCGTCGCGTCGTCGAGGTCGATGCAGCGGCGGCTGGTGCGCGTCTTGACCGGGAACTCGACCGGGTGGCCGGCGATGCTCTGGAGGGTGCGGCTGATCGACAGGCGCTGGTTCGTCCGGTCGAGATCGGACCACCTCAACCCGGCGACTTCACCGCGGCGCATCCCGGTGCAGGCAGTGAGGTGCAGCGCCGGGTACAGCCGGTGTCGGCGCGCCGAACCCAGGAACGACGCCAGTTCGGCAGCGGTCCAGGACCGGGGGACGGTGCGGGTCTGGCGCTTGTGGCGGGCGTTGGTGGCATAGGCGACGTTGCCGTCGACGAGCTGGCGGCGGATGGCCAGATCGAGGCTCGACCGCACGATCACGTGGACCTCGTGGACGGTCTTGGGGGCGAGGCCGGTGCCGTGTCGGCCGCCGGTCGTGGCGAGTTGGTCGTAGAGGCCGTCGAGGTGGTCGGCGCGAAGCCGCCGGAGCGGCACGTGGCCGATGGCGGGGTTGATGTAGTTGTCGACCATCCACGTGTAGCGGTACGAGGTGGACGCTCGAACGTGGCGTCGCTTGGTGGGCAACCAGGTGTCGGTGAGGAACTCGCCGAGATGGACCGGTCCACCCCGCCGCGGTGCTGAGCCGGCGGCGTCGCGTTCGATGCGGGCGGCCATCGCTTCGGCGTCGTGACGGTCCCGGCCGGCGGGATGCCATCGTCGTCGTTCCCGGCCGGTGAGGGGGTCGAGGCCGTCGTAGGCGACGACGTAGAAGCGGTCCTTGCGTTCGATGATGTAGGCCATCGCCGAAGCGTGGAAGGGTGACCACTTCGGTACCAACCCCACGAGCCCCTCGGGAAGATGACCTCCGCCGGGGGAGGTGCCCACACGCCAGCCTGGGCGGCTCGTCTCGGGGTCAGCTGGCTTGCATTGCGGCGGCCGGGCGGAAGGGCTCGGCGAGCTGGCCAGTGAGCGTGGTGGGGTAGTCGGGTCGTCCGGCGATGCCGAGGTCGTCGGAGGTGACCACGGCCCGGGTGTTTGCCGGGGTGTAGGTGCCCATGGCTCGGTCCCACAGGAGGGTGAAGAGCCCGAAGTTGACGTCGCCCTGGCCGGGGTAGCGAAGGTGGTGGAGGCGGTGCCCGGCGTTGATGGCCAGCCAGCGTTCGAGCGGGCCACTGATGTAGTCGATGTTGGCGTGTTGCACGAGGAGCTGGATGGCGACGCAGCCGGCGACCGCGACGGCGACGGGTTGGGGGATGCCGATGAGGAGGAGCGGGGCGACGCCGGCGGTCATCTCGATGGCTTGGTGGATCGGGTGCTTCATGAGCCCGTTGAGTCCGTAGAAGCGCGTCACGCTGTGATGGACGGCATGGAAACGCCACAGTCCACCGAAGCGGTGGCTGGCGGCGTGGGCGAAGGTGATGCCGGCGTCGAGCACCAACACCGCACCGAGGACTTGAACGACGAAGGGCAGGTCGCTCGGCCACAGGTCGGCGAGCGTGAGCGTGCTGGCGAGCAGCGGGAGCAGCGCAACGCTGGCGACGTTGAGGGATTCGTTGAGAGCGGCGTAGAGGAAGTCGCGGCCAGTGTCGTCTCGGTCGACGTTCCAGTCTTGGTCGTACGGGGCGAGGCGCTCGGCGAGGAAGGTCCAAGCCAACGCCATGACGATCACGGCGATGACCGCCCAGTCGCGGCCGGTTGCGGCGGCCCAGAGCACGATCCCGTCCGCCCCGACCAGAAGCAGCGGGAGGTGGGTGTAGCGAATCACCGATCGCACCGTGCCGTCGGTCGTTGTAGGGGTCATGGTCTCGAGCATGGGGGAAGAGAGCCGTGCGGGCTTGTAGGCAGATGCCGCGTTCAATCGGGTGGCTGGAATCGGGTGGCGGCGAGCAGGTCGGTGGGGGCGAGCCCGAAGTGATCACGGAAGGTGTGGGTGAGATGCGCGCTGTCGGCGAACCCGGCGTCATGTGCGGCAGCGGTGAGCGACGTGCCCTGGGCGAGGGCTTCGACGGCGTGCAGCATCCGGACCCACCGCCGGTAGCTGCGCAGCGGGATGCCGACCTCTCGGGCGAAGCGCTGCGAGAAGCGGCTGGGGGACAGGCCGGTGCGGGCGGCGAGCTCGACCAGGGTGCCGGCGTCGGGGTCATCGGCGAGCTCTGCGAGCACGGCGGCGACCGCAGGCGTCACCGGCGCCGCGGTGACGGTGGTGTCGTCGACCAGTGCGAGGACCTCGCTGACGATCTGCCCGCCGTCGCCGACCGGTGCTGGGGTGAGGGTGTCGGCACCGACGGGCCGGCCGTCGCAACGCGCGGAGAGGCGGCGCCCAGCGGCGCTGTCGCCGTCGACGAAGACGATGGTCGCGGTCCCCGAGGAGGCGATCGCATGGGCGAGGTCGGACGGGATGGTGATCGTCGGGGCCCTCAGCACGGTCGAGGAGGCGTCGCGGCCGTGGGCGACGGTCACGTCGGTGGTCGAGGAGATGATCTGCACAGCGTGATGGGCGTGGCGACCGGTCGGTCCGTAGACACCGGTGTAGCGAAGCCACCACGGCCCGACCGCGACGAGTCCGCCCCAGCCGGCGCGGCGCTCAGCCACAGCCACGCTCCAGCGCACGATCCGAGACGACCGACTTCACAAACATTGACTCTACGGTATCTACCGTTATCATCGCCCTATGCCGTTGCTTCGTTCCCCTGAGGAGGTGCTGCCCGGGAAGGGCAGCCGACGGGCGGATCCGCCGGTGCGGGGCGCGTCGGGTGAGCGGATGTCGACTGATGTCCAGCTCGCAGCGCAGCTGTTCCGGGGGTTCGCTGATCCCATCCGCCTCGCCATCCTCGACCAGCTCAGCGGCGGCGAGCTACGAGTCACGGACCTGGCGAAGCGGTTGGAGGGATCCCAGAGCAACATCTCGGGGCACCTGCAGTGCTTGAAGGGGTGCGGGTTGGTGACCGACCGGCCCGACGGCCGTCAGGTCTTCTACCGGATCGCCCGCCCCGAGGTGGTGGCGGTGTTGCGCTCCGGCGCCCAGTTGCTGGCGTGTGACGGCGTGGAGATCTCCTTGTGCCCGAACTACCAGGCGGCCGAATGAACAGCCCCGATCCCCTCGGGTCCGCCGCCGACGTCGATCACGACGACGATGTCGACGACGATGATGACGTAGAGCACGTGTGGGAGAGCCGGGAGGTGCGCTGGTCGGCGCTCGCCGGGCTCTTGCTGGTCGTCGGATTCGTCGCCGGCCGCTTCGACGCCCCCGACATCGCGGTCACCGGTCTGTACGTGGCCTCGACGGTGGCGGGGTTGCGGTTCTTCGCGCTCGAGGCGGTCACCGAGCTGGTGCGCGATCGGGTGATCGGCATCGAGCTGTTGATGACCGTCGGCACTCTCGCCGCGGGCAGCCTCGGCGAGTGGGGCGAGGCCGCCACGCTCGCGTTCCTGTACTCAATCTCCGAAGCGCTCGAAGAGTTCACCGAGGACCGCACCCGCAACGCCATCCGCGCCCTGATGGACCTCGCCCCCAAACGCGTGAACCGACTGCGTGACGGCGTCGAGGAAGAGATCGACCTCGACGCGCTGGCGGTGGGGGACCGGTTCGTGGTGCGCCCCGGCGAAGGACTCGGCACCGACGGCGTCATCGTCGAGGGCCGCTCCGCGCTCAACGAGGCAGCCATCACCGGCGAATCGGCGCCGGTCGAGAAGCAGACCGGCGACAAGGTGTTCGCCGGCACCCTCAACACCACCGGCGCGCTGGTCGTGGAGGCAACCGCGACCTCGGCGGACAACACGCTGGCCAAGATCGTGCACCTCGTCAGCGAAGCCCAAGAACAAAAGGGCCGGGGCGAGAAGTTCATGGACCGCTTCGCCCGCCGGTACTCACCGGCCGTGCTCGCCGGCGGGTTCGCCGTCGCCGTCGGGGGCGGTGCCCTCACCGGCGAGTGGTCCGAATGGGTGGCCCGGGCGGCGACGGTGATCGTCGCCGCCGCCCCATGCGCGCTGGTGATCTCGATCCCGGTCAGCTACGTCGCCGCCATCGGCAACGCCAGCCGCAAAGGCATCCTCATCAAAGGCGGCATCTACCTCGAAGAGCTCGCCCGGCTCACCGTGCTGGCGCTCGACAAGACCGGAACTCTCACCCAGGGCCAGCCCCGAGTCGTCGACGTCATCCCCGCCCCCGGCGAGACCGAACACACAGTGCTGGCAGCTGCGTCGGTCGTCGAGCAGCGTTCCGAGCACCCCCTCGCCAAAGCCGTGATGATCCGCACCCGCGACCTCGGCATCGCCACCACATCGGCCGGCGACACCTTCGAGGCCCTCGTCGGCGCCGGCGCCCAAGCCTCCGCCGACGGCCACCGCTACCTGGTCGGATCGCCCGCCCTCATGGAAGACCGCGGGCTCGCACTGAACGGGCTGCGCGACCGCGTCGAGCAACTCGAGACCTCCGGCCAAACCGCGATCGTGACCGCCGTCGATGACCGGGTCCTCGGCGTGATCGGCATCGCCGACGTCATCCGCCCGCAAGCCGTCGACGCCATCGCCGAGCTCCGCCAGGAGGGGGTCGACCGGATCGTGATGCTCACCGGGGACAACGCCCGCACCGGCGCCGCGGTCGCGAGCCAGGTCGGCATCGACGAGGTGCACGCCCACCTCAAGCCCGAAGACAAGTCCCGACTCATCGCCGAACTCGCCCGCAGCGGACACGTCGGCATGGTCGGCGACGGCGTCAACGACGCGCCCGCCCTCGCCGCCGCGTCGGTCGGCATCGCGATGGGCACCGCCGGCAGCGATGTCGCCCTCGAAACCGCCGATGTCGCCCTGATGGCCGATGACCTGTCCAAGCTCACCGAGGCCCTGCGCATCGGGCGCCGCACCCGCCGAGTCGTGGCCCAGAACATCGCGCTCAGCCTCGTCATCCTCGCCGTGCTCGTCCCCGGCGCCCTCTTCGGGGTGTTCGGCCTGCCAGTCGCGGTGCTCGCCCACGAACTCTCCGAGCTCGCCGTGATCGCCAACGGACTCCGGCTCGCCCGCAAATGACCACCGACCTCTCCGGCCCGTCCCGACGCAAGCACTTCACCCTCGTGGCCACCGCGGCCGCCGTGTTCGCCATCGACCTCGCCACCAAGATCGCGGCGAGCGCCGCGCTCGCCGACCGCGACATCGACCTGCCGGGCCCGCTCGATCTCCGCCTCTCCCACAACCCCGGCGTCGCGTTCGGCATGGGCACCGACACCCCGACGTGGCTGGTCCTCACCCTCACCGGCGCCGTCGCCGCCGGCATCGCCGTCGCGGCGTGGCGAGGCCTGTTCGCCAGCTCCATCGCTGCGGGCGTCGTCGTCGGCGGCGCACTGGCCAACGTCGCCGACCGGTCGCAAGCCGGCACCGTCGTCGACATGCTCTACACCGGCTGGTGCCCGACCTTCAACGTCGCCGACATCGCCATCGTCTGTGGAGCGTTCGCGCTTGCGGCCACAGCCTGGCGCGCCCCACCCGACGAGCCAGCGACCGTGCCATGACCGACACCGACCCGACTGCCATCGAACGCACCGTGGTCTTCATCGACCTCGCCGGGTTCACCGTGGCCACCGCCGCCCACGGCGACGAGACGGCCGCCGACCTCGCCGAGCGGCTCGGCGAGCTCACCACCACCTCCCTCGGCGACGGCGACCAACTGGTGAAGGGCATCGGCGACGCCGTCATGCTGGTCTCCAACAGCTCGCATGAAGCTCTCGCTCTCGCCGGGCGGATCTGCCACCTCGCCGATCACGAGGCCGCCTTCCCGCTCCTGCGCATCGGACTCCACCACGGGCCGGTCGTGGAACGCGGCGGCGACTGGTTCGGAGCCACCGTCAACGTCGCGGCCCGCATCGCCGCCCTCGCGCAACCCGACCAAGTGGTCGCCACCGCTGCGGTCGCCGACGCCGCCGAGCACGCCGGCATGGCCGTCGCCGCCCTCGGACCGACCGCGCTTCGCGGTATCCCCGAACCGGTCGACCTCTACGCCATCACCTCATGTCCCGCTCTGCCCGACCGTTCCGTCGATCCCATCTGCCAGATGGCAGTCGCAAGATCCAGCGCCGCCGCCACCCGCACCGTCAACGGTGTCGAACACCTGTTCTGCTCGCCCGAATGCGTTAGGACCTTCGACCGCCTCCCCACCGGCGAGCAGTGACCGGCGCGCATAGCTGACAATCCCGCGCGTGCCTGTGTTCGGCTCGACATGGTGACCTGCGCGACCTCGCACGCATTCGGATGACTCTGCATCGCGGTGCAGAAGTGCGATCAGTCGGCGGACCAAGGTGCCCTCCGCCACCACATCGGGCCCAAGGTCCCTTCCGCCACGGAGGGATGTGGCGCACGATCACCTCATGGCAGCCGACGAAGTCACCACCGAACCCGCCGAGACCCCCGCCGCGGTCACCGTCCCGTCGAAGCGGAGCTGGCTGCTCGTCGGTGGGATCCTGATCGCGGTGCTGGTGCTCGCCGTCGGGGCGTGGGCGATCGTGTCCCCTGGGGTGGTGTAGGTCGGCGGGGTCCACCACTTGGGTGGGCCACCGGCGAGATCCTCGACGTGTCCTAGCCGGGATACGAACAAGGAGACACCGCCGGTGGCCCTCTCAGAGTCTGACCTGTCCGAGCTGCTCGACGCGTTGCGCGCCGGGGAGCTGACCGACACCATCCGCACGAGCCTGGAGTGGATCCTCCAGCAGTTGATCGAGGCCGAAGCGACCGCCGTGATAGGCGCCGCGCCCCATGAACGCACCGACGCCCGGACCGCGCAGCGCAACGGGCACCGCCCCCGGTTGTTGGCGACCCCGGCCGGTGACGTCGAGCTCAAGATCCCCAAGCTGCGGACTGGGTCGTTCTTCCCGTCGCTGCTCGAGCGGCGCCGCCGCATCGACCGGGCCCTGTTCGCAGTGGTCATGGAGGCCTGGGTCCACGGCGTCTCGACGCGCAAGGTCGACGACCTCGTCGCCGCCCTCGGTGTCAGCTCGGGGATCTCCAAGTCAGAGGTGTCGCGGATCTGCGCCGAGCTCGACCGGGACCTCGAGGCGTTCCGCACCCGCTCGCTGGGCCATGTCGAGTTCCCGTACGTGTTCGCCGATGCCACCTACGTCAAGGGTCGCATCAACGGCCGCGTCGTGTCCCGAGCCGTGGTGGTCGCCACCGGCGTGACCGCCAACGGCGACCGGGAGGTCCTTGGCGTCGAGGTCGGCGACAGTGAGTCCGGGGCCTTCTGGACCGCGTTCTTCAAGGGCCTCCGCGCCCGGGGCCTGGCCGGGGTGCAGCTGGTGATCTCCGATCACCACCTCGGCCTCAAGGCCGCGATCGAGTCGACCTTCGTGGGCTCGGCGTGGCAGCGCTGCCGGGTCCACTTCATGCGCAACGTCCTCGCTCGCGTGCCGAAGGCGTCGGTCGAGATGGTCGCCGCCGCCATCCGGACCGTGTTCGCCCAACCCGACGCCGCCCACGTCCGCGCCCAGCTCGACGAAGTCCAGGCCATGCTTGCCGCCCAGTTCCCCGACGTTGCGGCCCTCCTCGGCGACGCCGCCGAGGACCTGTTGGCCTTCACCGCCTTCCCCCAGGCGCACTGGCGCAAGATCTGGTCGACGAACCCGCTCGAGCGGCTCAACGGCGAGATCAAGCGTCGCACCAACGTCGTCGGGATCTTCCCCAACGACGCATCGGTCGCCCGGCTCATCACCGCCGTGGTCGTCGAGACCCACGACGAATGGGCCGTCGCCGAACGCCGCTACCTCTCAGAAGCCTCCATGGCCAAGCTCTACGCCACCGCCGACACGACCGATCCCGAGGAGCCGCCCCTGGCCATCACCGCCTGAGCCACACTGATAGCCAGCGTCGAGGACCAGACCGACGCCGACCTACACCACCTCGCGGGACGCCAACGCGTGGGCCGTCGTCGCGAGCCAGGACGACGACACCCCGTCCTACGACGCTGCCCCGATCGGGTGGATGCACCAGGGCTGCCAGCAGTGGGCCGACAGCTACCAGGGCACCGGCGGCCCCGACGGCGCGTGGTGCAGCTCGATGACCGACTGGATGAACCAGCGCATGGGCCCCAACGCATCCGGCCAGAACGGGATGATGTCGGGCTCGATGATGTGGCAGGACCCCGCCTCGATGCGCGCCACGTGTGCGCAGTGGATGGGCACCAACCCCAGCGGCGTCCCCACCGGAGCCGACACCACCGAATGGTGCGATCAGATGATCGACTGGATGGACCAGCACATGGGTGACTGGGACAACTGGATGATGAACGGGCCCATGATGGGCAATCCCTGACCTGCGGGCTCGGCGGCGCTGGCCTCGAGTTGCGCACCGCCGATCATCGCCGCACTCGGCGTGACCGCCGGGCTCGCGGCCACTGCCGGCATCTTCCTCGGTCTCGCCGCGGCCATCGCCGTCGTTCTGATCCGCGGCGCCTGGATCCTCGCCCGGACACAACCGGCCCACGGGTGCCACCGAGTGCGAACCCGTGGGCGAACCAGTGCCGGTCTCGGCGCCGACCCGTCACCGCGTGCCGTGAGCCCCGCCACGGTCACCTAGAGACCATCCCGCGCAACATCGTCGGAACCAGCGAGCCCTGTTGGGGTGAGTGTCGCCCGGGCCCTCGCCCTGTTCATCATCGCCGCAGTCGCCGAGATCGGCGGTGCGTGGCTCATCTGGCAGGGCGTCCGCGAGCACCGTGGCGTGGCATGGATCGGTGCCGGGATCGCTGCGCTCGCCGCCTTTGGCTTCGTCGCCACCCTCCAGGACGACAACAACTTCGGGCGCATCCTCGCCGCCTACGGCGGCATCTTCGTCGCCGGCTCCCTTGCCTGGGGCATCGTCATGGACGGCTTCAAGCCCGACCGCTACGACTACGTCGGCGCCACCATCTGTCTCGTCGGCGTCGCCGTCATCATGTTCGCTCCGCGGGCTGCCGTCTGAGTCCCTGGTCGGTCCGAACCGCGTCGGACGACGGCACCCAGCGGCACGACCTTGCGTTCGCCTTCTCTCGTAACCCGAAGGTCCCGGGTTCAAATCCTGCCCCCACCATGTGAAAGCCCAGGTCACAGACCTGGGCTTTCGTCATTCCCGGGACGGCGTCACCGGCGACGTCTAGCGGCACGGGACCGGAGGCCATCTCGGGCTGTACCGTCGATCGTGATGCCGACGCGCCTGCCCCGCTGGACCTGGCTGCTGGTCCTGCCGATGCTGGTCGGCGCGCTCCTGCTGATGCACGGCCTCGACGCCGGCGCCGGAGATCACCACAGCCCGGCCGCCGCGGCCGCGGCGCCCGTCGTCGACGCCCACGCCCACACCGAGCCCGGCGTGCACCTCGATGCCTCCGCGTCACCGTCCGAGCACGGTCACTGCCTCGACTGCCTGGCGGGGCACGTGATGGCCGCGTGCATGGCCATCATCACCACCATCGTCGGCATCGGCTTGGCCCGACGCCGCCTGGGCGGCGGGCTGATCACGGCCCTCGCCGCCACCCTCGAACGGGCCGCAAGTGGCCTGGTCGAGTCGCAACGGCCGCCAGACCCGGCGTGGGTCCGGCTGTCGGTCATGCGCTGTTGAAGCGCCCTTTCATCTGAACACCCCGGTGCGCGGCTGCGCACCGCCACATCCGTTCTCTCGAAAGGAGCGCGCTCATGCGCCGATCCCTCATTGCTGTTGTTCTGTCCCTGCTCACCCTCTCCCTGGTCCTCGCCGCTTGTGGCGACGACGAAGCGTCCACCGACGACCCGATGGGCTCCAGGTCCGATCAGATGGACGGCGACATGGGCGGCATGGACGGCCACGACGAGTCCACCCCCGTCGCGCCCGGCGCCCGACGCATCGAGGTCGAGGCCACGTCCTTCGAGTTCGACCCCGACGAGATCACCGTCACCGCCGGCGAAGACGTCGCCATCGTGCTGACCTCAGATGACCTGCTGCACGACTTCACCATCGACGACATCGACGTGCACGTCGCCGCCGACCGCGGCGAGACCGCCGAAGGCGGCCTGCGGGCCGACGAACCGGGCGAATACACCTTCTACTGCACCGTCGCCGGCCACCGCGAGGCCGGCATGGAAGGCACCCTGGTGGTGGAGGAGCCGTGAGCGTCGCCCTCCTGGTGGGGGCGATACCGAGCCCGCCGGAGAACGCCATCGGCATCGGGCCGCTGCAACTGCGGGCCTACGGGCTCGCCATCGCGTTCGGGGTGTTGGTGGGGGTGTGGGTCGCCCAGCGTCGCTGGGCGGCCCGCGGCGGCAACCCCGCCGACATCTCGTACCTGGCGACGTGGTCCGTGATCGCCGGCCTCCTTGGGGCGCGGGCCTACCACGTGCTCACCGACTACCACCGGTTCCAGGGCCGCTGGCTGCACGCCTTCGCGGTGTGGGAGGGCGGCCTCGGCATCCCCGGCGGGCTCCTCGCCGGGGTGGTCACCGGGGTGGTCCTGGCCCGGCGCCGAGGGCTGCCGGCCGCGCAACTGCTCGACGTGGTCGCCCCGGCCATCCCGCTCGCGCAGGCCATCGGCCGGCTGGGCAACTGGTTCAACCAGGAGCTCTTCGGCCGGCCCACCGACTTGCCCTGGGGGTTGCGGATCGACGTCGCCCACCGGCCCGACGGCTACGAGCGGTTCGCCACCTTCCATCCCACGTTCCTCTACGAGGCGCTGTGGAACCTCGCCCTCGCCGGGCTGCTGGTGCTCTACGAGCGCCGCCGTCCCGGCGCCGCGCCCGGGACCCTGTTCGCCCTCTACGTGGGCGGCTACGGCCTCGGTCGACTGTGGGTCGAGGCGTTGCGCATCGATGACGCCACCCGCATCGCCGGGCTGCGGGTGAACATCTGGGTCAGCCTCCTGGCGATCGCCGCCTCGATCGTGGCGCTGGCCGTGCTGCACCGCCGGCAACGACGACGAGCCGCTTCACCGACCAACGACGACGAGCCGCACCTCGCGGCATCATGAACCCGAGCAGCGGAGGCCCCGACATGGCACCCGAACAGCACCACACCCACAGCGACACCGCCGCCGATCACAGCAGCGGCGACGGTCACGGACCGGACCACCACGCCGGTCACGAAGTTCGACGTGGCGAGGGTGGTCACGGCGAGCACACCGCCGGCAAGCACGCCGGGCACCACACCGAGGCGTTCCGCCAGCGGTTCTGGTGGTGCCTGGCCATGACGATCCCGGTGGTCGCCACCAGCCACATGGTCATGGACTGGTTCGGCTACGGGCTCGACTTCCCCGGCATCGAGTGGGTCGGCCCGATCCTCGGGTCGGTGATTTTCTTCTGGGGCGGCTGGCCGTTCCTCGAGGGTGGCCGACGGGAGCTGAAGGACCGCCAGCCGGGGATGATGCTGCTGATCGCTATGGCGATCACCGTCGCCTACGTCGCGTCGATGGCCACCTCCCTTGACGCGTTCGACCTGGACTTCTGGTGGGAGCTGGCTGCCCTGGTGACGATCATGCTGCTGGGCCACTGGCAGGAGATGCGGGCCCTCGGCCAGGCCCAGGACGCCCTCGCCGCCCTCGCCGCGCTGCTCCCCGACGAAGCCGAACGGGTGGGGCCCGACGGCACGGTCGAGTCGGTCGCCGTCGACGAGCTTCAGCGTGGGGATGTGGTGCTGGTCCGCTCCGGTGCCCGCGTTCCGGCCGACGGCGAGATCATCGAGGGGTCCGCCGAGCTCGACGAGTCCATGATCACCGGCGAGTCCAAGCCCGTGACCAAGGAACGCGGTGACCGGGTCGTCGCCGGCACGGTGTCCACCGACTCGGCCATCCGGGTGCGGGTCGACGCAGTGGGGGAGGAGACGGCGCTGGCGGGCATCCAGCGGCTGGTCGCGGAGGCGCAGTCGTCACAGTCCCGGGCCCAGGTCCTGGCCGACCGGGCCGCCGCGCTGCTGTTCTACGTCGCCACCGGCGCTGCGGCGATCACCGCGGTGGTGTGGGTTGCCCTCGGTGACACCGACGAAGCGGTCACCCGCGTCGTCACCGTGCTCGTCATCTCCTGCCCCCACGCCCTCGGCCTTGCAATCCCGTTGACGACGTCGATCTCCTCGGCGCTCGCGGCGAGCAATGGGATCTTGGTGAAGGACCGCCTCGCGCTGGAGCAGAGCCGCACCGTCGACACGTTCCTTTTCGACAAGACCGGCACCCTCACCAAGGGTGCTCACACCGTCGTCGGCGTTGCCGGCGCTGGCATCGACGAGGACGAGGTCCTCCGTGTCGCAGGCGGCGTCGAATCCGACAGCGAACACCCCCTGGCCCGGGCCATCGTCGCCGCCGCACGAGACCGAGGACCCATCGCCCCCGCCTCGGAGTTCCGGTCCATCACCGGGCGCGGGGTGGAGGCCACGATCGACGGGACCGCGTACGCGGTCGGCGGGCCCGCCCTGCTGCGGGAACGCTCGCTCACCGAGCCCGACGCGCTGTCCGAGTGGTCATCGCGCTGGCGCGATCGCGGTGCCTCGGTCCTGTACCTCACCCGCGACGACGCGATCGTCGGTGGCATCGCACTCGAGGACGAGATCCGCCCCGAGGCCCGCCACGCCGTCGACGAGCTGCACACCATGGACCGCCGGGTCGTGATGATCACCGGCGACGCCCGACAGGTCGCCGACGCCGTCGGCGCCGACCTCGGCATCGACGAGGTCATGGCCGAGGTCCTCCCCGAGGACAAGGACGCCAAGGTCGCCGAGCTCCAGGCCCGCGACCTGAAGGTGGCGATGGTGGGCGACGGCGTCAACGACGCCCCGGCGCTGGCTCGCGCCGACGTCGGCATCGCCATCGGCGCAGGCACCGACGTCGCCATCGAGTCCGCCGGACTCATCCTCGCCAGCTCCGACCCACGCGCCGTGGTCAGCATCATCCGGCTCTCCAAGGCCGCCTACCGCAAGAGCCTCCAGAACCTGTGGTGGGCCGCCGGCTACAACGTGCTCGCCATCCCCATCGCCGCCGGCGCGTTGATCTGGGCCGGCATCACCATGCCCCCCGCGGTGGCCGCCATCCTGATGAGCGTCTCCACCATCGTCGTGGCCCTCAACGCCCAGCTCCTCCGCCGCGTCGAGCTCCGCCCTCCGGAGCTCGCCGACCAACCCGCCCCACAGCCCGTCGAGAAGGCGGTGGCGTCATGACCGACCCATCTGGTGCCGGGGCGGATCGATCCGATCACGTCCTGCTGGTCGCGTTGGCCGTCTGTTGTGCGGGGCCGATGCTGCTCATCATCGTGCTCACCACGGTGCTCGGCGTCGCTATCGGTCCTGCCGCAGCCATCGCCATCGGCACCGTCGCCGCCGGTGTCTGCGTCGCGGTCATGGCCCAACACCACCGGCGACACCGGATCCGATCGGATCAGCCAGGCGGGTAGGGGTCGAGTCCGTGGGTCTCCTGCTGCTCGCGCACGTAGGCGATGATCAGGTCGATCTCCTCGTCGCTGAGTCCCTCGACGGGCGGCATGTCCCCGAAGTCCCAGTGATGCGCCGCCGAGCCCTGGGTCACCGCAGCTCGAAAGGACGCGTCGGGGTGGTGGTCGGGTGCGTCGACCTGCGACAGGTGCGACGGGCCCTGGTCGGTGCCGCGGAGGTCGGCGCCGTGGCAGGACGCGCACGACTGTCCATACAGCTCTGCGCCACCGGAGGAATCACTGGCTCGGGCGGTCGAGTCGTCGCTGGAGCACGCTCCGGCGGCCAGCGCCACGAGCTCACACGCCGCGATGGTCAATGTCGTCGGACGTCGACGGATCGGTGCCGGGCCCATCCGTTCGACGGTAGCGTCAGCCGCCGTTGCACTCCCGTTCAGCGGCCACGTCGAAGTCCGGGACCGCTCGCTGCTGAGCCTCCTCCGGTGATGTGGCTGCCCCGTTCTGGTCGATGTCGTCGATCAGCCACTCCATCTCGAGGATCTCACGGCGCTGCGCCTCGCTGATCTCCACCGCCAGCTCGCAGACTCGGATGTCGTCGTTGTTGAACCGCTCCGAGCGGGTGATGGCCAGCGAGTGATGGGGGATCATCGCCCGCAGGAACGACACGTCACCGACGGTGGCCTGGCTGCGATCCAAGGCGATGCCGCCGCCGAGCAGCAGCAGGCTGACCACGACGATGGCGATGTTGCCCTTGACGTTGCTGTACATGTTCAACATCCAGGCCAGCATGACCAAGCCCATGGTGCCGCCCATGGTGATGGCCATGAAGACCCGGCTCTGGCTGAAACGGACGTGGCTCAACTCCCATGACCCGGTGAACATCACGAAGTACATGAGCACCATCGACGTCAGGATCATCGCCCCGTACCGCAGGTAGGTGCGCTGCTCGTCGGTCAGGCCACCCGATGTGGACTTCTCGTCGCGGTGATCGCCGGATCCGTCTGCCATCTGGTCGTGGCGGGCCGATGACTTCGTCGATGTGGGGGTGGCCATGGGTCAGCTCCTGTCGGATAGAGGGTCGATGGACCTCTACCCGCGATCGGTTCGCCGCAACGATGGGGCGACCGTGACGAGGCCAGGCAGCAGCCGAAAGCAGACTCAGACGGAGCGCATCTGCCGGTAGCGGCGTCGCCAGGGTGGCAGTCGAGGTGCTCGCCGCAGTCCGACGACCCGACCCGAGCCGCTCCGCGATGATGAGAACCATGGCCGGCCCCTCCCGTCGCTTCACGGCGACCGTTGTCAGCAACGCAAAGCGGCGCGTCCTCGTACCGCTTCCCTTCGCGCCCGACGACGCCTGGGGCCACAAGCCCTCGCATCCCGTGGCCGGCTCCGTGAACGGCATGGGTGTCCGAGCCGTCGTCGAAGCGATCGACGACGGATGGGGGATCGTGCTCGGACCGGCGTGGCGACGCGACTGCGGAATCGCTCCCGGTGACGAGGTCGACGTCGTTCTCTACCCCGAAGGGCCCCAAGGCGACGACCTTGCCGAGGACATCGCCGCAGCGCTCGCGGCCGAACCCGACGCCGCTGCGTTCACGACGTACGCCCCAATAAGCACCAGACCGCCGGCGCGGCTGATCGTCCCGTCCCACGACAGGTAGGCCGCGAGCGCGCCCGCGGCCAGTCCACCCAGCCCGTAGCGAAGGACGCCCGTGTCGAACGGAAGCGGCGCGATCAGCGCTCCGACGCCGAGCGCGACGAGACAGATCGCGACGTTGGCGCCGATCACATCACCGAACGCGATCGCCGGCGCGTCTCGCAGCGACGCCGTCACCGCAGTCGCCAGCTCCTCGGGCTCCGCTCCGGCGAGGAGGAGCGCCAGAGCGAACGCGCTCACCCCGAGCCGGGTCGACGCGACCGCGAGGTGCTCAGCGAAAGTCTCGGCGCCCCACACGATGGCCGCGACGCCCGCGAGCGCCACCACCAGCCAACCGACGGTTCCCACATTTCGAGTTTGGTCCACTTCGCAGGAGGTGGCGGTACGGTCGGCTGGGTGGAGATGAACTGTGCCGAGTGCGGCTGCCGCGTCGATCAAGGTGTGATCGTGCAACGGTGTGAGGGTCATCCGACCTGCTGCTGTCGCGACCTCCCGGTGCGGGACGACGAGCCGTCGTAGGCGTCGCTCCCGCCACGCCGAACCGCTGGCGATCAGTCTGGTGGACCCACTCGCCCGGTGGTGCAGATCGGGGAGAGGCTTCGTTGCGCGACCCAGCGGGAGTGGCTGCCAAGTCGGCGATCGCCGGCCGGAGGAGACCTGAGGAATGCACAACAAGATCAACACCCGCTCGCGCCTCGCGACCGTCGTCGATCGGACTCCGTCGCGGCCGTCTCGCAGACACCACCCGGGCCGCCGGTCGGGCGGGTGCCGGCCTCGCCGTTCTTCTACACTCTCTTCTACACCGCGGGCTGGGATTGGCTGGTCCGCAGTGGTACGGACTGGCACGTCGAATGCGCGAAACCCCACCTCAGAGGTACTGGAAGGCACAGGACAGGACGGGAATCGAGCCTGACCATCCGGCTCATAACCCGAAGGTCGCAGGTTCAAATCCTGCCCCCGCCACCATGTGAAGTGCGAAGGCCCAGGTCAGCGACCTGGGCCTTCGTCGTGGTGTGGGTGTTCCCCCGGATCAGGCGGTCTTCCTCCGGGGGTTCCCCCGGCCTTCCCCCATGCGGAGTTCAGGCGGGGGACCGGGCTTGGCGAGCCGCTCGGTCGCGGTGGCGGCGTCGGCTTGCATGCCGGGCAGCACGTGCTGGTAGGTCTGCATCGTGAAGGCGATGTTGGCGTGCCCGAGCCGCTCGCTCACGACCTTCACCGGGATCCCGTCCTTGATGAGCAAGCTTCCGTGCGTGTGCCGGAGGTCATGGAAGCGGATCGTGGGGATGCCGGCGTTGTGCACGACTCGCCGGAACGCCTCGTAGACGGCGTGGGGATGGACGGGGTTGCCGTCGCCGTCGGTGAACACCCATTGGTCGTGGTTGGTGATGCCGACGGCGGTGAACTCGGCGGCCTGAAACGCTCGCCACCCGGCGAGGATGGTGAGGGTGGTGTCGTCGAGGGCGATGGTCCGCCGAGCCGTCTTGGTCTTGCCGCGGGTCTGGTGGACTTCGTAGCCGACGGCGACCAGCCCGCGGTTGAGGTGCAGACGCTTCTTCTTGAAATCGATGTCGGGCCACTTCAGGCCGAGCACCTCGTTGCGGCGCATCCCGGTCATGGCGGTCAGCCAGTAGAGCGGGAAGAGCCGGTGGCCGGCGGCGGTGCGCATGAGCTGGCGAACTTCGTCCTCGGTGAGCGGCGTGCCCTCCGTCTTCTGGAGCGATCGCTGCTTCACCCCGAGCCGCACCCTCGGCGACGGCCGATCGAGGCGCTCGGAAGCGTGTGCCCTGCTCTGTCGGGTCACGAGCGGATCCAGGTTGTCCTGGCTGCGGGAATGGCCGTACAGTGGCCGGACATCGGAGGAGGTGGGTCATGGCAACCACTCGGACACGGAGTGAGCGGCTCGAGGTGCGCACGACCAAAGACGAGCGCACACTCATCGACCGCGCCGTGGCCGAGCAGGGCATCGATCTGACCGAGTTCGTCGTGTCGAACCTCACCATCGCCGCGCAGCGGGTGCTGGCAGACCGGACCGAGTTCGCTCTCGACGTCGAGGCCGCCGAGGCGTGGGATGCGGTGAACCGTCGTCGACCCCGGGAGCTGCCGGGTCTGCGTCGGCTGATGGAGCGTCCCTCGCCGTTCACCCCGGAGTGACCGGCACGTACCGCCCGCCTGAGCTGCTCGACGCGAGCCACGACCTGGATGGGTTCGGGTGCCGGTCGGTGGAGCAGACCGAGTGGCTCCTTCGCCACGCCCGAGCATCGGTCGGCACGGGGACCACTCGGGTCCTCGTGGTCACGCCCGCAGACTCCGATGTCGTCGTGGCCTACTACGCCTGGTGCATGGCCAGCGTCTCGCTCGCCGATGCACCACCGCGGATGCGCAAGGGGGCTGGCCGCTATCCGCAACCCGTCGCACTCCTCGCTCGCCTCGGCGTCGATCTCCAGCATGAGGGACGGGGGCTCGGTGCCGGGCTGTTGAAGGACGTGATCGCCCGGACGCTCGCGCTCGGGGAGGAGATCGGCTGTCGAGGACTACTCGTCCACGCCGTGACCACCGAAGCCCGCGAGTTCTATCGACATCTCGTGCCCGAGTTCGAAGCGTCACCCACCGACGAGCTGCACCTGTTCCTCCTGATGAAGGACATCCGGCGAACGCTGACGTGAGGGACTGTCAGATTTTCTGTGTATCCGGGCGTGATCGTCATCTGTGGTTGGTGTTCTCGAGCCGGTCGCCGTAGGGGACGCTGAGAGCGTTCAGGATGATCTTCCAGCCGTTGATCTTGCCGGTGAGGTCGTCACCTCGGGGCCGTCTCTGCATGGCCACGAGGTAGAGGACCTCGAGGCCAGCCTGTCGATCAGTTTGGACCCGGTGTCGAGGCACTCACCGCCGGGTTGGTCATCGGCGTCGCGGCCGCGACGACCGACACGTCGCAGATCGCAACGGCCGGAATCGCCGGATTGGTGGCCGGTGCGGTGTCGATGGCGCTCGGGGAATATGTCTCGGTCAGGACGCAGCGAGACAGCGAGCGGGCCCTGATCGCCAAGGAACGCAGCGAGCTCGCAGAGTTCCCCGATGCTGAGTACTCCGAGCTGATCGGGCTGCTGCGCCAACGTGGTCTCAGCGTCGAGTCGTCCGCCATCATCGCGGCAGAGCTGACACAGCGCGACGTGCTGCGTGCCCACCTCGACGTCGAGTTGGGGATCGATGCCGAGGAGCTCGCCAACCCGTGGACCGCAGCAGGTTCATCTGGAGCGCTTTCTGCATCGGGGCGATCCTCCCATTGCTGGCGATCCTGCTGCCGCCGGCGTCGATGAGGATCCCCGTTGCCTTCGTCGCGGTGCTGCTGGCTCATTTCGCGACCGGCGTTCTCAGCGCGAAGCTCGGTGGATCCCCGTGGGGCGCTGCGGCGGTGCGGCTCGTGGCGGGCGGGGCTCTGGCCATGGTCGTCACCGTCGGGATAGGGGGCGCTGCGGGGCACCGCCGTGGCGTGAGGTCGGTCGCGTCGTCGGCTTGGTCCCGCTCCAAGACTCGTGCAGGGGTTGGCGGGGATCAGCCCGTCCTCGACGGCGGTGGTGAGGATGGAGCGCAGCAACCGGTAGCACTTGGCGGCGGTGCTGGCGCCCGGACCGTCGGGTCCGCGTGAGCTGTTACCAACGACATTGAACGCATTGCGTCCGCGCTCGGCGCGCCACAAGAGATCCTCCCCGTTTGAGAGAATCGGTTGTCGCCAGTTGGAGGTCCGTCGTGGAGATCGCAGATCTGCCCCGTCCTGCTTGTTTCGTCCTCGGCGGTGGCGGCAGCTTGGGCGCCATCCAGGTCGGGATGCTCCAGGCGCTCAGCGAGCACGAGGTGTCGCCCGACATGGTGGCCGGCACGTCGGTCGGCTCGTTGAACGGGGCGGTCGTTGCACTCGACCCCCGCAGCGCAGCGAACCGGCTGTCCCACGTATGGGCGCGGGTCACGCGGGAGATGGTGTTCCCGGGCGGCCTGCTCGCGCAGGCGCACACGCTCCGGCACTCCAAGATCCACCTGTTCCCGAACACCGGGCTGGCGACCGTCATCGCGGACTTCTTGGGGGAGGCCGTCGACTTCGCTGATCTCGCGCTGCCCTCGCAGCGGTGACCATGGACGTCGCGACGGCCCGCCCTCACGTGGTGCGGGCGGGACCGCTCCTGCCTGCGCTTCTCGCGAGCGCCGCCACCACCACCGACGGGTGCACGGTCACCTGGGTGACGGACCTGCTCCCCGACGAGGCCGCGCCGGGGGTGGCCGAGCTCATGGCCGCGGGCGCCGCTGCGATGACGTCGACCCTGGAACGCTGACCGGAGCCGTCAGGGCGCGAGGCGCTTCGCCAGGTGGTCGGTCGTTGCCAAGGTGCGGTCTCCTTCGCGTCGGGCAGCCGGGTCGCTGCTCCGACCCAGGGGAGGAGCGGCGGCCGTGTCCTCGACGTCCGGGCCCACCACCTCGTCGGATCAGCGCCCGGCCAGTTCGGCGACGACCGGTGCGAGCGCGTCGGCGACGTCGGCACCGAAGACGAAGGTGGAGAAGCCGATCTCCTCCCGTCGCCGGTGGATCTCCTCGGCGGCCGCCGACGGGTCATCGGGCAGGATCGCCAGCGAGTCGGCGGCGCGCAGGGCGCGGGGTCGGTGTCCGGCGGCGCCATGAACGGCGCGACGGCATCGCCGATCACCGGCACGTGGAGCACCATCTCGAGGTCCCTGCGGGCGCGGAAGTCGCGTGCCAGCCGGGCCACGTCGGCCCGGGCCTCGCCCGGCACGAGGGCGAAGGTCACCGCGTCGGCCAGCTCGGCCGCCAGCGCCTGGGCCCTCGGGCCCCGGACGGCCATCACCACCGGGGTGTGGAGGTCGGACCCGTCGAGCTCGCGCAGCGCCGCCACCGTCTCCCGCACGTGGGCCAGCCGGTCGCTCGGGGCGACCACCGGCAGCCCCAGCAGACGGAGCTCCTCCTCGATCCCGGGGCGGCCCGTGCCGATGCCCATCTCGAAGCGACCGTCGGTGAGCACCGAGAGCGAGTGCGCCTCCCACGCCGTGATCCACGCCGGGCGCAGGGGGGAGGCGTACACCCAGGTGCCCACCCGCAGGTCGGCGAGGGTGGCGGCGACGGCCAGGGTGGGTCCGGGGGCGGGCTGCCAGCGGGGGACGTCGGGCACCAGGAGGGTCGAGTAGCCGCTGTCGGCGATGCCGCGCACCCGGTCTCGCCATGTCGACAGGTCGGTGGTGATCGGCGCGACCACACCGAACCGGAACGGCCTGGTCGCAGTGGCTGGCCTCGCATCGGTCATGGCTCGGCCCTCTCCCGTCGGCACGGTCGTCGGACCGGCATCCTGCACCGACGACGAACAGCCGGCGAGGGTCACGACACCGTGATCCCGCCACCCATCGCCAGGGACGGATCGGCGGTGCCCGGTCGGAGGGTGCGCCCTCCGCCGACCCGCCGGGCGAGGGTGTCAGGCCGAGCGCGGGGCCTGCTGCTCGTCGAGCTGGCGGCGCACCTCGTCCATGTCGAGGTCCCGCACGGCGGCGATGACCTGCTCGAGCGCCGCCGCCGGCAGGGCGCCGGGCTGGGAGAACACCAGCACGCCGTCCCGGAACGCCATCAGCGTCGGGATGGACATGATCTGGGCGGCGCTCGCCAGGTGCTGCTCGCCTTCGGTGTCGACCTTGGCGAAGACGATGTCGGGGTGCTTCTCGCTCGCCGCGTCGAAGACGGGGGCGAACGTGCGGCACGGGCCGCACCACGACGCCCACCAGTCGACGAGGGTGATGCCCTCGCCGCTCACGACGGCTTCGAACGTCTCGTCGGTCAGGTTCACGGTGGCCATGGGTCTGATCCTCTTCTCCTGCGGTGGATACCCTGGGGGGTATAACGCCGAGCGCGGCTCGGGCATTCCGCCCCGCGGGGTGTGCCGGCCCGACACCGGCTTTGTGCGCCCCGGCGGGCTGGCCGGGGCGGCCGGTCGGTCGCCCTCCCTGGGGCCTGGCGATGACTCCTGGCGCCCGCATCGGTCTGCACCCGTCGGACATCCGATCCGGGAGGAACCGTGACCGAGAAGACCACCCCCGCCCTGCCCCCCGTCGTCGACCGAGAGACGTGGCAGGCCGCCCTCGACGACCTCCGCGTGCGGGAGAAGGCCGCCACCCGCGAGCTCGACGCCATCGCCGCCCAGCGTCGCCGCCTGCCGATGGTCGAGCTCCCCGACTACACCCTGATCGGCCCCGACGGGCCGATCCGCCTGGTCGACGTCTTCGCCGGGCGCTCGCAGCTCATCGTCTACAACCACATGTGGTTCGACGACGAGGAGTGGCAGTGCGGCGGCTGCACCGGCTTCACGTCGCAGTTCGTCCGCCTGGGCGTCCTCGACGGCTACGACGCCCGCTTCGTGATCGTCACCAACGGCCCCATCGACGAGGCCCTGGCGTACCGGGCGAAGGTCGGCAACACGATGGAGTGGTACTCGTCGTCGGAGAGCTCGTTCGGGGCCGACGTCGGGGCGCCGCCCGGCGGCGGGTTCGCCGTCAACGTGTTCCTCCGCGACGGCGACACCGTGTACCGCACCTGGCACACCGACGGCCGCGGCACCGAGCAGCTCAGCTACACCTTCGCCCTGGTCGACATCTTGCCGTGGGGTCGCCAGGAGGAGTGGCAGGACTCGCCCGAGGGCTGGCCGCAGTCGCCCACCTACTCGAAGTGGCTCGACTCGCCCGACGTCGCCCGGCTGTACGGCCCGACCGGGGTCGCCTCCTGAGGCCGGCCCGGGCGGCGGGCTCGGTACGGTCACGGGGTGAGCGACAACGGCTGGCTGCGGATGATCGAGCAGAACCCGGGCCACTCGGCGTGGTACATCGAGCGGTTCCGGACGATGGCGGCCGAGGGCCAGGACCTCGACGGTGAGGCCCGGCTGGTCGACGCCATGGTGCCGCGCCGGGCGCGGATCCTCGACGCCGGCTGCGGACCGGGCCGGGTCGGCGGTCGCCTCGCCGCCCTCGGGCACGACGTGGTCGGCGTCGACCTCGACCCGGAGCTGATCGCCGCCGCCGAGGCCGACCATCCCGGGGTGGTGTGGCTCACCCGCGACCTGGCCGTGCTCGACCTCGTCGCCGAGGGCATGCCGGAGCCGTTCGATGTGGTCGTGTCGGCCGGCAACGTCATGACGTTCCTCGACCCGGCGACGCGCGTCGACGTCCTCCGCCGGCTGGCGGCCCACCTCGCCCCGGACGGCCGGCTGGTGGTCGGCTTCGGTGTCGGGCGGGGCTACGAGCCCGACGCGTTCCGCGCCGACGCCGCCTCGGTCGGGCTCGGCGAGGAGCTCCTCCTCTCGACCTGGGACCTGCGCCCCTTCGACCCGGCGTCGTCGACGTTCCTCGTGGCGGTCCTCGTCTCGCCCTGAGGGGCTCCGGGCGGGGCCGGACCGTCGCGGGGTGCGGGGCCCTCGGTGGTCGTCGCTCCGGTCAGGGCGGGGCGAGGAGCTGGTCGGCGAGGGTCTCTCGGAGCCAGCGCTCGTAGCGCTCGGGCGCCCAGCCCCGGTCGATCACGAGCAGCCGGTACATCTCTGGCGACAGCAGGGCGTGGACGAGGTCCGCGGCCTCTCCGGCGCGCCGGTCGGGTCGCAGCGCCCCGCGGCGGCCGAGCGCCCGCACGATCACCCGCTGTCCCTCCTGCCGCTGCCGGGTCAGGTCGGCGAGGAGGGCGGCGGCATCGGGGTCCGTCCCCGCCGCGCTCACGAGGAC
The DNA here is from genome assembly GCF_019443745.1 of Iamia sp. SCSIO 61187. Classification (NCBI taxonomy): domain Bacteria; kingdom Bacillati; phylum Actinomycetota; class Acidimicrobiia; order Acidimicrobiales; family Iamiaceae; genus Iamia; species Iamia sp. SCSIO 61187. Next base: position 1,015,245 of record NZ_CP050948.1, read on the forward strand.
GCGGTAGAGCGGGGCGACCCGGGTGTTGATCTGCACCGTCAGGCCGACGAAGCCCGCCAGCTGCTCCCCGGGATCGTCGGCCTCGGTGAGGGCTCGGACCCTCGGTCGGGCGGCCACCGCGACGTCCTCGTCGTCGCCCCCGATGGAGACGTCGAGCAGGGCGCGCAGGATCCCGACCTTCGACGAGAACAGCCGGTACACGGTGGCGGCCGGGACGTCTGCGAGCGTGCTGATGGCGTCGACGGTCGTGGCCCCGTACCCCCGTTCGAGGAAGAGCTGCCGCGCCGCCTCGACGACGGCGGCGCGAGCCAGGCGCGTCCGCGCCTGTGGCCGCCGGGGCGGTGGCGGGGCGTCTCCTCGGGTCGGCACGAGAATGAGACTAGCGCTCTCGAAGTGAGAGTTGTACTCTCACTTCGGATCGGTCCGCAGAGAGCGGACGAGGATGGAGGAAGACCCATGAAGACCATGACGTGCCGGCAGCTCGGCGGGGCGTGCGACCTCGCCCACGGGGGCGACGACGCCAACGAGGTCATCAAGGCGCAGGACCGCCACCTCCGTGAGGTCGTGGCCGACGGCGACACGGCCCACGAGCCGGCCCTGCGGGACATGAAGGGACGGTGGCGGCGGCCGGTCTCGGGCCTGAAGTGGTACCGGCAGGTCCAGCGGGACTTCGCCGCCCTCCCCGGCAACGTGGGGGCCCACTGATGGCGGCACCCGGAGACGACGGCCGCACCGCAGGGGAGCGCATCGCCCGGATCATCGCCGACCTCGACGACTGGCGGGGTGCGACCCTGGCCGAGGTCCGAGCCCTCGTCGCCGAGGCCGTCCCCGACGTCGTCGAGGAGATCAAGTGGGTGAAGCCGTCGAACCCGGCGGGCGTGCCCACGTGGTCGCACCACGGGATCATCTGCACCGGCGAGGTCTACAAGGCCCGGGTGAAGGTCACCTTCATGGACGGTGCCGCCCTCGATGACCCGGGCGGGCTGTTCAACGCCAGCCTCGGCGGGGGCACCCGGCGCGCCATCGACGTCCACGAGGGGGACGCCATCGATGCCGGCGCCTTCAAGGCGCTCGTGTGGGCCGCAGCGGGGCTCGGCGAGGCCGAGCAGCGGGGCTAGGGCGTGGCCTCACGACGTGGGCGCGGGCGCGAACCCGTGGCGCTGGCGCGCCTTGCAGGACCCGGCCCAGCCGCGACCCGGCGGTGGCCCGGCGCGCCGTCGGGCCTCAGGCCCGGGCCAGGACCTGGGCGGCGACGATCTTCACGATCATGGCCACCGGGAAGACCATGGCGTAGCCGACGTTCACCCGGTCGTCCCCGTCGGTGCGCTGGTCGGCGAAGGCGAGCACCGCCGGCTGGGTCTGGAGCCCGGCGAGGAGACCGGCGACGGCGGGGTGCGCCATCGCCAGGGCCCGGCCCACGGCCACGCCCGCGCCGGCGACGGCGGCCGTCACCAGGGCGCCGGCGGCGACGGTCTCGAGACCGAGCAACGAGCCGACCTCGTCGGCGAAGGCGGCGCCGGACCGGGTCCCGACGGTGGCGAAGAACAGCAGGGCACCGAACTGGCGGAGGATGGCGTTCATGCCGTAGGGCAGCGTCCACGACAGCGGTCCGGTGCGCCCGATGGCCCCGAGGGCCAGGCCCACGACGAGCGGGCCGCCGGCGGCGCCGAGGTGGAAGGTGCCGCCGGGGATCGGGACCGGCACCAGCCCGAGCAGGAGGCCGGCAGCGATCCCGAGGCCGAGCGTGGCCCCGTCGAGCTCGGCGAGGCGACGCTCGCTGTCCCCGAAGAACGCCGCCACCTCGGCGAAGCGGTCCCGGCTGGCGACCACGCGGACCCGGTCGCCGGCGCGGACGACGACGTCGTCGGTGGCGACGACGTCGGCGTCGCCGCGCCGGACGCGGGTGACCGCAGCCCCGAACCGGTCCAGGAGGTCGAGGTCGCCGAGCCGTCGGCCGACGACGGCTCGATCGGAGACGACCATCCGCCGGAAGTCGAGAGTCCGACGGTCTAGCGGCAGGTGGATGTCCGCCCGGGACCCGATCGCGTCGGCGAAGGCGGCCACGTCGTGGCTGCGACCGATGACCACGAGCAGGTCACCGGGGTCGAGGCGGCTCTCGTCGTCGGGGAGGGCGATGCGCCCGGCGATCCGGGCCCGCCCGAAGGACAGGTCGCCGTCGTGCGGGAGCGCACCGAGGGCGGGGAGGTCGTCCCGCTCGACCCGGATGGTCCAGGCGACGAGCTCCCGGCCGGCGCTGTCGGGGACGGCTCGCCTCCGGAGCGCGAGCTGGGAGGCGACGAGCATCACGATGACCCCGAGCGGATAGGAGAGCGAGTAGCCGACCGCCGCCGACGCATCGCCGGCGTCGAGCTGCTCGGTCGCCGCCGCCAGCGCCGGGGTGTTCGTCAGCGCCCCGGCGAACAGGCCGGCGCGCCCGCCGGGCGACAGGTCGAGGACCGCCCCCGCCGCCCACACCGCCCCCGCGGCCCCGACGATCACTGCCGCCGCCCCGGCCCCGGCGGCGACGCTGCGTCGGCCGCCGGAGAGGCGCAGCGAGGGGCCGGCGTCGAGGCCGACGAGGTAGGCGAACAGGACCAGCCCGACGGTGAGGACGATGTCGGGGATGACGAGGCGCTCGTCCCACGCGGACACGGCCAGGCCGAGGAACAGGGCGGCGGCGGGGCCGAGGGAGAAGCCGGCGACGCGGACGGCGCCGACGATGCCGCCCACACCGACGATGAGCACCAGCAGCAGGGCGGGGTTCTCGACGAGGAGGTCGGCCATGCCCGCCATCATCCCCTGCCCGGCGGTGGGGCCGGGCCCACCTGACGCAGCTCAGCGCAGGTGGATCGGGACCCCCCGCCAGCCGCCGACCGGGTGGGTCTCGCGGACCGGCTGGGCATCGGGCGCCAGCTCGATGCCGGTCGTCGCCGCCAGCAACGAGCTCGTGGCGACCACGAGCTCCATCGTCGCCAGGGGCCGGCCGGGGCAGACGTGGACACCGGCGCCGTAGACGAGGTTGTGCGACGCGTTCTCCTCGGGCCGGTACGCGTCCGGATCTCCGAAGACGGCCTCGTCGCGGTTCGCGGACGTCCAGTTGAGGTACACCCGGGTGCCGGCGGGCACCTCGTGGTCGCCGATGCGGACCGCCTCGGTCGTGCGTCGGCGGTTGCCGAGGAACGGGTCGTCGATGCGGAGCATCTCGTCGACGGCCGGCGCCAGCGGCGCGGGGTCGCGGCGCAGGTCCCGCTGCACCTCGGGGTGCGTGGCGAGGAAGTGGACCACGACACCCAGCGCCGCCGCCACCGAGCCGAGGTCCCCGGCCGTCCAGTTGCGCAGGACCGAGGTGATCTCGTCGTCGGCGAGGGGCCGGCCGGCGTGGGTGGCGCCCACCAGCTCGGTCGTCGGGTCGTCGGGGGCCGCATCACCGAGCCGGCGACGGCGGTCCACCTGGGCGCGCACGACCTCGTCGAAGGCCGCCGCCACCGCGGCGGTCCACCCGCGGTCGCCGCTGCGGGTGGCGGCGTGGTTCTCGGCCATCCACGCCAGCAGCCGCTCCTCCGTCCCCTGCCAGCCCAGCCAGTCCGTCTGGGCCCGCACCGCCAGCGGCCGGCCGATGTCGGCGACGGCGTCGATCGTGGCCCGCCGGGGGAGCACCTCGACGATGCCCTCGGCGATCTCCCGCACCCGTGGTTCGAGCTGCGCCATCCGCTCCGCCGAGAAGAACGGGTCGATCAGGGCGCGCCACCCGGTGTGCTCGGGGGGATCGATCGAGTTGGGGACCGAGCGGCGCGGGGATGTGACCGACGAGAAGCGGACGGGGTCGTTCGCGGCGGCCACGACGTCGGCGTGGCGGAGCAACGACACCCCGCGAGGCGACGCCGCGACGGGGCACGCAGACCGCATGCGGTCGAACGTGCCGAGCTGGTCGGCCAGGGCAGCCTCGGACAGAGGGTCCCACGACGGGACGGGGGTGCTCACGAGGACGAGCGGCCCATCAGCTCGGCGTGGTGACGGGGACGGCCAGGTCCTCGTCGTCCCTGGTGAGGAGGGTGGCAGGGGGCGGGGAGCACGCGAGCAGGTTGCCAGGCGCCCCACCCCGGGGCGGCGATGGACGGCGCCCGCCCTGCCGCCGGGCCGATCACATGGTCTCACCCGGGAGGGCGCTGGCCTGCTCGATCCAGGACCGGAGCTGGTCCTCGTCGAGGTCGTCGTCCTCGCGGATGTCGAGGTAGCGCACCTCCGGGTGCTTCGAGCCCTTGGGCGGCACCGGATCGAGCGAGGTGCCGCGCAGGAACTGCACCTGCACGTAGTCCGTGTAGCACCGGAACGAGAGGAAGAAGCCGTCACCGTCGGCGCCGTAGAAGGGCTGGTTCCACTTCACCGCCTTGTGGACGTCGGGCACCGTGCGCCCGATGAGGTCGTCGAGGCGCCGACCGACGTCCTGCTTCCAGCCCGGCATGGCGGCGATGTAGTCCTGTGCCGGCCCGTCGCCCTCGCCCTTGGGGATCTGGGGGTTGCCGCCCGAGAGGAGCTTCGGGCCGGCGGTGGTCTCCTTGCGCTTGGTCATGGGTGCTCGCGATCCGTGTGGGGGTCGTCGGTGGTCGGGGGTCAGCTGGCGAGGTGCTCCTCGAGGGCGTCGAGCTGGGCCTTGTAGCCCCACTTCATGCCGAAGGCGGCCAGCTTCGCCTTGGGGCCGATCTCGGTGATGGTGACGTGGAGGGTCACCGTCGTGCTGTCGTCGTCGCCGGTGAGCGTGAGGTCGTTGGTGTGGCGGATCGTCGCCGTGTCCTCCTCGCCCTCGGTCCAGGACCGGGCCTCGTAGGTCAGCCCCCGGCGCTCGTCGATGCGCGTGAAGGTGCCCTCCATCGGCCATCGGGTGCCGGCGTACTTGCCCATCTCCTCGCTCGCCACGGTGACGACGGAGATGCGTCCGCCGACGCGCAGGTCGATCTCGCACTCTGCGATCGTCGTCTTGTCCGGACCCCACCACTGGCGCAGCCGGTCCGCCTCCGTCCACGCCCGCCACACGGCCTCCACCGGTGCGGGGTACGAGCGCTCGAAGTGCAGCTCCTTCTTCCGTCTCAGCATCTGCGTGATCACGACCGATCCTCCTCGGCGTCGTTGGTCTGCAGGTAGTCGCCCAGCGCGTCGAGCCGCACCTCCCAGAGGTGCTCGAACGAGTCGGCCCAGCGGGCGATCTCGTCGAACGGCTCGGCGCGCAGGTGGTAGACGCGCTGTCGGGAGCGGGGTTCGACGCGGACGATCCCCGACTCCGCCAACGCCTTCAGGTGCTTCGACACCTGGGGCTGGCGGATGCCCAACGTCTCGGCGATCTCGCCGACCGGGAACGAGCTCGTCTTGAGCAGCTCGACGATCCGGAGCCGGTTCGGCTCGCCCAGCGCGCTGAACACCGCTGCGTGCACGTCCTCACCGTACGGCGTCGACGTATTCCCGTCAAGGAATGGGTCGGAGGGCGTCAGCCCGGGGGGTAGGGCTCGAGCCCGTGGATCTCCTGCTGCTCGCGCACGTAGGCGATCACGAGGTCGATCTCGTCGTCGCTCAGGCCGCGGATCGGAGGCATGTCGCCGAAGTCCCAGTGGTGGGCGGTGGACCCCTCCTCGATGGCGGCGCGGAAGGACGCGTCCGGGTGGTGGTCCGGCGCGTACACCTGCGACAGGTGCGACGGCCCGAGGTCGGTGCCGCGCAGGTCGCGGCCGTGGCACGAGGCACACGACCGCTGGTAGAGCTCGGCGCCGGTGGTGGGCCCCGCCTCCGTCCGTCCCCCGTCGTCCCCGCAGGCGGCTCCGACCTGCGCCACGCCCGCGACGGCGAGCGCCGCCACCAGGCATCGTCCCGAGAGGGCCCTCGCACGCCGACGCATGCCGTCGACCGTAGCGACCCCCCGACGTCACCGGCCTCCGCCGGCCGGGGCGAGGCCTCCGCCCGGTGGGACGCGTGCACCACCGGAGGTGTTTGAGTCGCCTCCGTCGGCGGGAGCCAACAGCATGCAGAACGACAAGATCCCAGCCCAGGCCCTGCTCGCCGTCTTCCCCGACCGGGAGACCGCCCAGCAGGTCGCCGATCGCCTGGCCCGTGGCGGCGTCGACCGGTCGCGGCTGCGCCTGGACGCGGCGCGTGACGAGGTGACGTCGCTCGAGGCCGAGGTGCTCGAGGAGTCCCACCACAGCTCCAGCTCGCCGACCGTGGGCGTGGCCTACCCCAAGGAGACGGTCAAGGCAGGCGCGGTGTTCCTGCCGCCGGCGATCGTCATCGGCGCCGTGCTGGGGGCGGTGGCGGCGCTCCCGCTGGGCGGCGAGGGCTGGCCGCTCTGGCTCCGCGCCCTGGTCGGTGCCGTGGTGGGAGCGACGATGGGCGGCACCATCGCCGCGGTCGTGATCCCCGCCATGTCGGTGAAGAACCCGCACGATCCGTCGGCGGCCGAGACCGGGGTGACGCTCCGCGTCGGCGATGCCCGTCCGGCGACCATCGAGGCCCTCGTGGCCGCCCGCCCGCTCCGCCTCGACCGGCTCGGCGAGGGTGACGTCCCGCTCGGCACGGTCGCCACCGAGGAGGATCTCCACGGCGGGGGGATCGTCGAGGAGGTGGCCGACAACTTCGCCCGCGAGCGCCGGGCCGAGCCCCACGAGCGCACCCGCTGACCTCCGAGCGCACCCGCTGACCTTCGTGGCTGATGTCGAGGGGTGCCCCTCGGCTCCGACGTCGGTCAGGTGTGGCGAGCCGCCGCACCTGACCAAGGAGGAAGCCATGACGAAGGTGACGGCCCAGATGTCGGTCTCGTTGGACGGGTTCTACGCCGGTCCCCGGGCCCCCGACGACGACATGGACGGGTGGCTGGCGTGGGAGGCGCCCGGCTTCTTCCGGGTGACCCGTTGGGTCATCGACGCCATGTCGTGGCGAGAGCGGCAGGGCTTCGCCGGTGGCGAGCGGTCGGTGAGCTCCGAGATCATCGCCGAGACCTTCGCCGCCGCCGGGGCCTACGTGATGGGCCGGCGCATGTTCGACGGCGGGGAGGCGCCGTGGGGCGACGATCCGCCGTTCCGCGCTCCGGTCTTCGTCGTCACGAGCCGGCCCCGAGAGGTCCTCGAGCGAGAGGGCGGGACCTCGTTCACGTTCGTGCTCGACGGTCTCGAGCGCGCCATCGAGCAGGCGAAGGAGGCGGCCGGAGCCAAGGACGTCGCCGTCGCCGGTGGCGGCTCCCTCCTGCGGGCCGCCCTCGCCGCCGGCCTCGTGGACCAGCTCGAGCTCCACATCGTCCCGGTCCTGCTCGGCGACGGCCTGCGCCTCTTCGACGCCAGCCTCGACCTGGGGCCGGCCGAAGGGATCGAGCTGGTGCAGGACAGGGTGGTCGAGACGGCCGGGGTCACCCACGTCCGGTACACCGTCGCCGGGCGGGCGGCGCTCGAGCTGGACGCCCGGGGGAACGAGGCCGCAGCCGGCTGAGTCCCGGCGGTCCCCGCCGATCGCTAGGTGACGAGGCCGGGGCTCGCCGGGACCGGGCGGTCGGTCGGCGGCCCGAGGTGGCCCGCCCGCACCAGGCGGGCCGTGTCCTCGACGGCGACCGCGGAGGAGAACAGGGGGCCCTGGGCCATGGCGCACCCGGCGCGGCGCAGCCCGTCTCGCTGGGCGACGTGGGTCAGGCCCTCGGCGACGACGGCCAGGCCGAGTGTCGCCGCCAGGTCGAGCAGGGCACGGACGATCGGGGGCACGTCCTCGGAGCCCTCGTCGATCGTGTCGATGAACGCGTGGTCGACCTTCAAGATGTGCACGGCGAGCTGGCGGAGGTGGGCGAGCGACGAGGACCCGGCCCCGAAGTCGTCCACCGCCACGCGCACACCCAGGGCCGTCAGGGCGTCCAAGCGCTCGGCGGCGCGCCCGGCGTCGGACGTGAGGGCGCTCTCGGTCACCTCGAGGACGAGCGAGGGCGCGTGGAGGCCCGAGATGTCGAGGGCCCTCCGGACGTCGTCGGTGATGCCCTCGGAGAGCAGGTGCCGAGCGGGCAGGTGGACCCCGACGTCAGGGACCACCCCTCCGGGACCGCTGCTCGGCCACGCGGCGCCGGCGATGCACGCCGCGTCCAGCATCCAGCGGCCGATCGCCGGGGCCGTGTCGCTCTCCTCGAGGAGGGGGAGGAAGCGGTCCGCCGGGATCACACCGAGGTCGGGGTGGCGCCAGCGGGGGCGGGCCTCGAAGCCCATGACCGTCCCGTCGGCGAGGCGGACCACCGGCTCGTACAGCAGGTCGAGCTGGTCGCGGGCGACGGCGTGGGGGAGCGTGGCCCTGATCACGGTGCGCTCGGCGACCTCGGCGCCCATCGCCTCCTCGTACACGGCCACGCACGCCTCTCCGGCGCCCTTGGCCCGCTCCAGCGCGATGTCCGCGTTCCGCAGCAGGTCGTCGACGGTCGCCGCCACGTCGCCCACGGCGAGGCCGACGCTCGTCGTGACCGTCACCTCCCGCCCGTCGACCGCCAGCGGCGTGCTGAGGACCTGGATGATCCGCTCGGCGGTCGTGGCGGCCTGGTCGGTCCCGGCGTGGTTCTCCTCGATGAGGACGGCGAGCTCGTGGATGCCGACCCTGGCGATGGAGTCCTCGGACCGGACCGTGGTCCGGAGCCGGTCGGCGACCTGCCGGAGCAGGCGGTCGCCGGCCTCGTGGCCCTGCTGGTCGACCAGGGGCCGGAAGCCGTCGAGGTGGAGGTGGAGGACGGCCGGGCCCGTGCCCCGACGGGCGCCCCGGCGCAGCGCCTGCTCGACCCGGTCGCGCAGGAGCGCTCGGTTGGCGAGGCCGGTGGTGGCGTCGTGGAAGGCACGGTCGCGCAGCTCGTCCTCGATGCGGCGGCGCTCGGTGACGTCGCGCAGGTTGGCGACGACCCCGTCGACCACGACGTCGTCGAGCAGGCTGACGACGCTCGCCTCCCACCATCGGTGCGTGCCGTCGGGCCGTCGGACCTCGATCTCCTGCGAGAAGACGACCCCGGGGGCGTCGTTCGCCCGCCCGAGCAGCATCTGCACCGCCGGCGGGTCGACGAGGAGATCCTCGTCGGCGGCCGTGGCGCCCCTGACCTGCTCGGGCTCGACGCCGAGCAGGCGGGCCAGGTTGTCCTCGCCCCAGATGAGCTCACCTCGGGCGTTGGCGATGCAGACGGCGTCGGCGGCGTTGGCGGCCAGGGCCCGGAAGCGGTGCTCGCGCGCCTCGATGGCGGCGCGCGCCTCCTCCACGGCCCGCAGGAGCCGCTGGGCCCGGATCGCCGCCAGCCCGAGGAGGGCGACGACGCTGATCGGCGTGAGCCACGTGTTGGGGTGGTCGTGGGTCACCTGGCCCCACAGGAGAAAGCTCACCGGGACCCCGACGGGCGCGAGGACGAGCCACATGCGGACCCGCCCGCTCGGGTTCCCCTTGTACCGCCGGTCGCTCGGGAGGGTCGACGACGAGAGGAGGAGGAGCGCCGCCATCCACGCCAGGACGACGCGGGTGTCGGCCATGCCCTCGGCGGTGGCGGCGAAGGTCAGGTCGGCCACGAGGAGGACGAGGGTGCCGACCGAGGCGAGCACGACCGGCCGGGACCGGTCGCCCCGCAGCAGGAGGCGCACCGCGACGGCGAGCAGGACGACGTCGAGGAACGGGTAGACCGCCGCCACGATCTGGTCGAGCGGCTCACCCTCGGGGCGGGCGAGGAGGTCGGAGATGGCGATCTCCCAGGCCACGACGATGCCGACGATGAGCGCGACGAGGGAGTCGATCAGGGCGTCGGCGTCGGCCTCGTCCCACGGTGAGCGGAGCGGGACGGGCTGCAGCAGCCCGACGGTGAGCGTGCCGTAGGCGGCGATCCAGAGCGGGTCGGAGATCGTGGCCCCGGCGGGCGCGCCGAGGACGACCTCGTACACCAGGTCGCCGACCATGGTGATCGTGGCGGCGGCGGCGACGTAGGTCCAGGGCGATCGCCGTCCGGGCGGGTGCCGGGCCACGCCGACCCAGGCCAGGGCGGCGCCGGCGGCGTAGGTGAGGAGGTACCCGACCTCGCCGAGCGGCCCGTCGGCATCGACCGCGTACAGCAGGATCGCCGCCACCATGGTGGCGATCAGGGTCGCCGGGAGGCGCGGTGTCCGAAGCCGGCCGCGCGTCCGGGTGGGTGTCGTCGCGGTCACAGCGAGACGCGCTCGTCCGGTGCGAGGACGACGTCGAGGAGGTCCTCGGCCTCCGCCGCCGGGACCGGGCGGGAGAACAGGAACCCCTGGCCGAGGGGGCAGCGCTCGCGGCGGAGCCCGTCGCGCTGGACCTCGTGCTCGATCCCCTCGGCGATGATCTCCAGCTCGAGGGTGTGGCCCAGGTCGAGCAGCCCGCGCACGATCGGGGGCATGACGTCGGGGCGGTCGATCGTGTTCACGAAGGATCGGTCGATCTTCAAGATGTCGATGGGGAACTGCCGCAGGTAGGCGAGCGACGAGTAGCCCGTGCCGAAGTCGTCGATGGCGATCCGCACCCCGAGGGCGCTCAGCGCTCGGAGCCGGTCGGCGGCGGAGCGGGGGTCCGCCACCAGCGACGTCTCGGTGATCTCGAGCACCAGCGAGCCCGGGGGGAGGCCCGAGCCGGCCAGCGCCCTCCGGACGTCGTCGACGATCCCGTCCGACGCGAGCTGCCGCCCCGAGAGGTTGACCGCCATGCTGAGGCCTTGCCGCCCCTCGCCGCCGAGGTGCTGCCAGCGGGCGGCGTCGGCGCACGCCGTCGCCAGCACCCATCGCCCGATGGGGACGATCAGGCCGGTCTCCTCGGTGCGCGGGATGAAGCGATCGGGCGGGACCAGCCCCAGCCGCGGGTGCCTCCAGCGGAGCAGCGCCTCGAAGCCCACGACCGCGCCGGTGCCGAGGTGCACGACCGGCTGGTGGTGCACCTCCAGCTGCCCGCGGTCCATGGCCGTCGCCAGGTCGGCGTCGAGGACCAGGGCCTCGCCCGCCTCGGCCCCCATGGAGGCGTCGTACACCACGATGCGGGCCCGACCCGTGGCCTTGGCCCGGTACATCGCCAGGTCGGCGTCGTGCAGCAGGTCGTCGGCCGATCCGCCCACCTCGCCCACCGCCAAGCCCAGGCTGGCCGAGACGGTCACGCTCTGACCGTCGATGTCCACGGGCGCCTCCAGGGTCCGCAGGATCCGCTCGGCGGTCGCCATCGCCTCGCCGTCCTCCCCGCGGTTGTCCTCGACCAGGACGGCGAGCTCGTCACCCCCGAGGCGGGCGACGGTGTCCTCGGGGCGCACCGTCCGGCTGACCCGCCTGGCGATCTCGCAGAGCAGTCGGTCACCCCCGTCGTGGCCGAAGCGGTCGTTCACCGACTTGAACCCGTCGAGGTCGATGTAGATCACGGCCGGGTCGGTGCCGCGTCGGGCGGCCCGCCGGATGGCCTGGGCGGTGCGGTCGACGATGAGCCCGCGGTTCGGGAGCCCGGTGAGGCCGTCGTGGAAGGCCTGGTGGCGGAGGTCCTCCTCGACCCGCTTGCGGTCCGTGATGTCCTGGACGTTGGCCACGATGCCCTCGACGAGGGGATCGTCGAGCATGTTGACGACCCGGCCGTGCACCCACCGGGTGGCGCGGTCGGGGTCGCGGAGCGGGGTCTCCATCTCGAGCACCTCGCCGGGCCGGCTCAGGGTGCGCTCGAGCAGCTGCGCCAGCGCCTCGGTGTCGACGGTCAGCTGGCCGGCGACGGCGCTGGCACCGTCGAGCTCCTCGGGCGGCACGCCGAGGAGGCGGGCCAGGCTCTCCTGGCCCTCCTTCAGGACCCCGTCGGGGCCGGCGACGAACACGGCGTCGGAGGAGTTGGCGGCCAGTGTCCGGTAGAGGTGCTCCCTGTCCTGGACCTCCCGGCGTGCCGTCTCCACGGTGTGGAGCAGGCGGCCGGCCCGGGCTCCGGCGAGGGCGATCAGCGCCACGGCCCCCCCGGCCATCACGGCGGTGTTGGGGTGGTGGTGGTCCACCTGCCCCTGGATCATGAAGCCGACGGGCACCGTCAACGGGGCCAGCACGAACCACATGCGGCCCCGCTCGGCCAGGGCGGGCTGGCTGCGCCGGTCGGGACGGCCGCTCGACGGCAGGGTGCCGGCGCCGACGAGCAGGAGGGCGAGCATCCACAGGAGGTTCAGGCCGGTCGCGGCGGAGCCGTCGTCGTCGATCAGGTACCCGAGGTCGGCGACGAGCCAGGACATCGATCCGAGGGCGAGCAGGGTGAGCGGGAGCGATCGCGCCCGGGTCATCAGCAGCCGGACGACGAGGGCCACGAGGGCGACGTCGACGATCGGGTAGGCCGCCCAGACCGCCCGCACGAAGGCCGAGGTCGTGGCGTCCCCGACCACGTCGTCGAGGGCCAGCTCCCACACCACCACGAAGGCGATGACCACCGCCACGAGGGTGTCGATGACGGCCTCGACCTCGACGCCGCGACCGGGGCGGGTGGGGCTCAGGCGGAGCAGCCCGACGGCGAGGGCGACGTACGACGCGATCCACAGCGCGTCGGCGACTGACACGTCCGGCTCCCCGCCGGTCCACGCCAGGATCTGGAAGGTGAGGTCGGCGGCCATGGTGAGGCTGACGCCGCCGGCGATCCACAGCCAGGGGCCCCGCGCCGGACGGGGCTGGCGGGACACGCCGACCCAGGTCAGAGCGGTGGCGGTGGCGTACCCGGCCAGGTAGGCGAGCTCTCCCACCAGACCCGTGGGTCGGGCGAGGAGGACGGCCATGGCGGCGAGGGTCACCCCGATGAGCACGGCCGGCGCGACGGCGCGGCCGGTGGGTCGGCGCGCCGCCGTGGTGGTCATGGTGGGACCATCGGACGCGAGGAGGCTCGCATGAGCGTGATCACGGCCACGCCGGGGGCCCCGCCGGCGGCCCCGCCGGCGGCCCCGCCGCCCGCTCGTCGGTCGCCCGCGGTGGGGTCGGGCCAGGTGCGGTCGCCGTGGGCGCGGAGTCGGTCGTGCCTCCGGTAGGCGGGTCCCCCCGCCCGGCCCCGCACCCCACCGGGAACCCACCGGGGGCGGTCAGCCCGCCCAGGATCGGTCGAGGAAGTCGGCGATGAGCGGTGCCATGGCGGGCAGGTGGTCCTCGAGGGCGAAGTGGCCGGTCTCGAAGACGTGCACCTCGGCGTCGGGGACGTCGCGCCGGTAGGCGTGAGCTCCGGGCTCGGGGAAGAACGGATCGTTGCGGCCCCAGAGCACGAGGGTCGGGGGCTGGTGGTCGCGGAGCCAGCGCTGCCAGGTCGGGTAGCGCTCGACGTTGGTGTGGTAGTCGAGCGCGAGGGCGACCTGGGCGGCCTGGCGGCCGGGCCGGTCGAGGTGGTGCTGGTCGAGGGTCCAGCCGTCGGGGGAGATGAGGGCGGGGTCGACCGTGCCCCCCTCGTACTGGCTGCGGGTGACCGGCAGGGTCAGGAGCTCCCGCACCCGGTCCTCGGCCCCCGGGACGCCGGGACGGTTGGCGATGGTCTCGCGAGCGCTCTCCGAGAGGCCCTCGTCGTAGGCGTTGGCGTTCTGGATCACGAGCCCGGCGATGCGCTCCGGGTGCCGCTCGGCCACCCGCAGCCCGACGGGGCCGCCGAAGTCGAAGGCGTACAGCACGAAGCGGTCGAGCCCGATGGCGGCCACGAACCCGTCGACCACGGCGGCCAGGGCGTCGAAGGAGTAGGCGAAGTCGGCGGGGGCCTCGGTGTGGCCGAACCCGGGGTAGTCGGGGGCGACGAGGCGGTAGCGCCCGCCGAGGGCATCGATGAGCCGCCGGAACTGGTGGGACCCGGATGGGAAGCCGTGCAGCAGGAGCAGGACGGGAGCGTCGGGCGGGCCCGCCGTCCGGTGGAAGACGCGGACGCCGTCGACGTCCACGAACCCGTGGGTCACCTGGGGGATCTCCATGATGCGCTCCTCGGATCGAGCCCTCTAACCGACAAAAGTAACTACAAGGGTTACAAATCTCGGGGCCGGTCCGCAACCCGGGCGCGCCCCGCCGCAGCCCGCCGAGCGAGGACACGGACGGTGCCAGGCACCTTCCGTGGCATCCCGGCGGTGCCCCGCGTGTCTCCCCGGGGGCCGAGGAGGCCGTCGGTCCCTCGGGTCAGCGGTCGCTCGCGGCCTGGCGCGCCGACGGGAGATCGGGCTGCGGGCGGTTGGTCAGACCGCTCGTCCGGACCGGGGCAGGGGACGGCCGAAGTGCTGGCGGTAGCGCTCGGGCGTGGTGCCGACCCGGCGCCGGAACGCCCGGTGCAGCGTCTCGGCGTGGCGGATGCCGACCCGCCGGGCGATGGCCGCCACGCCGAGGTCGGTGGTCTCCAGCAGCCGTCGCGCCGCCTCCACCCGCACCTGCTCGACGTAGACGGCGGGCGTCGTGCCCGTCTCGGCCCGGAAGCGGCGGGCGAAGTTGCGGGGGCTCATCGCCGCTCGGGCGGCGAGGGCGTCGACGCCGAGGTCCTCGTCGAGGTGGTCGCTCAGCCAGCGCTGCACCTCGGCGATCGACGGCGTGCTCGCCGGCTGGGCGCGCAGCTGGGCGCTGAACTGGGCCTGACCGCCCGGCCGGCGCACGAACACCACCAGCATGGTGGCCACCTGGTGGGCGAGGGCCGGGCCGTGGTCCTCCTCGACGAGGGCGAGGAACAGGTCGATCCCGGCGGTGACGCCCGCCGCCGTCCACCGGTCGCGGTCGCGGACGTAGATCTGCTCGCTGCGGACGTCGACGCGCTCGTGGGCCGCGAGCTGGTCGGCGAAGGCCCAGTGGGTGGTGGCGGCGTGGTCGTCGAGCAGGCCGGCGTGGGCGAGCACGAGCGCTCCGGTGCAGACCGACGTCGTCCGCTCGGCCCGGTCGCTCAGCCGGGCCACGTCGGCGAGGAAGGCCTCGTCGTCGGCGACCGCCGGCGTCCCGAACCCCCCGACGACGGCGAGCGTCCCCACGGGCGAGCCGTCCTGGGCCACGTCCTCGAGGGCCACGTCGGCGCCGACCCGCACGCTGCTGTGCGACCGCACGTCGTCGCCCCCGGGGGTGGCCACGAGGGTCCGGTACAGGTCCGTCCCGGCGAAGTAGCCAGCCCCGTAGAGGACCTCGATGGGACCGGCGAGGTCGAGGAGCTGGAGCCCCTCCATGGCCACGACGACCACGGTGTGCGGATCACCCACGACAGCGCCTCCTCGAGCCGACGAGCCCAATGGTCCCCCGGTCGGGCGTTGGCAGCAACGACAGGTCGCTGACGATCACCGCCACCGGGGGCGGGGTGCCGGGGTCAGTGCTGGGCCCGGCGCGCCGCCAGCTGGGCCGGGTCGAAGGCGGGGGAGCGCACCCACTCGAGGAGGCGGGCCTCGCGGGCCACCACCGCGTCGGCGGCGGCGGGGAGGGCGGCGAGGGCCTCGGCCGGGATGACCAGGGCGCCGTGGCGGTCGGCGTGGACGACGTCACCGGGGGCGAAGCGCACGTCGCCGACCTCGACCGGGATGCCGGTCTCGACGATCTGGACGAAGGACCGGGCGACGCCGACGCCCCGGGCGAGGTAGCGGAAGCCGACGGCCTCCACGTCGGGCAGGTCGCGGACGAGGCCGTCGGTGACGACCCCCTCGCAGCCGAGCGCGGCGCAGATCGGGCCACGGATGGTGCCTGGCACCATCCGTGGGCACGGTGAACGGGCACGCCGACCTCCTGCGCGAGGCGGGGGACGGGGCGACGGGGGAGTAGCCGCCCTCCGACCCGCCCGGTCCCGCCTCGTCAGGTGGGGACGGCGTCCCCGTGGTGCGGGCAGGCCGGCACCGGGAGCGGGACCGACAGCTCCAGGCGCCAGGTGCCGCCTGCGCCGGGCTCCAGCCGCCAGGCGCCGCCCTTGAGGAGCAGCGCGTCGTCGTCCACGTCGGGCCGGACGTCGAGACCGTCGGCGCGGAGCGCGACGAGCGCCGGCCCCATGACCTCGCCGTGGGTGCAGATGACGGCGCCGGCCCAGGCGGCGTCGGCCAGCCGCGCCACCAGCGCCGAACCGGTGGCCTCCCGGAGGGTGGGGTCCAGCTCGACGATCACGCCGAGGCGCGCGCCCAGCGGGGCCAAGGTGTCGACGCAGCGCCGGGTCGGGCTGGCGACGAGGCGACGGGGGGTGTCGGGGGCCAGCGCGTCGGCCAGGGCGGCGGCCTGCTGACGCCCGGCGGGGTCGAGGGGGCGGGCGTCGTCGTCGCCGTGCCACTCCTCCTTGTGGCCGGCGCAGGCGTGGCGCACGACCCACCGGGCCTGGGCGCCGTCCCGCTCCGGGCTCATGGCGCCAGGCTAGGTCGGCGGCCCCGTCACCCGACGGGGCCGCCGTGACCGGTCAGACCGACGAGCCGGGCTGGTTGACCCAGGCGGCGGCGAGGCGGACCTCGACCCGGCGGAGGTCGCGGGTCTCGTCGAGGACGCCGGTCCAGAAGGTGAGGCCGCCCGGATCGGCGGGCCGGCCCAGCATCTCCTCGTAGGCGGTCGCGACCCGCCGCCTCTCGGACTCGTTCGACCCGAGGATCTCACCGGCGACGGACGTGCGGCCCCGGCTGGCGACCCGTGCCTCCCAGAACGCGAGGTCCGTGGCGCTGGGCGCCCGGCCGAGCAGGAGCTCGTACAGCACGCCCACGTAGCCGGCGTCGCTGCCGCCACCCCGCTGGTAGAGCTCGCCCGAGGCGAGGATCGACCGCTCGAGGTCGACGATGGGCTGACCGTCGCGGAGGCGGGGCGTCCAGAAGGCCCGGGCCGCGTCGTCGGCGGGTCGGCCCAGCCAGGCCTGGTACCGCTGGTCGAGGACCCGGCCCTGCGTCGCTTCGGTGGAGAAGCCGACGAGGCGGGCGACGGCGGTGCGGGTGGTGCCGTCGGCCAGCCGCGCGGCCCAGTAGGCCCGGCCCTCGGGGTCGGCGTCGCGGCCGAGCAGGACCCGGTAGGTGTGCTCGACGAAGGCCTCGTCGGGTGTGAAGCGGGGGAGCGAGGTGATGACGACCGTGTCGGTGTCGCTGCGCCCCAGCTCGTCGGTGACCGTCAGCTCGAAGGCGAGGCTCGCCGGGGCGTCGGGCACGGTGAAGGTGGCCGTGGCGGTCGCCGCCCCGTCGAGGGTGACCGTCGGGCCCGAGGTCTGGGTCCATGCGTAGCTCAGGTCATCGCCGTCGGGGTCGGTGCTGCCGGTCCCGTCGAGGGTCGCCTCGGTCCGCTCGACCACGTCCTCGTCGCCGCCGGCGTCGGCCGTGGGCGGGCCGTTGACCGTGATGGTGACCGTGTCGGTGTCGGTCCGGCCCTCGCCGTCGTCGATGGTCAGGGTGAAGACCAGGACGGCCGGTCCCTCCGGGGCGGTGAAGGTCGGGGTGGCGGTGGTCGGGCCGGTGAGCGTGACGTCCGGGCCGCTGTCCTGCACCCAGCTGGAGGTCAGGGTGTCGGCGTCGGGGTCCGTCGACCCGGTGCCGTCGAGGGTGACGGTGTCGCCCGCGTTGACGAGCTGGTCGGGGCCGGCGTCGGCCGTCGGGGGACCGTTGACCGTGACGGTCACGGTGTCGGTGCCGGTGAGGCCGTCCTCGTCGGTGACCGTGAGCTCGAAGGTCAGCGTGGCCGGTCCCTCCGGGGCGGTGAAGGTGGGCTCGGAGGTGGTCGGGTCGGTGAGCGTGACGGTCGGACCGTCCGTCTGCGTCCAGCTGTAGGTGAGGTCGTCGCCCTCGGGATCGCTGGAGCCGGTGCCGTCGAGGGTGACGGTGTCCCCGGCGTTGGCGGCCTGGTCCTCGCCGGCGTCGGCGATGGGGGCGCCGTTGAAGCTGACGCTCACCTCGTCGGTGTCGGTCCGGCCCTGGCCGTCGTCGACGGTGAGCACGAAGGTCGCGGTGGCCGGACCGGCCGGGGCGACGAAGGTCGGCTGGGACGTGGTCGCGCCGACCAGGATCACGGCCGGACCGGCGGTCTGGGCCCAGCTGTAGGTGAGGGTGTCGCCGTCGGGGTCGGTGGAGCCGGTTCCGTCGAGGGTCACGGTGTCACCCAGGCTGGCCGCCTGGTCGCTGCCGGCGTCGGCCGTCGGGGGGCCGTTGATCGTGATGATCACGGCGTCGGTGTCGGTCTCGCCGCCGGGATCGGTGACCGTGACGGCGAAGGCCAGCGTGTCCCGACCCTCGGGGGCGGTGAAGGTGGGCTGGGCGGTGTCGGCCCCGGTGAGCACGACGACGGTGCCTCCGCCGGTCTGCTCCCAGCTGTAGGTGAGGGTGTCGCCGTCGGGGTCGGTGGAGCCGGTGCCGTCGAGGGTGACGGTGTCACCGAGGTTGGCGTGCTGGTCGGGTCCGGCGTCGGCGGTGGGGATGCCGTTGACGGTGATGGTGACGGTGTCGGTGGCGGGGCCGGCCTCGCCGTCGTCGACGGTGAGCTCGAAGGTGAGCGTGGCGGGTCCGGCCGGTGCGGTGAAGGTGGGCTGGGCGGTGGTGGCGCCGGTGAGGGTCACGGCGGTGCCGGCGGTCTGGGCCCAGGAGTAGGTGAGGGTGTCGCCGTCGGGGTCGGTGGAGCCGGTGCCGTCGAGGGTGACGGTGTCACCGGCGTTGGCGTCCTGGTCGGGTCCGGCGTCGGCGGTGGGGATGCCGTTGACGGTGATGGTGACGGTGTCGGTGTCGGTCTCGCCGTTGCCGTCGTCGACGGTGAGCTCGAAGGTGAGCGTGGCGGGTCCGGCCGGTGCGGTGAAGGTGGGCTGGGCGGTGGTGGCGCCGGTGAGGGTCACGGCGGTGCCGCCGGTCTGGGCCCAGGAGTAGGTGAGGGTGTCGCCGTCGGGGTCGGTGGAGCCGGTGCCGTCGAGGGTGACGGTGTCACCGGCGTTGGCGTCCTGGTCCGGTCCGGCGTCGGCGGTGGGGATGCCGTTGACGACGACCGTCACCACGTCGAGGTCCACGCCGCCACGACCGTCGTCGACGACGAGGCGGAAGGTCAGGACCGCGGGACCTGTCGGGGCCGAGAAGGTCGGGCTGGCGGTGGTGGCGCCGGTGAGCGTCACCGCCGTCCCGGTGATCTGGTCCCAGGCGTAGGTGAGGGTGTCGCCGTCGGGGTCCGTCGAGCCGGTGCCGTCGAGGCTGACGGTGTCACCGCCGTTGACGTCCTGGTCCGGTCCGGCGTCGGCCGTCGGCGCCCGGTTGACGGCCACGTCGACGGTGTCGGTGTCGGTGAGGCCACCGTCGTCGGTGACGGTGAGCTCGAAGGTCAGGGTGCCCGACGCGGGGGCCGTGAAGGTGGGCGCAGAGGTGGTGGCGCCGGTGAGCGTGACGGCGGTGCCGGCGGTCTGGACCCAGGCGTAGGTCAGCGGGCCCGACTCGGGATCGGTCGAGCCGGTGCCGTCGAGGGTGACGGTGTCGCCCGCCTGCACCGTCTGGTCGGCACCGGCGTCGGCCGTGGGCGCGTCGTTGAGGCCGACGCTCACCTCGTCGGTGTCGGTCCGGCCCTGGCCGTCGTCGACGGTGAGCTCGAAGGTCACCGTCCCGGGACCGGCGGGCGCCGTGAAGGACGGCGTGGCCGTGTTGGCGCCCACGAGGGTGACGGCCGGACCCGCGGTCTGGACCCAGCTGTAGAGCAGCGTGTCGCCATCGGGGTCGGCGGAGCCGGTTCCGTCGAGGGTCACGGTGTCGCCCGGCTGGGCGTCCTGGTCGGCGCCGGCGTCGGCCGTCGGGGGGCCGTTGATCGTGATGATCACGGCGTCGGTGTCGGTCTCGCCGCCGGGATCGGTGACCGTGACGGCGAAGGCCAGCGTGTCCGGACCCTCGGGGGCGGTGAAGGTCGGCTGGGCGGTGTCGGCCCCGGTGAGCACGACGACGGTGCCTCCGCCGGTCTGCTCCCAGCTGTAGGTGAGGGTGTCGCCGTCGGGGTCGGTGGAGCCGGTGCCGTCGAGGGTGACGGTGTCACCGAGGTTGGCGTCCTGGTCGGGTCCGGCGTCGGCGGTGGGGATGCCGTTGACGGTGATGGTGACGGTGTCGGTGGCGGGGCCGGCCTCGCCGTCGTCGACGGTGAGCTCGAAGGTGAGCGTGGCGGGTCCGGCCGGAGCGGTGAAGGTGGGCTGGGCGGTGGTGGCGCCGGTGAGGGTCACGGCGGTGCCGCCGGTCTGGGCCCAGGAGTAGGTCAGCTCGTCGTCGTCGGCATCGGTGGAGCCGGTGCCGTCGAGGGTGACGGTGTCACCGCCGTTGACCTCCTGGTCCGGTCCGGCGTCGGCCTCGGGGAGGGCGTTGGGCGGGGCGGTGACCGTGATGGTGGTCGTGGAGTCGGTGAAGCCGCCGTCCTTGTCCATGATGCGGCCGTTGACGTCGAAGGTGCCGACGGCGTTCAGCACCGAGCTGGGCACGGTGGCCGAGGCCGACGTGCTGCCGCCGGCGTAGGTGCCGTCGCCGACCTCCCAGTCGCCGTCGTCGTCGAAGTCGTAGGAGTAGCGGAAGCCGGCGGTGGTGTCGGCCGAGGACGGGTCGGCCTGACCGGTGAAGGTGACCTCGGCGGTGCTGCCCAGGGCGACCGGCCCGTTGTTCCCGAACGTCGCGGTGGGGGCGGCGTTGGTGATCGTCAGCGTCGTGGCGGCCGACGTGATGACCGCCGAGCCGGACGTGACGCGGAGGCGGACGTTCGAGGAGTCGGGGCCGTCGCCCAGCCCGATGCCGGCGAGGGTGGCGGCGCTGACGGTCGGGTTCTGGCCGGTGGCGTCGTCGAACTGGCCGTCACCGTCGACGTCCCACTCGTAGGTCGCCCCGGTGAGGGCCGGCGTGGTCGCGCCGGAGAGGGTCACGGCCGCGCCCTCCGCGGAGGAGTACGGGCCGCCGGCGCTGGCGGTCGCCGTCTCGAGCGTGAGGCTCCAGCCGCCACCGATGTCGCCGACGTCGCCGCCGGCGTCGTCGTGGACGTACAGGCTCCACGTGCCGTTCGGGCTCGTGCCGTCGAGGGCGGCGAGGTCGGTGCCCCAGGGGCCGGCGGGCGCGGGCGCCGGGAGGGCCTCGGCGATCTCGTCGTCGAACTGCGAGGGCCGGTAGGTGCCGGAGGCGAGGCCGGCCTGGCCGATGCCCCCCGCCGCCTCGTCGCTGAAGGTCAGCTCGAGGGCGCTCACCGGCGTGTTGGGCCCCACGTCCTGCATCAGCATCGTGGTCGCGCCGTTGGGGGCGACGAGCAGCACGTCGAGGTCGCGGATGTGGGTGTGGGAGACGTCGTTGAGCTCGACGTCGACATCGGTCACGACGCCGCTGGCGCCGCCCACCACGATGTTGGACGGGTACGGGTCGGAGGCGCCGAGGGAGCCGCTGGCCGGGGTGGTGATCGTGAACGCGTTGCCCCGGGCGTCGTTGTCCTGGAGGCGGATCTGGCCGCTCGTCGGCGTGCCGAGGGTGGCCCCGCCGGTCGGCGCGCTGATCGAGATCGGGATGAGCTCGTCGATGCCCTCGACGGACGGGTCGTCGACGATGGGGACGTTCACCGTCTCGCTGGTGTCGCCGTCGGCGAAGGTGACCGTCTGGCTGACCGCGGTGTAGTCGAGGCCGGCGGTGGCGGTGCCGGTCCCGGTGGTGAAGGTGACCCCGACCTCGCCGTCGTCGCCGCTGACCCGGCTCAGGGTGACGGCGGCGGTGCCCCCGCCCTCGGTGCCGCGGTACTCGACGTTGCTCAGCTGGATCTGGCCGGGGAAGGTGGTCACGCCGGTCTCGACGGTGAGGCTCCACCCGCCCGACAGGCTGCCGGCATCGCCGTTGGCGTCGTCGGCGACGAAGAGGTTCCAGGTCCCGTTGGGGTTGATGCCGTTGAAGGCGGCGAAGGTGGTGCCGTAGGGCCCGGCCGGAGCCGGGCTGGGCCACTCGTCACCGGAGAACCCGTTGGTGTGGTTGGTGGGCTTGTAGGTGCCCGAGGTGATGGAGCCGGAGGCGGGGTGGGTGCTCGCGGCGGCGTCGTCGAAGGTGAGGGTGGCGCCGCTGACGGGTGCGTTCTCGCCGATGTCGGACATCACGACGGTCGACTGGCCGGTGGGAGCGACGAGCAGCACGTCGACGTCTCGGCCGAGGTCGTGGCTCAGACCGGTCAGCGTGACCGTGACCTTGGTGGTCGTGCCGGTGAGCCCGCTGACCGTGACCGGCGACGGGTAGAGGCTGGCGGCGCTGTGGTCGGGTGCCGCCGTGCCCCCTGCGGGGATGGTCATCGCCGTGGTGTTGCTCACCGTCTGGGTGGCGGCGCCGGCCGGGGCGGGCGCCGCGACCACCGCCAGCGTGCCGGTGAGTGCCACCAGCAGGGCCAGGGCCGTGCGGGACGCGCCGCGCGCCCGCCGTCGAGGGGCCCGAGCGTCCGAGCCTGCCGTCACCATCATCTTCGTCGCCCCCTGAGCGCAACGTGCACGCGCCAGGTTGCGTGTCACGACCGCACGAAACGTAGTGGGCGTCGCGCGCTTCGTCCATCCTATGGACGAGTGCCGACCGGTCGTCAGCCGACGATGAGCTCGTACACGGCGACGTCCGCCCGGGGCTCGAGGGGCACGAGGAAGAGCTCGACGGGCCCCGTCCCCGGCATGTCCAGGCGGTGGGTGCCCTGGGTCAACGGTCGGTCGCGCGGGCCGGTCAGGAGGGCGGAGTAGGGCACCGGCCCGGGCCACCCGGGGCGGGGTCGGGCGTCGACGGTGTCGACGGTCAGGGTCGGTCCGTCGGGCAGGCACGCCACGGCGGTGCCGAGGTGGCCCGCCAGGTCCTCGTAGCGGGGCATCGCCGGCGGGCTCGGCGTCACCTCGGTCGGCTCGTGGGCCGGATCACCCGCCGGATCACCCGCCGGATCGGCCGCCGCGACGGCGGGCGTCGCGGGCGCAGCGCCGGCGGGGCGCTCCATGCCGAGGTGCAGCCCCTGGACCTCGCGGCCCACGAAGCCGAGGCGCTCGTAGAGCCGGCGGGCCGGGTTGCCCGGCTCGACGTGGAGGTGGACGGCGAGCCCGTCGGCGTCGGCGGCGGCCAGCACCTGGGTGAGGACGGCGGTGCCCACGCCGTGGCCCCGGAGCCCGGGCACGATGGCGATCTCGAGGATCTCCAGCGCGGTGTCGGTGCGGTGGAGGTCGAGCTGGCCGACGGCGGTGCCGTCGAGGGTGAGGACGCCGAGCTCGGCCTCGGGACGGGTGGCCTCGCGGTGATGGTCCCGGGCCCGCAGCTGGAGGTCGACGAAGGCGCGCTGCTCCTCGGGGCCCCAGCCGGTCAGGGCCAGCTCGTCGCTCCGGCTGGCGGCGAACAGGGCCCGGACGAGGCCGGCATCGTCGTCGGTGCGGGGTCTGCGCTCCAGCACCCCGAGCGAGGTGGCGATCGGGGCGGGGCCGGTGGTCACCTCGCGGACCGTACCCTGGCGCCGGTGGACGACCTCGACCGCTTCCGCCTGCGCGTCCTCGGCGATGCCGACCTGCGTCGCCGCCTGCAGGAGGAGGCCGATCCCACCCGCTTCGCCGTCCGGGTCGTGGCCCTGGCCCACGTCGAGGGGTACGACGTCGACCTGGGGACGGTGCGGGCCGAGCTCGACGACGCCCGGCACCGGTGGCTCGCGCGGTGGATCTGATGACCCCCGCCCCGCCGGTGGGGGAGCGCCGTCCCGACCCCGCCGACGCGCCCTGGGACGACCCCGAGGACTGGACCCCGTGGCGGGTCGGCCCCGGGCCCGAGGGCCCGGTGGTCGAGTGGTTCCACAGCGCCGGGCTCGCCTTCGACGACCCCTTCTCCCAGCAGACGGTGCAGCGCGCCTTCGCTCACCCGTTCCGCCTCCTGTTCACCCACCGCACCGCTCTGGCCCGCATCGAGGCCGACGCCCACCGGGCCGCCAGCCTCCCGATCGCCGGCGTGGTGCTGCACATGTCGCGCTGCGGGTCGACGCTCGTCAGCCAGGTGCTGGGCAGCCTGTCATCGGTGCTCGCCGTGTCCGAGCCCGGCCCGGTCGACGACGTCCTCCGCCTGGCGCGGGCCGCCCACCGGCTCCCCGACGGCTCGGTGGTCGGCCCCGACCACGTCCGGGCGATGGTCGATGCCGTGGCCCGGCCCCGCGACCCGGGTCAGACGGCCTGCGTGGTCAAGCTCGACGCCTGGACCGTGGCGGACCTGCCCCTCCTCCGCGCCGCCCTGCCCGGCGTGCCGTGGGTGTTCGTCCACCGCGACGGGGCGGCCGTGCTGGCGTCGCACCGCCGGGTCCGCGGGGCCCACGTGCTGCCCGGCGTGCTGGCGGGGCCGTGGCCGGCATGGGACCCCGGGGTCGAGCCGGGTCTCGGCGTCGACGAGCACGCCGCCCGGGTGCTCGGGGCGCTGTGCGACGCCGCCGCCGACCACGCCGGGCCCGACGGTCGCTTCGTCGACCACGCCGACCTGCCCGGGGCCGTGGCCGAGGTCGTCGCCCCGCACTTCGGTCTCGACCTCGACGCCGCCGACCGCACCGCCATGGCCGCCGCCGGCGAGCGCGACGCCAAGAACCCGCGGCTCCTCCACGTCCGCCCCGAGCCACCGTCGGCGGACCTGGTCGCGCTGGCGGCCCGGTGGATCGAGCCGGCGCGACGCCGTCTGATCACCCACGCGCAGCGATGACGATGCCGGCCGCGGTCCGGCTGCCGTGGACGTTCGCGGTCGAGCCGATCGCCCGCGAGGTCGCGGCGATCGCCGACGACGAGTGGGAGCTCCACTTCAACACCGGGATCTACGCCGGGGACTGGAGCACGGCGGCGCTCCGGGCCCCCGTCGGGGGCGTGGGCGCCTTCGCCGGCTACCCGGACCCGACGGCGACCGGGTTCGCCCCGACCGACCTCCTCGACCGGTGCCCGGCGACCGCGGCGGTCCTCGCCGCCGTCCCGGCGGAGCTCCTGTCGGCCCGGTTCCTCCGACTCGGCCCCGGGGCCGAGATCCGCGAGCACCGCGACCACATGCTGGGCCACGCCCACGGCGAGGTGCGCCTCCACGTCGGCGTGACCTCGAACGCGGGAGCCGAGCTGGTGGTCGACGGCGGGGTGGTGCCCGTGGCGCCCGGCGAGTGCTGGTACGTCGACGCCAGCCGGCCCCACCGCGCCCGCAACGACGGTGCCGCCGATCGGGTCCACCTCGTCATCGACTGCGTCGTCGGAGCCGAGCTTGACAGCGCGCTGCGGTCGACCATGTAGGGTCGCCGACCGAACGCGCCGCGTAGGGCGCCACGGGCTGGGGAAAGCGCCATGGAGACGAGCACTGGTTGGTCCCGACGGCACGTGCTCGTCGCGTCCGGTTCCGCAGCCGCGGCGCTGGCCGTCGCCGGGCCCCTGAGCTCGGTGGCCGCAGGCGCCCGCCGGCCGGGCGGCGCCCCTCGAGCGGTCGTCGGCGCCACCACCGGCCTGCGGCGCGACCACTGGACGCCGCTCGTCGGCCAGACGGTCGCCGTCGGCGGGCCCGCCGGCTCGGTGCGCGCCACCGTGGTCGAGGTCGAGGACATCGTCGGGGCGCCGGCCGGGGCCTCTCAGCAGTTCGCCGTCGCCCTCGAGATCGGGCGCCGGGCCCGCGACATCAGCGGCCTCCGCCCGGTCACCATCGCCCGACGAGGCGTCGCCACCCTGCTGGTCTCCCCGGTCGAACGGGGCGCCCACCACCGCACCTACCAGATCGTCGTCAACACCCTGAGCTAGCGCCCGCCGTGCCGCGGGCCAAGGAGTCACCATGAGCGAACCGTTCCTCGGAGAGATCAAGATGGTGGGGTTCAACTTCGCCCCGCGCGGCTACGCCCTGTGCAACGGCCAGCTCCTGTCGATCGCCCAGAACAGCGCGCTCTTCGCGTTGCTGGGGACCACCTACGGCGGCAACGGGCAGACCACCTTCGCCCTCCCGAACCTGCAGAGCCGGGTCCCGATGCACTTCGGGCAGGGCCCCGGCCTGTCGTCCCGGGTCATGGGTGAGCAGGCCGGCACCGAGAACGTCACCCTGCTCTCGACCCAGATGCCGCAGCACAACCACCTCGTCAACGCCAGCACCGGTGACTCCTCCTCCAAGAACCCCTCGGGTGGCGTCATGGGCGGGACGGCGTCCCCGATCTACGCGACCGGGTCGCCCAACGCCCAGATGAACCCGGTGACGATCGGCTTCGCAGGGGGCAACCAGCCCCACGAGAACATGCCGCCCTTCCTCGTCGTCAACTTCATCATCGCCCTGCAGGGCATCTTCCCCTCCCGCAACTAGGTCGGCTCGACCTCGTCGGTGGTGGTCGGTCGCCCACCGCCCGGCGAGCGATGAGAACCTGGGGTGGTGTCGTCGGTACGGGTGTGGCTCCGCTCCGGACCGTCGACGGTCGCGCCGTGACGACGCCCGACGGCGCCTACGCCGCGGCCTTCGCGTCCCACCGGGCCGAGCTCGAGGTGCACTGCTACCGGATGACCGGGTCGGCCAGCGACGCCGAGGAGCTGGTGCAGGAGACGTTCCTGCGGGCGTGGCGGCACCGGGACCGGTACCAGGGAACCGCGTCCATGCGCACCTGGCTCTACCGCATCGCCACCAACGCCTGCCTCGACCGGCTCCGGGCCGCGTCGCGACGGACGCAGCCGGTCGGTCTCGGTGGTTCGCCCCTCGACGCCGTGCCGTGGCTCGAGCCCCTGCCCGACTCCGTCCTCGACCGGGCCGAGGCCGACGCCGGTCCGGAGGCGGTCGTGGTCGACCGGGAGACGATCACCCTCGGCTTCGTGGCCGTGCTCCAGCTGCTCCCGCCCCGCCAGCGCGCCGCCCTCGTCGCCCACGACCTCGTCGGGCTGTCCGGGGCCGAGACGGCCGCACTGCTCGACACCCCGGTGAGCGCGGTCAACAGCCTCCTCCAACGGGCCCGGGCGACGGTCAGGCGCGAGCCCCCGTCGGTCGGCGAGGACGCCGATCCCGACCTGGTCGCCCGCTACGTCGCCGCCCACGAGGCCGGCGACGTCGACGCCCTGCTCGCCCTGGTCGCCGACGACGTCCGCCTGGCCATGCCGCCCGAGCCCCCGACCTTCGGCCGCGACGCCTCGGCCGCCGCGCTGCGGGAGATCCTCGACCCCGACCGCAACGGGTCGTGGCGCCTCGTCCCGGTCGCGGCCAACCGCCAACCGGCCACCGCCGGCTACCTCCGGCGTCCCGGTGACGACCTCCACCGCGCCGCTTCCCTCGACCTGCTGACGGTCGTCGCCGGCCGCATCACCGCCATCGACACCTTCCTCGGCGAGCACTGGTTCCCCCGCTTCGCCCTCCCCCTGACGGTCCCCCCGCCCTGAGCCCGGCTCGACGCCGGCGAGTCGGTGTTCTGCTCGGCGGTCGGTGTCGTGGCCGCCGGCACCGTTCTGACACCGCTGCCGGACACCGATGTCGCCTGGCGCGAACAGAACGACGGTCGAGGCGGCCATCGCCGTTCTGGCACCGCTGCCGGATTCGGGGACGACCGACCCGCAACGACCGACGACCGGATGGCCTGCGACGGACCCGCGACGCCGCGCCGGCCGACCACCGTGCGGCCCGCGACCACGCCTCGGCCGCCCGCGCGCCGCCCGCCACGGATGGTGCCTGGCACCATCCGTGGCAGACCGCCGGATGGCCGCGAACGGCGGCAAACGTCGTTCACCCGATGGGGCGAACGTCACGCCGGGTCGTTGCCACGGCAACCGGCGGCGTGGTTTGGTGGTGGTCGACGTTCAAACCACGAGGGTCGTCCGACCACCTGAATGGGAGGGTCCATGACCCTCGTCCGTCCGTCCCCCCAGCTCTCGCCTCCCGGCGCCACCAGCCCGACCGATCAGGTCGTGGCCGAGGCCACGATCCCTCGCGGTGCCGACCGCGCCGACACCGGCACCGCCCCGGCCGTGGACGAGCCGACCTGGCTCCTCCACGTCCGCTACCGCCGCACCGGTGATCCCCACGTGCTCGAGGAGCTGGTCGAGGAGTACCACGCCTACGCCCTCGCCCTGGCCCGCCGGCTCCACCGCGACGGCGAGCCCATCGACGACCTGCGCCAGGTCGCCCTCGAGTCGCTGATCACCAGCCTCCAGCGGTTCGACCCCGAGCGGGGCGTCCCCTTCGTCGCCTACGCCACCCCGACGATCGTCGGTGCGATCAAGCGCTACTACCGCGACCAGGGCTGGGCCCTGCGGGTCCCCCGGGTCGCCCACGACCTCGCCGGACCGGCCCGTGACACCGCCGACCGCCTGGCCGGCGAGCTCGGCCGGGCCCCCACCGTCACCGAGGTGGCGCAGGCCCTCTCGGTGAGCGAGGAGGACCTCATCCTCGCCCAGTCCGCCACCCGGGCCCGGTCGATGGTGTCCCTCGACGCCCCCCGTCCGGGGTCCGACGGCGAGCGGACCGTCGAGGTCGGCGAGGTCGACACGAGCTTCGCCCTGACCGAGGGCCGCGTCGCCCTCGAGGCGGCCATGGGCGAGCTCGGGTCGCGGGACCGGACCGTGCTGGGCCTCTACTTCTTCGAGTCGCTCACCCAGGTGCAGATCGCCGAGCGCTACGGCGTCAGCCAGATGCAGGTGTCGCGGTGGATCTCGTCGTCGCTCGCCCGGTTGCGGGCCCGCATGGGGGCCGACGCCCCGGCTCCGTCGCCGACCGCTCGGCAGGCTCGCTCGGCCTAGCTCCCTCACGACCGGCCGGGAGACCGTTTGGTCTCCGTCGGCGGGGCGAGGGACGGAGGCCATGCCGCCATCGCCGTCGTCGCCCCCGGTCGTCATCGTCACCGGTGCGTCGAGCGGGATCGGCCGGGCCACGGCCCTCGCCTACGCCGCTCGCGGCGCCCACCTGGTCCTGGCCGCTCGGGGCGAGGAGCTGCTGCGGCGGGCGACGGTCGAGTGCCTCGAGGCCGGAGCGGCCACGGCCACCACGGTCCCGACCGACGTCCGGGACAGCGCCGCCGTCGATGCGCTCGTGTGCGGTGCCGTCGGCCGCCACGCGCGGGTCGACGTCGTCGTCCACGCCGCCATGGTGATGGCGTACGGCCGCCTCGAAGACGTCCCCCCGGCCGTCTACGAGCAGGTGGTGGACACCGCGCTGAAGGGCACGGCCAACGTGGCCCGCGCCTCCCTCCCCGTCCTCCGCGCCAGCGGCGGGGGAGCCCTGGTGGTGGTCACCTCCGTGGTCGGGTCGATCGCCATCCCGGGGATCGGGAGCTACGTGGCGGCCAAGTGGGGCCAGCTGGGCCTTGCCCGCGTCCTCCAGCTGGAGACGCGGGGCGAGGAGGGCATCGACGTCATCACGGTGGCGCCGGGCCCGATCGCCACACCGATCTGGGTGCGGGCCGCGAACTACGCGGGTCGCGCCGGCCGGCCGCCCCCGGGGGCGGGACCTCCCGAGAAGGTGACGGAGGCGATCCTCCGAGCGGTCGACGGCCGCCGGCGACGGGTGTCGGTCGGGCTCCTCAACCCCGTCATGGTCGCCGGGTTCCGCTTCGTCACCCCCGTGTACGAGCGCATCGTCGGGCCCCTCTACGCGCGCCTCGTCCACGGGCGGGAGCGCATCGCCCCGACGGAGGGCAACGTCACCACCGAGAGCCGCCCCGGTTGACGGGAACGGGCTGGGCTCACCCCGAGGTGAGCATCTCCAGGAGGTGGCCGAGGGCGGCATGGACGGTCGCGTCGCAGATGTCGGCCGGCTCCCCGGCGAAGCGGTGGAGGTGGGTGGTGGTCGGGCCGGGACGCAGGCTCACGGCCATCCAGACCGTGCCCGGGGGCTGGCCGTCCTGCTCGTCCGGGCCGCCGACCCCGGTGACGGCGACCCCGACGTCGGCCCCCAGGGTGGCGGCGACGTGGCGGGCCATCTCCGCGGCGGCGTCCTCGGCGACGACGGGCCCGGGCCGGACCCGCAGCACCTCGTGCTTGACCTCGGACGCGTAGGCGACGACCCCACCGCGGAACCAGCTGCCGGCCTCCTCGGCCCGGGCGAGGGCGTTCGCCAGTAGCCCGCCGGTGAGGGACTCGGCGACGGCGACGGTGAGGGTGCGATCTCGCACGGCATCGGCCACGTCCTGGGCCAGGTCGTCGACGTCGCGTTCGGTGGCTTCGATGGTCACGGCGCGCCGTCCTTCCCCGGCGGCGGCGAGCGAACCGGCTCGATCCCCACGACGGGGGAGCGGCCGGCCAACCTGCGTGACGGGCGCCACGACGGGCAGTCACCGGCCCGCTCGACGACCGCCGCGAGCACCGCTGACCAGGAGGCCGCACCATGGCCCGCACCCCCCGTCCCGCCCGGGAGCACAAGATCACCGCACGGGAGGCCGGCCTCGGTCGGGTCTCCCTGCTCAGCATCCTGGCCGGCACGCTCTGCGCCTACGGCGCCTTCGCCATCCTCGCCGCCGTCGCCGGCTCGATCATGGCCGCCCTCGACGTCGACACCGACTTCCGCACCAACGACTGGGCCAGCAGCGGGTTCGTCGCCGGCATCGTCACCGGCCTCGTGCTGCTGGTGGCGTACCTCTTCGGCGGCTACGTCGCCGGCCGCATGGCCCGCCGGTCCGGGCTGCTGCACGGTCTCGGCGTCGTCGTCCTGAGCCTGGTGCTCGGGGGCATCGTCGGCGCGCTGGCCGGCGCGGCCGACGACTCGGGGGTCGAGGACAACCTCCGCAGCGTCGGCGTCCCCACCTCGTGGGACCAGGTCGAGGGTGTCGCCATCGCCAGCCTGATCGTGTCGCTCGCCGGGCTGATCATCGGCGGTCTGCTCGGCGGCATGCTCGGTGAGCGCTGGCACAGCCGCCTCGCCCGGCGGGTCGCCGACCCCGAGCGGGGGCCGGCGGCCGACGCCCGGGCCGCGGCCGAGCGCGACCGGGAGCGGGCCCACCGCCTCGACGAGGAGCGCGACGAGCGCCTGGCCCCCGACGCCGTCCTCACCGCCGAGCGGCAGCGGGCCGACCGCCACCGGGACCGCGACCGCGACGGCGTCCCCGACCGCGACGAGGACCGGGACCACGACGGCGTGCGAGACGGTGACGAGCGGTTCGGCCACGACCGTGACGGCGACGGGCGCGACGACCGCACCGGGGGCGTCGCCGATCCCCGACTCCACCGCGAGGGCCCCTCGAACCACGACGTCCCCCCGCCTCCGCCCGTGGCCCCCTCCGGCCCCGCCGCCGCCCGCCCCGGGTTCCCCGGTGCGGGCCCGGCCCCGGCGCCACCCCAGGACGTCCCCCACGAGGCCGGCCGCCGCCGCTGACCTCACCCCTGACCGCCACCCCCGGCGATCGGACCGACGCCCCGGGCGTCGGCCCGGTCGCCGGGGGCGCGCCCGGGCACGCCCGCCCGCGTCCGGGTCACGACCACCGGCGGGCCGGCCCGCCGTGGTTTCGCCTGACCGCGGCGGGGGAGACGGGCGTCACCCCCAGACGACGAGGTCAGGAGCCCGAGGAACCGTGCCCGACGCAGCCACCGCCACCGCAGTCCGATCCGACGACGCCATCGAGACGGGGGTGAGCAACTCCACCTACGACCTCGTCGTCCTGCTGCAGCAGGCCCTCGAGGACTGCGAGCGGTACCAGCACTTCGCCCGTGACGCCCGCGCCGACGGCGACGAGGACCTGGCCTCGTTCTTCGACGAGCTCGCCCTCAACGACCACAGCGTCGCCGCCCGGGCCCGTCGCCTCCTGGCCGCTCGCCTGTAGCCCGCACGCGACGAGGGGCCGGTGCCGTCGGCACCGGCCCCTCGTCGTCGCCAGGGGCTCCGTCGTCGCCGCGTCGGCGCCGGCTGCGGCGTCCTCCGGCCCGACTACCCGCGTCGTCGCGCCGCACCGCGGTCGACCTGGCGCTCGAGCTCCATGATGCGGGGGATGCTGGCGGCGGCGTGGCCGTCGCCCTGGAGCTCGAGCGCCCGACTGAGGACCTCGAGGTCGTTGCGCGAGTAGCGGCGCTGGTTCCCCGACGGCCGCCGATCCTCGT
Source organism: Iamia sp. SCSIO 61187 (assembly GCF_019443745.1). Classification (NCBI taxonomy): domain Bacteria; kingdom Bacillati; phylum Actinomycetota; class Acidimicrobiia; order Acidimicrobiales; family Iamiaceae; genus Iamia; species Iamia sp. SCSIO 61187. The sequence goes on from NZ_CP050948.1 coordinate 1,047,078, forward strand.
GGTCGAGGGCCTCCCCGAGGCGCCGCAGCGGCTGGGGGCCGATGCCGAGCAGGTCGGCGGCCACGGCCACGGTGAAGAGCGGCTCGTCGGGATCTTCGAGCCGGGTGCGCCAGTCCGGTGGGGGGGCGTCCTCCGGGCGGGGCGCGGCCCGGCGGGGGCTCACGCGCTCGACCCGCTGATCGCCTTGGCGCCGCTGCCGACGGCCTTGCGCACGTCGATGCGCCGGGTCTTGGCCGCCTCGCGGAGCGGGACGCGGATGCTGAGGACGCCGTCGTGGTACTCGGCGTCCACGGCCTCGACGTCGAGGGCGTCCCCGAGCACGATGCGGCGGCCGAGGGTGGCCTCGGGTCGCTCGCGCACGAGGAAGCGGGCGCCCTCCGGCGCGGTGGTGCGCCGGGTGGCCTGGATGCGGAGCTCGCCCCGCTCCACCTGGACGTCGATCGAGTCCGGATCGACGCCGGGGAGGTCGAGGTCGACCGTCACCACGTCGCCGTGGCGGTAGGCGTCCATGGCCGTCGTCGGGGTGCCGGCCGCGTCGAACGCGCGGGCCATGGCCTGCAGGTCACGGAAGGGGTCGGTGCGCAGCAGCATGGTCGGTACCTCCTGACGCTGATCGGTTGTCTGCTGACCGCTGATAACTTACCTCTCGCAATCGCGAGAGACAACCCCTCAGGTGGTGCGATCTCCGAGAGCCGTGGCCTCGGATCGACGGACGGCGTCGGCATCGGTCGGGCGCCGGGCCTGGCTGGCCCGGTAGGCGGGCTGGCGGAGGTCGTTGACGAACCCGACCGGCTCCATCCACGGGGGGCACGTGAACGGGTCGAACCGGAGGGCCTCCCCGACGGCGGCGGGGAGCGGGTCGCCGACGGCGACGCGGCCCACGGTGCGCCACGGGGCTCCCGGGCGGGCGACGAGGAGGTCGAGGTCCTGGTCGCCGGCGAACCGGACGCCCACGACGAAGCGGCGGTCGTCGGCGCCGGCGTAGGGCGCGAGGGAGGAGTAGGTCGGGCCCTGCGGGGCGATGGCCGGGCGCAGCAGGTGCCGGGTGATCCGGCCCGCGGCCGACGAGGCCATGGGCACGTCGAGGGTGCTGGGATCGCCGGCCGCCTCGGCGTCGGCGCCGGGCGGGAGCAGCCGGAGGGCGACGCCGAGGACGTCCGGCAGCGGGGTGGGTAGGCCGATGCCGCGGGAGGTGCGCACGATGGCGTCGTGCCGGCCGGCCAGCCCGGCCAGCGGGTGGTCGCCGGTGTCGACGTCCACCACGGCACGGGCAGCCGTCCCGACGGGGTGGAAGGCACGGGCGCGGCGGGCGGCGGCGAGCAGCCCGAGGCCGGCGGCCAGGGGCCGCGAGAGGGTCGGAGCGAGGGCCATGTCTCGCCCTCCCCCCGGACCGGAGGCGCACGCCGGTCCGCCCCGGAGGTTGCGGGCGGCGGGGTCGGCGCGGTAGGTCCGGGGGATGGACGACCGGGAGCTGGTCCGCTACTTCGCCGACCTGGCCCGGCGGCTCATGGCCGAGGAGTCGGTCGAGGCCACCATGCGGGTGATCGTCGACGCCGCCGTCGAGGTCATCGACGGCTGCCACCACGCCTCGATCAGCCACATGCGGGGCCGCTCGCTGGTCAGCGCGTCGAGCAACGACGACATCGGCCACATCCTCGACGGCATCCAGACCGGTGCCGACGAGGGCCCGTGCCTCGACGCCATCCGCACGGGCGAGGCCATGGTGGCCGACGACCTGGCCGTCGACGAGCGGTGGCCGGTGTACGGGCCCCGCGCCGTCGAGTCCGTCGGCGTCATCAGCTCGCTGGGCCAGCCCCTGCACGACGGGCGTCGGATCGTCGGGGCCCTCAACCTGTTCTCCGAGGACCGGGGCACCTTCAGCGGTCACGTCGACGACGACGCCGCGGCCGCGATCCTGGCCGCCCACGCCACCCCGGCCCTGGTCGCCGCCCTCCACCGCGAGAACATGGTCGTCGCCCTCGAGTCCCGCGACGTGATCGGTCAGGCCAAGGGGATGCTCCGGGCCCGCGCCGGCATCGACGAACGGGAGGCGTTCGACCTCCTCGTCAAGGCGTCCCAGCGGATGCAGCTGAAGCTGGCCGAGGTCGCCCGCCGGCTCGTCGACGGTGACCTGGGCGACGACACCACCGGCCCCTGACCCGCGGAGCGGGGTTTCGACGGTCGTCGCCGAGGAGAGTGGGGCGGCCATGGCTCCACCCGGGATGCGCGAGGTCACGACCGATCTGCCCGTCGGTGCCGCGGTGGCGTGGGCGGTCCTCTCGGACCCCACGACCTACCCCCGCTGGCTGGTCGGGGCGGTGGAGATCCTCTCGGTCGACGAGGCGTGGCCCGAGCCGGGGACCTCGTTCCGCCACCGGGTCGGCCTCGGGGGTCCCATCACCACCCAGGACAGCACGACGGTGAAGGCGGTGGACGAGCCCCGGTCGCTCGTCCTCGAGGCCCGGGCCCGACCGTTCGGCCGGGCCCACGTCGAGATCGAGGTCCGACCCGCGGGGGCGGGGTGCGAGGTGGCCATGCGGGAGGGGATGCTGTCGCCGCTCACCCCGCTGACGCCGATGGCCCAGCCGCTGATCACCGCCCGCAACAAGGAGTCGCTGCGCCGCCTGAGCGAGATGCCCGAGCTCGGTGGCGGGAGCTGAGCGCCTGGCGGCCGGTCTGGCTGCCATCAGCGCCGCCGACCAGCGCCTGAGCACCCGCATCGCCGGAGGGCGGGTCCCCCGGTCCGCCGACCCCACCCACCTCCTCGGCCGGGCCAACGGGCTGCCCACCTGGTTCGGCACCGCCGCCCTCCTGGCCACCCGAGGGGGACGGGGCCGCCGGGTCGCCCTGCACGCCGGGGTGGCGGCGGGGACCGCCTCGTGGCTCAACCGTCACGCCCTCAAGCCGCGGTTCGGGCGGACGCGCCCGGACGCGGCCCGCCGCACGACCCCCTCGTTCCCCTCGGGGCACGCCAGCACCGGGTCGGCCTTCGCCACGACGGTCGCCCTCGAGTGGCCGGCGGTGGCGCCCGTGTGCGCCGTCCTCAGTGCGGCCATCTCCATCGGCCGCGTCCGCGACGAACAGCACCACCTCCTCGACGTGGTCGCGGGCACGGTCTTCGGGGTGGCGGTGGCCGTGGCCATCCACCCGGCCGTCGTCGCCGTCGACCGCCGCGTGCGCGCCGGGTTCTCCCCGGCCGTCCCGGGCAGCGAGACTGGCACCCTGCTCCCCACCTCCGAGGCCGCTGAGTGACGACCGTCGACGCCATCGTGATCGGGGCCGGGCCCAACGGCCTCACCGCCGCCAACCTCCTCGCCGACCGGGGCTGGGACGTCCTGGTCCTGGAGGCCAACGACGAGCCGGGTGGCGCGGTCCGGACGGGCGGGGTCACCGCGCCCGGCTTCCGCAACGACCTGTACTCGGCCTTCTACCCCCTGGGCGCGGCATCGCCGGTGATCACCGGGTTGCACCTCGAGGACCACGGGTTGCGCTGGGTGCACGCCCCCCACGTCCTGGCCCACCCCCGGCCGGACGCACCCGGCGCGCTGCTCGACCGGGATCCCGCCGTCACCGCCGCCTCCCTCGACGCCGACACCCCCGGCGACGGCGACGCCTACCTGGAGCTCCACGCGCGGTGGGAGCGGGTCGGGCCCGCCCTCATCGCCGGCCTGCTGAGCCCGTTCCCGCCGGTGCGGGGCGGCATCCGGCTGGCTGCGGCCACGCTGGGCCGCGACGCCCGCGACACGGCGCGCATGGCGATCATGCCCGTGCGCCGGATGGTCGAGGAGCGCTTCCGGGGCGAGGCGGCGCGCCTCCTCTTCGCCGGCAACGCCCTCCACGCCGACCTCACCCCCGAGAGCGCCGGCAGCTCGCTGTTCGGGTGGCTGCTCGTCGCCCTGGGGCAGACGGTCGGGTTCCCCGTGCCCGAGGGCGGGGCCGGGCAGATCATCGCCGCCATGGTGCGCCGGCTCGAGGCCGGGGGCGGTGCCCTGCGCACGGGGACTCGCGTCGAGACCGTGCGCGTCGAGCACGGGCGGGCCACGGGCGTGGTGATCGCCGGTGGGGAGGTGGTGCACGCCCGGCGGGCGGTGCTGGCCGACACCCACGTCGTCGCCCTCTACGAGCACCTGGTCGGCGTCGAGCACCTGCCGGCGAAGGTCGTCGCCGCCCTCGACCGGTTCCAGGCCGGCTCGGGCACCATCAAGGTGGACTGGGCCCTGTCCGGCCCCATCCCGTGGATCGACGAGGGCGCCCGGCGGGCCGGGACGGTGCACGTCGCCCACTCGCTCGACGAGCTGACCCGGTCGGCGACCGACCTGGCCGTCGACGCCATCCCCGCCGACCCCTTCCTGCTCATCGGGCAGATGACCACGACCGACCCGACCCGCTCGCCGGCGGGCACCGAGTCGGCCTGGGCCTACACCCACGTCCCGCAGCTGACGCGACGCGACTCCGGGCCCGACGGCCTCACCGGCCGGTGGGACGAGGCCGAGCTGGCGACCTTCGCGTCCCGCATGGAGGCGCGCATCGAGGAGCTGGCCCCCGGGTTCGGTGACCTGGTCCTGGCCCGGCACCTCGCCGGCCCCCACGAGCTGGAGGCCGCCAACGCCAACCTGCGCGGCGGGGACATCGGCGGCGGCACCTCGCAGCTCCACCAGCAGCTGCTGTTCCGGCCGCTCGGCGGCGCCGGCGCCGGCCGGGCCGAGACGCCGATCGCCGGGCTCTACCTGGCCTCGGCGTCGGCGCACCCCGGCGGTGCGGTCCACGGCGCGTGCGGCGCCAACGCCGCCCGCGCCGCGGTGGCCCACGACCGCCTCCAGCGCCTCCGCTCGCGCCTCCCCGTCTGAGGCCGCTTCACCCGGGGCCCGTCGGGGAGGGCCGCGCCATGACCGCAGACGGCACGAAGATCCAAGAGCTGGTGGACGGCATCCCGATCGCCATGGTGACGACCCGCGGGCCCGACGGCGAGCTGCGGGGCCGGCCGCTCGCCGCCCAGCGGGTCGACGCCGACGGGACCATCTGGTTCCTCGTCGACCGCCACGCCGAGTGGGTCCGGCCCGACCTCGGAGAGACCAGCGTCGCCTTCGTCGATGACACCACCTGGGTGTCGGCGACCGGGTGGTCGACGACCACCGCCGACCCGGCCGTGCTCGAGGACCTGGGCGACCCGGTCACCGACACCTGGTTCGAGGACGGGGCCGAGCCCATCGCCCTGCGGGTGGTCGTCGACCACGCCGACTGGTGGGACGCCCCGGGCCGCCTCCGCCAGATGTTCGCCCTGGCCGGCGCCAAGGTGGTCCGACACCAGCCGGACATGGGCGAGCGCGGCGTCGCCGAGCCCTGACCTCCCCGCCCCGAGATCGGATCGGCCGCCCGTGCGACCGATCCGATCACAGCCGGGCGGCTAGGGCTGGAGGACGACCTTGATGCAGCCGTCGTCCTTCTTCTGGAACGTCTCGTACATCTCCGGGGCCTGCTCCAGCGGGACGCGGTGCGTCGCCAGGTCGAGGGTGCCCAGCGGGTCGGTCTCGTCGTCGACGAGGGGCAGGATGTCGTCGACCCAGCGCCGGACGTTGGCCTGGCCCATGCGGATGGTCAGCTGCTTGTCGAACATCTGGAGCACGGGGAGCGGGTCGGCGGCCCCGCCGTAGACGCCGCTGATCGAGAGGGTGCCGCCCCGGCGCACGACGTCGATGGAGGCGAGCAGGGCGGCGAGGCGATCGATGCCGGCCTTCTGCATCAACGGGTCGGCGACCTTGTCGGGCAGCAGGCCGACGAGGGCGTGGGCCAGCTTCCCGGCCCCCGAGCCGTGGGCCTCCATGCCCACCGCATCGATCACCGCGTCCGGGCCTCGTCCGCCGGTGCGGTCGCGCAGGAACCCGGCGAGGTCGTCGCCCTGCTCCTGGAAGTCGACCGGCTCGATGCCGTGGCGCTCGGCCATGGCCAGGCGCTCGGGCACCAGGTCGATCCCGAAGACCTGCGACGCGCCCTGCAGGCGGGCGATCCGAGCGCTCATCTGCCCGATGGGCCCCAGGCCGAAGACGGCCACGGTGCCGCCCGGGGGGACGTCGGCGTAGGCCACCGCCTGCCAGGCGGTGGGCAGCACGTCGGACAGGAAGAGGTAGCGGTCGTCGGGCGGCCCGTCGGACACCTTGACCGGGCCGTAGTGCGCCTGCGGCACGCGGAGGTACTCGGCCTGGCCGCCGGGGACCTGCCCGTAGAGCTTGGTGTAGCCGAGGAGGGCGGCTCCCGTGCCGTGCTCGTGCACCTGGGTCGTCTCGCACTGGGACTGGAGGCCCTGGGAGCACATCCAGCAGCTGCCGCACGAGACGTTGAAGGGGATGACGACCCGGTCGCCCGGCGCGACGTGGGTCACCGCCGAGCCCACCTCCTCGACGATGCCCATCGGCTCGTGGCCGAGGATGTCGCCCTCCTCGAGGAAGGGCCCGAAGAGCTCGTACAGGTGCAGGTCGGAACCGCAGATCGCCGTCGAGGTCACCCGGATGACGGCATCGGTGTCCTCCTCGATCTTCGGGTCGGGGACGTCGTCCACCCGGACGTCACGCTTGCCGTGCCACGTCAGTGCCTTCATGCATCGATCTCCTGGTTCGGGGGTCCCGGGGACCTCCCCACCCGACCTCGGCTCACGCAGCGCTCCTCCGAACTGGTGACGCGTCAGCACAGGGCGCTGAGGTAGGAGGCGAAGCCGCCCTCGAGCCGGCTCGTCAGGCGCCCGCTGGTGGTGACCCGGAGGTCGTCGACCCCGATGGTGCGGGCCCCGGCCCGGGCCAGGCGGTCCCACAGCTCGCGGTCCTCGCCGCAGGCGGCGGGACCGCACCCGCCGACGGCGCGCCACCACGACGCCCGGACGCCGAGGTTGGCCCCGTGCACGTGCCCGTGCCCCAGACCGGTCCCGCCGGGGGCGAGGGAGGCGACGTAGCGACCGGGGAGGGCGGGGTCGGAACCGGACCAGTCGACCCCGACGAGGCCGGCCACCCCGTCGTAGCCCCGCCGGGCCCAGCGCAGCTGGGTGTGGAGCCACGTCGGGTCGACGTTGGTGTCGGCGTCGGTGGTGGCGAGCCAGGTGGCCTCGGGCGCCCCGCCGGCGTGGGCGAGGGCGGTCTCGAGGGCCAGCGCCCGGGCCCGGCCCACGCCCAACCCGGTCGTGGTGACCACGCTGCCGGTCACGCCGGCGTCGCGGAGGGCGGCGTGGGCCCGCTCGGCGGTGCGGTCCGTGCAGCCATCGGCGACCACGACGACCGACACCGGGACGGGGCTGCGGCGAGCCGCCCGTCCCAGGGCGACCAGGCAGGCCTCGATGGTCGTCTCCTCGTCACGGGCCGGGATGCCCACGGCGACGGCTGTCACGGCCTCGGGACTCATCGCTGCAGCACGTCCAGGACGAACCCCTCCTCGACCAGGCGGCTGAGGGACGTGAGCCCGGGGTGGGCGCGGAGGCGCTCGTGGACCTCGTCGCCGGTCCAGGTGTGCTCGTCGACCGAGGGACGGTGGTGGACGGCAACCAGGTCGCCGCCGGGGACCAGGGCCTCCACCGCCCGGTCGAGGACGGCGTCGAGCTCGGGCGAGGACAGGTAGTACAGGACCTCCGAGAGGACGACGAGGTCGAACGATCCGGCGGGCCAGTCGTCGGGGATGCGGCCCTCGACCACCGTCACCCCGGGCAGCCCTGCGCACCGCTCCCGCGTGGCGGCCACGCCGCGGGGGTGACGCTCCATTGCCAGGTGGTCCGGGGAGCGGGCGGCGAGCAGGGTCGTCAGCACCCCGATCCCGCAGCCCGGCTCGAAGCTGCGGTCGTAGCGGGGGCGCGGGAGGGCGGCAGCCGTGAGCCGGTACTTGCGGGCCTCGGACCAGCGGGTCGCGTGGGCCCAGGGGTCGTCGCTGCGACCCCACCACTCGTCGAAGTACGCGTCGGGCGTGGGCGGGCGCACGTCAGCCGACCCGCACCAGCTCGGGGCCGGCGAGCATCGCCGCCAGCTCGTGGGGGTGGACGACCGGCCCGTCCTCGGGGTGCGGGCCGAGCGGGTGCAGCTGCGAGCGGAAGCACGCCGCCGCCGCCTCCCGGGCCGCCTGCGTCTCCGGGTCGGGGTGCAGGGCCCGGGCGCCGTCCCGGGCCGCCCCGCCGTCGCGCACGGCCGCCCAGATGGCCACCTCCCAGAGCGCCGCCCCCCGGCGACGGGCGGCCCGCGCCGCGGCCCGGCCGGTGGCGTCGTGGTCGGGGTGGCCGTCGTGGCGCCACGGGGCGATGAGGGTGGTGGCGTCGTCGACGGCGGCCTCGATGACCCGGGCCAGCGCGTCCTCGTGCTCGACGACGGCGCCGTCGGGCAGACCCAGGCGCTCGATCGCCGGCGCCACACCGAGGACGGTGAGGGCCCGGCGCCGCTCGGCGGCCCGCACCGTTCGGAGCTCGTCCGGGGTGGTGCACCGGGACCAGCGGTGCGACGCCTCGCCGTCGGTGACGGCCAGCACGGTGGTCGCCACCCCCTCGGATCGGAGCCACCGGAGCAGCACGCCGGTGCCCAGCACCTCGTCGTCGGGGTGCGGCGCGACGACGACGGCCCGGCGCCCGACGGGTGGCGGAGCGCCGTCCCACGTCGGTGCGGCGAGGGTGGTCGGGGCGCTCACGGGAGGTCCCCGGCGGTGAGGTCGTGGCAGGCCAGCGCGACCGCGGCGGAGAAGGGCTTGAGCTGGCTCAGGTAGACGGTGAGGTCGGCGACCCGACCGGCGTGGTCGGGCCGGTGGCAGAGGGCCGATGCGCCGAGGGCCCGGGTGGTGAGGTCGAGGACGGCGCGGGCGGCGCGCTCGACGCCGAGGCGGACGACGAGCGCCCGCCGGTCGGAGGCGACCCGGTCGTCGGGCCGGGCGTCGATCTCCCCGGCCGCCCGCTCGAGCAGCGCCCACGCCCCTGCGAGGACGGCGGTGGCCTCGCCGAGGGCGGCGAGCACCTCGGGCGGAGGGTCCGGCTGCGCCGCCGCCGCGTCGCGGAGCCCGTCGGCCACGGCGTCTGCTCCACCCCACCACACGGCGGCGACGCCTCCGCCGCCGTGGCCGAAGCCGGGTCGGGTGACGTAGGCGTCGGGCCGGCCGACGGCGCCGCTCGCCGGGACGGGCACGTCGGTGAAGAGGAGGGTCTCGCTCCGGGTGGCCTCCATGCCCATCGGGGTCCACGACCCGGCGACCACCTCCAGGACGTCGGGGGGCAGCAGGAACAGGCGGGGGCCGTCGGGGGCGGTGGCGGTGACGAGGGCGGCGTCGAGGCCGAGCGACCCCGAGCACCAGCCCTTCTCGCCCTCGAGCCGCCAGCCGGGGCCGTCGGGCCGGGCCCGCAACCGGCCCGGCTCGGCCGCCCACACGCCGAGCAGCCCGTCGGGGGCGGGGTGGCCGAGCTCGGCCAGGATGGCGCGGGCGTCGAGGTGGCCCTCGACCAGGCGTGCGACCGACAGGTCCTCCCGGCCCCAGGCGGCCAACGCCTTCCAGCGATCGGGCGTGGCCCCCGACCCGGGGAGCGGGACCTGATCCAGCTCGGGTGTCGCGGCGCGAGCCTTCTCGATCGCGTGCACCGGCGCTCCTCGGGGGTCGGACGGACGGCTCCCCCTGCCCGATCGGGCCGCCGCCACGCAACGCGCCACGGCTCGTCAGGGCGGTGGCGCCCCCAGTCCGAGGGAGGCCAGCACGGCCGCGACGACCTCGTCCGGGGTGCGGCCGTCGACGTCGACGACGTGGTCGGCGAGGGCCTCGTAGCGGCCGGCCCGCTCGTCGAGCAGGCGGGCCAGGCCGGCCCGGGGATCGTCGCCCAGCAGGGGCCGGCGGTCGGCGCCGGCGGCGACGTTGCGGGCCAGGGTGTCGAGCCCGGCACGCAGGTACACGGTGGTGACCCCCGGGGAGCGGACGGCGGCGGCCATCGCCGCATCCACGGCCACCCCGCCCGGCGTGGCCAGCACGACCGGGTCCACGGCGGCCAGGGCGGCCTCGACGGCCGCCCGCTCGAGGGGCCGGTAGCCCTGCTCGCCCCCCTCGTCGGCCAGCTCACGGACGGTGCGCCCGGTCTGGGCCTCGATGACGTCGTCGACGTCGACGAAGCGGGCGCCGAGCTGCTCGGCCACGGCTCGGGCCGTCGTCGTCTTGCCGACCGCCATCATGCCGATCACCGCCACGTGCCGCCTGCGCATCGGGCCATGTTCGCCGGTTTCCCCCGCGCGGGCGAGGGGAGCCAGCCCGGCATGGCCACATCCTCACCCCGCATCGGCATCTTCCTCTGCGCCGAGGAGCACGGGCCCCGTGAGCTCGTGCGGTTCGGCGCCGCTGCCGTCGAGCACGGCTTCGCCGACGTCAGCGTGTCCGACCACTTCCACCCCTGGGTCGGCGAGCAGGGCCAGAGCCCGCTCGTGTGGAGCGTCCTCGGCGGCATCGCCACCGCCGCGCCCCACGCCCGCCTGGGCACGGGGGTGACGTGCCCGACGATCCGGGTCCACCCGGCCATCGTGGCCCAGGCCGCCGCCACCACCGCCTTGATGGCGGGGGGAGGCTTCTTCCTGGGCGTGGGCTCCGGCGAGAACCTCAACGAGCACGTCACCGGCCAGCGCTGGCCCCGGGCCGCCGTGCGCCTGGCGATGCTCGAGGAGGCCGTCGAGGTCATGCGGAAGCTGTGGTCCGGCGACGAGATCAGCCACGACGGCGAGCACTACGCCGTCGAGAACGCCCGGCTGTACTCCGTCCCCGACGAACCGCCGCCGGTGATCGTCTCGGCCTACGGGCCCAAGGCGGTCAAGGTGGCCGCCCGCATCGGCGACGGCCTGGCCACGACCTCGCCCGACGCCGAGGTCATCTCCACCTACCGGGACGAGGGCGGGACGGGTCCCGTGATCGCCTTCGCCAAGGCGTGCTGGGGCCCCGACGAGAAGGAGTGCCGGGAGCTGGTGCACCGCCTCTGGCCCAACACCGGGCTGCCGGGGGAGCTGGGCCAGGAGCTCAAGACGCCGGCCCACTTCGAGCAGGCCAGCGAGCTGGTCGACGAGGACGCGGCCGTGGGCTCGATGCCGGTCGGTCCCGACCCGGAACGCCACGTCGAGTCGCTGCGCACCTACCTCGAGGCCGGGGCCGACGAGATCCACGTCCACCAGGTCGGGGACGCCCAGACCGAGATGTACGCCTTCTACCGCGACGAGGTCCTGCCCCGGCTGTAGCCGCTGCCCCGGGGCGCCGGGTGCCGGCTCCCTACGCTGAGGGCATGGTCGGGACGATCGGGACGGGCGTGGCGCGCTGCGGCCTGGCCGCGGTGCTCTTCGGGGCCACGACGCCGCTCGCCGCCGAGCTGGCCGGGGAGACCTCGGCCCCCGTGCTGGCCGGCCTGCTCTACGTCGGCGCCGCCGTCGCCGTCGCCCCCGTCGTGGCCCGCCAGGGCCTGGACCCCCTCGCCATCCGACGCGGCGGCTCCCGGCTCCTCGCCGCCGTCGTCGCCGGTGGGCTCCTCGGGCCCGTGCTCCTGGTGGCCGGCCTGGACCGGACGCCGGCCGCCACCGCCTCCCTGCTCCTCAACCTCGAGCTGGTGGCCACCACCGTCCTGGCCGCCGTCTTCTTCCACGAGCACGTCGGCCGGCGGGTGGCGAGCGGGACGGCGCTCGTCGTCGTCGCCGGGGCCGCCCTGGCCTGGGTCGGAGCCCCCGAGCTGCGCGTCGGCGCCCTCCTCGTCGTCGCCGCCTGTGTGTGCTGGGGCGTCGACAACTGCGTCACCGCCGATCTCGACCAGATCAGCCCGGCCGCCATCACCCTGGTGAAGGGGGTCGTGGCCGGGGGGACCAACCTCGTCCTCGGCCTGGCCCTGGGCGGCTCGGTGCCGTCGGGGTGGGGCCTGCCCGCCGCCCTCGTGATCGGGATGCTGGGCTTCGGCGCGTCGATCACCCTGTGGGTGCGGGGGGCGCGGGACCTGGGGGCGGCGCGGGGCCAGCTGGTGTTCTCGACGGCGCCGTTCGTCGGCGTCGCCGTGGCCTGGGGTGTCCTCGGCGACCGGGTCCGCCCCGTCGAGGTGGTCGCCCTGGTGCTGGCGGCCGTGGGCGTGACCCGCGTGGTCGGGTCGGACCACGCCCACGACCACGTCCACCACCCGGTCGAGCACGACCACGAGCACCGCCACGACGACGGCCACCACGACCACGTCCACCCCGACCTCCCGCCGGACGTGACCCACGCCCACCGTCACGGCCACGGCGCCCTGGTGCACGCCCACCCCCACGTGCCCGACCTCCACCACCGTCACGAGCACTGAGCCCGCCGGGTCGGGCTAGGGGACGAGGACCACCCGTCCGAAGGCCTGGCGGGACTCGACGTGGGCGTGGGCCGCCGCCGCCTCCGCCAAGGGGAACGTGCTGTCGACGACGACGCGAACCTCACCGGCAGCGACGAGGTCGAGCAGGCGGGCGATGTTGTCGTGGGCGCGCCGGCCGGCGGCCAGCTCGGCGCCGAGGAACACGCCGTGGATCGACTGGTTCCCGGCCATGAGGGCGGAGACGTCGAGCGGGCGCGGGTCGCGACCGGCGTTGCCGACGTAGGAGATCCGGCCCCGGTAGGCGAGGGACCGCACGCTGTCGGCCAGCGTCGTGCCCACCGAGTCGACCACGAGGTCGACGCCGCGCCCGTCGGTCAGGCGGCGCACGGCGGCGACGAGGTCGTCGTCGCGGTAGTTGATGCCGTGGTCGACGCCGTAGTCGGCCAGGCGGGCCAGGCGGTCGTCGCTCGACGCCGTGGCCAGCACGGTCGCCCCGGCGCGGGCCGCCAGCTGGACGGCGGCCAGGCCGACCCCGCCGGCGCCCGCCTGCACCAGGACCGTCTCGCCCTCGCCCAGGTGGCCCATCTCGAAGAGGCAGTCGTCGGCCGTGCCGAAGGCGATGGGGACGCACGCCGCCTCGACGAGGGCGAGGCCGGCGGGCACGGGCCAGGTGGCGCGAGCCGGGACGGCGACCAGCTCGGCGTGGGAGCCGTGGGCCATGGTGGCCACGACCTGCTGGCCGACCTCGCGGTCGGTGACGGCGGCGCCGACGGCCTCGATCGTCCCGCCGCACTGGTAGCCCACGATGTGGGGGCGGGCCGGCATCTCCCCGCCCAGCCGGTTGAGCGTGTCGCCCCCTTCGATGCTGATGGCCTCGACCCGGATGAGCACGCCCTTCGGCGTGAGCACGGGGTCGGGGACCTCGGCCAGGTGGAGGACCTCGGGGGGTCCGGTCTCGTCGTAGACGGCGGCGCGCATGCGGGCGACGGTACGTCGTCGTCCTGCGGCCGTCAGACGGGGAGGAACAGGGCGCTCACCCGGGCCAGGTCCCGACCGCCCGCCGTCATCGTCGCCGTGCCCGACCCGAGGCGCCGCCCCAGCCGGGTGGCGCCGACGGTGACGTCGACCCAGTCGCCCTGGCGGGCCGAGCCGATCAGGTCGCACGACAGGTGGACCGTCACCAGCGGGGTCGGTGGGTCCGACACCCCGGCCACGGCGTGTCCGATCACCACGTCGGCGATGGTCGCCACGGTCCCGGCGTGGAGGAGACCACGGGCGTTCACCTTGGGCCCCTCGACCCGGAACCCGGCGCGATGAGGGTCGTCGGGGTGGAGCAGGAAGCCGCCGAGGGCGTCGACGAGCGGGCTGGGGTGGTCCCACGGCACCAGGCCGGCGGGCGGGAGGGGGGCCGGGGGAGCGGTGACGGGGTCCACCCTCGGACCGTACCTCTCGAAACGTTGTTACGGAACAACCGTCCGGTTAACGTCAGGGGATGAGCGACACCAGGCTGACCTATGCGGACGACGGGGCGGTGGCGACCATCGCGCTCGACGACGGGCGGGCCAACGTGCTCTCGCCGGCGATGCAGGCCGACATCGGCGCCGCCCTGGACCGGGCCGAGTCCGCCGGTGCCGCCGTCCTCCTCACCGGCCGCCCCGGGCGGTTCTCCGGCGGGTTCGACCTCGCCGTGATGGCCCAGGGCGGGACGGCGGCGGCCGACATGGTCATCGGCGGCTTCGAGCTGGCCCACCGGCTCCTGTCCTTCCCCCGGCCCGTGGTCGTCGCCTGCACCGGCCACGCCATCGCCATGGGGGCCTTCCTGCTGACCGCCGCCGATGTGCGCATCGGCATCGCGGAGGGGGCGCACCGCATCCAGGCCAACGAGGTGCAGATCGGCATGACCCTGCCCCGCGCCGCCATCGAGGTCTGCCGGGGCGTGCTCTCCCCCGCCGGGCTCCGCTCCGCCCTCGACCTGGCGACGCCGTTCGACCACGGGGCCGCCGTCGGCGTCGGGTTCCTCGACGAGGTCGTGCCCGAGCCCGACCTGGCGGCCCGGGCCCGCCAGGTCGCCGGGCGGGCGGCCGGGCTCGACGCCGTCGCCCACCGACGCACCAAGCTCCGGACCCGGGCCCCGCTCCTCGACGCCCTGCGCGCCGCCATCGACGCCGACCGGACCGAGCTCGCCGCCCTCCTCGCCGCGACCGGCTGACGTGCCCCCGGCCAAGCAGCGCACGCCCGCCCTGCGGGACCACCTCCTGCGCGTCGCCGTCGACGTGCTGGCCCGGGAGGGGGTCGCCGGGTTCACCACCCGGCGGGTCGCCCGCGCCGCGTCGACGTCCCCACCCGCCGTCTACGAGCTCTTCGGCGACAAGGCCGGGCTCGTCCGCGCCGTGTTCTTCGAGGGGTTCCGGGTCCTGCGCGCCCACCTCGAGGCGGTGCCCGCCACCGAGGACCCGGTCGCCGACCTCACCGCCCTGGCCCTCGCCCTCCGGCGGTTCGTCGCCGACAACCCGACGATCGCCGAGGTGATGTTCTCGCGGCCCTTCGCCGACTTCGACCCCACCCCCGACGAGAGCGAGGCCGGCGCCGGCGTCCGGCGCCTCGTCGTCAGCACCGTGCGCCGGGCCACGTCGACCGGTGCCCTCCGGGGCGACCCCACCGACATCGCCCACGGCCTCCTCGCCCTGGCCCTCGGGCTGGCGGCGGCGGAGCAGGCCGGCCGGCTCGGCACCTCGGCGGCCTCCCGGGACCGGAGGTGGGCCACCTCCCTGCGCGCCCTCCTCACCGGCTACGCCGCCCCCGCCTGATCCCCGACGTCCGGCCGTGCGGCCCGCCCGTCACATCGGCGGGTCGACATCCGTCGGAGGGGTACATCGACACCGAGGAGCCCCCATGGACGAGCAGGACCAGCTGGCCGCCCGCTTCGAGGCCGATCGGGCCCACCTGCGGGCCGTCGCCTACCGCATGCTCGGCTCGGTCACCGAGGCCGAGGACGCCGTGCAGGAGGCGTGGTTCCGGCTGAGCCGGAGCGACACGTCCGAGGTCACCAACCTCACCGGCTGGCTGACGACCGTCGTCAGCCGGGTCTGCCTCGACGCCCTGCGCGCCCGCCGGGCCCGGCCGGAGCAGGCCCTGACCGAGCGGATGCCCGACCCGGTCGTCAACCGGTTGGACCCCGACGACCAGGGTGACCCGGCCCACGAGGCGGTGCTCGCCGACGGGGTCGGGCTCGCCCTGCTGGTCGTGCTCGACTCCCTGGCGCCGCCCGAGCGGCTCGCCTACGTCCTGCACGACATGTTCGGCCTGCCCTTCGACGAGATCGCCCCGATGGTCGACCGGACACCGGCCGCGACCCGGCAGCTGGCCAGCCGGGCCCGACGCCGCATCCAGGGTCGACCGGTGGCGCCCGTGGGGGCGATCAGCGAGCAACGTGCGGTGGTCGAGGCCTTCCTCGCCGCCTCTCGCGACGGGGACTTCGACCGGCTCGTCGCCCTGCTGGACCCCGACGTGGTCCTGCGGGCCGATCGCGGTGCCGGTGCGCTGCACGTGGTGGAGGGGTCCGAGACGGTGGCGAGCGAGGCCCTGCTGTTCCGCAGGAGCGCGGGCCCCGAGGTGCGGGCCGAGACGGCGCTGGTCAACGGTGCCGTCGGGATCGTCGCCTCCCGGGACGGGGCGCCGCTCTCCGTGCTGTCCTTCCTCGTGGTGGACGGCCGCATCGCGTCGATCGACATCCTCGCCCACAGGGAGCGCCTGGCGACCCTGGACCTCGCCGGTCTGGCCTAGGCGCGGAGCGCCTCGGCGAGCGGGGCGTGCGGCTTGCCGAGCGCCTCGGCCACGGCCTCGTTGACCACCCGCCCGCCGAGCGTGTTCACGCCGAGGGCGAGGGCCGGGTCCTCGGTCACGGCGGCGGCGACGCCGTCGCGGGCCAGCTCGGCCAGGTAGGGGAGGGTGACGTTGGTGAGGGCGTAGGTCGACGTGTGGGGCACGGCCCCGGGCATGTTGCCGACGGCGTAGTGGATGACGCCGTGGACCTCGAAGGTCGGATCGTGGTGCGTCGTCTCGTGCGAGGTGGCGATGCACCCACCCTGGTCGATGGCGATGTCGACGATCACCGACCCGGGTCGCATGGCCCGGACCAGGTCCTCGTCGACGATGACGGGGGCCTTCCCGCCGGCGACGAGGACGGCGCCGATCACGAGGTCGGCCTCCTCGACCGCCCGCTCGACCTGGCCCCGGTTCGACGCCAGGGTGGTGATCCGGCCCATCTGGATCTGGTCGATGAACCGCAGGCGGTCGACGTTGCGGTCGAGCAGGTCGACCTCGGCCTCGAGGCCGGCCGCCATCCAGGCCGCGTTCCACCCCACGTTGCCGGCGCCGAGCACCACGACCCGGGCCGGCCGGACGCCCGGGGCGCCGCCCATGAGGACGCCCCGCCCGCCGTTGTGGCGCTCGAGGAAGTGGGCGCCGACCTGCACCGACATGCGCCCGGCGACCTCGCTCATGGGGGCGAGCAGCGGCAGGGCGCCGTCGGCGGTCTGGACCGTCTCGTAGGCGATGCCGGTCGTGCCGGCGGCGAGGAGGGCGTCGCCCACCTCCGGGTAGGCGGCCAGGTGCAGGTAGGTGAACAGCACCAGGTCGTCGCGGAGGAGGTCCAGCTCGGCGCCCTGGGGCTCCTTGACCTTGCACACCAGCCCGGCCCGCCCCCACACGTCCTCGGCCGTCGCGACCACCTCGGCCCCGACCCGCCGGTACGCCTCGTCGGCGATGCCCGCGCCCGCTCCCGCACCGGCCTGGACGAGCACGGTGACGCCGTGACCGTTCAGCTCCCGGACGCCGTCGGGGGTGAGGGCCACGCGGTGCTCGTCCGGCTTGACCTCGGTCGGCACGCCCACGACCAGCGGCTCCCGGTGCGTCACGGCGCCGCCTCGAAGAGGGTGCGGGCGGCGGGGTAGTCGGCCTTGCCCGACGGCATCCGGGGCACGGTCGCGACGGTGACGATGCGGCGCGGCAGCTTGTAGGAGGCCAGCTGGGAGCGGGCCGCGGCCACCAGCTCCTCGTCGGCGACGGAGTCGTCGGTCTTGGCGACCACGGCCGCCACCCGCTGGCCGAAGCGCTCGTCGGCGACGCCGAACACGAGGCAGTCCTCGACGGCGGGGAGGGCCTTGAAGACCTCCTCGACCTCCTCGGGGAAGACCTTCTCGCCGGCGGTGTTGATGCACTGCGAGCCCCGGCCGAGCAGGGTGAGCGAGCCGTCGGCGGCGACGGTGGCCCAGTCGCCCGGGAGCGTGTAGCGGACGCCGTCGATGACCCGGAACGTCGCCGCCGTCTTGGCCTCGTCCTTGAAGTAGCCGGCCGCCCCACCGGGGAGGGCCACGATGCCGGGCTCGTCGCTGCCGGGCTCGATGGCGCGGTCGTCCTCGGCGAAGACCTTGACCCCCGGCCCGGGCACGAAGGTGCCGGTCGGGGCGACGTTGCCGGCGACCGAGATCGACATGCCCATCGAGCCCTCGCTGGCGGCGATGAGGTCGAGGATGGCGGCGCCCGGCAGGTGGCGCAGGAGGCCCTCCTTCACCTCGGTCGAGAACATGGCGCCGGCCGAGGCCAGCATCGTCACCGAACCCAGGTCGCGCCCGTCGGGGCGCTCGTCGAGGGCGCGGAGCATGGGGCGGGCGAAGGCGTCGCCGACGACGATGATCGACGCCACCCGCTCCCGCTCGACCACGTCCCACAGCTCCTCGAGGTCGAGGCTCCGGCTCTCGAGCAGGGCCAGGCACCCGCCGAACAGGAGGGTGGGGAGGGCGGCCATGCCCATGGCGGTGTTGTGCATGAGCGGCGGGGCGGCGAGCGACACGAACGGGCGCCCCTCCTCCTGGGCACGCACGGCGAGGGCGACGGCGCCCCCCGGGGTCGTGCACGGCGCCTCGCCGATGAGCGGCGGGATGGTGGCGAGCAGGTTCTGCACGGTGTCGCCGATCGGGGCCATCACGCCCTTGGGCATGCCGGTGGTCCCCCCGGTGTAGATCAGGGTGATGTCGTCGGGGTCGCGCTCGATGCGCGCCGCCGGCTCGTGGGCGGCGATGGCGTCCTCGTACCCGACGGCGAGCGGGTGGTGCTCGCCGCCGTCGTCCACCTCGAGCACCAGCTTCAGCGCCGGCAGCTTCTCCAGCACGTCCCCGAGGTGGGGCCGCAGGCTGCGGTGCAGGACGAGCACCTCGGCGTCGGCGTCGTCGAGCAGGTAGGCGAGCTCGGTCTCGACGTAGCGGTAGTTCACGTTGAACGGGACGGCCCGGATCTTCAGCGCCGCGAAGTAGCCCTCCATGAACTCGGGGGCGTTGTAGAGCATGAGCCCGACCTTCGAGCCCGGCCCCAGCCCGGCGGCCAGGAACGCCGAGGCCAGCCGGCCGGCCCGGTCGTCGAAGTCCCGCCACGATCGCCGGACGTCCCCCTGGACCAGGGCGGTGGCGTCACCGGCGGCGTCGGCGACCGCCTCCCAGACGGTGGCGTGGTGCATCTCCACAGGGACGGCTCCGAGGGACGGCGGCGGGGGGACGGGCGCCAGCATGCCCTGGCCCCCGTGCCCTCGCTGGCCGGGTTCCCTCGCGGGCGGCCGGTGAGTTCAACCAGATGGTTGACAACGGCGGAGGCCCGGCGTACGGTGACCTGTGTTCAACCGAGCGGTTGAACACAGGAGGACGGTCCGTGCGACGAGCGGAGCATCGCCAGCAGGAGGAACGGTGAGCGCAGACCCGCTCGACCGGGTGTTCTCGGCCCTCGCCGATCCCACCCGACGCGACATCGTGGCCCGGCTCGCCGACGGCGACGCCACGGTCAACGAGCTGGCCGCCCCCTACGACGTGACCGTCCAGGCGGTGTCCAAGCACCTCAAGGTGCTCGAGGACGCCGGCCTGGTGAGCCGGACGCGGGAGGCCCAGCGCCGCCCCGTCCACCTCGAGGCGGAGGTGTTCGACCTGATGACCAAGTGGATCGAGCGCTACCGCCGCCAGGCCGAGGAGCGGTACCGCCGCCTCGACGACGTCCTCCGGTCCATGCCGGACGACGAGACATCCCCCGAGACAACCCACTGACCAGGAGCACCCCCGTGACCACCACCACCCACGAGACCACCATCGAGTCCGACCCCACCGTCCCGCTCGTGCGCATCGTGCGCGAGTTCGACGCCCCCGTGGCCAAGGTCTTCAAGGCCCACGCCGACCCCGACCTGTTCGCCCGCTGGATCGGCCCCGACGACGGCCGCATGACCATCGACCACCACGACTTCCGCACCGGCGGCTCGTACCGGTACGTCCACGCCGGCGAGGACGACGAGGCCGCCTTCCGCGGCACGTTCCACGAGGTCCGGCCCGACGAGCTCATCGTCCAGACGTTCACCTACGAGGGGATGCCCGACGGCGTGGCCCTCGAGAAGATCTGGTTCGAGGACATCGGCGACGGCCGGACCCGCCTGACGTCGACGTCGCTGGTCGACTCCTTCGAGGGGCGCGACGCCTTCGTGGCCAGCGGCATGGAGGCGGGCGTGGTCCAGGGCTTCGCCCGGCTCGACGCGATCCTCGCCGAGGCCTGAGCGTGCCGCCCCGCCCCCTCGGCGGTCGCCCCCCGTCGCCTCGTCGAGTGGTTGGGTGGGCCGATGGGGTGGCCCGAGCGCAGCGAGGTCCCGCCGGGGACGCCCGAGAGGCAGCGGGGCACCCGCACGGCGCGGCCGGAGACGGTCGAGGAGCAGGCGGGGCTGACGACGCGACGGAAGGGGTCAGACCCCTTCCGTCTCACAGCTTGGAGTAGTCGACCGTGCGCCAGGTCTCGGGCGTGAGGACCAGGGCGGTGTCGTCGCCCCCGTCACCGGTGGAGGCGACGTACGCCTCGCCCCCCTCGGGGCCGAGGTACCGCGAGGCGATGGCCACCCGCTGCTCGTGGGTCGCCTCGGTGAAGGCGACCGGGCCCTCGACGGTGACGTAGGCGTAGGGGTACTCCTCCCGCTGGACGCAGAGCGAGGCCCGACCGGCGGACCGGAGAGCCTTGGCCTTCAGGCTGTCGGTCTCGGTCGTGAGCTCGACCACCCCGTCCCGGAACCGGTACCAGACCGGTGCCGTCAACGGGGGGCCGTCGGGGCGTTCGACGGCGAGCACCCCCACGTGCAGGTCGGCGAGGAAGGCCTCGCGCTCGGACGGGGACATCGACAGCTGGCCCATGTGTTGCTCCTCTGTCAGGCGACCACGGCGCGCACGTGCGCCGCGGTCGTGGGGGTGGTGGGTTCGGCGGCGTCATCCGCGGTTTCCGTTCGCGCCAGGCGACACGCCTGGCCGGGAGCGGTGTCAGAACGGCGTCGGCCGCATCGACCGCCGTTCTGGTCGCGCCAGGCGACATCGGTGTCCGGTCGCGGTGTCAGAACGGTGCTGATGGTCGGAGCCAAGCCCCCGGACGACGACCAGTGTGACACTGACGTCCACGGTACCGAAGGTCCCGTCGCTACCGTTCGCGCCCGTGACGACGATCCGTCGGGCGGCACCGGGAGACGCCGAGCCCATCGCCCGCGTCTGGTACGAGGCGTGGAGCGACGGCCACACCGGGCACGTCCCCGACGGACTGCTGGCGCACCGTCGGCCCGAGCACTTCGCCCGGCGGGCCGTCGACCGGGTGGAGCAGAGCTGGGTCGCCGAGATCGACGGCGAGGTCGTCGGGTTCGTGACGGTCGAGGGCGACGAGCTCGAGCAGATCTTCGTCCTGCGCCGGGCCCGCGGCACCGGCGTGGCCACCGACCTCCTCCGCGTCGGGGAGGACGCCATCCACGCCGCCGGCCACGAGGTCGCATGGCTGGCCGTGGTGGCCGGGAACGCCCGGGCCCGGGCCTTCTACGAGCGCCAGGGCTGGGTCGACGCCGGCGAGGTGGCCTACGAGGCCGGGACCGACGACGGCACCTTCATCGTGCCCTGCCGCCGCTACGAGTCGCGTCAGCCCGGAGCGCCCCGGAGGTAGGCGAGCACGGCGCGGACCCGGCGGTTGTCGTCGTCGTCGTCGGGGAGCAGGTCGAGCTTGCTGAAGATCCCGGCCCCGGTGTCGACCCGGTCTGAGGCGGCGGCCAGCCGGCCAGGGGCGGCAGACGTGCGAGGCTCGACGCATGACGAGCTTCGTGGGCACGGCGTCGGACAGCGAGGGCGCGCGGCGCCTCTACGAGGAGGACCTCGCGGGCGACGGGTACGTGATGAACCTCACCCGGGTGTGGGCCCATGCCCCCGACCTGCTGGACGGCGTGGGTGCCGCCCTCGCCCGGGCGGCGGAGGTCGGCGGGCTGACCTTCCGCCAGCGCGGCGTGCTGGTGTCGGCCGCGGCGTCGACGCTGGGCGACGCGTACTGCGCCCTCGCCTGGGGCACGCGGCTCGCCGGCGAGGTGGGCCCGGACGCGGCGGCAGGGGTGCTCGCCGGCGACGACACCGGTCTCGACGCGAGCGACGCGGCGCTGGCCCGTTGGGCCCGTCGCGTCGCCCGCGACCCGAACGGCGCCACCGTCGCCGACGTCGCGGAGCTCCGGGAGGCCGGCTTCGACGAGACCCAGATCGTCGCCATCACCGTCTTCGTCGCCCTGCGGCTGGCCTTCTCGACGGTCAACGACGCCCTGGGCGCCCAGCCCGACGCCGAGCTGGTCGCTGCCGCCCCCGCCGAGGTCCGGGCCGCGGTGTCGTTCGGTCGCAGCCCGGACTAGTCGACCAGGGCCTGGTACACGCCCGCCTGGAGGTGCCGGCGGAGCGGGTAGGTGGTCGACGGCAGCAGCTGGGTCATGAACACGACCGCCAGCTCCTCGACCGGGTCGATCCAGAACGCGGTGCTGGCGGCGCCGCCCCAGCCGTACAGGCCGGCCGAGCCGAGGGTCTTGGTCGCGGGCGGGTCCACCAGCACGGAGAAGCCCAGCCCGAAGCCGGTCCCGTCCATGGCCACCTCCGAGAACGTGGTCTGGCCCATCTGGTTGAGGGTCCGGCCGTCGACGAGGTGGTTGCTGGCCATCAGGCGCAGGGTGCGGGGTGACAGGAGCCGGACCCCGTCGAGGGTGCCGCCGCCGACGAGGAGGTGGCAGAAGCGCAGGTAGTCGTCGGCGGTGCTGACGAGCCCGCCCCCGCCCGAGAGGAACGTCGGGGGCTGGGCCATGGCCGCGGCCGGGGCGATCGGGACCATCGCGGTGGTGGGGGTGCAGGCGTACAGGACCGAGCACCGGTCGACGTCGGCCTCGGGCGCCGCGAACCCGGTGTCGACCATGCCCAGGGGCTCGAGGATCCGGGTGCGGAGGAACTCGTCCAGGGCGACGCCGCTGATCCGCTCGACCAGGGCGCCGCACACGTCGGTCGACATCGAGTAGTTCCAGCGCGTCCCGGGCTCGAACAGCAGCGGCTGCTGGCCCAGGCGGGCGAGGCCCTCGTCGAGGTCGTAGTCGGGCACGCCGAAGGTGCCGAGCTCGGCCCGCCGGTACAGCTCGTCGACCGGGTGGGCCATCTGGAACCCGTAGGTCAGGCCCGAGGTGTGGGTGAGCATGTGGTGGACGGTGAGGGGCGTCTCGAGCGGGCGGGTCTCGGGGGCGTCGGCGGTGCCCCCGACCCAGACGCGCAGGTCGGCCAGCTCCGGCAACCAGCGGGTCACCGGGTTCTCCAGGAGGAAGGCCCCCTCCTCGAACAGCATCATCAGGGCGACCGACGTCAGCGGCTTCGTCATCGAGTAGATGCGGTACAGGGTGTCGGCGGCGACCGGGGCGCCGGTCTCGACGTCGGTGCAGCCGTAGAGGTCGCGGTGCACCAGCTCCCCCCGTCGGCTCACGAGGGTCTGGACGCCCGGGATCTTCCCGTCGTCGACGTAGCGGTGGAGGACGGCGTCGAGGCGGCCGAGGCGGTCGCGGTCGAAGCCGTGGTCGGTGAGGGTGGTCGGCACGGCGGGCATCGTCCCAGACGGGGCCGGGCCGTGCGGGGACGTCCCGCCGCGCCCGGCGGGGTCAGCGGCGGGTGAGCACGACCACGGGGATGCGCCGGGTGGTCTTGGCCTCGTAGTCGGCGAAGCCGGGCATGTCCTGCTTCTGGGCCTCCCAGAGCCGGTCGTGCTCCTCGCCCTCGGCCACCGTCGCCGTCACCGGAACCGTCTCGGTCCCGACCTCGATGCTCGCCTCCGGGTGGGCCCTCAGGTTGTGGAACCAGTCCGGGTTGTCGGGCGCCCCGGCCTTGGAGGCGAAGATCACCCACCGGTCACCGTCGGCCCGGTACACGACCGGCGTCACCCGCTCGGCGCCGGAGCGGGCCCCGGTGCTGTGGAGGAGGAGCAGGGGGGCGCCCTCGAACGGGCCGCCGACCACTCCGTCGTTGGCCCGGAACTCCTCGATGATCCTCTGGTTGAAGTCGCCGGGACCGCTGTCGCTCATGGTGGCGAGCGTACGGGCCGGCGGGGAGGATGGGGCCGTGCCCGGTCCGTCCTCGTCCTCGTCCTCGCCGGCTCCCCGCCAGGTGCCGGACGTGCTCTCCGCCCTGGCGGCCCAGCAGGAGGAGCTCGCCGGCCTCGTCGACGGGCTCGACGCCGCCGGGCTGACCACCCCGTCGCGCTGCCCGGGCTGGTCGGTGGCCGACGTCCTCCTCCACCTGGCCCAGACCAACGAGGTGGCCGTGGCCTCGGTCACCGGCGACTTCGGCCCCTTCCTCGGCCGGACGACGGCGGACCTCGTGGTCAAGGGGACGGTCGACGACTGGGCCGGTGCCTTCGTCGCCGCCGAGCGGGACGACCCGCTGGTCGTGCGGGCCCGCTGGGCCTCCAGCGTCGACGCCCAGGCGGCCGCCTTCGCCGCCGCCGACCTCGATGCCCGGGTGCCGTGGGTCGTCGGCGACATGGCGGCCCGCAGC
Organism: Iamia sp. SCSIO 61187; assembly: GCF_019443745.1. Lineage (NCBI taxonomy): Bacteria > Bacillati > Actinomycetota > Acidimicrobiia > Acidimicrobiales > Iamiaceae > Iamia > Iamia sp. SCSIO 61187. The sequence continues at coordinate 1,071,234 of NZ_CP050948.1, forward strand.
CTGGCCACGACCCGGCTGTCGGAGTCGTGGATCCACACCGTCGACGTCGGTGTGGGCCTCGGCGTCGAGGTTCCCCCGACCGACCGCCTGTGGCACGTCGCCCGCCTGGTCTGGCGCACCGTCCCCTACGCGCTCGCCCAGGGCGGGCACCGCCCGGCCGGCGACGTCCGGTTCGTCCTCGACGCGCCCGACGGCGACCGGTGGACGTTCGGCGAGGAGGGGGCATCGACGACGATCACCGGCGCGGCGGTCGACCTCTGCACCGTGGCCGGGCAGCGGGCCCCGGCGGCCGCCACCGGGCTCCGAGGGGTCGGACCGGACGCCGACGCGGTCCTCCGGCTGGCGCGGACCTTCGCCTGAGCCCGGGCCGTGTCAGTCGCTGCCGCGACGCCGGTGCTCTGACCTGCACCGGCGCGATCGGCCCGTCGGGACGGGAGCGACATGGGGCACATGCTGTGGATGTCGGGATCTGACGGGCAGGGACCGGTCATGGATGCCATCACCATGCTCAAGGACGACCACCATGCCGTGGAGCAGCTCTTCAAGCGCTTCGAGAAGGCGGGTGACCGGGCCTACGTCGAGAAGCGTGACCTGGTCGATCGCATCATCGAGGCCCTGTCGACGCACGCCGCGATCGAGGAGCAGCTCTTCTACCCGGTGACCCGGGCGACCGTGGAGGGCACCGACGACATCGTGCTGGAGAGCATCGAGGAGCACCAGATCGTCAAGTGGCTGCTCCACGACCTGGAGCGCATGGACCCCCACGACGAGCGCTTCGACGCCAAGGTCACCGTGCTCATCGAGAACGTGCGCCACCACGTCGAGGAGGAGGAGCAGGACTACTTCCCCAAGGTGCGCGAGGCCCTGGGTCGCAAGGACCTCGCCGACCTGGGCGAGTCCATGGCCGCCGCCCGGGAGATCGCCCCGACCCACCCGCACCCGCGCTCGCCGTCCACCCCTCCGGGGAACCTCGTGGTCGGCACCGTCGCCGGCGCCGCCGACCGCATCGGTGACACCGTGAGCGGCGTGGCCCAGGGCAGCGTCGCCGCCGCCCAGGACCTCGTGAACCTGGTCCTCCGTCGGCCCCGCACGGCCGCCTCGCCCAAGGGCAGCAGCGTCACCCGCACCACCGCCCGCCGGATCCGGGGCGACGTGAGCGTCGCCGCCGACGACGTGATCGACGCCATCAAGGAGGCTCGCAAGGTCGGCGAGGACACCCTCGACGCCGCCCGCTCCGGGGCCAAGGGCGTCGCCACCTCCGCCGGTCGCGGGGCCAAGAGCACCGCCTCCGCCGCCGAGTCCGGGGCCAAGGGCACGGCCACCTCGGCCCGCCGCTCGGCCGGGACGACCTCCACCACGGCCAAGCGGGCCGCGACCACAACGGGTCGCACGGCCAAGGCCTCGGCCAAGAAGACCACGGCCACCGCCAAGCGGGCCGCGACCTCCACCAAGAAGGCCGCCTCCGGCAGCTGACCGCATGCGCGGCCGAGCTGCGTCCCTCTTCCCGGACCGGTGACCAGATGACCCCATCAGGCGGGGGATCTGATCACCGGTCCGTCGCGTCAGGGGCGAGGCCCGGTCAGACCGGGACGGGCTCGGCCTCGGGGTCGGGCTGGCGCACGTCGGGCTCGTCGTCGTCATCGTCGACGTGGCCCTCGACGTCGATGGTGGGCAGCAGGCGGTCGAGCCACCGCGGCAGCCACCAGTTGCGATCGCCGAGCAGCTCCATCGTCGCCGGCACGAGCAGCATCCGGACGATGGTGGCGTCGAGGAAGATCGCCGTCGCCAGGCCGGTGCCCATCAGCTTGAGGACCCGGTCGTTCTCGAGCAGGAAGCTCCCGAAGACCACGACCATGATCGCCGCGGCCGCGGTGATGACCTTCGCCGTGGCAGCCAGGCCGTCGGCCACCGACGTGCGGCTGTCGCCGGTGCGGTGCCACTCCTCCCGGACCCGGGACAGCAGGAACACCTCGTAGTCCATCGACAGGCCGAACACGATGGCGAACAGCATCATCGGCGCCCACGGCTCGATCGGGGCCGGCTGCACGCCGGTGACGTCGCTCAGCCAGCCCCACTGGAACAGGGCCACCACCAGGCCGTAGGCGGCGCCGATCGAGAGCAGGTTCATGATCACGGCCTTGAGCGGCACGAGCACGGACCGGAACACGACCATCAGCAGCAGGAACGACAGGGCGAGCACCGTGACGAAGAAGTACGGCAGGCGCGACGCCAGGTAGTCCGAGAAGTCGAGGTTCACGGCGTTGCTGCCGGTGACGTTGACCTGGAACCCGGCGGTGTCCTCGACCGGGGGCAGGACCTCGTCGCGCAGGCGGTCGACGAGCTCGGAGGTCGCCTTCTCCTGGGGGCCGCTGGTGGGGACCAGGTTCCACAGCGCCGCCGTCGGCGCGTCGCCGTTGGGCACGGCGGGGGAGACGAAGGCGACGCCGGGGTCGGCGTCGACGGCGGCGGTGATCTCCTCCAGGGCGGCCGGGTCGGCGCCCTCGGGCAGCTCGGCCACCAGCAGCATCGGCCCCGAGAAGCCGGGACCGAAGCCCTCGACCAGCAGGTCGTAGGCCTTCTTGGTGGTGGTGTCGTCGGCGAAGTTGCTCTCGTCGGAGAAGCCCAGGCGCAGCGAGAGCACCGGGACGGCCAGGATGAGCAGCACCGCGGTGGCGCCGATGGCCACGACCCACGGCCGGTGCTGGACCACCCGGCTCCACCGGTAGGCGAAGGTCTCCTGGCGGGGCTTCTGGCTGCGGAGCGGGACCTCTCGCTTCAGGGGGCCGACGAAGAACCCGGCGACCAGCACCACGACGGCGGCCAGGATGAACAGCCCGGCCACCGGCCCGACCTTGAAGCCGGCACCGACCAGGGCCAGCGCCATCAGCCCGGCGGCGAGGAGGCCCCGCCAGCGGGTGAGCTCCACCCGCTCGCCGGCGAAGCCGAGGAGGGCGGGCAGCAGCGTGAGCGAGGCGACCACGGTGATGGCGACGACCGAGGCGGCGGCGATCGCCAGGCCCTGCACGAAGGTGACGCCGACGAGCATCATGCTGAGCAGCGAGATGACGACGGTGCAGCCGGCGAAGAGCACCGATCGGCCGGCGGTGTCGATGGAGACGGCGACCGACTGCCGGACGGTGTGCCCGAGGTGCAGCTGCTCGCGATACCGGGTGACGATCAGCAGGGCGTAGTCGATGCCCACGCCGAGGCCGATCATGATGCCGAGGAAGGTGGCGAAGTCGGGGACGGCGAGGGCGTGGCTGAGGAGGGTGACGATGGCCGTGCCGATGCCGATGCCGAAGAGGGCAACCCCCACGGGCAGGCCCATGGCCAGCACCGAGCCGAAGGCGAGGATCAAGATGACGATGGCGAACGCCAGGCCCAGCGCCTCCGACGACGGCTCCTCGAACTCGGCGAAGTAGAAGCTGCCCCGCTCGACCTGGAGGCCCTCCACGGTGGGGGTGTTCTCGGCGATGAAGGTCCCGATCTCCTGGGCGTCGGGGAACGCCACGTCGTCGGGCATCTCCACGTTGGCGTAGGCGATGGTCCCGTCCTCGCCCTCGGTGGACGAGATCTGGCGGGCCCCCTCCTCGCTGTAGGGGCTGACCACCGCGACGACGTGCGGCTGCTCGGCCACCTCGGCGAACAGGGCCTCCATGGCCTCGCGCACCTCGGGGTCGTCGACGCCCTGCTCGGCGCGGAAGACGATGGTGCCGGTGGCGTTGGTGCCCTGGCCGCCGAACTCCTCGTCGAGGATGTCGAAGCCGGTCTTCGACTCGGACTCGGGGAGGTTGAACTCGTCGCGGAAGGCGCCGCCGGCGCCGCCGGAGGCCCCCATCCCGACGACGAGGGCGAGGATCCACAGCCCGAGCACGAGCTTGCGGTGGTCGTGGCACCAGGGTCCCAGTCGTGCGAACATCTGGCTCTCCTAGGGGTGATGGGGGTGCGCCCGGGGCGCGGCGGGGGATGTGCGGGGGTGAGACGGCGGGACGGTCGCGAACTCATCGCCCGGCCGCCCGGTCGTCCGTCGCTCTGACGGATGCGACCCGGCCAGCGTGACAGCGGGAACCGGCCACCTGCTGTCCGATTTTCCGGAGCCCCTGGCACGGGTGCGGCGACGAGACTGCTGCGGTGGCCGAGCGGAACCGGGTGACCCCGACCGGGGAGATCGTGGCGACTGCCCAGCGCGGGCTGTTCCTGGGGAACCGGGGGAGCATCCACCGGGGCCACGAGGTGGTGCGGCCCTGGCAGGTCCGGCGCTGGATCACCTGTGCGCTCGCCTACAAGGGCTGGCGGGCCCCGATGTGGGAGCCCGGGCGGTGGACGCCCCTCTTCTTCTGGGACGAGGCGGTGGCCCTCGCCGCCGGCCACCGGCCCTGCGCCCTGTGCCGGCACGCTGACCACGTCCGCTGGATGGACGGGTGGGAGGCGGCCACCGGGTCCCGGCCGCGGGTCGACCCCGTCGACCGGGTGCTCCACGACGAGCGGGTCGGCCCCGATCGAGGGAAGCGGCTGCACGACCTCCCGTGGGCGGGGCTGCCGGTCGGGACCTTCGCCGTGGTCGACGACCGCCCGCACCTCGTGCTCGCCGATCACCTCGTCCCGTGGCACGCCCGAGCCGACGCCTACGGGCCGCCGCGGCCCCGGCCCCGCACCGGGAGGGCCACGGTGCTCACCCCGCCGTCGACGGTCGCCGTCCTCCGCTCCGGGTACGCACCGGTGCTGCACCCGTCCCTCGCTCGGCCCCGGTGAGCGGACCGCCCCGAGCGGGGGTCCGGCCACCGGGGCCGCGACGGGGGAGGGGCCGGCGACGTCAGTCGACGAAGGCGAGCTCCAGCTCGGCGTCGTCGGCCTCGAGGACCAGGTCCTCACCCTCCTGCTTGCGCCCGGGCATCCAGGCGAAGGCGAACACGGCGATGGCGAGGGCCAGGCCGGCGCTCAGCCCCATGGCCGTCCCCCACCCGTCGATGAAGGCACCGCGGGCGGCGTCGAGGATGCCCTGGCCCTCCGGTCCCATCGGACCGGTCACGGCCACGGCTCCGCCGATGCCCTCCTCGACGGCGTGGGCCGCCTCCGGGGGGAGGCCGGCGGTGGCGTCGGCGACCGACGAGGAGTAGGTGGCCGACAGCACGCTGCCGATGAGGGCCACCCCCACGGCGGTGCCGAGCTCGCGCACGGTGTCGTTGAGCGCCGAGGCGACGCCCTGGTCCTCCACGGGCAGCGAACCGGTGATGGCGGTCGTCCCCGACGTCATGGCCAGGCCCATGCCGGCGGCCATGACGAACAGCCCCGGAGCGACCGACCAGTAGCCCCCGTCGGCGCTGGCCATGGTGCCCATCAGGGCCATGCCGACGGCGATCAGGAGGGCGCCGCCGCCGATCATCGCCCGCAGTCCCACCCTCCGGGCGATGAGCGGGGCCACGCTCGACAGCGGCATCATCACCGCGGCCACGGGGAGCAGGCTGACGGCGGCGGCGACGGCCGAGTACCCCAGCACCGCCTGCATGAGCTGGATGAGCACCAGGAACAGGGCTCCCATCAGGCCGAAGATGCCGAGCAGGCCGACCGACCCACCGGCGAGCGTGCGGTTGCGGAACAGGCGCAGCTGGAGCAGAGGGTGGTCCTGGCGCAGCTCCCACCACGCGAAGGCGGCGCCGGCGGCCGCGGCCACCGCCAGGCTCGTCACGGTGATCGGCTCGGTCCACCCCGCCTCGGGGCCCTCGTGGATGCCGAGGACGAGCGCGCCCACGGCGAGGGCGGACAGGAGCGAGCCGCCGACGTCGAAGCGCCCCTCGGTGTGCTCGCGGGAGGACGGGACGAACAGGAGCGAGAGCACCAGGCTGGCGCCGCCCAGCAGCATCGGCGTGGCGAACACCCACGGCCAGGTGAAGTTGTCGACCACGATCGAGCTGGCGACCAGCCCGAGGATGGCGCCCGACCCGGCGAACCCGGCCCACATGCCGACCGCCCGGTCGCGCTCCTCCTCGGGGAAGGTCGAGGTGATGACCGACAGCGTGACCGGCATGATCATGGCGGCGCCGACGCCGGCGACGACCCGGAGGGCGACCAGCTGGTCGACGGTGGTGGCGAGGGTCGACGCCGCCGAGGCGCCGAGGAAGAGCCCCAGACCGCCGAGGAGGACCGGCTTGCGGCCCCAGCGGTCGCCGACCGCCCCGATGGGCAGGAGCAGGGCGGCCAGGGCGATGGTGTAGCCGTTGACGACCCAGAGCAGCTCGCCCTGGCCGGCGCCGAGGTCGGCGGCGAGCTGGCCGAGGGCCACGTTGAGGCCGGCGACCGAGGCGACCACCGCGGTCAGGGCGGTCAGGACGGCGGCCAGCACGAGGCGGCGGCGGCCGGGGTCGGCCACCACCGTCTCGTCGGGCGGGGGCGGGGCGGGGCGGGGGAGGGAGGTCGCTGTCATCGTCGATCCGTTCGTCGTCGATCCTGGGGGACGCAGCGAAACGCTACTGTCTCGTATCGCTACGAAACGGTACAGTACGATTATGACGTCGATCGAGCAAGGGCTTCCTGTGCGACAGCCGTCACCGGTAGCGTCCGGGCTCGACATGGACCCCCGCATCGCCCGGACCCAGCAGGCGGTGATGGACGCCGCCACCGAGCTCCTCGTCGAGGGCGGTCCCGCCGCCCTCACCATGGACGCGGTGGTGGCCCGGTCGGGGGTGGCGAAGTCGACGCTCTACCGCCACTGGGAGACTCGCGACGCCCTGCTGGCCGCCGTGTTCACCACGTGCAAGCCGGCGATGGGCGCCCCCGCGGACGCCACCAGCTGCGAGGAGGGGCTCCGGGCGCTCGTCCGGACGGTGGCCGACGCCCTCACCGACGAGAGCTGGAGCCGGCTGGCCCCCGCCCTGATCCTGCTGTCCAAGCAGCACCCGGAGCTGGCCCAGGTCGACTCCGACATGAAGCGGACCCAGCACGAGGCCACCGAGGCGGTGCTGCGGATGGGCGTCGAGGAGGGGCTCCTCGACCCGTCGGTGCTCGACGACGTCGAGCGCGCCGTCGCCCTGGTCGCCGGGCCCGTGGTGTTCGCCGGGCTGGCCGACATGACCGAGATCGACGACGCCCTGGTCGACACCTGCGTGACCCAGTTCCTGGCCGGCCACCGGGCCGAGGCCCGGTCGTGAGCCGGCTCCGCCGCAGCGCCCTGCTGGGCGCCACCGGCGTGGCCGTGGGCGTGGCCGCCCGTCGCCTCTCGGCCCGCCGGCGGCTCGTCGCGACGGTGCCGGCCGAGCTGCGCAGCCCGCTCCTGATGGTCCCGCTGAAGGTCGGCGGCGACCGCACCGTCGCCGTGGTCAACGCCGGCCTCCGAGCGGCCGCCGACCGGGACCGCAGCACCGGCTGGGAGCGCCGCGAGGTGCCGGCCACGGCCGAGGGCCCGGCCGTCCCGGTCTACGTGTACGAGCCGCCGGATGCGCCGACGGCCTCCGGCGCCCGGCCGGCGGTCCTCTGGATCCACGGCGGCGGCCTCGTCGTCGGCCACCCGGTCGCCTACCACGACATCTGCCGGCGCCTCGCCCGCGAGCTGGGGGCGGTCGTGGTCAGCGTCGACTACCGCCTGGCGCCGAGCGACCCGTTCCCGGCCGGGCTCGACGACTGCGTGGCCGCCCTCCGGTGGGTGCACGAGCAGGCCGACGACCTGGGCATCGACCCCTCCCGGGTCGCGGTGGCGGGCGACAGCGCCGGGGGCGGGCTCACGGCGGCGCTCTGCCAGCGGGCCCACGACCGGGGTGGCCCGCCCATCGCCTTCCAGGCCATGAAGTACCCGATGCTCGACGACCGCACGGTCCTGCGCGCCGACCACGGCGGGCGGGGGGCGTTCGTGTGGACGCCGGCCTCGAACCGCTACGCCTGGGGCGCCTACCTGGGCCACCCGGTCCGCGAGGAGGAGGACCGGCCCTACGCCGTCCCGGCCCGGCGGATCGACCTCTCCGGCCTCCCACCGGCGTGGATCGGCGTCGGCGAGCTCGACCTCTTCCACGACGAGGACGTCGACTACGCCGAGCGGCTGCGGGGGTCGGGCGTCCCGTGCGAGCTCCTCGTCGTCCCCGGGATGTACCACGGCGCCGAGGGCGTGGCGGCCAAGGCCGAGCCCATGGTCGCCTTCGAGGACGCCCTCGTGGCCGCGCTCCGCCGCGGCCTCGCCCCGGACTGATCCCCGGGCGGACCACGACGGTCCTCGGGCGGGCCACGGAAGGTGCCTGGCACCTTCCGTGGCGCGGAACTCCCTTGCGGGGTGCCGGGGGTGGGAGCAGGCTCACCAGCCATGGGCGACCTGGGGGAGCAGACGGCGGTCGAGCCGGTCGGGGAGGGGCGCTTCCGGGCCACCCTCTCGGCCGACTGGGAGATCTGGGGGCCGATGGGCGGCTACGTCGCGGCCCACGCCCTGCGGGCCGCCGGGGCCACCACGCCCCACCCCCGGCCCGCCGCCTTCTCCTGCCACTACCTGGGCGTGGCCCGCTTCGAGCCCGTCGACATCGTCGTCGAGGCGCGCAAGGAGGGTCGGGCGGCCAGCTCCCACCGGGTCGCCATCACCCAGGAGGGGCGGCCCATCCTCGAGGCGCTGGTGTGGAGCGCGGCCGAGGGCGAGGGCCTCGAGCACGACGAGACGACCGCGCCCGCCGTGCCCGGGCCCGCCGAGCTCGCGTCGATCCATGAGCTGGTCGACCCCGAGGACGAGCCGCCGTTCCCGTTCTGGCTCAACTTCGACGCCAAGCCCATCAGCTTCACCCGGGAGTGGCCGCCGGACGGCCCCCTCGCCGCCGAGTGGGTCGAGTGGCTGCGGTTCCTCCCCACCGCGTCCTGGGACGATCCCTGGATCGACGCCTGCCGCAGCGTGATCCTGGTCGACCTGCCGAGCTGGCCGGCGGCCAACCGCCCCCACGCCTGGAAGCAGGAGCCGTGGATGGCCCCCACCCTCGACCTCAACGTCGCCTTCCACCGCCCCACGTCGGGCCACGAGTGGCTCCTCTGCGACGGCACCGCCCCGGTCTCGACCGGCGGCCTGTTCGGCTGGACCGGCCGGGTCTGGGGCCAGGGCGGCGAGCTGCTCTCGTCCGGCGGGGGCCAGTGCCTCTACCGCCGCATGCGCACCTGACGGGTTGACAGGCAGCCGGCTGGCTGCGCATCCTGGGCAACAGGCAGCCGGACGGCTGCCTGTCTGTCGGGTGCGGAGAGGAGCGAGGTGGACGAGGTGTTCAAGGCCCTGGCCGACCCGGTCCGGCGCGAGCTGCTCGACCGGCTCCGGTCCCGCAACGGCCAGAGCCTGGGCGAGCTGGGCGAGGGGTTGGGCATCGCGCGCCAGTCGGTCACCAAGCACCTCGCCGTGCTGGAGGCGGCCGGGCTGGTCGTCAGCGAGAAGCGCGGCCGCCAGCGCATCCACCTCCTCAACGCCGCCCCCATCGACGACATCGCCGACCGCTGGATCGGCCGGTTCCACCGTCCCCGGGCCCGAGCGCTCGGCGACCTCAAGCACGCCCTGGAGGCACCCCCCATGCCCGACACCGACACCGCCACCCGCACCGACTTCGTCTACGTCACCTACATCCGCACCGACGCCGACACCCTGTTCCGCGCCCTGACCGAGCCCGAGTTCACCCGCCGCTACTGGGGCGCCGCCATCCTCTCGGACTGGGAGGTCGGCTCGCCCATCCGCTGGGAGGAGGGCGACAGCGTGCTCGAGGGCCAGGAGGTCCTCGCCGTCGACCGTCCCCGCCGCCTGTCGTACACGTGGCACCACGCCGATGCCCTCCACCAGGACCACACCGGGTGGACCGACGAGCAGATCGCCGCCGAGCAGGCCGAGCCCCGTTCCAAGGTGACGTTCACGATCACCGACGCTGACCCGGGCGTCGTCCGGCTCGAGGTCGTCCACGACGGCTTCGTGCCCGGGAGCGTCATGCTCGATGCCATCAGCGGCGGGTGGCCCTCGGTCCTGGCCGGCCTCAAGACCCTCCTGGAGACGGGTGCACCGCTGGCGGGGTAGCTCGGCCGCAGCGGAGGTCCCGCTGGGTGGCAACGTCACCGCCGGGCTGGTCCGGGTCGGGGCCACCGTGCGGCGCCCGGCGGGGCCGTGGACGCCGGCGGTGCACGCCCTGCTCGTGCACCTGCGCGAGGTCGGGTTCGAGGGAGCCCCGCGGTCGCTCGGGCTCGACGAGCGGGGGCGCCACGTCGTCGAGTGGATCGACGGGACGGTCACCCACCCGTACCGACCCGGCCCGTCGCTGGTCGACGTCGGCCGCCTGGCCCGCCGGCTCCACGAGGCGACGGCGGGCTTCGTCCCGCCGGTCGACGCCGTCTGGGGCACGGTGATCCGGCCCGACGGGGACGACCTCGTCGTCCACCACGACCTGTCGTCGTGGAACCTGGTCCACGGCTGCGGGCGGGTCGCGTGGATCGACTGGGACACCGCCGGCCCGGGCACCCGGCTGTGGGACCTGGCCTGGGCGGCGATCTCCTTCGCCGACCTGGTGCCGGCCGGCGTGCGGGACCTCGCCGACGGCTACGGCCTCCCCGAGGGCGAGCGCCGGGACCTCGTCGATCTCATCCCGCGTCGGGCCCACGGCATGGTCGACCTGCTGCGCACCGGGGGCGAGCCCTGGTCCCGCCTGGCTGCCGAGGGCCACCTGGTGACGTGGGAGACCATCGCGGCCCGAGCCCGGGCCGCCCGTCCCGCCCTCCTCGCCGCCCTCCTGGCCTGAGACGCGCCCGACCCCCCAAACCTTGGACGGAACCCCGCAGCATGGTGCGGTTGCCGTCCAAGGTTCGCCGCCGACGGCGCCGCCGGCCCGCCGTCAGCCGGCGGGGCGGTCGCCGAGGGCGAGGAGCGTCGCTCGCAGGAGGCGGACGAGCTCGTCGCGCTGGCGCGGGGAGAGGGGGGCCAGGATCTCCTCCTCGACCTCCATGTGGGGGCCGACGACCTCGTCGACCAGCTGGCGGCCGGCCGGCGTGAGCCGGACGATGACCTTGCGGCGGTCGGCCGCCGCCACCCGCTCGACGAGCCCTCGCTGCTCGAGCTTGTCGATCCGGTTGGTGATGGCGCCGGTCGTGACCATCGCCTGGGCGACGAGCTCGCCGGCCGTCAGCTCGTAGGGCTCGCCCCCCCGGCGGAGGGTGGCGAGCACGTCGTACATCCACGCCTCCAGGTCGAAGCGGGCGAAGCTCTCGGCCAGCCGGCGGTCGACCAGCCGGGACAGGCGCGAGACCCGGCCGATGACGGCGAGGGGGGAGGAGTCGACGTCGGGGCGGACGGTCGCCCACTGCTCGCTGATGCGGTCGACGGCGTCGCGCTCTCGGGCCATGGGCGGATCCTAGAACGCCCTCTTGACGCTCATCATCTCAATATTAAGATGATGAGCATGAAGACATCAGCGGCCTCGCCCGGCCCGGCTCTGGCCACCGTGCTGGCGCCCATCTCGTGGGGCACCACCTACGTGACGATCACCGAGCTGCTCCCCGACGGCCGCCCGCTGTTCGTGGCGTGGATGCGGGTGGCGCCGGCCGGGTTGGTCCTCGTGACCCTGGGCCTCCTGGCGTCGCGGTGGCGGCCCCGCGGCGCGGAGTGGGGGCGCACGGCCGTCCTCGCCACCTGCAACTTCGGCCTCTTCTTCCCGCTGCTGTTCGTCGCCGTGTACCGCCTGCCCGGCGGGGTGGCCGCCGCCGTCGGGGGTCTGCAGCCCCTGCTGGTGCTCGCTCTGACCGGGGCCATCACCGGCCGGCGCCCGCGGCCCCGGGACCTCGGCGTCGGGGTCGTCGCCGCCGTCGGCGTCGGCCTCGTCGTCGTGCGCCCGGGCGCCGACATCGACCCGGTCGGCGTGCTCGCCGCCGTGGGGGCCAACCTCTCGTTCTCGCTGGGCGTGGTCCTGACCAAGCGGTTCCCCGCCCCGGGCAACCGCCTGGCCGCCACCGGGTGGCAGCTCCTCGCCGGCGCCGCCCTGCTGACACCGCTCGCCCTCCTCGTCGAGGGAGCGCCGCCGCCGATCACCGGCCAGAACGTCCTGGGCTTCGCCTACCTCAGCCTGATCGGCACCGCCGTGGCCTACGTCCTCTGGTTCCGGGGCATCCGCCGCCTGCCGGCCGCGGCGCCGCCCCTCCTCGGCCTGGCCGCACCCGTCACCGGGGCGGTCATGGGCTGGGTCGTGCTCGGCCAGGCCCTCTCGCCGGTCCAGCTCGTCGGGTTCGCCGTCACCGTGGGAGCCATCGCCTACGGCGCCACCCTCGGCGGGCCCGCCCCGGCCGCTGTCCCCGCCCCGGCCGCCCCGGCCGCCGTCCCCGCCGTCGTCACCCCCGTCCCGCCCGCCCCCCGCCGGGTCGCCTGCCCGGCGTGATCGGAGCACGCCGGCGGCCCCTGCGCGCGGTCGGCCTCGCCGGCTCACGGGGCCACGACGGACCGGATGCGGACGGGACCCCGCCAGGGCGCGTCGGGGTCGAGCGCCCGGCCCTTCTGGGTGATCTCCACCTCGCCGCCGCGGGCGAGGTCGCGGGCGACGTCCCGGGTCAGGTCCATGAGGTCTCGCCAACCCTCGCCGCCGACGGCCCGGGCCGCGTCCGACGGGCAGGTGGTCGACGTCGGTGCCCGGTGGCGGGCCAGGGCGACGATGGCGGCGGCGATCCGCTCGCGCCGACCGGCGTCGGTCGGCTCGTCCCACCACGGCTCGCCCCGCTCGCCCAGGGCGACCTTGGCCGCCTGCACGCGGGCCCGGGCGGCGGTGCCGTCGGCCCGGACGGAGCGCCGGGCGTCCATCAGCTCGGCGACGAGCTCGACCCGCAGGGGCTCGGGGATCGACGGGTCGGTCGCCCGCCACCGTCGACCGTCGACGACGATGTGGTGCCCGTCCGGTGTCCGCTCCGGTCCGTCGGCCACCGGGCTACCCCTCGGCCGGGACCTCCATCGGCGTCTGCTGGTGGACGGACAGCCGCCACCCGTCGGGGGTGGCCACGTAGGTGCTGTTGAACAGGGCGCAGTAGCTGTGGTCGCCCCGCTTGGCCACCGCCGAGTAGGCCACCACGGCGGCCCCGTCGCCGAGGCGCAGCACCCGCTCGCCGGTGAGGGCGAACGAGTCCCACGGCGCCCCGCTCATCGACTCGACCACCTGGGCCCGGTCGTCGATGACCATCCCCCCGGGCAGCAGCATCAGCACCTCGTCGGCCAGCACCTCCTCGTAGTACGGCCCGGCCGCCCCCTCGGTGGCCAGCGCCTGCCACCCTCGCCGCTCCAGCTCGATCAGCTCGTGGTCGTCCATCCCCCCGGCCTTCCCGGCAGGCCCCCGTCGGAACCATCGGGGCGGGGCGGGCCCGGCGGTCAGGAAGGTCCGGCGCGTTGTCGATCCGGCGCCCGCTCGGGCGTCGGGAGGGGTGAGAGGTGGCCACCCGGGCCACCGAGGCAGCACGGAGGTGCACCATGGGTCAGACGTTCGAGGTCGGGTGGGAGGCGGAGGTGCCGGGTCCGCCCGAGGAGGTGTGGGACGCGGTGACCCGCCACAGCGACGGGTGGCTGTGGCCGATCACCTACGAGCCCCGGCTCGGCGGCGCCGAGTCGGGGCTCACCGGCATTGGCGGCCGGGTGACGGCCTGGGAGCCCGGGCGCCGGTTCACCACCACCGCCACCGACGAGGTCGGGACCAACCAGCTCGACTACACCTTCGCGGCGACGGCCGGCGGCACCGCGGTGACCTACGTGCACCGCACCGCCGTGCCCGACGACGACGACCTCGCCCTCCAGCACGACGCCTGCGCCCAGCACACCGACCTCTACCGGCACTCGATGGCCGAGTACGTCGCCCACTTCGCCGGTCGGGACGCGACCTACGTCGCGGTCGACGGAGGTCCGGCGTCCGCGGCCCAGGGCAGCACGGCCGTCCTGCTCCGGGCACTCGGCCTGCCCGACGACGTGGCCGTGGGCGACGAGGTGACCCTCGCCGTGCCCGGCGCGGCGCCGATCGTCGGGGTCGTGGACTACCGGACCGAGACGTTCCTCGGGATCCGGAGCGAGTCCGGGCTCCACCGCATCTACGGTCGCGACCGTTGGGGCTGGCCTGTGAGCGTCGCCCACCACCTCTTCGACGTCGACGCCGACGGTGCCGCCGTCGAGGTGGCCTGGCGGGCGTTCCTCGACGGTCTGTTCCCCGGCGACGTCGAGATCGAGGAGACGGCCTGATGGCGCAGTACGCGGTGATCATCTACGAGGAGGAGACCCCCGGCGGGGTGGCGGACATCCCGCCCGACGTGATGGCCGCCCACGAGGCCCTGCCCGGGCGCATCGTCGAGGCCGGCGGCCGGGACGTGGCCGGGATGGCGCTGGAGCCGACGTCGACGGCGAGGTCGGTCCGGGGCGGCGTCATCACCGACGGGCCCTTCATCGAGGCCAAGGAGGCCATCGCCGGGGTGTTCATCATCGAGGCCCGCGACCTCGACCACGCCACGTCGCTGGCGGCGATGACGCCGATCATGGCCGGCGGGGTCGAGGTCAGGCCGCTGCTGGACTTCCAGGTGGCCGCGGCCGGCCCGGACACGGAGGGGGTCGCCTGAGCGAGGTGGAGGAGGCCGTGGCCGCCGCCCACCGGGGGGAGTGGGCGGCAATGCTGGCCGCGACCGTCCGGGTGACCCGGGACCTCGATGCCGCCGAGGAGGCCGTGCAGGACGCCTACATCCGGGCCCTGCGCACCTGGGGGCGCGACGGGGTCCCCGACCGCCCGGGGGCATGGCTGACGACGGCCGCCCGGCGCCAGGCCCTCGACGGCCTCCGCCGGGGCCGCACCCAGCGGGCCAAGCTGCCGCTCCTCGTCGCCCCGCCCGCCGTCGACGAGGTCGACGTCGACCCCGACGCCATCCCCGACGACCGACTGCGGCTGGTCTTCACGTGCTGCCACCCCGCCCTGGCGCCCGAGGCCCAGGTCGCCCTGACCCTCCGGCTCGTGTGCGGCGTCGCCACCCCCGACGTCGCCCGCGCCCTGCTCGTCAGCGAGACGACGATGGCGGCCCGCATCACCAGGGCCAAGCAGAAGATCGCAGCGGCGGGCATCCCCTACGCCGAGCCCGAGCCGGACGAGCGGGGGGAGCGCCTCGGTGCCGTCCTGACGGTCGTCCACCTGGTGCTCAGCCTCGGCCACACGGCGGCGTCGGGACCGGACCTCGTGCGCGACGACCTGGCCGACCGGGCCCTCGGCCTGGCCCGGATGCTGCGCCGGCTCCTGCCGACCGAGGCCGAGGTGGCCGGTGTGCTGGCCCTCGCCCTCACCCACCACGCCCGGCGCCGCACCCGGGTCGATGCCGCCGGGCGCCTCGTCCGCCTGGCCGCCCTCGCCGAGGTCGACGCCCTCGCCGCCGGGGGCCGGCTCGACCGGTACCCGTACCTCCCGGCGGTCCGGGCCGACCTGCTCGAGCGGCTCGGCCGGGACGACGAGGCGGTGGCGGCCTACACCGCCGCCCTCGCCCTCACCGACAACGCCGCCGAGCAGGAGCACCTGCGCGCCCGCATCGCGGCGCGGGGCTGACCGCCGCTGCTCAGGCGGCCACGGCGGGGCGGGTGGCACCGAGCGCCAGCTCCGCCAGGCGGGCGTGGCGGCCGCGGCCGAGCCGGAAGATGGCGCGGACCGGGAGGGGAGCGCTCCCGAGCAGGTGGGCCCGCATCGCGTCGTCGACCGACGCAGCGACGAAGGGGATGGTGAAGGCGGCCTGGGCGCCGAGGCCGATGATCTCCAGGGCCTTGGCCTCGAGCTCGGCGAACTCGTCGTGGGTGAAGTGCTGCTCGAGCAGGGGCAGGATCTCGGCGTCCTCGGCGGCGAGGTGCTGGTCCATGTGGTCGGCGAGCTGGCGGAGGAGGGCGCCGAGGGCCGCGGCGTCGGCTCCACCCGCCACCCGGGACGTCGCCGCCCCGATGTCGGCCATCAGCGCGTCGAGGTGGTGGTGGTCGGCGTCGAGCTGCTCGAGCAGGGTGGCGACCTGCGGGGCCCGGGCGACCAGGGCGGGGAACACCACGTCGTCCTCGGTGGTGTGGTGGGCCAGCACCTCGCCGGCGTAGCCCTTCCAGTAGCGCGAGAAGGCCCTCCGGCGGCGGGGGTCGGCGTCGTCGAGGCCGGGGGCGGCCGCCGCCATGGCGTGGGCGGCCTGGCGCAGGGCGACGTGGATGGCGCGGTAGCTGCGGAGGTCGGCGGGCGGGGAGGGGGTCGTGCTCATGGGTCGTCGCTTTCTGCTGGGGAGCCTCGGCACCGTCGCGCGACCCGCTGGGAAGGCCCTTGGACGCTGCTTGGGCCGCCGGGCGCCCGCTGGTCGTGGTGGAGAAGGAGGAGTCCCGCCTGGTGGACATCGCCGTGGACCTGGTGGGCCGCTGACGGCCACGGCCGGCGTCGTCAGCCGGCAGCACCCCCGTCGCGGCCGCGGCGGGACACGGCGACGATGACGGCCGGGTGGTGGCTCTCGTTGCGGACGGCCCGCAGCGGCAGGCCGACGAGCCACAGGACCGCCCCGCGGGCCAGGCGGCGGCGCTCCCCGCCGAGGCCCTCGAGCTCGACGGCCCCGTCCGCGACCACGACGAGGGCGTCGGTCCACTCGGCGGCCACGTAGGGTCGGGCCTCACCCGGTGCCAGGATCACCACCCGGTGGGCGAAGCGGCGGGGGTGGCGCTGCGCCGCGCCGAGCACGGCCCCGGTGCACGCCGGCGGGGACCGGCCGGGAGGGTGGTCGCGGCGGTGGCCCTGCTCCTCACCCATGGCGTCGTCTCCCAGCCGCCGGTCACGGCGGGGCCGGCACAGGTGAGACGACGCCCCCGGCGCCCGCTCATCGGTGGGGGCGTCACCGGGCCGGGGTGGTCGCAGCGGGCCTGGCCCCTCCTCGTGGCGGGCGGCCGTCCGGCGCCGGGCCCGGGGCCGGAGGGGTCCGGCGCGGCCCTGACCCCCTAGCCTGTCCGACACGGATCGTCTGCCCGGTCGACCCGCACCTTCGTGAGGAGCAGGGTCATGCCCAGCACCACCAGCCACCCCACCCGCCCCGTCCGGACCCGCTGATGGCCGGCAAGGGTCGGCAGTCCGCCGAGAAGCGCCGCATCGACAAGCTCCGCCAGGAGCAGCAGGCCGCCAAGCGGGAGCGCCGGCACAACAAGGCGTCCGGGGGCGAGGGCGGCGACGCCACGCCCGGGACCAGCCCCGACGAGATCATGGAGCGGTTCCGGGTGCTGAGCGAGGCCCACGCCGCCGGCCGGGTCACCGACGAGGAGTTCGGCCCCGCCCGCCACGAGCTGATGGTGGCCCTGGGCGTCGAGGAGCCCGAGGAGCCGGCCGACGACGACGAGGCCTGAGGCTGTCGGGCCGGCGGGGGCACCCGTCGGTGTGACCGGTGCCTCTGGAACGAAGATGTTACCGGCGGTAGCATCTGGGGCAGACCGAGAGCCAGCCCCCCTGAGAGGAGCTCTCCATGAGCACCGCCGTCGTCGATCCCGCCGTCACCGAGGACCAGGCCGAGGACGCCGCCCCCGGCGCCCAGGCCTCGTCGGACCGGTCCTTCCCGGTCCGCCGCATCTCCTTCTTCGACGGTGACCTGTCCGAGGTCCCCCACTTCTACATGGACGGGGACATCGTGATGAGCCACATCGTCGCCGTGCTGTCGTCGCTGTTTCCCGAGGGCGAGGACTACTTCGTCCGCTCGGTGCGGCACTACCGCGACCAGATCACCGACCCCGTGCTGAAGAAGCAGGTCGCCGGGTTCATCGGCCAGGAGGCCATCCACGGGCGCGAGCACCGGACCTTCAACGACCGGCTCGACGACATGGGCTACCCCACCAAGGCCCTGGACCGATTGACCGGGAAGCGGCTGAAGTTCAACGAGAAGGTCGCCCCGCCCAAGGTCCGGCTCGCCGTCACCGCCGCCCTCGAGCACTACACGGCCACCCTCGCCGAGGTGCTGCTGGGGGACGAGCGGGCCCAGGCCATGTTCAGCGAGGACGAGGTCCGCCACCTCCTCATGTGGCACGCCATCGAGGAGAGCGAGCACAAGGCCGTCGCCTTCGACGTGTACCAGGCCTGCGTCGGCGACCCGAAGCTGCGGGCCCGGGTCATGAACGTCATGACCGTGGGCTTCATCGGCACCGCCGCCCTGTCGGCGCTGTACTCGATCGCCCGCGATCCCGAGGCCCGGCGCGACCTGGGGGCGCTGCGCCGCTCGTTCGCCAAGCTCAAGGACTCGCCGTGGCTCACCAAGGACGTGCGCCGCCGGATCCGGGACTACAACCGCCCCGACTTCCACCCCGACGACCACGACGCCTCCGAGCTGCTCGAGACCTGGCGGACCCGCCTCTTCGGCGAGGCCGGCGCCCTGAACGACCACCTCGCCACCAAGGCGAGCTAGCGCGAGGGCCGGTCCCGGCACGGAGGTGCACCGCTACGGTGCTCTTCCGTGCCGGGATCGACGTGGGAGCGGCTACGGGAGTCGTACGACGCCGTCGCCGACGCCTACGAGGCCACCTTCGGCGACGAGCTGGCCGCCAAGCCCGCCGACCGGGCCCGGCTGGCGGCCTTCGCCGCGGCCGTGGGCGATCCCGTCGTCGACCTGGGGTGCGGGCCGGGGCAGGTGGGCGCGGCGGTGCGCGACGGGGGCCGGTCGGTCCTCGGCCTCGACTTCAGCCCGGCGATGGCCAGGCTGGCGGCGGCCCGGCTCGGCGCGGCGACGGCCGGTGACCTCCGGGCCCTGCCGGTGCGGTCGGCGTCGGTGGCCGGCGTGGTCGCGTTCTACGCCCTGATCCACCTCCGCCGGGAGGAGCTGGCCACCGGCGTGGCCGAGATCGCCCGCGTCCTGCGGCCCGGCGGCCGCGCCCTGCTCACCGCCCACGAGGGCGAGGGCACCGTCGCCACCGAGGACTTCCTCGGCGCCGGCGTCCCGTTCGTCGCCACCCTGCTGTCGCTCGACGAGCTCGTCGTCGCCGCCGAGGCGTCGGGCCTGGGCGTCGTCGCCACCGACCGTCGCCCGCCGCTGCCGCAGGAGCACCCGACGGTCCGGCTCACGGTCGAGCTCGTCCGGCCGGCCTGACCGACGGATGGGGTCTGACCCCATGTGTCGGACGGATGGGGTCTGACCCCATGCGTCGGCGCGCCGATGGGGCGCCGGTAGCGTCCACCCTCCTATGGCACGGAGGAAGGCGAAGGGGCGCAGCGACGTCGAGCACGTGGGGCGGGTGACGCTGTCGTCGTGCCCGGTGCGGGGCGACGACCGGCCGTGCGCCCCGCTCAACCGGGTCACCGTGTGGCCGGTCGAGGGCGGGCCGGTGAAGGAGTGCTGCACCTGCAGCTGCGGCCGCCGCTTCCCGACCTCCCACCCCGACGCCGCCGAGCACCTCGTGCCCCCGATCGCCCCCGGCGAGGCGGTGGCCGTGGCGCCGGGGCGCAGCGAGACCTGGACCGGTGACGACGTGTGGCCGGCCGACGACCACGACGAGCGGGCCGCCGTCGGCGTCGTCCCCGTCGAGACGCCCGTCCTGCACCGGCCCACCGAGCCGGTGGGCCGCATCACGCCCGAGATCAAGGCCTTCGCCAAGCACATGGTGAAGGTGATGCACCGGGCGCCGGGGGTCGGGCTGGCGGCCAACCAGGTGGGCGCCCCGCTGCGCATGTTCGTGCAGGTCCACAAGCGGGCCATGCCCGAGGTCGTCGTCGACCCCGAGGTCCGAGCGGCCGAGGGCACGTGGACCTACACCGAGGGCTGCCTGTCGCTCGAGGTCGACGGCACCCACGCCCCCCTCGACCGACCCAAGTTCGTCCAGATCCGCGGCCGGACGGTCCACGGCGACGCCATCGAGGTCACCGCCGACGAGATCGTCGCCCGCATCTGCCAGCACGAGATCGACCACCTCGACGGCATCGAGTACGTGCAGCGGCTGGTCGGCGACCACCACGACCGGGTCTACGAGGTCTTGGCCGCCGACGGCATCGACGTCAGCGTCCTGCCCGACCATCCGTACTGACCAGGTCGGCGTCCGACCCGATCGCCATCACCTCGGCGAGGGCTGACAGGCCGTCGTTCCCGCGCCCGGCAGCCACTGCCCGGCGGGTCAGCTCCCGAGCGGCCCCGGCAGGGCCGGGGTGCAGTCCTCGGGAGGCGGTGGCCTCGACGACGTGGTCGATCCCGGCCGCGGCCGAGGCCAGGTCCGCCTCGCTCCCGTCGTGCTCGCCGGCGTCGATGCCCGTGGCCAGCTCGGTCAGCGTCTCGCCGAGGAGGGCGGTGATGCCGGCGGCGTGAGGCTCGAGGTCCCCCGCCGAGACCCCCTCCGCCCGGGCGAGGGCGAAGGCGTGGACGGCGGCGGCGATGCTGCTCCACCACAGGTCGAGCAGGGCGACCTCGTACGACGCCGCCCGGCCGGGGTCGGCGCCGACGAACGTGGCCGGCCCGAGGGCGTCGAGGACCGCCCGATGGGTGGCGTACGCGGCCTCGTCCCCGCTGTAGAGGATGGACGCCGCGTCGGTCCCGATGGTGGGGGTGGGCGTCATGATGGCGGCGTCGAGGTGGGTGCCGCCGAGGGCGAGGACGCGCGCGGCCAGCTCACGGCTGCGATCGGGCGTGTCGGCCGTCATGTTCACGAGGACCCGGCCCTGCAGCGCCGGCCCGGCGGCGTCGACGATCGCCCGGGTGGCGGCGGCGTCGATCACGCAGACCAGGACCACCGGGCTGGCGGCGACCGCATCCGCGGCTCGCGTCGCCTCGGCGGCGCCGCGCGCCACCAGGGCGCCGGCCCGACCGGGGGTGCGGTTCCAGACGGTCGTGGGGTGGCCGGCGGTGAGCAGGGCGCGGGCCAGGGCCCGACCCATGGGGCCGAGCCCGAGGACGGTGACGGGGACGGGTGGAGGTGCCATGGGGCGACCGTAAGGTCTGACACCGGTGTGAAGGTCAAGGCCCGAGGAGGTCGATCGTGAGGATCCAGGAGCTGGCCGATCTGACCGGGGCGAGCGAGCGGTCGCTCCGCTACTACGAGCAGCGGGGCCTCCTCCGCCCGGCGCGGCAGCCCAACGGCTACCGGGACTACGCCGAGGCCGACGTCGACGAGGTGCACCGCATCCGGATGCTGCTGGCCGCCGGCCTCTCGACCGAGGTCATCGCCCAGGTGCTGCCGTGCATGGTCGACGAGGGGGGCGTGCTGGCGCCGTGCTCGGCCGACATGGTCCCCACGTTCCTGGCCGAGCGGCAGCGGATCGACGAGGCCATCGCCGAGCTGGCTGCGACCCGCGACCTCCTCGACGCCATCGTCGCCGCCACCCCTGACCTCCCTCCCGACGAGGCGTGCCCCGACGAGGCGGCGTCGGGATCGTCGGTCTGATCGTCGGTCTGGTCTCGTGGCCCGCTCTGGGGGTCACGGCGGGTCGGGACCTTCGGCCCTACAGGTCAGACCGGGGAATCTCTAGCGTCAACTAGAGAAACCAGGGGTGACGCTCGAGGTCGCCGACCGTCGGTCGGCCGCCCCCCGGCGTGGGTCCCCACGTGACGAGGAGAATGCGATGACCGACACCCTGACGCGCCCACCCGACCAGGACGAGAGGCCCCCCGAGCACGACGAGAAGGGCGGCTGGACGGTCATGGCCGTCTTCCTCGCCCTCGTCGCCATGCTCGTCGCCGTCTTCGGCGTCGGCCTGGGGCTGCGGGCCATCGACGAGTCCGGTGGCGGGGACGGGGTGGCCGCCACCGGTGAGCCCATGACCTTCGAGATCGAGCTCGGTGACCTCTACGTCGAGCCCTCGTCGATCGACGTCCCCGCCGGGACCGAGGTGCTGGTCAACGTGACCAACGTCGGCGCCATGCCCCACGACCTCCAGCTCGACGGCGTGACCGGCACCGAGATGATCGACCCGGGCGGATCGGCCAGCGCCAGCCTCGGCGTCGTCACCGAGACCACCCAGGCGTGGTGCACGGTGCCCGGCCACAAGGAGGGCGGCATGATCCTCGACATCAACGTCTCGGGGAGCACGGGCTCGGCCGCCCCGGCCGCCGCCAGCGACGACGCCGCAGCCGGCGCCGAGATCGACTTCGCCGCCGAGCCGGCCGACGACTTCACCCCGTACGACCCGACCCTGGAGCCGGCGCCGGGGGGGACCGAGCACACCATGACCCTGCGGGCCACCGAGACGGTCCTCGAGGTGGCCCCGGGCGTGACCCAGGAGATGTGGACCTTCAACGACATGTTCCCGGGACCGGTGCTGCGCGGGAAGGTCGGCGACATCTTCACCATCACCCTGGTCAACGAGGGCGAGATCGGCCACTCCATCGACTTCCACGCATCGAAGGTCGCCTGGGACGACGAGATGCGCACCATCGAGTCCGGCGAGTCGCTCGTCTACCAGTACGAGGCCAAGCACGCCGGGGTCTTCATGTACCACTGCGGTACGGCACCGGCGCTGCACCACATCGGCAACGGGATGCACGGCGCCATCATCATCGACCCGCCCGACCTCCCCGAGGTCGACCACGAGTTCGTGATGGTCCAGTCCGAGATCTACACCGGCCCCGAGGGCCAGCCCGGTGACCTGGGCAAGATGCAGGCCGAGGAGCACGACGCCGTCGTGTTCAACGGCTACGTGAACCAGTACCAGCACCGGCCGATCCGGGTGGAGCAGGGCGAGCGGATCCGGGTGTTCGTCCTCGACGCCGGGCCCAGCGAGAACTCGGCGTTCCACATCGTGGGCACGATCTTCGACACCGTCTACAAGGAGGGCACCTACCTCCTGCGTCCCGATGCCCGAGAGGGCGGGGCCCAGGCGTTGGACCTCCAGCCGTCGCAGGGCGGGTTCGTCGAGTTCACCCTCGACGAGGACGGCCTCTACCCGATGGTCACCCACAAGTTCGCCAACGTCGGCAAGGGTGCCCTCGGGATCTTCCAGGCCGGCGAGGTCGAGGACGCTGGGGCCGGAGGCCACTGAGGTCGGCCTGAGGTCCGACCGAGCTCCGGTCGACTGGGGCCCCTCCGCATCGGCGGAGGGGCCCCTGTCGTCGTAGGTTCGGGGCCATGGACCTGGTGATCAGAGGCGGGACGGTCGTCGACGGCAGCGGGGCGGCGCCCCGGACGGCGGACGTCGGCATCGAGGGCGACCGCGTGGTCGAGGTGGGGCGCATCGACGCCCGGGGCACCCGGGAGGTCGACGCCGACGGGCTCGTCGTCACGCCCGGCTTCGTGGACATCCACACCCACTTCGACGGCCAGGCCACCTGGGACCCGGTCCTGGCGCCGTCGTCGCAGCACGGCGTGACCACCGTGGCCATGGGCAACTGCGGGGTCGGGTTCGCCCCGGCCCGGCCCGACCGCCACGACTGGCTGATCGGTCTGCTGGAGGGGGTCGAGGACATCCCCGGCACCGCCCTCACCGAGGGCATGACGTGGGGCTGGGAGTCCTTCCCCGAGTACCTCGACGTGCTCGACCGCACCCCCCGCACCGTCGACGTCGGCGCCCAGGTGCCCCATGCGCCGTTGCGGACCTACGTGATGGGGGAGCGGGGCGCCGACCACCTCCAGCACCCGACCGACGACGAGATCGCCGAGATGGCCCGGCTCACCCGCGAGGCGCTCGACGCCGGCGCCATCGGGTTCGCCACGTCCCGCACCGACGTCCACCGCACCAAGGCGGGCGAGAACATCGGCACGCTCAAGTCGGGCGAGGCCGAGCTGCTGGCCATCTGCGGCGCCCTGGCCGACGCCGGCACCGGCGTGATCCAGCTCATCTCCGACGCCTACCAGTCGCCCGACGACGACTTCGCCGAGAGCGAGCTGGCGATCATCGAGGCCATGGTCCGCACGTCGGGCCGGCCCCTCAGCTTCACCGTGCAGCAGGCGTACCACGCCCCCGAGCGCTGGCGGCACCTGTTCGGCCGCATCGGCGAGTGGCGCTCGGCCGGGCTCGACGTCAAGGGCCAGGTCGCGCCACGGCCGATCGGCGTGCTCCTCGGCCTGGAGGCCACGGCCAACCCCTTCGCCTTCACCGCCGGCTTCGCCGAGGTCGCCGGGCTGCCGCTGGCCGAGCGGGTCGCCGCCCTGGCGGCGCCGGAGCGCAAGGCCCGCATCCTGGCCGAGCACGCCGAGCAGCTGGCCAGCCTGCCCGAGGGCCTGTTCAGGTCGATCGTCGGCGGCTTCGACGTCACCTTCGAGATGGCCGACCCGGTCGACTACCAGGTCGACGCCTCGTGGTCCCTCGGGGCCCAGGCCCGGCGGGACGGCCAGGACCCGGCCGCCCTGGTGTACGACATGCTGCTCCGGCGGGGCGGGACGCAGCTGCTGTACCTGCCGCTGTTCAACTTCGCCCACGGGTCGCTGGCCGACGTGCACGAGATGATCACCTCGCCGCTGTCGCTGTTCGGGCTGTCCGACGCCGGCGCCCACTGCGGGGCCATCTGCGACGCCAGCACCACCACGTCGTTCCTCACCGTGTGGGC
The DNA here is from genome assembly GCF_019443745.1 of Iamia sp. SCSIO 61187. Classification (NCBI taxonomy): domain Bacteria; kingdom Bacillati; phylum Actinomycetota; class Acidimicrobiia; order Acidimicrobiales; family Iamiaceae; genus Iamia; species Iamia sp. SCSIO 61187. The sequence goes on from NZ_CP050948.1 coordinate 1,095,642, forward strand.
CCGCGACCGCCGCGACGGGCCGCCGCTGCCGATCCAGCAGGTCGTCCACCACCTCACCCGGCGCACGGCCGAGCACGTGGGCTGGCGGGACCGGGGGCTGCTGGCGCCGGGCCACCTGGCCGACGTCAACCTCATCGACCTCGACGCCCTCGGCTGCGCCCCGCCCCGCATCGCCCACGACCTGCCCGCCGGCGGACGGCGCCTCGTCCAGGACGCCACCGGCTACGTGATGACGGTGAAGTCCGGCGTCCCGACCTTCGAGTCCGGCGTGGCGACCGGTGCCCGCCCCGGCCACCTCGTCCGCGGCACCCGCGCCTGACCCACCCCGGCTCCAGGACGGGACCACGGATGGTGCCTGGCACCATCCGTGGCGCACCGATCCCCGGCGGGACGGGTGGGGAGGATCACGACGGGCCGCCTGGCCACCGGCGTGCCAGGATCCCCAGGTGGGGTGGGAGGACGCCTGGGACGGGATCGGCGACCCGTGGCGGCGGGCGTTGGAGCTGGCCTGGGAGGCGTTCGTCGAGGGGTCGATCGCCGTGGGCGCCGTGGTGCTCGGCCCCGACGGGACGGTCGTGGCCGAGGGTCGGAACCGCTCCGCCGACCCCGACCCGCCCGCCGGCCAGATCGGTGGCTCGTACGTCGCCCACGCCGAGGTCAACGCCCTCGGCCGGCTGTCGCTCGGCACGCCCGAGCCCACGACCCTGCTCACCACCCTCGAGCCCTGCGTGCTGTGCCGGGCCGCGAGCCGCTACGCCCACGTGGCCGAGGTCCACCACGCCGCCGCCGACCCGATCTGGGAGGGCGCGGAGCGCATGGGCGAGCTCAACGCCTTCTTCGCCCGGCGCCTCCCGGCCTTCGTGCCCGTCGACCTCGGACCGCTGTCGCGGTGGGCCGGGGCGCTGCCGCTGGTGGCGATCGTCCACCGGGTGGCCCGCCGCCGGGCGGTTCCGGTCGCCACGGTGCTGGCCGACGACGCGGTCGTCGCTGGCAACCGGGCGGCCCAGCCCGACTACCTCGCCGTGGCCGAGCGGCTGCTGGCCGACGGGCTGGCGCCGGGGACGGACCTCACCCTGGAGCAGGCGCTGGCTCGGTGGTGGGCCGACCTCGAGGGCGGCGGGACGCCGGGGTGACGACCACGGCGGCCGCGCCCGTCAGGCGAGGACCGCGTCGACCTCGGCGGCGGTGGGCATCGACGGGGCGGCGCCGGGGCGGGTGACGCTGAGGCTGGCGGCGGCGCCCGCCCGGCGGACGGCCGCCTCCAGCGGCACACCTGCTGCCAGGCCGGCGGCCAGGGAGCCGGTGAAGCAGTCACCGGCGCCGGTGGAGTCGACGACCTCGACGGCCCGCCCGGGCACGGCGATCGCCATGTCGGGGCCGAGGACGAGCTGGCCGTCGGCGCCGAGCGTGAGGTGGACGGTGGCGCGGCAGGCGGCGCGCAGGCGCTGGCGTGCGTCTCCCCGGTCGGCGACCAGGTCGGCGGCGGCCACGCCGAGGACGAGCTCCACCTCGTGCTCGTTCACCACCAGGTGGTCGACGAGGTCCAGCAGCGCGCCCGGCACCGGCGCCGCCGGTGCCGGGTTGAGGACGGTCACCGCGCCGGCCGACCGGGCCCGGCCGAAGGCGGCGACGGTGGCCTCGGTCGGCGTCTCCAGCTGGGCGACGACCACGTCCCCCGGTGCGACGGCGACGGCCTCGACCTGGTGGGGGTCCAGCCGGGCGTTGGCCCCGGCGACGACGACGATGGTGTTCTCGCCGCCGGCCACGGTCACGATGGCCACGCCGGTCGGACCGTCGACGACCCGCACACCGGCGGTGTCGACCCCGGCGTCCCGCAACCCGGCCCGCAGGCGGTCCCCGGCCTCGTCGCGGCCCACGCCGCCGACCATCAGCGTCGGCGCCCCCGCCCGGGCCGCGGCCACGGCCTGGTTGGCGCCCTTGCCGCCCGACGAGTGGCTCACCGAGGTGCCGGCCACCGTCTCGCCCGGCCCGGGCAGCCGTCCGGCCACCACGACCAGGTCGTCGTTGATGCTGCCGACGACGACCACGCGACCCACCCCCGCAGTCTGGCGCGCCCGCCCGAGCCCGTCCGCCGCCCCCTGACCGCCGGGTCAAGGTCGTGGCGGAGGCGCTACGGTGAGGCGTGTCGCGGGTCACCCCGACCGCCCAGCCCTGCGAGGTCCCATGAGCACGACCGCACCGCCCGAGGTCCCGGACCGGGCGACCGTCGACGACACGCTGAAGGTCGTCCACGACCACGCCGACCGGATCTTCCTGTGGGACTACGACCGCAGCCGGGGCCAGCTCGTCACCCTCTACAACAAGGCCATGGGGTCGCAGTGGAACAGCGTCACCGACCTCGACTGGGACACCGACGTCGACCCCGAGCGGCTGGTCGGCACGGCCGCCGACCCCAACCCGATCGTCGAGATCGCCCGCCGGGCCGTCGACCTCCCCGGGTCGCCCATCGCCTCGTGGGGTGACGCGGAGCTGACCCAGCTCGGCATCGAGGTCCTCAAGGCCCAGCTCAGCCAGTTCATGCACGGCGAGCAGGGGGCGATGATGGTCGCGGCCAAGATCGTCGAGACCGTGCCGTGGATCGACGCCAAGTACTACGCCGCCACCCAGACCATGGACGAGGCCCGCCACACCGAGGTCTTCGCCAAGTACCTCCACACCAAGCTGGGCGAGGCCTACCCCATGAGCCCGTTCCTCGAGGAGCAGATCACGGCCCTCATCGAGGACAGCCGCTGGGACATCGCCTACCTGGGCATGCAGATCGTCATCGAGAGCCTGGCCCTGGCCGCCTTCGGCGGGATGCTGCGCGCCGCCCGCGAGCCGCTGCTGAAGAAGCTGCTCCGCTACGTGATGAGCGACGAGGCCCGCCACGTCGCCTTCGGCGTCCTGAGCCTGCAGGAGTACTACTCCGACATGTCCGAGCCCGAGCTCAAGGACCGCCAGGAGTTCCTGCTCGAGGCCACCATCCGCAACCGGGCCCGGTCGACGACCCCCGAGATCTGGAACCGGATGGGCGTCGACGTGAAGGCCATCGTCCCCACGCTGAAGGAGGCGGCGGCCTCGATGGGGGGCAGCGTCTACTCCGGCTTCGAGCACTCGTTCTACGCCAAGCTCGTCCCCAACGTCCGCAAGCTGGGCCTGCTCGACGCCAACGACGGCTACCTCCGCACCAAGTGGGGCGAGGCCGGGCTCATGCGCTTCGAGATGGCCGAGGACACCGCCAGCGAGTACGAGGCCTACGACGAGGTCGCCCGCGACCGCGCCGCCGCGCCGGCATCCGCCTGAGCGCACCGGTGAGCGACGCAGCCGAGGGGGCCGCGGGAGCGACGCGGGAGGCGATGGCCCGGCGCGGGATGCGTCTCGCCTGGTGGGCGGCGGAGACCCCGGACGCCATGGCCATCGTGACCCCCGACGGCACGGGCCTGCGGACCTTCGCCGAGCTCAACGCCGGGTCGAACCGGGTCGTGCGGTCGCTGCGGGCCCGGGGGCTCGACGTCGGCGACGCCGTGGCCCTCGCCTGTCGCAACCGGGCCGAGTTCGCCGAGGTCGTCGACGCCACCCACCGGGCCGGGTTCCGGCTGACGCCGATCAACTGGCACCTCACCGCCGACGAGGCGGCCTACATCGTGGCGGACTGCCAGGCGAAGGCGTTCGTGGCCGACGCCGCGGTCGGCCCCATGGCGGCGGGCGCTGCGGCGTCGGCCCCCGGCTGCACGGTCCGGCTGTCGGTCGGCGGCGAGATCGAGGGCTTCGAGCCGTTGGGGGCCGCCACCGCGGTCGAGTCCGGCGCCGACATCGACGACCCCACGCCCGGCACCACGATGCTCTACACCTCGGGCACGACCGGTCGGCCCAAGGGGGTCCACCGGCCCCACGACCCGACCGCCGACGCGCCCCCCGTGGCCAACATCTACGGCTACGACGAGACCGGCGGCGACGTCCACCTCTGCACCGGGCCGCTGTACCACGCCGCCCCGATGGCCTTCTCGCTCCAGATCCCCCTGGCGTTCGGGGCGACGGTCGTCCTCATGCAGGAGTGGGACGCCGCTCTCGCCCTGCGGCTGATCGAGGAGCACGGCGTCACCCACACCCACATGGTGGCGACGATGTTCCACCGGCTCTTGTCGCTGCCGGCGTCGGTGCGGGCCGCGGCCGACACCAGCACGCTGCGCCACGTCCTCCACGGGGCGGCGCCGTGCCCGGTTCCGACCAAGCAGGCGCTGATGGACTGGCTGGGGCCGATCGTCTGGGAGTACTACGCCGCCACCGAGGGGGTCGGCTGCTTCGCCTCGCCGGCGACGTGGCTGGAGCGGCCGGGCACGGTCGGACGGCCGACGCCCGCCGACCAGGTCTTCGTCGGTGCGGACGACGGGTCGCCGCTGCCCCCGAGCGAGGTCGGGCTGGTGTACATCAAGGCCCCGCCCACCGGCCGGTTCACCTACTTCGGCGACGCGGCCAAGACCGACGGCGCCTACCGGGGCGACCACTTCACCCTCGGCGACGTCGGCTACATGGACGAGGACGGCTACCTGTTCCTCACCGACCGCTCCGCCGACCTGATCATCTCCGGCGGCGTGAACATCTACCCCGCCGAGGTGGACGCCGTCCTCCTGACCCACCCCGCGGTGGGCGACGCCGCCACCATCGGCGTGCCCGACGAGGAGTGGGGCGAGCGGGTGCTGTCCGTCGTCGAGCTCCAGCCCGACGTGGACGAGTCGCCGGCGCTCGAGGCCGAGCTCATCGCCTTCTGCCGTGAGCGCCTCGCCCACTTCAAGTGCCCCCGGGCCGTCGCCTTCACCGACGCGCTGCCACGCCAGGACAACGGGAAGCTCTACAAGCGTCGCCTCCGCGAGCAGTACGCGGCACCGATCTCCTAGGAAGGAACCCCCATGGACGTTTTCGAAGCCATGTCGACCACCCGCGCCATGCGCCGGCTCGACACCAGCAAGGAGGTGAGCGACGCCGACGTGCTCACCATGGTCACCTACGCCACCAAGGCGGCGACCGGTGGCAACAGCCAGCCCGTGCGGTGGATGGTGGTGCGCGACCCCGACAAGCGGGCCGCCCTCGGCGCCGTCTACGGCGAGTGCTGGCGCATGGTCCGGCCCATGTACGCGTCGCGGGAGGACGAGCCCGCCGTCGCCCGCATGCTGGCCTCGGCCGACCACCTCGGCGACCACATGGGCGACGCACCGGTGATCATCCTCCCGTGCTCCAAGGGCCAGGAGGGCCAGGTCGAGTCGTCCATCTTCCCCGGCGTCCAGAACCTGTTCCTCGCCGGCCGGGCCCTCGGCCTGGGCACCACGCTCACCACGGTCCACCGGTTCAAGGAGGACGAGGTCCGCACCGTCCTCGACATCCCGGCCGACGTCAACACCTGGGCCATGATCCCGGTGGGGTACCCGACCGGGCGCTGGGGCGAGCCCAAGCGCCGCCCGGTCGAGGACGTGACCTACTGGGACACCTGGAAGAACCCGCCCCCGACGGCCTGATCACCGCTCGGCGGGTGACACCCTCAGCGTCGCCCGGAAACCGACACGGTGGCGTCGCATCCCTGCGCCGAGCGGCGGCTCCCCGGGCAGGGCGACCAGTGAGGGATCGGGCTCGACCTGCACCTCTCCGGTCGGCGGCTCGTCTTCGTCGGCGAGCACGGTCTCCGGTCCATCCTGTGACGAGGCGCCAGCCGAGAGGAGGCTTCGGGGGACCCCCTGTTCGACCGCCTCCTGGGCGACCTCGTCGGACACGTCCCGCGACCTCGGTGGCGAGGTCGACCATGGCTTCAGGTGCTGGGCCGTGTCCTCGTAGAAGTCGTGGAGGACCTGGAGCACCGAACCGATGAAGGAGCCTCGACCGCCGCCCCGCTTCGCCCCCATGGGAGCCGAGTGCACCAGTCGGAAGGCGCGGACGACCTTCTGGGGATCCGTCACCAGGATCGTCGGGTCCTCGCGAGCCTTGCCGAGCAGCTCGGATGCGGCGATCGAACGGCTGCCGACGACGTAGGTGTCGATGCGGAGGTTGTCGGGAGCGGACGAGAGCTGGCGCAGCAACCAGTTCACCCGGGTCTGCGGTCGACCGGTCTTCGGGCCGTCGAGGGTGAGCGAGCACGAGACTCGCTGCCCTCGGAGGTCCGCCTCGAGGGTCAACGGCGCGACACCCCCCGGGATGCGGATGTCGCGACGGAGGACGCCGGATTCGACGAGGCACCTCACCGACTCGGCGAGAGCGGACTCCGGGTCAGCGGCCTCCTTGCGCGACAGCATCGGCTGGACCTCGACTCCGAGGCGCTGCCCGTGGGAGAGGCACGCGTACCGGACCAGCTGCTCCCAGCGGGTGACCACCTGCGGGACACCCTTGTCGGTGGGGCGGATCGTCCCGTCGTCGACGGCATTGCGCACCGTGACCCAGTGGTCGCCCATGTCCGAGAGCCCCATGGCGCCGGAACGATCGTGTTCCAGGTACCGGATGAGCTCGCCGAGGATCCAGGCCTGGTCCGGGTCGGCCACCCCGCGGTGGACCTTCTGCATGACCGCCGTGGTCAGCACCTCGGTCCACGAGAGGTGATGGATCGCGACCTTGCGGAGCTTGCGCTTGTCGAGCGTCGTCGGATGGGTTCCAGGGGTCGGCGCCAGCTCGTTGGAGATCGTCAGGACGGCATCGAAGCCCTCGGACTTGGCCACGTCGAGGTACGTCTCGAGCTGCTCCTTGGCGAGCAGGTTCGCGCCGGTCTTCACCTCCACGAGGGCCGTCCAGACCTTGCTGCCGCGTCTGGCCCTGATGAGCCCATCGGGGTACACCCGCCTCCCGTCGAGCTCGAAGGGGACCTCGACGTAGGCCTCGATCGTCCCTGCGGGAGCGCCGAAGGGCTTGGTCATGGCCGCGCCGAACTCGCGGACGGCGGTCATCACCGCGAGCAGGGCAGACGTCGCCCGGCGCTCCTGCTCTGGAGTGCCGTTGATCCCCGACGTGGGGATCAGGCGGGCGGCGTGCCAGGTCTCCTCGGCCATCTTCGGTCCCCTCCGTCGCGTGACCAGGATCGACCCTACAGCCGAGTCGGACGTCAGCTGATGACTCGCCGTCCCCGGGATGGTCGTCGAGATCGACGGCCTGGCCCTCGCCTGACGCGAGGGCGCCGCCCGGCTCCGCCCTCCGGGCGGGGGCGGGACCCCGGACCCGGAACACCCGGGCCGGCCCGGACCTCCCACCCACCTGCAGCGACGACGCCGCACCACCCGAAGGAACACGACACCCATGAGCACCATCGACATCCCCACCCCCCCGCCCGTCGGCGGCCCCGCCGGACCGCCGCCCCCGCCCCGCTACGCGCCCCACGAGGTCGCGCCCGACACGTTCGTCCTCCAGGCGACCCAGGGCGAGGGGCTCGCCCCCGTGGCGGTCCACCTGAACGCCATGGTCATCCGGGGCCCGGAGCCGATCATCGTCGACACCGGGATCCCCACCCTGCGCGACCGCTACCTCGAGGACATGTGGTCGCTGGTCGACCCCGAGGACGTCCGGTGGGTGTTCGTCAGCCACGACGACGTCGACCACGTCGGCAACGTGGAGCAGGTCATGGCCGCGTGCCCCAACGCCACCCTGCTGACCTCCTGGTTCCAGTGGGAGCGGCTCGGCAACATGCCGTTCCTCCCGCCGTGGCGGATGCGCTGGCTCGACGCCGGCGACACCTTCGAGGCCAACGGCCGCACCTACGCCGCCGTCCGCCCGCCGCTGTACGACTCGCCCACGACCCGGGGCCTGCTCGACACGGGCACCGGCGTCTACTGGGCGAGCGACTGCTTCGCCTGCCCCGTCCCCCAGGGCACCGCCGACGTCGCCGACCTCGAGGCCGAGGGCTGGCGCCACGGCACGCTCCAGATGCAGCTGATGAACAGCCCCTGGGTGACCATGGTCGACGAGCGCCGCTACCACGCCGCCGTCGACGCCGTGGCCGGGCTGGGCATCACGACCATCGCCTCGTGCCACGGTCCTGCCGTCACCGGCGCCAACGTGAGCCAGGCGTTCCGCCTCCTGCACGAGGTCCCGACCGCGGTGGCCGATCCCACCCCGGGCCAGCCCGTTCTCGACGAGATCATCGCCCAGGCCCTCGCCGGAGCGCCGACGTGAGCTCGGCGGTCGCCGAGCAGGCCCTCCGGACCGGGCCCCTCGCCGCCGGCGGCGAGCACCTGGTGGTGGTCGTCGCCCACCCCGACGACGAGACGTTCGGCTGCGGGTCCCTCATCGCCCAGTCGGCGGCGGCCGGAGCGCGGGTGACCGTGCTCTGCGCCACCCGGGGCGGGGAGGGCGAGCGGGTGCCGGACCCGGTCACCGCCTGCTGGCCCCTGGGCCTGGTGCGCGAGGTCGAGCTGACCCGGGCCGCCCGGGCCCTCGGCGTCGATGAGGTCGCCCTGCTCGGGTACCGCGACTCCGGCTTCGACGGGGACGCCCACCCGCGCTCCCTGGTCGCCACCCCCGTCGACGTCGTCGCCCGGGACCTGGCGTGCCGGCTGGCGGCCCTGGAGCCGGACGTCGTGCTGACCCTCGACGGCAGCGACGGCCACCGCGACCACGTCCACCTCCGGGACGCGGTCGCCCTCGCCCTGGGCTCGGTCGCCACCGAAGGACGGCGACCCCGCCTCGTCCACTCCAGCCTGGCCAACAGCCTGATGCGCCGGTGGGCCGAGGAGAGGGCCGGTGCCGACACCGTGTACCTGGAGCTCGACCTCGACGAGCTGGGGCGGCCCGACGCCGAGCTCGTCGCCATCGACACCTCCGCGGTCCTCGCCGTGCGGGAGGAGGCCATCGCCTGCCACCGCAGCCAGGCATCGCCCTACGACGGGCTGTCCCCCGAGCTGCGGCGGGCCTTCCTCACGGTCGACCACGTCGTCGAGGTCCCCTGGTGAGCTCTCGGGGTCGGCCCGCCGGTCGGTCGCCCGGGATGCGGGTGGCGATGCCGGCGAGGACGACCTCGAGGCCGGCGGCGTAGGCGTCCGCCAGATGGCGGGCCAGGGCGGCGTCGGGCGGGTCGCCGCCAGGCCCCGGGGCGCAGGCCAGCACGGCGCCGTTGACGTGGTCGACGACCACGTCGGCGCACAGCTCGACGTCCTCGGGCGGCAGCCCGGCGGCCGCCAGAGCGCGGTGGAGCTCCTCGGTGGCGGCGGAGGTGGCGATGGCGACGGCCTCCTGGTCGACGACGATCGTCAGCACCAGGGCGGGGTGGGCGGCGACGACGTCGCGATAGGCGAGGGCCCACCCCCGCACCCGGTCGGCCCAGGGGCCGGTGGGGTCGGGCACGGGCATGTCGGCGAACACGGCCCGCACCAGCCGGTGGAACAGGGCCTGCTTGTTGGGGACGTGGTGGTAGATGGCCATGGGGTCGACCCCGAGGGCGGTGCCGAGGCGGCGCATCGACAGTGCGGCGATGCCCCCCTCGTCCACCAGTGCCAAGGCGGTGGCGTCGATGCGGGCGAGGGTCAGCGGTTCCCGGGCGCGGGGCGTGTGGGTTGCCATCTCTACGGCGTAGAGTAGCCTCCTCTACACCGTAGAGGAGGACCCCCGATGCACGAGACGACCGAGGACCTGGCCCGGCTCCAGGCGGTGCTCGACGCCAGCCACGCCGCCGCCGGCGCCCACCTGCGCGAGATCATCACCCCCGAGCGACGCCTCACCGCCGCCCAGCTCAGCGAGCAGCTCACCGGCATGACGCTGCTCGTCCTGGCCACGAGCACGGCCGACGGCCGCCCGATCGCCGGGCCGGTCGACGGGATCTTCTACCGGGGCCGGTTCCACTTCGGGTCGTCGCCCGACTCGGTCCGGTTCCGCCACATCCGCCGGAGGCCGGCCGTCAGCGCGACCCACCTCCCCGGCGAGCACCTGAACGTCACCGTGCACGGCCGGGCCGAGGCCGTCGACGCGTCCCCCTCCGGCGACGCCGGGTTCCGCCGGGCCCTGCTCGACGTGTACACGCCGACCTACGGCGACGACTGGGAGCAGTTCCTCGACTCCGGGCCGGTCTACGCCCGCATCGAGCCCGACAAGATGTTCACCTTCTCCATGCCGGAGGCCGGGGCGGGCGGTTGAGCTAGGCGCTTGCGCCCTCGGGCGTCCGGCGCCCACCGACGACGATGTCGGCCTCGCCGTCGTCCGGGGTCTCGGGCTGGAGGGCCGAGGCGCCCAGCTTCTGCCCGGCCTTGAGGACGGTGACCGGCCCCTCCTCGCTCACCACGATCACCACGGCGTGGGGGTCGTCGAAGCTGTAGCGGCGGGCCGAGGTGTGGCGCATCCCCCGGAACCCCTCGACGTCGGCCTCGGCCTCGACGCTCGGCACCAGCCGGACGCCGATCTCGACCAGCGTGCCGTGCGCGTCGAACAGGGCGGCGCCGTCGATCTGGGCCAGCACGTGGCGCAGGGGCGCCAGGTCGGCGGGGCGCTTGACCTTGAGCGGGGGCGGGTCCGGCAGGCGCTGCTCGATGCCGGCCCGCAGGGCGGGGTCGGCCTTGTAGATCAGCGTGGCGCCGATGTTGCGGGCCCCCAGGTCGTGGACGGCGAACTCGAGGAGCGTCTCGACCACCTTGCGCTCCGGGGTGCCGGCGCCGGCGCCGCGGGTGACCGCCTCCATCCACGTCGCCACGCGGGGCTCGTGGTGCCAGGTCATGTTGTCCCAGCGGTAGACGCCGAAGTCGCCGACCACCCGCACCAGCCCGGCCGGGTGGCGCTGGACCACGACCGCGCCCAGGGCCTCGGCCAGCACGACGAGGTCACGCTCCGACCCGGCGGGCCGGTCGAACACGGCCCACTCGTCGTCACCGTCGACGTGGCGGATCATCCAGCTCGAGATGCCGTCGGCGAAGCGGCGGGCGGCGTCGGTGGAGCGGTCGACGATGGGCCGGCGCTCGATGGTGAGCTCGGTCGACTCCTCCCAGGCCCACGAGGACACCGATGGAGCGATGAACGCGCCGTAGGACGGGATGCGCCGCTCGTGGATCTTGGGCCGCCGGGCGTAGTCGAGCTCGGCCAGCACCAGCTCGTGCCATGGCTGGCTACCGTCGAGGTGGAGGCCGGCCTCCCCGATCTCCTCGCGCAGCCGGCGCAGGGCCCCGGGGGTCGCCGGAGGTCGTCCGTGTCCCATCGGGGCAGGCTACGGGGTCCCCACCGGATCGCGACCGGCCTGCGGGTCGGCCCGATTGGCCGGGACCGAGGGCCCCGAGCCCTCCACCGGACCGGACACGAGCCACTCGAGGGCGGCGTAGAGGCCGTACACGGCGACCACCGCGACGGTGACGTGGAGGAGCACGGCCAACGCCACCCCGGCGATGGCGCCGACGCGCCACCGCCGGCCCCAGAGCACCGAGATCGCCAGGGGGACGATCACGGCCCCGGCCCCGCCCAGCGGGAGCTCGACCCACCACGGCCGCTCGCCCATCCACGGGAGGAGACCGCCGTCGCCGGCGTCGAACAGGTCGGCGGTGGCGACGGCGCCGAGGACGGCGATGCCCCCCAGCCCGACGGCGACGAGGGGACGCCACCGCCACCGGGGACGCAGGTCGGACCAGGCGGTGGCCAGCATCACGCCCGCCCACATCAGCCAGCGCCGCACCACCGGCGTGCCCAGGTCGGCCATCGAGTCGCGCAGGATGCGGTCCGCCTCCTCCCGATCGACGTCGGGCCCGATGTGGCACCGCGGCTCGCCGGGCGCCAGCACCAGGGCGTCGTGCACGAGCACCGCCGGCAGGTGCGAGCCCAGGCCGGGGACGAGCCAGGCGAAGAACCACGGGATCGAGGCCAGGTCGGTCCGGAACGCCTCCAGGTCGGCGGGGACGATGAAGGGCTCGTCGTGGTGGGGGTCGTCGTAGCGGATCCGCCGGATGATGCGGAAGACCGTGCCGTCCCGGCGCAGCTCGACGCGCACCGGTCCGCCCGTCTCCGGGTCGGAGAACCGCTCCATCTGGGCCACGTGTGCACCTCCGGCCCCATGGTGCCAGCGTGGGGCGACCGGCGCCCCCGGCTGCCTAACCTCGGCCCGGTGCTGATGCCTGCGCCTGTCCCACCCGAGGCCGTGCTCGACCTCCTGACCCCGGGGGCGGATGTGATCGTGCCCCTTGCCAACGGCGAGCCCACCGCCGTCATGGACGCCATCGAGGCGGGGGCGGACGGGCTGAAGGGGGTGCGGGTGCACCAGATGCACGCCCTCCACGACCGGCCGTACCTCCACGGCGCCCACGGTGACCGCCTCACCCACGTGTCGTACTTCCTGTCCCACGTCACCCGGCCGGCCTACTGGGACGGGACGATCGACCTCGTCCCCAACAACTTCTCCGAGGTGCCGCTCCTGCTCCAGCGGTGCACCGACTGCACCGTCGTGGTGGCCGCCGCCTCGCCGCCGGACCGCCACGGGTACTTCAGCCTGGGCACCAACGCCGACTACGTGACGAGCCTCATCGGGCGCGTCCCGTTCTTCCTCGAGGCCACCCCCCACATGCCCCGCACCCACGGGGCCAACACGCTCCACCACTCCCAGGTCGTGGGCTGGTGCGAGTCCGACCGCCCGCTGCTCGAGGTGCCCCGGGCCGAGGCCCGCACCGCCGACCGGGCGATCGGCGAGCTGGTGGCCGAGCGCATCCCCGACGGGGCCACGATCCAGATCGGCATCGGCTCGATCGCCGCCGCCGTGCTCGACGCCCTGCGCGGGCACCGGGACCTCGGCGTCCACACCGAGCTGCTCCACGACGGCGTCGTCGACCTGGTCGAGGCCGGGGTCGTCACCGGCGTGGAGAAGGAGGTGCGCCGCAACCGCATCGCCGCCACCTTCTGCCTCGGTACCAAGCGGCTCTACGACTGGCTCGACGGCAACGCTGTCGTCGAGATGCTCGGCGTCGACTTCGTCAACGACCCCCGCGTCATCGCCCGGATGAAGCGGTTCGCCTCGGTCAACGCCACGACCGAGGTCGACCTCATCGGCCAGTGCGCCTCCGAGACGGTGGCCGGGCGCTACTGGTCGTCGTCGGGCGGCCAGGCCGACTTCGCCCGGGGGGCGATGTACGCCGAGGAGGGCCAGGCGTTCATCGTCACCCCGTCGCTGACCCGCGACGGCCGGTCCCGCATCGTGCCCACCCTGACCGAGGGGTCGGTGGTCACGACGCTGAAGAACACCGTCGACCACGTGGTCACCGAGCACGGCGTGGCCGAGCTCCGGGGGCGATCCCTCGCCGAGCGGGCCCGGGCCCTCATCGCCATCGCCGACCCCAGCGTCCGCGACGACCTCACCCGCGGCGCCGTCGAGAAGGGCTTCCTCCGCTGACACGGAAGGTGCCTGGCACCATCCGTGGCGCCACGGAAGGTGCCTGGCACCATCCGTGGCGTCAGATGGTGTAGGCGAGGTTGGTCAGGATCTGCTGGCCGAGGGCCTGGTCGCCCTCGATCGTCACCAGGTCCGGGTCGACGGCGTCCCAGCGGGTGCGGCCGCCGGCCAGGCGGGTGAAGGTGTGCACGTCGGTGGTGATGACGACCGACGCCGGGCCGTCGAGCTCGTCGACGACCGCGGCGCGGCCGTCGACGGCGACGTGGATGTCGCGGGCTGCCCCGCCGGTCAGGGCGATCGTGACCCGGGCGCCGTCGGGCGCGCAGGCCCGCTTGCCGACGACGAACCCCATCGCCGTCGCCATCTCGTCGAGGACCAGCTCCACCGGGCCGCCGTCGTGGTGGCCGGGCCGGTCGACCGCGTCCCGGATGTCCTGCTCGTGCATCCAGCAGTCGAACACCCGGATGCGCATGAAGCGGCCGTAGGTGTCCATGCCCGCCGGCGTGAACCCCTCGGCGTCCCACTCCTCCTGGCTCATGGCCAGCAGGGCCGCGGACCGCTGGGCGACGATGGCTCGCAGCTGCTCCCGGACCTGGTCGGGGGTGAGCGGGGCAAGCGCGACGACCCACGGCTCGTTGACCTTGGCGATGTCGTTGCGGACGTGGGGCAGGGCGGCGACGTCGACGTCGGCCGGTGGCGTCGGCATGCCGGCGAGCATGCTCTCGGTGCCGATGACGTGGGCCACGTTGGCCTGGACGTCCCACCCCGGCAGGGCCGTCGGCGTCCTCCACTCCTCGTCGTCGAGGGTCGCCAGCAGACCGTCGATGGCCGCCAGCTCCTCGAGCAGGGCGGCAACGGTCTCGTCCTTGGGCAGGTGCGTCGCCATCCCCCGAACCTACGGGGTCGGGTTGGCGACCGACTGCCAGTCCCGGGCGTCGAGGTAGGGGCGGAAGGTCTCGGCGATGAGGGCGATGTCCTCGCGCCGCTTGGGTCGCTGGAGCTCGTAGAGGTGGGGGAACTCGCGCCAGCCGAGGACGAGGTCCCACAGCCGCTCGGCCGCCTCCCCGGTCGGCGGGTCGACGATGACGGGGCCGAAGAGGGCCTGGCCGTCGGCGAAGATCAAGGTGGGCACGCCCCAGCCGCCGACGGCGAGGACCGCATCGTGCTCGGCGTGGACCTCGTCGTGGGTGGTCTCGTCGGCGATGGCCTCGTCGACCAGCCCGGGGTCGAGGTCGAGCTCGGCCAGCAGCTCCCGGGCGACGCTCGGGTCGTGGGGCTTGCGGCCGTCGACGTGGAGGGCGGACCCGGCGGCCTCGTACCAGGCGTCGAGCAGGGCGGGGTCGTCGCGGCGGAGACGGGCCCCGACCCGCATCATCGACCAGCCGTAGGCCCAGTCCCGCTCCCACGGGTGCTTCTTGCCCTCGACCCGGTTGACCTCCTCCAGCGAGAAGAACCGCCACCGCACCTCCAGCCCGGTGCGGTCCCGGACCTCCCGCATCCAGAGCGACGTCTGGAACGCGTACGGGCACATGATGTCGAAGTGGAAGTCCACCGAGGTCGGGCGATCCATGGTGCCCAGTCTGCTCCTCAGGTCGCGACCACGCCCACGGCCCAGACGACGCCGGCGAGGGTCGTGGCCGTGAGCTCGATGAGCATGCTCGTGCCGACGGCCCGGAGGGCCGACCGGGTGGAGGGCCAGGCCTGCTCGGACCCGACCCGTCGCTGCTCGGCGAGGTAGACGGCGAGGACGAACCCGGCGATGGTTCCGACCACGGGGATGACGAACGTCCCGGCGATGGCGCCCGCCGCGCCCCACCACAGGGTGAGGTTGGGGATGCCCTCGGCCTTCATGCGCTTGCCCGGGACGGCGTACTTCACGACCGTGCCGGCGACGAGCAGGGCCAGCACCACGCCGAGCACGACCCACCCGGCGGCCTCGCCGAGGGCGATGGCCCAGACCAGCACGGCCACACCGACGAGGAGCGAGCCCGGCAGCCCCGGGATCACCACCCCGGCGATCCCGACCACGACTGCGATGGCCACGCCGATCTCGATCCCGGTCACGCCGCCAGCCTGCCACCCGGCGGCGCCAACGTTGTCCGGAACCCTGCCGTGGAGGGGGACTTCCGGACAAGGTTCGCGCCGGGCCCGCCAACGTTGTCCGGAACCCTGCCGAGGAGGGGGACTTCCGGACAAAGGTCGCAGTGGGCGCGGCATGCTCACGGGGTGGAGCTGTTCGAGGAGGTCGCCGACGCCCTGCGGGGGATGGTGCCGGCCGGGCTGGGCGAGCCCCGCTGCTCGTGGCACCGGTACGGCGTGAAGGTCTGGTTCGGGACCGAGAAGGCGACGCGCCTGCACTACGAGGCCCAGGTGGTCGGGACCCGGCACGTGCCCGAGGCCGAGACCCTCGCCCTCGAGGTCGGCTTCCACGCCGAGGAGCCCAAGCCCGACGTGAACGACGCCGTGCTCGCCCGCCTCCTCGCCGCCGAGGGGCGATGGCGGAGGGATCTGGGCCCGGCGCCCGTCGCCGGCGAGTTCCTCGGCCGCGACACGTGGGCGCGGGTCTCGGAGGTCTGGCTCGACCCCGACCTCTCCGACGACGAGCTCGGCGGCGAGGTCGCCGCCCGCCTCACCGACTACATCGAGGCCCTGGAACCCATCCTCCGAGAGCGCGACGGATCACCTCCGAGGTGAACCGTCGGTGGTGATCCGTGCACCGGGGTGTCAGGGGCGGGCGCGCTTCGTCGGGGTGAAGCGGACCGGGAGGCGCTTGACCCCACCGACCAGCGGGGCGCCCTGGGCCTCGAGGTAGGTCGGCTCGCCGGCCGTCTCGATGTCGGGCAGCCGGGTGAACAGGTGGGTGAACATGATGGCCAGCTCCCGCCGGGCCAGGTGGGCGCCCAGGCAGAAGTGGGGGCCGGGCCCGCCGAAGCCCACGTGGTTGTTCGGGTTGCGGCGGACGTCGAAGGTCTCGGGGTCGGGGAACACCTTGGGGTCGCGGTTGGCCGCCCCGTAGAAGAGGACCAGCTTGTCGTCGGCGACGAAGTCGTGGCCGGCGACGGTGGTCGGCTCGGTGACGGTGCGACGCATGTAGGTGACCGGCGAGGCCATCCGCACGATCTCCTCGACCGCGGTCGGGGTCACGCCCTCGAGGTCGTCGGTCCAGATCTTCCGCTGCTCGGGGTTCTTGGCCAGCAGGTCCATGCCCAGGCTGGTGGCGGTGCGGGTGGTGTCGTTCCCGGCCACCGCCAGCAGGATGAAGAACGACCCCAGCTCGTCGGGCGCCAGCATGTCGTTCTCGGCGTCGGCGTGGACGAGCGCCGAGGTCAGGTCGTCGGTCGGGTTCTTCCGCCGCTCCTCGGCCAGCTCCGCCATCAGCTGGGTGAGGGTCTGGCCGGCGCCGAAGAGCGTCATCAGCGGGTCGCCGTCACCCATGAACTCGGGGTCGCCGCCGCCCAGGATGATGTTGGTGGCGTCGAGCACCGTCTGGAACTCGCTCCGGGGGATGCCCATCATGTCGCAGATCACGAGGAGCGGGAACGGGGCCGAGATGGTCTCGACCAGGTCGACCTCGCCCTTCTCGCACATCTCGTCGATGACCTCCTCGCAGATGGTCTCGACCGAGTCGATCACCTGCGCCAGGCGGCGGGGCGTGAAGGAGCGCGCCACGATGCCGCGCTGGCGGGCGTGGCGGGGGTCGTCCATGTTGATGAACCCGCCGAAGTACTCGAGCGCCTCGATCGGCAGGTCGGGGATGGTCGTCGCCCCCTTGCCCGAGCAGAACAGCTTCGGGTTCTTGCTGATCTCGATGATGTCGTCGAAGTGGATGACGGCGTGGAAGCGCTCCCGGGTGCCGCTGAGCATGTTGTCGAACTCGTAGACGGGGAACCGCTCGGTCTCCCGGATCACGGCGAAGTCGGCCATGCGCTCGGCCAGGGGGCGCCGCCAGAACTCCGCCGAGGCGACGTCGAGGGGGGCGCTTGCGAGATCCGTCATGGAGGGGCTCCTGGGTTGCTTGACCGATCGGTCAAGCGATCTTAGGTTCGCGTGGGATGGCTCGCGCACGCACGCTCGACATGGTGGTGGTGGGGGCCGGGTTCGCCGGGCTGTACATGGTCCACCGGGCGCGGGGCCTGGGCCTCGACGTCCAGGGCATCGAGGCCGCCGACGGCGTCGGGGGCACGTGGTGGTGGAACCGCTACCCGGGCGCCCGCTGCGACGTCGAGAGCCTCGAGTACTCCTTCTCGTTCGACGACGACCTCCAGCAGGAGTGGGAGTGGACCGAGCGCTACGCCACCCAGCCCGAGATCCTCCGCTACCTCGAGCACGTCGCCGACCGCTTCGACCTCCGACGGTCGTTCCGGTTCGGGACCCGGGTCACGGCGGCGGAGTGGTCCGACGCCACCCAGCGGTGGACGGTGACGACCGATGCCGGCGACGCCTACGAGGCCCGCTTCGTCGTGATGGCGACCGGGTGCCTGTCGGTCCCGATCGAGCCGGACCTGCCCGGCCTGGACTCGTTCGAGGGACGGACCCTCTACACGAGCCGTTGGCCGCACGAGGAGCCGGACCTCACCGGGGCGCGGGTCGGGGTCGTCGGCACCGGGTCGTCGGCCGTCCAGTCGATCCCGCTCATCGCCGAGCGGGCCGCCGCCGTCACCGTCTTCCAGCGCACGCCGTCCTACGCGGTGCCCGCCCACAACCGGCCCCTCGACCCCGAGGAGCAGGCGGCGATCAAGGCCCGCTACGCCGAGCTGCGGGCCGCCAACCGGGAGATGTCGATCGGCGCCGGCTCCCGGGTGCCCCGCGTCGACGCCTCGGCGCTCGAGGTCGACGAGCAGGTGCGCCAGCAGCGGTACGAGGAGGCGTGGGAGTGGGGCGGGCTGCCGTTCCTCGGCGCGTTCAACGACCTGCTGCTCGACCCGGCGGCCAACGAGACCGCGGCCGAGTTCGTCCGGGCCAAGATCCGCGAGCAGGTGGCCGACCCGGAGGTCGCCGAGCGGCTGACGCCGCGCCAGGTGATCGGGTGCAAGCGGCTGTGCGTCGACTCCGGCTACTACGCCACCTTCGACCAGCCCCACGTCCGCCTGGTCGACGTGGGCGCCACCCCCATCGAGGAGATCACGCCCTCCGGCGTGCGCGTCGACGGCGAGGAGATCGAGCTCGACGTGCTCGTGCTGGCCACCGGCTTCGACGCCATGACCGGGGCCCTCGACCGCATCGACGTCCGGGGCCGCGACGGCGCCCGCCTGCGCGACGCCTGGGCCGAGGGGCCGCGGACCTACCTCGGCCTCGCCGTGCACGGGTTCCCCAACCTGTTCACCGTGACCGGGCCGGGCAGCCCGTCGGTCCTCACCAACATGGTCGTGTCGATCGAGCACCACGTGGACTGGATCGCCGACGCGGTGGCGCACCTCGACGCGACGGGGTGCCGCACCATCGAGGCCGAGGCCCACGCCCAAGACGAGTGGGTCACCTACGTCAACGACGTCGCCTCGTTCACCCTGTTCCCGACGTGCGGGTCGTGGTACCTGGGTGCCAACGTCCCCGGCAAGCCCCGGGTGTTCATGCCCCTGCCTGGGTTCCCGGGCTACGCCCAGCAGGTCGAGGACATCACCCGTAGCGGCTACCGGGGCTTCGCCCTCGCCTGATCGATCCCCGCCGACCCACCCGGGAACGGGGTCGGATCCCACCCGTCTGGGCGTGACCTCAGGCCCGGAGCCGTCGTACCGTCGCCCGCCGTGACGACGATCGTGGTGGGTGAGCAGGCGACGACCGAGGTGGGGCAGCCGTTCCGCGCTCGCCTGCGCACCGAGGGCGAGCGCGTGGTGCGCGTCGCCGGCGGCGGGCTGGTGGGGGGTCTCGTGTCCGGCCTGCTGGTGGCCGGGGTCGGGGGGCGCATCGCCATGCGCATCGTCGCCCTCCAGACGCCCGCCGGCTACCAGGGCCTCACCACCGACGACGGCGCCACCACGGGCGAGATCACCCTGCTCGGCAGCCTCGGGCTCATCGTCTTCCTGGCCCTCGTCGGCGGCATGGGTGGTCTGGTGTACGCCGCGGTGCGGACGGCGCTCCCCGAGCGGCGGCGACCGCTGGCGTGGGGCCTGCTGACCGGCCTGGTCGTCGGCTCGATGGTGGTCCACGCCGACGGCGTCGACTACGCCGTGCTGGGGTCGCGGTGGGTCAGCGTGGGCATGTTCGCCGGCGTCTCGGCCGGGTACGGCGCCCTCGCCGCCCACCTCTCCGAGCGACTGCTGCGACCCGAGGGCTGGGCCCGCCGCACCACGCCCGTCCGGGCCGGGCTGCCCTTCGCCGCCATGCTGCCCGGGCTGGTGGTGGTGCCGATCGCCGGCGGTCTGGTCGCGCTGGCGGTCGCCCGGACCGTCCGACCGCTGCGCCGCCTCGCCGCCGCCCCGATCGTCCTCGTGGCGGTCCGCCTCGGGCTCGTGGTCGGGGCCGGGTTCGCCCTGGTGGACCTCGCCCGCACCGTCTCCGACCTGGCCTGACCGACGGAAGGCGTCTCAGGTCGTGGGGCCGAAGCGCTCGACGGTGATCGTGTGGGCGTCGACGCCGAGGCCGACGAGGAGACGGCCGGCGGCCTCGCAGAAGCCGCTGCTCCCGCAGATGAAGGTGCGCTGTCCGGGCGCCACCGAGGGGGCCAGGTCGTCGGCCGCGAGCCGACCGGCGGGGCGACCGTCGGGTCCGGCGGCCCGGCTGTAGGCGATGGTGACCTCGGGCCCCGGGAGCTCGGCGGCGTAGAGCAGGTCGGCGGGCGTGCGGGCGGCGGCGACGAGGCGCACGAGGTCGGTGCGCCGCTCGGCCCGGGCCAGCCGCAGCATGCTCATCACCGGCACGACGCCGGACCCGCCCCCGACGAGGAGGGCGGGACCGTCCGACGGGTCCCACGCGAACCGGGTCCCGATCGGACCCCGCAGCTCGAGCTCGTCACCGGGCTCGGCGACGTCGTGGAGGAACGTCGAGACCTCGCCCTCCTCGAGCCGCTCGACGGTGAGGTCGATGGTGGGCTCACCGGTCGGCGGCGAGGCGACCGAGTAGGAGCGGGCCGCCGAGTACCCGTCGGGCGCCGTCAGCCGGAGGACGACGTGCTGGCCGGCCCGGTGCCCCAACGGTTCGGGCAGCCGGAGGGTGAACGTCTTGGCCCGGGCCGTCTCGACGTGGACCGCCTCCACGGTGCCGGTGAACCAGGGCGACCGGTCCGGCGCCACGTCAGTCGCCGTGGTAGCGCTGCTCGCGCCAGGGGTCGCCCCGATCGTGGTAGCCGCCGTCCTCCCAGTAGCCCCGCTGGTCGTGGTCGAGGACCTCGATCCGCGACACCCACTTGGCGCTCTTCCAGAAGTAGAGGTGGGGGACGAGCAGCCGGGCGGGGCCGCCGTGGATGGGCTCGAGCGGCGCACCGTCGACCTCGAACGCCAGCCACGCCTGGCCGTCGGTGACGTCGGCGAGGGGCAGGTTGGTCGTGTAGCCGGTGTGGCTGTGGACCAGGACGTGGGTGGCGCCCGGCCGCACGCCGCCGGCCTGCTCGAGCAGGAGGTCGACCGAGACGCCGACCCAGGTCATGTCGAGCTTGGACCAGGTGGTCACGCAGTGGATGGCGCCCGAGTACGTCGAGCGGGGGAGGGCCTGGGCCTCGTCCCACGTCCAGGTGCGGGGGGTGGCGACCAGCCCGTCGACGGCGAAGCTCCACGCCTCCGGGGGCAGGTCGGGCACCAGCTCGACGTGCAGGACCGGCCAGTCGTCGCCGGCGTCGTACTGCCCGGGGGGGAGGCGGGGGTCGCGCTCGGGTCGAGGGCGACCGGTGAAGCCACGGGTGACGGCCATCGGCCCAGCCTCCCACGCCACCTCATGCGGCGGCGTCGGCGGTCCTGCTGACGACCATGCCGATGCTCACGGCGAGGAGCCAGATCGGCATCGTCAGCCCGACGAAGCCGGGCAGCGACGTCGCCAGCGCCATGAGGACCGGTGGGAGCAGGAGCAGCACGCTCACCACGCCCATCCACCGGGGGAGCAGGCGCGGCGAGCGGAAGGCCAGGGCGGCCACGGCGATGGCCGACGCCGCCGCCCCCCACCAGCCGAGGAGCGACCCGAAGTCGAGGATGATGTGGTTGACGTAGAGGCCCTGGTCGTTGGGACCGGTGGCGGCTTCGGCTCCCCCCTCGAGGTACAGGCCCATCGAGCCGGCGATGCAGGAGAAGATCACGTTGACCGTGGCGGTCACGGCGAGACCCTGGCCGACCAGGCGGGCGGCGAGGGACCGGGGGGCCCGGGCCTCGGCCCAGCGCCGCCACCCGGCCGCGGCGACGAGGAGGCACCCGACCGAGATCAGGCCCAGGACGAAGGCGATCCTGTAGTTGGTGGCCTCCAGCTGCTGGATGACCTCCGGGCCGGCTGAGTAGTCCTCCTCGTCGAGCTGCGGGATCGACAAGATCGACGCCGCCAAGCCCGTCACGGCGCCGACCACGCCGAAGAGCGGCCAGCGCCTGCCGCCCGTCGGGGCCGGGCCGGCGGCGGGCGCGGCGTGCGGGACGGTCCGGGCGTCGACGCCGGGTCGGGGCGGGGGGCTCGAGAACGTGATGCTCATGGCGGGGCTCCTCTTGGGTCTGGCGAACGGGACGAGCATCCGACGGCGGCCATGGGGGCGGCTTGGACCGGGCATGAGCCGGGACGGGGGCCGGGTCCAGGCCCTGGTCAGAGGGCGCGTGGCGTCACCCGGGGGACGGAGCGGTGTGGCCCCCGGCGCGGGCTGCGAGGATCCCCGGCGTGGACCGTCCCGGCTTCACCCTCCTGCCCACCGCCATCGGGACCTGCGGGATCGCCTGGCGGGACCGGGTCATCGTCGCCGTGGCCCTCCCCGAGGCGGACGACGACGCCACCGAGCGTCGGATCCGACGCTCGGTCCCCGGCGTCGAGAGGGCCACCCCGCCCGCCGCCGTGCGGGACGTGCTCGACCGGGTCGGGGCGCTGCTCGAGGGCCGGCCGGTCGACCTGGCCGACGTCGCCGTCGAGGTGCACCACGAGACGGACTTCGGCCGGCGCGTGCACGAGGTCGTCCGGGCCATCCCGCCGGGCCAGACCCTGACCTACGGCGAGGTCGCCGCCCGGGTCGGCGAGCCCGGCGCCGCCCAGGCCGTCGGTCGGGCCATGGGGTCCAACCCGGTGCCGATCATCGTCCCCTGCCACCGGGTGGTCGGGGCGGGCGGTCGGCCCGTCGGGTTCTCGGCGCCGGGTGGGGTGGCGACCAAGCAGCGCATCCTGCGCATCGAGGGGGCGGCGGCCGGCGGCCAGCCCAGCCTGTTCGAGCCCGCGCCCGGCGAGCCCACGACGGGACTCGGGCGGTGACGATCCGATGAGCGTCGACGTCGTCGTCGTGGGCGGCGGGGTCATGGGCGCGGCCACCGCCTGGGAGGTCGCCCGGCGCGGGACCTCCGTGCTGCTCGTCGAGCAGCACGCCCCCGGGCACCAGCGCGGCAGCTCGCACGGGGCGTCGCGCATCTTCCGCCACGCCTACGCCCAGGTCGGCTACGTCGAGCTGGCCCGCCGGGCCCTCGCCGGGTGGCGCGAGCTGGAGGCCGAGACGGGGCGGGAGCTGCTGACCCTCACCGGCGCCGTCGACCACGGCGACCCGGTCGCGGTCACCGCCCTGCAGACCGCCCTGGGCGAGGCCGCGGTGCCGTGCGAGGTGCTGACCCCGTCGGAGGCGTCGGCCCGCTGGCCCGGCCTTCGCTTCGACACGACGGTGCTGTTCCACCCCGCCGCCGGCCGGCTCCACGCCGATGCCGCCGTCCGGGCCCTGCACGGGGCGGCCGGGCGGCGCGGGGCCGAGGTGCGCCTCGGCACGGCCGTCACCTCCGTCACCGAGGTCGGCGGCGACGGCGGCGGCGTGCGGGTGCGGCTGGCGTCGGGCGAGGAGGTCACCGCCGGCGCGGCGGTCGTCGCCGCCGGCCCGTGGGCGTCCCGGCTGCTGGGCGGGGTCGGCGGGCTGCCCGCCCTGCGGGTCACGGTCGAGCAGCCGGCCCACTTCCAGCCGACGGACGACGCGGCGGCGTGGCCCAGCTTCATCCACCACCCCGGAGCCCTGCTGACGATGGCGCGGGCCGCCCACGGGGTGTACGGGCTGGCCGACGCCGAGGGGGTGAAGGTGGGCTTCCACGGCGTCGGCCCCGAGATCGACCCGGACCGCGCCGAGCGCCCCATCGACGCCGCCGCCCTCGACGACCTCCGGCGCTACGCCGAGACGTGGCTGCCGGGCGTGATGTCGACCCGCGCCGTCCCCCTGACCTGCCTCTACACGACGACCCCCGACCACGATCCCGTCATCGACCGGTCGGGCGCCGTCACCGTGCTGGCCGGGTTCAGCGGCCACGGCTTCAAGTTCGGTCCCGCCGTCGCCGCCCTGGCCGCAGACCTCATCCTCGACGGCGTCGCCCCCGACCCCACCTTCGCCCTCGGCCCCCGCACCCCGAGATCCGAGGAGGGCATGCCGCGGTAGGGCGACGGGGAGGCTGATGGCGTCGGATCCGCTCGCCACCCGCCGTACGTGACCGCAGCACCGTTCTGACACCGCTGCCGGACACCTCTGTCGCCTGGCGCGAACAGAACGGCGTCCGAGGCGGCCATCGCCGTTCTGACACCGCTACCGGCCAGGCGTGTCGCCAGGCGCGAACAGAACGGCGGTCGAGGGACCCCCAGCCCGCCCGAGCGTGGCAGACCTCTCAGCCGTGCTGCCAGATGCGCTGCTTGAGGCTGCGGGTGCCGTCGAGGGCGACGGCGTCGAGGCGGGCGACCTCGTCAGCGGTGAGCGACCAGCCCAGGGCGCCGGCGTTCTGGGTGGCCTGGTCGGCGTTCTTGGCGCCCGGGATGGGGATGGTGCCCTTCTCGACCAGCCAGCGCAGGGCGACCTGGGCCGGCGTCCGGTCGTGGGGCTCGCCGATGGCGCGGAGCACGGCCACCACCTCGTCGACCTGCTCCATGGGGTGGGTCGAGAAGGTCCGTCGACCCGGGGGAGGGGAGGCGGCGGAGTACTTGCCCGTGAGCCGGCCCTGGCCGATCGGTGAGTAGGCGAGGATCCGGACCCCCAGACGGTCGCACGTGCCGAGGAGGCCGCCGGTCTCGGGGCGGCGACGCAGGAGCGACATCTCGACCTGGTTCGACGCCAGCGGCACCCCGTGCGAGGCCAGGGCGGCGTGGACCTTCTCGACCTCGCCGGCGGAGTAGTTCGACATCCCCACGGCCCGGGTCAGGCCCTCGTCGACCACGGCGGCCAGGGCCTCGGCGATGGCGCCCTTGGAGCGGAGGCTGACCGGGCCGTGGATCTGGTAGAGGTCGACCCGCTCCACGCCGAGCCGCTCGATCGAGGCCAGCAGGGCCGACCGCAGCGCCGAGCGGACGTTCAGCTTCTGCGGCAGCGGCATGAACTTGGTGGCCAGCACCACCCGGTCGCGGTCGGTCGGGCGGGCGGCGAGGAGCCGCCCGATGATGCGCTCGCTCTCGCCCCCGCCGTAGACCTCGGCGGTGTCGATCAGGGCCACGCCGGCGGCGAGGGTGGCGTCCCAGGCCTCGACGATGCGGTCCTCGGTGAGGTCGGCGTCGTAGCCGCCCATGCCCCACACGGCGCGGTCGCCCCACGCCCAGGTGCCCAGGCCCAGCGGCGCGAGCGGCTCGTCGATCCCCGCCAGCGTCGTCTCGTCGGCCATGGCCGCACAGTACGGCCCGCCGACCGCGCCGGACCGAGCCCGGCGCGGCGCGAGGGCGCCGATCAGCGGGTGACCAGCGAGGCGATCCGGGCTCGGACGTCGGGGTCGAGCGGGGGGAGGGCACCGGCGGCGGCGTTCTCCTCGGCCCGGTCGGGCTTGGACGTGGCCGGGATGGCGGCGGCGACGGCCGGGTGCGACAGGCCCCAGGCCAGCAGGGCCTGGCTCCAGGTCGCGATGCCGGTCGCGGCCAGGGCGGCGAGCTCGGGGGCCGGGGGCGGGTCGCGCAGCAGGGCGGCGTTGGCGAAGGGCCGCATCACCAGCACGCCGAGGCCCATCTCTGCGGCCCGGGGCAGGATCCGCTCCTCCACGTCGCGCTCGACGGGGTTGTACGGCACCTGGACGACGTCGACGCGCCCGGTCGCCATGCACTCCTCCAGGTCCGCGAACCCGGAGACCTGCCAGTGGGTCGCCCCCACGAAGGCGACCTCACCCCGCTCCCGCCGGGCCTCGACCTGGTCGAGCCGGGTCCGCCAGGCGACCATGTTGTGGACCTGCATGAGGTCGACCCGGCCCCCGTAGAAGCGGGCCGAGGCGTCCATCTGGGCCTCGGCGTCGCCGTCGTCGGGCGTCCAGACCTTGGTGGCGACCACCGCCTGGTCCCGGCGACCCTCCAGGGCCCGCCCCAACGTCGCCTCGGAGCGGCCGTACATGGGTGAGGAGTCGAACAGGGTCGTGCCGTGGGCCATGGCCCGGGCGACCACGGCGTCGACCAGGTCCTGGTCGTCGGTGTCGAACGTCTGCGACGTGCCCATGCCCACGACGGGGACCAGCGGGCTGGCGGGGTCGCGGGGGACGAGGCGGCGCTGCTCCACCCACCGATCCTGCCCGACGCGGCCGACGGTCGCGCCCGGGCGGACGGCCCGACGCGTGCGCACCCCCGTGCCGATGGGGCATCGTGCCGCCGTGGACCCGACCGAGCTTCCACCCGACCAGGTCACGGTGCTGTCCGAGACGATCGACGGGCTCCCCGCCATCGTGGCCCCCACCGCGGCGGCGTGGCGGGCCTGGCTCGATGCCCACGCCGCGACCGAGCCGGGGGTGTGGCTGGTGATGGGCCGGGCCGACAGCGCCACGCCCCTCGTCTCCTACGACGACGCGGTGTGCCAGGCACTCTGCGTCGGCTGGATCGACAGCGTCGTGCGCCGGCGCGACGACGAGACCCGGTACCAGAGGTACACCCCGCGCAACCCCCGCAGCGCCTGGGCCCGCTCCAACCGGGAGCGGGTGGCCCGGCTCACCGCCGCCGGGCTCATGGCCCCCGCCGGCCAGGCCCTCGTCGACCAGGCCAAGGCGAGCGGCACCTGGGACCTCCTGGCCGAGGTCGAGGACGGGATCGTCCCGGCCGACGTCCAGGCCGCGCTCGATGAGCTGCCGGCGGCGGCGGAGCACTTCGCCGCCTTCCCCCCGAGCGCCCGGCTGCAGATCCTGACCTGGATCCTCACCGCCAAGCGGCCCGAGACCCGCGCGCGGCGCATCGTCACCACCGTGGCCAAGGCGGCGAAGGGCGAGCGCGCCGTGGGGTGAGGCGCGCAGCCGGCGCGGTGATCGGGCCGGTCGCTCGACGGCGCACGGCCGCGACGTGCCAGGCACGTCGCGGCCTCTAGCCGTCGTCCGGCTCCTGGGTCGGGTCGAGGGCCAGGCGGATCCCCAGGTCGGCCCGCACCCGGCGGGCCCGGCCGAGGTCGGCTGCGGCCTGCTCGGCGTCGCCGGGGCCGTCGCGCCGTCGGAGCAGGCGGGCCCGATCGGCGCGGGCGCGCCCCTCCCACGGGGTGAACCCGGCGGCGGTCGCCCGGTCCACGGCCGAGGTCAGGGCGGACACGGCCCCGTCGACGTCGCCCACGACCTCCCGCACCAGACCCCGAACCCGGTCGAGGGGGCCGAGGGCGCCGGAGCCCATCCCGGTGATGGCCATGCGCCCCTCGAGCGGACCGAGGGCTTCGGCGAGGGCGGCGCACGCCACCGCATCGGCCCCGCCGGCGGCGGACTCGGCCACGAGGTAGGTGGTCACGTACCAGAGCGACGTGTCGCCCCGCGACGCCCACGCACCGGCGGTGAAGAGCGGCCCGTAGGCCTCGGCCGCACCGGCGTGGTCGCCCTGGGCGGCGCGGGCCGCGCTCAGGGCGGCGCGCCAGGCCTGGATGCGGGGGAACTCGGCCACCCGCTCGACCGCGATCGGGGCCAGGTCGGCGAGCGTGCCCCGCTCGCGGGCCAGGTTCACCTGCTGGGCCGACCACATCAGCACGGCGTTGGTGCCGTGGGCGTCGGCCCCCACGCCGAGCGCCTCGTTCGACAGCGCCTCGCCGGCGTCCAGGTCGCCGCGCAGGAGGGCGAAGGTGGCGTCGAGGAAGAGGAGGTAGGCGCGGTAGCCGGGGCGGTCGTGGTCGGCGACGAGGGCGCGGAGCCGCTCCAGCGCCGCCCTCGCCTCGGGCACCCGGTCCGCCTCGACCAGGCCGGTCACGTCGAGCACGAGCGACATGACCTCCATCTCCCGCCACCCCCGGGCGGCCTCGTCCATCTGCGGACCCAGGCGCAGCCGCTCGTCGAGCCCGTCGGGGCCGGCGACGGCGATGCGG
This sequence comes from Iamia sp. SCSIO 61187, assembly GCF_019443745.1. Taxonomy (NCBI): domain Bacteria; kingdom Bacillati; phylum Actinomycetota; class Acidimicrobiia; order Acidimicrobiales; family Iamiaceae; genus Iamia; species Iamia sp. SCSIO 61187. The sequence continues at coordinate 1,123,295 of NZ_CP050948.1, forward strand.
CGGGCGAGCAGGGCGAGGGCGCGGAGGTGGTCCTGGCCGGGCTGGGCCTCGGCCCGGGCCAGGGCCTCGGCGGCCATGTCCGCCTGCCGCTCGGGGTCGGTGCCGTCCCGGGCGATCGACAGCCACCCCAGGAGGGCGGCCCGGTCCTGCTCGTGGCCCGGGGGGAGGGCGGCGAGGGCCTCCTCGAGCAGGGCGATGAGGTCCTCGTCGACGGCCCCGTAGGCGAGGCCCACGCCGCCCTCCATCAGGGCCTGCTCCTGGGCGGCCCGGGCGAGGAGGACGGGGTCGCCGGCCCGGCGGGCGACCGCGACGGCCTCCCGGATGGCCTCCTCCCCCCGCTCGCGCCGGGCCAGGTGGCGGGCGACGCGGGCGGCGAGGGTGAGGGCCTCGGCCCGCAGGCGGGTCTCCGCCGCCGGCTCGACGTCGAGGGCGGCCAGGGCCCGGCCGACCCAGCGGTCGGCCTCGTTGTCGGCGAGGACGGCGACGGCCTCCTCGGCGGCGTCGAGGGCGGCGCGGGCCCGCCGGGCCAGCGGGACGAGGCGGCCGGCGGCCAGCAGGTGCTCGGCCACGGCCCCGGCGGGTGCGGTGCCGGCCGCCTCGAGGACGTCGGCGACCCGCCGGTGCAGGTGCGCCTCCCGGTTGCGGGTCGTGCGGGCCACCAACGCCTGGCGCACGAGGGCGTGGGGGAACGTCACCCAGCCGAGGTCCTCGTCCTCGGCCAGGAGCCCACCGGCCACGGCGGCGTCGACGACGTCGAGGAGGGCGTCGGGATCGGTGCGGGTCACGGTCCCGAGGAGGGCCAGGTCGATGCGTTGGCCGATGATCGCGGCCGCCGTCAGCACCGCCGCCGCCTCCGGCTCGAGGTCGGCGAGGCGCCCGTCGAGGACGTCGCGCACGCTGGTGGGCAGGGCGCGGGCGTCGCTGCCGGTCAGGTCGCCGCCGTGGTCGGCCAGGGCCTCCAGGAAGAACGGGTTGCCCCCGGTGCGGTCGCGCAGGGCGGCGGCGGTGGCGGGATCGACGGTGACGCCCCGGCCGCCGAGCAGCTCGCCGACCTCGGAGGGGGCCAGGCCCGGGAGGACGACCTCGGTGAGGCGGTCGGCCCGCCGTTGGCCGGCGACGAAGGCGTCGAGCTCGGGGGTGGCGCGGCCCGCGGGGCGGCGCACCGTGGCCAGGACCAGCAGCCGGCCGCCGCGCCCGTCGGCGAGCAGGTGGTCGAGGAGGGACAAGGTGGCGGTGTCGGCCCACTGGGCGTCGTCGACGACGAGCAGGATGGCGGCGCCGGCCGAGACCTCGGTCCCCAGCTCGGACAGGGCGTCGTAGAGGGCGAGCAGGTCGCTGCGGCGGGCCTCGTCGGCCGCCTCCGGGGAGGCCTCGGGCAGCAGGCGCCCGAGGGCGGGACGGGCCGCGACCATCGCCTGCGTGGCCTCGCGGCCCATTGCCTCGGTGGCCGTGCGCAGGGCCTCGACCACGGGCTGGTAGGGCGCCAGCGACTCGGGGGTGCAGCGGCCCCAGAGCACCTGGCCGCCCTCGGCGTGCACCCGGAGGGCCATCTCCTGGGCCAGCCGGGTCTTCCCCGCGCCGGGCTCGGCGGCCACGAGGGCGAGGTGGCGGCTCCCCTCGACCGCCGCCGACCAGGCCCCGCCCAGCCGGGCCAGCTCCTCGTGGCGGCCGACGAACCGGCTCAGGGCCCGGCGGCCCTCGACCGCCGGGGGGAGCGGAAGCAGGCCCTCGGGCACCGAGACCGGAGCGTCGCCCCCGCCGGGCCGGACGCTGACGGGGGTGGGCCCGTCGGCGACCGGGACGTGGTCGAGCTCCGGGGCCTGGTCGAGCACCTGGCCGGCCAGGCGGGCCAGGTCGGGGCTCGGGTCCAGCCCCAGCTCGTCGGCCAGGTGGGCCCGGGCCCGGTCGTAGGCCCGGAGGGCCTCGGCCTGGCGGCCGCTGCGGTACAGGGCCAGGACGAGCTGGGCGGTGAGCCGCTCGCGCAGGGGGTGGGCGGTGGCCTCGGCCTCGAGGTCGCCCACGATCACGGCGTGGCGACCGGCCTGGAGCTGGAGGTCGAAGCGGGCCTCGGTGGCGGCCAGGCGCAGCTCCTCGAGCCGCACCGCCGGCCCCCGGGCCCACGGCTCGTCGGCCAGGTCGCCCAGGGCCGGGCCCCGCCACAGGCCCAGGGCGGCGTCGAGGGCGGCGAGGCGGGAGGCCGGCGGCCCCGACGCCGAGCCCTCGGCCACGAGGCGCTCGAAGCGGACGGCGGTGAGCTCGGCCCCGGCCGGGTCGATGCGGTAGCCGTCGCCCACCCGCTCCACCACCACCGAGGCGTCGTGGTCGAGGGTCCGGCGCAGGTTGGACACGTAGCTCTGCAGGGTGTTGGTTGCGCTGCGGGGCGGTTCGCCGTCCCACAGGTCGTCGATCACCCGCTCGGCGCCGACCACCTCGCCGCCGGCGATCGCCAGCCGGGCCAGCACGCTGCGCTGGCGCCGGCCGCCGACGGCGTGCTCGCCGTCGTCCGACCAGGCGCGCAGCGGCCCCAGGACCGAGATCTCCAGGTTCGGGGTGCGGTCGGACGCGATGGTGTGGCCTCGCACGGTGTCGGCACGAGCGGCTCGGGAGGCTACTGGCGGTCGCGCCGGAGATCGGGCACCGGGCGGGGGAGGACCGGCGCCGTCGCAGGGGCTCAGACCCCTCCCGGCCGGTCGGGGGCGGGCTCGGGCAGCCCGGCCAGGTCGATGAGCATGTCGAGGGCCCGGCCCACGTCGCCCCGCCGGATCAGCGGACCCCGGGCCGAGGCGATGGTCCGGGGGCCGTGGACGGCGACGCGGCTGACGGCCGCCCGCCACCGCGCCGGGTCGACGTCGGCGATCCACGGGCTCAGGCGGAGGTGGTACCGGGCCAGGCCGTCCTCCCACACGTCGCGGTCGAGCACCGACACCTCCTCGACGTCGTGGGGGACGGGGGTGCCGAAGCACACCGACGACCAGAAGACCCCGGTGGCGGCGTCGAGCAGACCGAGCGTCGCCGGGGAGTCGTAGGCCGGCGGGCGCAGGACGCACAGCTCCCGCCCGCCGCCCGGGACGACGTCGCCCTCGGCCACCCACCGCACCCGGGTCCGGGCCACCCCCGGGGCCCGGGCGGCCAGCCGCTCGGCCATGGCCCACGAGGCGACCACCGTCGCGTCCGGGCAGCGGGCGAGGACGTCGGGCAGGGCGCCGCAGTGGGCGGGGTCGTCGTGGCTCAGGACCACCCAGCGGACCTCGCGGGGGTCGACGACGGCCTCCACCTGCGCCCACCAGGCGTCCCGGTCCCGACCGTCGCCGGTGTCGACGAGGACGGGGTCGGCCCCCGTCACCACCAGGGAGCTCAGGGGGAGGGCCGCCGCCTCGGCGTCGACCGAGGACCGGACGAGCCAGACGTCGGGGGCGACCGGCAGCGTGCGGGGGTGGGTCATGCGGGCTCCGATGGGTGCGACGCCCGGGCTCTCCGGGGTGTTGTCACCATCCTCCGGAGCGGTTGGACGGCGGGTGGAGGGCGCTTGAGGGGCGCCGGACCGCATCCCCACCAAGTTGACCGGGATCATCTGCATGCCTAATGTGACCCGAACCGACCGGAAAGGCCTGGTTGGTTGGAGGCGCCCCCGGGCGCAGGAGGAACCGGTCCCGATGACCACCCGCACGAGGAGCCGACGCCGTGCCGCGCTGGCGATCGCCATCGCCGGCCTGATGGTCGTCACGGCCTGCGGGGGCGACGACGACGACGCCTCCGGGGGCGGGGGCGGGGGCGGCGGTCAGACCCTCAACATCGTCGGCTTCGCCGTCCCCGAGGAGGCCAACCTCGCCATCTTCGAGAAGTTCACCGAGACGCCCGAGGGCGAGGGGGCCCGGGTCGAGGGCTCCTACGGTGCGTCGGGCGACCAGAGCCGGGCCGTCGAGGGCGGTCTGGAGGCGGACTACGTCCACTTCTCGATCGAGCCCGACGTGACCCGCCTGGTCGACGCCGGGCTCGTGGCCGAGGACTGGAAGGACAACGAGACCGACGGGATCGTCTCCGACTCGGTCGTGGTCTTCGTCGTCCCCGAGGGCAACCCCGACGGCATCGAGGACTGGGACGACCTCCTGCAGGACGGCGTCGAGATCATCACCCCGAACCCCGGGTCGTCGGGGGCGGCGAAGTGGAACATCCTCGCCGCCTACGGCCAGGTGATCGCCGACGGCGGCACCGAGGCCGAGGCCGAGGAGTACCTCACCGGCTTCTTCGAGAACGTCGCCGCCCTGCCCGGGAGCGGGCGGGACGCCACCACCGCCTTCAAGGACGGCACCGGCAACGTCCTCATCTCCTACGAGAACGAGGCCATCCTCGCCCGCCAGAGCGGCGAGGCCTTCGACTACATCGTCCCCGACACGACCCTGCTCATCGAGAACCCGGGTGCCGTCCTGGAGGAGGCCGACGAGATCGCCCAGCCGTGGCTCGACTTCGTGCTCAGCGAGGAGGGCCAGCTCGAGTTCGTGGAGAAGGGCTTCCGCCCGGTGATCGACGGGCTCGAGATCCCCGAGGTCGAGGGGGCCAACGACCCGTCGAACCCGTTCCCCGAGCCCGAGACGCTGATCACCGTCGGCGAGGCCTTCGGTGGGTGGTCCGAGGCCACCGCCCGGTTCTTCGACGAGGAGGAGGGCATCGTCCCCCGCATCCAGCAGGAGACGGGGAGGACCGAGTGAGCCCGCCGGTCCCGTCGCCCCGGCGGGTCTGACGTGGCCACGACGGTCGCGGGCCTGGGCGGCCGATCGGCGCGCACGCGCCGGTCGGCCGCATCCGGCGGCATCGGCCTCGCCTCGGGCGTCGGCCTCGGCACCGCCCTGCTCTGGTTGAGCCTCCTGGTGCTCCTCCCGCTCTCGGCGGTGGTGGCCCGGGCCACCACCGGCGGGTGGGACGGGTTCCGGGAGACGTTGTCGAACCCGAACACGGCCGCCGCCCTGCGGCTGACGATCGGCATGGCTGCGCTGGTCACCGTCGTGAGCTCGGTCATGGGCACGCTCATCGCATGGGTCCTGGTGCGCGACCACTTCTGGGGCAAGCGGGTGCTCGAGGTGCTGATCGACCTGCCCTTCGCCCTGCCGACGATCGTCGCCGGGCTGGTGCTGCTCCAGCTCTACGGGCCCAAGGGGCCGACGCCGGTGGACGTCACGGGCACGCGGGCCTCGGTCTTCCTGGCCTTCCTGTTCGTGACGCTGCCGTTCGTCGTGCGCACCGTGCAGCCGGTGCTGCTGGAGATCGACCGCGAGGTCGAGGAGGCGGCCGCCTCGCTCGGGGCCAGCCGCGCCACCACCTTCCGGCGGGTGATCCTGCCCAGCCTGACCCCGGCGATCGCCTCGGGAGCCGCGCTCTCGTTCGCCCGGGCGATCAGCGAGTACGGCTCGCTGGTGCTCCTGTCGGGGAACCTGCCGCTGCGGACCGAGGTCACCTCCGTCCGGATCCTCACCTACATCGAGGGGGGCCGGAACGCCGACGCCGCCGTGGTCGCCACCGTCCTGCTGGCCGTGGCCCTCGTCGTCATCGTGCTGCTCGACGTGATCCAGAGGCGGGTGAGCCGCCGTGGCTGACGCCCCCCGCCCGAAGGTCCGCCGGCGCGGTCCGCTGACCTACATCTTCCGCGCCATCGTCATCGGCTACCTGTTCCTCCTGGTGGCGTGGCCCGTCTCGCTGGTCGCCAAGCAGACCTTCGCCGACGGCCTCGGCACCCTCTCGAGCGCCTTCGGCGACGAGGAGGTCACCGCCGCCCTCGGTCTGACCGTGCGGGTCGCGCTGGTGTCGGTCCTGATCAACCTGGTGTTCGGCCTGGGGATCTCCATCCTGCTGGTCCGCCACCGGTTCCCGGGACGCCGGCTGCTCAGCGCCCTGGTCGACGTCCCGCTGTCGGTGTCGCCGGTCGTCGTCGGGCTGTCGCTCGTGCTCGTCTACGGCGGTCGCGACGGATGGTTCGGCCCGGCGCTCGAGGACGCCGGCTTCCAGATCATCTTCGCCACCCCGGGGATCATCATGGCCACCACGTTCGTGGCCCTCCCGCTGGTGATCCGCGAGGTCGTGCCCGTGCTGGAGGAGATCGGCATCGACCAGGAGCAGGCGGCCCGGAGCCTCGGGGCCAACGCCGTCCAGACGTTCCGCCGCATCACCCTCCCCGCCATCAGGTGGGCGGTCGTCTACGGCGTCGTCCTCAGCCTGGCCCGGTCGCTGGGGGAGTTCGGCGCCGTCAAGGTCGTCGCCGGCAACGTCGGCGGCAAGACCCGCACCGCGACCCTCGCGGTGGAGCACGAGTACCAGCAGTTCGGCGCCGAGAACCTGGCCTCGGCCTACGCCATCGCCTTCCTCCTGGCGGCGGTCGCCGTGGTCTGCATCGCCGTGGTGTCGTTCCTGCGACCCGAGTCCGAGGAGAGGTGAGGCCATGAGCATCGAGGTCCGTGGCGTCGAGAAGCGGTTCGGGGACTTCGTCGCCCTCTCCGGCATCGACGTCAGCATCCCCACCGGGCAGCTGACCGCCCTGCTGGGCCCCAGCGGCGGGGGCAAGTCCACCCTGCTGCGGATCATCGCCGGGCTGGAGGACGCCGACGCCGGCACCATCGAGATCGAGGGGGTCGAGTCGACCCACCTGCCCCCGCAGAAGCGCAACGTCGGCTTCGTGTTCCAGCACTACGCCGCCTTCAAGCACCTCACCGTGGCCCGCAACGTGGCCTTCGGGCTCGAGATCCGCAAGCGGCCCAAGGCCGAGGTCAGGGCCAAGGTCCAGGAGCTGCTCGAGCTTGTGCACCTGGAGCAGTTCGCCGATCGCCTGCCCGGGCAGCTCTCCGGCGGCCAGCGACAGCGCATGGCCCTGGCCCGGGCCCTGGCCGTCGAGCCGACCGTGCTGCTCCTCGACGAGCCCTTCGGCGCCCTGGACGCCAAGGTCCGCAAGGAGCTGCGCGAGTGGCTGCGACGCCTGCACGACGAGGTCCACGTCACGACCGTCTTCGTCACCCACGACCAGGAGGAGGCGCTGGAGGTCGCCGACGAGATCGTCGTCATCAACGACGGGCGCATCGAGCAGATCGGCCCGCCCGACGCCCTCTACGACGCACCGGCCAACGACTTCGTCATGCGGTTCCTGGGCCCCGTCACCCAGCTCGGCGACCACCTCGTCCGGCCCCACGACCTGGCCCTCTCGGCGTCGGGCCCCGGCGGGTCGGCGCCGGGCGCCGTCGTCCCCGGCACCGTCCAGCGCATCACCCGGGTCGGGTTCGAGGTGCGCATCGACGTCGCCACCGACGACCAGGTCGTCCTCGTCACCATGACCCGCACCGAGCTGGCCGGCCTGGGCCTGGCCGTGGGCGACCGCGCCTGGGTCCGCATCGTCGACGGTGCCCCCACCGTCCGCGCCGTCGGCCGCCCGCCGGACGAGCCCGTCCTCGCCGCCCTCTGACCGCCGACCGGTGCCAGGCACCGGTCGGCGGTCCCGCGGCGATGACCACGGAAGGTGCCTGGCACCATCCGTGCGATGGCCACGGAAGGTGCCTGGCACCATCCGTGCGAGGCTCCGGTCAGGTCGCGCCGCGGACGAGGTCGTGGACGTAGGCCAGCTTCTCGATGACCGGGGGCGTGAGGGCGAACGGGTAGAGGTCGGCGTGGCCCATCGACCGGTTCACGGCGTTGAGGGCCGTCGCCAGGGCGGTCCAGTCCCGGGCGACGGACCAGAAGCTCTCGTCGTCGACGTCACCCGACGGCGCGACCGCCCCGACGGCGGTGCCCTCGTCGGGTCCGGCGAGCGACATCCCGAAGGCGCCGGCGGTGTCGAGCGTGTCGCGGATGTGGAGGTAGTGGGCGAAGGTCTCGGCCCAGTCCTCCCACGGGTGCATGGTGGCGTAGGCACTGACCCAGCGCTCCTGCCAGCCGACCGGGGCGCCGACGGCGTAGTGGCGGTCGAGGGCGTCCTGGTAGCTCGCCCGCTCGTCGCCGAACAGGGCCCGGAACCCCTCGTGGCGCCCGGCCCGGGCGATGAGGACCCCCCAGAAGTAGTGCCCGACCTCGTGGCGGAGGTGGCCGAGGACGGTGCGGTACGGCTCGTCGAGCTGGGCGCGGAGCATCTCCCGGTGGGCGTCGTCGCTCTCGGCCAGGTCGATGGTGATCACCCCGTCGGCGTGGCCGATCGTCACCGGCTCGAACCGGGTCGACAGGAGGTCGAAGGCGAGCCCCGCCTCCGGATCGGCGGCCCGGTCGACGATCGGGAGGCCGATCCGGCGGAGCTGGACGACGAGCCGCCGCTTCGCCTGCTCGATCACCACGAGGTGGGCGTGGTCGCGCGGGTCGTCGTCGCCGGGGACCGTGCGGGTGAGCCGGCACGACTCGCACCGGGGACCGTCGTCGGGCCGGATCACCCACGTGCAGCCGAGCGACGGGTGCTCGGCGCACCGCACCCAGCCGTCACCGTCGGGGCCGTCGAGGACGAGGACGTCGTCGAGCGGAAGGGCGAAGCCGAGCGGCGCCGCGCACCGCGGGCACACCCCGTCGCCGATGTCCAGCAGTCCCCCGCACCGGGAGCACTCGTAGGGCCTCACCTTCTCGTCACCCGCTCGCCCCCGCGCCGCTCACAGGCGCACCACGTCGACGGCGACCTCCATGGAGTGGGTCCGGCCCTCGGTGAAGATGATGCCCTCGACAGGCGGGACGTCGCCGTAGTCGCGGCCCCACGCCGTGGTGATGTGGCGGTCGCCGGCGAGGACGTCGTTGGTCGGGTCGATGCCGACCCACCCGTCGCCGGGCAGGTGCACGGCCAGCCAGGCGTGGGTGGCGTCGGCGCCCTCGAGGCGGGGACGACCCGGGGGCGGGTCGGTCTCCAGGTACCCGCTCACGTACCGGGCGGCCAGGCCCTGGGCCCGCACGCAGGCGATGGCCAGGTGGGCGAAGTCCTGGCACACGCCCCCGCGGGCGGCGAGGGCCTCGTCGACGGTCGTGCCCACGTCGGTGGCGCTGGGGTCGTAGGCGAAGTCGGTGTGGATCCGGTGCGCCAGGTCCACGACGGCGTCGAGCAGCGGACGGCCGGGCCGGAACGACGGCGCCGCGTAGTCCCGCACTGCGGGGCTGAGGCCGACCCGGGGCGAGGCCAGCGCCATCTCCCGCGCCTCGAGGCCGACGGGGTCGGTGGAGCGGCGGATCTCGTCGCGGGCCACCTCCCACGGCATGTCGGCCGTCAGCGTCGGCGCCGGCGGGCCGGTGACCTCGACGGTGCTCGTCGCCTCGACCGTGAGCCGCAGGTGCGGGGCGAGGATCGAGAAGGCGATGCACCGGTTGCCGTGGAAGTCGGTGCGGGTGCGCCGGTCGTCGGGCACGGGCCAGAACGACACCGTGGCGTCCTGCGGCTCCTGGCCGGGGGCGGCGCGGGGGAGGAGGTGGGTCTGGCCGTAGCTGGCGGTGACCTCCTCCTGGTAGCGGTACTCGGTCCGGTGGGTGACCCGGTAGACGCTCATCGCCTCATCGCCTCATCGCCTCATCGCCTCATCGCCTCATCGCCTGGCCGCCGCCGGGACGAGCGGGCGCTGGGGGAGGATCGGGGTGAAGTGGGCCGCGCTGATGGCGTCGGCCGTCTGCCGGAACCCGGTGACCTGGCCGTCGAGGAACGCGGCCAGCCCGGGCCGCAGGCGGCCGTCGGCGGCGTCGGTGGTGGCGAGGGCGCGGGTGTCGGCCACGCGCACGGCCGTCGCCGTCTGGAGGACGAGGCGGCCGGCGGGCGACAGCCGACCGTCGCCGTCGCGGTCGGGCAGCGCGTCGACGGCGGCTCCCAGCAGGTCGACCTGGTGGGCGAGCGAGCGGGGGTTGCCGGGGTCGAGGACGAGGAGGTCGAGGAGCGTCTCGAGCTGGCCGTGCGACCGGTAGCGCCGCCGGTAGGTGATGATGCTCTCGGTCGCGCTCAGCACCGACTCGAGCACGAGGCTGTCGGTCGCCGTGTCGCGGGCCGTGGTCACCGTCGCCCGCAGGAGCAGCGCCACGCCGACCCCGCGCTCGAGCCGGCGGCCGGCCTCCATGAAGTGCCACCCCGGGTCCCGCACCATGCTCTCGGCGGTCAGGCCCGAGAGGGCCATCAGCGCCTGGAGCGCCCGGCTGAGCGTGGCCCGGCCGACGCCGCGGGGGTAGGTCCGGGCCGCCGGGCCGAGCAGCTCGTGGTCGAGGGCGGTGAGGAGCGGCCAGGTGTCGCTCGAGAGCTGGTCCCGCACCGTCTGGGCGGCGTCGATGAGACGCCGGGCGGCGTAGGCCAGCGACCCGGGGCGGTCGGCGTCGACGACGAGCGACCGGAGCTCGGCCCCCGACTCGGCCGCCGACGGCAGCTCGCCGGGCGCGGGGCCGGGGTCGGCGTACCCCGGGGCGCCGCCCGTGACCGCCGAGAGGGCGTGGAGGAGCACGGCGAGCGAGGCCCTTCCGGCGGGGTTCGTCCCGTGCTCGAAGTCGTTGCGCCGGTCGCCCACGACCCGCAGCAGGCGGATGAGCGTCTCGGCCCGCTCGGCGTAGCGGCCGAGCCAGAAGAGGTTCTCCGCCGCCCGCGACGACATCGACCCCTCGGGCGCGACCGCTTCGACCGCCGGCCCGGCCTGGAGCCAGAAGCCCGTGAGCCGCTCGGGCTCGGACGCCAGCACCCACGTGTCCTTGGCCGTCAGGGCCGAGTGGGCGGTCACCCGCGCCCGCTGGGCGGGCAGCACCCGCGTCAGCCCGCCGGGCATCACCGCGTAGGAGTCACCCCGGGCGACGGTGAAGGTGCGCAGGACGCTCGCCCGGGCCTCCAGCCCGCGGTCGGTGAGCGTCGGGGTCGACCCCAGCTCGACCCGCTCGGTGCCGGTCCACCGGCGGGGCTCGGCGGCGATGCGCGTCGCCAGGGCCTCCCTCTCCGCGCTGCTCAGGAGGGCGCCCTCGATCGGGGCGGGGACGCGACCGTCGGGCTGCCGGCCGACCTGGCGGAGCACCAGCCGGTCCAGGTGGGCCAGGACGTGGGACAGCCCGGTGTCGTCGCCGCACCACCACGCCTGGGCCGACCGCAGCTCCAGGTCGTGGCCGAGGAGGGCGGCGGCCACGGAGGGGAGGAAGGGCACCAGGCCGGGGTTCTCGAGCACCCCCGAGCCGAGCGGGTTGACGACCGCCACGGTGCCCCGGCGGCAGGCGTCGACGAGGCCGGGCACGCCGAGCTGGGAGTCGGGCCGGAGCTCCACCGGGTCGCAGAACTCGGGGTCGAGGCGCCGGAGGATCACGTGCACCGGCTCGTGGCGGCCCAGCGACCGCAGCCACACCCGTCCCCGCCGGACGGTGAGGTCGGCCCCCTCGACGAGCGTGTAGCCGAGGTGGCGGGCGAGGAGGGCGTGCTCGAAGGCGGCGCCCGCCAGCGGACCGGGGGAGAGCACGACGATGCGCGGGTCGTCGACGTCGGCCGGCGCCGCGGCCACGAGCGCGGTGCGGAGCGTCCGGAAGAACGGGGCCAGCCGGTGGACCTCGCTGTCGCGGTAGAGGCTGGGGAAGACCCGCGACGTCACCTCCCGGTTCTGGAGGGCGTAACCGGCGCCCGCCGGGGCCTGGGCCCGGTGCGTGAGGACGAGGTGGCGGCCGTCGGGGTCGCGCGCCAGGTCGAACCCGGCGGTGACCAGCTGGACGGGCCCGTCGAGGGCGATGCCGTCGCAGGGGCGCAGGAAGGCGGGGTCGGAGAGCACCAGCTCGGCGGGCACCAGGCCCTGGCGCAGCAGCTGGCGCGGTCCGTACAGGTCGGCGAGGACGAGGTTCAGCAGCTCGGTGCGCTCGACGACGCCCCGCTCGATGGCGCTCCACTCGTCGCTCGTCAGCAGGGCCGGGACGGGGTCGAGGGGCCAACGCCGGGCCGGTCCGACCCGCGGTCCGTCCGAGCCCGTCGTCGGGGCTCCGTCGGTGGGTCCGGCGGCGTTGAAGGTGACGCCGTCCTCGTCGAGCAGCCGGTCGGACTCGCGGCGGCGCTCCCGCAGCTCGGGGAGGCCGAGCTCGTCGAGCGTCGCCGCCACCCGCGACCACGGGCCGCGGACCTCCCCGCTCGGGGTGCGCAGGGCGTCGTAGCCCGGCGGGCGTCCCTCGGCGGCGGGAGGGAGCACGGAGGAGGGGGTGGGCGTGGCCGTCATGGGATGGGCCTCGACCGTGACCGCCGAGGTCGAGCCCGCGGAGGGTAGCCCCGCACCGGTGTCGCCGATGTTGCCGGTCCGTGAACGGCGGCCCGTCAGGTGGTGACGAGGATGCGAGCGCTGGCGAAGGCGCCGATGCCCACGTGGGCGCCGCCGACCTCGACGGTGGTGGTGCCGTCGGGGGAGGTCGCGGTGATGACGCCGGCCCGGCCCGGGAGGATGTCGGCCGACTCCAGGAACTCGAGCATGCCGGGGGCGAACTCGAGCTCCTCGGGGATGCGGTTCACGACGAACGCCGACCCGACCTCGAGCTCACCGAGGGGTGAGGACACCGGAGCGGTGTAGTCGGCGCCGGGGATGGGGTTGCCGTGCGGGCACGTCGTCGGCGCACCGAGGAGCTTGTCCATCGCCTCCTCGACGTTCTGGGAGATGACGTGCTCCCACTTGCCCGCCTCCTTGTGGGCCTCGGCCCACGAGAGCTTGAGGACGTCGGTCAGGAACCGCTCGGCCAGGCGGTGGCGGCGCACGACCGACTCGGCCAGGCGCAGGCCGTCGCCGGTGAGGCTGATGCGCCCGTCGACCGCGACCAGCCCCTCGCCCTCGAGCTTGCGGATCATCTCCGACACCGCCGGCCGGGACACCTCGAGGCGCTCGGCGATGCGGGCCTGGATGACGTCGACGTCGTCCTCGTTGAGCTCGTAGATCGCCTCGCAGTACTCCTCGAACGCCGGGTGGTACTCGGGGGTGCGATACGGGGCCACGGCCCGAGCCTACCGGCCGACCCCTCGGCCCGGGTGGGGAGCCTCGGCCCGCCCCGGAGCGACCGGCGGTGCTCCGAGGTGCCCGGTCCCCGGCCCGGTCGGTACGGTCGGCCACCGTGCCACGTCGTCGGTCCCTCCCCGGTCTCCTGCTGGTCCTCGCCCTCGTCGGCGGTCTCGTCGGCTGCGGTGACGACGCCCCGTCGGCCGCACCCGACGACTGCACCCGGGTGGAGGACGGGGCGCACACGCTCGTCGCCGAGAACCTCCGGTGGGACACCGACTGCCTGCGGGTGCCGGTGGGCACGACGATCACCTTCACCGTCGAGAACCGCGACCGCTCGGTGGGCCACAACCTGGCCATCGAGGGCCCGTCGGGCGCGGCCAAGACCGACGTCGAGGCCGGGCCCACCACCCAGACCCTGGAGTTCGAGGCCACCGAGGTCGGCCCCCACGCCTTCGAGTGCGAGCCCCACGCCTCGACCATGAAGGGCACCCTCTGGGTCGAGTCGTAGGCGCGCCGGCGCCCCGACCAGGGTCGAAGGACCCTGGCGGCGCCGGGCGGCGGGTGCGACGGTGCCCGTGATGCGCCCCACCGCCCGCCCCGAGCCCGGGGCACCCTCCTCGCCGAGGGCCCGGGCGGGGTGCAGGTCTCGGTCACGGGTCGGTCACGGTCCGGTGAGACCGTTGACACCTCCAGGTCACCTCCGTATGGTGCACGTCACACCGTGGAACCGCTTCCACGCTGGGGCGCCCGTCCGAGGGGAGGGCGCGTCGACCCGAGAGGAGCCCGTGCCCGTGGCCACCATCGCCGATGTCGCAGCCCGGGCGGGCGTGGGAGCGGGGACGGTGTCGCGGGTGCTCAACGGCAGCCCCAAGGTCTCCGAGGCCACCCGGGCCCGGGTGCTCGACACCATCGCCGAGCTGGGGTACCGGCCCAACCCGCTGGCCCAGGGCCTGTCGCGGGGCCGGTGCCGCACCCTCGGCGTCGTCGTCCCCTACTTCACGACCCCGTCGCCGATCGAGCGCCTGCGCGGCGTCGCCGCCGCCCTCGACGGGGCCCAGCACGACCTCGTCATCTTCAACGTCGAGACCGAGGCCCACCGCGACGACTTCCTCGGCACGCTCACGCGCCGGGACCGGGCCGACGGCCTCCTCCTCATGTCGTTCCCGCCGCCCCCCGCCGACCTGGCCCGCATCGTCGCCGCCGGCGTGCCGGTCGTGCTCGTCGACGCCGTCGGCGAGGGGGTCTCGTCGGTCGTGGTCGACGACGTCGCCGGCGGTCGCCTGGCGACCCAGCACCTCCTCGACCGGGGCCACGAGCGCATCGCCTTCATCGGCGGCGACCAGGACGAGCCGCTCGGCTTCACCGCCGCCGACGACCGCGAGCTCGGGTTCCGCCAGACCATGGCCGACGCCGGCGTCCCCGTCGACGAGGCTCTGGTCCGGTACGGAACCCACGCCCGAGAGGTGGCGGTCGCCATCGCCAAGGACCTGCTCAGACTCCCCGACCCGCCCACCGCCATCTTCGCCACCGCCGACGTCCAGGCGCTCGGCGTGCTCGAGGCGGCCCGATCGCTCGGCGTCCGGGTGCCCGAGGACCTGTCGGTCATCGGCTTCGACGACATCGAGCTGGCCGGCTACGTCGGCCTCACCACCGTCCACCAACCCCTCTTCGAGAGCGGTCGGGTCGCCACCCGCCTGCTCCTCGAGGTGCTCAGCGGCGATGCCGCACCCACCGCCCACGTCCACGAGCTCCCGCTCGAGGTCGTGGTGCGTTCCACCACCGGTCCCCGTTCCGCTGGCGCGGGACCGGCCTGACCCCAACCCAGGAGAAGACACATGCAACCACGACGCCGAGGGGCCACCCGGACCCTCCTGACGATCGCACTGGCGGTCGCCCTCCTCGGGGCTGCCTGTGCCGACGACGACGACGGCGAGGAGAGCTCCGGTGGGGGCGGCGGGGGTGACGGCGACAAGGTCGTGACCATGGCCGGCCCCGAGGTCGAGGGCGAGGCCCAGGGCCTCGTCGACGCCTTCGCCGCCTTCGAGGAGGAGACCGGCATCACCATCGACTACGCCGGCGACCGCAGCTTCGAGGAGCAGATCGGTGGTCAGGTCGACGGCGGCAACGCCCCGGACATCGCCTTCTTCCCGCAGCCGGGCAAGATCCGCGACTTCCAGGACGACCTGGTGCCGATCCCCGAGGAGATCGCCAGCGGCTTCGACGGGCTCCCCGAGGGCCTGCTCGAGCTGGCCACCATCGACGGTGACCTCTACGGCGTGCCGGCCAAGGCCGACCTCAAGAGCCTGGTCTGGTACGACCCCACGGCCTTCGAGGAGAAGGGCTACACCGTGCCCGAGACCATGGAGGACCTGCTCTCGCAGGCCGACGAGATGATCGCCAACGGCGACACCCCGTTCTGCATCGGCATCGGCTCCGACGCCGCCACCGGCTGGCCCATGACGGACTGGATCGAGGACTTCATGCTGCGGCTGAAGGGCCCCGAGGTCTACGACCAGTGGGTGAACCACGAGATCCCGTTCAACGACCCGGACGTGGTCGAGGTCGTCGAGTACGTCTACGACCTGTGGGCCACCGAGGGCATGGTGTTCGGCGGTCTGCAGAACATCGCGGCCACGCCGTTCGCCGACGCCGGCCTCCCCCTCCTCGAGGGCGACTGCATGATGCACCGGCAGGGCAACTTCTACGCCGCCAACTGGCCCGAGGGCACCGAGATCGGTGAGGACGGTCAGGTCAACGCGTTCTACCTGCCCACCTTCGCCGACCAGGACTTCGGCCAGGTGACCCTGAGCGGTGGCATCTACGCCGCCGCCTTCAGCGACCGCCCCGAGGTCATGGAGGTCCTGGAGTTCATCGGCAGCAGCGAGTACGGCGACGCCCGTGCCCCGACCGGTGGCTTCCTGGCCCCGAACCAGAACACCGACACGAGCCTGTACCCGTCGGAGATCGAGCAGACCTTCGCCGAGATCCTGAGCGAGGCCGACCCCGTCCGGTTCGACGGCAGCGACCTGATGCCGGGTGAGATCGGCGCCGGTGAGTTCTGGACCGCCGCCGTGGACATCGTGTCCGGCAACAAGACGGTCGAAGAGGCCCTCACCACCGTCGAGGAGGCCTGGCCCTCCTGATCCGCTGACGGGTGGGTCCGGCGCCAGCAGGCGCCGGGCCCACCCCCTAGCGTCCCGCTGCCCCCACCTCCCATGGCCCAGCTCCTCACCACCATCCTCCAGGTCCTCGCCATCGTCGGTGTGACCCTCGGCCTGTTCCTCGCCGCCAACGCGGCCGTCGACCTGGCCCGCACCCGCTTCACCCTGTACTCGATCCTCATCGGCGCCGCCGTCGGCGTGCCCGCCGGAGCCCTCGCCAACAGCGGTGGTTGGTTCAAGGGCGGGGGCCTGTGGCCGCTGGGCGGTGCGGTGGTCGGCGCCCTCGTCGGCGCCCTCCGGGCCCGCGTGCGCCCCCCGTCGGCCGAGCGGGCCCGCCGCATCCCCGACCGCTGGCGCCCGGTCATCTTCCTCGCCCCGGCGCTGTCGTTCCTCTTCATCGGGCTGGTCGTCCCGGCCGTCCGCACGATCTACCTGAGCTTCCGCAGCCGTCGGGGCGACGAGGCCGTGGGGCTCGAGAACTACCGGTCGGTCCTGGGGAACTCCGACGTCTTCAGCTTCAACGGCATCGGCGACGTCCTCTCCAGCCGCCTGGCGCAGATCGCCCTGGTGCTGGTGGTCATCGCCGTGGTCACCGTCGTCCTGCGGGGGCCGGCCCGGGGGCGCGGCGCCGACCTGGGCGGGCCGGTGCCGGTCGTCTCGCTCAGCACCGCCGCCGCCCTCGTCGTCCTGGCGATGATGGGGGCCCTGCGCGGCGTGATCTGGAACAACCTGTTCTGGGTCGTGTTCGTCACCGGCTTCGCCACGGTGCTGGGCCTGGCCATCGCCGCCCTGGCCGACCGGGCCGCCGGCGAATCGGTGGCCAAGTCGCTGATCTTCCTGCCGATGGCGATCAGCTTCGTCGGCGCCAGCGTGATCTGGCGGTTCGTCTACGCCTTCGTCCCGGCCCGGAACGACCAGATCGGCCTGCTCAACGGCGTGTGGGTCGGGCTGGGGGGTGAGCCGCAGGCGTGGATCCAGGACCGGCCGTGGAACTCGCTGTTCCTCATCTTCATCCTCATCTGGATCCAGACCGGCTTCGCCATGGTGCTGCTCTCGGCCGCCATCAAGGGCGTGCCCCACGAGCTGATCGAGGCGGCCGAGGTCGACGGGGCGACGACCGGCCAGATCTTCTGGCGGGTCACCCTGCCGTCGATCCGTCCCACCGTCATCGTGGTCGTCACCACGCTCATCGTCACCGTCCTCAAGGTGTACGACATCGTCAAGGTCATGACCAACGGCGAGTTCGGCACCAGCGTCATCGCCAACGAGATGTTCCAGGAGGCCTTCATCGCCCGCGACCTGGGCGTGGGCTCGACCCTCGCCGTCCTCCTCTTCATGGCCGTGCTCCCCCTCATGGCCGCCAACATGTGGCGCGTCCGACGGGAGGCCACCTCGTGACGGGCGTGGAGCCGGTGACGGCGCTCACCACGACGGTCGACACCAAGCCGCTCGACGACACCGCGGACACCGAGCAGCCGCTCGGCCAGCCCGTCACCGCCCGGGCCTACCGGAGCCTGCGGGCGATCCCGACCTTCGTCCTGTGGGCGATCGTCGCCGTGTGGAGCCTCCCGACGCTCGGGATGCTGGTGTCGTCGTTCCGCCCCGAGACCGAGGTGAAGACCACCGGCTGGTGGACCGTCGTCACCGACCCGTCCCTCACCCTCGACAACTACGACGCGGTCTTCTCGACGTCCGGGACCGACGCCCCCAACATGTGGGGCCACTTCCTGAACTCGATGGCCATCACCATCCCGGCCACCCTGATCCCCCTGGCCTTCGCCGCCTTCGCGGCCTACGCCTTCGCCTGGATGGACTTCCCGTTCCGCAAGGGGCTGTTCGTGTTCGTGGTGGGGCTGCTGGTGGTGCCGCTCCAGATGTCGCTGGTGCCGCTCCTCCAGCTGTCGACCGGGGGCGCCCACCTCAGCCTCTTCGGCGAGACCCTCACCCTGTTCCCGGACCTCGACCTGGCGGGGAAGCCGGCGGCGGTGTGGCTCACCCACATCGCCTTCGGCATGCCGTTGGCCATCTTCCTGCTGCACAACTACATCTCGGGCCTGCCGGCCGACCTGATGGAGGCGGCCCGCATCGACGGCGCCGACCACCCGACGATCTTCTGGCGGCTCGTCCTGCCCCTGTCGGTCCCGGCCCTCGCCGCCTTCGCCATCTTCCAGTTCCTGTGGGTCTGGAACGACTACCTGGTCGCCTCCACCTTCCTGGGGAACTCCCAGGACGCGGCCCCGATGACCGTGCGCCTCGCCACCCTGTCGGGGTCGCGCGGCCAGGACTGGCACCTGCTCACCGCAGCCGCCTTCGTGTCCATCGCCCTGCCCGTCGCCGTCTTCTTCGCCCTGCAGCGCTACTTCGTCCGTGGCCTGCTGGCGGGGTCGGTGAAGGGATGAGGGTCGTGGACGTCTCTGAGAGGAGGGGCCGCTGATGGCCTCCGTGACCTTCGATCAGGTCAGCAAGCAGTACCCCAACGGCGCCTTCGGGATCCGCGACATCTCGCTGGAGGTCCTCGACGGCGAGCTCCTCGTGCTGGTCGGCCCCTCGGGCTGCGGCAAGTCCACCGCCCTGCGCTGCGTCGCCGGCCTGGAGGACGTCACCCACGGGAGCCTCCTCATCGGGGAGCGCTCGGTGGAGAACCTGCCGCCCAAGGACCGGGACATCGCCATGGTGTTCCAGAACTACGCCCTGTACCCGCACATGACGGTGCGCCAGAACATCGGCTTCGCCCTCAAGCTGGCCGGGCGACCCAAGGCCGAGATCGCCTCCCGCGTCGACGAGGTGTCCCGATCGCTGCAGCTCGAGCCCTGGCTCGACCGCAAGCCGGCCCAGCTCTCGGGCGGGCAGCGCCAGCGGGTCGCCATGGGCCGGGCCATCGTGCGCGACCCCGCCGTGTTCCTGATGGACGAGCCGCTGTCGAACCTCGACGCCAAGCTCCGCGTCCAGGTGCGGACCGAGATCGCGCGCCTCCAGCGCGAGCTGGGCACCACCACCATCTACGTCACCCACGACCAGACCGAGGCCATGACGATGGGCGACCGCGTCGCGGTGCTGCGCGACGGCCGCCTCCAGCAGGTCGCCCCGCCCGAGGAGCTCTACTCCGAGCCCGACAACACCTTCGTGGCCGCCTTCATCGGCTCACCGTCGATGAGCCTGGTCGAGGGGACCATCGTCTCCGGCGACGACGGCAGCGGGGCGAGCGCCGGTCGGAGCGTGGCCGGCGGAGGGGCGGTCGCCCTCGACAAGGGTGACGGCAGCGACCTGGCCGTCCGCGTCGGCACCCAGACCCTGCCGGTCCCGGCGTCGGTGGTCGCCCGCCGCCCCGGGCTCGCCGCCCGGGTCGGCGAGGACGTGATCATCGGCATCCGCCCCGAGGACGTGGAGGCCCACGACATCGGCCACCGCGAGGGCGACGTCGTGGCGCCCCTGAAGGCCCACGTCGAGCTGCGCGAGTCGTTGGGGTCCGAGCTGCTCGTGCACATGCGGATCGACGCCCGCCCCGCCGTCACCGACGACACCCGCTCGGCCGCCATCGACTCCGACAGCCAGGCGGTCGAGCTCCTCGAGCGCCAGGCCGCCGAGGGGAGGGCCGCGGTCATCGGCCGGTTCGACCCCCGCAGCAAGGTGCAGTCCGGCACCGACATCCTCGTGAACGTCCGGGTCGACGCCCTCCACTTCTTCGACGCCTCCACCGGCGAAGCCATCCGGACGTGAGCCCGGCCGCAGCGTTCCCCCCGGACTTCGTCTGGGGGGTCGCCTCGTCGTCCCACCAGGTCGAGGGGGCCATGGAGGTCGACGGCGGCGGTCGCTCGATCTGGGACACCTTCGCGTCGGTGCCGGGCGCCATCCGGGGCGGCGACACCGGCGCCGGGGGCGTCGACCACCGGCGGCGCTGGGAGGAGGACGTCGACCTCATGGCGTCGCTCGGCGTCGGCGCCTACCGGTTCTCGATCGCCTGGCCCCGGGTGCAGCCCGGCGGGCGCGGGGCGCTGAACGAGCGGGGGGTGGACTTCTACCGCTCGCTGGTCGACCGCCTGCTCGACCGGGGGATCACGCCCGTCGCCACCCTCTACCACTGGGACCTGCCCGACGAGCTGGAGTCCGACGGCGGGTGGCCGACCCGGGACGTCGCCCTCCGGTTCGCCGAGTACGCCGCCCTGGTGGGGGAGGCGCTGGGCGACCGGGTGGCCCACTGGCGGACGATCAACGAGCCGTGGTGCTCGGCCATGCTCGGCTACGCCGCCGGGATCCACGCCCCCGGGCGGCGGTCACCGGCGGCCGCGGTGGCGGCCGCCCACCACCTCCTGCTGGGCCACGGCCTGGCCGTCGCCGCCCTGCGGGGCGTGGTGAGGGCCCCCGGGGCCGAGATCGGGCTGACCGTCAACCCGTACCCGGTGGTGGCGGCGGGGTCGACGCCGGCGGACCTGGACGTGGCCCGGCGCGTCGACGGCATCGCCAACCGCGTGTGGCTCGACCCGGTGCTGCGGGGCGCGTACCCCGCCGACGTCGTCGAGGACTGGGCGGGGCTCGGCTTCGCCGACGTGGTGCACGACGGGGACCTCGACGTCATCAGCGCGCCGATCGATGCCCTCGGCCTCAACTACTACCGCCGCCACCACGTCCGCCATGCCCCGGAGGAGAGAGGCGGCCGGGACTGGGCCCAGTGGCCGGGCACGGCCCACGTCGACCTGGTCGAGCCGGACGGGCCCCACACCGACGGCGGCTGGGCCATCGAGCCCGAGGGCCTGTTCGAGACGCTGGAGATGGTCGCCGCCTACGGCGACACCCCGCTCTACGTCGAGGAGTGCGGGGCCGCCTTCGACGAGCCGTTCGACGACGTCCAGCGCATCGACTTCCTCCGGTCCCACATCACCCAGGCCCATCGGGCCCGGGAGGCCGGCGTCGACCTGCGGGGCTGGTTCGTCTGGACCTGGTTCGACAACTTCGAGTGGGCCGAGGGCTACGCCCACCGCTTCGGCCTCGTCCACGTCGACTACGCCACCTACGCGCGCACCCCCAAGGCCAGCGCCCGCTGGTACGCCGAGGTCATGCGCACCGGCGAGGTCGGGTAGCCCGATCCGGGTCGCGCGAGCGTTTCTGAGCCAGGGATCGGCCACCGGTGGCCGGCTCCCGGCTCAGAGTCCGCACGGATGGTGCCTGGCACCATCCGTGCGCCCGACCTGGTCAGCGGCGGGTGAGGCGGACGCGCAGCCAGTCGGGGGCGCCGAAGCCGCCGATGGGCCCGGCCTCCTCCACGACCGGAGGCGTGAACCGGGCGGTGAGGGCGCCGAGGGCCTCGGTCAGCTCGAGCCGGGCCAGGCCGGCCCCGACGCACAGGTGCGGCCCCCACCCGAAGGTGACGTGGGCATGGGCGTCGGGGCGGTCGATCTCGAGGTGGTCGGCCCGCTCGAAGCGGTCCGGGTCCCGGTTGGCGGTCGTGAACGACAGCAGCAGCCGGTCACCCGTCTCGAGGCTGAGGTCGTCGCTCGTGAACGGCTCCTCGGCCCGCCGGGTGAGCCCGGGGACGATGGGCCGGAACCGGAGGATCTCGTCGACCGCCGTCGGGAGGAGGCTCGGGTCGGCGGCGAGGCGCTCCCAGCTGTCCGGGTGCTCGGCGAGGACGGCGACGGACGCGGTGAGCTGACGGCGGGTCGTCTCGGCCCCGGCGAACACGAAGCCGGTGATCATGGCGATCACGTCGTCGTCGGACAGGCGCTGGCCGTCGACCTCGGCGTCCACGAGCCGGGTCACGAGGTCGTCCCCCGGAGCGGCGAGGCTGGCGGCGATGCGCTCGTGCCCGTAGGCCCGCATCTCGGCCGTCGCCGCCTCGACCACGGCGACGTCGTCGGGATCCATCTGCACCGTGAAGGCGCGGGCGATGGCCCCGGCCCAGCGGGCCATCCGGTCGCGGTCCTCCACCGGCAGGCCGAAGAGGAGGGCGAAGACCTCCGGCGGCAGCGGTTCGGCCAGGGCGGCCACGATCTCGCACGCACCGCCGCCGGCCTCGATGTCGTCGACGAGCCGCTCGGCGATGGCCCGGGCGGCGGGCCGGAGCTGCTCGACCCTGCGGGGGGTGAAGGCCGTCGACAGCACCGCCCGCAGGTGCCGGTGCTCGGCCCCGTGCCGGCCGAACAGGGGCGTGATCTGGGCGGTGGCGGTCGGCGACAGGCCGCTGGCCACCATGTCGTCGACGAAGGACCGGGGGGAGAGCCGCCGGTCCGACAGCGTCTCGCGGGTCGCCTCCCACCCGAGCACGATCGGCATCGGGGCACCGTGCTGGTCCATCCCCTGGGCCCACCAGTGCTGTGCGGCGCACCGCCGCAGCTCGGCGTCGCCGTCGGTCAGGTAGGCCACGGGGTCGAGCTCGGCCGGGCACGACGCAGCAGGTTCGGGCATCCCCGGATCATTGCCGCTCCGACCGGTCGGAGGGGTCGAGCGCGCCGATCCGAGCCCCCACCGTCTGGGGTCGAGCCGATCACGACCGGTTCGGCCTGGGCATGGCGGGCGCCGTCCGAGGGCCTCGCTGTCACACCCCTTCCGTAGGCTCCCCCTGTGGTGACGAAGGCCCCCCCTGACGATGCGCTGGAGCTGTTCAGCGCGCCGGTGCGGGAGTGGTTCCGGACGTCGTTCGGCGGGGCCACCGACGCCCAGGCCAAGGGGTGGCCCGCCATCGCGGCGGGCGACCACACCCTGATCCTGGCGCCGACGGGGTCGGGCAAGACCCTCACCGCCTTCCTGTGGGGGATCGACTCGCTGATGTCCCGGCCCCGGGAGCTCGACGCCAAGGGCAAGGCCGTGGGCGGGACCCGGATCGTCTACATCTCGCCCCTGCGGGCGCTGGCCGTCGACGTCGACAAGAACCTGCGGTCGCCGCTGAAGGGCATCCGCCTCGCCGCCGAGCGCCTGGCGGCCGGTGGGGCGGGCGGGACGGGAGAGCCGGTCCTCCAGGAGCCCACCGTCGCCCTGCGCACCGGCGACACCAGCCCCGACGAGCGGCGCCAGCTGCAGCGCAACCCGCCCGACATCCTCATCACCACCCCCGAGTCGCTCTACCTCATGCTGACGAGCGCCGTGCGGGAGACGCTGGTCGACGTCGAGGCCGTGATCATCGACGAGATCCACGCCGTCGCCGCCACCAAGCGGGGGTCGCACCTGGCCCTCACCCTGGAGCGGCTCGAGCAGGTGGCGACCCGGGCCCCGCAGCGCATCGGGCTGTCGGCCACCCAGCGCCCGCTCGACGAGATCGCCCGCTACCTCGGCGGCTACGACGACACCGGTGCGGCCCGGCCGGTCACGATCGTCGACGCCGGCAGCCGCAAGGTGCTCGACGTCGAGGTCATCGTCCCCGTCGACGACATGGCCGACCTGGGCCAGCCCATCACGCCCGGCGGGGGCGCACCCGGAGGCCCGGACGCCCCGCCGAGCGGGCCGGCCAGCGCGGCGGCGCCCCGCCGCAGCATCTGGCCGTCGATGCACCCGGAGCTGCTCGACCTGGTGCGATCGCACCGGAGCACGCTCATCTTCGTCAACGCCCGCCGCCTGGCCGAGCGGCTGGCGACCCGCCTCAACGAGCTGGCCGCCGAGCAGGACGCCATCGCCCGGGGCGACACCCCGGACGGCCCGGGCTACGTCAGCGCCGAGTCGTTCGGCGCCCCGCCCGCGCCCGGCCACCTCCCGGACGGTACGCCCATCCCCGAGCTGGTCAAGGCCCACCACGGGTCGCTCGCCCGCGAGCAGCGGCTCATCATCGAGGACGACCTCAAGGGCGGCCGGCTCCGGGGTCTGGTGTGCACCTCGAGCCTCGAGCTGGGCATCGACATGGGTGCGGTCGACCTGGTCGTGCAGGTCGAGTCGCCGGGCGCCGTCAGCCGCGGCCTCCAGCGCATCGGCCGGGCCGGGCACCAGGTCGGCGAGCCCAGCCGGGGCAAGGTGTTCCCCAAGCACCGGGCCGACCTGCTCGAGGCGGCCACCGTCGTGCCCCGCATGGAGGCCGGCCTGGTCGAGGCGACCCGGTACCCCCGCAACCCGGTCGACGTCCTGGCCCAGCAGATCGTGGCCATGTGCGCCCTCGACGAGTGGACCGTCGACGAGCTGAAGGCCGTCGTCCGCCGGTCGGCACCGTTCCACGAGATCACCGACACGATCCTCCACGAGGTCCTCGACCTGCTGGCCGGCCGCTACCCCAGCGAGGAGTTCGCCGAGCTGCGGCCCCGCATCGTCTGGGATCGGGCCCTCGGGGTCGTCCGGGGCCGCCGGGGCGCCCAGCGGCTGGCCGTCACCAGCGGCGGCACCATCCCCGACCGGGGCCTCTACGGCGTGTTCCTGCCCGACGGCAAACGGGTCGGCGAGCTCGACGAGGAGATGGTCTACGAGTCCCGCGTCGGCGAGACGTTCCTGCTCGGCGCCTCGACGTGGCGGATCGAGGACATCACCCCCGAGCGGGTCGTCGTCACCCCGGCGCCGGGCCTGCCCGGCAAGATGCCGTTCTGGCACGGCGACGGGCCCGGCCGACCGCTCGAGCTGGGGCGGGCCGTCGGCGAGACGACCCGGAGCCTGCGGGAGATGCCCCGCGACGGCGCCTACGAGCGGCTGCGCACCGTGCACCACCTCGACGACCGGGCCGCCACCAACCTCCTCGCCTACATCGACGACCAGGTGGCCGAGGGCGCCGTCCCCGACGACCGCACCATCGTCGTCGAGCGCTTCCGCGACGAGATCGGCGACTGGCGGGTCTGCATCCTCTCGCCCTTCGGCGCCCGGGTCCACGCCCCGTGGGCGATGGTGCTCCAGGCTCGGCTCACCGAGCGGTGGGGCACCCCGGTCGAGCTGATGTGGAGCGACGACGGCATCGTCCTCCGCCTGCCCGAGGCCTACGACGAGTTCCCGCTCGACGAGCTGCTGGTCGACCCCGAGGACGTCGACGACCTCATCATCGCCCACCTCCCCACGACCGCCCTGTTCGCCTCCCGGTTCCGCGAGTGCGCAGCTCGGGCCCTGCTCCTGCCCCGTCGGCGGCCCGACCGGCGGACGCCGCTGTGGCAGCAGCGCCAGAAGGCGGCCGACCTGCTGACCGTGGCCGCCCGCCACCCCCGGTTCCCGATCCTCTACGAGACGACGCGGGAGATCCTCACCGACGTCTTCGACGTCCCCGCCCTGCGCGAGCTGCTCGGCGACCTGCGCTCGCGGCGGGTGCGGGTCGTCCCCGTCGACACGCCCAAGGCGTCGCCCTTCGCCCAGTCGCTGCTGTTCGGGTGGATCTCGGTCTACATGTACGAGGGCGACGCGCCGTTGGCCGAGCGCCGGGCGGCGGCGCTGGCCCTCGACAAGGACCTGCTGGCCGAGCTGCTCGGCGCCGACGAGCTGCGCGACCTGCTCGACGCCGACGTCCTGGCCGAGGTCGAGGCATCGCTGCAGCACCTCGACGGCGAGCGGGCGGCCCGGGACACCGACGAGCTCCACGACCTCGTCCGCACCCTGGGTCCCCTGTCCCTGGACGAGCTGGCGCGGCGGGCCGACCCGGGAGGCGAGGCCGGGCGCGCCCGATCGCGGCGGCAGAGCTCGGACGAACGTCCCACCGATGCCACCGAGGGCGCGGCGGACGGGGAGTGGCCCGCCGCGCCCGCGGAGTCGGACCCGCCCGGCGTCGCGGCGTGGCCGCCGCCCGATCGGGACGAGGTCGCGGTGCGCACCGCAGTCGAGGCCTGGGTCGACGCGCTGGTCGAGGAGCGACGGGCCATCCGGGTCGGGGTGGCGGGGGAGGAGCGCATCGCCGCCGCCGAGGACGCGGCGCGCCTCCGCGACGCCCTGGGCTGCGCCGTGCCCGTCGGCCTGCCGTCCGCCTTCACCGACCCGGTCGACCGACCCCTCCTCGACCTCGTGGCCCGCTACGCCCGCACCCACGGGCCGTTCCTCACCCGGGAGGTCGCGGCCCGCTACGGCGTCGACGAACCCCGCGCCGCCGGGGCCCTGTCGGAGCTGGCCTCCGACGGCCGGGTCGTCCTGGGCGAGTTCCGTCCGGGCGGCGTCGAGCGCGAGTGGTGCGATGCCGAGGTCCTGCGGCGCATCCGCCGGCGATCGCTTGCGGCCCTGCGCCGCGAGGTGGAGCCGGTCGAGGCCGACGCCCTGGCCCGCTTCCTCCCGGCCTGGCAGGGCGTCGGGATGCCCCGTCGGGGCGTCGACGGGCTGGCCGAGGCCATCGCCGTGCTCCAGGGTGCGCCGATCCCGGCGTCGGTGCTGGAGACCGACGTCCTCCCGGCCCGCATGGACCGCTACCGGCCCGCCGACCTCGACGCCCTGGCCGCGTCGGGCGACGTGGTGTGGGTCGGGGCGGGGGCCATCGGGGCCGGCGACGGCCGGGTGCGCCTGGCGTTCCGCGACGAGCTCGGCCTCCTCGTCCCCGAGCCCGACGCCGACGGTCTGCCCGACGGCGCCGTGCACGACCTCCTCCGCACCCACCTCGCCGGGCGGGGGGCGTCGTTCTGGCCCGACCTCCAGACGGCCGTGGCCGCCGCCCAGCTCGACTACGACGACCGCTCGCTGCTGGCCGCGCTGTGGGACCTGGTCTGGTCGGGGGAGGTCACCAACGACACCCTGGCCCCGCTGCGCGCCTTCGTCGCGGGCGGGGCGGGCAAGGGCAAGCGCGGCGCGTCGGCCCCGCCGACCCGTGCCGGCCGACCCCGCCCGGGACGCCTCACCCGGCAGGGCCCGCCGGCGGCGGCCGGCCGCTGGTCGCTCGTGGCCCCGCTGCGCGAGCCGGTGCCGACCCCGAGCGAGGCTGCCCTGGCCCGGGCCCGGCAGCTCCTCGAGCGCCACGGGGTCCTGACCCGCGAGGCGGCGCTGGCCGAGGGGGTCGAGGGCGGCTTCGCCGGCGTCTACCCGGTGCTGCGGGCCATGGAGGACAAGGGCTCGGTCCGGCGGGGCTACTTCGTGGCCGGGCTCGGCGCCGCCCAGTTCGCCCTGCCCGGCGCCGTCGACCGCCTCCGCGCCGAGCGCGACCCCGCCGGCGACCGGCGCACCGCCACCGCTCGCACCCCCGATCCGGTCCCCGCCGACGACGGCGCCGGGACCGGGCCGGTGGCTGACGACCTGGACGTCGATGGGTTGCCGGCGGGCTGGACGGCCGAGCCCGAGCCGTACCCCGGCACGGGGTGGAGCGACGCCCCCTACCCGTACGACCCCTTCGACGACCTCGACCTCGACGCACCCGTCGCGCCCGTGGTCCTGGCCGCCACCGACCCGGCCCAGCCCTACGGGGCGGCCCTGCCGTGGCCGGCCTCGTCGGGCCGACCGGCCCGGGCCGCCGGGGCCCACGTCGTGCTGGTCGACGGGCGGCCGCTCGCCTACCTCGAGCGAGGCGGTCGCACCGTCAGCCTCTTCCCCGGCGCCGCCGGACGGGTGGCCGCCGAGGGCGACGACACCGCGACCGTCGACGGTCGCACGGTCGACGACGACACCCGGTGGGTGGACGCCCTCGTCGCCCTGGTGCGGGCCGGGCGCCGGCGCAGCGTCGAGATCACCAAGGTCGACGGCCTGCCGGTCCGGGAGACCGACGCCGCCGAGCTGCTCGTCGCCGCCGGCTTCCGCGACTCCTACCGCGGCCTGGTGCTGCGGGGGTGAGGGTCAGTCGTCCGAGGGGTCCTCGCCGGACCAGCGCTCGTCCTCGGCGTCCCACTCCTCGTTCCGCGCCTTGGTGCTGGACCGCCAGTCCTCGGCCGCCTGCCTCGTCGGGTAGGGGCCGAGGGCCTCGACGTCACGGGGTCGCTCGGCGTCGGTGACGGCCCGTCCGTTGGTCAGGTCCCACCACCACTTCTCGTCGGCCATCGCCGGTCTCCTGTCGTTCGGGTGCCCCGACCCTGCCACGCCGCGTGCCGTTCACCCCGCACGGGTGCGAGCATGGTCCTGTGGGCACCCCGCTGATCCCCGAACCGGCCGCCGGCGCAGCGCGCGCCGACACCGACGACGGCCCCGTCGCCGACCTGCTCCGGCCGTTCGTCGTCGTGGCCGTCGTGGCCGCGGTGATGTGGGTGCAGGAGCTGGTCGACCTGGTGCCCGGCACCCCGTTCGACTCGTGGGGCATCCGGCCCCGGTCGGTGCGGGGCGTGCTGGGCATCCCCCTGGCGCCGTTCCTCCACGACGGCTTCCGGCACCTGTTCGCCAACACCATCCCCTTCGTCGTGATGGGTGGCGCCATCGCCAGCGGCGGCATCGCCCGCTTCGTCCGGGTGGCCGCCATCGTCGGCGCCATCAGCGGCATCGGCGTGTGGGTGTTCGCCCGGTCGGGCACCGTGCACCTCGGCGCCAGCGGCCTCGTCTTCGGCTTCCTCACCTACCTGCTGGCACGGGGCGTGATCGCCCGCAAGGTGACGTGGATGCTCGGTGGGTTGGTCGTGCTGGTCGTGTACGGCGGGATCCTCTGGGGGCTCCTGCCCCGCCCCGGCGTCTCCTGGACCGGTCACGTCTTCGGCGCCATCGGTGGCGTGCTGGCGGCGTGGGTGCTGCACCGGCGCACGCCGGGAACCGCCGCCTGAGGAGCGCCGGAGGAGTCGGCACGCGCGGGTGAGCGTAGGGTCCCGGCCATGGCCGACCTCACCGACCTCGACGCCACCGCCCAGGCCGACCTCGTCCGCTCCGGCGAGGTCTCACCCTCCGAGCTCGTCCGTGCCGCGGTCGAGCGGGCGGAGGCGACCAGCGACCTCAACGCCATCATCCACCCCCGCTACCAGGAGGCGATCGACGAGGCCGGGGGCGACCTGCCCGACGGCCCGTTCCGGGGCGTCCCGTTCGTGCTCAAGGACCTCGACGGCATGGCCGCCGGGCTGCCGCTCCACATGGGCACCAAGGCGCTGCGCGACGCCGGCTACGTCGCCCCGTCCGACGACACCCTCGCGGCGCGGTTCCGGGCCGCCGGCCTGGTGGTGATCGGCAAGACCAACACGCCCGAGCTGGGCCTGGTGCCGTCGACCGAGCCCGAGTCCTACGGCCCGACCCGCAACCCGTGGGACACCACCCGGACCCCCGGCGGGTCGAGCGGTGGGTCCGCCGCCGCGGTGGCCGCCGGGGTCGTGCCCATGGGCCACGCCGGCGACGGCGGCGGGTCGATCCGCATCCCCGCCGCCTTCTGCGGCCTGGTCGGGCTCAAGCCCGGGAGGGGGCGGGTGACGCTCGGCCCCGACGTCGGCGAGTCGTGGGCCGGGCTCGTCAGCCGCCTCGCCGTCACTCGCAGCGTGCGCGACACCGCCGCCCTGCTCGACGCCGTCGCCGGCCCCGACGTGGGCGACCCCTACTGGGCGCCACCCCCCGCCCGGCCGTTCCGCGACGAGGTCGGCGCCGACCCCGGCTCGCTGCGGATCGGGTGGACGAGCCAGTCGCCCGACGAGGCGACCACCACCGACCCCGAGGTGGCCGCGGCCACCGAGGCGGTGGCCCGCCAGCTCGCCGAGCTCGGGCACAAGGTCGAGGAGGCCTCGCCGCCCGCCCTCGCCGACCCCGCCGCCAGCGACCACTTCCTCACCTGCTTCGGGGTGTGGACCGCCCGGGACCTCGACCAGATCGGTGACCTCCTCGGCACGCCCGTCACCGAGGACGGGGTCGAGCCGGGGACGTGGGCGGTGGCCGAGATGGGCCGCTCGATCACCGGTGCGCAGTACCTGGCGGGCGTCGAGGGGCTCCACACCCACGCTCGCAGGATCGTCCGCTGGTGGGACGAGTGGGACCTGCTGCTCACCCCGACGGTGCCCGAGCTGCCGCCGACCCTCGGCCAGTTCGCGGCGACGCCCGACAACCCGCTCGTCGGCCTGATCCGCTCGGCGTCGATCGTGTCGCTGACGGCCCCGTTCAACATCACCGGCCAGCCCGCCATCTCGCTCCCGTTGGGCCGGTCCGCCGACGGGCTGCCGATCGGCCAGCAGCTGGTCGCGGCGCCGGCCCGGGAGGACGTCCTGCTCCGCGTGGCGGCGCAGCTCGAGGAGGCCCACCCGTGGGCCGAGCGGCGCCCACCCGTCTGACGTCAAGGTGTGACCGAGGGCATCGTGGGGGTACAAGGCGTCCGGTGATGTCGCGTTCTCGTCCACTTCTGATGCTTCTCGGTGCCATCTGCACCGCTGCCCTGGTCGGCTGTGGCGGGGGCGACGGCGGCGACGACGGCGGGGCGGACCCCACCACCACCGCCCCCACGACGACGCAGTCACAGGAGGCCGAGGACGAAGAAGCCCTCCGCCAGCTCGCCGAGGATTGGTTTGTGAGCGTCCGCTCTGTGTACATCGACCGAGCCAATCCCGACGACCTTGCGGCGTATGCGGCTGGTCCGTACTTGGAGGGGGTCCTCGACCAGATCGCCGAGTTCGAAGCGACGGGCAATGAGGCTCAACCTGGCGATCAGACTCGCCACGAGGTTCTGTCCGTCGAAGTAGATGACGCCTCAGCGTCACTCGTGGAATGCGTTATCGACAGCGACAGGGTGCTGTCACCAGACGGCGACGTAATCAACGATGAGGTGCAGGCAAATCTCTACGAGACGGAAGCTCGAAGGCTCGATGGCGGCTGGCGTCTGACGGGCCGGAGCACGCTTGAGGAAGTAGACGGGAGTGATCAGTGCCCCGCGCAATGAAGAGTCTGGTGCCGACCCTCGTTGCAGTCACTTGGGTTCTCTTCATCGGTGGTCCAGTAAGCGCAGACTTGGGCAGTTCAGATGCCCCACCGAGCGTTGATGCCGAGGTTGCAACGCCCGGCTCGCCGGGGGGGAGGCGGGAGGTGCCGCAGGTCCCTGGTCCAGGCGGAGGCGGGCCGACGGCGGAGGACACGGGCTCCGGGGGGTCGGGGGGCTCGGGCGCGCCGGCGGGGCCGCCGCAGCACCCGGGGCTGACCTACGCCGAGTGCGTGGCGGTGCTCGACTTCACCGAGGACCGCCAGGCGTGCCAGCTGCCGGAGCCGGGTCAGCCGGTGCCGGCGCCCGGGGCACCGACGGGGCCGGGAGCGCCGCCGGTGTACATCATCGACCCGGCGGTGCTGGCCCAGGAGGCGCGGGACTCGGTGAGCCTGGCGCTGCCGCGGCCGCACACGTCGCCGCCCGAGGACGGGTTCCAGCTGGTCGGGCTGCAGACCTGGTTCTGGATCGACCCGGGTCAGTGGCGGCCGGTGACGGCGCGGGCCGAGCTGCCCGGCATCTGGGCCGAGGTCACGGCCACGCCGGTCACCACGACCTGGACGCCGGGCGACGGCGGCGCCGCCGTCGTCTGCCCCGGTCCGGGGTCGGCCCACCCGGGCACCACCGGGGCCCGGACCGAGTGCGGGCACACCTACGTCGACCTCGGCGGGTTCACCATCACGGTGGACATGACCTACGAGGTGACGTGGCGGGCCTCGAACGGCGTCAGCGGGACCCAGGCGCCCATCGTCGTCAGCGCCGACCTGCCCATCGAGGTGCAGCAGCGCCAGGCCGTCATCGACTAGCCCCGCCGCCACGGAAGGTGCCTGGCACCTTCCGTGTTCGGGCGCGGTGGTGAGCCCGCCGGGGGCGGGCTCACCTGGTGGTGTCGTGTGTCAGGCGGCGAGGGCCCGTCGGTCGACGGGCTGGGATCGTCGCTTCCGTCCGTCGGGGGTGGTGATGATGACGGTGGCGTCGGGTCGGAGCTCGATGGTCCAGCCGGGGCGGTGGACGACGCCGTGGTGGTACCGGCACAACAGCACCAGGTTCCGCAGGTTCGTCGGTCCTCGGTGGGCGATCCACTCGGCGACGTGGTGGCCGTCGGTGCGATGGGCGGGCCGGTCACAGCCGGGGAACCGGCACCCCTTGTCCCGGATGCACAACGCCTGGAACAACGGCGCCGGGATCGTCCGCGTGGAGCGCCCGTAGTCCAAGACGGTGCCATCCGCCTTGGTGATGACCCGGTGGATGTTCGCATCACAGGCCAGCCGTCGGGCGGCCTGGGCGGTGATGGGGGTCCCGTCGTCGAAGCACCCCTGCCCGCGGCCTGAGGTGAGCTCCTCGAGGCCGATGGTGATGTTCAGATGCGGGCGGTGCCGTCCGCCCTTGTGGTCCTGTTGGTGGTCGAGGAAGTTGGTGAAGATCTCGGCCAGGGCGTCGTGGCGCCGTTGGGCCGGGGTCCGCTCGTCGTCCTCGCCGCCACGGCCCATGGCCAACCGGAGGGCGGCCTGGGCGGCGTGGAAGGCCTCGGGCTCGAGGTTCGCGTCCAACCGCCCACCCGACAGGGTGGGTGAGAGGTGGGCGGAGCGGTCGGGGTCGGGCTCGCCTTCGTGGCCGTCGTCGAGGGTCTCCTTGGCGTGGGCGGCCCAGGACTTCATGGCCACCACCGCCTCGGTCACGTCGAGGCCGGCGAGCATGGGGACGAGGTCGTCCTCGCGGGCTTGGAACAGCGGGGCGGTGCGGTCGTTGAGGTTGGCCACCACCGCGGCGACGTGCCCACCGGACACCTCACCCGACAACCAGGCGGCGCGCAGCACCGGGAGGTGGCGGAGGCGGCGGGCGGTGGTGGCCATCCGTTGGGCGTCGCTGTTGGTCATCCGCCCTCGGACCCGCAACCAGGCGGTCATCGAGGCGCAGCCCTCGGCGGTGTCCCACTCGTTGGTGTCATCGAAGGCGCAGAGGGCCTCGATGAGCTTGGCCTCGAACCGGTCCCTCCAGAACAGCGCCGTCTCGAGGGCGTCGCCGTCGACCGGGATGTCCAGGTCGTCGATGGTGGTGGCGAGCGCCTCGAACATGACACCCATGATACCCGACAGACGGGAATCGAACCCCGGAAACCCAGGAAATCATGGAGTTTCTCGGCTCCTGTGTGCCGCTGTGAGCCTCGCAGATCGGTTGTGGTCACCAGTGCCCGAAACGGCAGGTCGGGCCGCAGGACGCCGCACAGCGCCGGCCCCCGAGCCGACGCCACACCACCGCCTCGCACCGCCGCCGTACCCAGCCATCGGTACGACCGACCCACGGCAGCCGCGACCGGATGGCCCGCGGGACGCCCGGGACGACGTCGATGCGGCGAGGCCACGGATGGTGCCTGGCACCTTCCGTGCCGCGGCCGCTCAGGTGACGGGCACGGGGTCGGTCGCCCGCGCTCGACGGGCCGACTGGGCCAGCACGATGCCGGCCACCACGGCGGCGCCACCGGCGAGCTGGACGAGGCCGAGGGTCTCGTCGAACCACGCCCAGCCGAGGGCGGTCACGCCGACGGGCTCGACCATGGAGACGACCACGACGACCGTGGGCGGGAGGTGGCGCATGGCGAACAGGGTGAGGGCGAACGGCGCCACGCTGCCCAGCACCACGACCCAGAGGAGGAGGGTCCACCCGGGCACCGACACGCCCTCCAGCGACCCGCCGAGGCTGGCCGCCTCGGTGGCCACGTCGGCGTCGAGCCGGGTGACCGGCCACACCACGTTGAGGAAGACGGCCGCGACGAGGAACGCCCACAGGATGACGTGGAGCGGGTCCCGGTCCGAGATGCCGTGATCCCCGACGAGGTAGTACACGGCGAAGCAGGTGGCGGCGCCGAACCCGGCGACCACCCCGAGGCCGTCGAAGGCGAGGCCGCTCCACACCCGGGCGACGACGGCCAGCCCGACGAGCGACAACCCCAGCGCCGGCCAGAGCCGGGCGCTGACGGGCTCCCGGCTCACGAAGCGGGCCCAGAGCGCCACCAGCACCGGCGCCGTGTACTCGAGGAGCAGGGCGATCCCGATGGGGAGGCGGTCGATGGCGACGAAGTAGGTCCACTGCAGCAGGGCGACGCCGACGACGCCCATGACCACCAGCCAGCCGATCATGCGACCGCGGGGCGGGTGCAGGGCGCTGCGGTCCCACAGCAGGGCCCACAGGGCGAAGATCGGGACCGACCCGGTGGCCCGGATCGTGGTCAGGGTCTGCGGGTCGACGCCGGCCCGGATGGTCGCTCGGGACACCCCGGCGTTCACGATGAACAGGGCGGCGGCGCTGAGCACGAGGACGTAGCCGACCGCCGGGCGGCCGGGCGGGCGCCCCGTCGTCGACCTCGCTCCCGCGCTCACCTCCGGAACCTAGCGACGCCCGTCCTCGGCCGACCCCCTTGACCCTCCCGCGGCAGGAGGGTGCAGGCTGGGGGTGTGCCCCCGACGGTCACCATCGGCGACTTCTCCCGGCTGACGCTGCTCAGCGTGAAGGCGCTCCGCCACTACCACGAGGTCGGCCTGCTGGCGCCGGCCGAGATCGACCCGTCGTCGGGCTACCGCCGCTACGACGTCGACCAGGTCGAGACGGCGCAGCTGATCCGACGCCTGCGGGACCTCGACATGCCGGTGCCCGACGTCCGGTCGGTCGTCCTCGCGCCCGACCCCGAGACCCGCGCCGAGCTGCTGCGCCAGCACCTCGACCGGATGGAGGCCAGCCTGACCCGGACCCGGGCGGTGGTCGCGTCGCTGCGCCTCGCCCTCGACCCGCTCCCCGACGTGGTCGTCGAGCACCGCCACCTCCCGGCCCAGCCCGTCCTGGCCACCCGCTTCACCGCCGGCGAGGACACCATCGCCGACGCGTTCGGCCGCGCCTTCCCGGCGCTGCACGCCACCCTCGAGGCGGGCGGCGCCCTCCCCGTCGGCCCGGGCGGGGCGGTCTGGTCCCACGAGTGGTTCGAGGACGACGAGGGCGAGGTCGTCGCCTTCGTGCCCATCGTTGCGACCGACGCCGTCACCCCGGCGACCGACCAGGAGGTCCTCGTCCTCGACGCCCTCGACGTGGCCGTCGGCATCCACGCCGGTGCCTTCACCGACTTCGACCGGACCTACGGCGCCCTCGGGCGCCACGTGGCCGAGCACTGCGGCTCGTCCGGCCGCCCGATCCGCGAGCTCTACGTCATCGGGCCCGAGCGCACCGACGACCCCGAGCAGTACCGCACCGAGATCTGCTGGCCCATCGGGCCGGCCTGACGATCCAGGAGGATCACCGTGTCCGTCACCTTCGCCCACATCGTGTTCGACGCGTCCGACGTCGAGGCCCTCGCCCGGTTCTGGTCCGGCGTGCTCGAGCGCCCGGTCGACGAGGGCGCCAACGGCTTCTTCGCCACCATCGGGATGGCCGACCGGGGCACGAGCCCGACCCCGACGCTGATGTTCCTCATGGTCCCCGACCCCACCCCGGGCAAGAACCGCGTCCACATCGACCTCAGCACCGACGACCTCCCGGCCGAGGTGGACCGGCTGGTCGCCCTGGGCGCGACGCACCACTCCGACCACGACGAGTACGGCACCACCTGGTGCACGCTCGCCGACCCCGAGGGCAACCTCTTCGACGTCGCCGCCGCCTGAGCGCACTCGGCGCAGTGTTCCTCCACCTGGAGGACCGGATCCCGGTCATGGCGATCGCAGGCATGCCCGTGCTCGAGGGCTCATCTCCCACCGAGGAAGAGGTGCTCGCCCTGCTCGCGTCCGAGCTCCCGCTGACTCCCCACCTCGCGAAACCCCATTGATCCGAGCGGGGACGCCGATCGACCATCCTGTCGACGCTGTTCCGTCCAGCCGCCCGATCAGAGGTGAACCCGGTGCCCCCACAGATCGACCACCACCTCATGTCCTCGTCGCACGCACCGACCGACGTCGAGGTACGGATCCTTGCGTCGACGCCGACCGAGGGCCTGCCCCTCATCCTCTTGCTGCACGGCGCCATGTCGTCGGCTCGGTCGGTCGACCTCCATGCGCCGATCGTGCGAGAGCTGTGGACCTCCGGCGCCCTGCCCCCCTGCGTCGTGGCCTGTGCGAGCACGCCGACCGAGGGCGGCTTCTACCTGGACTGGCCGGATGGCCCATCCTGGGCGGCGGTCGTGGCGGAGGACCTGCCGAGGTTCGTGTCCGAGCAGTACGACGTCGACCTCTCCCGCACTGCGCTCATGGGTGCGTCCATGGGTGGTTTCGGAGCGCTGACGATGGTGCTCGGACAGCCGGCCCGGTTCGTCGCTGGAGCGGCGCTGGCGCCGGCGGTGTTCCCCGGGACCACCCGTGACGACGTGCCGGCGCAGAACCGCGAGGGGGTGCTCGGCGAGCTGTTCGAGGTGCTCGAGGTCGCCCCCCACCAGCGAGTCGACGCTCGCCTCTCGGAGAACCTCGAGGCGGTCCACCGGCACGCTCCCGCCATCTTCCTCGGTGTCGGCGAGCAGGACGAGTTCAGGCTGCGCGACGGCGCCGAGCACCTGCACGCGCAGCTCCTGGCCGCAGAGGTGTCACACCAGTATCTCGTGATCGCCGGTGGCGGTCACATGGACGCGGGGATGGAGGAGCTCCAACGCGCCGCCCTCCAGTTCCTCGGTCGCGCTCTGGTCGGCCGATCCGGCTGAGAGGCGACGACATCGGCCGTCCGGCCGGGGGCGACCGTCAGTCGCAGGTGCCGCAGACGCCCGAGGTGAGCAGCTGCATCTGGCAGGTGGGGCACGCCGGGCGGGCGGGGATGACCTTGCTGGCCCGCAGGGCGGCACGCTGGCGGCGCTCGTGCTCGACGGGGGTGAGCTTGGGGCGGCCGCCGTCGGCGGGGAGCTCGGCGCCGTGGGCCCGGTAGCACTCGAGGCGCTCCTCGGCGGCGTGCATCTCGGGATCCTCGGGCTTGTCGCCCCGCACCGTGCCGACGGTGGTCGCGTAGCCGGGACCGACGTTGCCGTCGGCCCGGATCGCGAGCGAGGCGAGGAGGGGCTCGCCGCGGTCCTCGCAGCCCTGGCTCACGATCTGCAGCACCGGGGCGATCCAGTGGCGGACCTGCTGGGAGGTGGTGATGCCGGCCCGCTCCTGCACGGCCTCGGCCAGCTCGGTGTAGGAGATGGTGCCGCCGTAGGTCCCGGCCACGCCCTCGAGGATCGGGCGGGCGGCCTCGGCCCACTCCTGTCGCGCCACTGTCGCATCGACGGGCTCACCGTCCGATGCACGCACGACGGTGGACGGGGCGGAGGACACGGGCACCCATCCAGCCAAGCGGCCGGGCCGCCCCTTGTCGAATCCCCCGGCCCGGTCGGGCGCCGCCGGTCGCGTAGGTTGCCGCCGTGGGCGAGGCGACGACCGTGCTGGTGCACGGCGGGGGAGCGACGGGGCGGGCGTGGGATCGCCTGGTGCCGCACCTGCCGGGGCCGGTCTGCGCGGTCGATCTGCCCGGTCGGGGCGAGAGCCCCGCCGACCTGGCGACGATCGCCGTCGAGGACGAGGTCGCCGCCGTGGTCGCGGCCATCGAGGGGCAGGCCGGCGACGACGTGGTGCTGGTGGCCCACTCGTCGGGCGGGCTCGTCGTGCCGGGGGTCGTGGCCGCCTCCCCCGGCCGGGTGCGGGCCGTCGTGCTGGTCGCGGCGCTGGTGCCGCCCGAGGGCGGGTGCGGGCTCGACTGCATGAAGCCGGTGCACCGCGAGGGCCTCGTCGCCAGCGTCGAGCAGGCGGCGGCGACGGGCGGGCCGGCGATCACCCTGCCCGGTCCCCCCGCCGACCCCGAGCCGTTCCGCACCGCCTACGGGGGTGACGCCCTCACCGACGACGAGCTGGCCTTCGTCGTCGACCCCCTCCGCTGCGTGCCCGACACCGTGCACCACTACTTCCAGCCGGTGCACTGGTCGCAGGCCGCCGACGTCGCGGTGACCTACGTGCACACCGAGCGGGACCGGCCGGTCGCCCCGGCGAGGCAGCGGGAGATGATCGCCCTCCTGCCCGGCCCGGCGTCGGTGGTCACCATGCCGACGGGTCACCTCCCGATGGTCACCGACCCCGAGCGGCTGGCGGCGGCGATCGTCGCCGCGGGCTAGGGCGCGGCGAAGAAGTCGAGCAGCAGGGCGCTGACCGCGTCGGGCGCGTCGAGGGGGATCCAGTGGCCGGCTCCCTCGATGCGCTCGTAGCGGAAGCCGGCGGCGCAGAACGCGGCCGAGCCGGTCATCTGCTCCTCGAGGAGGGCCATGTCGCCGGTCGACCAGATGCCCATGGCCGGCACCGGGACCGGCGGGAGGTCGATCGGCGGGCCGACGAGGGATTCCGCCGGCATGTTGGCCCGGTACCAGGCGAGGGCGGACGTGAGCCCGCCGGTGGCCTCGAGCTCGGCGGTGACGGCGTCGGCGTCGGGGTGGTTCGACCACTCCCGGAAGCGGGCCCAGCCGTCGTCGGACAGCCACCGCTCGGCGACGTCCTCGAACTGGAACAGGAGCATGTACCAGGACTTCTCCCGCTGGGCCAGGTCGGCCCGGCTGAACGACGACGGGTGGCCCACGCTGAGGGCGACGACGCGGTCGACCCGGTCGGGGGCCATGGTCGCCACCGCCCAGGCCAGGGCGGCGCCCCAGTCGTGGCCGACGACGCAGGCCGTCGCCACGCCGGCGTCGTCGAGCACGGCGACCACGTCGGTGGCGATGACGAGCAGGTTGTAGGCGTCGACCGCCTCGGGTCGGCCCGATCGGCCGAAGCCCCGGAGGTCGGGGGTCAGGACCCGGTGCCCGGCGGCGGTGAGGGAGGCCACCTGGTGGCGCCACAGCCGGGCCGAGTCGGGGAACCCGTGCAGCAGGATCACCGGCGGACCGTCGGCCGGGCCGTGGTCGTCGTAGACGATCTCCACGCCTCCGTGGTCGACGCGGTGCTCGGTGCTGGTCATGGCCCCGATCATGGCCGAGCGGGGAGGCGGCCGGACCCGGCGGTGCACCCACTCGCCCGGTTGGCCGGATCCGGCGGGGGCAGGGGCGTGGCGTCCGTCACCCGATCCGTGAGGTCCGCCATGCCCGCCACCCGTCTCCGCCGTGCCGCCGCCCTGATGGCCGTGGCCGCCCTGCCCCTCGCCGGGCTCGCCGCCTGCGGCGAGGACGAGGGTGATGACGACGACCAGGAGGAGGAGGACGGGGGCTTCGGTGGCGGGGAGTCCGAGGACGACGACTGACGTTCGGCGGGGGAGGCCGGCGGGCCGGGTTCGGACCGCCGCCCTCGGCCCGGCCAGCATGGGCCGATGGCAGGGGAGCAGCAGTCGATCGTCACCCTCGACCTCGAGGGCGTGCTCGTCCCCGAGATCTGGATCGCCGTGGCCGAGCGGACCGGCATCGACGGGCTCCGGCGCACCACCCGCGACGAGCCCGACTACGACGTCTTGATGCGGTACCGGCTCGACCTGCTGGCCGAGCACGGGCTGACCATGTCGCTGATCGCCGAGGTCATCGCCGGGCTGGCGCCCCTCCCCGGGGCCGCCGACTTCCTCGCCGAGCTGCGGCGGCGCACCCAGGTGGTGATCCTCAGCGACACCTTCGAGCAGTTCGCCGCCCCGCTCATGGCCCAGCTGGGGTGGCCGACGATCCTGTGCCACCGCCTGGACATCGCCGACGACCGCGTCGTCGGCTACCGGCTGCGCATGCCCGACCCCAAGCAGGCTGCCGTCCACGCCCTGCAGGGCCTGCGCTACCGCGTCATCGCCGCCGGCGACAGCTACAACGACACGACCATGTTGCTCGCCGCCGACGTGGGCTTCTTGTTCCACGCCCCGGCCAACGTCGTGGCCGAGTTCCCCCAGCTGCCGGCCCTCGACGACTACGACACCCTCCTCGCCCGGATCACCGCGGCC
This sequence comes from Iamia sp. SCSIO 61187, assembly GCF_019443745.1. Taxonomy (NCBI): domain Bacteria; kingdom Bacillati; phylum Actinomycetota; class Acidimicrobiia; order Acidimicrobiales; family Iamiaceae; genus Iamia; species Iamia sp. SCSIO 61187. The sequence continues at coordinate 1,162,888 of NZ_CP050948.1, forward strand.
CTGACCTGAGCCGCACCGCACCGCGCCGCACCGCGCCGCGTTGCGGCCGCGGGCCGTGGTCGCACGGTCGCTCATCCGGACGGGCGAGGGGATCGGTTGATCGGGCGCCAGGCGGAGAGTGACGAGATGTGGTCACCGTGAGCGTCATCGACGACTACGACGTCATCGTCCAGGGCGTCGCCTCCATCCTGTCCGCCCACCCGGACCTGGTGCAGGTGGTCGACGCGTCGTCCGAGGGCGGGCCCCACCAGCGGGTCGACGTCGCCCTGCTCGACTGCTTCGCCCTCCCCGACCACGGGGCCGAGATGATCAAGCTGGCCGCCGTCCACCCCAACGTGGGCAGGGTCGCCGTCTACACCTGGGCCACCGATCCCGAGCTCGTCGACGCCGCCCTCGGCTTCGGCGCCTCCGGGTACCTGAGCAAGGGGCTCACCGGGCGCCAGCTGGCCGAGGCCCTCGTCGCCGTGCACGAGGGCGAGAAGGTCGTGCTCACCGGTGACCACGGCCCGCGGAGCCACCGTGCTCGCGCCGTCGGCGGGGCGACCCGGCAGTGGCCGGGCCAGGAGGTCGGCCTGACCGAGCGCGAGAGCGAGGTCCTCGCCCTCATCACCCAGGGCAAGCGGACCGCCGACATCGCCGCCGCCCTCTACCTGAGCGTGAACTCGATCAAGACCCACACCCGCAACGTGTTCCGGAAGATCGGCGTGTCGACCCGGACCGAGGCCGCCCTCTGGGGCGTCGACCACGGCTTCCGCCCCGACCGGAGCAGCGCCGGCGCCTGGTCCGCCGACACCGACGGCTGACCCGGGCCGCGCCCGGCGGGCCGGTACGGTCCCCCCGTGCTCGCCCACCGCCCCGACCGTCGTCGCCTCGCCCTGCTCGTCGCCGCAGCCCTGCTCCTCGTGGGCGCCGGGTGCTCGTCCGACGACGGCGACGACGGGGAGCAGGGCCAGGGTGACGAGGGTCCGGTCACCAGCGCCGCGGCGCCGGCCGACGAGGGCGAGGCCGAGCCCACCGTCGCCGAGCTGGGCGAGCGGGGGCCCCACGGGGTGGGGTCGCTCACCATGGACCTGGACGGGCGTCGCGTCGTCGTCTGGTACCCGGCTGCCGACCCCGAGGCCGGTGTCGAGGAGCCGACCGACACCTTCGACATCACCTCGCTGCTCTCCCCCGACCTCCAGGCCCAGGTCCCGGCCGAGGCGCGGGTCCAGTACCCGGTGCCGGCGGCGACCGGCGCCGAGCCCGCGGTCGACGACGGCCCGTTCCCGCTGGTCCTGTTCAGCCACGGCTTCGCCGGCTTCCCCGAGCAGTCGGTCGACCTGACGACCCACCTGGCCTCGTGGGGCTACGTCGTCGCCGCCCCCGACCACGTCGAGCGCTCGCTCGGCGGGCTGCTCGGCACCGCCGCCCAGGGGGTCCCGGAGGCGACCGATCCCGAGGTCCTCGGGGCCACCCTCGACCTGGTCACCGCGACCGAGGCCGACACCGGGTCGCCGCTCGCCGGGCTCGTCGACCTCGACCGGGTCGCCGTCACCGGTCACTCGGCCGGTGCCGGCGCCACCTACCGCACGGCCGCGAGCGACGACCGCATCGACGCCTTCGTCGCCTACTCCCTCGGGTCCGGCAGCGAGGAGAACCCGCTGGGTGAGCCGCCGACCGTGCCCGGGATGGTCATGGCCGGGCTCGACGACGAGACGATCCCGGCCTCCGCCACCACCGAGGCCTACGAGACCCTGTCCGCCCCCCGCTACCTGGTCGAGGTGGCCGCCTCGGGGCACCTCGTCTTCAGCGACCTCTGCCTCATCGGCGCCGAGCAGGGAGGGCTGGTGGGGATCGTCGAGCAGATCGGCCTGGCCATCCCCGAGAACCTGCTGCGCCTGGCCGAGGACGGCTGTGGCGACGACCTCCTGCCGGTGGAGGAGGCCTTCCCCGCCATCGACGGCCTGACCGTGGCCTTCCTGCGCACCCACCTCGACGAGGAGGAGGGCTTCGCCGCCGCCCTCGAGGACGGCGCCGTCGACGCCGGCACCGACGCCGAGGTCGTCCTCACCGCCGACCCCTAGATCCCCCCGTCCCGGCCCCCCGGGCGCCGGCTGCCCGTGCCCGTCCTGTCGGGGTCCCTCAGCGGTGCTGTCGGGGCCCCTCAGCGTGGGTCACGGTCGGCGGCGCCCCGGCGGGGGCGGGAAGATCCTGCGGCCGGATGACCGGCCGCAGGGTGCTGTCTATCGGACGGGGAGGGGGGCGTGCCGGGGATTTCGCCGGGGCCCCGACCCCGATGCCGGCCACCGTGCGACCGCCGCCGGGTTTGGCCGGGGCCCGGAACGGGCACGGCGGGCCCAACTTCCCCCTTCAAGCCTGTTCGTCCCTTGAAGGGAGGCTCCCCGATGAGCCGATCACCCGCCCACCTGCGGACGGCGGCCGAGGCGGTCCGCGCCCTGGCCGACGCCCTCGCCGCCGACTTCGCCGGGCTCGACGCCCACTCCGGCCCCGCCACCTGGGAGGGCCCGGCGGCCACCGCCCACCGCGGCCGGGCCGCGGTCGTCGCCTTCGACGCCCGGGTCGCGGCCGTCGGCCTCCGGGCCCTGGCCGACCGGCTCGACGAGCGCGCCGCCGCCGTCGCCCGGGTCGAGGCGGAGGTGGCTCATGGCTGACCCGGGAGTCATCGCCCTCGACCCGGCCCGGTTGCACGGCCTGGAGGCCTACCTGCAGGGCCTGGCCGACGGGTGCCGCCGCCGGGCCGGGCGCGTCGCCGACGAGGTGGCCGGCGCCGGTGTCGCCGCCGACGCCTCGATCGGCGAGCTGCGGCGCCTCGCCGCGGTCTGCGACCACGAGCGCGCCGTCGTGGCCTGGTCGCGGGCCCTCGTCGAGGCGCTGCCGGAGGACCTGCCCCTTCCGGCCCTGTCCCTCGGGGCCGAGGCCGACCTGCGGGCGGCGGCCGAGGCCCTCGCCGATCGCATCGTCGCCGCCATGGACGAGGCGCCTCCCGACTGGGAGCGGCTGCGCGCCCTCCTCGCCCAGCTCGACCGCCGGTCCCGATCGGCCCCGTTCCTCGCCGCCGTCCTCACCGGCCTCGGTGGCCGGCGCACCCGCACCCTCCCGATCCTGCTCGACCGGGCTGCGGCCGGCGCAGGCGTCGCCCCGACCGACCTGGCCGCGGCCCAGGACGGGCTCACCGCCGCCGTGCACGCGGCGTCCACGGTCGAGGGCGACGGCGAGCTCTCGGACGGGTGGCTGCGCGGCTACACCGCGGTCCCCGCGGGGATGGTGCCCGACGGGGCGCCCGGCGCCGCCGTGGAGGTCGCCGCCGCCGACGCCGCCGAGCGGGTCGAGGAGGCGCTGCGCGTCGCCGGCTGGGGCGCCGGGGTCGCCCACCGCATCGCCGCCGCGGTCGGGCGGGGCGGGGCCGCCGTCGTGCTCAGCCGCACCGGGGCCCTCGTCGGCCTGGTGCGGGCGCCGTTCGCCCTCGACGACGGCGACGGCCTCGAGTGCGACGTCCCCCAGGCCGCCGCCGGCGCCGCCGGGTCGGTGGCCACGCTCGTCGGTGCCGGGATGGGCCCGGGCGGCCTGCCGGTCATCGCCGCCGGGGTCGCCCTCACCGGCCTGGCGGCCGTCTTCTCGGCCTGCGAGGGCCAGGAGGAGCGTCGGAACGAGACGACCCGGCGGGTCGACCCGACGACCGGCCGGGAGCACGTGCCGAGCGGCCACGCCACCAACCCCCACGTCGACGCCGCCGGCGTCCCCCTGCCGCCGGCGTACGGATGAGCCCGCCGTCGCCCCGCCGGCGACCCGTAGCCTGCGGGGGTGCCCGAGGGCGACACCATCTGGCGGGCCGCGACCCGGCTGCGCCCGGTCCTCGCCGGGGCCGAGCTGCTGCGCTTCGACGCCCCCCGCCTGGCCGGCGACCGGCCCCGCCCGGGGACGACCATCGAGGACGTCGAGGCGGTCGGCAAGCACCTGCTCGTCCACTTCGCCGGGGGCCTGTCGCTCGACACCCACATGCGGATGACCGGCTCGTGGCACCTCTACCGGACCGGCGAGCGGTGGCGGAAGGGCCGCCACCTCCTGCGGTGCCGGCTGGTGGTCCCCGGGTGGGAGGCGGTGTGCTTCAGCGCCCCCGTCGTGCGGACCTACCACCGGGCCGGGCTCGACGCCCTGGGCCGGGCCGACGACCCCGTGGCCCACCTGGGCCCCGACCTGTGCGCCGCCGACGTCGACCTCGACGAGGCCGTGGCCCGGATGGGCACCGTGCCGGAGCCGGGGACGACGGTGGCCGAGGTCCTCCTCGACCAGCGCGTCGCCGCCGGCATCGGCAACGTCTACAAGAGCGAGGCGCTGTTCGCCTGCGGGCTCGACCCCTTCACGCCGATCGAGGCGGTCGACATCGCCCTCCGGCGCCGGCTCCTCGACGTCGCGGCCCGCATGCTGCGCCGGAACCTGACCACGGCGCGCCGCACCACGGTGGCCGGGCCGCCGGGGAGCGTCGCCGTCTACGGGCGCCAGCGCCAGCCGTGCCGGCGCTGCGGGACCCCGGTGCGGATGGCCCACCACGGGGCCCAGGCCCGCTCGACCTACTGGTGCCCGCGGTGCCAGCCGGCCGCGAGGCGAGCGTGACCGGCGGGAAGGTCACGGGCCGCGCCGCGGTTGCACCACTTGTGAACGGACGCACAAACGTGGTGGTCGTCGGGGCCGGGTTCGGCGGGTTGGCCGTGGCCCGGGGCCTGGCCGACGCCCCCGTCGAGGTCACCCTCGTCGACCGCAACAACTTCCACACCTTCCAGCCGCTGCTGTACCAGGTGGCCACGTCGGGGCTGAACCCGGCCGACGTCGCCTACCCGGTCCGGGGCATCTTCCAGCGCCAGCGCAACGTGCGGTTCCGCCGGGCCACCGTCACCGGCGTCGACTGGGAGGCCGGTGAGGTCACCGTCGACTCCGGCGACCCCCTGGCCTTCGACCACCTGGTGGTGGCGGCGGGGGCGGAGGTCAACGACTTCGGCATCCCGGGCGTGGCCCAGCACGGGTTCCCGCTCTACGTCCTGCCCGACGCGGTCCACCTCCGGAACCACATCCTCGGTCGCTTCGAGGCGGCCGACGCCGACCCGGCCGCGGTCGACGACGGGGCCCTGACCTTCGTGGTGGTGGGCGGCGGGCCGACCGGCGTCGAGGTCGCCGGCGCCCTCGTCGAGCTGATCGACAAGGTCCTGCACCGCGACTTCCGCGGCAGCCGGTTCGACGTCCGCCGGGCCCACGTGGTGCTGGTCGAGATGCTCGACGACCTGCTCCCGCCGTTCCGGCCCGGCTCCCGTCGCTACGCCCGCTCGACCCTGGCGGCGCGGGGCGTCGAGGTGCGGACGGGGACCTCCGTGGCCGAGGTGACCGCCACCCGGGTGCGGCTCGGCGACGGCACCGAGATCCCGGCCCACACGCTCGTCTGGGCGGCCGGCGTGAAGGCCGGCGCCCTCGCCACCGCCCTCGACGTCCCGACCGGCCGCGGCGGGCGGATCACCGTCGCCCCCGACCTGCGCATCGCCGGCCACCCCGAGGCCTTCGCCATCGGCGACATCGCCGCCATCACCGCCGGCGACGGCTCGCTGCTCCCGGGGGTGGCCCAGGTCGCCATGCAGTCGGGGCACCACGTCGCCACCCTCATCCAGCGCGGCGTGGTGGGGGAGGGCGACGCCCACGCCCCGTTCCGCTACCGCGACAAGGGGTCCATGGCGACCATCGGGCGCCGCTCGGCCGTGACCGAGCTGGGCGGGGGCATCCGCCTGACCGGCACCCCGGCCTGGGTGGCCTGGCTCGGGCTCCACCTCGTGTACCTGATGGGCTTCCGCAACCGGGTCTCGGTGTTCGTCAACTGGGCGTGGAACTACCTGACCTGGGACCGCGGCGCCCGCCTCATCCTCGGCTCCGGCGAGGGCGAGCGGGGCACCACCTCCACGGGATCAGACCCAGAGGCCTGAGGCGCGGGCGGCGGGCGCCATCAGCTCGGGCTCCCCGGCCCGGGCCCGGGTGGCGGACACCTCGGCGTGCGCGGGGTCGACGTCGAGCACCACGACCTCGACGGCGGGCAGGCCGGCGAGCACCGGCACCGACGTGCCCGCCCGCTCGGCCAGGAGCACGGTGGGCAGGCGGGCCACGGCGGCGTCGCGGGCGGCGACCGAGCCGTACCAGGCCGGGTCGACGACCTGGGCCCACTTGTCCGCCCCCATCACCACGGCGTCGGCGCCGGCCTCGGCGACGATGTCGACCACGAGCCGCGCCGTCGTCGCCACCGCGGCCAGCCCCTCGGCCCGGAGCACGCCCAGGCGGTCGGCCACCGACGTGCGGCGGGCGACGTCCTCCTTGCCCAGCGCCACCTCCGACAGCACCAGCCGGACCTCGTCGACGTGGGCCGCCGCTGCGGCCACGATCCCGAGGTGGGCCACCGTCGGCGGGTCGAACGACCCCGGGTACACGGCCAGCACCGGGTGGTCAGGCGCGTCCGAGGATGCGGTCGACGCGGATCTCGATGGCGACCCGGTCGTCGCGCTCGCCCGGCTGGCGGTAGCGCTCGGCGTAGCGGCGGACGGCCTCGGCGACCCGCTCGGGGTCGTCGGTGACGGTGGCCGGTCCCTCGAGGGTGAGCCAGCGCCCCCCGTCGACCTGGCTGACGGCGGCCCGGGACCCGGGCGCGGCCCACAGGTTCCGCGCCTTCTTGCTGGGGGCGAAGGTGATGATCCGCACCAGGCCGGCGGCGGCGTCCCACGTGAACCCGACGGCCACGACGTGCGGGGAGCCGTCGGGTCGCAGCGTGGTCAGCGTGGCCAGGTGGCGCTCGGCGAGGAAGGCGGCGACCGGGGCGGGCACGTCGGTGGGATCGATCACTCGACCGTCACCGCCTGGAGGACGTCCATGCGCGCCGCCCGCCAGCCGGGGATGAGCGAGGCGGCCACGCCGATCACCAGGGCCAGCACCAGGACGCCGACGACGAACATGGGCGAGATGTAGATGCGCAGCGTGTCGAACTCGTCGCCCTGGGCCAGCATGATCGCCGTCCCCCCGGCGATGCCGATGACCAGGCCGAGGATCGTGCCCAGCAGGGTGATGATCACGGACTCGCCGGTGATGGAGCTGGCCAGCTGCCGCCGGGTCGCCCCCACCGCCCGCAGGAGGCCGATCTCGCGCGTCCGCTCGAAGACCGACAGCGCCAGGGTGATGGCGACGCCCAGGGCGCCGATCACGAGGGCCAGCCCGAGGAGGGCGAAGAAGATGCGCAGCGAGAACGCGAGCTGGTCGTTGTTCGCCTCCTTGATCTCGCCGACGTCGCGGACCTCGGCGGCGGCGAACTGCTCCGACTCCTCGGTCGCGGCGTCGCGCAGCTCCTCGACCGTCACCCCGTCGGCGGCGGTGATGTCGACCCGCTGGATCAGCTGCCCGAACCCCGGGAAGTGGTCGCGGATCACCTGGTCCGACACGAGGAAGTGGCCGTCGGTGTTCTGGGCGACGATGGCGCCGTCCTCGTAGATGGCGCCGACGGTGACCGTGCCCGCGGTGCCGTCGGGGTAGGTGACGGGCAGCTCGGTCCCGACCGGCCACGGGCCGGCGTCTGCGGTCTCGCGGTCGATGGCGATCTCCTCCGGCGACAGGGCTCCGATGTCGCCCTCGACCTCGCCCAGGTCGTAGACGTCGGTGACGTCGGAGAAGCGGACGCCGTAGACCGGCCGGGTGTCCCCGTCGATCTCGATGGTGCCCCGCTGCACGCCGGTGACGGCCCCGACCTCGTCGCGCTCGGCGAGGGAGTCGACGAGCTCGCGGTTGAGGCTGGGGAAGCCGAACCCGGCGGTGATGATCTCGATGTCGCCCTTGAAGTGCTCGTCGATCGACGCGTTGATCGACTTGCCGAACGACTGGGCGAACACGGCGATGAAGGTGATCAGCGTGACCGAGAGCATGAGGGCCGCCGCCGTGCCCGACGACCGCTTCGGGTTGCGGCGGGCGTTGTCGCGCCCGAGCACGCCGGCCACGCCGAGGAAGCGGAGGGGGAAGCCCAGGACCCCGGTGAGGGGCGGCACGAGGTAGGGGCCGAGCACGACGGTGCCGGCGAAGACGAGCACGGTCCCGAGGCCGGTCTGGACGATGGCACCGTTGCCGCTGCCCTGGGACCCGGTCACCAGCAGGGCGACGCCCCCGGCCACCAGGAGGCCCCCGATGACCAGGCGGATCCGGCCGCGGGAGGTGTCGTCGGTGGCCGCCTCGCGCAGGGCGGCGATCGGGGCGACGCGGGACGCCCGCAGGGCGGGCACGACGCTGCACAGCACCGACACGACCACGCCCACGACGACCGACACGATGATCGTCCGGGGGCCGACGACCGGCGCCGAGCCGGGCTCGCCGAAGCCGACCGTCGCCAGCACGGACTGGAGGACGAACGCCAGGGCGATGCCGCCGACGAGACCCATGATCGAGGCGATCAGGCCGATCACGCCCGCCTCCACCACGACCGAGGTGAGGATCTGGGTCCGGGACGAGCCGAGGGCGCGGAGCAGCGCCAGCTCGCGGACGCGCTGGCCGATGATGATGCCGAAGGTGTTGTAGATGAGGAACGACCCGGCGGCCAGGGCGATCAGGGCGAAGACGGTCAGGAACGTCCGGATGGTGTCGACGAAGCTCCCGATGGCGTCCTTGGCCTCCTGGGCGGCCTCGGTCGCGGTGATGACCTCGGTGCCCTCGGGCAGCTCGGGCCGGATGCGCTCGACGACCTCCTGCTGGGTCAGGCCCTCCTCGGCGATGACGGCGACGCCTTGGATCTTGCCGTCGAAGGCGAAGGTCTCGATGGCGGCCGGCGTGTCCATCATCACGAACGAGGCCCCGCCGAGGTTGCCCGACTCGCCGTACTTGACGATGCCGGACAGCTCGAGGTCGACCGGTCCCCTGACCGTCTGGACGCGGAAGGGGTCGCCGACCTCGAGGTCGCCGGCCTCGGCCGTCAGGGTGTCGACGACGGCCTCGGTGGGCCCCTCCGGGGCGCGGCCCTCCTCGAGGGTGAACACGTCGATCGCCGGGTTGCCCGTCCAGTTGGCCCCGAACGACGGCGCCCCGCCCTGGTTCAGGGGCTTGCCGTCGTCCTTGAGCACCGAGCCGATGCTCTGCACCACCGGCTCGGCGTCGGCGACGCCGTCGATCTCCCGGATCCGGTCGGCCAGCGCCGGGTCGACGTCGGGCCGCTGCTCGCCGCCGTCGAAGGCGTCGGCCTCGAACGCCGTCTTCCCCCGGACCTGGGCGTCGAGGCCGGCGAAGGCCTCGGTGAAGATGGTGTCGAACGACGACGACACGGTGTCGGTGAGCACGAAGGTGCCGGCCATGAAGCCGACGCCGAGGGCGACGGCCACCGCGGTGAAGAGGGTGCGGAGCTTGTGGCCCGCGAGGTTCTTGAGCGCGACCTTGAGCATCGGGTCCCTCAGCCGCCCAGCGACTTGAGCTTGTCGAGGACCGACGCCTCGGTCGGCCCGTCCATCTGGTCGACGATGCGGCCGTCGGCGAGGAACAGCACCCGGTCGGCGTAGGCGGCGGCCGAGGGCTCGTGGGTCACCATGACGATCGTCTGCCCGGTGTCGCGCACCGCGGCCTGCATGAACCCGAGGATCTCGGTGCTGGCCCGCGAGTCGAGGTTGCCGGTGGGCTCGTCGGCGAAGACGATCTCGGGCCGCTGGGCCAGGGCCCGGGCCACGGCGACGCGCTGCTGCTGGCCTCCGGAGAGCTCGCTGGGCCGGTGCGTCAGGCGGTCGCCCAGGCCGACGGTCCCGACGACCTGGTCGAACCAGCTGCTGTCGGTCTCGCGCCCGCCGAGGAGGGCGGGGAGGGTGATGTTCTCCCGCGCCGTGAGCGTCGGGATGAGGTTGAAGGCCTGGAAGATGAACCCGACCCGCTCGCGGCGGAGGAGGGTGAGCTCCTTGTCCGACAGGGTCGAGAGGTCGGTGTCGCCGATCAGGACCCGCCCGGAGGTGAGGGTGTCGAGGCCGGCCAGGCAGTGCATGAGCGTCGACTTGCCCGACCCGGAGGGCCCCATGATGGCGGTGTAGCGGCCGCCCTCGATGGCCACGTCGACCTCGGCGAGGGCGCAGACGGCGGTGTCGCCGAAGCCGTAGTACTTGGTCGCCTTCTCGGCCCGCGCCACCACCGTGGGCGCGGCGGTCACAGCGGCATCGGTCATGGGGAACCTCGTTCGTCGGGGGTGGCCGCGCGTCGGGTGGGGCCGCCGCGCTCGGGCGACCCTACCGCTGCCACCCCGGGCGTCGACGCGTTGTTCCGCCGCGCAACAAGTGTGGGGCGAACTGGACCCCTGAAGGAGGTCGGCGGCGGTAGTTTCGACCCGTGGAGTGCACGCAATGCGGATCGATGGTGCCTGCGGGCGCCCGGTTCTGCCCCGCGTGCGGCCACCCCACGACCGGACCGATCGACGAGCGCCGGGTCGTCACGGTGCTCTTCGCCGACATCGTCGGGTTCACGACGCTGTCGGAGACCATGGACCCGGAGCGGGTGAAGCGCCTCGTCGACGGCTGGTTCGAGCGCCTGGTGGCCGACATCACCGCCTTCGGCGGCCGGGTCGACAAGATCGTCGGCGACGGGATCCTGGCCCTGTTCGGCGCACCCGTCGCCCACGAGGACGACGCCGAGCGCGCCGTCCGCGCCGCCCTGCGGATGCAGGACACCCTCGCCGCCATCTCGGCCCGGACAGCGACCGGCGGCGAGGCGTCGCCGCGCGTCCAGATGCGGATCGGGGTCAACACCGGCGAGGTCCTCGTCGGTGCCCTCCGCGCCGGCGGGGCGACCACCGCCATGGGCGACGTGGTCAACACCGCCAGCCGGCTCCAGACCGCGGCCCGCCCCGGCGAGGTCCTCGTGGGGCCCACCACCCACTCGGCCACGGCGCACTGCATCGACTTCCAGCACCGCGGCCTGCTCACCGCCCGCGGCCGCGACGCGCCGGTCGAGGCGTGGGCCGCCACCCGCGCCCTGCTGCCCCCCGGGCAGCGGCCGGCGCGCCACGAGGCGCCGCTCGTCGGGCGCAACCGCGAGCTCGGGCTCGTCGACGCCGCCGTCGGCGCCGCCCTCGGGCACCAGCGGGCGCTGGTCGGCATCGTCGTGGGCGACACGGGGGTGGGCAAGACCCGCCTGGTGCGCGAGGCGGCCGAGCGCATGGCCGCCGGCCGTGACGTCCTGCTCCTCGACGGTCGGTGCGTCCCCTACGGCGAGGCCAACGTGTGGTGGCCGCTGGCCGAGGCCCTCTACGCCCACTGCGAGCTCGAGGCGTCGGCCGACCACGACGAGGTCCACGCCGCGGTGTGGGCCCGGGTGGCGGCGGCCCTGGGCGACGAGTGTCCCGACGAGGACCTCGACCGCGTCGCCGTCGGCCTGCTCACGCTGATGGGGCGGGACCCGGCCCTCGACAGCCGGGACCCGGCGCGGGCCCGGGAGGCCGCGGTCGACGCCTTCGTCGACTTCCTCGAGGGCCACGCCCGGCGGCGGCCGGTCATCCTCCTGCTGTCGGACATCCACTGGGCCGACGACGACCTGCTCGAGCTGATCGAGACGCTGCTCGTCCGGCTGGCCCGCTGCCCGGTGGTCGTGCTGGCCACGGCGCGGCAGGCCGTGCGGGACCGGTGGAACCCGCCGCCGGGGCGCCACGACACCTTCGTCCTCAACCTCGACCCGCTGGACCAGGCGGCGGCCGAGGAGCTGCTGACCTCGCTGCACGGCGACACCGTCCCCGACGCCCTGCGCGCCGACATCCTCAACCGCAGTGGCGGCAACCCGTTCTTCCTCGAGGAGCTGGTGGCGCTCGTCGACTGCGACGGCGACCACGCCCTCCGGCCCGGCCTCCCCGACACCCTGCGGGGCATCGTCGCCGCCCGCCTCGACGCCCTGGGCCCGACCGAGCGGGCCGTCCTCACCGATGCGGCCGTCATCGGGCGCCGGGGCCCCGTCGTGGCCCTCCGCGAGATGAGCCGCGCCCTCCACCGCGAGGCCGACATCGACGCCGTGCTGGCCACGCTCGTCGCCACCGAGCTGCTCGAGGTCGACACCGGCTACTGGGGCTTCCGCTCCGAGATCGCCCGCGAGGTCGCCTACGCCACCCTGCCGAAGGCCGAGCGGGCCAAGCGCCACGCCGGCATCGCCGCCTGGATCGAGGAGCGGCTGCTCGAGGACGTCTCGCTCGACCTCGACGACCCCCGGGCCGAGGAGCTGGTGGCCACCTCGCCCGACGTCGACGACGCCACGGTCAACCGCCTCGCCCACCACTGGGCCGCCGCCGCCGAGGTCGAGGTGGAGATGGGCGACCTGGCGTCGGTGCCGGCCCGGGCCCGCGACCGCGCCGTGTGCTGGCTCACCGCCTCGGCCCGCCGGGCCCAGCGCCGTGACGTGCTGGCCGCGGCGGAGCGGGGCTACGACCGCGCCATCCAGCTGGCCGGTCCCGAGCCGGTGGCGCGCCGGGTGCGCCTGCTCGTCGCCCGGGCCCGCGTCCGCTCCGACCGGTGGGACCTGGCCGGGGCCCGGGAGGACGCCGAGGCCGCCCTGTCGGGCGCGACGGCCACCGGTGACCGCAGCGTCGAGGCCGCGGCCGTGCTCCGCCTGGGCGAGATCGAGCAGCGGACCGGCGACACCGATGCCGCCGCCGCCCGGCTGCGCCACGCCGCCGACCGCTTCGCGGCCGAGAGCGACGACCGGGGCCGGGGCGAGGCGCTCCGGCTGCTCGGCCTGTCGCACATGTTCGCCGGCGAGCTCGACGCCGCCCGCAGCGCCCTGGCCGAGGCCGAGGAGGCGTTCGTCCGGGCCGGTGACCCCGCCGGTCAGGGCTGGGTCGCCCAGAACCTGGCGTGGGTCGGGATGCTCGTCGGCGACGTGGCCGCCACCGAGGCGCAGGTCGACCGGGCCCTCGCCCTCTTCGGCGAGGTCGACGAGATCGTGGGCCGGGCGTGGGCCCGGGGCCTGCTCGCCTTCGTGCGGTTCGCCCAGGGGCGGCGGGAGGAGGCCCAGCAGCTGGCCGACGAGATCCTCGACGTGACCGGCGCCCAGGAGGACAAGTGGGCCACGGCCATGATGCGGGGCCTGGTCGGGTCGCTGCGGCTGTGGGCCGGCGACGTCACCGACGCCCTCACCCACACCGCCGTCGCCACCCAGTCGTTCCGGGACCTGGGCGACCCGTGGGGCCTGGCCGTCAGCCTGGCCACCCACGGCCGGGCCCTGGCCATGAGCGGGCGGGTCGACGCCGGCTTCGCCGCCGTCCGGGAGTCCGCCACCGTGGGCCGCGGGCCGGGGCGCGGCGGCGTGGGCGACATCGCCACGGTGGCCCTGGCCGTCCAGGTCGGCGAGCCCGAGCGGGCCGCCCTGGCGCTGGCCCAGGTCCGCGGCCAGGCCGACGCGACCCTCGGCGCCATCGAGGCCGACGCCACCTTCGCCCTCGCCGCCCTCCAGGAGGGCCAGCGGCCCGAGGTCCCCGCCACCGGGGGCCGGGCCTTCGGCTACGCCGCCGCCGCCGTGGTCGCCGCCGGACGGGGCGAGCTCGACGCCGCCCTGGCCGCGGCCGACGCCGTGCCCGGCTGCGACGAGGCGACCTACCTCGACCGGGCCCTGGCCGAGGTCGCGGCCGGGCTCGCCCTCGTGCGGGCCGAGCGGGCCGACGAGGGCTGGCCCCGCCTGGCCGCCGCCCGCGAGGCGGTGGCCGCCACCGACGACCGGGTCGGCCAGGCCGTCGTCGGCCTGGCCTCGGCGGTGGCCGCCGAGGCCGCGGGCCGGCCCGACGCCGTGGCCGAGAGGTCGGCCGCGGCCATCGCGCTGGCCCGCATCGGCCTGGTGGCCGGGGGCTGGGAGACGGCCTTCCGCCAGGCCGCCGGCATCGCCGTCTCGGCCGCCACCGCCTGATGCGGTGACGGCCGGGTGGCCCTAGCCCGGCTGCTTGGTGGTGCGGAGGTAGGGCTTGACGGTCTGGTAGCCGGGGAACTGCTCGGCGGCCTCCTCGTCGGAGACGGCGCCGGTGATGATGACGTCCTCGCCGTCCTTCCAGTCCGAGGGGGTGGCCACCTTGTGCTTGGCGGTCAGCTGGAGGGAGTCGATGACGCGGAGGATCTCGTCGAAGTTGCGCCCCGTGGAGGCCGGGTAGGTCAGGGTGAGCTTGACCTTGTTGTCGGGGCCGATCACGAACACCGAGCGCACCGTGAGGGTGTCGTTGGCGTTGGGGTGGATCATGTCGTAGAGGTCGCTGACCGTGCGGTCGGTGTCGGCGATGAGCGGGAAGTTCAGCTCGTTGCCGGTGACGTCCTTGATGTCCTGGCCCCAGTCACCGTGGTTGCCCAGCTCGTCGACCGAGAGACCGATGACCTTCACGTCCCGCTTGTCGAACTCGGGCTTGAGCCCGGCGACCCGACCCAGCTCGGTCGTGCAGACCGGCGTGAAGTCCTTGGGGTGGCTGAACAGCACCGCCCACGAGTCGCCCTTCCAGTCGTAGAAGTCGAGGGTGCCCTCGGTGGTCTCGGCGGTGAAGTTCGGGGCATCGTCGCCCAGGCGTACGGCCATCGGTGTGTCCTCCATGTGGACGGGGATCGTGCGGTCTCATCTGAAACCCGATCTACCTTGTCGGGTATTCCGGGCCCGGGTCAAGACGGCTCTCGGTCGCCCTCCTCGAGGGGGATGCCGACGCCGAGCGCGCCCCGCCGGTCCTCGATCTTCTGCTTGGCCCGGATCTCCTGCGGGACCTCGTGACCGGGCTCGTGCTCGCCGATGGTCGGGCCCGCCCGCCGGGAGTCGGTCACGTCGGGCTCGATGTACATGACCCGGGCCATCGGCACCGCCCGGCGCACCGTCCGCTCGATCCGGTTCACGACCTCGCTAACCTCGGGGAAGGTGAGGGTGTGGTCGAGCTCGACCCGCATCCCGACGAAGAGCTCCTCGGGCCCCTGGTGCTGGGTGCGCAGGTGGATCAGCTGCTTGACGGTGGGATCGATCTCGACCGCGGCCCGGATGCTCTCGACGTCCTTCCTGGTGGCCGACCGGCCGATGAGCAGCGACCGCACCTGGGCCAGCAGGACGAGGGCCACGACGCCCAGCAGGGCGCCGATGGCCACGGCGCCGATGCCGTCCCACGCGGCCTCGTCGAGCAGCTCGGCGGCGGCGACGGCGCCCAGGCCGACCAGGGCGGCGGTGATCGTCGCCGTCTGCTGGACGATCACCGCCGGGAGGGACGGGACCTCGGCGTTGCGGACGAACCTCCGCCAGGTGGCCCGGCCCCGCACGGCATCGGCCTGGACGACGGCGACGCGGAGGCCGACGGCGGCGAGGACGCCACCGGCGGCGAGGGCGGCGTAGGCCCACTCGGGGTCGACGACGGGCGCGGGGTCCGAGATCGTCCGGACCCCCTCGGCGACGGCGGCCACGGCACCGAGGACGACCAGCACGGTGGTCACCGCGAAGCTCCAGTAGTAGCGCTCCCGCCCGTGGCCGAACGGGTGCTCCTCGTCGGCGGCCCGGCGGGTCCGGCGCCCGGCGACGAGCAGCAGCAGGTGCTGCACCGTGGCGGCCGCGGGCAGGATCGCCGCCGCCAGCAGCGTGGAGGACTCGGTGACGACGAAGGCGGCGACGGCGGCCGCGGCCGAGGCCACGCTCGTGACGAGCGCGACGACGACCGCTCGGGTCCCGCGGTGCCCTCGACCGGTCATCGATCGAGGGTACGCAGCCGTCAGCGGCCCGCGTGCGCGGCCAGGACCGTCGCCACCGCGGCGGTGACCCTCTTGCCGGTGGGGATGTGCAGGGACTCGTTGGGGCCGTGGGCGTTGGAGCCCGGCACGAGCACCCCGGTGATGACGAACTGGGCGTCGGGGAACCGCTCGCCCAGCATGGCCATGAACGGGATGCTGCCGCCGACCCCGACGCTGCCGGCCGGGGCGCCGAACGAGGCGGTCGACGCCCCCTCGAGGGCGTCGGCCAGCCAGCCCGCCGTCGGCGGTGCCGCCCAGCCGGTCTCGGCCGAGAGGATGGTCAGCGTGACCCGCGCTCCGGCCGGGACGGCGGTGGTGAGGGCCCGGTCGAGGGCGCCGGCCGCGGTGGCGGCGTCGACCCCCGGCGGGAGCCGCAGCGACAGGGCAGCCTCGGTGTGGGCCCGCAGCACGTTGCCGGCCTCCTCGGGCGGCGGCGCGCCGCCCAGCCCGGTGACCGCCAGCGACGGCCCCCACGTGTTCGCCAGCATCAGGGCGACGGGGTCCTCGTCGACGGGGTCGGCGACCCACGGCGGCTCGGCCCGCGGGTCGACCCCGGCGGCGACGGCCGCCTCGGCCTGGGCCCGGCGCTCGTCGGGGACGTCGCCCTGGAGCTCGGGCAGCAGGAGGGCGCCGGTGGCGCTGTCCTCGACCCGGTCGAGCAGGTGCCGGAGGATCCGGAACGACGAGGGCACGACGCCCCCGGCCATGCCGGAGTGGACGCCCTCGCGCAGGACGTCGACCCGCAGCCGGGCCTGGACCAGCCCCCGCAGCGAGGTGGTGAGCCAGAGCCGCTCCTCGTCGGGCGACCACGAGTCCAGGCACACGACGAGGCTGGGGGTGCCGATGCGGTCGGCCAGGTGCTCGACGTAGGCGGGGAGGTCGGGGCTGCCCGACTCCTCGCTCGCCTCGATCAGCACGACGCAGCGGGCGTGGCTCCCCCCGGCGGCGCGCACGGCCTCGACGGCGGTGAGGGAGGCGAAGGCGGCGTAGCCGTCGTCGGCGCCGCCCCGGCCGTAGAGGAGGTCGCCCTCGATCACCGGCTCGAACGGGGCCAGGCCCTCGCGCCAGCCCGCCATCGGCGGCTGCTTGTCCAGGTGGCCGTAGAGGAGGACGGTGTCGGTGTCGGCGTCGGCGTCGGCGTCGGCGTCGGTGCCGTGGGCGCCCGCGCTCGGCGGGATCTCGGCCAGCACCACCGGCGTCCGGCCCTCGAGCCGCACGACCTCGACGGTCATGCCCGCCACGTCGCGGTCCGCCAGCCACGCCCGCACCAGCTCCGCGGCCCGGTCCATGTGGCCGGCCTCGGCCCACCCCGGGTCGTACTCGGGGCTGATGTTGGGGATCCGGATGTAGTCCTCCAGCGCCGGGACGATCTCGTCGTCCCACGTCCGCTCGACCACGGTGGCGGCGAGCGCCGCGTCGTACGCCATCAGGCGGCGGCGTCGAGGGCGGCGCGCTCGTCGTCGGTGAGCTCGAGCCCGGCGGCGGCGATGTTCTCCTCGAGGTGGGCCACGCTGCCGGTGCCGGGGATGGGCAGGACCACGGGGGAGTGGCCCAGCAGCCAGGCCAGGGCCACCTGGCTGGGCGCGGCGCCGAGGCGCTCGGCGGCATCCACCAGCGCGCTGTGCTCCTTGGCCAGGTCGCCCATGGCCAGGGGGAACCAGGGGATGAACCCGATGCCCTCGGCGGTGCAGACGTCGAGCACGTCCTCCCACTCCCGATCGACGAGGTTGTAGCGGTTCTGCACCGTGGCGATGGGGGTGAGGGCCTGGCACTGGTGGAGCTCGTCCACGGTCACCTCGGACACGCCGATGTGGCGCACCTTGCCCTCGGCCTGGAGCTCGAGGATGGTGCCGAGGCTGTCCTCGACCGGCACCTCGGGGTCGATGCGGTGCAGCTGGTAGAGCGGGATCGCCTCGAGCCCAAGCCGGCGCAGGCTGCCCTCGCACGCCTGGCGGATGTGGTCGGGGTGGCCGTTGGGGGACCACTCGTTCGGGCCCGAGCGGGTGAGCCCGGCCTTGGTGGCGACGATGACGTCGTCGGGGTACGGGCTGAGCGCCTCGCCGATGATCTCCTCGCTCACGTCGGGGCCGTAGGAGTCGGCGGTGTCGATCAGGGTGGTGCCCAGCTCGACGGCCCGGCGGACGACGGCGACGGCCTCGGCCCGGTCGGCCGGCGGGCCCCAGATGCCCTCGCCGGTGATGCGCATGGCGCCGAAGCCGAGACGGTGGACGGGCACCTCGCCGCCGATCAGGAAGGTGCCGGAGAGGGTCGCGTCGGGGGAGTCGGACATCCCCCCACCCTGCCCTCTCGTGCGCCCGGAACCCACCTCGTCACGCGGCGTCGTCGAGCGCGGCGCGCTCCTCGGCGGTCAGCTCGAGGGCGGCGGCGGCGACGTTCTCCTCGAGGTGGGCGGCGTCGCCGGTGCCGGGGATGGGGCACACGACGGGGGACCGGCCGAGCAGCCAGGCCAGGGCGACCTGGCGGGGCGTGGCGCCGAGGCGTGCCGCCGCCGCGGCCAGGGCCCGGTCGCCGGCGGCGGTGAGGCCGTCGTGGGCGAGGGGCTGCCAGGGCAGGAAGGCGATGCCCTCGCCGGTGCACACGTCGAGCACGTCGGTCGAGGCCCGCTGGGCCAGGCTGAAGCGGTTCTGCACGCTGGCGATGGTGGCCACGGCCTGGGCCCGGCGGAGCTGGTCGACGTCGACGTTCGACAGGCCCACGTGGCGGACCTTGCCCTCGCGCTGGAGCTCGGCCAGGCCCCCGACCGACTCCTCGATCGGCACCTCCGGATCCACGTCGTGGAGCTGCGACAGCGGGATCACGTCCAGGTGGAGCCGGCGCCGGCTGCGCTCGCAGTCCTCCCGGATCTGGTCGGGCCGGCCCCGGTGCACGAAGGCGCCGCCGGCGTGCACGATGCCGACCTTGGTGGCGACGTGGACGCCGTCGGGGTAGGCCGGGAAGGCCTCGCCGATGAGGTCCTCGCTGGCGCCGTAGAGCGGGGCGGTGTCGATGAGCGTGACGCCGAGCTCGACCGCCCGGCGCAGCACGGCGTAGGCCGCCTCCCGCTCCTCGGTCGGCGGGTCCTCGGACGATCGCCGGAGCCGCATGGCGCCGAAGCCCAGGCGGTGGACGGGCAGGTCTCCGCCGATCGAGAAGGTGCCGGAGGCGGAGGCGTCGAGGCTGGTCACGCTCCCAGTGTGGCGGTGCTGTGCCAGGCTCCGGCGATGAGCGACGACATCCGCTGGGGCATCGCCGGACCGGGGCGGATCGCCACCGGGGTGGCCCTTGACCTCGCCCTCGTGCCCGGCGCCCGGCTGGTCGCCGTGGGCTCGCGGTCGCAGGAGCGGGCCGCCGCCTTCGCCGCCCAGCACGCCACCGGAGGGGACCGGGCCCGGACCCACGGGAGCTACCGAGCCCTCCTCGACGACCCCGACGTCGACGTGGTGTACGTGGCAACGCCCCACCCGCAGCACCACGCCATCGCCCTGGCCGCCATCGCCGCCGGCAAGCACGTGCTGGTGGAGAAGGCGTTCACGGCGACCCTCGCCGGGTCCCGGGAGGTGGTCGCCGCCGCCCGGGCGGCCGGTGTGTTCGCCATGGAGGCGATGTGGACGCGCTTCCACCCCGCAGTGGTGCGGGTGCGGGAGCTGCTGGCCGAGGGGGCGATCGGCGAGGTGCGCTCGGTGCAGGCCGACCTCGGCATCGCCGCGCCGGCCGACCCCACCAACCGGTTCTTCGCCCCCGAGCTGGGCGGCGGCGGCCTGCTCGACCTGGGTGTGTACGTGGTCGCCCTGGCCCACATGGTGCTCGGTCCCCCGACCGAGGTGATCGCCCGGGGCACGCTCACCGCCACCGGGGTCGACGCCGAGGCGGCGCTGCTCCTGGTCCACGAGGGCGGGGCCACGGCCACCCTGACGTGCTCGATCCTCAGCCCCTCGGTGGGGCGGGCCCGGATCGACGGCACCGCCGGGAGCATCGAGCTCAAGCCCCGGTTCCACCACCCGCACGGCTTCACCCTGCGCCGCCTCGGCGTCGAGCCCCAGCGGATCGACCTGCCGCCGACGGGCATCGGCTACTCCCACGAGCTGGTCGAGGTCACCGAGGCCGTGCGGGCCGGTCGGACCGAGAGCGCGGTCATGCCCCTGGCCCACACCCTCGAGGTGATGGCCGTGCTGGAGGAGGCCGGCCGCCAGCTGGGCGTCACCCCCTGGGCCGAGGACGCCACCGTCGCCGTCTGACCGGGGGTCAGGAGGCCACGGCCTCGGCCCCGGCGGCGGCACGGGCGGAGTCCATGCGCTCGCTCGTGAGGCGGGGCACGGCGTAGGCGCACAGGGCCAGGCCCACGGCGGCGGCGACGAACCACGGCGCTCGCAGCGCCGCCTCCCGACCCCAGAGCGGCTCGCCGGCGACGACGACGAGCCCGCCGAGGGCGGTGCCGATCGGCATCATCCCCCAGCCGAAGAAGCGGTAGACGCTGTTGACCCGGCCGAGGAGGTGGTCGGGGATGATGGCCTGGCGGAGCGAGACGGTGATGACGTTCCAGATCACCGCCACCAGGCCCTCGAAGGCGAAGGCGACGAGGACGAGCGGCCACGCCGACGTGAGGCCGATCACCGTCGGGACGAGGGCGCTGACGGCCAGGGTGAGCCACAGGCTGGGCCCGCTGCCGAGGGTGCGCTTCACCGCCGGAGCGGCGTACCCGCCCGCGACCGCGCCGACCGCCGCGCCCATGGTCAGGAACGCGAACTGGAACGGCGTGGTGTCCAGCACCTCCTGGGCGTAGAGCACGAGGATGCCGATCTGCATGGCGCCGATGGCGTTGAGGACGCCGAGGACGATGGCGAGGGTGCGCAGCAGCGGGTGGTGCCAGAGCCAGCGGACGCCCTCCCGGAGGTCGGTGGTCCACGAGGCCGGCGGCGCAGCGGCGTCGGGGTCGGCCCCGGGGGCGTGGGTCGCGGGCCGGCTCCGGAACCGGCCGGCGACCAGGGCCATGAGGGCGGCGGCGACGGCGAAGGTGGCGGCATCGAGGAGGAACGGCAGGGCGAACGAGATCCCCAGCAGGGCGCTGCCGAGCGGGGGTCCGACGAAGGTGTTGGCGACCTGCTCGGCCGACCACATGCGCCCGTTGGCCCGCTCGAGGTGCTCGGTCGGGACGATGGCCGGGATGATCGTCTGGGCCGCGTTGTCCCGCAGGACCTCGGCGCCCCCGAGCAGCAGGCTGGCCCCGACGATTACCAGGTAGAGGCCGGTGCGGGTGCCCTGGACCGACGCCAGCTCGTCGGGGGCGGGCAGGCCGTCGCCCAGCCCGAGCACGGCGCCGGCGACGCCGAGGGTCAGGGTGGCGCGGAGGACGTCCATGGCGATCATCGCCCGTCGCCGGTCGACCCGGTCCGTGATCACCCCGGCCGGCAGGGTGAAGAGCAGCCAGGGCAGCCGCTGGGCCACGACGACGGCGGCGACGAGCAGCGGGTTGCGGGTGACGGCCGAAGCCAACCACGGGTAGCCGATCTGGGCCACGCCGTCGCCCAGGTTGGAGACGGCGGCGGCGGCGTAGACCTTGCGGTACGCGCCGCCGAGGCGGACCCGCTCAGCCATCGCCGTCCGCCCGGTCGGGGAGGGCGGGCTGGTCGGTGGGCTGGAGGGCGACGAGCAGGCCGTAGACGGCGTCGCCCGTGCGCTCCAGGGCGAGGAACTCGTCGACCAGGGCGGTGAGCCGGCTCTGGAAGGCGTCGACCTGCCCGGCGCTGATCCGGGCGTACCGGAGCGTCGTGTACCCGTGCTCGCCGTCGCGGAAGGTCTCCATGGCCTCCCGGACGAACAGGGCCTTGTCGTCCCACTGCTCGCCGGGCGGGGGGTCGACGAGGATCGTCCGCCCGGTGCGGCCCCAGAAGCTCTCGGTGACGGCCCGCACCCGGCGGGTCCGTACCACCCGCACGAGACCGGCGTCCTCCAGCACCCTCAGGTGGTGGGCGACGGTGCCGTGGCTCCGGCCGACGGTGTCGGCCAGCTCGCTCGTGGTGGCGGCCCGCTCGGCGACCAGGTGGAGGATGGCGTTGCGCACCGGGTGCCCGAGCGCCTTGAGCTGGGTGGGCGTGTCCGCCCGGACCTCGGGCGCGAGCTCGTAGTCAGGGGTCGTCCGCTTCTCGTCCGATGGATCCCGTACGTCCGACATCTGTCGGACAGTAGTCGCCGGACGGGGCTCGCCGCTGCTTGACTGGGCGGGTGGCGACGGCGGCCGAGGTGCGGGTGGGGGCCGACGAGGTCGACCTGGCCTCGGGGCTGCTGTGGGGGGCCGGGGTGACGGCGCTGAGCGAGGAGGCGGGACCCGACGGTGCCGTCCTCCTGCGGGTGGACCTGCCCCCCGGGGGCGTCGCGTCCCTGGAGGCCGCCGTGGGCGGGCGGTGGCCGGTCGTCGCCGTCGAGGTCGACGACGGGGTGGCGGGGTGGCGCGCCCACGCCCGGGTGGTCCGGGCCGGACCCGTCGTGGTGCACCCGCCCTGGGTGCCGTTGGGTGAGGTGGCACCCGGCGAGGTGGTGGTGGAGATCGACCCGGGGCCGTCGTTCGGCCACGGCGCCCACCCCACGACCCGGCTGTGCCTCGCCGCCCTGGCCCGCATCCTCGCCGATCCGTCGGACGGCGAATCGCCAGCGAATCGCCCTCCGACGGGTGTCTCCGACCCGGCGGTGCTGGACGTGGGGTGTGGGAGCGGGGTGCTGGCCGTCGCTGCGGTGGTGCTGGGAGCACCGAGCGCGGTCGCCGTCGACGTCGACCCCGCTGCCGTCGCCGCCACCCGGGACAACGCCCGCCGCAACGGCGTCGACGATCGGGTCACCGTCCCGCCGGCCGGCGCGACGCCTCTGACGGGTGTCGACGGGACCTTCCCCGTGGTCGTCGCCAACATCGGGGCCGCCGCCCTGCGCGAGCTGGCGCCGGCCCTCGTCGCCCGCGTCGCCCCGGGCGGGACGCTCGTCCTCAGCGGGCTGCTCGACCCGCGGCCCGCCGACCTGGCCGCCGCCTTCGCCCCCCTCGCGGTGGCGGCCGACGACCGCCTCGACGGCTGGACCGCCCTCACCCTCCGCTGAGCGGACGAAACCGGCGGCGATCGCCGCGGACCGGCCAGTAGGGTCCTCCGCCGTGGCTTGAGCAGCGCGTCCCCCCGTCCGTCCCTCGACCGGAGGTCCCGTTGCCGTCTCCCACCCCTGCTCTGACCATCGCCGCCCGGGGCATCAGCCTCGACCGCGGCGCCACGACCGTCCTGGCCGACGTCGACCTGAGCGCCTCCTCCGGTGACCGGCTCGGCCTCGTCGGCCCCAACGGCGTGGGCAAGTCGACGCTGCTCGGCGTGCTGGCCGGCACCGTCGCGCCCGACCGCGGGACGGTCACCGTCACGCCCCCGAGCGCCATCGTGGCGCTGCTGGCCCAGGAGCCGGCGCGCACCGGCGAGTCGGGCCGCGACCGCATCGCCCGGCGGACCGGGGTGGCCGCCGCCCAGGCCGCGCTCGACGCCGCCACCGCGGCTCTGGCCGCCGGCACCCCCGGCGCCGACGACCGCTACTCCGTCGCCCTCGACCGCTGGCTCCACGTCGGTGCCGCCGACGTCGACGCCCGCCTGGGGACCATCGCCGCGGACCTCGGGCTCCCGGACCGCGTCCTCGACCAGGCGACCGACGCCCTGTCGGGGGGCCAGGCGGCCCGCATCGAGCTGGCGGCCGTGCTGCTCACGCAGGCGGACGTCCTGCTCCTCGACGAGCCCACCAACGACCTCGACTTCGACGGGCTGGCCCGACTCGAGGACAGGGTCCGCAGCCACGTCGGCGCCCTCGTCGTGGTGTCCCACGACCGGGCCTTCCTCGAGCGCACGGTCACCGGGGTCGTCGAGCTCGACGAGCACACCCGCACGGCGCGCACGTTCTCGGGGGGCTGGCTGGCCTACCTCGACGAGCGGGCCACCGCCCGTCGCCACGCCGAGGAGGCCTACGCGACCTACGACCGCACCCGGTCGGAGCTGAGGGCCCAGAGCCAGCAGATCCGCGAGTGGTCGGCCCAGGGCGTGGCCAAGGTGAAGCGCTCGGGCGAGACCGACAAGTTCATCAAGCACCACAACACCCAGACGTCGGAGAAGATGGCCGGCAAGGCGGCGCGGGCCGACCGGGCCCTCGAGCGGCTGGAGGTCGTCGACAAGCCGTTCGAGGGCTGGGAGCTCCGGCTCGAGCTGGCCACCGCCGAGCGCAGCGGCGCCGTCGTCTCCCGCCTCACCGGGGCCGTCGTCGAGCGGGGACCGTTCCGCCTGGGCCCGGTCGACGTCGAGGTCCGCAGCGGCGACCGGCTCGTCGTCAGCGGGCCCAACGGGGCCGGCAAGACGACCCTCGTCGAGGCCCTCCTCGGCCGGGCCGCCCTCGCCGCCGGGGAGGGCTGGGTCGGGCCGTCGGTGCGGGTCGGCGAGCTCGAGCAGCTCCGCACCCGCTTCACGTCCTCCGACCCCACCCGCCACCCTGGGCGAGCCGGCTCCGCCGGCACCGGTTCTCCCGATGCGGGCTCGTTGCTCGACGCCGTGCTGGCCGAGACCGGGTGGACGCTGGCCGAGGCCCGATCGCTCCTGGCCAAGTTCGGGCTGACCGCCGACCACGTGGCCCGCCCGGCGACGTCGCTGTCGCCCGGCGAGCGGACCCGGGCCTCGCTCGCCCTCCTGATGGCGGTGGGGACGAACTGGTTGGTGCTCGACGAGCCGACCAACCACCTCGACCTGCCGGCCATCGAGCAGCTCGAGCAGGCCCTGGGCACCTGGTCCGGCACGCTGCTCGTCGTGTCGCACGATCGCCGCTTCCTCGACGCCGTCACGACCGAGGGCACCCGCCACCTCCACGTCGACGGGGGGCGGGTCTCGGAGGGACGGGCGTGAGCGAGGGCGGCCCCGTCCTCGACGCCGACGCCTTCGAGCGGGTCGCCGCCGACCTGGTCACCGCCGACGCCGACCTGGCCCGGGTCGTGGCCGACCACGGGATGCCCCCGTTCTGGAGCCGGCCCCCCGGGTTCCGGGCCCTCGTCCTGCTGATCCTCGAGCAGCAGGTGTCGCTGGCGTCGGCCGCCGCCGCGTACCGCCGGCTCCGCGAGCGCGTCCGCACCGTGACCCCGGCGACGGTCCTCGCCTGCTCGCCCGAGGAGCTGCGGGCCGACGGCGTGTCCCGCCAGAAGGACCGCTACCTCCGCGCCCTGGCCGAGGCGGTCGAGTCCGGGGCGCTCGACGTCGACGGCCTCGCGACCCTCGACGACGAGGCCGTGCGGGCGGCGCTGGTCGCCCTGCCCGGCATCGGCCCGTGGACGGCGGACGTCTACCTGCTGGCCTGCCTGGGCCGGCCCGACCTGTGGCCCGTCGGCGACCGGGCCCTGCAGGTGGCCGTGGCCGAGGCCCTCGGCCTGCCCTCCGTGCCCGACCCCGCCGCCCTCGAGGGCCTGGGCGAGCGCTGGCGGCCCCACCGCTCGACCGCCGCCCGCCTGCTCTGGCACGGCTACCTCGGCCGGCGGGCCCGGGTCGAGACCCCCGGCGACCTCCTCGACGACCTGGTCTAGGGCTCCAGCCGCACCTGGGGGATGCCGTCCACCACCATCACGGTGGCGGGGATGCCGAGGAGGTCCATGGTGTCGTGCTCGCCGGCGGGGCCGCGCAGCTCGAGGACCCGCCCCTTCTCCGGTCCGGCGAGGACGGTGAGCTCGAGGGTGATCACGCCGTCGCCGACGTCGTCGGCGTCGACGACGATGGCGTCGTAGGTGCCGTCGGGCAGCGGGGACGGCTCCATGGCGGCGGCAGGCTAGTCACCGCGACCCTCGCCCGGCGCGGACCCTTGCGTCACAAGGGGTTCCGGTCCGACGGTGCTTGACCTGGCTGTGGTGCATCGGTTCAGATGCCAGGGAACGGACATCGTTCGATCCGACACCGATCTACAGGAGGTTGGCCCGTGGCCAACGTGACCAAGGCCGATTTCATCGCTCAGGTGGCCGCTCAGGCCGAGACTGACAAGACGACGGCCGCCGCTGTCATCAAGGCCTTCGAGGAGACCGTCCAGGCCACGGTCAAGAAGGGCGACACCATCGTCCTGACCGGCTTCCTCAAGTTCGAGCAGGGCCAGCGCAAGGCCGGCACCGCTCGCAACCCGCAGACCGGCGAGCCCGTGAAGACCAAGGCCAAGAAGTACCCCAAGGTCTCCGCCGGCACCTCGCTCAAGAAGATCGTCAACAACGAGAGCCCGGCGCCCAAGCTGAAGAAGGTCTGAGCGACCCGCTCGTCATCTGATCTGCGCTGAGGGAGGGCCTCCGGGCCCTCCCTCGTCGCGTCCGGAGACCCTCGGCGGGCGTCAGGTCGGGTCGGGGATGGAGGCGGCGGCCCGGGCCGGGTCGTCGCCGGCGCCGATCGCCATGCGCCGCCCCATGGAGGCGAGGGTGAGGGGGGCCTGGGCGGGGTCGGCCAGCCCCGCCCCCAGCTCGATGCAGCACAGGCCGTGGATCCCCGACCACAGCTCCAGGGCGAGCTGGTCGGCGGGGGTGGGGTCGAGCCGGCCGGCGTCGATCGCCCGCTGCACGGCGTCGACGAGCGTGAGGAAGGTGCCCAGGGCCTCGAGCTGGTCGTGGGCGTCGGTGAGGACCTCGGACACGTTGCGGCCGAACATGGCGGCGAAGAGGTGGGGGTCGTCGAGGGCCGAGCGGCGGTAGGCCCGCGACAGGGCGGCGATGTCGGCGACGGGGTCGTCGGTGGGAGGGACCTCGGCCAGGCGGGCGGCGAGGTGCCGGAACCCCTCGACGCACACGGCCCGGAGCAGCTCGGGCTTGCCGCCGAAGTGGGTGTAGACGGCCATGGTCGAGGTGCCGATCTCGCTCGCGACCCGCCGCACGCTCACGCCGTCGGGCCCGCCCTCGGCCAGCAGCCGGGCCGCGGCGGCGACCAGCCGGGTGCGGACGTCGGCGCCGTCGTCGGGGGTCCGGGCGGGGTCGGCCATCGTTGACATCCAACCACAACGCCGTTATGGTCCATGCACAACAGCGTTATGCCCCGTGCGGGCGCAGGAGGCAGTGCCATGGCCGTGCAGACCACCAACCCGTACCTCGAGGGGCCCTTCGCCCCGGTGGAGGAGGAGGTCACGGCCACGGACCTGGCCGTCGTCGGCACCCTGCCGGCCGACCTCGACGGCCGCTACCTGCGCATCGGGCCCAACCCGATGCGCCAGAACGTCCCCGACCCGGCGACCCACCACTGGTTCGTCGGCGACGGGATGGTCCACGGGCTCCGGCTCCGCGACGGGCGGGCCGAGTGGTACCGCAACCGGTGGGTCCGCTCCACCCGGGTGAGCGAGGCGTTGGGGGAGCCGCCGGCCCCCGGCGAGCGCCACGCCGGCATGGACACGGTCAACACCCACGTGATCGGCCACGCCGGCCGGACCCTCGCCCTGGTCGAGGCGGGCGCCCGCCCGGTCGAGCTCACCGACGAGCTCGAGACGGTGTGCCACACCGACCTCGACGGCACCCTCCCGAACGGGTTCACCGCCCACCCCAAGCGCGACCCCGAGACGGGCGAGCTCCACGCCATGGCCTACTTCTGGGGCCTCGACCACCTGCAGTACATCGTGGTCGGCACCGACGGGCGGGTCCGCAACGTCGAGCCCATCCCCGTCGACGACGGACCCATGGTCCACGACATGTCGCTCAGCGAGCGCTTCGCCGTGGCCTACGACCTGCCGGTCACCTTCGACATGGAGGTGGCGGCCCGCGGTGGAGGCTTCCCGTACAGCTGGAAGGACGGGCGCGCCGCCCGCATCGGCGTGCTGCCCCGGGAGGGCACGGCCGCCGACCTGCGTTGGTTCGAGGTCGACCCGTGCTACGTCTTCCACCCCCTCAACGCCTACGACGAGCCGGGCGTCGACGGGGGCGAGGGGCGGCTGGTGCTCGAGGTGATCCGCCACGACAGCACCTTCCGCGACGATCGCCAGGGCCCCGCCGACGCCCCGCCCACGCTGTGGCGCTGGACGCTCGACCTCGACCGCGGCACCGTCGCCGCCGAGCAGCTCGACGACCGCGGCCAGGAGTTCCCGCGGGTCGCCGAGAGCCACGTCGGGCGCAGGGCGCGCTACGGCTGGACGGCGGGGTTCGCCGTCGACCACCCGGGGTCCATCGGCGCCGGGTCGGAGATCATCCGCCACGACCTCGTGGCCGGGACCTCCGCCATCCACTCCGCCGGCGCCAGCCGGCAGGTGGGCGAGGCGGTGGCCGCGCCCCGCGCCGGCGCCACCGCCGAGGACGACGCCTGGCTCATGGCCCTGGCCCACGACCGCGACACCGACCGCGGCGAGCTGGTCGTGTGGGCCGCCGACGCCCCGGGCGAGGACCCGGTGGCCCGGATCCCGCTCCCGGTGCGGGTCCCGTTCGGGTTCCACGGCAGCTGGATCCCGACGCCCGCCTGATCGGCGCCCGGCGTCCTAGCCGGGGAGGCGGAACGGGATCTCCACCCGGTTGGGGCCGGTGTCGAACACCACCGCCCCGGGTTGGGTGCCGCCCACCACGAGGGTCCCCTCGGTGATGTCCGCCGGCACGGGGAAGGCGATGGCCACCCGGTCGGGCTCGGCCGCCAGGTCGACGGCGGCGACGGTCCCGGCCCCGGCCCGCAGACGCCAGACCTCGGGACCCAGGCCGGCCCGCACCAGCGGGGCGCCGGGACCGCGAGCCTCGGGCGGCCACGTGTAGGTCGTCCCGACGACGAGCCAGGCCTGCGCCGGGTCGGGGGGGACCTGGGTGCCGTCGGCCCCGTAGAAGTAGGCGAGGCGCACGACCCGCACCCCGACGGTGAGGCGGGCGGTCGGGCTCACCAGGCCGCCCTGGGCGAGCGAGAACACGAGCGGTCCCGACACGCCGACGTCGGCCTGGCGGGTGTCGCGCAGCAGGACCGATGCGGTGTCGTCGCCGCGGGCCCCGTCGACGAGCGACAGGCGCTGCACCACCTCGCCGGTCGTCACGACCAGGTCGACGGCGGCGTCCTCGGGCGCCGACAGCAGGTACCGCCCGGTGACGTCGGGGGCGTCCTCGTCGACCTCGGGGAGGGCCACGGGGTCCTCGCCCTCGACCTCGACGCGGACCACGTCGGTGGGCGGGGCGCCGGCGACCTCGCCGGGGCCCTGGGCCAGCTCGACGGCGAGGAGGCGCTCGCCCTCGGCCGGTCGGCGGGCCTCGTCGCCCCGGCCGATCGTCTCGGGCCGGGCCAGCCCGGTGACCGAGTAGCGGGCCCCGTGGGTGACGATGGAGGCGGCGCCCTCCGGGGCGGCCAGGTCGACCCCGACGAGGGCGTCGCGGCGCAGGAGCCCGGGCTCGGCCCGCCGCGGGGGCGGGACCTCGGGCCCGCCGCGGTCGTCGATCGCCCCCCGCCGGGTGGGGGCGGGGTCGTCGTCGCCCAGGACCGCGGTCGCCCCGAGGGCGAGCGCGGCGACACCGGCCAGGGCGACGGCGACCCGCCCGAGCGCCCGCGGCCGTCGGGGCCGGCGGCGCACGGGACGGGGGGTGATCTCCAGGACCGGCCACGGGTCCGGCTCCGCCGGGGCGGGCCGGTCGGTCGGGTGGGCGGCAGGGGCGGGGCGGCGCACCCGCTCGGTCCAGCCGCTGCCGTCCCACCAGCGCTGGGCCGAGGCGTCGGCGGGGTCTCGGTACCACCCGGGGGCCGGGGCCATGTCGGTGTCGCTCCCTCCGTCGCCGTCCGGGCGGTCGTGCGCCGCTGCCTACCCCGGCCGCCGGCGATCGACTCCTGCGGGGGAGCCGTCAGGTGGGGGTGAGGGCCCCGGTCGTGGGCAGCTCGAGCGACATCTCCGTCACGTCGACCGCGCCACCGAGCCGGGGCGTGGCGAAGGCCGGGGTGGTGGCCACGACCTGCAGGAGGATCTCGTCGCCGGCGGCGAGGTGGTGGGCGACGACCTCGAGGTCGATCTCCACCGTGTGCTCCTCGCCGTCGAGCTCGACCGGGACGGGCGTGATCTGGTTGCCCAGGACGAGGCCGGTCCCGGCGTCGACCAGCTGGGCGAAGAGCCGCGTCGGCTCGGGCCCCTCGGGGGTGGTGCCGGAGTAGGTGAGGGCGAGGTGGGGGGCGCCGAGGACGAGGGCGTCGCGGCGGGCGGTGACGGTCAGCTCCAGGGCCACGTCGGCCCGGGCGGGGGTGATGGGGCTGACCAGGCCGGTGAGGAGGTCGGCCGACACGGCGTCGACCAGGGGCCCCGCCGCGCTGGCCGTGGTGAGGGCGAGGGTGCCGCCGGCGGAGCCGGCGCCGATCGACCCGTCGGGCTCGCTCGGGTGGTCGTCGCCCGTCCACCGCTGGCCGTCCTGGTCGATGACGTCGACGACCGGGAGCTCGGCGGCCGTCGTGTCACCCCGCACGTGGCGGTCGAGCCAGGCGAAGGCGGCGTCGGTGACGTGGTCCGGGTCCCCGGCGTCGGTGAGGCAGGCGCCGTGGCCCCCGCAGTACCAGAGCATGGCGACCGGGACGTCGTTGGCCTGGAGGATCTCGAAGTTGGTGATCGCCTCGTGCAGGGTGAACAGCGTGTCGACCGTGCCGTGGACGAGGAGCGTCGGGGTGCGGATGGCCTCGACCAGGTCCCCCGGACCGCGATCGACGAACCACTGGCGGTCCTCGTCGCTGAGCGTGCCGGTCGCCAGCCCGGACTGCGCCGCGCTGGTGATGTGCGGGTCGAGGCTCGCCCCCGAGGCCACCGAGGTGAGCACGCCGGACCAGCCCGCCTTCACCGTCTCGTGGGGGTAGAGGCTGGTCTCGAGCGAGTGCCAGGCGATGTTCGGCACGAGGGCGTCGACCCGGCAGTCGATGGCGGCGAGGGTGAGCTGGATGCCACCGCCGTAGGACGCCCCGACCATGCCGACCCGGGGATCGCCGTCGGCGTCGGTCTCGGCCTCGGGCTGCTCGGCCACCCAGTCGAGGAGCACCTGGAGGTCGCGGCCCTCGGCCTCCGGGGCGTTGACGGTGGCGGTGCCGGTCGAGGCGCCGAAGCCCCGCGGGTCCCAGGTGAGGACGTTGTAGCCCCGCTCGTTCAACGCTCCGATCCCGAGGGCGCCGAGGATGGGGTTGCTCTCCTGCGATGTGTCGCCCGGCTGCGACCAACCCGGGCCCATGAGGATGGTCGGCACCGGTCGGACCAGGTTCCCCGGGTTGGGGAACCAGTGCGCCCGGATGGTCGTGCCGTCGAACGAGGTGACGTCGATGTCGCTGTCGACCCCGGCCACCGGCGCCGCCTCGACCTCGTCCATCGTCGCCCCCTGGTCGCAGGCCGCCTCGGTCGTGGCGGCGTCGGTCGTGGCGGCCGAGCCCACGGGGCCGGCCTCGTCGGCCGTGGCATCGCCCTCGTCCGACGAGCACCCGGAGACGATCAGGGCGGCGGTGGCGAGGAGGGCGAGGCGGCGGCGCACGGCGCCGCAACCTAGATGGTCACCGGTCGGTGGGGAGGCGGGCGAAGAGCTCGGCGGCGCCGCGGCCGACGACCCGGCCGGCGGTGGCGAGCTCGTCGCGGATGCGCCGCCGGAAGCGCTCCTGCTCGGCCCCGGCGTCGTCGGCGCTGACGAACATGGTCGACTCGTACTGGCTGCGGTGCGCCTCGAGGGCGGCGATCTTGGACTCGACGTGGCGGGCGTCGGCCGTCTCGGCGTGCCCGGCGACGTCGGCCTCGAAGAGCAGCAGGGCCCCGGGGCGGTGGTGGGGCAGACCGTGCTCGGGGAAGAAGTGGGGGTCGCGGGCGGCCACGAGGGCGTCGACCACGATCCGGCCGGCGGCGTGGTGGTCGGGGTGGAGGCGGTGACGGCGCCAGGGGTCGTGGCCGAGCAGGACGTCGGGGCGGAGCCGGCGGATCGCCCGGGCCACGTCGGAGACCGCCTCCCGGTCGGCGACCAGGTCGCCGTCGACCCGGCCCAGCAGCACCAGCTCGCCGGTGGCGCCCAGGGCCGCGGCCGCCTCGGCCTGCTCCTCCTGCCGGGTGGCCACGAGGGCGGCGATGTCGGCGTCGGCGTCCCAGGTCCCCTTGGACCCGTCGGTGCACACCAGCAGGGAGACCTCGGCCCCGGCCTCGGCCCAGCGGGCGAGGGTGGCGCCGGCGCCGAACTCGACGTCGTCGGGGTGGGCGCCGACGGCGAGCGCCCGGGCCGGCACCCCCAGGTCGCGGCTGGCGATGATCACCGGTCGCCGGCGCAGGCCGCGGCCGCGGCCAGGTCCTCGTCGGTGGGCAGCACCAGGTCGGCGGGGAGGTCGACGTCCCAGCCCAGGCGCGGGTCGTTCACCACCAGGGCGGCGAGGCCGAGCCGGGCGGCCTCGGCCCGGTGGCGGCCGAACGAACCCGGCCCGTAGGCGAAGCGGAACCCGCAGCCGGCGGGCAGGACGACGACGTTGGTGCCGTCGCCGTGGCGGTCGGGGACGAGGGTGATCGAGGTCGGTTCCCGCTCGCCGGGCTGGGCCAGCGACGCCAGCCCCCGGGCGAGGGGCAGGTCGGCGTGGGCCACGACGACACGGGTGGCGCCGGCGGCCTCCACGGTGCGGACCCCCGCCTCGACGGCGCCGTCGAGGCCGAGACCGGGCGTCCACGCCACCGCCACGCCGAGGCCGCGGGCCCAGGTGGCGACCTCGGTGTCGTCGCAGACCACGGTGACGGGCAGGGGCGCGGCGGCGTGGATCACCTGCTCGGCCATCGACCGGGCCAGCGCCGCCCGCGCCGCCGGGTCGAGCGCGGTGGCCAGCCGGCCTTTGGCGGCGTGGAACGCCTTGACCGGGATCACGACAGCAGCGCCCACACCGCGACGCTACCGGGAGCGGCTCATGCCTCGTCGATGACCTCTGCGAGCTTCTCGTCGGCGCGGGTGACGAGGTCCTCGAGGAAGCCCTCGTCGGGGTCCTCGGTCGCGAAGGTCTCCTGGTCGACCTCGCCGGTGGTGGTGATGCTGGCGAAGGTGCCGGAGCGCTCCCACAGCACGCCGAGGCTGACCGCCGAGATCTCGAACGGCTCGGTCAGCTCGACGGTGAGCTCGAGCGTCAGGCTGTCGTCGCCCACCTCGACCACGTCGTCCACGATCTCGAAGCCGATGGTCCCGACGCTCTCGCCGTCGTCGACGTCGATCTCCCCGCAGGTCTCCGCCACGTCGCGCACGAGGCCCAGGTCGGACGTCTCGCCCTGCGAGAGGGTGTGCTCGACCTGCTCGCCGGCGGGCCCGTCGAACTTGGCCTGGGCCTCGACGTCGGCGTTGCCCCCGCCGAAGAGCTCGGTCCCGGCCTCGTCGAGCTCGGTGATGAGGTCGAGGCACTCGTCGCTGGCGTCGAGCTCGTCGATGTCGAACTCGTCGTCGCTCTCCTCCGCCGTGTCCGCGGTGAAGCCGTCGCCGACGTCGCCCTCGGTGAGGAGGGCGTCCCGGAGCTGGGCCTCGGTGAGCTCGACGGTGTCGTCACCGTCGCGCGACAGGAGGATCAGCCCGCCCACGACGGCGATCAGCACCACCACGACGAGGGCGCTCATCAAGGCGATGAGCGGCCCCTTGGAGCCCTCCGACGACGATCCGCCGGAGGGGGGTGGGCCGCCGTAGCCGGGCGGGGCCCCCGGCGGCGGGCCGTAGCCACCGGGCGCGCCGGGGGGTGGGGCCCCGGGCGGCGGTCCGTAGCCGGGGGCGCCGGGGGGCGGTCCGTACCCGGGCGCACCGGGGGGTGGTCCGTAGCCGGGGGCTCCCGGGGGCGGTGGGGGCGGCGGGTAGGACATGTCGCAGACGGTACCGGCCGGGGCTAGGGCGAGGCGGCGCCGTCGGTGCGCATGGACCGGACCAGGAGGATGACGGGCACCAGCCCGGCCACGACGATGAGCAGGGCGGGCAGGGCGGCGGCGTCGAGCCGGGAGTCCTTGGTCGCCTCGTAGACGGTGATGGCCAGGGTGTCGCGCCCCAGGGGACGGAGGAGGGCGGTCGCCGGGAGCTCCTTCATCACCTCGACCAGGACCAGCAGGGCGGCGGTGAGCAGGCCGGGGCGGAGGAGGGGCAGGTGGACGTCGGCCAGGACCCGGGCCCGGTCGGCGCCCAGGGCCCGGGCGGCGTCGTCGAGGTCGGTGCTGATGCGGCCCATGCGCGCCTCGATGGAGAAGAAGGCCAGGGCGTGGAAGCGGACCGTGTAGGCGAGGACGAGGCCGAGGATGGTGCCGGTGACGAGCAGCCCGACGTCGCGCCCGGCGCTCTCGGCCAGGTCGACCACCCGCCGGTCGAACCACACCAGCGGCCCGTACACGGCGACGGCGACGACGGTGCCGGGCACGGCGTAGCCCACCGTCGCCAGGCGGGCCAGGAGCCCGCCGGCACGGGAGCGGCTGCCCCGCTTGCCGTAGGCGACGAGGGTGGCCGTCGAGACCGCCACCAGCACCGTCACCCCGCCGAGGAGGAGCGTGTGCCGGGTGGCGGCCCACATGTCCCCGGTGGTCTCGCCGGCGTCGAGCGTCTCCACCGACCACGCCGCCAGCTGCACGACGGGGAGGGCGAACACGGTGGCGAGGAGGGCGAACCCGGGCACCGCGGCCACGGCGCCGCGGACGCCGTGGAGGCGCCGGGGGACGACGGCGTCGCCCCGCCCGAGGGCCTGGTGGTAGCGGGCCCGGCCCCGCAGGGCCCGCTCGATGGTGACCATGGTGAGGGCCAGGCCGACGAGCACGGTGGCCAGCTGGAGGGCGGCGTCGCGGTCGAAGGCGCCGTTCCACACCCGGTAGATGGCGTTCGGGAGGGCCTGCACGCCGAGCAGGTCGACGGTGCCGAAGTCGGCCAGCGCCTCCATGATCGCCAGGGCGGCGCCGGCGGCGAGGGCCGGGCGGGCCAGGGGGAGGGCGACCTGGCGGACCGCCTGGCCGTAGCTGCGCCCCATCCCCCGGGCGGCCTCGAGGGCCTGGCGCGACTGGCCGAGGAAGGCGCTGCGCCCCAGCACGTAGACGTAGGGGTAGAGCACGCCGGTGAGGATGGCGATGGCCCCGCCCGAGGTGCGCAGGCCCGGGATGTCGAGGCCGTTGCCGAGCAGGTTCGACTGCAGGGCGTTGCCCCGGCCGTACTGGGCGAGGAGGACGAACGTCAGCACGTAGCCGGGCATGGCCATGGGGAGCACGAGGGCCCAGTCGAGGACGCGGCGGCCCGGGAAGTCCCAGAACGACACCAGCACCGCCAGGCCCCCGCCGACGACGAGGGTGCCGAGGCCGACCCCCAGCCCGAGGAGGATGCTGGTGCGGAGGGCGTCGGGCAGCAGCGACCGGGCGATCGGGTCGCCTCCACCCAGGAAGCTGGCCGGCAGGGCGACGAGGGGCCCGACGACGAGGAGGGCGACGAGCCCGCCGACGACTGTCCAGCCCCCGACTCGGGGCCCGTCCGGCGGGCGGCCGGGCGCCGCCGAGGACGGGACCTCGGGGAGGGTCTCGGCTAGGGCCACCCGACGTCGACCATGAGCGCCACGGCGTCGTCCAGGAGCGGACCGGCCTCGTCGGCGACGATCGGGTCGGTCTCCACGTCGGCCCAGTCGGCGATGTGCGCCGGCGGGGGCACGTCGGGGTTGGCCGGGAACTCGCTGCCCTCGACCACGTGGCCCTCGGCCGCCGCCGAGGTCATGAACTCGAGCAGCTCGACGGCCATGTCGTAGTGGTCGGTCCCGGCGACGACGCCGAGGCCGGACACGTTGGCGTGGGCGCCGGCCCCGTCCTGGTCGGGCCAGGCCGGGGCGACCGGGAAGTCGGGGTCGTCCAGCAGGATCCGCCCGAGGTAGTAGTGGTTGGACAGGCCGAGGTCGCAGTCGCCGTCGGCGATGATCTGGAGCATCTCGCCGTCGGTGGGGATGATGTCGGGGTCGTTGGCCATCCAGGACTCGAGCAGCGCCCGGGTGGCGGCCTCGCCCCGCTTGGCGATCATGTCGGCGACGAGCGACTGGTTGTACTCGTTGGTCGAGGTGCGGAGGCAGGTGCGCCCGGCGTACTGGGGGTCGCCCAGCGCCTCGTAGCCGGTGACGCTGGCCGGGTCGATGGCGTCGGTGTTGACGACCGGGACCCGGAGCCGGGTGCTGATGGCCCACCAGGTGCCGTCGGGGTCGTGCAGGTCCTCGGGGATGTTGGCCTCGAGGGTGGCGGTGGTCGAGGGCTGGAGCAGCCCGGCGTCCTCGGCCCGCCACAGGTTGGCCATGTCGGTGGTGATCAGCACGTCGGCGGGGGTGTCGTCGCCCTCGCTGCGGAGCCGCTCGAACAGCTCGGGCCCGGTGCCGCCCCGCAGCCGGACCTCGATCCCGGTGGCCTCGGTGAAGTCCTCGAAGACCTGCTCGTCGCCGTAGTGGGACCGGCCGTTGTAGACGACCAGCGTGCGACCGTCGTCGCCCGAGGTGGCCACGGCCCCCACGACCACGGCCGCCACCACCACGACCACGATCACGGGGAGGGGCCAGCGACGGCGGATGAGCGACGAGAGCATGCGGTGCGCCAGTGTAGGGAGTAGGCATCCCGAACACGTAGCGGGGGGCGGGCCGATGACGGCGGTCAGGGCTGTCTGCCGCTGGGCGTCGGGTCCCCCGAGGGCTGCGAGTACGGTCACCACGTGACCTCCGGTGCCCCGGCCATCCGCGCCCTCGGCGTGCAGAAGCGCTTCGGGACGAGCGTGGCCCTCGACGAGGTCGACCTGGTGGTCGAGAAGGGGGCCCTCGTCGCCCTCCTGGGCCCCAGCGGGTCGGGCAAGACGACGCTGCTGCGGATCATCGCCGGGTTCGAGGCCCCCGACGCCGGCACCGTGGAGGTCGGCGGGCGGGTGATGGCCGGCCCGGGCACGTGGGTCGAGCCCGACCGGCGGCGCGTCGGCATGGTGTTCCAGGACGGCGCCCTGTTCCCCCACCTCACCGTGGACGGCAACGTCGGCTTCGGCCAGCCCGACCCGGCCCGGGCGGGGGCCGCCCTCGAGCTGGTCGGGCTGGCCCACCGGGGGCGCTCCTACCCGCACGAGCTGTCGGGCGGTGAGCGCCAGCGGGTCGCCCTGGCCCGGGCCCTGGCGATGGACCCGGAGGTCGTGCTCCTCGACGAGCCCTTCGCCGCCCTCGACGCCGGGCTCCGGGCCTCGCTCCGCGAGGAGGTGGCGGCCATCCTCCGGGCCGCCGGCGCCAGCGCCCTGCTCGTCACCCACGACCAGCAGGAGGCCATGTCGATGGCCGACGAGCTGGTGGTCATGCGGGCCGGTCGGGTCGAGCAGGCCGGCCCGCCCGACGAGGTCTACGCCCACCCGGCGACCCGGTGGTCGGCCCAGTTCCTCGGCGCCGCCGACGTGCTGGCCGGGGTCGCCTCGGGGGGCGAGGTCACCTGCGAGCTGGGCCGCTTCCCGGCCGAGGCCGACCTCGACGGTCCCGTCGACGTCGTCGTCCGCCCCGAGTCGGTGGCCCTCGCCGGGGAGGGCGGTGGACCCGAGGCCGTGGTCGTGGGGCGCTCCTTCTACGGCCACGACCAGCTCGTCCGGCTCGAGCTGGCCAGCGGGCTCGTCGTGCAGAGCCGGGTCGACGGCACCGCCGCCTGGCGGCCGGGCGATGCCGTCCGCCTGCGGGTGGTCGGGCCGGTGAGCGTCCTCGCCCCCGGGGGGTGAGGACGGGGCTGGTCGTCGCCGGCGGGTGCGTGGGCCTGGCCGCCGCGTCCCTCGTCCTCCCGGCGACCAACGGCTACGACCCGTGGGCGTGGCTCGTGTGGGGCCGCGAGGCCGGGCGGTTGCACCTCGACACCACCGGCGGGCCGTCCTGGAAGCCGCTGCCCGTCCTCGTCACCACCGTGCTGTCGGTCGCCGGACGGGCCGCCCCCGCCCTGTGGCTGCTGGTGGCCCGGGCCGCCGGGCTGGCGGCCGTGGTGGGCTGCTACCGCCTGGCGGCGCGCCGGGCCGGGCCGGTGGCCGGCGTCGTGGCCGGCGGGCTCTTGGTCCTCACCCCCGACGGCGACCCCCGCTACCTGCGGCTGGTGCTCGAGGGCCACACCGCCCCGGCCACCGCCGCCCTCGCCGTGTGGGCCGTCGAGCGCCACCTCGCCGGGCGCCCCGCCCCGGCGTTGGCCCTCCTCACCGCCCTCGCCCTGGACCGGCCCGAGGCGTGGCCGTTCCTCGGCCTCTACGGCCTCTGGTGCGGGCGGCGCGGCCTCGTCCCGTGGGCGTGGGTGGCGGCCGCGGGGGCGGCGGTGCCGGTCCTGTGGTTCGGCGGGGACCTGTGGGGCTCGGGCGACCTGGTGCACGGCGCCGGGGTGGCCCAGGTGTACGCCGACGACCCCGACCGCCTGGGCGACGCCCTCCGCCGCGTCGGTGAGGTGGTGGCCGGTCCGACGTGGGTGGCGGCGCTGGTCGCGGTGGTCGTGGCCCTGCGGGCCCGCCACCGCGTCGACCTGGCCCTGGCGGCCGGCGCCGTCGCCTACGCCGCCGTGGTCGTGGCCATGAGCGCGGCCCTGGGCTACGCCGCCGTGGGCCGCTTCCTCCTGCCGGCGGCCGCCCTGCTCTGCGTGCTCGCCGGCATCGGGGTCGGGCGCCTCGTCGCCCGGGCCCCGTCGGGGGCGACGCAGGCCGGGGTCGCGGCCGTGGTCCTGCTGGTCGCCGGCCCCTTCCTCGCCCCCCGGGCGACGGCGCTCGGGGACGAGCTCCGGCGCATCGGCGATCGGGACCGCTTCGAGGAGGAGGTCGAGCGGGCCCTGGCCGCCGCCGGCGGCCCCGAGGTGGTGACGGCGTGCCGCCGGGTGGCGGTCGACGAGGACAGCCCGGCCCGGACGGCGCTGGCCTGGATGCTCGACGTCCCCCTGCACGAGACGAAGCGGGCCCTCCTCGACCGGCCCGGGGTCGTCTTCGACCGCCGGGGCACCCCGACGGCCCTGGTCCTGGAGGCGTCCACCGACCCCGACGTCGTCGTCCTGGCCCGCACGGCGGACTGGCTGGTGGTCTCGGTCGGTTGCCGGGCCGCCGCGGGGGCCGATGGGTAGGCCGGCCTAACGTCTAGGGTCCGGAGGTGGTCGCCCTGACGGTCGTCGTCCCCGCAACCGATGGTCCGGCGACCCTCACGCGCTGCCTGGCGGCGATGGCCCGGGCCGACGACGGGCCCGACCAGCTCGTCGTGGTCGACGGTCCGCCCGAGCTCACCGTGACCGAGGCCCGGAACCGGGGCGTCGATCGGGCCACGGGGGACGTCGTGGTGTTCGTCGACGCCGACGTCGAGGTCCACCCCGACGCCTTCCGCCGGGTGCGGGCCGCCTTCGCCGACCCCGGGCTCACCGCCGTCTTCGGCTCCTACGACGACCGGCCCCCGGCCCCCGGCGTGGTGTCCGCCTTCCGGAACCTCCTGCACCACCACGTGCACCAGACCAGCGCCGGTCCGGCGGCCACGTTCTGGACCGGCCTCGGCGCCGTCCGACGGTCCGCCTTCGCCGCCGTCGGCGGCTTCGACGAGGGGCGCTACCCCCGCCCGTCGGTCGAGGACATCGACCTCGGGCACCGCCTCGCCGCCGGCGGGGCCCGGATCCGCCTCGACCCCGACCTCCAGGGCACCCACCTCAAGCGGTGGACCCTCCGCTCCATGCTCTGGACCGACTTCGCCCGCCGGGGGGTCCCGTGGGTGGGCCTGCTCGTCCGATCGCCCCGGCCCGCGCTCTCGCTCAACCTGGGCTGGCGCCACCGGGTCAGCGCCGGCCTGTGCCTCGCCGCGCTGGTCGCCGTCGTGGTCGGGGAGGTGCTCCTCGCCGGGCTCGGGGTGGCCGGGCTGCTGGCCTGCAACGCCGCCTTCTACGCCCTGCTCGTCCGGCGCCAGGGCCTCCTCCGGGCCGCGGCCGGCGTCGGGCTCCACGCCCTGCACCACCTGGTCGCGGTGGCGGCCCTGCCCGTGGGGGTGGCGGCGGCGCTGGTCGACGCCGTCGGGTCGCGCGGTCGGCGGTCCGTCGTCCTGGCGGCGCCGCGGGAGGCGACGTCGATCCCGTGACCCCGGCCCGCATCGGTCTCGTCGGCTGCGGCCGCCTCGCCACCGTCGGGTACGCCCCGGCGTCGCGCGCCGCCACCGGCATCGAGCTGGTCGCCGTCGCCGACCCCGACCACCGGCGCCGGGCCGAGGTGCTCGCCGCCCACGGCGGCCTGCGGTCCGGTCGGGTCATGGCGTTCCGCTCGGCGGCCGACCTGCTCGCCGCCGTCGAGGTCGACGCCCTCGTGCTGGCCACGCCCGCCCCCCTGCACGTGGCCGATGCGGCCCGGGCGGTGACGCTCGGCGTGCCCGTCCTGGTCGAGAAGCCCCCGGCCGAGGACGTCGGCGGGGCCCGGGCCCTGGCCGCCCTCGACCCGGCGCCGTGGGTCGGCTTCAACCGCCGCTTCGACGCCGGCGCCCGGGCCGTGCGCGACGCCGTGCCGGCGGCGGGCGACCTGCACGTCACCCTCGTCCTGTCCTACCGCCGGCGGAGCTGGGGCGCCCACGTGGCCCACGACGACGCCCTGCTCGACCTGGGCCCCCACCTCGTCGACTGGGCCCGGTGGCTGACCGGCGCCGAGGTCGAGACGGTGACGGCGACCGAGGTCGGCCCCGAGCGCGCCGCCCTGGAGCTGGCCACCGACCGCGGGCCGGTGCGCATCTGGGCCCGCGCCGACGGCATCCACCGCGAGGCCATCGACGTCCGCGACGGGCACGGTCGCGCCGTCGCCCAGCACGTCGTGGGCGGCCCGCTCGGGGCCGTGCGGGGTCGCCTCCAGCGCGGCCCCCACCCCCTCGTCCGGTCGCTGACCGCCCAGCTCGAGGCGCTCGGGCGGGCCGTCGCGGGCCACGCCGAGCCCGACCTCGGCACCGCCGCCGACGGCGTGGCGGCCATGGCCGTCATCGACGCCGCCCGGGCGTCCCACGCCACCGGCGGCGAGGCTGTCGCCGTCGCGCCCTCCTGACCCCCACCTCGGAGCCCCTGCCGTGCTCGCCATCCTCCAGTTCGACGCCGCCAGCGCCTCGGTGCTGCGCCGCCTCCTCGCCGACGACCGGCTGCCGGCCCTCGCCGGGCTGCGCCAGCGCGGCATCTGGCACGAGCTCGACGCCCCGGCCACCCAGTTCGCGGCCGGGGCCCAGCACACGCTCTACAGCGGGGTCGAGCTGGGCGAGCACGGGCTCTTCTACCCGTTCCAGTGGGACCCGGAGGAGCAGCGGGTGCACTACATGGCCCACTTCCCGGCCCCGCCGCCGGTGTGGGAGGAGCTCGGTCGCCGGGGGGCCCGGACCCTCGCCGTCGACCCCTACGAGAGCCGGGCGCCCGAGGTCTCGCCGCCCGGGGCCCTGGTGTGCGGGTGGCAGCTGCACGACCGGGTCGTGCTCCAGCGGTGGGACGCGCCGGGCGGGCTCCACGATCGGCTGGCCCGGCTCTTCGGCCCGCCCGAGCCGGTCGACGAGGTCTTCGGCCGCCACTCCGTCGGCGAGATGCTCGCCCTCCGCCGGCGCCTGCTCGGGGCCCCCGGTCGGGTGGCCGAGGCGGCCCGGCTGCTGCTGCCCGAGGACGACCACGACCTGGCCTGGCTGACCTTCTGCGCCGCGCACGTCGCCGGCCACCAGTTCTGGGACCTCTCCCAGCTCGACGCCGACGACCTCGACGACGCCGCCGCCCGGGTGCTGGGCTCGACGCTCGACGACGTCTACATCGCCGTCGACACCGCCATCGGTCGGGTCGTGGCCGCCCTGCCCCCCGACGCCGACGTCATGGTCGTCTCACCGGTGGGCATGGAGGTGAACACGAGCCGCGCCGACCTGCTGCCCGAGATGCTGCGCGCCATCCTCGACCCCGCCCCCGCCGCGACGACCCCCGACGACGGCGGGTCGGATGGGGCCGGCGCCATCTGGAGGCTGCGGGCGGCGCTGCCCAGCGGGCTGCGGGCCACCGTGGCCGGCGCCCTGCCCGAGAAGGTGGCGCTCGACCTCACCGCCCGGCTGGAGATGCGCGGCATGGACTGGGGTGCGACCCGGGCCTTCGCCCACCCGGCCGAGAACCAGGGCTACGTCCGGCTCAACCTCCAGGGCCGCGAGCGCGACGGGGTGGTGCCGCCGTCGCAGGCCGACGCCCTCCTGGACGAGATCGCCGACGGGATCCGCACGTTCCGGGGCCTGGACGGCTCGGACGCGGTGCGCTCGGTCGAGCGGGTGCGCGACCTGTTCCCGTCTGGCGACCGGGCCCACCTGCTGCCCGACCTCATCGTGAAGTGGGTCGACACGCCGGCCACGCACCTCGACGGGCTGCGCTCGGAGCGGTTCGGCACCGTGCTGCGCCACGGCGTGGGCAGCGGTCGGTCGGGCAACCACACCGAGGGCGACGCCTGGGCCCTGGTCGTGCCGGGCGCCTCCCGCCACGCCCCCCTCGTCCGCCCGCCCCGGCTGGAGGACGTGGCCGCCACCGCCGCCGCCCTCGCCGGCGGCGACCCGACCACCATGGCCGGCACCCCCCTGCTCGACCCCTAGGACGATCGGCGGCGGGTCGCCTCGGCCACCAGGCCCCAGGCGGTGGCCACCTGGGCCACGACGACGAGAGCCCCGGCGCGGGGGCCGGCGGCGACGCCCGTGCGCAGGAGGGTGACGAAGAAGCGGGCGGGCTGGCGGCCCCGGCCGCCGTGGAAGCGGTGGGCGCCCCGCCCGTAGCGGGCCTGCTGGCGCCAGAAGGTGCGCAGGGTCAGGTCCTGGTGGTGGTCGACGGCGGCGTCGGGCGCCCACGCCAGGGCGACCCCGGCGGCGGCGAGGCGGGCGCACCAGTCCCGGTCCTCGCCGGCGGCGAGCGGGTACTCCTCGTCGAAGGGCACCCGCTGGTGCACCGCGGCCCGGACGGCGACGTTGCTGGTCGGCCCGAAGCCGACGGTGCCCGCCTCCCGGTCGAGCGTCGCGGCGGTGAGGTGGTTGGTGACGATCTGGGCGGCGGTGGCGACGGGGGACCGGGGGCGGCCGTTGCGCGTCGGCCCGGCCACGGCCTCGGCGCCGGCCTCGGCCCGCCGGCGCAGCGCCCCCACCCAGCCCGGGACGGGTCGGCAGTCGTCGTCGGTGAAGCACACGAGGTCCCCCGTGGCCGCCTGGGCCCCCAGGTTGCGGGCCGCCGCCGGCCCCCGTCCCTCGCCCCGCACCAGGCGGACGCCCGGGTGGCGGTCCACCACGGCGGCGACGGCGGCGGCGTCGCGCGACCCGTCGTCGACCACGACCACCTCGACGTCCTCCGCCGTCTGGGCCGCCAGGGCGGCGAGGCAC
This sequence comes from Iamia sp. SCSIO 61187, assembly GCF_019443745.1. Lineage (NCBI taxonomy): Bacteria > Bacillati > Actinomycetota > Acidimicrobiia > Acidimicrobiales > Iamiaceae > Iamia > Iamia sp. SCSIO 61187. The sequence continues at coordinate 1,205,846 of NZ_CP050948.1, forward strand.
GCGCCCAGGGCGGTGGGCCGGTCCCGGGTCGGCACGACCACGCTGGCCCTCACGTGGCGACCACGGCGACGGCCAGGACCAGGGCCGCGCCGCCGAGCCCGAGGCCGAGGAGGCGGACCGTGGCCGCCCCGGGGAGCAGGCGAGCCGACGCCAGCGCCCCGGCCGCGGCCCCGGCCAGGGCGGCGGCGGTCCCGCCCGCGGCCCCCCAGGCCGGGACCGCGACCGCGGCCGTGGCCGCGAAGGCCACGACCGCGGCCAGGCCGGCCCCGGCCGATGCCTCGGCCCGCACGCGCAGGGCCGAGACCTGCACGAACAGGGCGTTGAGCGGGGCCAGGGCGACCAGGGCCAGCGCCGGGGCGAAGGCCCGGGCGGCGTCGCCGTAGTCGGGGCCGAAGACGGCCGGCACCAACCGGTCGAGGAGCAGGGCGCCGACGACGAGAGCCGGCACCAACGTCGCCGTCAGGGCCCCGGCCAGGCGGCGGAGGACGACCTCGGGCTCGGCGTGGTCCGGGCCGCCCTCGGCCAGGTGGGGGAGGGTGACGGTGAACGCCTGGAGGACGGCGTAGGTCGCCCCCAGGGCGATGCCCACGGCGAGGGCGGCGTAGCCCGACTCCGTCGCCCCCGCACCGAGCACGGCGACGGCCAGCACCCCGCCCCGCTGGGAGACCTGCACCAGCGCGGCCCCCGTCGCCTGGAGGGCGCCGAAGCGGACGGCGCCCGGGGGCACCGCGACCGGGGCGCCGGCGCCCCGCAGGAGCGGCAGGCACACCGCCGCCCCGAAGGCGACGGCGGCCACGGCCGCCACGACGAGGGCGGCGATGGCGCCGGTCGGGCCGGCGGCCTCGTGCAGGACCAGGACGGCGACGATCAGCACGGCGTTCTGGAGCGGCCAGCGGGCGCTCCAGGCCCCGGTCCGACCCAGGCCGAGGGCCGTCTGGAGCAGGAGGGCGGCGGCCACGTTGAGGGCCAGGGCGACGGCCACGGCGGCGGTGGCGAGCGGGGGCAGGCGGTCCGGGGCCATCGCGACGGCCCCGGCGGCGGCGATCGCCATCACCGCCAGCTGCACGGCCCGGCCCCGCGCCAACCGGGCCCCGAGGGCGCGGGCCAGGGCGACCCGCTCGGCCGGGGGCGCGGCCGGGACGTAGCGGGCCATCAGCGTCGGACCGCCGAGGGTCAGGGCCAGGGCCCCAAGGGTGACCACCGTGAGCGGCACGGCGAAGCGGCCGTAGGCGGTCGGCCCCAGCGCCCGCGGGACGACCGTGGCCAGGAGCACCAGCGTCACCATCTCGGCCGCCTTGCCGGCGAGGCTGCCGGCCACCGCCCGCTGCAGCCGCGTCCCCCGGGCCGGGGTGATCGAGGGCGCGGCGCTCACGGCCGCAACGTACTGTCGAGCGATGGACATCCGGGTCGCCGTCATCGGGGCCGGCTCGTGGGGGACGACCGTCGCCGCCCTCGCCGCCGCCAACACCCCCACGATCATCTGGTCGCGGCGGGCCGAGCTGGCCGCCCAGATCAACGACGACCACCGCAACGGCGACTACCTCGCCGACTACGAGCTGCCGCACGCCCTCGAGGCCACCGACGACCTCGAGCTGGCCGTCAGGGGGTGCGACGTGCTGGTCATGGGCGTGCCGTCGGCCGGCTTCCGCGGCGCCCTGGAGGAGGTGGCCAAGCACCTGCGCCCGTGGGTCCCGGTCATCAGCCTCACCAAGGGCCTCGAGGTCGGCACCCGCAAGCGCATGAGCGAGATCGTCACCGAGGTCGTGCCCGGCCACCCCGTCGGCGTGCTCACCGGACCGAACCTGGCCAAGGAGGTCCTCGCCGGCCACGCCGCCGCCACCGTGATCGCCATGGACGACCACAACGTCGCCGTCGCCCTCTCGAACCTGTTCCGGGCCCCGCTGTTCCGCGTCTACACCAACGAGGACGTGGTCGGCTGTGAGCTGGGCGGCGTCCTCAAGAACGTGGTCGCCATCGCCGCCGGGATGGCCGACGGCCTCGGCGCCGGTGACAACACCCGGGCCGCCGTCATCACCCGGGGCCTCTCGGAGATCTCGCGGCTGGGCATCGCCCTCGGCGGCGAGGCCCTGACCTTCTCCGGCCTAGCCGGCATGGGCGACCTCATCGCCACGTGCATCAGCACCCAGAGCCGCAACCGCCACGTCGGCGAGCGCCTCGGCCGGGGCGAGACGATCGAGGAGATCATCGCCGCCATGAACATGGTCGCCGAGGGCGTCAAGACGTCCCTGGTGGTGTGGGAGCTGGCCCACGAGCTGGGCATCGACATGCCCATCGTCGAGGAGGTCAAGGCCGTGTGCCACGACGGCCGCTCGGCATCCGAGGCCTACCAGGGCCTCCTCAAGCGCGACTCCGGCCACGAGCAGGCCGGCATCCGCGCCGGCGTGTAGGTGCTCCGCCGACGCAGGGGCCTCGACCGGACCCCGACCGACGGACCCCAGGCGCGCACCCGGCGCCTCGTGCCCGGCCTGGTGGACGCGGGCTGGACCCTCCCGGCCAGCCTCGCCGGCGACCAGCCGCCCGTCGCCACCCGGTTGGGCGTGGCCGACTCGCCGTGGACGGTCGTGGTCGACGGCCGGGGCGCGGTGTCGCCCGCCCCGGACTGGTTCACCCTCGACTGGGCGGTCGGCGCCGACGACCGCTGGTACGTCCCCGCCCGGGAGCCGGGCGTCGAGCAGGTGCGGGTCGACCACGCCCCGGTCGTCGAGACCCGGATGCGCGTCCCCTCCGGCCACGTCGTGCACCGGGTCTGGGTCGGGCGCGGGCCGTCGTTCCCCGGTGACGACGAGTGGGTCCGGGTGGAGGTCGAGAACGACTCGACGCTCCCCATCGCCCTGGCCTGGATCGTCCGGCCCTGGACGCCTGACGGCCTGGCCGCGGTCCCGAACATCGACGTGGCACCAGTGCGGGACGGGTCGGGTCCGTGGCTGATCCGCGTCGGTGACGTGGCGGCCGTGCTGCCCCGCCGACCCTCGCGCTGGGCGGCCGGGGTCGGCGACGGCGACGGCCCCGACCCACTGGCGACCGTCCTGGCGGGCGAGGCCTCGTCCGAGTGGGACGACGGGCGCGGCCTGTCGATCTTCTCGGACGAGGGCCTGGCCTCGGTCATCTTGCTCGTCCCCGTGCCCCACACCGCGACCAGCAGCATCGCCCTCCCCCGTGGTGTCGAGTCGATCAGCTCGCCGCTCGGGTGGCCCGCCGGCGGCCCCGACGCCGCTGCTGTGGCCCGCGGCTGGTCCTCGCTGGCCGACGCCGGGCCGCGCCTCGAGCTGCCGGACCCCGTGCTGGCCGACGCCCTGGCCGCCGCCCGGCGGTCGATCACCCTCAGCCACCGGGTCGTCCGCCGCCCGGCCGAGGACATGGACCGGGCGGCGCCCGTGGACCACCGGATCACCGCTGCGGGTGGGTGGGGCAGGGCCGCGCCCACACCCGTCGGCGAGCAGATGGAGATCCTCGCCGCCCTGGCGTGGTGGGGGCAGGACGACGCCGTCGACCGGGCCCTCGTCGACTGGCCGACGGGGCAGCAGCGCGGCGGGGGCTTCGGGAGCGAGGAGGCGACGGCCGCCGCCCTGCGGGCCCTCGCCGTCCACGCCGTGGCCGCCGGGGACGCCGGCCCCGCCCGGGCCTGGCTGCCCGAGGTCGGCGGCGCCGTCGAGTGGTTGGGCCGCCGGGCCCGCCGGGCGGGCCCCGGCGTCGACCCCCACGTGCTGGCCGACGGCCTCGACGCCGGCGCCGTCCTGTTCGCCCTGCTCGACCAGCCCGAGGCGGCGGCGGCCATGGCCGCCGACGCCGCCGGCGCCCGCCGGCGGGCCGGTGCCGGTCCGGCCACCGCGCCGGTGGTCGACCTCGACGCGCCGAACGTCACGCCCCGAGCGGTCGCCGCCGCCGCCGTGGCCGCGACCCGGGCCGGCGCCGAGGCCGCCGCGGTGTGGGCCCTGCTGCGGCGGGCGTCGTCGACGTGGACGTGGTCGGACCCGGAGCGGTGGATCGGCGACGACGGCCTCGTGCCCGCCCGGATGCTCTCCGCCGTCGCCCGGCTGCTCGTCGACGACCGGCCCGACGGCATCGCCGTCACCACCTGGCTGCCGCCCGCCTGGTGGGGGCTCGGGTGGGAGGTCCACGACGCCCCGACGCGGTGGGGCCGGCTGTCCTACGCCGTGCGCTGGCACAGCGGACGGCCCGCCCTGCTCTGGGAGCTGGGCGAGGCCCTCGGAGGCATCGGCGGCGACCCCGTGCTCACCGCCCCCGGGCTCGACCCGGCGTGGTCGGCGACCGAACGGCGGGGCGAGGCCCTCCTGGCGCCCGTCGCCCCGCCCGAGGGCGCCGACGTCGGGCCGGAGGTGGCCACCGGTGGCGTCGCCGTCGCCGCCCCGCCCCGGTCGGTGTGGCGGCCCCAGGACCCGGGCCCGGACGCACCCGCCCCGTCGGCCGACCCGCCGGCGCCGGGCCCCCCGCCGCCGGAGGAGGGCGGCTCGTTCACCTGACGCACCGGGAGGTGGCGTCGGTCGCCCCGGCGCGACAGGATCGACCGGTGACCGACACCGGCGATGGCGGCTCCGCGCCGGCGACCAGGCCGGGCGGGGCGGCCATGGAGCTCCCGACCCTGCGACGCATGCTCGTCGACACCGGCGTCGAACCGGCCGCGGTCGAGGAGGCCGAGGAGGCCGGGGTGCTCGGCTTCTTCGCCATCGAGCGCTTCGCCGTCCCCGCCCCGGCACGCTACGAGCTCGAGGAGGTCGCCCGGGTCACGGGCATGCCGGCCAAGCAGATCACGCTGATCTGGCGGTCGCTGGGCCTGCCCGAGCCCCGCCCCGGGGACCGCATCTTCACCGAGGTCGACGCCGAGGTGCTCGGCACCGTCGCCGGGCTCATCGACCTGGGCCTGATCGAGCCGGACCTGGCCGCCCAGATGAGCCGGGTCATCGGCTGGTCGCTGGCCCGGGTGGCGGCGGCCATGGTCGACTCGATCGACGCCGACCCCGGCTACCGCGGCGCCGACGACCCCCAGATGGCGGTCTTCGCCAGCACCATGCTGCCGACGCTGACCCAGGTCATCGAGCACGTGTGGCGGCGCCACCTCCAGATCGCGGCCCGGCGCCGCATCGCCCGGGAGCTCGACAGCGACGAGGGCGTCAGCCCGGTGAAGGCCGTCGGGTTCGCCGACATGGTCGGCTACACCACCTTGAGCCAGCAGGTCGACGAGCACACCCTGGCCACGGTCGTCGGCCGGTTCGAGGAGATCGCCTACGACACGGTGAGCAGCTTCGACGGGCGGGTCGTGAAGATGATCGGCGACGAGGTCATGTACGTCACCGACGACCCGGCCGAGGCGGTCCGGATCGGCCTGGCGCTGGCCGACGAGTACGCCGCCGACGAGGCCCTGTCCGACGTCCGGGTCGGCATCGCCTGCGGCCCCGTCGTCGAGCGGGAGGCGGACCTCTACGGGCCGGTCGTGAACCTGGCCAGCCGCATCGTCCACATCGCCTTCCCCGGCTCGGTGATCACCACCGACGACGTCCACACCGTGGTCGGCGACGAGCCCTTCCTGGCCTGGAAGTCGCTCAAGCCCCGGCGGATCAAGGACATCGGCCGGGTCCCGCTCTGGGCCGTGCGCCTGGCCGAGGACCCCGACCGGGCGGGCCGGCCCCGCGCCGACATCCGCGAGCGCCGGACCGAGGCCCGCGAGGCCCGCCTGGCCGCCCTCGAGGAGGGTCGGGCGCGGGAGGGTCGGTCGCGGGGCCGGTAGCCTGCTCGGGTGGGTCGTGCGGCACGATGGGCCGGTCCCGTGGTCGTGTCGGTCTGCCTCGGCCTGCTGGTCGGGGTCCTGGCCGTCACCGCCCGTCCGGCGGAGGTGGTCGTCGCCCGCGCCCCCCAGCGCCCGCCGCCGGGGCCGGCGCTGGTCGAGGGCGACTGGCCCGTCACCACCCCGCCGGCGCCCGAGCACCCGACGTCGTTCCGGGTGGCCGATGCCGTGGGCCCCACGATCGAGCTGTGGCGGGCGCCGGGTGAGCCGCTCGGGACGACGCTCGACAACCCGACCTGGGAGGGCCTGGCGGTGGTGTTCGCCGTCCTCGAGGAACGGGGCTCCTGGCTGCGGGTCCGGGTCTCGACCCGCCCCAACGGGACGACGGCGTGGGTCCGGCGGGCCGACGTCGACCTCCGCACCGTGCCCAACTGGGTCCAGGTCGAGGTCGGGGCCCGGCGGGTCACGGTCTTCCACGGCGACACCCCGCTGCTGAGCACGACGGTGGCCGTGGGCCGGGCGGCCACGCCCACCCCGACGGGGTCGTACTTCGTCGACGGCATCGTGCCCCTCGACCCGCCCCACCCGGCCTACGGCGCCGGCCAGGTCAGCGTGAGCGCGTTCAGCGAGACGCTGACGTCCTTCGGCGGCGGCGTCGGCCAGATCGCCCTCCACGGCACCCAGGCCACGGCCCTGCTCGGCCAGGAGACCAGCAACGGCTGCGTCCGCCTCGACAACGACGGCATCCGCGCCGTGATGGCCCTCGCCCCGACCGGCACCCCCGTCGAGATCGTGGCGTAGCAGAGGACCCGCGACGTGCCGGACGCGACGTGCCAGGCACGTCGCGTCCTCAGGCGTCGAGGCTCAGGGTGGCGATCTGCCAGGGGCCGAGGGGGAGGGGGCCGTCGATGCGCTCCTGGGGCCGGCCCCGGAGGTCGGTGCGCCAGCCGGTGCGGTCGACGGTCACGGTGGCCTCCTCGGCCGACGGGTTCCAGACCCGGACCTCGAGCTTGCCCGCCCGGCGCCGGACGGCGGCGACCTCGGCGCCCTCGACCGCCAGCGCGGTGCGGGCGTCGGCCCGGTGCGGCCCCCGGGGGGTCGCCACCAGCAGCGGCACGAAGAGGTCGTCGGCCACCGAGCGCGGGTCGGCGGCGTCGACGGCGAGCCCGTAGCGGACCGTCGTCGTCCCGATCATCTGGGCGCCGGGGGTGGCCAGGATGGGTCCGGCCGGGACCGGGCGGGTCTCCATCGGCCCCTGCGACAGGAGCCCGGTGCACCGCAGGAGGGTGAGGGCGATCTCCCCGGCGGTGGCGTCGGCGCCCTCGCCGCTCAGGGCGACCAGCTCGTACTCGACCACGCCCTCGGTGGCCACGGTGAGGCCACCGGCGGCGACGTGGTCGCGGGCCGGGAACGTCGGCAGCGGCATCTCGGTGGGGCCACCCTCGGCGACCAGTCCCCGGGTGACGGTGGCGTAGGCGCACCCGGCCGCCGACCCGGTCGCCGGGCGGGGGAGCGGGTGGTGCACCCGCAGGCGGTGGTCGGTGCTCGCGTTGGCGATGGTCGTCTCGACCCGCACGGTGGCCTCGCCGGCGTGGAGCGACAGCCGCGCCTCGATCGAGGTGGCGATCGAGCCGGCGCGGGCCCCGTCGACGATGCCGGCGGGCAGGTCCCACGTGGTCTCGATGCGGAGGGTGGCTCGGACGGGGCCGTCCTCGATCGCCGTCACCGTGACCGAGGTGGGGGCGGTCACCAGGACGTCGCCGGCCGGGGGCGGGCACCAGTTGTAGGTGTCGCCCAGGTCGCCGCCGTCGACGATCCGGCCGTATCCCTCGACCCCGTCGATCGACCAGGTGCCGTCGGCGGGGTCGACCTCGACCGTGACGAGGCCGTTGGCCAGCGAGGTGCCCGAGGCCCGGGCCGGGGCCACGTCGTCGGGCAGCGGCGTCCAGCGGGCCCACGAGAACCCGTCGACCTCGGCCCGGGCCAGCACCCGCGCCGCCGGGGCGCCGTCGCGCACGACCCGGAAGGGCCGCCACAGGTCCCGGCGGGCCAGCACGTCGCGGACCTCGGCCCGCAGGGCCGAGCGGTCGATGGTCCCGCCCGAGCCCGACCGCACGACCAGCACGGTCTCGTCGCCCGAGTCGTCGAGCTCGGCCTCGGTGAGCGAGCGGTCGCGGTCGAGCACCCGGCCGATGACCTCGGCCACGTTGGCCAGGCTGCCCGAGTCGATCCGGCGCCGGGCCGGGACCTCCTCGACCACCTGGACGCCGGCGGGCACGTCGGCCGGGGCCACGCCGTCGAGGAGCAGGTCGACCACGCCGACCCGGCGGCGGGCGACCGGGTTGACCACGACCGCGCCGGACCCGCCGGCGGCGGCCCCGATGGCCTTGAGGGCCCGGCCGGTCAGACCGTCGGCCACGTCGATGGCCTCGTCGTAGCGGTGGATGACGGCGTCGACGACGGGGTCGACCGAGCAGGCGCAGATCGAGTCGTGGGCGCAGTTGCGCACGACCAGGCCCCACGCCTCGTCCAGCAGGGCCTGGGGCCAGTCGGCGGCGGGGCCGAACAGCGCCCACAGCGGCTCGGCCCGCCGCTCCAGGCCGACCTCGGCGCGGGCCGCCCGCTGGCGGACGTCCATGCGGTTCGAGGTCACGCCCATGAGGACGTTGGTGCGGGCGCCCGAGCGCATCTCGCCCACGACGAGGGGCAGGCCCTCGACGCCCTCGGGGGTCGCCTCCACCGCCGCACGCCGGGCGGCGACGTGCTCGGCGAGGGAGCAGACCCGCAGGTCCCACTCGTCGCTGATGTCGTTCGCCTCGGCCACCAGCCGGCCGAGGGCGGGTTGGGGCATGAGGTGGTCGGTGCCGTTCATCCAGAGCAGGGGGTCGCCGGCGCGGGGCTCGTGCTGGTCGGCCCAGTCGGCGATCCGGGCCACCAGCTCCTTGGCGTCGCCCGGGAGGACGGCGCCGTTGGAGTAGCCGTCGGTGAGGTACTCGGCCAGGACCTCGCTGCCGTCGGGGCTCCGCCACCGGAACGCCGGGGCGTCGACCGATGCCGGGATGCCCCGCCACACCACCGCCTCGGTGAACCCGAAGCCCCGGAGGATCTGGGGCATCTGGGCGACGTGGCCGAACATGTCGGGCAGGTAGCCCAGCTCCATGGCGCCCCCGAAGGCCGCGGCCCGGTCGAGGCCCATCTGCATGTCCCGGACCATGGTCTCGCCCGAGACGAGGAACTCGTCCATGAGGATGTACCAGGGGCCGAGGCTGAGGCGACCGGCGTCGGCCAGGCGGCGGATGCGGTCGGCCTCGTGGGGGCGGATGGCGAGGTAGTCGTCGATCACCGCCATCTGGCCGTCGAGCATGAAGTGGGCGTAGCCGGCGTCGTCGTCGAGCCGGTCGAGGAGGGCGTCGACCAGGTCGACCAGCCGCATGCGGAACGACTGGAACGACCGGTACCACTCCCGGTCCCAGTGGGTGTGCGGGACGATGTGGACCTGGCGCGCCATGGCATCACGCTACGAGAGCGCAGCCCCCTCGGTAGCGTCGTGGGTGTGTGCGACACGATGGTGGCGCTGGCTGCGGCCACGGCCGACGGGGTGACCCTGTTCGCCAAGAACAGCGACCGCCCGCCGCACGAGCGCCAGGTGCTCGAGCACGTCCCGTCCCGGCGGGAGGACGTCACCACGACGACCTACCTGACCATCCCGGGCCCCGACGGTCCCACCCTGGCCGTGGCCGGGAGCCGGCCGACGTGGATGTGGGGCATGGAGCACGGGGTCAACGAGGCCGGCGTCGCCGTCGGCAACGAGATGATCTTCACCACCGACGACCCGCGCCAGGCCCCCGCCGCCCTCACGGGCATGGACCTCGTCCGTCTCGCCCTCGAGCGCAGCGGCACCGCCGACGAGGGGGTCGCCACCATCACGGGCCTGATCGAGCGCCACGGCCAGGGGGGCTCGGGCCACGACCACGACGACGTCCCGTACTGGTCGTCGTTCCTGGTCGCCGACCCGACCACGGCCTGGGTGGTCGAGACCTCGGGCCGGACGTGGGAGGCCGAGGAGGTCACGGCGACGCGGGCCATCTCCAACCGCACGACCATCCCGGCCTTCGACGCCCTCCACCGCGCCGCCCGCCAGGCGACGGGACCGTTCGTCGACCCCCGCTGGGAGGCCTGCACCGGGGCCCTCGGCGAGCGTCCCGTCACCGAGGCCGGGCTGCGCCGCCACCTGCGCCGCCACGTCGGCGGCGACGAGGGCTGGACCGTGTGCATGCACGTCGACGGGCTGGAGGCCACCACCGCATCGGTCGTGGCGGCCCTGCCCCCCGACCGCCCGCCCGTCGCCCGCCTCCTCCTCGGGTCGCCGTGCCGGTCCGTCTACGTGCCGCTCCGGGTGGGCGAGGCGTTCCGATCGCCCGACCCGGAGCGGTTCGCGGCCCTGACCGACGACGACCGGCCCGCCCTCGCCGCCCTCGAGGCCGAGCTCGACGCCGCCCTCGCCGCCCACGACGGGCCGGGCTGGAACGACGAGGCCCTGCGCCGGGTCGACACCGCCCTGACGGCGATGGGGCGCTGAGGTGCGCGTCGCCTTCGGCACCGACGAGGTCACGGCGGTGACCGAGGGCGTGGTGGCCCACCTGGGCGACCTCGGCCACGAGGTGGTCGTCGTCGGCGCCGGCCAGGAGTGGCCCGAGGTCGGCCGGGCCGTCGGCGCCGCGGTGGCCCGGGGCGCGGTGGACCGGGGCGTCGTGTGCTGCTGGACCGGGACGGGGGTGGCGATGGCCGCCACCAAGGTGCCCGGCGTGCGGGCCGCGCTGTGCGGCGACGCCGAGACGGCCCGGGGCGCCCGCCGCTGGAACGACGCCAACGTGCTGGCCCTCGGCCTCCGCCTCACCTCGGCGGTGGTGGCGGTCGAGGTCGTCGACGCCTTCCTCGCCACCGACCCCGACCCCGACGAGGCCCCGGCCGTCGCCCGTCTGGAGCGGCACTAGGTTCGGGGCATGCCGAAGTACGTGATGCTGTCGACCCTCGGTCCCGACGGTGCCGCCCGCCTGCGCGACGACCCGCAGCGGCTGAAGGCGGTCAACGCCGAGCTCGAGGAGATGGGCGTCCGGGTGCTCGAGCAGTACGCCCTGCTCGGCCAGTACGACTTCCTGAACATCCTCGAGGCGCCCGACGAGATGACGATGGCCAAGGTGGCCACCGCCCTCGGCGCCCGGGGGACGCTCAAGACCCTGACCCTCACCGCCATCGACGTCGACACCTACATCGACGCCCTCGGCTCCGGCGTCGGTCGCGGCTGACCGCTCAGATCCACCACATGGAGTTGCGGCGCTCCCGGCGGACGGCCTCGCGCGGCAGGGGGCGGGGCAGCCGCGAGCCGTCCGAGGCCCGCTCGACGGTGACGGTCCCGTCCTCGCCCGTCGCCACGACCAGGTAGCCCTTGTGCCACAGGCCCTCGAACCCGTCTCGCACCTCGACCCGGGCGCCGGGCTCGAGGACCCGGTCGCCCTTCGCCTCCGGATCGGCCATCGGAGCGGGAGCCTAGGCCCGCGCCCGCGGTCGAGATGGCACCGGGGGCGGCGGTAGGTTCGGGCCGTGCCCGCTCCCACGCCCGCCACCCGGCGTCGGCCCGCGGCGCGGCCCAAGATGCGCCGCGCCCTCCAGGGCAAGGCCCCGACGCTCGCCGTCGAGCGGGAGCTCTGGGCCGCCGGCCACGAGGTGGTCGTCGGGCTGGACGAGGTGGGCAAGGGGGCGTGGGCCGGCCCGCTGACCATCGGGGCCGCCGTGCTGCCGGTCGATCGGCGGGTGAACGGCGTCCGCGACTCCAAGGCTCTGACCGAGCCCGAGCGCGAGAGGCTCTACGACAAGGTCGCCGGCTGGTGCGCCGCCTGGGCCGTGGGCCACGCCACCGCCGCCGAGTGCGACCGGATGGGGATGTCCGACGCCCAGCGGCTCGCCGCCCGCCGGGCCCTCGCCGCCCTCGGTGTCACCCCGACGGCGGTGCTGCTCGACGGCAACTGGGACTTCGTCGGCCTGGGGACCACCCGCAAGATCATCAAGGGCGACGCCACCTGCCTGTCCATCTCCGCTGCGTCGGTGCTGGCCAAGGTGACCCGGGACCGGATCATGCGGGGCGTGGCCGACGACCACCCCGGCTTCGAGTTCGCGGCCAACAAGGGCTACCCGTGCCCGCGCCACAAGCTGGCCCTGCGGGGCCACGGGCCCACCGCCATCCACCGGATGAGCTGGGCCTTCGTCGACGACCTGCCGTGGTCGACCACCGCCCGCGAGGTGGCCCGGGCCCGCCTGGCGGCCAAGGCCGGGATCGACCCGAACCAGCCGAGCCTCTTCGGCTGACGGCTGCTCAGCCCCAGCCGGGCGGGGTGTGGGCGGCGTCGGGTCGGGGTCCGCGGGGGCGGCGCCCGAGGCGGCGGGCGTCGGAGCGGGCATCGGGGGCCGGCGTCGCCGGCTCCGACCACGACGCGCCCGACGGGGGCGGGGTGGCGACCGGCGGCTTCTCCAGGCTCGGCCCGGTGGCGGCGGTGGGCGGGCTGGGGGCGGGGGCCCACCCGCCGGGCGGGGGCGTCGGGCCGGTGGGCACGCCCGGGGGCATCCACGGCTGGATGCGCGTCGGCGGTCCCGCTGCCTTGCGCCGGTTCCGCACCACGACCAGGACGATCAGGCCGACGGCGACCAGCCCGACGACCCCGGCGACCAGCGCCCCGACGACGACGTACACCGCCAGCCGGTTGAAGTCGTCCTGGAGCTCGGTGTCGTCGAGGCCGTCGGGGCGGGCGCCCAGCTCCTCCTCGAGCTCGGCGTAGGTCCACTCCCGGCGCTCGCCGTCGATGCTCACGCGGAGGCCCTCGAACCGGCGGGGGAACCGCGTCCACACGATCTCGGCCGCCTGGTCCTGGGCCTCCTCCACGTCGGTGGCGCCGGGCGCCCCGGCGGACACCACGAGCACCGAGGTGTCCGACGTGTCGACGTTGGCGCTGACGTCGGTGAACCCCTCGTCCTGGAGGTCCTCGATGAGCCCCGACAGCGAGCTGATGGTCGAGCAGGCGGCGAGGGCCACCAGGGCCACCGCCACGACCAGCAGGAGGGCTCGGGCGCGCCGGGTCGCGGCGGGGGGTCGGAGGTGGGTGGGTGCGGCCAAGGCGGGACGGGGCGCGGCTCGCAGGTGGGCGCGCCCCCGGAGCCTACGGGCCGGCACCCGTCGCCGAGGTGCCGCTCCGGTGCGGAGGGGCCGGGGGGCCGCTCGTAGGGTGGCGGGATGACGCTGACGCGCCGGTCCCGCGCCCTCGCCCTGGCCCTGTGCGGGTGGACGCTGTTCACCTGGGTGACCCGTGTCCCGCTGCTCCTCGGCGACGACGAGCTGGGGGCCGGGGGCAAGGTCCTCTCGCTGCTGCCGGTGCTGGTGTTCGTCGTGGGCGCCGTCGTCGTCGCCCTGGCGGTGGCCCGCCGCCTCGACGGCGCCGGCACCGCCGTGCTCGCCTTCGCCGGGTGGAGCATCGCCTACTGGGTCGTCCGGATGGCGTTCATCGCCACCAACGGCCACGAGGCCGCCTTCGTGGTGGTCCACGCCGTCCTCGGCGTGGTGGCCGGGACGCTGGCGGTGCTGGCCGGCCGGTCCGCCCTCGCCGACGGCGCCGGCCCCGCCGGGCTCCGCCGCACCCTCGCCTGAGGGCTCAGCCCGCCCCGGTCAGGTCGACGTCGAGGGCCAGGGTCAGGCACCGGCAGGCGCCGCCGGCCTTGAGGAACTCGCCCACGTCGACGGCCACGGGGTCGAACCCCCACGCCTCCAGCTGGCGCCCGACGCGGGGCGGGACGTGGGGCATCAGCACCGTCGTGCCCACGACGACCGAGTTGGCCGTGAACGCCAGGGCCTCGTCGTCGGTCAGCCACAGCGGCTCGGGCACCAGCGACTCGACCACGGCCGTGCCGTAGCGGTCCCACCCCAGCGGGGCGCACAGGGCGTGGCGGTCGTCGAGGGGGCAGAACGTGATGTCGATGTGGTACAGCCGCTCGTCGACCAGCTCGATCGGGCGGACCACCGCCCCGGTGAGGACGCTCAGCGGCGTGGTGGCGGCGGCGTCGGACCGGAAGCGGTACCCGCTGAGCAGGACGGGGGCGCCAGGACCGGTGTCGGCCCCGAACGGCAGGGCGTCGCCCGCCCCCTCGTGGCTGAGGTCGTCGGGGAGGCGCTCGACGGTGGCGCCCCGGTCGGCGAACCAGGTGGCGAAGCGCTCGGTCTCGGGCTGGCGCTCGGGGTGGCGGAAGTGGGCCGGCACGAAGGTCTCGCCCGAGACGATGCCGGCGTTGGCCGTGAACACGAGGTCCGGCACCTCGGCGTCCTGCTCGATGACCTCGACCTCGGCCCCGGCCTCCCGGAGGGCGGCGACCAGGCCGTCCCACTGGGTGCGGGCCCGCTCGAGGTCGACGGCCACCTCGGCGTGCATCCACGGGTTGATCTCGTACAGCACGCCGAAGTGGGTCGGCGGGCACATCAGGAACCGCCGCCCCCACGTGAGGGCGCCGGCGCTCATGCTCCCAGCTCGTCGGCCAGCTGGCCGAGGAACGGACCCACGTCGGTGACGATGCCGTGGGCCTGGTGGGAGCCCCGGTCGCTGAGCTTGGTGACGACCGACGGGTTGATGTCGATGCAGTAGGTGGCCACCGACGCCGGGAGCACGTTGCCGGTGGCGATGGCGTGCAGCGTCGAGGCCAGCATCAGGGCCACCCCGACGCCGGCGACCTCGTCACGCATGCGGTCGGCCACCTCCACCACGTCGGTCATGGTGTCGGGCAGGGGGCCGTCGTCGCGGACCGAGCCACCGAGGACGAAGGGGATGTCGTGGGTGACGCAGGCGTGCATCACCCCGGCGGGGACGTACCCGGCCTCGACGGCGGCGGCGATCGAGCCGTGGCGTCGCACCTCGTTGATCACCCGCAAGTGGTTGCTGTGGCCCCCCTCGGTCCCGGCCCCGGAGGCGACGTTGATGCCGAGCGAGGTCCCCATCACGGCCGACTCGATGTCGTGGGTGGCGAACCCGTTCCCGGCGAACAGCCGCTGGATCCAGCCCCCCTGGACCAGCCGGGCGACCGCCGGCCCGCCCCCGGTGTGGATGACGACCGGCCCGCAGACGGCGAGGACCTCGACGCCGTCGGCGCGGGCCTGGCGCAGGCGGTCGGCCAGGGCCCGGAGCTGGGTGGCCTTGGGCTTCTCGGTCGAGATGTCGGAGTCCATGAACTCGAACCCGTCCCGCCCCCGCCCCCGGTCGGGGGCGACGACCCGGACCCCGCTGCTCCCCACCACCACGGCGTCCCCCCGGCGCAGGCGGTGGAGGGGGGTGGTCACCACCCGGTCGTCCCGCACCACCAGGGTGCAGTCCATCTCGGCCCGGTCGGCGGTGATCCAGCGCCCGTCGATCCGGACCTCGGTCACCAGGTTGGTGGTGGCGGTGAAGTCGACCGGGGCGACGCCGTCGGCCGGGGCCGGCTCGGTCTCCGCCTGGCCGCTGTCGAGCGGGTTGGCCCCCTGGACCTGGAGCTGCTCGGCCAGGGTGGCGAGCACCTGGTCGTCGGGCGCCGTCACCTCGATCACGGCCCGGCTGGGATCGGTCGGGGTGCGGCCGATGGCCACGTCGAGGAGCCGGTAGTCGCTCCCCGACTCGAGGACCAGGTCGAGGACCTTGGGCAAGATGAGGGAGTCGACGATGTGGCCCTCGAGGGCGAAGGTCTCGGTGGCGGTCATCGGCGCGAGTCTGCCGCGCATCGCTTCGTGGCGCGGCCGGGCCTGGAAGTAGGTTGCCGGGCCATGGGTCAGCCGATCGTCGTCATCGAGAAGCCCTCGATCGCCAACCCCGGCATGGTGCGCTTCGAGACCAACCGGGCCATCACCGGCATGGGCCACGAGGTGTACCCGGCCGGGGTCGAGGTGCGGGGCGACCGCCCGCCCGACGAGATCGCCCGGCGGCTGTACGCCCACGGCGGGATCGAGGGGATCCACATCAACGGCAGCGTCGTGACCGTGGACCTGGCCAAGGGGGCCCGGACCGACGGCATGCGCGAGATCATCGAGTCGCTGTTCATCTACTACCCGCCGACCGCCGAGGACCCGGAGCAGGCCGTGGCCGACGCCGACGCCCCCGAGTCGGCGGGCGAGGTCGAGGAGCAGAAGGCGGCGGCGCCGGCCGAGGCGGCCCCCGACCCGCAGCACACCGAGCCGGCCCCCGCCGACGAGGCGGCGGCCGCCGACGCCGAGCCGGGCGCGCCCTAGCCCCTTCGGGCGGGTTGCGCCCGGCGAACAGGTGTTCGATGCTGAGGGGGTGACACCTCTCGAGCTGCTGGGGGAGCGGGCCCGGCCGACGACCCTGGCCGCCGAGCGGGCCCTGCCCGTGCTGCCCGCCCTGGCCCCGCTGCTGCCCGGCGGGCAGCTGGCCCGGGGGTCGACGGTCGCGGTGGCCGGGGTGGGGGCCACCTCGCTGGCCCTGGGTCTGGTGGCGGCGGCCTCGGCCGCGGGGTCGTGGACCGTCGCCGTGGGCCTCGGCGACCTGGGGCTGGTGTCGGCGGCCGAGGCCGGGGTCGAGCTGGGCCGGCTGGTCCTCGTCGCCGCCCCGCCCCCGGACCGGTGGGGGACGGTCGTGGCCACCCTGGTGGAGACGGTCGAGCTGGTGCTGGTCCGCCCGGCCGGACGGGTCGCCGACCGTGACGCCCGCCGGCTGGCGACCCACCTGCGGGGCCGGGGCGGGGTCCTGGTCCGGCTGCCGGGGCCGGGGTCGTGGCCCGAGCCGCCCGACGTGACCCTGCGGGCCACCGCCGCCGACTGGCGGGGCGCGGTGCCGCCCACCCGGCTCGACGGGGCCGGCCGGCTCCGGGCCCGGCGGGTGGTGGTCGAGGCCACCGGCCGGCGCCGGGCCGCCCGCCCCCGCCGGGTCGAGCTCTGGCTCCCCGGTGCCACCGGGGCGCCCGCCTCCCTGGCCCCCCCGACGGCCGTCGACGCACCCGTCGGCGGGCGAATCGCCAGCGAATCGCCCTCCGACACCCGCCCCGCGACCACCCCGACCTGGGCCGATGCCGTCTGAGCGGGCCGAGCGGACGGTCGTGGCCCGCATCCCGGACTGGCCCGTCGTGGCCGCCGGCCACCGGGGCGACGAGCCGGTGCTGGTCCTCCACGCCAACCGGGTCGTGGCCGCCTCGGCCGCGGCCCGGGCCGTCGGCGTCACCGAGGGGCTCCGGCGCCGGGAGGCCCAGCGCCGGTGCCCCGACGCCGTGCTGGTGCCGGCCGACCCGGCCCGCGACGCCCGGGTGTTCGAGCCCCTCGTCGGGGCCCTCGAGGCGGTCACGCCGCGGGTCGAGGTCACCCAGCCCGGCACCGTCGCCTTCGGCACCCGGGGCCCGTCCCGCTTCCACGGCGGCGACGGGCCCCTCGGCGCCCGGGTCGTCGAGGTCCTGGCCGCCACCCTCCACCCGCCCGGCCCGGTGCGGGTGGGGATCGCCGACGGGGCCTTCGCCGCCGCCTGCGCCGCCCTGTCGACCACCGACCTCGCCGGCGCCGCCGGCGAGCGTGCGAGTGGCGTGACGGAGCGTGCGAGTGGCGTGACAGAGCGTGCGAGTGGCGTGGTGAGGACGGACGAGGTCACGGTCGTGCCCCCGGGCCGGGCGGCGGCCTTCCTCGCCCCCTGGCCGGTGGCCGTCGCCGCCGACCACCTGGGCATCCCCGAGGCCGAGGTGGCGGCCGACGTCCTGCGCCGGCTCGGGCTCGGCACCCTCGGCGCCGTGGCCACCCTCGACCCGGCCGACGTCCTCGGCCGCTTCGGTGACCCCGGCACCCTGCTCCACCGGCTGGCCCGGGGCCTCGACCCCCGCCCGCTGGCCACCCGCCGCCCCGCCCCCGAGCTGGCGGTGGCCGGCGAGGTCGACCCGCCCGTCGAGCGGGTCGACCACCTGGCGTTCCGGGCCGTGGCCCTGGCCGACGGGCTCCACGCCCGCCTGGCCCGCGACGGGCTGGCCTGCCTGCGGCTGGGCATCGAGGTCGAGACCGAGCACGGCGAGGTCCGGCGCCGGTCCTGGCGCCACGAGGGCGGCCTCACCGCGGCGGCGGTGGCCGAGCGGGCCCGCTGGCAGCTCGACGGCTGGCTGACCGGCCCGGTCGCCGACCGGCCCAGCGCCGGCATCACCCGCATCCTCCTCGACCCCGAGGAGGTCGTCCCGGCCCGGGGCCGCCAGCTGGGCTTCTGGGGCGGCGAGACCCGCCTCGACGAGGGGGCGGCGCGGGCCCTGGCCCGGGTGGCCGCCCTCCTCGGCACCGACGCCGTGACCGTCCCCGAGCTGGTCGGGGGGCGGGGCCCGGGCGACCGGGTGGCGACCCTGCCGGCGGCGTCGGTCGACCTGGGGGGTGAGCGCACGGTCGTCCGCCCCGACACCACCGGGCCCTGGCCCGGCCGCCTCCCGGCGCCGTCGCCCGCCCTCGTGTTCGCCGACCCCGAGCCGGTCGACCTGCTCGACGCCGCCGACCGCCCCGTGCGGGTCGACGGCCGGGGCCTCATCAGCGCCGCCCCGGCCCGCCTCGGCCGCCACCCGGTGGTGGGCTGGGCCGGGCCGTGGCCCCTCGTCGAGCAGTGGTGGGACCCCGACCGGTCCCGCCGCCGGGCCCGGGTCCAGGTCGTCCTGGGCGACGGCACCGCCCACCTCCTCACCCTCGAGGGCGGCACCTGGCACCTCGAGGCCACCTACGACTGAGGGACGCGGATGGGGCCGGGCCCCATCCGCGCTGCGCTCGGCGGCGCTACGCGGGGGTGTTCTCGAAGCCCTCGTAGGGGCGGCAGGCCTGGCCCCGGACGCTTGGGCAGGGCACGTCGCCGGGCTCGACCGCGACCCCGTCGACCAGCGCCAGCACGACCGACGAGGCGTGCTCGCCGCCGCGGCCGACGGTGACCTCGTCCCCGTCGGCGCCGATGGTGTCGAACTGCCACGTCCCCCGGTCGCGCCCGGGCGAGGCGATGACGACCCGCAGCCGCGACCCGGCCCGGAAGGCCTGGGCGAACGACGGGATGGCGATCTGAGCCCGGGTCCACTCGCCCGGCTCGAGCGGCTCGCGGTGCGCGGCGTCGAAGGGGTGCTCGACCTCGAGGTCGTCGCCGACCTCGTCCTCGACCGCCCGGTGCGACAGCCGCAGCTGGCCGGACTGGACGAGAAGCTCGGTGCCGTCCTCCTGGACCACCGACACGGTGACCTGGACGTCGGCGTCCTCGGCGGTGGACTGGACCCACAGGTCGGCGTAGCCCGCCCCGGCCACGACGGTGTCCTCGGCGAGCGGCTCGGTGAGGTAGCTCAGGCCGGCGCCGTCGGCCGGCTGCTGCCAGTCGAACTCCCAGGTCGGGTCGAGCAGCGGGTACTCGCCGCTGTCGTCGGCGAAGAAGGTGTCCCCACCGGCCGCCACGTCGACGGTGAACACGTCGGCCTCGTCGCCGGTGGGGGCCTCCTCGACCAGGCGGCCGTCGGCGCCCAGGTACCAGGTGGCGGGGGTGGCCTCCGGCGGGGGCCACTCGTCGAAGGTGGCCTCGAACCGGGCGACGGGCGAGCCCGGGTTGGCCGAGTCGCCCGCCCCGTTCTCGAACAGGACCCGGACCTTGGGCTCGGCCTCGTAGGCGGCGAGGACCCCGGCCAGGTCGTCGTCGGCGAAGTCGGCGAAGCGGTCGGGCTCGAACCCCAGGCCGGGGGAGCCGAAGAAGTCCTCCATGAACGCCGGCGCCGCGGCCCGGATGCCGTCGGGGATGCGCGGCACCTCCTCGGCGACGTAGAGCTCCAGGAACTCGAACCACCGGGTGAGCACGAGCGGCGTGTACCCGTCGGGGTGGCGGCCGTTGAACAAGGTGAACCGCTCCTGCTCCGTGCCGGTGAAGCTGTCGAGCATGACCCCGAAGCGGGGACCGGTCTGCTCGTCCTGCCAGGCACCGGTCAGGAACACCGGCACCTCGATGTCGGCGACGAGCGTCTCCAGGTCCCGGCTGTCGGCGTCGACGGGCCGGTCCTCCAGGGAGCGGGTGAACTCCCCGAAGTCGGGGTTCTGGCTGCGGATGCGGAGGTTCTCCGCGCAGGTCTCGTCGCCCTCCTCGACCCGGGCGCTCACCCAGTCCGCCCCGCCGCCCTCGGACTGGCGGTTCCGCTCGGCCAGCCACTGCTCGGTGAAGCCGGAGTTGTAGATGCCGCCGGGCCACGCCATCTGCCACGAGTCGCCGATGACCGACAGGGGGGTGATGGCGGCCAGGCTCGGGGGTCGGGTGGCGGCCACGTAGAGCTGGGTGATGCCCGAGTACGAGAGGCCGACCATGCCGACGTGACCGCCCTTGACCCACGGCTGGGCGGCGATGGCCTCGACCACGTCGTAGCCGTCGGCCTGCTGGGCCGGGTTGAACACGTCGAAGACGCCGCCGGAGCACCCCGTGCCCCGCATGTTGACGCCCACCGTGGCGTACCCGCCGACCAGCTGGGCGATCATCGACCCCGGCTCGTCGGACGCCGGGTTGGACGGGCCGTAGCCGGAGTACTCGATGACGGTCGGGTAGGGGCCGTCCTCGACGGGGCCGGGGAGCGTGACGTTGACGCTCAGCTCGACGCCGTCGCGCATGGTGACGTAGCCGAAGCCGTCGCCGATCTCCTGCTCGTCGTAGAACGATGCGTCGGGGACGTCGTCGCGGGCGAGAACCTCGAACGGCTCGCTCACGGCGACGGGGTCGGCGCTCTCGTCGCGCACCGTGTAGGTGCCGGGGGCCAGCTGCCGGCCGGCGGCGGTCGGCAGGGTGCCGCCCTCGCCGGTCTCGTAGGTGAGGAACTCGTCGGGCACGTAGGCGAAGTGGGCCTGGCCCTCGTCGTCGGTCACCAGGCCGAGGAGCTTCTCGCCGTCGGCGTTCACGAGCGTGAGCTCGTGGCCGGGCTCGGCGCCGGTGACGGTGGCGACCTCCACGCCGGGGGCGACGGCGAACCCGGCGGCGACGGTCTCCTCGGCGTCGTCGACGACGGGTCGCTCGGCGGGCGCCTCGTCGGGCGCGGCGTCGGGGCTGTCCCCGTCGCCGGTGCAGCCGACGGCGACGAGCAGGAGGGCCGCCACGGCGCAGGCGGCGCGGCGGGCGCGGGTGGGCGGTGTCATCGTCGTGTCCCCCTGGACGTGGTGGGTCGGCCCCACCGCGGGCGACGGTAGCGGAGGGCCGCGAGCGGGGCCCGGATCTGGGACAGACTGCGCCGGTGGGCGACGCCGGCACCGACGAGGAGGTGCTGGGCGCGACCGAGCGCTGGTTCCTCCGGCGCGGGCTGCCCCACCTGATCGAGGGCTACCGCGCCTCGGAGGACGTGTTCACCCGCAGCGTCGGCGTGCTCTTCCTCGTGGCCCTGGTGGAGACGACCGACGCCGTCGAGCGGGAGTGGCGGTGGTGGCAGAACACCCTGGCCCTGCTGGCCGGCGTCGCCCTGCTCGTCGGGGCCTACGCCCTGGTGAACGTCCTCCGGGGCCGGTCCCCCCTCCGCCGGCCCGACTCCGTGGGCCCGGTCGAGCTGGGTCTGTTCGTCGTGCTGCCCGCCCTCGTCCCCCTGGTGTTCGGCGACGTGGACGGGGCTGCCGTCACCGCCGGGCTGAACCTGGTGCTGCTCCTGCTCGTGTACGTCGTGACCAGCTACGGCCTGGTCCCCATGACCCGCTGGGCCCTGACCCGGACGGTGGCCGCCCTCGGCGCCATCGCCGACCTCGTGGGTCGGGCCCTGCCGTTGCTGTTCGCCCTGACGATCCTCGTGTTCGTCAACACCGAGGCCTGGCAGGTGGCGGCGGCCCTGCCGGGCCCCCTGTTCGCCCTGACCGGTGCCATGTTCGTCGTGGTCGGGCTGTTCTTCCTGCTCACCCGGCTGCCGCGCGAGGTGCGCCGGGTCGACGACGAGCTGGGCGACGGAGGCCTGGTCGCGGCCTGCGCCGGGACGCCGGTCGAGGGGATCGCCGGGTCGGTCGACGGGACCGCCCCCGTCGACCTCGACCGGCGCCAGCGGCTCAACGTCTACATGGTCTTCCTGTTCGCCCAGGCCGTGCAGGCGGCGCTGGTGACGGCGGCCGTGTTCGCCTTCTTCACCCTGTTCGGGCTGGTGGCCATCCGGCCGGTGGTCGTCGAGGGCTGGCTGGGGGCCGACATCCCCAAGGACGTCGTCGTCGCCTTCGACCTCGTCGGTCACCGCATGGAGCTGACCACCGCCCTGTTGCACGTGTCGGGCTTCGTGTCGTTCGTCGCCGGGTTCTCCTTCACCGTGTCGCTGGTGACGGACTCCAGCTACCGCGAGGAGTTCTTCGACGACGTGGTCGGCCAGGTCCGCCAGGCCCTGGCCGTGCGCACCGTGTACCTCGCCGTGCGCCGAAGGGGAGGGGCGACGCCGGCCGAGGGGGTACCGGCGGTCGGTCCCTAGGCGGCGGCCGAGCCGGTGGCCGCCGAGCCGGTGGCGGGGGCGGCGGCGGCCAGGTCGGTGAGGACGGCGGCGGCGGCCGGCTTGCCGATGCGGCGACAGCCGAGGAGCGCCTGGCGGGCGATCACGCGCCGCTCGTCGCGCAGCTTGGCCAGGCCCTGGCGGACCAGGACCAGCGGCGGCTTGCGGCCCTCGCGGTGGTCGCGCACGAGGCGCCGCCAGAACGTGACCAGCGCCGGGCTCCTCAGCAGGAGGGCGTCGGCGAGGAGGTCCTCGGCGATCAGGCGGCTGACGACCTCGGCGGCGAAGATGCCCTCGGCCACCACGACCGGCGATCCGCCCAGCTCGATGGGTCGGGACCCGACCCGGGCGTCGTCGGCGATGCTGTAGATCGGGACCTCGGCCCGGCCGGTGCGGCACAGCTCGGCCAGGGCGGCGACGGCGGCGTCGGCGTCCCACGACGCCGGGTCCTCCCAGTCGATGTGGCCGCCGACGACGGGCATGGCCGGGTCGGTGCCGTCGCGGTAGAAGTCGTCGAGGGCGACGATCGGCACGCCCGCCCGCTCGGCCAGCCGGGTCTTGCCGCACCCGGACGGTCCGGCGAGGACGACGACCCGTGCCCTCGGGGTCTCGTCGTCCGCGCCACCTGCCACGGGCGACCATCCTCGCGCGCCAGACTCCGGATGTGGAGAACGCAGGAGCGGCGGACGGGGACCGGCGCATCGGGGTGGCGGTCGTGGGGCTCGGCATCGGCCGGCTCCACCTCATCTCCCTGGCCGAGCTGGCCGACCGGTTCCGGGTCGTCGCCGTGTGCGACCTCGACGAGGAGCGGGCGGTCGAGGTCGCCGGCTGGCTGAAGGGGGTGCGGGCGGTGACGGCGCTCGAGGAGGTGCTGGCCATGGGCGACGTCGACGTCGTCGCCCTGTGCACCCCGCCCCACCTGCACCGCCGGCAGGTCGAGACCTGCGTCCGGGCCGGCAAGGACGTCGTGTGCGAGAAGCCGCTCGTCGGCTCGGTGCGCGAGGTCGACGAGCTGGCCGCCCTCGAGGAGGAGACGGGGCGCTCGATCACCCCCGTCTTCCAGTACCGCTTCGGGCGGGGGCTCCAACGCCTCCGCGCCCTCGTCGACGCCGGGCGCACCGGCCGGCCGTTCGTGACCACGGTCGAGGTCGCCTGGACCCGGGGCCAGGGCTACTACGACGAGGCCGCCTGGCGGGGGCGGTGGGCCACCGAGCTGGGGGGCACGGTGACCGTCCACGCCCAGCACCACATCGACATGGTGCTCCACGTGCTCGGGCCGCCCGCCGCTGTCTGGGCGGCGACGTCGACGCTGGTCAACCCGGGCATCGAGACCGAGGACTGCGCCGCCGTCGTCCTCCGCTACGCCGACGGCTCCCTGGTCACCGTGGCGGCGACGACGGGCTCGGCGACCGAGATCTCCCGGCTGCGGTTCTGCTTCGAGCACCTGACGGCGGAGTCCTCGTCCGGTGCCTACACCCCCGGCGCCGAGCCGTGGACGTGGACCGCCGCCGACCCCGACGCCCAGGCCGAGCTCGACGCCTTCCTCGCCGCCCAGCCCGAGCGGGCCGAGGACTTCGTCGGCCTGTTCGACCGGTACGCCGACGCCCGCGACGCCGGTGCCCCGCCCCCCGTCACCTTGTCCGAGGCCCGGACCGTCCTGGAGGTCCTCACCGCCGTGTACGTCTCGTCCCGCACCGGTCGCGAGGTGGCCCTGCCCCTCGCCGACGACGACCCCGCCCTCGAGGGGTGGCAGCCATGAGCCCGGGGGACCCGCCCTCGGCCGGCACCACCTCGGTCGAGGAGACCGACGACGGCATCGTGGTGGCGGACCGGTGGACCTACCGCTGGGCGGCCAGCCGTCGGCCCCGCGTCCACCCGGTGCGCACGCCCGCCGGCCACGTCCTCACCCGCGACGCCCCCGACGACCACCCGTGGCACCACGCCCTGTGGTTCACCATCAAGTTCGTCGACGGGGACAACTTCTGGGAGGAGTACGACGCCTACGGGGTCCTGCGCCACGACGGCCCGCCGTCGGTCGTGACCGCGGCCGGCGGGGTCGTCGCCCTCCAGGGTCGCCTGGAGTGGATCCGCCCCGATCGCTCGACCGTCGCCCTCGTCGAGGACCGGACCCTCACCCACGTGCCGCTGGGCCCCGACGCCTACGCCATCGACCTCGACACCACCCTCGTGCCCGGTGCCGACTGCCGGTTGGAGCGGACGCCGTTCACCACCTGGGGCGGCTACGGCGGGCTCACCCTGCGGGGGGCGGGGGACTGGACCGACACCCGTCTCATGGTCGACGACGGGTCGACCCACGACCGGGTGCTGGGCGCCACCTCCCGCTGGTGCGACCTGACCGGGAGGCCGGCCGGGGCGGCCGACGGCGCCGTGGCCGGGATCGCCCTGCTCGACCACCCCGGCAACCGGCGCCACCCCGTGCCCTGGTACGCCAGCACCCGGGCCGACACCTACGGCGACGACGGGTGGTCCAACTTCCTGAACGCGGCCTTCCTCTGGCACGACGGCATGGACCTGGCCGCCGGCGAGGGGCTGCGGGTCCGCCACCGGGTCATCGTCCACGACGGGGAGTGGCCCCGCGAGCGGCTCGACACCGCCTGGGCCGACCTCCACGACTGGGGGTGAGCCGGGCCACGCCCCCTCCGCGGCGTGGTCGCCGGGGGGACGGTCCTCGGCGGGACGGTCGGGGGCGGGGTCGCCGTGGTGGGGGTCGCCGTGGCGGGCGGGGGCGTCGGTGAGGGGGTCGACGATGGCGGTGGGGTCCCCGTCGGGCGTCGGGCCGAGGGGGCCGTCGTCCGGTGGCCGGTACCGGGGGTCGAGCTCGTAGACGCCCCGGGACACGCGGCGGGCGCGGTGGCGGTCGTGCTCGTGGCCGAGGGCGTCGGCCAGGGCCTTGACCGGGTGCGCGGCGGCGATGACGTAGCCGTAGCGGTGGAGCCAGGCGTGGATGTCGATCAGCCGCTGTCGGCCGTGGCGGGCGAGGATCTGCACGCACACGTGGCGGAGGATCGCACCGGCGATGGGGATGGCGCCGGCGACGGCCGGGGCGAGGGGTGGGTGGCCGTGGTCCGGGGGGCGGCGGCCCCGGCGCCAGGGCAGGGCCGGGTACAGGGCGTCGCGCTGGAAGGCCAGCAGCTCCAGGATCTCGAGGCGCTCCTCGGCCTGGGGCACCATGGCCTGGTCGAGCTGCCACAGCCGGTGGAGGAGCTCCTCCCGGGCGACCTGGATGGTGAGGCGCTGCCGGGGCGACAGGCGAGAGGCCCGGCGGAGGGGGAGGGTGGTGGCGTTGCCGAGGCCCGGGGGGCGGCCGCGGATCATCTTCGGCTCCCAGCTGGGCCACTCGGTCTCGTGGCGGTCGGCGCTCATGTCTCCTCGCAGGGGTCGGTGGCGGTCCGCAGCGGTGGCTGCCATCCGCCGCCCCGTGGAGCGCCGTGAGTCCATCATGCCGAAGGGGTGCGACAGCGGGGCGAGCGACCCGCCACTCGCACCCGCTCGTCGGAGGGCGAATCGCCAGCGAATCGCCCTCCGACGGATCGATCCGAGTGGGCGTGGTGTCGGGCGGGGGAGCAGGGGCGCTCGGTGGTCGAACCGGTGCGAAGGGTGGGTGCGGGATCGGTGGCGTGGCCGGGACGGCGAGGCCGAGGCGAAGGGAACAGGTGTTCGTTAGAGTGGTCGTCCCCTATGGGCTTCAACAACACCCCGATGCCCTGGTCCGAGCTCGAGCGCACGCTCTCGGGCCGAGCGCGCCCCGGCGAGCACCGGGGCGTGCCCATCGACGGGGGCGACAGCCCGGCCTGGTCGACCCACCGGGGCGCCTACGAACCGCCCCCCGACCTGGCCGAGGCACGGGCCCGCCGGGAGAAGCGGCGCCGGGCCGACCCGCCCGCGGGCCGCCCCGCGGCCTACGCCGAGCTCCACTGCCGCTCGAACTTCAGCTTCCTCGAGGGGGCGTCGCACCCCGAGGAGCTGGTGGAGGAGGCCGCCCGCCTGGAGCTCGACGCCCTGGCCATCACCGACCGCGACGGCTTCTACGGGGTGGTCCGCCAGTCCGAGGCGGCGGTGGCCGTCGGCGTCCCCGCCGTGTACGGCGTCGACCTGGGCCTGGTCGACCACCCGGTCGCCGCCGGCCCCGAGGGCGAGACCGCCCCGGGCCGGCTGGTCGTCCTCGCCCGGGGCCGCACCGGCTACGCCGGCCTGGCCTCGGTCGTGAGCCAGGGCCAGATGGCGGGGGAGAAGGGTGCCCCCCGGCTGTCCCTGGCCGACCTGGCCGCCGTCGGCGGGCGGGGTGGCTCCGCGGCGGGGGGGTGGATGGTCCTCACCGGCGGCGCCGACGGCCTGGTGCCGGCCACGCTCATGGCCGACGGTCCCGCCGCCGCCCGCCGCCACCTCCAGCAGCTGGCCGCGACCTTCGGTCCCGAGAACGTGCGGGTCGAGATCTGGGACCACGGCGACCCCCTCGACGCTGCCCGCAACGAGGCCCTGGTCGAGATGGCGCTGCGCACCGACGTCGAGGTCGTCGCCACCAACGACGTCCGCTACGCCACCCCCGCCCGCCACCGCCTGGCCACCGCCGTGGCCGCCGTCCGCCAGTGCCGCAGCCTCGAGGCCCACGACCCGTGGCTCCTCGGCGGGGCGACCGCCCACCTCCGCTCCGGGGGCGAACAGGCCCGCCGCTTCGCCCGCTTCCCCGGCGTGGTCGAGGCCGCCGCCGAGCTCGGGCGCGACCTCGCCTTCGACCTCCGCCTCGTCGCCCCCACGCTGCCGCCGTTCACCGACGTCGACGGTCGCCCCGTCGACGAGATCGCCTTCCTCCGCCGGATCGTGGCCGCCGGCGCCGCCGAGCGCTACGGCGCCCGCCCCGCCCCTGGCACCAGTGCCACCACCGGGGCCCGCGCCTGGGCCCAGATCGACCACGAGCTCGACCTGATCGAGGTCCTCGGCTTCGCCGGCTACTTCCTCGTGGTCTGGGACATCGTGCGCTTCTGCCGGGAGCGGGGGATCTACTGCCAGGGCCGGGGCTCGGCTGCCAACTCCGCCGTCTGCTTCGCCCTCGGCATCACCGCCGTCGACGCCGTCAAGCACGGCCTGCTGTTCGAGCGGTTCCTGTCCCCCGAGCGCGACGGCCCGCCCGACATCGACATCGACATCGAGTCGACCCAGCGGGAGGACGTGATCCAGTACGTCTACGACCGCCACGGGCGCGAGCGGGCGGCCCAGGTCGCCAACGTCATCTGCTACCGGGGCCGTTCGGCGGTCCGGGACATGGCCCGCGCCCTCGGCTACGCCCCGGGCCAGCAGGACGCCTGGGCCAAGCAGGTCGACCGCTGGGGCGGGCTCCAGGCCACCGGCGAGGTCCGCGGCCCGGGGGGCGTGGCCGGCGGCGTGGACGTCCCGCCCGCGGTCCTGGACCTGGCCCGGGAGGTCGTCGACGCCCCCCGCCACCTCGGCATCCACTCCGGGGGGATGGTCATCTGCGACCGGCCCGTGGTCGAGGTCTGCCCCGTCGAGTGGGGCCGCATGGCCGACCGGAGCGTCCTGCAGTGGGACAAGGACGACTGCGCCGCCATCGGCCTGGTGAAGTTCGACCTCCTCGGGCTGGGGATGCTCTCGGCCCTCCACCTGACCGTCGAGGCCGCGCGCGACTGGACCGGCCACCAGCTCGACATCGCCGCCCTGCCCCCCGACGACCCCGAGGTCTACGCCATGCTCTGCCGGGCCGACTCCATCGGCGTGTTCCAGGTCGAGTCCCGGGCCCAGATGGCCACCCTGCCGCGCCTGCGCCCCCGCAAGTTCTACGACCTGGTGGTCGAGGTCGCCCTCATCCGCCCGGGACCGATCCAGGGCGGCTCGGTCCACCCCTACATCCGGCGCCGCAACGGCGACGAGGAGGTCACCTACCCCCACCCGCTCTGCGAGCCGGCCCTGCGCAAGACCCTCGGCGTGCCGCTGTTCCAGGAGCAGCTCATGCAGATGTCCATCGACGTGGCCGGCTTCACCGCCGCCGAGTCCGACCTGCTCCGCCAGGCCATGGGCTCCAAGCGCAGCCAGCGGCGCATGGAGGTCCTCCACGAGCGGTTCTGCACCGGTGCCGCCCGCCGGGGCGTCCCCCTCGCCACCGCCGAGGAGCTGTGGGAGAAGCTGGCCGCCTTCGCCAACTACGGCTTCCCCGAGAGCCACTCGGTGAGCTTCGCCCACCTCGTCTACGCCTCGTCGTGGATGAAGCGGTACCAACCCGCCGCCTTCTGCGTCGGGCTCCTCAACGCCCAGCCCATGGGCTTCTACTCCCCCCACTCGCTGGTGCGCGACGCCCGCCGGCACGGCGTCCCGGTGCGGGGGCCCGACGTCAACGCCTCGGGGGTCGACGCCGCCCTCGAGGTCGACTGCGTCGACGTGGCCGGGCCCCGGTCCTTCGTCGGGGCCCCACCCGAGCTGTGGGGCGTCGGCGGGCCCGCCGTCCGGCTGGGGATCGGCTCGGTGCGGGGCATCGGCGACGACCTGGCCCGGGTGATCGCCGACGGCCGTCCCTACGCCGACGCCGAGGACCTGGCCCGGCGGACCGGGGCGTCCCTCGCCACCCTGGAGGCGCTGGCCACCGCCGGCGCCCTCGACTGCTTCGGACCCGACCGGCGCCAGGCCCTGTGGACCGTCGGCGCCGTGGCCCAGTCCCACCCCGACCGCCTGGCCGGCGTCGTCACCGGCGCCGACGCCCCGACCCTCCCCGGCATGACCCCGGCCGAGGAGGCGTCGGCCGACCTGTGGTCGACCAGCATCAGCGCCGACGGCCACCCCACCCGGTTCGTCCGGGCCGAGCTCGACGCCCTCGGCGTCGTCACCGCCACCGGCCTGGCCCACGTCCCCGGCCCGACCGGCCCGCAGGCCGGGGCGGCCCACCCCGCCGGCCCGGCCGACCACGGCTCCCGTGACCACCCCGCCCACAGCGGCCCCGGCGGCCCGGCCGGGCGCGGGTCCCGCGGCCGCCCGACCCGCCCGGTGAGCGCCGATCCCCGGTCCCCCGACCGCGACGCCGGGCAGCGCCGCGTCGAGCCCGCCTTCTACGCCGCCGGGCCGGGCCCGGTGGCGGCGGTGGCGTCCGGGGGCTGGATCCGTCCCGCCGTCGTGACCTCGGCCTCGTGGGGGTGGCCGTCCCCGCCCGATCGGGGGGCGCCGGACCGACCCGACGGGCTGACCGGCGTCGATGCCCCCCGGGTCCTGGTCGCCGGCGTGGTGACCCACCGCCAGCGCCCGGCCACCGCCGGCGGCACCATCTTCGTCAACCTCGAGGACGAGACCGGCCTGGTGAACGTGGTCGTGTCCAAGGGGTGCTGGTCCCGGCACCGGCGGGTCGCCTCCTCGGCCCCCGCCCTCCTGGTCCGGGGTCGGCTGGAGCGGGCCGAGGGGGTCGTCAACGTGATCGCCGAGCGCCTGTGGGCCCTCGACCTCCAGGCCCCGGCCCGCAGCCGCGACTTCCGTTGACCCCCTGTGGGAAGGTGGGCCGGTGACACGCACCCGGTTCGTCGCCCTCCTCCTCGCCGCCCTGCTGCTCGCCGGTCTGGCCGCGTGCGGCGATGACGACGCGGGGGACGACGAGACGACCACGACGCAGGCCGACGGCGAGGACACCGACGCCGACGGGTCGACCACCACCGACGCCGACGACGAGGACGGCTCGACGACCGAGGCCCCGACGGACGACGACGAGACGACGACGACCGAGGCCGGCGCCACCACGACCAGCCCCAACCTGCCCCCCAACGACAGCCCGCTCCAGGACCTCCTGCTCGACCCGGGCGCCGTGGGCGAGGGCTACGCCCCCGACGACACCTTGGGGGACGGCAGCTTCGACACCGACCTCTGCGAGGAGGTCACGCTCGAGCAGACCTGGGACGACCAGGCCGCCCAGGCGCTGCTGCGGGGGACCGGGGACGACGCCGTCATCTTCCAGCAGTCCGTCCTCCGCTTCGCCGACGCCGGGGCGGCCGAGGCGTTCGCGGCCGAGGTGGTCGACGCCCTCACCGCCTGCCAGCCCGACACCGAGGTGGAGCCGGTCGACGGCACCGACGGCCAGGCCACCCTGGCCCGGGCCGGGGCGGGTGAGGCGGGGACGGCCACCGGCGCCGTCGTCCAGGTCGGCGATCTCGTGACGTGGATGTTCGGCCTGACGGGGCCCGGTGTGGAGCCCCCTGTCGACGAGGCCCTGATCACCGCCGCCTCCGCCCTCCTCGCCGGCTGAGGCCGTCCCGACCGGCGCCGCTCAGCGCCGCGCGACCCGGGCGACCGCCCGGACCAGCAACCAGAGCGCCCCGGCGGCCACCCCCGTCACCACCCCGCCGACCAGCGCCGCGCCCACCCCCACCTCGGGGCAGCGTGCCGGCTCGGCCTCCCACTCGGCGAGCGGGACGTCCCGACCCGCCACCCGGAGCCGGCCCTCCTCCAGCTCCGACGGCGTGAACCGGGGGCCGCCCCAGCGGGCCCCGTCGGGCCCCTCGACCAGCAGCCGGAGCCGCCGGTCGGGGAGACCCCCCGGCCCGCGCCGGTCGGTGACCTCGTAGCCGGCGACGGCGTCGGCCACCCGCAGCTCGCGCCGGGCCTCGTCGCCCGCGACCGCCACCGCCGACCACACCGCCTCCTCGGGCGCGGCCGGGTCCACCACGTCGGCCCGCTCGATGCCGCCGTCCCCGCACGCCTTGGCCCGGATCTCGACGGTGTCGCCCACCCGCACCACGCCGACCGACGCGTCGGGGCCGCCGCCGCAGCCGCCCGCCACCACGGCCATGACGCCGGCCACCGCGGCGGCGCCCACCCGGCCCCCGGGGCCGCTCCGGCGGCGCCGGCGGTGGGGAGCCACGCCGGACCGTTCACTAGGTTCGCGGCCGTGGAACCGCCGGCCGACCCTCGTCACCCCGGAGTGTGTAGCAGTGCCCGCTGACAAGGACGCGGCCAAGCGGCGCCGGCAGGCCCGCAACCGCCAGGAGCGGCAGAACCGCCAGGCGCGCACCGAGGGGGCCAAGCGGGCGAGCACCCGCCCGTCGCGCACCGCCACCGAGACCCCGACCAAGAGCTCGGGGAAGACCAGCCTGGCCAAGACCCCCGCCCGGTCCCAGCCGGCCTCCGGCGGCCTCCTCGGCAAGCTGTTCCCGCCCCGCCCCGAGGCGAGCAGCGGCACCGCCACCGGCGGTCGCCCGGCCCGCACCGCCCGCCCGCCGTCCCAGGTGGTCGAGGTCGACACCGACGCCGGCCCCCGGGGCACGCTGGCCCGCTACACCGCCCAGCCCGGCGGCCGCGCCGCCGTGCTCGCCCTGATCGTGGGGGCCGTGTGCGCGGTGACCCTCCTGGCCTTCCCGGTGTGGCCCTCGACCGACCTGACCGCCTACGGCGAGACCGTCGTGCGGGCCCAGGTGGAGGCCGGCGACGACGCCGGCGACGACGACGTCCTCGACGACGCCGTGCGCGACTTCCAGACCCGGCCGGTGGAGAACGTCCCCGGTCTCGCCTACCCGACGCCGCAGCTGTACCTGGCCCTGGCCATGTCGCTGCTGCCCCTGGTCATCACCGTCTTCGCCGTGCGCGGCCTGGTCCGCCCGACCCGGAGCCGGACCCTCATGTTCAGCACCGTCGCGGGCGTCCTCTTCGTGGCCACCAACCCGGTCATCGGGCTGTTCTTCTTCGTCGGCGTGGTCGCCCTCGGCGTCGCCGCCTACCAGTCCTCGAAGGCCGACAAGGCCGCCCAGGCGGCATCGTCCTAGGTCAGCCGCCGCGCGGACGTTCGGGGTTGACGGGCCGACCGCAGAGGCGCATGGTGACCGCAGTCACTGGGTCGGTGATGGTGCAGTCGCCGGCTTGACATTGACAAGCAGAAGGGTTGACGACACCGCCCGTTCCGTTCGAGGGACCCCACGGATGCGTTCGTAGCGTGGTCGCCGACGAGGAGGAGACGACCTGCCGGGACCGCCGGCCCCTCCCCGCCGACCGCCCACCTCGAGACCACCGGGCCCTTTCACACCGACGGCGGTCACGGTGCTCGATGCCCTTCGACGACAGATCCCCGGGGTCGCTCCCCGGGGGTCCGTCGCGTCCCGGGGGCCGTCCGGATCAGCGGGTCGGAACCGGGGCGCGACCCTCTAGGTTGGCCGACGATGTCGAGCCCCCGCCGTTGCCTGCTGAGCGTCCACGCCCACCCCGACGACGAGTCGTCCAAGGGGGCCGGGACCGTCCACCGCTACCACGAGGCCGGCGTCCGGACCGTGCTGGTGTGCTGCACCGGCGGTGAGGCCGGGGACATCCTCAACCCCGCCCTCGACACCCCCGAGGTCCGGGACCGGATCGACGAGGTCCGCATGGAGGAGCTCGCCGCCGCCACCGCCATCATCGGCTACGACGAGGTCGTGATGCTCGGCTACCGGGACTCGGGCATGCCCGACAGCCCCGACAACGCCGACCCCCGCTGCTTCGCCCGGGCCCCGCTCGACGAGGCCGTCGGGCGCCTGGTGGCGATCATCCGCCGCGAGCGACCCCAGGTCGTGCTCACCTACGGCGACGACCAGTCCGGCTACCCGCACCCGGACCACCTGAAGGTCCACGACGTGACCATGGCGGCGCTCCCCGCCGCCGCCGACCCCGACGCCTACCCCGAGGCGGGCGCGCCCTGGCAGGTGGCCAAGGTCTACTGGTCGGTCTGGTCGCGGCGGCGGCTGGAGGCGACCCACGAGGCCTTCCTCGCCCACGGCCTCGAGTCCCCGTACTCCGAGGAGTGGTTCGCCCGCGAGTCGCAGGACCATCGCATCACCACGAGCATCGACGTCGACGGCCTCTACGCGGTGAAGTCGGCCGCCCTGCGGGCCCACGCCACCCAGATCGACCCCACGTCGCCGTTCTGGTTCGGCCTCCCCGAGGAGGTGGCCGAGACGATCCACCCCTACGAGGACTACATCCGCGCCGTGTCCACCGTCGACGCCCCCCTCCCCGAGACCGACCTCTTCGCCGGTCTGGACTAGCCCGAGCGGCCGGCGCGCTGGAGCTCGCGCAGGGGGCGGTAGCCGATGACGTGGGCGCCCGCCTC
The DNA here is from genome assembly GCF_019443745.1 of Iamia sp. SCSIO 61187. Taxonomy (NCBI): domain Bacteria; kingdom Bacillati; phylum Actinomycetota; class Acidimicrobiia; order Acidimicrobiales; family Iamiaceae; genus Iamia; species Iamia sp. SCSIO 61187. Next base: position 1,239,148 of record NZ_CP050948.1, read on the forward strand.
GCGCAGCATGTCGGCCAGCTGCCCCTCACCGGACACCAGGTCGAGGTCGTCGACCCGCCCCTCCCAGTCGGGGGCGTGGGCCCGCAGCTCGGAGGTGTCGAGCGCCGGGTGGACGTACATCTCGGTGACGCCGGGCCGCAGGTCGGCCACCGCCGCCAGGACCTGGGGTCGGCTGCCCACCCCGAGGACCCGGACGAGGTGGTCGGGGGCGACCACGCCCTCCTCGTCGGCCCGGTCGCGGAACGGGAAGCCCACCGCCTGCTGGGTCGACGCCCCCGAGAGCCGCAGGGGGAGGGCGTACTCGAGGGCCAGGTCGAGGTAGACGTCGAAGAACTCGGGCTTGAGCTGGAGCGTGCCCATGTGGCTGTCGAGGTGGGTGACGTCGAAGCCCCAGAGGATCGCCCGCTCGACCTGGGCGCTGAGCTCCCGCCACACCTCGTCGAGGTCGGCGTGGTCCCAGACGTCGGTGACGGTCCGGGGGAAGCCCCCGTCGCCGTCGAGGAGCGACGGGGCCCGGGTGATGGGGCCCCAGCGGTACAGGTCCCACTCCGAGTTGAGGGTCAGGTGGACGCCGACGTCCTCGCCCCGGTACTCGGCGGCGGCGTGGCGGGCCCAGGGGGCCGGCACCATCAGCGTGGCGCTGCTGGCCACGCCGTCGCGCAGCGAGCGGTAGACCGCCTCGTTGGCGGAGTGGCACGAGCCGAGGTCGTCGCAGTTCACGATGACCACCCGGTCGTCGGCGCGGTACCCGAGGCGCTCGGCGAGGTTCGTCACAGGCCATGACGCTACCGGCCACCGCCGTCGGACCGACGCGGCGCGGGTGCGGCCTCGGCCGGGCAGGCGCCCCACAGGCCACGGCCCGCGGCCCGAGCCTCGGCGGCGGCCGCGGCGAGCTCGGCCCGGTGCGCCTCGTTGGGCGCGATGGACAGCGGGCGGGCGAACCCGTCGGCCAGCAGGGACCGGTTGACGAAGAGGTCGTCGCGGACCCGGACCAGGTAGACGAGCAGCCGGCCGTAGCGGTCGCGCGCCTCGGCGTCGCGGGCGAGCCGCACCTCGGTGCCGGTGGGGAGGAGCTCCTTGGTTCGGGCCGAGGCCTCGGGTCCGAAGCAGTCGACGGGGGCACCGGGCTCGACCGTCTCGGGCGTGTCGATGCCGAGGAGGCGGACGGTCTCGACGGCCCGACCGAGGCGGACGTCGAGGGTGTCTCCGTCGACGACCCGCACCACGGTGGCGGTGCCGGCCTCGGCCGGCCCACCCCGGCCGACGACGGCGCAGCCCGACCCGAGCAGGGCCGCCACCAGCAGGGCCGCCACGAGCAGGTCCGGGACGAGCAGGTCCGGGACGAGCAGGGGGAGCAGACGGGCACGACGCACGGGGGCACACCTCCGGCGAGGGGTCGGTGCGGCGACCGATCGGCCGCGATCCGAGCGTCAGCCCGTCTGCCCCCACGCTACGCGAGGGGTGCGACAGCGGGGCGTGGACGTCGCCCGCGCCGGTCGGTCCCCCGGTGGCCGACGCCCCGTGCGGTCGTGGGCGGGGTCAGTCCAGGCGCTCGATGAGGGTGCCGGTCCCGAGGCCGCCACCGCAGCACATCGACACCAGGCCGTAGCGGCCGCCGGTGCGCTCGAGCTCGTGGAGGGCCTTGGTGACGAGCACCGAGCCGGTGGCGCCGAGCGGGTGGCCGAGGGCGATGGCCCCGCCGTTGGGGTTGACCCGGTCGGGGTCGACGCCCAGCTCCTTCTGCCACGCCAGCACGACCGAGGCGAAGGCCTCGTTGACCTCGAACACGTCGATCTGGTCGACGCCGATGCCGGTCCGCTCGACCAGGCGCTGGGTGGCGTCGATGGGGCCGGTGAGCATCAGGACGGGGTCGACGCCGACGAGGCAGGTGTCGACCACCCGTGCCCGGGGGGTGAGCCCGAGGGCCTCGGCCCGCTCGGCGGTCATCAGCAGCAGGGCGGCGGCGCCGTCGGAGATCTGCGAGCTGGACCCGGCGGTGTGCACGCCGTCCTCGCGCGCCACCGGCTTGAGGGTGGCCAGCTTCTCGAGGGTGGTCTCGCGCAGGCCCTCGTCGCGGGCGACGTGGTGGGTGGTGTCGAGGGGCTTGCCCTCCTCGTCGACGTCGGGGGCGTCGACCTCGACGATCTGGGTGCCGAAGCGGCCCTCCTCCCACGCCTGGGCGGCCAGCTGCTGGGACCGGAAGCCGAAGGCGTCGGTGTCGTCGCGGGTGATGCCCCACTTGTCGGCGATGCGCTCGGCCCCCTCGAACTGCGAGGTGAACTCGTACTGGTCGAAGTAGGGCTTGGGGATGGGGACGCCGAGGCCCAGCTTCTTGGACGAGTTCGACCCGATCGGGATGCGGCTCATCAGCTCGACCCCGCAGGCCACGGCGACGTCGGTGACGCCCGACCCGACCAGGCTGGTGGCCAGGTTGGTGGCCTGCTGCGACGACCCGCACTGGGTGTCGACGGTGGTGGCCGCCGTCTCGAGCGGCAGGCCGGCGGCGAGCCACGCCGTGCGGGTGGTGTTGAACGACTGCTCGCCGACCTGGCTGACGCACCCGCCGACGACCTGCTCGATCGCCGCCGGGTCCACGCCGGAGCGCTCGACCAGGGCGGTCAGGGCCGACCCGAGGAGGTCGGCCGGGTGGACGGTGGAGAGGGCACCGTTGCGCCGTCCCACGGGGGTGCGCACGGCCTCGACGATCACGACTTCGGACATGGGTCCGAACCGTAATCAGTGCGGGGTCAGGGCGCCGCCTGCGGTGAGGTGGAAGGCCAGGCCGGTCAGGTCGGGCTCGGGGCGGCCGGTGACCGACGCCGGGTCGGCCGGGGTGCCGACGAGGACCCAGCCGAGGAGCTCGTCGTCGGGGCCCATGCCCAGCAGGTCCCGGAGGAGGGGGCCGGTGCGGAAGGGCACGCTCTTCCACATCGCCCCCAGGCCGAGGGCGTGGGCGGCCAGGACGATGGCGTAGCCGGTGCACGCCGCCGAGGCCACCTGCTCCCACCGCTCGACCTTGGCCGGGCGGGGGGCGGCGACCACCGCCACCAGGGTGGGGGCGACGAAGGCCTTGCTCCGGAGCTTCTCCCGGACCCCCGCCGGCAGGTCGGGGTCGCGGGCGACCCCGCCGTCCTCGAGGGCGTCGGCGAAGCGGGCCCGGGCCTCGCCGCTGACCACGACGAAGCGCCAGGGGCGGATCCGCCCGTGGTCGGGGGCGGTGGTGGCCGCCCGGAGGATGGTGTCGAGCTGCGCCGGGGTCGGGCCCGGCTCGACCAGGGCGGCGGTGCTCCGCCGGTCGAGGAGGGCGGAGAGCACGTCGGCGCGGCCGTCGGTGGGGTCGGTCATCGACGCGCCTGCCTAGCAGCGGACGGGTCCGGCCCCAACCCGGGGTCAGGCCGCGGTGCGGTGGTCGTGGTGGTGGTGGTCCCGGTCGGCTCGGGCCCGGGCCTCGGCCAGGGCGGCACGAGCCTTGGCCAGCCCACGACGACCGACCTCGCGGGTCTCGTCGTCGATGCGCCAGTCGGGGTCGACCGGGGGGAGGAGGTCGAGCTGCGTTGCCATGGTCCCAAGTATGCGGAGGGGGTGTGACAGTGAAGCATCGCCCCTGGTCAGGGGCCTGGGACGGTGCTCCCGGTCCAACCCCTCCCCGGGCCCGGTTGTTCCTACACGGGTGCGTCCTACACCGGTGCGCCCGGGGCCACCAGGGGCCAGGGGCTGGTGCGCTCGACGACGAGGGCGAGGTCGAGGAGGAGGGCGTCGGCGTGGTGGCGCCCCATGACCTGCATCCCGACCGGGAGGCCGTCGAGCGGCTCGACCGGGATCGAGATGGCCGGGTTGCCGCTGATGTTGGCGGGGATGGTGAGGGCGCCGTTGTTGCCGACCTCCACCCGCTCGCCCGCGACCCGGTTGTTCGACGAGACGTGGGCCGGGAAGGCGATGTCGGGGTTGGTGGCCGAGATGACCAGGTCGACCTGGTCGAAGACGTCGGCCATGGCCTCGTTGCCCATGGTGCGGGACGCCTCGCCGCGGGCCGAGGTCTCGAGGTCGACCATGCCCTCGGCCACCTCCAGCCCGAAGGCGATCTCCTTGGTGAGGAGGTCCTTGCAGCCCGGCCAGAGGTCGCCCAGCTCCATCTTCAGCCCCACCAGGTTGCCGAGGGCCCAGGCCAGGTCGAGCGTGGGCAGCCGCACGTCGACGTCGACGATGGTCAGCCCGGCGTCGCGGGCGAGGGCCTCGCCGGCGGCGACGACCCGCTCCTGGACGCCCGGGGCGACGACCGCGGCCCCGAGGGTCGGGGCGATGGCGACCCGCAGGCCCCTCAGGTCGTGGGTGCCGAGGTCGCGCTCCCAGCCCTCGATGCGCGGGAGCGAGTAGGGGTCCCGGGAGTCGTAGCCCGAGGTGACGTCGTACCAGCGGGCGACGTCGCGGACCGAGCGGGCCAGGCAGCCGATCACCACCGTCATGGGGTGCACCAGCATATGCGGGCCGCGGGGGATGCGCCCGGCGGTGCCCTTCATGCCCACCAGCCCGTTGAACCCGGCCGGGATGCGGATCGACCCGCCGCCGTCGCCGCCGCTGGCGATGGGCACCAGCCCGCCGGCCACGGCCGCGGCCGAGCCCCCCGACGACCCGCCGGCGGTCGCCCCGTGCTGCCACGGGTTGTGGGTGATCCCGTTCTCCTTGGTGACGGAGATGTTCATGCCGCCGAACTCGCTGGCCGTCGTCTGCCCGACGAAGGTGGCGCCGCCGGCGGCCCGGAGGCGGCTCAGCATCGTGCCGGTGTGCGGGGCGATGCGGTCGGCGAAGACGAGCGAGGCCTCGGTGTCGGGCCAGCCCTCGACCTTGTCGAGCTCCTTGATCCCGACGGGGACCCCGCCGAACGGCCGGGTGACGTCGGCCGCCCGGGCCGCCTCCCGCGCCCCGTCGGGGTCGAGGGAGGACCAGGCGTTGAGGCCCGACGCCTCGATGGCGGCCAGGCTCGCCTCCAGCTCCTCGACGGGCGAGCGCTCGCCCGCCCGGAACGCATCGACGAGGGAGCACGCGTCGCCGGACCAGGGTGCATCAGCCATGGCCGCGGACCTTACGCCCGGCCGACGGGCGACGTTCGTTCGTCAGAGCCGGCGACCTGGGCCCGGGTCACCGACGTGGCGATCGGTCGGATCAGGTCGGTGACCACCTGCTGGTGGGCCGGGTGGGCGATGTAGGCGTCCAGGTCCGAGGGCGAGGCGAAGGTCGCCTGGATGGCGATGGTGGCGTTCCCCTCGGCCAGGCCGAGGTCCCGTCCGACGTCGTAGGTTGCGATGGCCTCGATCTGCTCCGGCAGGGCCCGCAGGCCGGCGAGGACGGCCTCGACCTGCTCGTCGGTGGCGTCGTCGGAGGTGGAGATGAGGACGATGTGGGTCAGCACCGGGCCGACGGTACCGACCGCCGCCCCTACTGGAGCCCTCGGCTCGTGCCGCCGTCGACCGGCAGGGCCGCCCCGGTGACGAACCGGGCGGCCGACGAGCAGAGGAAGGCGACGACCTGGCCGAAGTCGTCGGGCCGGCCGACGCTGCGCACGGGGATGTTCTCGGCCACGGCGGCGACCGAGTCCTCGTCGTCGCCGTAGAGCTGGCGGAACCGGGCCGTGGCGTGGATGCCGGGCTGGACGGAGTTCACGGTGACACCGCGGGCCGCCACCTCCAGCGACAGCGTCTTGAGGAAGGCGGTCACCCCGGCCCGCGCCGTGTTCGACAGGATCAGCGTCGGGATGGGCTGGCGGACCGACGCCGAGGTGATGGCGACCACCCGACCCCACCCCCGCTCGGCCATGGGCGGCACCGCGACCTGGCACATGGCCACCGTCGACAGCAGGTTGAGCTGCAGGGCGGGGATGTAGGCCTCGAGGGGCGTGGTGGCGAAGGTGCCCGAGGGGGGCCCGCCGGCGTTGGGCACGAGGATGTCGACCCGGCCCAGCGCCGCGATGGCGTCCTCGACGAAGGCGCCGGCGCCGTCGGGTGTGCCCACGTCGGCCACGATCGGGACGGCCGCGGGACCGATGCTCGTCGCCGCCTCCTCGATGCGGGCCCGGTCGCGCCCGCACACGGCGACGGTGACGCCCTCGGCCGCCAGGGCCCGGGCCGACGCCAGCCCCAGCCCGGCCGACGCCCCTGCCACCGCCGCCGTCCGTCCGCTGAGACCCAGGTCCATGGGCCGGACAGTACCCCTGGCCTGGGAGCGCCGCCGCGGGTCGCCCTAGCGTCGGCCGCCATGGACCCGGTCTCGTTCCTCGGCCTCGAGGCCACCCACAACCCGCACCGCTGGTACCTGCCGGTCATCCCCCAGCTCTGCACCGGGCACCAGTTCCTCTTCGGCGGGTGCGGGCTGGGCGCGGTCATCGAGGCGATGGAGCGCACGACGGGCCGGCCCGTGGTGTGGGCCACGGCCCAGTACCTCTCCTACGCCCGACCGCCGAGCGTGATGGACATCGACGTGACCATCCCCGTCGCCGGCCGCTCGATCAGCCAGGCCCGGGCCGTGGGCCACGTCGGCGACACCGAGATCCTCACCGTCAACGCCGCCCTGGGCGACCGGTCGATCGAGGCCCGGGGGCAGATGATCGAGATGCCGGTGGTGCCGGCCCCGGAGGAGTGCGCCGAGCGACCGCACCGCTTCTCCGGCGAGGAGGACACGATCATGCGCCGCCTCGAGATGCGCCTGGCCGTCGGCCGCCAGTTCGCCGAGTTCGACGGCACGCCGCTCCCCGGCGGTCGCTCCGCCCTGTGGGCCCGGGTGAGAGACCTGCCCGAGACCACGGCGGCGAAGCTGGCCGTGCTCGGCGACTACGTCCCGTTCGGCACCAGCCAGGCCCTGGGCCGCCAGGTCGGGGGCAACAGCCTCGACAACACCCTGCGGGTCGTGCGTCTCGTCCCGACCGAGTGGGTGCTGATCGACATCGAGGTCCACGCCATCGAGCGCGGCTTCGCCCACGGCCTCGTCCACCTCTGGGCCCAGGACGGCACCCTGCTCGCCACCGCCAGCCAGTCCACCATCGCCCGCGAGTGGACCTGACCCGGCCCGCGACCCGGGGCACGGCCGGCGCCGGCTGAGGGTCGGACCGCACTCCGACCTCGACGGCGCGGCAGTACGGTCGGGCGATGCAGCGCTACGGCATGACCATCCCGTTCGACGGCCTCCCCCTCCACGCCCAGCGGGAGGCGATCGTCGAGCTGGCCGACCGGGGCTACACCGACGTGTGGTCGAGCGAGGCCGACGGGGCCGACGCCTTCACCCCGCTGGCCCTGGCCTCGGTGTGGGCGCCCACGCTCCGTCTGGGGAACGCCATCGTCCCCGCCTACACCCGCGGCCCCGCGACCCTCGCCCAGTGCGTCGCCTCCTTGGCCGACGCCGCCCCGGGCCGGGTCGCCATCGGGATCGGGTCCTCGTCGAACGTCATCGTCGAGCGCTGGAACGACATCCCCTTCGAGGAGCCCTACAAGCGGGTCCGCGACGTCGTCCGGTTCCTCCGCACCGCCCTCACCGGCGAGAAGGTCAAGCAGGCCTACGACACCTTCGAGGTGAAGGGGTTCAAGCTCGGGCGGGTGCCCGAGGAGCAGCCCAAGATCATGATCGCCGCCCTGCGCGAGGGGATGCTCCGCCTCGCCGGCCGCGAGGGCGACGGCGCCATCATCAACTGGCTGAGCGCCGACGACGTGCGCCAGGTCGCCCCCATCGTCCACGCCGAGGGCGAGGGCAAGGAGGTCGTGGCCCGCATCTTCGTGGCCCCGACCACCGACGCCGACACCGTCCGGGCCATGGGCCGCTACGCCATCGCCGCCTACCTCAACGTGCCCGTGTACGCCGCCTTCCACGAATGGGTCGGGCGGGGCGAGGTGCTGGCGCCGATGTGGGACGCCTGGAAGGCGGGCGACCGCAAGGCCGCGCTGGAGGCGATCCCCGACGAGGTGGTCGACCAGCTCATCGTCCACGGCTCGCCCGAGGAGTGCCGCGAGCACATCGGCCGCTACGTCGAGAACGGCGTGACCTGTCCGGCGCTGGCCGTGCTGCCCTTCGGCCTCGACCCGGTCCAGGCCGCCCGCGACCTCGCCCCCGACCAGTAGCCGCAGCTCAGGTCGCGCCGGCCTGGGCCGCGTCGAGGAGCTCGCGGAGCTCGACCCGCTCGCCCTCGTCGAGCGCCTCGTAGGCGGGGGCGAGGGCGCGATCGGTGGCCGTCTCGGCCTCGTTCCACGCCGTGTGGCTGTGGGCGGCCTCGGCGTCGGGGTCGGGGCCGTCCCAGCCGAAGATCGGCAGCATCCCCGGCGTGCGGATGGTCAGGGCGGCGTGGGGGCTGAGGCCGTGGGTGATGACGGCGGCGCCGTGGAGGCCGCCGCGCAGCTCCCGCAGGACCATCAACCGGTGGAGGGCGAGGGCCTTGGGCCGATCGGCCTCCGGCTCGGGCTGGACCCGCCACGCACCGAAGCAGGGGGCGCCGGCGGTGCTCGCCGCCGCGTTCATCCGCCCGAGGAGCTCGGCCAGGCGCCCGTGGTCGACGTCATCGCCCAGGTGGGCCTCGGCCCAGCGGTGGCAGGCCGCGGCCCAGCGGTCGGCCGCGGCCTGGCGGGGCATGACGTCGGCGGCGCGGGTCCAGGAGTCGTGCACGGTGCCGGGCTCGAAGAACACGAAGGCGGCGACGACCACGGCGCTGGGCACGTCCCCCAGGGCGCCGCCCCGGCCGGCCACGTAGAAGTCCATCCCCTCGAAGCCGTCCTCGGCGGCGGCGCCGTAGGTCGCCATGTCGAGCATGAACCGGCTGGGCAGGTCGCCCACCACGTTGGCGGTCGCGGTCGCGGTGGCGTCGGGGGTCATGGTCACTCCTGCGGGGGCGGGTTCGTGGTGGGACGAGGTCGGGGCGCGACCCTAGGGTCTCGCCGATGCCCGGCCGCCCCCTCCCACCGCCTCCGCCGGCCGCCGTGCTGTTCGACCTCGACGGCACCTTGTGCGACTCCGAGGCCGGCATCGTCGAGCACCTCGGCATGGCCCTGGCGACCGTCGGCCTGCCCGTGCCCGACCGGGAGGTGCTGCGGTCGTGCGTGGGACCGCCGTGGACCGACGGGTTCCCGCCCGCCGTCGGCGTCCCGGCCGAGCGGACGTGGGAGGTGATCCACGCCTACCGGGCGACCTACGACGACGCCGCCGCCTCGCTGGCGGTGCCCTTCGTCGGCATCACCGACGTGCTCGACCGCATCGAGGCCGCCGGCATCCCCATGGCCGTGGCGACCTCGAAGCCGGACCACCTCGCCCACAAGATCGTCACCGAGGGGATCCTGGGCCGCTGGATGTCGGTCGTCATCGGGGCCGACCCCGACGGCGGCCGGCACTCCAAGGCGGACGTGGTCGGCGCCGTGCTGGCCCGGCTCGAGGCGGGCGTCCCCCGGGCCGGGGTGGTGATGGTGGGCGACCGGCTCCACGACGTGCACGGCGCCGCCGCCCACGGGGTGCCGACCATCGGGGTCCGGTGGGGGTCGGCCCCGCCCGGCGAGCTGGAGGAGGCGGGGGCGGCGGTCGTCGTCGCCACCCCCCAGGAGCTCGGCGACCTCCTCCTCGGCGCCGCCTGACCGGTCGGAGTGGGTCAGACCCACTCCGACCGCGGCGACTCAGCCTCCGACTGCGTGGGCGCCGCCGTCGACGTGGACGATCTCGCCGGTGGTGGCCGGCAGCCAGTCGGACAGGAGGGCGACGACGGTGCGGGCGACGGGCTCGGGGTCGCCGATGTCCCAGCCGAGCGGGGCCTTCTCGACCCACGGGCCCGACAGCTTCTCGAACCCGGGGATGCTGCGGGCGGCGACGGTCTTGAGCGGCCCGGCGGCGACCAGGTTGACCCGGATTCCGTCGGGACCGAGGTCGCGGGCGAGGTAGCGGGAGGCCGACTCCAGCCCGGCCTTGGCCACGCCCATCCAGTCGTAGGCCGGCCACGCCACCGAGGCGTCGAAGTCGAGGCCGACGACGCTCGACCCTCGCTGCAGCAGCGGCCGCACGGCCCGGGCCAGCGAGGCGAAGGAGTAGGTCGACACGTGGAGGGCGGTGGCGACGTCGTCCCAGCCGGCGCCGAGGAGGCCGTCGTCGTGGCCGAGGCAGGCCTCGGGGGCGAACCCGACGGCGTGGACGAGCCCGTCGAGGCGGTCCCACCGGTCGCCCAGGGTGGTGGCCAGGCGGTCGAGGTGGTCGGCGTCGGTGACGTCGAGCTCCAGCACGTCGACCGGGGTGGGCAGGCGCCGGGCCGCCCGCTCGGTGACGCTGAGGGCTCGACCGAACGACGTCAGGACGACGTCCGCGCCCTGCTCCTGGGCCAGCCGGGCCACGCCGAAGGCGATCGACGACGGGGTGAGGACGCCGGTGACGAGCACGGTCCGGTCAGCGAGGAGCACGGGTGGGCCTTTCGAGGGTCAGCACGGGGAGACGGAGTGGCGGCGCTCCACCAGGCGGGGGCGCTTGGGGGCGAGGCGGGCGAAGGCGGCGACGAGGTGGGCCCGGGTGTGCTCGGGGGCGATGACCTGGTCGACGTAGCCCCGCTCGGCGGCGACGGCCGGGGTGCAGAACCGGGCCTCGTAGTCGGCGATCAGCTCGGCCCGGGTGGCCTCGGGGTCGTCGGAGGCGGCGATCTCGCGCCGGTTCAAGATGGCGACGGCGCCGGGTGCGCCCATCACCGCGATCTCGGCCGTGGGCCAGGCGAGGACCAGGTCGCTCCCGATGTCGCGGGAGTCCATGACGATGTAGGCGCCGCCGTAGGACTTCCGCAGCACCACGCACACCCGGGGCACGGTGGCGGCGCAGTAGGCGTGCACCAGCTCGGCGCCGTGGCGGATCATCCCCCGCCACTCGAGGTCCTTGCCCGGCTCGAAGCCCGGGGTGTCGACCAGGGTGAGCAGCGGGATGCCGGCGGCGTCGGCGGCCTGCACGTGGCGGGCCGCCTTCGACCCGGCGGCGATGTCGAGCGTGCCCGCCCGGACCTGGGGCTGGTTGGCGACGACGGCCACCGGCCGCCCGCCCAGGCGGGCGAAGGCGGTGACGACGTTGGGGGCGTGGCCGGCCCGGACCTCGAGGACGCTGCCCTCGTCGGCGATGTCGTCGAGGACGTCGCGGACGTCGTAGGACGCCCGGGCGCTCGTCGGGACCACCCGGGCGGCCCGGTGGCACGGGCGGTCGGGCGGGTCGGTGGAGGGGGTCGGCGGCAGCGGCGTGTCCCACGACGACGGGTGGTAGGCGAGCAGGTCGGCCAGGGCGGCGATGGCGTCGTCGCGGTCGTCGGCGACGAGCGACGCCAGCCCGGTGTCGCGGTGGTGCGCAGCGGCCCCGCCGAGGTCGTCGGGGGTGACCTCGACGGCGGTGACGGCCCGCACCGCCGCGGGACCGTTGACGTAGACGCTGGCCTCGCGGGTGAGCACGACGTGGTCGGCCAGGCCGAGGATGGTCGAGAGGCCGCCATGGCAGCCGCCGGTGACGGCGAGGAGGAGGGGCACCGCCCCGGAGGCCCGCACCGCAGCCCGGGCCACCCGCCCCCACACGGCGAGCCCGGCCAGGTCGGCGGGGTCGAGGGCGAGCGAGTGGACCACGCCCAGCACGGGCACGCCGAGGTCGGCCCCGAGGAGCAGGGCCCGCTCGACCACCTCGGCCTCGGCCACGGCGTCGCGGGTCGACCAGCGGCCACCGCCGACCTCGAAGTAGGAGACGGTCCGCCCGTCGACCTCGATGAGGCCGGCGCCGGCGATGCCGGGGCGGTCGGCGCCGATGGCGGTCGGGGGCCCGAGGCTCGGGCCGTCCAGCCCTGGCTCCGGGAGCGAGCGGGTGGGGTCGGGGGTCCGCCGGGCGGGGCGGCGGGAGGCGGTCCCGTGGCCCGCCGGCGGGGCCGCGGTGGCCTCGACGGCCGTGGCCACGCCGGGCTCGGCCTCGGCCGCCTCGAGCAGCGCGTCGGCGCCGTCGGGGGCGGCGACCGGGGCCGTCACGTCAGGCCGGGGCGAGGACGACGGCGGCGTTGTGCCCGCCGAAGGCGAACGACGTGGACACGACCGGGCCCCGCTCGATCGAGCGCGGCGCCCCGACGACCACGTCGGCGTCGATCTCGGGGTCGACCTCGGAGGTGCCGGCGACCGGGGGGACGACGCCGTCGATGGCGCTCGCCAGGGCGACGACCGCCTCGACGGCGCCGGCGGCCCCGATCAGGTGGCCCATGACCCCCTTGGTCGACGTGACCGGCACTGCGCCGGGGCCGAACACGGTGCTCATGGCGCGGGCCTCGGCGGCGTCGTTGAGCGGGGTGGAGGTGCCGTGGGCGTTGATGTGGCGCACGTCGGCGGGGGCGAGGTCGGCCGAGGCGAGGGCCAGCCGCAGGCACGCTGCGGCGCCCGCCCCGTCCTCGGAGGGGGCGGTGATGTGGCTGGCGTCGCAGGTGGTGCCGTAGCCGAGCAGCTCGCCGTGGATGCGGGCGCCCCGGCCGACGGCGTGCTCCCACGTCTCGAGCACCAGGAACCCGGCGCCCTCGCCCATGACGAACCCGTCGCGCTCGACGTCGAAGGGCCGGCTGGCGGTGCCGGGGTCGTCGGAGCGGCGGCTGAGCGCGCCCATGTTGGCGAAGGCGGACATCGCCGTCGGGGTGATGGCGCACTCGGTGGCGCCGGCGACGGCCACGTCGGCGGTGCCGTCGCGCAGGAGGCGGGAGGCCTCGCCGATGGCGTTGGCGCCGGTGGCGCAGGCGGTGGCGACGCACAACGACGGGCCCGTGAACCCGTGGGCGATGCTGACCAGGGCGGCGGGCCCGTTGGCCATCATCATCGGCACGGTCATCGGGCTGACCCGGCGGGGCCCCTTCTCCCGGCCCCGCTCGGCGTGCAGGCGCACCTGCTCCTCGAGCGTGGTGAGCCCGCCGACGCCGGAGCCGGCCACCACGGCCACCCGGCTGCGGTCGGCGTCGTCGGCGCCCAGGCCGGCGTCGGCGAGGGCGTCGGCGGCGGCGATGAGGGCGAGGTGCCCGCTGCGGTCGATGCGGCGGGCCTCGCGGGCGCCGATGCGCCCCTCGACGTCGAGCTCGGCGACCTCGCAGGCGAAGCCCACCGGCAGGTTGGTCGCGTCGAACAAGGTGATGGGGGCGGCCGTCGCCTTGGCCGCGACGACGCCGGCCATCGTCGCGGCCAGGTCGGTGCCGGCGGGCGAGACGACGCCCATGCCGGTGACGGCGACCCGGCGACGGGCGGTCACGAGGCCGAGCTCTCGCTCACCGCGGCCATGACGACGTCGGCGGCGTCGCCGACGGTCTTCACGCCCTCGAGGGACTCCTCGGGGACCTCGACCTCGAAGCGGTCCTCGAGGGCCATGACCAGCTCGGTGAGGTCGAGGCTGTCGGCCTCGAGGTCCTCGGCCCAGGTGGACGTCTCGGTGACGGTGGCCGGGTCCAGCTTCAGCAGCTCGACGGCGGTGTCGATGACGGCGGTGAGGACGGTTGCACGATCCACGGGGATCTCCTGTCGTACGGGGTTCGGTGGCGGACGGGTGGGGGGAGGACGGGACAGCAGGGCGGAGGGTAGGGGGTGGCGGCGGTCCGGGCTCAGTGGCCCATGGCGAGGCCGCCGTCGACCGGCAGCACCGCGCCGGTGACGTAGCTGGCCGCGTCGGAGGCGAGGAAGGCGATGGCGGCGGCCACCTCGTCGGGGGACGCCATGCGCCCGAGGGGGACGGTCGCGGCCAGCTCGGCGTGGCGGGCCTCGGGCAGGGCGTCGGTCATGGCCGAGGCCACCGGGCCCGGCGCCACGACGTTGGCGGTGATCGACCGGGGCGCCAGCTCGCGGGCGAGGGCCCGGGTCAGGCCGATCAGCCCGGCCTTGGACGCGGCGTAGCTGGCCTGGCCGGCGGCGCCGGCGTAGGCCCCGACCGAGGACACGGTCACGATGCGGCCGAAGCGGGCCTTCATCATCCCGGGCACCACCGCCTTCAGGGTGCGGTAGGCGCCGTCGAGGTTGGCGTCGAGGACGGCGCGCCAGCGCTCGGGCGTCAGGCGGACGAAGAGGCCGTCGTCGGTGACGCCGGCGTTGGCCACGACGATGGTCGGGGCGCCGAGGGCGTCGGTGGTGGCGGCGACGGCTGCGGCGACGGAGGCGGCGTCGGTGACGTCGAGGGCGACGGCGATGGCCCGCCCGCCGGCGGCCTCGATGGCGGCGACGACCTCCGCGGCCGCCGCCTCGCCGCCCCGGTAGCCGACGGCGACGGCCCGGCCGTCGGCGGCGAGGGCCCGGGCCGAGGCGGCGCCGATGGCGCCCGAGCCCCCGGTGACCAGGGCCACCCGGGCGTCGTCGGCGGCCGTGGGCGTCGTGGGTGTCGTCATGGCTCGGCTCCCCAGCGGATCACCATCGAGCCCCAGGTCATCCCGGCGCCCACGGCGGAGAGGAGGACGAGGTCGCCGGGTCGGAGGCGCCCGTCGTCGGCCGCCTCGGCCAGGGCGAGCGGCACCGAGGCCGCCGAGGTGTTGCCGTGGCGGTCGAGGGTCACGACGATGCGGTCGGCGGCCAGGCCCAGCCGCCCGGCCACGGCGTCGATGATCCGCCGGTTGGCCTGGTGCGGCACGAACCAGGCGACGTCGTCGATGGTGGCGCCGGCGCGGCGGAGGGCCTCGACCCCCGAGTCGGTCAGGCCCCGCGTGGCGGCCCGGAAGACCTCGGGCCCGTCCATCCGCAGCCACCGCTCGCCGGCCGGGACCTCGAGGTGGCGGACGAGGGCGGCGTCGCCGTCGAGCACCGAGCTGAGCAGCCCGGGTGTCCCCCCGCCCCTGATCTGGGGACGATCCCGGGAGCCCTGGGGTCCGGGATCGTCCCCGGTGCGGGTGGGGTCCGGGGTCTCGAGGACGAGGGCGCCGGCGCCGTCGCCGAAGAGGACGGCGGTGCTGCGATCGGTCGGGTCGACGAGGCTCGTCATGCGCTCGGCCCCGACCACCAGGGCGACCCGGCTGGTGCCGGTGGCCACCGCCGGCAGGGCGAGGTGGAGGGCGGCGACGAAGCCGGCGCAGGCGGCGTTGACGTCGCAGGCCGCGGCCCGGGTCCCGAGCAGGCCGGCGACGTCGGCCGCGGTCGAGGGGCAGGAGCGGTCGGGTGTCGTGGTCGCCACCACCAGCAGGTCGACCTCGTCGGCGGTGCGCCCGGCCCGGGCCAGGGCGGCGGCGCCGGCGCGGGCGGCCAGGGCGGCCGTGGTGTCGGTGGGGCCGGCGACGTGGCGGGCGCGGATGCCGGTCCGGGTGGCGATCCACTCGTCGCTGGTGTCGAGCACGGCGGCCAGGTCGTCGTTGGTGACCGGCGGCCCGGGGACGGTCGCGCCCCAGCCGGTGAAGGCCACGGCGAGCCGGGTGGCCGCCGACCCGACGGGCGCGACGGGGGCCTCGGCGACGGGCAGCCCGCTCATCCGGCGTCGACCACGTGGAGCCAGGCGATGGGCTGCCCGGCCCGCACCCGCTCGCCGGGGAGGGCGAGCATGCCCATCAAGAAGCCCACGAAGGCGCTGGTCACCGGGACCTTGCGCCCGAGGCTCTCGACCGTGCCGACGGAGACACCGGTGGTGACGACCTCGCCCTCGGCGGTGCACGTCTCGGGGGGGAGCGGGTGGAAGGTCCCGGCCTCGGGCGCCACGATCAGGCGCGTCGGCAGGCGGAGGTCGTCGCCCTCGAGGGGCACCGACGCGGTCATCGGCCGACCCCCCACAGGGCGGGGAGCAGGGCCTCGACGTCCTCGGGCGTGGCCGCCGACAGGGGCTGGACGTCGGCGCGGCAGCGCTTGGCCAGGGCGGTCAGCGTCGTTCCCGGGCCCAGCTCGACGAGGCGGGTGGCGCCCAGCTCGACGAGGGCGTCGACCGTCTCCCGCCAGCGCACGGGCCGCACCAGGTGGGTCGACAGGCGCTCGGCCCAGCCGGAGCGGGCGAAGTGGGCCCGGGCGTCGTGGTTGGTCACGACCGGCGCCGTGAGCGGGGCGAAGGTGACGGCCTCGACGGCCGTCCCGAAGGCCTCCGCCGCCGGGGCCATGAGCGGGGTGTGGAAGGCTCCGCCCACCGCGAGGGGCCGGACCTTGCGCACGCCGGCGCCGCGGGCGGCCGCCGTCGCCGCCGCCAAGCCGGTCTCGGTGCCGCCGATCACGATCTGCCCCGGGGCGTTGTCGTTGGCGATCCAGGCCTCGTCGACGTGGGCGACGGTGTCGCGGGCCTGCTCGGGCGTGGCGCCCAGGAGCGCGACGAGGCCGCCGGGCGCGGCGTCGGCGGCGGCCTGGGTCACCGCCGCCCGGGTGGTGGCCAGGGCGAGCCCGTCGGCGGGGTCGACGGCGCCGGCGGCGACCAGGGCGGTGATCTGGCCCAGCGAGTGGCCGGCGAAGCCGACCGGTGTGCCGATGTAGGCCCGGGCCGCCTCCCAGACGACGAGCGACGAGGCGAGCACGGCGAGCTGGGCGTCCTCGGTGCGGGACAGGTCGGCGTCGGGGTCGAGGAGGAGGGGCGCCAGGGCCCGGCCCGACGCCTCCTCGGCCTGCTCGACCACGGCCCAGGCGGGGTGGTCGCGCCAGGCCCGGCCGAACCCGGCGACCTGGCTGCCCTGGCCCGGGAAGGTCACCGCGACGCCGTCGGCCGCTCCGGCCGGCGGGTCGGACGAGGGTGACGCCGCGGGCGCGGACGGGTTCGGGGGAGTGGGCATCAGGGACTGTGACCGGCCCATGGCCCCCAGGGTTTCCTGCTACCCGTCGGTAGGTTCGGCTACTGACCGGTAACAACGGCTACCGCCCGGTAGGTCACGCGCCCGACACGCGCCCGAGACACGCCGGTGACCTCCCCCCGCCGGCGCCGGGTAAGGGCGGCGCCCGCCGCCGGTCAGGTCCGGTACGCACCGAGACCTGGGAGGTCGACCATGAGCACGATGACGACGAGGATCACCGCCGCGCTGGCGGGGCTCGTCCTCGCCCTGGCGCTGGCGGCGACGCCGGCGGCGGCGACGGGGAGCTGGGCCGCCGGCGGCGGAGGGGGTGGCGACGACGGCGGGCGGACGGGGGCCGGGACCTACGCCCCGACGCCCGTACCCGGCGGCGCCCAGGAGGGCGAGGTGGCCCTCGGGTCGTTCGTGGCCCCGGACACCGCGGCCGGGAGGCACGGCGCCGCCGACGACTACAAGGCCGGCGTCGGGTGCTCGATCCAGTGCATCACCGGCGGTGTCGCCTACGGGCGCGGCCCGGACGCCCGCCTCGTGGTCACCACGGACACGCCGGCGACGATCCGCATCGTCGTCAGCCGGGCGGGCTACTACCGCCAGATCGTCGGGGAGGCGGGCCAGACCTCGCTGAGCGCCGACTTCGACGACCTCGACGCCGACACCCACTACGACGCCTTCGTGTCGGCGGTGGACGGCGCCGGCCACATCGCCAACCGGTCGGGGTCGTTCACCACCCTCCAGCGCAACGTCCAGGTCGTGTTCAACCAGGCCGACATCCACGAGGCGCCCTACGGCGACGGTGACTACGGCGCCCAGATCTGGTTCGAGGGCCAGCCCGGCGCGCCGTACCCCGCCGGCGACGCCGACGGCGGGGTGCTCCACCTGGGCGTGCAGGACCTGCAGGACCAGGACACCGGGCGCCACCTCTCGCTCGCCGTCGAGCTGACGCAGATCGACGAGGACGTCGACATCTGCGAGGCCGAGCTCGACGCACCCGAGCCCGAGGTCGGGTACGGCAACTGCAGCTACTCGGCGTCGGCCTGGCTCGACGACGGGTCGTTCGACCTCGACGATCGTCCCAGCGGCGCCGCCGTGAACGACTACTGGATCGGCGGCACGCTCGTGCTGCCAGGGGGCGGCGCCCTGCCGGGCGGGTACGGCAGCCCGCTGCAGTTCACCGTCCCCGTGGGCGTCCACGTCACCTTCACCTGACGCCGACCCCGACCTGCGGACCGGTGATCGGAGCTCCCCCCGGCGGGGGACCTGATCACCGGTCCGCCGCGCCGGGGCGGTGCTCAGATCTGGACGAGGCGGAGCGAGTCGGTGGCGACGCCCTTGTAGTCCGGCGAGCCGGACAAGACGGCGACGAGGTCCCCGGTGCGGACGTGGCCCTCGGTGCGGGCGATCTCGATCGCCTGGGACACCTGGTGGTTGATGTCGAACGGCCCCGGGAGGGCGACCGGCGTCGCCCCCCACGAGAGGGTCAGCTGGCGCAGGGTGCGGGGGTCGGTCGAGAAGCCCAGGATCGGCGAGCGGGGCCGGTACCGGGCGATCGAGCGCACGGTGAACCCGGTGCGGGTGATGCAGATGATCGACGTGGCGCCGCTCTCCGAGGCCGCCCGCCAGGCGGCGTTGGTCATCGAGTTGGTGACGACGTCGTCGGGCGACACCCGCTGGGCGGCGTTGAGCCGCGACACCTTGGCCGCCCACAGGTCGTAGTCGAACTCCTCGTCGGCCCGCTCGGCGATGCGGGCCATGGTGGCCACGGCCAGGATCGGGTCGTGGCCGATGGCGGTCTCGCCCGAGAGCATCACCGCGCTGGACCCGTCGAAGACGGCGTTGGCGATGTCGGAGGTCTCGGCCCGGGTCGGGGTGGGCGCCGAGACCATCGACTCGAGCATCTGGGTGGCCGTGATGGCCGGCTTCCCGACGGCGATGCACTGGTGGATGATCCGCTTCTGGAGGTGGGGCAGCTCCTCCATCGGCATCTCGGCCCCGAGGTCGCCGCGGGCGACCATGACGGCGCCGGCGGCCTCGATGATGCCGTCCAGGTTCTCGACCGCGGCCCGGGTCTCCACCTTGGCGATGACGAGGGGCCCGGCGGGGTACGGCTCGGTGCCGACGCGACGGATGTCGTGGGCCGACCGCACGAAGGAGACGGCGACCATGTCGACGCCCTCGGTGACGAAGGCGTCGAGCAGGTGCAGGTCGTGGGGGGTGGGGGTCGGCACGCGGAGCCGCTCGGACGGGATGTGCACGCCGGGGCGGCCCTGCAGCCGCCCCCCGTGCAGGACCCGGACGCGCAGCGAGTCGGCCATGGCGTCGACGACCTCGACGACCACCCCGCCGTCGCCGAAGACCATGCGGTCGCCACCGTGCATGTCCTGCAGGAGGCCGGCGTAGTCGACGTGGACGCGCTCGGCGGTGCTGGGCTCGTCGCCCGGCGCCATCACCACCAGGGACTCGGTCGCCAGGTGGACCCCGCCGTCGGGGAAGGTGCCGGCCCGGACCTTGGGGCCGGGGAGGTCGGCGAGGATGCCGAGGGGCCGCCCGACCGACGCCTCGACCCGGCGGAGCCGTCGGTACCGGTCGATGGCCTCGTCGAGGGATCCGTGCGAGAGGTTGATGCGGACGACGTCGACACCCGCCTCCACCATGTCCTTCAGCACGGCCTCCGACTCGGAGGCGGGACCCATGGTGGCGATGATCTTCGTGCGACGGCTCACTGGGTCCAGTATGACGGTCCCCCGCCCGGCCCACGACGGACCTTTCGCCTGTTCGCCGCCGGGCCACGATGCCGATGCCGCCCGACCACCCGACCGCCACCCGCAGCCCGACCTGGTCGGGGTTCCTCCCGGCCCAGCCGGCGGCCCGGTCGCGCGACCTGCTGCGCAGCGGTGGCGGCGCCCTGCTCGGCATCCTCCTCACCGCGGTGATCGGCCGCCTGGCGCTGGGCGCGGACGGCGACCTCCCCTGGATCGTCGCACCCATGGGGGCCAGCGCCGTCCTGCTCTACTGCGTGCCCGGCAGCCCGCTGGCCCAGCCGTGGTCGGTGGTCGTCGGCAACGTGGCCTCGACCCTGGTCGGCCTGGCCGCCGCCGCCGTCGTCGACCCCGCCCCGGCGGCCGCCGCCGTCGGGGTCGGCGTCGCCATCGCCGTGATGATCGCCCTGCGGTGCCTCCACCCGCCCGGCGGTGCCTGCGCCCTCGTCGCCGCCCTGGCGCCGGCCGCGGTGACCGGGCACGGCGTCACCTTCGCCCTCTGGCCGGTCGGGCTCAACTCTCTGGTGATGGTGGCGGTGGCGGTGGCGTTCCACCGGGCGACCGGGCGCGCCTACCCCCACGTGGCCCCGGCCGCGCCGGTCCCGACGCCCGAGCACGCCGCCGACGCCGCTGCCACGGCCAGCCGGGTCGGGACCGACGACGTGGCCGCCGCCATGGCTCGCCTCGACCAGGGCCTCGACGTGGCCCCCGCCGACGTGGTCGCCCTGATCCGGGAGGCCGAGGCCCAGGCCCTCGACCGCCGTCTCGGCGGGCTGCGGTGCGGCGCCGTGATGCGCACCGACGTCGTCACCGTGACGCCGGGCGACAGCCTGTTCCGGGTCCGCCTGCTGATCAACGAGCACCGGGTCAAGGCCCTCCCGGTGGTCGACGACGACCGGCGGGTCGTGGGCATCGTCGCCATCGTCGACCTGTTCAACCTCGATGCCGGCGACCTCACCCCGGTCCACCGGCTGATGACGACCGACGTGGCGACCGTCCACCAGGACACGCCGGTGGCCGACCTGGTCGGGCTCATGGTCGAGCGCGGCCACCGCCACGTCCCGGTGCTCGACGACGACGACCGCCTGGTCGGTCTGGTGGCGCGGGCGGACCTGATCGGCGTCCTCCACCGCCTCCTGATCGAGGGTGGGGCGGCTACGGCAGGCGGCTGAACCAGACCAGCGACAGGCAGGACCCGAGGAACAGGAGGGTCATCCCGAGGCCGACGAACCACCGACCGACCTCGTTGAACTCGATCTCGTAGCCGATCGAGGACCCGATGTTGCGGTAGACCTCGCGCAGCTCGCCCTCGGTGGCGGCGCGGAAGGCCCGCCCCTCGGTGGCGTCGGCGATCGCCTCGAGGGCGGCGTGGTCGACGTCGACGGGGACGGGCGCCGGCTCCTCGGGGAGGATGATCACCCCGTTCTCGGTGCCGAAGGCGATGGTGTCGACGGGGACACCGGCCTCGGACGCGGCCTGGGCGCCGGCGCTGTCGGGGCGACCCACCGTGGTCTTGCCGTCGGACATGAGGACGATCCGGGCCGGGACCTCCTCGTTGTCCTCGTCGCCCTCGGCGATGGGGGCCTGCTTGATGGCCTGGAGGGAGGTGAAGATGGCCTCGCCGATGGCGGTCCGCTCGTCGAGCTCGAGGGTGGTGATGGCGGTCCGCACCCGGGCCCGGTCGGTGGTGGGCGGCACGAGGATCGCGCCCGTGCCGTTGAAGCTCACCAGGCCGACGTTGATCTGGGGCGGGATGATCGTGAGGAACTGCGTCGCCGCCGCCTGGGCGGCGACGAGGCGGTTCGGGTCGACGTCCTCGGCCATCATCGACAGCGAGGTGTCGATGGCCAGGATGATCGTGGCCCGCTCGCGGGGGACGCGCTCCTCCCGGGCCGGGCGGGCGACCGACACCACCAGGGCGGTGATGGCCATGAGCAGGAGGATGGCGGGGATGTGGCGCCGCCAGCCGGGGGAGCGGGGGGCGACGCTCTGGAGCAGGTCGAGGTTGGTGAACCGCACCGCGTAGGTGCGGCGCCGGGTCTGGAGGACGACGTAGGCGATCGCCATGGCGGCGACGACGACGAGCAGCCAGAAGCGGTCGGGGGCGAGGTAGGTCAGGGCCAGCATCGGTGCTCTCACGCGGTGGTCCGGGGGGCGATGTCACGGGTGCGCTCGCGCCGCTGGGACACGAAGCGCACGATGTCGAGCAGCCAGTCGCGATCGGTGCGCAGCTGCAGGTGGTCGGACCCGCCGGCGCGGATGGCGTCGGCGATGGCCCCCCGCTGGGCCGCCGCCGCGGCGGCGTAGCGCTCGCGGATCTTGGGGTTGGCGGTCTGGATCTCGAAGAGCTCCCCGCTGCGCGGGTCGACGAGGGACAAGACGCCGACCGACGGCAGCTCGACCTCGCGGGGGTCGACGATCTCGATGCAGAGCACCTCGTGGCGGACACCGAGCCGGGCGAGGGGCTGGCGCCACTGCTCGGGGTCCTCGAGGAAGTCGGACACGACGACGATCAGCCCGCGCCGCCGGGCGACGCCGCCGAGCTTGTCGAGGGCCCCACCGAGGTCGGTGGTGCCGGTGGGGTGGCGGGCGGCGGAGACCAGACGGTGCAGGACCGCCATCAGGTGGTCCTTGCCCCCGCGGGCGGGGACGATCTGGTGGCCGGTGGGCCCGGCCAGGATGGCGCCGAGGCGGTTGCCGGTGCGGTGGGTGAGGAACCCGACGGCGGCGGCGGCCGAGACGGCGAGGTCGCGCTTCTCGCACAGGGCCGTGCCGAAGTCGAGCGACGGCGAGTCGTCGGCCAGGACCCAGCACTCGAGCTCGCGGTCGGCGATGGTCTCCCGCACGTGGGGATCGGTCATCCGGGCGGTGACGTTCCAGTCGATGCGGCGCACGTCGTCGCCGGGGCTGTAGAGCCGGGTCTCGCCCTGCTCGGTGCCGTGGCCGGGCACCAGGCCCATGTACTCACCGTGGAGGAGGCCGTCGAGGCGGCGGCGCACGACGAGGTCGAGGCGCCGGAGCACCTCGGTGGGATCGCTGTGGCTGACCCGGGGCGGGACGTTGGCGACGGCCATGGCCGGGGGGCGCCGGTCAGCCCTCGGCCCGGTCGGCGGGCGGGGGCCACGCCTGCTCGGCCGTCGGTGGGGGCGGCGGGCCGGGGGTGCCGGCCGGCGCGTCGGCGGGGGCGGCGGACGGGGCGGGGGAGGCGGGGGACGGGGCGGCCCAGGGCGAGTCGACTCCGGGGGGTGGGTCGCCGGCGCCCACGTAGGGCGCGGGGCCCGGGCCGCCGGCTCCGGCCGCCGCCCCCGGGCCGGGTTGGCCGTAGGCGCCGTAGGTCCCCGTCGCCGCACCCTGGTCGGCGTAGGCGGCGGCCTCGGGCCGGTGGGCGGAGCGGGCGTCGTAGGAGGCGGTGCCGGCGTCGGCCCCGTAGCCGCCCCGGCTCGCCTCGTGGATCTGGCGGGGGGCGGGCACCGTCGAGAGGACCCGGGCCAGGATCTGGTCGGCGGTGACGCCCTGGGCCAGGGCCTCGTAGGACAGGACGAGCCGGTGGCGCAGCACGTCGGGGGCCACGTCGAAGACGTCCTGGGGGACGAGGTGGTCGCGGCCCCGCATCAGGGCCAGGCAGCGCCCGGCCCGCACCAGCCCTAGGCTGGCCCGGGGGGAGCCGCCGTAGGTGAGCAGCGGCTCGATGTCGGACAGGGCGTAGTTGGCCGGGTACCGGGTGGCCAGCACCACGGTGACGGCGTAGTCGACCACGGCCCGGTCGACCCGCACGGCGTCGGCCAACCCCTGCAGGGCGATGAGGTCCTCGAGGGTGACGACGGGCTCGGCCTCGGGGGGCGTCACGCCCATCCGGTACACGATGTCGACCTCCTCGCCCGCCGTCGGGTAGTCGACCACGACCTTCATGAGGAACCGGTCGCGCTGGGCCTCGGGGAGGGGGTACACGCCCTCGGACTCGATGGGGTTCTGGGTGGCCAGGACCAGGAAGGGGTCGGGCACCGGGAACGTCTTGCCGCCGATGGAGACCTGGCGCTCGGCCATGACCTCCAGCAGGGCGGACTGGACCTTGGCCGGGGCCCGGTTGATCTCGTCGGCCAGCAGGAAGTTGACGAACACCGGACCCAGCTCGATGTCGAACTCCTCCCGGCTGGCCCGGAAGATCCGGGTCCCCATGACGTCGGCGGGGAGGAGGTCGGGGGTGAACTGGATGCGGGAGAAGGTGCCCGAGACGGTGCGCGACAGGGTCTCGGCGGCGAGCGTCTTGGCCAGGCCGGGCACGCCCTCGAGCAGGACGTGGCCCTTGGCCAGGAGGGCGACCATCAGCCGCTCGATGGGCCGGTCCTGGCCCACGATCACCCGCCGGACCTCGGACTGGACCCGGTCGAGCAGCGCCGCCGCCTCGGCGGGCGTCGGCGGGCTGCTGGGCTTGGCGAGCGACGGGCTGTCGGGCATCGGTCCTCCGGGTCGGTGGTCCGAGCCAGGCTAGAGCCCCGCGGGGCCCGGCCGACCGGCGGGGCGAGGGTGCCCCGTCCCCTGCGACACGTCACGTCCTCCGACCCCGCCCGCCGCCCTGAAGGGGTCGGCCGCCGCCGACGCCGTACCCTTCGGTGTCATGCGCCTCTTGGTCGTGGAGGACGAGGTCGACCTGGCCGACGCCCTGGCCCGGGGTTTGCGCCGCGAGGGCTACGCCGTCGACGTCGCCAACGACGGCGCCGCCGCCGTCGAGCGGCTGCGGCTGACCGCCTACGACCTGATCTGCCTCGACCTCAACCTCCCCGACACCGACGGCCTCACCCTGTGCCGCCAGATCCGCACCGACCCGACCCTGCGCCCCGATGACGAGGTCGGGGCGCCGCGGATCCTGATGCTCACGGCCCGCGACGCCGTCGACGACCGGGTCACCGGGCTCGACGAGGGCGCCGACGACTACCTGGTCAAGCCGTTCTCCTTCGCCGAGGTGGCGGCGCGGGTCCGGTCGCTGCTGCGGCGGGACGCGGGGCGGACGACCTCGGAGGTCCGGGTCGGGCCGCTGCGCCTCGACGCGGCCCGGTTCGAGGCCTGGCGGGGCGACCGACGCCTCGACCTCACGGCCAAGGAGTTCGCCCTCCTCCGCTACTTCATGGCCCACCCCGGCCACGTCATGAGCCAGGAGCGGCTCCTCGAGCACGTGTGGGACGAGCACGCCGACCCGTTCACCAACACCGTGCGGGTCACGGTCGGGACGCTGCGCCGCAAGATCCAGGTCGACGGGGAGACCCCGCTGATCGAGACGGTGGTCGGCCGCGGGTACCGGCTGGTCGACCACGGCGCCGACGGGTCCGACGGCGTCACTGCCGGCCCCGGGGCCCCGCCGTGACGCGGGCCGAGGGAGCCGTCGCCGGGGGCACCTCGAGCCGCATGACCACGGCCCGGATCGAGCAGGTCGCCCTTCGCCTGCCCGACTGGATGGGCTCGATCCGGTTCCGCCTCACCGTCATGTACTCGCTCGTGCTCTTCGGCCTGGCCGCCACCCTGGTCGCCGGGCTGTACCTCGCCCTGGCCGCCCGCCTCGACGAGACCTCCATGTCGGAGACCCGGTCGGGGATCCGCGTCGTGCCCCAGCCCGACGGGAGCCAGGTGATCGAGCGGGTCGAGGTCAGCGACCTCGAGACCTTCGAGGAGCTGGTCAACCGGCGGTCCCTCCAGCTGCTCAAGGGCTACAGCTTCTCGGCCCTCGGGCTGCTGTTCGTCGCCAGCCTGGGGGTGGGCTGGCTGATCGCCGGCCGGGTGCTGGCGCCCATCGACCGGATCACCGCCGTCGCCCGCGACATCCAGGCGACCGACCTGGCCCGCCGCATCCACCTGCGGGGGCCGCCCGACGAGCTGAAGGACCTGGCCGACACCTTCGACGACATGCTCGGCCGCCTCGACGAGGCCTTCCAGCAGCAGCGCCGGTTCATCCAGGAGGCGTCGCACGAGCTGCGGAACCCGCTCGCCGTCATCCGCACCAACCTCGACGTCACCCTCGACGACCCCGACGCCACGGTGGACGACCTCCGGGCCACGGCCGAGGTGGTGAACCGCTCGGCGCTGCGCATGGGCGTGCTCGTCGACGACCTGCTCACCTACGCCCGCCAGGGGTCGCCGGTGCGCGAGGTCGGGCCCGTCGACCTCGACGAGGTGGTCGCCGACGCCGTGGCCGACTTCTCGGCCAGCGCCCAGGCCCGCCACCTCGACCTCATCGGCGCCCCGTCGGTCGCGGGGGAGCAGGTCGGCGTGGTCGGCGATCGCATCGCCCTGCGCCAGGCGGTGGCCAACCTGGTGGCCAACGCCGTGCGCCTCGCCCCCGAGGGCACCGCCGTCCGGGTCGCCGCCGGCCGGGACGGGCCGTGGGCGTGGATCGCGGTCGACGACGGCGGCCCCGGGATCCCCGTCGCCGACCACGAGCACGTCTTCGAGCGGTTCTGGCGGGGCGACCAGCAGCGGGCCCGGGCCGAGGGGCGCAGCGGGCTGGGGCTGGCCATCGTCCGCCAGATCGCCGCGACCCACGGCGGCGAGGTCCGCCTGGTCGACAACGACCGGGGCGGGTCGACCTTCACCCTGTGGCTGCCGGCGGCGGAGCCCGAGCCCGAGGTGCCGACCGACCCGGACCCGACGCCGAGCCGCTCCCCCTTGGTCGCCACGGCGAGGAGCCGTCTACGGTCCCACCGACCCGCTGATCAGTCGCCGCGTGCGACCGACCAGGAGCAACCGACGTCCTCGTGAGCGAAGCGAACCAGCAAGCACGGCATCGTTCACGCGGCGGAGCCGCCGCACCTCAGCGGCGCACCCCCAGATCACCGACCGGCCCGAGTGCCGCCAACCAACGCAAGGAGCGCCGATGAGCATCGTCATCATCAACGCCATCACCGTCCCGTCCGACAGCGGTGACGAGCTGGCGAAGCGCTTCGCGGCCCGCGCCGGTGCCGTCGACGGACAGGAGGGCTTCGAGGGCTTCGAGCTGCTCCAGCCCACCGACGGCCGCGACCAGTGGCTGGTGGTGACCCGCTGGCGGGACCAGGAGTCGTTCGAGGCGTGGATGGCCTCGCCCGCCTTCGGCCACGGCCACCGGGACAGCTCCGAGCGCGCCGGCGGCGACGCCAAGCCGCCGGTCTCGGTCAGCAGCGAGGTCTGGGCCTACAGGCCGGCCGGCGGCTCGACGCCCGCGGCGGACTGACGCCCTCGACCTCGGTGGTCCTCGCCTCGGCCCTCGCCTCGGCCCACGACGTCGGGGCCTGGGTCGTCGTGGTCGGCAACGGGCTGGCCGGGCTGTGGGCGCTCGGCGCCCACCAGCGCCCCGAGCTCCGGGGCCGGGCCCTCTGGGTCTTCACCACGGTGGTCCAGGTGGCCATCTTCGTGCAGGTCGCCCTGGGCGTCGCCTACCAGAACGTCGAGGACGTCGAGCCCACCGAGTTCCACACCCTCTACGGCTTCTCCGGGCTGTTCGGTGTGGCGATCCTCTACAGCTACCGGAACCAGATCAGGGACAAGGTGCACCTGCTCTACGGGCTGGGCGGCCTGTTCCTGATGGGCCTGGGCATCCGGGCCATGGTCCTGCACCGGTGACCGTCGGCTCCCGCCCGCCCGTCCGCGCCCGGGGGTACGGTCCGCCGCCGTGAGCATCGCCGACGACCTGGGCGAGGTGGTGGCCGCCACCGTCGCCGCCCACCGCGGACCGGGCCTGGCCGCCGCGGTCGGGGTCGAGGGCGCGACCCACGTCGTCGCCCACGGCGTCACCAGCGTCGAGACCGACGCCCCGCTCCGCCCCGACACGCTCTTCCAGGTCGGCTCGGTCTCCAAGACCCTGACCTCGGCGCTGGTGGCCCTCCTGGTGGCCGAGGACCGGGTGGCCTACGAGGACCCGGTGGCCGTCCACCTGCCCGCCCTGGCCACCGCGCTGGAGCCGGAGCTCGACCTCGAGGCCATCACGGTCGAGCACCTGCTCAGCCACCGGTCGGGCTTCGACGGCGACCACCTCCTCACCCACCCCGAGGTCGACCACCTGAGCGCCCTGGCCGGCGCTCGCCACCTCTTCGCCCCCGGCGCCGGCTACTCCTACAGCAACGCCGCCTTCAGCCTGGCCGGCGAGCTGGTGGCGACCGTCGAGGGCGCCCCCTTCGACGTCGTCGCCCGCCGCCGCCTGCTGGGCCCGCTGGGGATGACGAGCGCCTGCTTCCGCGCCGACGACGCCATCACCCGCTCCGTCGCCGTCCCCCACTGGGTGGTGGGCGAGGACGTCGTCGTGCTGCGCCGGGCCGGCTGGCAGCCGGGGTGGGAGCTGGCCCGCCACGACTGGGCGGCCGGCGGCCTGGTCGCCTCGGTCGAGGACCTCCTGCGGTGGGGGCGGTTCCAGCTCGACGGCGCGGCCGACGACGGCACCGTCCTGCTCGACGCCGCCGCCCGGGCCCGGCTCCACACCCCCGTGGTCGAGGCCGACCAGGTGGCCTCGGTCGGTCTCGACTGGTCCGTGCGCCGCACCGACGGCGTCACGACGATCGACCACGGCGGGCTCACGGTGGGCTACTCGACCGACCTCGTCGTCGTGCCCGAGCGGGGCGTCGTCGTCGCCCTCGCCTGCCACGCCACCAACGGCGGCGAGGTGGTCCAGGCGGTGCGGCGCCACGTCCTGGAGCGGGTGGCGGGCGTCGTCGAGCGCGATCCCGAGCCCGACCCCGACGCGGTGGTCGAGGGCGACCGGGTCGAGGGCCGGTACCTCCACCCCTTCGGCGTCCTCACCGTCGTCGCCGGGGACGCCCCCGGGACGATCGCCGTCACGACCGAGGCCCGCACCGACGTCACCTGGCAGCCGCCGCCGGACCCGCCCGCCACCTTCGCCCTCACCGGCCCGCGCGACGCCGTGAGCGTGGACGGCAGCGGCGTGGCCCGCCTCCTCCGGCTGGGCGAGGGCTGGCTCCAGCTCGGCGGCCGCCGCGCCCCCCGCATCGACGACTGAACGGCCCGTCACGGCGCGGCGAGGGGGCGTGGGCGCCCCGCCGTGGCCGTGTCAGGACGAGACGGGAGGTGGGCCGACGCCGGGGGCGGAGCGTCGTTGCTCGGCCCCCGGGCGCCGGCGGCCCGGGTCCCCCGGGGGGACGGGGACCCGAGGCGGTGGCTAGGGCAGGGCCGAGGCGGGGACCCGGCCGAAGCCGACGAGGTTGCTGGTCCACCAGGAGGCGAGCGACGCCTCGGTGACGGTCTGGCCGCTGCTCGGCGCGTGGATGATCCGTCCGTCGCCGGCGTAGAGGGCGACGTGGCTGACGGTCCCGCCCGGGCCGCCGGAGCTGTAGAAGACGAGGTCGCCGGGCTGGAGCTGGTCGCGACCGATCCGCTCGGCCCAGCGGTGCTGGTCCCGGGAGGTGCGGGGCATGGTGGTGACGCCGGCCTGGCGCCAGGCGTAGGAGGTCAGCCCGGAGCAGTCGAACCCGGTGCCGGGGCTCGAGCCGCCGTAGGTGTAGGGCCGGCCGATCTGCTGGCGGGCGTGGTCCACCGCGCTCTGGCCGGGGGTGCAGCCGGCGAGGGACGCGGCGGCGAGGAGGACGGCGAGGACGGCGGTGGCGGCGACGGCGCGGCTACGTGCGAGCACAGAGGGATCCCGAGGAGTAGATGACGATTCGATGACGAACCGTAACGGGATCGCAATGTGGATGCCAGTCGGCTAGAGGTGGACCACGGGACAGGTGACCGTGCGGGTGATGCCGGCCACCAGCTGCACGCGGGAGACGACCATCTTCCCGAGGTCGTCGACGGTGTCGGCCTCGGCCCGGGCGATCACGTCGTAGCTCCCCGTCACCCCCTCGGCCGAGGTGATGCCGGCGATCTCGGCGACCTCCTCGGCGACCTGGGCCGCCTTGCCGACCTCGGTCTGGATCAGGATGTAGGCGCTGACGGCCACGGGGCCTCCTGGGTCTCGGGAGCGGGGCGATCGTACAGGGACGGTGGCCGGCCGGCCCGGCGGGGTCCCGGCGGCCCGGCCTCGCCCGATCGGGCGACCGGCCCGGGACCCGGCCAGGACCACGGGCGGTCGGTGTCGAACCTCCCTGCGTGGCCGACACCTCGACGCTCCCCGCGGCTCTCGACGCCGAGCTCGACGACGTGCTCAGCATGCTGCCGCTCGTCGCCGCCGGGATGGGCGTCGGCGACAAGGTCTTCGCCCGGCTGGTCGACTGCCTGGCCGAGGCGGTGCTCCACGACGTGCGGGTGCGCCACGAGCAGGGCGAGCTGGCCCGGGCCGACTACCTGACGGAGATCTGCCAGGTCGTCGTCGCCCTCCAGGTGCGGGGGCTGCTGACGGGCGGGCTCCCGCCCTCCCGCTAGGCGCGACGAGGGCCGCCCGGCGCCGGGCGGCCCTCGGTCGGATCGTCAGTCGGCGAGGCGCTTCTCGAGCTCGCGGAGCTCGTCGGCCATCTCTCCGGGCAGCCGCTCGCCGATGAAGGCGAAGTGCTCCTCGATGAGGGGGATCTCGCCCCTCCAGGCCTCGTTGTCGACCTTGAGCAGCTCGGCCATGGTGGCGTCGTCGACGTCGAGGCCGCTGGTGTCGAGCGACCCCGGTGCCGGCACCCGCCCGATGGCGGTGTCGACGGCCTCGGCGGTGCCCTCGAGGCGCTCGAAGACCCACTTCAGGACCCGGCTGTTGTCACCGAAGCCGGGCCACAGGAACGACCCGTCCTCGCCCTTGCGGAACCAGTTGACCCAGAACAGCGCCGGCCGCTTGTCCTCGTCGGTGGCCTCGCCCATGGCGAGCCAGTGCTTCATGTAGTCGCCGGCGTTGTAGCCCATGAACGGCAGCATGGCGAAGGGGTCGAAGCGGACCTCGCCGATGGTGCCGGCGGCCGCCGCCGTCTTCTCCGAGCTCATGATCGAGCCCAGGAACGTGCCGTGCTGCCAGTCGTAGGCCTCGGTCACCAGCGGGACGTTGGTGGCCCGGCGGCCACCGAAGAGGATGGCCGAGATCGGCACGCCCTTCGGGTCCTCCCACTCGGGGGCGATCGACGGGCACTGCGCCGCCGGCGCCGTGAACCGGGCGTTGGGGTGGGCGGCCGGGGTCGAGGACTCGGGGGTCCAGTCGTTGCCCTTCCAGTCGATGGCGTGGGCCGGGGGATCCTCGGTGAGGCCCTCCCACCAGACGTCGCCGTCGTCGGTCAGGGCCACGTTGGTGTAGATGCAGTTGGCGTGGAGGGTCTCGACCGCGTTGTGGTTGGTCTTGTGCCCGGTGCCGGGGGCGACTCCGAAGAAGCCGGCCTCGGGGTTGATGGCGTAGAGGCGACCGTCGTCGCCGTGCTTCATCCAGGCGATGTCGTCACCGACGGTCTCGCAGGTCCAGCCCGGGAGGGTCGGGATCAGCATGGCCATGTTGGTCTTGCCGCAGGCCGACGGGAAGGCGGCGGCGATGTAGCGCTTCACGCCCTCGGGGTTGGTGATCCCCACGATGAGCATGTGCTCGGCCATCCAGCCCTCGTCGCGGGCCATGGTGCTGGCGATGCGCAGGGCGAAGCACTTCTTGCCCAGCAGGGCGTTGCCGCCGTAGCCCGAGCCGTAGCTCCAGATCTCGTTGGTCGCCGGGAAGTGCGAGATGTACTTGTTGTCGGCGTCGCAGGGCCAGGCCACGTCGGGGCGGGTCGAGCCGTCGGGGAGCTCGAGCGGGTAGCCGACCGAGTGCAGGCAGCGCACCCAGTCACCGTCGCCGAGGACGTCGAGGGCGCCCTGGCCCATGCGGGTCATGATCCGCATGTTCACCGCGACGTACGGCGAGTCGGTGAGCTGGACGCCGATGTGGGCGATGGGGGAGCCGAGGGGGCCCATCGAGAAGGGCACCACGTACATGGTGCGGCCCTTCATCGACCCGGTGAAGTGCTCGAGCAGCTCGGCCTTCATCTGGTCGGGCGCCCGCCAGTTGTTGGTGGGGCCGGCGTCGATCTCCTCCTCGGAGCAGATGAACGTCCGGTCCTCGACCCGGGCGACGTCGCCCGGGTCCGACAGGGCGAGGTAGCTGTTGGGCCGCTTGGCCTCGTCCAGCGAGGTGAAGGTGCCCCCGGCCACCAGCTCGGCGCAGAGGCGGTCGTACTCCTCGGCCGAGCCGTCGCACCAGTGGACGTCGGCGGCCCCGAAGACCCCCTTCCACTCCTCGACCCAGTCCTTGAGCTTCTGGTTGCCGGTGGTGGCGGTCATCGTTCTGGTCTCCAGGGGTCGGAGGTGGCTTCAGGACGAGGGGTCGTCCGCCACCTTGGTGGGAGTGGTGTCGGCGGCCTCGTCGGTGTCGACGAGGGCGCTGGGTCGGGGATCGTCGGGCAGGGCGCCGGCGGGCAGGGGCTCCACGGGGGTGCCGGCGCGGGGGAACCCCGGCGTGCCCATGTCGACCTCCGACCCGAGTCGGAGGGCGGTGGCCCTCCCCTCGCCGTCGAGGTCGAACACGACCCGCTGGCCCTGGCGCAGCATGCGGAACACGGAGCCCTCCAGGGCGCCGCGGGCGAGGTCGACCTCGCTCAGGTCGGTGTCGCGCATGACGACACCGTCGCCGCTGCCGGGATCGTAGGACTTGATCACGCCTTGCACGTGGGCCTCACCTCATGTCGGCTCGATGCCGACCGCACCCAGGCTACCGGGTTGTTAGGCCGACCTTCCATGCGGAGCAACGTGCCGTGCGGCTCAGGCCTCGACCGGGCGCTTGATCCGAGAGGCCTTGGTGATCTTGCCGGCCCGGATGCAGCTGGTGCACACGTCGATCCGCTTCGTGGTCCCGCCGACGACGGCCCGCACCCGCTGGATGTTCGGGTTCCAGCGGCGCTTGGTGCGCCGGTGCGAGTGGCTGACGCTCATGCCGAACGACGGCTTCTTGCCGCAGACCTCACACGTCGATGCCATCGTTCCAGGAACCTCTACTCGTCGTCTCGGGATGTCCGGGGACCGGGCAACGCTACGGCCTCGCGCCCAGGTTCACAAACCCGGGCCGACCGAGGGCGGGGCGATCCGGGGCGACCGCATAGGCTCCGCCGCCATGACGACGACCCGCCTCGGCGCCGAGGAGATCCGGCGCGTGGTGGCAGCCTTCCGCGACGGCCTGCGGAGCCACCAGGCGCTGGTCAACCGGCTCAACGTCTACCCCGTCCCCGACGGCGACACGGGCACCAACATGGCCCTCACCCTCGAGTCGGTGGTGGGCGAGCTCGAGGGGGCCGACGCCGACCTGGCCTCGACGTGCAAGGCGATCAGCCACGGCTCGCTCATGGGCGCCCGGGGCAACAGCGGCGTCCTCCTGTCGGGGATCCTGCGGGGGGTGGCCGTGACCGTGTCCGAGGCCGACGGGCTCGACGGGCCCACGCTGGCCCGGGCCCTGCGGGCCGCCTCCGACGGCGCCTACGCGGCCGTGCCCCGTCCCGTCGAGGGCACGATCCTCACCGTCATCCGCGAGGCGGCCGAGGCGGCCGAGGCGTGCACGGCGTCGGCGCCGGAGGCCGCGCTGGTCGACGTGGGCGAGGCCGCCCTGGCCCAGGGCCGCGACGCCCTGGCCCGCACGCCCGAGATGCTGCCGGTGCTGAAGCAGGCCGGTGTCGTCGACTCCGGCGGCACCGGCCTCCTGCTCCTGCTCGACGCCCTGCTCCACGTGGTCGACGGCCGGCCCCTGCCCGACCCGCCCGACGGCGACGAGGTGCCGGCGGCCGACCTCGACGCCCTGCGCGAGCACACCGACGCCGGCGACCACGACGGCCACGACGTCGGGGACCTCCGCTACGAGGTCATGTACTTCCTCGAGGCCCCCGACGAGGCGATCCCGGCGTTCAAGAAGGTGTGGGGTGGCATCGGCGACTCGATCGTCGTCGTCGGCGGTGACGGCCTCTGGAACTGCCACATCCACACCGACGACATCGGGGCGTCGATCGAGGCCGCCGTCGACATCGGCCGGCCCCGCAACATCCGGGTCACCGACCTCATGGAGGAGGTCGAGGAGGAGCGGTGGGTGCGCGAGGGGGCCGAGGCCGCCGCCAGCGAGCCCGACCCCCCGCTCGAGCACGTCCCCACCGCCGTGGTCGCCGTCGCCACCGGTGACGGCGTGCGCCGCCTGTTCACGTCGATGGGCGTCCAGATCGTCGTGACCGGCGGCCAGACCATGAACCCGTCGACCCAGGACCTGGTCGCCGCGGTCGAGGCGACCGCCGCCGACGAGGTGGTCCTGCTCCCCAACAACAAGAACATCGTCCCGGTGGCCGAGCAGGTCGACGCCCTGGCGTCCAAGAAGGTCGTCGTGGTCCCGACCCGCGGCGTCTCCGAGGGGGTGGCCGCCCTGGTGGCCTACGACCCAGAGGCCCCGTCGGCGGCGAACGTCGAGTCGATGGGCGCGGCGGTGGCGGCCGTGGTGGCCGGCGAGGTGACCCGGGCCGTGCGCGACTCGGACTGCTCGGTGGGGCCGATCCGCGCCGGCGACTGGCTGGGCATCGACCGCCGCGACATCCGGGTCGTGGGCCCGGACCTGGGCGAGGTCGTCTGCGGCCTGCTCGACGTCCTCCTCGGCGACGACCACGAGATCGTCACCCTCATCGAGGGCGAGGGGTCGTCGGCCGCGGTGACCCGCCACGTGACCGAGTGGTTGGGCGACGCCCACCCCGAGGTCGAGGCCGAGGTCCTCCACGGCGGCCAGCCGCTGTACCCGTACTACGTCGGCATCGAGTAGCAGGATGGGGTCGCACGACTCCGAGGGCGAGTCCCTCGACGTCGTGTCCCACCGGCTGGCCGAGTTCGCGGCGACGTACGCGAGCCTCCCGCTGTACGCGGGGATCTGCACCGGGGCGGCCGGCGACGCCGAGGTCGCCTCGCTCCTCACCGCGGCCCAGCCCGGGCAGGCCCGCCCCGTCCTGCTGCTCGCCGCCCTGCACGACCTGGTGCTGCGGGACCCGTCGGTCCCGGCGGCCCGCTGGTTCACCTCGGTCGGGGGCCGGTCGCCGGCGCCGGGCGAGGACCCGTGGCCCGAGGTGCGGGCGACGTGCCTGGAGCACGCGCCGGCGCTCCGCGCCGTCATCGCCACGCGCGCCACCCAGACCAACGAGGTCAACCGGTCCGTGTACGTGGCCGCCCTGCTGGCCGCGGCGTGCGCCGACGTCGGGCCCGTGCCGGTGGCCCTGGTCGAGCAGGGGTGCAGCGCCGGCCTCCTGCTGGGGCTCGACCGATACCGGGTCGAGGTGGGCGACGTCGTCCTCGGCGACCCGGCGTCGCCGGTCCGCTGCGTCGGCGCCCTGGCGGACGGCTCGGCGAGGCCGGCGCCGACGGGCCTGCCGCCGATCGTCGAGCGGGTCGGCCTCGACCGGGAGCCGGTGGCCCTCGACGACGACGAGGAGGTCCGGTGGCTGGAGGCGTGCCTGTGGCCCGACCAGCCCGAGCGGCTGGAGCGGTTCCGGGCCGCGGTGGCGGTGCTGCGCGCCGACCCGCCGCTGCTGGTGGCGGGGGACATGGTCGACGACCTGGGCGCCGTCGCCCACTCGGCCCGGGCGGTGGCGTCGGCCCTGGCCGGTCCGGACGTGCACCTCGTCGTGGTCGTGAGCTGGGCCCTGACCTACGTCCGGCGCGACCGCCGGCCGCTCGTCGCCGACGCCCTGGCCGAGCTGGCCGCCGACGGTCGGCCGGTCTCGTGGCTCACGGCCGAGCCCCCCGGCGCCGTCCCCGGCATCGACCCCCCGCCCGACCCCCTCCCGGGCGGCTCGACCGTCCTCGGCCTCCGCCGCTGGCGCGCCGGGGTCGAGCTGCCGCCCCGCGCCGT
Organism: Iamia sp. SCSIO 61187; assembly: GCF_019443745.1. Taxonomy (NCBI): domain Bacteria; kingdom Bacillati; phylum Actinomycetota; class Acidimicrobiia; order Acidimicrobiales; family Iamiaceae; genus Iamia; species Iamia sp. SCSIO 61187. The sequence goes on from NZ_CP050948.1 coordinate 1,274,366, forward strand.
CGGCCACGCCCACCCCCACGCCCCCTGGCTCCACCTCACCTGACCTCCCCCCGGACCCCCGTCGCCCCGAACGTTGGACGGAACCCCGCAGCATGATGCCGTTCCCGTCCAAGGTTCGGGTGGTGGGGGGCACCCGACGGTCGCTGTCACACCCCGTCGGCATGATCCGGGGATGGAGACGTGGACCGACCTCACGCACAGGGCCGAACGCCGCTTCGGCGTCGTCACCCGCGACGAGCTGCTCGCCGCCGGGCTGGCCGACCGCACCATCGGTGCGTGGACAGCGGGCGGGCGCCTCGTCCCCCTCGCCCGGGGCGTGTACCGCCTAGCCGGGGTGCCGCCGTCGTTCGCAGCCGAGGTGATGGCGGCCATCCTCGTCTTCCCCGGCGACACCTGGGCGGCGCGCCACAGCGCGGCGCGGGTGCTGGGTGCGCCGATGTGGAGCAGCGAACGGCGGATCGAGCTGGTCCGTCCCGTCGAGCTGAGCGCCCAACGATCCATCGCCCGGGTGCACCGCAGCACCTGCCTGCCGCCCCACCACCTGACGACCGTCGACGGCATCCCGCTCACCACGGCGTCGCGCACGGCCTTCGACCTGGCGCGCACCACCGGGGCCCTGCGGCTCGGGCGGTTCGTCGACTGGGCGATCATCGAGGGCCTGGCCACCATGGGCTCGCTGTACCAGGTCCTCTACGACCTTGGCGGGCGGGGCCGGCCGGGCACGAGGCGGATGCGCGAGGTGCTCGATGCCCGGGGCCTCGACCACGTCCCGCCGGCCAGCGAGCTCGAGGCCGTCGGGATGGCCCTGCTCGACGGTCTCGGGTTCACGTGGCAGGTGGAGCTGTCCGACGAGCGGGGCTACATCCGGCGGGTCGACGGGTGCCACCGGCCGGGGCGGCTCGTGGTCGAGCTCGACGGGAAGTACCACGACGGCGAGGCGCAGAGGGCGCTCGATCGGGCCGGCGACCGGCGGATCGAGGCCATGGGCTACGACGTCGAGCGGCTGCGCTGGGTCGACGTCACCCGAGACGGCGAGGCCACCCGGGCCCGCATCGCCGCCCGTCTCCGGGCCGCGGTCGCGTAGATCCCCGTTCGTTGGACGGAACCCCGCAGCGTGATGCCGTTCCCGTCCAAGGTTCACCGGGCGGTGGGGGGTGGGCCCACCGGGCGCGAGGGTGGGGATCGGTAGGGTCGGGGGGATGGCGCGGAGGCTCTCCACACTGGCTCGGCTGCCGGTGACGGAGCTGACGGGGCTGGGCCCGAGGTCGGCCGAGGGGCTGGCCGAGGCGTTCGGCGTCGAGACCGTGCTCGACCTGCTGACGCACTACCCGCGGCGGTGGATCGACCGGACCAAGGAGGCCCGGATCCGCGACCTGCGGGTCGGCGACGAGGCCATGGTCGTGGGCGAGGTCCGCCGCATCACCGCCCGCCGCACCCGGGGCCGGCCGCCGCGGGTGCTGGTCACCGCCGACATCACCGACGGGTCGGGCCACCTCAAGGTCACCTTCTTCAACCAGGGCTGGCGGGAGCGCCAGCTGCCCCCGGGCACCCAGTGCGTCCTGTTCGGCAAGGTGGACGCGTACCGGGGCGACGTCCAGATGACCAACCCGCTGGTCGACCTGATCGGCGACCAGACGGGCAAGATCGTCCCCGTCTACCCGCAGTCCGAGAAGGTCCGGGTGACCAGCCAGGACGTGGGCCGGTGGATGACCGAGGTCCTCGACCGGGCGGGCGAGTTCGCCGAGCCCCTCCCGGGCGCGGTGCTGGCCGAGCACACGCTCGTCGACCGGACCCGCGCCTTCCGGGGGATCCACCAGCCCGAGAGCCAGGCCGACATCGCCGTGGCCCGCAAGCGGCTCGTGTTCGACGAGCTCCTGCGGGTGCAGCTGGCCCTGATCCTCCGCAAGCGGGCCCTCGAGCGCACCACCAAGGGCATCGAGCACCAGATCGGCGGCGCCCTCGTCTCGGCCTTCCACGACCGCCTCCCGTTCCCCCTCACCAAGGCCCAGCGGCGGGTGATCGACGAGATCACCGCCGACCTGGCCGGCCCCCACCCGATGCACCGCCTCCTCCAGGGCGACGTGGGCGCGGGCAAGACGGTTGTCGCCCTGAGCGCCCTGCTCGTCGGCGTCCAGGGCGGGCACCAGGGCGCCCTGATGGCGCCCACCGAGGTCCTGGCCGAGCAGCACCACCTCGGCATCCGCGGCCTGCTCGAGGGGCTCACCGTCAGCGACGACCAGAACCTGCTGGGCGAGCGGCCGATCGGCGTCGAGCTCCTCACCGCCCGCAGCACCGCCGCCGACCGCAAGCGCATCGCCGCCGGGCTCGAGCAGGGGACCGTCGACATCGTCATCGGCACCCACGCCCTGATCCAGGGCACCGTCCGGTTCCACGACCTGGGCGTGGTGGTGGTCGACGAGCAGCACCGCTTCGGCGTCGAGCAGCGGGCGGCCCTCCGCGAGCAGGGCGGCGGTGACGTCACCCCCGACGTGCTGGTGATGACGGCCACGCCGATCCCCCGGACGGCGGCCATGACGGTCTACGGCGACCTCGACGTGTCGATCCTCGACGAGCTCCCCCCGGGCCGCACCCCGATCACCACCACCTGGGTGCGGATCGACCGGGAGGTCGACGAGGCCGAGGGCGACGGCGCTGCGCCCGGCCTCGACCCCGACGAGGGGTGGGACGTCGATCCCGAGGACGCGGTGTGGGAGGCGGTCCGGGCCGAGGTGGCCGCCGGGCGCCAGGCGTACGTCGTGTGCCCGCTGATCGAGGAGTCCGACAAGCTGGAGGCAGCGAGCGCCCAGGAGACCTTCGACCGGCTCACCTTCCAGCCCGACGGCGAGCTGGCCCGGCTGCAGGTCGAGCTCCTCCACGGGCGGGTGCCGCCGGCGGAGAAGGAGGCGGTCATGGAGCGCTTCCGCACCGGCCGCACCGACGTCCTCGTCGCCACCACCGTCATCGAGGTCGGCGTCGACGTCCCCAACGCCACCGTCATGGTCGTGCTCGACGCCGACCGCTTCGGCATCGCCCAGCTCCACCAGCTGCGGGGCCGGGTCGGCCGGGGCGAGCACGCCAGCACCTGCTACCTGGTCGGCTCGGGCGCGACCGACGAGGGGCGGGCCCGGCTCGAGGCCCTGGTGCGCACGACCGACGGCTTCGAGCTGGCCGAGGTCGACCTCGACCTGCGGGGCGAGGGCACGCTCATGGGCGGGCGGCAGAAGGGGCGCAGCGACCTGAAGCTGGCGTCGCTGCGGCGCGACAGGGAGTGGGTGGCCAAGGCCCGGGAGGTCGCCATCGCCCTCGTCGACGCCGACCCCGACCTGTCCGACCAGCCCCTCCTGGCCGACGAGATCAGCCTCTTCCTCGGTGAGGAGGAGCAGGACTTCCTGCTGAAGGGATAACCGTCCGCCTCCCGGGTCCGACCCGTCGCCCCGGCTAGGCCTAGGCCTCGGCCTCGGCGGCCCAGCGGTGCTTGCCGCCCCGCTTGGCCCGGTAGAGGGCGCGGTCGGCCTGGCCGAGGATGCGGTCGACGTCGTCCTCGCCGCTGACCCGGCCGTCGACCAGGGCCAGCCCGACGCTGCACCCGATGGCGATGGCGTGACCCTCGACCACGACCGGGTGCTCGAGCACCTCGAGCAGGCGGGCAGCCACCTCCTCGGCCTCGCCGGGCCCGTCGAGGTCCGGGCACCAGACCGCGAACTCGTCGCCGCCCAGGCGGACCAGCAGGTCCTCGGGTCGGGCGGTGCCCGCCATCCGGGCGGCGATGGCCTGGAGCACGCGGTCGCCGGCGAGGTGGCCGTACTGGTCGTTGACCGCCTTGAAGTCGTCGAGGTCGCAGAACAGGAGGGCCGACAGCGTCGAGCGGGCCTCGCGCATGCACGCCGCCAGCTGCGACCGGTTGGCCACCCCGGTCAGGGGGTCGGTCGTGGCCGCCGCCTGGAGCTCGGCCCGGTTCGTCGCCCACTGGACGGCCAGCTGGGCCATCTTGGCCACCTCGCGGTAGTGGCGGACGTGGGTGGCGAGGATCCGGCCGGGCCGGGTCCGCCAGACGGCGACGACGCCCCGTGGGGCCTCGCCGTGCTCACCCTCGACGGGCAGCAGCCAGAGCGACTCGGTGCCCGACGTCCGGGCCGCGGTCGCGACCTCGGGGCACAGCACGTCGAGCGGCACCGCGACCGGAGCGGAGGCCCCGGCGCCGGGGCCCAGCAGCTCGGGTCCGACCGCCTCCGGGGAGGCCAGGGTCGGGTGCAGGCCGTCGGCCGCGACCACGACGCGCCGTCCCCCGGGATCGTGCACGACGATGGACGTGCGGGCATGCGGGGCCTGCACGTCGCTCCAGCGCACGACCTGCCGCAGCAGCGGCATCAGGTCGCCTCCCTCGAGGAGGGACCCGAGGAACTGGAGCAGCAGCCCGGGCGCCTCGTGGGACCGCCCCCACACCAGGAACACGCCGCTGCCGTCGGCGTCGCGGAGGTCGAGCCCGCCGAACTCGAGGGTGGCCCACGTGCCGTTGGCCCGGGCCAGGCGGACCACGGCCAGGATCCGGTCGTCGGCGTTGCGGGCCGCCTCCGACAGGGTGTCGGTCACGACCCCGATGTCGTCGGGGTGCACGATGGCGAGGGCGTCGGAGCCGATCATGTCCGCCGGGTCGCGACCCAGCACCGAGCGGCACGAGTCGCCCACCCACGCCACCCGACCCTGCCCGTCGATGGCGACGAAGAGGACCATGCCGTCGTCGACGAGGCGACGCATGACCGACTCGTCGAAGAACGGGTGTGGCTCATCGGGCAACGCGGGACCCCCCTGGTCGTGAGCCCGGCTGCGGCGCGCCACGCCGCTCGACCTCCGAGCCGGGATCGACCCTACTGCGGCGAGCCGGGCCGGTGGCGAGGGGGCGGGAGGTCACACGTTGTGCTTGTTGACCCGCTCGGGGGCGACCTTGAGGATGATGCGCTCGCTGGTGATCGGGGCGGGGTAGTCGGTCCCGGAGTACTTCTGGGACAGCTCGTCGATGTGGGTCCGGGCCGCGTCGCCCCGCACCTCGTCGACCACCCGGCCGCGGGCCTCGATGTACCGGTAGGGGTTGGACGCGTCCCACACGGTGACGGTCACCCGGGGGTCGCGCGCCGCGTTCTTGTACTTGGCCCGGTGGACCTCGGTGTTGATGAGGAGGTGGTCGTCGTCGGCGCCGATCCACATCACCTGGGTCTGGGGCTGCCCGTCGGGCATGAGGGTCGTGAGGGTGGCGAAGTTCTTCTCGCTCGCCAGTGCCTTGAGGTCGGGGTCGAGGGCCATGGGACCGAGCGTAGGCGGAGGCCCCGGAGGTCCCTACCAGTGGTCGCCGTGCTCGTCGGCGTCGGTGCCCCCGGGGACGACCAGGTCCCAGCGGTCCATGCAGTCCTCGCAGCGGTAGGCGACCACGTCGCCCGGCTCCCAGTCCCCCTCCTCGGGCGCGAAGCTGATCCGGAACGCCCGGCCCCCGCAGTCGATGCACGTGATCTGGTCGGGGACCAGGGGCGCGCCCTGGTCGTCGACGCCGCCGTGCTCGCTCACCGGTCGCCCGCCTCGGAGCGGGCCCGCTGGCTGGCGGTGAACCGGGCCACGCCCTCGGCGAACCCGTCGGCGAAGATCACGGCCTGGCCGTGGAGGTCCTCGTTGGCCAGGGCCTCGTCCAGCCCGAGCCCCAGGCCCTCGTAGACCGACGCCCGATCGTGGGTCACGCAGGTCCACGGCTTCTCGGCGATGTCGGCGGCGAGGTCCAGGGCGGCGGCCAGGGCGGTGCCGTCGGGGACGAGGCGGGTGACGAACCCGGCCTGCTCGGCCTCGGCGGCCGGGACCTGGCGGCCGGTGAGGATCCAGTCGAGCGCCCGGCCCAGGCCGACGATCTGGGGCAGCCGGTAGGTGCCCCCGTCGATGAGGGGCACGCCCCACCGGCGTTCGAGGCACCCGAAGACGGCCGACTCACCGGCGACGCGCAGGTCGCACCACGCCGCCAGCTCGATGCCGCCGGCCACGCACCAGCCCTCGACGGCGGCGATCACCGGCTTCGAGAGCTGGAGCCGAGTCGGGCCCAGAGGCCCCGACGGGCGGAGCCGGGGGAGGTCGACGAGGTCGGCGCCGGCGCAGAACGCGGTCTCGTCTCCCGTCAGCACCGCGACCCGCTGGTCGGGGTCGGCGTCGAAGGCGATCAGCTCGTCGTGAAGCCGCTGGGCGGTGGCGCTGTCGATGGCGTTGCGCCGCTGGGGCCGGCCGATGCGGACGACGGTGACGCCGGCCGGCGGGGCAGGGATGTCGCTCACCTCGACGACCCTACGAGAGGGTCGGGGCGCGCAGGTGGGCCAGGGCGACGGTCGCGGCCATGGCCACGTTGAGCGAGTCGACGCCGGGCGCCATGGCGATGCGGACGGGGGTCACGCCCGGCGCCGCCAGGGTGGCGGGGTCGAGGCCCGGGCCCTCGGCCCCGACGACGACCACGACCCGCTCGTCGGCGGCGGGGACCCGGACGGCGTGGAGGAGGGTGGGCGCGCTCGGGGTCAGGGCGACGACGCGCCACCCGTGCCCCGCCAGGTCGACCAGGGTGTCGGGCCACGGCGCCCGGGCGTGGGGGACCTGGAGGACGTGGCCCATCGAGACCCGCACGCACCGGCGGTACCACGGGTCGGCGCAGGACGGGTCGAGGAGCACGGCGTCGGCACCGAAGGCGGCGGCGCTGCGGAACAGCGCCCCCAGGTTCTCGTGGTCGTTGACACCCTCGACGGCGAGCACGGTGCGGGCCCGTGCGGTGAGGGCCCCGGGGTCGACGGGGGCGGGCCGGGTCACCGACGCCACCACCCCACGGTGGAGCGGGAACCCGGCGGTGGCCTCCAGCACGGCCGCCGGGGCGGTGTAGACGGCGGCGCCGTGGGCGGCGAGGGCCGCCATGGCCTCGGCCATGCGCCCGAGGCGGCGCTCACCGACGAGGACCGACCGGGTCGCGGAGGCGTGGGGCGAGGCGGCCAGGGCCTCGACGGCGAGGGCGCTCTCGACGATGAACACGCCCCGCTCGGCCTCGTAGCGCTTCCGCAGGGCGGGATCGGTGAGGGTGCGGTAGTCCTCGAGCCGGGCGTCGGCGGGATCGTCGATGCGGATGGGCTCGGCCACCGGCCGAGCCTGCCAGGTCGGTCCCCGCAGGACCCCCGTCAGGGCAGGTACGGCGCGTAGTCGTCCAGGGTGCGGAGGATCTCGTCGCGACCGGCGGAGGGCAGGCGCAGCACGCACTCGTCGATGCCGATGGCGGCGTAGTGGGCCAGCTTCTCGGGGGTGGGGAGGGTCCCGAAGGTCGTCACCCGCAGCGTCGCCGGGTCCCGCCCGGCGGCCTCGACCTCGGCCCGGAAGCGGGGCACGGCCTCGGTCAGACCGGCCCCGCCGATGGGGATCCACCCGTCGCAGTAGCGCTGCACGTGCCCGAACACGGTGGGGCTGGCCATGCCCCCGAGCAGGACCGGCACGCCGGGCCGGGTGACCTGCCCGCCGGCCCCGCCGGGCCGGGTCACCCGCTGCACCGGCTTGGGCCAGGCCCACGACGGCCCGAGGTCGACGAAGTCACCGTGGTACTCGGCGACCTCGTCGGCCCAGAGCGCCTGCATGGCCCCCATGCGCTCCTCGACGACGCGCCGGCGCTGCTTCATCGTCACGCCGTGGTGGGCCAGCTCGTCCTCGTTCCAGCCGAAGCCGATGCCGAGGTCGAGCCGGCCGCCCGAGAGGTGGTCGAGCGTCGCCGCCTCCTTGGCGGTGATGATCGGGTCCCGCTGGGCCGGCAGCAGGATGCCGGTGCCGATGCGCAGCGTCTCGGTCGCCGCCGCCGCGTAGGCGAGGGCGACGAAGGGGTCGAGGGTGCGCTTGTACATCTCGTCGAGCACGTCGTCGCCGGTCGGAGGCGGCGTGAGGCGGCTGGTGGGGATGTGGGTGTGCTCGGGGATCCACAGCGAGGCGAACCCGCGCCGCTCCAGCTCGGGGGCCAGCTCGCCGGGGTGCCAGCTGAGGTCGGTCTGGAAGACGGTGACACCGATGTCCACGGCCCGGGACGCTACCGGTAACCTGACGACCCGTCAGAAACGAACCCAGCGCGGACGGGCACCGATGCGGTGCCCGTCCGTGCCGGGTTCGGTCAACGCCGAGGAGAGCACGTGTCGGAAGGGATCTGCGAGGGCCGCGTCGCCATCGTCACCGGGGCCGGTCGGGGGCTCGGTCGGGGTCACGCCCTCGAGCTGGCCCGCCAGGGCGCCCGGGTGGTCGTCAACGACTTCGGGCTCGAGCTCGACGGCACGCCGAGCGCCGACAACCCGGCCCACGAGGTCGTGGCCGAGATCGAGGCCATGGGGGGCGACGCCGTCGTCAGCGGCGACGACGTGGCCGACTGGGACGGCGCCGGCCGCATGGTCCAGCTGGCGATCGACACGTGGGGCCGGCTCGACGCCGTGGTCAACAACGCCGGTGTCGTCCGCGACCGCATGTTCGCCAACGCCAGCGAGGACGAGTGGGACATCGTCATGCGGGTCCACCTCAAGGGCCACTTCGCCCCCGCCCGCCACGCCGCGGCCCACTGGCGCGACCGGTCCAAGGCCGGCGAGGAGGTCGACGCCCGCATCGTCAACACCACCTCCGGCGCCGGGCTCATGGGCAGCGTCGGGCAGTCGGCCTACTCGGCGGCCAAGGCCGGGATCGCCGGGCTGACGCTCGTGCAGGCGGCCGAGCTGGGGCGCTACGGCGTCACCGCCAACGCCCTCGCCCCGTCGGCCCGCACCCGCATGACCGAGGGCCCCTTCGCCGAGATGATGGCCAAGCCCGACGACCCCGACGCCTTCGACGCCATGGCGCCTGAGAACGTCTCCCCCCTCGTGGCCTGGCTCGTGTCGGCCGACAGCGCCGGCGTGACCGGGCGGGTCTTCGAGGCCGAGGGCGGCAAGGTGAGCGTGGCCGACGGCTGGCAGCACGGCACGGTGATCGACAACGGCGCCCGCTGGCACCCGGCCGACCTCGGCGCCGCGGTGCGCGAGCTCCTCGCCCACGCGCCCGACCCCGCACCCGTGTACGGGGCACCATGAGCGAGCGAAGCGAGGGAATGCGACAGGACGTGAGCGCGGCTGATCCCCTCGACCGGTTCCGCCTGGACGGTCGTGTCGCCATCATCACCGGCGGGACCCGGGGCATCGGTCGCGCCGTGGCCGAGGGCTTCGCCGCCGCCGGGGCCAAGGTCGTGGTGGCGAGCCGCAAGGCCGACGCCTGCGCCGAGGCCGAGCGCGAGATGGCGGCCCTGGGGTACGAGGTCCTCGGCGTGCCGTGCCACCTCGGTGACCTGGAGGCCGTCGCCGCCCTGGTCGCGTCGACGGTCGGCCGCTTCGGCGCCATCGACGTGGTGGTCAACAACGGGGCCAACGCCCTGGCCCAGCCGGTCGAGGGCTACACCGAGGCCGGCTTCGACAAGTCGATCGCCGTCAACGTGAAGGGCCCGCTGTTCCTCGTCCAGCACGCCCTCCCGCACCTGCGGGCCTCGGACCACGCCGCCATCGTGAACGTGGTGTCGGCGGGGGCGTTCCTGTTCGCCGGTGGGCTGTCGCTCTACACCGGGGCCAAGGCGGCCATGGTGGCCTACACTCGGGCGTGGGCCGCCGAGCTGGCCGCCGACGGCGTCCGGGTCAACGCCCTGGCCCCGGGCGGGGTCGACACCGACATGGTGCGCAACACCGGCCCCGACGGGGCGGCGTCCATCGCCCAGTCGTGCCTGATGGGCCGGCTGGCCACGCCCGAGGAGATGGTCGGACCGACCATCTTCCTCGCCTCGGACGCCTCCAGCTTCATGACCGGCTCCGTCCTGCACGTGGACGGCGGCGTGGTGGGCGGCGCCTAGGGCCGCCGGGTCCCGCCCTTGGCGCCCTGCTTCGAGGTCACCTTGTTCATCAGCTGCTTGGCCTTGGCCTGGTTCTGCGGCTTCTTGGCCTCGGAGATCAGCTTCTTGGCCATCCCGCCCTTGGCCAGCTTGCTCAGCATTCCCATGGTGCTCCTTCGATCGAGTGTACGGACCGTCCTTCCCGAGGACCGGGCCTCGAACCCAGCTCACGCCGGAGGGATCCGGTCGGTCACGCGGCGGTGACCCGGATGGCGGTGATGGGCCCGGGGTCGGGCGGACCTGCGGCGCTCGTGTCGTCCCCGTTGCTCGAGGGCCCGACGCCGGACGCCAGGGCCACGAGGGCGCCGTCGACGGCCACGGCCCGGCCGGCAGCGAGGCTGGGGTGCGGGAGGCCGAGGTCGGATGCACCATCGGGGGTCAGGTCGGCCAGCCGGGCCGTCGTCCAGCTCGCCCCACCGTCGGTCGACGAGGCGATGGAGGCCACCAACCGGTTCTCGTCGTTGCACCACGCCAGCGCAGCCACCGCGTCGCCCAGGGCGACGGGAGCGTCGACGCCGGTCTCTCCTCGGATGGAGCGGTCCCGGCACGAGTCGAAGGACAGCTCGGTGGCGTCCGCTCCCGCGGGGCCCGTCACGCCGGCGTAGGCCACCTCGCAGTCGCACGCGGTGTCGACGATCCACGTGCCGATGATCGAGCCGTCGCCCCGCCTCAGCAGGGCGGCGTCGGGCAGGATCGGGCCCGGCGCGCCCTCGTCGGCCACCCACTCGGTGGCACCAGGGGCGAGGGCGACCGAGTCGCCGGGCACGCCGAGGGTGACGGTGCCGTCGTCATCGACCGACCACTGCTGGTGGATCCTCGTCATCCAGCGCGTGCCGTCCCCGAGCCCTGCCAGGGGAACCCACCCGGTCCCGTCGGGTGAGGCCCAGGAGACCTCGTCCACCGACGGGAAGCAGCACTGCTGGGGGACGCGGCTGCTGTCGTCGCCGATGGCCACGAACCGCTCGCCGGTCCACTCCACGGCGCGCACGCCCTGCATGCCGGGCGCGCCGTCGCCCAGGCCGCGGGCCGGGGCGAAGGTGGAGCCTCCGTCGCGGCTCACCCAGGCGGCGGCGTCGTAGGCGTCGAGGTGGTCGTAGACGTTCGTCGATCCGGGGCTTCCGTACGCCCCGCCGATGCCGGAGGCGTCGTCCCGCTGGACCAGGCCGGCGACGACATCGCTCACGAGCGCCGAGGAACCGTCCGGCACCGGCAGGGCGAGCGGGGCCCACGTCTCGCCGGCGTCGTCGGACACCAGGACGTCGTGACGGATCCTCGGGCCGGTCGGTGGAGCCGAGGGTCGGACGGCCAACGTGACGCCGCCCGCGGTGTGGAGGCGGGGCGTGGTGGCGGCGACGATCCAGTCGTTGCCCTGGCCCTGGCCCTGGCCCTGGCCCTGGCCCTGGCCCTGGCCCTCGACCTCGGTGGCGAAGGCCTCGGCGGGGTCGTCCCACGTGCGGCCTCCGTCGGACGACCGCAGCAGCGTGTCCGCCCGGCCCGGGCGGGACGAGGCGAGGGCGAGGACCACCTCGCCGTCGGCGACCACGTCCTCGACGTTGCCGTCGGGGCCGACCCAGGTCCGTGCGGCGACCACCCCGTCGCCCGCGACCGTCGGACCGGCCGGGGCGGCGTCCTCCTCGACCTCCTCCGGGTCGGGGACCGCCTCGTCGTCGCTGCACCCGCTGATGGCCAGGGCGAGGGCGGCGAGCACCGAGGCGGCGGCCACCGCACCTCGCCCCTCGCGCATCCCCGACACGGTAGGGGGGTGGGGCGTCCGGGTACGGTCGGCCGTCGTGACCCCGCCGCACAGCTCCGTCGTCCGGTCGACGGTTCACACGTGGTTCACACCGGCGTGCGACTCGCGCAACACGGGCGCGGGAGCGTGAGCGGGTGACGGACCTGTTCGAGGGCTACGACTCCGGGAGCACCCGCCGGGCCCACGACGAGATGTTCGACCGCTTCGGGCGGCCGCGGGAGACCTACCGGGTCATCCACGACACCCTGCGGCCCCAGACCTCCGACGACCTCCTGGCCCGCACCGAGGCCCTCAGCCGGGCGTACCGCGATCGCGGCGTCACCTTCGCCCTCTCCGGCGAGGAGCGGCCCTTCCCGCTCGACCTCGTCCCCCGGGTGATCGGCGCCGGCGACTGGGCCCGGTTGGAGTCGGGCATCATCCAGCGGGTCAGGGCCCTGGAGATGTTCCTGGCCGACATCTACGGCGAGGGCCAGGTCCTCGACGACGGGGTGGTGCCCCGCCAGCTCGTCCACTCCTCGCCCCACTTCCACCGCCAGGTGTACGGGATCCGCCCGCCCGGCGGCGTCCACATCCACGTCGCCGGCATCGACGTGATCCGCGACGAGCACGGCGAGATGCGCGTGCTGGAGGACAACCTCCGCAGCCCGTCGGGCGTGAGCTACGTGATGGAGAACCGGCGGGTCATGGCCCGCGTGTTCCCCGACCTGTTCCGGGCCCAGGCGATCGCCGGCGTCGACGACTACCCGCGCCAGCTGCTGCGGGCCCTGCGGGCGACGGCGCCCACGGTGCGCAACCCCCGCATCGTCGTGCTGACCCCCGGCGTCCACAACTCGGCCTACTTCGAGCACGCCCTGCTGGCCCGGCTCATGGGCGTCGACCTGGTCGAGGGGCGGGACCTCATCTGCCGCGACGACGTCGCCTACGTGCGCACCACGGCGGGGGAGGAGCGGGTCGACGTCATCTTCCGGCGCATCGACGACGACTTCCTCGACCCGGTGCAGTTCCGGCCCGACACCGCCCTCGGCGTCGCCGGGCTGGTGCACGCCAACCGGGCCGGCAACGTCACCATCGCCAACGCCATCGGGAACGGCGTGGCCGACGACAAGCTCATGTACACCTACGTGCCCGACCTGATCGAGTACTACCTGGGTGAGCCGGCCATCCTCCGCAACGTCGACACGTACCGGCTCGAGGACCCCGAGGCCCGGGCCCACGTCCTCGACCGCCTCGACCAGATGGTCGTCAAGCCGGTCGACGGCTCCGGCGGGTACGGCCTGGTGTTCGGGCCGTCGTGCACCGACGAGGAGCTGGCCGCGGCCCGGGCCACGATCCTGGCCGAGCCCCGGGGCTGGATCGCCCAGCCCGTCGTCACCCTCTCGACCGCCCCCACGCTGGTCGACGGCCGCCTCCGGCCCCGGCACCTCGACCTGCGGCCCTTCGCCGTCAACGACGGCGAGAAGGTGTGGGTCCTGCCCGGCGGCCTGACCCGGGTCGCCCTCCCCGAGGGCAGCCTGGTCGTGAACTCCAGCCAGGGCGGCGGCTCCAAGGACACCTGGGTGCTCAAGGAGGCGGTGACGCCGGCGCCGGTCGCGGCGCCGCCGGCGGCCGTCGTCCCCGGCGACAAGGAGGCCCGGCGCGAGGCGGCGCCCGTGCCCCTGCAGTTCGGCCCTGCCGACGACCACGAGCGCCAGCACCAGCAGGAGCTCCAGCAGCAGCAGGGGGAGGGGGGCGCGTGCTGAGCCGGATCGCCGAGTCGCTGTACTGGATGGGGCGCTACATCGAGCGGGCCGACGACACCGCCCGGCTGCTCGACGTCCACGTGCACCGGATGCTGGCCGACGCCGCCGACGAGAACGTGGGGGCGACCCTGCTCGCAGCCATGGGCCTGGCCGGCAGCGCCGAGGTCGAGGCGGTCGACCTGTGGCGGGCCACCGAGCTGCTGGCCTACGACCCCGACAACCCCAGCTCGGTGGCCGGGTCCCTCCGCCTGGCCCGCTCCAACGCCCGGGGCCTCCGTGAGACCCTGGCCACCGAGGTGTGGGAGGCGATCAACCGCACCCACCACGACCTCGACGCCCAGATCCGGGCGGCCCGGGCCCTCGGCCCGTACATCTTCTTCCGGTGGGTGCGCGAGCGGGTCGCCCTCATCGGCGGGCTGATCGACTCCGTCGTGCTGCACGACGACGGCTGGCGCTTCCTCACCATCGGGCGGTGCCTGGAGCGGGTCGACATGACGGCCCGCCTGCTCGGCGCCGTGACCGACTCCGACGACGCGTCCCAGTGGTCGAGCGTCCTCGTCAGCTGCGGGGCCAACGACGCCTTCCTCCGGACCTACGGCGGCGAGATCACCCGCACCCGGGCCCTGACCATGCTGCTTCAGGCCGAGGACCTGCCCCGCTCGGTCGCCTACGCCCTGGACCTGGCCGAGACGTCGCTCCGGGAGATCGCCACCGCCACCGGCACCCCCGACACCGCGGTGCGGATCATCGGGCGGGTGCGGGCCGAGCTCACCTACACCGGACCCGACGACCTGGCCCGGACCACCGAGGCCACCCTCACCCGGCTCCAGGACGCCTGCCGCCGGGCCGACGAGCTGGTCAAGGCCCGCTACTTCCGCCGGGCCGACCTGATCGAGTGGCAGGCGGAGGCGGCGATCTAGCCATGGCCACCCGCCTCGCCGTCACCCACGCCACCTCGTACCGGTACGAGGCCCCCGTCACCACGTCGTACAACGAGGCCCGGCTCGAGCCGCGCAGCGATCGCCGCCAGACGGTCCTGTCGTGGAGCCTCGACGTGAGCCCCGCCGTCCGGGTGGTCAACCACGTCGACTACTGGGGGACGATGGTCCACCACTTCGACCTGCAGGTGCCCCACACCGAGCTGTCGGTCGTGGCCAAGGCGGTCGTCGAGACGGGCGTGACCCGCATGGGCCCGGGCGAGGCCACCTGGGACGACCTGGCCTCGCCCGAGGTGCGGGACCGCTTCTACGAGCTGCTGGTGCCGACGGCCATCGTCGCCCTCGACGACGAGTCCCTGGTCGCCACGGCGGCCGAGATCCGGGCCCGCGCCACCACCCCGGCCGAGGCGGCCGAGGCCGCGGTCGGCTACGTGAACGACCGGCTCGCCTACGAGCAGGGCTTCACCGGCGTCGCCACCACCGCCCCCGAGGTCCTCGCCGCCGGGCGGGGGGTGTGCCAGGACTTCGCCCACCTGTCGCTGGCGCTGCTGCGCACCATGGGGATCCCCGCCTGGTACGTGTCGGGGTACCTGCACCCGGCCGACGAGCCCGAGATCGGCGAGGCGACCGTGGGCGAGAGCCACGCCTGGGTCGCGGCCTGGACGGGGCGGGTCTGGCCCCTCGACCCGACGTCGCTGTCGCCGGTCTTCGACCGCCACGTCCGGGTCGCCGCCGGGCGCGACTACCACGACGTCCCGCCGTTCCGCGGCGTCTACGCCGGCGGCGGGGCCCAGGAGCTCGAGGTCACCGTCGAGGTCACGCGCCAGGCCTGACCTCCCTGGCGTACGGTCCGGAGCCATGAGGTTCGCATCCGATCGACCGCTGGGGCTCGTGCCCGCGACAATCGCCGACCACCGCGAGCTGGCCCGGCGTCGGCTGCCCCGCCAGCTGTTCGACTACATCGACGGCGGCGCCTACGACGAGGCGACCATGGCCGCCAACGTCGCCGACCTGGTCGATGTGCGCCTGCGCCAGCGGGTGATGCGCGACGTGGGCACCCGGACCCAGGCCACGACGGTGCTGGGCCAGGATCTGGCCACGCCCGTCATCCTCGGCCCGGTCGGGTTGGGCGGGATGTTCGCCCAGAGGGCCGAGGTCCAGGCGGCGCGGGCCGCCGAGGCCGCCGGCGTGCCCTTCGTCGAGTCGACGGTGTCGATCTGCTCGATCGAGGAGGTGGCCGAGGCGACGACCCGGCCGCCCTGGTTCCAGCTCTACGTGATGCGCGACCGCAGCTACGCCGAGGGGCTGATGGCCCGGGCGGCGAAGGTCGCCAGCCCGGTGCTCGTGCTCACCGTCGACCTGGCCGTGGTCGGCGCCCGCCATCGCGACACGCGCAACGCCATGGTCGGCGAGGTCACGGCGTGGGCCAAGGCCCGGCGGGGCCTCGACCTGGTGTCGCACCCGCAGTGGGTGCGCGACGTGGCCATCGGCGGCAAGCCCCTGACCTTCGGCAACCTCACCGACGCCGTGCCCGGGGCGAGCACGCCGGACCAGTTCCGGGACTGGGTCGATGCCCAGTTCGACCCCTCGGTGACCTGGGACGACATCGCCTGGGTCCGCCAGCACTGGGACGGCAAGCTGTTGGTGAAGGGCGTGCTCGACGCCGAGGACGCCCGCCGGGCGGTCGACGCCGGGGTCGACGGCCTCGTGGTGTCGAACCACGGCGGGCGCCAGCTCGACGCGGTGGCGTCGTCGGCCCGGGCCCTGCCCGCGGTGGTCGAGGCCGTCGGCGACCGTGTCGAGGTGCTGGCCGACGGCGGCATCCGCAGCGGCCTCGACGTGGTGAAGCTCATGGCGCTCGGGGCCCGGGCCTGCCTGATCGGCCGGGGCTGGGCGTGGGCCGTCGCCGGGCAGGGCGAGGCCGGCGTCGCCCACGTGCTCGAGGGGCTGAAGGCCGACATCGACGTGGCCCTCGGCCTCACCGGCACCACGTCGGTCGAGGACCTCGGCCCCGACAACCTGCTCTAGCGCGGAGCGGGCGCACGGACGGTGCCTGGCACCGTCCGTGCGCCCGAGCTCCGGCGGGCCCGCTCGGTCAGCTGAGGCGCTCGAAGATCATGGCCATGCCCTGGCCGCCGCCGACGCACATGGTCTCCAGGCCGAACGTCTTGTCGGCGTCCTGCAGGCCGTGGATCAGCGTGGTGGCGATGCGGGCGCCGGTCATGCCGAAGGGGTGGCCCACGGCGATGGCGCCGCCGTTGACGTTCAGCTTGTCCCAGCTGATGCCGAGCTCCTTCGCCGACGGGATCACCTGGGCGGCGAAGGCCTCGTTGATCTCGACCAGGTCGATGTCGTCGATGGTCATGCCGGCGCGGGCGAGGGCCTGCTTCGACGCCTCGATGGGGCCGAGTCCCATGATCTCGGGGTTGAGGCCGGTCACGCCGGAGGCGACGACGCGGGCCAGGGGGGTGAGCCCCAGCTCGGCGGCGCGGGTGTCGCTCATGACGACCACGGCGGCGGCGCCGTCGTTCAGGGGGCAGGCGTTGCCGGCGGTGACCCGACCGTCGGGCCGGAAGGCGGGCTTGAGGTTGGCCAGGCCCTCGGCGGTGGTGCCGGCGCGGATGCCGTCGTCGCGGGTGACGGTGACCTCGTTGCCCTCGTCGTCGGTGGTGACCACGGGGGTGATCTCGCCCTCCCAGAAGCCGTTCTCGATCGAGGCCGTGGCCCGCTGCTGCGAGAGGGCGGCGAACTCGTCCATCTCCTCGCGGGTGGTGCCGGTGAGCTCGGCCACGTTCTCGGCCGTCTCGCCCATGGCGATGTAGACGTCGGGCAGGCCCTCGGCCGGGGCCCAGTCGCCCTGGCCGCCGGCCTGGCGGGCGGCGGTGCGGGCCTCGGCGTCGGCGTAGCGGGGGTTCTTGGCCCCGCCCACGTCGGCCATGCCGTTGAGGAAGCGGCTGACGGTCTCGACGCCGGCGGCGACGAAGACGTCGCCCTCACCGGCGCGGATGGCGTGGGTGGCCATGCGGATCGCCTGGAGCGACGACGAGCAGTAGCGGTTGATGGTGACGCCGGGGACGTCGGGCATGCCGGCCTGGATGGCGGCGATGCGGGCCATGTTGAACCCCGACTCGCCGGCGGGCTGGCCGCAGCCGAGGATCAGGTCCTCGACGGTGGTGCGGTCCAGCTCGGGGACCTGGTTCAGCGCCGTGTCGACGATGAAGGCGGTGAGGTCGTCGGGCCGCTCGTTCTTGAGCGAGCCCTTCATGGCCCGCCCGATGGGGGTGCGGGCGGTGGAGACGATGACGGCTTCGGGCACGGTGCTTCCTCCGAGGATGCGGTTCCGCCGCCGGTCTAGCCGTTACCCCCGTCACGTCCCCAAAGCACCAGGTCGAGGACCCGCCGTCCCATGGCGACGAACCCGGGGTTCGACGTCCGGTGGGACGGCAGCCCCTGGATCGGCGAGCGCACCACGGGACGCTCGCAGGCTGAGCGTCGGATCAGCGCAGGGTTTCGTCCAGCGCCCCGAGCAGCCGGTCGACGTCGGCGTCGTCGGTGTAGGGGGCGACGCCGATCCGCAGCCCGCCGTCGGGGCCGAGGCCGAGGCGCTGTGCCGCCTCGTGGGCGTAGAAGGTGCCGGCCGGGGCGTTGATGCCGTGCTCGGCCAGCTGCCGGGAGACGGCGCCGGCGTCGTGGTCGGCGAAGGTGGCGAGGATCGTCGGCGTCCGGTGGCTGGCCCGGGACCACAGCGTCACCCCCGATCGCTCGGACAGGTCCGCCTCGATCCGGTCGCGGAGCCGATCCTCGTGGGTGGCGACGGCGGCCATCGACGTCTCGATGCGCTGTCGGCGGGTGGCCCCCTCGTCGTCGGGGACGAGGTCGGCGACGAGGTCCACCGCGGCGGTCGCCCCCGCCATCAGCTCGTAGGGGAGGGTGCCCAGCTCGAAGCGCTCGGGCACCGCGTCGGTGGACGGCAGCAGCTTGTCGGGGTGCAGCTGCTCGAGGATCTCGGGGCGCCCGGCGACCACGCCGGCGTGCGGCCCGAGGAGCTTGTAGGTCGAGCACCCGACCAGGTCGGCGCCGCTCGTGCGGAGCGACACGGCCTCGTGGGGGACGAGGTGCACGGCGTCGAGGTAGAGCCAGGCCCCGACGTGGTGGGTCGCGGCGGCGACGGCGGCGACGTCGGGCCGGGTCCCGATCAGGTTCGACGCCCCGGTGATCGCCACCAGCCGGGTGCGCGGCGTGATCGCCCGGTCGAGCGACCCCATCGCCAGCTCGCCGCTCGCCGGGTCGAGGTCGACCCAGCGCACCGTGGCCCCGACCGCCTCGGCGGTGAGCACCCACGGCCGGACGTTCCCGTCGTGGTCCAGTCGACTGACCACGACCTCGTCGCCGGGGCCCCACCGCTTGGCCATCGCCCGGGCGATGTCGAAGGTGATCTGGGTGAAGCTGCGGCCGAACACGACCCCCTGCGGGTCGGCCTCGAGCAGGTCGGCCAGGGCGGCGCGGGCCTCGACCACGGCCCGCTCGGCGTTGTCCTGGGCCAGCGTGAGGTCGCCCCGGTTCGACAGCGGCCCGGCGAGCGTCGCCCGCACCGCGTCGGCGACCACGTCGGGGGTCTGCGACCCACCCGGACCGTCGAAGAAGGCGAGCCCGCTGGCGAGCGCCGGGAAGCGCCGGCGGAGGCGGGCGACGTCGTAGGGCGGGGCCACGGGGCGACAGTAGGGGTCAGCCGGAGAACAGGTCGCGCCGGGGCTCGTCGGTGTAGGCGGGCGCCCGGCCGGCGCGGAAGGCGCGCATGGCCTCGGGCAGGTTCTCGGTGAAGCCGAGCATGAGCTGGTTGCGGTCCTCGAGCTCGATGGCGGCCTCGAGGCTGGAGATCTCCAGGTTCGCCCACAGGACGTCCTTGGTCATGGCCAGCCCGTAGGGCGAGTGGGCGCACATGTCGGAGGCGAGGGCGACGGCGGCGTCGGCCAGCTCGTCGTCGGGGAGCACCCGGCTGACGAGGCCGGCCCGCAGCGCCTCGGCGGCGTCGACGCGGCGCCCGGTCAGCAGGACGTCGTTGGCCCACGCCGCCCCGACCAGCCGGGGGAGCAGCCACGACGCCCCCATCTCGGTGGACGTCAGGCCGTTGACGATGCCGGTGGCGTTGAACACCGCTGACTCCGAGGCGAGCCGGAGGTCGGCTCCGAGGGCGAGGCACATCCCGCCGCCGAAGGCGGGCCCGTTCACGGCGGCGATCACCGGCTGGGGCAGCTTGCGCAGGCGGGGCACGAGGCGGCTGTAGACGCGCATGGCCCGCTGGGCGATGCGGCCCACCGTCAGCCCGTCGATGCCGGGGACCACGCCGTGGTCCTCGAGGTCGAGGCCCGAGCAGAACCCTCGACCGGCGCCGGTGAGGACGACCACCCACGTCCCGTTCTCCTCGGCCAGGGCGCCCAGGGCGTCGTCGAGGGCGAGGACGAGGTCGATCGACATGGCGTTCAGCCGGTCGGGCCGGTCGAGCGTCACCCGTCCGACGTGCGGGGCCGGGTGGTCGACGAGGACGAGGTCGCTGGTCACCTGTCCAGGTTCCCACGTCGGGGCGACGGCTCGCCCGGGCCGGGACGGAGCGGAGTCAGCCGCGGGCGAGGTGGGCGGCCACGTCGGCCCACAGCTCGGCGACGCGGGACGCGGCGGCGTGGTGACGGGTGACGTGGGCGCCCTGCTCGGCCCCGAGGCTGTGGCGGGCGTCGGGGTCCTCGAGCAGGCCGCCCACCACCCGGGCCAGGGTGTCGCCGGCGAAGAGGTCGACCAGCGACTCGTCGTGCACCGCGGGGGGCAGGATCTCGGCCAGGCCTGCCGTGCGGTGGCCGACGACGGGGACCGAGCGCCGGGACGCGCCGAGGGCGAGCAGCGGGACCGGCGCCTCCCGGGCGGTGACGACGACCAGCGCCGGCGCCGGCCAGCCCCGCCGCCACCCGTCGGCGTCGACGATGTGGACCCGGTCGCCGATCCGGCGCCGGTCCACGTCGGTGGTGATCCGCTCGAGGGCGTCGGGCCCGTCGGGCCGGCCGGCCCACACCAGGTGGACGGGGCGCCCGTCCACGGCGCGGGGGAGGCGGGTGGCCAGGTCGACGAACAGGTCGGTGCCCGCCCGCCAGCAGATCGGTCCGCCACCGCCCACGACCAGCGCGCCGGCGGGGACGGGGGGCGGGCTGACCGGGCCGCCGGTGGCCTCGTCGGGGAGGGGCGGCAGGATCCACGGCGGGCGCACGGCGATCCTCGACCGGTCGAGGCCGAGGTCGTCGACGAGGTGGTCCCGGAGGGCGGCGGACGAGACCACGACGAGGCGGGCGCGGGCCAGCCGGGCGGCGGCGTCGGGCCCGGCGGCGCGGCGCAGGCCGATGGGACCGTCGTACAGCCGGACGACGAGCGGGGCCCGACGTGCCGGCCGGGGGAGGGCGTCGGCCAGGCCCAGGGCCGCCGCCCCGTGGGACCAGACCACGTCGGGGGGGCCCAGCCCCGAGCGCGCCGGGTGGCGGGCGAGCCCCCAGGAGAGGCCGACCCGCTCTCCGGCCGGGCGGGCGCGGGGGTGGACCCGGGCGGCGACGGCCCCCACCCGGTCGGGGCCGTCGCCCACGACCCGGACGTCGGCCAGGTCGGTGTCGCCGGTGACCACGCCGGCCAGGGCCCCGCCGTCGCCGGCCACGACCCGCGTCCGCCTCGGGTCGACGGCGCCGGCCCGCCCCAGCTCCTCGAGCAGGGAGAGGAGGGTGCGGTTGGTGTCCGACGGGCTGAGGTCGGCGGTCAGGGCCAGCACGGCCCGCGGGCGGATCACCGTTCGCCCTCGTGGCGGTCGGCGTCGCCGGCCGCCGCCCCGGCGACCAGGTCCGACGCCCGGCCGTCGGACCGGATCACCAGCACCGGGGGCGCCGGATCGCCGGGGGCCGGGGCGGTGACGGCGGCGACGGCGTCCTCGATGTCGGCCCAGAGCGAGGCGGCGGCGAGGGGGGTCGTGGCGCTGGCCGCGGCCCGGGCCAGGTCGCCGGCCAGGAGACGGCCCCGGTCCGGGTGGGTGAGCAGCTCGCGGACCTGGTCGGCCAGCGCGTCCACGTCGAGGCGGTCGACCCGGCGTCCATCGTGACCGGCCTCGCCCAGCAGGGCGGTGCCGGGCGTGAACCCGGCGACGGGCGTGCCGGCGAGGGCGGCCTGGACCGCGGGCAGCGGGTACGGGTCGACCCGACCGGTGACGAGGAGGAGGTCGGCGGCGGCCAGCCGGTCGGCCCGCTCGGGCCCGTCGGGGGTGATCCGCACCCGGTGCCGCAGCCCGCGCAGGTCGAGGTCGTCGCGGACGTCGGCGGCGGTGCCGTCGACGTCGTCGTCACCGATCCACGTCCAGTGGACGGTGCGCCCGTCGACCTCGGCGCCCACCGCGCCCGCCACCGCGGCGAACAGGTCGGTGCCCGCCCGCCACCCGACGGGCCCGCAGCCGACCACCAGGGCGGCGGCGTCGGGCCCGGGGCGGGGGTGACGGGAGGGCGGGTCGACGGGGCCGGGGTGGTGGCGCACCCGGCGCGGGTCGAGGCCCAGGCCGCCGTGGGCCCGGTCGCGGGTGGCCCACCGGGCGACCGGCTCGGCCGGCACGACCGTGAGGGCCACGGACGACAGCCGCCGGGCGAGGTCGGCGGGGCGGGGACGGCCCGACCAGGTCTCGTCCAGCAGGGGGAGGTGGGCCACCACGGGCGGTCGCGGGTCGGCCATCTCGTCGAGGGCCATGAGGGCCTCGGCCGACCCGGCCACGACGACGTCGAAGGTGGGGGCGTCGGCGAGCACCCGGCGTCGCCAGATCCGGGCCGCCCGCCGGGCCAGCCCGGGGCGACCGGTGAGCTCGGCGGTGGCCCGCACGACACCGATCGTCGGGGTCGGGCGGCGCACGGTCGTGACGCCGTCGAGCGTGCGGGCCTCGTCGTCGGCGTCCAGCACCACCGCGGTGATGGTGACGTCGTGGGCCGTCGCCGCCCAGCGGGCCAGGTCGAGCAGGCTCCGGGCGCCGTCGCCCGACGAGTCCAGCACGAGGAGGAGCCGGCGGATCACCGCGCCATGGTCGCACGTCGCCGCCCGGGCTCCGCTCCCGGAGCACGGCTCAGGGCGCGGCCTGCGGGGGGCCGATCGCGGCGGCGCGGAGGTGGGCGACGAGGTCGGCCCGGCTGGTGCCGGCGTTGAGGCCGCTGGTGGAGGGCATGACGTACACGGGGCTGGCGCCGAGGTGGCGGGCCTGCCATCCCGGCGTGGCCGCCCGGTCGGCCCCGGCCCGCCACCCGGCCAGGCCGACGAGGAGCACCGCCTCGGGGGCGAGCATCGTGCACAGCCGGTCGAGGCGGGCGACGCCCGCCCGGTACTCGGCGGTGGTCAGGTCCGACGCCCGCGGCGTGGCCCGCTTCACCAGGTCGGTCATGCCGATGCCGCCGGTGGCCAGCAGCCGCCACGGGTCGCGGTCGGCGCCCGGGGGGAGGAGGCCGGCCTCGGCCAGCGCCGGCCAGAAGCGGTTGCCGGGCCCGACGTACCCGACGCCGGCGTCGGCGGCGTGGAGGCTGGGGTTGAGCCCGCTGACGAGGAGCCGCATCCCGGGGCCGACGGTGTCGGCCAGGGTGCGGCCCCGGGTGGCGGTGACGTCGAGGAACGGCCAGTCGCTGGGCTTGCCGACGCCCGCGTCGGTGCGGGCGTGGACGTCGACGAACCCGGCGCCCTCGACCAGCCCCACCAGGGCCCCGGGGTCCCACAGGGTGAACTGGCGCCCCGGGAGGTCGTCGTCGGCGTCGCTGGTGACGACGCCCGCGCCGGCGAAGAGCCGCAGCGAGATCGGCGCCCCGACGGCGAGGCCCCGGTGCAGGTCGGCGAGGGCGAGCGGGAGGTGGGCGGCGGGCAGGTGCTGGAGCGACTTCGAGGCCCACGCCCCCGCCAGCGAGCGGGGGCGGACGGGGAGCGCCCCGGCCGCGGCCCGCACCAGCGGGACCGCGGGGTGGGCGGCCCGGGCCTCGCCGAGCATGGCCGCCGACGGGTCGAGGCCGACGACGCCGGCGCCGAGCACGCCGAGGTCGTTCCCCGTCCCGCAGCCGAGGTCGAGCAGCGGGCCGTCGGGGAGGCGCCGGGCGACGAGGGCGGCGGCCCGCTCGGTGGCCGGGATCGTCCCCCGGGCGGCGTAGGTCGCGGCGCCGACGTCGTAGGCCGCCACCGTCGCGGCGTCGAGCCCGGGCCTCACCGGCGGGGGCGACGCCGGCGCGACGGCGCCGGGTCGGGTGGCGGCGGGGCGCCGTCGAGGAACAGGTCGAGCTGGACGTCGCGCTCGGCCCGCTCGGTCAGGGGCTCCCACGTGCGGGCCCCGCGGGGTCCGGCGGTGGGCACCTCCAGCCGGTCGAGGGGCAGGGCCCGGGCCGCCCCCTTGGCGTCGCGGACGCCGATCGACCCGTCCCGCTCGCGCCGCTCGACGGTCGCCTCCTGCCAGCGGGCCGAGGGGCGGGGTCGGAAGCGGACCACGTCGCCGACGTGGAGCCCGACGTCGAGCAGGGTCGGCTCGCCCACCCCGGACCTCAGCCCCCGCCGATGGCGCCGACCACCTTGGCCTGGAGCCGGCGCATGCCGGCCAGCCAGCGGTCGGGGTCGGTCGCCCGGCGCTCGTAGAACTGGGCCACCTCGGGGTGGGGGAGGACGAGGAAGCGCCCCTCGGCCATGGCCGTCACCACCGCGTCGGCGACCTGCTCGGGCTCGAGCACGCCCTGCAGGGCGACGGTCTCGACCGCGGAGCTGCCCCGGCCGCCCCGGATCATGTCGGTGTTGACGCCCTGCGGGCACAGGCAGTGGACCCGGAGGCCCTGGTCGCCGTAGGTGATGGCCAGCCACTCGGCGAAGGCCTCGGCGGCGTGCTTGGTGACCGAGTACCCGGCGTCGCCGATCTGGGCCAGCAGCCCGGCGGCCGAGGCGGTGGTGAGGAAGGTGCCGCCGCCCCGCTCCACCATGTCGGGCACGACGATGCGGGCGGCCACGACGTGGGCCATGACGTTGACCTTCCAGATCCGGTCCCACGTGGCGTCGTCGGCCATCAGCCCCTGGGCGGTGCCGATGCCGGCGTTGGCGGCGAACAGGCCGACGGGCCCGAACCGGGCCGTGGTGGCGTCGACCACCGCCTGGACCTGTGCGGCGTCGCTGACGTCGGCGCCCAGCCCGACGACCCGGTCCCCGTGGGTGTCGACCAGGCGGGTCGCGGCGGCCTCGGCGTCGGCGGTCTCGAGGTCGACCACGGCCACGCCGCCCGCCCCCTCGGCCAGGAACCGGTCGGCGAGGGCGTACCCGATGCCCCGTGCGCCGCCGGTGATGATGCACGTCGTCCCGTCCAGGCTCATGCCCCGACCCTACGCACAGGATGAGGGGCTCCGAGTGGAGCGAGGCCGCGTCCCACGGACCTACGCGTCGATGGCGGCGCGCATGGTGTCGGCCACGACCTGCTTGCGGTCGGCGCCCCACGGCAGGGGCATGAGCACCGGGTGGTCGACGCCGGCGGCGGCGTAGGCCCGCACCGTGTCCCGCACCAGGTCGGCGTCGCCGACGACGTCGATGGCGTCGACCATCTCCTCGCTCACCGCGGCGAGGGCGCCCTCGCGGTCGCCGGCGGCGTGGCGCTCGCGCACCTCGGTCACGGCGTCGCCGAACCCGGCCCGCGTGAAGCTCTCGGCGTAGGAGTCGACCACCGCGTAGGAGAAGAGGTCCTTGCGCCCGTTGGCCAGGGCGCCGTCGCGGTCGGCGACACCGGCGTGGACGTAGGCGTAGACGGTGCACGACCCGGGATCCCGGCCGGCGGCGGCCTCGCCGGCCCGCACCTGCTCGACCGACCAGGCCACGTGCGTCGCCGGGAGGTAGTTGAGGAGCACACCGTCGGCGACCTCGCCGGCCAGCCGCAGCATCTTCGGGCCGAGGGCGCCGAGCACGATCCGCGGGCGCCGCTCGCCCTGCCGCAGCCCGAGCCGGAACCCCTTCACCGCGTAGTGGTCGCCGGCGAAGGTGACCTTCTCGCCCGACAGGCACTCCCGCACCAGGGCGACGTACTCGCGGACCTGGCCCAGCGGCTGGGACCCGTAGGGGGCCCCGTGCCAGCGCGACGTCACGACCGGGGAGGAGATGCCCACGCCGAGGAGCACGTCGCGGTCGGGGTCGAGGGCGGCGAGGGTGGCGGCCGACATGGCCGCGAGCGGCGGGGTGCGGAGCTGGAGGGCGAGGACCCCGGTGCCGAGGTCGAGGCCCGGGGCGGCGACCCCCGCGGCGGCGAGGAGCGAGAACGCCTCCGGTCCCGTGGTCTCGGCCGTCCAGAACGACCGGAACCCGACCTCGGCGGCGCGCCGGGCGGTCTCCACCGCGTACTGCGGACCGAGCCCCATGAGGCTGGCGTAGGTGAACCCGACGGTCGATGCGGCCATGGCCGGCGACCGTAGCCCTGACCCCCTCCCCGCACGGACGGGCACCGCGACCGAGCATCGACCGTGTCGGGGACGGCAGTGGGTCTACCGTCCCCCCGGTGACCGCACCACTGGCGTCGGGGTACCGCGAGAGCGTCCTGTGGCACGAGGCCGCCCCGCTCGACGCCGGGACCGGCGACGGTCCCCTGCCGGCGGAGGTCGACGTGGTGGTGGTCGGCTCCGGGTACTGCGGCCTGGCGGCGGCGACCGAGCTGGCGCGCCGGGGCCGGTCGGTGGCGGTCCTCGACCGGGGCCCGCTCGGCGTCGGGGCCAGCACCCGCAACGGCGGGATGGTCCTCCCCGAGCTCAAGGCCGGCCCCCGCACCCTGGCGACCCAGCACGGCGACCTGGGCCGGCGGATGTTCGCCGCCGTCGACGAGGCCTTCGACCACCTCGAGGCGCTCGTGACCGGCCCCGACGCCATCGCCTGCGACTACGTCCGGACGGGTCGCCTCGAGCTGGCGTCGGGCGCGACCAGCGCGGCTGCGCTGCGCCGGGCCGCCGACGAGCTGGAGGAGGTCGGCCACGGCGCCCGCTACGTCACCGGCGCCGACCTGGCCGCCGAGATCGGGTCGACCACCTACCCCGCCGGTCTCGTCGTCGAGCGCAGCGGCGGCC
This sequence comes from Iamia sp. SCSIO 61187, assembly GCF_019443745.1. Lineage (NCBI taxonomy): Bacteria > Bacillati > Actinomycetota > Acidimicrobiia > Acidimicrobiales > Iamiaceae > Iamia > Iamia sp. SCSIO 61187. Next base: position 1,300,825 of record NZ_CP050948.1, read on the forward strand.
TCCAGCCGGCCCGGTTCCACGCCGGCCTCGTCGCCCGGGCCCGGGCCGCCGGGGCGACCCTCCACCCGCACCGCGCCGTCACGGCGGTGCGCGCCGACGGGGTGGACACCGACGCCGGGACGATCCGCGCCGGGGACGTCCTGCTCGCGGTCAACGGGCACGTCGACGCCGCCGCCCCCGACCTGCGGCGCCGGACCCTGCCCATGGGCTCGTTCATCGTCGCCACCGAGCCCCTGACCGCCGAGCAGCAGGCCGCCGTCCTGCCCACCGGCCGCATGGCCTACGACACCCGCAACCTGCTGTCGTACTGGCGGCTCGACGCCGATGGGCGCATGGTCTTCGGCGGGCGCCGCAGCCTGCGGCGCACGACCGTGCGCCAGGCGCGCGAGGTGCTCCGCGACCGCATGGTCGACGTCCACCCCCAGCTGGCCGAGGCGCGGATCGAGCGGGCGTGGGGCGGCGAGGTCGCCATCACCCGGGACCGGCTGCCCCACTGCGGGCGGAGCGACGGCGCCTGGTACGCCGGCGGGTGCAACGGCTCGGGCGTGGCCCTCAACACCTGGCTCGGCCACCGCATGGCCGGGGCCATCTGCGGGGAGGAGCTGCCGCCCTTCGCCGAGCTGCCCCACCCGCGGGTGCCGCCGAACCGGGCGGTGTGGTTGCCGATCGTCTCGACCGCCCTGCGGGCCCAGGACCGTCTCGACCGGATCCGCCGCGCCTGACCGACCACGGCGACGAACCGACCCAGACCCCTTCCGTCCGGCTGGTGCCAGCGGACGTCAGGCCGGGCTGATCGTGGCGGCGACGACGGCGCCGAGCTCCCAGCACGCGTGGCGGTCCTCGGCCGTCGGCGCCCCGCGGACCTCGACCACCTCGGCGGCCCGCGCCCAGCGGAGGCCCCCGGTGATGGTGTCCAGCGCCCGGCGGGCGCCGACGACGTCGTCGTTGCCGTGCAGGTAGGCGCCGAACGGGCGTCCCTCCGTGTCCTCCAGGCACGGGTAGTAGACGACGTCGAAGAAGTGCTTCAGCGCCCCGGCGAGGTAGCCGAGGTTCGCCGGTCCGCCGACGACGTAGCCGTCGGCCTCGAGCACGTCCGAGGCCGTGGCGGCCAGGGCGGCCCGGACCACGACCTCGACCCCCTCGATCTGGGGATCGCCCGCCCCGTCGCGCACCGCCTCCAGGAGGGTGTGGAGGTGGGGGGATGGTGTGTGGTGCACGACGAGGAGGCGGGCCATCGACCCAGTCTTCCGTGTTGCCCCCCTGCCCCCGGCCCCCGGCCCCCCTGCGACCGCTAGGCGCGGCGGACGAAGTAGATGATCAGAACGACGAGCAAGATGATGACGAGCAGGCTGACGATGCCGATTTCCACGGGGACGTCCTCTCAGGTGTGACGGTGGGAACGGACGGCCCGCTGCCCCGGCCCCCACTGCGGAAACCTCACGTGGAGAACGCCCCTGACGTGTCGGCGCCGCCCGGACGCGGCGACGACCGCCCTCCCCGGGTGCTCCGGAGGTGGGCGGTCGTCAGCGACGAGGCTGGTGGTCGGCTACTTGCCGGCGGCGCGGCGCTGCCAGCGGGTGCGCTTCAGCATCTTCTTGTGCTTCTTCTTGCGCATGCGCTTGCGGCGCTTCTTGATCAGTGAACCCATGAGGTGCGCCAACCTAGCGGCGACCCCCGCCGGGCCACCAACCGGGCGTCCCGGGTCGGCGGGGGCACCTATCCTGGGCCGCCCTTCCGGGGTAGTTCAGCTGGTAGAACACCGGACTTTGAATCCGGCCGTCGCAGGTTCGAGCCCTGCCCCCGGAGCTCCGTCGCCGCCGGTGACGTGACCACGACCAGCGGCGGCACGGCCGGTGTCGGGACGGGGAGCCGGGCGCGCGAGACTCCGAGACATGGCCGAGCGACCGCTGTCCGCCGTCGTCCTCGCCGCCGGTGAGGGCACCCGGATGCGCTCCGAGCGGCCCAAGCCCCTGCACCTGCTGTGCGGCAAGGCCATGGTCCGCTACGTCCTCGGGTCGCTCGCCGAGTGCGACGTCGACCGGGTCGTCGTCGTCGTCGGCCACGGCGCCGAGCGCGTCACCAAGAAGCTCCAGGCCGAGGAGCCCGACCTGGTCCTCGACTTCGTGGAGCAGCACCGCCAGCAGGGCACCGGTGACGCCGTCGCCGTGGGCCTCACCGCCTTCCCCGACGACGACGCCGACGACGACGAGGGCCCCGACGTCCTCGTCCTCCCCGGCGACACCCCGCTGCTGCGGCCCTCGACGATCCGCGAGCTGGTCGACCACCACCGCCGGTCGGGCGCAGCGTGCACCGTGCTCACCGCCCACCTCGCCGACCCCACCGGCTACGGCCGGGTCGAGCGGGGCCGCGACGGCCGGGTCGCCCGCATCGTCGAGCACCGCGACGCCGACGAGGAGCAGCGGCTGATCAGCGAGATCAACACCTCGATCTACTGCTTCCGGCGCAGCGTCCTGGCCCCCGCCCTGCGCCGGGTCCAGCCCGTCAACGACCAGGGCGAGTACTACCTGACCGACGTTGTCGAGGTCCTCAACAAGGCCGGGTACGGCGTCACCGCGGTGGCCGCCGACGACCCCGACGAGACCCACGGCGTCAACGACCGGGCCCAGCTGGCCACGGCCGAGGCGGAGCTCCGCCGCCGCACCAACCTCGACTGGCTCAAGCGGGGCGTCACCATGGTCGACCCCGACCGCACCTACGTCGACACCACCGTCGAGCTGGAGCGGGACGTGACCCTCTTCCCGGGCACGATCCTGCAGGGCCGCACCATCGTGGGCCAGGGCTCCGAGATCGGCCCCGACAGCCGGCTGGTCGACTGCGTGGTCGGCGCCCGCAGCACCGTCGAGCAGACGACCGCCCACGACGCCGAGATCGGCGCCGACACCCACGTCGGCCCCTACGCCCACCTCGCGCCGGGCGCCTCGGTCCCCGACGGCACCCGCACCGGTCCGTTCTTCGCCCTGCCCCAGCCCTGAATCCCCCCTTCCAGCTCGACCCGCGGAGCCCGCCATGGAGACCGTCACCACCAAGCGCATGCACCTCTTCAGCGGCTCGGCGCACCCCGAGCTGGCCGAGGCCATCGCCGCGCACCTCGACATCGAGCTGGGCGAGCCGAACCTGCGGCGCTTCGCCAACGGCGAGATGCACTGCCGCTTCAACGAGTCGATCCGCGGCGCCGACGTCTTCGTGATCCAGACCCACTCGGGCGAGCCGGGGTGGTCGGTGAACGACTCGTTGATGGAGCAGCTGATCATGATCGACGCCGCCAAGCGGGCGTCGGCCAAGCGCATCTCCGCCGTGTGCCCGTTCTACGGCTACGCCCGCCAGGACCGGAAGGCCGAGGGCCGCGAGCCCATCACCGCCAAGCTGGTGGCCGACATGCTCACCGCCGCGGGAGCCGACCGGGTGATCTCGGTCGACCTCCACTCCGGACAGATCCAGGGGTTCTTCGACATGCCCGTCGACCACCTGACGGCCATGCCGATCCAGGTCGAGTACCTGCGGGCCAACACCGACCCGGGCGAGCTGGTCATCGTGTCGCCCGACTCCGGCGGCGTGAAGGCGGCCAAGCGCTTCTCCGGCGAGGTCGGCGCCGACCTGGCGTTCGTCAACAAGTTCCGGCCCAAGGGCACGATGAACCAGGCGGTCGCGGCCAACATCATCGGCGAGGTCGCCGGGCGCAGCTGCGTCCTCCTCGACGACATGATCGACTCGGCGGGGACCATCTGCGCCGCCGCCGACCTGCTGCGCGAGCAGGGGGCCACCGACGTCTGGGCCATGGCCACCCACGGCGTGCTGTCGGGTCCGGCCATCGACCGGCTGAAGAACAGCTCGCTCACCAAGGTCGTCATCACCGACACCCTGCCGCTCCCACCGGAGAAGCAGATCGACCAGATCGAGGTCCTGTCGGTCGCGCCGCTCGTGGGGCAGGCCATCGAGTCGGTGTTCGACGACGCCTCGGTCAGCGAGATCTTCGGCGGGCGCAACCAGAGCTGACCGTCGACGGGCACCGCCGGCGCCGGCCCTGCCCCCGCGCACCAGGGCAGGGCCGGCGCGAGGATCAACCGGTCACGTCCTGCTTGGCGACGCGGCCCTCGGGCGTGGCGGTCAGCTGCTCGGGGCTGGGCTGGGTCTGGGCCCGGGCGTAGCCCTCCGAGGAGGCGAGCACCGAGGTCCACATGTGGAACGTCCGCCACTTGCCGACCGGGCCGAGGAGCCAGTCCTGCCAGAAGGCGATGTCGGAGTCGCTCGGCGGGCGGTTGAGCCCGGCGAAGTACACGCCGAAGATCCACCCGATGGTCGCCTCGGGGGCCCGCTCCAGGTACCGGGTCACGCGCTGGCGGGACGCCTGGGTCGACGGGTCGCCCATGCGGCCGATCCAGAACTCCAGCGCCCCGGGGTCGACCTCGCGGTCGAGGATGAACTGGTACATCTGGTCCAGCCACTGCTCGTCCTTGGTCCGCTCCGACTCCGGGTCGACCGCGAAGGCGGCGTAGAACTCGTCCGAGGCGAGGATGTCGGCGATGAGCTGCCCGTCGGCCTGGAACCGGCGGATGTGGTCCACGCCGGCCGCCAGCTCCGCCTCGGTGGGGTCACGCTCCAGCAGGCTGCGGTACAGCTCGACCACGTTGTTGTGGACCAGGTTCTCCTGCGAGAGGTCCACGAACTTGGCGAACTGGCCCCGGCTGTACCCGGCGTCGAGGCGGCGGGTCCAGTACTCCAGGCCGGACTGCTCCGGGCACCGGAACAAGATGTTCAGGTAGATGAAGCGGACGAACCGGGCGTTGCCCTCCTCGGCCGGGCAGACGACCGGCGGCGGGTCGAGGGTCGTGACCTGCTCGGCGGGCCGGTCGACCGCGCCGGACGGGCCCGCCAGCGGGCCCACCGCCAGGGCCAGGACCAGGGCGAGGCCCAGGGCGACGACGCCGGCGGCGCGCCTCCGTGTCGGTGCTGCGTCTTCTGTGTGCAATGGGTTCCCCATCTGTGAGGGGAGCTCCCGGCCTGGGAGGGTGACGCGTCGCAGGAGGGCCCGGTGGGCCCTCGGTCGTCGGCGTCTCCCCCGCCTCGCGCACCCGGGGCGGTCGCTCCCGGTGGCTGTTCACTTGTCGCCCGGCTCCAGCCGGGTGCGGGCAGTGAAGCGCGTCGACCCTGGTGGCGCACGCCCACCGAGGGGGGAGGCCCCCCACCTCTCGGCCCCGTCGCCTGTCGCCGGCGGGCCGATCAGCCGGCCGCCTTGGGCCCGATCGCCCGCCACCGGTAGCGTGGCCCCTCCCACAACCGCATGCGCTCCGGCGCGATCTCAGACGTAGGAGTCCCGATGGCCGAGATCACCCTCACCGCCACCACCGGCCGCACCACCGGCACCCGCAGCTCTCGCCGCCTCCGGGCCGAGGCCAAGGTCCCGGCCGTCGTCTACGGCCTGGGCCGCGAGCCCGTCGCCGTCACCGTCGACTGGCGCGAGCTGCGCGCCGCCCTCATCACCGACGCCGGCGTCAACGCCCTGATCGACCTGTCGATCGAGGGCGAGGGCGAGTCCCAGCTGGCCATCGTGAAGGACATGCAGCGGCACGCCATCCGCCGCACGGTCGAGCACGTCGACTTCCTCCTGATCCGTCGCGACCAGGAGATCACCGTCGACGTCCCGCTCGTCGCCGAGGGTGAGGCCAAGGCCGTCGAGGACGAGCGGGGGATGATCGAGACCCTGATGAGCAGCCTGGCGATCAATGCCAAGCCCGGGTCGATCCCCGACCAGCTCACCTACGACGTCTCGGCCATGACCATCGGCGACACCATCACCGTGGGCGACCTGTCCCTCCCCGCCGGCGTCACCACCGACGTCGACCCGGAGGACGCCATCGCCAGCGCCCAGATCTCGCGGGCCGCGATCGAGGCCGAGGCCATCGAGGCGGCCGACGCCGAGATGGCGGCCGAGCAGGCCGAGGAGTCCTCCGACGGGGGCGCATCCGAGGACGGCGGCGAGTCCGGTGGCGATCCCGCCGCCGGCGAGGGCGAGCCCTCCGGCGACGAGGGCTGACCGTCCTCCGTCGCTGGTTCGCCCGGCGCCCCCTCCGCGCTGATCCACCCGCCGTCGTGGCCGATCTCCTCGTCGTCGGGCTCGGCAACCCGGGCCTCGAGTACGCCCACACGCGCCACAACTGCGGTGCCGACACGGTCGCCCTCCTAGCCGAGCGGCACGGCGGTCGGCTGCGCGACGGGATGCGCAACGAGCGGGCGATGTCCGACACCGTCCGCATCGGCACCGCCGTGGTGGCGCTGGCCGTGCCGCAGACGTACTACAACGAGTCGGGCCTCTCGGTCGCCGCGCTGGCCCGACGCCACGACGTCGAGGACCCGGCGCGCGTCGTCGTCGTCCACGACGAGCTCGACCTCCCGCCGGGCAAGATCAAGGTCAAGCTGGGTGGCGGGCTGGCCGGCAACAACGGGCTCAAGTCGATCAAGGCCCACCTCCACAGCGACGCCTTCGCCCGGGTGCGCATCGGCGTGGGCAAGCCCCCCGGCCGCCAGCAGGGCGCCGACCACGTGCTCCGCCGGCCGGGCAAGGCCGAGCGGGTCGAGCTCGACGTCGGCATCGCCGAGGCGGCCGACGCCGTCGAGCTGATCGCCACCGATGGCGTCGAGCGCGCCATGGAGCGGTTCAACCAGCGCACCGCCTGACCCACGCCAAGAGGCCCCCGGCGGGTGCGCCAGGGGCCTCGGGCTGCTCGGTGCGGTGAGAGGTGGGGGGTCAGGCCTGGAACGGGCCCTCGCCCACCACGGCGGTGTCGACGTAGCCGTCGCCGTCGGTGTCGACCACGGCGGTGTCGGCGTACCCGTCGCCGTCGGTGTCGGCCACCGCGGTGTCGGCGTACCCGTCGCCGTCGGTGTCGACCACGGCGGTGTCGATGTAGCCGTCGCCGTCGGTGTCACCGGCGACCGCATCCACGTACCCGTCGCCGTCGGCGTCGCCGGCCACGGCATCCACGAAGCCGTCTCCGTCGGTGTCACCGGCCACGGTGTCGACGTACCCGTCGCCGTCGGTGTCACCTGCGACGGTGTCGACGTAGCCGTCGCCGTCGGTGTCGCCGGCGACCGTGTCGGCGTACCCGTCGAAGTTCGTGTCGGCCACGCCGGTGTCGGCGTACCCGTCGCCGTCGGTGTCGGCCACGGCCGAGTCGGCCACGCCGTCGTAGTTGGCGTCGTCGACGACCGTGTCGGTGTAGCCGTCGCCGTCGGTGTCCGCCTCGACGATGTCGACGTAGCCGTCGCCGTCGGTGTCGTAGGAGACGGTGTCGATGAAGCCGTCGCCGTTGGTGTCGCTCTCGACCGTGTCGGTGAAGCCGTCGCCGTCGGTGTCGTAGCCGAAGTCGCTCATTCTCGTGTCCCTTCCTCCGGCCCCTCGGCCGTGTCTGCGGTGTCGGAGGTGAGAGCGTCCCGCCCGCTCCCTTGTTCCCGATCGGGCGCCGGGGCCCCCACCCCCGCACCGGGCGTCACCCGTGGGGGCGAGGGCGCTCAGCCGGTGCGGATGCCGGCGACGACGGCGGCCAGGGCCTCGTCGGAGATGCCCCCCGGGGCGTAGAGGCCGACACGGTCCACGTGGCCGGCGAAGCGCTGCCGCACCCGGGCGGCGACGCGGTCGGGTTCGCCCCGCAGCACCACGGCGTCGAGCAGGTCGTCGTCGACGAGGCGGGCCATCTCGTCCCACCGGCCCTCCCGCGAGAGGCGCCGGAGCTCGGGGTGGATGGCGGCCCGTCCCTCGGTGGCCAGGACCGGCTCGTAGGCGGGCGTCGAGCCGTAGAAGGCGACCAGCCAGCGGGCCCCCTCGTCGGCGGCGGCCTGCTCGGCCGCGTCGCGGCCGCAGGCGACGATGCCCTCGCCCACCAGGGTGACGTGGTCCCGGGGCCGCCCCGAGGCCGCCAGGGTCTGCTCGATGCGCGGGAGGGTGACCTCGGCGGTGTGCCGGTCGGAGGTGAAGGGGTGGACGAGCAGGCCGTCGGCGACGGTGAGGGCGACCTCGGTCATCCGGGGGCCGAGGGCGCCGATCCAGATCGGCGGCCGGTCCTTCCCCGTCGGCCCCGGGTCGAAGGCCGGCGTGGTCAGGGTGTGGCGGGTGTGCTCGCCCTGGAAGTCGAGCGGGCCCCCGTGCTCCCACGCATCCCAGAACGCCCGGATGGCCCCGATCCACTCGGCCATGCGGGCGGCCGGGTGGGACCAGGTGCTGCCGTAGCGGCGCTCGATGTGGGCCCGGACCTGGGTGCCCAGCCCCAGGGCGAAGCCGGCGTCGTTGAGCTCCATGAGGTCCCAGGCGGTGTGGGCCAGGTGGGCCGGGGAGCGGGGGAAGGCGATGGCGACGTTGGTGTAGAGGAACAGGTCCCGGTTGGCCGCCAGCACCAGCGGCAGGAACACGTCGTGGGGCCCCTCGACGGTGAACAGCCCGTCGACCCCGGTCTGGAGGAGGGCGTCAGCCGTCTCCTCGATCTCGCCGGGTCGGCCCATCAGCAGCGTGTCGATCTCCACGGCGCCGATCCTCGCGTGCGGCGGGCGCCGGGGAGCCGCCCACGGCATGGACCAGGCCCGTGCCGTCGCCGCTCACCCTCCCGGGACGAGGGTGTTCTGGCGGGCGGCGATCCACCAGCGGCCGTCCTCCCGCACGAGCACGTAGAGGGCCACCATGGCGTGGCCGACGTCGAGCTCGCGGCCGTCGGCGTCGACGGCCCAGGCCCGCTTGTGGGCCAGGGCCACGTCGGGGCGGACGAAGGTGACGTCGGTGACGAGGTAGCGGGCCCGCTCGTCGGCGAGGGGCCCGGCCAGGCCGGCCACGCTGGCCGCCATGATCTCGTCGCGGCCGCGAGCCTCGCCGCCGAGGGCGTTGACGATGGTGGCGTCGGCGGCGACGTGGCGGTTCATCAGCTCGGCGTCGTTGGCGTTGAACCCGGCCTCGACGTCGGCCACGATCGCCTCGATGGCGGCCACGTCGTCGGCCCGGTCGCCGTCGAGGCCCACCGCTTGCGCCGCCGCGCTCACGCCGCCACTCGGGTGAACTGGCGACCCGCGACCCACCACCCGTCGGCCTCCCGGACCAGCGTCCAGGTGACGACGGTGGGCGGGGCGTCGCGGTCCACCTCGACGTCGGCGGCGACGGGGTAGGCGCCGGTCGTGGCCAGGGCGACGTCGGGCCGGACGAAGAGCACGTGGAGCAGGACGAAGCGGGCGGTGGCCGGGACCTGGGCGGCGGCGAAGACGGCGACGTGGGCGGCGCGGATGGCGTCGCGACCGACGCTCCGCACGCCCGAGGCGATGACGGATCGGGCGTCGGCGGCGAAGCGGGCGACGCAGCGGTCGGGGTCCCGGGTGCTGATGCCGGCGCCGACGTCGGCGATGAGGCGCTCGATGGCGGCCACGTCGTCGGCGTGGTCGGCGGTGTCGGCGAGGGTCGGTGGTGCAGTCGTGGTGGGCATGGGGCCATCCCACGACATCAAGGTGCCTTGAGGTCAAGCGGTCGCACCCGCGTCGGTCATCGAGGTGTCCCACCGGTCGTACCATCGCCGCCATGCGCACCCGCGTCCTCGTCGTGGTCGTCGGGGTGCTGGTGGGCCTGGCGGCGTGCGGTGGCGACGCCGACGAGCCGGACCCGGCGACGTCGCCGACCACGGACGCGGACCCCTCCACCGTGACCACGACGACCACGACGACCGGGAGCGGGACGGAGCGGCCGGGCCCGGCCGTCGACCTCGGCGGGGTGGAGGCCGCGGTCGAGCCGACCGGCGAGGTCCTCCACGGCTCGCTCGTCACGCCCGACGGGCGCACCCGCACCTACCGGCTCTACCTCCCGACGCAGCGGGCCGACGACGCCCCGCTGGTGCTCGCCCTGCACGGCGGCACCGGGAACGGGGACCAGCTCGCCCAGACCAGCGGCTACGACGGGTTGGCCGAAGCCAACGGGTTCGTCGTCGCCTACCCCGAGGGGACGCCGACGGCTCTCGGCCCGCGCCAGCTCGTGTGGAACGCGGGCGGCTGCTGCGCCGCGGCGGTGCGGGACGGCGTGGACGACGTGGCCTTCCTGGGTGCGCTGATCGACCTCCTGGCCGAGGACCACGACCTCGACCCCAACCGGGTCCTCGGGGTCGGCCACTCCAACGGCGCCATGATGGCCCTGCGCCTGGCGTGCGAGGCGGCGGACCGGGTCGCGGCCGTGGCCGTCCAGGCGGGCACCGTCTTCGTCGACGGCTGCGCACCGTCCCGTCCGGTCTCGGTGCTGGACCTCCACGGCTCGGCCGACCGCAACCTGCCCGTCGACGGCGGGGTGGGCGAGGACAGCGCCGCCGGCGCCGACTTCCCGCCCGTGCGCGAGGGGTTGGCGACCTTCGCCCGGGCGGCCGGGTGCGCCGGGGCCGACGCCTCCAGCGTCCGGGAGACCGACCAGGCCGAGGTCACCGTGGAGTCGTGGGGACCGTGCCCTGGCGGCATCGACGTCGAGCTCGTGGTCGTCGACAGCGCCGGCCACGCCTGGATGGGCCACCCCGCACCCACCGGGCGGAGCGACGAGCCGTACCCCGACCTCGACGCCAGCCTCGTGACCTGGGCCTTCCTCGCCGCCCACGGCGGGTGAGGGTCAGGTCGCGACGGGGCGACCGTCCCGGGCCACCGCGAGGTGGCGGGGCTCCTCGCAGCGCCGACGAGCGGTGGGGGCGCCGGCCTGGGGGTCGCCCTCGAGCACCTCGGCCCCGACGGGGGCGTACTGGAGGATGTAGGCCTTCCGCACCTCGTCGGTGAGGTTGGGGCCGGTGAGGTGGGGGGTCAGCGAGCTGAACACGACGACGTCGCCGACCGCGGCCTCGGCCACCGCCACCTCGACCGGTGGCGCGGTGAAGCACTCGTAGCCCAGCGGCTCGACGTAGCGGTGGGCGAGCGTGCCGCCGCGGTGCAGCCCGGGGGCGACCTGGGGGCAGCCGTTGGCGAGGTGGGCGTCGGTCAGCGGCACCCAGCAGGTCAGGTACTGCTGGGGCTCGACGAAGGCGTACCCGTTGTCCTGGTGCCACGGGAAGCGGCGGGGCTTCTCGGGGTCCTTGTAGACGGCCTGGTCCCAGTAGAGGTCGACGTCCGGGCCGACGAGGTCGGCGACGATGGCGGCGAACGCCGGGTGGCGGGCGAAGGCGGCCAGCTCGGGGGCCCGGGTCACGAGGTGGGGGGCGAAGGTGATGGCCCCGGCCTCGGCGATGAACAGCCGATCGTCGTCGAGCTGGCGGAGGGCGGCCTGGGTCTCGCTCTCGAAGCGATCGATGACCGTGCGCACGGCCGCGACCTCGTCCGGGGTGAACACGTCGCGCACCACCACGAAGCCGTCGGCGTCGAAGGCCCGGACCTGCTCGGCGGTCAGGGCGCCGTGGGTCGGCTCGGTGTCGGTCCACCGGAACCCGACGTTCCACGGGTGCAGGGCGAGAGGCATTTCACTGACCATGTGGTCAGGTTTATCATCTGGGTCCCGGTTGCGTCCACGCCCGGGATGTCCGAGACCGCCGTGTCGCCCGTCGGAGGGCGATTCGCTGGCGATTCGACGTCCGACGGCTGGGGGTCAGGCGGTCATCAGCCGGAGCTGGTCGTCGAGGGCGGTGCGCAGGGTGGGGGCCAGCCCCGTCGGCGCCCCCGAGTGGAGCCACAGCAGGTGGGCGCCCTCGATGAGGGCGTGGAGCTCGGCCGCCTTGGCCGCCACGTCCAGGTCGGGGCGCAGCTCGCCGCGGTCGACGCCTCGCTGGAGGGTGCCGGCCAGCACCTCGACGACAGCCCGGTTGCGGTCGATGAAGTAGCCCCGGGCGGGGTGGTCCTCGGCGATGGTCTCGGCCAGCAGGACGGTGTGGAGGGCGGCGACGGCGGCGCGCCCCTCGTTCCAGGCGGCGACGTCGACCCAGCGGTCGAGCTCGTCGGCCACCGTCGCCGTCGGCGCCGACTCGAAGGCGGCCACGGCGTCGCGGTCCCGCTGCTGGAGGACGGCGATCAGCAGCCCCTCCTTGGACCCGAAGTGGTGGAGGACGCCGCCGGTCGTGACGCCGGCCGCCTTGGCGATGGCGCCGATCCCGGTGCCCCGGTAGCCCTCCCGGGCGAAGTGCTCGGTGGCGGCGGCGACGATGGCCCGCCGCCGTTCGACGCCGCGCGCCTGGACCTGCCCCTTGACGCCCGCCATGGTGGCCCGCGGGCTAGGCCAGCCCGATCTCGGCCAGGCGCTGGTTCAGGAAGTCGTCGGCCGTGATGGGGGCGAAGCGCCTCTCGCCGTCGCCCACCAGGGCCTCGGGGGCGTCGAGGAGGACCTCGGGGCGGGGGTGGCAGAAGAAGGGCATGGAGTAGCGGGCCACGTCGTCGGTGGAGGGGTTCACCACCCGGTGCGTGGTCGCCGGGATGATGTCGTTCACGTGCCGGCTCAGCATGTCGCCGGCGTCGACCACGATCTCGCCCTCGAGCCCGTCGACCGGGTGCCACGTGCCATCGCGGTCGAGCAGCTCCAGCCCCGTCTCGGTGGCTGCAGGCAGCAGGGTGATGAGGTTGATGTCCTCGTGGGCGGCGGCCCGCACGGCGCCCGGAGCACTCGCCTCCCGGAGCGGCGGGTAGTGGATGATCCGCAGCACGGACCGACCGTCGACGACCATGTCGGCCAGGTCGCGCTCGGGCAGGCCGAGGTAGAGGGCGATGGCCTCGAGCAGCGTCTGGGCCGCGGCCTCGAGGTCGCGGTAGAGCCGCATCATCGCCGGCTGGAAGTGGGGGACCTCGTCGGGGAAGACGTTGGCGCCGTAGGCCGGGAAGAGGGGGTGCTCGGGCGGGACGTCCTGGTGGACGTGCCAGAACTCCTTGAGGTCGATGGCCTCGCTGTCCTTGGCGTGCTCGGTGCCGAAGGGCGTGTAGCCGCCGGCGCCCTTGGGCATGACGTAGCGCTGCTTGGCCTCGAGGGGGAGGGCGAAGAAGTCCTTGGCCGCCTCGTAGGCGGCGTCGATGTCCTGGGCCGTGACCCGGTGGCCGTCGACCTTGACGAAGCCGGTGTCGACCAGGCTGCGGCCGAGCGTGTCGACGAAGGACTGGCGGGTCTCGGTGGACCCCCGGGAGAAGTCGTCCAGGTGCACGGTCGCCACGTCGAAGGCCATGCCCCCAGGATGCCACCCCCAGGTCGAGCTCGGTCCGGTCGCGGGGACGGATCGTCCGGACTTCCGTGGCCCTTGGGGTTTCCCGCCGCCGGTCAGTGGGTACGAAGCGAACACGTGTTCGTCGTGGGTCGGGACCGGAAGGAGGTCTCCCATGAGAGGTGCGCAGGACGCCACCGGTGGTGCGGGCGCCCCGGTCGACGTGCTGGCGGTGCTGGGCCGGGTCGACGGTCTGCTGGCGTCGATCGGTCCGGAGCTGGTGCCCGAGCGGGTGCCCGCGTTCCGGCTCGGTCCGGTGGTCGCGGCGCTGGGGTCGATCGAGCGGCGGGCTCGGGGGGCCCGGCTGGTGCTGCGCAAGGCGGCGGCCGACACCGGGGAGTGGAAGGCCCGGGGCGAGAAGTCGGCGGCCGAGCACGTGGCCCGCCAGGAGGGGATCACCGTCGGTCAGGCCAAGGCCGAGCTCGAGGCCTCCGAGCGGCTGGCATCGCTGCCGGCGGCTCAGGAGGCGGCGGGGCGGGGGGAGATCTCGACCGAGCAGGCCAAGGTCGTGGCCCAGGGCGCGGCGGTGGACCCGGCGGCCGAGGGCCGGCTGGTGCGGACCGCCAGGCGGGGAGACCTGCGAGCAACCCGGGACGAGGCCCGCAAGGTCATCGCCCGGGCCGACGAGCGCTCCGGTCAGGGCGCTGCTCGCATCCACCGGCGGCGAGCCCTCAAGGCGTGGGTGTCGCTCGATGGTGAGGGCCACGGCGTCTGGAACATCCCCGCCGAGTCCCACGCCCGGGTCCTCGCCGCCCTCGAGCCCTACCGGCGCCAGGCCTTCCGCAACGCCCGCGACGCCGGCGAGCGCCTCACCGACGAGGCCCTCATGGCCGACGCCCTCGACATGCTCGCCCGCGACGTCCTCCTCGACACCGACACCGACACCGCCACCGACACCGACACCGACACCGACACCGAGCCGGCCGCCGAACCGGCCACGGCGCCCGCCGCCCCGCCCGATCGACCGCCGCCCGACCCCGAGGGACCCACCCTCTTCGACACCGCCAACGACACCGACACCGACGAGCGCGGCGACACCGCGCCCCCCGAAGCGCCGGCTCGGGTGGTGCCCACCGCCGGGCGACGCCCCTCGACCCCGGCGCCGCGGAACCGGCGGGCACCGGCCCAGGTCCACGTCCTGGTCGACTTCGACGCCCTCCGCCGGGGCTACGTCACCACTGACGAGACCTGCGAGATCCACGGCCTCGGTCCCATCCCCGTCGCCCTCGCCCGGCACATCATGCAGGACTCGCTGCTCCGCCTCATCGTCACCGGCACCGACGTCACCCTCATCTCCAGCCAACGCCGCTACGTCCCCGAAGCGGTCCGCCGGGCCCTGTTCGCCCGCGACCGCGGCACCTGCGTCGTCCCCGGCTGCGGCGCCACCAAGCACCTCGAGCTCGACCACTGCTTCGTCGACCATGCCCTCGGCGGACCCACCGAGTACCGCAACCTCGCCCACGTCTGCCGCCGCGACCACCTCCTCAAGACCCTCTGCGGCTGGATCCTCCGCCACACCACCGAGCACGGCTGGACCTTCACCCCACCCACCGACACCGACCCCGACCCCCCGTGACGGTCGGGACCGGATGGTCACGAGCGGTGGGCGACGACCACCATCTCCAGGCCCGGGCGGTCGGGCGCGTCGCGCACGTCGTCGACGGTGAACCCGGCCAGGGCCAGCGAGGCCTCCAGCTCGGCGCGCGTGCGGAAGCGGATGGTCGAGTCGCTGGCGAGCAGCTCGCCGCCCGACGTGAAGCGGAACCACCATCGGAAGCTCACCAGCGGCTCGTCGACGGTGATGACCTCGCACCACGTGACGACGGTCCCGACGCCGGCGACCTCGGCGGTGCGGCAGGTCCGGTCGGGCGTCCACTGCTCCCAGACGCGCACCTCGGGCCGGCGGGTCTCGAACACCACGTGGCCGCCGGGACCGAGGGCAGCGCCGATGCCGGCCAGGGCGGCGGCCCAGGCGTCGTCGGTGGTGAACACCTGGGCCACGTTGCCGGTCATGACGGCGAGGTCGACGCGCCTCTCGGGCGGGACAGCGATGGCCAGGGTCGTGGCGTCACCCTCGATCCAGCAGACCCGGTCGGCGCCGGGCTTGCGGCGGGCCACGGCCAGGCTGGCCGCCGCCGGGTCGAGGCCGACCACCTCGACACCCCGCCCGGCCAGCAGCACCGCCAGCGCGCCCGTGCCGCAGCCGACGTCGAGCACCGACCGGGCGCCGAGCTCCTCGACGATGGCCACGTAGGCGTCGAGGTCCGACCGGTCGGGATCGAGGTCGTCGTACACGTCCGCCAGGCGGGGGTGGGCGAAGATCGGGTCCGGCGTCATCGCGGCCATCGTGACCGCCGTCTCGGTCGAGCCCCGCGACCTTTGTCCGGAAGTCCCCCTCCTCGGCAGGGTTCCGGACGAAGTTGGGCGGGGCGGGCCGGCGGGCGGCCGGGCGCCGGTAGGTTGGGCCGTCCGCACGGGACCCGGTCAGCGCCGGATCCCGGCGTTCCGTCGCGTCCCACCGAGCCCGAAGGCCCCTGCCCGTGAGCACCCGCACCGCTGCCGCCCCGAGCCCCACCGCCGCCGCCCCCCTGGGCGACCTGCCGGCGCGGCTGGCCGCCGAGCCGGGGCTGGCGGGCGTCCGGGGGCGGAACCGGGCCCACCTGGCCGTGACCGAGGCGGCTCGACCGCTGACCATCGCCCACCTGGCCGGGGGCACCCGGACGCCGATCCTCGTCGCCGTGCCCACCACCGGCGAGGCCGAGCGGCTGACCCACGACCTGGGCGCCTTCCTCGGCCGGGACAAGGTCGAGCTGTTCCCGGCGTGGGAGACGCTGCCGTTCGAGCGGGTCAGCCCCAACGTCGAGACCATGGGCCACCGCATGCGGGTGGCGTGGCGCCTGCGGAACCCCCGCCAGGCGCCCAAGGTGGTCGTGGCCCCCATCCGGGCCCTGGTGCAGCGGCTGGGCCCGCACGTCGACGAGGTCGAGCCGCTGATCATCCGTCCCGGCCAGCAGGTCGACCGGGACGAGGTCGCCGCCTGGCTGGTGGCCGCCGGCTACCGCCGCGAGCCGCAGGTCGAGGCCCGGGGCGAGGTGGCCGTGCGGGGGTCGATCGTCGACGTCTTCCCCTCGACCGAGGACCGCCCCATCCGCATCGACCTGTGGGGCGACGAGGTCGACCGCCTGACCGAGTTCTCCATCACCGACCAGCGGTCGACCGACCCGGTGCCGGCGGCGGCGATCTTCCCGTGCCGCGAGGTCATGCCCACCGCCGAGGTCCGGGCGCGGGCCGAGAAGCTGATCGCCACGCAGCCGTGGGGGCGCGAGCAGTGGGAGCGGCTGGCCGAGGGCCTGGTCTTCGACGGCATGGAGTCGTGGCTGCCGTGGCTCACCGACCGCGAGCACGTGCTGCTCGACCTGCTCCCCACCGGCGAGGACGACGGAGACGCCGGCGCCCTGGTCCTCCTGGTCGAGCCCCGGCGCATGCGGGACCGGGCCGAGGACATCATCGGCGAGGAGTCGGACCTGGCCCGGCACCTGGCCCGCAGCACCTGGGACGTCCCCGACAGCACCGACATCCCCGCCCTCCACCTCCCGTACGACCGCCTGCTCTCGCATACGACCGTCCCGGCCTGGACCGTCGTCAACGTGGCCGACTCGCCCGACACGCCCGTCGTGCAGAGCATCGGGTGGCACCCCGGCGTCGGTGACGGCGCCGGCCTGCTCGGCCAGGTCCGGGACGTGGTCCGCAGCGGCGTCCGCGTCGTCGGCGCAGCCGACACCGAGGCCAGCGCCGGCCGCATGGCCGACGTCCTCCGCGGCCAGGAGCTCGAGATCGAGGTCCGGGTGGCGCCGCTCGACCGCGGCGTCGTGCTCCCCGGCGCTGGGGTCGCGGTGCTCGCCGAGGTCGACCTCACCGGGCGCCGTCGGCCCCACCGGGCCCCGCGCAGCCGCAAGCGCGACACCGCCGGCTTCTTCGACGACCTGCGCCCCGGCTCCTACGTCGTCCACCACCAGCACGGCGTGGCCCGCTACGGCGGCATGGTCACCCGCACCATCGGCGGGGTCGAGCGCGACTACCTCCTGCTCGAGTACCGGGGGAACGACAAGCTCTACGTCCCGTCGGACCAGATCGACGCCGTCCGCCACTACACCGGCGGCGAGGACCCGAAGCCCAGCCGCCTCGGCGGGGGCGAGTGGCAGAAGGCCAAGGCCAAGGTCCGGGCCGAGGTCAGCCACATCGCCCAGGAGCTGGTGGTCCTCTACCAGAAGCGCCTCAGCACGCCCGGCTACGCCTACCCCGAGGACACCCCCTGGCAGCGGGAGATGGAGGAGAGCTTCCCGCACCGGGAGACCCCCGACCAGCTCGTCGCCATCGAGGAGGTCAAGGCCGACATGCAGGCCGAGCGGCCCATGGACCGCCTGGTGTGCGGCGACGTCGGCTTCGGCAAGACCGAGGTCGCCCTGCGGGCCGCGTTCAAGGCCGTGCAGGAGGGCAAGCAGGTGGCGATCCTGGTCCCGACGACCCTGCTCGCCCAGCAGCACTTCCAGACCTTCAGCGACCGCTTCTCGGGCTACCCGGTGCGGGTCGAGGTGCTGAGCCGCTTCCTCACCGCCGGCCAGGCCAAGGAGGTCATGGCCGGGCTCCGCACCGGCGAGGTCGACCTGGTGGTCGGCACCCACCGCCTCCTGTCCCAGGACATCGAGTTCAAGGACCTGGGGCTGCTCGTGGTCGACGAGGAGCAGCGCTTCGGGGTCAAGCACAAGGAGCAGATCAAGGCGATCAAGGCCAACCTCGACGTCCTCACCCTGTCGGCCACGCCGATCCCCCGGACGCTCGAGATGAGCCTCACCGGCATCCGCGACCTCACCCTCCTCCACACCCCGCCGGCCGAGCGCCAGCCGATCCTCACCTACGTCGGCGAGGAGGACGAGCGGGCCATCTCCGAGGCCATCCGGCGCGAGCTGCTGCGCGAGGGCCAGGTCTTCTTCGTCCACAACCGGGTCCGCGACATCGAGAAGAAGGCGGCCGAGCTGCGGGACCTGGTGCCCGAGGCCCGCATCGCCGTCGCCCACGGGCAGATGGACGAGGGCACCCTCGAGCAGGTCGTCTACGACTTCTGGGAGGGCCGCTTCGACGTCCTGGTGTGCACGACGATCATCGAGTCGGGCATCGACATGCCCACGGTGAACACCCTGGTGGTCGACCGGGCCGACCGCCTCGGCCTGGGCCAGCTGCACCAGCTGCGGGGTCGGGTCGGCCGGGCCGGGCAGCGGGCCTACGCCTACCTGTTCCACCCCCGCGACATGTCCCTGTCGGAGGAGGCCTACGAGCGGCTGAAGACGATCGGCGAGGCCACCGAGCTGGGGTCGGGTTTCCGGATCGCCATGCGCGACCTCGAGATCCGGGGCGCCGGCTCCCTCCTCGGCACCGGCCAGTCCGGCCACATCGCGGCGGTGGGCTACGACCTGTACGTCCAGATGGTGAGCGAGGCGGTGGCCGAGCTCAAGGGCGAGGAGCGGCGCGAGCCGGCCGAGGTGAAGCTGGACCTGCCCCTCGACGCCCACCTCCCCAGCACCTACGTGCCCCGCGAGGACCTGCGCCTGGAGGCCTACCGCCGGCTGGCCACGGTCACGACCCCGACCGAGGTCGACGACATCCGGGCCGAGTGGGAGGACCGCTACGGGCCCGTGCCCGAGCCCGCCGCCCAGCTGCTCGAGATCGCCCGCCTGCGCGCCGAGTGCCACCGCATCGGCGCCCGCGAGGTCAACGTGACCAAGGGCCCGGCGTTCGGCGGTCCGGCCCACACCGCCCGGGTGTCGCCCCTCGTCCTCAAGCAGAGCCAGCAGATCCGGCTGCGCCGGCTGTTCCCCAAGGCGGTCTACAAGGAGGACCAGGAGCAGGTCGTCCTGCCCATCCCCAAGACCCCGACGCTGGCCGCCACCCTCGTCGACCTCCTCCGCCAGCTCGTCCCGCCGGAGTAGCCGCGGGCGGGGACCGACGCGGCGGCGGGCGAGCACGCGACTGCGGGGCCGGTCGGCGCACCTCCTACCATCGACCGCCGTGCGTCCCCGTGCCCTGCCCCGCCCGCTCCGTGCCGTCGCCACCGGCGCCGCCGTGGTCGGCCTGGTCCTGGCGGCCTCGTCGTGCAACGCCGGGCGGCCGTCGGCGGCCCGCGTCGGGGACCGCCACATCTCGGCCGACCGGCTCGACCAGGTCGTGGGCGCCTACGTCGAGGCCGACCGCGACCGCCTCACCGACCTCATCGAGGGCGACGGCGAGGACACCTACCAGCTGGCCGCGGCGTCGGAGATCCTGACCAGCCTCGTCCTCGAGACCCTCCAGGCCGAGCTGGCCGAGCGCGAGGGGGCCCGGCCCACCGAGGAGGAGCGCCAGGAGGCCGAGGCCCAGGTGCGGGTCGGGTTCAACGAGGGGATCCAGGTGCAGCCGGGGGCCGAGCCCACCCCCGAGCAGGCCGAGGCCCAGGAGCGCAGCATCGCCGCCTTCGAGGCCCTCCCCGAGGACGTCCGGGAGTGGCTGGTCGACCTGCGGGCCTCCACCTTGGCCCTCGCCCGGGTGGCGGGGGAGGGCGTGACGGGCCAGGAGGAGCAGGCCCGCGAGATCTACGAGGCCGACCCGTCGCAGTTCGAGGCGTACTGCCTGAGCGCCATCATCGTCGAGGCCGGCGACGCCGAGGCCGTGCAGGCCCGCCTGGACGCCGGGGAGGACTTCGCCGAGGTCTCCAGCGAGGTCACCGTCGCCCCCGAGATCGCCGCCGCCGGTGGTGACCTGGGCCAGTGCCTCACCACGTCCCAGCTGCTGAGCGCCAACCTGTCGCCCGAGGTCGTCGACCTGGTGACGGGGCTCGACGAGGGCGAGGCGTCCGAGGCGGTCGACCTGGGCGACGGGGCCGCCTACTTCTTCCAGGTCCGCGAGCAGCGGCTGCTCGCCTTCGAGGAGGTGCAGGAGGAGATCGTGGCCAGCCTGCCCGACCCCGGCGAGGCGGCCCTCGCCGAGCTGGTCGACGCCGAGGGGGGCTCGATCGACGTCCGCATCGACCCCCGGTTCGGCACGTGGGACCCCGAGATCCGCCGCGTCGTCCCGCCCGAGGGCGCGACCGAGCCGCTGCTCGACGAGATCGCCGGCGACAGCACGTCGGTCCCCGCCGGCGGTTGATGCCCGGCGCGATCGCCCCACGGCCGTGACCGACCCGTCGGCATGACCGGCCGCGTCATCGTCGTCGGGCTCGGGCCCGCCGGTCCCGACCTCGTCACCCGCGAGACGACCGACCTGCTGGACGGGACCCGGCCGGCGTGGCTGCGCACGGCCCGCCACCCCGCCGCCGTCCTGGCCCCCGACGCCCCGACCTTCGACGACGTCTACGAGCGGGCCCCGACCTTCGCCGACGTCTACCGGGAGATCGCCGATCGGCTCATCGCCCTCGCCGCCGAGCACGGCGAGGTCGTCTACGCCGTGCCCGGCTCGCCCCGGGTCCTGGAGCGGACGGTCGACCTCCTGGCGGCCCGGGCCGACGCCGGCGAGGTGGACCTCGACGTGCGGCCCGCCCTGTCGTTCCTCGACCTGGCGTGGGTGCGCCTCGGCCTGGACCCGGTGGAGGAGGGGGTGCGCCTGGTCGACGGGCACCGCTTCGCCGAGGCGGCGGCGGGGGAGCGGGGTCCGCTGCTGGTGGCCCACTGCCACAACCGCCGGGTGCTCTCGGACATCAAGCTGGCGGTCGACGACCCACCGACCGAGCCGGTGCTGGTCGTCCAGCGGCTGGGCACACCGGAGGAGTCGATCACCGCCGTCCCCTGGGCCGAGCTCGACCGCAGCGTCGACCCCGACCACCTGACCTCGCTGTACGTGCCCCGCCTGGCCGCGCCGGTCGCGGCCGAGGTGGTGGCGTTCGCCGAGCTGGTGCGGACCCTCCGGGAGCGGTGCCCGTGGGACCGCGAGCAGACCCACGTCACCCTCACCCGCCACGCCCTCGAGGAGGCCTACGAGGTCGTCGAGGCCATCACCGCCTGGGCCGCCGTCGCCGACCGCGACGAGCTCGGCTCCGACGCCGGCGTCGACGCCGAGGAGCACCTGGCCGAGGAGCTGGGCGACCTGCTGTTCCAGGTCGTCTTCCACGCCACGCTCGGCGCCGAGCGGGGCGCCTTCACCCTGGCCGACGTGGCCCGGGGGATCCACGACAAGCTGGTCCGCCGCCACCCGCACGTCTTCGCCGGCAACGGCACGCTCCACCCGGCCGGCGACGCCTCGCCGGCCGAGGACCTGGCCCGGTCGTGGGAGCAGATCAAGCGGGCCGAGTCGGGGCACGAGTCGGTCATGGACGGGCTCACCGACGCCCTCCCGTCGCTGCTCTGGGCCCACAAGGTGCTGCGCAAGGCCGAGGCGGCCGGGCACCCGTGGTCGCCCGCCGCCGCCGACCCCGAGGACCTGGGGGACCAGCTCCTCGCCCTGGTGGCCGTGGCCCGGACCGGCGACGTCGACCCGGAGGCTGCCCTCCGGGCCGCCGCCGCCCGCGTCCGCGACGCGGTCCGCGCCGCCGGCCGCTGAGGCGGCGCCCTCGGTCCCGTCCGGCCGGGTGCTCGGGCCGGGCGGGGAGCGCCGCCTACCCTGGGACGGCGACCCGCGCCCCGACCCAGGAGTCGACCCCACCCCCATGAGCGAGCGAAGCGAGCGACCCAGCAAGCACGGTTGGCTGCCCGGCGGCGGAGCCGCCGTCGGTGCTCATCGGCGCCCCGTCCGGCCAGCTCGGTCGTACGATCTCGACGCTCCCATCGTGCGCCGATGAGCACCATCGAAGACGTCGTCGGACGCGAGATCCTCGACTCGCGCGGCAACCCCACCGTCGAGGTGGAGGTGCTGCTCGACTCCGGCAACGTGGGCCGGGCCGCCGTCCCGTCGGGCGCGTCGACCGGCGCGTTCGAGGCCGTCGAGCTCCGCGACGGGGGCAAGCGCTACGGCGGCAAGGGCGTGCGCAAGGCCGTCGGCCACGTCAACGGTGAGATCCGCGACGCCGTGGTGGGCCTCGACGCCATCGAGCAGCGCCTGCTGGACACCACCCTCATCGACCTCGACGGCACCGACGCCAAGGGCCGCCTGGGCGCCAACGCCATCCTCGGCGTCTCCCTGGCGGCGGCCAAGGCGGCGGCCCGCGAGCTCGGGCTGCCGCTGTACCGGCACGTCGGGGGCACCAACGCCCACGTCCTGCCCGTGCCGATGATGAACGTCCTCAACGGCGGCGCCCACGCCGACAACAACATGGACATCCAGGAGTTCATGATCATGCCGGTCGGCGCGGCCAGCTTCGGCGAGGCGCTGCGCTGGGGCACCGAGACCTACCACGTGCTCAAGGGCATCCTCGCCAAGAAGGGCCTGGCCACCGCCATCGGCGACGAGGGCGGCTTCGCCCCCAACCTCGAGTCCAACGAGGCCGCCATCGGGCTCCTCGTCGAGGCCATCCAGAGCGCCGGGTTCACCCCCGGGAGCGACATCGCCATCGCCCTCGACGCCGCCTCCACCGAGTTCTTCGCGCGGGGCAAGTACGACCTCGCCGGCGAGGGCCGCAAGCTCAAGCCGGCCGAGTTCGTCGACTACCTGACCGACCTCACCGAGCGGTACCCGATCGTGTCGATCGAGGACGGCATGGGCGAGGAGGACTGGAAGGGCTGGGCTGCCCTCACCGAGGCCATCGGCGACAAGGTCCAGCTGGTCGGCGACGACCTGTTCGTCACCAACGTCGACCGCTTCAGCCGGGGCATCGAGGCCGGCGTGGCCAACTCGATCCTGATCAAGGTCAACCAGATCGGCTCGCTCACCGAGACGCTCGACGCGGTCGCGCTGGGCGCCCGCTCGAAGTACACGGCGGTGATGTCGCACCGCTCGGGCGAGACCGAGGACGCCACCATCGCCGACCTGGCCGTGGCCACCAACTGCGGACAGATCAAGACCGGCGCCCCGGCCCGCAGCGACCGGGTGGCCAAGTACAACCAGCTCCTCCGCATCGAGGAGGACCTGGGTGAGGCGGCGTCGTACCCGGGCGCCGCCGCCCTGGCCCGGGGGTCGGCATGAGCGAGGGGCGGGCGTGAGCGACGGGCCCCGCCGCCGTCCCCGCCCGGCGGGCGCGACCGGGTCCTCCCGTCGCGCCCCCGCCCGGGGCGCGACCGGGTCCGCCCGCCGCCCGGCCGGCTCGCGGCCCGCCACCAAGCCCACCCCCGGGGCGAAGGCCACGCCTCCGACCACCCGCCGCCCGCCCTCGGCCACGTCGAAGGGCAGGGCCACGGCGACGTCGGCGTCCGGGGGGTCCCGGCGAACCCCCGCCCGGGCGTCGGCCCGGCGCCACGGTCGGCCGGCGCCCCGTCCCGGTCGGCGCATCGCCGCCGGGCTGGTCGTCTCGGTGGTGCTGGTCGGCTTCCTGCTCGTGGGCGTGTTCCCCACCCGGACGTGGCTCGCCCAGCGCGACGAGACCCGCGAGCGCCAGGCCGAGCTCGAGCGCATCCGGGCCGAGCAGGCCGTCCGGGAGGATCGGGTCGCCGAGCTCCAGGACCCCGACGTGGTCGAGCAGATCGCCCGGGAGAAGCTGGGCTACGTCCGCCCGGGGGAGGAGGCCTACCGGACCCTGCCCCCGTCGGTGCCCCCGGTCGACCTGCCCGACAGCTGGCCCTTCACCGGCGCCGAGGACTGGCTCAACCGCTGACGACGCCTTCCGAGAAGGTCAGGGGGAGGCGGCCACGCCCACGGCGACGGGCAGCGCGGACCACCAGGCGTCGGCGGCCTTGGCCGCGTCGGCGAGGGGGGCCGGCGTGAGGGCGAGGGCGGCCTCGACGTCCTCGAGGGCGGCGGCCAGGTCGTCGGGGTCGCGGACGACGAACGAGCCCGGCAGCCCGGCCAGGGTGGCCAGCCCCCCGGCCTTGGCCTCGTAGTACGGCGTGGCCGCCGCCAGAACCGACGGCACCCCGGCGGCCAGGCCGAACAGGGCGGCGTGGTACGACTGGGCCGCGACCGCCCGGGCCCCGGCCACGGCGGCGACGAGGCGGGCCGGGTCCGAACCGCAGTCGACGAGGCGCCACCGGGCCCGCAGCGGGACGGTGGCGCGCAGGGTGGCGAGGGTGGCGATCTCGGGCTCGGGGGCCTGGCTGTTGAGGGCGACCCCGAGCACGTCCCACCCGCGCGCCGCCGCCACCGCGTCGGCCGCGAGGGCCCAGCGTCGGACGGGGTCGGCACCGTCCCCGCCGGTGCCGTCGCCGACGTAGCCCGCCCGGCGCAGGGTCACGGCGAGCACCGGGCGGTCGCCGTCGGACCCCGAGTCCGCCCCGTCGACGGGCACCGGCGCCAGCCCGAGGGCGTCGTCGCCGGTGAGGGTGACCACGCCGGCATCGACGCCGGGCACCGCCGTCGCCGTCGCCGCCGAGGCCTCGTCGCGCGCCCCGACGGCCGCGGCCCCGGCCAGCAGGACCTCGAGCAGGTCCCGATCGGCGGCGTCGACCTCGTAGCTCTGGCCGGACAGGGCGACGGGCACCCCGGCTCGGCGCAGGGCGGCGGCCAGGAGGGCGCGGGGCACCATCGTCCCCGCGGCCCAGCGCGACGAGAGCCCGCACCCGAGGAACACGGCGGCGTCGTAGGCGCCGGGGTCGCACGGGCGCCAGCGGGCGGTGTCGACCCCGGCCCGCAGCGCCGCCTCGGCCAGCCGCGGCGGGAGCCCGTCGCGGACCCCGGCGTCGAGGCCGTGAACCGCCACGTGCAGGGGGACCAGCCACCGGCTCCCCCCGCCCAGGGCCGTGGCCGGCGCCCCGTCGGTGACCACGTCGATGGCCACGTCCGGGCCGAAGGCGTCCCGGGCCCGCTCGACGCCCCGCACCGTGATGGCGTCGTCGCCGAGGTTGGCGACCCCGCCCGGCCCGACCAGCAGCACCCGGGCCGTCGGTGTCGCGACCCGCACCGGCGGGGGTGGGGTGGGGGCGAGGGACGGGTCGAGGGCGATGGCCTCGGGGGTGGCCCACAAGGGGCCCGTCGCCGGGTGCAGGGCGACAGCAGCCACCCCGGCGAGGGCGTCGTCGCCCCGGTGCCGCCCGGTGGGGTCGAAGATGCGGGCGATGCGGTCCCGCCCGAGCCGGTGGTCCGGCACGCTCAGGTGGAACCCGGTGGAGAGCTGGCGGTAGACGGCGGCCAGCACGGGCACGAAGGCGACGAGCCGGCCGTCGGCCATCAGCTGCTGGAGCGAGGCCCAGTCGTCCACGTGCTCGAGGAGGGGGTCGGTGGGCCACCCGCCGATCTCGCGGTAGGCCGCCAGGTCGCTCACCGCGATCGTCCCGATGTAGTTGGACCGGAAGTACGCCGGCGACGGGGGCTCGTTGGACACCGGGCCGTGCGCCGGTCCGTCGCCGGCGGCCCGGGCGACCGTCCCGTAGGTGACGGCGGCGCCGGTGCGCAGGGCGGCGCGGTAGAGGTCGACGGCGCCGGCGGGCACGGCGAGGTCGTCGGCGTCGAGCTGGAGGGCGTGGTGGGTGCGGGCGGCGTGGAGCAGGGTCGACCGGGCGTGGCCCAGCCCCAGGTTCACCTCCGACCGGATGACCCGCACACGCGGGTCGGCGGCGGCCAGCTCCGCGGCGACCGCCGGGGTGCGGTCGGTCGAGGCGTCGTCGAGGACGAGGATCTCGCCCTGCTCGGCCGGGTCGAGCCGGTCGAGGACCGCCTGGGCGCTGCGCACGGCGTCGCCGAGGAGGGCGCCGTGGTTCCAGCACAGGGTGAAGACCGACAGGCCGGGCGCCAGCTCCGGCGCCGGGCCGAGGCGGTCCCGCAGGGCGAGGGCCGCCGCCCGTCGCCGGCCGGCCTCGACGGTGCGGCCGACGGCGGTGGCCTGGGCGGCCACGGTGTCGGCGAGGGCGGCGACGCGGCCCCCGACGGCGTCGACGTGGGCGCGCAGGCGGTGCAGCTCGTCGCCCACGGCGCCGACCCCGCCCTGGGTGTCGTGGCGGCCGGCCCAGGTGAGGGTCTCGATGCGGTCGAGGGCGGTCCGCAGCTCGGCCAGCTCGGCCGCCAGCGCCTCGCCCGAGGTGTCCACCGAGGCGGCCAGGGCGTGGACGGTCCCCGGCAGGCGTCGGGTGCGGGCGGCGAAGCCCCGGACGCGCTCGACCGGCGAGGGGCGGGCGGTGTCGGCGTCGTCGTCGCTCACCGGTAGGCCCCGGCCAGGAGGTCGTGCTCGGCCGATCCGGCGAGCAGGTGGTCGGCGGCCGGCGCCAGGAGGCGGGTCACGCCGGCGGGCGAGAGGTCGAGGGTGGCGACGGCCTCCTCGGCCACGACGAGCGGCGCCAGGCTGGGGTGGAGCTCGGCGGCCAGGTCCCGCGCCGGTCCGGCCGGCATGACCTGGAGGGGCAGGCAGCCCTGCTCGATCGCCTCGACGACCCGCAGGGGCTCGAGGTCGCCGTCGGGCCGCCACCAGAGACGGGCCCGGCTGGCCCGGAGGAGGGCCACGACGGCGTCGGGGCCGAGGACCGGGGGCTGGCGGGGCGCGGTGACGATGCCGGGCAGGTAGCAGGGGCCGTCGCCGTGGACCGTGGCGAGGCGGCGCGCCAGCGCGACCTGGTGCCCGTCGACGGCCCCGTCGCGGACGTGGTGCTCGATCACGGCCCAGGCGCACGGGCGGTCCGGGTTCGTCGCGACCAGCGTCCGCACCTCGTCGTGACGGGTGAGCGACGGCCGGAGCGGCACCGCCCCGGGCCGCCACCCCAGGGGGGCGGGGGCGGGGGCGACGGCCTGGCCGGTGGTGGCGCGGAGGGCGGTGGCGACCCGCTCGGGCACCCCCGGGCCGGCCAGGCCGGGCGGGTCGTGGTCGCCCCACCGCGGGCGGGGCTCGACGTCGTGGGCCCGGTCCCAGGCGTCGGACCAGGCCCGCCGGACGTCCTCGTACCGGGGCGGGACATCGCCGACGAGGCCCTCCATGAACGGCGCCATCACCGGCCCCAGCGGCAGGGCCCGGACGGCGTCGGCGTCGAGGGGCTGGTCGAAGCCGGCCGCCGGGTCGGGGTCGCCGGCGGTGGCCAGGTCGGTCATGGTGAGCAGGCACTTCAGGCACCGGCCGCAGTTGCCCGCCATCCGCCCCTCCCAGCAGACCTGCAACGTGCTCCGGGCGAGGGGCGAGCCGAGGATGTGGGTCACCCGCTGGCCGCGGGAGCGATCGGGGTTCCCCAATACCACGGCGCACCCCTCCCGGCCCAGCAGCCGGACGACGTCGGGGTCGGCACCGGTGCGGGAGTGGACGTCGGCGGCGCTGTCCCCGGTCAGCACGAGGGTGCGGAGGCCGGCGCCGAGGTGCAGCGCCGTCCCGACCAGCACGGGGCCGAAGAGGTCGATCCACCGGCGGTGGTGGTCGAGGTGGGCCCGGGCCGAGGTGGACAGGGTGACGAGCTCCAGGCCCAGCTCGGCCGCGACCCGGCGGTGCCCCTCGCCCAGCGCCGTCTCGATGGCGCCGTCACCGGGCTGCTGGCCGTGCTGGACCCACACGAGGTGGGTCACCCGCTCCCCCTCGGGGGCGTCGAACCGGTCGAGGAGGGTCGACCACGAGTCGACCCCCCGGCTGAAGAACAGGCCCACGCCGGTCCCCGGGGCGGCGGCGGTGATCGTCTCCTCGACCTCGACGGTCACCGGCCCGGTCCCCCACCAGGTCGAGAGGAGCCCGGCGAGGGCGGCGGCTCCGGCCGCGGCCCGGGCGTCGACCCGCCCCTCGATCACCAGGTCCTCGCCCCGAGCGGCGGCGATGGTGGCCAGCACGGCGGCCCCGGGGGTGGCGGTGGGGTCGAGGAGGTCGACCGCCGCCGCCGGGACCCGCACCTCCAGCGGCGCCAGGGCGTCGTCCCGGTCCGAGGTCAGAGCGGTGCGGATCACCACCTGACGGCCGTCGGACGCGACGGCGGGGGGAGAGGCGCGCACGGGGCCAACCTAGGCGCCCTCCGCCGATGACGGCACCGGGTGCCGCCCGGGGGGGACGCCCCCCTAGGGTCGGGGCGTGGAGCGCGCCACGGAGGCCGATCGGGCGGCGGTCGCCGCCCTGCTGGGACGGGAGCCCGACGGCGCCTTCGCGGTCGTGGTCCGCCGTCCCGACGGCGGGCCCCTGGTCATCCGGAACGCGCCCGTCCTCCCGAGCGGGCGGCCCATGCCCACCCGCTACTGGCTCGTCGGCGAGCCCGAGCGGACCTGGGTCGGGCGCCTGGAGGGCGCCGGCGGCGTCGACCGGGCCGAGGCCGAGGTCGACCCCGCGGCCCTCGCCGCCGCCCACGCTCGGGCCGCGGCCGAGCGCGACGCCGCCGTCCCGCCCGGCCACGACGGGCCCCGCCCGTCGGGCGGGGTGGCCGGGACGCGCACCGGCGTCAAGTGCCTCCACGCCCACTACGCGGCCTGGCTGGCCGGCGTCGAGGACCCCGTCGGCGATTGGGTGGCCGCCCACCTCCCCGAGGTCGGCGGGTCGGCCCCGCCCGACCGTGTCGCCGGGGCGCCGGGTGCCCCGCCAGACTGATCCCGTGAGCGAGCGACCCCGCCAGCACGAGGCCCCGTCCGGACCCGTCGCCGCCATCGACTGCGGGACGAACTCGACGCGCCTGCTCGTCGCCGAGCCCGATGGCGACGGGGGCCTGCGGACGCTGACCCGCCTCATGCGCATCACCCGCCTCGGAGCGGGCGTCGACCGGACCCGCGCCCTCGACACCGAGGCGGTGGCCCGGACCCAGGCCGTGCTGGGCGAGTACCGCACGGTGATGGACGACCACGGGGTGCCGGCGGGCAACGTCCGCATCTCGGCCACCTCGGCCGCCCGCGACGCCACGAACCGGGACGGCTGGTTCGACGCCGCCGAGGCCGTCGTCGGGGCCCGCCCCGAGGTGCTGACCGGCACCGAGGAGGCGGCCCTGTCGTTCCGGGGCGCCACCGCCGGACTCGACCCGGCCCGCGGGCCGTTCCTCGTGTTCGACCTCGGTGGTGGGTCGACCGAGCTGGCCTACGGCACCGACACCGTCACCGCGTCGCTGTCCCTGGAGATCGGCTGCGTCCGGCTCACCGAGCGCTTCATCGAGAGCGACCCGCCCCGGCCCGAGGAGCTCACCGCCGCCATCTCCTACGCCGAGTCGTGGCTCGACGACGTGCTGCGCCAGATGCCGGGGGCGGCGTCGGCGCCCACCGTCATCGGTCTCGCCGGCACCGTCAGCACCGTGGCCGCCGTCGAGATCGGCCTCGCCACCTACGACCGGTCCCGGATCCACGGGTTCACCCTCACCAAGGAGGCCGCCGAGGACGTGTTCCGCACGCTCGCCACCGAGTCCCGGGCGGACCGCGTCCACAACCCGGGCCTGGAGGAGGCCCGGGCCGACGTGATCGTCGGGGGCTGCTGCGCCCTGGTCGCGGTCTACCGGACCCTCGGTCTCGACGAGATCGTGGTCTCCGAGGCCGACATCCTCGACGGCCTGGCCCTGTCGGTCCTCGACCGGGCGGCGACGGGCTGATGGCCGGCCGCCGCATCGTCGTGTCCGGCAACTGCCACGTCGGCGCCATCGCCACCGCGGTGGCCGCCATGCTGCCCGACGACCACGTCGAGCCCATCGCCTGCTACCCCGAGGACCCGGCGACGGAGGCCGCCACCGGCGAGCGCCTGCGCCACGCCGACGCCTGGGTGACGCTCAACGACCGGTCGATCCACGCCCGGATCCTCGACGGCGGGGAGCCGCCCGCCGAGGTGGTCGCTCTGCCCAACCTGCGGTTCTTCGGGTACCACCCCGACATCGCCCACGTGGGCTTCCGCGACGGCGGCGTGCTGGTGACCGGTGCCGTCGGGCCCTACAACTCGGCCCTCGTGCTGGGCGGGTGGCGGCTGGGGTTGACCGAGGAGCAGATCGTCGGCTCCTTCGTGCCCGAGGTGTGCGACGCCCTGGGCTACACGACCTTCTGGCCGGCGGCGGTCGAGGAGCTGAAGCGCCGGGTGGACCGCAGCGACCTCGGGTGGGGCGAGGTGTACCTGCCCCTGGCCCAGGGCGAGCCGTTCATGCTCACCGACAACCACCCGCGGCTGAACGCCCTCATCCACCTGGCCCGCCTGGCCGCCGGCCGCCTCGGCGCCGACCCGGACCTGGTCGCCTTCCCGTGGGACCAGGTCCTCCCCGACGGGCTGCTGGCGACCTCGGAGGTGTGGCCGGTCTACCCGGCGGTCGCCCGCCAGATCGGCCTGCGGGGCGGCTACGTGTGGCGCTCGGCGACGCACGGCCTCATCGACCTGCCGACCTTCGTGCGGCTCTCGCTCGAGACCTACCGGGCCGTCGACCCCGAGACGCTGGTGGCCCCCGCGGTCCTCGACCCGCCCGACGCCGAGCCCCCGACCCTCGACCTCGACCCGGTCGTGGAGGTGCTCGACCGCCACCACTCGGGGCGATCCCTCGACCCGGCTCCTCGTGCCGAGCCCGCGGGTGACCGCGACGCCGCCCGTGCCGCCGATCCCGCCGGCGGCACCGGTCCCGGGGGCGGTGTCGGTCCAGCCCGCGACGCCGATCCCGCCGGTGCGGGCGGTCAGGGGCCGGGGCGGGTGCGGTCGGTGCTCGCGGCGTGGACGGGGCGCCGGGCGGCCCAGGCCCGGTAGCCGCCGTCGAGGTCGGTGGCCCGCGGGACGCCGAGCCGCCGGAGGGCCACGGCGGCCAGCGACGAGGCGTAGCCGTCGTTGCACACGAGCACCACCACGCGACCGGGGTCGCCGGCGTCGGGGTGGCGGTGGTCGCCGTCGGGGCCGAGGCGCCACTCGAGGACGTTGCGCTCGATGACGACGGCGCCCGGGAGCGCGCCCTCGGCGCGGCGGACGGCCTCGGGGCGGGTGTCGACCACGAGGGCGCCCTCGGCGACGAGCCGGTCGAGGTCGTCGGGTCCGGGCCGGGGGCCGAGCTCGGCCCGCGCCTCGTCCAGGAGGCGGTCGACCGCCGCCGCCATCAGGACGGCGAGGCCGCGGCGCGGCCGAGGAGGTCCTCGACCTCGTCGAGGGCGAGGAGCGGGGGCTCCGGGTACACCGTCTCGGTCCGCACCGGTCGCAGACCGTCGTCGTAGAAGGTCATGGTCTCCAGGGCCGGGCCGTAGACGTGGATGCTGGTGGCCGGGGAGCGCTCGGCGTTGAGCACGTCGTGGACGCGACCCGGCGGCACGGGGCGCACGGTACCGGCGCCGAGGCGGTGGCGGGCGGGGGAGGTCGGCCTCGACCGCGGGGTGGGTCGGCGGGCCACGAGCTCCACCAGGCTGCCGGCCACGACGGCGACGGCACCGGCCGAGCCGCCGTGGTCGTGGAGCTCGACGCCGTGGCCCGACGGCCAGGTGATGAGGTACGCCTCCCACCCGTCGCCGACCGTCAGCCGGGCGTGCAGCCGATGGTCGGGGTCGTGCTCGGCGTGGTCCGCCCACGCCGCCGGGCACGACGCCAGCAGCCGGACGGTGCTGGTCAGGTCGGTGGCGGAGAGACGACGAGGGCTCATACCCGAGTGTTTCTATCGGGTTTGATGGGATGGGGCAAGCGGTGCCACCGGACGGCTGCGTGGGTCGCGGCTACGGTCGATCGGCACGACCGGAGAGGGGGAGACGCTGCCCGCCATGCGCCGAGAACGCACCCGTGCTGCCGACGCCGGTCGCCCCGGCGCGCCCCCCGAGCCGCGCTCGACCGCGCTCTTCGGCCGACGGGTGATGCTGCGGCCGCTCACCCTGTCCGACTTCGCCAGCTGGCGCGAGGTCCGCCTCCGCTGCCACGAGTGGCTCACCGTGTGGGAGCCCAGCCGCCAGGCCGGAGCCCCCGACCCCACCACCGATCGGGACGCCTTCGGCGTGCGCTGCGCGGCGCGCCAGCGCGAGCGCGCCCTCGGCACCGGCCACGGGTTCGGGATCTTCCACGAGGGCCGCTTCTGCGGCGAGATCAACCTCAACACCGTGCAGCGGGGCCCGTTCCAGAACGCCTACGTCGGGTACTGGATCGACCAGGCCGTCGCCGGGCGGGGCCTGATGCCCGAGGCCGTCGTGGTCCTGGCCCGCTTCGCCTTCGAGGAGCTGGGCCTGCACCGCCTGCAGGTCTCGATCATCCCCCGCAACACCGCGAGCCGTCGGGTGCCCGAGAAGCTGGGCCTCCGCGACGAGGGCACCGCCCTGCGCTACCTGGAGATCAACGGGGTCTGGGAGGACCACGTCCGCTACGCCATCACCGCCGAGGAGTGGGACGAGCGTCGCGACGAGCTCGAGATGGCCTGGCTCGGACCCGACGGCCCGCCCTGACGTCCGGCTCTGTCGGTCCCCGTGGGCTTCACGCCGCGTCGACAGGACGAGGTCACTCGCCGACGTCGCGGACGACGGCGGGGGAGTGGCGGAAGAACTGCTCGACGTCCTCCTCGTAGCGGTACTCGTCCTCCTGGGTGCCGATCGTGCCGCGGAGCCGGACGGCCTCGATGAAGGCCTGGACGGCGCCGGCCGAGGTGTACCGGTAGGTGAACCCGGCCTCCTTGAGCCGCCGGTTGTCGATGCCCCGGCCGTAGCGGAGGAGGTCGAGGAGCTCGGGTGGGATGTCGACGCCGATGCGGCGGAGCGGCTCGGCGGCCAGGTTCGTGCCGATGAACGGCAGCGGGATGGTGGGCTTCCCGCAAATCCGGGCCACCTCGCTCCAGGGCAGGAGGCCGTCGCCGGCGACGTTGTAGATGCCCGACCGGCCCTCGCCGATGGCGAACAGGAGCGACCGCACCACGTCGTCCTCGTGGACGAGCTGGAACTGAGGGTCGAAGCCGAGCACCGACGGGACGGCCGGGAGCCGGAGGGCCTTGCTGAACGGGGTCGACAGCTGCGGGCCGAGGACGTTGGAGAACCGCAGCAGGGTGACCTCGACGTGCGGGTTGTCGATGGCGAAGTCGCGCACGTAGCCGTCGACCTCGAGCAGGCTGCGCTCGATGCTCGTGCGGGGTGTGGCCTTGCGGCTCATCGACTCGGTGAACCACCGGGGATCCCGAGCGGTCGCCCCGTACACCAGCGCCGCCGACTTCACCACGACGTTGCGCACCGTGCTGCCCGGCGTCGAGGCCGCCGCGAACAGGTTCATGGTGCCGATGACGTTGATCTCGTGGAGGCGGCGTCCGCTGGTCTGGGTGCTGTCGACGACCATGAAGGTGT
Source organism: Iamia sp. SCSIO 61187 (assembly GCF_019443745.1). Lineage (NCBI taxonomy): Bacteria > Bacillati > Actinomycetota > Acidimicrobiia > Acidimicrobiales > Iamiaceae > Iamia > Iamia sp. SCSIO 61187. The sequence goes on from NZ_CP050948.1 coordinate 1,334,163, forward strand.
GGACGATCGTGTCGACCTTCGTCGCCTGCACGATGCGGGACAGGATCGAGTAGTTCTCGTCCGAGCGGACGTACTCCGTGCGCTCCAGGCGGACCTTGGGCTCCTCGGTGTCGAGGCCGATGATCACCTCGACGTCGGGCTCGTGCTCCAGGGCCTGGGCGAGCCGGCCACCCCAGAACGTCCCGAGCCCGGTGATGAGGACGCGGCGACCCACTACGCCGCCCGTCCGGCGGTCACGACCTCGGCCCGGGCCGTCATCCGAACCAGACCGACCGGCGCCGCTGGAGCATGTCGTAGAGCGCCTCCTGGATGCTCTGACGGATCTCCTCGGACGCGTCCATGATCCGGCTGCGCGAGTACCGGGGCTGGTCCGGCGGGACGTCGAAGGTCACCGGCTCGAGGACCCGGATGGTGAACTTCGACGGGAAGTAGGCCAGGGCCCCGAGGGGACCGAAGGCGAGCATGTTGGCCGTGATCGGGAAGTACGGCAGGCCGAGCGCCTTGGCCACGGCGGGCAGGCGGGTGATGGTCGGCATCGACTCCTCGGCGCCCACGACGGCGATGGGGATGATCGGGACGCCCGCCCGCATGGCGATCTCCACGAACCCGCCGCGCCCGAACCGACGGAGCCGGTAGCGCTCGTCGTAGGTCTTGGCCGGGCCCTTGGTGCCCTCGGGGAAGACGAGGGCGAGCTGGCCCTGCTCGCGGAGCAGCCGGTAGGCGTTGTCGGGCTGGGCCACGACGCCGCCGTTGCGGGCCCACAGGGTGCCGACCACCGGGACGGACCGGAAGAAGTGGTCGGCCAGCCCGTACACGGGCCGCTGCATCTCCACCTCGATGCCGTGCATGATCGCCGGGGCGTCCGACGGCACCGCCGCGGCGTGGTTGGCGACGAGCAGGGCCCCGCCCTCGGAGGGGATGTTCTCCATGCCCTCCCACTCGACCCGGAACCACCGCTCGTAGAGCGGGGCGTAGATCTTGCGGGCCAGCTCGCGCATCTGCTCGCTGCGCCCCCACTCGTCGACGTCGCCGATGCGGGGATCGGGAAGGGTCGTCGGGTCCTCGGCCGCCGGGGGGATGCTCACGGGGACGAGGGCCGTGCTGCGCTCCTGGGTCGGGCGGGCCATGGCCGCGAGCGTAGGCCTCGGTCCCGGGGCCTGTCGCAGGGGTGCCGTAGCCTGGGGCCGTGAGCGACCCCACCGCCGCCGACGCGGTCCCGCTCCGGCTGGTGTCGGAGCCCGCCGAGGGCACCCCGGCCGCTCCCGTGCCCGACGACGGCCTCACGCCCCGCCAGCGCGACACCCTGGCCCGCCTCGGCGCCAGGCGGGCCGAGCGGCCGACGTTCCCCGCCGAGCTGGCCGCCGAGCTGCGGGCCCTGCTCGAGGACGAGGTCGCGGGCCCGGCGTCGGCCCTGCCCGACGGCGCCACCCTCTTCGTCAACAAGCACGCCCTGGCCACGATCCACGCCTGCGAGGCCCGCTGGCACGCCGAGGACCAGGACCCGGCCTTCGCCGTGTCGCCGCCCGTCGTCCGCGGCGCCGTGGCCCACAAGGCCATCGAGCTGGGCATCAACCGACGACCGGGCACGCCCCTGCCGCCCCCCGCCGACCTGGTCGACGCGGCCATGGAGAGCCTCGAGCGGTCCGAGCAGTGGATGGCCGAGTGGCTGCGGACCTGCCCCGACGACGAGCGGGCCGAGGTCCGGGGCCACGCCATCGCCCGGGTCACGGCCTACGACGAGGTCTGGCCACCGCTCGAGAGCAGGTGGCGCCCGGCGACCGAGGTGAAGGTCCGCACCGACCTGGCCGGCGGGCGCGTCACCCTGTCGGGCCGCGTCGACCTGGCCATCGGTCGGGCCGAGGGGCGCACCGCCGGCAAGGTCATCGTCGACTTCAAGACCGGCGGCCCCGCCCTGGCCCACCGCGACGACCTGCGCTTCTACGCCCTCGTCGAGACGCTGCGGCTGGGCGTCCCGCCCCGGGCGGTGGCCACCTCGTACCTCGAGTCCGGTGACCTGCACGTCGAGGAGGTGACCGTCGGCGGGCTCGAGGCCGCCGCCGCCCGCGTCGTCGACGGGGCCAGCCGGATGGTCGCCATCCGCCACCACGACCACCCGCCCGTGGCCCGCCCGTCCCCGCTGTGCCGGTGGTGCCGGGCCCGGCCCGGGTGCCCCACCGGCCAGGCCTACCTCGACGAGCGCGACGCCGCCGACGACGCCTGGTAGCCGGCCGATGCGGCCCCTCGGCGTGGTGGCGGCCACCGGCAGACCGCTTCTGAGCCAGGGAACGGCCACCGGTGGCCTCTTGGTGGCTCAGAACGGTGAGGCGGGCGGTCTGGGGTCGTTCTGAGCCAGGCGTCGGCCACCAGTGGCCAGGCTGTGGCTCAGAACCGCCGGACCGCCCCGCCCTCGGCGCCGGGTGCGCTGACCAGGGGCGGCTTCACTGTCGCGGGGGGTCCGCATACTGCGGGGCATGGAAGCCACCGCCCTGCACTTCGCAGCCGTCGCCCGGACGCTCGGCGGGGCAGCGCGAGCGCGGGGCCTGGTCGTCCCCGCCTTCCGCAGCCCACCCCGTCGGCCGGGCGCCTCCCGCACCCTCCGCCGGTGGCCCGGTGGTGGCGCCACGGTGTCGGTCGAGGTCACCGGCCGGCCCCGCGAGGCCGTGGTCGCCGACATGGTCGAGGGGGTCGTGGTCGTCAACGGGGTGACCGGGCCCGACGCCACCCGTCTGCGCACGCTGCTGTGGGAGGCCGTCCTGGCCGCCTCGACGGCGTCGGCCGAGGCGGCGTGATGGGTAGGTCGGGCGCCACGCCCGCTGTCTCGTCGGGTCATCGGCGACGGCCGGCACAGGAGGGCGCGGGGCGGGCGCCGGTAGGGTCGCTGGTCCGATGGCTCCTGATGCGGCTCCTCCCGGGCGCCGACGACGCCCCGACCGGGTGGCTGCGGTGGTCGTCTGCCTCCCGGGGCTCGAGGCGCTGGTGGCGGCCGAGCTCGAGGCGCTGGGCATCCGCAGCCGGCCCGCCGGCACCGGGGCCCTCGCCGCCCGGCTCACCGACCGACAGCTCTACGACGCCAACGTCCGGCTGGCCACGGCGACCCGGATCCTGGTCGAGGCGGGGGAGCTCACGGCCCGGACCTTCGCCTCCCTCGAGGAGCGGATCGACGCCGTCGAGCTCGCCCCCTACCTCGACCGCAGCCGTCCCGTCCGGTTCCGCATCACGAGCCACCGGTCGAAGCTCCACCACACCGGCGCCATCGAGGAGCGGCTCCGCCGGCTCCTCGCCCTCGGCCCCCCGCCCGGCGCCGCCGACGCTCGTGGGACCGACCCGGCCCAGCTGGTCGTCGTCCGCGTCGATCGCGACCGCCTCACCGTCCGGGTCGACAGCTCGGGAGCGCCGCTCCACCACCGCGGCTGGCGGGGACCGGCGGGCAAGGCCCCGCTGCGGGAGACCCTGGCCGCCGCCGCCCTGGCCGCCGTCGGGTGGACCCCCGACCAGGCCCTGGTCGACCCCTTCGCCGGCTCGGGCACGATCCCGATCGAGGCCGCCCGGCGAGCGGCGGGCATCGCCCCCGGCGCCGACCGCCCGTTCGCCCTCGAGCGGTGGCCCTCGTTCGCCCCCGGGACGTGGGCGTCGGTCCAGGCCGCCGTCCGGGACGACCGGGCCGACGAGGGCGAGGCGCCCGTCGCCCCCATCGTCGCCCGCGACCGCGACGCCGGGGCCGTCGCCGCCATGACCGAGAACGCCGCCCGGGCCGGGGTGGCGCCCCGGATCGACGTCGGCGAGGGCTCGGTGTCGGCCCTGGTGGCCCCGGACGGGCCGCCCGGGTGGATCATCTCCAACCCGCCGTGGGGCGGTCGCCTCGCCGCCGGCCGGGCCGGCGACGTGCGCGACGTCTACGCCCGGCTCGGCCACGTCGTCGCCGACCGCTTCCCCGGCTGGGGTCTCGCCCTGCTGGTGCCCGACGTCCGCCTGGCCCACGCCGCCGGGCTCCGGGGCGAGCCGGTGTGGCGGTCCCGCGCCGGCTCCACCCCCGTGCACCTGATGGCCCGCCCGCCGGGCTGACCCGGGCCCGGCGGGGCGGGGCGGTCGTGGTGGCCCCCCGGGGTGTGTCGACGGGCACCGTCGCGCTCCGAGCGATATGGTCACACCCGTTTCCACAAAGCGACGCAGGAGGTCGACGATGCTCGACGCGGTCATCCGGGGCGGTTCGATCGTCGACGGGAGCGGTGCGCCGCCCGTCCGGGGCGATGTCGGCGTGCGCGACGGGCGCATCGTCGCCGTGGGCGAGGTCGACGAGCCGGCCCGGCGCGTCATCGACGCCGAGGGGTGCATCGTGACCCCGGGCTGGGTCGACGTCCACACCCACTACGACGGTCAGGCCACGTGGGACGACGCCTTCGAGCCCTCGGCCAGCAACGGGGTCACCACGTTGGTGATGGGCAACTGCGGCGTCGGCTTCGCCCCCGTCCGCCCCACCGACCACGACGCCATCATCGACCTGATGGAGGGCGTCGAGGACATCCCCGGTGCCGCCCTCCACGTGGGCATGCCCTGGGGCAGATGGGAGACCTTCGGCGAGTACCTCGACCTGCTCGACGCCCGGCAGTACGCCCTCGACATCGGCGCCCACATCGCCCACGGCGCCCTCCGCTTCTACGTGATGGGGGAGCGGGGTGCGGCCAACGAGGACGCCACCGCCGAGGACCTGGCCGAGATGACCCGGCTCACCGAGGAGGCCCTCCGCGCCGGTGCCCTGGGCGTCTCGACGTCGCGCACCATCGGCCACCGCTCGGTGTCCGGCGAGCCCGTGCCCGGCACCTTCGCCGCCCGCGACGAGCTGCTGGCCCTGGCCGAGGCGCTCAAGCGGGCCGGCCACGGCGTGTTCGAGGCCATCGTGGCCGGCACCATCGGCTCGCTCGAGGGGCTGGGGGGCGAGCGGGCCACGCCCATCGAGGAGATCCCGCTGCTCGACGACGTGTCCCGCCACAGCGGTCGCCCCGTCACCTTCACCGTGGCCCAGCTGTTCGAGTGCCCCGACCACTGGCGGACGGTCATCGACGCCGCCGCCGAGGCCAACGCCGCCGGCTCGGACCTCCGCCCGCAGATCATCCCGCGCTCGGTCACCATCATGACCAGCCTCGACACCTACCACCTGTTCCGCGGGCGCCCGACCTACGACAAGATCGCCAGCCTGCCCCTGGCCGAGCGGGTCGCCGAGATGTGCCGACCCGAGGTGAAGGCGGCGATCCTGGCCGAGCAGCCCACGACCCCCGCCAGCCCCGACCTGTCGGACAACCTGTCGGCCCTGTTCTCGGTGGCGCTGCCCCTGACGTTCCCGCTGACCGACCCGGTCGACTACGAGCCGACGATGGACCAGTCGGTGGCGGCCACCGCCTTCGCCGTCGGGCTCAGCCCCGAGGAGCACATGTACGACCTGCTCCTCGCCGACGGGGGCCGGGCGTTCTACGCCATCCTCGGGTCGAACTTCGTCAACGGCACCCTCGACGTGTGCCGGGAGATGCTGCTCGAGGAGCACACCGTCACCGGTCTGTCCGACGCCGGGGCCCACGTGAACCTGATCTCGGACTGCTCGGCCTCGACGTTCCACCTCACCCACTGGGGGCGCGACCGCAGCCGGGGCGAGCGGCTGCCGATCGAGCTGCTGGTGAAGAAGCTGTCGCACGGCAACGCGTCGCTCTACGGGCTGGCCGACCGGGGGCTGGTGAAGGAGGGCCTGCGGGCCGACCTGAACGTCATCGACATGGAACGGCTCCGCATCAACACCCCCGAGCTGCGCCACGACCTGCCCACGGGGGCCAGCCGCATCCTCCAGTCGGCCGAGGGCTACGTCGCCACGATGGTGGCGGGGGTCGTCACGAGGGAGCACGACACCGACACCGGGGAGCGCCCCGGCCGCCTCGTGCGCGGCCCCCAGGCCGTGTAGGAGCGGACCGCCGCCGAGAGGTGTAGACCCCGGGTCGTGGACGACGGCCCGGGATCTCCCTCCGCCTCGCCGGGGACCCGCATGCCCATGGCCTTCCTGGGCCACGGGAACCCGATGAACGCCCTGGAGCGCAACCACTACACCGACGCCTGGCGCGCCTTCGGGGCGTCGGTCCCCACGCCCCGGGCGATCGTGGTGGTGTCGGCCCACTGGTACGTGGGGGCGTGCGCGGTCACGGCCATGGCCCACCCCCGCACGATCCACGACTTCTTCGGCTTCCCCGACGCCCTGTTCGCGGTGAGCTACCCGGCACCGGGCGCGCCGGACGTCGCCGCTGAGGTCGCCGAGGTGGCCCAGCCGACGTGGGTGGGGCTCGACCACGACAGCTGGGGCCTCGACCATGGCACCTGGTCGGTGCTGGTGCACGCCTTCCCCGACGCCGACGTGCCCGTCGTCCAGCTGTCGATCGACCTGCGCAAGCCCTACGACGAGCACCTGGCCCTCGGCGCCGCCCTGGCGCCGCTGCGGGACCAGGGAATCCTCCTGCTCGGGAGCGGCAACGTCGTGCACAACCTCGGCCTGGTCGACTGGCACCGCCCCGAGGGCGGCGAGGCGTGGGCCGACCGCTTCGACGAGGCCGCCATCGGCCTCATGACCTCGGACCCCGGGGCGGTCGGCCGCCTCGCCGATCACCCCGACCACGGGCTGGCGGTGCCCACCCCGGACCACTTCCTCCCGCTGCTGTACCTGGCCGGGGCGGCGGCGGCGTCGGGCGACACCGCCGAGGTGCTGGTCGAGGGCCGGGTGATGGGCTCGCTGTCGATGACCGCCTTCACCGTCGGCGCCGCGCCCGACCTGACGGCCCCGTCCGGGGGCGGGACACCCCCGACCCTGCCGACCGACACCCCGCCCGAGGACACGCAGACCTGACCCCGGTCGGTAGCGTCGCCCGGATGGCGGACGACGAGGTGACGATCGAGCGGCTGGCCCTGGAGACGGCCCCCGGGTTGACGATCGTCGTCGACGTCCAGGGCCCGGTCGCCGGTCCCACGGTGCTCCTGCTCCACGGCGGCGGTCAGACCCGGCACGCCTGGCGGGGCACGGCCGGCGTGCTGGCCCGGTCCGGGTGGCGCACCGCGAGCATGGACATGCGGGGCCACGGGGAGAGCAGCTGGGCCCCCGACGGCGCCTACGCCATCGACACCTTCGCCGCCGACGCCGCCCTCGTCGCCGACCACCTCGGCGGGCGACCGGTCCTGGTCGGGGCGTCGCTCGGGGGCATCGCCTCGCTGGTCGCGGTGGGCGAGGGCATGGTGCCGGCCGCCCGCGCCCTGGTCCTGGTGGACGTGGCACCCCGCATCTCGCAGAAGGGGGTCGACCGCATCACCGGCTTCATGCTCGCCCGCCCCGACGGCTTCGCCTCCCTCGACGAGGTGGCCGACGCCATCGCCGCCTACAACCCGCACCGGCCCCGCCCCACCGACCTCGACGGCCTGCGCCGCAACGTCCGCCAGCGGTCCGACGGCCGGTGGGTGTGGCACTGGGACCCGCGCTTCTTGACCGATCACGACGTCGCCGACGAGACGCGGGTCCTCGGCTACGAGGAGCGCTTCCGCGACGCGGCCCGGGCCCTGACCGTCCCGACCCTGCTCGTGCGGGGTGCCCGCAGCGACCTGCTGGAGGAGGAGGGCGCCGCCGACCTCCAGGAGCTGGTGCCCCACGCCCGCTACGCCCGGGTCGACGGGGCCGGGCACATGGTCGCCGGGGATCGCAACGACGCCTTCAACGACGCCATCCTCGGCTTCCTCGACGACCTCTCGGGCTGAGATCCCCGGTCGGCGCACCGGCGTCCGATCCGTCCAAGCCCGCAGCGCCCGAGACGGCGCATGATCGGGGGCATGGACATCGACCTCGTCGCCGCCGAGCGGTTCGTCGCGACCCACGGGCGGGTGCTCGACCGGCACCGCCTGGCCTGCCTGCTCCACGGGTCGGACGCCGACCACCGGCGCCTCGCCGCCGCCGTCGAGGGCTACCGCAACCCCGACGGCGGCTACGGCTGGGGGCTCGAACCGGACCTGCGGGACGGCACGAGCCAGCCCGGGCCCGCCCTCCACGCCTTCGAGGCGTGGGCCGACGCCGGGGCGCCGGTCTCGTCGCGGGCCGCGGAGCTGTGCGACTGGCTGGGGTCGGTCGCCCTCGACGGCGGGGCCCTGCCCTTCGCCCTCCCGGTCGACGACCGGGTCGGCGTCGCCCCCTTCTGGGCCGACGCCGACCCGGCTGAGCCGTCGCTCCAGATCACCGCCGTGGTGGTGGCCGAGGCCCACCGGTTGGCGGCCGTCGACCCGGCCGTGGCCGCCCACCCGTGGCTGGCCCGGGCCACCGAGTGGTGCCTCGACGCCGCCCGGTCGCTCGACGAGGAGCCCTTCGCCCTGGTGCTCGGGTTCGCCATCCGCGCCGCCGACGCCGCCGGGGCGAGCGACGTGCTCGCCCACCTGGGCCGGTGGGTCCCCGATGACGGGATCCTGCCGGTCGTCGGTGGGGCGGAGGGGGAGTGCCTCCGCCCGCTCGACCTGGCCCCCCGGCCCGACCGCCCGGCCCGGGCCCTGCTCGCACCCGAGACCATCGACGCCGACCTGGCGCGCCTCGCCGGCCAGCAGCAGGCCGATGGCGGCTGGCCGGTGGAGTGGACCACCTACTCGCCGGCCGCCGCCCTCGAGTGGCGCGGCCACCTCACCGCCAACGCCATCCGCGTGCTGCGGGCCAACGGGATGGTGTGACCTCGCCTAGCGTTCGTCGGCGCGACCCGCCCGGGTGGCGGAACCGGTAGACGCAGAGGGCTTAAACCCCTCGGGTGCATTGCGCACCGTGCGGGTTCGACCCCCGCCCCGGGCACCTCGACACCCCACAGGTCCGGGCCCGATCGTCGCGAGGTGCGAGGAGACGGCTGGCGGCGCCTCGGAGCCGGAGCGGTACCGTCTGGTCCCGGAGGGCACACGGGGATGGAAGGAGCGCAGGCGCGGCGTGGGGTGGCGGCGGCCATGGCGACCGCGTCGGCGCTCGGCCTGGCGGTCGACGGTGCGGACGTCCTCAGCGACTCCAACCGTCTCGTCGTCCGGCTGACGCCGTGCGACACCGTCGCCCGCGTCGCGTCGGTCGCCCACCACGCCGAGCATCACGCCAGTGCCGAGCGGGAGGTCGAGCTCGTGCGCCGGCTCACGCCGACGGGCAGCCCGGTCGCCGGCCTCGATCCCCGCGTCGCGCCACGCATCGTCGTGCACGACGGCTTCGCCATCACCCTGTGGGCCTCCTTCCCGCCGCGGCCGGCGCGAGCGCGGCCGCCGGCCGAGTACGCCCAGGGCCTCGAGCGGCTCCACGCCGGTCTGCGGCAGGTCGAGGTGGCGACGCCGCACGTCATGGATCGCGTGGCGGCGACCCAGCGAGACGTGGAGAGCCGGGCCGTGACCCCCGACCTCGCCGATGCGGACCGGGCGCTGCTGGCCCGCACGCTCAGCGGCGTGAGCCGATGGACCGCCGACCGGAACGCCCCGGAGCAGCTGCTGCACGGCGAACCTCACCCGTGGAACGTGCTCGACACGGACGACGGGCTGCTGTTCATCGACTTCGAGAACACCGCCCGCGGCCCGCTCGAGTACGACCTGGGGTGGGTGCCCGACGAGGTCAGCCGGCGCCACGCGGACGTCGACCAGGGCCTGGTCGGCGCGTGGCGGGGGTCGTGCTGGCGATCGTCGCCACCCACCGCTGGAGCCGCGACGACCAGCACCCGAGCGGCAGGCGATCGGGGGTGGCGTTCCTCGACGTGCTCAGGGACGGTCCACCGTGGCCGGCGATCGACGAGGTGGCCTGGTAGCGCCGTCAGGGGACACGACCGGCGCCACTCCGTAGGTTCAGGTGATGCCGTCCGTGCTCGAGGCGCATCGCACCGGTCTCCAGGCCCTCGCCGAGGTCACCGTCCTCCTCCAGCGGGTCCGCAGCGCGCACCCCACGGCTGGGCTCCACGAGGCCGCCGACATGCAGTGGTCGTGGCGGATCCCGCGCCCCACCGACGACCTCCCCCAGCTCTTCTGGGTCGATCACCTCGGGCGTCCCGACGCGGCGGTGATCGTCACCGACGTGCCCGGTCGGACCGAGCTCGCCCCGATCGTCATGCCCGACGCCGATCCCGACTGGCTCGCCCACGTCGTCGAGCGCGGGCTCGCCCACGCCCGCACCCTCGGGCGTGGTGCCCTCAGCCTCGAGGTCGACGCCGCCGACGACGCCCTCCGGGAGGTGCTGGTCGGTCACGGGTTCGCGGTCGAGGGTGAGGGGGTCGTCGAGACCTGGATGGCGACCGATGCTCGGCCGGAGGTCAGCGCGCCGCCCGAGGGCTACCGGCTGTCCCGCCGCGTCGACACGGTGGGGCGCCCACACCACATGATCAGCCCCGAGCGGAACCACCCCGACGTCGAGGACCGGCTGCGCCAGACCTCGCTGTACCGCCCGGACCTCGACCTGGTGGTGCACGACCGTCACGAGGGCGTCGCCGCCTACGGGTTGTTCTGGTACGACCCCGTGACGGCCACGGGACTGGTCGAGCCCATGCGCACCGAGGCGGACCACCGGCGCCGAGGGCTGGCCCGCCACATCCTCACCACGGGCATCGATCGGCTGGCGGCGGCCGGGGCCGAGCGCATCAAGATCTGCTTCGAACCGGGCAACCCCGCGTCGAGGGGCCTCTACCTCGACGTCGGCTTCGTCCCCCACCGGCGCACGGTGGTCGTCGCCCGCGGGACGGGCGGAGCCGGCCGGTAGGCGGTCGCCCGGCCGAGCGGACCGAGATGGGGCATCATGGACCTACAGCGGTCGGGCGGCCGCGCAGAGTGGAGACGGGCGCATGACGGGTACGCGGGCAGTGGCTCGGGTCGTGGCGGCGTTGCTGGGCGCAGCCGTGCTGATCCCGGTCGGGGCCCCGCCGGCTCCGGTCGGCGCGGTCGCGGGGACGATCACGACCGTCGCCGGCACCGGTGCGCACGCCTTCGGTGGCGACGGGGGCCTCGCCACCGCCGCCCAGATCTGGGGGGCGAAGCGGGTCGCACTGGGGCCCGACGGCGACATGTACATCGCCGACTCCTTCAACCACCGGGTGCGCCGGGTGGACAGCGCCACCGGGATCATCACGACCGTGGCCGGGACGGGGACGAGGGGCTACAACGGCGACGCTCGGCTCGCCACCACCGCCCAGCTGGCCGGTCCCGAGGCCGTCGACGTCGCCCTCGACGGCACGCTGTACATCGTCGAGTACGTCGGTCACCGCGTCCGGCGGGTGCACCCCACCACCGGCATCATCACGACCGTCGCCGGCACCGGCGATGGTGGCTACAACGGCGACGCCCGACTCGCCACGACCGCGGAGATCTACCACCCGAGCGGGGTGGCGGTCGATCGCTCGGGCAACGTCTTCATCGCCGACACCTTCGGGTACCGCATCCGCAAGGTGACGCCGGCGGGGATGATCTCCACCGCCGCGGGCGTCGGCCTCGGCGGCTCGTTCGACGACGGGCCGGCGACTGCCGTCGCCGCCCGGGTCCCCCTCGACATCGCCGTCGACCCGGCCGGCAACCTCTACTTCGTCGAGTACTCCTTCCACCGCGTGCGCCGGGTCGATGCCCGCACCGGGATCACCTCGACCATCGCCGGCACCCACGGCGTCGCCGGCAGCACGGGGGATGGGGGCCCGGCGGTGGACGCCCTGGTGAACTTCCCCGGCGGGATCGACGTCGACGGGGCCGGGAACGTCTACATCGCCGATGCCTTCAACAGCCGGATCCGGCGCATCAGCAGCCTCACCGGGGAGATCGAGACGATCGCCGGCACGGGCATCGCCGGCGACGAGGGCGACGGTGGCCCCGCCCGGTCGGCGCAGCTGCGTCAGCCCTTCGGGGTGACGGTGACCCCCCAGGGGGCTCTCCTCATCGCCGACGGGACGCGGATCCGGCGCGTCGACCCCGCCGCCGTGCCCCCGGTGCGGGACCCGCACGCCGCCCAGCAGCGGCTCGTCATCGCCGCCCACCACGACCTCCTGGAGCGGGACCCGTCGCCCCGCGACCTGTGGGACCACAGCGCCGACCTCGGGCGGGGGCGCGTCACCCGCGCCGCCTACATGGGCCGGCTGTCGACCTCCGAGGAGTGGGTCACCGCCATCGTGCAGCGCATGTACGTCGACACCCTGGGCCGACCCGGGGATCCCGGCGGCGTGGCGTTCTGGGTGGGCGAGATCCGCAGCGGCCGCCGGACGGTGGCCCAGACGGCGGCCTGGTTCTACGCATCGAACGAGTACTTCCTCGGCCGCGGGGGCGGCACGGTGGGCACGTGGGTCGACGACCTCTACCGCGCCCTCCTCGGTCGACCGGCCGACGCGTCGGGCCGGGCCTTCTGGGTGTCCCAGGCCGCGGCACGGGGCCGACCGGCGGTGGCCCTGTCGTTCCTCCAGACCGACGAGTCGGCCCGGCGACGGGTGGCGATGCTCTACGACCGGCTCCTCGGCCGGGCGGCGAGCGCGGGCGACCTCGCCTTCTGGGCGCCACGGGTGCAGGACCGGGGCGACCTCGTGCTGGCCCGCGACCTGGCGGTCAGCGCCGAGTACTTCGACCGGGCCCAGCGCCGCTTCCCCTGACGCACCCCGCTCAGGGGGTGAGGCGGATCAGCGCCCCGTTCGTGGGCGTGAAGCCACAGGCGTCGATGTAGAAGCGGGCCAGACCGGCCGGCTCGAAGTCGACGTGGAGCCATGAGCAGCCTGCCGCCCGGGAGTGCTCCACGGCATGCCGCACCACCTCCGCGCCGATGCCACGGTGCTGGGCCGGACCGCGCGTCTTGGTGTCGACGAGGAAGGCGTGGTCGCCGCCGTCCCACGCCACGTTGACGAAGCCCACGAGCACTCCCTCGCCGTCGCGGGCCGCGACCCACCCGAGGCTGTGGGGGTGGACCCGATCCCACCAGCCCGCCTCGGCCTGGCCGCCGAACGAGGTCACCAGGTCGACCATCTCGGCGTCGGTGATCGGGCCCCGCCAGGTGCAGGTGATGTCGTCGTCCACCCGATGAGCCTCGCAGGGGTGTGCCCGACGGGGACGAGGAGAATGCGAGACCTCGGCGGTCCGATCGGCGCGATGATCCGGGCGTGGGTGACGGGGAGGGGCCGAGCTGGTCGGACATCGCCGGCTGGTACGACGACCTGCTCACCGCCGGGAGCGGGCCGCACCAGACGGCCGTCGCCACGCTGCTCGCGCTGCTGCCGCCGGTCACCGGCCGGGAGATCGTCGACGTCGCCTGTGGCACCGGTCTGGCGACCCGCGCCGTCGCCGCCGCCGGTGCCGCCCGGGTCGTCGGCGTGGACTCCTCGGCGGCGATGGTGGCGCGGGCGGAGGGCCACGAGGTGCCGGCCGGCAGCGACGTCACCTACGTGGTCGACGATGCCCAGACGCTCGCGACCCTGGCCGACGCCGCGTTCGACGGGGCGACCTGCCAGCTCGGCCTGATGGACATCCCCGACCTCGACGCCACCCTCGCCGCCGTGGCCCGAGTGCTCCGGCCCGGCGGGTGGTTCGTCTTCGTGATCGGGCACCCGTGCACGCTCGTCCCCGACGCCGTCGCCACCACCACGCCCGACGGCCGTCCCGCGGTCGCCATCACCGGCTACTTCGACGAGCGCTTCTGGCGATCGGCCAACCCCGAGGGCGTGCGGCGGGCGGGGAACCACCACCGCACGTTCGCCACCTACCTCGACGCGCTGGCCGGCGCCGGCTTCGTGCTCGAGCAGGCAGCCGAGCCCCGGGCCACGGGCACGCTCTCGGCGAAGCAGCCGCTGTACTCCGAGGTGCCGATCTTCTTCGCCGCGAGGGTGCGTCGGGGCTGACCTGTTCTCGGGCCCCGGCTGGTCGTCGTCGCGGCGGGTCGGTCGTACCGACTGCTCGTACGGCGGTGGGGCTGCGGGCTGGTGGAGTGGCTGCGGTTCGGTGGGCGGTGCGGCAGGCGGGTTCTGGTGCCGTTCCCGGTGGGACGCTGTGTGGCGTTCTGAGCGCCCCGTCGGTGTTTCCGGTCCAACCGACCACAACCGACCTGCGTCGGCTCTCAGCGCCACACAGGAGCCCGGAAACACAGACATTTCTTGGGTTTCCGGGGTTTGGTTCCCGTCTGCCGGGTACCATGAGTGTCATGTTCGAGGCGCTCGCCACCACCATCGATGACCTGGACATCCCGGTCGACGGCGACGCCCTCGAAGAGGCCCTGGTCCTGCGTGATCGCCTCGACGCCAAGATCTCCCAGGCGGTCGGCCGGTTCGAGGCCACCAACGAGCACGACACCGCCGACGGCTGCCCGACCATGGCCACCTGGCTGCGGGTCAAGGGGCAGATGACCGCCCACGACGCCCAGCGGATGGCCAAGACCGCCCGCCGCCTCGAACGCCTCCCCGCCCTCCAGGGCGCGTGGCTCGACGGCTCGCTCTCGGGTGGGCACGTCGCCGCGGTGGTGGCGAACCTCAACGACCGCACCGCACCACTGTTCCAGGCCGAGGAGGACAACCTCGTCCGGGTCCTGGGTGAGCTCGACGTCACCGGGACGGTGGTGGCCATGAAGGCCTGGGCCGCCCACGCCAAGGAGACCGTCGACGACGAGCCGTCTGGTGAGCCCGACCCGGACCGCTCCGCCCACCTCTCACCGACGCTCAACGGGGGGCGGTTGGACGCGAACCTCGAACCCGAAGCGTTCCACGCCGCCCAGGCCGCCCTCCGGTTGGTGATGGGCAGGCGCGGTGAGGACGACGAGCGGACACCTGCGCAGCGGCGTCACGACGGCCTGGCCGACATCTTCAGCTTCTTCCTCGACCACCAGTCCGATCACAAGGGCGGACGGCACCGGCCCCACGTCAACATCACCATCGGGCTCGAGGAGCTGACCTCAGGCCGGGGGCAGGGGTGCTTCGACGACGGGACCCCGATCACCGCCGACGCCGCCCGCCGGCTGGCGTGTGATGCGAACATCCACCGGGTCATCACCCGGGCCGATGGCACCGTCCTCGACTACGGACGCTCGACACGCACGATCCCCGCCCCGTTGTTCCAAGCGCTGTGCATCAGAGACCGCGGATGCCGGTTCCCGGGCTGCGACCGACCCACCCACGTCACCGACGGCCACCACATTGCCGAGTGGATCGCCCACCACGGCCCCACCAACCCCCGCAACCTCGTCCTGCTGTGTCGCTACCACCACGGCGTCGTCCACCGCCCCGGATGGACCATCGAACTGCGACCCGACGCGACGGTGATCGTCACCACCCCCGACGGACGGAAGCGACGATCCCAGCCCGTCGACCGACGGGCCCTCGCCGCCTGACACTCGACACCCCCAGGTGAGCCCGCCATGTGCGGGCTCACCGACGCACCACGGAAGGTGCCAGGCACCATCCGAGGCGGGGGGAGTGGTCAGGTCGGAGACCAGGCAGGGTCGCGACCGGTCATGCCGATGACCCGGTCGAGGAGCGGGGCCCCGTCGGGCACGGGCACCTCGGGACCGAAGAGGCCCTCCCGGTCGGCCTCCTTGCCGGGGCCGGTGAACTGGGCGACGAACCCGTGGAGGAGCTCCAGCAGGTCGGGCTCGACCGCGAACGGCTGCCCGGTGGCCCGGGCCAGGTCCCACCCGTGGACCACGATCTCGTCGAGGGTGACGAGCCCGGCGACCGGGGCGGGCATCTCGATCGGTCCGGCGATCGTCATGCCGTCCCACGCTTCCGGTCGCTGCCAGGCCTCGGCGAGGCCGTGGAGCCGCGCCGGGACCGAGGTGCGCCAGTCGTCGGCGAGCTGGCTGGCGTCGGCCGACGGTCCTGCCGGCCCGCCGGGGAGCGGCTCCTTCGTGGCCGCCGCGGTGAACGCCAGGCTCAGACCGGCGATGTGGTCGACCAGGTCGCCGACGCTCATGTCGGGGCACGGGGTGGGACCGGTGAGGACGTCGTCGGGCACGGCCGCCACCAGCGTGGCGAGCCGGTCGGTGGCGGGGGTCATGTCGAAGGCGGACATGCGGGGACCGACCCTCACGCCGCCGCCGACTCATCGGCGGGACCGCGCCGGTCGGAGGCCGCCTCGCCTCCGCCGACGACCGAGGTCGTGCTGGCGTCGGCGGCCTCACCACCGCGGTCGAGGATCGACCCCGAGGATGCCCTTGCCGATCGTCTCGGCGGTGAGGAACCCGTTCATGCCGTTGAACCAACCGCACCGGACGTCGCGGAAGAGCCGCTCCAGCTCGGTGCCGGTGGCGATGGCGCTGCCGCCGGCGACCTCCTGGGCCCGGTCGACGACGCGCTTGGCCGCATCCACCGCCACCTGCTTCGCCGCCATGACCCGCGGCGGCAGGTCCGGCACCGTCGGGTCCGTGGCGCACGCGTCGGCCGTCGCCTCCAGGAGCGTGCCGGCGGCGAGGACGTCGACGTAGGCCTCGGCGACGGCGTGCTGGATCTCGGGGTTGTGGGCCATGGTGCCGCGCTCGATGGCGATCGAGGACCTGGTGGTGGCGCTCTGCACCGCCAGCTCGAGCGCCCGGTCGGCGATGCCGAGGTAGACCGCACCGATCAGCAGGAAGGCCCACGCGCTCATGGCGCCGAAGAACGGGTCGGTCGGGTCGCCGGCGGGCAGGACGCGCAGCACCTGCTCGTCGGGCACGAACACGTCGTCGAGGACGGTGTCGTAGCTCTGGCTCGCTCGCATGCCGAGCGCGTCCCACTGGTCCTGCACGTGGACTCCGGGGGCGTCCCGCGGGACGAAGGCGTGGATCACCTCGGGCTGTCCGCCGCTGGTGTCCATGGCGTGGATCCCGAGCCGCGACCACACCGGGCCCAGGGAACCGAACCGCTTGCGGCCGGTCACCCGGTACCCGCCGGGCACGGGCTCCGCCTTCGTCGTCGACAGCAGGATCGGGAGGTCGTTGCCGGTCTCGGCATGGCCGGAGGCGATGATCTCCCCGGCGGCCACGGCGTCGAGGAGCCCGTCGACGGAGCGGTCGCCGGCGGCGTGCAGGGTCGACGCCGCGCCCGTGATGTAGAGGTGCATCGTGGTCGCCAGGGCGGTGGGCGGGGCAACGGCCCCCAGCCGACGCTGGGCCCGCGCCATGTCGGCGATCGTGGCGCCCCCGCCGCCCCACGTCGGAGGGAGGGGGGCTCGGAGGTAGCCGACCTCGACCAGCTCGTCGAGGTCCTCGGTGAAGAAGCGGTTCTCGCGGTCGTAGGTGCCGGCCCGGTCCCGGAAGCGCTCGAGCGTCCGGTCGTCGAGGTCGTGCTGCGGTCGGGTGGCCGTCTCGTCGATGCTCATGGTGAGGTCCCTTCGTCGCTCGTGCGGACCACCTTCGACGGCGTCGCTTGCCGCGGGCTTGCCCGTGGCCTTCCGGTCGTCGCCCGCGGGGCTCGGCGGCCGGCGCGACAATCGTCCCGTGCGCGAGAGGCTGGAGATCTCGCTGCTGGGACCCGTGTCGGTGCGCTCCGAGGGCGGCACGTGCGCCGTGCGGAGCCGGCCGCAGCGGACGGTCCTCGCCCGTCTCGCGCTCGAGCCCAACCGGGTGGTCAGTGCCGGGACGCTCATCGACGTCCTCTGGGGCCACGATCCGCCGCCCAACGCCACCGGCAACCTCCACAGCTACGTCTCGAAGCTCAGGCGTCTCGTCGGTCCCGACCGCATCCGGCGCGAGCACGGCGGCTACCGACTCGAGGTCGACCCGGACGCCGTGGACACGGCGCGGGTCGAACGGCTCGCCGCCGGGGCCGAGGAGCTCGATGCCCCGGGGAGGGCGGCCGCCCTCGGCGAGGCGCTCGCCCTCTGGGTGGGCGAGCCCCTGGCCGACCTGGACGACGTGGAGGCGCTGGTGCCGGATCGCATGCGCCTCGCCGCGCTGCGGCACGAGCTCGACGTCCGCCGGATGGCGGCGCTGGTCGACGCGGGCGACCACGTCGCCGTGCTGCCCCGGCTCCGGGAGGCGGCCGCCCAGGACGCCTACGACGAGACGATCGTCGTCCTCCTCGCCCGCGCCCTGCACGGCGCCGGTCGCACGGCCGAGGCGCTGCGGACGCTCAGCGGGTTCCGCCGGCACCTGCGCGAGGGCACGGGCCTCGACCCCAGCTCGGAGCTGACCCGGATCGAGCAGAGCATCGTGCACGACGATCCCGCCCTCCGGGGCGTCGGGCCCCGCCTCCGCGGGCCCGCACCCGGGTCCCTGCCGGCCACCGCCGAGTGGCCTCGCTTCGCCACGCCTCTGCACGGTCGGGAGGAGGAGCTCGTCCGGCTGGACGATCTGGTGGGCACCCAGCCGGTCGTCACCGTGACGGGGACGGGCGGGATCGGCAAGAGCCGCCTCGCCTGCGCCGTCGCCGATCGCCGGAGCGGCAGCGGGCAGGCCGTCCACTTCCTGCCCCTCGCCGCCCTCGCCGCCGACGACGACCTTCCGGCCCGGTTGGCGGCCGCCCTCGGCGTGCGGGTGCCCGGCGGGCAGGACCCGGTCCACGCCGTGCACCGCCGGATCGGCAGCGGCGGCCAGCTCCTGGTGCTCGACAGCTGCGAGCACGTGCTGGATCCGGTGCGCCGCCTCGTCGAGGCGCTGCTCGCTCGGCGCTCCGACCTGACGGTGCTGACCACGTCACGGACGCCGCTCGGGCTGACAGCCGAGTGCGTCGTCCGGATCGGGCCCCTCGCCGAGGCCGGCGACGCAGGGTGCCGCGTCTTCCTGGATCGGGCGCGCCGGGTGCGGCCGGGGTTCCGGTCCGACGGCGCCGACGAGGAGGTCATCCGGTCGGTGGTGCGGGGTCTCGGCGGGCTGCCGCTCGCCATCGAGCTGGCCGCCGGGCGCATGGCGTCCATGTCGCTGCGCGACCTGGCGGCGAGGATCGACGACCTCGACCTCCTGACCGACGGACGGCCGACGGAGCGGCACCGCACCCTCCGGGCGGCGATCGACTGGTCCTACCGCCTGCTCCCCGAGCCCGCCCGCCGCCTCCTCCGGACGCTCAGCGCCTTCCCCGGCGGGGCCGACCTGGCGACCGTCGAGGAGCTGGCGCCCCACCTCCAGCTCCCGGGCGGGGGAGCATCCGAGGTCGTGGCCCTCGCCGAGGCGTCCCTCCTCGACGCCGAGCTCGAGCGCTCCGCCCGCTACGCGATGCTCGAGCCGGTGCGGGCGTTCGCCCGCGAGCGTCTCGACGAGGCCCAGGAGGCGGCGGCGGCGTGCTCGCTGCGCGCCGCGTGGGCCCGGCGCACCGCGGCGTGGATCGAGGACACGTGCCGGAGCCCGGACGAGGCCGTCGCCGATGCCCGGCTGCGCTCGGACGTGGCCAACCTCCGGGTCGCCCACCGGACGGCGCGGCTCGGGGGCGACCTCGACACCGCCATCGCGATCAGCGCCGCGCTCACCCGGCCGGCCACCGCCCGGGACCTGCCCGAGGTGTGGTCGTGGGCCCTCGACCTCGTCGCCCATCCCGCCCTGCCCGAGCACCAGCGAGGCGCGGATGGGCTCGGCGCGGCGGCGACGGCGGCGTGGCTCACGGGCGACCTGGATGGAGCCGCCCGGCTGGCGACCGACGGGCTCCGGCGCGATCCCACGTCCGTGGCGTGCCTGCAGGCGCTCGGCAGCGTGCGTCTGTTCCTCGGCCAGCCCGAGACCGCCCGGCAGCTGTGGGTGGCGGCCAGTCGACCTCACGGGGCCTACCTCCCGCAGGCCGCGCTCGCCGCGGTGTACACCGGCGACGCCGACCTCGCCCGTCGGAGCCTCGCCGCCGCCGACGCCTGGGCGGCGGACGTCGGTTCCCCGACGGAGGTGGCGCTGTGCCGCTACGCGTGGGGCGAGCTCCTCGGGCCCGACCGGGCCGCGCTGGGGGAGTACGAGGAGTCGATCGCGCTGGCGTCGGGCGTCGGCGCGACGTTCGTCGCATCGATCAGCCGGGTGGGGCTGGCGTCGACGTTGGCGGTGAACGGCCACCACCGGCGGGCCATCGACGAGCTCGTCACCGTGATCCGCTACTGGCGGACGACGGGCAACTGGACCCAACAGTGGACCACCCTCCGGAACGTCGCCGCCCTGCTCGACGCCCTCGGTCGCCCGTCGACCGCGGCGGGCATCAGGGCGGCGGCCGCGCGCGCCTCGGCCGCCGCGGCCGAGCCGGGAGCACTCGTCGAGGCCGTCGGTGGCCCCGACCCCCGTCCGGCCGCGACCCCTGAGACCCTCGTGGCCCTGGTCCTGGCTGAGCTCACCGAGGTGCGGCGCGAGGTCGGGCCGGACGCCGGCTGAGGCGGCGGGCGCTCCGGCCGGTCCCCGACCCGCACCGAGACGGCGTCCGCCCGGGTCGCTCGGGACGGACGGCGACGGTCACCGCCGGGGTTCGACCACCAGGGTGCCCGTCGCCCGGCGGGCGGCCAGCTCACCGACGGCGGCGGCCGTCTCGGCCAGCGGGTAGCTGCCGCCCACGAGGGGGTCGACGGCCCCCGAGGCCAGGTGGGGGGCGAGGCGCGCCCACTGCTCCTGGAGGTAGCCCGGGTGGGAGAAGGCGTACTCGCCCCAGGCGACGCCGACGACGCTGGTGTTGGCCAGCAGGAGCCGGTTCACCTTGACCGTCGGGATCTCGCCGCCGGCGAAGCCGACCACCAGGAGCCGGCCCTCGGTGGCCAGGGATCGGAGCGAGTCGGTGAAGCGGTCGCCGCCGACGGGGTCGAGCACGACGTCGACACCCTTCCCCCCGGTGAGCTCGCGGGCGACGTCCTTGAACCCGTCGGCCGGCACCACGTCGTCGGCGCCGAGCCGGCGGGCCACGTCGGCCTTGGCGTCGGTGGAGGTGACGGCGATGACCCGGGCGCCCATCGCCTTGGCCACCTGGATCGACGCCGTGCCGACCCCGCCGGCGGCTCCGTGGACGAGCACGGTCTCACCCGGCTGCAGGCGGCCCCTCCGCTCGAAGGCGAACTCGGCGGTCAGGTAGTTCACCGGCAGCACGGCACCGGCCGCGAACGACACCGCGTCGGGCAGCGGGAAGGTGGCGTCGGGCCCGGCGGTGGCGACCTCGGCGAAGCCGCCCAGCCCGCACAGGGCGGCCACCCGGTCGCCGGCCCGGAGACCGGACCCGTCGGGTGCCGACCGGACGACGCCCGCGACCTGCGAGCCGGGCACGAACGGCGGGGTCGGCTTCATCTGGTACTCGCCCCGGGTCATCAGCAGGTCGGGGAAGGTGACGCCGGCGGCCTCGACGTCGATCACCACCTGGCCGTCTCGGGGCGTGGGCTCGTCGACCTCGCCCACCTCCAGCCCGTCGGGACCGTCCAACCGCAGCACCTGAGCAGCTCGCATGCCGGCCAACCTAGGGGCGCCCCGGGGCGGTGGATCACATGATGCGCTCGGCCCGGGCCACCTCGTAGCGATCGAGGCGGGCGCGGCGCACGTCGAGCTCGCCGATGGCGTCCATGAACGCAGCGAGGTGCGGCGAGGCGGAGTGGGCGGCGTTGGCCTCGGCCGACTCCCACTCCTCGTAGAGGTGGAAGGTGCCGGGCTCGTCGAGGTCGGCGTGGAACCCGTAGGCCAGGCACCCCGCCTCGGCGCGCGTGGCGACGGTCAGCGGCGCCACCAGCTCGCGCGCCCGCTCCACGCGGGCCGGGTCGATGACGATCGTGCCGCTGATGACCAGGGCGGGGGTGCGCTCTTCGCTCATGGCCGGAGCCTGGCACGACGGGCCCGTCATGATGACCCGATGCCCCGCGGACCCGTCAGCCTCGTCGTCACCGACCTCGACGGGACGCTCTGGCACACCGAGGAGGAGATCGCCCCGTCGGTCGTGGCGGCCATGGCCGAGCTGGAGCGGCGGGGCGTCCCGCTGCTGATCGCCACCGGGCGACGCCTGGCGTCGACCCGGAGACCGCTGGCCCGGGTCGGTCTCCGCCCGCCGGCGGTGGTGCTGAACGGCGCCCTCGGGGTCGACCTGGCGACCGGGGATCGCTTCCACCGGGCCCCGTTCGACGCGGCCGACGCCGTCACCGTGCACGACCGCTTCGTCGAGCTCGGGCTCCAGCCGGTCGTGCACGTCGACCACCCGGAGGTCGACGCCTTCCTCGGGCCCGAGCCGTCGACCAACCCCGCCCACGCCCGAGCCCTGCTGGCGGCCCACAGCGCCACCGGCGACCTGGCCGCCGTCGTCGCCGACCTGCCCGTGCTCGGGTTCAGCCTGATCGGGGTGGAGCACCGCACCTGCGTCGCCGCCCGGGACGCCACCGCGACGACGGCCGAGACGCACCTGGACCGGTCGCTCGACTACCCCGGCCTGGCCACCTTGACCGTCGCCCCCCACGGCCAGTCGAAGTGGGACGGGGTGCGGGCCTTCTGCGCGGCCCGGGGCCTCGACCCGGCGCGGGTCCTCGCCCTCGGCGACGGCTCCAACGACCTCGAGCTGCTCGACGGCGCGGCCGTCGCCCTGGTGCCGGCGGTCGCCCACCCCGCCGCCCTCGAGCGGGCCGACCACGTCATCCCGAGCGCGGCCGACGCCGGCTGGGTGGCCGTCCTCGACCACGTCTGACCGCAACGTTGTCCGGAACCCAGCCACAGAGGGGGACTTCCGGACAAGGTTGCGGGGATCGACGTTGACGGCGTTACGTAACGGTGGCAATGTAAGTTCGTGGCGACCCAGGAGGAGCGGCGGGCCGAGACCCGGACGGCGCTGCTGGACGCGGGGGCGACGCTCTTCGCCGAGCGGGGGATCGCCGGGGCGTCGGTCGACGCCATCGCCGCCGCCGCCGGCCGCACCAGCGGGGCGCTCTACGACCACTTCGGCAGCAAGGAGGGCCTCCTGTTCGCCCTCCTCGAGACGTGGGTCGGCGACGCCACCGTCGCCATCGCCGCTGAGCAGGCCGCCGCCGCCAGCCTCGACGAGTGGGTCGCCGCCATGTGGCACGCCGTCGCCCGCCCCCCGAGCGGCGACGGTCGCTGGATCGCCCTCGAGCACGAGCTGTGGAGCTACGCCGCCCAGAGCGACGAGGCCCGGCGCTACCTGGCCAAGCGCTACCAGGCCGCGTGGGCGGGGATCGCCGACCACGCCCGGACCTGGGTCGCCGACCCGCCCGCCAGCGTGGGCGCCACCGTCATCGGCCTCCTCCTCGGTCTGGAGATGATGCGCCGGGTCGACCCGGCCGCCGTCACCGACGAGGTCGCCGTCACCGCCCTCAAGGCCGTCCTGGGGACAGATGTGGGCGCTCGGGCGCCCGGGATCGTCCCCAGCACGCCGACCTGACCCGACCACCCGCGACCCCGGAGACCCCCCCACCATGCGCACACCGATCTGCGACGAGCTCGGCATCGAGTTCCCCATCTTCGCCTTCACCCACTGCCGTGACGTCGTCGCCGCCGTGTCGAAGGCCGGCGGCTTCGGCGTCCTCGGCGCCGTCGGCTTCACGCCCGAGCAGCTCGAGGTCGAGCTCCAGTGGATCGACGAGCACGTCGGCGACCACCCCTACGGCGTCGACATCGTCATCCCCGGCAAGTACGAGGGCATGGACGACATGGACCCGGAGCACCTGGCCCAGACGCTCCGCGACATGGTGCCCCAGCAGCACCTCGACTTCGCCAAGAAGCTCCTCGCCGACCGGGGCGTGCCCGAGCTGCCCGAGGGCGAGAGCAACAGCCTCCAGCTCCTCGGCTGGACCGAGGCCACCGCCACCCCGCAGGTCCAGTGCGCCCTCGACCACCCCAAGGTGGCGCTGATCGCCAACGCCCTGGGCACCCCGCCGGTGGAGGTCATCGATCTCATCCACGACGCCGGCCGCAAGGTCGCCGCCCTGTGCGGCTCGCCCTACCAGGCCCTCAAGCACAAGGAGGCCGGCGTCGACATCGTCATCGGCCAGGGCGGCGAGGGCGGTGGCCACACCGGCGAGGTCGGCTCGGTCGTGCTCTGGCCCCAGATCGCCGAGGCCATCGCCCCCACCCCGCTGCTCGCCGCCGGCGGCATCGGGACCGGCCAGCAGATCGCCGCCGCCCTGGCCATGGGCGCCCAGGGGGTGTGGGCCGGGTCGCTGTGGCTCACCGTCGAGGAGGCCGACCTGCCGCCCGCCCAGCAGAAGCAGCTGCTCGACGCCACGTCCCGCGACACCGTCCGCAGCCGGAGCTTCACCGGCAAGCCGTGCCGGATGATCAAGACCGAGTGGACCGAGGCCTGGTCCGCGCCCGACGCCCCCGATCCGCTGCCCATGCCGCTGCAGTACATGGTCTCGGGCGACTGCGTGGCCCGCAGCCACCGCTACGCCGACAAGGCCCTGTCGGTGATGTTCAACCCCGTCGGCCAGGTGGTGGGCCAGCTCAACAAGGTCGAGAAGACCGCGGCGGTGGTCCAGCGCCTGGTCGAGGAGTACCTCGAGGCCGTCGACCGCCTGAACCGCCTCAATGCCGAAGCCAATGTGTAGGTCGGTGGTGACCGCACCGTGGTCGCCCCAGGCCCCTCCCCGCCGAAGCTCACGTCCTCCGACCCCACCCGCCGCCCTGAGCGCGTCGGCTCCGCCGACGCCGCCATCTTCGTGCTCACCGGCTCGATCCGACGCAGGCCGGGTGAAGGGGCTGCCGCCAGGCCCACCGCACACGGCTCGGCGCGTCCGGCGATGAGCGACCCGGGCGGTGCGCTGCGGGCGGCGACGCCGTTCCGGCTGGGGCCGCTGACGCTGCGGAACCGGATCACCAAGGCGGCCACGTTCGAGGGCGTCATGCCCAAGGGGCAGGTCACCGACGAGCTGGTCGAGTTCCACCGTCGCGTCGCCCGGGGCGGAGCCGCCCTGACGACGGTGGCCTACTGCGCCGTCGCCCCCGGGGGCCGCGTCCAGCGCCACACCCTGGTGATGGACGACCGCACCGTCGACCCGCTGCGGCAGCTCACCGACGCCGTCCACGACGAGGGCGCGCTGGTCTCGGCCCAGCTCGGCCACGCCGGCCTGGTCGCCAACGTCCGCTCCAACCGGCGGCCGACCCTCGCCCCCAGTCCCCGCGTCAGCGGCCCGGCCATGACCCTCGTGCGGGGGGCGACGCGGGCGCAGCTCGACGAGGTGGTCGGCCAGTTCCGGCGGGCGGCGTCGGTCGCGGTGCGGGCCGGGTTCGACGCCGTCGAGATCCACCTCGGTCACGGCTACCTGCTCAGCTCGTTCCTGAGCCCCGACCTCAACCGCCGCTGCGACGACTACGGCGGACCCATCGAGGCCCGCAGCCGCTTCCCCCGTCGGGTGGTGGCGGCCGTGCGCGACGAGGTGGGCGACGCCATCGCCGTGACCGCCAAGCTCGGGATGGTCGACGGCCCGGCCGACGGCCTGGCCATCGAGGACAGCCTCGTCGTGGCCCGGCTGCTCGAGGGCGACGGCCACCTCGACGCCCTCCAGCTGACGGCGGGCAGCTCGCTCCGGGACTCGATGTTCCTGTTCCGGGGCGACGTGCCCCTCGACGAGATGGTGGCGGCCCAGTCGCCGCTCGTCGGGGTCGGGCTGCGGCTCGTCAGCCGGAGGATGTTCCCGCACTACCCCTTCGAGGAGGCGTACCTGCTCCCGCTCGCCCGGCAGGTCCGGGACACGGTCCGCATGCCGCTGACGCTGCTCGGGGGCATCAACCGGATCGACACCATCGAGTCGGCCCTGGGCGAGGGCTTCGACCTGGTGGCCATGGGCCGGGCCCTGCTCATCGACCCCGACCTCCCCCGGAAGCTGCTCGACGGGGCCGTGGCCGAGGGGTCGTGCATCCACTGCAACCGGTGCATGCCCACGATCTACAGCGGCACCCGCTGCGTCATCACCCACCCCGAGGTGCCCGAGCGCCCCCACCCGGTGGCGGCGTCGACCTGAGGTCGCCCTCGCCCGACCTGCCGACGGACGGGGTCTGACCCCGTCCGTCGGTCCGCTGCTCGGCCAGGCCGGCCGCGAGGGTGGACAGGTACGCCGAGGTGGGTTCGGTCGCGGGGAGGGGTTGGGCGGTCGTGACGGTGAGGGCGGGGCGGCCCTCGACGTCCGACAGGCGCAGCACCGTGTCGTACCAGCCCCCGCCGAGGGCGAAGCGGCCCCCGGGCGGGATCGCTCCCAGCGCGTCGGGGTGGGGTGCCGTGGCGAGGCGGGCCTCCTGGGCGACCAGGTCCGCCACCTGGTCGAGGGCGAGGAGCCAGGCCCGGGCCGGGGTCTCGGTCCCCGGCGTGGGGTCGAGGTCGAGGAACGCCACCCCGCCGCCCCATCGTCGCGAGGTCCCGCGGAACGTCACCCGACGGTCGAGCGCGAGCCATCGGTCGGCGCGGGGAGGGGTCGGGTCGCCGCACCCGCGGTGGGCGCCGTACGGCGCGTCGGGACCGGACGCGCCGGCCAGGTAGGCCCGGAGCCGGTCGGCGGACCGGTTCGACCCGTAGGCGACGTACCAGACCAGCGGAGCGGTCACCGGTCCAGTCTGGCCGTCGACCCTCGGGGGCTGCGAGGGTTCCGCCGTGACGGAGCTGCGACGCGAGGACTTCGGGGACGACTTCACCTGGGGGGTGGCCCACGCCGCCTACCAGGTCGAGGGGGCGTGGGACGCCGACGACAAGGGCCCGTCGATCTGGGACACCTTCACCCACGGCGGCGGCCGCGTGTTCGACAAGACCAACGGCGACGTGGCGACGGACTTCTACCACCGCTACCCCGAGGACCTGGCCCTGGTGAGGGCCATGGGGTTCGACGCCCAGCGCTTCTCGATCTCGTGGCCCCGCGTCCTGCCCGACGGGGTGGGCCGGGTCAGCACCAAGGGGCTCGACTTCTACTCGCGGGTGGTCGACACGTGCCTCGAGCTCGGGATCGAGCCGTGGGTGACGCTGTACCACTGGGACCTGCCCGAGGCCCTGCACCGCCGGGGCGGGTGGGCGAACCGGGACAGCGTCGAGTGGTTCGGCGAGCTGGCTGACGCCGTCGTCGGGCGCCTCGGTGACCGGGTCACCCGGTGGATGGTGTTCAACGAGCCCGGCACGTTCCTGCCCTTCGGGTACCTCCTCGGCGGGCACGCGCCCGGCGTCCGCAGCCTGCGCCGCTTCCAGGCCGCCGTCCACCACGTCGGCCTGGCCCAGGGGCGCGGGGCGGCCGCCATCCGGGCCGCCGCCCCGGGGGCGTCGGTCGGCACCACCCACATCTTCACCCCACCCGACGTGGCCGGCGACCGTCCCCGCCACCGGCGCGCCGCCCGGGCCTTCGACGCGGCCATGAACCGGGTCTACGTCGAGCCCAGCCTCGGCCTGGGCTACCCCATGGACGACGCCCCCCTCCTGCGGGGCATCGAGCGGTACGTCCGGGGCAGCGACGAGGCGGACCTCGTCGTCGACTGGGACTTCCTGGGCGTGCAGTACTACCAGCGCTTCGCGGTGGCGGCCGCGCCCGTGCCGGGCCTCCGGTTCGTCCCGCTGTTCCGCAAGGACCACAAGCGCTTCGACATCACCGCCATGGGGTGGGAGGTCGACCCGACCGGCCTGTCCGACGTGCTGAGGACCGTCCACGGCTACGGCAAGGTGCCCGAGCTGTTCGTCACCGAGAACGGCGCCGCCTACCCCGACCACCTGGTCGACGGGCGGGTGCACGACGTCCGCCGGACCGCCTACTACCGCGACCACCTCGCCGAGGTGGCGAGGGCCCGGCGCGAGGGCGTCCCGGTGCACGGCTACTTCTGCTGGTCGTACTGCGACAACTTCGAGTGGGCTGCCGGCCTGCGCCCCCGCTTCGGGCTCGTCCACGTCGACTACGAGACCCAGCGGCGCACGGTGAAGGACTCGGGCTACTGGTTCAGCCGGCTCCTGGGCGGCACCGTCACGCCGGGCTGAGGGCCTGCACCTGCGACACCAGGTCCGGAAGGCGGCCCGGGTCGCCGCCGGCGTGGCGGAGGTTCACCACCAGGTCGGTGACGCCGGCGGCGACGAGGTCGGTGACCGACGCCAGGTCGGCGTCGACGGGAGCCCGGACCCGCAGCGCGTCCGGGTCGCGGCCGGCGGCGGAGAAGGCGGTGCGGAGCTCGGCCGCGCCGGCACGGACGTCGGCGACGGTCGCCCCCATGATCGGGATCCAGCCGTCGCCCAGCTCGACGATCCGGTGCCGGTTGCGGGCGTGGAGGGTGCCCGAGAACAGGACCGGCAGCGGGCGCTGGAGCGGTGCCGGCGCGCTGCGGAGCTCGGTGAAGGCCACCGTGGGGAGGTCGACCGTCACCGGCCCGTCGCCCTCCCACAGGGCCCGGCACGCGGTGATGCCGTCGGTGAGCCGCTGGCCCCGCTCCGCCCAGGGGATCCCGGCGGCCTCGAGCTCCTCCCGCTGCCACCCGGTGCCGACACCGAGGTCGACCCGTCCTCCCGAGAGCACGTCGAGCGTGGCCACGGTCTTGGCCAGCACGACCGGCGGGCGCGCCGGCCCGATCAGCACGCCCGTCCCGAGCCGCAGTCGCTCGGTCACGGCCGCCACCGCGGTGAGCATGGTCAGGGGGTCGAGCCAGGGCGCGTCGACCGGCAGCGGGAACGGCCCGGCGGGGTAGCGGTCGGTCCGGGGCCCGATGGCCACGTGGTCGGGCACGACGACGCCGTCCATCCCCGCGGCCTCGGCCGCCCGGGCCAGGTCGAGCACCCGTCCCCAGTCCCCGTCCGCCCACCCTCCGAACGACGGGAGGGTCAGGTGGATCCGCGCCGGCACCCCGCCATCGTGCCCCAGCCCGGCGCGCCGGCGAGCGAACGACTACGAGAACCGGCGTTGGTACTCGGCGCTGGCGAAGAACATCGAGACGAGGCGCTGGATGCTGGTGCCGCTGGTGACCTTGGCGACCCAGAAGGCCAGGCCCTCGGGCTCGGCCGCCCGGCGGAGCAGGCCGGCGTAGGTCATGGTGACGTCGACGGTCGGGCGCATGGCGGAGACGGCGGCCGGGAGGGCGGTGAGGGCGGCCATGACGTCGGCCCGGGTGGCGGTGCCGGCACCGAGGCGCCCGACCCAGGTCGACCGGAAGGCGGAGGCCGGCGCCGCCCCGGTCGCGTCGCTGTGGGCCCGGTCGACGAAGGCCCCGTCGCTCAAGGCCCCGTACCGGGCCGCGAACGCGGGTCGGGAGCACACGTCGACGGCGATCGCCGCCAGGGGCTCGCCGGCGCGGACCCGCGCCCCCCAGGCCATGAGGTCGTCGAAGGCGGGCACGGTGCCGGAGCAGATCAGGGCCAGCCGGGCCGCGGGGCTCACGGCCCGGCCGAACTCGGCGGAGTTCAGGAAGGCGTTGACAAGCCACGGGATGGAGCGGGCCCCCGACGTGAGCTGGCCCGTCCAGAAGGCGACGCCGTCGGCCTCGCCGACCCGGCCGAGCAGGTCGAGGTACTGCTGGCGGACGAGGGTCGCCGCGTCCGGGAAGGGGCGCCACGGGTTCGGGGTCGTCGGCGGCGGCGTGGACGGGCCGCCGGGCGTGGCCCGGAACAGCCTGAGGTCCTCGTAGGTGGCGCCCAGGACGGTGCTGCTCCCGCCGGCCAGCCACCCGTCGATGACCGACGCGTAGTACGAGCGCAGGTCGACGTGGACCTTGAGGTCGCCGCCGCGGGTCAGGTCGTCGAGGCGGGGCTGGGCGCCGTACAGGCCGCCCTTGACGTTGCCCCCGATCACCAGCTGGGGGGCGGCGGTGCCGTGGTCGGTCCCGCCCGAGCCGTTGGTCCGGACGGTGCGTCCGAACTCCGAGAACGTCATCAGCGTCACCTGGTCGCGGACGGCCGGGGCCAGGGCCTGGAAGAAGGCGTCGATGCTGTCGTCGAGCTGGGCGAGCAGGTTGGGGTAGCCCCAGCCCATCCCGTCGTGGAGGTCGTAGGGCCCGTGCGAGCACGACAGGACGCGCAGGCCGAGGTCGGCGTTGATGAGCCGGGCGGCCAGCGTCAGGTCGGGGCGCAGGGGGCCCGACGGCAGGGTGGGGGAGTACACCGGGGCCAGGCGGGTGGCCAGGGCCATGGCGTCGGCGCCGACGTCGGCCACCAGGTCCGCGAGCCGCCCCCGCCCGGTCGTGCCCGCCCCCATGGCGGCGATGGCGTCGTAGACGGGCTTCTGCCATGCCTCGCGCTGGTCGGCCCCGTAGATGCTGCCGCCTGTGTCCATGGCGGTGACGACCGACGTCCGGCCCCGCATGTGGAGCGGGACCGAGGGGCCGACCTGCAGGGCCCGGAGGCCGCCCGCCGACTCGGGGACGCCGTCGAGCCAGCGCCCGAGCCAGCCGGTGGCCCGCGACGATCCGGCGGTGCCGGCCATCCACGTGGCGGTCGACGAGAAGTGGCTGAAGTCGGACGTCGTCTGGCCCACGCCGCGGACGACGGCGACCTGGCCGGCGTCGTAGCGGGCCTTGAGCTTCGGCAGACGGGGGTTGAGCCCGAGGCCGTCGCCCAGCGTCAGCGGTGCCGTCACGGCCAGGTTCCCGCGGGCTGTCCGGTAGCGGCCGTGGTCGGGGTGGTCCGAGGTCGGCACGACCATGCTCATGCCGTCGTTGCCGCCGCCCAGCTGGAGGACGACGAGGACGCCGTCGGTGGCCGCGATGGGAGTCGCCGCCGCGGCCATGCGGTCCATCCACGACGGGAGCAGGGCCGTGCCGGCGGCGGCGGCGAGGGCGCCCTGGAGGAAGCGGCGGCGGGCGACCTGGCCGGGGATGGCGTCGGCCGGGAGGCTCAGCAGCTCCTGGATCTCTTCGTACTCGAGGTCGGGCATCGTCACGCCAGCTGGTGGTCGGGGGACATCATCATCAGCACGACCAGGCTGGGGACGACCGCCCAGCTGCGTCGGGCCGTCTGCTCACCGCGGACGTAGGCCTCGACGGCGGCCCGGGTGGCGGGGGAGGGGTCGGTGAGGCCGAAGCGCTCGAAGGCGCCCTGGGCGGCGGCGGCCGGGGTCATCCGGTCGTAGCCGGCGAAGACGCCCCGGTCGCGGGCCTGCCACTGGCAGTGCGACGCGAAGCTGCCGCGCGCCCAGGCGGCCGAGGTGGCCACCCACGCCTCGTTGCCCTTCCAGCCGCCGACGTTGGGCGGGCCGTAGAGCTGCTGGCCGCACCGCTCAAGGAACCACTCGGGCCGGGCCACCGAGGCCGGCAGGTCGAGGGCGCGCATGGTGGCCACCATCCACTCGACCGGGCTCCGCACCAGGCCGGCCCGGACGGTCGGGGACCGGAACTCGGCGTGCAGGAAGAGCGCCCGCAGGAGGGCCTAGATCTGCATGCCGGAGGCGGCGAAGGCCGACGCGAGCTCGTCGATGACGCCCGGTCCGGGTGGTGGGCCGGCCAGGAAGGCCCACAGGCGGGTGGCGATGTGGCGGGCGCAGGCCTGCTGCTTGGAGCCGCGCACCATCTCGGTGATCGTCTCGGGGCCGTCCCACCGCCGGGTGATCCCCCAGATCGTCTTGGGTCCGTCGTCGTGGCGGCCCGGGTACCAGATGTAGGTCTCGCCGACGCTGTCGAACCCGTGGCCGGTCCAAGCCCGGGCCATCTCGGCCACGTCGGCCTCGGTGTACTGGCCCTGGCCCAGGAGGAACAGCTCCATCAGCTCGCGGGCGAAGTTCTCGTTGGGGTTGCCCACCACGTTCGACTCGTTGTCGAGGTAGACGAGCATCGCCGGGGACGTGGCCATGGCCTGGGCCAGGTCGTGGAGGTCGCCCACGGCGTGGGTCCGGTAGGTGGCGACCTGGCGGAACACCAGCCGCATCAGCACCTTGTCCACGCTGCTGGTGAAGAGACCGTGCCAGAACAGCGTCATCTTCTCGACGATGGGCGTCGGCGTGGTCGCCATGCGGTCCGTCCAGTGCTGCACGCCGGCGACCCACGGCGGGTACCAGGGGTCGGCGCGGTCGTCGACGCGGGCCGGCACGTGGTCGGGCGGGGCGGCCGAGGTGTCGAGGACGCGGTCGACCACCGCCGCCCAGGAGGGCCGGGCCACCAGGGCGTCGATCTCGGCGGTCGTGCCCCCGAACCCCGCCCGGCGCAGCAGGTGGGCGACGTCCGCCCGGGTGAAGTCCATCCCCCACCCCGTCGGTCACGGGGAGTGATGCTGAAGCGACGCTCCGCGGTTTGGGCCGATCGGCCCACACCGCGGCCGGCGGGGTCAGGTGCTGCGGAGCGAGCGGGCGATGCGGACCAGCTGGTCGGGCGTGACGTCGCCCGACACGGTGAACGCGAGCTGGCCGTCGGCGGCCCACAGCGACGGCAGGGCCTGGGGCCCCGTCACCTGGAGGGCGGTGGTCCCCCGGAACGGCCCGCTGTCCAGCTCGACCTCGGTCGGCGTCACCTCGACCCCCTCGGCCCGGGTGAACGGGTCGTCCCACGGCTGGCCCGCCTCGACCGGCGACGGGCGGAGGGTCACCAGCACCTGCTGGGGCCCCCGGGCGTAGCGGAGGGTGGCGATCCGATCGCTCTCGTGGACCGTCACGCCGGCCGGCTCGAAGCCGTCGGGGAGGTACTCGGGGGTCAGCGGGGTCAGGTCCGTGCGCCCGGCGATCTCGGTGATGCGCACCGGGACGAAGCCCATGTCGGTCGCGTTCGGGGTGCCCGGGGGCAGCTCCTGGTCGAAGTCGTCGACGGCGTCCTGCTGGACCTCGGCGAAGCGCAGCTCCCGCACCGTCTCGTCGCCGGCGGTCCAGGTGATGCGCACCGGCAGCAGCGAGTCGGCCTCGACGGTGTAGGTCAGGTCGACCTCGTCGGTGAGCGGTCCCTGGAGGCGGAGCACGTCGCGGCTGCCGAGGGTGTCCTCGACGGGCTCGACGTCGTCGACGGCGGCCAGCGCCCGGGCGGCGATGCCGAGGTCGTCGAGGGGGGTGGCGTCGCGCGGCGGACCCCCGTCCGGCGGGCCCATGGCCACGCCGATCTCCGACCGCGGCGGGAAGCCGGGGATGGTGTCCTTGAGCACGCCGAACTGGGCGTCGTAGGTCGTGAGGCGGTTGATCGTGGTGTCCTGCAGGCGGAACGAGCCATCGGTGCTGGCGAGGATCCGCAGGCTGGCCGGCTCCTGCCCGAGGGACTCGCGCTCGACGGTGGCCGACCAGGTGCCCCCCTCGGCCAGGACCTCCATGCTGCGGGCGGTCACGTCGGCGACGGTCTGGCCCCGGACCGGGGACTCGGCCCGGGACGCGGCCAGGTACAGGACGGCGATGGCGGCGGCGAGGACGCCGAGCACGACCAGCACGGCCGCGGTCTTGATCAGCAGGCCGGCCCAGTGGCGCGGGGCCCGCTGGCGGTCGGCCTCGTCGGCCAGCTCCTCGATCAGGTCGGGGCGCCGGCGCCGGGCCCGCTTCGGGGCCCGCTTCTGCATGGCGACGGGCGGGGGCTTGGCCGTGGCCAGCGAGGGGGACGGGCCTCCAGGCGCGGGCAGCGAGGGCGGGGGTGCGGCGCGCGGGCCCTCCCGCTCGGCCCGGAGGCGGCGACCCAGCTCGCGCCAGAACTCGGGCGACGGGGGCTCGGGGGCGAGCTGGCCGGCGTCGTCCTCGTCGACCGGGGGCTCGTCGTCGTCGGCGGTCGGGGCCTCGACGGTGGAGGGCTCGGTGGCGAGGACGGCGGAGGTGTCGTCGCCCGGCTCACCCAGGTCGGGTCGGCCCTCGTCGTCGTGGCCCAGGACGTCCATGGCCCCGGTGGGCTCGTCGAGGGCCTCGTCGAGGAGGCGGGCGACCCGCGAGGCCACGGTCGTGACGACCTTGGGGTCGACGCCGAGGGCGTCGGAGACGGCCTTGATGGGGATGCCGGCCTCGTCGACCAGGCCCCAGATGGCACGCTCCTCGGGGCGGAGGGCGGCGACCGCCAGGCCGAGGGGGTCGGCGCCCAGGCGGGGGCGGCGGTCCTCGTGCACCGGGCGGCGCCCGGGGGCCGGTGCCTCCCGGCGCTGGTGGCGGCGGAGCTCGTGGCCGCAGGCGATCCACACGTGGTGGGTGAGGAAGACGACGGCGTCGGCGGGCCCCTTGCGCCGGGCCCGGTAGGCCCGGACGTAGGCCGCGAGGAGGGTCTGGTCGACGGCGTGGCCACCCAGGACGAGGTGGGCCAGGCGCCGGCACTCTGGGTCGACCCGCTCGATCAGCGCGGCCCAGGCCTTGTTGCTGCCCTCCCGGGCCGCCGCCAGCATGCGGTCGGCGGTGGGGTCCACCCCGTCGCCGGGCGGGCGCGGGGGCGCGACGGGGAGCGACGCGGGGGGCGCAGGGGTCGACGGTTGCTGGGGTGTCGCGGGCACGGTGAGAGGGTGGGCGACGGTCCGCCGTCGCCGGTCCCGAGGATCGCACATCGGGGACACGACCCCGGTGCCGTGATGGCCGATCGAGGCGCTCGTCGGCAAGACTCGCTGGTACATGCGTCACCGGACCCGCCCCCTGGTCGCCCTCTGGGCCCTTGCCGCCCTCGCCACCACGGCGGTGGCCTGCTCGGGCGACGACGGCGACACCACCGCCGCCGGCGGGTCGGCCCCGACCACCGAGGCGGTCGAGACCGCCACCGAGGGCGGGGTGACCACCGGGGCGCCCACGACCGAGGCCCCCACCACCACCGAGGCCCCGACCACCACCACCGAGGCGCCGACCACGACCACCACGACGGCTCCGCCGCCGCCGGCCGAGCCCGAGCTGCTCCAGTCCGGCGTCGAGGGGCCCCGCACCCGGGCGCTCCAGGAGGCCCTGGTGCGGCTCGGCTTCGACCCCGGTGAGCCGGACGGCCAGTTCGGGACCAAGACCACCCAGGCCGTGTGGGCCTTCCAGGCCCTGCACGGCCTGGCCAAGGACGGCGTCGTCAGCCCCCAGCTCGAGGCCCAGATCGTCGCCGCCCCGCCCCTCGCCATGCTCCGCCCCGACCTCGGGCCCACCCACACCGAGGTCGACCTCGACCGCCAGGTCCTCCTCGTGTGGGGCGACGGCCAGCTCGAGCTGGTGACCCACGTGTCGAGCGGCTCGGGCGTCGCCTACTGCGAGGAGGGCTCGGGCCCCAACGCCGAGCCCGGCCAGCAGTACTGCGGCGACGCCCAGACGCCGCTGGGGGACTACCGGTACCAGCGCCGCATCGCCGGCGAGCGCCACGCCGCCCTCGGCGTGCTCTACAGCCCGGTGTACTTCAACGGCGGCATCGCCGTGCACGGCGCCCCGTCGGTGCCGAACCACCCGGCCTCGCACGGCTGCGTGCGCATCCCGATGCACATCTCGACCTACTTCCAGGGGCTGGTCGCCGACGGCGAGCCCATCGCCGTGTTCCGGGGCGGCAGCGGCCCGGCGGCCCCGGTGCCGCCGCCCGGCGGTCCGGCCGCGCCACCGCCGGCCGGCGCCGAGAACGGGGGGTAGGGCGTGGCCGACTGGCCCAGCTCGCCGCCCGTGGCCGATCGCGCCGAGCCGTCCCCCGGCGGGGGGACCGGCCTCCAGGTCGGGGGCGCCCGCTACCCGGACCGTCCGCCCGAGCACTGGCCGGCCTACGCCCCCCCACCGGCGTCGGCGTGGGGCGTGCCCGCCGGGCCGCCCCCACCGGGTCCCGACGGCGGGGGGCCGCGGCCGTGGCCCGTCGCCGCCGCCGTCCTCGCCATCGTGGTGGTGCTGGGCCTGGTGATCGTCGGCGTCGGTGCCGTCGTGTCCTCGTCCGACGACGCCCAGGACGAGGCGACCGACACCACCATCGACCTCAGCGACCCGGAGATCACCGCGCCCCCCTCGGAGGAGCCCATCCAGCCGACGCTGCCGAACATGCCGTCGCTGCCCGAGCTGACGCCGGGCGGCCCCGACCCGGCCGAGCAGGCCCGCCCCCTCGCCGAGGTCCTCCCCGAGATCATCGACTTCGTCGAGGAGACGCGGGGCCAGGAGTTCCGGACCGACCCCGTCGTCCAGGCCGTGCCCGACGACGAGTTCGTCGGGCTCCTCGAGGACGCCCAGGCCGAGGAGGCCGACGCCCTGGTCGCCGCGGGCGTCACCGACGCCGCCCTCGGGCTGATCCCGCCGGGCACCGACCTGGCCGCCATCGCCGCCGAGGCCGGGGCCGTCAGCGTGCTCGGCTTCTACGACCCCGAGACCGACGAGCTCTACGTCAAGGGCGACGTCATCACCCCGTTCGTGCAGACGGTGATCGCCCACGAGCTGACCCACGCCCTCGACGACCAGGTCTTCGACCTGGGTCGCCTCGACGCCATGGTGGAGGCCGGCGACGAGTCCGCCTTCGGCTTCCTCGCCCTGGTCGAGGGGACGGCCAGCTTCGTGGGCGACGCCTACCGGGCCCAGCTCTCGCCCGAGGACGCCGCCGCCGCCGACGCCGAGGAGCTGGCCCTCGGGTTCGACCAGCTGCCGTCGCTGATCGACATCCCGCCCGCGTACCTCGTCGAGAGCCTGGTCCCCTACGCCTCGGGCCAGCGGTTCGTCGAGGCGCTCCTCGACGCCGGGGGCACCACCGCCGTCGACGCGGCGTACATGGACCCGCCCACCACGAGCGAGCAGGTCCTCGACCCCGCCGTCTACGAGGCGGGCGAGGAGGCGGTGGACCTGAACGACCTCGTCGCGCCGGGCGAGGTGGTCGACGAGGGGACCTTCGGGGCGGCCGACCTGCGCCTGCTCGAGGTGGTGTCGGACCCGATGTCGGCCCTGGTCGACCCGGACGTGGGCCTGCTCGAGCCCTTCGAGGGCTTCGGCGGCGGGCAGTACGTGAGCTGGACCGAGGGGGGCGAGTCGTGCGTCCTGCTCGAGGCGGTCGGCGACGACGCCGCCGGCAGCGCCGCCATCGCCGACGCCCTCGACGCCTGGGCGGCGGCCGCCCCGGGCGCGTCGGTGGGGTCCCGGGTCGGCGGCAACGGGCTCGACGTCATCACCGCCACGCGCTGCGCCTGAGCTCGGCAGCTGCCGCACCGCGTGGACGCCGCAGCCCCTCGACGTCCGGGTCGGTCCATAAGGTCGGCGCCATGAGCGACACGTCCCCGCGCCCCGACCCCCTCGCCGCGTTCCGCCTCCACGGTCGGACCGCCGTCGTCACCGGGGCGTCGGCCGGGCTCGGCGCCCACTTCGCCCGGGTGCTCCACGCTGCCGGGGCCCACGTGGTGCTGGCCGCCCGGCGCGTCGAGCGGGTCGAGGCCCTGGCCGCCGAGCTGGTCGACCGGGCGA
Organism: Iamia sp. SCSIO 61187; assembly: GCF_019443745.1. NCBI lineage: Bacteria > Bacillati > Actinomycetota > Acidimicrobiia > Acidimicrobiales > Iamiaceae > Iamia > Iamia sp. SCSIO 61187. Next base: position 1,371,192 of record NZ_CP050948.1, read on the forward strand.
CCCCCATCGCCGTCGACGTCACCTCCGACGACGACCTGGTCGCCCTGGCCGAGCTGGGTGCGTCGGTCGGCGGCGGGGCCGTCGACGTGCTGGTGAACAACGCCGGGATCGGTGCCCCCCAACCGGCCGAGACCGAGCCCATGGAGGTGTTCCGCACCGTCGTGGACGTCAACCTCAACGCCCTGTTCCGCCTGAGCCAGCTGGTCGCCGGGCCCATGATCGCGGCGGGGCGGGGGAGCATCGTCAACGTGGCGTCGATGCTGGGCTCGGTCGCCGCCGCCCCCATCAAGCAGGCGTCCTACTGCGCCTCAAAGGGGGCGGTGGTGAACCTGAGCCGGGAGCTGGGGTGCCAGTGGGCCCGGAAGGGTGTGCGGGTCAACGCCCTGGCGCCGGGGTGGTTCCCGAGCGAGATGACCGACGAGATGTGGACCGACGACTCGTCCACCACCTTCGTCCGCCAGCACTGCCCGCTGGGACGGCGGGGCGAGCTCCACGAGCTCGACGGCGCCCTCCTGTTCCTCGCCTCCGACGCCTCGAGCTACGTCACCGGCAGCGTCCTCACCGTCGACGGCGGCTGGACGGCCCGCTGACACGGACGCAACGGGACGCAACGTGCCAGGAGCGCGAGCGGACAGGCGTGGCCACGACGCCGGCCGGTGCCGTCACGCTCATCGGAGCGACCTCCGTCGCCATCCTCGGTTCTGTTCGCGCCAGGCGACATCGGTGTCCGGCAGCGGTGTCAGAACGGCGATGGCCGCCTCGGCGGTCGTTCTGTTCGCGCCAGGCGACATCGGTGTCCGGTCGCGGTGTCAGAACGGTGCCGGCGGCCACGACAGGCACGGTCCGTCCACGGGAGCGGCCCCGCAGACAGGCGTCTGGACTACTGTCCAGGTGATGATGGAGAGCGACCCCGAGAAGCGGCGCGCCGGCCTGGAGAAGATGGCCGAGGTCTACGGGTGGGAGGTGTCCGACGGCGACGGCGACTTCTTCGGCTACACCGTCGAGCACCTCTTCGGCGAGGTCTGGCAGCGCGACGCCCTGTCGATGCGGGACCGCCGCCTGCTGCTGCTCGGCCTGCTGGTGGGCAACGCGGACCACGACGTGGTGCCGATCCAGCTGGCGGCCGCCTTCGGCAACGACGAGCTCGACGCCGACCAGCTGCGCGAGCTGGCCGTGTTCCTGGCCCACTACGCCGGCTGGCCCGCCGGCGCCCGGCTGTTCGGCCAGGTCGAGAAGGTGCTCGCCGACGCGGCCAAGGCCGCCGCCCGCGCCGCCGAGGCGGAGGGCCCGTGAGCGACGTCGTCGGCGTCGCCGACGCCGGTGCGGTCCGCACCCTGACGCTCGATCGCCCCGAGGCCCGCAACGCCTTCGACGTCGCCCTCTACACCGGCCTGGCCGCCGAGCTCGACCGGGCCCGGGCCGACGACGCCGTCCACGTGGTGGTCCTCACCGGGGCGGGCACGGTGTTCTCCGCCGGCCAGGACCTGGCCGAGATGGCCGCCCTCGCCGCCGGCACCGCCCCCGACGGCGCCGAGCACGGCTTCCGGACCCTGCTGGCCGCGGTCGAGGCCTTCGACAAGCCCCTGCTGGCCGCGGTCAACGGGGCGGGCGTGGGCATCGGCTTCACCCTCCTGCTCCACTGCGACCTGGTGTGGATGGGGGCCGCGGCCCGCCTCCGGGTGCCGTTCGCCGAGATGGGCGTCCCACCCGAGGCCGCCAGCAGCGTCCTCCTCGCCGCCCGCATGGGTCGCCAGCACGCCGCCCGGGTGCTCCTCACCGCCGACTGGGTGTCGGCCGAGGACGCCGTGGCCCACGGCCTGGCCGTCGCCGTCGTCGCCGACGACGAGCTCCAGGAGCGGGTCGCCGCCGTGGCCCGCCGCATCGCCGAGCACCCGCTGCCGGGCCTCAGGGCCATCTGCGGCCTGGTCCGGGCGGGGGAGGCCGAGGCCGTCACCGCCGCCCGGGCGCGGGAGGAGGCGGCCTTCGCCGACCTGCTCGCCACCTTCACCAACCCGTTGACCTAGACAGGCAACTGGACTACTGTCCAGATCCATGTCCAGCACGACGGGGGTCTCCCCACCGGGGGCCGGCGCGACCGGGGTCACGCGGGAGCCGGTGCGGCGGCACCTCAGCGTCCGCCAGGCCGACACCGTGGCCCGGCTCACCGACGCCGCCGTGGAGGAGGTCCGGGGCACCGGCTACGAGGGCCTCACGGTCCGCAACGTGGCCAAGCGGGCCGGTGTCGCCCCGGCCACGGCGTACACCTACTTCGCGTCCAAGGACCACCTGGTGGCCGAGGTCTTCTGGCGCCGCCTGCAGACCCAGCCCCCGACGCCACCCGACCCCACGGCGACGGCCGCCCGGCGGGTCACCACCGCCATCGGCGACATCGCCGGGCTGGTGGGCGACGAGCCCGAGCTGGCCGCGGCCTGCACCACCGGCATGCTGGCCGGCGACCCCGACGTCGAGCGCGTCCGCGAGCAGATCGGCGTCGAGGTGGCCGACCGCCTGCGCGCCGCCATGGGCGCCGACCTCGACGAGGACCGCCTCGACGCCCTCCAGCTCGCCCTCTGGGGGGCGATGCTCTCGGCTGGCATGGGCTACTTCCTTCACGCCGAGCTGGCGCAGCGGATGGCCGGCGTGACCCGCATCGTCCTCGGGGACTGAGCGGTGGGCGCGACCACCCAGGACCCGCGCACCGGCTCGCCGGTCGTCTACAACCCGTACTCCTACGAGATCCACGAGGACCCGTACCCGACCTACGCCCGGCTGCGGGCCGAGGCCCCGGTGTACCGCAACGAGGAGCACGGGTTCTGGGCCCTGTCGCGCCACGCCGACGTCATCGAGGGGTTCCGGGACTCGGCCTCGTTCTCGTCGGCCCACGGCGTGTCGCTCGACCCGGCGGCGTCGGGCCCCCACGCCCACAAGACCATGTCGTTCCTGGCCATGGACCCGCCCCGCCACGGCCGCATGCGCGGACTGGTGTCGCGGGGGTTCACCCCCCGCCGGGTCCTCGACCTCGAGCCCCGCATCCGGGAGATCGCCGCCGGCTACGTCGCCGAGGGCCTCGAGCGGGGCGGCTTCGACTTCATCGCCGACCTGGCTGGGAAGCTCCCGATGGACGTCATCTCCGAGCTGATGGGCGTGCCCGTCGCCGACCGGGCCGAGCTGCGGCGCCTGTCCGACCTGCTCGTCCACCGCGAGGACGGGGTGATGGACGTGCCCCGGGCGGGCATGGAGGCGGCCCTCGTCCTGGCCGGCTACTACGCCGACATGATCGCCGCCCGCCGGGCGAGCCGGACCGATGACCTGACGTCGGCGCTGATCGACGTCGACGTCGACGGTGAGCGCCTCACCGACGACGAGATCATCAGCTTCCTGTTCCTCATGGTCGTCGCCGGCAACGAGACCACCACCAAGCTCCTGGGCAACGCCTGGTACTGGGCCTGGCGCAACCCCGACGAGCGGGCCAAGCCCTTCGCCGACGCCGGCCGCGTGCCGGACTGGGTCGAGGAGACGCTGCGCTACGACACGTCGAGCCAGATGCTCGCCCGCGTCACCACCGGCGAGGTCGAGGTGCGGGGGACGACGATCCCGGCCGGCGACCGGGTGCTGCTGCTGGTGGGCTCGGCCAACCGCGACGAGGACGTCTTCCCCGACCCCGACCGCTACGACCTCGAGCGCGACACCAGCCAGATCGCCAGCTTCGGCTTCGGCCGCCACTTCTGCCTGGGCGCGTCGCTGGCCCGGCTCGAGGCCCGCGTCTGCCTGGAGGAGCTGGTGGCCCGGATCGCCGACTACGAGGTCGACCCGGCCGGCATCGAGCGGGTCCACTCGGTGAACGTCCGGGGCCTGGCCACCCTGCCCACCACGGTGGTGCCCCGATGACCACGGACGCGACGCACGGATGGTGCCTGGCACCTTCCGTGGCGCCACGGATGGTGCCAGGCACCTTCCGTGTCCCGGGGGGGTGCTGATGCCGCGGTTCGACCCGCACCCGGAGCGGCGCCCGGTCGCCGTCACAGGCGCCTCGTCGGGGATCGGCGCCGCCATCGCCCAGCAGCTGGCCGCGCTCGGCCACCCCGTCGTCCTCGGCGCCCGCCGCGTCGAGCGCTGCGAGGACCTGGCCGCCACGCTGCGGGCCGACGGCCACGAGGCCGCCGCCGTGGCCCTCGACCTCACCGACGACGGGTCCGTCGCCCGCTTCGCCGAGGAGGCGGCCGCCGTCCACGGGCCGCTGGAGGTCCTCGTGAGCAACGCCGGCGAGGTCTGGCCCCAGGCCGTCCACGCCACCGACCCGGCCACCTTCACCCGCCAGGTCCAGGTCAACCTGCTCGGCGCCCAGGCCCTCCTCCACGCCGTCGTCCCCGGCATGGTCGAGCGGGGTCGGGGCGACGTCGTCCTGGTGACCTCCGACGTCGTGCGGGCCCCCCGCCCTCTGATGGGCGCCTACATGACGGCCAAGCACGGGGCCGAGGGCATGGCCCGGGCCATGCAGATGGAGCTCGAGGGCACCGGCGTGCGGGCCGGCATCGTCCGCCCCGGCCCGTCGAGCACCGAGCAGGGCACCACCTGGTCCGAGGGCGAGGTCGTCGAGGTGGTCGACGAGTGGAACCGCTGGGGCCTGATCCGCCACGACGGCGCCCTCCGCCCCGGCGACGTGGCCCGGGCCGTCACGGCCATGGTCACCCAGCCCCGCGGCACCCACCTGACCCTGATCGAGGTCGAGCCCGAGGCCCCCGCGGTCCGGCGCACCCACGTCCCCCGAGGAGAGCACAGATGAGCACAGCGTCGACGGAGTCGACACCGCCGGGTCGGCGGGCGGGTCGCGACACCATCGTCCAGCCCCCGACCGTGAGCGGCGACGACGGGGGGACCGGCCACCTGGAGGAGCTGCGGCGCGACCCGCTCGGGCTGATGGCCCGGGTGCGCGAGGAGTGCCGGGACGCCGGCGTGTTCCGCCTCCACGACCAGGAGGTCGTGCTCCTCACCGGGCCCGAGGCCAACGAGGCCTTCTTCCGGGCGCCCGACGAGGTGCTCGACCAGGCCGCCGCCTACCCCTTCATGACGCCGATCTTCGGCGAGGGCGTGGTGTTCGACGCCTCGCCCGAGCGCCGGCGCGAGGCCCTCCACAACCAGGCCCTGCGGGACAGGTTCATGCGGGGCCACGCCCAGACGATCGCCGCCGAGGTCGACCGCATGGTCGCCGGGTGGGACGACGAGGGCGAGATCGACCTGCTCGACTTCTTCGCCGAGCTCACCATCTACACCTCGAGCGCCTGCCTCATCGGCGCCCGCTTCCGCGAACAGCTCGACGGCCGCTTCGCCGAGCTCTACCACGACCTGGAGAAGGGCACCGACGCCCTCGCCTACGTCGACCCCTACGCCGACATCCCGTCGTTCCGGGCCCGCGACGAGGCCCGCGTCGGGCTGGTCGCCCTGGTCCAGGCGATCATGGACACCCGCGCCGCCGAGACCGAGCCCGTGGCCAAGGACGACCGCGACCTCCTCGACGTCCTCATGTCGATCAAGGACCCCGACGGCAGCGACCGCTTCTCGGCCGACGAGGTCACCGGCATGTTCATCTCGATGATGTTCGCCGGGCACCACACCACCTCGGGCACGGCGGCGTGGACGCTGATCGAGCTCCTGCGCCACCCCGAGGAGATGGCCCTGGTCAACGCCGAGCTCGACGAGCTGTTCTCCGACGGCAACGACGTCAGCTACCAGGCCCTGCGGGAGATCCCCCGGCTCGAGTCGGCCATCAAGGAGGCCCTGCGCCTCCACCCGCCGCTGATCCTCGTGCTGCGCAAGGCCACCTCCGACATGGAGCTGGCCGGCCACGCCATCCGCGAGGGCCAGCTCGTCGGCGCCAGCCTGAGCGTGTCGAACCGGCTGCCCGAGGCCTTCCCCGACCCCGACGCCTTCGTCCCCGACCGCTACCTCGACCCCCGCAACGAGGACGTGGCCAACCCGTGGAGCTGGATCCCCTTCGGCGCCGGCCGCCACCGCTGCGTGGGTGCGGCGTTCGCCCTCATGCAGCTCAAGGCCATCTTCTGCGTCCTGCTCCAGGACTGGGAGATCGAGGCGGCCCAGCCCCCCGAGTCGTACCGCAACGACCACTCCAAGATGGTCGTGCAGCTGGCCCAGCCCTGCCGGGTCCGCTACCGCCGCCGGAGCCGTTGATGGGTTGGAAGGTCGTCGTCGACCGCGACCTGTGCCAGGGCCACGGCGTCTGCGAGGCCGAGGCCCCCGAGGTCTTCGAGGTGTCCAAGAAGGGCGACCTGACCGTCCTGGCCGAGGCCCCCGCCGACGACCAGCGCGCCGCGGTCGACCTGGCCGTCAAGTACTGCCCGACCCACGCCCTGTCCGTCCAGGAGGACTGAACCGATGACCGCCTACCCCCGTGCCGAGCTCGACGAGATGGTCGAGCGCTGGCTCCAGGCCAACCGGGACGCCGAGGCCGCCGGCGACTGGAAGTCGATGGCCGACATGTACACCGAGGACGCCACCTACGGGTGGAACTACGGCCCCGACACCGAGTTCATGGCCACCGGGCGCGAGGAGATCCGCGAGATCGCCCTCGGGCTGGAGATGGACGGCCTCGGGGGCTGGGAGTACCCCTACGAGGAGATCGTCATCGACGAGTCCAAGGGCCACGTCATCGGGTTCTGGCGCCAGGTCGCCGACGCCACGCGCGACGACGGCACCCGCTACGAGGTGGCCGGCATCGGCGGCTCGTGGTTCATCTACGGCGGCGACTTCCAGTGGCGCTGGCAGCGGGACTGGTTCGACTTCGGCAACGCCGCCCACGTGTTCCTGGAGATGATGTCCGACGGCACGCTGTCGGAGGGGATGACGGCCCGCATGAACCGGTCGATGAAGGCCGACCTGCCCGGCTACTACCCGGTCCACCAGGCCCCGACCGGCCTCTGGGAGCGCCCGTCGTGACCCCCCTCCTGGGAACTCGGTGGCAGATGTCGGACGAACATCCCACATCTGCCACCGAGCTCGGCGCCGGGATCGGGTCGGAGGGGCGGCGATGAGCCTGGAGACCGACGGGCTCGACGTGCTGCTGGTCGACGGGAAGCTCACCGCCGCGTCCGGCGGGGCCACGTTCGAGACGATCGACCCGGCCACCGAGGAGGCCCTCGGCCTGGCCGCCGACGGCACGGCCACCGACATGGACGCCGCCATCGGCGCCGCCCGCCGCGCCTTCGACGAGACCTCGTGGTCGACCGACGTCGAGCTCCGGGTGCGGTGCCTCCGCCAGCTCCACGACGCCCTGGTCGCCCACGGCGAGGAGATGCGGGCCCTCACCACCGCCGAGGTCGGCGCCCCCGCCTTCCTGACGACCGGCCCCCAGTACGACGGGCCCGTCGGCGACCTCGCCTTCGCCGCCGACACCGCCGAGGGCTACCGGTGGCGGACCGATCTGGGCACCTCGACGGTGATGGGCATCGACTCCCGTCGCTTCCTCGAGCGCGAGGCCGTCGGGGTCGTCGGTGCCGTGACCCCGTGGAACTTCCCCCACCAGATCAACCTGGCCAAGCTCGGACCGGCCCTCGCCGCCGGCAACACCGTCGTCCTCAAGCCGGCGCCCGACACGCCGTGGGCGGCCTCGGCCGTCGCCCGCATCGCCGCCACCGAGACCGACCTCCCCGCCGGCGTGCTCAACGTCGTCACCTCGTCGGACCACGCCGTCGGGGCCCAGCTCTCCACCGACCCCCGGGTCGACCTGGTGTCGTTCACCGGATCGACCGCCACCGGCAAGAAGGTCATGGCCGCCGCCTCGGGCACCCTCAAGCGGGTCTTCCTCGAGCTGGGCGGCAAGTCGGCCTTCGTCGTGCTCGACGACGCCGACGTGGCCGCCGCCTGCGGGCTGGCCGCCTTCACCGTCTGCACCCACGCCGGCCAGGGCTGCGCCATCACCACCCGGCTGCTCCTGCCCCGGGCCCGCTTCGACGAGGGCGTCGACGCCGTGGCCGCGACCATGGCCGCCCTCGCCCCCGGCGACCCGACCGACCCGGGCACGATCTGCGGGCCGCTCATCTCGTCCGCCCAGCGCGACCGGGTGCTGGGCTACCTCGACCTGGCCCGGGAGGAGGGCGGCTCGTTCGCCTGCGGCGGCGGTCGCCCCGCCGACCGGGAGGTCGGGTTCTTCGTCGAGCCGACCCTGGTCGTCGGCGTCGGCAACGAGGCCCGCGTGGCCCAGGAGGAGATCTTCGGACCCGTCCTCGTCGCCATCCCCCACGACGGCGACGACGACGCCGTCCGCATCGCCAACGACTCGATCTACGGCCTCTCGGGCGCCGTCCACGGCGGCGACCTCGACCGGGCCCGCGCCGTCGCCTCCCGCCTCCGCACCGGCACCGTCGGCATCAACGGCGGGATCTGGTACGGCGGCGACGTCCCCTTCGGCGGCTACAAGCAGTCCGGCCTGGGTCGGGAGATGGGCGTGCTCGGCTTCGAGGAGTACACCGAGGCCAAGTCCGTGGCCGAGCCGGCGTGAGCCCAGCCGTGACCCACCCCGCCCGCCGCCCGGCGCCCATCGACAGGAGCACCACCACATGACCCAGAGGTTCACCGACAAGGTCGCCATCGTGACCGGGGCCGGGCGGGGGATCGGCGAGACCTACGCTCGCCGGCTCGCGGCCGAGGGGGCGGCGGTGGTGGTCGCCGACATCGACGCCGACGGTGCGGCCAAGGTGGCGGCGTCGATCGCCGAGGACGGCGGCACCGCCCTCGGGCTGCGGGTCGACGTGTCCGACCCCGAGTCGGCGGCGGCCATGGCGGCGGCGACGGTCGAGCAGCTGGGCGGGATCGACCTGCTGGTGAACAACGCCGCCATCTACGGAGGCATGCAGATCGACCTGCTGCTGACGGTCGACTGGGAGTACTACAAGCGGTTCATGGCCGTGAACATGGACGGCGCCCTCGTGTGCATCCGGGCCTGCTGGGAGCACATGGCGGCCCGTGGGGGTGGCGCCGTCGTCAACCAGTCGTCGACCGCGGCCTGGCTCTACGCCGGCTTCTACGGCCTGGCCAAGACGGGCATCAACGGCCTCACCCAGCAGCTCGCCCACGAGCTGGGCGGGTCGAAGATCCGGATCAACGCCATCGCCCCCGGCCCGACCGACACCGAGGCCACCCGGGACACGGTGCCCGAGTCGATCGTCAGGGACCTGGTGAAGGGGCTGGCCCTCAAGCGCCAGGGCACACCCGACGACATGGCCAACATGCTCCTGTTCCTGCTGTCCGACGAGGCCAGCTGGATCACCGGCCAGATCTTCAACGTCGACGGCGGCCAGGTCGTGCGGGGATGAGCGCCGCAGGCACGGAGCGGCTCGGCTGGATCGGCCTGGGCAACATCGGCGCCCCCATGGCCCGCCGGCTGCTGGGCCACCCCGGCGGGCTGGTGGTCTGCGACGTCGTCGAGGAGGCGACCCGACCGTTCGCCGCCGAGGGGGCCGAGGTCGCCGCCGACGCCGCCGGCGTGGTCGCCGCCGGGGCGACGGTGATCTCGGTGATGGTCCGCGACGACGCCCAGGTGCGCAGCGTCGTCGGCGCCCTGCTGGGCACGGCCCCGGCAGGCACCCTGGTCGCCGTCCACTCCACCATCCGCGCCGAGACGGCCGAGGACCTGGCCCTCGTGGCGGCCCGCACCGGCGTCGTGCTCGTCGACGCCCCGGTGAGCGGGGGCGCCATGGGGGCGGCCACGGGACGGCTCGCCGTGCTCCTCGGGGGCGACGCCGCCGCCGTCGAGCGGTGCCAGGCCGCCTTCGCCGGCTTCGCCGACCAGGTCGTCCACTTCGGTCCGGCCGGGGCCGGGACCCGGGCCAAGATCGCTCGCAACCTGGTCACCTTCGCCTCCTTCGCCGCCGTCGGCGAGGCCCTGCGCCTGGCCGAGGCCACCGGGGTCGACCTGGTCGGGCTGGGCGACGTGGTCCGCCACTCCGACGCCGTGACGGGCGGCGCCGGAGCGATCATGCTGCGGGACGTGACCGCCCCCCTCGCCGCCGACGACGGGCTGCGGCCCATCTTCGAGCACACGCTCGCCCTCGGGTCCAAGGACCTCGACCTGGCCCTGGCCCTCGCCGCCGACGCCGGCCTCGACCTGCCGGTCACCGCCGCCGCCCGGCGCGGTCTGGCCACCGCCCTCGGACTGGAGGAGCCCGCCGATGCCCCGTGAGGCCACCCACCCCACCCGTGACGACATCGACCTCGTCGCCGGCGACTTCTGGGGCCGCGACCCCCACGACGAGATGGCCTGGATGCGGGCCCACGCGCCTGTCTACTGGGACGGGCAGGTGTGGGGCATCACCCGCTACGCCGACCTGAAGGCCATCGCCAAGGACCCGGGCACGTTCTCCAACGCCGGCGGCATCCGCCCCGACTCGGGGCCGATCCCGATGATGATCGACATGGACGACCCCGCCCACCTCAAGCGGCGCAAGCTGGTGAACCGGGGCTTCACGCCGCGCCGGGTCCGCGAGCAGGAGGCCGCGGTCCGGCGGGCCTGCGACCAGATCATCGACACCGTCTGCGAGCGGGGGGAGTGCGACCTCGTCACCGACGTGGCCGCCTGGCTCCCGATGATCATGATCGGCGACGCCCTCGGCGTGGCCCCCGAGGACCGGGCCCAGCTGCTGGCCTGGTCGGACGCCCTCCTGTCGGCCCTCACCGGCAAGCCCGAGGACATGGGGTCGGCGGCCGACGCCTTCACCGGCTACACGACCTTCGCCCTGGAGACCATCGCCGACCGCCGGGCCACCCCCCGCGACGACCTCATGTCGGTGCTGGTCCACGCCGAGGTCGACGGCGATCGGCTCGACGACGACGAGGTCCTGCACGAGTCGCTGCTGATCCTCATCGGCGGTGACGAGACCACCCGCCACGTGATCAGCGGGGGCATGTACCAGCTGCTCACGCACCCCGACCAGCGTGACGCCCTGGCCGCCGACCCCGACCTCCTGCCCGGGGCGGTGGAGGAGATGCTGCGCTGGGTCAGCCCCATCAAGAACATGGCCCGCACGGCGACCCGCGACGTGATGATCGGGAGCCAGACCGTCGCCGAGGGCGACAAGCTGCTGCTGCTGTACCCGTCGGCCAACCGCGACGAGGACGTCTTCGCCGACCCGTCGCGCTTCGACATCACCCGCACCCCCAACGACCACGTGGCCTTCGGCTTCGGCACCCACTTCTGCCTGGGGAGCTCGCTGGCCCGCCTGGAGCTGACCTGCATGGTCGACCACCTGCTGCGTCGCCTCCCCGACCTCGAGGTGGCCCAGGACCACGAGCCCGCCGCCCGCCCGGCCAACTTCGTGTCGGGCTACGAGCACCTGGCCGTCCGGTTCACCCCGACCGCACCCGTCGGCTGAGGGTCGGCGGACCGCCCCCACCGCCGGCCCCACGACCGCCCTGACCAGGGCCGACGACCACTCCGGGTGGCCCCGAGGTCACACCCGGGCCGCCTCATCATCGGTGCCCCCCGGCCGATGGACGCCCGTGGATCAGCGCGCCCCGAACCGCTTCGCGACGGCGATCTTGATCCTCGGCGGGATCCTGACGATCGGGTACGCCCTCGCCCCCCGGACCTCGTCGAGCGAGGCGATCTACGTGGCCGTCGGCGTCGTGGCCGTCCTGGCCACCGTGGGCGGCATCGTGGTCCACCGCCCCCACCACCTGCTGTGCTGGGTGATCCAGGCCGTCGGCCTGTCGTCGATCGTCGTCGGCGACGCGCTGTGGTGGCAGCAGCTCGTCGCCGGCGAGGACCCCACCCGGTCGATCGCCGACCCGGCCTACCTCCTCGGCGCCCTGCTCATCGCGCTGGGGTTCGTGGTGCGGGTCCGGGAGACGGTCCGCTTCCGCGACCTGTTCGCCCGGGTCGACACCGCCATCGTCACCCTCGCCGGCGGCGTGGTGGCCTGGATCGCTGTGGTGGAGCCCCTCGTCGGCGGCGACGTCGACGCCGACCTGCTCTGGGCCGTGGCCTACCCGGTCGTCGACGTGATCCTCCTGGCCGCCGTGGCCCGGCTGCTGTTCTGCAGCGAGCGGACGTCGCCGTCGACCTTCCTCCTCGCCGGCGGGATCCTCCTCTTCGCCGGCGCCGACCTGTGGTTCCAGGTCGCCGAGCGCCTCGGCACCTACGCCGAGGGCGGCCCGATCGACCTCGTCTTCCTGCTCGCCTACGCCTCCATGGGGGCCGCCGCCGTCGACCCGTCCATGGCCGAGGAGCACCAGGTGACCTCGGTCGGCGAGCAGATCGGTCGCCGTCGGATGCTGGTCCTGGGCGCCGCCGCCGTGCTCCCGCTCGGCATCTTGCTCGTCGAGGTCGTGCGGGTCGAGGAGCCCCGCCGCACGGCCCTCGTCGTGCCCGCCCTGGCCACCCTCGCCACCTTCGTCCTGGCCCTGGTGCGGATGACCACCGTGGTGCGGTCGGTCGAGAGCCACACCGCCCGGGCCGGCGAGGACCGCTTCGAGGCCCTGGTCAAGCACTCGAGCGACGTCATCGGCGTCGTCGACAGCGAGGGGATGATCCGGTACATGAGCCCGGCGTTCCGGACCGCCCTGGGGCGGTCGCCGGACGACCACGTCCACACCGCCCTGCGCAGCATCGCCCACCCCGACGACGTCTCGACCCTGACGACCCACCTGTACCAGGCCGCCACCCGGCCGGCCCACGCCACGTCCCGGTTCGAGACCCGCCTGCTGGCGACGGACGGGTCGATCCGCGAGTTCGAGGTCGTGGCGGCCAACCTCGTCGCCAACGAGGTCGTCGACGGGCTCGCCCTCACGATGCGCGACATCACCGACCGCAAGGCCCTGGCCGCCGAGCTGAGCCACCAGGCCTTCCACGACAGCCTCACCGGCCTGGCGAACCGGGCCCTCTTCGCCGACCGGGTGGACCACGCCCTCCACCGACGGCGGCGCGACCCCGACTGCGACGTCGCCGTGCTGTTCGTCGACCTCGACGACTTCAAGGCCGTCAACGACGGCCTCGGGCACGGGGCCGGCGACGCCCTCCTCCGCGCCGTGGGCGAGCGCATCGTGCGCTGCCTCCGCATCGGCGACACCGCGGCGCGCCTCGGCGGCGACGAGTTCGCCGTCCTGCTGGAGGACGACCGGGCCCCGGGCGAGGCCACCACCATCGCCAACCGCATCCTCGAGGCGCTCCACGTCCCGGTGCCGGTGGGCGACATGGACCTGGGCGTCGTCGCCAGCATCGGCGTCACCGTGGCCACGTCGGGGTCGAGCACGGTCGGCCTGCTCCGCGACGCCGACATCGCCATGTACGAGGCCAAGCGCACCGGCAAGGGCCGGGTCTGCGTGTTCGACCCGGCCATGCGGGACCTGGCCTCGGATCGGCTCTCGCTCCAGACCGACCTGTCGACCGCCGTCGAGACCGGCCAGATCCGGGTCGTGTACCAGCCGATCGTCGACCTGGAGACCGGCCTGGTGCGGGGCGCCGAGGCGCTCAGCCGCTGGGCCCACCCCGAGCGGGGCGACATCCCCCCCGACGTCTTCATCCCCATCGCCGAGCAGACCGGCCTCATCGTCCCCATGGGGGAGTGGACCCTGCGCCAGGCGTGCAACCAGGCCGCCCGCACCGGGGGCACCGTCGGCGTCAACGTCTCCGGCGTCCAGTTCGCGGCGCCGACCTTCCTCGACACCGTGGCCGACGCCCTGCGCGTCGCCCAGCTGCCTCCGTCCCGGCTCACCGTCGAGATCACCGAGACGGCGCTCATGGCCGACACCGACGCCACCGCGGTGATCCTCGACCACCTCCGCGACGTCGGGGTCCGCATCGCCATCGACGACTTCGGCACCGGCTACTGCTCGCTGGCCTACCTCCAGCGCTTCGCCGTCGACGTGGTGAAGATCGACAAGGCCTTCGTGGCCGAGCTCGACGGTGCCTCCAAGGGCGACCGCCTGGCCCGCACGATCATGCAGATGGCCGACTCGCTCGAGGTCACCACGGTGGTCGCCGAGGGCATCGAGACCGAGGCCCAGCTGGCCCGGCTGCGGGACCTCGGCTGCCGCTACGGCCAGGGCTACCTGCTCTCGCGCCCCCTCGAGCGCGACGCCTACCACGGCCTGCTCCGCACGCACCTCGACGAGGCCCGCGCCGCGGGCGTCGAGGTGCTGGCGCCCATCGTCCGCGGCGAGCCGCCGGTCGACCCGACGTCGGTGCCGACGCCCGCGCCGGCGTTCCCCGGTGGGCCCGCCGCCACCGGGCACCCGGACACGCTGGCCGAGGCGCTCGACACCTCCGCCCTCGGGCCCGGCCCGGTGTCGTCCGTCGGCAGCCGCTGAGCCCCACCTCTCGGCGGGCTCCCAGCGACCTCCCAGGTCGGGCCGCCACACTGGCCCCATGACCGGGGAACGGCTGCTGCTCGCCGACGACGACGACAATCTCCGCTCGATGCTCGAGGCCGCGCTCCGCCACCACGGCTACGACGTGACCGCGGTGGCCTCGGGGCGGGAGGCGCTCGCCGCCGCCGGCGAGACGGCGCCCGACCTCATCGTCCTCGACGTGATGATGCCGGACCTCGACGGCTTCGAGGTCTGCCGGCGGCTGCGGAGCGAGGGCAGCCGCGTGCCCGTCGTCTTCCTCACCGCCCGCGACGCCACCGAGGACAAGGTCCGGGGCCTGACCCTCGGCGGCGACGACTACGTCGTGAAGCCCTTCAGCCTCGACGAGCTCGTCGCCCGCACCGACGCCGTGCTCCGCCGCACCGGCGTCCAGCGGGACGGGTCGGTCCTGCGCTGCGCCGACCTCGAGCTCGACGACGACGCCCACCGGGTCACCCGAGGCGGGGCCGACGTCAACCTGTCGCCGACCGAGTACAACCTGCTCCGGTTCCTGCTGGCCAACCAGGGCCGGGTCCTGTCCAAGGCGCAGATCCTCGACCACGTGTGGAACTACGACTTCGGCGGCGACGGCGGCATCGTCGAGACCTACATCGGCTACCTGCGCAAGAAGCTCGACAGTGGCGAGGACCGCCTCATCCACACCATCCGGGGCGTGGGCTACGTCGTCCGCGAGCAGGGCTGATCGGGTGTGAGCCTCCGCCTCCGCCTGCTGCTCGGCCTGGGCGTCGTGGCCGTCGTCCTCGTCGTGGTGGCGGTGGTCGTGACCCGCTCGACCCGGGACGACCTCGAGGCCAACGTCGACGAGCAGCTGCGCTCCCTGTCGGACAGCGCCCTGGCGGCGGCCCCGTACATGACCGGCGAGCGCGGCTTCGGCGGCACCCGCCCCCCCTGGGCCCGGCCCGGGGCGGCCGGCGACGCCGACGGGGGCGTCGGGTTCGGCGGGCGGGCCCCGACGACGATCTGGGTCGGGCTGCGCCAGGAGGGCGACATCGTCACCGGTGTCGCCCTCCTCGACGCCGACGGCGACGAGGTGGCCCCCGACCTCACCGCCCCGGCCCTCGCCGAGCTGCGCCCGGGCCAGCTGGTGACGGTGCCGGGGGTGGGCGCCGACCGCTTCCGGGTGATCGCCCGCGGGGCGGGCGACCGGGCCTGGGTGTACGTCGGTGCCCCGCTCGACGACGTCGACGCATCCGTGCGCCAGCTGGTCCTGCTCGAGGTGGCGGCCACCGCCGTTGTCCTCGGCCTCCTGGCCCTGGTCGCCCTGTGGGTCCTGCGCCTCGGCGTCCGCCCCCTCAAGCGCATGACCGCCACCGCCACCGCCATCGGCGCCGGGGACCTCTCGCAGAGGGTGCCGGAGGCGGACCGGCGCACCGAGGCCGGCGAGCTGGGCGCGGCCCTCAACTCGATGCTCACCCACATCGAGGAGGCCTTCGCCGCCAGCGCCGCGTCCGAGGCCCGGCTGCGGCGCTTCGTGGCCGACGCCTCCCACGAGCTCCGCACCCCGATCACCACCATCCGGGGCTACGCCGAGCTGCACCGTCGGGGCGGGCTGGAGGACCCCGAGGCCCGGTCGTCGGCCATGGCCCGCACCGAGCAGGAGGCCGTCCGCATGGGCCGCCTGGTCGACGACCTCCTGCTGCTGGCCCGGCTCGACCAGGGCCGGCCCCTCGAGGCCGAGCCGGTCGACCTCGGCGCCCTGGCCGCCGACGCCCGCGACGACGCCGCCGTCGCCCACCCCGACCACCCCGTGGCCCTGGACGCGGCGGCCGGTTGCACCGTCGTCGGCGACGACCACCGCCTCCGCCAGGTCGTGGCCAACCTGGTCGGCAACGCCGTGACCCACACCCCGGCGGGGACGGCGGTCACCGTGCGCGTCGCCCGGGCGGACGACCGCCGTCACGTGCTGCTGGAGGTCGCCGACGACGGCCCCGGCATGCCCCCCGAGCTGGCGGAGCGGGCCTTCGAGCGCTTCGCCCGGGGCGACGTGGCCCGGTCCCGCGCCGCCGGCAGCACCGGGCTGGGCCTGTCGATCGTGCAGGCCATCGTCGCCGCCCACGGTGGCTCGGTCAGCCTGACCTCGACCGAGGGCGAGGGCACCGCCGTGCGCGTCCTCCTCCCGGCCGCCGAGGCCGACCCGGCCTGACCGTCTCCGGTCGCGACCCTCACGCCGGGCGGCGGCCGGCGGGGACGGGGTGCGAGCGGGGGGCGGGCCGCCCGGCCGGGACCAGGCGGGCGGTGCGGAGGAGCAGGGGGAGCCCGACGAGGGCGAGGCCGGCGGCGAGCCAGCCGACGGCGCGGGCGTCCCACGCCCCGACGGCCACCCCGACGAGGGCCGAGAGCCCGGTGCCGCCGAGGTTCATGGCCACGAGCTGGTAGCCGCCGAGGCGGCCGGCGTGCTCGGGGCCCACCCGGTCCGCCGTGGTCGCCATCAGCGTGGGGAACAGCGGGGCCAGGGCCAGGCCCACCAGGGGGAGGGTGCCGAGGGCGATGACGCCGGGCACGAGGGGCAGGGCGACGATCAGGGCGGCCGCCACCGACCCGGCGCCGACGAGGAGGGGGCGGGGGCCCAGCCGGGCCCGTCCGAGCAGCAGCCGGCCGACGGTGATGCCGCCCCAGAACCCGCTCACGGCGAACGCCGCGCTGCGGCCCGACACCCCCCGGCCGTCCTCCAGGTAGGTCGCGGCCCAGTTCCCGGTGACGATCTCGACGGTGCAGAACAGGGCGAAGGCGGCCAGGGACCACGCCGCCGCGGCCCGCACCGCCGGCCCCGCCGTCGGGTGCGCCACCGCCGGCCCGCGGTGCTCGGCCAGGGCCGCCGGCCACCGCACCGCGGGGGAGAGGGCCAGGGCGGCGGCGGCGAGGGCGGCGCCCGCTCCGGCGAGGAACCCGACCGGCCAGGACGTGATCCCCACCAGGGCGGGGAAGGCGGTGGCGCCGACGCCGTAGGCCCCGAACACGAGCCCGGCCTGGCGGACGTCGCGGACGGCGGTCTGGTAGCGGTTGCCGAGCGAGTCGAGGGTGCCCGAGGCCAGGCCCACGGCCGTCGCCGCCACCCCCAGGACCGCGAACGAGCGGGTCGTGGCCATCACCACCTGGGCCCCGGCCAGGCCCACGCAGACCGTCGCCGTCGCCGGCCCGATGGACACCCGTCGCAAGATGGCCAGGGCGGTGGCCGACGTGCTGAGCCGGCCCAGGCCGTAGCCGGTGACGAGCAGGCCCAGCGCCGCCGCCGGGCGGTCGACCCGCAGCCGGCCCTCGGGCCAGGCCGCCCCGAGCATCCCGATGGGCGCGGCGAAGGCGCCGAACACGACCGCCTGCACGACCACCGGCGACGAGAGCAGCGCGCGACGGCCCACCCGTCGACCCTACGACCCCACCAACTTTGTCCGGAACCGTGCCACAGAGGGGGAGTTCCGGACACTGTTCGACGGGGCGCCGCGAGCTTTGTCCGGAACCCTGCCGAGGAGGGGGAGTTCCGGACAAGGTTCGACGGAGTGGGGGCGTAGCGTCGGGTCCGTGGCCGGGAGGATCGAGGCGTGGCGGCACCGCCAGGAGCAGCGGGCCCGCGAGCGGGCGGCCCGGCTCCGGGTCCTCGACGGCCGGCTCCGGACCGCGGTCGAGACCCGGGAGATCCCCCGGCCGGCCCGGGCCCCGCTGCCGGCACCGGGCGAGCTCCCGGCGGAGGTGGCGGCCCTCGTGGACGACGGCCAGGTCCTGCGGGCCGTCACGCTCCTGGCCAACCTCACCGGGGCGTCCCCCGACGGGGCCCGCGCCGCCGTCGCCGCCTACGTCCACCGCGACCGGGCCTAGCCTCGACCCCACGACCGTCCTGGAGGACACCGTGACCGCGACCGACACCATCCCCCCCACCGCCGATCCCGGGGCCGACCGCCCCACCTTCGACTCGCTCGACCCCGCCACCGGCCGGGTGGTCGGCACCCACCCGGTCCACGGACCCGAGGACGTGGCCGCCGCCGTGGCCCGGGCCCGCGCCGCCGCCCCCGCCTGGGCCGACCTCGGCTTCGCCGGCCGGGCACCGCTGCTCGGCACGTGGCGGGCGCTCCTGGTGAAGCGGGCCGACGAGCTGGCCGCCCTGGTCCACGACGAGACCGGCAAGCCCGCCGGCGATGCCCTGCTCGAGATCGTCCTCGCCGTCGACCACCTGGCCTGGGCGGCCAAGCACGCCCCCAAGGTGCTCAAGCGGCGCCGGGTCTCGTCGGGCCTGCTGATGTCCAACCACGCCGCGACCCTCGAGTACCTGCCCCTCGGCGTCGTGGGTGTCATCGGGCCCTGGAACTACCCGGTGTTCACGCCCATGGGCTCGATCGCCTACGCCCTGGCCGCCGGCAACGCCGTCGTGTTCAAGCCCAGCGAGCACACCCCGGGCGTGGGGGAGTGGCTGGCCCAGAGCGCCGCGGAGGCCATGGGCGTCCCCGGGCTCCTGGAGGTCGTCACCGGCTTCGGCGACACCGGCGCCGCCCTGGTCGGGGCGGGCGTCGACAAGGTCGCCTTCACCGGCTCCACGGCCACGGCCAAGAAGATCATGGCCGCCGCAGCCGAGACCCTCACCCCCGTCCTGGTCGAGTGCGGGGGCAAGGACGCCCTGCTCGTGGACGCCGACGCCGACCTCGACGCCGCCGCCGACGCCGCCACCTGGGGCGGCATGTCGAACGCGGGCCAGACGTGCGTCGGCGTCGAGCGGGTCTACGTGCACGGCGACGTCTACGACGCCTTCGTCGACAAGGTCGTGGCCAAGGCCCGGGCGGTCGAGACCGGGGACGGGCCCGACGCCGACATCGGCCCCATCACCATGCCCTCGCAGCTCGACGTGATCCGGCGCCACATCGCCGACGCCCTCGACCGCGGCGGTCGGGCCCTCGTCGGCGGGCGCGACGCGGTCGGCGAGCGCTACGTCCAGCCCACGGTGCTGGTCGACGTGCCCGAGGACTCCCTCGCCAACACCGACGAGACCTTCGGGCCCACCCTCACCATCGCCAAGGTGGCCGACATGGACGACGCCGTCGCCCGGGCCAACGCCACCCGCTACGGGCTGGGCGCGACCGTGTTCTCCAAGTCCCAGGGTCCCGAGCTGGCCCGCCGCCTGCGCACGGGGATGACGGCGGTGAACTCGGTGATCTCCTTCGCCGGCATCCCGTCGCTCCCGTTCGGCGGCGTCGGTGACTCCGGCTTCGGCCGCATCCACGGCGCCGACGGCCTCCGCGAGTTCGCCCGCCCCAAGGCCGTCGCCCGCCAGCGCCTGGCCGCCCCCCTCGCCCTGACGACCTTCGACCGCAGCCCCAAGGTCGACACCGCCGTCAAGAAGGTCCTCACCCTCCTCCACGGCCGGGCGCCGAGGACGTAGGTCTCAGTCACTCGTTCGGCTGCGCCTCACTCCGTTCCTTCGAGCTGAAGGTGCCTCGCTGCGCTCGGCGCTGAAGGTCTCCCCAGCGGCGGACGGCTCGTCCCTCGCCGACACGCCGCTTCGTGTGGGGGTGCCCCCCACGCCCCCAGCGGCTGCGCCGGGCTGGGCCCCTCGTCTGACCCACGCCTCGTCCTCGCAGCCTGGTGTGGCGCGGCCTCGTCTCGTCGCCGTGCCTGGGTCGGGGATCAGCCTGCGGTGCGGACGGCTTCTTCGAGGCCCTCGGCGCCGAGGGCCTCGATGCGGGTGACCAGGGGGTCGGCGCCCTCGGCGCCGCGGAGGGCGTCACCGTCGACGAGGTAGCGGCCCTGGGCGTTGACGGTGACGAACGGTGCCGGCTCGGTGGCGCTCGGGTCGACGAGGAACCAGATGGCGTCGTCGCCCTCGGCCGAGGGGACGAGCCCGTCGACGATCAGCGGCGATCCGTCGAGGAGCCAGCCCTCCTCCTCGACGAGGAACTCGGGCGGCGGCTCGGGGCCCCGCAGGACCTCGGTCACCTCCAGGGCGACGAGCCGTGACTCGAGCGCAGTGTCCTGGCCGGGCTCGCCGAACACCCGCCCCCGCTCGGTGGAGGTGACCCGGGCCCGGACCACCAGGTCGCTGGCCGCCAGCAGCTCGCCGAGGGTGGCGTAGGTCGGCGAGTCAGAGCTGATCTCGACCGGCTCGGGCACCGAGGTGCTGGTCGTGGACCTCGGGTCCGGGTCCCCCCCCGACCCGCCGCCTCCCACCAGCACGACGGCCAGGATCGCCGCCACCGCCAGGGCCACGACCGGGGGCAGCCACCCCCGGCGGGACGGACGGGGGGGCGGGGACGGCACCGGGCCACCCTCGCGCGTCAGGAGTCGCCGTCGGCGTCGCTGAAGCGGACGGTGATGCCGAGCTGGCTGGCCACCTCGGTGGTCATCGAGACCTTGAGGGCGGCGACCGCCTCGGAGGCGGCCACCAGGTCGTCGTGGGCGTCGGTGAAGGCGACGTCGGCCGAGTCGGGGAGCGGGGCGAAGGCCGCCACCGCCGCCTCGGTCAGCTCCGAGAGCCGGGCGGCGGTGGCGGGCGAGCGCTCGGCCACCAGGGCGACCAGGCCGTCGTCGGCGGTCTCCCCGTCGCCCTCGACGACGGCGGCCACCGAGTCGAGCAGGGCCCGGTGCTGGGCCATCACGAACGCACCGGGCCCGTCGCGACGGGTCGACAGGGCGTCGTCGAGGGTCTCGGCCAGGACCAGGTCGCGGATGCCGTTGTCGTCGATGGCGGTCAGGCAGGCGATCACCTGGTTGGCCAGGGCGTCGACGCTGCCCAGCGGGTCGCCCTCCGGCCCGGCGGCGAAGGTGGCCCGGTAGGGCTCGTCGCCGTCGTCCCAGTCGGCCACGACGGCGGCGACGGCGTCGGTCGAGACCGGGGTGACGTTGACGAGGAAGCCGCACGTGCGGGCGCCGGCGGGGGTGGTCAGGACGGTCGACGCCGGGCCGAACAGGAGCGCCTCCATGGTGGACAGGCCGTGGAAGGTCGAGCCCCTGGCCCGCAGCGACTCGGTGTCGATGGGCTCGTCGCCGGCGAGGAGCTCGGCCACGGGGTCGGGGCGGGCCCGGAAGGCGACGTCGGCCATGAGGCGCCGGTCCATGGCCGGGCCCACGGCGCCGGCACGGGTGCCCTGCCAGGCCAGGGTGGCCTCCCGCCACGCCGTCCGGGCGGTGGCCAGGGCGTCGGGCCCGGGCTCGTCGCAGAGCGTCGCCAGGTCGTCGCCCAGCGCCCCGAGCTCGGCGTGGAGCGCCTCGTAGGAGGGGACGATGGCCTGCTCGGCGATGGCGGCCAGCACCTCGCTGGCGGGGGAGGCCTCGTGGTCGGCGGCGCGGGGGAGGTCGGAGTCGTCGGAGCAGGCGGCCACCACCAGCGCGGCTGCGACGAGGAGGGCGACGAGGCGGCGGGGGCGGGTCACAGCGACTCCAGGAAGGTGAGCAGGGCCCGGCGGTCGTCGGCCGACAGGGCGCGGAAGCGCTCCTGGGCCCCGGCGGCCTCGCCACCGTGCCACAGCACGGCCTCCTCGAGGGAGCGGGCGCGGCCGTCGTGGAGGAAGCGGGTGTGGCCGTTGACGGTCTCGGTCAGGCCGATGCCCCACAGCGGTGGCGTGCGCCACTCGGAGCCGTCGGCGGCCCCCTCGGGTCGCCCGTCGGCCAGGCCCGGCCCCATGTCGTGGAGGAGCAGGTCCGTGTAGGGCCGGATCACCTGCTCGCTCAGCGCCTCGGCCACGTCGGAGGACCCGGTCCGCATCTCGGTCAGGTGGCACGACGCGCACCCGGTGGCGGCGAAGAGCTCCTCGCCCCGGTCGGTCGCCGGCTCGCCGACGTGGCGCCGGGCCGGCACCGCCAGGGTGCGGGAGTAGAAGGTGACCCGGCCCAGCTTCTGCTCGTCGACCTCGGGCTCGCCCCCGGTGGGGGCGGCGAGGCACGCCGGCTGGGCTGCGGTGCACGGCTGCTCGGGGCGCAGGTCCGTGGTGACGCCGATGTCGGCGCGGAACGCGGCCGCCGTCTGGTCCTCGACCGTCGGCTCGAGGGCCTTCCACCCGAAGCGTCCGAGGCGGCCGTCGCGCTCGCCCGCGCGCTCGGCCTCCGACCCCGGGTCGACGTCGTCGACGAGCGCCGGCCGGCCCGAGACCCCGTCGCCGTCGGCGTCGTCGGGGTCGGCCTCGGCGATGATGTCCTCGGCCGGCACCAGCTCGAGGAGGCCCACGCCGAACATGGGGGGAGCGACGCGGGGCGAGAACAGCACGTCGTCACCGAGCGGCCGGCCCTCGGCGTCGACGAGCGTGTAGGTCGGGACGGCGAGGGTGTAGGGCGTCCCGTCGTCGTAGGTCCCCTCCTCCTCGGTGTAGGTGATGGACACCGAGCCCTCGACCGGGACGTCGGGGATGGCCCGGTCCTGGAGCTGCTCGCCGAGGACCGGGTGCGGGGCGGTGCTCTCCCCGTCGGCGACGCTCAGGCGGATCAGCAGGCCCCGCTCGGGGTCGTCGGCGTCGGCGGGGGGCTGGCCCCGCCCGTCGCGGAAGTGGCACGACGAGCACGACTGGGCGTTGAAGAGCGGGCCCAACCCGTCGCGCCCGTCGGTCGACGCCGGGGCGATCACCCAGTTGTCGTTGAAGAAGTTGTTGCCGACGGCGAAGAACCGGCGACCGTCGGTGTCGAGCCCGGGGACGGCCTGGGCGAAGGCCTGGGCCCCGGTGTTCTCGACGGTCGCGTCGCCACCGGAGGCGGCCCGCTCCTCGTCGGACGGCCCGACGGGGGCGTCAGGCCGGTCGCGGTCACCGGGGCGCGCGTCGCCGCCCTCCCCGTCGCCGCCCGAGCAGGCGACGACGAGGAGGACGGCAGCGAGCGCGAGCCCGAGGCGGCGACGGGCGGGGGTCGTCAGATCTCCAGGCTGATCTCGTAGCCGAGGGCGCCGGCCAGCTCGGCGATGAGGTCGCCCTGGCCCTGGAGGTCCTCGGCGAGGGTGCGCACGGCGGCGCGACCCTCGGCCTCGTCGTCGCCCACGATCAGCTGGTCGAAGGTCCCCAGCTCGTCGAGGGCCTCGGCGGCGGCGACGTTGGCGTCGAGGGCCTCGGTGAGCGCCGCGTCGCGCTCGGGATCGATCTCGGCCACGACGTCGGAGAGGGACGTGCCCTCGACGCCCTCGTACTCGCCGGTGTAGGCGATCTGGATGCCGCGGGCGTTGCCGACGATGTCGACCAGGGTGTTGTCGGAGAAGCAGGAGTGCTCGTCCTCCTGGTCCTGGGTGTCGTAGGCGACGAGGATGCGCTCTCCGGCCAGCTCGCCGGCCGACAGGGCGCCCATGCCCCGGAGGATGTTGGTCACGGCCTGGTGCGGGTCGGAGAGGAACTCCTCGCGGTAGGCCCCGCCCTCGGGGTCCCACTGGTCGCGGACGCTGGTGAGGTCGTCGACGAGGAGGTCGGCGAGCGCCGCCAGGTACTGGCCCCGCCGTGCCGCGCTCGGGTCGGTGGTGTAGTCGGTGACGGGGCGGGCGCCGGGGCCGTCCTCGCTGAGGTCCTGGCCCCAGAGGAGGAACTCGATGGCGTGCCACCCGGTCGAGACGTTGGTCTCGCCGCCCTCCTCGTTCACCGCCGCGATCGTCTCGCCGGTGATCTCGGGCAGGGTCTCGGCGTCGGCCACCAGGCCGGCCCCGGGGTCGTCCTCGACGTAGTCGACGTAGGCCTCGTCGAGCGGCCAGGCGTTGATCTGGCCCTCGGGGCCGGCCTCGGGCTCGTCGATCGGGCCGTCGTAGAAGCGGAAGACCTCGGTGGGGCCGTAGAGCTCGCGCCCGGCCCTCCAGGCGTCCTTGGCCGCCTGGAGGGTCGCGTCCGACGGCGCCGCGACGAAGGCGTCGATGGCGTCGCCCATCTCGGTGGCGGCGGTGACGTTGGCGGCGTAGGCGGCGAAGACCACATCGGCGTAGGTCGTCGCGGCGGCGAGGGCGTCGTCGTCGGAGAGCGTGCCCGTCGTCTCGCCGGCCTCGCCGCCACCGTCGGCGGCGGTGGTGGCCGAGGTGTCGTCGTCCCCGCCGTCGTCGTCGGAGCAGGCGGCCGCCCCGAGCAGGGCCAGGGCCAGGCCGGCAGCCAGGATCCGGTGGAGGGGGCGTCGTGTCATCGGGGTGCACCTACGGGTCGACAGCAAGAGTTAGGGGAGCCTAACCACTTCGACGAGGTCGGCTGCCAGTCCCGTGGCACGGCAGGCGAAGATGGAGTGATGGCCGCCCCGACGACGATCGCGCCGCACGGGGCCATCGCCACCACCCCGGCCCCCGGTGCCCTGCTCGCCCGGGTGCGGGCGGCGGCGATGGCCCCGGTGTCGGGGCGGTCGCTGGCCGTCGTGCGGGTCGTCGTGGGCGCGGTCGGCCTGCTGAGCGCGGTGCGGATCGTCCGCTACGCCTGGATCGACCAGCTCTACAGCGGGCCCGCCCACCGGTTCACCTACCTCGGCCTCGGCTGGGTGCCCCAGCCGTCGGCCCCGGTGATGACGGGCGTGGTGGTGGCCATGGGCGCGGCCTCGGTGGCCCTGGCCCTGGGGTGGCACACCCGCGCCGCAGGCGCGGTCCTCCTGGCCGCGTTCGCCTGGACCGAGCTGATCGACGTCACGACCTACCTGAACCACTACTGGTTCCTGACCCTCGTCCTCGTCCTCGGCCTCGTGCTGCCGTGGGACGGGCGCCCCCGGGTGGCCCGGGGGTGGGTGTGGCTCCTCCGGTTCCAGGCCGGCGTCGTCTACACCTCGGCCGGCATCGCCAAGCTCCAGTCCGACTGGCTCGTGCGGGCCCTGCCCCTGCGGCTGTGGCTCCCGCCCCGGGCCGACCTGCCCGTCGTCGGCCCCCTGCTCGACGAGGTCGCCACCGCCCACGTGCTGTCGGTGGCGGGGGCGGCGTTCGACTGCTCGATCGTCGCCCTCCTCCTGTGGCGGCGGTCCCGGCCGTGGGCGTGGGCCGCCCTGGTGGCCTTCCACCTCGCCACCTGGTCGCTCTTCCCGATCGGGGTCTTCCCGTGGCTGATGATCGGCGTCTCGACGATCTTCTTCGCCCCCGACTGGCCCGCACGCCTGCGCGCCCGCCTCGGCCCCCGGGTCCCCGCGACCCACGAGGTGGCGGTCGGGCCCGACGGGACACGGCCCGGACCCGTCGCCGGCCCCGGGTGGCGGCGGGGCGTGGTCACCGCGCTCGCCGTGGGGTGGGTGCTGGTGCAGGTCGCCCTGCCGCTGCGGCACCTGGCCTACCCCGGCGACCACCGCTGGACGGGCGAGGGCTACCGCTTCGCGTGGAACGTCCTGCTGGTCGAGAAGGCGGGGTCGGTGACGTTCCTCCTCCACGACCCGGCCACGGGTCGGACGCGGGCCACCGACGGGAGCGAGCTCTACACGCGGGCCCAGATCCGGGTCATGGCGACCGAACCCGACCTCATCCACCAGGCCGCCCAGGCCCTGGCGGCCGGCGAGCGGGATGGCGGCCACCCCGACGTCGAGGTCCGCGTCGACGCCTGGCTGTCGTTCGACGGCCGCCCCCCGGCCCGGCTGATCGACCCCGAGGTCGACCTGGCCGCCGAACCCCGCGACCCCTGGCCCGACGACTGGATCCGGCCCGCCCCGCCGCCGTGACCCCGCCGCGACCCGCCGAGGGCAACCGCCGTCCCCGCGTCGAGGGTGGGTAGCGTCCGCCGGGTGACCGGGCGGAGGTGGGCGATCGTCGGGGTCGGCGGTGTGGGCGGGCTCTACGCCGGGCGGTTGCACGCCGCCGGGTGCGAGGTCCACCTCGTCGCCCGGGGCGACGCCGATGCCCTCCGGGCCGACGGGCTGCACCTCACCTCGCCCCTCGGCGACGTCCACGTCCGGCTCCCGGTCCACACCGACCCGGCGACGGTGCCGCCGGTCGACGTCGTCGCCCTGGCGGCCAAGACCACGGCGCCGGCGGCGGCGGCGACGGCGGTGGCCATCGCGTCCCGCCACCCCGGGGCGGCCCTCCTGGTCCTCCAGAACGGCCTCGGCGTCGAGGGCGCCGTCGGCGCCCCCGACGGCGTCCCGGTCCTCGGCGGCATGGCGTTCGTGTGCAGCGAGCGGATCGGTCCCGGCCGCGTCCGCCACCTCGACTTCGGCCCGGTCAGCGTGGGCGAGCACCGGCCCGACGGCGGCGCCGCCGGGGTGACGCCGGCCGTGGCCGCGGCCGTCGCCGACCTCGACGCCGCCGGCGTCGGCGGGATCGCCGTGCCCGACCTCGTCCTCGGGCGCTGGCGGAAGCTGGTGTGGAACGTCCCGTTCAACGGGCTGGCCGTGGTGCTGCGGGCCCGGACCGACGAGATGCTGGCGGACCCGTCGGCCACCGCCCTGGTCCGGACCCTGATGGACGAGGTGCGGGCCGGGGCCGCGGCCGACGGTCGGGAGATCCCGCCGGGGTTCGTCGACGAGATGCTCAGCACCACCGCCGCCATGACCCCGTACGCCCCGAGCATGCGCCTGGACTTCGACGCCGGTCGCCCGCTCGAGCTCGACGCGATCTACGCCGCCCCGCTGGCCGCCGCCCGGGCCGCCGGCGTCGAGCTCCCGGCCACGGCCACCCTCCTCGCCCAGCTCCGGTTCCTGGCGCGGGGCCGGGACCGGCCCGGTGACGGCGGCTGAGCGACCGGTGCGCTCAGCCCGGGTCGGATGGCGGGCGGGGAGCCGGCGCGAGGGCGCCGAAGCCGTCCCAGAGCAGGTCGACGAGGTAGGTCACCAGCTGGTCGCGGGGGAGGGTCCGGGTGCGCACCCACCAGTCGCCCGAGAGGTGGACCATGCCGACGATGCCGAAGGCCCACGGCTCGGCCGCCCCGGAGTCGGCCCCCGCCCGCCGCAGCTCCTCGCCCAGCACCACGGCGACGCTGCGGGCGATCTCGGCCGCCAGGCCGGTGACGTTCGGGCCCGACGTCGTCCGGCCGATCTGCTCGGTGACGAAGCGGTAGACGTCGGTCTCGGTGTCGATCAGCTCGACGTAGGAGGCGATCGCCGTGCGCAGCATCGCCTTGGGGTCGTCGTCGGGGGCCCGGTCGAGGGCCTCGGCGATGTTGGCGTTGATGTCGGCGGCCAGACGCTCGCCGAGGGCCTGGAGCAGGCCGTCGCGGTCGCCGAACAGCCGGTAGACGATGGGCTTGGTCACCCCGGCCTCGCGGGCGATCGTCTCCATCGACACCTTGGGCCCGTCGCGCCGGATGGCGGTGACGGCGGCGTCCAGGAAGGCGTCGCGCCGCTCCGGCGAGGCGCGTCGGCCGCTGCGACGGAGGGGCGCGGAGGGGGCCATCGGGGGATTCTGGCGCGTCGGCACCGGCCCGTCGTCGTCGGCCGCCGGACCCCGTGCGGCGGGGGCGGCACGGGTAGCCTCTGACGCCGTGGGCGACACCATCCGCCTCGAGGCCGAGCCCAGGAGCGTCGGGCGGGCCCGCCGCTTCTGCGCTGCGACCCTGCACGGATGGGGCGTCCGCGGGCCGGTGGTCGAGACCTGCGTCCTGTTGGTGAGCGAGCTGGCCACCAACGCCGTGCTCCACGCCCGCACCGACTTCACCGTCTCCATCGAGCGCGAGCCGCGCCTGCGGATCGAGGTCTGCGACGGTGACCCCCGGCTGCCCCACACCCGCGACTTCGGGCCCGAGGCGGCGTCGGGGCGCGGCCTGCACCTGGTCGAGGCGCTGGCCGTCAGCTCCGGCACCGTCACCCACCCCACCGGCGGCAAGTCGGTGTGGTTCGAGCTGCCCTGGGGGGAGGAGCGGGCCGGATGACCCTGGTCCGCTACCTGCGCACGCCGGTCGCCCTGTTCCTCGAGCTCCAGGAGTCGCTCGACGGGTTCCAGCGCGAGGTCCAGCTCTCGGCCTTCGACGGCCGGGAGACCGTCGGCCGCGACGTCGTCCACGGCATGGTCGTCCAGCGCGACGCCTTCGTCGAGCTGCGCATGGCCCTGCACGACCAGGCGGCGGCCGCCCGCGCCGCCGGGCTGACCCACGCCGACCTCGAGGTCGAGTACCCCGACGGCGCCGTCGACGCCGTGCTGTCGGTCACCGCCGCCGCCCGCGGGGCCGACGGGGCGGCCCGCGACGGGCTGCTCCTCACCCCGCCGGTGCGCGACGAGGTCCGGGCCGTCCAGACCTGGATGTTCGAGCAGGTCGCGACCCAGCTCCGCGGCGGTGCCCCGTCCCCCTGGGACGGCGACGGAGGTCCCGGGTGACCGATGGCCTCACCCTGCGGCTCCACGCGTTCCCGCCCCGCCTGATGGTCGAGCTCCTGGCCACGCTGGACAGCCTCCACCGCGAGGTCCAGGTGGCCGAGCTGGACGAGGAGGGCGGCGGTCTCGTGTCCCGCGCCGCCCACGACGCCCTGGTCACCGATCGCCAGCGGGTCGAGGGCCCCCGCAACGTCATCCACGACCGGGCCGTCGCCGCCCGCGACGCCGGGGAGGCGCGGACCGACGTCGCCGTCCGCTACACCGCCGACCAGGTCACCTCGTTCCTGACCGCCCGCTCCGGGGTCCAGGAGGCCGATGCCGCCGCCCAGAGGGGCGACCTCCTGGCCGCACCGATGACGCCGGAGCAGCGCCACCTGTGGCTGTGGGTCGGGGCCGAGTTCGCGGCCCAGGCCGCCGGAGCCCTCCCCACCCCCTACGTCGGCCCGACCGAGCGATGACGCCGCGGGGGAACGTCCTCTACCTCACCGTCGACCAGTGGCGGGGCGACTGCCTGTCCGCGGCCGGGCACCCGCTGGTGCGCACGCCGACGCTCGACGCCCTGGCCGGCCGGGGCGTCCGCTTCGCCCACCACTGGGCCAACACCGCCCCGTGCGGTCCGTCGCGCACCACCCTCCACACGGGCATGTACGCCCAGAACCACCGCTCGGTGCTCAACGGCACGCCGCTCGACTCCCGGTTCACGAACGTGGCCCGGCTGGCACGCGACGCCGGCTACGGGCCGACGCTCTTCGGCTACACCGACACGTCCGCCGACCCCCGCGGCCTGGCCCCCGACGACCCGCGGCTCTTCACCTACGAGGGCGTCCTGCCCGGCTTCGACGTGGCCTTCAACGACCCGGCCGAGGTCACCGGGCCGCTCGAGTGGGGCCGGTGGCTGGCCGGGCGCGGCGTCGACGTCCCCGCCGACCCGAGCGACCTGTACCGCCCGGACCTGACGTTCCCCGGCGCCGCCGCCCACAGCGACTGGTGGGCGCCCGGCCACATCGGCCCCGACGACACCGAGACGGCGTTCCTGGTCGACACCCTGGTCGACTGGTTCCGCCGGCGCGACGACGCCGACCCGTGGTTCGTCCACGCCAGCTTCATCCGTCCCCACCCGCCGTACCGCAACCCCGTCGGCTACCACGACCTCTACGCCGCCGACGACGTGCCCGACTTCCGGGGCCGGGCCGACCGGGCCGAGGCCGCCGCCCTGCACCCGCTGGCCGCCGCCGTCATGGGGATCCCCGGCGTGGGCAGCCCCGTCGACGACCGGGACCGCCGCCAGCTGCGCGCCACCTACTACGGGATGATGGCCGAGGTCGACGCCCAGCTGGGCCGGCTGCTCGGCTGGCTGGGCGACGAGGGCCTCCTCGACGACACCCTCGTCGTCCTCACGTCGGACCACGGCGACCAGATGGGCGACCACTGGCTCATCGAGAAGCTGGGCTGGTGGGACGAGAGCTACCACGTCCCCCTGATCATCTGCGACCCCCGGCCCGAGGCCGACGACCGTCGGGGGGCGGTCGTCACCGCGCCGACCGAGCACGTCGACGTCCTGCCGACGCTGTGCGAGTGGATGGGCGTCGAGGTCCCGCTCCAGTGCGACGGGCGGGCCCTCCAGCCGTTCCTCCACGACGAGGTGGGCGCCGCCGGCCCCGAGGGCTGGCGCACCGAGGTCCACTGGGAGTGGGACTTCCGCAACCCGTGGCTCCACCTGGCCGAGGACCTCTTCGGCATCCCGATGGAGCAGTGCAGCCTCAACGTCGTCCGGGGGCCGCGCTGGAAGCACGTGCACTTCGCCACCGACCCGTCGATCCTGCCCCCGCTGCTGTTCGACCTCGACGCCGACCCCGACGGCACCGTCGACCTGGCCGCCGACCCGGCCCACGCCGGCGACCTGGCCGCCGCCACCGGCGTGCTGCTGCGGTGGCGGATGCGCCACGACGAGCGCACCCTCACCGGTCACATGATCACCCCGGAGGGGCTGGTGGTGCGGCGCGACCCGCACCGCTGAGACCCGGGGCTCTGCCCGTCCCGGGCGCCGGCCGGCTCAGCCCGGCTCGGGGCCGGTGAGGGCGGCGATGTCGTCGTCGAGGGTGGCCAGCACGTGGGCGATGGTGCGGCCGCGGAGGGCCGTCTTCGTCCGTCCCACGGCCCCGCGACGGAGCGCGGCCCGCTCGGTCGCCACGGCGACGGCGGCGTCGACCACCTCGTCGCGGGGGACGACCCGGTCCAGGTAGCCGGCGGCCACGGCGCCGGCCGGGTCGTAGACCCGGCCGAGGGTCGCCTCGGTGAGGTGGCGGGGCGAGAGGCGGTCCCGCGCCAGCTCGACGGCGAAGATCGGCAGCGGCATGCCGATGGCCACCTCGTTGAGGCCCAGCTTGGCCGGGGTGTCGGACGGGCCGATGCGGTCGTCGACGGCGAGGAGGGTCAGCGCCCCGCCGGCGAGGGCGTGGCCCGTGCACGCCGCCACCGTCGGCAGTGGCGACCCGTAGAGCCGCATGAGGAACCGGGCGCCGGCGCCGACCAGGCCGCGCATCGACGCCGTGCTCTCGGTCATCACGGCCAGGTCGTAGCCGGCCGAGAAGGCCCGGGCCCCGCCGGCGAGGACGAGGGCGGTGGCCTCGCCCTCGGCCCGCTCCAGCGCCGCGGTCAGCCCCTCCAGGGTGGGGTGGCCCATGGCGTTGGCCTTCCCGTCGTCCATGGTGACGACGGCGACGGAGCCGTCGAGACGGTAGGTGAGGGTGTCGTCGGGCATCGGCGGACGGTAGCCCGGCGCCCCCACCCCCCGGCCAGGAGCACCACGGATGGTGCCTGGCACCATGCGTGGCACGCGGGCTCCGGCCGTCAGGCGGGCTCGGGGCGGGGGCGGCGGAGGGCGTGGGTGGCGGCGTCGCGCCCGGCGGTGCCGGCGACCCGGCCGTCGGGGTAGACGACGAGGATCCGGTCGACGCCGGCCGAGTCCGCCCGCTGGAGGGCGGTGAGCACGGGCTCGTCGACGGTGGCGGTGGGGATGCGGTCGATGGGCCAGGCCACGTCGATGGCCCGCACCACGGCCCAGTCCCGGGCGTCGACGGCGAGCACCAGCTCGGCGGTGAGGAGACCGGTGATCCGTCCGTCGGCCGCCTGCACCGGGAAGGCGGTGTGGGGCTGCCACGCCTGGGCCCGGGCGACCACGTCGGAGAGCGTGGACCACTCGGGCACCACCGGCGGGTCGGGGACCATGACCGCGCCGAGACGGGTGGACCGCAGCTGCCCGATGGCGGGTGCGTCCCGCAGCCGGGAGCGGGCGCTGCTGGCGATGATCACCCCGCCCACGACCATCCAGAGCCCGAAGGGCCCGCCGTCGCGGGTGACGAGGACGCCGAGGACGAACAGGCCGCCGCCGAGGGCGATCCCGATGACCGACGCGATCGAGGCCGACCGGTTGCGGTCACGGGTGGCCATCCAGATCAGCGCCTCGAGCACGGCGCCGCCGTCGAGGGGGGCGCCGGGGAGCATGTTCACCACGGCCAGGGCCAGGTTGACCACGGCCAGCCAGCCGAAGAGGGCGCCGACGAGGAGGGCGAAGCCGTCGAGGGAGCCGTCCATGAGGGTGGCCCCGACCCAGAACACGCCGGCGAGGGCGAAGTTGGTCGACGGCCCCACGGCGCTGACCCGCAGCTCGGCCCCGGCGGTGGCCGGCTCGGTGACGAACTGGGTGTGACCGCCGAGGAGGGTGAGGGTGATGCCCCGCACACCGATGCCCTCGCGCCGTCCGACGAGGGCGTGGCCCATCTCGTGGGCCAGCAGGGAGAGGAAGAGCAGGACGGCACCGGCGATGCCGACGGTCCAGTAGGTCGACGGGGCCTGCCCGCCGACCTCGTTGGGGAGCAGGCTCTCGGCCAGGGTGAAGGCGTACAGGAACGCCATCAGCGGCACGATCCAGCTCATCGCCACCTCGACCCCGGCCAACCGGCCGAGCGGGATGGCGCTGTTCATCGACCCACCCTACGGGTGCTCGCTTCGCGCTACTCGGTCACGAAGTCGATCAGGCGCTCGACGGCGCCGATCAGGTCGGACTCGAGGTCGGTCCAGTCGCCGACCGACCCCAGCACCCGGCGCCAGAACTCGGCGGGGGACTCGTCGCGCCCGAGGGCGGCGATCACCCCCTCCTTCCACGGGGTGCCGGGTGGGACGACGGGCCAGGACCGGATGCCGACGGCGGCGGGGCGGACGGCCTGCCAGACGTCGACGTAGCGGTGGCCGGTGACGAGCACGTCGGGGTGGTCGACCCCGGCGGCCAGGCGGGACTCCTTCGACCCGTCGACGAGGTGGTCGAGGAGGATCCCCAGGCGGCGGCCGGGACCGGGCCCGAACCCGCGCACGACGGCGGCCAGGTCGTCGGCGCCGTGGAGGACCTCGACGACGACGCCCTCGCCCCGCAGGTCGTCACCCCAGACCTTCTCGACCAGCTCGGCGTCGTGGATGCCCTCGACCAGGATCCGGCTGGCCCGGGCCACGCGGGCGGGCTGGCGGGGCCCGGCCACCGAGCCCGACGCCGTGCGGCTGGTGCCGGCGGCGGCCGGCCGGGGGCGGGGCGGGACGAGGGTGACGGCCTCGCCCCGGACCGTGAACCCGCCCGGCACGGGGGTGAGCGAGTGCTGGCGGCCCTTCGGGTCCCGGGCCATCAGCACCTCGCCCCGCAGGCTGAGCACGGTCCACGGGTCGCGCTGGCCCCGCGGGGTGACGGCCAGGCCGGGCACGGCCTCGACCTTCGGGTAGGTCGGCCGGCGCCGGCGGGGGCCGTCGAGGTCGATGGGCTCGGAGAGGATGCCGTCGCCCGGTCGCCGGGGAGCAGGGGCCATCGGGCCGAGGGTATTGCCGTCCCGGCGCCGGGCCGGCGACCCACGGTCTGGGGGTGTCGCCGCGCCGCTCCCTACCCTCGGGGCGGTGATCCTGCTCGACGCCGAGGGGCTGACCGTGACCCGGCCCGAGCGGCCGCTCTTCACCGACGTCGGCCTGACCCTGGCCAGCGGGGACCGGCTGGCCGTGGTCGGCCTCAACGGCAGCGGCAAGAGCACCCTGCTCCGGGTCCTGGCCGGCGAGGTCGAGCCGGCGGCGGGCACGATCCGCCGGGGTCGGGGCAGCCGCCTGGTCGCCGTGGCCCAGGACCGCTCCCTGCCCCCCGGGTCGGTGCGGGAGGCCGTCGGGGCGACCGGCGAGCGGGCGTGGGAGGCCGAGGCCGCCGCCGACCGCCTCGGGCTCAGCGACCTGCTCGACCGGGACGTGGGCACCCTCTCGGGGGGGCAGGCCACCCGGGTCGCCCTGGCCGCCGCCCTGGCCCGGGTCGGGTCGGGCGAGGACGACGACGCCGTGCTCCTCGTCCTCGACGAGCCCACCAACCACCTCGACATCGATGCCATCGCCTGGCTGGAGGAGCGCCTCGCCGCCCACCGGGGCGGCCTGCTCCTCGTCACCCACGACCGCCACGTCCTCGACCGGGTCACGACCCGGATCCTCGAGCTCGACCGCGGCCGGGGCCACGTCCACGAGGGGGGCTACGCCTCCTACCTCGAGGCCCGGGCCGAGCGGGCCGAGCGGGCGGCGTCGGCGGAGGCCAAGCGCCGCAACCTGGCCCGCACCGAGCTGGCCTGGCTCCGGCGCGGCGCCCCGGCCCGCACCACCAAGGCCAAGCACCGGGTCGCCACCGCCACCGCCCTGGTCGAGCATCGGGCCGAGGCGCCGGCGCGGGCCAGCGACGACCTTCCGCTCCACCACGGCACGCCCCGCCTGGGCGACACGGTGGTCGAGCTCCACGGCGTCGGCCACCGGTTCGGCCCCGCCGAGCCGTGGCTGTTCCGCGGGGTCGACCTGGCCCTCGACCCACGGGAGCGGCTCGGGGTCGTGGGGCCCAACGGGGCGGGCAAGTCGACGCTGGTCGACGTGCTGGCCGGGCGCCGCCAGCCGACCGAGGGCCGGGTCGTCACCGGGGCGACGGCGCGGGTGTCGGTGTTCGACCAGACCGGGGCGACGCTGGACCCCGCCATGCGGGTGGCCGCGGCGGTGGCCGGGTCGCACCGGGACCCGGACTTCACCGACGCCCGGCTGCTCGAGGCGTTCTGGTTCGACGCCGACTCCCAGCGGGCGCCCATCGGCCTGCTCTCGGGCGGCGAGCGGCGCCGGCTCCAGCTCCTGCTCACCCTGCGGGAGAAGCCCAACGTCCTCCTGCTCGACGAGCCCACCAACGACCTCGACCTCGACACGCTCCGGGTGCTGGAGGACTTCCTCGACGACTGGCCCGGCGCCCTGGTGGTCGTCAGCCACGACCGGGCCCTCCTCGAGCGCACCGTCACCGACGTGGTGGTGATCGACGAGGACACGAGGGGACGGCGGCTCCCCGGGGGCTACGCGGCGTGGGAGGAGGCCCGCCGGGCCCGGCGGGTGACCGGTCGGGCCGACCCCGGCCGGGCGGCCCCGCGCCGCCCCCCGGCGGCCCGGCCGCCGTCGGCCCCGTCGGGGCGCCGCTCCCCGGCGCACCAGCGCAAGCTGGTGAAGGAGGCCGAGACCGCCATCAAGCGCCTGGAGCGCCGGCGCGACGAGCTGACCGCCGAGGTGGCCGCCGGCGGCGCCGACCACATCCGGATGGCGGACCTGGGCCGGGAGCTGGCGACCACCGAGGCCGAGCTGGCCGCGGCCGAGGACGCCTGGCTCGAGCTCACCACCGAGGCCGAGGGGTAGCGAGGGGCCCCTCCGGCGGGGACGCCGGGTCAGCCGCCCTCGGTCGACCCCGGGTCCTCGAGGTCGCCCAGGATGCACTCGGTGACGCCCTCGACGGCGGCCTCGGCCGCAGCCGTGTCGTCGTCGCTCAGGTCGAGGTCCGTGACGTCGTCGACGTCGGGGTTGTCGACGATCTCGCGCAGGCCCTCGTCGGAGATGTCGGAGTCGACGAACGCCTCGGCGACGCAGTCCGCCTGCTCGGAGGTGATGCCGTCGGCCGCCCCCTCCTCCTCGATCTGGTCCGACAGCTCGTCGACCGAGGGCCGGTCGCTGTCGCCACCGCAGGCGGTGAGCAGGAGGGCCAGAGCGGTCGCGCCGGCAGCGAGGGTCGAGGTGAATCGGGGCATCTGCGCTCCTTGTCGATGGTGGCCCCACCCGGGACCGCCGCCAGTGTGGCCGACGTCACGGCTGCGGGCGCGGACCGCCGCACGCCCCGTGGTTGACTCGGCCGGTGAGCCCGACACCGACGCACGAGCACGAGATCACCACCGAGGTCGACCTGTGCCGACCCGGGGGCAAGGTCCTCTCGCCGGCCGCCCGGGGCTGGAGCCGCACACCCCTCCACACCTGCACCCTCGCCGGGCGGTGGGGGAGGACCAAGCGGTGGGACTACTGGGCCGTCCTGGCCGGAGACCACGTGCTGTCGGTCGTCTACGGCGACGTCGACTACCTCGGCATGGCCGAGGTGTGGTGGGTCGACCTGACGACGGGCGCCACCGGCGGGCGGAGCGTCGCCGCGCCCCTGGGTCGGGGCCTGTCGCTGCCGGACCGGCCGGGGACGACGCCGCTGCGGTTCCGCGGCCGCCACCTCGACCTCGACATCGTCGACGAGCCCGCCGCCGCGAGCCGGGGAGCGGGCCAGGCCGGCCACGGCACGACGCGCCTCCGGGCCCGGTGGGACGAGGCCGACGGCGGTCGGCCGGCGACGGCGGACGTCACCGTGGCCCTGCCGCCCGGGCACGAGTCGCTCAACGTGGTCGTGCCGTGGTCGGACCGGCTGTTCCAGTACACGTCGAAGCACCAGGCCCGCCCGGCCACGGGGACGGTGGAGGTCGGCGACGACCGATGGGAGCTGGGCGAGGCCTGGGGCGTGCTCGACGTGGGTCGGGGCCGGTGGCCGTACCGCACCCGGTGGAACTGGGGCGGCGGGGCCGGCGTGGCCGACACCGGCTCGGTGGTCGGCATCCAGATCGGCGGCCAGTGGACCGAGGGCACCGGCTTCACCGAGAACGGGGTCATCGTCGACGGCCGGCTGACCAAGATCGGCGCCGAGCTGGAGTGGACCTACGACTGGGACGCCCCGATGGAGCCGTGGCGCGTCGTCGACCCCCACGGCCACCTCGACATCACCCTGACCCCCCGGTTCGACAAGCACACCGGCGTCAAGGCCGTCGTCGCCCAGACCGAGGTCCACCAGGTCTTCGGCACCTGGTCGGGCTGGGTCGCCACCGACGACGGCACCGTCCACCGCCTCGACGGCGCCCAGGGCTTCGCCGAGGAGTCCCGCTCCCGCTGGTAGCCCCGCCCCGAAGGTGCAGGGGACGCGACGTGCCAGGCACGTCGCGTCCGTCAGCGCAGGAGGTGGCGGCGGAAGAAGGCGACGCTGGCGCCCCGCTCGAAGGTCGGCACCTGGACGTGGCGGCCGGGGTTCACGTGCAGGGTCTTCTCGGTCGAGCCGAGGGCGTCCCAGAGGGCGAGCGAGGTCTCCCGGGTCATCAGCTCGTCGTCCCACTGCGTCAGGAAGAGCACCGGGACGTCGACGGCGGCGGCCTGCCGGGCCCACGCCTCGTCGCCCGGACGCAGGGCGTTGAGGCCGAAGACGGCCGCGGCGATGCGGTCGTCGCGGGCGGTCAGCGGCAGGCCGTGGGTCGTCCCCATCGACACGCCCCACCACCCGAACGGCCCCGCCGCCCAGCGCTCGTCCCGCTGGAGGGCGTCGAGGAGCACCTGCCACTCGCCGACGTGCACCTCGGCCCGACGGGCCATGGCGGCGCGGGCCTCGCGGCCGAAGACCCGCCGCCGCTCCTCGGGGTCGCCGCTGGACAGGGCGGCCAGCTGGCGCGAGGCCGCCTCCGGGTCGCTGACGCGGTCGCCGTGCTCGGGGGCGTCGAGGGCGACGACGCCCACGCCCAGCTCGGACACGAGCATGCGGGCCAGGGCGAGGACGTTGTCGATGCGCTTGTGCTGGAACCCGCCGTGGCCGATGCAGACCGTGGCGTGCGGAGCCGAGGCATCGGCGGGCAGCCAGTGGATGCCGGGCACCAGGGCCTCCCCGGCCGGCAGCGTGAAGCGGCGCTCGACGACGTCACCGTCGCGCTGCTCGTCGACGATGTCCATGGGTCCTCCTCGGAGCCGGGCCCGCCAGGGCCGGGGCGGTGGTGACAGATCGCAACCGGCGATCGGAGATGTCACCACAGGCGGTGACAGTATGCAACCAGCCGCTGTGGGAGCATCGTCGGCGTGGCCGCCCCGTCCTCCTCCTCGTCGCCTCCTGCCGCCCCCCGCCTGGCCGCCGGCGACCGGCGCGAGGCCCTCCTCGACGTCACCCGCGACCTCGTCCACGAGGTCGGTCCCGGCCGCATCACCATGGGCGTCGTGGCCGACCGGGCCGCGGTGACGCGGGCCCTCGTCTACAAGCACTTCGGGAACCGGGACGAGCTGCTCGTGGCGCTCTACCGCAGGGAGGCCCGGCGCCTGGATCGCGAGATGCGGGCGCGCGTCGCCGCCGCCCCGGACGGCTTCGAGCCCAAGCTCCGCGCCCTCGTCGGTGCGACCCTCGAGGCGGCGGACGAGCACGGACCGTTCTTCGCCCCGTTGCGCGACGTGCGGGCCGATCGGGAGGTGCGGCGCGACCAGCGGGCCCGGGACCGGCGCACGGTCGGGTTCTTCGCCGAGCTGGCCGAGCGGGACTTCGGGATCGACGAGCGCACGGCGCGCTCGGTGGTGTCCGTCGTGCTCTCGGGCATCCGCGCCCTGCTGCCGCAGCTGCGCTCACGACCGGGCGCCGCCGAGCAGCGCTTCCTGGTCGACACCTACGTGGAGATGACCATCGGCGGGCTGCAGCGCCTCGCCGCCCGCGACCGCTGACCCGCCCACGCGGTGCCAGGCACCGGTGGTCGGAGTGGGTCAGACCCACTCCGACCGGCTCCTCAGCGGTTGGCGGTGGAGGAAGGGGCGACCGACCCGATGGCGTCGGCGAGGGCGGCGGCGACCCGGTCGTGGTCCGTCGCCACCAGCCCGACGGTGACGCGGACGTGGTCGACGGGCTCGCGGGCCCAGACGAAGGGGGTCCCCGGCGCCACCGCGATCCCGTGGGAGGCCAGGGCGACCACGGTGGCCTGCTCGTCGGGGGTCTCGACCCACAGGTTGATCCCGTCGCCGGCCCCGCAGGCCACGCCCCGCTCGATCAGGCCGGCGGTCACGCGGGCCCGGCGCTCGGCGTAGACCTCCCGGGCCGTGGCCACGCACGCCGTGGCCGACGGGTCGTCGAGCAGCTCGACCAGCACGGCCTGCAGCAGCCGGCTCGACCACCCCGGCCCGAGGAGCCGCCGGTCGACGAGGGCGTCGACGACGGCGGCGGGGCCGGCCACCGACGCCAGCCGGAGGTCGGGGCCGTACGACTTCGAGAACGAGGTGACGTGCACCGTCGAGTCGGGGAGCCACACGCCGAGCGAGACGTCCTCGGCCCCGCTGATGGCGCCGGAGTGGTCGTCCTCGACCACCAGCACGTCGCGGCCGGCGAGGAGCCCGGCCAGCTCGCGAGCCCGCTCGACCGTCATCGAGGTCCCGGTCGGGTTGTGCGACCGGGGCTGGAGGAACACGGCGACGGGGTCGACGTCCAGCGCGCCGGCCAGGGCGGCGGGGACGATGCCCGCCTCGTCGAGGGGGAGGGCGACGATCTCGGCGCCCAAGAGGTCGAGGAGGTCGAGCAGCGGCGGGAAGGCCGGGTTCTCGACCAGGACCCGGTCGCCGAGGCGGAGGTGGAGGCTGGCCAGGCGGTCGAGGGCGTCGAGGGCCCCGTCGACGACGGTGACGGCCTCGGCCGGGAACGGCAGGCGGGCCCGCACGGCGTCCTCGAGGTCGGGCAGCACCGGCCGGTCGAGGTACGACGTCGTCAGGGCCGTGCCGTCGAGGCGGGCCAGCACCGGGGCCAGGTCGGGGAGGAGGGCGACGTCGGGGGTGCCCGTGCTCAGGTCGAGCCGGTAGCGCCCGGCCGGCGCCGTGAGCCGCCGGTACCGCCCCGGGCCGGGGCGGCGGATCGGGCCTGTGACGAACGTGCCCTGCCGGCCCCGCCCCTCGATCACCCCGAGGCGGCCCAGCTGGCCCCACGCCTCGCTGACGGTCGTGGCCCCGGCGTCGACCGCGGTGGCCAGCTGGCGCACCGTCGGCAGCCGGGCGCCCGGGGGGAGCACGCCCTGCGAGACGAGGCGGCTCACGGCGGCGGCGATGCCGCGGGCGCTGCGCTCCTCCACGGCGGCGACGATCAGGGCGGCGACGTCCGGGGGAGCGGTCGCGGCGGTCATGACCGCCGACCTTGGCACGGGGTCCGGCACCGATCCCATGGACGACCCCCGGTCCTCACCGACACGCCACTCCCCCGTAACAAAGCGAAACAATCGAGGTGTTGAGTGGACTGTACCGCAGGAGTACCGTCATGTGGCCGCCGTCACATGACCGATGTGGTGAACCGAGCCCCGAGGAGCCCCCATGACCGTGGTCCGCGCTGCGATCCTCCAGACCGACTGGACCGGCGACAAGGCGTCGATGATCGACAAGCACGAGCAGGCCGCTCGGGACGCCGCCGCCGAGGGCGCCCAGGTGATGTGCTTCCAGGAGCTGTTCTACGGCCCCTACTTCTGCCAGGTGCAGGACGCCGAGTACTACAGCTACACCGAGCCCATCCCCGACGGGCCCACCACCAAGCGCTTCCAGGCCCTGGCCAAGGAGCTGGGCATGGTGCTGGTGCTCCCGATGTACGAGATCGTCCAGGACGGCCTCTACTACAACACCGCGGCGGTGATCGACGCCGACGGCACCTACCTCGGCAAGTACCGCAAGCAGCACATCCCGCAGGTCAAGGGGTTCTGGGAGAAGTTCTACTTCACCCCCGGCACCGACGGGTACCCGGTGTTCGAGACCGCCGTGGGCAAGGTCGGCGTCTACATCTGCTACGACCGCCACTTCCCCGAGGGCTGGCGCTGCCTGGGCCTCAACGGGGCCGAGATCGTGTTCAACCCGTCGGCCACCAGCCGGGGGCTCTCGGAGTACATCTGGCGGGTCGAGCAGCCCGCCGCCGCGGTGGCGAACATGTACTACGTCGCCGCCATCAACCGCACCGGCATCGAGCCGTTGGGCGACGACGACTTCTACGGCCAGAGCTACTTCGTCGACCCCCGCGGCCAGATGGTCGGCGACGTGGGCGACCCCCACAAGCCCGAGCTGATCGTGCGCGACCTCGACCTGGCGATGATCCGCGAGGTCCGCGACGGCTGGCAGTTCTACCGGGACCGTCGGCCCGACGCCTACGACGAGATCGTCCGGCGATGAGCGAGCGGAGCGAGCGACCCGACAGCGCGAGGAGGCCGACATGGCAACGACCCTGATCAAGAACGGCACCGTCGTCAGCCCGAGCGGCCGCATCGCCAGCGACGTCCTCATCGACGGCGAGACCATCGCCGCGGTCGGCGCCCCCGGCTTCTTCGCCGCCGCCGAGGCCACCGCCGACAAGGTGATCGACGCCACCGGCAAGTACGTCATCCCGGGCGGCATCGACGTCCACACCCACATGGAGCTGCCCTTCGGCGGCACCTTCGCCAACGACACCTTCGAGACCGGCACCACCGCGGCGGCCTGGGGCGGCATCACCACCATCGTCGACTTCGCCGTCCAGACCACCGGGGCCAACGTCATCGACGGCCTGGCCGAGTGGCACGCCAAGGCCGAGGGCAACTGCGCCGTCGACTACGGCTTCCACCAGATCATCGGCGGCGTCGACGACGAGTCGCTCAAGGCCATCCGCTACCTCACCGAGAACGAGGGCGTCACCAGCTTCAAGCTGTTCATGGCCTACCCGGGCGTCTTCTACAGCGACGACGGCCAGATCCTCAAGGCCATGCAGGTCGCCGGCGACGTCGGCGCCACGATCATGATGCACGCCGAGAACGGCATCGCCATCGACGTGCTGGTGGCCCAGGCTCTGGGCCGCGGCGAGACCGACCCGGTCAACCACGCCTGGGTCCGGCCCGCTGCCCTCGAGGGCGAGGCCACCCACCGGGCCATCGTCCTGGCTGCGGTGGCCGGCAAGGCACCGCTCTACTTCGTCCACCTCAGCGCCTCGCAGGCCCTGGGCCACGTGGCCGAGGCCCGCGACGCCGGGCGCAACGTCTTCGCCGAGACGTGCCCGCAGTACCTCTACATGACCGTCGAGGACACGCTGGCCAAGCCCGACTTCGAGGGGGCCAAGTGGGTGTGCTCGCCGCCGATCCGCTCGGCCCACGACGACCACCCGCACCACGCCGACCTGTGGAAGGGGCTGCGCACCAACGACCTGGCCATCGTCTCCACCGACCACTGCCCCTTCTGCTTCAAGGACCAGAAGGAGCTGGGCCGGGGCGACTTCTCCAAGATCCCCAACGGCATGGCCGGCGTCGAGCACCGGCTCGAGCTGCTCTACCAGGGCGTCGTCAACGGCGAGATCACCCTCGAGCGCTGGGTCGAGACCTGCTGCACCACCCCGGCCCGCATGTTCGGCATGTACCCCAAGAAGGGCGTCATCGCCCCCGGCGCAGACGCCGACGTGGTGGTCTGGGACCCGTCGAGCCGGACCGAGATCGGCTTCGAGAAGAAGCACCACTCCAACATCGACCACTCGTCCTGGGAGGGCTACGTCATCGACGGCAAGGTCGACACCGTCTTGTCCCGGGGGACGGTCGTGATCACCGACGACACCTTCACCGGCCGCAAGGGCCACGGCCGGTTCGTCAAGCGTGGGCTGTCCCAGTACCTGGTCTGAGGAAGAGGCGACATGACCGAGATGAACCAGATCCACCACTGGGTCGGCGGCCAGGCCGTCCCCGGCACGTCGGGGCGCACCGGCCCCGTCTACGACCCCGCCCGGGGCGAGCAGGTGGCCGAGGTCGCCCTCGCCTCGGCCGACGAGGTCGCCACCGCGGTGGCCACGGCCAAGGCCGCCCTGCCCGAGTGGCGGGCGACGGGCCTGTCCCGCCGGGCCGAGGTCATGTTCCGCCTCCGCGACCTGGTCGACGCCAACCGCAAGGAGATCGCCTCCCGCATCTCGGCCGAGCACGGCAAGGTCCTCTCCGACGCCCTCGGAGAGGTCGCCCGGGGCCTGGAGAACATCGAGTTCGCCTGCGGCATCCCCGCCCTGCTCAAGGGCGGCTACAGCGAGCAGGCCGCCACCGGCGTCGACGTGTACCAGCTGCGCCAGCCCCTCGGCGTCGTGGCCGGGATCACGCCGTTCAACTTCCCCGGCATGGTCCCCATGTGGATGTTCGCCAACGCCCTGGCGTGCGGGAACACCTTCGTCCTCAAGCCCAGCGAGAAGGACCCCTCGGCGCCGCTGTTCGTGGCCGAGCTGCTGGCCCAGGCCGGCCTCCCGGCCGGGTGCTTCAACGTCGTCAACGGTGACAAGGTCGCCGTCGACGCCCTCCTCGAGCACCCCGACGTCGCCGCGGTGTCGTTCGTCGGCTCCACGCCGATCGCCAAGTACATCTACGAGACCGGCACGGCCAACGGGAAGCGGGTCCAGGCCCTCGGCGGGGCCAAGAACCACATGCTGGTGCTTCCCGACGCCGACCTCGACATGGCCGCCGACGCCGCCGTCAGCGCCGCCTACGGCTCGGCGGGGGAGCGGTGCATGGCCATCTCGGTGGTCCTCGCCGTCGAGTCCGTCGCCGACGAGCTGGTCGCCAAGATCACCGAGCGGATCCCGGCCATCAAGGTCGGGCCCGGCAGCGAGCCGGACAACGAGATGGGCCCGCTGATCAGCGCCGAGGCCCGGGATCGGGTGGCGGGGTACGTCAGCGGCGCGGCCGACGAGGGCGCCACGGTCGTCGTCGACGGCACGGTGGGCGCGCCGACTGACGGGTTCTTCCTCAACCCCAGCCTCCTCGACGACGTGAGGCCGGGGATGAAGGCCTACGACGACGAGATCTTCGGTCCCGTCCTCGGCGTCACACGCGTCGCCACCTACGACGAGGGCGTCGAGCTCATCAACCGCAACCCGTACGGCAACGGCACGGCGATCTTCACCCGCGACGGCGGCGCCGCCCGGCGCTTCCAGAACGAGGTCGAGGTCGGGATGGTCGGCATCAACGTCCCCATCCCGGTGCCGGTCAGCTACTACAGCTTCGGCGGCTGGAAGGCGTCGCTGTTCGGCGACACCCACATGTACGGCCCCGAGGGCGTGAGCTTCTACACCCGCTCCAAGGTCGTGACGTCGCGCTGGCCCGACCCGGCGACGAGTGCGGTCGACCTCGGCTTCCCGGAGAACCGGTAGCCCGATGGACGTCGGCGTCGTCCTCCAGACCACCCCGCCCTCGGCCCGGGTCGTCGACCTGGCCGTCCGGGCCGAGGCCTACGGCTTCTCCCACGTGTGGACCTTCGACAGCCACATCCTCTGGCAGGAGCCGTTCGTGCTCTACAGCCAGATCCTCGACCGCACCCGCAACGTCGTCGTGGGCCCCATGGTCACCAACCCGGCCACCCGCGACTGGACGGTCACGGCGTCGCTCTTCGCCACGCTCAACGAGATGTACGGGAACCGCACCGTGTGCGGCATCGGGCGGGGCGACAGCGCGGTGCGGGTCACCAACGGCAAGCCGACCACCCTGGCCACGCTGCGCGACGCCATCGGGGTGATCCGGGGCCTGAGCAACGGCGAGGCCGTCGACTACAAGGGCCAGAGCCTGCGCCTGCCGTGGGCGGGGGCCAGCGCCTGCGAGGTGTGGGTCGCGGCCTACGGGCCCAAGGCCCTGGCCCTCGCCGGCGAGGTGGGCGACGGCTTCATCCTCC
The DNA here is from genome assembly GCF_019443745.1 of Iamia sp. SCSIO 61187. NCBI lineage: Bacteria > Bacillati > Actinomycetota > Acidimicrobiia > Acidimicrobiales > Iamiaceae > Iamia > Iamia sp. SCSIO 61187. The sequence goes on from NZ_CP050948.1 coordinate 1,415,488, forward strand.
AGCTGGCCGACCCGTCGATCGCCGAGTGGACCATCGGGGCGGTGCGCAAGGCCGCCGCCGACGCCGGGCGCGACCCCGAGGCGATCACCATCTGCGTCGCCGCCCCCGCCTACGTCACCGACGGCACCCCCGAGGGCCTGGCCCACGGGCGGGACCAGGTGCGCTGGTTCGGCGGCATGGTCGGCAACCACGTGGCCGACATCGTCGCCCGCTACGGCGACGACGCCCCGGTCCCCGCCGCCCTCACCGAGTACATCGCCGGGCGCACGGGCTACGACTACAACACCCACGGCCAGGCCGAGAACGACCACGTCGCCTTCGTGTCCGACGACATCGTCGACCGCTTCTGCCTCGTCGGCCCGGTCGACGAGCAGCTGCGCCGCCTGCGGGACCTCGAGGCCCTCGGCGTCGACCAGTTCGCCCTGTACCTCCAGCACGACGACAAGGACACGACCCTGCGCCACTACGGCGAGAAGGTCCTGCCCCGGCTGGCCGAGACCACCCCCGCGACCACCTAGCCCCACACGGATGGTGCCAGGCACCATCCGTGTCCACGCGGCGCCGACGACCGTGTGGGCCGCTCCGGACCGACCCCACCCACCGAGAGGAGACCCGTGACCGACCGCCTGCGCCGCCTCGGCTTCGCCCTGCTCGGCGTGCTCGCCCTGGTCGCCCTCTGGGAGGGCTACAAGGCGATCGACGGCCAGATCCTGGGTTGGCAGCTGCCGCTCAAGGCCGACGACCAGCGGATGCCCCACGTCGCCACCATGGTCGAGCGGCTCGGCGACCCCGAGCGTCGGGGCAGCGACCGCAGCATCGCCGCCGCCGTCGCCGCCGGAGCCTGGTACACGTTCCAGATCGCCCTCGTCGGGCTCCTCGGGGGCGTGGTCGTCGGGGCGCTGCTGGCGGCCCTGATGCAGCGGCTGAAGGTGGCCGAGCGGGCCGTCCTCCCGCTGATCGTCATGTCCCAGACGGTGCCGATCGTGGCCTTCGCCCCGCTGATCGCGGCGTGGGGCGGCCGGGTCAAGGTGGGGTCGGGGGAGTGGCAGCCGTGGATGTCGGTGGCGGTGATCTCGGCCTTCCTCGCCTTCGCCCCCGTCGCCGTCGGCCTCCTCCGCGGGCTGCAGGCGGCGCCCGCCGCGTCGGTCGAGCTCATGCGCTCGCTGGCCGCCCCACCCCGGGCCGTCCTGTGGAAGCTGCGGCTGCCGTCGGCCCTCCCGTACCTCGTGCCCGCCCTGCGCCTGGCCGCCGCCGGGGCCGTGGTGGGGGCGATCGTGGCCGAGATCTCGCTGGGGCGCAGCGGCGGCATCGGCCGCCTGACCCTCGAGTACTCACGGGCCGCCACCAGCGACCCGGCCAAGGTCTACACCGCCCTCATGGGGGCGGCGGCGCTGGGCATCGCCATGGCCCTCATGGTCGGCGCCCTCGACGCCCTCGCCTCCCGCAACCGACCCAAGGACGCCGTCGCGTGAACAGCCCCGACCTGGCCAAGGACGAGGCCGTCCTCCCGGAGATCCCGGCCGACGCCGTGCCCGAGGTGCCCGCCGCCGTCGCCGTCAGCGGCGTGGGCAAGGTGTTCAACGCCGGTCGCCGCAACGAGGTCACCGCCCTCACCGACATCGACCTCACCGTCGCCCCCGGTGAGCTGGTCTCGCTCATCGGCCCGTCGGGCTGCGGCAAGAGCACGCTCCTGCGGGTCGTGGCCGACCTCACCGACGCCACCACCGGCACGGTCGTGGTCAACGGCAAGCCGGCGCACCGGGCTCGGCTCGACAACGACTACGGGATGGCCTTCCAGCAGGCGGGGCTGTTCGAGTGGCGCACCGTCCTGCGCAACGTCGAGCTCCCGCTCGAGCTGCAGAAGGTCGACAAGGCCGAGCGCCGGGCGCGGGCCCGGGAGATGCTCGAGCTGGTCAAGCTGGGCGACTTCGTCGACCACCACCCGTGGGAGCTCTCGGGCGGGATGCAGCAGCGGGTGGCCATCGCCCGGGCCCTCGTCACCCGGCCCGGGCTGCTGCTCATGGACGAGCCCTTCGGCGCCCTCGACGAGATGACCCGCGAGCACATGCAGGCCGAGCTCCAGCGCATCCGGGCCGAGCTGGGCACCACCGTCGTGTTCGTCACCCACTCCATCCCCGAGGCCGTCTACCTGGCCGACCGGGTCGTGGTCATGTCCCCCCGCCCGGGGCGCATCACCGAGGTGATCCCGGTCGCCCTCGGCCCCACCCGGTCCGACGAGACCCGCGCCGAACCCGCCTTCTTCGCCGGCGTGACCGAGGTGCGCGAGGCGCTGCGGGGCATCGAGCGGGCCGAGCGCGAGGCCGGGCGCGACCCCGACGTCGAGCTCGACGGCCCGGCCGCAGCACGGGGCGACGGCTGGTGAGCGGGCCGATGCGCGGCCGTCTGGGCCAGGTGCTCCCGCCCGTGGTGCTGGGCGTCGCGCTCCTGGTGCTGTGGGAGGTGTGGGTGCAGGTCGGGCGGATCGCCACCTACCTCCTGCCCCGCCCGTCGAAGATCGGCGAGCAGCTCGACCGCCAGACCGACCTGATCGTCGACGCCGCCCGGATCAGCGGGACCAACGCCCTGCTCGGGCTGCTGCTCGGCGTCGCCTGCGGCGTGGTCATGGCCCTGGTGTCGAGCCGGTTCGCCGTCGTGCGCTCGATGATCGCCCCGGTCGCCGCTGCGGCCAACGCCCTGCCCCTGATCGCCGTCACCCCGGTCCTCAACAACGCCATCTCGTCCACCTCCGAGGTGCCCCGCCGCCTCGTGGTGGCCCTCGTCGTGTTCTTCCCGGTGTTCCTCAACCTCCTCAAGGGCCTCACCCAGACCCAGGCCACCCACCTCGAGCTGATGCGCTCCTACGGCGCCTCGGGGTCGGCCATCGCCCGCAAGCTGCGCCTGCCCGGCGCCCTGCCCTACCTCGTCACCGGGCTCAAGGTCGCCGCCCCCCTCGCCGTCATCACCGCCGTGGTCGCCGAGTACTTCGGCGGGCCCCAGGGCGGGCTCGGCTACTTCATCGCCACCAACGCGGCCCAGACCCGCACCGCCCAGGCGTGGTCCTACGTCGTCGCCGCCTGCGTCCTCGGGCTCGCCTTCTTCGTCGCCGCCATCGCCGTCGAGCGCCTGGCCATGCCGTGGCGGGCCAAGCAGCAGGCGGCGCTGGCGCCGTGACCGCGGTCGAGATCTCTACCAACCACCACCACACACGGAGAACCACATGAAGCGTCGTTGGATGCGCGGGGCCGTCGCCCTGCTCGCCGTCACCCTCGTCGCCGCCGGCTGCGGCAGCGCCGACGACGAGGAGGACACGAGCGGTGACGGGGGCGGCGGCGGGGGCGGCGGGTTCGAGCTCGCCTGCTCCGACACGCCGCCCGAGGTCGGGGACGAGCTGACCGAGGTCAGCCTGCAGCTGCAGTGGTTCACCCAGGCCCAGTTCGGTGGGTACTTCGCCGCCGTCGACCAGGGCTTCTACGAGGACCACGGGCTCGACGCGGAGATCGTCGAGGGTGGCGTCGACATCGTCCCCCAGACCCAGCTGGCCGACGGCGCCGTCGACTTCGCCGTCGCCTGGGTGCCCAAGGCGCTCCAGTCGATCGAGGGGGGCGCCGGCATCACCAACATCTCCCAGGTGTTCCAGCGCTCGGGCACGCTGCAGGTGTCGTGGGCCGACGCCGGCATCGAGACCGTCGCCGACCTGGAGGGCAAGAAGGTCGGCAACTGGGGCTTCGGCAACGAGTTCGAGCTCTTCGCCGGTCTCACCGAGGCCGGGCTCGACCCGGCCGAGGACGTCGAGCTGGTGCAGCAGCAGTTCGACATGCAGGCCCTCCTGAGCCGGGAGATCGACGCCGCCCAGGCGATGACCTACAACGAGTACGCCCAGGTGCTGGAGGCGGTGAACCCGGACACGGGCGAGCTCTACACCGAGGAGGACTTCAACGTCATCAACTGGAACGACGAGGGCACGGCGATGCTCCAGGACGCGATCTGGGCCAACACCGAGCAGCTCACCTCCGACCAGGACTACTGCGACACCGCCGTCCGGTTCGTGGCCGCCTCGCTCCAGGGCTGGGCCTACTGCCGGGACAACGTCGAGGAGTGCTCCACGATCGTCACCGAGGCCGGGTCCGAGCTGGGCGCCAGCCACCAGACGTGGATGATGAACGAGACCAACCGGCTGATCTGGCCGTCGCCCGACGCCGGCGCCGGCACCGTCGAGCAGGACGCGTGGGACCAGACGGTCGAGATCTCGCTCAACACCAACAACGCCGACGGCACCACGGTGATCACCGAGGACCCGCCGGAGAGCGCCTACACCGGTGAGATCAACGAGGCCGCCATCGCCCTGCTCGAGGAGGCCGACGTCGACGTCGTCGGCTCCGACTTCGAGCCCATCGAGGTCACCCTCGAGGAGGGCGGCGCGTAGCTGCGAGCCCGGGTGGTCGGAGTGGGTCAGACCCACTCCGACCACCCATCCGTCCGGCGGGATGCCGAGCAAGGAGAATGGCCCCATGACCGAGCGCAGCCAGGCCTACCGGGACGACCGGGCCCACGTCTTCCACTCGTGGTCGGCCCAGAAGCTCCTCGACCCGATGGTCGTGGCCGGGGCCGAGGGGTCGTGGTTCTGGGACGAGGACGGCACCCGCTACCTCGACTTCTCCTCGCAGATGGTCAACATGAACATCGGCCACCAGCACCCCCGGGTGGTCGAGGCCATCAAGCGCCAGGCCGACGAGCTGTGCATGATCGCCCCCGGCCACGCCAACGCCACCCGGGGCGAGCTGGCCCGGATGCTGGCCGAGCGGGCGCCGGGCGACCTCGACATGGTCTTCTTCACCAACGGCGGGGCCGAGGCCAACGAGAACGCCATCCGCATGGCCCGCCTCCACACCGGCCGGCACAAGGTGCTGGCCACGTACCGCAGCTACCACGGGGCCACCGCCGGGTCGATCACCCTCACCGGCGAGCCCCGGCGCTGGCCCAGCGAGCCCGGCCTGCCGGGCGTCGTCCACTTCTGGGGCCCGTACCTCTACCGCTCGGCGTTCCACGCCACGACCGAGGCCGAGGAGTGCGAGCGGGCCCTCCAGCACCTGCGCGACACGATCATGGTCGAGGGCCCGCAGACCGTGGCCGCCGTCGTGCTCGAGACCGTGGTCGGCACCAACGGCATCCTCGTCCCGCCCGACGGCTACCTCGCCGGCGTCCGGGAGATCTGCGACGAGCACGGCGTGGTGATGATCTGCGACGAGGTCATGGCCGGCTTCGGCCGCTGCGGCGAGTGGTTCGCCGTCGACCGCTGGGACGTCACCCCCGACCTCATCTGCTTCGCCAAGGGCGTGAACTCCGGCTACGTGCCCCTCGGCGGCGTGCTGATCAGCCAGCGGATCGCCGACACCTTCGCCGAGCGCCCGTTCCCCGGCGGGCTGACCTACAGCGGCCACCCGCTGGCCTGCGCCGCCGCCGTCGAGTCGATCAAGGTCTTCGAGGACGAGGGCGTGCTCGCCCACGCCCGCATGCTGGGCACCGACGTCCTCGGTCCCGGCCTGGCCGAGATCGCCGAGCGCCACCCGTCGGTCGGGGAGGTCCGCGGCGTCGGCGTCTTCTGGTGCATCGAGCTCGTGAGGGACCGGGACACGCGCGAGCCGCTGGTCCCGTTCAACGCCGCCGGCCCCGCCGCCGCCCCGATGAAGGAGGTCGTCGGCGCCTGCGTCGAGCGGGGCGTCGTCCCCTTCGCCGCCGGCAACCGCCTCAACGTCGTCCCCCCGGTCACGACCTCCGTCGCCGACGTCGAGGCCGGCCTGGCCCTCGTCGACGAGGCCCTCAAGATCGCCGACCAGCACGTCGCGACCTGACCCCCTCCAACCTTGTCCGGAAGTCCCCCTCCTCGGCAGGGTTCCGGACAAAGCTCGATCCTGCGGCCCGGGGGCAGCCGACGGCCTAGCGTGGCCCGGCTGCTGCGCCGCGCCCGGATGACCGGACGCCGACGGCGCGCAGGACCCCCTCACCCCAGGAGAGCCACGTGCCCCTCGAGTCCAACGTCGACATCGCCCCCGCCAGCGGGAAGCTGGGCATCCTGCTCCCCGGCATGGGCGCCGTCGGCACCACCTTCATCGCCGGCTGCCTGGCCATCCGCAAGGGCCTGTCGAAGCCGATCGGGTCGCTGACCCAGATGGGGACCATCCGCATCGGCCCCCGCCCCGACGACAACGTGCCCCTGATCAACGGCTACGTGCCCCTGGCCCAGCTCGACGACCTCGTCTTCGGCGGGTGGGACGTGTTCGAGGACGACGCCTACGTCGCCGCCAGCCGGGCCGGCGTGCTCGACGGCCACCTGCTCGAGCAGCTGGGCGACGAGCTGCGGGCCATCAAGCCCATGCCCGCCGTGTTCGAGCAGGCCTACGTCCGCAACCTCCACGGCGACCACATCAAGGAGGGCCTCACCAAGCGCCAGCAGGCCGACGCCCTCGAGGACGACATCCAGCGCTTCAGCGAGGAGAACGGCTGCGACCGCCTCGTCGCCGTCTGGTGCGGGTCGACCGAGGTCTACCGCGAGCCCGGCGCCGTCCACGAGACGCTCGAGGCCTTCGAGAAGGGCCTCGACGAGTCCCACCCCGACATCGCCCCCAGCCAGATCTACGCCTACGCCATGCTCAAGCTCGGCATCCCGATGGCCAACGGCGCCCCCAACCTCAACCTCGACACGCCCGCCCTGCTGGAGCTGGCCAGGGCGAACAAGGTCCCCGTCACCGGCAAGGACTTCAAGACGGGCCAGACCCTGATGAAGACCATCCTGGCCCCCGGCTTCAAGGCCCGGATGCTCGGGGTCGAGGGGTGGTACTCGACCAACATCCTCGGCAACCGCGACGGCGAGATCCTCGACGACCCGGAGTCGTTCAAGGCCAAGGAGGTGTCGAAGCTCGGGGTGCTCGACACCATCTTCGAGCCCGAGCGGAACCCGGACCTCTACGGCGACATCCACCACGTCGTGCGGATCAACTACTACCCGCCCCGCGGTGACAACAAGGAGGGCTGGGACAACATCGACATCTTCGGATGGCTCGGCTACAAGATGCAGATCAAGGTCGACTTCCTGTGCCGGGACTCGATCCTCGCCGCCCCCCTGGTGCTCGACCTGGCCCTGTTCCTCGACCTGGCCCAGCGGGCCGGGCTCAGCGGCGTGCAGGAGTGGCTCAGCTTCTACTGGAAGTCCCCGCAGCCGGCACAGCCTGGCCTGTACCCCGAGCACGACATCTTCATCCAGCTGGCGAAGCTCAAGAACACCCTCCGCCACCTCATGGGCGACGACCCCATCACCCACCTGGGGGCGGAGTACTACGACTGAAGCCTCTCTCGTCGGACAGCTCGCTTCGCTCGCTCTCCTCCTCGAACTGGAGGTGCTCGCTGCGCTCGCGCTGAAGATCTTCCCAGAGACGGAGGCCTCGTTCCTCGGCCACACGTCTCCTCGTCTGGGGGGGACCCCCAGACCCCCAGCGGCTCCGCCGGGCGGCTGACGTCCCGCGGGAGATCTGTCCCATGGCCCCGTCAGCGTCGTCTAGCCCCCGCGGGTGGGGGAGGATCGGGGCATGGGTGATCTGGCGTGGGTGGCGTCGCCGGGGGACTGGGTGGGGCGGCTGCTGTTCCAGCGGGCGCTGGCGGCGACCTACCTGCTGGCCTTCCTGGGGACGGCGCTGCAGTTCCGGGCCCTGCTGGGGGAGCGGGGCATCCTCCCGATCGCCCGGTTCGTCGCCGCCGTGCCGTTCCGGCAGGCGCCCAGCCTGTTCCACCTGCGCGCCTCGGACCGGGTCGTGGCCTCGGTGGCGTGGACCGGGGTGGCCGTGTCGGCCGCCCTCCTGCTGGGGCTGGGCGACGTCGTCCCGCTGGCGGGGAGCATGGCCCTCTGGGCCGTCCCCTGGGTCCTGTACCTGAGCATCGTCAACGTCGGCCAGCGCTGGTACTCGTTCGGCTGGGAGGTCCTGCTCTGCGAGGCCGGCTTCCTCGCCATCTTCCTGGGCCCGGCCGACGTCGCCCCGCCGACCCTGGTGCTGTGGATGCTGCGCTGGCTGCTGCTGCGCCTCGAGCTGGGCGCCGGCCTGATCAAGCTCCGCGGCGACCCGTGCTGGCGGGACCTGACCTGCCTCCGGTACCACCACGAGACCCAGCCCCTGCCCGGCCCCTTGAGCTGGTGGTTCCACCACCTCCCCGACGGGATCCACCGCATCGAGGTGGCGGCCAACCACGTGACCCAGCTCGTCGCTCCGCTGCTGCTCCTCGCCCCGCAGCCCGTGGCCGGGTGGGCGGCGCTGGTGATGGTGGTGACCCAGCTGTGGCTCGTCGTCAGCGGCAACTTCTCGTGGCTCAACACCCTCACCATCACCATCGCCTTGCCCGCCCTGGGTGGCGGGCTCCTCGGGCCGCTGGTCCCCGTCGACCCACCGGCCGACCTGGCCGACCCGCCGGCCTGGTCCGCCGCCGTCGTGGTCGCCCTGGCCGTCGTCGTCGCCCTGCTCAGCCTCCGCCCCGTCCGCAACCTGGTCGCCCCCAAGGGTCGCCAGCGCATGAACGCCAGCTTCGACCCGCTGCGGCTGGTCAACACCTACGGCGCCTTCGGGAGCATCACCCGGGTCCGCCGGGAGGTCGTCATCGAGGGGCGTCGGTCCCCCGGCGAGGACTGGCAGGAGTACGGCTTCAAGGCCAAGCCCGGTGACCCGATGCGCCGGCCCCGCCAGGTCGCCCCGTACCACCTGCGCCTCGACTGGCTGATGTGGTTCGCGGCCCTGGCCCCGTCGCAGCACCGGCGCTGGCTCGACCCGCTCCTCGAGCGTCTCCTGCGGGCCGACCCCGACGTGCGTCGGCTGATCGGCCACGACCCCTTCGGCGACGAGCCGCCGCAGACGGTGCGCGCTCGGATGTACGAGTACCGGTTCACGACCCGGACCGAGCGTCGGGAGACGGGTGCCTGGTGGGTCCGCCAGCCCCTGGGTGTCGTCGTCGGCCCCCTCCGCCTCCGTCAGTCCTGAACTCGGTGGCAGATGTGGGACGAACATCCCACATCTGCCACCGAGCTCGCCGGAGGTGGGCTCGCCGGAGGTGGGTGCGCCGGGGTCGGGTCAGGCGGCGGGGCGGCCCGATCGGGCGTAGGCGGCGGGGGTGGTGCCGACGTGGCGGCGGAAGTGGCGGGTCAGGTGGGCCTGGTCGCAGAAGCCGCTGGCCACGGCGACGTCGGCCGGGGCGAGGCCGTCGAGCAGGAGGCGGCGGGCCACGTCGGTCCGCCGCCCGAGCCGGTAGCGGTGGGGCGGCAGGCCGAAGCGGTGGCCGAAGGCCCGGACCAGGTGCGTGACGTTGGTGCCCAGGGCCCGGGCCGTGTCGGCGAGGGCCAGCTTGGCCGTGGGGTCGGCGTCGATCAGGTCGCGGAGCCGCTCGGCCGCGACCGCCGCCCCCGGCGACGGCGCGGCGGGCACCGAGCCGAGGTGGTGGCGCAGGCGCTCGCCCACGAGCGCCAGCCGGGTCTCGAGCTCGAGCCCGTCGGCGGCGGGGGTGGCCAGCGCCCGGTGGAGCCCGTCGAGGCCGGTGCGCAGGGCCGGGTCGTCGACGGTGGGGGCGTCGACGGCGCGGCCGATGCGGTCCTCGGGCAGCACGGTCTCGTCGACGTACAGCACCCGCTTGCGGAACCCCGCCGGCGACGACGAGCGCCCGTCGTGGGCCACGTGGGGCGGGAGGACGGCGATGGTCGCGCCGGTGGCGCCCAGGTGGTGGCGGTCGAGGTCGAAGCGGATGCCCCCGTCGTCGATGACGATGACGGCCCACCGGTCGTGGGTGTGGAGGGGGTAGGCGTGGTCGACGAACCGGGCGTGGAAGACCTCCTCGATCCCCGCCACGCCTGGGCGCCAGGCCCGCACCCGCTCCGGTGAGTCCACGCGAAGAACGTACAAGACCCCTCCCCGGCCGTGGCCGAGGATGGCGGGGTGGAGGAGCAGCCCGTCACCCCCAAGATCGCCGTCGCCGTCCGCCTCGACCTGGAGGTGTGGCAGAAGCTGAACGTCACCGCCTTCACCACGAGCGGCGTGACGGCCCGCCGGCCGGACCTGGTCGGTGGCCCCTACGAGGACGCCAGCGGCCAGGGCTACCTGTCGATGCTGGGCCACCCCGTGCTCGTCTTCGGGGCCGACGCCGCCGGGCTGACCCGGGCCTTCCGGCGGGCCCTCGACCGCGGCCTCGCCGTGGCCGTCTACACCGACGACCTCTTCGCCACCGGCAACGACGTCGACAACCGCGCCGCGGTGCGGGCCGTCGCCACCGACGACCTGGTGCTGGCCGGGTTCGCCGTGGCCGGGCCGGCCAAGACCGTCGACAAGGTGGTCGACAAGCTCCGCCTCCACCCCTGAAGGGGGTGTCGGCCCCCCAGGGGGTGCTGGCACCCGGGCCCTGCGGTGGTCTAGACGGTGGCCGTGCGACGACGTGCGGGGAACCGGAGGGCGGGTCGCTGGCCCCGCCAGGCGGCGGCGGTCGCCCTCGCCGTCCTGCTCGTCGGGTGCTCCGGGTCGGGGGGCGACGACGACCCGGCCGACGCCGGTGCCCCGTCCACCGACGACGCGCCCTCGACCACCGCCACCACCGAGACGACGACCACGGAGCCGCCGACGACCACGACCCCCCCACGGCCGGAGGGGGCGGTGGAGGTACCGATCGACGAGGGGCTGGCCCGCCGGCTGCCCGAGCTGCCGGGGGTGGAGCGCACCATCGTCACCGACACCACCTTCGACGAGCGCCTCTGCGACAGCCAGCTGGCGCCGGTGGTCCCCGAGGGCCAGGCCGAGGCGCTCTACAAGGTGGGCGCCGAGGAGGTGCTCGCCATGGCGGCCTACCGGTTCGCCGGCGGCGTGGCGCCCTACTACGTCTCCTTCTACACCGACGCCCTCGAGGCCTGTGCCGAGGAGGCGGGTGAGCGGGTCGACCTGGGCCTCGTCGGCGTCCCCGCCTTCGCCCAGCAGCTGAAGATGGAGAAGGGCTCGGTCATCGTCGCCGTCGTGCTCCGCACCGACGTCTTGTGGGTGCTGTTCCAGCAGCGGACCGACGGCGACACCGAGCTCGAACGGTCCCACCTCGAGGCGTTCCTGGAGGCCGTCGAGGGCTGACGGCAGCGGGGCCGGTCGGGTCCGACCCCGCCGCTCACGACGACCGGGCAGCACCCATCAGTCAGTCGACCGGCGCCGCCGCCGGGGCGGTGGGCGCCTCCTCGGCCGCCGGCGCCGGGCTCCGCAGCAGCCAGAACACCGCGGCCGACGCCACGAGGGCCGTGAGCGACCCGACCCGGAGGGTCATGGCCATGGCGTCGACGAAGGCGTCGCGGGCGCCCTGGGCGAGGGCCGCACCCGAGGGCCCGCCGGTGCTGTCGGCCACCTGGAGGGCCTGGCCCACACCCCGCTCGACCACCTCGGCCACGGGTCCGGGGAGGCGGTCGACGAGGTCGGCCAGCCCGGCCCGGTAGCGGGTGGCGAGGATGCTGCCGAGCACGGCGATGCCGGCTGCGCCGCCGACCTCGCGGGCGGTGTCGTTGACCGCCGAGCCCATGCCGGCCCGGCTCATGGGGACGGCCGCCATGATCATCGAGGTGGTGGGGGCCATCGCCAGCCCCGACCCGGTGCCGATGACGACGAGGGCGAGCCCGCTCAGCAGGTAGGGCGTGTCCTGGGTCGAGAACGACAGGAGGAGGAAGCCGGCGGCGTGGAGGAGCAGGCCCCCGGCGACGGTCGGTCGAGGTCCGAACCGGCCGACCACCCGCTGGCTGCGCGGCGCCCAGAACAGCATGGCCAGGGCGTTGGGGATCTGCGACACGCCGGCGACCAGGGCGCTGTCGCCCCGCACGTACTGGAAGTACTGGGTCAGCACGAAGAACATCCCGAACATCGAGAAGAAGGCCAGGGTGATGGTCAGCGTGCCGGTGGCGAAGCGCCGGATGCGGAACAGGGCGAGGTCGAGCATCGGCGCCCGGCTGACGTGCTCCCACCGGACGAACCCGCCGAGCAGGCCGAGGGCGGCGGCGAAGGCGGCGATGACGAGCGGGTCGGTCCACCCGCGCTCGGGGGCCTCGATGACGGCGAACAGCAGGCCGCCGAACCCGAGCATCGACAGCGCCGACCCGACCGGGTCGAGGGGGGATCGCTCCGGGTCGCGGGAGGTGGGCACGACGAGGCCCCCGGCGACGAGGGCGATGCCGCCGATGATGACGTTGATGAGGAAGACCGAGCCCCACCAGAAGTGGGTGAGGAGGAAGCCGCCGATCAGCGGGCCCAGCGCCCCACCGGCCCCGGCGAACCCGGCCCAGATGCCGATGGCCTTGGCCCGCTCGTGGGGCGGGAACACGTTGCTCAGGATCGACAGCGTGGTCGGCATGATCAGGGCGGCGCCGATGCCGGCCACGGCCCGGGCGGTGATGAGCTGGCCGGTGCCACCCGACAGGGCGGCGGCGAGCGACGCCAAGGCGAAGATCGCCAGCCCGGCCTGGAGGGCGCCCTTGCGCCCGAAGCGGTCGCCGAGGGCCCCGGCCGGCAGCAGCAGACCGGCGAAGACCAGGGCGTAGGCGTCGACGATCCACTGGAGGCCGGTCTGGGAGGCGTTGATCGTGTCGGGGCGGGCCAGCGTCGGGAGGGCGACGTTCGCCGAGGAGACGGCGGCGACGATCAGCACCAGGTTGACGCAGAGGACGCCGAGGACGAGCCAGCGGCGGGGATCGGCCTCGTCGGTGGGGACAGCGGGCACGGGTGGTCCGAACGCTCGGGGATGGGGTCGTGTTCCACCCAACAGGCTGAAGTGCGCTTCAGGTCAAGGGCACCCCGGAGGCGGCGGCCACGGTCTCGGCCATCGGGCTCAGCTGGAGCGCGGCCGGCAGCGGCCGGGTAACGTCGGGGCGGCCGTCGATGCGGACGCGCCCGTCGCGCAGGGCGGTGGACAGCGGGACGCGTCCGAGCCACACCTGGTACAGCACGGGCAGGTCGCCCTCGACGGTGGCGTCGACACCGAAGCCGGGGTCGAACGTGCAGATCGACGGTCCCTGGGCGTCGCGGAGGACCCAGAAGCGGGCCGCGACGTCGGGGAACCGGAACTCGAGGAGCAGCTGCCGGTCGGGGAGCTGGTCGAACGCGATCCGCCCGTGGACCCACCACATGAGCAGCAGGGGGTCGAGCTCCTGGTCCCGGGGGTCCCCGAACTGCCAGCGGGCGCCCCACCCCCCGAGCCCGAACACGACCGGGCGCAGATCCTCCCCGGCCGGCGTGAGGAGGTACTGGTCGCCCACGTGGGCCACGACGCCCGCCCGCTCCAGCTGGCGGAGGCGCTTGGACAGCAGCGTGCGCGACAGGCCCGGGTTGCCCCGCGCCAGGTCGTTGAACCGGGTGCGGCCGCAGAGCATGTCCCGGACGATGAGCAGCGTCCAGCGCTCGGCCAGGACCTCCACCGCCCGGGTGACCGGGCAGTACTGCCCGTAGCCGTCCTCGCCCACGTCCGACCACCTCCGTCTCGGGGACGAGGCTACGACGCGACGCCGCCCTTGTCTGGTCCAGATCCTGTACCGGCAGGTCCACTTCCTGCACTGGGCGCCCCGCACGGCCGTCCGCACCGTCCACCTCGACGCCACCCCAGACCTCGCACCCCGTCGGAGGACGACGATGACCCTGCTCGACCACCCCACCACCACCGCGACCCCGCCCGCCCTCCCGACCTGGTCGGGAGCGCCGACCGACAGCCCGTGGGTCACCACGGCCCGGGCCCTGGTGCCCGAGCTGGCGGTCACCGCCGCCGACCACGACCGCGACGGCACCTTCGTCGACGACGGGATGACCCTGGTGCGCGAGCGCGGCCTGATGTCCATGCTCGTGCCCGCCGAGCTCGGTGGCGGCGGCGCCACCTTCGGCGAGGCCTGCGCCGTGCTCACCGCCCTCGCCCACGGCTGCCCGGCGACGTCGCTGACCCTCTCGATGCACATGCACCTGCTCGCCGCCCAGGTGTGGCGCCACCACCGCGACCTGCCGGCGCCGGTGCTCCCTCGGGTCGCGGCCGAGGGGCTCGTGCTCGTCTCGACCGGCGCGGCGGACTGGATCGACTCCAGCGGCGCGGCCCGTCGGGTCGACGGCGGCTGGCGGGTGAGCGGGCGCAAGATGCCCGCCAGCGGCGCCCCCGCCGGGTCGATCCTGGTGACGAGCGCCCGCTGGGAGGACGCGCCCGACGGGGCCCAGGTCGTCCACCTGTCGGTCCCGTTCGCCGCCGAGGGGGTGTCGGTCGAGGAGACCTGGGACGCCCTGGGCATGCGGGGGACCGGCTCCCACACCGTCGTGCTCGACGACGTCTTCGTCCCCGACGCAGCCGTGCCCCTGGTCCGGCCGGCGGGGGAGTGGCACCCGGTCTGGGCCACCGTCCTCGGCTGCGCCCTGCCCCTGATCATGGCGACCTACGTCGGCGTGGCCGAGGCCGCCGTCGCCCGCGCCCTGGCCCTCGCCACCCACCGAGCGGGCCGGCCCGAGATGGCGACCGCGGTCGGGCGGATGGTCGGCCACCTCACCACCGCCCAGGACGGGGTCGCGGCCATGGTCCGGGCCAACGACGACCTGCGCTTCGACGCCACGCTGGAGTCGGCCGCAGCCGCCCTCACCCGCAAGGGCATCGTGGCGGCGGCGGCCATCGGTGCCGTCGAGCGGGCCATGGAGGTCGGCGGGGGCCGGGCGTTCGCGGCGGGGAGCGGGGTCGAGCAGCTCCTCCGCGACGTGCACGGGGCGACCTACCACCCCCTCCCGCCCGCGGCGCAGGAGCGCTTCAGCGGCCGGGTGGCCCTGGGCCTCGACCCGGTGGGGGGCTGACGGGGGGTCGATAGCCTGGCCCGCGATGGATGCCACCGAGACCGACACCCCCGTTGACCAGCTCGTCCTGCGGCTCACCGACGAGGCGCTGACCACGGTCACCGGCATCCGCGACGCCGAGGACGACCCGTCCGCCCTCGCCCTGCGGGTCGAGGTCACCGGCGTGCGCGGCTCGGACTTCACCTACGACCTGGCCTTCGAGCCGGTCGCCGATGCCGCGCCCGACGACGCCGTGACGGTGCAGGGCGGCATGACGGTGTGGATCCCCGCCGGCAGCGTCGTGAAGCTCAAGGGCGCGACCCTCGACGTCCCCAGCCGCGACGGCCAGGGCGGGCTGGTGCTGCGCAACCCGAACCACCCGGACCCGCTGGGCATGGACGGGGCCATCGAGCTCACCGGCTCGATCGAGGACAAGGTCAAGCAGCTGCTCGACGCCCACGTGAACCCGGCGCTGGCCTCCCACGGCGGCTACGCCGAGCTGGTGAAGGTGGAGGACACGTCGGTCCACATCTCGATGGGCGGCGGCTGCCAGGGCTGCGCCGTGAGCGCCATGACCCTGCGCGACGGCATCGAGAAGGCGATCCGGGAGCAGATCCCCGAGGTCACCGAGGTGGTCGACACCACCGACCACGACGCCGGCGACAACCCCTTCTACACCGAGGACCCCTACGCCTAGGGACGCCGGCCGCCGGCCTCACCCGCCGGCGATGAGGGCCACGCCGACCAGCGTGGTGACCCCGCCGACGACCTGGACCCTGCGCAGGTGCTCGCCGTGGACCCGCCAGGCCAGCAGGGCCGTGACGCCCGGGTAGAGCGACGCCAGCACGGCGGCGATCGACAGGTCGCCCATCGTCGTGGCCAGCGAGAAGGTCGCGATGGCCCCGGTGTCGCTGAAGGCGATGAACGACGTCGTCCGCAGGTCGCGGCGCGCCGGCCGGGCCGCCGAGCGCAGGGCGATCGCCAGCACCAGCGAGCACAGGACCACCGTCCCGACGCGCATCGAGAGCACCGTCATGGTGATGCTCGCCTCGGACCCCTGGGCCACCAGCACCTGGGCCGACCCGAACGACACGGCCGCCACCAGGGCCAGCAGCAGCGGCCGCAGGTCGCGGCTGACGGCGCCGGCGGGCGAGCGCTCGGGCCCGGTGACCAGGACGACGCCGACGATGGTGACGACGATGCCCACCAGGGCCACGACGCCGGGCTCGTCGCCCTGGGCCAGGCCGACGGCGACGGGCACGACGACCCCGGCGGCGGCGATGGGGGCGACGACGCCCATCGTCCCCGACGCCAGGGCGGCGTAGAACGTGCTCAGCCCGACGGCGCCGGCGATCCCCGCCGCCACCCCCCACCCGATGGCGCCGGTGCGGCCCCACTCGCCGGTGGCGGTGACGACCACGGCGACCACGACGGCGGCGAGGGCGTGCGACGCCCGGATGATGGCCACGGGGTGGACCCGGCGGCTGAGCGTCCCGCCGAGGAAGTCGCTCGTCCCCCACAGGAGGCTGGACAGCGTGGCGAGCAGGGCACCCATGGAGCAGACCACCCTCGCATAGCCTCGCCCCGATGACCGCCCCCCGAGCCAGCCGCAGCGACTACCGGGGCTGCGGGCTCTGGGCCCTCGGGTTCGTGGTCCTGGTCATCGTGAGCTTCTCGGTCGGTGTGATCCTGCGCCCCTCGCCGCCCGAGCAGAACGACGCCATCGGGCCCGACGACATCACCCTGGCCGACGTCGGCCCCCGCTCGGTCGGCTACCGCCTGGTCGGCGGGCGCGACGAGGTCGACGACCCCTGCGTCTACCTCTTCAAGCTGCGCGACGAGGTCACCGGCCAGTGCGGCGTGGTCCTCAACGAGGAGGGGGCCGAGGAGGGCCGCTACGGCATCACGTCCTCCGAGCTCGACGACGGCACCACCCTGGTCTTCGGGCCGGTCCCCGAGGGCGCCCGCACGGTGGTGCTCGAGCTGGCCGACGGCACCGAGCCCGAGGTCGACGTCCAGTCGAACGACGACGCCGACGTCGACTTCTTCGTCTACGAGAGCGACGAGGAGGTCGCCGGCGCCGCCACGTTCCTCGGAAGCGATGGCGATCCCATCGGGTGATGCCGCTATCCTGACCCGGTCATCACGAGTGGCTCGGGGCGTGCCCGGGTCCGGCAACCTGGGACGGACACCCAAGGTGCCTCCCGCCTCGGCGGGGATGTGGCCGGTTCGCCGGCAACGAAGTGTCCGGGTCCGCCCGGCGCAGGCACCGGGCATCCGCCCCCCGTCCACCGGAGGAGGCGAGAGACATGAGCGACGACCCGACCGTCGCGGACCTGGGCACCTCCCTGGCCAAGCCGGCCTGGACGGCGGCGCACGCCAGCACCCTCCCGGCGTCGGGGGCGTGGCGGCCGAGCGACCCGACCGGTGACCGGCAGTTCCTCCGGACCTTCGTCGACCGCCGCTTCGTGCTCGAGGGCGGGGGCCAGCTCCAGGACGTCACCCTCGCCTTCGAGACGTGGGGCACCCTCGACGACGACGCCGGCAACGCCATCCTCGTGTGCCACGCCCTCACCGGCGACTCCCACGCCGCCGGCCCCCAGGGCCCGGGCCACCCGACCCCGGGGTGGTGGGACGGGCTGATCGGCCCCGGTCGTCTCTTCGACACCGACCGCTGGTTCGTCGTGTGCGTCAACGTCCTCGGCGGCTGCCAGGGCACCACCGGGCCGGCCTCGCCCCGGCCCGACCGCCTCGGGCGCTACGGGTCCGCCTTCCCGGTGGTGACCATCCGGGACATGGTGCGGACCCAGGCCCGCCTGGCCGACGCCCTCGGCATCCAGCGGTGGGCGGCGGTGGTCGGCGGGTCGATGGGCGGGATGCAGGTCCTCGAGTGGGGCGTCATGTTCCCCGACCGGGTGCGGGCCCTGGTCCCCATCGCCACCTGCGCGGCGGCGACCGCCCAGCAGATCGCCTACTGGAGCACGGGGCGGCGGGCCATCGCCCTCGACCCGGCCTGGCGCAACGGCGACTACTACGACGCCGCCCCCGGCGAGGGCCCCCACGGCGGCCTGGCCGTGGCCCGGATGATCTCCCAGATCACCTTCCGCACCGACCGGGTGTTCACCGACAAGTTCGGCCGCGACGAGGTCGAGCCGCTGTCGGGCGAGTTCGACCTCTGGCAGCGCTTCCAGGTCGAGCGCTACCTGGAGCACCACGGCGACAAGCTCATCCGCCGCTTCGACGCCAACAGCTACCTGCTGCTCACCAAGGCCATGGACCTGCACGACCTGGGCCGGGGGCGGGGCGGGATGGCCTCGGCCCTCGACCGCATCCAGGCGCCGGTCCTGTCGGTCGGGATCACCAGCGACGTCCTCTACCCGCCGTACCAGGCCGCCGACCTGGCCACCGCCCTGGCCGAGCGGGGCGGCACCGCCCGCTACGCCGAGATCGACAGCCCGCACGGCCACGATGCCTTCCTGCTCGAGGACGAGCAGGTGGCCACCATCCTCGCCCCCCTCCTCGCCGACCTGGCCAAGGCCTGACCCGCCGCCGCGTCTGCCGACCGACGCCCCCCGCCCGACCGGAGCCCCCGTTGACCACACCCCCCGACGAGCCGCACGACCTGCACCCCGACACCCGCGCCGTGCGGGGCGGGCGCGACAGCTGCGATCCGGCCCTCGCCCCGGTGATCTGGGCCAGCTCCACGTTCGTGTCGCCGTCGGTCGACGCCGCCCAGGCCGCCGCCACCTCGGTCGGCACCGAGCGCTTCTACTCCCGCTACGGCAACCCCACCGTCGCCGACTTCGAGCGGGCGGTGGCCGACCTCGAGGGGGCCGAGGCGGCCCGGGCCTACGGGTCGGGGATGGGCGCGGTGACGGGGGTGATCCTCGGGCTGTGCTCGCAGGGCGACCACATCGTGGCCACCCGGCAGATCTACGCCGCCACCCAGCTGGTGCTGCAGGTGATGTGCCCCCGGTTCGGGATCGACGTGACCTTCGTCGACGGCACCGAGCCGGGCGCCATGGCGGCCGCCGTCCGCCCCGGCAAGACGATGCTCGTCTGGGCCGAGACCCCCGCCAACCCCCGTCTCGACCTGGTCGACCTGGACGAGCTGGGCGCCATCGCCGGGCCCATGACCGTCGTCGACTCGACCTTCGCCACCCCGTTCGGCCAGCGGCCCCTCGCCCACGGCGTCGACATCGTCGTCCACTCCGCCACCAAGGCCATGGCCGGCCACAACGACGCCACCCTCGGGGTGGTGGCGACCTCGGCCGAGCTGGTGCAGTGGCTCACCGGGTTCGCCGTGCTCCACGGCGCGGTCGCCTCGCCCTACGACGCCGCCAACGGCATCCGGGGCCTGCGCACCCTGCCGATCCGCTTCGCCCGCCAGTCAGCCTCGGCCCTCGAGGTCGCCGGGTGGCTGGAGAAGGACGGGCGCGTGACCGAGGTCCGCCACCCGGGCCTGGAGTCGCACCCCCAGCACGACCTGGCCGTGCGCCAGATGCAGGCCACCGGTGGGCTGGTGTGCTTCGACCTGCCCGGTGGCATCGCGGCCGGACGTCGCTTCGTCGACGCCCTCGAGCTGGCCCAGCTGGCGACCTCGCTGGGCGGGCCCGAGACGCTCGTGACCCACCCGGCGTCCACCACCCACGTGAACCTCCTGCCCGAGGAGCTGGCCGCCGCCGGGATCGGGCCGGGGACGATCCGCCTGTCGGTCGGCCTCGAGCACCCCGACGACATCCGGGCCGACCTGGCCCGGGCCCTCGACGTGGTCGACGGGCTTGCCTGAGCTGATCGAGGTCGAGCTCTACCGGCGGGTCGTCGACCGGGCGGTGGGGCGGCGGATCGCCGGCGTCGACGCACCGGACGCCTGGTTCTGCAAGGGCGTCGACCCGGCCACGCTCGTCGCTGCCCTCACCGGGCGGACCCTGGAGGGCACCCGGCGGCGGGGCAAGCTCCTGCTGGTCGACACCGACGGGCCCGTCCTCGGCCTCCGCTTCGGCATGACCGGGCGGGTCCTCGTCGACGGCGCCGGCCCCATCGAGCGGCTCGAGTACTCCTCGGGCCGCGACGACCCGGCCTGGTGCCGCTTCGGCCTCCGGTTCACCGACGGCGGCGACCTGGCCCTCATCGACCCGCGACGGCTCGGGGGCGTCGAGCTCGACCCCGACGAGGACCGCCTCGGCCCCGATGCGGCCACGGTCGGTCGGGCGGCGCTCCGGGACCTGCTGGCCCGGTCGCAGGCCCCGCTCAAGGCCCGGTTGATGGACCAGGCCCGGCTGGCCGGCGTGGGCAACCTGATCTGCGACGAGACCCTGTGGCGCGCCCGCCTCGACCCCGCCCGCCCCGCCGGCAGCCTGACCCCGGCCGAGGTCGGACGGCTCCACCGCCACCTGCGAGCGACCATCGCCCTGCTGACCGAGCGGGGCGGGTCGCACACCGGTGACCTCCAGGCCCAGCGCTCCCGCGACGGTCGCTGCCCGACGTGCCACCGGCTGCTGCTGCGCCGCACCGTCGGGGGCCGCACCACCTACTCGTGCCCGCACCACCAGCGCTGACCGCCGGTGCCGCGCCGGCGGCGAGGGCTGGCACCTGTGCATCGGCAGGCCACAACTAGCATCGGCTGATCGTGCCCGTCCGCCTCCCGCCGACCGCCCGCCGCGCCCTGGCCGCCGGCGCCCTGGCGGTCGCGCTCGCGCTGACCGGACCCCTCCCGGGACCGGCCGGCGCCCAGGAGGACCCGGCCCCGAGCACCGAGCCGGTGCCGGCGGGGGAGGGCGACACCGCCACCTCGACCACCGTCGTCGACGACGCCGGGGCCACGACCGACGACGCGGCCGTGGCGGAGGCCCAGGACCGGGCCGATGCCGACCTCCGGTCCGTGTGGGTCGTCGTCGCCGCCCTCGGCGCCGTGGCCCTCGGCCTCCTCGTGCTGCTCGTGCTGTACGTCCGGGCGACCAACCCGGCCCGCGCCGCCGCCCGCCGGGCCGAGCTGATCGCCCGGGCCGAGGAGCGCCAGCGGGCCCGGGCCGAGCGCGCCGACGTCGGTCGGGACGAGACCGAGGCGGCTGCGGACGCCGCGGCCGAGGACGAGCGGCCGCTCGTGGCTGCGGGGACCGGTCGTCGACGGTCGGCCGACCGGGCCGTCGACGACGCGTCGCCTCCCCGTGTCGTCCCCCCGGCGGCGTCCGCGCCGGCCGACGCCGCTGCTGCGGCCGCCGCTGCTGCGGCCGCCGCCGTGCTCTCCCGGGATCCGGTCGCCGCGCCCGAGGAGGCCGTCCGCGTCCTCGGCGACGCCCCCCCGGCCCCTGCGCTGGCCAAGGGCGGTCCCGTCCTGCCCGAGTCGACCTCCGCCCCCGTCACCGAGGGGACCGGGGCCGGTCGTCGCCGCCGCAACCCAGGGGCGACCTCGCCGACGGGGAACCGGGTCGACCCCGTCGGACCCCCGCCGGGGCCGGCCGCGGGTGACGAGACCGTCCGCATCGTGCCACCGCCGTCGTCGCCTGCCGCCGGCGCCGTCGTCACCGCCCCGCCCGGCGGCGATGTCCCCGACCGGCCCCCGCCTCGGTCGCTCGTCGACTCGCCGCCGCCGCCCCGCCGGCCCCGGCGGGTCGAGGCCCCGGCCAAGAAGCTGGGCACGCCCGACGCCGAGCGGGTGCTGGTGCGGCCCGGGCAGAAGCCGGTGCGGGTGCCGCCGTCGATGCGCCCGGCGGGCGGGGGAACCGAGGAGGCGGACGCCGCCCCCTCCGAGGGCACGGGCGTCGAGGACGAGGCCGGACGCGACGGCCGGTAGGTTGGGCCCATGGCTGCTGAGCTCGACGTCGACGCCATGATCGCCCGCTTCCAGGAGCGGGCCCAGGCCGTGAAGAAGCGCAACCTGCCACCGGTCGCCGGGCCCGAGCGCACCCGCCTCGTCCAGCAGGCGCAGACGGACTTCCAGGACTTCGCCATGGTCGGCGACGCCGAGGGCTCCCTCGAGGACGGGGTGCTGACCCTCCGCATCGACCTCCGTCCCAAGGACTGACCGCGGTGCCCGGCTCGGACCTCACCGAGCGGGAGGCCCGCACCGCGGCCGCCATCGACGCCGCCAACGAGGACGACCCCGACCGCATCGACGTCGACGGTGAGAGCCGGCCCCTCCAGCAGAGCCTGGGCCGGGCCGCCGCCGAGTGGGTCGACCGCCTCGACCCCGACGCCCGCCCGGCCCAGCGCCTGGCCGCCCGGGCGCACCACCTCCGCCGGTGGGAGCGGCCCCGGTCGGACTACCCCGAGGGGCGGGCCGGCTACCTGCGCTGGCGGCGCGACGCCAAGGCCCGCCACGCCGCCGACGTGGCCGCCCTGCTGCGGGCCGACGGGTGGGACGACGCCACCGTCGAGGAGGCGCAACGGCTCGTCCGCAAGGAGGGCCTGGGCTCGGTGCCGGCCGTGCAGGTCCACGAGGACGCCGTCTGCCTAGCCTTCCTGGCCCTGCAGCTCGACTCCGCCGCCGAGGTCATGGGGGACGACAAGACCGTCGACGTCCTCCGGCGCACGGCGGCCAAGATGAGCCCCGAGGCCCTGGCCCACGCCGCCGCCCTGCCCTACTCGCCCCGGGGGCGGGCGCTGCTCGAGGTGGCGCTCAGGTCGGAGCCGGAGCCGGAGCCGGGGCCCGCCGCCGGCTCGGCACGATGACCAGGTCGAGGAAGAGCATCACGCCCATCACGGTCAGCACGCCCTCGAGGGCCCGCCGGAAGTAGTGGGCGACCGAGGCGGCGACGTCGTCGGGGGCGGCGACGCCCAGGACGTCGCGCAGGGGCCCCTCGGCGGCGCAGACCAGCACGAGCACGGCCAGGGCGGCGTAGGTCGCGGCCCGGGCCATGCCCCGGCGGGGGGCCAGGTCCCACCCCCGGTCGGTGCGGTGGAGCCCGTAGACGAGGTCGATGATCGGGGCCAGGAGGATGACGGTCGACCACGTCTCGACCTGGAGGTCGAAGAACACCGCGAGCGCCTGGCCGACGTCGTCGCCGAGGACCGTGCGCCAGGCCGTGTACGTGCCGGCCCAGCCCGACAGCGGCATGATCGCGGCGATGCCCGCCACGTAGGCCAGGCGTCGTGCCCCGAGGCTCACGCGACCGCGTCCCCGGGGTTCGCCGCCGGGAGGTCGGCGCGGGTGCGGCGGGCGAGGACGACGTCGAGGTAGATGGCCAGGGCGATGACCGAGATGGGCGCCTCCACGTTGGTGCGGATGAAGGAGTAGAGGCTGTCGCCGGTGCGGTCGCCGAGGACGGCGATGCAGGCGTCGCGGGTGAAGCCCTGGCACATCACGATGACGACGAGCAGGGTGCCGCCGTAGAACAGCACCCGAGCGACCCACGGCTTCAAGGGAGACCTCCGTCTCACGTGCTGTGGTCATCTCCGCCGCAGCCGCACGGAGAGTAGTCGACAGCCGAACCGAGGTGGGATCGTCCGGAAGGCCCGTGCTACGGTCAGCGGACCCCGCGGACGTAGCTCAGCTGGTAGAGCATCACCTTGCCAAGGTGAGGGTCGCCGGTTCGAATCCGGTCGTCCGCTCCAAGCCCCTGGTCTCCTGACCAGGGGCTTTCTCGTTCCGGGGCGTGCTGAGGGTCACTCCGGCTCCGGTGTGTCCCGCTGTCGATTGGCCGGTAGATGCGTTTCCCTGACCAGCGCCGATGCGTAGTTGGGACTGCCGCGCGTTGAGGTGACGTGTGGTCTGTGGTGATCGACCCGTCCCGGGTTCGAAGCAGTCTCGATTCCGTGCCTGGTTCCGTCCTCGCTGAGGATCGGGTCCGCAGCGGTTCAGTGCTCGTCGCTCACGGCCCGTTGTGTCAGCGTCTTCACGGCGGCGAGCAGCGTGGGGAGCTCATTGTCGACCACGTCGACGACGACGGCGTGGTCGGTGTCGAAGTCGTGATGGGCGAGGTGGTCCCGCATGCGGGCGATGGCGCTCCACGGAACCTCCGGCGCCGTCGCGAGCAGCTCAGGGCTGATCGACTTCACGGCTTCCCCGATCTCGATGAGGCGCACGCGCACAGCGTCGTAGACGAGCCCGTCGTAAAGGTCGCCCTTGGTGAGGTGGCTGTGGATTGCGTCGATCGCGCCCGTGATGTCAGCCAGGCGGTCCGCGTCGTGGCGACTCACAGGGGCACGGCCTCGGCGAGCACCTCGTCTCGGAGCCGTGGCCGCAACGACCCAGTTGTGCCGACATCGACCTTCACGCCCAGGGCCGCTTCGAGGTCGGCGCCGATGGCGAGGATCGCGAAGGGACGAGCGTCCGGGGCCAGCTCCACGAGGAAGTCGACATCGCTGTCGGGGCGCTCGTCGCCACGGGCGACTGACCCGAACAGGGCGACGGACAGGCCGTGGTGGCGCGCCACGATCGCCTTGATCTCGTCCCGGTGAGCCTCGACGAGGTCCCGAAGCGGTCGCGTGGCGACGTGCGACATGGCCCACAGCGTACGACCACGGGCCTCGCGGAGAGGAGGGGACTGCCGCGGGTGAAGGCGACGCCGGTGCCTGTCGACCCTCGCAGCCTGCGCCCGACGTCTCATGCGTCCCCGCCGAGGGAACCTCAGTTCCGACGCAGGGCTCGGCGACCGGGAGGCCGACCGTCGATGGCGGCGACGAACGCCGACACTGCGGAGCATGCGGTGGGCCAGGACAGGACGGATCTCTGAGTCGGCGCAGATTGTGCCCAGGATCGTGCCCAACGGGGCTCACAGCCCGCCTGACCTGGGCATTGACCTGAGGAGGATCGACCTTGCCAAGGTGAGGGTCGCCGGTTCGAATCCGGTCGTCCGCTCCAAGCCCCTGGTCTCCTGACCAGGCGCTTTCTCGTTCTCAGGCCCCGTGCGACGCAGCTGCGGGGAGGCCGCGGTCGACGCCCCCGGGAGGCGCCCGGCTCCCTCGTCGAGGTGGTGCTGCCGAACGGGGGAGGGCGCCACACCGACACCGCTGGCCCGGCTCCGCAGGCCCCGGCCGCCGTCGGGGGCCGGTGGGCGGCCGGCCGGGCGCAGCACGTATCGCCGGCGTATGGTGATCGCCATACGGGCCGGCAACGCGCCGAGGGGCCAGATGGCGGCGTGGTCCACGACGACGCCGTCCGCGCCCCGACCTGCGACACCAGGCGCCCGCCGGGGTCGTCGTCACCGCGGCCGCCGACGATCGGGGTCACCGCCTACGGGTGCGCCCCGGTCGAGGCCGACCTCGTCCGCGCCGTCGCCGCCCGCCTCGGGGTGCGGGCGTCGATCACCGACGCCCCGGTGTCACCCGACACCGTCGCCCTGGCGGTGGGGAACCGGTGCATCAGCGTCGACCACCGGACCCCGGTCACCGGGTCGGTGCTGGCGGCGCTGCACGCCGCCGGTGTGCGGTTCGTGTCGACGCGGAGCGTCGGGGTCGACCACGTCGACCGGCGGGCGGCGGCGCGCCTCGGCATCTCCGTCGCCAACGTGGCCTACTCGCCCGACAGCGTGGCCGACCACACGCTCATGCTGATCCTCATGGGCCTGCGGCGGGCGAGCTCCCTGCTGCGACGGGTCGAGGTCCACGACTACCGGTCGGGTGACCGGCCCGGACGTGAGCTGCGCGACCTGACCGTCGGGGTGGTCGGCACCGGCCGCATCGGCACCGCGGTCATCGATCGCCTGCGCGGCTTCGGCTGCCGCATCGCGACCTGCGACAGCCGTCGGGACGCGCCCGTCGATCGCCCGTCGCTCACCTCGCTCCTGCGTCGGAGCGACGTCGTCACCCTCCACGTCCCGCTCACCGTCGGGACCCGCCACCTCCTGGACCGGCCGGGCATCGCCCAGATGAAGCCCGGTGCCGTCCTGGTCAACACCGCTCGGGGTGGGCTCGTCGACACCGAGGCCCTGGTCGAGGCGCTGGAGGGCGGGCGGCTCGGCGGGGCCGCCCTCGACGTCGTCGAGGGCGAGGAGGGGGTCTTCTCCCAGGATCGGCGGACCACACCCGTCGAGCACCCACTGCTGCTGCGGTTGCACCGGCTGCCCGACGTGATCATCACGCCCCACACCGCCTACTACACCGACCACGCCCTCGGTGATGCCGTCGCCGGGTCCCTCCTCGGCTGCCTGCGGTTCGAGGACGAGCAGCGCCATGGGTAGGACGGCGATCGGGATCCTGTTCGGGGGGTGCTCCGAGGAGCACGACGTGTCCGTGCGGTCGGCGCAGGAGGTCGCCCGCCACCTCGACCCCGAGCGGTACGCACCGGTGTACCTCGGGATCACCCGGTCGGGTCACTGGCGGCTCTGCACCGGTCCCGAGCCCGGCTGGGAGGACGGCTGCCCGGCGGTCCTGGTCCCCGACCGGGGGGTGCGGGGGGTGCTCGTCCTCGACGCCGGGCGCCACGACGTGATCCCCCTCGACGTCGTGCTCCCCGTCCTCCACGGCCGCTTCGGCGAGGACGGGGCGATCCAGGGCCTGCTGGAGCTCTCCGGCCTCCCCTACGTCGGGTGCGACGTGCCGAGCTCGGCGCTGTGCATGGACAAGGCGCTGGCCTACACCGTGGTCCGCGCCGCCGGCATCGCCACCCCGCGGACGTGGACCCTCACCGCCGATGACGCCGGCGACGGCGGGGACGGCGGGGACGGCGCCCACGTGGACCCCGACGTCCTGCCGTACCCCGTCTTCGTCAAGCCGGCCCGGTCGGGCTCGTCGTTCGGCGTCACCAAGGTCCACCGCCCGGACGAGCTGGCCGACGCCGTCGGCGTCGCCCGGCGCTTTGACCGGAAGGTGATCGTCGAGGAGGCGGTGGCCGGGAGCGAGGTCGGGTGCGCGGTCCTCGGAGACGCCGCCGAGCTGATCACCGGCGAGCTGGACCAGATCGCTCTCTCCCACGGCTTCTTCCGGATCCACCAGGAGAGCGAGCCCGAGACCGGGTCCGAGCACGCGACCATCACCGTCCCGGCGGACATCACCGCTGCGGCGCGGGACCGAGTCCGGGAGGCCGCCACCGCCGTCTACCGCGCCCTGGGGTGCCGGGGGCTGGCCCGGGTCGACCTGTTCCTCACCCCCGACGGTCGCGTGGTGCTCAACGAGGTCAACACCTTCCCGGGGCTGACCTCGTACAGCCGGTACCCGCGGATGATGGCCGCCGCCGGGCTGTCGCTCGGACAGGTCGTCGACCGGCTGGTGGCGATGGCCGGGCGGGGGGCGACGGTGCACCCTGACCACCCCATCGGGTCCGAGGCGGAGGGTGTCGTCGAGCAGCGCTAGGATTAGAACACGTTCTAGTTTCTGGAGGCTGTGGCAGAGTGACCCCATCCGATCCGTCGGTCGAGGCGGCCAAGGCCCGCTACGAGGCCGAGCGGACCAAGCGCCTGCGCGACGACGGCCTCGCCCAGTACGAGAGCCTCGACGAGCACCACCTCGACCGCGACCCGTGGGCCGACCCGGACTTCACCCGCGACCCGGTCACCGAGGAGGTCGACGTCGTCGTCCTCGGCGGGGGGTGGGCCGGCATGCTCACCGCCATCGGCCTGGTGAAGCGGGGTGTCACCAGCTTCCGCATCGTCGAGAAGGCCGCCGACTTCGGCGGCACGTGGTACTGGAACCGCTACCCGGGCTGCATGTGCGACGTCGACGCCACGATCTACCTCCCGCTGCTGGAGGAGACCGGCTACATGCCGACCGAGAAGTACGCCAGCGCCTCGGAGATCTTCGGGTACTGCAAGCGGCTCGGGCGCCACTTCGGGCTCTACGACCACGCCCTGTTCCAGACCGAGGTGGAGTCGCTGGAGTGGGACGACGACGCCTGCCGCTGGGACCTCGGCACGCAGCGGGGCGACCGGATCCGCACCCGGTTCTTCGTCTCGGCCGGTGGCCTGATGCACAAGGCGAAGCTGCCGGGCATCGACGGGATCGACCGGTTCGCGGGCACGGCGTTCCACACGACCCGCTGGGACTACGGCTTCACCGGCGGCAGCCCGACCGAGCCGATGGACCGTCTGGCCGACAAGGTCGTGGGGATCATCGGCACCGGGGCGACCTCGGTGCAGGTCGTGCCGCAGCTGGCCCGAGCGGCCAAGGAGGTCTACGTCTTCCAGCGCACGCCGTCGGCGGTCGGGGTGCGCGGCCAGCAGCCGATCGACGAGGGCTGGTTCCGCTCGCTCCCGCCCGGGTGGCAGGCCGAGCGCACCCGCAACTTCACCGAGGTCGTCACCGGTGCCCAGCCCGACCGCGACCTCGTCGCCGACGGGTGGGGCGAGGCGCTGCGCGTCGACACCCAGCGCCAGCCCGCATCCGACGAGGAGCGAGCGGAGCTGGAGGCCATCGACCTCGCGGTCATGGAGGGCTTCCGACGCCGGGTCGACGAGATCGTCGAGGACCCCGAGACCGCCGCACGGCTCAAGCCCTGGTACGCCAAGCACTGCAAGCGCCTCTGCTTCCACGACGAGTACCTGCAGGCGTTCAACCTCCCGAACGTCCACCTGGTCGACACCGACGGGCGCGGGGTGCGGAAGATGTCCGCCGCCGGGCCCGTCGTGGACGGCACCGAGTACCCGCTCGACCTGCTCGTCTTCGCCTCCGGGTTCGAGATCACGACCGGTCTGGTGGACCGGCTCGGCTTCGACCCGGTCGGTCGGGGCGGCGTCCGGCTGAGCGATCGCTGGCACGACGGCACCCACTCGCTGCACGGCATCCTCACCGCCGATCTCCCGAACTTCCTCGTGGTCAGCTTCATCCAGGCCGGCTTCGGCCTGAACTTCGTCCACTTCCTGTCGGAGGTGACGGCCCACATCACCTGGCTGGTCGACCACTGCCTGGCCGAGGGGATCGCCTCGATCGAGGCCACCCCCGAGGCCGAGGACGAGTGGCTCCAGGTCCTCTGGGACGCGTCGGGCCCGCTCGCCCGCTACAACCGGGCCTGCACCCCGAGCTACGGCAACAGCGAGGGCTCCCGCACCATGCTCGCGGCCCGCAGCGCGGTCTTCCCCGGCTCGCTCCTCGACTACGCCGAGCACCTGCGACGCTGGCGCGACGCCGGCACCCTCGAGGGCACCCGGACCACCTGAGCCTGCGGCTCGGGCGGTGGGGTGCGAGGCGGTGGAGTGGCGTCGGCTCGGGGGGCCGGCGCTGTGCGGCCTCCTGCGACCCGACCTGCCGGTTCGGGCACTGGTGACCACAACCGATCTGCGAGGCTCACAGGCGCACACAGGAGCTGAGAAACTCCATGATTTCTTGGGTTTCCAGGGTTCGATTCCCGTCTGTCGGGTATCACTGGGGTCATGTTCGAGGCGCTCGCCACCACCGTCATAGACCTGGACATCCCGGTCGACGGCGACGCCCTCGAGACGGCGCTGTTCTGGCGGGATCGGTTCGAGGCCAAGCTGGTCGAGGCCGTCTGCCGGTTCGATGACACCAACGAGTGGGACACCGCCGAGGGCTGCGCCTCGATGACCGCCTGGTTGCGGGTCCGAGGGCGGATGACCAACAGCGACGCCCAACGGATGGCCACCACCGCCCGCCGCCTCCGCCACCTCCCGGTGCTGCGCGCTGCCTGGTTGTCGGGTGAGGTGTCCGGTGGGCACGTCGCCGCGGTGGTGGCCAACCTCAACGACCGCACCGCCCCGCTGTTCCAAGCCCGCGAGGACGACCTCGTCCCCATGCTCGCCGGCCTCGACGTGACCGAGGCGGTGGTGGCCATGAAGTCCTGGGCCGCCCACGCCAAGGAGACCCTCGACGACGGCCACGAAGGTGAGCCCGACCCGGACCGCTCCGCCCACCTCTCACCCACCCTCAAAGGCGGGCGGTTGGACGCGAACCTCGAGCCCGAGGCCTTCCACGCCGCCCAGGCCGCCCTCCGGTTGGCCATGGGCCGCCGTGGCGAGGACGACGAGCGGACCCCGGCCCAACGGCGCCACGACGCCCTGGCCGAGATCTTCACCAACTTCCTCGACCACCAACACGACCACAAGGCCGGACGGCACCGCCCGCATGTGAACATCACCATCGGCCTCGAGGAGCTCACCTCAGGTCGCGGGCAGGGGTGCTTCGACGACGGGACCCCCATCACCGCCCAGGCCGCCCGCCGGCTGGCCTGTGATGCGAACATCCACCGGGTCATCACCAAGGCGGATGGCACCGTCCTCGACTACGGACGCAGCACGCGGACGATCCCGGCCCCATTGTTCCAAGCGCTGTGCATCCGCGACCGCGGGTGCCGGTTCCCCGGCTGTGACCGGCCCGCCCATCGCACCGACGGTCACCACGTCGCTGAGTGGATCGCCCACCGAGGACCCACGAACCTGCGGAACCTGGTGCTGTTGTGCCGGTACCACCACGGCGTCGTCCACCGCCCGGGCTGGACCATCGAGCTCCAACCCGACGCCACCGTCATCATCACCACCCCCGACGGACGGAAGCGACGATCCCAGCCCGTCGACCGACGGGCCCTCGCCGCCTGACACCCGACACCCCCAGGTGAGCCCGCCCCCGGCGGGCTCACCGCCGTGCCCCGAGGGCGGGGTCTCGGCATCGTCAGCCGAGGTCGATGAAGCCGCGAGGGACAGGGGTGATCGGCCTGCGTGATGCCCGGCCCTGGCCCCCTGAGTAGGTTGCCCCCCGACGCATCGGGCAGCGAGGAAGAGGCATGGCAGGCGGACTGGTCGGGTTGCTCGATGACATCGCTGCGCTGGCCAAGCTGGCCGCCGCCTCGGTCGACGACGTCGGGGTCGCGGCCAGCCGGGCGAGCGTGAAGGCGGCCGGCGTCGTGGTCGACGACGCCGCCGTGACCCCCGCCTACGTCCGGGGCCTCGCCGCCGAGCGCGAGCTGCCCATCATCAAGCGGATCGCCATCGGGTCGCTGCGCAACAAGGTGCTCGTGATCCTCCCGATCGCGCTGATCCTCAGCGCCATCGCCCCGACGCTCGTCGAGGTGATCTTGATGTGCGGCGGCTCGTTCCTGGCCTACGAGGGGGCGCACAAGATCATCCACGCCCTCCGCCACGACGACGACGACCACGACGTCCCCGCGGTCGAGCAGGGCCCGGAGGCGGAGGAGAGGACGATCGCCGGTGCCATCCGCACCGACTTCATCCTCTCGGCCGAGATCATGGTGATCGCCCTCAAGGAGGTGCTCGACGAGCCGGTGGTGGCCCGCGGGGTGATCCTGGCGATCGTCGGCGTGCTGATCACCGTCGTCGTCTACGGCGTGGTCGCCCTGATCGTGAAGATGGACGACATCGGGCTGCGCCTGGCCGAGCGGCCCTCGCCCCGCTCCCAGCGCGCCGGTCGGCTCCTCGTCGCCGGCATGCCCAAGCTCCTGGCGTGGCTGTCGGTGATCGGCACCGCGGCGATGCTGTGGGTCGGCGGCCACATCCTCCTCGTGGGCGCCGACGAGCTCGGCTGGGAGTGGCCGTACCACCTCGTGCACGACCTCGAGCACGGCGTCGAGGACGTGGCCGGCATCGGCGGGGTGCTGGCCTGGCTGGTGAACACGGCGGCCTCGGCGGTCGTGGGGATGGCCGTGGGCACCGTGATCGCTCTGGTGGTGGCCCGCGTGCAGGCCCGGCGGGCGAAGGACGAGCCAGCCGGCGCGCACCACTGACGCAGCCGCTCAGAGGAGGGCGGCGAGCATCTCGGCGGCCCGGGCGGCGCCGTCGGTGGCGACGGGTCGGTGGTCGAGGGGTCCGGTGAGCTGGTCGAGGAGCGCCTTGGCGAGCGTGTCGGCATCGAGCTCGTCGTAGGGGAGGCAGTGCCCGGCCCGGTAGCGGTCCAGGCGGTGGCGGACGTGGAAGGTCTGCTCGAAGTGGTGGCGCAGGGGCACGTACACGAACGGCCGCCGGTTGGCCGTGAGCTCCATGCACGTGGTCAGCCCGCCCTGCACGACGGCCACGTCGCACGCGGCGAGGTGCAGGTGCAGGTCGGGGACGTAGGACCGTACCGTCACGCCCCGGCACCGCGGGAGGGCGGCGGGGTCGATCCGCGGCCCGGCGACGACGAGGAAGCGCAGGTCGGGGAGGTGGCGCCGGACGGCCGGCACGGCGCCGATGATGCGGCGCAGCAGCGGGAGCCCGACGGCGGAGCCGCCGACGGTGACGACGCAGACCTGCTCGTCGGGTCGGTACCCGAGGTCGGCCCGGAGGGCGTCGCGGTCCGCCACCGGCGAGAACCCGGTCACGTAGCCGGCGAAGTCGAACTCGTCACGGGTCCAGTCGGCGATGGTCGGCAGGCCGGGGCCGAACCGGTCGGGCACCACGTCGTCGGGGTCGCCGACGAAGATCGACCGGTCGCGCAGACGGCGGAAGCGCGCCCGCTGCTCGATCATCTCGGCGTTGTGGTCGGCCGCCAGACCGGCCTCGTGGTCGCCGCCGTCGGGCATGGGCAGCCACCCCACGAAGTCCGTCATCCAGGCGTAGGCGAACCGCTTGAGCTCGGGGTTCTCGTGGAGGTGGTGGTCGACCTCCCAGGCCTCGTCGGCGATCACCAGGTCGTAGGGCTGGGCCTCGACCACGTCGTGGAACACCATGAAGTTGGCGACGAGGATCTCGTCCATCCGGCGGATGGCCTGGAAGGCGTGGAGGTCGTGCTCGCCGCACTCGTCCTCGACGTGGGCCGACTCGCTGGCCAGCTCGGCCGAGGCCGGGTGGATCGTCTCGCCCGCCTCCTCCAGCACGGTGGTGACCGGGTGCTGGGCCAGCCAGTCGATCTGGAGGTCCGGGTGCAGGGCCCGCAGCTCCCGGGCGATGGCGACGTCGCGCCGGGCGTGCCCGAGGCCGATGGCCGAGGACAGGTAGAGGGCCCGGGGCTGGCGGCTCCGGGCCGGGGCCCAGGTGGTGCGGGTCGCGGGTGGGTCGCCGCGGGTGCGCTCGACCACGTCGTGGATCAGGCGGTTGAGGAACACGGGGTCGCGGGCGTGGGGCCCGTGGCCGCCGCCCTCCACGATGACGAGGGAGCCGCCGGTGAGCTCGGCCAGGCGGGCGCCGAGGGCGTGGGGCCGGATGTTGTCGTCGTCGCCGTGGACGACGACGACCGGGCACCGCACCCGGGCGCAGACGGCCTCGGCCGGCTCGCAGGTCACCCCGTCGCACCCGAGGCGGGCGGCGGTGGTGTCGACGAGCGTGGCCGGCGAGATCTCGTGGCCCCACCCGACGCAGTCCTCGATCTGCTTGGTGGAGTGGGGCTCGGAGAACATCATCCCGAAGAAGAACCGCAGGAAGGCGTCGTAGTCGCCCTCGAGCCAGTAGCGCCGGTTGTACTTGGCCCAGCCGTCGGTGGTGGCGAGCTCGCCGTCCCACGGGTACGGGTCGCGGGCGGGGTCCGGGATGGGGAAGCCGCAGGCCGGGCTGACGGCGACCAGCGCCGTGACCCGTTCCGGGTGGGTGGCGGCCAGGCGGATGCCGTAGGAGGCGCCGCACGAGAGGCCGACGGCGACGGCGCGCTCGGTGCCCGTGGCGTCCATGACGGCGGCGGCGTCGGCGGCGAACTCGTCGTCGACGTAGGCCGCCGCCCCCTCGGGCCGGTCCGACCGCCCGCACCCCCGTCCGTCGAAGGTGACCACGCGGTGGTGGCGCGCCAGGTAGGGGACCTGGGCCTTCCAGAAGCGGGACGGGATGATCGACCAGGTGGGCAACAGGAGCACCGTCGGGTCGTGGTCGGCCCCGAAGACCTCGTAGGCGAGGCGGACCCCGTCCCGTTCGGTGGTCCCGGTGGTGTCAGGGGTGCGCGCTCGCATCGCCGTCTCCGCTCTCCTGCTCCATGTCGCGGATGAGCACCCCGAGGCGCCGGAGGGCGGCGCGGACGGGGAGCTCGTCGCGCTCGAAGCCCAGCAGGATCAGGGCTTCGGACCCGAGGAAGGCGTTGCCGATGAGCACCGCCACCTCGGCTGCGGTGAAGGGGCCGAGGCTGCCGAAGCGGGCCTCGGCCTCCTCGGCCACGGACGTCAGGAGGGTGTACCAGCCCATCAGCACCTGGCGGACAGACGCCCCCACCGCCTCGTTCGTCCACCCCTCGGCGATCATCTCCTGCAGCACCCGCACGTAGCCCGACTCGAGGTCCTCGTCGAGGAAGTCGCAGGCCTGCTCGTAGCGCTGCCAGAGCGGCCGATCCGACGAGTACATGCGCTGCTGGCGGTCGAGCAGACGCTGGTTCTCGGCCTCGAGGACGGCGAGCAGCAGCCCCTGCTTGGACCCGAAGTGGTAGTGGAGCTGGCTGAGGGGGACGCCGGCGGCCGCTGCGACCTTGCGGGTGCTCACTCCGGCGTGGCCCTCGGTCCAGAGCCGGGCGCGCGCCGCCTCGATGATGGCGGTGCGGGTGTCCGGGGCGGTCGCAGGTGCGGTCATGCGGCTCGTCGGATCCTCTCGGTGTGTTCGGTCGGTCGTCCGGCCCGGACGACCGTGGCACAGATGTTCCCCCTTGACAAGGGCTCTCCCTCAGCGCAGCGTGTCGGTCGGACGACCGAACAAGGAGCACGACCATGACGACCATCGAGTCCACCACCCCCACCCCCGCCCTCGACGAGGACGCCCTCGTGGCCTTCGTCGGGCGCGCCGTCACCGACGTCGGCACCGTGCTCGGCGGCTCGATGGCCGTGCTCGGGGACCGTCTCGGGCTGTACCGGGCCATGGCCGGCGCCGGGCCGGTGACGGCCGCCGAGCTGGCCGACCGGACCGGCACCGTCGAGCGCTACGTGCGCGAGTGGCTGTCGGCCCAGGCGGCCACCGGCTACGTGACCTACGAGGGCGACGACCGCTTCTCGCTCCCGGCCGAGCACGCCGTGGTCCTCACCGACGAGCGCAGCCCGGCCTGCGTGATCGGCGCCTTCGAGACGGCGCTGGCGGCGCTGCACTCCACCGACCGCCTCGCCGCCGCCTTCCGCGACGGCAGCGGCGTGGGCTGGGGCGAGCACCACCACGACCTCTACGAGGGCTGTGAGCGGTTCTTCCGGCCCGGCTACCAGGCCAACCTGGTGAGCACGTGGCTGCCGGCGCTCTCCGGGGTGGAGGAGAAGCTGCGCGCCGGGGCCCAGGTCGCCGACATCGGCTGCGGCCACGGCGCGTCGACGGTCCTGATGGCCGCGGCCTACCCGAGCTCGACCTTCACCGGCTTCGACGCCCACGCGGGCTCGATCGACGAGGCCCGGCGCCGGGCGGCGGCGGCCGGCGTCGCCGACCGCACCGCGTTCGAGACCCGCACCGTCTCCGACGTGGAGGGCACCTTCGACCTCGTGTGCTTCTTCGACTGCCTCCACGACATGGGCGACCCCGTGGGCGCGCTCACGCGGGTGCGGGAGGTGCTCGCGGCCGACGGGACGGTCATGCTCGTCGAGCCCATGGCGGCCGACCGCCTCGAGGACAACCTCAACCCCGTCGGGGCCGCCTACTACGGGTTCTCCACCCTGCTGTGCACCCCGAGCTCGCTGTCGCAGGACGTCGGGGCCGCCCTCGGCGCCCAGGCCGGCGAGGCCCGGCTCCGGGAGGTCGCCGACGCCGCCGGGTTCACCACGCTGCGCCGGGTCGCCGAGACGCCGTTCAACATGGTGCTCGAGCTCCGGCGCTGAGCGCATCGGCGTCGGTCCGTCGATCGGCCCGTCCCGCCCATCTGGCGTACCGACGCCTCTCCGGGCGAGTGGGGGCACGAACGAGGAGAGGACGCTGATGTGAGGGCACCGCGGACACCGGCCACGACGTCACCGTCGCGCCTGGTGCCACCACGGGTCGTCCCGGCATGACGATCGTCCAGGTCCCCGAGCGCGTGGTCCGGTGGGTCGACGACCGCCAGCAGGATCGGCCGTGGGTCGCCCTCCCGATCGGCATCATCCGCAAGTACGCCGACGACCGGGGCAGCGCCTTCGCCAGCATGGTCACCTACCACGCCTTCCTCGGCCTGTTGGCGCTCCTCGTGGTCGTCCTGACCCTCTCGGCTCGGTTCCTCGACGGACAGGCCACGGGCGACGGCGGCATCCTCGACACGACCCTGGAGCAGATGCCCCTGGTGGGCGATCGCCTCCGAGACGGGCTCTCGACGCTCGACGCCGGTGGCCTGGGTCTCAGCGTGGGCATCTTCGGCCTCCTGTGGACCTCGTTCGGGGTGTACCACTCCCTGCAGCTCGCCCTGAACCAGGTGTGGAACGTCCCCGGCGTGGAGCGCCAGGGCTTCGTCGCCCGCCACGTGCGGGCGCTGCTCTTGTTCACCCTCCTCATCGGCGCGGCCGCCGGCGGGGCCGTCGTGCGCACCGCCGACTCCCTGCAGGCGATCCCGGCCGTCGTCCGGGCGCCGGTCGCGGCGGCGGTCGCCGCGATCGTCCTCCTGGCGGTCCTCCGCATCACGGTCGCGCCCGTGGTCGACACCGTCCGCCTCGTCCCGGCGGCGATCGTCGCCGGGCTGGCGTGGGAGGTGCTCCAGCGCATCGGGATCGCGCTGGTCAGCGACCGGTTGTCGCGCGCCAGCGAGCTCTACGGCTCCGTCGGGATCGTGGTGGTCGCCCTGTTCTGGATCAACCTCTTGACGCGGGCGGTCATCGTCGCCAACGAGACCGCGGTGGTGGCATGGCGCCGCCTCTGGCCCCGCCGGATCGCCCAGCCACCCCTCACCGACGCGGACCGGCAGGTCCTCGAGGGCCTCGTCCTCAACGAACGACGGCGACCCGAGCAGCACGTGTCCGTGACGTTCACGGACCAGGACGAGGATCAGGAAGGGGACGAGGACGAGGACCGGTGGTCGGACGCCTCGGGCGCCGACCTCGCGCCGGTCAGTCGAGACGGACCCGTTCGCCGTCGCGGGCGGTGACGGCCAGCCAGCCGTCGCGCTCGCCGATGACGGTCTCGAGGGCGGCGGCCGAGTCGGGCTCGCCGTGGACGAGGTAGACGGTGTCGGGCGGGCGGTCGGCGGTGTCGAGCCAGGCGACGAGCTCGCCCTGGTCGGCGTGGACGGAGAAGGCGGCCAGGTCGACGACGTCGGCCCGGACGGGCACGTAGCGGCCGAGCATCTTGACCTGGCGGGCGCCCTCGGCGAGCTGGCGGCCCCGCGTGCCCGGGGCCTGGAACCCGACCAGCAGCACGGTGGTGCGGTGGTCGGGCAGGAGCCGGGCCAGGTGGTGGACGACACGACCGCCGGTCGCCATCCCGGAGGCGGACACGATGATGCAGGGGCCGACGTGGTCGGCGAGGGCCTTGGAGCGCTCGACGTCGCGGATCTCGGTGATGTGCCCGGCACCGAAGGCGTCGGCCCGGTCCGCCAACCGGGGGTCGACGTCGGTCTCCCCCCGGGCGATGGCCTCGCGGTACACCCGGAGGGCCGACAGCGCCATCGGGGAGTCGACGAACACCGGGACCTCGGGGATGGCACCGGCGGCGAGCAGCTCGCGCAGGTGGAAGAGCACGACCTCGGTGCGGTCGACGGCGAAGGCGGGGATCACCACCGTCCCGCCGCGCGCCACCGTCGTCACGATGGCGTCGCGCAGCCGGTCGAGGGCCCCGGCGTCGTCGTGGCGGCGGTTGCCGTAGGTCGACTCCATGACGACGATGTCGGCGGCCCCGACGGGGTCCGGTGGCCGCAGGATCGGGTGCTGGGGCCGACCGAGGTCACCGCTGAACACGATGCGGCGGTCGCGGTGGTCGGCGAGGCGCACGGAGATCGTCGCCGACCCCAGGATGTGCCCGGCCGGCCGCATGGTCAGGTGCACGCCCGGGGCGACCTCGACCTCGCGGTGGAACGGCTGCGGGGCGAAGCGCTCGACGGCCACGCGGGCGTCGGCCTCGGTGTAGAGCGGCCGGGCCGGGTGGTGCTTGGAGAAGCCCTTGCGGTTGGCGTAGGCCGCCTCCTCCTCCTGGAGGTGCCCGGCGTCGGGCAGGACGATCCGGGCCAGCGCCGTCGTTCCGTGCGTGGCGTGGATCGGGCCGGCGTAGCCGTCGCGCACGAGCGCCGGGAGGTAGCCGGTGTGGTCGACGTGGGCGTGGGTGACCGCCACGGCGTCGATGGTCGAGGGATCGACCGGGAACGGCGCCCAGTTCCGCCGTCGCAGTCCCTTCAGCCCCTGGAACATCCCGGCGTCGATGAGCACCCGGGCCCCGGGCGTGTCGATGAGGAACCGGCTGCCGGTGACGGTTCCGGCGGCGCCGAGGAAGGACAGGACCGGCACCTGCGTCCGCTCCACCGACGCCGTCATGCCGCCTCGATGGGCAGGTGGCGGGCGACCACGCTCTCCAGGATCGCCAGCCCGACGGTGATCTTGCGCAGGAACGACGGGTTGTGGGGCACGAGGTGGAAGCCGGGGTGCGACGACCACACCGCCCGGAGCTGCCGGTCGACCTCGACGGCCTCGTCGCGCGACTCGATGCGGTAGCGGTTGCCGCCCTCGATCTCGCCGTCGCCGACCGCGGCCGTCTCGAAGAAGATGACGGCGTCGTAGCGGGCCAGCTCGCGGTCGCGGGTGGTCCCCATCTGCTCGAAGAAGACCTCGGGGCCGTCGGGCCAGTAGGCGGCCCCGTCCGGTGTGCCCCGGTCGCAGAGCAGGACGCGGTCGGGGTAGACGGCGGACTGGATGTCCTCCAGGCTGCGCTGCACCGCGAAGACCGCGCTCTGCACGGACCGCCGGGCGACCGGGTCGGTGACGCGGGGGAACCCGCCGGCGAACAGGGTGGTGGCCGACTCGGGGACGACGACGACCCGATCGCCGATCTCGCGGCGGAACAGGTCGGCCGCCGTCGTCTTGCCCCCGCCCGGGCCGCCGGTGAGCACGATCCGCAGCGGCCGGGTCGGTGGCCCGGACTCGACCGGCTCCGGTGCTCCGAGGGTCTCGGCGGAGGTCGGAGCCATGCGGCGATCATCACCCGCGCCTCCCGGCACCGGTAGGGGAGAAGGTCCCGGTCCCCCGGCGCCGGCGGGCGTGGTCGGTACCCTCGTCCGATGACCTGGCGCACCTCGCTCGTCGCCGTGCTCGTCCTGGTGGCCGCGTGCGGTGGCGGCGACGAGGACGGCGCCCGCACCGGATCGACCGAGGGGCCGGCGGTGACCTCGACGACCGAGGCGTCGGCGCCGTTCGAGGTCGACCTGGTCACCGAGACCTTCGTCGATCGGTCGCGGCCGACGGCGGAGGGGGCGGCCGGGGCCCCGGCCCAGCCCGACCGCACGATCGTCACCCGCATCACCCACCCCACCAGCGGTGGTCCGTACCCGCTCGTCGTCCTGGCGCACGGTGCGTCGGGCCACCCCGACGAGTTCGACGAGCAGGTCCCGGGCTGGGCCGCGGACGGCTTCGTGGTCGCCTCGCCGGCGTTCCCCCTGACGAACGGCGACGTGCCCGAGGCGCTGGGCAACCTCGGCGACGTCGTCAACCAGCCCGGCGACGTCTCGTTCGTGATCGACGAGGTGCTGGCCGCCGGCGACGACCCGGCCAGCCCGCTCCACGGCCT
The DNA here is from genome assembly GCF_019443745.1 of Iamia sp. SCSIO 61187. Taxonomy (NCBI): domain Bacteria; kingdom Bacillati; phylum Actinomycetota; class Acidimicrobiia; order Acidimicrobiales; family Iamiaceae; genus Iamia; species Iamia sp. SCSIO 61187. The sequence continues at coordinate 1,454,678 of NZ_CP050948.1, forward strand.
CGTCGACCCCGAGGCCATCGGCGTCGTCGGCCACAGCCTGGGCGGCGCCACCACCTGGGCGGTGGCGTTCAACACCGCGACCCGCGACGAGCGCATCGACTCGGCCGTGGTGTTCGCCGGCCTCACGTTCCCCATGCCCGACGGCGAGTACCGGTTCTGGTCCGGCCTGCCGCTGCTGGTCATCCACGGCGACGCCGACGACGTCCCCCTCGGCGCCGACCTGGCGGCGTACGAGCAGGCGGTGGCGCCCAAGTGGTTCGTCACCCTGCTCGGGGCCGAGCACCGCCTCGCCTTCACCGACGAACCATCGCCGTACGACGACCTCGTCACCCGCACGGTGCTCGACTTCTGGCACGGCACCCTCGACGGTGACGACGAGGCGCTCGGTCGGGTCACCGCCGACGCCACCGATCCCGAGCTGTCCCGGGTGGTGCACGAGTGAGCACGGGGGTGGAGGGGGGCGGACGGTGGGTTCGATCGCTCGCCGCCGTGGAGGACCCGTGACCGACGTCGTGATCGAGGCCGGGGCCACCCGGCTGGTGCTGGCGGCGGGCGAGGACGGGCGGCTCCACCAGCGGTCGTTCGGCCCGGCCGCGGGTGACGACGGCCCGGCCCTGCCCCTCGCCCTGTTCCCGCTGGCCTACCCCACCTTCGGCGAGGAGCCGCTGCGCGAGCCGGCGCTGCGGGTCACCCACGGCGACGGGGTCACCTCGACCCGGCTCCGCTTCGTCGAGGCCACGACGGCCCCGGCGGGCGAGGGTGACGGCGTCGACCACCGCGTCCGCCTCGTCGACCGGGTCGCCCCGCTGGCGGTGACCCTCTGCTACCGGACCTGGCCCGCCGTCGACCTGGTCGAGCAGTGGGTGGAGGTCGCCAACGAGGGCGACGGCCCCTGCCGCCTCCACCAGGCGGCCGCCGGCGCGCCCGCCCGCCGGTCCCGCCCCCCCCCACCTCACCCACTGGGGCGGCGGGTGGGCGGGGGAGTGGACCCAGACCACCGAGCCCCTGGCCCCGGGGACGAAGACGGTCGCCTCCTTCGGCGGGGTCCGCCCCTCGCTCTACCGCCCGCCGGTCGTGCTGTGGTCACCCGACGGGGCCGCCCTCGAGGACGCCGGCACCGTCCTGGCCGCCACCGTGCGCTGGGGCGGCGACGTCCGCTTCGACGCCGAGGTGTCGCCCCACGGCCACCAGCGGCTCATCGCCGGGCACCAGCACGTCGGGGCCGAGCGGATCCTCGACCCGGGTGCCACCTTCACGACGCCTGCGGTGGCGTGGACCTGGTCGGCGACCGGGATCGGCGAGACCAGCCGGCGCCTCCACCGCTTCGCCCGGCGCCACGTCGTCCGCGACGGCGACCGGACCCGGGCCACGGTGGCCAACACCTGGGAGGCGGTCTTCTTCGCCCTCGACCCCGACGGCCTGGCCGCCCAGGTCGACCGGGCCGCGGCGCTGGGGTGCGAGCTGTTCCTCCTCGACGACGGCTGGTTCGGTCGGCGCGACGACGACACGACCTCGCTCGGCGACTGGCAGGTCGACCGGCGGAAGCTGCCCGACGGCCTGCAGCCGCTGATCGACCGCACCCTCGCCGCCGGCATGCGGTTCGGCCTGTGGGTCGAGCCCGAGATGGTCAACGCCGCCTCCGCCCTCTACGGCGACCACCCGGACTGGGTCATCGGCGAGCCCGGCCGGGAGCGGCGGGAGGAGCGCAGCCAGCTCGTGCTCGACCTCTGCCGAGCCGAGGTGCGCGCCTTCGTGGTCGAGACCATCGACCGGGTGCTGGCGGACCACCCGGGCATCACCTACCTGAAGTGGGACGCCAACCGGGACGTGACCGAGCCCGGGTCGGCGACGCTCCCTGCGGAGCGCCAGAGCCACCTGCCGCTGGACCGGGTCCGGGCCACCCGGGACGTGATGGCCGAGGTCGCCCGACGCCACCCCGACGTGGAGCTGATGCTGTGCGCCTCGGGGGGCGGGCGCTCCGACCTCGACACCCTCCGGTGGTTCCACGAGGTCTGGACGTCGGACAACACCGACCCGGTCGACCGCGTCCGGATCCAGTGGGGCGCGTCGCACCTCCTCCCGGCCTCGGTCCTCGGCGCCCATGTGACCCGCTGGGGCGAGCGGCCGGTGGCCTTCGGGTGCGCGGTGGCCATGAGCGGCCGCTTCGGGCTCGACCTCGACCTCACCGCCCTGTCCGACGAGGAGGCCGCCACCGTGGCCGAGGCGATCACGGCCTCCCACCGGATCCGCGACGTCGTGCAGCACGGCGACCTCCACCGGCTGGTCTCGCCCGTCGGCTCCGACCGCGCCGCCCTGGCCTACCGGCGCGGCGACCGCACCGTCGTGTTCCTCTACGCGCTCGAGGGCGACGACGGCGCCGCTGCGGGTCGCGACGAGCCCGTCGCCATCGACCACCTTGTCCCCGCCGGCCCCGCCACCGTCACCGACCTCACCCCTGGTCGCCCCGCCGACGAGCGGCTCACGGCCCTCGCCGACGGCGGCGTCCCCTGGCCCGTCGCCCCGACCCCGGCGGCCACGATCCTGGAGATCCGTCCCGCCTGAGAGGGCATCGTCATCCAGGCCCACGTGGCCCGACGACCCGTGAGAGATGGCACACCCGGGAAGGATCCGGGCGACGCCGACGCTGACGCTGATGTGTTGTTCCTCCCGTTCCTCTCGCTGCTGCGGCTCTTCGACGAAGCCCAGACCGCGGCGTGGGAGCCCCTCCTCCACGACGACGCCTAGTCACGCTCGCGACGCTTCGGGCCCGCCCGTCGCGTCGCGCCGGCGCTCGGGCGACGGCAGGGGTTCAGGCTCGTCGCCTCGGTAAGGGGCGGGCGTGGCCACCGACGAGGAGAGGGAGCCGGGCTGCCCGAAGCGGATGGTGTACGGCCCCTGCGGAGGCGTGCGCCCGGGCGGCGCGTGCGAGGTGGCCGACGTCGCCTGCCCCTTCGCCACCCTCACCCGGCCGATCCCGTGGGACGGGCCGACCCGCACCGGCGGGGCGCCGGCGGGTGGCGGGTTCGCGGACCGGACGGCGCCCCTCGTCCTGACCGACCTCACGGTCGCCCCCTACGACCGGGAGGGGCTGGCCACGGTGGTGGGCCTGCTGGCCGGGTCGTGCGACGCCGTGCTCGTCGGTGACCACCAGTCGCGCCCGGACTTCCCTCCGACCCAGATCGCCGGGCTCGTGGACGACGCGGGCGGCGCGGCCGTGATCACCCTGTCGTGCCGGGACCGCAACCGCGTCGTGCTCGAGCAGGAGCTCGAGGGCCTGGCGGCCATCGGTGTCGCCGGGGTCATGTGCGTCACCGGCGACGCCCGGGGCCCCGGTGTCCGCCGCGACGCCACCCAGGTCTTCGACCTCGACGGCACGCGGTTGGCCGGGCTGGCGGCGGCACGGGGGCTGCCCGTGGTCGTCCCCGAGTCGCCCGACGCACCGCCCGTCGCGCTCCGGCCGCGCCGGCTGGTCGAGAAGCAGCGCGCCGGGGCGACCCTGTGCATCCTCAACCACTCGGCGACGGTCGACCACGTGCGGCGGTTCGTCGAGGCGGCCCGCCGGGCGGGGGCGACCGTCCCCATCGTCGGCGCCGTCCCCGTCTTCACCGACGCACCGTCGGCCGGCGTGCTCCAGCGGTTCCCCGGCCTCGCCCTCCGCGCCGAGCACGTCGAGACGGTGCTCGGGGCCGAGGACACCGTCGCCGCCGGCATCGCCGTCGCCGTCGCCGAGGCCCGGGCCCTGCTGGCCATCGAGGGTGTCGTCGGGGTGAACCTGTCGGGGATGGCGTCGGGCCGAGGCGTCGAGACGGGAGCCGAGATCAAGGCGGCCATCGGGGCGGCGCTGCGGGAGGAGGCGGCGTGAGCGACGAGGACGTCTCCTCCGAGCCCGAGTTCGGGACGATGGCGGCGTGGACGGTGGATGCCGTGGGGGCCCTCGGCGACGACCACGCCCTCGCCGCCGCGTGCCGCGGGAGCGGGGGACCAGCGGCCCTGGGCTGGTTCGCCGAGCACCTCCAGCTCGGCGCAGGGGTCCGCCTGCTCGACGTGGGCGCCGGCATGGGGGGTCCGGCGGCGTGGGCCCGGGCGACCGCCGGCGCCGTGCCGGTGCTCGTCGAGCCCATGGAGGCCGCCTGCCGGGCCGCCACGGACCTGTTCGCCCTGGCGCCGATCGTGGCCACCGCCGAGCACCTGCCCCTCGGTGACGCGACGGTGGGCCGGGCGTGGAGCCTCGGCGTCCTCTGCACCACGTCGGACCAGCGGGCCGCCCTCGGTGAGGTCGCCCGGGTCCTCGAGCCCGGCGGGGCGTGCGGCCTCCTCGTCTACGTGCGGACCGTCGCCGACCTCGACACCGAACCCGAGGTCAACCACTTCCCGGTCGAGGACGAGCTCCGGGCGCTGGTCGACGTCGCCGGCCTGGCCGTCACCGGCGAGGCGTCGCTGTCGGACCTGCCCGACCCCCCGGCGTCGTGGCGGGCGCAGGAGGAGGCCGTGGACGACTGGATCGAGCAGGCCCACGGCCACACCGACGCCTGGCAGGACGCCCACGACGACGAGGCCGCCGTCGGGCACCTGCTTCAGACGGGCCAGGTGGTCGGCCGCCTGCTGGTCGTCGCCCGAGAGGGCGCCCGCCGCTGACACCCGTCGGACGGGGGATGGGCCTCGACCCTTGACCTCGATCGCACTTCAGCTCGTACGGTCCACCTCGACCGACGACACGAAGGAGGCGACGTGGCCGACACCACGACGACGAGCGGGCTGACGCAGATCGGGACGGACCTGTGGGAGACGCGGGCCGACTCTCCGTTCCCCGGGCTGACGACCCACGGGTACCTGTGGGTGCGGCCCGAGGGGAACGTGCTGCTCTACTCGGTCCTCACCGACGCGGACTTCGACGCCGTGGCCGAGCTCGGTGGGGTGGCCCACCAGTACCTCAGCCACGTCGACGAGGCCGGCCCCATGCTGGGCCGGATCGCCGAGCGGTTCGGGTCCACGCTGCACGCCCCTGCGGCCGAGGCCGACGACATCGGCCGCCATGCCCGCCCCGGGGTGGTGCTCGACCGGCGCCACCGGGACGACAACGGGATCGAGGTCGTCCCCACACCGGGCCACACCCGGGGGAGCACCTCGTACCTGCTGACCGGTGCCGACGGCACCCGGTACCTCTTCGTCGGCGACACGGCCTACCGGGGCGCCGACGGGCGGTGGCGGGCCGGCTACCTCGGTGGCATCAGCGACGCCGCCCGGCTGCGGCACAGCCTCGGGGTGCTGGCCGCGCTCGACCCCGACGTGGTCGTCTCGAGCGCCTTCGCCGGCGACGGTGGCGCCCACCCGGTGACCGGGTCCCAGTGGCGGGCCATCGTGGACGAGGCCCGGAGGTCGCTGCCGGAGGGCTGAGACGGCCCACGGTCCGGGCGCGGCGGGACGGTCGCCGGAGGCCCGACGGTACGATCGCCGCGTGCCGGCTCCCCACGTCACCACGTCCCGCGCGGAGCAGCGGCTCGCCGACGAGCTGGAGGACGACGGCGTCGTCGTGCGGGGCGGACCGGCGATGGCGGCGGTCGTGGTCCAGGAGCTCGACTACGTGCGCCGCACCCCGCAGTTCGAGGGCCGGCACCCGCTGTACGGGGCGATGATCGTCTCGTCGTGGACGACCTTCGACCCGCAGGGCGGCGTGGCCGTCGAGCTCGTCGACGCCCCGCACGACCTCATGGAGGTGCGCCCCTTCGCCGACGGCCGGGCGTCGTACCTGGTGCGCACCGTGTCGGGGGAGGGGGTTGCCATCGCCTGCTTCGAGCACCCGCTCCAGTACGAGGCCGACCTCGTCGCGATGCAGGCCGACATCGGCGGGGTCATCGTGCAGCGGACCCCCGTGCTGGGTGTGACCCGCTTCTTCCAGGACGGCCAGGTCGTGTCCTGGGACGGTCGTCGGTGGAACGCCCGGAGCACGGCGGCCAGCCTCCTCCCGACGCTCCTGGACGCGGCGCCGGACCTGGCCCCGGCGGTGGCCCACGGCATGCTCGACCTCGCCGTCCACTGGCTCTCGCCCGCCCACGTCGGGGCGACGCTGGTCGTCCACGACGGTGACGACGCCTCCTTCGACACCTCGGGGGCCAGCCGGCCGCCGGCGTTGACCCTGACCAACCGCCGGCACTTCCCGCCGCTGCTGTCGTGCCTCGTCCAGCGGGACCTGGCCACGATCGTCGACGGGCGGGGCACCGTCACCGCTCTCGGGGTGGGCCTGCTGTCGGGGGCGGAGGCCGCCGCCATCAGCAACCCCCGGGGCATGCGCCACCGGTCCGCCCAACGGTGGAGCTTCGACCACCCCGATGCCGTCGTCACCGTGGTCAGCGAGGACGGTCCCATCACCGCGTACCGTGCCGGCGAGGCGGTCATCGGTCCCGGTTGAGCGGACGTCGCCCGGGCCGCGGACGCACCGGAGCGCTCGACGACCGGCGGTCGGCGGTCGGCGGGACCTCTCCGGCACGTCGCCGCTGGCTCCCAGGGTCCTCTCAGGGAGCGTTCGTACCGTCCGCGCCATGAGCCTCCCCCGCAAGATCATCGCCATCGGCGCCGTCGTCATCGTGGCCCTCGTCGGGGCCGGGGTCTGGTGGTTCCTCCGGGACGACGCGCCGGCCGAGGCGAGCCTGGCGACGGCCGTCGAGTCGGTCGAGGAGGGCACCGCCACCACCGAGGCCTCGGAGACCACCGACGACGGGGCGTCCGCCGTCGCCGGGACGTGGACGGTCGACACCGAGACGGGGGACTTCACCTACGAGAGCGCGACCGGGACCTTCGCCGGGTTCCGCATCGACGAGGAGCTGGCAGCGATCGGCTCGACCACCGCCGTGGGCCGCACCGACGCCGTCAGCGGCGAGGTCACGATCGAGGGGACGACCGTGACGGCGGCCAGCTTCGAGGTGGACCTGACGACCATCACCACCGAGACGTCGATGCGCGACCGGGTGGTCCAGGACGCGCTCGAGACCGAGGCCTTCCCGAGCGCCACCTTCGCGCTCACCGAGCCGGTGGAGCTGGGCGAGGCCGCCGCCACCGGCGAGGCCATCGAGGTGGTCGTGGCGGGCGAGCTCACCATCCACGGCGTGACCCGCCCGGCCGAGATCGCCGTCGAGGCCCAGCTGGTCGAGGGCACCGTCGTGCTGGTGGCCACCACCGAGGTCACCTTCGCCGACCACGACGTGGAGGTCCCGAGCAGCCCGGCGGTCCTCTCCGTCGACGACCACGGCGTCCTCGAGGCCCAGATCCTCCTGGTCCGCTGAGGGAGGCCGCTGCCGCTCGGGCGTCACGCCCGGATGCCGCGCCGCGGGGCCTCGTGCGCGTCGGGGACGATGCCGCGGGCCGCGGACCGCCCCTCCCCAGGCGGCCCCCGCCGACGCCGACGACCCGAGCCCCGAGCCCCGAGCCCGGGCGCCGTGGTCAGAACCGGGAGGAGAGCGAGATGGAGAAGAGCGGCGCCGTGCCGGGATCGATGCGCAGACGCACGTAGCTCACCTTGTTCTCCCCCTCGACCTGCACCCGTCGGAAGCTGGAGACGGTGGCACCGTCGGAGGTCCGCATGGGCCGGTCGTTGCGGTAGGTGTGGCCGTCGCCCTGGATCCACAGGACCTCGCCGGAGAACGCCAACGTCTCCTCGCGCAGGGCATCGGCCAGGTCACGGTACGAGCTCGAGATCGACCCGTCGGGGTTGTACGGGCTGTCCTGGGCGAGGAGCACGATCCCGGCGTGACCGGCCTCACGAGCGGCCCGGAACGCACTCCGCATCCACTCGATCGTGTGCGCTCGGCGGAGCCGGCCCTGCGAGCGGCCTTGGTCGTCGCCACCGCCCACCACGTGCAGCGTGGCGAAGGTGACCGACGGCTCGGTCCACCGGGCGTTCTCGGGGTACCCGGCGGCGGCCTGCGAGGCGAGCCCCCGGGTGGTGCGGCCCCGCGACGCCGCCCCATCGCCCCGGAAGACCGCCTCTCGGAGTCGCGCCAGCCGGACGTCCCGGCTGGAGCCGCAGTCGAGCCACTCGTTGTCGCCCGGGGTGTAGATCAGCGGGCGTGCGAGGGTGTCGAAGCGCCGGATGTTCTCGTCCATGTTGGCGTCCGTGCACTCCGACGAGCTGCTCTTGAAGTCACCGAGGTGCGTCGAGAAGCGGATGTCCGTGCCGTTGAGGGCGGCGATCATGCGGTCGTAGGCGGCCTCGAGGGACGCCGAGTAGGGCACGTCGCCGAACACGGCGACGTCGTAGGGTGCGGCCGGTTCGCAGCTGGTGAGGCCGGCGGCGCCGAGGGACACAGCCACGAGGGCGGCGGCGAGCCTCCGCATCGGCCTCACCCCTCGGCCCTCTCGTCGGTGGGCGGGGGAGGGGCGAGCGGGTCGTGGTGGGTCCAGTACCGGCGAGTGCTGTCGTTGGTCGCCACCACCACGAGCCCCGTGGCCGAGCTGACCAGCTGCTTCGTCGTCGTGGCGTTGTTGATGTCGGGGCTGTCCTCGTCCTTGAGGACCTCACGGCCGACCCCCGGTGGGAAGACCAGATCGTCCAGCGGCGCTGTCTTCTCGTAGATCGATCCGCCGGACTGGCCGCTGGTGGCGAAGACGTGGACGATGCGCTGCTCGGCGTCGACGGCGAGCACCGGCCGGGTGTGGGCGTCGGCGACCGTCCCGAAGGGGTGCGCCGACCACGACCCGGTGGCCGTGCGGTCGAGCACGACCACGAGGGCGTTCGACCCGCCCGACGCCGAGGTCTTCACGACGGCCAGCAGCCGGCCCCCGATGTCCTGGACGGCCCGCATGCTGATGTGGTCATCGGCGGCACGAGGACCGGAGAAGGCGATCTCCGTCGGGCTCCAGAGCCCCACCGGGTCGAGGGCGAGTCGAGACGTGAAGCGCACCGTCTCGCTGTTCTGGTCGCTCCACATCACACCCACGCGGGGTCCGGTGGGCGACGTGAAGGCGACCAGGGACGAGATGTCGTCGCTGTCGAGACCGGTGGCACCGGGGACGGCCGAGGGCGCGGCCCAGCCGCGATCCACGTTCGTGGTCGAGGTGACGAGGACCGTGCCGTCCTGGACCCACGTGGCCCAGAGCCGCCCCGTCGCGTCCTTGTCGATCACGAGGGTCTCGGTGGCGACGTCGTTGATCACCTCCGGGAAGCCGGGGTCGGGTCGCCACGTGTCCTGGGCGTCGTCGTAGGAGAAGCGGTGGAGCTGGCTCGGGCGGCCTGCCCGCGGCGAGCCGTCGGTGAACACGTGGGAGGCGACGTAGAGGTGCGACCCGTCCCACAGCACGTCGGCCCGGCTGTTGGGCCGCGGGTCCAGGGGAACGCCGGTGTCGTGCCACTGCCCGGCCGCCACGTCGAGCCAGAAGATGTGGTGGTCTCCGCTGGCGGTGTCGTAGAGCGACCCCCACCACCGGCCGTCGTGGAACCAGACCTTGCTCTCGGGCTTGGAGCCGCTGGGTGACCCCGACGCCCCCTCGTAGGAGGGCCCCTCCCACCCGATGTCGCACGCCGCCAGCAGGAACGCCATGGCGACAGCCACGACGAGCGATGTGCGCCTCCTCACCGTTGGCGCGTCCATCGGACCCTCCTCTCCGCCCACGGTCGGTCAGGTTGGGCCATGCGCCCGTCGGCGTCACCCGCACGACGCGGTAGAGGGTCTCGCGCCCGGGGTGTGGTGGTGGACGGACGGTGTGGTGGACACGAGGTCGCGAGCGGGGCCGATCGTCCTGAGCGTCCTCGTGTCCACGTCGTCGATCGCCCCGACCCGGTACCGGAGTCAGGGGCGTTCGACGACGCCAGCATGGACCGTGGGGGCTCTCGGGTGGTGGATCCTCGGCGTCAGAGCGTGGATCGGCGCGACGCCGCGGGGGCCGACCCCTGGGCCTCGGCCCGGCAGCCGAGGCGGCCCGCCAGCCCGGCGGCGTCGAGCCGGCGGCGCAGGGCGGGGTCGACGTGGCGCAGGCGCACCGACTCGATGCCGGGCAGCCGGTGCAGCGAGGCCAGGGCGTCGAGACCGGCCTCGTCGCAGGAGCAGAGGTCGGCGCAGTCGACGATCAGGTGGCCGGTGCTGCCGCGGACGACCCGTCGCGCCGCCCGGAGCAGCAGTGCACGGGCCTCACGGTCGAGGGTCCCGGCCAGGTGGACCAGCACGGTGCCGTCCGCGAGGGTCAGGCCGATGGTCACACCGTCGCACGTCATGGCGACGCCGGGCCACGAGGGAGGTGCCCGATCGGGGTCGCCGCCGGGCGGCGGGGCGTGGTGCGCCGAGCGCGGATGGAGCCTCCGCCTCACGGCACCACGACCAGCTGCGGGGGTCGGGTGGTCTCCCGGCTCGAGTAGACGGCGCTGTTGGTGCTCGGGGTCGTCAGGCGCAGGGCGAGGGCGCCGTCGCCGGCGACCGCAGCGGTGACATCGACCTCCACCCAGCTCCCCGCCGTCGTCGCCCCGAGGGTGGCGACGGCGCTGCTCAGGGCGGCCGGTCGGGTGTTCCAGGTCAGCGAGGCCTCGGTCCACCCCGCGCCGACGGGTGTCACGACGCCTCCGGTCGGGCTGGCGTCGGTGACCCACAGGCGCAGACGGGCCGAGGTCGGTGCCCCGCCCAGGCCCGACAGGTCGAAGCGCACGTAGGACTCGTAGGCCGGCGTGGGCGCCCGCACCTTGAGGTCGGCGGTCGTTCCGTAGCTCTTGGAGGGGCTGCCGCTCTGGACCAGTCCGTCGGCGGTGGCGGTGAAGGTCAGGGGTGTCCCTGTGGGTGGTGCGGTGGTGACGGTGACCCAGCCGGTCTGGGTGATGGTGTCGCTGCCGGCGGCGTTGGTGGCGGTGAGGCTGACGGTGTAGGTGCCGGGGGCGCTGTAGCGGTGGGTGGGGTGCTGGGCGGTGGAGGTGGCGCCGTCGCCGAAGGTCCATGCCCACGAGGTGGGCGAGCCGGTGGAGGTGTCGGTGAAGGCCACGTCGAGCGGGGCGGTCCCGGTCGCCGGTGAGCGGGTGAACGACGCCGACGGCGGCGTCGGCGGTGGCGGTGGTGGTGGGGGTGGCGGCGAGGTCCCTCCGGCGGTCACGACGAGCTGGGGCGGGTGGGCTCCCTCGCGGCTGGAGGTGATGAGGCTGTTCGTGCTCGTCGTGCGGATCGCGAAGGCGACGGGGCCGTCGCCGGCGACCCCGGCGGTGACGTCGTACTCGACCCACTGGCCGGCCGTGCTCGCGCCGGCGGAGCCGAGCGGCCCGCCGATCGCGCCCGGTCGGGTGTTCCAGGTCAGACCGCCCTCGGTCCAACCGGTCTGGACGCCCGTCGCCGTCCCCGAGACCGGGCTGGCGTCGGTCACGAAGAGGCGCAGACGGGCCGAGGTCGGTGCCCCGCCCAGGCCCGACAGGTCGAAGCGCACGTAGGACTCGTACGCCGGGTCCGGGGCGCGGACCTGGAGCTTGGCGTCACCACCGTAGGACCGGGTGGGGGAGGACGACTTCACCAGTCCGTCGGCGGTGGCGGTGAAGGTCAGGGGTGTCCCTGTGGGTGGTGCGGTGGTGACGGTGACCGAGCCGGTCTGGGTGATGGTGTCGCTGCCGGCGGCGTTGGTGGCGGTGAGGCTGACGGTGTAGGTGCCGGGGGCGCTGTAGCGGTGGGTGGGGTGCTGGGCGGTGGAGGTGGCGCCGTCGCCGAAGGTCCATGCCCACGAGGTGGGCGAGCCGGTGGAGGTGTCGGTGAAGGCCACGTCGAGCGGGGCGGTCCCGGTCGCCGGTGAGCGGGTGAACGACGCCGACGGCGTGACCGGGCCCGGCCCGGGCCCGCCCAGCGGGTCGTAGTGCGTCCAGTAGCGACGGGTGCTGTCGTTGGTGGCGAGCACGACGAGGCCGGTGGCCGACGACACCGTCTGCTTGGTCGACGTCGGGTTGTTGATGTCGGCGCTGCTCGCGTCGGTCAGCACGGGCGTGCCCGGTCCTGACGGGAAGTCGATGGCGGAGAGGGGCGCGCTCTTCTCGTAGATCGACCCTCCGGCCTGGCCGCGCGTCGCGAACATGTGGACGCGCTGGTGCTCGGAGTCGACGACGGCGATGGGGCGGGTGTGGTTGTCGCTCCCGAGGCCGTAGGTGTGGCTGCTCCACGTCCCGGTGGCCGGATCCCGGTCCAGGAGGTGGGTCAGGACCGACGACCCCGACCGGGACGTCTTCACGGCCGCGAGGACGCGGCCGCCCACGTCCTGCACGGCGGCGAAGTCGATGTGGTCGTCGGCTGCGCCCGCCCCCGAGTAGGCGATCTCGCGGGCCGACCACGTCCCGGGTGCGCTGGAGTTGAGGTGGTAGGCGAACGACATCGTCTCGTCGTCCTGGTTGCTCCACAGGATGCCGATGCGGTCGCTGCGGTGGGCCACCACGGCCGAGATGTCATCGGAGCTGGCGTTCGAGCCGGCCACGGGCAGGGCGAACGGTGCGGACCATGCCGTGTCGGCGGTCGTGGTGTGGGCCACCATCACCTGGCCCCCCTCGACCCAGGTGGCCCAGAGCCGTCCCGTCGGCTCCCGGTCGATCACCAGGGTCTCGGACCGCACGCCGTTGATCGTGACCGGGAAACCGGGGTCGGCGCTGTAGCGCTTGGTCGCGCTGTCGTAGCTGTAGCGGCGCAGCTGCGCCGGTGCGGTCCCGCCGCTCTCGGAGAACACGTGGTTGGCGATGTACAGGTGCTGGCCGGTCCAGAGCGCGTCGCTCCGGCTGTTCGGTCGGGTGTCGACGAGGGTGCCGGTGTCGACCCAGGTCTGGCGGGTCACGTCGAGGCGCCAGATGTGGAAGTCGCCGCTGGCGCTGTCGTAGAGCGTCGCCCACCAGAGCCCGTCGTTGAACCACACCTTGCTCTGCGGCTTGGAGCCGCTCGGCGATCCCGAGGCCCCCTCGTACGACGGTCCCTCCCAGCCGACGTCGCCCGGGTCGGCCGCCGAGGGTGCGCCAGGGGTCGCAGTGACCCCCAGCCCGGCGAGCCCCACGACGACGGCGAGGATGGCGACGACCCGCTGACGGGTCCATCGCGGTGCCGAGCGGGTGCTCATCGGGCAGTCTCCTGCGGGTCGGGGCCGAGGGGATCACGTTCGCAGGGGCCCGTCGACTCGGTCACCGCCGCGGGGGTGAGGGCGCCTCCCCTGAGCGGCTCGTCCCGACGTCAGCCCGTGCGGCGGCTGCTGGCGGCCACGGCTCGGCCCCCGCGCCCGGTGAGGGTGTAGGCCCACGTCTTGTCGGTCCGACCGGAGCCCGTCACCACGCACTCCCGGCGCACGAGCGACTCCTCCGCCAGCTTGGTCAGCACGGGGATGACGACCAGCGAGCTCAGGTGCGTGCGGCGGGCCACCTCCAGAGGGCCGAGGGGCCGCTCCGCGTGGCCGAGGCAGTCGAGCACGCTCCGCCGTGCCACCTCGTCGTCGGCTCCGGCGTCAGATCCATCCGGTCGCATCGGTCCTCATCTCCTGCTGCATCGTGTGGCGCACGAGCTCACCGACCCTCAGGCCGGAACCCGCACCATCCCGGCCTCCACCGCGACGGCGACGGCCGCCACCCGGCTGTGCACCCCGAGCTTGAGCAGCACGCTCTGGACGTGCGATCGAGCGGTGGCGTGCCGGACCCCGAGGCGCTCGGCCATGCGAGCGGTGGAGTCGCCGTCGCTGAGGCTCTGGAGGACCTCGACCTCTCGCTCCGTCAGGAAGTACGGGACCCGGGCCCGTTGCACGGGACGGGCGACCGTCCCCTCGGCCGTCCGTCCCTCGACGAGGGCGACGATGGCCTCGGCCGAGAGCGACTTGGAGCCGACGGCCGTCGCCCCTGCGGCCAGTGCCTGGGCGGCGTGCCCGGGAGCGCCGGACAGGACCACCACGTCGACGAACGGCGACACCTGGGCGATGGCGTCGAACACGGCAGCGGGGCCGGCGTCGTCGAACATCAGGTCGGTCACGCAGACATGGGGATGGTGCCGCAGCACCAGGTCCGCCAGCTGCTCGGGCCGGGTCGCGGTGGCCACGACATCGTGGCCGTGGCTCCGGAACATGGCGGCCATCGAGTGCATCACGATCGGATGGTCGTCGCAGAGGACGAGGTCCATGGATGTCCCTCCTCGCAGTGCCGGTCCCCCCGGCAGAGACGTCGGTGGCAGCACGATGCGTGCCGCCGTTCACACCATGTTCGCTCAGAGTGAACCAGAATGCTACCCTTCGACCGCTTTTCGGGGATGGTCACCCGTCCGGACCACGATTCTGGGGTAGGGTCCCTCACCCCCCCACGGGGGGCACCTCGGCCCGAAGGGGTGCAGGTTCTGCAGCGATGAGCCTCTCACTGCTGGTCGTCGACGACCACGAGGGCGTGGCCAACGCCCTGGCCGAGCTGATGAACGCAGCCGGCTGCGATCCGGTGTTCCTCGCCGACTCGTCCAGCACGGCGGTGAACGTGGCCCGGAGGGAGCGGATCGACGTGGCGACGATCGACCTCGACCTCGGGGGGGAGGACGGCCTCGACCTCCTCGCCCTCCTGATCGACGAGCACCCGCACCTGCCCCTGCTCATCCTCAGCGCCACGTCCACCCCCGACGTGGTCGTCACCGCGTTGCGGGCCGGGGCCGCCGGCTACGTGCCCAAGACGGCGTCGTCGGAGGATCTCCTGGCGGCCGTCCGGGCGGCCGCGGAGGGGCACATGTGGCTCCCCGTCGAGCTCATCGGGCCCGTCGTGGAGCTGATGAAGGAGCCGGCGCCGCCGTCGGACTGGGAGATCCTCGTCGACACGTTGTCGGAGAGGGAGCGCCAGGTGTTGGGGCTCATGGTCGACGGCCTGAGCCGGAGCGAGATCGGCACGGCCCTGTCCATCTCGCTGAACACGGTCCGCACGCACGTCAAGAGCATCCTGGCCAAGCTGGGCGTCCACGCCAGCCTCGAGGCGGTGAGCCTCGCCCTGCGCGCCGGCATCCGTCCGGAGGGCCCCGGGCGCGGACGAGGAGGCGTCAGGCCTGGAGCGGGACCACCACGGTCAGCTGGGCCCCCCCGAGCGGGCTCTCCCGGAGCTCCAGGTGCCCGGAGTGCCCCTCGATGACCCGAGTGACGGTGGAGAGGCCCAGCGACGCCCGGCCGGCGACGGCCTCGCCGAAGCCGGGCCCCGAGTCGCCGACGGCGATCCGGATCGACCCGTCGCTGATGGCCAGACGGACCTCGACCTTGCCGTCGGGCGAGGCGGCGCGGGTGGCGTTCTCGACCAGGTTGTAGAGGCACCGGTGCCACTCGACCGGGTCGCCGTCGATCGATGCCGGCACCACCTCGAGCGAGATCTGGCCGGAGTAGGTCAGCTGCGACCGGTCGACGACCTCCTGGACGACCCGGGCCAGGTCCACCTCGGAGACGACGGACCCGATGTCGAGCTGCCGCTCGCACACCTCGGCGATCAGCCGCACCTCGCGCTGGAGCTGGTCGAGGAGCCGCGTGGCGGAGGCGGCGACGGCATCGGTCGCCCGCAGCGTCCCGATCAAGGCCTGCATGATGGCGACGGACTGCAGGAGGTCGTGCGCGGACCGCCGAGCCTCGTCGCCGTGCCGCTCTCTCGGCGTCATCTCCGGATCCCTCCTCTGGCTGCGGCCCCACGACCCTACGTCGCGGCGCGTCACGTCGTGCCGCGAGCGTGAGGGGGACCGCTCCCCCCTCAGCGGAGGGTCACACGCACGGCGTCCACGACGACGGCGGTCCCGTCGCCCGGCGCCGGGCGTATGCACAGCTCGTCGACCGTCCCGTCCCCGGCGGTGAGCCACGGGATGTCCGCGCCCTGCGCCAGGACGGCGCCGTCGGTGGAGCTGACGGTGATGTCCGCGGTCCGGGTCGGCAGCTCGAGCCGGACCGAGATGACGAGGACGGCACCGGCAGCGACGGGGAGGCCCGTGACGCGACCCGCTGACGTCGACCAGCCGGCCAGGCCGAGACGGCTCAGGCGCACCGAGGCCACCGAGCCTCCGGTCCCCCGCACCGTGAGGAGCCGTGTGTCGGCCGTGCCGGGCGCGCCCGACGATCGCATCGAGGCCTCGACGGTGACGACCTCGGCGGGCAGCTCGGGGATCGGTCGGCACGCCGAGACGGGGTCGGGCCCACCGACGAGCTGGAGCGACCGGGACGGGAAGGAGGGGTCGTCGACGACCACCCCCACGGGGGGGTCGGCATCCTCGGGCGCCCACGAGGTCGGTCCCGGCCCCCCGACCGGGAGGCTGTCGAAGGTGTCGTCGACGAGGACCGTGACGGCGTCGGCGCCTGCCGGTGCCGGAGCCTCCGGGGCCGGCGCCACGCCATCGGCCCAGGTGGACCAGCGCGTCGCCCCCGCGCCGGAGGCGACGACCACCAGTCCGCCGCCGGGCACGACCTGGCGGGGCAGCAGCGGCCGGGCCATCGGCGCACCGTCGACGCCGCTCATCAGGCGGCGTCCCACCCCCGGGGCGAACAGCGGCTCGGCCAGCGGTGCCTGCTTCTCCACGAGCGCGGTCGGCGCCCCCTGGCCGCGCACGAACCAGGAGATCACCTCGTCCTCCGTCGGGGGGACGATGGCGAGGACGCGGGCGGCCGATCCGTCGACGAGGAGGCTGGGCTGGGTGAGGCCGTCGGCCCCGCGCGCCACGACGGCGACGGTGGGTGTCGGATCCGGCGCCTCGTCGGGCGGCACGACCGCCAGGAGCAGCGACGGGGCCTGGTCGCCGGCGGCTCCGGGGGCAGCGGTCGTGGAGACCAGGACGGCGAGGGGCCCGCCGTCGGGGGCGGAGGCGGCGTCGACCGGCCCGACGCCCATGACGCCGGCCATCTCCACCTCGGACCGCCGCCACTCCTCGCGGCCCCGGGCGACCACGATGGCGTTGGCCGACAGCCGCCGCCACGTCACGACCAGCTCGTCCCCGACGGCGAGCACGTCGTACCCGCCCACGTCGGTCGCCGCCCCCTCGACCGGGAGAGGTGTCCACCCGGCCCACCGGGGGGCACGCCCTGCGGTGCGGGCGACCTCGAGGCCCTTGCCGCGGGGGCGGACCAGCCATGCCGTCCCGTCGGTGGTCACCGCCAACCGGGCCAGCGGCTCGCCCTCGGTGGTCAGCTCGATCGGGTGGTCGGCGGCGGGCACCCACCTCCGGGCGGACGCGGACCAGCCGAACCGGTGCACCCGGAGGGCATGGCCGCGGTACGCCCGCCGCCCGGTGGATGCCACGACCAGGTCCTCTCCGTCCCACGCCACGTCGACCAGGGCGTAGGGCCTCTCGTCGACGAGGGTGCCCGTGTCGATCCACGGGCCGTCGGGCCCGGAGAGCCCCCAGATGCGGTGGACGCCGGAGACCGGGTCGGGGAGGACGGCCCACCAGGTGCCCGTCGCGAACCAGGTGCGATGGGTGCCTGCCTCCTCGGCCGGCAGCTCGAGGTCGGCCGGCCGGCCGGGTCCGTCGACCAGCGGCGGGTACGACGGCACGTCCGGTGGCCGATCGAGGGGGTCGGGCGCAGCGACGGGGAGCGCCCCGCCGCGGACCCGGCCGGGCGCCGCATCGGCGAGGGCGGCGCGCCCCGCCGATGCGGCCACGGCCAGGAGGACGGCGGCGACGCCCACCGTCCTGAGCCGCGAGCGGTCGAGCCAGATGGAGCGTCGGTCACTCACCGCCGCGCTGCACCACCGATCGCACGGTGGCCGCCAGGATCCAGAGGTCGACCGGCAGGCAGCAGTGGTCGATGTAGCGGACGTCGAGCCGCAGGCGCTCGTCGAAGCTCAGGCCGGTGCGTCCCTGCACCTGCCACAGCCCTGTCAGGCCGGGGCGGACCTCGAGGCGTCGGGTGTGCCACAACGAGTACGTCGCCGGCGCGAAGGATGTCGGCCGGGGTCCGACGAGCGACATGTGCCCGACGAGGACGTTGAGCAGCTGGGGCAGCTCGTCCAGGCTCGTGGCCCGGAGCACCCGTCCCACGCGGGTGATCCGGGGATCGTCGATGACCTTGAAGTCCGGCGCCGGCACGATGCTCAGGTGCTGGAGGGAGGCCTTGAGCTCCTCAGCGTTCTCGACCATGGTGCGGAACTTGAGCATGGGGAACCGGACGCCGTCCCGGCCGGTCCTCCGCTGCACGAAGAGGATCGGCCCGGGGGTGTCGATCGCGATGGCCAGAGCGATCAGCGCCATGAGGACGCCCGCGACCGGCAGGGCGACGATGCACACGACGAGGTCGACGCCCCGCTTCAGCATGCGGTAGCTCGTCCGGGGCCCCACGTCAGCCTCCCGCGAGGCGCGGGGCCTCGCCCATGGTGCCGTCGAGGTCAGCGGCCTCGGGCCCGGTGTCGGCGATGACCACGCCCCTCTCCGGCTCGACCGTCTCGTCCGATGGGTCGGCGAGCCGGGAGTAGAGCCCGTCGGAGGTGACCGCGTCCGTGGGGAACGACGCCCAGCGGACGTCGGTCGGGGGCACGAGGGGGGCGAGGCGGGCCGCGAACCGGGCCGCGCCGGGTCGGTCGGTCTCGACGAGGAGCACGTACAGCACTTCACCCGCACGCCAGGCCCGGTCCGTCGTGCGCAGGTGCGACACGACCTCGAGGGCGGCGTCGTCGTCGCAGCGCACCGACGCCAGCGAGAGCGGGTGGCCGTGCCGGCGGCTGCGGTCCAGCTCGGCGACTAGCACGTGGTCGGGCCGTTCACCTCGGACCACGACCGAGATGTGGTCGACGACCAGACCGAGCAGGGCGGTGGCGGCCAAGATGCCGCCGAGGATCAGGTAGACGGGGCGACTGGGGAGCATCCCGACGAAGCCCCGGGCCAGCAAGACCCCGGCGACCAGCAGGGACACGCAGCAGCCGAGGACGGTGCCGGGCCGCATGCGGGGCACGGCGCACAGCACGGCGTCGCCGCCGGACCACCGGCCGCGGCGGTCGTACCCGGACCAGGGAGACCTCCTCATGTGGTCGTCAGCTCCCGGCCGTAGACGCCGGCCGCCCAGGCCGCCATCGCCTCCAGCCCCACCCGCAGGGGGGTCGCGGGCTGGTAGCCGAGCACGGCTGCGGCCCTGCTGATGTCGGCGGCCGTGCTGCGGGCGTCACCCGCCACGGTGGGGGTGTGGTCGAGCGAGATCGGACCCACGATCTCCTGCACCAGGTCCACGGCGTCGGCCAGCGTGACCGGGTTGCCACCGCCGATGTTCAGCACGCCGTCCCAGTCGGCGAGCCCGGCTCGGTAGGTCGCCTCGACCGCGTCGTCGACGTAGGTGAAGTCGCGCGACGCCGACCCGTCTCCCCGGATGCCGAACGTCCCGCCCTCGAAGGCGGCCCGGAACAGCTTGTGGAACCCCATGTCGGGTCGCTGCCGCGGCCCGTAGACCGTGAAGTAGCGGAGGCAGGTGACCGGCAGCTGCATCTCCCGGTGGTAGGCCAGGCAGAGGTGCTCGCCGGCCAGCTTCGACACGCCGTAGGGCGAGATGGGCCGGGGCAGGGCCATCTCGTCGGTCGGCAGCATCAGGGCGTCGCCGTAGACCGACGAGCTCGAGGCGTACACGAGCCGTCGGATGTTCGATCCGATGCACGCCGCCAGCAGGTCCTGCGTGGCCGCCACGTTGTGGCGGGTGTAGTCGGCGAAGTGCGGTCCCCACGACCGGGTCACCGAGGCCTGCCCGGCGAGGTGGTACACGACCTCGACGTCGTGGAGCACGGACCGGGGGACGGTGCGGGACAGGTCGGCGGCGACGAGCTGGAAGCGGGGATGGTCGACGAGGCCCTCGAGGTTCCTCGTCTTCAGCTGCGGGTCGTAGGACTCGGTCAGGCAGTCCACCCCCACCACCTCGTGTCCGTCCTCGAGGATCCGGCGACTCAACGTCGAACCGATGAAGCCAGCTGCTCCTGTCACCATCACGATCACCGAGGGACCTCCATCCACGTCCGGTCGTCCGCACCCTGGTGCAGCCCAGGTGCGCCGACGACCGTCGGTGGGGTGATCTCGACTACCCCGTTCCTCTGGCCAGGGCCTGGTCAGGAGGTCCGCCCCCCGTCCGGCGCGCGTTCGCGGTAGGGGGTCTCACCCACACCGCGGTGCCCGGCGCAGGGGGCGCGGGCGAGCGTGGCCCTGTTCCGCCGAGGGACGAGGGAGGACGACGGGTCGTGACCGTCAAGGAGCATCAGGGAACGAGCGTCGCCGAGGTCGCCCTCGACCGCGTCCTCGCCCGTCTCGAGGAGCGTGGGCTGGCGGCCGCCGTCCTGCGCGAGCCGAGCCGGGACGGGCGAGGGGTGCTCGAGGCCGACCTGCTCGTCGACCCCGGCCAACGAGACCGGGTCGAGACGGCGCTGGTGGACGCCGGCTTCCGTCGCCGGCCGGGGTGGGGCCGCGACCCCCACCGGTTCTTCGTCCGACCCCTCGTCACCGGACCGGACACCGACTGGCTGAAGCTCGACGTCGTCACCGACCTGTGCTTCGGGCGCCGGCACGAGTGGCCGACGCGACTCGGACCCGACTGCCTCCGGGATCGCCGCCCAGGCCCCCGGCCCCGACTGCAGCCGGCCGACGAGCTGGTGGCCCACCTCCTGCACGCCCTGGTCGACCGGGGCGGCCTGCGCCCGCGCGACACCGTCGCCCTGGCGCAGCTCGCAGGCGAGGTGGACGGCGGAGGGCGGTTGGCGCTCGCCCTGGCGGAGCCGGGGATCGGCCCCGCGTCGTTCCCGGGCCTGGTCGCCGCCGCCCGGGACGGGCGGTGGGACCTGGTGCGGTCGGCGGCGCCCCGGCTGCGTCGGCGCCTGGTGCGCCGTCACCCGCTCCAGGGTGCCCGTCGGAGCCTCACCCACCACGTCCTGCGCCGCAGCGGTCGTGTCCTGCGCCCGCTGGCGGGGGCCGGTGCCGTCGTCGCCCTCGTCGGGCCCGACGGCACCGGCAAGTCGACCCTCGTCGCCGGGCTGCTCGACGACGTGGGCGTCCCCGCCCGGGCGCTCTACGGGGGCACCTACCGGAGTGGGACGACCGCCTCGGCTCCGGGGATCGCCACGGCGCGGGTCCTGGCCCGCCTGGTCGCCACCCGTGCCGCGCTGGCGTGGCACCGCCGCATGGGTCGGCTCGTCATCCTCGACCGCCACCCCGAGCAGGCGCGTCCCGTCCCGTCCGACGGCGTCGGCTGGCGGACCCGTGTCCGGAGGACCGTGCTGGCATCGACGCTCCCGTGCCCCGACCTGCTCCTCATCCTCGACGCACCCGCCGACGTGCTCCACCGCCGCCGTCCCGAGCACGACGTGCGTCGCCTCGCCGGCGACCGCGCACGGAACCTCGCCCTCCAGATGGCGGCACCGACCCACGTCGTCGACGCCACCGCCTCCCCCGAGGCGGTGCGGGCCCGGGCCGTCGACCTGATCTGGCGTCACGCCATCCCGACCGGTACCGGCGCCCCGGTGCCGGCTGCGGGGCTCTCGTGAGCGCGACCCCCGCAGCCGTCGACGAGCCCGCCGCGCCGAGGGACGAACGACCTGGGCACGGGGCCGTCGAGGGCCAGATCCGCGGGTCGAGCCTCCTCCTCGTCGGTCGGCTCGCCTCGATGGCGGCCAACATGGCGATCCAGGTCCTGGTGGTCCGGGCCCTGGCCCGCTCCGACTACGGCCTCTTCGCCTACGCCATGTCGGTGGTCACGGTCCTGGCCACCATCGTGACCTTCGGGCTGGACCGCGGCCTCGCTCGCTTCATCGTCGTGTTCGAGGAGGAGCGCGACTACCCGCGGCTCTGGGGCACCATCGTCATGCAGGTCACGACGATCCTCGGGTTGGGGGCGGCGGCGGCCGTGGTGGCGATCGGCTTCCAGGGCTGGGTCGGCGAGACCGTTGTCGCCGACCCCCGCCTCGCCCAGCTGCTGGCCGTGATGGTGCTCCTCGCCCCGCTGCAGGCCCTGGACAGTGCGGCCGCGTCGCTGTTCGCCGCCTTCGGTCGGTCGAAGGCCATCTTCTTCCGCCGCTACGTCCTCACGCCCGTCCTCCGCCTCGGCGTGGCCGGCCTGGTCCTCCTGACCGGGGGCGGAGTCGTCGCCCTCGGAGCCGGCTACGTGCTCGTGGGCCTCGTCGGCGTCGCCGTCTACGGCTCGCTGCTGGTCCGGGCCTTCCGCGACCGCGGCCTGCTCGACGATCGTCGGGCGCGATCCCGCGAGGGGATCCGGCTCCCGCTGCGGGAGATCGGGGCGTTCACCGTGCCCCTGCTCCTCAGCGACGCCATGTTCGTCGTCCTCAACACGTCGGACGTGGCCATCCTGGGACGGACGCACGGCGCCGATGCGGTCGCCGCCTACCGGTCCGTCCTGCCGCTCGCCCACCTGAACCAGGTGGTGATGAACAGCTTCGCCCTGCTGGCGGGTCCGTTGATGGCTCGGATGTGGGCGCGGCGCGACCGCACGGGCCTGGCCACCGCCTACTGGCGCACGGCGGCGTGGGTGGCGGTGCTGACCTTCCCCATCGCCGCCATCACCGTCGGGCTGGCCGATCCGGTGGTGGCCCTGCTCTTCGGAGCGCGCTACGACGGATCGGGCACCTACCTGGCCATCCTCGCCGCCGCGTTCTACGCCAACGCCGCCCTCGGCTTCAACGGCGTGACGGTGAAGATGGTCGGCCGAGTGTGGCTGATCGCGGGCACCGCCGGCGCCGCCCTCGTCATCAACCTGGTGCTGAACGCGCTCCTGATCCCGGCGCACGGCGCCCTGGGTGCGACCTGGGGCACGGCCGGTTCGGTCGTGGCCTACAACCTGCTCAAGCACCTGGCCCTGCGCCGCGCCACCGGGGTCGAGCTCCTGCCGGAGCGGTACGCCAGCGTCTACCTGACCATCGGCATCGCTTCGACCGCCATCGTCGCCAGCGCCGTCGTCGACCTGCCGCTCCCGGTGGCCCTGGTCGTCGTCGCCGCCAGCTCCGGCGCCGTCCTGTGGGTGGGCCGGCGCGAGCTCGCCGTCGACGCCATGTTCCCCGAGCTGCTCCGCATCCCGCTGCTGGGGCGGTTCGTCGCCCCGGGGAGGCGGTGAGGTGGCCATGACCCTCGACCCCCAGGTCGTCCCGCACGCGACGGCGCTCGACGCTGTCGTCGCCGGGGCGGTCCGGGTCCGCCTCGTCGACGCCACCCCCGGCGACCAGGCCGCCGTCATCGCCCAGCTGGGCCCGTTGCGTCCCGCGGACGCGGCGCCGGCGGACATCACGATCCGCTACGTCGACCGCCTGCCCGTGCCCGCGGGGATGCGGTTCATCGGCCCTCACGAGCTCGGGGTGGGGGAGGACGGCACCCTCATCGTCCTGCGCGGCCGGCACCGACGCCCGGTGCGCGTCCGCATCCCGGTGGCCGACCTCGGTGGTCCGTGCGAGCTCGTGTGCGAGCACGGCGTCGGGCGGGTGCCCCACCTGGTCGCCGCCATCAACCTCGCCCTCCTCCGCCACGACATCGTGGCCCTCCACGCGTCGGCGGTCGAGGTCGACGGGCGCGCCGTCGTCGCCACCGGCTGGAGCAAGGGCGGCAAGACCGAGGTGGTCCTCGCCCTCCTCGCCCGGGGGGCGCGCCTCGTCGGTGACGAGTGGCTCCACCTCCGTCCCGACGGCACCGTCACCGGCATCCGCGAACCGGTGCGGGTCTGGGACTGGCAGCTCGACCAGCTCGACGCGGTGCGGGGCGCCGTGGGGCGTCGCAGCCGGGCCCGGCTCGCCGCCGTGCGGGTCGCCCACCGCGCCGTGAGCAGCCGGTCCCCCCGGCTCGCCACCGTCCTCGACCGCCAGCGCGGGGTGGACGTCGACGGCGCCCGCCTCTCGTCGCAACGTCCCGCCTCCGGTCCCGTGCCGATCGGGCCGGTGCTGCTGGTGACCTCCGCCGACCGCGGGGACATCGTCGTCGTGCCGACCACGGGGCACGAGGTGGCCGAGCGGATGGTCGCGTCGCTCGCCTACGAGCGGGCCCCCCTGCGCGAGCTGGCCGATGCCCACCGGTTCGCGCACCCCGGCACAGCGCTGCCCCTCCTCGACGGCGCCGCCGATCGCGAGCGGACGCTGCTGCACGCCCGTCTCGACGATCGCCCCTCCGTCGAGGTCGTCCACCCGTACCCCGTCGACCTGGCCCACCTCGGTGCCGTGGTCGCCGACGTCGCCGAAGGATGCCGATGACCGCCATCGAGCCCCGTGTGCGCCGGGACGCCACCGGCCCGGACGCCCCTGTGCCCCCGGACTGGGCGGCCCTGCTCCCGGGCGGTCGCCTCGGGTCCGTGGCCGTCGTCGGCCCCGTCACCCGGAGCGCCCACCGGGCCCAGCAGGCGTCGTCGACGGCGCGACCGGACCAGCTGGCCGACACCGTCATCGTGACCGACGACCGGGCCTCGGCGCTGCGCACCGCCATGGCCCTGGTGCGTCCCGGCGGCGCCATCCGGGTCGAGCGCAGCCGTCGGCGTCGTCGAGCCCGCACCCGCTGGCTGCTCCGCCAGAGGGGCCTGATCGACGTGACGACGTGGTGGGCCCGGCCGGACATCGATCACCCCCGGTGCCTCATCCGGCTCGAGGACCGCGTGGCTGCGGCCACCGTGGTGCGCACCGTCGCCGACCGGCGGCGGCGCACCCCCCTCGAGGTCGCGGTGGCGTGGTCCGGCGTCGCCGACCTCCTGGCCCGCGAGGTGTCGATCATGGCGATGGCTCCCGGCCCCTGCACGGAGCGGGCGCTCGCCGGACCGGCGGACGGGCGTCGGATCGACGCCCTGGTCACACCGGGGTACCGCCGGTCACGAGCGGTCATCGGGATCGCCACCGACGGCACCGGCCGTCGCCTCCACAGCGTGGCCAAGGTCGCCCGACGGCCCGAGGACGATGGCCACGTGGCCGCCGAGGCAGCCGTCCTGGAGGACCTGGAGCGCCGAGCCGGCGGCTTCGCCGGGGCCCCGCAAGAGGCGCGGGTGGACCGACGGGCGGGGCGGTCCGTCCTGGTCGAGCGGGCCGTGCCCGGTGAGCCGCTCGACCGACGGGCGGTGCGCCGGGACCCCGTCGGCGCCCTGGTCGTGGGGCGACGCTGGATCGACGGCCTCCCGCGGCACGAGGCGACCGTCCCGGCCGAGGACGGTCGGGCCGAGGCGCTCCTGCGCGGCCCGCTCACGGCCGTCGCGGCCCGGCCGGGGATCCGGGCCGCGACGGTCGAGGTCGCATCCGAGGTCCTCGGGCGGATCGAGCGCGTCCCGCTGCCCGTCGTGTTCGAGCACGGCGACCTCGGTCACCCCAACCTCCTCGTCGAGGACGGGACCCTCGCCGCGGTCGACTGGGAGCGGGCCCGCCCCGACGGCCTGCCGCTCCACGACCTGGTGTTCCTCGTCGCCTACCTGACGGAGAGCCTCGAGCGTTCGGGCGGAGCCGAGCAGCTGGGGCGGGCCGTCGTCCGGGCCCTGCGGCCGCACGGGTGGGCCCGACCCGAGCTCGACGTCCACGTCGAACGGCTGGCGCTGGATCGCAGCCTCATCCCCGCCCTCCAGGTCGCGTGCTGGACGCGGCACCTGGCCGCCCGGCCGGTGGACATGAGCACCGACGGCGCCCCCTCCCGCGAGGAGGCCCTGTGGATGGCGGCGGTCGATGCCGCGGTGGGGAGGTGGTGATGGGCGCCCCGCGGATCACCTACGTCACGGCCGGGTTCCCGTTCCCGCTCTCGAGCGGGTACCTGCGCCACCACCACTTCATCCGGGCCCTGGCCCCGGACCACGAGATCCGGCTCCGGTCGCTGGTCGGTGCCGGGTTCGACGACGCCGCCATCGCCGGGGTGTCGGGCCTGGTCGCGGACGTCCGGGTGCACCGCGAGCCGGTCGGGTCGGGCACCGCCCGGACGCTCCGCCGCCTCCGACCGGAGCGTCGCACCGACGTTATGGCCCTTCGTGCCACCGTCGCCGCAGACCTGGCCGACGGAATCGACGTCGTGGTGCTGTCGGGGAAGGAGACGGCATCGGTCCTCGACGTCGTGGGCGGCCGCGTCCCGGTGGTCGTGGACCTGTGCGACGCGACCTCGGCCCGGGTGACCCAGGAGATGCGCACCGTCGGGCCCCGTCGGGCCGCGGGCCTGGCGCTGCGCCGGCACGCGCTCCGCCGGATCGAGCACCGCCTGGTGGTGGAGGGCGACGTCCTGCTCACCGCCTCGGCGCGAGACAAGGAGCTCCTCGAGGCGGAGGGCGCGCCGCCCGCCGTGGGCGAGGCCCTGGTGGTGCCCAACGGGATCGACCTGGACCACTGGCGGCGGCAGGCGCCGTGCCTCGGCGAGGAGGTGGTGCTCTGCGGCAACCTGGGCTACCGGCCCAACGCCGACGCCGCCGTGCACCTCGTCGAGGACGTGATGCCGCACGTCTGGGACCGCATGCCCGACGCCCGGCTGACCGTCGTGGGGTTGGGAGCCTCCGCCGCCCTGGTCCGACGCCTGGCGCGCCCCGCGGTGACCCTGACGGGAGCGGTGCCCGACGTCCGCCCCCACCTCGAGCGGGCCGCGGTGGTGGCCGCCCCCCTCCGCATCGCCACGGGCATCCAGAACAAGCTGCTGGAGGCCCTCGCCATGGAGATCCCGGTCGTGACCTCCTCGGTCGCCGCCGCGGGCCTGGGTCGGGGCGCCCCCGTGGCGATCGCCGATGACCCCCGATCCGCAGCGGCAGCCGTGGTGGCCTGCCTGCGGCGGGCCTCGGGTGGGGCGGCGACGCCCGACGCCGCGGCCCGGGCCTGGGTGGGCGAGCGGTTCGACTGGGCCGTCAGCGGGCGGCTCGTCGCCTCCGCCATCGCCACCGCGACGGCCGGCGAGCACCGATCGGGGGCGGCGGCATGACCACGGTGGCCATCATCGGCGCCGACGGTGCGGGCAAGACGACGGTCGCCCGCCGACTGCCGGCGCGCCTCGGGGTCCCGGCGCGCTACGTGTACCTCGGCGCCAACCCGGCGTCGGCCACCCACGCCCTCCCGACCACCCGCATCGTGCACCGGCTCCGCACCCGCCGGGGCACGGCGGCGGCGGGAGGCCCCCCGCCCCTGGGCCGATCGCTGGCACCGAGCCACGAGGGCTCCGTCGGCGCCCGGGCCGTCCGGTCCGGACGCGCCGCGGCGCGCACCGCGCACCAGATCACCGAGGGCGCCTACCAGCGGACCGTGATCGCCTGGCACCGACGCCGAGGACGGGTGGTCGTCGTGGATCGCTGGTACGGGGCTGACCACCACGCCCACGAGCTGGCCCCGGGACGGCACCTCGCCCTGTCCCGACGGGTCCGGGCCGCCTTCATCCGGCGGGCGTTCGGGGCCCCGGACCTCGTGCTCCTCCTCGACGCACCGGTCGAGGTGCTGCACGCCCGCAAGGGGGAGGGCACGCTCGAGGAGCTGGCCCAGCGTCGCTCCGAGTACGTGGACTACCTCGCCACGGTCCCCGTGGGGTGGCGGATCGACGCCAGCTCCCCGCTCGACGACGTGCTGGCCGAGGCGTCGGCAGCCATCGAGCGGGTCGTCGCGCCGGACTCCACCGTCACCCGGGTGGCGTCGTGACGCGGCGACGGGTCCTCGTGACGGACGCGTGCCGCGGGAGCGCGCTGGCGGTCGTCCGCGCCCTCGGCCGGGCCGGCCACACGGTCATCACCGCCGACACGGTCACCACCACGGTGGCCGGCTCCTCCCGCTACGCCAGCGCTCACGGCACCTACCCGGCACCCGAGGTGGCGGGGGTGGCGGCGACGGCCGAGGCGATCGTCGGCCTGGCCGCCCGTCACGCCGTCGACATCGTCATCCCCGTCACCGACGACACCATCGTGCCGCTCCTCGCCACCGGCGCCGAGATGCCCGATGGCTGCGTCCTGGCCACGGCCGACCCCATCGCCGTCGACCGGGCGGGCAGCAAGGTCGAGACGGTGCACCTGGCGCGCTCGCGGGGCGTCCCGGTGCCGGACCACGAGGTCGTCGAGGACCCGTCGGCGGCCCGCGGCAGCATCGCCCGCCTGGGGTCGCCCGTGGTCGTCAAGCCGGACCGGTCGCGCCTCGTCGCCGCCGACGGGCGGCTGCGACGGGGCACGGTCTCGTACGCCTGGACGGACCGGGAGGCGGTCGACGCCGTCGTCGCCGCCGGTCAGCGCGTGCTCCTGCAGCGCCACCACCCGGGGACCGGGGTGGGCATCGGCCTCGTCGCCGACCACGGCCGGCCCGTCGCCCTCGTGCAGCACCGTCGGATCCACGAGGTGCCGGTCTCCGGCGGGGCCAGCTCGCGGCGCGAGACCGACCCGCTCGACCCGGACCTGGCGGACCACGCGACCGCGCTGCTCTCGGCGCTCGGCTGGACCGGAGCCGCCATGGTCGAGTTCAAGGTGGGCCCGGGTGGGGCCTCGCTGATGGAGCTCAACGGGCGGCTGTGGGGCTCGCTGCCGCTGGCCGTCCGCTCCGGGTGCGACGTCCCCGGCCACCTGCTCGCCGTCCACCTCGGCGACGAGGCGGCCCGTCCCGCCGACACCGACTACGCCGTCGGCGTCCGGGCTCGCAACCTCGACCTCGAGCTGGTGTGGATCGGCTCCGTCCTCGCCAAGGGCCGTCGCTCGTCGGCCCTCGTCGACCTCACCCGGCGGGACGGGGTGGCGGCCGTCGTCGACCTGCTGCGCCCCGGCCAGGGCGAGGACCTCCTCGCGGCCGATGATCGCCGACCGCTCGCGGTCGGCGTCCGCCACGCGCTCGGCCACGCCGCACGGAAGGTGGTGCACCGGTGATGGCGCCGTCTGCGGGCCTGGAGAGCGGGGCTGCGGTCCTGGCTGCCGCGCTCGACCGCCTGCCGCGCCGGCGCCCGACCCTGGCCGTGCTCACCTACCACCGGGTCGCGCCGGCGGACGAGCGCCCCGAGCTGCACCCCGGGATCCGCGTCGACCCGGAGGCCTTCGCAGCCCACCTGGGCGTCCTCACCCGCCACGCCCAGCCGGTCTCGTGCGACGACCTGCTCGCCGCCTGCGCCGGCGATCGGCCTCTCCCGGCCCGGGCCGTCCACGTCACGCTCGACGACGGCTACGGGTGCACCGAGCGCCACGCCTGGCCGGCGCTGAGGGCCGCCGGCGTCCCGGCGACCCTCTTCGTCCCGACCGCGTACCCCGACACCACCCGGACGTTCTGGTGGGACCGGCTCCACCACGCCCTGCGAGGCGCGGGGCGCCCGTCCCTCGCGGCCGCCGGGCGGCGGTGGCCCACGGCGACGGCGGCCGACGTGGCCGCATCCTTCCGAGCCCTGCGGGCCGAGGTCGCCGGTCGGCCCCCTGCCGAGGGACAGGCCCTGGTCGACGAGATCAGCGCCGGGTCCGAGGCCGGTCCGCTGGAGCCCGACGTGGCCGACTGGGACGCCCTCACCCGGATGGCGACCGAGGGGCTGGCGCTGGCGCCGCACTCCCGCACCCATCCGTTCCTGCCCTCCCTGTCGTCGGCGGGCATCGAGGACGAGGTGGGAGGGTCGTGGGCCGACCTGGTCGACCGGGTCGGCCCGCGGGCGAGGCCGCTGTTCGCGGCACCGGGCGGTGCCAGCGACGGCCGGGTCCGGGCCGCGGCCGCCCGGGCCGGCCTCTCGATCAGCATGACGACCGAGCGCGGCGTGAACGACGGGGTCGCTCCCAGGTGGGACCAGCTCCGTCGGGTCAACGTCGGGCCGGGCTCGACCGAGGGGTTGGTGCGCCTGCAGCTCCACCCCACTCCGCACAGGGCGCGCGCCGGCGCCCTCGCCGCCCGCAGCCGCGTGCGCGCGTCCCTCCCGGCGCGAGGAGGTCAGACGTGGAGCTGAACGGACTTCTGCCGGTCCTGCGGCGCTGGATCCTGGTGATCGTGATCGCCACTGCGATCGCAGCACTCATCGGCTGGCGGTTCTCGTCGTCGGCCGAGGAGGGCTACGAGTCGTCGGCCGTGATGCTCGTGGGGCCCCTCAACACCGACAGCGACACCATGCGGGCGTCGGGGTCGCTGGCCCAGACCTACGCCGAGCTGGCCACCAGCGAGTCGCTGCTGGAGCGGGTGGCGGAGGAGACGGGCGTGCGCCCCTCCGACCTCGAGGAGGGGGTGAGGGCCACGGCCAACGGCACGACGCGGTTCTTGACCATCAAGGCCCGCGCCGACGAGGCCGCCACCGCCAAGGCGGTCGCCGACGCCATCACCACCGACCTGATCGACCAGAGCCGGGAAGGTGCCGTCCGTCCCGAGGGCCAGCTGCGGCTCATCGACCCGGCGTCGGCGCCCGAGCGACCGGTCACCCCCCGGGGCGACCTCGTGATCCCCCTCGCCGCAGTGGCGGGCCTCCTGGGCGCGGCCGCCATCGTCCTGCTCTACGAGTTCGTCAGCGATGCCGCCGAGACGACGGCGAGGGTGGGAGAGGCCACCGGCGTGGCCGCGCTGGCGGTGCCCCGGCGGCGGCGGTGGTCCTCGAGCCGCCGCCAGCCCGACCCGCTCAGCGTCGTCGCCACACAGGTCGAGCTGGCGCACCCCGAGATGCGCTGCGTCGTGGTCGCCGGGGCCGTGGACCGCGACGGGACGGCCGGCATCGCCGTCGCCCTGGCGCGGATCTGGAGGACCCGGCGCCCCGTCGTCACGGTGCTCGACGCCACCGGCGACGTGCTCCGCCCCTGGGGGGGCGAGCCGGAGCCCGGCGCACCCGCGAGCGACGCCATCACCGAGGACGCCGCCCGGGCCCTGGTGGAGGCGCACACGGGCGACGGGGCTCTCCTCATCGTGGTCACCTCATCGCCCCTGACGAGCACCGCCGCCCTGGTGTGGGCCCACGTGGCCGACGCCACGCTGCTCGGCGTCCGCCGCTTCACCACCCGGCTGGCGCACGTGCGCGACGCCGCCGGCAACCTCCAGGCCACGGGAGCGGACGTCCCCTTCGTCCTCCTCCACGAGGGCCGCCTTCCCGCCGAGCTCGACCCACCCCGAGCTCGGCGCCGTGCGCCCGGTCCCGACGTCCCCGCCGCGTCGGGACCGGGCGCGCCCCACGACGAGACGGCGGGAGCCCCCCAGACCCCCGCGACCGCGAGGAACCGCAGCAGCAGCGACGGTGGACGGTCGCGAGCGGGGTCGGGGAGCAAGGCCAAGGGCGGCGCACCCCGCAAGCCGGCGGCGAAGGGGACGGGTTCGCGGGCCGCGCGCTCGCGCCCGTCGTCGACCGCGACCCGCCGGGCCGGCGGTGACGACGACGTCGATGTGGCCGAGGCGGCGACGGGGTGACGGCCACGCTCGCCTCCGAACCCTCGGCCGCCGACGCGCACCGGGGCCCCCGGGTCGCCTACGTGGTCTCGCGCTTCCCGCGGTTGACCGAGACCTTCGTCGTCGACGAGGCACTGGCGGTCGTCGCCGCCGGGGCCGACGTCGTCCTCCACCCGCTCCACCGCGAGCGGGCCGACGTCGTCCAGCCTCGCGTGGCCGCTCTCGAGGGTCGGGTGGAGCACCGGCGTCTGGGCTCTCCGGGCGTGCTGGCCGGGTTCCTCCGGGGCGTCGTCCGTCGCCCCGGCCCGGTGGTGCGGGCGCTGGGGACGATCGTCTGGGAGACGCGCCGCAGCCGCCGCCTGCTGGTCGGTGGGCTGGCGGCCTTCCCGTACGCCGTCGACCTGGCTCGCCGTCTCGCCGACGACGGTGTCGACCACGTCCACTGCCACTTCGCCACCCACCCGGCGGCGGTCGGGTGGGTGGTCCACCGCCTCACCGGGCTGCCCTACAGCTTCACCGCCCACGGCTCGGACCTCCACCGCGACCGCAGCATGCTCGGCACCAAGGTCGCCGACGCCGCCTTCGTGGTGACGGTGTCGCAGGCGAACCGTGCCGTCATCCTCGCCGAGTGCGGCGACGCCGTCGCCGACAAGGTGCACGTCGTCCGGTGCGGCATCGACCCTGACCAGCTGCCCCGGCGCCCGCGCTCGACCGCCGGCCACCCCGGCCCGGTGCGCGTCTGCTGCGTCGGGACGCTGCACGAGGTGAAGGGCCAGGCCACCCTCGTCGATGCCTGTCGACTGCTGGTCGACGAGGGCCGCGACATCATGTGCACGCTCGTGGGCGACGGACCCGACCGCGACGCGCTCGAGGAGCGGGCCGAGCGCGCCGGCCTCGCCGGTCGGGTGCGCATCACGGGTCGCGTCGCCCGCCCCGAGGTCGTGGCGGTCCTCGCCGAGGCCGACGTCCTCGTGGCTCCCAGCGTCGCCTCGACCGACGGTCGCCGCGAGGGGCTGCCCGTCGTCGTGCTCGAGGCCATGGCGGTGGGCGTCCCCGTCGTCGCCAGCCGCCTGTCGGGCATCCCCGAGGCGGTCGAGGACGAGGTGACCGGGCTGCTCGTCCCCCCGGGCGACCCCGGCGCCGTCGCCGCCGCCATCGGCCGCGTCCTCGACGATCCCGTCGCCGCCGAGGCACGGGTCGAGCGGGCCGCCGAGCGCGTCGCCGCCGACTTCTCCCTCGATGCCTCGGCCCGCCGGCTGGTCGGCCTCTTCGGTGGGGCGACGTCGTGATCGCCGCCTTCTGGCTCGCCGTCGCCGTGATCGTCGAGACGTACGTCGTCTTCCCCGCGGTGGTCGCGGCCCGGGCCGTCCTCCGCCCCCTCCCGCTCCACGGCGGGCCGGTCACCCCGACGGTGAGCGTGGTCGTGGCGGCCCGTGACGAGGAGGCCGAGCTGGGCGCCAAGCTCGACAGCGTCGTCGGCTCGGACTACCCGGCTGACCGTCTCGAGGTCGTGGTCGCCTCCGACGGGTCGACCGACCGGACCGCCGACGTCGTCCGGGCCCGGGGCCCGCGCGTCCGGCTCGTCGACCTGCCTCCGGTCGGCAAGGCGGCCGCCCTCAACGCCGCCCTCGCGGAGGCGACCGGCGAGGTGGTGGTGTTCACCGACGCGAACAGCCGGTTCACCCCCACGACCCTGGCCGAGCTGGTGCGCCCGCTCGCCGACCCCACCGTCGGAGGCGTCGCCGGCGACCAGCGGTACCTCCCGCCGGACTCCGAGGCGGGCGACGCCGCCGGCACGACCACCGGCGAGCGCCGGTACTGGGACTTCGACCGCCTCCTCAAGGTGGCCGAGAGCACGGGCGGGAACGTCATCAGCGCGACAGGGGCGCTGTACGCGGTCCGCCGGGACCTGGTGGGGGAGGTCCCCGCCGGGGTCACCGACGACTTCGTCACGTCGACCGGGGTCATCGCCCAGGGGAAGCGCCTCGTGTTCGCGTCCGACGCCGTCGTGTGGGAGCCGGTCGCCGCCAGCCCCGACGCCGAGATGGCCCGCAAGGTCCGGGTCATGACCCGCGGGCTCCAGGGGGTGGTCCTGCGTCGTGCCCTCCTCGACCCGCGCCGCCACGGCTTCTACGCCGTCCAGCTCCTGCACCACAAGGTCCTCCGCCGCCTCATGGGCGTGCCCCTCTCCGTCACCGCGGTGGCCGCCGCCCTCTCCTGGCGCAGGGGATCGGCCTACCGCGCCGCGACGCTGGCCCAGACCGGCCTCTACGGGCTGGCCGTCGTGGGCCTCACCCGACCCACGAGTCGGCTCGGACGGTCGCGCCCGTGCGGCATGGCCGCCTACTTCGCCATGGTGAACGCCGCCGGACTGGTCGCGGCGACCAACGTCCTCCGGGGACGCCGCATCGAGCAGTGGAGCCCGGCCCGACGGCCCGAGGACGGTCCCGGGTGACGGCCACGACGGTCGACCACCGCCGGACCGAGCTGGCCGTGCGGGCGTGGGGGCACCGGTTCGCCCCGCCCATCGTCGCCGTCCTCGTCGCCGCGGCGACGGCGACCGTGGCCCTCGACCAGCCGATCGCCGCCCTGGCGGCCGGGGCGGCCGTGGCCGCCCTCGTCATCGGCGATCGGCCGCAGGCGGCCACTGTCGTGTGCGTCGGTCTCGTCTTCTCCAACGCGGTCGTCGTCGCCACGACCGAGCACGGCGTGCCCAAGCTGTTCGCCGCCCTGGTCCCCCTCCTCCTGCTGGTGACCATCGGCCACCGGACGTGCATCGAGCGCCAGCCCCTCGTGCTGCCCCGTGCCACCCCGTGGGTCGTCGCCTTCCTCGTGGTCCAGCTGGTGGGCGGCGCCACCAGCCGCCAACCGGCCACGTCGCTCAACGACGTCACGACCTTCGTCGTCGAGGGCATGGCCCTGTGGATCCTGCTCGCCAACGCGGCGCGAGGCGCCGACGTCATCCGAGCGTGCGCGGTCGTGCTGGTCATGTCCGCTGCGGCCCTGTCCCTCCTCTCGGTGGCGCAGGAGAGCGGGATCGTCGAGGACGGCGACGCCTACGGCTTCGCCCAGGTGAGCGATGCCGTGGTGGCCGAGGACGAGGCCGCGGGGCAGGAGGGCGAGAGCCGTCATGCCGGGCCCGTGGGTGAGCAGAACCGGTGGGCCCAGTGCCTGGCCCTGGTGATCCCCCTCGCCGTCGCCCTCGCGGCCCGAGATCGGTCCCGCACCGTCCGCCTGATCGCCCTGGCCGCGGTCCCCGCCATCGGCGCGGGGATCGTCCTGACCTACTCGAGGGGCGCAGCCGTCGGGTTGGTCCTGGCGACGCTCGTGGCGGTGATGCTCCGATGGGTGCCCCGGGCGGCGACCGTCGCCGCCCTCGCCCTCGTCGTGGTGGCGCTCGCCGTCGGCGCGCCCGTGTTCGCGTCACGGGCCTCGACCGTCGTGACGGCGCGGAGCTCGGCAACGGGCGGGGATGCCGTCGCCGAGGGCGGCGAGACCGACGGCTCCTTCTCGAACCGGGCCGTCGAGGCGTCGGCCGCCGTCGCCGTGTTCGTGCACCACCCGCTCGTCGGCGTGGGGCCGGGGCTCTTCCCCACGTACTTCCAGGACGAGGCGCGACGGCTCGGCGCCGATCGGATCGTCGGCGTCGACCGCGAGGCCCACAACCTCTACCTCGGCATCGCCGCCGACACCGGTGCGCTCGGGATCGGCGCGTTCGTCGGCATCGTCGTCACGATCCTGCGGCCGCTGGCGGCCGTGCGCCGCCGGTTCGCGGCGTCCCGGCCTGATCTCTCCGCCCTGGCCACCGGGTACGCCATGGCCATCGTGGTCTACCTCACCACCGGGCTGTTCCTGCACTTCGCCTACATCCGCTACTTCTGGCTGTTCGCCGGGCTGGCCGCGGCCATGGGCGTGGTCGACGACGCCACCGACGGGGCCCCGTCCCGGGTGGAGCCCGCCGACGCCCCGGTCCCGGAGCCGACGTGCCCGTGACCGCCGGCCTGCGGCCGTGGACCCCGGACCCGCCGGGGGACAACCGACCGCTCCTCGTGCGGTGGCCCCGGTGGCGCCTCCTCCTCGACGACCCGGCGCCGGCGTCCGTCCTCATCGTCGGCGAGGCCGACCCGGGCGTGGAGCGGTGGCTGCGCAGCGTCGCCGCCCCGACCCGGTGGGTCGGGGGCCCTCGTGGCCTCACCCGTCCTGCGGCGCTGGTGGTGGTGGGCTCCGACGCCGCAGGGGCCTTCACCGACCGGCGAGCGCTGACGTGGCTGGTCCGCAGCTGCACCGAGGACGGTGCCGTGTGGATGCCAGGGCGGCGGGCACGCCGTCGTGAGCACGCACTCACGGCCGCGGGCTTCGCCTCTCTCCGGTGGTTGGGCGACGACCGCGCGAGCCACTGGCGTCGCAGCCCGCTCGGGGACGGGGTCGTGGCCTCGCGCCGGGGCCCGCCCGACCGGCCCCCGGCATGGCTGGCCGCCATCGGGGCGCGCGTCGGGTGGGACCCGTCCTCGGCCTGGACCCTCGAGACCCCTGGGGCCTACCCGTCGCAGAAGGCCGTGGCCCTGCTGCGCCCCCGGCACGACGGCGAGGGGGGGGCGGTGGTGAAGCTGGCCCAGGACCCGCGCGCGGACGACAGGGTGCGGAACGAGGTGGCCGCGCTCCGGGCGCTGGCCGTCGCCGCGCCGGGCTTCCTCTCGTCCCGGGCGCCGGCCGTGCTCGACCAGCTCGACGTGGGCGGCACGGCGGCGGTGGTCGAGCAGGGCCTGTGGGGGCGCCCGTTCCTCGAGGCGAGCACCCTGCGACCCGACTGCCCGTTGGCAGCCGACGCCGCGGCCGCGACCGGCGAGCTGGCCGACGTTCGTCCGGCGGTGGTGCCCGGAGCCCGCCTGGCGGAGCACCTCGGCCAGCTGCGGGAGCGGTTCGTCGCCGCGTTCGACCCGTCCCCGACCGTCTCCGAGCTCCTGGCCGAGCAGGTCGCCGTCGTCGCGTCGCGGCCCGTGGTGCCCACGGTCGTCGTCCACGGGGACCTCGGCACGTGGAACCTCCTCGTCGTCGACGGTCGCGTCCGCATCCTCGACTGGGAGTCCGCCGCCGCCGGCGGCCCGCCTCTCTGGGACCTCGCCTACCTCGCCCGCTCCTACGCGGTGCGGAGCGGACGTCGTCGTGGCCTCACTCGCGCCCGGGCCATCGACCGGCACCTCGTCGAGGGATCGGCCCTCACCACGACGCTGGCTGGGTGGTTCGCGCGCTACCGAGACCACGTGGGCCTCGACCCCGAGCTCGGGGAGGCCCTCTTCCACACCTGTTGGATGCACCGGGCGGTGAAGGAGTCGGCCCGGCTCGCGCCCGGGGTGACCGGGCACTACGGGACGCTGTGCGCCCGACTCTTGGAGCAGCGCCGATCCGCCGGCCTCCGTCAGCTCCTCGGCACCTGACCGCGCGCCCGGCGGGGACGGCCGTTCACGACGCCCACGCCCGCCCCCACCACGGCGAGGACCACTGCGCCCCCCGCGGCCACGACGCCCTCTTCGGCGTCGGGCACCACGTCGACGAAGGGGACCGCCACCGCCAGCGCGGCGGCGACGCCGCAGACCAGGCCGGTGACCAGCTGGACGGTCCAGCGGCTGCCCCACGTCCGCTGGTAGCGGATCGACCAGGCGGCCGCGAGCACCACGGCCACTCCGGCGACGACCAGCACGACGACGTCTCGCAGGGTCACTGCGCAACGGTACGAGCCACACCGGGCGCACCGGATGCCCTGAAGAGGGGAGGCTGCCTCACCCCACCCGCGGAGCCTGCCTCGCCAAGGCCCTCCGACACTCCTGTGGTGCCGCACGAAGGGGCACGACCGATGAGCGGAGGTCCGATGGGACGCAGGCATGACGAGCAGCGTGGGTGGAGGGTGAGCCTCGTGGGCGCCGCTCTGGTGGCGGTGATGACGATGGCGATGGCGATCGCCCCCGGGGCCCCGACGGGTGCCGCCGAGGGCGACGTCGGGATCGAGGGACCGGCGTTCGTCGAGAGCGGCCTGCCCACGGTGACGATGGCCGAGAGCAAGATGTGGTTCCACGACGGCACGTGGTTCGCCGCCATGTTGCGCACGGGTGAGCCGAGCAGCGGCGGCAGCCCCGACGCCGACGTCGTGGTCCACAAGCGGGTGGGAACCGACTGGATCCCCACCAGCGCCGTGATCGACACGAGGGCCACCTCCAAGCAGGACGTGGTGGCGGTGGGCGACACCCTCTACGTCCTGTCGCACCGCAAGCTGGACAACTCCGATGGCCTGCTCATGACGGACCCGGACCAGTTCGCGCGCCTCGCCAAGTTCACCTACAACGCCTCGACGGACACCTACGTCCCCGTCGCCGGGTTCCCCAAGGTGGTCAACCAGTACCGGGTGGAGTCGGCGACGATGGACGTCGACTCGACCGGGGCGGTCTGGGTCGCCTGGGCCCAGAGCGGCCAGGTGCTCTGGCAGCGCTCGACCGACGGCGGCGCGACGTTCTCGGCTCCCGCCGCGCTGACGGTGGACCACGCCACACCCACCGTCGACGACATCGCCTCGCTCGTCGCCTACGGAGACCGGGTCGGGATCATGTGGGGCGACCAGTCGG
Source organism: Iamia sp. SCSIO 61187 (assembly GCF_019443745.1). Classification (NCBI taxonomy): domain Bacteria; kingdom Bacillati; phylum Actinomycetota; class Acidimicrobiia; order Acidimicrobiales; family Iamiaceae; genus Iamia; species Iamia sp. SCSIO 61187. Next base: position 1,492,418 of record NZ_CP050948.1, read on the forward strand.
TCGGGGACGACGGCTACTGGTTCACCTCGACCGCAGCCGGCAGCGGCGCGGCGACGTGGACGGCGAGCGAGGCCGCCTTCGTCGGGACCAACCGGGGCGATGACCACATCAGCCTCAAGGCCGTCGGCGGCCAGATCGTCGCTGCGGTCAAGACCCGGGTCGGCCTGAGCAACAACACGCTGGTCGCCCTGCTCACCCGCAGTGCGACGGGGACCTGGGCGGCGACGAGCGCCTGGGCTGGCATCACCGAGGCCACCCGCCCCGTCGTCACGGTGGACACGACGAACAACGTCGCCCACCTGTTCGCCACCCTGCCCAACGGGACCACCACGGCCCACCAGGGCGTGTACCACAAGTCGACGCCGCTGGCGGCGCCGTCGTTCACGCCGGCCGCCCAGGGGACGCCGGTGATGACCCGCACCGGCGGCAACATCGCCGACGTCACGTCGACCAAGCAGGGCGTCACCGCGACCAGCGAGCTCGTCGTCCTGGCCGCCGACAACACGAGCGACCGCTACTGGAGCGCTGAGGTCGCCATCGAGGAGCCGGCCGCCCAGCCCCCGACCGCGCCCGCCTCGGTCACGGCGACGGCCGGGCGTCGGTCCGCCACGGTCTCGTGGACCGCCGCCACACCCGGCAGCGGCCCCATCACCGGGTACCGGATCACCTCCACGCCGGCGCTGCCGACACCCGTGGCCGACCAGCCCGCCTCCGCCCGTGGGCCCATCACCGTGACGGTGCCCACCGGCGTGGCTCGCACCTTCCAGGTCCGGGCGCTGTCGGGAGCTCTCGTCGGCCCACCGGCGTCGAGCGCGTCGGTGACGCCGAACAACCACCAGCCCTTCGCCAGCACGGCGGCCTTCGCCGACCGGCAGGCCCAGGACTTCCTCGGCCGACCGGCCACCGACGCCGAGAAGGCGGAGGTCCAACGGATCCTCGTCACCGAGGACCAGGCCGGGTCGGCCGCCGTGCTCGCCCCGGAGTTCTTCGCCCACCCGAGCGTGGCGGGGACCAACGGGACGAGCGACGACAAGGTGACCGGGCTGAAGGGCTTGCAGGCCCAGATCACCCGCCTCTACCTGGCGTACTACCTGCGCACGCCGGACAAGGGCGGCCTCGAGTACTGGGTCCAGCAGCGCAACGCCGGGATGAGCCTCACACGGGTGTCGGAGCACTTCGCCAGCCTGAGGGAGTTCCGCGAGCGCTACGGCACCCTGACCAACCGCGAGTTCGTCGAGCTCATCTACCAGAACATCCTGGGGCGCCCGGGCGAGAAGTCCGGGGTCGACTTCTGGACCGCTCAGCTCGACTCTCGCCGCCGGTCCCGAGGCTGGGTCATGATCGGCTTCTCGGAGTCGAGCGAGTACATCACCTCCACCGTCCGGACGGTGTCGGTGGTGCTGGTCTACTGCTCGATGCTCGACCGGATCCCGACCACGGAGGAGCTCCAGGCCGAGGCGGGCAGGCCGTCGACCGCTGCGGTGGTCGACGGGATCCTGGCCGGCTCCGAGTACAGGGCACGGGTGGCGTCATGAGCGCCATCGCCCAGCGGAAGGCCTGGCCCGTGGCCGTCGGCGCTGCCACCGTGGTCGCCGCCGGGCTGCTGCTGGCGCCCTTCACGGCGGCGGCAGTGGAGCCGATCCCGGGGGGTGCGACCGTCGACGGCTCGACGGCGGAGTGGACACCGGCCGACGAGGCGTTCGCCCTCGTGGGCAACGACCCCCCTCACCTGGAGCGGGGCCGGGTGTCCCTGCGCTACGACTGCGCGGACGAGGTGCTCTACGCGCTGATCATGGCGGGACCGGGCCTGCGGTTGCAGGCGACCGATCCCGACGAGGCGTACATCCGCCTGGGGTCCGAGCCCAAGCTCGTCAGCGGCACCGACGGTGCCGACGGGGAGGCACCGGACGCCGCGTGGGTCGACCTCCAGGGTGCGACGGCGGCGGGGATCGAGATGGGGGCCCCGCTGCCCCCGGGCTCCTACGACGATCTCCGGGCCCACGCCAAGCTGCCGAACGACAGCGAGGACGGCTACGAGACGCTCGACCTGGCGCCGCGCTACCAGCAGGTCACGATCACGTGTCCCGAGGACGGGGCCACCGACGCCGCCCTCGTCGCTGACGTCGATGCTGCCTCCGGCGACGTCGCCGACCCCGCCGACGTGGCCGACCCCGCGGGCCTGGCCCGGACCGGGGCCCCGCTCCTCTCCGCCCTCACCGGTGCCGGCCTCCTCCTGGTCGCAGGAGGAGCCGCGATCCGCCTCCGTCGGTGGTCTCGACCGACGGCGCCTTGATCGACGGGTCGGCAGCCCCCCGGTTCCCCTGCCGGGCCGATGCTGCCGCACCCGTCCGGCTCGGTGGTTCGGGCGGCACCCCTCCCCGCCGCTCGGATCGCCGAGCCACGACGTCGGGTGCCGGAGGGTTCTTCCCGGTCATCCGACGCTGGGTGATCGTGATCGCCGTGGCCACCGGCATCGCCCTGCTGGTCGGGTACGGGCTGGCCCGACAGGCCACCCCGACCTACGAGGCGCGCGCGAAGCTCCTGGTGGGCCCGCTGAACGCGGACATCGCCACCGTACGGGCGGCCACCGCCGCCACCGGCACCTACGTCCAGCTGGCCGGGGCTCCGGCCACCGTCGAGGCCGTGGCGCGCGACACCGGCGTCGACCCGGACCAGCTCTACTCCGGCATGCGGGCGACGACCGACCCGGAGGCCCGGATCCTCCGGGTGCGGGCCCGGGCCCACACCGCCGCCGATGCCGCCGCGGTGGCCAACGGTGTGGCCCGACGTCTCATCCGGCTGGCCGCGGACGACTCCCCGGCCCTCGCCGGGCGGCTGACCCTCATCGACGGGGCGACGCCGCCGTCGTCGCCGATCAGCCCCCGCATCGCGGTCATCGCCCCCCTCGCCGCCGCCGGTGGGCTGCTCGGGGGGTTGGCCCTCGTCATGGTCCTGGAGCTGCTGGGCGATGCGGCCGGGTCGGTGACCGAGGTGCGACGGGCGGCGCGGGTGCCGGCCCTCACGCTGCCGGCGGTCACCCGTCGGCCCAGCGCGGTGCGGGGCGGCCAGGTGGTGGCCAGGCACCTCGACCTGGTCCGTCCCGGCGCGACGTCGGTCCTGCTCACCGGCACGTCTGCCCTCGACGGTGGCGGTCGGTTGGCCCTCGAGCTGGCGGCGGCCTGGGCCGCCGACGGCCACCGGGTCGTCGTCGTCGACGCAGGCGCGGGGGAGACCACCGCCGTCATGGGGCTCGAGGAGCGGCCCGGGGTGACCGAGGCGCTGGAGGGCCGGGAGGTCGCGCCCACGGTGCTCGGCGGGCGGGTCGAGGCTCTGGGAGGGCCGCGCGCCCCATCGCTCGGCCGGGTGGAGCCGTCCGCCGCCCGCCGGGTCGTGGAGGACCTGGTCGCGTCGGGGGCGCGGGTCGTCGTCCACGCGCCGCCGGCGACGCTCGAGCCGGCGACGCTGGCGTGGGCGCGGGTCGTGGACTCGACCGTGCTGGTGTCCCGGCGCGACACCGGACGCCGGGAGCCGCTCACCCAGGTGGCCGACGCCCTCCAGCGCGTCGGCGCCGACCTGGCCTTCACCGTCTTGCACCCAGGTGGCCGGAACCCCCTCGGCGTGACCGCGCCCCGGCTCCGGCCGGCGAGAGCCCGGGGACGAGAGGCGGTGCCGGCGTGACCGTCGTCGACCGTCCCACCACCTCGTCCACCGGTTCGGGCGGATGCGAGCCGCACCCGCCCCGCGTGGAGCGCCCGGTGCGCGCCGGCGGGTTCACCACCGTCGCCACGATCGCCGCGGTGGCCGTCGGGATCGGGCTGCGCACCTGGGCGGGGAGCAGCCTGTGGCTCGACGAGGCCATCAGCGTCGACATCGCCCAGCTGCCCCTGACCGACCTGCCCGAGGCGCTGCGTCACGACGGCCACCCGCCGCTCTACTACGTCCTGCTGCACGGGTGGACCCAGCTGTTCGGCACCGGCGACGTCGCCGTCCGGGCGCTGTCCGGCGTGATCTCCCTCGCGACCCTGCCCGTGGTCTGGTGCCTCGGTCGCCGGCTCGGCGGGAGGACGACGGCCGCAGTGGTCCTGGTCCTCATGGCGACCTCCCCGTTCGCCATCCGCTACGCCTCCGAGGCGCGCATGTACGCCCTGGCGACCCTCCTCGCCGCCACGTGCCACCTGGCCGTCCTGCGGGCGGAGGAACGTCCCACGAGCGGTCGCCTCGCCGTCGTCGCGGGGCTCGCCCCCGCTCTGCTCCTCACCCACTACTGGGGGGCGTGGTTCGTGGCGTCCCTCCTGGCCGTCCTCCTGGTGGCCGCCCGCCGGCGCCCGGCGGCGCGGCGAGCCCGGCTCGCCACGGCCGCGGCGCTGGTCGTCGGGTCCCTCCCGGCCCTGGCCTGGCTCCCCGTCGCGCTCCACCAGGCCGACCACACCGGGACGCCGTGGGCCCGGTCGGTCGAGCCCTTCGACGCCGTGTTCGACACGCTGCTGGACCTGGGCGGTGGCAAGTGGCTCGGGGGCCGGCTCGCCGCCCTGGTGCTCGTCGTGACCCTCGGCCTGGCCCTCGCCGCTCGACCGGTCGCCCGGTGGCGGGTCGAGCTCGACCTCCGGACGGTGCCCGGCGCACGGCGAGAGGCCGCCCTCGCCGCGACCACGCTCGTGCTCGGCGTCGGCGCGGCGGTGGCGACCGCCTCCGCCTTCCAGCCTCGCTACGCCGCCGTCGTCGTCCCCACCACCCTCCTCGTGGTCGCGGTGGGCGTCGGCCGCGTCCCCGACCGCCGGCTGCGGGCCGCCTCGGTCGTCCTGCTGGTGGTGCTCGGCGTCGCCGGTGCCGTGCGTGCCGCCGAGACCCCCCGCACGCAGGGCGACCAGGTCGCCGTCGCCCTCGATGCCGGCGTCGCCCTCGGTGATGTGGTGGCCTACTGCCCCGACCAGCTCCGGCCGTCCGTCGAGCGGGTGCGGCGCGAGCCGACCGGGACCTCGCTCACCTTCCCCTCGGGCAGCCCCCCCGGGAGGATCGACTGGGTCGACTACACCGAGCGGATCGCCGCCTCGTCGACAGACGAGTTCGTCGACGACGTCTTGGCGCGCGCCGGCTCTGACGGTGCCGTCTGGTTGGTCTTCGCCGAGGGGTACCGCGGCTTCGACGGTGCGTGCGAGGAGATCCGGACGGCTCTGGGTCGCGCCCGCGGCACAGGCACCGAGGTGGTGGAGGTCGACGAGTCGGCCTACGAGAAGCACCTCCTCGAGCGCTTCGATCCAGGGTGATGCGGCCCGCCTCTCGCGACGCCCCGCCCGTCGCGCCCGTCGTCGCCCTCGGGGCCGTGTCGGTGCTGGGCACGAGCTGGTTCGCCTGGTCCCTGCCCGCCGCGCCCAGCCGGCGGACGCGTGCCGGAGCGGCTCTCGCCGAGGACGTGGGTCCTTGGCGCTGGGCCTACGACCACCTCGCCCCACCGTCGTCGTCGGCGCTGGCCGCGAGCCTCGTGGCCGTGGCGGCGGTCATGTTCGTGGCGTGGGCCGGCGCCATCGCCGTGACGTGGCGGCGGTCGAGCCCGGCGCGGGTCCGCGCCATCGTCTGGTGCGTGGGCCTGGCCTGTGCCGTCAGCGTCCTGGCGCTGCCCACCCACAGCAGCGACATCTACGACTACGCCCTCTTCGGGCGGGTCGCGTCGGACAACGGTGGCGAGCCCTACCACGACCTGCCGGACGCCTACCCCGACGACCCCCTGTACCGGTACTCGAGCCACCAGTACACGGGGCACCCTGACAACAAGCTCCCGGTCTGGACCATGGCGGCGACGGGGGTGACCGCCCTCGCCGGGGACCACCCGATCGCCGTGGTCCTGGCCCTCCGCGGCCTGCTGGCGACGGCCACCCTCCTCGCGACCGTCTTGGTGGCACGGATCGCCCACCGCCTGCGCCCCGACGGGGCGGCGGCCGCAGCAGCCGTCTTCGGGCTGTGCCCGGTGACCCTCACCTACGGCGGGGCCAAGACCGATGCGCTGATGGTGCTGCTGATGCTGGTCGGCCTGGCCCTGGTCGCCGACGATCGGTCGAGGGCCGGGACGGCGCTCACCACCCTGGCGGTGATGGTGAAGGCCATCGCTGCGCCGGTGCTCGCCCTCGTCGTCCTCGCTCCGAGCGCACCCGAGCGGCACGGCCGCGCCCGACGGGCCACCGACGTGGTCGTCCGGGCGGCGCTGGCCGGCGTCGTCGTCGTCGCCGTGTACCTACCGTTCCGCGACCCCGTCGGCCTGGCACGGGCGCACCTCGCCGAGCCGGACCAGACGTCGGCGGCCTCGCTCGCCACGCCGGTGGCCCTCGTCGCCCTCGCCGTCGTCGCCGGTGGTGTGGTGGGCTGGGCGTGGCGGCAGCGGCCGGCATCGGCCCTGGAGCGGGCCGAGGTGGTGGTCACCGCCTCGGCGCCGCTGCTGGTGCTCTTCGCCGCCACCCTGACCCGCCCGGGGCTGCCGTGGTACCTCCTGACGCCGCTGGCCGTGGTCGCGCTGGCTCGGTCCGTCCCCCTGCTGATGGTCCTCGGCGCGCTGGCCGCGACGTCGTTCCTGATGGGCTGGTGGGAGTCGATCGACACGCGCGCCCACCCCCTGCCCGAGGTGCACGGCAGCCGAACGAGCCTCTACCTGCTCGTGGCCGGCGTCGCCGGGGTGTCGGCGTTGGTCGCCTGGGCGGCGAGGCGGAGGGCGGCTGCGGACCGCCCACCAGGGCGGGAGCGGAGGTCGACGGCCGCGGCCGCGGTGGGTCCGTCGGGGTGACGCCCGGCGGCGTGGCCGCCACGACAGGGCATCGAGATCCGGCGTCGAACTCATGGTCGACGCCGGGCGGCCGATCGAGGGGAGGATCGGAGGTGCCCGTGACGAAGCGGATCAGGCTGCTCTTCCCCGGTGGGCCCCCACCGGACGCGCCCCAGGCCATGTGGATCAGCGACGATGCGACGGCGGACGACGTCGCCGAGCGCGTCCCGGGTGCCGTCGGCTTCATCGACCTCGATCGGTGGGAGGCCGACGTCCAGGAGGGGACGCTCACCCGCGACGAGGTCGCGGCGGCGCTCGAGGCGGTCCGCGAGTCTCGCGCAGGTGGGTGAGGTCGCCTACCGCGGGGGAGGGCGCCGCCCCCTCCGGCGCCCCGCGACGATCTCCGTGTGACGCCGCGCCGCCGGGGTCGGTCAGGCCGACCGAGGGTCGTCGTCGCCACCTTGGCGGTGGCGATCCTGCTGCCCATGGTGGCGTGCTCGTCGTCGGGCGACGACGATCCCGCGTCCTCGAGCCCGGCGCCGCCGAGCGACGGTGAGAGCGACGGAGACGACCTCTCGCTGCCGCAGCTCGGCGGCGCCCTCGAGGGCCTGGCCCTCGACCGGGCCCCCGACGACGCTGTCGCCGAACGTCTCCGAGACGCAGCCGACGAGGCCCGTGAGGTGGAGCCGTCGGCACGCGACCCGCTGCTGATCACCGACACCGAGGACGTGTTCGTGGGCGATGCGCAGCGGGCCTGGACGCTCGCCCTCGCCTACCGGGTGTTCCGGGACGAGGCCGATGCCGACGCGGCGTCGGCGATCGTCGAGGACTGGATGACCACGACCCGGACGTTGGAGGACGCGTGCCCCGACTCGGGCGGGTGCTCGACGTCGCTGATGGTCAGCCGGGCCGCCCCGGGCTTCGTGTTCGCCGCCGAGGTGCTCCAGAGCGAGGGGATCTGGGACGACGACACGAGCGGGCAGTTCCACCGCTGGCTGCGGGACGTGATCTTGCCGGCCGCCTCCGACCGCGACGGGAACTGGGGCGATGCCGGCACCTTCATGCGGGTCGCGGTGGCGATCGAGCTCGGGGACGAGGAGGAGCTGGAGCGGGCTGCGGACCGCTGGCGCGAGCGCATCGACCTCATCGAGGCCGACGGCCGGATCCCGGAGGAGGTCCGCCGCGAGGACGCCGGTCTGATGTACAGCCAGGAGGCCCTCGGCTACAAGGTGGCGACCGCCGACATGCTGGCTCGCGCCGGGCTCGACGTCTGGGAGGAGCAGGGTGAGCGGGGCGGGTCGCTGCGCCGGGCCCTGGATCTCGTCGTGCGGTCGCTGGACGAGCCCGAGTCCTGGCCGGTGACCACCGAGGACCTGCGCATCCCCCGCCCGGCGGCGCTCTGGCCGATCGTGGCCTCGCGGTGGGACGACCCCGGCTACGAGGAGCTGGCCGACGCCGCCCGCGAGCGGGACGGCTCCGGGCACTCCGCGGTCCTCTGGTCGTCGGTCACCCATCCGGGGTGACGTGCCATCCGGGGTGACGTGACGGCCCGGCGCCCGGCGCGGTAGGGCGCCTCACCCAGACGACCCAGTTCGGCCCGGGCCGCTCACGGCGGGTGACCGGCTTTCCGATGGTCGCGGCCATGCGCCCCTCACGTCGAACGCTCTCCGTGCTGGTCATCATGGTCCTCGTCCTGATCTCGGGCGTGGCGTGCACCGTCCCCCGCCCGGCGACCTCCGCCGCCAGCGGAGGCCTGTGGATCTCGCCTGCGGAGGTGCGCGCCCTGCCGGCATCCGGGCCCGCCTGGGCCAACGTCCGCGAGGCGGCGCTCGCGGACTGGGGTGCGGTCGACCTGGCCGACAACAACAGCACCCACGACACCTCCACCCTGGCCGGCGCCCTGGTCGCGGTCCGGACCGGTGACGCCGCCCTGCGGGGGCGGGTCCGCTCCGCCCTGGCCCAGGTGGCCCGGACGACCCGCTTCGCCCGCGTCCTGGAGGTGAGCCGGAGCATCCCGTCCTACGTGATCGCCGCCGACCTGGTCGGGCTGGACCCGGCCCAGGACCGAGCGTTCCGCGCCTTCCTCTCGGGCCTGCGGACCCGACCCCTGGAAGGGCACTCCGGGGGCGTGGACCTCCTCTCGACGGCCCTGCGCTCACCGTCCAACTGGGGGACCATGGCTCGGGCCGCCATGGTGGCGATCGACCTGTACCTCGGCGATCGGGTCCAGCTGGCCCAGGTCGCCCGGGCCCACCGGGCCTTCCTGGGCGAGGCGGTGCCCGACCCCCTGGTGTACACCGACACCGCGTGGCACGCGAACCGCCGGGATCGCGCCGGGATCAACCGCCGGGGCGCCACCGTCGACGGCCGCACCGCCGACGGCGTCCTGCCCGAGGACCAGCGGCGCACGGGCGAGCCGACCGGGGGCGTCGCACCGCGGGGCTCGTACCCGTGGGAGGCGCTCCAGGGGGCCATCGTCACCGCGGTCCTCCTGGACCGGGCCGGCGTGGTCGGCTTCGCCGCCGGCGATGACGCTCTGCGCCGATCCTTCCTCTGGCTCTGGGGCCCCAACGGCAACCCTGCCGAGGGCGACGACCTGTGGCAGCCGTGGCTGATGAACAGCATCCGGGGCACCGCCTTCCCGACCCAGGCCACCAAGTCGCCGGGCAAGAACATGGCCTGGACCGATTGGACCCACGCCCCGGGATCGCCCGCCGGCGGACGACGCACCAGCGCGGCAGCGTGAGGATCTGAGGCCCGGCCACAGGGGGGTGGCCGGGTCTCACCCCAGCGGCGGATGACGGGTCGGAGCGCCACCGCTTCACTGAGGCCGTGCTCGTGGCTGACGCGCCGACCACCGCGGGGGCGCCCCGGCCGTCGAGGGCCCCCGGGCACCGCCTCGGCCGCTGGGGCGCAGCCGGGTTGGTGGCTCTCGTCCTGGCCCCGGTGCTGGTGGTGCTGGCGACCCGCACGGGCCGCCCCTACACCCCGGTGCAGGACATCGCCGTCATCGACCTCCGGGTCCGCGACGTGTGGAGCCTCGACACACCGCTGACCGGCGCCTACAGCCGGCTGGGATGGAGCCACCCCGGGCCGCTGCTCTACCAGCTCCTCGCCCCGCTGTCGCTCCTGAGCGGCGGCGCGGCGTGGGCGACGCTCGTCGGGGCCGCGGCCCTGCAAGGGGGGGCCCTGGCGTGGATCGCCGCCATCGCCTGGCGCAGGGGGCGGCTGCCGTTGATGGCCCTGTGGCTCGCCGTCGCCGCGCTGGCCTGCGCCGCCACCGGGCCGTACCTCCTCCTCGAGGCGTGGAACCCGCACGTCGCCCTGCCGGCCTTCGTCCTGGTGCTCCTCCAGGCGTGGTCGGTGGCGACGGGTGACGATGCCCGGCTCCCCGGCTTCGTCTTCGCCGGCAGCTTCGTCGTCCAAGCGCACATCGGGTACCTACCGCTGGTCGCCGCCATCGCCGCATGGGCGCTCCTGCGCCGACGGGGCGCCGTCCACCGCTCCGGCCTCCGACTGAGAGACGTCGCCCCGTGGCCGGCGGCGGCGGCGGTGGCCGCGGTCGTCTGGGCCGCCCCGATCATCGAGAACGTCGTCCACCCACCGGGCAACGGCTACGAGGTGGCCCGCGCCTTCCTCGTCGGCGGCGGCCAGGGCGAGCCCGCCGGCCCCGTCCAGGGATCGGGGTTGATGGGCGCCATGTTCCGCGTGGTCCCCCCGTGGGCCGGCGGCGTGGACCTGGTCGAGCCCCTGGAGCAGGTCGCTGACGCGGCCTCTCCGGCGTGGCTCATCATCCCCCTCGTGCTCGCCGCCGTCGCTGCGAGGGTCACGCGGCGCGACCCTCTCGGCGAGGATCGGATGCTGGTCGAGCTGGCGGTGCTCGTCCTCGTCGTCGGCACGGTGGCGCTGATGCGCGTCACGGGGAGCGCCACCCCGTACCTCTTCTACTGGCGTGTCGCCATCGGACCCTTCTGCATCCTGGCTCCGCTGTGGGTCGTGGCCCGGTCGTGGCGCCCGCAGCCGACCGGCGGCGCGCCGGCGGTCGTGACCGCGGTCCTCGTGGTCGCCACGATCGTCCCCTCGCTGTCGCTGGCCGCCGACGTGGCGGACCACCCCGACGACGTGATGGCCTTCGAGAGCGTCACCGTCGAGCTGCTCGACCAGGTGGAGGACCCGACCGGCCGCGTCCTGCTCCGCGTGGCGGGCACGCCGCTGGGGGGAGTCCACGGTGGGGTCCTCGACGAGCTCGACCGGCGCGGCGTCGACGTGCGGGTCGACGCCCGGCGTCCCTACCAGTTCGGCTACGACCGCCTGGGCTCGAGCGCCACGGTCGACGAGGTGTGGTACGTCATCGAGGAGGGCCGCTACCTCAGCCTCCTGTCCCAGCTGCCCGAGGCCTCGATCGTCGCCCAGACGGCCCCGTTGGACCCGGACGCCGAGGCCGAGCTCGTCGAGCTGCAGCGGAGCATCACCGACGACCTGCTGCGCCTCGACGAGGACCACCTCGTGGCCCAGCTCGACAGCCCGCTCGTCGCGTTCGCCCTCGCCGACCTCCCCGGGCTCAGCGTCGAGGACGCGGACCGGCTGGCGCAGCTCAACGCCGAGGTGGGGGAGCGGAGCCGCTGCCGCTGCGCCATCGTGGCGTTCCCGGCGGAGGTGGCGCCGTGCAAGCGCGCCGTCCGCCGCAACCTCCCCGAGGATCAGATCGAGGCCGCGTGCCGGGGGCAGGCGTGACCGCGCTGGCCCCCTCGGAGCGGCTCGGGGCGCTGGAGCCGGCGGCGACGCGGCTCCACCTGCGGTTCGGGGACGCCGTCGACCGAGAGACCGTGGCGCGGGTCCTGGACGAGTGCTACGACCGGCTGCAGGCCCACGCCACGGTGACGAGCTACCTCGTGATCCTGGCCGAGCGAACCGCGGCACAGCGCCTGCGGTCCATGTCCTGAGCGACACCCCGCGACCTGCGACAGCTGGTCGGGAGGACCCTCGCCGGCCACCGCCGGCGGCGGGGGGCCGTCCTCGGTACGGTCGGCGTCGTGGAGTACGTGAACCTCGGTCGGAGCGGTCTGCGGGTGTCGCGGGTGGCCCTCGGGATGATGAGCTTCGGGCCCGACCCGGACCGCCCGTGGGCGCTCGGCGAGGACGAGGCGGAACCGATCGTGCGGGCCGCCGTGGAGGGCGGCGTCACCTTCTTCGACACCGCCGACACCTACTCCAAGGGCGCCAGCGAGGTCATCACCGGGCGACTCCTGACCAAGATGCTCGGCCGGGACGAGGTCGTCATCGCCACCAAGGTCTTCATGCCGATGGCGCCGGGCCCCAACGGCGGCGGTCTCTCGCGCAAGCACATCCTCTCGGCCATCGACGCCTCGCTGGAGCGGCTCGGCCTCGACCACGTCGACCTGTACCAGATCCACCGCTGGGACCCCCACGTCCCCATCGAGGAGACCATGGAGGCCCTGCACGACGTCGTCCGCGCCGGGAAGGCCCGCTACATCGGCGCCAGCAGCATGCACGCCTGGCAGTTCGCCAAGGCCCAGCACGTCGCCGAGGTGAACGGCTGGACCCGCTTCGTGTCGATGCAGCCGCACTACAACCTGATCTACCGGGAGGAGGAGCGGGAGATGATCCCGCTGTGCCGGGACCAGGGCGTCGGCGTCATCCCGTGGAGCCCCCTGGCCCGGGGCCGCCTCACCGGCGACCGCACCCGCGACGGCGAGACCCGCACCAAGAGGAGCGAGACCGACCGCTTCACCCCGATCCTGTACACCGACGACACCGACGACGACATCATCGAACGCAACGCCGAGCTGGCGGCGCGCCGGGGGGTCCCGCCGGCCCAGACCGCGCTCGCCTGGGTCCTGGCCCGGCCCGGGGTGACGGCGCCGATCGTCGGGGCCACCTCGGTGCGCCACGTCGAGGACGCCCTCGCCGCCGAGCAGCTCTCGCTCGCCGCCGACGAGGTCTCGTGGCTCGACGAGCTGTACCGACCCCACCCCGTCGCCGGTCACTGATCGCCCTGACCAGGGGTCCGGAGCGACACTCGCACGGTGAGGCCGCTGATCCGCGCCCGCGCCGCCGAGCGGGGTCCGGGTCCGCCGTAGGGTGGCGCCGTGGACGGGCCCGTCGACGAGGACTCGGTGCGGCGGGTGGTCGCCCGGATGGTGGGGCCGGGGCGGTCGCTGTCCCTGCTCGGCCAGGGCACCGACCACGTCGCCTACGACGTCGACGGCGCCTTCGTCGCCCGTGTCGCCCTCGACCCGGACGGGGAGACCGCCGCCGCCATCGCCCGCGAGCGGGCGGTCCTCGACCTCGTCGGGCCGGTCTCGCCCGTCCCCGTCCCCGAGGTCGTCGCCGCCGACCCCGACGCGGGGGTGGTGGTCCTCCGCCGGCTCCCGGGCGCCTCCCTGCTCGACGAGCCGTGCCGCGACGTCGACGCCGTGGTCGACCAGCTCGCCGCCTTCCTCACCGCGGTGTGGTCGCTGCCGGTGGACGACGGCGACGGGCTCGTCGAGGTCGACGACGTCCCGCTGGAGGAGTACCGGGCCGAGGCCGCCGGCACCCTCGAGCGGGTGGCGGCGGCCCTCGACGAGCAGCAGGCCCGGCTCGTCGCCGCCTTCCTGGCCGCGCCGCCACCGGCGGAGCCTCCCGGCCTGGTGCTCACCCACAACGACCTCGGTGCCGAGCACCTGCTCGCCGCCCCCGACCGGGCCACCCTGACGGGCGTCATCGACTGGTCCGACGCCGCCGTCGCCGACCCGGCGCGCGACCTCGGCCGCATCCACCGCGACCTGGGACCCGACGCCGCCGCCCGGCTGATCGCCCGCCTCGACCGGGACGACCCGGCCCTGGCCGAGCGGGCCGCGTTCCACGCCCGCTGCGCCCTGCTCGAGGACCTGGAGTTCGGGCTCGACGGGGGGGACCGGCGCTACCGGGACGCGGCCCTGGGGGCCCTGGTCCGGGTCTTCGCCGGGGCCTGACCGGGCCCGCCCCTCATGGGTGGCGGTCAGTGACCGATGGCATGTCATGGACGCCGACGTGCGGCAGCGGGCCCTCCGCTCGATGTGTCGCAAGGAGGGGTCCATCACCCTCCTGCTCGACGCCGAGTTCACGATCCTCTGGCACTGCGAGTCGGTGACCCCGATCCTCGGGTGGGACGACCTGCGGGGCCGCAGCGCGGCCGACTTCGTCCACGACGACGATCTCGAGGTGGTGCTGGCCACCATGACCCAGGTCAACGCGGCCGGGGACCTGTTCGCCCGGGTCGGGCCGACGGAGTCGCCCGAGCCCGCCGACATCCGCGTCGTCGCCGCCGACGGGGTCTGGCACTCGTTCGAGGCCACGACCTACAACCACCTCGACGACCCCGAGGTCGGCGGGGTGCTGTGCACGTGCAAGGTCGTGAGCGACCGGTCCGACGTGCCCCGAGCCATCGAGCTCCTCGGCACCGGGGCGGCGGTGGAGGACGTGCTCCCCGTGGTGGCCCGGCTGGCCGACCACTCGCTCGGAGCCACGACCCGGACGGTGTTCGCCTGGCGGCCCGACGTGGGCCTGCGCACGGCGACGGCGAGCGGCGAACCGGGCCTGGCTCGGCCGCTGGTCGACGCCACCGCCCTGGTGTGGGACCTCGACCTGGACGCCCCGCTGGTCGTCGCCGACCTCGGCGACCCCCGGCTCGGGCCGGCGGGCCCGGCGGCCCGGGCCGCCGGGTACTCCGCCGCGTTCCTCGTGCCCATCGAGGCGCCCAGCGGCGACGAGGTCATCGGCGCCATGGTGGCCTGGAGCCGGTCGAGCCTCGAGTTCAAGGTCACCCGCCAGACGCCCGTCCACGTGGCCCTGCGCCTGGCCGCCCTGGCCATCGCCGACGGCCGCACCAAGCGGGACCTGCGGTGGGCGGCCGCCCACGACCCCCTGACCGGGCTGGTGAACCGGGCCGAGCTGACCCGGGACCTCGGGGTGATGGACGCCGACGAGGGCGTGGTGCTGCTCTACATCGACCTGGACGACTTCAAGCCGGTCAACGACCAGTACGGCCACGCCTTCGGCGACGAGGTGCTGGTGGAGGTCGCCCGGCGGATCGGCGGGGTCATCGGGCCGCGCGACGTCGCCGGGCGCATCGGGGGCGACGAGTTCGCCGTCGTGTGCGCCGGCAGCCGCGACCCGGTGCACGGCCGCGACGTGGCCGACCGGATCGTGGCCGCCGTCGGTCGGCCCATGGAGATCGAGGGCCGCCGCGTGCAGGTCGGGGCGTCCATCGGCGTCGCCGTCGGCGCCCACCCCCTCATCCCGGCCCAGCTGATGAAGCGGGCCGACGACGCCCTGTACCTCGCCAAGAGCGCCGGCAAGAACACCGTGCGCATCGGCGCCTGACCGGCCGACCCGCACCGGCGCCACCGCTGCTCAGGTCGCGGCGAGGAGGGCGGCGATGGCGTCGCGCGCCGTCGCCAGGGGCTCGGTCGAGCGCTGGGCCTTGGCCATGAGCAGCGCGCCCTCGAAGGTGGCGAGGAACACCGTGGCCCCGGCGTGGGCCGCTTCCGGGGTGCGCCCCTCCGCCTCGAGCGCCTCGGCCAGGATCGCGGTCCAGCGCTGGAAGGCGCCTCCCGTCGACGCCGCCAGCGCGTCGTGGGCGGCCGAGGCGTCGAGGGCCACGGTGGCCACCGGGCAGCCGTCGACGAAGCCGGAGCTCTCGAGCCGGGCGATCTCGTCGTCGAAGAAGGCCACGGCGGCGTCGGCCACGCTCCCGGCCCCGTCCAGCCCCCGACCGAGGGCCTGGCCGACCCGCTCGGCGAACCGGTCGAGGGCGGCGACGGCCAGCTCCTCCTTGCCCCCAGGGAAGTGGAAGTACATCGAGCCCTTGGGCGCCTCGGCTTCGGCCACGATCTGGTTGAGCCCGGTCGTGCCGTAGCCCTGGGTCCGGAGGAGGCGGGAGGTGGTGCGGATCAGCCGGTCGCGGGTGTCGGAGGCCACGCCGCCAAGCCTAGCGATATGACGACCGGTCTATTGACTATGACGACCGGTCTACTCATGATGGGCCCATGCCGACCCTGACCCGCCCCGCGCCGGGGGTCGTCGTGCGCCCCGCCGGACCCGCCGACCTCCCCGCCCTCCACCAGCTCCTCGACCGGTGCTCGCCCCCGACCCTCTACCGGCGGTTCCACGGGGCGGCGAGCGTGGCCGCCCGGCGTGAGCTGGCCCGCATCACCTCCCCCCACGACCGTCACCGCTCGTGGGTCGCGGTCGGACCCGACGGCACCGTCCACGGGACCAGCACCCTCGCCTGGGGGCGCAGCGGGACCGTGGAGGTGGCGTTCCTCGTCGAGGACGCCCAGCAGCGCCGGGGCATCGGCCGGTCCCTGGCCGCCGCCGTCCTCGCCGCGGCCCGGGCGTCGGGGCTGGCCACCGTCGAGGCCGTCATCCAGGCCGACAACGTCGCCGCCCGGAGCTTCCTGCGCGCCGTGGCCCCCGACGTGGCGGTGCGCCTCACCGGTGGCGAGGCGGTGGCCACCATCTCGGTGTCCGGCCCGGGCGCCCCGCTCCTCGGCGAGGTCGCCTGACGTCGCCGTCGCGCACCGGCGTCGCCGGCGCGGTCGTAGCGTGGGAGTCGATGGAGCTGCACGTCGAGCCGCCGATGACGATGGCGCGGGTGCAGGCCGCCCAACGGTGGGTCCTCCCGGTCGCGGCGGCGACGTTCGTGGCCCTCGCCCTCGGGGCCCGGGCGGGCTGGCTGGTCTGGGACGAGCCCATCACCCGGTGGGTCGTCGACTCCCGCACGCCCGCCCTGGACGCCGTCTTCCGCCGGGTGTCGTCCCTGGGGTCGACGAAGGTGGTGCTGGTGGTGTCGGCCGTGGCCGCCGCCGCGTCCTGGCGCCGCTGCCCCCGCCTGGCGGTGGCGATCGTCGTCATCGCCCTCGCCCGGCCCCTCGCCGAGACCGCCCTCAAGGAGCTGGTCGGGCGGGACCGGCCCGTGGGCCACCGGCTGGTCGACGGCCAGGGGCACTCGTTCCCGAGCGGCCACCCGCTGGCGGCGGCGGCCAGCTGGGGCGTCCTGCCGCTGGTCGCCGCCCTCTACGTGCGCCGGCGCTGGGTCTGGTGGTCCGTGGCGGTCGCCGTGTGGCTCCTGGCCCTGGGCGTGGCCGCCAGTCGGGTCTGGCTCGGCGTCCACTGGACGTCGGACGTGGTCGCCGGGCTGGTGCTGGCGGTCCTCGGCGTGGCCGGCGCCGAGCGGGCCATCACCGCGACCCACGGCGACGGGTCGTCGGGCCGGTGCACGTCAGGAGACGGGCTCGAACCCGAGGACGTCGACGCGGAGGTGGTCGATCGTCCAGTCCTCGACGCAGCCCCGTAGCTGGCGCTCGTCGGTGGCGTCGAGGGCCGGGGACAGGACGGCCCGGTAGCGCCCGTCGCCCTCGTCGACGATGGGCCCGACGACGTCGGCGGTGACCTCCAGCCGACACGTCAGGAAGAGGGCCTCCACCATCTCGGCCCGGCTCTGGCCGGGCTCGGACCGCTCCGTGTCGGCCCGGACCACCACCGCGACCCGGCTGTCGGGGTCGTCGGGGGCGTGGGTGGACAGCGTCGCCTCCCGCAGGGCCAGCACCCCCACCACCCCGACGGCCAGCCCCAGCACCCCCAGGGCGATGGGGACGGGGCGGAGCCTCACGTGCGCCCGGCCCGACGCAGCAGCTTCCGCAGCTGGGCGTCGTCGGCGCCCGGCACGTCCTGGGCCAGGACGGTCACGTCGTCGACGACGAGCCCGCCCGGTGGGTAGCGGATGGCGTGGAGCTGGGCGGCGAGGCGCTCCTCGCCGATCGGCGTCGACGTGCGGGCCGCGATGCGGTCGACGACCCAGGCCAGGACCGAGACGAGCACGCCCCCGCCGACGAGGAAGGTGATGAAGACGCTGAGCCGGCCGGTGGTCGGCTCCTTCAGCCAGGCGAAGCGGTCGGGGCCGTCGGGCCGGGTGGCCCGGAGGACGTCGAGGGCGTCGGGGTCGGGGCGCAGGGTGATCTCGAGGCGGGCGAGGCGCCGGAGCACGAGCCCGGTCGCCAGCCCGACCTCGGCGACGAGGAGGATCAGCCCGAAGAACAGGGCCCGGTTCCACTCCCACCGGTTGAGCGACACGATCATGTACGCGGCCGCCGCGACCAGCGTCCCGATCCCGGCGAGCCAGGCGATGATCTTCACGACGAGCCCTCCTCGTGCCGTCGGGTGACCTGGCCGCTGTCGCCGTCGACGGTGACCTGGGTGCCCTCCGGCAGCTCCCGGACGGCCTCGGCGTAGCCGACGACGATCGGCACCCCGGCCTCCCGGGCGAGGATCGCCAGGTGGGACAGGACCGACCCGGTCTCGGACACGATCCCGTTGAGCCGGGTCAGGAGCGGCCCGAGGCCGGGGGTGAGGGTGGTGGTGACGAGCACCGACCCCGACGGCGGGTCGTCGGTGTCGTAGGTGACGGGCCCGCTGCCGGTGCCGCCGCCGGCCCCCGTTCCGCCACCGACCTCGCCATCGACCCGGGTGCGGATGACCAGGCCCCGGTCCGACAGCTGGAACCGGGCGGGGAGGGGGTCGCCGAAGTTGTGCAGGTGGGTCTGCACCAGGGCCGGCACCACCAGGGCCCGCTTGGTGAAGACGGCCTCGACGTGCTCGAGGGTCATGTGCCGGATCATGTCCGGCTCGACGATGTCGCCCGAGGCGGTGAGGCGCACCCCCAGCTCCCACGCGGCCCGCCCGGTCAGCTCCTGGAGCCACCGGACCCGGAGCCGCAGGGCCTCGCGCAGGAGCCCGTGGTCGTTGCCGCTCTCGGCGTCGAGGCCGAGGTGCATGGGCGCCGCCTCGGCCGGGAGCTGCGGCCGGGGCGCGACCCGTGGGGGCGTCAGGGCCAGCACGACGGGGCTGCGCTCGAGGACCTCCTGGTCGCTCAGCCCCTCCTCCCGGGCCTCGGCGAGCACGCGGAGGGCGACCGACGCCCCGGTCATCCGGTTGCCCCCGGTGTCGGTGAGCATGCCGATGAGGATCTCGTGGGCGTGGAGCGCCCGCAGCACCTCGTGGCCCCGGTGGAACAGGGCGACGAGCTGGCGGTTGGTCAGGTCGGCCAGCGGGGGCACGGCCTCGAGGTCGGCGTCGGCCCGCTCGAGCAGCCGGTCGGCGAGGACCGGCAGGGCGGCCCGCAGCCGCCCGACGCGCCACGCCGAGCGCAGGCGGCGGACGGCGGGCACCGGGTTCAGCCGCCGGAGCAGGCCGCGAGGCGGCGGGACGTCACCGGCCAGGCGGAGGTCGATGGCGACGTGGCCGGCGACGGACACGATGACCTCGCTGGCCGCCACCTCGGCGGGGGTGGCCGCCCCGGCCAGCACCACCGCGGTGCGGAGGGCGTCGCGCAGCGGCGGCACCCACAGGTCGTGCTCGAGCTCGGTCAGCGGCTCGGGGAAGGTCTCGGCCAGCGGGCCCGGCCCGTACACCGGGCCCCGGGGGACGCCCCGCGCCAGGGTCGTGACCGGGCGGGACTGGAGGAGCCACAGACGGTCGTCGGTCCCGATGGCCCACTCGACGTCCTGGGGCCGGCCGAAGGTCCGGGCCACCTCGTCGGAGAGGGCCACCAGCCTCCGGAGGTCCCGGGCCCCCAGCTCGGGGCCGTCGCCCCGCCCGTGCTCGAGGACGCGGGCGTCGGTGTCGAGCAGGTAGCGGGACCCGTCGACCTCGCCGCTGACGAGGGGCTCGGGCCCGCCGTCCACGGCCGAGACGACGCGCCGGTCGCTGCGCCCCGTCACCGGGTCGATCCCGAACAGGACGCCACCGAGGCGGGGCTCGATGAGCGGCTGGACCAGGACGGCGATGGGCGAGCCCGGGGCCCCCGCCCGCTCCCGCGAGGCGAGGACGGCCTCGACGGCGGTGGCGAAGGCGGGGAAGCCGGTGATGCCGATGACCGAGTCGAACTGCCCGGCCATGGACGACCCGCTGGTGTCCTCGAGGACCGACGAGCTGCGGGCCACGAGCGGCCGTCGCTCGCCGTCGATGCGGGCGAAGGCCTCGCTGACGGCCGGGTGGTCGGCGACGCGGGCACCGGCGTCGACGGCGTGGGCCACCGCCGTCGTCAGCACGACCCCGGGGAGGGTGTCGAGCCCGGCGGCCGCGGCCCGGGCCAGGGCCGCCGCCTTGCCGCCGGTGAGGAGGGGGTCGCCGGCGCCGGGATCGGTGAGGTCCACCACGGGGCCGGCGGGGGCGCCGTGGTGCGCCGCCTGCTCTGACGCCACGCCGCGGGGCTCCACCCGAGGGAAACTACCGGCGTCGCGGCGGTGACGCGGCGGGAGATCTCGCTCCGTGGGTGGCCGTGGTGGGGCCACCCTCGCGACCGCCGCGGCCGCCGGGGGCCCGCCGGCGACACCGACGCCGGGCCGGCACCGTCTCGGTGCGTCGTGGCCGCCGGTCGGGCCCGGACGCGAGGAGGGCCCCGCCTCTCGGCGGGGCCCTCGGGTGGACAGTGGGTGGTCAGCTGGTGCGCTTGTTGCGGGCCAGGTGGACGATCCCGGCGACGACCAGGGCGGCCATCAGGGCGGCGGCGACGAAGGCGCCGATGGCGGCGTAGCCGGCGATGGCTCCGACGGTCGACCAGGCGTAGGCCGACAGCAGCAGGCCCCGCAGGGTCTCGCCCTTGAAGAGGGTGTTGCGCTGGGCGGCCAGCTGGTCAGCGGTGGCCTGCAGCTCGGCGATCTCAGCCTCGCTGGCACCGGCCTCGGTGGCCTCCTCGACGGCGGCGGCGGCGCCCCGGTCGTCGATCTGGGAGTAGGTCTGGCCGTCGGCGACCTCGTCGAGGTGGCCGTCGATGTAGCTGGCGTAGGCCTCGGCCTGCTCGCCGGTCGTGACGTCCTCCCCGGCGAACCCGAGCAGGTCGTCGCGGCCCTCGGCCTCGAGCTCCTCGGCGGACGGGAAGGTGATGTTCTGCGAGCTGAGCTCGTCCTTGACGTAGTCGGCGCTGAAGCTGGAGCCCCAGGTGAGGAGGGCGCCGGCGATCACGAAGGCGGCCGTGGCCACCAGGCCGAAGCCGAGCAGGATCCGGTCGATCGTGCGGCGGTGGAGCGTGACGACGTCACCGGAGGCGCCGGCGTCGGTCGGGGTGGTCGAGCGGGGCTCGCTGCCCTTGCGGGTCTCTGTGGGGGTGGCGGTGGCAGTCATCGTGTTTCCTTCCGTTGGTAGGTCCGACGGTACGGATGCCCGGTGGCCCGCAGCAGGGTCCTAGGTCCCGATCCCGTGGGCCCCGGGTCACCTGCGGGCCACGAGGGCATCGGGCCCGGCGGCGACGAGGTGGGGGGAGCGGTCACCGGCGACCAGCACCGGGCACGGGGCCTGGTGGGTGAGTCGGGTGACAGTGCTGCCGAGCACGATCCGACCGATGCGCCCGCGCCGGTGGGACCCGACGACGATGCAGCCGATCGGGCCCTCGATCGCCCGCAGGACGCCGGCACCGACGTCGGTCGACGCGACCAGGCTGGTGGTGATGCCCACTCCCAGCTCGGCCGCCCGGGCCTCGGCCCAGGCCAGGATGCGGTCGGCGTCGACCCACACCTCGGGCTCGTAGGGCCGGGTGATCGTGGTGGTGACGGTCAGGGGTGCGCCCGTGTCGTGGGCCCAGCCGGCCGCCGTGACCATCACGTCCTCGTCGACGTCGCTGCCGTCCAGGGCCACGACCGCCGGCGCGGTGAGGTCGGGAGGGGGCGATGACGCGCACCCGGGCCCGACCACGAGCACCTGCAGGTGGGTCTGGCTGACGACGTCGGTCGTGACGCTGCCCAGGGCGAGCGACACGAGGGCGCCCCGTCCCCGCGTCGCCAGGCAGACGAGCGTGTCGGGGTCGCGGTCGAGGTGGGCGATGACGCCGGCGACGGGCTCGGTGGTCCCCTCGACCGTGGTGCACACGGGCACCCCCGCGGGGATGCCGCCGACGAGGTCGTCGAGGCGCCGCCGGACCTGGGCGGGTGCGGATCCGTCGGTGTCCACGCTGAGGAGCTCGACGGTGGCGCCGGTCAGACGGGCGAGAGCGCCGGCCACGGGGACCGATCGCTCGCTCGTCGGGCCGTCGTCGATCGGGACGACGATGGTGGTGCACATGGGATCTCCTCGAAGGCTGCCGACCATGGTGGGGGTCCGTCGCCGACCGAGGGCAGGGGCCTCTGACGGTGGGGGGTGGGACGTTCGGCCCTAACACGGCGCCCGGGCGGCGCGAGACGATGGCCGCCATGACCCTGGACCGCAACGGCCTGGAGATCCTCGGCCCGGCCGAGTGCCTGGCCCTCCTCGGACGGAGCACCCTCGGCCGCGTGGCCATCACGGTCGGTGCCCTCCCGACGATCCTGCCGATCAACTTCCGGCTCATCGGCGACGACATCGTGTTCCGCACGGGCGTGGGGACGAAGCTCGACGCCGCCGCCCGGGGGGCGGTCATCGCCTTCGAGGTCGACGACGTCGACCCGATGGAGCACACCGGGTGGAGCGTGGTGGTGACCGGCGTGGCCCAGGACACCCCGTCCGACGAGCGCACCGGGCCGATCGACTCCACCGCCATCCCGCGGTGGGCCCCGAGCGGGGAGTCACGGCTGCTGTTCCTGCCGACCGCCATCGTCACCGGCCGCCGGATCACCCACCGGTCGCCCGTGGGAGGCTCGGCCGTGCCCGCCTCGGCGCGCGACGGCCGGGGGCCGTCGCCGGGGTAGGCCGTTTCGGACCCGTCGACCCGGGGAGCACCGGGGGCGCTGCCCGTGGGGCGGCGGCCGAGGAGGACGCGTGCACGAGGACCCGGCAGCACCCCTGATCGACGTCGACGAGCCCGCCGAGCGGGCCGGGTGGGCCGTGGTCACCCTCGCCGGCAGCTTCGGCTCGCCCATCGCCGCCCGCGCCCTCGGCGGTGCCATCGTCGAGCTGCTGGGCTCGGGGGTCGACACCGTCACCGTCGACGCCTCCCGCTCGGCCGAGCTCTCGCCGGCGGCGTGCCACGTGCTGGTCGACGCCGCGGGGGTCGCCCACCGGGCCGGCGGGTGCCTCGTCGCCTCCGGGGTGGCGCCCGACGAGCGCAGGACCCTCCGGCTCTTCGACGTCGACCAGCGGTTGGGCCTCGCCGGCTGAAGCGGGGGTCGGAGCTCAGCTGGCGGCGTGGAGCGATCGGCGGACCGGCTCCATGGCGGCCACCGTGGGCGGGTAGCCCGCCGCCCGCCTCTCGTCCTCGGTCTCCCCGCCCCACAGGCCCAGCTCGCGCTGGTCCCGGGCGTAGGCCTGGCACGGACGACGGACGGGGCACGTGGCGCAGACCCGGCGCCCCTCGGCCTCGCGCCGGGCCCGCGACGGCGGGCGTTCGGCGTGGGGGGCGTAGAAGAGGTCGAGCCGTCCCTTGCAGGCTGCGTCGTCGATCCAGGACTCGTCCGTCACGACGGTGCCGCCTCCCCGCCGGACGGCCGACCAAACGCACCGGTCGCCCTGCGTGACGAAGAGGGGCGGGGGGAGGCGCAGCGCGGGCCGCGTCGGGGGTTCAGCAGCGCAGCCCCCGTCGCGACCCGCCGGCGCCGCCGGTCAGTCCACACCGGTCCGCCGGCGACGCCCGCCCTGTCCGTCGGCGGACCGGTCGTCGCCGGCGCGACCGTCGGACCCGACCAGCAGCGCCGCGACCTCGCCGAGCTTGGTGTTGGTGGTCTGGGAGATCTGCACCAGCCGCTCGAAGGCCTCGTCGGCGGTGATCCCGTGGCGCTCCATCAAGATGCCCTTGGCCTGCCCGATCAGGTCCCTCCCGGCCAGTGCCGTGCGCAGGTTGTCGACCTCCGATCGCAGGTCGTCTTGCCGGCGGTGTCCTCGTTCGACGCCCATCGTCCTTGTCCATCGTGCGTGCTGCTGCTGCGGACCGGTGACGGCGGCGGCCGCCCACCGGTGGGGCGCGAACGCTCTACCCCGGCGGTGGTTCGCACTCACGAAGGAGCCGGTTTGGTCGATCTCGGACGGGGTGACCCCAGACGCCGTCGGCGCGGGCCGGGACGATGGAACCTCTCGTCCGTCACCGCCGGACGCGCTCCCGTCAGAGACGCATGGCGGACGGTCGACGGGGTAGCCGGGGGCGTGGCCGCGCACCCGTCCCCCGCCTCTTGCACCGCACCCACCGTCGGGGTCGAGGAGGAGCTGTTCGTGGTCGACGACGCGACCGGAGAGCTCTCGGCGGTGGCGGATGAGGTGATCGCGGTCGCGGTCCACGGCCACGACGACCAGATCGAGCCCGAGCTCAGCCAGGCGCAGGTCGAGACCGGCTCGGCCGTGTGCGCCACGCTCGTCGACCTCTCCGCCTCGCTGACGTCGCTGCGTCGGCGGCTCGACCGCGCCGCACGCAGCCGGAGCGCCCGCGTCCTCGCCACCGGGACCCACCCGTCGTCCTCCTGGGAGCGGGCCGGCGGCGTGACCGAGAAGGCGGCGTACCTGAAGCTGGCGGACGACTACGGCCACCTGACCGACGAGCAGGTCGTGTCGGGTTGCCACGTCCACGTGGGGGTGCCCGACCCCGGGCTGGCCATCCAGGTGATGAACCGGGTCCGCCTCGACGTGCCCGTGCTGCTCGCCCTCAGCGCCAACTCGCCGTTCTGGGGCGGCATCGACACCCGCTACGCCAGCTACCGGACCGAGGTCTTCCACCGCTGGCCCACCACCGGGCTGCCCGAGCCGTTCGCGTCCCGGTCCGACTACGACGAGCTGGTCGCGACGATGCGGTCCATCGACGCCATCGACGCCCCCGCCCGGCTCTACTGGGACCTCCGGCCCTCGGCCCGGTACCCGACCCTCGAGCTGAGGGTGGCCGACGTCCCGATGACGGTGGAGGAGAGCGTCACCGTCGCCGGGTTGTTCCGCGCCCTCGTCGTCGAGGCGACCGCGCAGGTGGAGGCGGGCCAGCCCACCCCGTCCGTCCGCCCCGAGATCCTCCGCGCCGCACTGTGGCGCTCGGCGCGCTACGGGCTGGAGGGCGACCTCCTCGACGTGCGGGCCCCGGCATCCCGGCCGGCCCGGGACGTGCTCGACGCCCTCGTCGACCGTCTGAGCCCGCACCTCGACGCCCTCGGCGACGTCGACGACGTGTGCGCCGGCGTCGCCCGGGTCGTGGCCGAGGGCACCGGCGCCGAGCGCCAGCGGCGGGCCTTCGCCCGACGGGGCCGGCTGACCGACGTCACCGACGCCATCGCCGCCGCGACCGTCCCGTAGGGGCCCCGGAGGCCTCGGCGTCCGTCACCCCATCGGGGGGTCTCTGCGTCGAGTCCGCCGCTGAGGAGAGAGGAGCGGCGGTCCACCCCACGAGGAGACGCGATGACCGACACGACCACCGACACGTCGAAGGCCGATGCGGCCCGCGGCGCCGCCCAGGACACGGCCCGGGAGGCGAGGGCGCAGGGGCAGCAGGTCGCCGGCACCGCGGCCGAGCAGGGCAAGCAGGTCGCCGGGACCGCCGCCGAGCAGGCCAAGGGCGTGGCCAGCGTCGCGTCCGAGCAGGCCGCCACCGTCGGCAGCCAGGCCGTCGACCAGGCTCGCACCGTCCTCGACTCCGCCACCGGCGACGTGCGCGACCAGCTCGAGCAGCGCCTGGGCACCCTGGCCGAGGCCGCCCGCACCACCGCCGACGAGCTCCAGGCCCTCGTGGAGGGTCGGCCCGAGGACGCCGGCCGCACCAAGGAGATGGCCCAGACCGCGAGCCAGCACATCGGGCGCCTGGCCGACCGGGCCGACGAGCTCGGCGTCCAGGGCGTCGTCGAGGAGGTCACCGACCTCGCCCGCCGCCGTCCCGTCCTCTTCCTGGCCGGTGCCGCCACCGCGGGCATCCTCGTCGGGCGCATGGCCAAGGCCGGCAAGGAGGCCAAGGACGGGTCGTCCTCGACGTCCGGCCGTGCGGTCGGCACGGGCACGCCGACCACGCTCGACTGGGGCGAGGCCGACCTCGTGACGCCGCCGGTCGCCCCGGTGGCCGGCGGGGCCCCGACCCTGGCCGCACCGCCGGTCGAGACCGCGCCCCTCCCGCCGCCTGCGGTGCCCGGCACCGACCCCGGCGGCTCGGCATCCGGATGGGTGGGCAGCTGATGTCGGACGCACCTCCCCGCCCGGCCTCCGCCACCGAGCCTCTGCGACCCGAGCGGTCGCTGCCGGAGCTGCTCTCGGAGCTGACCGGCGACATGACCCAGCTCTTCCGCGACGAGGTGGAGCTGGCCAAGGAGGAGCTCAAGCAGGAGGGCCGCAAGGCCGGCAAGGCCGGAGCCGCCTTCGGCGGGGCGGCCGTCGTCGGGCTGCTGTTCGGCGTCGCCCTGGTCATGACCCTCGGGTTCATGCTCGACGCCCTGCTGCCCACCGACCGGTGGCTCGGCTTCCTCGTCATCACCCTCGTGCTCGGCGCCATCGCCGCCGTGCTCGGCATGCGGGGCAAGAAGCAGGTCGACACCATCGACCCCGCCCCGGAACAGACAATCGAGACCCTCAAGGAGGATGCACAGTGGCTGAGCGAACGACGGAGCTGAGGCGCGACATCGAAGAGACCCGGGAGCGCATGACCGGGACCATGGACGCCATCGGTGACCGGGTGAGCCCCGGGCGGGTGGTCGAGCGGCGGGTCAACCGCGTCCGCCAGACCTCCAGCCGGGTCCGCCAGCAGGTCATGGGCGTCCCCCGCAGCGCCGCCAGCGGCGCCCGGTCCACCGCCGGGTCGGCCGGCTCGTCGATGGGCGACGCCGCCTCGACGGTGGGCGGCAGGGCCTCCTCCGCCGTGTCGACCGTGGGCGACCAGGTCCAGCAGGCGCCGCAGCGCATCACCGAGGGCACCCAGGGCAACCCCCTGGCCGCCGGGGCGGTCGCCTTCGGCCTCGGCGTGCTCGTCGGCTCCCTGGCGCCGACGTCCCGCGAGGAGCAGCAGGTGGCCGAGAAGGTCCTCCCCGCCGTGCAGGACGAGGCCAAGGCCATCGGCCAGTCCGTGGCCGAGTCGGCCAAGGGCAACGCCCAGCAGGCGGTCGAGGAGGTCAAGGGCCAGGCCCAGGAGGCCGTCGAGGAGGTCAGGGGCCAGGCCCAGGACGCCGCCCAGGAGGTCCAGGGCCAGGCCCAGCAGGCGAAGGACGAGGTCCAGGGCCAGGCCCAGCAGGCCAAGGACCAGGTCGCCTCCCAGGCCAAGGACGCCAGGGACCAGGTCAAGGATCCGGGTCCGGCTGCGGCCGCCCCGCCGGTCGCACCGGCCCCTCCGGTCGTCCCGGTGACCCCGGTCGACCCGGTCACCGGCGTCTAGCGGACCGACACCCCCCGGTTTCCGCCAGTCGGTCCGAGGCGAGTGGTGGCAGCGTGGCCACCACCCCCTCGGACCGACTGGCGCGCTACCGGGCCAAGCGGGACTTCGGCGTCACCGCCGAGCCGTCGGGCGACCGCCCGCCGGGGACCCCGCCACCCGAGGACGGGCACCGCTTCGTCGTGCAGCGCCACCGGGCCAGCCGGCTCCACTACGACGTCCGCCTCGAGATGGGCGGGGTGCTCGTCAGCTGGGCCGTGCCCCGCGGCCCGACCCTCGACCCCGACGTGCGCCGGCTGGCCGTCCACGTCGAGGACCACCCGCTCGACTACTTCGACTTCGAGGGGACCATCCCGGCGGGGGAGTACGGCGGTGGCGACGTCATCGTGTGGGACTGGGGGACGTGGTCGCTGGCCAAGGGCGACGACCCCCTCGCCGCGGTGGAGTCGGGCGAGCTCCACGTCGACCTGGTGGGGGAGCGCCTGGTCGGCCGCTTCGTGCTCATCCGCACCAAGCAGGACTGGCTGCTGCTCCACAAGCACGACGACCACGCCGTGCCCGGCTGGGACGCCGAGGACCACCCCACGTCGGTCAAGAGCGGGCGCACCAACGACGAGGTGAGGGCCGGCCCCGACGACGTGTGGGACCCCCACGCCCCGACCCGGCCCGTCGTCCCGTCCTGGGACCCGCCCACCGACGACGAGCTGGCCGCCCTCGACGCCCTGGGCGCCACCGGCGAGTGGGAGCTCCAGGGCCACCGGCTGAGGCTCACCAACCTCGACAAGGAGCTGTTCCCCGGTCGCGCCGGGGAGCCCCCGGTGACCAAGCGGGAGCTGGTGCGGTACCACGCCCGGGTCGCGCCCTCCCTCCTGCCGTACCTCCACGACCGGGCCGTCAACACCCTCCGCCACCCCGACGGCGCCGCCACCAAGGGGTTCTGGCACAAGGAGCGGCCGAGCCACGCCCCCGACTGGGTCATGGGCTGGACCTACCCCGACGCCGGCCCCGACGAGACCCAGACCTACGTCGTGGCCGACACGCCGGCGACGCTCGCCTGGCTGGCCAACTTCGCCGCCCTCGAGCTCAACCCGTGGACCTCGCCGACGACGGCTCACCGCTGCCCGACCTGGGCCCTGATCGACCTCGACCCGGGGACGAGCAGCACCTTCGACGACGTCATCACCCTCGCCCGCCTGCACAAGGTCGCCCTCGACCAGGTCGGGGTCGAGGCCGGGGCCAAGGTGACCGGGAAGCGCGGCATCCAGATCTGGATCCCGATCGCGCCGGGTCCGACCTTCGACGAGACCCGGGCGTGGGTCGAGACGATCTCCCGGGCGGTGGGCAAGGTCGTGCCCGACCTGGTCAGCTGGGCGTGGACGAAGCGGGACCGGGGCGGGAGGGCCCGGCTCGACTACACCCAGAACGCGGTCAACAAGACGCTGGTGGCGCCGTTCAGCACCCGCCCCGCCCCGGGGGCGCCGGTGTCGGTGCCGATCACGTGGGACGAGCTCGACGACCCCGACCTGGCCCCGGACCGGTGGACGGTCCGCACCGTCCTCGACCGGCTCGACGAGGTCGGCGACCCGCTGCGGGACCTCGTCGGGCTGCCCCAGACCCTGCCCGACCTGTAGCCGCCGGCGGTCGTCCCCCGGCCGGGTGGTTTCGGCGTCGTCGTCGGGGCGAGCGGGTGGCCATGGCTGCCACCCACCCCCACGCCCCCTCGGAGACGACCGGGAGGGGCCGCGACGCCACCGCGCCCCGGGAGATCCCCCGCAAGGGGTGGGTCGACGTCCTCAAGCGCACCAAGGACGAGGCCAAGGCCGACAACGTGCCCCTGCTCGCCGCCGGGGTCGCCTTCTACGCCCTCCTCTCGCTGGTGCCCGCCCTCGCCGCCCTGGTGTCGACCTACGGCCTCGTCGCCGACCCGGCGGACATCGACCGCCAGGTCTCCGACTCCCTCGCCGCGGCCCCCGAGGAGGTCCGGAACCTGGTGTCGGAGCAGATGACGGCGGTGACGCAGCAGTCGCAGGGCGGCCTCGGCATCACGGTGGTGGTCAGCATCCTGATCGCCCTCTGGTCCGCGTCGAGCGGCATGAAGCACCTCATGACGGCGGTCAACGTGGCCTACGACGAGGAGGAGACCCGGGGCTTCGTCGCCCTGCGCCTCCGAGCCCTCCTCCTGACCGTCGGCGCCATCGCCTTCGTGATCGTCGCCGTCGGCGTGATCACCGTCGTCCCGGCGCTGCTCGACGACACCTCGCTGGGCGGTGCCGCCCAGCTCACCATCTCGATCCTCCGCTTCCCGCTGCTCGGGCTCGGGCTGATGGCCGGGCTGGCCGTGCTCTACCGCTACGCCCCGGACCGGGACGAGCCCCGCTGGACCTGGACGGCCCCGGGGACCGTCGTCGCCACCGTGCTGTGGCTGGTCGGGTCGCTGCTGTTCTCGCTCTACACCTCGACCATGGGCTCCTACGCCGAGACCTACGGGGCCCTCGGCGCCATCGTCGTGCTCATGCTGTGGCTGATGATCTCCGCCGCCGCCGTCGTCATCGGCGCCGAGATCAACGCCGAGTCCGAGCGCCAGACGGTGCGCGACAGCACCGAGGGCCGGTCGAAGCCCCTCGGTGACCGCAACGCCTTCGCCGCCGACACCGTCGGCTCCTGACCCCCGCGCTCAGCGGGTGACGGTGGCGTCGGGAGTGGGGTCGGGCTCGCCCTCGTGGCGGTGGAGGGGGCGGACGGCGGGGCCGGCCACCACGACGCCCTCGGCGTCGAAGCGCGACCCGTGGAGCGGGCAGTCCCACGTGGCGGCGGCCTCGTCCCAGCGGACGATGCCCCCGAGGTGGGTGCACACCAGCGAGACGGCGCAGCCGTCGGCCCCCTGGTCCCCGTCGACCCGGACGGCGCCGCAGGGCACCCCCCGCCGCCGACCCACCGGCGGCCCGCCGGCAGTGGTCGAGGACGAGGGGTGGGCCCACCCCAGCGCCATCTCCCGGGCGACCTCGGCGTTGAGGCGGGCGGCCTTCTTGGCGCCGGTGAGGCCCCGGTGGCGGCGGGGGTCGAAGAGGGCGTCCCACGGACGGGGCTCCTCGCCGAGGATCCGCCCGGCGACGGTCATGGCCGCCGCCGTCCCGTTCGTCATCCCCCACTTGGCGAACCCGGTCATGATCCACGGGCTGCCGGGGAGGCGGTCGGCCCGCCCGGCGAACGGCAGCTGGTCGATCGGGCGCAGGTCGTGGGCGGACCAGCGGTGGGTCACGGCGGCGACGGCGAAGTGCTCGTGGGCCCATGCCAGCAGCTCCTCGGGCTCCTCGAGGGTGTCGACCTTCCGGCCGACGGTGTGCCCGCCGCCGCCCACCACCAGGACGGGCGTGCCGTCGGCGGTGGTCGCCGTGCGGAGCGAGCGGCTGGTGCTGTCCTCGCCGTAGGCCATGGGGAAGCCGTCGGCGACAGGCTCGTTCAAAGTGACGGCGATCCCGTGGGACATCGCCGGCTCGACCTGGGCGAAGAAGGCCCCGCGGTCGGTGATGGGCAGCAGGGTGGCGAGCACGATGTGGTCGGCGCGGACCCGGCCACCGTCGGTCGTGACGTGGCGGCCCCGGGGGTCGATGCCGGTCACCCGGCTCTGCTCGTGCACGTGGGCGCCGGGGGCCTCGTCGAGCTCGGCGGCCAGGTCGATCGTCCAGGCCCGGGAGTCGAGCTGGACCTGGTCGGCGAGGCGGACCGCCCGGCGGACCCCGAACGGCAGCTCGGGGACGGCGTCGCCCACCTCGACCGCCAGCCCCGCGGCGCGGGCCGCGTCGGCCTCGGCGTCGACCTCGTCGACGTGGGCGGCCTCGGTCGTGTAGGTGACGGCGTCGCGGATCTCGAGCCGGACGAGGGCGTCGCGCTCCTCGGCCCGGGTCACCACCCAGGCCTGGGCGGCGAGCTGGGCCTCGGTGTAGCCGGCGACGGCGGCGTCGCCGTGCGCCCGGCGGATGGCCGAGAGCCGGGTCGACTGGAGGGCGGTGACCTTGGCCGTGCTGGCCCCGGTCGTGCCCTGGCCGACGGTGCCGGCCTCCAGCACCCGGACCCGGGCCCCGCCCCGGGCGAGCAGGACGGCGGCGGTCAGCCCGGCGATGCCCCCGCCGACGACGACCACGTCGGCCTCGACGTCGCCGTCGAGCGGTGGTCGGGCGGTGTCGGGGGCGGTCCAGAGCGGGCGGGCGGCGGCAGGCAGGTCGGGCACCGGGGGCCACTCTCCCGGCCCCGCCCCGCCAACCCTCGGACGGACCCCGCAGCAGGGGGCGGGTCCCGTCCGACGTTCGGTCGTCAGGGGGTCGGAGGGTGGGCCGCCCGGTCGACGACCCTGGCGAAGCGGGCCGCGCCCCGCCGGTCGTGCAGCGGGTCCCACCGGTCCGGGTCGAGCCCGGCGACCTCGTCGAGGAGGGCCGGCCACTCGGGGGCGTCGGGCCAGCGGGGGCGGACGGCGACGGGGGCCACGCCCTCGAGGTGGGCGGCGAAGGTCCGCTGCTCGGCGAAGGGGCGGTCCTGGGGGAGGAGGACGGCGGGCCGCCGGGCGGCGGCGATGTCGGCGACCGACCCCGCGCCGCAGGCGGCGATGACGACGGACGCCTCGGCGAGGAGCGGCCACGGGTCGGGGACGGGCCCGAGCCACCGGACGAGGGACGCGGCCCCGTCGGTCCCGGGCGGCACGGCGCCGGCCGCGGTCCACGACCAGCCGGCGGCGGCCGTGGCCCGGGCGGCGGCGTCGACGGCCCGGCCGTCCACGCCGTGGGCCCCCGACGGCAGGAGGACCAGCACCCGGCGCCCGCACGGCGGCCCCGGCAGCGGGAGGTGGTCGAACCGGCTGGTCAGGCCGATGGGCTCGAGGGTGCCCGCCCACGGCGCCATCCAGTCCTCGCGGTGGCTGGCGGGCCAGGCCCCGACGAGGGCGGCGGCGGAGTCCCACGCGGCGCGGTGGGGCCGGTCGTCGCGCCGGCCGTGCATCACCACGGCGACGGTGGGCACCCCGAGAAGGGCGCCGAGCACGGTGACCTCGCACGAGACGTCGGTGACGATCGCCGCCGGCCCGGCCTCGGCGAGCCACCCGGCGATGGCCCGCATGCGCCCGGCGTAGCCGGGGTGGCCGGGCGGGACCCAGTGCCAGGCCCCGCCCCGCGTCGGGTCGGGTCCGATCGGCGGCGTGTCGTCGCGCGGCAGCGGGATCCACGGCCCCCGCCACCCCACCGGTCGGCCCCCCGACCCCAGCCCCACGAGCCGGGTGCCCAGCACGGTGGACAGGGCGCTGGCCAGCGCCCCGTGGCCGGCGCCCTCGTGGTGGACGTAGTAGCCGACCGCGGTCACGCCGCCAGCAGGCTGCGGTAGGCGTCGACGTACTGGTCGACCATCCGGTCGACCGATCCGATCTCGACGGCGCGCCGGCGCGCCGCGGTCCGGTCCAGCCCGCCGGCACCGTCGATCGCCGCGGCCAGGGCGTCGGTCCCGGCCTCGGGGACCACGACCCGGCTGCAGGTCGCGTCGAGCACCTCGACCAGCCCGCCCCGGCCGATGGCGGCCACCGGCGTCCCGCAGGCCAGCGCCTCCAGGGCGACCAGGCCGAAGGGTTCGTCCCACAACGGCGACACGACGGCCACCCGCGACGCGCCGACGAGGGCGGCCAGCTCCGGCAGGGCCAGGTGACCCACCCACTCGGCGCCGGGGCCGAGGCGGGGGGCGACCTCGGCGTCCCAGTAGGCCGGGTCGTGGCGGGGGCCGGCGATGCGGAGGTGCCGGCCGGCCCGGCGGGTGGCGTCGATGGCGAGGTGCAGGCCCTTCTCGGGGACGATCCGACCGAACCACACGGCGTCGTCCCCGCCCGGGCCCGGGCGCCACTGGTCGAGGTCGACGGCGTTGGTGACCACGTCGGCGTCGGGCACGGTCGGGCGCCAGGCGTCGGCGGTGTGGCGGGAGACGGCGCAGAACCGGACCGGCAGCGGCGTCGCGCTGGCCCGGATCGCCATCTCCATCCAGGGCGTGGGCGGGGTGTGCAGGGTCGTGACCTGGGCGATCGACAGGGCCGGGGCCATGGCCAGGGGCAGGTGGTGGGTCGAGCTGTTGTGGACCACGTCGAAGGTCCGCCCTCCGTCGGCGGCCAGCTCGAGCATGGTGGAGAGGTAGGCGTGGTGGTCGGCCATGGCCACCTCGGGGCCGGCGGAGACGTCGGCCCGGGCCCCGGCGCTGAGCTCCACCTCGCCCCCGGCGAAGGTGCGGGCGTCGAGGCGCTCGTCGGAGCCGGCGCCGGCGAAGACGGTGACGTGGTGGCCGTGGCGGCGCAGACCGGTGGCCAGCTGCCACGTGTGGGCCTCCAGGCCGCCGGCGAAGGGCTCACGGATCGGGAAGCGGCTGCTGGCGAGGAGGGCGATGCGGAGCGGCGACGGGGCCACCGTCGGTGGTTGGATCACGTGCACCTCCTCGGTGGTCGGCCGGACCGGCCCTCCCTTCCCGGCGCCGCCCGTACCGCGGGACACCCGATCGGGTGATCGGCCGTCTGCGCCGCCCGCCCCGGGCGAGTGGGCGACGATGACGGCCCCCCTCGCGCCCGTGGTCGCCGCCCGCCCGGGGGCGGCGGGCCACGCCGACGTGGTGGTGGTCGGAGCGCCCCGGAGCGGGACCTCGCTGGTCGCCCAGCTGGTGGCCGCCAGCGGCGTCGACTTCGGGGACCACCTCCTCCCGCCCGACCCCGGCAACCCGCGGGGGTTCCTGGAGGACACCCGCGTGTCGGACCTCGACGACGAGCTCCTCGCCCCCCACGTGGTCGGCCGGGGCCTCCTGCCCGTGCCCGAGGCCCGCCTGGCATGGGTCGGCGCCCCCGACCCCGGCGTGCGCATCACGGCCGCCGCCGGCCAGCGCCAGCGCATGGCCGCCCTCCTCGCCGGGGCCGGCCCCCGGGGCATCAAGGACCCCCGGCTGGTGTGGACCTTCGCCGCCTGGCGGCCCGTCCTGCGCCCCGGCACCCGGTGCGTCGCCATCGTCCGCCACCCGGCCGAGGTCGCGGTCAGCCTGCGGACGATGTGGGAGCGGGACCGGTCCTACTACGGCGCCCTCGAGGTCACCGTCGAGCGCGGCCTCGCCCTCTGGACGGCGGCCAACCGCCGGCTGGCCGCCTTGGTCGAGGGCGGAGGGTGGCTGGTGCTCGACCACGCCGCCCTGCTGGCGGGGGAGGGGGTCGACGCCCTCACCCGGTTCACCGGGCGGCCCGTCCCCGCCGGCGGGGTCGACCCCGCCCTGCACCGCAGCGCCCGCCGGGTGCCGGTGCCGGCCGCGGCCGAGCGGCTGTACGCCGACCTGAGCGCCCGGGCCCGGAGCGACGCCACCCGGTGGGCCGGCCGTGGGCGCTGACACCGGGCTGGCCGTCCTCACCCTCGTCCGGGACCGCAACGAGATGCTGGGGCGGCTCCTCGACGGCCTCGACGCCGGCGACCGCCGGCCCGCCGAGGTCGTCGTGGCCCGCTGCGGGGGCGCCGACCCGCGCCCGGTCGTCGGCGACCGCCCGTACCCCGTCCGGGTGCTCGAGGTCGACAGCCCCGACGACCGCATCCCCTACGCCCCGGCCCGCAACCGCGGCGCGGCGGCGGCCCGGGCCCCGGCCATCGCCTTCCTCGACGCCGACTGCATCCCGGCGGCGGGCTACGTCGCCGCCCTCGCCGACGCCCTCGCCGCCGGCGACGCCCTGGCCACCGGCGAGGTGCTGTACCTCCCGCCCGGCACGCCCCCCGGGGCCGACGAGGCCGAGCTCCGCCGTCTCGGGCGGCCCCACCCCCACCGCGAGCGCCCACCCGCCGAGGGTGTGGCCCTCGGGGGCCGCCACGAGCTGGTGTGGGGCCTGCACATGGCGCTGCGCCGCTCCACCTTCCACGCCCTCGGCGGCTTCGACGAGGGCTACCGGGGCTACGCCGGCGAGGACACCGACCTCGCCGTCACCGCCCGGGCCGCCGGGGTGCCCGTGGCCCTCGTCGCCGGGGCCGAGGTCTTCCACCAGCACCACGACTCGTGGGAGCCGCCCCTCCAGCAGGCGGCGGCGACGGTGGCCAACGCCCAGCACTTCCGGGACCGCTGGGGCTGGTGGCCCATGGACGGGTGGCTGGCCGACATGGCCGCCCTCGGGGTCATCCGGTGGAGCCCCACGGCCGAGGTGGCCGAGGTGCTGCGGCCCCCGACGGCGGCCGAGCTGGCCGCCGCCCACCGCTCGGAGGCCCTCCCGTTCCGCACCGACCCCGGCGGTGCGGGGTGACCGGGCGTCAGGGCCCGTCGCTACCATCGCGCCATGGCGGTCGTGACCCGGAACAACGTGGTGGCGTCGGGTGTGGCCGACGGCCAGCCGATGGTCTTCGCCCACGGCTTCGGCTGCGACCAGCACATGTGGCGCCACGTCGTCCCCGCCTTCGAGGACCGCTTCCGCACGGTGGTCTTCGACCACGTGGGCTTCGGCCGGTCGGACCTCGACGCCTTCGACCCGGAGCGCCACGGCTCCCTCCAGGGCTACGCCGACGACCTCCTCGAGGTGTGCGCCGAGCTGGGCCTCGAGCGGGTGATCCTCGTCGGGCACTCGGTCAGCGCCATGATCGCCCTGCGGGCCGCCATCACCGCCCCCGAGGTCTTCGACCGGTTGGTGCTGGTGTGCCCGTCGCCCCGCTACATCGACGACGACGGCTACGTCGGCGGGTTCAGCGAGGCCGACATCGACGACCTGCTGGCCGCCCTCGACGACAACTACCTGGGCTGGTCGAGCGCCATGGCACCGGTGATCATGGGGACGCCGGACCGGCCCGAGCTGGGTGAGGAGCTCACCAACTCGTTCTGCCGGACCGACCCCGCCATCGCCCGGGCCTTCGCCCGGGTGACGTTCCTGTCGGACTCCCGCCCCGACCTGCCCCGGGTCACCGTGCCCACCCTGGTGCTCCAGAGCCGGGAGGACGTGATCGCCCGCCCGGTCGTCGGTGCCTACGTGCACGAGAACATCCCGGACAGCGAGATGGTCGTCCTCGACGCCGTCGGCCACTGCCCCAACCTCAGCGCCCCGGACGAGACCGTCGCCGCCATCGAGGCCTTCGTGGCCGCCCCGCGCTGAGGTGGCCGACCCCGACCCCGAGCGGGCCGCCCCGCTCCCGGCCGAGGACCCCGACGCCCTCTACCACGACGCCCCCTGCGGCTACCTGACGACGTGGATGGACGGCACCATCGCCCGCGTCAACCGGCGCCTCCTCGGGTGGATCGGCGCCACCGAGGCCGACCTTGTGGGGCGGCGCCGCTTCCCCGACCTGCTGCGGGTGGGCGGGAAGATCTTCTACGAGACGCACTACGCCCCGCTCCTGGCCATGCAGGGAGCGGTCGCCGACGTGGCCCTCGACCTGCGGGTCGCCGGCGGCGGGTCCCACCCCGTGGTGGCGACGTCCCACGTCGTGGCGGCCGCCGGGGGCGTCCCGGCCCACGTCCGCACCACGCTGGTCGACGCCACCGGGCGCCACGACTACGAGCGTGAGCTGCTGGCCGCCCGGCGGGCGGCGGAGGCGTCCGAGGCCCGGGTCCGGGAGACGTCGCACGTGCTCCAGCAGAGCCTGCTGCAGGGCGGCATCGAGGGCGGCGACGGGTTCAGCGTGGAGACGCTCTACCGCCCCGCGGTCGAGAGCCTGGAGGTCGGGGGCGACTGGTACGACGCCTTCCCGCTCCCGGAGCGGGGGACGGTCTCGGCGTCGGTCGGCGACGTGGTGGGCCGCGGCCTCTCCGCCGCCGCCGCCATGGGCCAGCTCCGCAGCGCCTTCCGGGCGCTGGCCGGCGTCGGGGCCGGGCCCAGCCGGGCCCTCGACCAGCTCGACGCCTTCGTCGATCGCGTCCCCGACGCCTGGATGGCGACGGTGGCGGCCGTCGAGCTCGAACCGGCCACCGGCCACCTGCGGTACGCCTGCGCCGGGCACCTCCCGCCCCTGCTCGTGGCCCCGGACGGGACCGCCACCTACCTGTGGGAGGGGCGGTCTCCGCCGCTGGCCGCCTTCCCGCTGGCTGCGCCCCGCCCCGAGGGGGCGGCGGAGGTGGACCCGGGTGGGCGGGTCCTGGTCTTCACCGACGGTCTGGTGGAGCGCCAAGAGCGCGACATCGACGTCGGCCTCGAGGTGCTGGCGGCGGCGGCCACCCGGCTCCACGACCGCCCACCGGCGGAGATGGTCGACCTCCTGGTGGCCGAGCTCCTGGAGGACGAGAAGACGCGCGACGACGTCTGCCTGCTGTGCCTCAGCCGGACCTGACCTCGGCGTCGCCGGCGTCGAGGAGGGCCCACACCGTCTTGCCGTCGGTCGCCGAGGGGCGGACGCCCCAGCTGGCGGCGAGGGCGTCGACGATGCGCAGGCCGTGGCCCCGGGTGCGCTGCTCGTAGGGGTCGACCGGGGCGGGCACGCCGGGCCCGTGGTCGCTCACCGCCACCTCGACGCGGCCGGGGCCGACGAGCCGGGCCTCGACCGCCGACGCCTCGCCGGAGTGGCGGATGGCGTTGGTGATGAGCTCGGAGACGACGACCGCCAGCTCCTCGTGCTCGCTGAAGCCCCAGCTGCGGGCGGCGTCGACCAGCCGGTTGCGGGCCTCGCCCAGGTGGGCCAGGTCGACGGGGACGTCGATCCGCACCGAGGCACCACCGTCGTCGACCACCGCGCCCAACTGCCCCCCACCCGGGGTCCCAACCCCTGCCATCGGCGTACGATGGGCCACCGAGCACCCGGCGACGAGGAGGATCAGTGGTCGAGGACGGCGGTGACTCCCCGGTCGAGACGAGCGCCCGTGACGACGGCCTTGCGGTGGAGGCGGGCGACGACGGCACCCTGCACCTGGTGGGCGGGCTCGACGCCGTGACCGAGGACGTGCTCCTCGACGAGGGCCGGGCGGCCGTGGCCGCCGGAGCCACCACCCTCGTGCTCGACTGCGCTGGCCTGCGGTTCTGCGACTCGGCCGGCCTGCGCGCCCTGGTGCTGCTCGGCCGGGAGGTCGGCAGCCCGCTCGTCCTGCGGAACGCCTCCTCGATGCTGACCCGGCTCCTCGAGGTGACCGGCCTGTCGCCCGCCTTCGTCGTCGAGTGACCGGCCTGGTCGGGTCCGACCCGGCCGGTGCTGATCAGTCGAGGTCGCCGGACCAGAGGGCCTCGAGCTCCGACGCCACCCGGCGGGGGCTGACCGCCACCTTGGTGCCGAGGGCCTGGGCGAAGAGGCTGACCCGCAGCTCCTCGAGCATCCAGCCGGCGGCCACCACCCGGGCCGTCACCTGCGTCGCGGTGAGGGCGCCCAGCAGCTGCTGGTACGAGCGCTCCAGGGCCACCACCTCGACGACGTGGGACGCGTCCCGGCCCGGTGCCTCGGGCAGCTTGGCCAGGCGGGCGCCGATGCCCTGGACGTAGCGGACCACGTCGGGCAGCCGGGCCGTCCCGGCGGTGGCGACGAAGCCGGGGCGCACGAGGCGGGCCAGGTGCGCCCGGGCGTCGTCCACCGAGGCGGTGAGCGTGGGGGCGGTCAGGCGGTCGAGCGCCGGCACCACCTCGGCCGCCGCCTCGAGGACCCGGCCGGCGTCCCGCAGCGTCCGGGACGCGGTGGTGCGGAGGTCGGCCCGGGCGCCGGCGACGACGGTCGCGAACCCGGCCTCGGTCCACGTCGCCCCGCCGTGGTCGGCCACCGTCGCCGTGGCCGACGCGGTGATGACGTCGCGGAGCAGGGCGCCGACGGTGATGTCGGGGAGGACGACGAGGGCCCGGCGGACGGCGTCGGGGATCTCCCGCTCCAGGCCCCGCACACCGACGGGCACGGCCAGCAGGACCAGCCGGCGGATGCCCGCGGCCATGGCCCGCTCGGCGGCGTCGGGCCGGGACAGCACGCGGACGGCGACGGCGTCGCCCTCGTCGACCAGGGCCGGGTAGCCCTCGACCACGTTGTCGGCGGCGACGTCGGGGGAGGCGTCGGCGCGGACGACGCGGGGCAGGTCACCGCCGGGCCAGGCCGTCAGCCCGGAGCGCTCCAGGCCCGGGTGCGCCAGCGCGACCGCGGCGGCGACGGCCCGCCGGACCCGGGACGCCACCAGGCGCCGGACGGCGTCGAGGTCCTTGCCGAACGCCAGCGTGGTCCCCCCGTCGTCCACCGCGAAGGTGAGGCGCAGGTGGGGTGGGACCTGGCGCACGTCGAGGTCGGTCGGGGCGACCCGGACCCCGGTGAGCTCGCGCAACACGTCGGCCAGGGCCTCGACCATCGGCCGCGCCTCGAACCGCAGCCGGTCGGCCGCCTCCTCGGCGGTGGCGGCAAGCGGGGGCAGGTCCCGGCGCACGGCCTTGGGCAGGGTGGCGACGAGGGCCCGGGCCAGGTCCTTGCGGTAGCCGGGGATCTGCCAGTCGAAGTCCCACGGCTCGACCCGGTCGAGCACGGCGAGGGGGATGTGGACGGTGGCGCCGTCGAGGTCGTCGTCGGGGTCGAAGCGGTAGGTGATCGGCAGGGCCAGGTCGCCCTGGTGCCACACGTCCGGGTGGGCGGCCACGTCCACGTCGGGGTCGTCGCCGACCAGGTCGGCGAGGGTGAGGGTGAGCAGGTCGGGGTCGTCGCGCCGGGCGGCCTTCCACCAGCTGTCGAAGTGGCGGCCCGACACCACCTCGTCGCCGACCCGCCCGTCGTAGAACCGCAGGAGCGTCTCGTCGTGGTCGAACAGGTCGGCCCGTCGCAGCCGGTCGCCCAGGGCCCGGGCCTCGTCGAGGAAGGCCTCGTTGGCGTCGACGAAGCGGTGGCGCGTCTCCCACTCCCGCCGGACCAGGGCGTGGTCGATGAACAGCTCGCGGGCGTGCTCGCGGTCGACGCGGTCGTAGCCGATGGTGCGACCGGGGACGATGGGCAGCCCGTAGAGCATCACCCGCTCGGTGGCCACCGCCCGGCCGCTGCGCTCGTCCCAGCGGACGTCGTCGTGGGACCGCTTGGCGAGAGGCCCGGCGAGGTCCTCGGCCCACTCGGGACGGATCCCGGCCACGCCCCGCGCCCACAGCCGGTTGGTCTCGACCAGCTCGGCCGCCATGACCCACGCCGGTGGCTTCCGGGCCAGCGCCGAGTCGGCGGCGATCTGGAAGCGCGCCCCCCGGGCGCCGCGGAACTCGCGCGTCTCGCGGTCGCGCATCCCGATCTGCGACAGCAGCCCGGCGAGGACGGCCCGGTGCACCTGGTCGGGCGTGGCCTCCTCGCGCCCGGGGACGATGCCCAGGGGGGCGGCGGCCCGCTCCAGCTGGCGGTGGAGGTCGCGCCACTCCCGGACCCGCAGGTGGTTGAGGAACTCGGCCTTGCACTCGCGCCGGAAGCGGTTGGACGTCAGCACCCGGCGACGCTCCTCGAGGTGGTCCCACAGGGCGACGAGGGCCAGGAGGTCCGACCCGGGCACGGCGAAGCGGCGGTGCATCTCGTCGGCCTCGCCCCGCTTCTCGAGCGGCCGCTCCCGAGGGTCCTGGATCGACAGGGCGGCGGCGATGACGAGGACCTCGCGCACGCACCCCTGGCGCTCGGACTCCAGGATCATGCGGCCCAGGCGGGGGTCGATCGGCAACCGGACCAGGCGTCGGCCGATGGGTGTGAGGCGGCGGGCGTTCGCCGGCGCCCCCGGCTGCACGGCCGGCGAGGCGCCAGCCGAGTGGCCCGGGTGGAACGCCCCGAGCTCCTCAAGGAGGGCGACGCCGTCGCGGACCGAGCGGGCCTCGGGCGGATCCAGGAAGGGGAAGGCGGCGACGTCGCCCAGACCCAGGTTGGCCATCTGGAGGATGACCGAGGCCAGGTTGGTCCGCAGGATCTCGGGATCGGTGAACTCCGGCCGGGCCGCGTAGTCCTCCTCGGAGTAGAGGCGGATGCAGATCCCGGGGGCGACGCGCCCGCAGCGCCCGGCCCGCTGGTTCGCCGAGGCCTGGCTGACCTCCTCGATGGGGAGGCGCTGGACCTTGAGGCGGTGGCTGTAGCGGGAGATGCGGGCGGTGCCGGCGTCGACGACGTAGCGCACGCCCGGGACCGTCAGCGAGGTCTCGGCCACGTTGGTGGCCAGCACCACCCGGCGGCCCCGGTGGGGGGTGAAGACCCGGTGCTGCTCGGCCGCGGACAGGCGGGCGTAGAGGGGGAGGATCTCGGTGTCGGGCCGGCCCACCGCCTCCAGGGCGTCGGCGGTGTCG
The DNA here is from genome assembly GCF_019443745.1 of Iamia sp. SCSIO 61187. NCBI lineage: Bacteria > Bacillati > Actinomycetota > Acidimicrobiia > Acidimicrobiales > Iamiaceae > Iamia > Iamia sp. SCSIO 61187. The sequence goes on from NZ_CP050948.1 coordinate 1,533,620, forward strand.
CGGATCTCCCGCTCGCCGCTGAGGAACACGAGGATGTCGCCCGGCCCCTCGCGGGCCAGCTCGTCGACGGCGTCGACGACGGCCTCGGTCTGGTCGCGGTCGTCGTCGATGACGTCGTCGCCCTCCTCGGCCGCCACCAGCTCGCCGTAGGGCCGGTACCGGACCTCGACCGGGTAGGTCCGGCCCGACACCTCGATGATCGGGGCGCCGCCGAAGTGCGCCGCGAACCGGGCGGTGTCGATCGTCGCCGAGGTGATGATCAGCTTGAGGTCCGGGCGCTGCGGGAGCAGCTGGTGGAGGTAGCCGAGCAGGAAGTCGACGTTGAGGCTGCGCTCGTGGGCCTCGTCGACGATCAGGGTGTCGTACCGGCTGAGCAGCCGGTCCCGCTGGACCTCGGCCAGCAGGATGCCGTCGGTCATCACCTTCACGTGGGTGTCGTCGCCCACCCGGTCGGTGAAGCGGACCGTGTAGCCGACGGCCTGGCCCAGCTCGGTGCCCAGCTCCTCGGCCACCCGCTCGGCCACGGCCCGGGCCGCCACCCGGCGGGGCTGGGTGTGGCCGATCAGGCCCGACGCGCCCCGCCCCAGCTCCAGGCACAGCTTGGGCAGCTGGGTGCTCTTCCCCGAGCCGGTCTCGCCGGCCACAACGACCACCTGGTGGTCGGCGATGGCGGCCAGCAGCTCGTCGCGCCGCTCGGTGATGGGGAGCTCGGGCGGGTAGGTCGGGACCGGGAGGCTCTCGCGCCGGCGGGCCAGGCGGGCCTCGGCCGCCGCCACCTCGGCGGCCAGGTCCTCGGGCCGGGCCGGTGCCGGCCTCGGGCCCCGTCGCCGGCGACGGCCCCGCCCGCCCCGGGGGGCGCGACCGTCGAGCAGGTCGGTGAGCCGGGCCCGGTCGTGGAACCCGAGGCCGGCGATGCGGTCCCGCAGGTCCGCCTCGCTCGGTCCGGCGGCGGACGGCACGGTCGGCGGCGGGGGGTCGGTCACGGGAGCGTCGGCAGGGGAGGGGTCGCCGGGGGCGTCACCGGTCGGCCCGCCATCGTACGGCCGGCCCGCCGTCGCCCCCCACGGCGTTCATCGGACACGGATGGTGCCAGGCACCATCCGTGCGAGGGACACGGATGGTGCCAGGCACCATCCGTGCGAGGGCGGGGGTGCGGATCCGATCACGACCCCCGGGACGTGGCCGCCGCACCGTTCTGTCACCGCTGCCGGACACCGATGTCGCCTGGCGCGAACAGAACGGCGGTCTGCCCGGGACAGTCGCCGCGGTGGGAGGGTGGGGGTGTGGCGCTCGCACCGGTGGAGACGGACCGAACCGCCCTGGTCGCCGTCGACGGGGCCCGGCTGTGGGCGGTGCTGGAGGACGTCGCCGCCTACCCGGGGTTCTGGCCGTGGCTGCGGTCGTTCGACGGGGCCGAGCTCCGCCCTGGTGCCGTCTGGCGGGGCGTGATCGTGGTGGCCGGACCGCTGCGGCTGTCCATCGACGTCCACCTCGATGCCATCGCGACCGGTCAGTGCGTGGCCGCCCGCATCGCCGGGGACCTCTCGGGATGGGCCCGCATCGACGTGGCCCCGCACGCCGACGGCGCCACCCTCCGCCTCACCGCCGCCCTCCACCCCGAGCGACGGGACCTCCGGGCCCTCACCCGATGGGCCCGTCCCGTCGCCCAGGCCAGCCACGACCGGGTGATCTCCCGGGCCGTCGCCCAGCTCGCCGACCACGTGGCCGCCCCGCCGGTCTGACCCCGGCCCGGCGCCGGGCCGGGCTCGGCAGTCGCCGCGGGATCGCCGTCCGGGTGGCTAGCCCAGGCGGTCGAGGATGGTGCGGGTGACGGTCTCGACCTGGGGGTCGCCGTCGGCCAGGGCGGCGGCCCACTCGGTGCAGCCGACGGTGACGACGGTGCCGCCCCGGGTGTAGGTGCCGAGGACGGCCGACCCGTAGGCCAGGCGCTCGGTGGTCGCGGCGTCGTGGGAGCCGAGGACCCGCCAGGCGTGGAACTCGGCCTCGGAGAGCTCGTCGTCGGGGACCGGGCGCACCGCGGTCCGCCGGTCGAAGGGGGCGGCCGGCGCCACGGCCACGATCTCGAAGTCGGCCGGCGTGCCGTCCTCCCCGGTTGGCACGGGCCGCCCGTCGGGGCCGATGGCCATGGCGCAGCCGTCGCACTCGTAGCCGACGGCGGTGCCGGCCGCGCCGAGGAGGTCGCCGTACTCGAGCTCGGTGCCCGCCAGCAGCCAGTGCTCGGGCCGCACGACGGTGTAGGCGCCCGCACCCATCGGGGACCGCCTGCCGATCCGGTGGTAGCCGCCCCGGGCGAAGCTCACCCCGGTCATGTGGTTCTCGGGCCGACCGATCAGGGTGTCGGGCCAGATGGAGGTGAGGAGGTGCTCCCGGTCGGTGCCGAGCACCGGGTCCTCCTCGAAGCGCTGCTTGTAGGCGGCCATGGTGTCGCCGTCCTCGCCCTCCAGCCGCACCTGCCACCACGACGTGTTGCCCGACAGGAAGGCCACGTTGCCGCCGCCCTCGACGAAGGCCTCGACCGTGTCCCGCATGGGCCACGACCAGTACTCGTCGTGGCCCACGCTGAGCAGCAGGCGGTGGCCGTCGAGGGCGTCGGGCCGCTCCAGGTCGGCGTTGGTGCAGACGTCGACGTCGTAGCCGGCCTCCTCGGCCCAGGCCAGGAACGGGGCCTCGTAGTTCGGCCACCCCGAGGAGCCGGCCCACTGGGTCAGGGCGTTCTCGAGCAGGTACGTGACGTGGGTGTGCATGCCGACATCGGGCGGGTCCAGCACGGGGACCCGGCGCCCGGCCCCGCCCGGCTTGTGGAGCAGGCCGCGGGCCAGCGGCCGCCGGAACGAGGCGGTGACGTTGCCGGTGTAGGTGTTGCCGCCCCCGACGTCGTTGTAGGCGTTCCACGTGTTGGTGCTGAGGGCGACGAGGATCGGCGCCCGGGTCGCCGGGTCGTCGGCCGGGCGGACCACGAAGAAGGCCCGGTTGTGGGGCGACCCGACCACCCCGACCGGCTGCACCACCACGTCGTAGAACCCGGACCGCCAGGCCGGGTCGACCGGGATGGTGGCGGCCACCGGCCAGTCGCACCCCACCAGGTCGGCCTCGGGCGGCAGGAGGTGGTCGCCGGCGGCCACCTCGCCCGACCAGACGACGTCCCGGGTCGCCCCGACCCGGGCCACCTCGACGTGCACCTGCGGCACCGGCGACGACACGTGCAGCCCGACCTCGCCGGCGGCGCCCGCTCCCACCGACAGCGGCCAGCAGTACGCCATCACCCCCACCGCCCCCTCGGCCTCGACCTCCAGATCCGCAGCTGCCTCAGTCACCCCAGGAGACTCGCACGTCGTCGCGGTCGCGCAGGGTGGCGACGAGCCGGGCCTCGGTCTCGACCTCGGCCCGGCGGGCCTTCGGGATCGACGTGAACGGGGTGATGGTGACGTCGAGGCGGGTGGCGGTGGCCCTGGTGCGCCAGGCGCCGACGACCTCGCCGTCGACGAGCACGCCGCCGGGGTGGCCGAGCATGGGCCAGAGGACCTTGTGGTGGGCCTTGTCGGGGACGGTGAGCGTGCGGTCGCGGGCCAGCAGCCACGGGTCGCCGCGGGGGAGGAGGCGGGTGACCCGGGGCGCCGGGGCCTCGGCCAGGGCGTCCAGCACGGCCGGGAGGGTCACCGCCTTGCGCCCGTCGACGGTGACCTCCTCCAGGTCGTCGGGCCAGGCGTCGGCCAGGGCCTTCTGGGTGGTCCCGAGGTAGGTGGCGACGTCGCCCCTCGGCGTCGGTCCGTTGAGCGTCAGGTAGGCGGTGATCAGGTCCTCGGTGCCCGCCCGCCCCTCGGGGAGGCCCGGCCAGCCGGGGATGGGGGCGAGGGTGGCGGTGCCACCGGGCACGAGCCGGGCCCCGCCGGGCAGGGCGGCGACCCGCATCAGCTGGTCCGACAGGTGGTGTGCCTGGCAGCCCCGGCACCACGAGACGGCCACGTCGGGCACCCGCTCGGTGAGGGCGGCGCTGGCCTCGCCCTTGGGCATCTCGTCGGTGACGACCTCCCCGTAGGCGGCGGCGGTGAGGCGCACGACCTCCAGCGAGTCGACGCCGCTCTTGCGGAAGGAGGTGCCGGTGCCGGCCAGCCGGGCGGCGGCGTCGTCGGCGTCGATCGGCCAGAGGGCGGCGGCGAGCGCCCGCAGGTCGCCGCGGCGGTGGACGTGGGGCGCGCCCCGGACGCCCCACACCGACGTCCACCGCCGCCCGTCGGAGGTGTCGACGCCGCCGGCACCCCCCGCACCGTCGCCGGCGGCTCCGTCGGGCAGCCGGGCGGCGAGCGACTGGGCCGCCGAGCCCGCCGGTGTGTCCTGGACGCCGAGGTCGACGATGGCCAGGGCGGTGGCCGTGGTGGGGCCCGCCCGGTCGAGCTGGTGGGCCGCGACCCGGTGGGCGAGGACCCGGTCCCGGCCGACGTCGGGGACGGCACCGCCCGTCCGGCTCACGTGAGCGACCACTCCCACTCCTTGGTGCCGTGGCCGAGCTGGTAGGAGCCCGACCCGGTCAGACCGGCGAAGGCGCCGGTGCCCGACCCCTCCACCACCGTGTGGGTCGACCGGACGCCGTCGGCGTCGAAGTCGTCCACGTGGTGCAGCACGAAGGTGCCCTCGGCCCCGTCCCGGGTGCCGGTGACGATCTCGAACCCCTGCGAGGTCCCGGTGCCGTCGGCCCGGTAGTAGAGCGCGAAGTGGGCTTCGGAGGTGGCCTCGAGGTCGCCGGTGTAGGCGAAGACGACCTTGGCGTGGGCCAGGCGGGGGACCGGGGCGTCGTCGCCCCAGCCGGGCTCCTCGTCCCACGAGGTGAAGGTGGAGGTGGCGGTCAGAGGGGTCATCGTCGTCATGTCGGGGACCGTAGGAGCCGATGCGGACAGCTTCGGTCCGCATCAGCGACGAAGATGGTCCCCGTGGCCGACACCTCGGCGCGCCTCCTGCGCCTGCTCTCGCTCCTCCAGGCCCGGCCCACCTGGACTGCGCCCGAGCTGGCCGAGCGGCTCGAGGTCACGCCCCGCACGGTACGCCGCGACGTCGCCCGCCTGCGCGACCTGGGCTACCCCGTCGACGCCGAGGTCGGCCCGCACGGCGGCTACCAGCTGGGCCGGGGCGGCCGCCTGCCGCCGCTGCTCCTCGACGACGACGAGGCCGTCGCCGTGGCCCTGGGCCTGCGGGCGGCGGCCGACGGCAGCGTGAGCGGCCTCGACGAGGCGACCGTCTCGGCCCTGGCCAAGCTCGAGCAGGTCCTCCCGGCGCCGCTGGTCGAACGGGTGCGGTCGATCCAGAGCGTGACCACCGAGCTCCACGGCCGCCCGCCCGACCGGGTCGACGCCGGGCTGCTGGTCGAGCTGGCCCGGGTGTGCCGCCAGTCCGAGCGCATCCGCCTGGGCTACGTCGACCGGGAGGGCCGCGAGACCGAGCGCCGGGTCGACCCGTACCGCCTCGTGCGCATGGGGCCGCGGTGGTACCTCGTGGCCCGCGACGTCGACCGGGACGCCTGGCGCACGCTGCGCGTCGACCGCATCGGCGAGGTCCGCACGACCCGCCACCCCGTCGATCGTCGACCCGCCGGACCCGGTCGCCCTGGTGCAGCGGGCCAACGCGGTGGCGCCCTACGCCGTGCAGGCGACGGTGCGGCTGGCGGTCCCGCTGGCCCACGCCCAGACGCTCATCACCCGCACCACGGGAGTCCACCGGCCCGACGGGCCCGACGCCACGATCGTCGAGCTCGGTGGCAGCAGCCTCCCGCACATGGCCGCCTGGCTGGCCGGGCTCGGCGTGCCGGTCGAGGTCCTCGAACCGCCCGCGCTCGGGGCCGCCCTGCGCGCCCACGCCGAGACCCTCCTGGCCGCCAACCGACGCTAGGGCCCGGGCCCGTCGCGTCGGGCGTCGGCCAGGACGGCGAGCAGGGGGCCGGGGACCCGGTCCAGGGGCAGGGCGTCGACCAGGGCCCGGGCGGCGACGACCTTGCGGCCGCTGCGGGTGCCGAGGAAGCGGTGGAGCTGGGCGGCGAGCGGCCGCTCCCGCTGGGCGGGCTGGCGCTGGAAGCGGCGGAAGCCCGCCGCGTCGCCCATGGCGTCGAGGACGCCCACGGCGCCGTCGGGGCCGACGGCCCGGAGCAGCTCGCCCTCCAGGTCCGGGTGGCAGACGTGGAACGTGGCGTCGTCGACGCCGGCGCCGGCCAGCCGTCCGCCGACGTACCAGGCCTCGGCCTCGTCGCACAGCCCGGCCAGCCGGAGGTCCCGTCCCGCCGGGCCGAAGAGGGCGAGGAACCGACCGATCCCGGAGAACCCCTCCATGGGCGCGACGGCGATGCCCTCGGCGTCGAGGTCGCGGCCCTGCCGGACGGCGAGGGCGGCGAGGGCGGCGTGGTCGCTGGCCCCCTCGACGAACACCACCGCCCGCAGGTCGTCCCGCTCGGCCAGCACCTGCGCCGCCCCCACGACCCGCCGTCCCTCGTCCACCACCCCAGCCTGGCGCCGCTGGTGCCGCGACGCCGACGCGTTGCCGGAGGACGACCTCCAGGTCCGGCGGGCCTGGCGGCAGCCCGCGACCGACGGGTCTACGAGCGAAGCTCGATCGCGTACTCGGGGCAGTTGTCCACGGCGAGCTGGGCCTTGTCGTGGAGCTCGGGGGGCACGTCCCCGGTCACCAGGAGGATGGCGTAGCCCTCGTCGTCGACGTCGAAGAGCTCGGGGGCCAGGAGGTAGCAGCGGTTGTGGCCCTGGCAGGCCTCGCGGTCGTAGGCGATCCTCATGCGCCCACCCCGGCCGGCTCGGCCGTGCGGAGCAGGCGGAGGGGCAGCTCCCGCGGCCCCCGGACCTGGCCGGTCGACCAGCGCACGGTCGTGTCGGGGGCCAGCTCGAAGTCCGGCACCCGGGCCATCCACTCCTCGAGGGCGACCCGCAGCTCCATGCGGGCCAGGTTGGACCCGAGGCAGCGGTGGATGCCCAGCCCGAAGGCGGAGTGGCGGTTCTTCTCCCGGTCGAGGACGACCTCGTCGGCCCGGTCGAAGAACTCGGGGTCGCGGTTGGCGGCGGGGAACGGCAGCAGCACCCAGTCGTCCTTGGCCAGGTGCTGGCCGCCGATCTCGACGTCCTCGGCGACGATGCGCGCCATGGTCACCGGGGCGTAGGCCCGCAGCATCTCCTCGACGGCGAAGGGCATGACATCGGGGTCCTCGACCAGGCGCTGGCGGTGCTCGGGGTGCTGGGCCAGGTGCCAGATGCTGGCGCCGATGGCCGACCAGGTGGTGTCGATGCCGGCGATGAGGAGGAGGGCGACGGTGCCGACCACGTGGTCGTCGGAGAGGGGCTTCCCGTCGAGCTCGAGGCCCAGCAGGTAGCCGATGAGGTCGTCCCTGGGCTCGCGCCGGTGATCCTCGATGACCTTGTCGAGGTAGAAGATCATCGTGTCCTCGGTGTCGGTCGGGCCGTTCTGGCCCGGCTTCTCGAGGATCCGGTGGATGAAGAGGCGGAAGCGGTCGCCGTCCTCGGGCGGGACGCCGAGCATGTGGGCGATGACGCCGACGGGGATGTGCTGGCTGTACGCGGTGGCGGCGTCGACGACGTCGCCCACGCCGGCCTCGCCGAGCATGGCGTCGATCAGGCCCCGGCACAGGGCCCGGGTCGTCTCCTCCAGCGGACGGATGGCCTTGGGGGAGAAGGCGGGGAGGAGCAGGCGGCGGGCCACCTCGTGGAACGGCGGGTCCGACGTGATCGGCGGGGCGAACCCGACCGGGGCGGGGATGTGCGGCTTGAAGTCCGACACGATCACGCTGTTCGACGTGAAGTGGGTGGTGTCGTGGGCGATGGCCGACACGTCGTCGTGCCGGGTCGGGAGCCACGCCCCGCCGAAGCGGTCGGTGTGGGCGACCGGGCAGCGCTGGCGCAGGTCGTCCCAGATCTCGGGCGCGGCGGCGGCGTAGTCGTCGTGGGTGTGGTCGAAGTCGGTGGCCCAGTCGGCCGGGCTGGGCCTCGGCGCCGGCCGAGCCCCGTTGTCGTCGCTCACGCGGCAGTCCCCTGTTCGGTGTGTGCTGGAGGTCACGGTAGCGGCTGACCTGACCCGCGGGTCAGGCGGAGGGGGGCGGTCGTCGACTGGTCCGGGTGGGCCACCTCCGGGGGTCCGGACGGGCCGGAGGGGTCGAGAGGCACGGAGGGGACCCGACGGGCGTCGAGACCGCCGCCACCGATGCCGGCGAGGGCCGTTTCCCCCGGCCGCCGAGCGGGCACGAGGGGCAGCGGTGAAGGTGTCCCGGGCTGCGGAGACGTCCGGCCCCATCGGGGTCGTGATCGACGTCGACCGCTCGCGCCTGGCCCAGGGGGTGGTCGTGGTGGCCCTGTCGGGCGACGTCGACGTGTTCTCCGTGCCCCGCCTCCGCTCCGTCCTCACCGAGCACATCGGCACGGTCGACGTCGTGCTCGACCTGGCCGGGGTGGCCTTCTGCGACTCCAGCGCCCTGCGGGTGTTCGTCGACGCCCAGCGGCGGGCCGCCGCCGGGGGGCGCACCCTGGAGATCGCCCACCCCAGCGCCCCGGTGCGGAACCTGTTCGACGTGAGCGGGCTCCGGGGCGTGCTCCGGGTGACCACCGATCCCTGAGCCGCCCCATCTGTCGGTGGGTGGGCGCGGGGGTGGCGGCTAGGGTCACCGACTCCTGGCGTCGTGGCCGAGTGGCTTAGGCAATGGACTGCAAATCCATCAACCCGGGTTCGATTCCCGGCGGCGCCTCCAACGATCCCACCGGCGGGCGGGCCCTCAGCGGCCCCCGCCGAACGGGCCGGTCCGGCCGTCCCAGTCGGGGGGCGGGGCCGTCGGCGGCGGGACGGCCACGGTGGCGTCGGTGTGGAGGAGCTCGCCGCCCGGGGCGATGACGCCGTGCGCCAGGGCCCGGGTGATCTCGTCCCGGCGCTCGGTCGCGGTCCGCCAACCGACCTCCTTCCAGCGCAGGTGGGTGCCGTCGGCGGCGAAGGCGTCGATCACCCACGGTCTCCGGAACAGCACCTTGGCGACCAGGCCGAGCAGGAGGGCGACGAGGCCCAGCACGACCTCCACGGCGATGACCAGGACGGGCAGCACGAAGATGGCGAGCAGCACGATCACCACGAAGGCCACCAGGGCGAAGAGGATCTCACCCAGGTCCGGGACGCACCCGACGCCGTCGGCCAGGTCGAGGTTGCTGCCCGAGCGGCGGAACCGACGACCGACCCGGCGGCCGAAGGTCTCCCGGCCCAGCCGGGTCACCCACCGGCGGTGCACCTCCCACGGGGCGGCGCCGGCGACGGTCCAACCGGGGGGCAGGCTCGGCATCGGCGCAGCGTAGGAGCCGGGAACCAGCGGGGGGATCGGTCCGTCGGACCCGTGTCGCCCACCCCCGGAGGCCCGGACCATGCGCACCGACCCCGCCCACCACCGACCCCACCACCCGGGTCGCCGTCGCCGCCTGGCCCAGGCCGTCGGGGCCGTCGCCGCCGCCGGCGTGGCCACCGCCCTGGCCGCCGGCCCGGCCGTCGCCTGCGGCGGGCTCGTCGGCGAGAACGGCACCATCGAGCTGGTCCGCACGACGACGCTGGCGGCGTACCACGACGGCGTGGAGCGCTACGTCACCTCCTTCGAGTTCACCGGCGAGGGCGAGGAGGTCGGCAGCATCATCCCCCTGCCCGACGTCCCCAGCGAGGTGGTGCGGGGCGGCGACTGGACGCTCCAGCGGCTCCAGCAGGAGGTGGCCCCGCCGCCCGACGAGGACCTGGCCTTCTCCAGCGGGGCGGGCGGGGATGCCGAGGAGGGCGCCCAGGTGATCCTCGAGGCCGAGATCGACGCCCTCGACATCACCGTCCTCGAGGGCGGCGGCGACGAGGTCGGGGAGTGGGCCGTCGAGAACGGGTTCCTGCTCACCCCCGACGCCCCCGAGGTCCTCGACTTCTACGCCGAGCGCAGCGAGATCTTCATGGCCGCCCGCTTCGACGCCTCCCGGGCCGCCGAGCTGGGCCAGCAGGCCGGCGACGGCACCCCGATCATGCTGACGATCCCCACCGACGACCCGTGGGTCCCGCTGCGGATCCTGGGCCTCGGCCTCGACGAGGACCAGGAGGTCGCGGCCGACGTCTTCCTCCTCACCGACGACCGGCCCCAGCTGCTGGCCGGCGGCGAGGGGCTGGAGCTGGCGCGGAGCGAGGAGGCGGGGCCCGACCTCCTCGACGACCTGCGCTCGGACGTGGGCATGGAGTGGGTGCCCCAGGAGATGTGGTTCACCCACCTGCCGCTCGAGGCCGACGCCGGCGAGCTCGACTACGACCTGGCCGTGTCGACCGACGACGACGCGGCTCCGGAGGTCGCCGACGCCGGCATCCCCGCCCGCGAGGCGGTGCCCGTCGAGGGCGACGACGGCGGCATCGCCTGGTGGCCGGTGGCCGTCGGGGCGGCGGCCGCCGCCGCCGTGCTCGGGGGCGGGCTGCTGGTGCGGCTCATGGCCACCCCGGCCGGGCCGGCCGTCCGCCAGCGGGAGTCGGCGTGAGGGGCGTCGGCCGGCCGGCGAGGCGCCAGCCGAGTGGCCTGATGGGAACCGCCGCCGCCGCCCTGCTCGTCGGCGGGGCGGTGACCGGCGGCGCCTACGCCGTGGACGCCGCCGAGGAGCCCACCGGTCCCATCCGGGGCCCGGGCACCACGACGGTGACCATCACCATCGAGGACAGCCGCTTCCACCCCGACCGCATCCGCGTCTACGAGGGCACGCAGGTCCGCTTCGTGGTCCGCAACACCGACCCCATCGGCCACGAGCTGGTCGTCGGCCCCGAGTCGGTCCACCTGCGCCACGAGCGGGGGACCGAGGAGGCCCACCCGCCCGTGCCCGGCGAGGTCTCGCTCGGCCCCGGGCAGACCGGCGCCACCGTGTTCGCCTTCGACGCGGCCGAGCCCACCCGCATCGTCTGCCACCTCCCCCGCCACGAAGACTTCGGGATGGTCGGCCTCGTAGACGTCGTCGAGACGTGATCCCGTCGCGACCCCGTCCGCCGACGCCGCCGCTCAGGGCGGCGGGTGGGGTCGGCGGACGTGGCATGACCGGCCTCGTCGAGGTCGTCGACGTCTGAGCTCGAGCTCGGTGGCATCCGTCGGACGGACATCCGACATCTGCCACCGAGTTCGGGGAGGGGGTGGCGTGGGTAGCGTGCCGCGCGTGCCGGATGCGCTGGAGGACAGGGTCGCCGCCACCGCCCGCCGCATCGCCGCCCTGGGCGACGACGGCGGCAGCGCCGTCTACCGCATGTCGTGGTGGAGCGAGCGGCTCCTCGACTGGGCCATGGACCACCCCGAGTTCAAGGCCCAGCTCTTCCGGTTCGTCGACGTGTTCCCCGCTCTCGACGGCGACGACGACGTGGCCCGCCACCTAGGGGAGTACATGTCGGGCGTCGGCGTGCCCAAGGCCCTCGACCTCGGCGTCGACGTCGCCGACCACGTGCCCTTCGGCAAGCGGGTCGAGGCCCGGGTCGCCCGCCGGAACATCACCCGGATGGCCGAGCAGTTCATCCTCGGCGAGACCGCGGCCGAGGCCGTCGAGGGGGCGAGCCGGCTGTGGGCCTCGGGCATCGCCACGACCGTCGACCTGCTGGGCGAGAAGACGATCGTCGCCGCCGAGGCCGACCGCTACGCCGCCCGGGTCATCGAGGTCCTCGACGCCCTGGCCGACGCCGCCCCGGGCTGGACCGACCAGCCGCTGCTCGAGGCCGACGACCTCGGCCCCCGCCCGCGGGTCAACGTCAGCGTCAAGCCCACCGCCCTCGCCGTGCACTACGAGCCGCTCACCCGGGCCCACGGCCTGGCCTCGGCGCGCGAGCGGCTCCGCCGGATCTGCCTGCGGGCGGGGGAGCGGGGCGCCACCGTCCACGTCGACATGGAGCACGCCGACGTCAAGGACCTCACCCTCGGGCTGTTCCGCGACCTGGCCACCGACCCCGAGCTGTTCCACGTCGACCTCGGCGTCGTGATCCAGGCCTACCTGCGCGACAGCCGCGACGACCTGGCCGAGGTCATCGCCGTGTCGTCCCTGCGCCAGCGCCCGGTCACCGTCCGGCTGGTGAAGGGCGCCTACTGGGACACCGAGACGATCCAGGCCCGGGCCGCGGGCTGGCCCGTCCCCGTGTTCGAGGACAAGGACGAGACCGACGCCAGCTACGAGCGCTGCGTCCGCCTCCTCCACGACCACCACGGTGCGGTGCGGGCCGCCTTCGCCAGCCACAACCTCCGGTCGCTGGCCTACGCGGTCGAGTACGCCCGGGAGTCGGGCATCCCCGACGAGGGCTACGAGATCCAGATGCTCCACGGGATGGCCGAGCCCATCCACCACGCCATCCGGCGCATGGGGTTGCGGCTGCGGGTGTACGCCCCCGTGGGCGAGCTGGTGCCGGGCATGGCCTACCTCGTGCGCCGCCTGCTGGAGAACACGAGCAACGAGTCCTTCGTCCGCCACCGCTTCGCCGAGGGCGACGACCTCGACAGCCTGATCGCCGCCCCCGACGTGGACACGATCCCGGGCCTGGACACCGTCGACCGGCGCGAGACCGACCCCTCCGATCCCGCCCCCTACGCCCCCGAGCCGCTGCGGGAGTGGCGCCGGCCCGCCCCCCGGGACGCGTTCGCGGCCGAGGTGGCGACGGCGGGCGAGGCCGACGTGCTCACCGTCCCCGCCGTCATCGCCGGAGAGCGGGTGCGCACCACGGCCACCATCGACTCGGTCGACCCCGACCGGCCCGACCGGGTCGTCGCCCGCGCCGCCGCCTGTGGCGCCTCCGAGGCCGACGACGCCGTGGCCGCCGCCGTCGCCGTCCAGGAGCGGTGGCGCTCCACCCCCGCCCCCGACCGGGCCGCCGTCCTGTTCCGGGCGGCGGCGTGGATGCGGGCCCGGCGCGACGCCCTCGCCGCCCGCCAGGTCCACGAGGTCGGCAAGCCGTGGGACCAGGCCGACGCCGACGTGTGCGAGGCCGTCGACTTCTGCGAGTACTACGCCCGCGAGATGCTGCGGCTCGACGCCGGCGGCCCGGTCCAGTCGCCGCCGGGCGAGGCGAACCGCCTGCGCTACGTGGGCAAGGGCGTCACCGCGGTCATCGCCCCGTGGAACTTCCCCCTCGCCATCCCCTGCGGGATGACCGCCGCCGCCCTGGTGGCCGGCAACCCCGTCGTCCTCAAGCCGGCCGAGCAGTCGCCGGGGGTGGCGTGGTCGCTGGTCGAGGCGTTCGAGGCGGCTGGGCTGCCGGCGGGCGTGCTCGGGTTCCTCCCCGGGCGGGGCGAGGACGTCGGCGCCCGCCTGGTCGAGCACCCCGACGTCGCCGTGATCGCCTTCACCGGGTCGCGCGAGGTGGGGCTGGCCATCAACGCCGCCGCCGCGGCCGTCCGCCCCGGCCAGCACCTGGTCAAGCGGGTGATCGCCGAGATGGGCGGCAAGAACGCCCTCGTCGTCGACGCCGACGTCGACCCCGACCAGGTCGTCCCCATCGCCCTGCGGTCGGCCTTCGCCTACGCCGGGCAGAAGTGCTCCGCCCTGTCCCGGCTGATCGTCCTCGACCGGGCGTGGGAGGCCGTCGTGCCCCGGCTGGTCGAGGCCACCCGCGAGCTGGTCGTCGGCCCCGCCGCCGAGATGGGCACCCAGGTCGGCCCGGTGATCGACGCCGACGCCTGGGAGCGGCTGCGGGGCGTGGTGGCGTCGGCCTCGTCCCACGGGACGGTGGCCCTGGCGCGCCACGACGTCCCCGACCGGGGCTGGTACGTGGGCCCCACCGTCGTCACCGACGTCGACCCGGCCTCGTCGCTGGCCCGGGAGGAGCACTTCGGGCCGGTCCTGTCCGTGCTGCGCGCCGCCGACCTCGACGACGCCCTGCGGCTCGCCAACGACACCCCGTTCGCCCTCACCGCCGGGGTGTGCAGCCGCTCGCCGTCGACGGTCGAGCGGTGCGTGCGGGAGCTGCGGGCCGGCAACGTCTACGTCAACCGGGACATCACCGGCGCCGTCGTGGGCCGGCACCCCTTCGGCGGCTACGGCCTGTCGGGCGTCGGCTCCAAGGCCGGCGGCCCGGACTACCTGCACCAGCTCCTCGACCCCCGGGCCACCAGCGAGAACACCGTCCGCCAGGGCTTCGCCCCCGAGCCCTGACCCCCCGCAACCTTGTCCGGAACCCTGCCGAGGAGGGGGACTTCCGGACAAGGTTCGCCGGGGCCGCCGCAGCTTTGTCCGGAACCCTGCCGAGGAGGGGGACTTCCGGACAAGGTTCGCCGGGGCCGCCGCAGCTTTGTCCGGAACCCTGCCGAGGAGGGGGACTTCCGGACAAGGTTCGGGGTGGGGCGCCCGAGGTGGCGTCGACGGGTGGGCAGCGGGCCCGATCCGGGGTAGACGGTCTCCTGTGAGCGATCGCAGCTGCCCCTCGTGCCACGAACCGGTCCTCGCCCACCAGACCCTGTGCCCCGTGTGCCGCACCCCCGTGCCCTCGGAGGCGGGTCCGGTGGCGGCCGAGAGCACCGCCTTCACCTTCACCGCCCCGCCGCCCCGCCGCACCGCCCCGGCGGCGCCCCCGCCCCCCACCGCGGCGGGCGCACCGGGCGCGCCGGTGCCGGAGCCGACCGACGAGCCCGGCTACGTGGTGGGCACCGCCCCCGTCCCCGCCTGGGCCGCCCCGCCGGCGGCCGACCCGGCGGCCGGAGCGCCGGGCCCGGCCCCCCGACCGGAGCCCGAGCCCGTCCCGCCGCCCGAGCCCGGCCCATCCCCCGCTCCCGGCCCTGGGCCCCGGTCGGAGCCGGAGCCCTCGTGGGCCCCCCCATCGACGGGTGAGCCCGTCTCGGCGGAGCCGGACGCGGAACCGGTCGACCCGGGGACCGTCGGCCCGTTCGTCGTGGGCCCGTCGACCGCTGCCAGCACGGCCACCGCCCCCGAGCCCACCGCCCCGGCCGCCGACGCCACCGCCGTGCTCGGCGCCCCCGCCCCGGCGTGGGCCCCCGAGGCCGACGCCACCGCCGTGGGCCCGTCCCCGGCGGCGGCCCCCGCCGCAGCCGAGGCTCCGCCCGCCTGGGACCGCCCGGCGTGGGACCCGCTGGCGCCCGCCTCCCCGGGCGCGCCCGTCTCGGCCGGCACGCTGGGGACGCCGGGGGCGGCCGTGCTCGACGAGCGGGGCAACCTGCCCGGCGGGATCGTGGGCCTCGTCGCCGCCGCCCTCGTGACCATCGGCGTGTTCCTGCCGTGGATCGCCGTCGAGGGCCGCGACGTGTCGGGCTGGGCCGCCAGCGGCGACGCCAAGGTCCTGCTCGGCATCGCCGGCGTGGCCACCGTCATCGCCGCCCTCCTCATCGGCGGGGCCCGCTCGCTCGTCCTGCGGGTGGCGATGGTCGGGCTCGGCGTCGTGGCCCTCGGCCTCGGTGCGTTCGAGATCAGCAGCGCCAACGGCATCGAGGACTTCGACGTCAGCCTCGGCACCGGCCTCTTCCTCGTGCTCGGCGGCGGCCTGGCCCTCGCCCTCGCCGGCGCCCTCACCCGCCACCGCCGCTTCCTCTGACCCAACCCGGCCGCGTGCCGAGGACGGACCCGGGTGCCCGGGTCCCTGCGATCGTCCCCGGCGGAGGGACGGGCGACGGCGAGGACGGGGGCTACAGGGCGACCAGGGCGGCGAGGGCGGCGTCGACGTCGGCCTCGTCGTTCCAGCCGGCGGGGGAGAACCGCACGCCCGGCCCGCGCGCCGACGCCACCACGTCGGCGGCCGCCAGCCGCGCCACGACCCTGTCGGCCGGCTGACCCGGCACGACCACGGTCACCAGGGCGGAGCGGGCGCCGTCGCTCCGGGGCGAGACGACGTCGAGCCCGGCGGCGGCGCACCCGTCGGCCAGCCGGGTGGCGAGGTGGTCGACCCACGCCCACACGGCGTCGGCGCCGGCATCGGCGAGGAGGCCGAGCGCCGCCCCCCACGCCGCGACACCGGCGTGGTTGGGGGCGCCGGACTCGAGCCGGGCGGCGGTCTCCCCGGCGGCGAGCGAGCCCTTGCTGGCCGTCACGAGGGCGAGGCGCTGACGGAGGGACGGGGTGACGGCGAGGGCGCCGATCCCGTGCGGGCCGAGCAGCCACTTCTGGGACCCGGCCGCCGCGGCATCGACGCCCCACGCCGCCAGGTCGACCGGCAGCACGCCGGCGCCCTGGATGAGGTCGACGCACAGGACGGCCCCGTGGGCGTGCACCACCTCGGCCAGGGCGGCCAGGTCGGTGCGCTCGCCGTCGTGGGCCTGGACCCACGACAGGGTCACGACCCGCACGTCGGTGCGGCCGTCGAGGGCGGCGGTGAGGGCCTCGGCGACCGACCCGCTCCCAGCGGCGACCCGCTCGACGGTCGCCCCCCGGTGGGCCTGGGCCTCCCACGGCAGGATCGTCGTCGGGTGGTCGTCGGCGGGGACGAGCACCCGGTCGCCCTCCCGCCAGTCGAGCCCGGCCGCCACCAGCCCCAGCCCGTGGGTGGTGTTGGCGACGAGGGCCACGTCGTCGGTGTCGGTCCCCAGGAGGGCGGCGGCGCGGGCGCGGAGCGGGGCCCGGCGGGCGAGCCGGTCGTCGAGGGCGAGCGCCCCCCGCCGGGACGCGTCGCGGGCGTCGGCGGCGACGGCCTCGGCGGCGACGACGGGGAGCGGGCTGGCGTAGGCGCTGTCGAGGTAGACGAGCCTCTCCGATGCCGGGAACTGGTCGCGTGGGAGCGGCGGCCGGGTTGGTGGAGGGGGCACGTGGCTAGTGTGCCGCCCGTCCCGCGAGGTGAGCGCGGGCCGTCGCCGGGCACCGGAAGCGGGCGGGCGGCGGACGCCGACATGAGGAGCCCCACGTGCAGCGATTCTGGTCATGGCTCGCGGTGGAGCTCGGGAGGCGGGCGGGCCTGGTCTCGATCGTGGGCCTCGTGGTCACGGTCGCCCTGGGGCTCGGCATCACGCAGCTGGAGTTCGCCACCGGGCAGGACAGCTACCTGAACAAGGGGGACCAGGTCGCCAAGGACAACGTGGCGTACCAGGACCTCTTCGGTGGCCAGATCATGATCGTGCTCTTCACCATGGAGGAGGGCTCGACGGTCGTCGACCTGACGACCGGGGAGAACCGCGAGACCATCCTCGAGGCCACCGAGGAGATCGCCGCCAACCCGAACGTCGAGTCGGTGGTGACCCCGCTCACTGGCCTGGAGTTCTCCGACCGCCTCATCCAGAACTCCTACGCCGACCCGTCCGAGCGGGCCGGCCTGCCGACCGAGTCCGTGGCCGGCACCGTCCTCCAGGCGGCGATCGACGCCGAGGAGCCGGGCAGCGAGGAGCAGATCCTCCGCTACCTGGACCAGGATCGGACGGCGTGCCGCCTGCTGGGCATCGCCAACCCGCTGATCACCCCCGAGCAGGTGCCCGACGAGCGACGGGAGCCGTGCGACGAGCCCGGCTTCGACGCCGACGGCGACCTCGCCCCCGAGCCCGACGTGGCCGTCCTCACCAACCCCGAATGGGTCGACTTCCTGCTCCACGACAACACCGGCGAGATCCGCAAGTCACTGCGGACCTTCTTCCCCGACGACACCCACGCCCAGATGATCGTGCGGCTCAAGGGCAACGCCGACATCGAGGTCGAGGGGGCGGGCGCCGTCGCCGTCAAGGAGGTCTGGGAGGACCGTGAGATCGAGGGGGCCGAGCTCACCGTGACCGGCGCCCCCGTCCTCCTCAAGGACATCAACGACTACCTCAAGGGCGGGATCCTGCGCCTCGGCGCCATCGCCGTGGCGATCATGGTCCTGATCCTGCTGGTCCTCTTCGACGTGCGCTGGCGGCTGCTGCCCCTCGCGGTGGTGCTCGTCGGCGTCATCTGGGCCTTCGGCCTGGCCGGCTACCTCGGCATCCCCCTGTCGGTGGTGACCATCGCCGGGCTGCCGGTGATGCTCGGCGTGGGCATCGACTACGCGATCCAGATGCACGCCCGGATCGAGGAGGAGGTGGTGATCGACCGGGCGTCGCACCCGATCCAGGAGACGGCGCGGAACCTGGGCCCGGCCCTGCTGGTCGTCACCTTCGACGCCGTGTTCGCCTTCGCCGCCCTGCGCTTCGCCAAGGTCCCGATGATCCGGGACTTCGCCCTGCTCCTCTGCATCGGCGTCGCCGTGATCTGCCTCGGGTCGATCATCCTGCCGCTGGCCGCCCTCGGCATCCGCGAGTACCGGTCGCCGACCACCGGCCGCGACTTCCGCGAGGGCGCCCTGGGCCGCCTCACCGTGTGGCTGGGCTCGCTCTCGCCGCGGGTGGCCCCGCCGCTCATGGCCGCCAGCCTCGTGATCTTCGTCGGCGGGATCGTCGTGGAGGACAAGCTGACGCTCCAGACCGACCCCGTCCAGTGGGTCAACCAAGAGTCCCAGAACCGCAAGGACATCGCCACCCTCGAGGAGGAGGTCGACTCCTCCAGCGAGCTCGGGATCTACGTGACCGGCGAGACCGAGGAGGAGCTGTTCACCGACGAGAACGTCGAGTACCTCCACTCGTTCACCAATGAGACGCTGGCCGAGTACCCCGACCTGTTGAACCGTGCGTCGAGCATCCTCACCCCGATCAGCTTCCTGACCGAGATCGAGGGGACCTCGGACGTGGCCCCGACCGGTGAGCAGATCCGCACAGCGTACGAGGCGGCCCCGGACGCGGTGAAGACCTTCACCGTGGCCAACACCGGCGACGACCACGCCATGAACATCCTCTTCACGACCCGGCCGAGCTCGCTCGACGAGCGGGCCGAGATGGTGAACGAGATCCGGGAGACGGCCGACCCGCCGGGCGACGTGCGGGCCACGC
This sequence comes from Iamia sp. SCSIO 61187, assembly GCF_019443745.1. Classification (NCBI taxonomy): domain Bacteria; kingdom Bacillati; phylum Actinomycetota; class Acidimicrobiia; order Acidimicrobiales; family Iamiaceae; genus Iamia; species Iamia sp. SCSIO 61187. The sequence goes on from NZ_CP050948.1 coordinate 1,552,464, forward strand.
CCTCGGGGCTGGCCGTGGTGGGCGTCGGGCTGCTCGAGAACCTCGAGTCGAACCGGGTCCTGCTGACCTACCTGTCGATCCTCTTCGTCTTCCTCTTCCTCACGGTCCGGCTGCGGAGCATCGTGCGGTCGCTGCTGTCGCTCGTGCCGGTGCTGATCGCCGTGGGCGCGGCGTCGCTGGTGGCCTTCGCCCTCAGCCTGAAGCTGAGCCCCATGACCGCGGTCGGGGGGCCGCTCGTCATCGCGGTCTGCACCGAGTTCACGTCGCTGATCCTCCTGCGGTTCCTCGAGGAGCGGAAGCGAGGCCTGACCCCGCAGGCGGCTGCCGACGTGGTCGCCGCCCGCACCGGGCGGGCGTTCATCGTCTCGGCCATGACTGCCATCGTGGGCGTCGGGGTGATCGCCACGTCGTCGCTGCCGCTGCTGCGCGACTTCGGGATCATCGTGGCCATGAACGTGCTGGTCGCGCTGCTCTCGGCGCTCGTGATCCTGCCGCCGGTGATGGTGTGGGCCGAGCAGCGGGGCTGGGTCTCGCGGGGGATGATCGACCCCGAGATCATCGCCCACGCCACCAAGACCCACGACGAGTCCCAGCCCGACACCCCCGACCTCGGCGGCGCCGAGGTCACCACTCCCACCCCGACCGGCTGACCCGCACGGGTGCCTGGCACCATCCGTGCACCGCCCGGGCACCATCGGACCCGAGGACGTGGCCACCACCAAGACCTGACCCCCACGAATGGTGCCGTCAGCCGGCGTCGCGGAGGTCTTCCTTCCACGCCCGGAAGCGCTGGTGGCTGGCCCCCGACGGCCCGACGCCGTCGCCGGTCCCGTCGGCGAACATCCGGAACGTGTGGGTGACGCCCAGGTCGTCGGCCCGGCCCGCCCACATCCGGGCGTCGCCCTTGTTGGGCGGCCCCGCCCGCCACAGGATCCACGGCCCGATGCGGCGGATGTAGCGGGCGACCGGGGCATCGGGCAGGTCGGCGCCCAGGGCCAACAGGTCGGCGGGGGCCTCGACCCACGCCGTGGCCGGGATGGCCCGGTCCCGGATCGGCGTGGCCGGCAGGTCGTCGGTGTGGACCGGCGTGTGATCGAGGGGGCGCTGCGGGGAGGGCAGGGCGGGGCCGCTCACCACCCGCGCTCGGCCCACTCGTCGAGGTGCGGCCGCTCGGTGCCGATGGTGGTGGCGTCGCCGTGTCCGGGCAGGACGACGGTCTCGTCGGGGAGGGTGAAGAGCCGGTCGGTGAGCGACCGCATGATCGTGACGAAGTCGCCGCCCTCGAACGAGGTGTTGCCGGGCCCGCCGGGGAACAGGGTGTCGCCGCTGAACAGCAGCGGGGTGCCCTCGACGGTGAAGCAGACCGACCCCGGCGTGTGCCCCGGGGTGTGGAGGGCGTGGAGGCGGAGCCGACCGACCTCGATGACGTCCTCGTCGTCGATGGTGGAGTCGTAGCTCGGCAGCATCCCGGCGTCGGCCTCGGTGACGGCGACGTCGTAGCCGGCGTCGCGCAGGGCGGGGACGGCCTGGATGTGGTCCCAGTGGCCGTGCGTCTCCAGGACCCGGCGGACGCCGAGGGCCCGGCACAGGTCGAGGAGCCGCTCGTGCTCGTTGGCCGCGTCGAGCAGGACGGCGTCGCCCGTCTCGGTGCAGCGCACGACGTAGACGTTGTTGTCCATCGGGCCCACCACCACCTGGTGGACCTCGAGGCCGGTGGCGGACCAGATCTGGGTCTCGGAGGGCGGGGCCATGGCTCCAGTCTGCCGCCGATCCGGGCCCGGGGCGGCGCCTAGGGTCCGAGGCCGCATGGCGACCACCGACTGGAACCCGATCCTGCGGGCCGAGCTCGAGCAGCCGTACTTCGGGGCGCTGCGGAGCTTCGTCGACGACGAGCGCCGACGCCACGAGGTGTTCCCCCCGGCCGAGGACGTCTTCGCCGCGCTGCACCTCACCCCGTACGCCGCCGTGAAGGTGCTGATCCTCGGCCAGGACCCGTACCACGGGCCGGGCCAGGCCCACGGGCTGTGCTTCTCGGTGCGGCCGGGGGTCGACGTGCCGCCGTCGCTGGTCAACATCTACAAGGAGCTCGAGTCGGACCTCGGCATCCCCCGACCCGACCACGGCTGCCTCGACGCCTGGGCCCGCCAGGGCGTGCTGCTGCTCAACGCCACGCTCACCGTCCGGGCCCGCCAGCCCGCCTCCCACCAGGGCAAGGGGTGGGAGACCTTCACCGACGCCGTCATCCGGGCCGTCGACGCCAAGCCCGAGCGGGTCGTGTTCATCCTCTGGGGGTCCTCGGCCCGCAAGAAGAAGGCGCTGGTCGACACGTCCAGGCACGTGGTGATCGAGGCGCCCCACCCGTCGCCGCTCAGCGCCCACCGGGGCTTCTTCGGCAGCCGCCCCTTCAGCCGGGCCAACGCCGCCCTCGAGGCCGCCGGCCGCGAGCCCGTCGACTGGTCGATCCCGCCGCGCTGAACGGGTCTAGGTTCCGCCGATGGACGTCGGCGTCGCCCTGCCCACCATGGCCCCGGGCTACGGGCCCGGCACCACCGTCGACTGGAGCCGGGGCATCGACACCGGCCCCTTCTCCAGCGTGTCGGCAGGGGAGCGGATCACCTTCGACAACCCCGAGATCGCCACCACCCTGGCCGCGGCCGCGGCGGTGACCGAGCGGGTCGAGGTCATCGCCAACATCTGGATCCTGCCGATGCACCCGCCGACGCTGGTGGCCAAGCAGGTGGCGACGCTCGACCACCTGGCCGACGGGCGCTTCACCCTGGGCGTCGGGGTCGGCGGCCGGGGCCACGACTACCGGGCCGCCGAGGCGTCCGACGAGCGCCGCCACGCCCGCCTCGACGAGTGCGTGGCGTCGGTCCGTGCCCTGCTGGCCGGCGAGCCGCCGTTCCCCGGCGCCGACCCGGTCGGCCCGCCGCCGGTCCGCCCCGGCGGGGTCCCGATCCTGGGCTCGCCCATGGGGCCGCGCTCGATGGCTCGGGCCGCGGCCTGGGCCGACGGCGTCACCGGCTTCAGCGTCGCCGGCCGGGGCGACGAGATGCGGCGCACCAACGAGCTGGCCGACCGGGTCTTCGCCGAGGCCGGCCGCCCCCCGCCCCGCAAGCTCAGCGGCTGCTTCTACGTCGTCGGCGTCGAGGAGCCGCTCGCCACGCTGCGAGCGTTCGCCGCCCGCTACCTGGCCATCTTCGGCGCGGACTTCGCCGACGCCATGGCCGCCGAGTGCTGGGTCGCCACGCCCGACGACCTGGGCCGGGTCCTCGACGACGCCGAGGCCGCCGGGGTCGACGAGCTCGTCCTCGTCCCCGGCACCGTCGACCGCCGCTGCCTCGACGCCACCGCCGAGGTCGTCGCCGCCCGCTGACCCGGCGCGCGGTCGGAGTGGGTCAGACCCACTCCGACCGCACGGTGGCGACCCGCCGGCCGGCTGGTCGATCTCGGCGCCCGTGGCGTCCCGGCTAGGTGCTGACGACGTCGAAGCCGAGGGCCAGGGCGACGGGGATCTGGCGGGGGTCGAAGGTGACGAAGGTGACCGGCGGGGGGAGGCGGTCGGCGGCGGCCAGGTGGAGGGCGTCCACGGTGCGCAGCGGCTGCTCGCGGGCCAGCTCGGCGGCCCGGTCGAGGCAGAGGGCGTCGACGGGGACGACGTGGGTGCGCTCCCAGTCGTCGCGGAGGGCCCGGCGCAGGCGGTCACGGTCGACGGGGTTGTCGGTGACCCGGTCGACCAGCGGGAGGGCCTCGGCCAGGGCCAGGGCCGAGGCGCACCACACCGGGTCGGCGGCCATGGCGTCGACCACCACCTGCCGGTGCGGCCCGGTGAGGAACCGCCCCAGCAGCGCCGTCGTGTCCAGCGCCAGCGTCACGAGCGGACCTCGGCGACGAGGCGGTCGAGGCGGCTGCCGAAGGCGTCGACCCGGACGTCGGGCGGGGGCCGGTCCGACCGTCGGGCCGGCACCACCAGCCCCCGGGCGGCCAGGTCCTCGATCGTCGGGACGTCGCCGGCGGGGTCGAGCGGCCCGAGCTGGGCCACCGGCCGCCCGGCGACGGTGACGACGATGCGCTCGCCCCCCTCGGCCCGGCGCAGGAACGTGGCCGCGTTGGCCCGGAAGGTGCGGACGGGGACGGTCTCGGCCATCGTCGGAGTGTACGCGCATGTACACAGGGGCGGCTCGCCCGGACCCGACCGCCCGGTCAGGATCCCGTCCATGAACTTCGCCTTCAGTGACGAGCAGGAGGAGCTGCGCAAGGTCGTGCGCCAGTTCCTCGAGAACAAGTCGAGCGAGACGGCCGTGCGCGAGCAGATGGACACCGAGCAGGGCTACGATCCCGCCGTGTGGACCCAGATGGCCGAGCAGCTCGGCCTCCAGGGCCTGGCCATCCCCGAGGAGTACGGGGGCTCGGGCTACGGCTTCATCGAGCTGGTCGTCATCTTCGAGGAGATGGGCCGCCGGCTGCTGCCCGCCCCCTACTTCGCGACCGTGGCCCTGGCCGCCACCGCCCTGCTCCAGTCCGGTGACGAGGAGGCCAAGAAGGCCCACCTGCCCGGCATCGCCTCGGGCGAGACCATCGCCACGCTGGCCTTCACCGAGGCCAACGGCAAGTGGGACGAGAGCGGCATCACCGCCACCGCCTCCAAGGACGGCGACGCCTACACCATCACCGGCGAGAAGATGTTCGTCCTCGACGGCCACGTCGCCAACCTGATCCTGGTGGCGGCCAAGACCGACGCCGGCACGTCGCTGTTCGCGGTCGACGCCGAGGCCTCGGGCCTCACCCGCGAGGCCCTGCCGACCATGGACCAGACCCGCAAGCAGGCCAAGGTGACCTTCGACGGCACCCCGGCCACGCTCATCGGCACCGACGGCCAGGGCTGGTCGGTCCTGGAGAAGACCCTCGACCTCGCCGTGGTGGCCCTGGCCGCCGAGCAGGTCGGTGGCGCCCAGCTGTGCCTCGAGATGGCCGTCCAGTACGCCAAGGACCGGGTGCAGTTCGGCCGGCCCATCGGCTCGTTCCAGGCCATCAAGCACAAGTGCGCCGACATGCTGCTCGAGGTCGAGTCGGCCAAGTCCGCCGCCTACTACGCCGGCTGGTGCGCCTCGGAGCTCAACGACGAGCTGCCCTCGGTCGCCTCCCTGGCCAAGGCCTACTGCAGCGAGGCGTACTTCCACGCCGCCGCCGAGAACATCCAGATCCACGGTGGCATCGGCTTCACCTGGGAGCACCCGGCCCACCTGTACTTCAAGCGGGCCAAGAGCTCCGAGCTGCTGTTCGGCGACCCGACCTACCACCGCGAGCTGCTCGCCCAGCGCATCGGCCTGTAGGCCCGATCTGACCTGACTGCTGCGAGCTCGGTGGCAGATGGGGGACGACCATCCCCCATCTGCCACCGAGCTCGTCGCGTCAGGGGTGGGGGCGGCGCATGGCCTGACCTCGTCCGACCCTGAACCCCAGGTCGAGGTAGAGACCCGACCCCGCCGGTGAGGCGTTGAGGGTCGAGGATTGCACGCCGGCCTGGTCGAGGTGGGAGAGCAGGAGCGCCATGGCGGCGCGGGCCGCGCCTCGCCGCCTCCAGGCCGGGTCGGTGGCGACCGAGCCGACGTGGGCCACCCGACCGTCGGGCCGGCCGGGACCGGGCGGCGACGGGTAGGTGACGGCGAGGGCCGAGGCGACGGCGCGCCCGTCGGGTCCGGGCACCACGGCGCCGGACCACCGGCCGGCGGCTCGCTCCCCGGGCCACATGGCGACGAAGGGCAGCACCCAGTCGCCCTCGTCGACGACGTCCATCCCGGCGAACATGACCTGGCGGAGGCGCGCCAGCGCCGGGCCGTCGTCGACCGTGGCGGGCCGCGCCGTCGGGGGCCCGGCACCGGCGTCGTCCGGGCCCGGAGGGGGAGCGGGAGCGGACGGGGCGACCATCGTCATCGAGCCCTCGCCGTCGGGGCCGACGGCGACGAACCCGAGCGACAGGTAGAGCCCGGCGGCCCGGACGTTGGTCAGGGCGACGCTGAGGCTGACCCGGGCGTGGCCGTGGGCGGCGGCCAGGTCGAGGGCGCCCAGCATGAGCGACCGGCCCAGGCCGCGGCCCCAGGCCCCGTCGACCACGGCGACCGAGACCTCGGGCGTGGCTGCGTCGACGAAGCCGTAGCCGGGGCGCTCCGGGGTCATCAGGCGCAGCCAGCTGGCGCCCATCCGCCGCCCGTCCTCCCAGGCCACCAGGCCGACGTCGCCGGCTCGGCCCCAGCCGTCGAGGTAGCGCCGGAGGTGGTCGTCGGCCAGCAGCTCGGGCGGGTGCTGGCCGCCGTCGGGGAAGGCGGCCTGGGCCAGCATCTCCCACAGGAAGGGCTCGTCGTCCGCGGTCGCCGGGGCCAGCACGCCCCGATCCTGGTCCACGACCGCCGGTCCCGACCCCCGAGTTGGCAAGATCAGGGCGTGAGCGAGAGCGACGAGCGGCCCCGATGACCACCGTCCTGGTGGTGCTGCTCGTCCTGGTCGGGTTGGCCCTCGTCGTCGGGATCGCCTTCTACGCCGTGGGCCGCGAGGTGGTGCTGCTCGAGCAGCGGGTCGCCCCGTCGGTGTACGAGCTGGAGGAGGCCATCGCCTTCATCGCCGACCGGCTGCCCGACGACGTCGCCGCCCGGATCAGCCACGACGACGTCCGCTGGGTGCTGCGGGTCGACGCCGAGGAGCTGGAGGCGGCCACCGCCGAGGAGGTGGCCGACGGCGACGAGGACGAGGTCGTCGACCCCGACGGCGCCGTGGGCCGGGTCCTGGCCCGCGTGGCCGACGAGCGCCCCGAGCTGGCCGACGAGGACGTGGTCGCCGTCCTCGACACCCGCTTCGAGTACCTCCGGGCCATCGGAGCCGTCGGCGACGAGGCCTGACGCCCCAGGTCAGCGGGGTGGGCGCCCCTGCGTAGGGGTGTGACCGACGCCCTACGTAGGTCCGTCCGTCAGAGATACGTCATCCGTCCGATGTGACGGGGTGCTTCAGAGCCCGATGATGATCCCTGTCACCGGACGGACCGGTGGCACCGGAAGGAGGCATCGTGATGACGCACGACGCACTCGACACCTACGTTGCCGACCGCCGGCAGGCACGGGAGCAGGCCGCCACCACGGCCCGCACCGGCCGTCTGCTCCGTCGGGCCCGCGCCGCTCTCGCGGCGGGCCCGACCGGTCCGGCCCAGCCGGTGCCCACGTCCCCCGCCAGCTCTCCCGTCGTCGCCGCCGCCACCGCGCCGACGGCGGGAACCCCTCGCCGGGCTCCGGCTGCCGCTGTCCTGCGAACCGCAGCGCCGGCCGGTGCCCCGGCGGCACACGACGACCCCGCCGCCGCCTGAGCCCCCCCACGCCCCATCACCCCCACCGCCGCTGGCGACCGGACCCGGACGGGAGACCGTCGGATCCGGTCGCCAGCGGCGCGTCCGGGGCGTCCGACCGGAGGGGCGGCGTCAGCGGAAGGTGCTGAAGGTCGCCTCGGCCGCCGTCGGCAGCTCGGGCACCAGGCCCCGACGGCGCAGCTCGGGCAGGAGCCCCTCGCCGCACCAGTACGCCTCCTCCAGGTGGGGGTAACCGGAGAGGATGAACTCCTCGAAGCCGACCCCGGCGTACTCCTCGATGCGGTCGGCCACCTCGGCGTGGCTGCCGACCAGCGTCGTGCCCGCCCCGCCCCGGACCAGGCCCACGCCGGTCCACACGTTGGGGTGGACCTCGAGGCCCCGGACGTCGCTCGGGTCGAGGCCCCGGTGCAGCTCGGCCATGCGGCGCTGGCCCTCGGAGGCGGTGGCGGCGAAGTCGGCCTGGGCGGCGGCGATGGCCTCGGGCGAGATGCCCGCCAGCAGCCGCCCGGCCGCGGCCCACGCCTCGTCGGCGGTCGGGCGGGTGATGACGTGGAACCGGATGCCGTAGCGGAGGCGGCGGTCGTGGGCCGCGGCCCGGGCCCGCATGCGCTCCACCCGCTCGCCCACCATGGCCGGCGGCTCGCCCCACGCCAGGTAGACGTCGGCCCAGCGGGCGGCCACCTCCTCGGCCTCGGGTGACGCCCCGCCGAAGTAGATCGCGGGCTGGGGGTCGGGCACGCCCCGCGTGGTGGCGTCGGTGACCTCGTAGAACTCACCGGTGAAGGTGAACGGCTCGCCGCTCCACGCCCCCCGCACGATCTCGAGGAACTCGGCGGCCCGGGCGTAGCGGGTGGCCTTGTCGATGCGGGGCCCGAAGCGGGCCGACTCGGCGTCCTCGGCGCCGATCACGATGTTGAGCAGCACCCGACCGCCGGAGAGCCGCTGGTAGGTCGACGCCATCTGGGCGGCCAGGGTGGGGGAGAGGAGCCCCGGCCGGAAGGCGACCAGGAACCGCAGCCGCTCGGTGACCGGGACCAGGGTCGCGGTGGCGATCCAGGCGTCCTCGCAGGCGGTGCCGCACGGGGTGAGGGCGGCGTCGAAGCCGAGGCGGTCGGCGGCCCGGGCGACCTGGGTGAGGTAGGCGTGGTCGGGTGGGCGCTGGTCGTCGGGCCCGGCGGCCACGACGTCACGGGAGTCGCCGCCGGTGGGGAGGAACCAGTGGATCGCCAGCATCCACCAATACTGCACCGGATTGGTCAGGAATCGCCATCTGGGCCCCGCTGACCCGGCCCGCCCCGCCGGTTCGGCCCCACCCGTCTGCCCGCCGTATCCTCGGCGACCATGGAGCGCCCCACCCGGTTCGAGCACAGCCGCTGGGTCGGCGACAAGCGGGACCAGCGGGTCCACGACCTCGACCACTGCGAGCCCGCCGTGATCGAGGAGCTGATGGAGGCCCGCACCTACCTGGCGTTCGGGCCCGACACGCTCGCCGAGGCGCGCAACCGGGGCTACCGCCTGTGTCGCTGCCCCGGGACCCGGGCCGCCCACCGCGCCCAGGTCGACGTCGACGCCGAAGCCTGACGGCGCGTGGCCGTCGACGACCACCCGGTCCGGTCGGGGCCGCTGACCCTCGTCGGCCACCTGGCCCGCCCCCGGGCCCGCACCAGCACGGCCAGCCGACCGGGCCTCGTCCTGACCCACGGGCTGCCGCCTCCCACGGCCGGCGCCGCCGACGCCGGCAACGACCTGCCCGAGCTGGCCGATCGCATCGCCACCACCCTGGGCTGGATCGTGCTCGCCCTGCGCCTCCGGGGCGCCGGCGGATCAGAGGGCGACTTCTCGCTCGGTGGCTGGCGCTCCGACATCGCCGCCGGCCTGGCGTCGCTCCGGGCCGTGCCCGAGGTCGAGCGGACCTGGCTGGTCGGCTTCGGCACCGGCGGCGGGCTCGCCATCTGCGCCGGGGCGGCGGACCCCGACGTGGTCGGCGTGGCCGCCCTCGCCGCCCCCGCCGACTTCGACGACTGGGCCAGCCACCCCCGCCGCCTGCTCCAGTTCTGCCGCGAGGTCGGGATGATCTCCACCCCCGGCTTCCCGTCCCAACCCGAGCTGTGGACCCGCGAGCTGCGGGAGATCCGACCCGTCGCCGTGGCCCGCCAGCTCGCCCCCCGCCCCCTGCTCGTCGTCCACGGGGCCGACGACGAGGCCGTGCCCCAGTTCGACGCCCGGTTCGTCGCCGACTCCCACGGCTCGGCCGAGCTGCGCATCGTCAGCGGGGCCGGCCACCAGCTCCGCCACGACCCCCGTGCCGTCGCCGTCCTGCTCGGCTGGCTCGACCGCCAGGCCAACACGTAGGCGTTCGCTCGGGGTCAGACCCCAAGTGGACGCGGGCGGGGTCAGCTACCAGCTGCCGCCGCCTCCACCTCCGCCGCCGCCGCCGGAGAACCCGCCGCCGGAGAACCCTCCGCCGCTGAAGCCGCCGCCGCCGGAGGAGGGCGGTGGAGGGGCGGTGGTGGTGGACGAGAACGACGAGAGGTAGAGGGCGGGCATGAGCACGCCGTTGGTAGAGGACACCTCGACCGGCGGGATCGACGAGGCACTCAGGGCCCGGTTGAAGGCGTCGGCCTCGCCCAGGGCCACGGCCCACGCCGCGTACTCCCGCAGGAGCCCGTGCTGCCAGGCCCACTCCACGTGCTGGGCCTCGCTGTGGTGGAGGAAGCGGCGGAACGACTCGGCCCGGAGGGCGATGGCCGAGCCCCGGGCCGACAGGCCCCGGGTCAGCACCGAGTAGAGCGCCAGGGCGACGGCGCCCACGACGATCACGGCGACGGCCACGGCGGCGAAGCCGGTCCGGAGCCCCACGGCGAGACCGCTGCCGCCGGCCAGGACGAGGAAGGCGGCCGGGACCAGGCAGCCCGACAGGGGGCCCAGGCCTCCGGTGCGCCCCGAGGACCCGTAGCGCGGCGGGCGCCGCCGGAACACGCCGGAGGACAGCACCCAGGCGTCGATGGCCCGCCCGGCCTCCTGCCAGGCGGCGGCGAAGTCGGCGTCGTAGGTCCCGAGGGGGACGGCGTTCCCGGTGCCGAAGGCCCGGTTGAGGATCGGCGCGGCCACGGCGTCGGCCTCGGCCGCCTTGGGCCCGGTCCGGAGCACGCCGCCGCCGGCACCGTCGATGGTGACGATGTCGTGGGCGGCCAGGCCGGAGAAGAAGGCACCGACGGTGCGGTCGTCGATCTTCTCCCGCAGCACGACGGCGCCCTGCCACGGCTCGATCCCGCCCGGTGGCACGAACTCGACGCCGGCCAGCTCACCCATCTTGGTGTCGGCCACCATGGTGCTGCCGGGCACGCTCGGCGGGGGCTCGGTGGGGGCGGCGTGCTCGGGACCGAAGTCCTCGGCGCCGTAGGCGAAGGCTGCGTCGGTGGCCCCGCCGGCGGCGACCTCGTTGCGTCCGATCCGTCGGCACAGCAGGTACACGGCCACGGCGACGGTGGCGCCCAGGACGCCCACGATGGCGGCCCAGCGGAGGCGGGCGGCGTCGTCCCGGTCCTCGAACGGCGGCGGCTCGGGGACCTCGGCCGGGCCGGTGGCGACGACGTCGCCGGCGACGGTGACGGCCTCGTGGTCGCCGAGGTCTTCGACCTCGGTGCGGTAGGCGGTGCCGGTGCCGTCGATGGCGCAGCGCTCGTCGGACCCGTAGGGGCCGGTGAAGCACTCGGACCGGGCCAGCTCGGCGCCGAGCACGGTCACGGTGACGTCCTCGCTGGGCACCGGCCACCGGTCGCCGATGGCGTTGAGGGCGAAGCGGTCGTCGCGGACGGTGTCGGGCAGGACGTAGGAGATGACGTAGCGGTGCCGGCCGCTGATCTCGCGCCCCTCGTCGCCGATGCGGATCTCCGTCTCGCCGCCGAGGCTGTTGACGGTGAAGGCGTCGGGGGCGGTGGGCGACGAGACCTCGATGTCGGTCGGTGCGCCGCCGCTGGCGGGGATGGTCCGGAAGATGCCGTGCCGCTGGTCGGCGCCGAAGTCCCAGTCGATCACCTCGCGGACGGCGACGGTCCGGTCCTCCCGGATCACGGCGACGACGTCGTAGGCGGTGATGCGCTCGGACCCCACCGCCGGCCCCAGGCAGCCGCCGAAGGCCAGCCCGGCCAGCACCACGACGAGCAGCGCCAGCGCCGCGTGCCTGCCGCGCAGCGAGCTCACCACGATCCGCCTCCACGGCCTCGGGGGCTCCTCGTCACCATGATCCGCCTCCCCCGCCCCCGTCGCCGCCGCCGACGGATCCCCCTCCGCCATCGCCGCCGCTGGAGCTGGGGGCGGTGTGGGTGGCGCTGACGCTGGAGGCGTAGACGGCGGGGACCATCACCGAGGAGGCGCCGTCCTGCTCGACGGGGGGGACGGCCGAGCGGGCGAGGGCGTCCTTCCAGGCCCGGGCCTCGCCCAGGGCGACCGCCCAGGCCGAGTACTCACGGAGGAGCCCGTGCTGCCAGGCCCACTCGACGTGCTGGGCCTCGCTGTCGTGGAGGAAGCGGCGAAACGCCTCGGTGCGGAGGGCGATGGCCGACCCCCGCCAGCTGAGGCTGCGGACGAGCCGCCAGTAGACGGCGAGACCGACCGCCAGGGGCACGACCACGGCCAGGAACAGGGCGATGGGCACGCCGAGGACCCCGACGGCCCGGCCGAGGAAGTACAGGCCGACGACCAGCGGGATGCCCACGCCGAGCCCGACGCCGAGCACCAGACCGAGGCGGGCGCCGCCGACCAGGCTCGACCGCCGGGGCGGGCGCCGCCGGAACACGCCGGAGGTGCGGACCCACGACTCGACGGCCGTGCCCGCCTCCTTCCACGCCCCGGCGAACGCAGGGTCGTAGCCGCCGAGGTCGATGCCGGGGCGCCCGGCCAGGGCCCGGTTGAGGATGGGGGCGGCGATGGGGTCGGCCGTGGCCGCCGCCGGCCCAGGCCCGAGGCGCAGGGCGCCCTGCTCGTCGCCCCCGAACGAGACGATGTCGTGGGCGGCGAGGGAGGAGAACCAGGCGCCGACGGTGCGGTCGTCGATGGCCTCGCGCAGGACCGCCGCCCCCTGCCACGGCTCGACGCCGCCCGGTGGCACGAACTCGACACCGGCCAGCTCGCCCATCTTCTCGTTGGCGACCATCCGGGTCCCCGGCGGCGAGTCGTCGACGTCGTGGGTGGTCCCGAAGGTCTCGTTCCCGTAGGCGAAGGCGGCCTCGGTGGCCCCGCCGGCGGCGACCTGGTTCCGCCCGACCCGACGGCAGACCAGGTAGGTGGCCAGCCCGACGAGGAGGCCGACCACCGTCACCAGGGCGGCCCACCGGAGCCCGGCGCTGCCGTCGCGCTCGGCCATCGGCGCCAGCTCGGGCAGGGTGGCCTCGGTGCGCGCCCCGACCCGGCCCTGGACGGTGATGCCCTCGTGGGGGTCGAGGTGGTCCGCCGTCGTGCGGACGCCGCCGTCGACCTCGGCGACGGCGCACCGGTCGCGGGACCGCTCCCGGCCCCGGAAGCACTCGACGTCGGAGAGGTCGGCGCCGACGATGCGGGCGTCGACGCCGTCGATGGGCACGTCCCACTCCGGCCCGATCAGGTTGAGGGCGACGAAGTCGTCGCGCACCACGGAGGGGAGCGTGTAGCGGATCTCGTAGCGGTGCCGGCCCCGGACGGTCTGGTCCGCGTCGCCGATGCGGATGCGGAGCGAGGCCCCCTCGATGGTGGTCTGCACGTCGGCAGGGGCGTCCGGCGACGACACCTCGACGTCGGCGGGCCTGCCGCCTGCGCCCAGGGGGATCTCCCGGAAGATGCCGTGCTTGTCGACGGCGAGGACGCCGAAGTCCCAGTCGATGACCTCCCGCACCCGCACGCTGCCGTCGTCCTGGACGGCCGCCACGACCTGGAACCCGGTGATCCGCTCCGTCCCGATGACGGGCCCGACGATGCCGAGGCCGACGAGGGCGGCGACGACCAGCACCGACGCCACCACGGCGAGGTGCCGGAGCCCCATGCGGAGCGGCACCGGCTAGGCCTTCGTCCCAGCCGCGGCCTTGGCCTTGGCCTTCTGCTCCTTCTTCCAGGCCCGGACGCGGTCGAAGGCCTCCTTCGAGTCGACGTCGGCCACCGAGAGGCGGCGGCCGTCGCCGAAGGCCCCGGCGGCCTCCTCCCACCCGGCGGGGGTGACCCCGAGCCGCTTGGCGAGGAGGGCGACGAAGATCTGGGCCTTGTCCGACCCGAAGCCGGGCAGGGCGCGCAGCCGGCGCAGCAGGTCGGGGCCGTCGGCCGCCTCGGTCCACAGCGCCTCGGCCCGCCCGTCGTACTGCTCGACGAGGGCGGCGCAGACGGCCTGGGTCCGCTCGGCGAACGCCTTCGGGAACCGGTGCAGCGCCGGCGGCCCCTTGAAGATGCGCACCATCTCCTCGGGGTCGGTGCCGGCGATGGCGGCGGCGTCGAGGGGCCCGCCGCCCATGCGCTCGGCCAGGTCGTAGGGCGACCGGAACGCCTTCTCCATCGGGATCTGCTGGTCCAGCAGCATGCCGATCAGCAGGGCGAGGGGGTCGTCCAGCAGCAGGCGGTCGGCGGCGTCGTCGCCGGTCACGGGGAAGCTGGGCTCGCTCACGAGCACCGACGGTAGCGGCGATCGCTGGCGCCGTCCGCGGCGAGCCGTCGCCTACGGTCGGGTCGATGCCCCGCCTGCCCCGCCGCTCCCCCCGGCGCTGGCCGGCCGTGGTCGTGGCCGCCCTGCTCGTGCTCGGCGCCTGCTCCGGCGACGGTGACGGCGAGGGATCGGCCGGCACCGACCCGGCCGACGCCAGCGGCGGCGACCGCGTCGCCGTCAGCGCCGCCGACCTCGGTCCGTTCACCGAGGTCGATCCCGACGACCTCGCCGGCCCCGGCACCCCGCTCGGCGCCGGGCTGTCCGTCCCCGAGGGCGCCTTCCTCCAGGGGACCACGTTCCCCGACCTGGTCGGCGGCGGCTACCGGGCTTTGCTCCTGGTCACCGGCGACACCGTCGCCGTCTTCGACGCCCTGGCCGGGCAGGCGTCGAGCCTGGGCATGGAGGGCGACGCCGGGTGCCTGGGGGGGTTGGCCGAGATCGGGTGCGAGGCCGAGCTCGTCGACGGCTCCGACGGCGAGAGCCTGCACCTCTCGGCCGTCCGCCGGGTGAACCCCCTCATCGGCGTGGCCTCGGGGGTCGGTCTGCTCTACCGCCCGCCCGGCAGCGACGACGGAGGCGCCGACCCGGGGGGCACCCCCCCGACCTCGCCGCTGCCGGAGGTCGTCCTGCCCGACCCCGTCCCCGCCCCGCCCCCGGAGGACGTGGCCCTGGCCGTGCGCAACCTCGAGGGCCCGGCCCGCCGGCTCGAGCTCGGCAGCTCGCTCGTCGGCCTGCCCGGCCCCTGCGCCTGCGCAGGCGGCGGCTGGTCGATGGTCGTGCGCCTCGACGGCGTCGAGCGCGACGTGCTGCACGGCTACGTGCGCCAGCTCTCCGACCTGGGCGAGGCCCCCGACCTCGAGGACCGCCACCGCGACGACGTGACCGTCCTCGGCGTCCGCGTCGGCGAGGGCGCCGCCACCGCCGAGATCCGCGCCACCGTCCCCGACGACGGCCAGGCCTACGCCATCATCACCGTCCGCCCCGGCTGAGGGGTTTCTCAGCGTCGCGGGAGATCTGGGTGCTCGGCATGGGAGCGTCGTCTGCCCCGCGAGTGACTGAGACTCACCTGGTCCAGGGGGCGGCGACGTCGGGGTCGATGCCGTGGCGGGCGGCGGCCTTGACGGCCTGGTCGGCATCGATGTGGCCGGCCCGGGCGAGCGACGAGAGGACGGCGACGACGACGTGGCCGCTGTCGGTCTCGAAGAAGCTGCGCAGGGCCTCGCGGGTGTCGGAGCGGCCGAAGCCGTCGGTGCCGAGGGCGGTGTAGGGGCGGGCGACCCAGCGGGAGATCTGGTCGGGGACGGCGGCCATGTAGTCGGTGACGGCCACGACGGGAGCGGACCCCTCGCCGAGCAGCTGGGTGACGCGGGGGACCCGGGGTGCCTCGGTGGGGTGGAGCCGGTTCCAGCGCTCGACCTCGAGGGCCTCCTCGCGGAGCTGCTTCCAGCCTGGGGCGCTCCAGAGGTCGACCCCGATGCCGTGCTGCTCGGCCAGCTCGGCCTGGGCCGCGGTGGCGGCGAGGTGGCTGGTGCCGGAGAACAGGATCGAGGCCTGGGCCTGGGTGCCCTCGGGGGCGTCCTGCCAGCGGTAGAGGCCCTCGACGATGCCCTCGACCGCCCCGTCGGGCATGGCCGGCATCGGGTGGTTCTCGTTGTAGAGGGTCAGGTAGTAGAAGACGTCGCGCCCGTCGGGGCCGTACATGTCGTGGATGCCGTGGCGGACGAGGGCGGCGACCTCGTAGGCGAAGGCGGGGTCGTAGGCCTTGCACACGGGCACGGTCGAGGCGAGCACGAGGCTGTGGCCGTCCTGGTGCTGGAGGCCCTCGCCCATCAGCGTGGTGCGCCCGGCGGTGGCGCCCATGAGGAACCCCTTGGCCCGGTGGTCGGCGGCCTGCCAGATCAGGTCGCCGACCCGCTGGAAGCCGAACATCGAGTAGAAGATGAAGAACGGCATCATCGGCACGCCGCGGGTGGCGTACGACGTGGCGGCCGCGGTCCACGAGGCCATGGACCCGGCCTCGGTGATGCCCTCCTCGAGCAGCTGGCCGTCGAGGGTCTCGGTGTAGCTGAGCAGCAGGGAGTGGTCGACGGGCTCGTACTTCTGGCCCTGCGAGGCGTAGATCCCGAACTCCTTGAACAGGGAGTCCATGCCGAAGGTCCGGGCCTCGTCGGGGATGATCGGGACGATGCGGCGGCCGAAGCCGTCGGTGCGGGCCAGGGCCCGCAGCAGCCGGGTGAAGGCAGTGGTGGTGCTGGCGGCCTGCTTGCCCGAACCGGCGAGGAGCTCGGCGAAGGCGTCGTCGGGCGGGAGGGTCAGCGGCTTCTTGACCCGCACGACCCGCGACGGGAGCGAGCCCCCGAGGGCCTGGCGGCGCTCCATCAGGTAGGTGTGCATGGCGCTGCCGACCTCGGGGCGGTAGTACGGCGGCTCCCGGTCGTCGGCGAGGGCCTCCTCGGGGATCTCCTCGTGGAGGTAGAGGCGCTCGCGCAGGCTCCGCAGCTGCGTCATCGTCATCTTCTTGATCTGGTGGGTGGCGTTGCGGGCCTCGACGCCCTCGCCGAGGGTCCACCCCTTGATCGTCTTGGCCAGGATCACCGTCGGCGCCCCGCGCTGCTCGGTGGCGGCCCGGTAGGCGGCGTAGAGCTTGGCGTAGTCGTGGCCGCCGCGGGGCAGGTTGCGGAGGTCCTCGTCGCTGAAGTCGTCGACCATGGCCCGCAGGCGGGGGTCGGGGCCGAAGAAGTGGTCGCGGATGTGGGCCCCGTCGCTCACCGCGTAGCGCTGGAAGTCGCCGTCGACGGTGCTGTTCATCTTGTCGAGCAGCACGCCGTCGACGTCGCGGGCCAGCAGCTCGTCCCAGCGGGAGCCCCAGATGACCTTGATGACGTTCCACCCGGCGCCCCGGAAGACGGACTCGAGCTCCTGGATGATCTTGCCGTTGCCGCGCACCGGGCCGTCGAGGCGCTGCAGGTTGCAGTTCACGACCCAGACGAGGTTGTCGAGCCGCTCGCGGCCGGCGAGGGCGACGGCGCCGAGGGTCTCGGGCTCGTCGGTCTCGCCGTCGCCGACGAAGCACCAGACGCGGGTCTCGTCGGTGGCGTCGATCTGGCGGGCGTGCAGGTAGCGGTTGAACCGGGCCTGGTAGATCGACGAGATCGGGGCCAGGCCCATCGACACCGTCGGGTACTCCCAGAACTCCGGCATGAGCCGGGGGTGCGGGTAGCTGGACAGGCCCCGGCCGGACAGCTCGCGGCGGAAGCCGTCGAGGTCCTCGGCCTCGAGGCGGCCCTCGAGGAAGGCTCGGGCGTAGATCCCGGGCACGGCGTGGCCCTGGATGTGCACGGCGTCGCCGGCCCGGCCCCCGTCCTTGCCCCGGAAGAAGTGGTTGAACCCGACCTCGTAGAGCGACGCCGAGGAGGCGTAGGTGGCCAGGTGGCCGCCGATGCCGTCGGCCGCCTTGTTGGCCTTGATCACCATCACCGCCGCGTTCCAGCGGATGTAGGCCCGGATGCGCTGCTCCATGGCCGCATCGCCCGGGAACCAGTACTTGAGCGCCTGCTCCGACGACGGGATGGTGTTGATGTACGGCGTCCGCACCGGGGCAGGGATGCCGAACTGCAGCTCGTGGCTGCGCTCCAGGAGCTTCTGCATCAGGAACTCGGCCCGGCTGCGGCCCTTCACGCTGGCCACGGCGTCGAGCGACTCCAGCCACTCGCGGGTCTCGTCCGGGTCGACGTCGGGGAGGCCGCCGACGAAGTCGTCGCTGATGCTCATGCCTGGTGTGCCTCCGATGGGGGGATCGACGGGCGTCCCCCCACTCTCGCACCGGCGCCCCCGGTTCGCACCGGACCGGTGTGAACCCCGTGCGAACTCGGTGGCAGATGTGGGACGTTCATCCCACATCTGCCACCGAGTTCGGGGCGCGGCCGGGCGTTTCTGCGATGCTCGCCCGATGCCGGGGCCGCCGACCATCGTCTCCACGTCCTCCGACCCCGCCCACCACCCTGGCCGCGGTCGGCGGGCGGGCGGCTGACGCCGTGGGGGCGCCGACCATCGTCTACACGGATGGGGCCTGCTCGGGGAACCCCGGTCCGGGGGGGTGGGCGTGGGCCGTGCCCGGCGGGGCGTGGGCCCGGGGCCACGCCGCCCACACGACCAACCAGCGCATGGAGCTCCAGGCCGTGCTCTCGGCCACCGAGATGCTCGAGGGCGAGCTCGACATCGTCACCGACTCGACCTACGTGGCCAACTGCTTCCGCGACGGGTGGTGGCGGGGCTGGGAGAAGCGGGGCTGGAGGAACGCGGCCAAGCAGCCGGTCGCCAACCGCGACCTGTGGGAGCCGCTGATCGAGGCCCACAAGGCGGGCCGCTTCGGCGTGCCCCGCTGGGTCAAGGGCCATTCCGGCGACGTGATGAACGACCTCGTCGACCGGCTGGCCGTGGCGTCGAGCCTCCAGGGTGACGACGCCTCGGGGGACACGCCGCCGTCGCCCGACGAGCTGGGCCCGGCCGACGCGCCGTCGGTCCGGTCCGCCACGGGCCCGGCCAGCCCGCGCCTGGCCGAGCTCGACCCGGCCGCGCGGCGGGCCGAGCGCCGCAAGCGGGACGGTCGCATCCCCGAGGGCACGCTCCTGGTGGCCGGCGGCATGCGGGACCTGCCCGACGACGACGCGGGCCACGCCGCGCTCCGCCGGCACCTGGCCGAGCTCTTCGCCGGCTACGCCCAGCTCCACGACGACCTCCGGGTGCTCACCGGGCTGCGGGCCGGGGCCGAGGCGCTGGCGGGCGAGGCCGCCCTGGAGGCCGAGGTCGACTGGGTGGCGGTGCTGCCCTGGCCCGACCCCCAGGAGCACATGCGGTCGGCCGACCGCGACCGCTTCGTCGCCCTCCGGCGGCTGGCTCCCGCCGAGGTGGTCCTCGAGCGGAAGGTCCCCGCCACCCGCCAGGACCGGGCCAAGGGCCTGAACCGGCGCGACGCCTGGCTGGCCTCGGTGGCCGACCTGGCCGTCATGGTGTGGGACGAGGTCGACGCCGCCGGGCGGGAGATGACCGTCCGGTTCGAGAAGGCCATCCCCGACGACGTGGTGATCATCCCCCCGACGCCGTGACACCACCGTTCTGTCAATCCCCATGCGCCTCAGGTGCGCATGGGGATTGACAGAAGCGGAGCGCGGGTGCCGGCCCCGCTGACGGGAAGAGGCGGGCCCGGCGGCGGGTTGGGTGGGGTAGGCCCCACCACCCCTGGGGAGCGCACCCCCGTGACGTTCGCTTCGATCGAGCAGATGATGGGCAGCGTCCCCGCCGAACCACCACAGTCCAAGGTCCCCACCCATGAGCTCAGAGCGCACCAACGTCCTCGTCGCCACCGCCGGCCTCGCCCTCGTCCTGCTGATCTCGCCGCTCTCCCTGCTCGTGACCGTGGCCGTGGTGGCCACCATGCTCGGCGTCGCCCTCACCTACCGGCTGACGGCCAGCCCCGTGCAGGTCGTCTACGCCGAGGTCCCGGCCGAGGTCCCCCGGCGCCAGCGTCTCACCCCCCGCCGCTGACGCCGGGCCCGGGAGCGCTCGTCGCTCCCGACCCGGGGTGCCTCAGGCGCCCCGCCCGCTGGCCCCGAACCGGCACCGTCCCCCCCGGTGCCGGCGACGGGGCCAGCGTCGCGTCCGGGCTGCCATGCTCGGTGGGTGACGTCCTCGCCCGATGCCCGCTCCCGCGTCGGCGTCGACACCGGGGGCACGTTCACCGACGTGGTGGCGGCCGACGGGTCGGTGGTGAAGGTCCCGTCGACGCCGTCGGACCCCGGTGAGGCGGTCCGCGCCGGCATCGGCGCGGTGGCCGGCGCCGCCGACCGGCCCGGCGTGCTCGCCCACGGCACGACGGTGGCCACCAACGCCCTCCTCGAGCGACGGGGCGCCCGGGTCGCCCTGGTGACCAACGAGGGCTTCGCCGACCTGGTCGAGATCGGCCGCCAGGACCGCCCGTCGCTCTACGATCCCTTCGCCGACCGCCCCGTCCCGCTGGTCGATCGGGTCGACCGCCACGAGGTGCGGGCCCGCGTGGCTGCCGATGGGAGCGAGGTCACTCCGGTCGACCTCCACGGGCTGGCCGACCTCGGCCTCGGCGAGGCGGAGGCGGTCGCCGTGTGCCTGCTCCACGCCGACCTGGCCCCCGACCACGAGGTGGCCGTGGCCGAGGCCCTCCGGGCCGAGGGCCACGACGTCAGCGCCTCGCACGAGGTCTCGCCCCAGTTCCGGGAGTACGAGCGGACGGTGACGACGGTGGTCAACGCCGCCCTCCGCCCACCGTGCCGGACCTACCTGCGGGGCCTGGCCGGGGCGGCCGACGAGGTGCTGGTCATGTCGTCGGCCGGGGGCCTGGTCCCGGTGGAGCGGGCCGCCGACCTGCCGGCGACGCTCCTGCTCTCCGGCCCCGCCGGGGGTGTCGCCGCCGCCGCCGAGGTCGCCGTGGCGTGCGGGTTCCCCGACGCCGTCACCTTCGACATGGGCGGGACGAGCACCGACGTCTGCCTGGTGCGCGACGGGATGCCGGAGCCCGCTGGGGAGCGGGTGGTGGCCGGGTTCCCGGTGCGCCTCCCGTCGCTCGACGTCCACACCATCGGCGCCGGGGGCGGCTCGATCGCCGCCATCGACCCCGGCGGGGCGCTGGTCGTCGGCCCCCGCTCGGCCGGCGCCGTGCCCGGTCCGGCCTGCTACGGCCTCGGCGGCACCGAGCCGACGGTCACCGACGCCGACCTGGTCGCCGGGCGCCTCCCGGCCGACATGGAGCTCCCCGGCCTCGGCCGGGTGTCGGTGGAGGCCGCCACCGCCACCCTCGAGGCCGCCGGGGTGACCGCCGAGGGCGTCATCACCGTGGTCGAGGCGGCCATGGAGCAGGCCGTCCGGGCCGTCACCGTGACCCGCGGCGTCGACCCCCGCCCGCTGGCCCTGGTGGCCTTCGGCGGGGCCGGCCCCCTCCACGCCTGCGGGCTGGCCGACGCCCTCGGCATGGCCACGGTGATCATCCCGCCCCGCGCCGGCGTCCTCTCGGCGGTGGGGCTGCTGTGCGGTGCCCGCCAGCACGACGAGGTGCGATCGTGGCCGACCCCCCCCGACCACACCGGCCTCGACGAAGCGACCGCCGACCTGGCCCGGATCGCCGAGGAGTCCCTGGTCAGGGGCCACCCTCGACCTGAGGTCGAGATCGAGGTGAGCGTCGACTGCCGCTACGCCGGCCAGAGCCACGAGCTCCGGGTGCCCACGGTCGCCGCCTTCGCCGCCGAGCATGAGCGGCGCAACGGCTACACCCGGCCCGACACGCCCGTCGAGGTCGTCGCCCTCCACGCCACCGCCCGCCGGCCGGCCCCCCTCGCCGTGGGCGACCTGCCCCCGGTCACCCGGGCCGCCGCCGTCGGCCCTGCGGTGATCGCCGAGGTCGACTGCACCGTGTTCCTGGCCGAGGGCTGGCGGGCCGAGCCCGGGCCCCTCGGCGCCCTCGTGCTGACCCGGGTCGATCGATGAGCCTCGATCCGGCCGGGCTCGCCGTCCTCATCGCCCGCCTCACCGGGGTGGCCGAGGAGATGGGCGCCGTGCTGCGCCGCGGCGCCTTCAGCCCCAACATCAAGGAGCGGGCCGACTGCTCGGCCGCCCTGTTCACCGCCGACGGCACCCTGCTGGTCCAGGCCGAGCACATCCCGGTGCACCTGGGGTCGATGCCGGCGTCGGTCGCCGCCGCCATCGCAGTCGCCGGACCTGACCCCGCCCCGGGCGAGCAGTGGATCGTCAACGACCCCTTCGCCGGCGGCACCCACCTCAACGACGTCACCCTGGTGGCCCCGTGCCACACCGCCGAGGGACGCCTGGTCGGCTGGGTCGCCAACCGGGCCCACCACGCCGACCTGGGCGGCGCCGCCCCCGGGTCGCTCCCGGCCGACGCCACCGAGATCCAGCAGGAGGGGTTCCGGGTGCCGCCCATGCGGTTCACCGCCGAGGTCCGCCAGCTGCTCGTGGCGTCGTCGCGGACGCCCGACGAGCGCCGGGGCGACATCGACGCCCAGGTCGGGGCGAACGTCGTCGGCGTCGAGCGCCTGGCCGCCCTGGCCGACGAGCCCCTCGACGAGGTCATCGCCTACGGCGAGCGCCGGATGCGGGCCGCCATCGCCGCCCTGCCCGACGGGACCTGGACGGCCGTGGACCAGATGGACTCCACCGGCGCCGGGCCCGACCAGCGCGAGCCGGCGACGGTGGCCGTCGCCGTGACGATCGGCGGCGAGGATGTCACCTTCGACTTCACCGGCACCGCCCCGCAGAGCCGCGGCAACGTCAACGCCGTCGAGGCCGTCACGGTGAGCGCCGCCGTGTTCGCCCTGCGCTCGGCCATCGACCCGGGTGTGCCGGCCAACGGCGGCGGCCTGCGGGTGGTCGAGGTGATCGCCCCCCCTGGCACCCTGGTCGCCGCCCGGCCCCCGGCGGCCGTGGGGGCGGGCAACGTCGAGGTCAGCCAGCGGGTGGCCGACGTCTGCCTCGCCGCCTTGGCCGGCGCCGCCCCCGACCGGGTCGGCGGGGCCTCGCAGGGGACCATGAACAACCTGCTCGTCGGGGGCGTGGGCTGGGTGTACTACGAGACCGTCGCCGGCGGCCAGGGGGCCCGGCCCGGGCGTGCCGGCATGAGCGGCGTCCACACCGGCATGACCAACACGAAGAACACGCCGATCGAGGCGCTGGAGCGGTCGTTCCCGCTGCGGGTCGTCGCGACCCGGCTCCGACGGGGGAGCGGGGGCGCCGGCTCGGCGGCCGGCGGCGACGGCATCGAGCGCGACCTCGAGGTGCTCGAGGACGTCACCGTGAGCCTCATCACCGAGCGCCGGACCAGCCCGCCCCCCGGCCGGGCGGGCGGTGAGCCCGGTGCGTGCGGGGAGAACTGGCTCCTCCCCGCCGGCGACGAGGGCAAGGCCGAACAGCTCCCCGACAAGTGCACCCTCCGCCTCAACGCCGGCGACGTCCTCCGGATGAAGACCCCCGGCGGCGGTGGGTGGGGGAGGCGCTCGGAGCGCGCCGGGCGTCAGAGACCCCAGAACGGGCCCGACAACCCGACGGAGCGGAAGTAGTCGCGAGCCGCGTCGGGCTCGCGCCGCACGTAGCCGCGCTCGAGGCGGCCGGCGTACCAGCCCCGGGCGAGCCGCCACAGCGTCGCCAGGTCGAAGACGTCGCCCTTGTCGTGCCCGGTGACCTCCAGCCAGCGGTCGACGCAGTCCTCGGCGCAGAAGAGCCGCTGGTTCCCGCAGGTGTGGACCACGTCGTCCCAGATGTGCGCCGCGGGCACGAGGAAGTGGGCGACCTCCTCGCCCTCGGGCGGATCCTGGCGTCCGACGACCCAGGCCAGGGCGGCGTCGCAGCCCGGGCACCGGGTGGCCACCAGCACCTCGGGCTCGTCCGGCAGGAGGTGGGGCACGGCGAAGGAGTCCCAGGCGCACCCGCCCCACCACAGCGTCTCCCGTCCCATGACCGAGAACCCCAGGGGGATCGCGGCGAAGGGGTGGGCCATCACGATCCGCCCCTCTCGGAGCACGACGTGACGTTGGTCGGCCAGCACGTCGAGGGCGTCGTCGACGGAGGCCTCGTCGGTGGCGAGCGCAGCGGCGAGCGATGCTCGGTCGGGCAGGACCCCGGCCGCGAACTGGTGCACGACGGCGAGACGGACGTCCTCGACCTCGATGGTCACCTCTCCATCGTCGCGCGCCGTCTGCGGGCTCGCGATCTGACGCCAGGCTGGATGCCGGTTCGCCCGGCGGCGGTGGAGGTGGGACGGTGGGCCCATGGATCGCTCGGTGTCGTGTCACCTGGAGGCCGACATCGAGGGCGTGGCCGACGTGACCCTGTCCGTCGCGGTGGCGGCCGACGCCGAGCGGGCCGAGGAGTCCCTCGCGGTGACGCTCGATGGCCGCCCGGTGCCGGCGACGGAGATCCTCGACGACCACGGGACGCGGCTCCACCACCTCGAGCGTCTGGGGCCGGGCCGGCTGCGGGTCGACTACGCGGCCACCGTCACCGGCACCGCCCCGGCGGCCCCGGTCACGCCGGTGGACCTCATCCGCTACGTCCGACCCAGCCGCTACTGCGAGTCCGACCAGCTCGGCGCCGTGGCCCGGGCCGAGTTCGCCGGCCTCCACGACCGCGACCTCGTCGACGCCGTGTCCAGCTGGGTCGGGTCCCGGGTCGCCTACATCTCCGGGTCGAGCCGCCCGACCGACGGCGCCGTCACCACGCTGCTCTCCCGCCAGGGGGTGTGCCGGGACTTCGCCCACCTGGTGATCGCCCTGCTGCGCGCCTGCGACGTGCCCGCCCGGCTGGTGTCGGTCTACGCCCCGGGCCTGGCCCCGATGGACTTCCACGCCGTCGCCGAGGCCCACGTGGGCGGGGAGTGGCTCGCCCTCGACGCGACCTGCCTGGCGCCCCGCCCCGCCATGGTGCGCATCGCCACCGGGCGCGACGCCGCCGACACCGCCTTCCTCACCACCGCCGGCGATGCCGTCCGGATGGGCGACATGGAGGTCGTGGCCGTGGCCGACCCCACCCTGCCGATCGACGACATCACCCAGGCCGTCCGTCTCGGCTGACGCTTTCCCAACTAGACCGCCCGGTCAATAAGGTGCGGGCCATGGAGATCAACGGGATCAGCGCAATCGTCACCGGCGGGGCCTCCGGCCTCGGAGAGGCCACCGCTCGGCTGCTCGCCGAGAGGGGCGCCAAGGTCGTGGTGGCCGACATGAACGCCGAGAAGGGCGAGGCCGTCGCCAAGGACATCGGTGGCGTGTTCGCCACCACCAACGTGGCCGACCCCGACGCCGCCATCGCCGCCGTCGAGGCCGCCAAGGAGCTGGGCCCGCTGCGCGCCCTGGTCAACGCGGCCGGCATCGGCTGGGCCACCCGCACCATCGGCAAGGACGGCGAGTACGCCTCGGCCCACGACCTCGACGTGTTCAAGAAGGTCATCGAGGTCAACCTGGTCGGCTCGTTCAACATGATCCGCATCGCGGCCACGGCGATGAGCACCCTCGACCCCGTCGACGAGCACGGCGAGCGGGGCGCGGTCGTCAACGTGGCCTCCGTCGCCGCCTTCGACGGCCAGATCGGCCAGGCCTCCTACTCCGCCTCCAAGGGCGGCGTGGTCGGCATGACCCTCCCCATCGCCCGTGACCTCTCGGCCGTCGGCATCCGGGTGAACTGCATCGCCCCCGGCCTGATCGACACCCCGATCTACGGCACCGGCGAGGCCTCCGAGCAGTTCAAGGACCGCCTCCGCGCCGGCGTGCTGTTCCCCAAGCGCCTCGGCACCTCCGAGGAGTTCGCCACCCTCGCCCTCGAGCTGCTGAGCAACAGCTACCTCAACGCCGAGACCGTCCGCATCGACGGCGGCATCCGCATGCAGCCGAAGTGACGCCGTTAGGCGGCGCTGCGGCTGCATGCAGCGAGGACGGGTCGGCGCAGCCGACACCGCTGGGCGTGGCGGGTGGGTGAGCCGAAGTGAGCCCGAAGGGTTCACTGCTGTCCAAGTGACGTGACGCGGGACGACCCGCAGCCAACCGGGCTGCGGGTCGTCCCCTGCCCCAGGACGGGGCCCTCGTCGAGCGGGACTACTCGACGATCATCCCGGCGTGCATGCCGTGGGTCAGGTGCGGCGGGCCGGCACCGGGGATCTCCGGTGGTCCCTCCTCCGACGGCGGAGCGTTGAGGTACGCATCCGGGTCCACACCCGTGGGGATGAAGCAGACCACGGCGTAGCGCCCGGGCTCGGCGAGGGTGCCGTCGCCGACGGCGTCGATCTGCTCGCCGCCGGGTGGGGCGAGCAGCACGGTGGCGGGCGGTCCCTCTCCGAAGATGGCGCCGATCTCCTCCTCGGGCAGGGTCACCAGCTCCTCGACCGGGCGGGTCTCGTCGTCGGGGATGCGGAAGGCCACCAGCTCGTGGAGCTCGGCCGCGGAGTCGTTGGTGATGGTCAGGCGGGTCCCGGCGGGCACCCGCTCGGGCAGGTCGAGGAAGGAGTAGTCGACGAGGCGGACCTCGACGACCGGGCCCTCCTCGGACGGTCCGCTGCCGGCGTCCTCGGCGGCCGCGCCCTCGGGCGGTCCTTCGGTGGTGGTGGACGCCTCCAGCTCGGTGGTCGTCTCGGCGTCGGTCGCGTCGTCGTCCTCGTCGTCTCCGCACCCGGCGAACACGACGGTGACGACGGCGCAGCCGAGGACGAGCCGAGCGGCCCAGCGCAGGGCGGTGTGGTGGGTGGTCCGGCCGGGCGGCCGGGTCGGGGTGGTCATGGTGATCTCCTGGGGTGCGTGGTGGTGCGGGGGGCGGCGGACGCTCGTCGCGTGGCCGCCGCCGTGGGGCGCGGGCGCTCGGCTCAGGCCGGGTGGCTGCCCTTGTCGGCGGGGTTGGCGACCTCGTAGATCGAGGTGATGGGCTCGACGCTCGGGTGGCTGCCCTTGTCGGCCGGGTTGGCGAGGTCGTGGAGCGAGTGGGCCTCGTCCACCCGGGCGGCGACCGGGGTGACCTCGGTGCCAGCGGTGGGCTCGGCGGTGTCGTCGTCGCCGCACGCGGTGCCGAGCAGCAGCGCGGCGGCGAGGCCGCTCGCGGCGAGGGACCGGCCGACGGTGCGCAGGCGGGGTCGGTGTCGTCGGGCGGTGGTGGGAGTGGCGGTGGTGGTCATGGCGCTCTCCTGGGGTCGTGGGCGTCCATGGCCTGATGTGGCCACGGACGCCGCCGCCCCACATCGGCACCCCCTACCGAGGTCGCCGGCCCCCGATCAGCGACCGTCCGTGGCGCGAGTGGGCGTCGGAGGGCGGAGCAGCCGCGCCAGCTCGGCCCGGTCGCTGGTCCCGAGCTTGGCGTAGGCGTGGTTCAGGTGGCTGTTGACGGTGCGGAGCGAGAGCCCCAGGGCGGCGGCGATCTCCCGGTTCGTGCGCCCCCCGGCGGCGATCAGCGCGATCTCGCGCTCCCGGGCCGTGAGCTCCTCGGCCACGTCGGTGTCGTCGAGACCGACCAGCAATGGCGTGACTGCGCCCTGGCACCGGGTGCGGAGCTCCTGGGCCCGCCGGCGGGCGGCGGCCTCCTTCCGCCGCATCCCCTCCCCGGCGTGGGCGACGGCGGCCTGGGCGGATGCCTCCGCCGCGGCCAGCAGGGCGCCGGTGCCGACGAAGCGGGTCGCAGCCTCGTCGAGGGCGTCCCCGTCATCGCGGGCGAGGCCCCTGGCGAGGATGGCGGCGGCGGCCGGAGTGGGCTCGCCGAGGCGGCGGCCCAGCTCGGCGAGGCGGTCGGCGGTGCGCCGGGCGGCCCCGATGCGGGTCGCGTCGAGGAGGGCCAGCACCTCGAGGCCGTGGGCGCCGGCGCCGGCCATCCGGTCGGCCACGTCCAGGGCGCGGTCGGACCCCGTGGTGAGCTCGCCGCGGCCGGCGGCCAGCCAGGCCTCACCCAGGTCGAGCAGCGCGGCGGCGTCGGGGATCCAGGAGTCGCCTCGGGCCCGGGCGACGGCGAGCGAGCTCTCGGCCGCGCCCACGTCCCCGGCCTGGGCGGCGGCGGCGACGGCGGTCCCGCCGGCGGCCACGGCCCGCCCGAACAGGTAGGACTGATCGCCGATGAGCTCCACCGCCTCGCGGGCGCGAGCGGCGGCGTCCCCGACGCGACCCCGCTCGAGGTCGGTTCGGGCCAGCAGCTGGAGGGGCTGGGCCCGGTGCACCCGGTCGTCGGGGACACCGTGCTCGACGAGCCCGGCGAGGAGGGCGCCGGCCTCGTCGAGCCGCCCGGTGAGGGTCGACGCCAGCTGGTAGGCGGTCGAGAGGAGCACGCCCGGCATGGGGTCGACGTCGAGCAGCTCGAGGGCCGGTCCGGCCAGGGCGTCGAAGGCGTCGACCACCGGCTGGCCCTCGCCCTGCAGCGCCCGGGCGAGGGCCTCGGCGGTGCGACCCGAGCTATCGTGGAGCGGCTCGGCGTCGTCGGCGACGACGGCCAGGCCGGCGAGCGTGCGGGCCCGGTCCAGGAGCAGGCCCTGGACGGCGAGGCGGGCGCCGGTCGACGCCACCCGGGCGGTCACCTCGGGGGGAAGGGTGGCGAGGGCCGTGTCGATGGCGTCGATCCAGGGCGGGCCGGCGCGGCTTCTCCACCACAGGCGCACGGCGCGCAGGTCGACGACCTCGGCGGACTCCTGCGGCGTCTCCGCCCGGCTGGCGGCCAGCTCGACGGCGGCGTCGAGCTCGGCGAGGCGCCCCTGGAGGCCGATGGCCCGAGCGTGGGCGAGGATCGCCAGGGTGCCGCCGCCGGCGTCCTGGGCGGCCTGCGCCAGCCGGGCGGCGAGGGGGTGGTCCTGCAGGTGCATGGCCCGGGTGGAGGCGGCGGTCAGCAGCTCGGCGTCGCCGGGCTCGCCCCCGGCCTCCTGCAGCCAGACCGCGACGCGGAGCGGCTCCCGCTGCTCGAGCCCGTGGGCCAGGGCGGCGGTGGCCAGGTCGCGCTGGTGGGCCCGGGCCACCAGCCGGGGCGTCGTGGCGCGCAGCACCTCGGAGTAGAGCGGGTGGCCGAGGCCCACCACATCGGCCTCGCCCCGGCGGGCCACGCCGACGAGGCCGGCGGTCTCGAGCCGAGCGATGACGTCGACCGGGACGAGCTCCTCGACCAGGGCGAGGGGGAGGGGCTCGCCGAGGGCGATCAGCTCCAGGACGCGCCGGTCGTCGTCGGGCACCCGGCCCATGCGCTCGCTGACGAGGTCCGAGAGGCGGGCGGTGCCGACCGCCCCGTCGGCCAAGCGCCACACCCCGGCGGTCTCGGAGAGGTGGCCCAGCTCGAGGGCGGCCTCGGTCACCTCCCGCAGGTAGAGGGGGTTCCCGGCGGATAGCTCCCAGAGCCGCCGGCGGGCCACGGAGTGCACGCGGCCGCCGAGGCGGTGGGTGAGCAGCCGGGCGCACTGGTCCTCGGTGAGGGGCCGGAGGTCGATGCGGGCGCCGGTGCCGTCCCTGCCGAGCGCGGTGACCGAGTCCGGGCACGGCTCGCCGCTGCGGACGGTGGCGACGAGGCGGGCGTCGGTGTGGTGCACGAGGTGGTGCACGAGGGCGGCTGACCCGTCATCGAGGAGGTGGGCGTCGTCGACGAGGACGGTGATCGGCCCGTGCTCGAGCAGGCGGTCGGCCACCGCTCGCAGCGTGCCGAGGCGGTCGTGGGCGGGGTTGACGGTGGCGGGGGACCAGGGGGCGAAGGCGGCGAAGGGCACCGACGCGCTCGACCGGGTGGCGACCACCGCGGCGGTGGGCCCGTCGACGGTGCCCAACCAGTCGCTGACGAGGCGGGACTTCCCGACGCCGGACGGACCGACGACGACCACCGGACCGGCCCGCGCCCGGGCGGCCAGGAGCGTCATCTCCTTGTCTCGTCCCACGAGAGGCCACCCGGTGGCGACGTCGGCCACGGCGTGACGCTACCCATCGGCGGTCGGCCGTGCGCCGGGTCCGAGCTCGGCGCGGAAGACCGGGCCGGCCGGTGCGGTTCACCCTCGCACGCCGCCTCACGCCGGGGGCGGCCACCATCCGAGGAGGACCCCATGGCCACCGCCACCTGGAACGGCACCGTGATCGCCCGCTCCGACGACACCGTCGTCGTCGAGGGCAACCACTACTTCCCCCGCGAGGCGCTGACCGCCGAGACGCGCGACAGCGCCGACACGTCGGTCTGCCCCTGGAAGGGCACCGCCAGCTACCTCGACCTCGTCGTCGACGGCGAGGTCAACCCCGGCGCCGCCTGGTACTACCCCGACCCCAAGCCGGCGGCGGCCGAGATCAAGGACCGCGTGGCCTTCTGGCGGGGCGTCACCGTCACCGACGACTGACCGATCCCGATCCCGACGCAGGAACGCTGGCGGGTGGTCAGGTGCCAGCTTGGATGGCGTCGACGAGGGCGTCGAGCGAGGGCCGGACCGGTGGCATGGGCGGGTCGCCGGCGGCGCGCAGGGCGGCGCCGTCGAGGACGGACCGCCGCGGGCGCGGCGCGGGCCGAGGCGGGTCGAGCTCCGCGGTGGAGATGGGGCTGACGAGCGACCGCTCGTAGCCGCCGGCGTCGAGGATCTCGCCCACGAAGGCGTACCAGCTCATGGGGCCGACGTTGCTGACGTGCCAGACCCCGCCGCGACGGTCGGCGCCGAGGTCGAGGAGCCGGGGCGCCAGGTCGGAGACGAAGGTGGGTTGACCGACCTGGTCGTCGACGAAGCGCAGCGGCTGGCCCTTGGCGGCCAGGCCGAGGACCGTGCGCACCACGTTGCGGCCGTGGACGCCGCACACCCACGACGTCCTGACGATGGTGGCGTCGGGGCCGGCGGCCGCCTCGCCGGCCAGCTTGGAGCGCCCGTAGCCCGAGAGCGGGTTCGGGGCGTCGGTCTCGACGTAGTCGCCGTCGGTCTCGCCGTCGAACACGTAGTCCGTGGAGACGTAGACGAGGTGGGCGCCGGCCTCGTCGGCCGCCTCGGCGACGTTGGCGGTGCCGCCCTCGTTGATCGCCCGTGCCCGGTCCGGTTCGAGCTCGCACCCGTCGACGTCGGTCATCGCTGCGGCGTGGATGACCACGTCCGGCCCGAACTCCGTGACGGCCCGCTGGACACCCTCCGGGTCGGTGATGTCGCACGGGTCGGGGCCCTGGCGCGCCAGGCCGGCGGTCTCGTGGCCCTGGGCCCGGGCCAGGTCGAGGACCTCGCGGCCGACCTGTCCGGCGCTGCCGGTGACGAGGATGCGCACGCGATCCCCTCAGGCGGCCGGGCGGTCGAGGAGGGAGCGGAGGGCGTCCTCCAGCTGGTCGTGGTGCCAGGTGAAGCCGGCATCGGTCAGCACCTGCGGCAGGACCCGGCTGCTGGAGAACAGCAGGTTGTCGACCAGCGGGCCGACGCCCAGGGGCAGCTTCCGGGCGAAGCCGGGGATGGGGATGACCGTGGGCCGCCCGAGCACAGCGCCGAGGGTGCGGACGAACTCGACGTTGCGCACCGGGTTGGGCGCCGTCAGGTTCACCGGTCCCTGGACGTCGGCGGTCAGCAGGAAGCGCATGGCCCGCACGTGGTCCTCGAGGCTGATCCACGGGAGCCACTGGTCGCCCTTCCCGGCCTTGCCGCCGAGGCCGAGCTTGAACGGCAGGAGCTGCTTGCCCAGCGCCCCGCCGTCGGCCGAGAGGACCACGCCGGTGCGGAGGTGGGCGACCCGGACGCCAGCGGCCTCGGCCGCCGAGGTCTCCCGCTCCCAGGCGACGCACACCTCGGGGAGGAACCCCTCGCCCGGCGGGCTGGTCTCGACCAGCTCCTCGTCGCCCCGGTCGCCGTAGTACCCGATGGCCGAGCCGGACAGGAGCACCGGCGGGCGGGCGTCGAGCTCGGCGAGGGTGCGGCTGAGCAGGGCCGTCCCCTTGGTGCGGCTCTCGAGGACCGCTCGCTTGTGGTCCTCGGAGAAGCGGCCCGAGGCGATGCCCTCGCCGGCGAGGTGGACCACACCGTCGAGCCCCTCGAGCCCGGTGGCGTCGACGGTCCCGGCGTCGATGTCCCACCGCACCGTCCCCGGCCTCCCGCCGGAGCGGACGACGCGGACCACGTCGTGACCGTCGCCCTCCAGCGAGGCGCACAGCGCGCTCCCGATCAACCCGCTGGACCCGGTCACGGCGATGCGCATGGCGCCTCCCTACCCCCGGCGGTCCCCGACGCACAAGGGCGCGAGGAGTACCCTGCGTGTGACCCACACCACGGAGGTTGTTGCTGTGCTCAAGGAGTTCAAGGACTTCATCATGAAGGGCAACCTCGTCGAGATCGCCGTCGGGCTGATCTTGGCCCTGGCCTTCAAGACGGTCGTCGACAGCCTGGTGGCCGACGTCATCACCCCGATCATCGCGGCCATCGGCGGCCAGCCGAACTTCGACAGCCTCACCCTCGACATCGGCGACGGCGAGATCCGCTACGGCGCCTTCCTGAACACGATCATCTCGTTCCTGATCATCGGGTTCATCCTGTTCCTGATCGTCAAGGCCTACAACAAGATGGTCGAGATGTCGCGGCGCAAGGGCGAGACCGAGGAGACCGAGGAGGACTCGGCCGAGGTCGTCCTGCTGCGGGAGATCCGCGACTCCCTCGCCGGCCGCCCCGGCGGCGGCGCTCCTCTCCGCTGACCCCGACGTCCTAACGTCGGCGGCCCATGAGTACCCGCCGACTGATCGCCGCGGCCCTGTGCTGCGGGCTGGCCATCCTGCTGGCGTTCGCCCTCCAGGTGGTCCTGGCCAGCCGGTAGACGGGGCCGCCTCCGGCGGGTCGCGCCCGGCGGGGGCGTTGGTAGGGTCGGCCGCATGGCCAGTGAGCAGCACGATCTCGTCATCATCGGTGGTGGTCCGGGTGGCTACGCCGCCGCCCTCTACGGCGCCGCCGCCGGGCTCGACGTGGCCATGATCGAGAACCGCCGCATCGGCGGCACCTGCCTCAACCGGGGGTGCATCCCGGCCAAGGAGCTGCTCCAGACCGCCGAGGTGGCTCGCACCGTGCGGGAGTCGGACCGCTTCGGGGTGAACGCCTCGGGCGACATCACCCTCGACTTCGGCACCTCGACCGACCGCATGTGGTCGGTCGTCGACCAGCTCGTGAACGGGCTGGGCAGCCTGCTCAAGAACCGCAAGGTCACCGTGTTCGACGGCACCGGCACCCTCGGCGCCGACTCGACCGTGACGGTCAAGGGGGCCGACGGCGAGGAGACCACGATCGACGCCGCCAACGTGATCCTGGCCTCGGGCTCGGTGCCCCGGACCATCCCCGGCTTCGACGTGAGCGACCGCATCCTCACCTCCGACGAGGTCTTCCTGCTCGAGAAGCTCCCCGACCGGGTGGTCGTCGTCGGCGGCGGCGCCATCGGCTGCGAGTTCGCCTCGACCTTCGTCGACATGGGCAGCGAGGTCACCATCCTCGAGGCCCTGCCGGCGATCATGCCCGGCGTCGACTCCGACGTGGTCAAGGTCGTGAAGCGGGCGCTGGAGAAGCGGGGCATCACCATCAAGACCGGGGTCAAGGTCACCGGCCAGACCGAGGTCGACGGCGGCGTCCGGGTCGAGCTCGAGGGCGGCGACAGCGTCGAGGCCGACACCGTCGTCGTGTCCGTCGGCCGGCGCCCACTATCGGACTCGCTGGGCCTCGACGGCACCGGCGTGGAGGTCGACGAGCGGGGCTTCGTCAAGGTCGACGAGTACTGCCGCACCGGCGTCGACGGCGTGTTCGCCGTGGGCGACCTGATCGCCACCCCCGGCCTGGCCCACGTGGCCTACGCCGAGTCGATCCTCGTCATCAAGCAGATCATGGGCGAGCCCTGCGTGCCGGTGGACTACGGCCGGGTGCCGTGGTGCATCTACAGCCACCCCGAGGTCGCCTTCGTGGGCCTCACCGAGGAGGCGGCCAAGGCCGCCGGCCACGACGTGGTCGTCTCCAAGCACCGGTGGGCCGGCAACGGCCGGGCCATGATCCTGGGCGAGACCGAGGGCCTGGTGAAGATCATCGCGGCCAAGAACGACGACGGCACCGGCGGCCAGGTCCTCGGTGTCCACATGGCCGGGCCGTGGGTCACCGAGCAGCTCGGCATGGGCTACCTCTCGGTCAACTGGGAGGCCACGATCGACGAGATCGCCCAGTTCATCCAGCCCCACCCGAGCCTGTCGGAGAACTTCGGCGAGACCGTGCTCACCCTCACCGGGCGCGGCCTGCACGGGTAGAGGTTCCCCGGCCACGACCGGCCTGCGGAGCCGATACGGTCGAGCGAGGAACCGACCCGCACGAGGAGCCCCC
Source organism: Iamia sp. SCSIO 61187 (assembly GCF_019443745.1). Classification (NCBI taxonomy): domain Bacteria; kingdom Bacillati; phylum Actinomycetota; class Acidimicrobiia; order Acidimicrobiales; family Iamiaceae; genus Iamia; species Iamia sp. SCSIO 61187. The sequence continues at coordinate 1,586,283 of NZ_CP050948.1, forward strand.
CGCCCATGGCCGAGATCCAGATGCCCCAGCTCGGGGAGACCGTCACCGAGGGCACCATCACGAAGTGGCTGAAGTCCGTCGGCGACGAGATCACCGAGGACGAGGCCATCGTCGAGGTCTCCACCGACAAGGTCGACTCCGAGATCCCCTCGCCGGTCAGCGGCACCATCACCGAGATCAAGGTCGAGGAGGGCGACACCGTCGACGTGGGCACCGTCCTCGCCGTCGTCGGTGACGGCGCCGCCCCCTCCGGCGGCGACGGTGGCGGGGCCGAGGCCCCCGCCGACCAGGCCGAGGCCGACGAGCCCGAGGCGGCCGAGGCCCAGGAGGCCCAGGCCGAGGAGGAGGCCGGCGACCCGACCGAGCCCGAGGCCCCCGCCCCGGCCGCCGAGGCCGGCGGCGACGCCGACGGGTCCGCCGCCACCGGTGCGTCCGGTGACGAGCAGCCCGCCGAGCCCGAGCCGGCCCCCGAGCCCGCCCCCGAGCCGGAGAAGGCCGCCGAGAGCGCACCGAGCAGCACCGAGGGCATGGTGCTGTCGCCCGTCGTCCGCCGCCTGATCGCCGAGCACGACCTCGACCCGAGCTCGATCACCGGCACCGGCGCCGGTGGGCGCATCACCCGCAACGACGTCCTCGCCGCCGTCGAGGGCCCCGACGGTGGTGCCGCCCAGGCCCCCGCCGCCCCGGCCGCCAAGGAGGCGCCCGCCCCCGCCGCCAAGGCCGCGCCGGCCGCCGTCCAGCCCGCCGCCCCGGCGGCCAAGGCGGCCCCGGCCCCGCAGCGGGTCACGCCGTCGACCCCGGGCGAGACCGACTCGTCGGTCCCGTTCAACAACATCCGCCGCCGCACCGGCGAGCACATGGTCCGGTCCAAGGCGACCTCGCCCCACGTGCTGACCGTGATGGAGGTCGACCTCGAGGGGGTCGAGAAGGTCCGCCGGGCCCACAAGGAGCGGTTCAAGGCCGAGGCCGGCATCAGCCTCACCTACCTGCCGTTCATCGCCCGGGCGCTCGTCGACGCCATCGACGAGTTTCCCCACATGAACGCCAGCGTGGGCGAGGGCGAGCTGGTGGTGCACCACCAGGTGAACCTGGGCATCGCCGTCGACCTCGACTACGAGGGCCTGATCGTGCCGGTCATCCACGGTTCCCAGGACCTGCGCCTGCCGGCCATCGCCCGCTCGATCGCCGACCTGGCGGGCAAGGCCCGCACCCGGAAGCTCTCCGCCGACGACATCAGCGGGGGCACCTTCACCATCACCAACGCCGGGGCGTCGGGCACGTTCGTGCAGATGCCGGTCATCAACCAGCCCCAGGTCGCCATCCTCTCCACCGAGGGTGTGACCCGCCGGCCGGTGGTGGTCACCGACAGCGCCGGCAACGAGGCCATCGCCATCCGCTCGATCGCCAACCTGTCGCTGACCTGGGACCACCGGGCCTTCGACGGCGCCTACGCCGCCGCCTTCCTCCGCAAGGTCGTCGACATCCTCGAGCAGCGCGACTGGGAAGCAGAGCTGTAGTGGAGCGACCGCCTCTCCACATCAGGTGGCTGGGGCGGGTCCGCTACCGCGACGCGCTCGCCCTCCAGGACGGGCTCCACGCGACCCCGGGTCACGACCACCTGCTCCTCGTCGAGCACCCCAAGGTGTTCACCCTCGGCGTGCGGGCCGACATGGCCCACGTGCTCGTCCCCCCGGCCGAGGTGGGGGCCGAGCTGGAGCGGGCCGACCGGGGGGGCGACGTCACCTACCACGGGCCCGGGCAGCTGGTCGGCTACCCGATCCTCACCGTGCCCGGCGCCCGGGGCGGCTCGAAGCCCGACACCGTCGCCTTCGTGCGCTCGGTCGAGCAGCTGGTGATCGACACCCTGGCCGAGCTGGGCCTGCCCGCCGGCCGCCTGCCCGAGTACCCGGGGGTGTGGGTGGGGCTCGACACCCTGGAGCCCCGCAAGATCGCCGCCATCGGCGTCCGCCTCACCCGGGGCCGCTCGAAGCACGGCTTCGCCCTCAACGTCGATCCCGACATGGAGATGTTCCGGGGCATCGTGCCGTGCGGCATCGCCGATCGGCCCGTGACCTCGCTGCGGGCCGAGGGCGTCGACGCCACCATGCACGAGGTGGCCGACGTGGTGGCCCGCCTGGCCGCCGAGCGGTGGGGGAGCGGCGGGGTCGACCGGGCCGACGTGGTCTGGCGGGAGCGGGCCGACGACCTCGCTCCGTTCTCCCGCGGCGAGGGCCCGGGCGAACGCGTGCCTGAGGGCCACGAAGTGGCGGCGGCCGAGGGCACCTCGGTGCGGCTGCTCGGGCGGCTCGCCGAGGCCGGTGTGGGCCAGGGCGTGGCCATCGCCGAGCGCAAGCCCGAGTGGATGAAGGCCCGGGTCAAGATCACCGACGACTACGTCCGGCTCAAGCGCACGCTCCGCGACCTCGACCTGGTCACGGTGTGCGAGGAGGCGGGCTGCCCCAACATCTTCGAGTGCTGGGCCGACGGCACGGCCACGTTCATGATCAACGGCGAGCGCTGCACCCGGGCCTGCGGGTTCTGCCTGGTCGACACCCGCCACCCCCAGCCCCTCGACCCCGGCGAGCCGGCCCGGGTGGCCGAGGCGGTCGAGCGCATGGGCCTGGCCCACGCCGTCGTCACCGCCGTCGCCCGCGACGACCTGGCCGACGGTGGGGCCGAGGCCTTCGCCGCCACCATCCGGGCCATCCGCACCCGCCGGCCGGGCACGGCGGTCGAGGTCCTGATCCCCGACTGCAAGGGCGACCCCGACGCCCTGGGCATCATCTTCGACGCCCGCCCCGACGTGCTGAACCACAACCTGGAGACGGTGGCCCGCCTCCAGCGGGCGGTGCGCCCGTCGGCGTCGTACGCCCGCAGCCTCTCGGTCCTGGCCCGGGCCAAGGCCGACGGCCTGACCACCAAGTCGAGCCTGATCGTGGGCCTGGGCGAGACGATCGACGAGCTGGTCGAGTCCCTGGCCGACCTGGCCGCCATCGGCACCGACATCGTCACCATCGGCCAGTACCTGCGGCCCACCACGCACCACCTGCCGGTGGCCCGCTGGTGGACCCCCGCCGAGCTCGACGAGGTCGCCGCCCGGGGCGAGGCCATGGGCATCGGCCACGTCGAGGCCAGCCCCCTCACCCGCAGCAGCTACCACGCCCGCGACGCGCTCGAGCACTCGCGCACCGGCCGGGCGACCGGGTCCCTCCCCGAGACCCCGGTCGCCCTGGGCTGAGGGCGCTCAGCCCGCCGCGCCGGCCATCTGCGACCCTGCCGCCCGGGAGCCGGGTGCGTGGGTCCAGTCGGTCCAGCCCATGTTCTTGCCGGTCGAGGTGGCCGGGGACGTGGCGAAGCTGGTGCCCCGGATGCTGTTCATGAGCCACGGCTGCCAGGTGTCGTCGCCCTCGGCCGGGTTGGCGTTGGGGCCCGAGAGCCACCGGAAGGCGCGCAGCAGGGCGTCGTCGCCGGCGGTGAAGGGGACCTCGCCGGCCCGGTCGAGGAGGACGGCGGTGACCATGGCGCCCTGGAGGGCCTCCCACGGGTAGCTGCCCTGCGGGGCGGGCCAGGTGAGCTCGGCGGTGCGCCGCTGGTCCTCGGGGATGATGCCGTCGGCCGAGCGTCCGGCGAGGACGACGTCGCGGCGGTTGATGCCGGCCTGGTCGTCGGCGTCGCCGTGCCAGGTCGTCGAGCTGTACACCAGCTGGTTGGGGACGTCCTCGCCCAGGTAGGCGCGGTGGGCGTTGGCCACGGTGGTCAGCTGGGTGCGGTCGTCGATGTAGATGTCGATGGCCACGAGGGCGGCCCGGGCCATGGTCCCCCAGTTGCCCGGCGAGCGCAGGGCCGTGCCGACGAGGCTGTTGCCGCCGGAGTGCCCCTGCAGGGGCTTGGTCCGCACCTCGGAGAGGAACCGGCGGAAGCGGGCGTCGTCCGTGCTGGGGAGGCCGACGAGGTCGGCGGCGATGACGTAGGAGGGGATGTTGCGGCTCATCTCCAGGACCCGGGCGAAGCGGGTCGTCGTCGCCACCTCGTTCAGGGCGGTGCGGACCCGGGCGGTCAGGCGGGCGTCGCCGGTCCGGACGGCGACGAGGGCACCGGCCAGGACCGAGGTGTCGTGGCGGCTGTTGTTGTCCACAGTTCGACCTGGCCCCAGTCGGCGTGGGCGGTGGCGCGCACCCTGTCCCACGCCGCCCCGGACATCGGCAGCGCCATCACCTCGGAGGGGTCGAGCCACATCCCGGAGCGGGTGGTGGGGGTGGCGGGGGCGGGCGGGGGCGTGGGGGCGGGGATGCAGGCGGCCGTGGTCGCGGCTAGGGCCAGCATGATCGCCGCGACGAAGGAGGAGCGAAGTCGTCTCATGACGCTCTGTCGCCATCCTGCTACGGAGAGTAAGAGCATGGGGCCAGAGTGGGCCGTCTGGGGGAGGCGGCCTCACCCCCGGCCGACGGCGAGGACAGGGAGCTGCTCATCGGCCCAGCGGGCAGGTCGGGTGACGGCCGACACCCCCGACCCCCGGGGCGTGTCATCGCAGGTCAGTGTGGTCGGCCAGGATGCTCCCGTGATCCGGTCGTCCGTGGCGAAGCGCTCCCGAGCGACGGGGGAGGGCCGTGGCTCCCGCTGAGGTCGTGGCCACCGCCCCCGTGCGGGTGGCCGACGTCGGCGGCTGGACCGACACCTGGTTCGCCGGCGGCGGGGCGGTGTGCAACGTGGCCGTCGGCCCCGGCGCCCGGGTCGAGGTCCGGCGGCGTGACGATGCCGAGGTGCGGCTCGTGCACCCGCAGGTCGGCGACGGTGCCCTGCTGCGCCACGCCGTGGCGGCCTGGGGCGGCGAGGGGGTGGACGTCCACGTCAGCGCGGCCGTGCCGCCAGGGTCGTCCCTGGGCACCTCAGCGGCGGTGCTGGTCGCACTGGTGGCGGCGCTGGCCGCCATCGACGGCGAGACGCTCGCGCCCGACGAGGCGGCGCGGAGGGCCCACGAGGTCGAGACGCAGGCCGCCGGGCGGGAGAGCGGGGTCCAGGACCACGTTGCCGCCGCCCACGGGGGCGTGTCGTGGATCGAGGTGGGCCCGTTCCCGCAGTGGCGGCGGTCGGCGGTCGCGGCCCCCGCCGGGCTGGCCGAGCGCCTGGTCACCGTCCACCTCGGCGGCGCCCACGACAGCTCGGCCCGCCACCGGGTGGTCATCGCCCGGGCCGAGGCCGGCGACGGCCACGTCCACCGGGTCCTCGCCGACCTGACGGCCCTGGCCGGCAACGCCCGCGACGCCCTGACCGCCGGGGACCTCGACGCCTGGGGCGCAGTCCTCACCGAGGCCACCGAGGCCCAGGCCCGCCTCCACCCCGACCTGGTCAGCGCCGACGCCCGAGCTGTCGGCGCCGCCGCCCTGGCCCACGGAGCGGCCGGCTGGAAGGTCAACGGCGCCGGCGGCACCGGCGGCAGCGTGACGATCGTCGGACCGGGTGACGGCAGAGCTCGTGAACGGCTGGTCGCTGCGCTGCCCTTGGGCCCGACCGTGCTCCCGCTCGCTCCCGCCGTGGGTCTCGCAGTGCGGGTCTAGGGAGCGGCGATCAGCTGCGGTAGACGTCCTCTTCGCTCGAGGGGAGCGGTGCGGCGGCGACCTCGGCGGCGGAGGCATGCGATCGGACCCCGCGACGGCGACTGAACAGGCCCCGTCCGGCCGAGTGGTCGGGGCTGCCGTTGGCCTGGCCGTAGTAGCCGTACCCGTAGGCGTAGGCGTAGGCGTCCTCGGCCTCGAGGCCGTTGAGGACCACCCCCACGAGGGGGGCGTCGACCTGGTCGAGCAGCTCGAGGGAGCGGCGGAGGTTGCGCTTGGTCGTGCTGCCGACGGTGGTGACGAGGACGGTGGCGTCGACGGTCCGGGCGATGATCACCGAGTCGGCCACGGGCAGCAGCGGCGGGGAGTCGATCAGCACGTAGTCGGCGTGGTCGGCGAGCGAGCCGAGCAGGGCCTGGGCGCTGCGGGTGGACAGCAGCTCGGAGGGGTTGGGCGGCGGCGGGCCCGACGCCAGGACCGCGAGGCGGGGCACCTCGGGCACGGGCTGGATGGCGTGCTCGAAGTCCCGCTCACCGAGGATGATCGAGGTCAGCCCGACGTGGTTGTCTAGCCCGAAGAACTGGTGCAGCCGGGGCCGGCGCAGGTCGCAGTCGACCACGATGACGCGGTGGCCCGCCCGGGCGAGGGCCACGCCGAGGTTGGCCAGGGTGGTGGTCTTGCCCTCCGACGCCGAGGCGCTGGTGACCTGGATCAGCCGGAGCGGCCGGTCCACGCCGATGAACTGGAGAGACGTGCGCAGTGCCCGGTAAGCCTCGGCGACAGACGACTTCGGCGCCGACATCGAGACCAGCTGCGTCTCGCTCCGGTTCCGCCAGGTCTCGACCTTGGGGATCAGGCCGAGGACGTCGGTCCCACCGGTGGTGGCGTCGACGTCGTCCTTGGAGCGGATCCGGTCGTCGAGGTACTCCCGGAGGAAGGCCAGGCCGGCGCCGAGGAGCAGACCGAGCACGAGGGCGACTGCTGCGTTGCGGAAGGGGTCGGGGGCGAAGGGCGAACCGGGCACGGTGGCCTCGGAGACGACCTCGCCACCGCCGGTGCGGGCGGCGTTGAGCGAGAGCTGGAGCTGGCCCAGCTGCTCGGCGTAGCCCGCCCGCTGGGTCTGCAGCGAGAGCCGGGCGGCGTCGCGCTCGGCGATGGCCTGGTCCCGCTGGCGGGTGAGGGCGTCGACGTCGACGAACGCCGGGTCGGCGGTCGCGATCTGGGCGTCGAGCTCCTCGACCACGGCGTCGGCCTCGTCGAGCTGTGTGTCGAGGGAGCTGACCTGCTCGGTCAGGATGGCGATCGCCTCCTCGAGCGTGCTCACGTTGGCGTTGCGCCGCAGGTCGATAAAGGTGCTGGCGAAGACGTTCACCTCTTCGGCCGCCCGCTCGGGCTCGGTGTCGGTGGCGCTGAGGCTGACGACCGCCGTCTCGCCCTTCTGCGAGATAGACACCGACGGGACGTAGCCGAGCTCGTCGCGCACGGCGTCGCGGACCGAGCGGGACCGCATGACCTCGATCTCGGTGAGCACCCGGCTCTGCAGCGTCTGGCTGTTGGCCGCCTGGTTCTCCGATCCGCTGAGCAGGTCCTCGGCGTTCTCGCCCTGGAGCAGGACCTCCGCCGTCGCCCGGTAGGTGGGCGTCTGGAGGAACGAGTACACCAGGGCGAGGACCACGACGATGAGCGTCGTGAGCGCGATGGTGAGTCGCCGGCGGTTGAGGACGGCCAGGTAGTCGCGGAGCTCGAGCTCGTCGGGCTCACGCGGGTCGATCATCGGTTGCATGGTAGAGGGCAGGTCCTTGCGGTCATGGGTCGGCGGCGCGCTGTCGAGCGGCCGAGCTCGGTGAGAGGTCCCCCCGAACGCGAGTCGACCCGGTGCCGGGAGGGCACCGGGTCGACTCAGCGGGTTCTGGGTGTTCAGGCGGTGGCGGTGCGCCGCTTGGTGGCGAGCAGGGTGGCCGCTGCGCCGGCGACGAGTAGGCCGCCACCGACCTTCAGGAGGCCGTCGATGCCGGTGCCGGTGCGGGCCAGGGCATCATCGCCGGTGGAGCCGGGCCCCATGGCGCCGGGGCCGCCAGGCCCGGGAGTGACGCCTGCAGCCGAGACCGTGATCTCGATCGAGAGCACGGTCTCGCCACAGATCGCCTCGAGCGTGTAGGTGCCCGGGTCGGTATCGGAGGGGATGGTCACGGCGCCGCCGAAGGTGCCGTCGTCGGCAACGGGCAGGCTGCCGATCTGCTCGCCCTCGAGGAGGACGGGCACGCTGTCGGTGTCGAAGCAGTTGTCACCGGTGATGTTCACGACGCCACCGGCGAGGACGCTGGTGGAGTCGATGACGGCCGTCGGGGCGTCGGGGTACTGCGCCGAGGCGGGCCCGGCGAAGAAGGCCAAGACACCGACCACGAGGGTGGTGAGGAGCAGAAGCTTCTTGGTCATAGGAGTGAAGAGTCCTTCCGGGACAGCCCGCCGAGCGCTCGCCCGGGTCAAGGGGACAGTGTGGTGTGCGGAGGGGTGCTGTGTCCAGCACCCTCGAGTTGGCGCCCCTGCCCTATCGGCTCCTGGTCACCCAGATGAAGGTCGGATGCGGAGGCTGCCGCGACCGAGCACGTCGATGGGCCCTTCGGTCTCGACCTCGCCGGAGCCCGGGTCGAGGTTCACCGTGAGCTCGTCCGAGGTGACGGTGGGCTGCGGGGCGAGGTCCAGGATGTACTCGCCACCACGGCCTGTGCCCGGGGCGCCGCTGAGGGTGAGTTCGAGGGTGGTTTCGCCGCCCGGGGGGACGACGACCTCGGCGGTGTAGACCCGGTACCCGCCCTCGGAGTGGGACTGGATCCCGACAGGCGAACCGTCGACGGTGGCCCCCTTCAGCAGGTGGGGCGTGTGCACCGACAGGAGCATCCGGTTGGTTCCGATCGGGTCCCCTTGGCTGTTGCCGACGACGTAGTCCGGGACCGACCCGTCGAGCGGCGGGTCGTTCCGCACCGTCACCGCAGCGGTGGCCTCTAGCCCTCCGTCGTCGTCGAGGCTCACCGAGTAGTCGATCGAGCGGCTCTGGTAGACGTCGATCTTGTTGTTGCCCGAGTTCTGGCTCGAGACGGCGAGGAAGTCGTGATCGGAACGAGGCTCGGGGAACGCACCGGTCGCGCCGACACGCGCCAACAGCCCCTGCTCCGCAGGATTAGGCGACCACATCCGGAGCCGGCCCTCGCGGGTGACAGGGGAGAGGACGTCTGCGATCCGGCGGGGACCAGGGAGGTCGCCGGTCGTGAGCTGATCGAAGGTGGTCTCCACCAGCTGGGCGAGAGCGTCGTTCTGGGTGTCGCTGTCCGGGAACAACCGGTAGTTGTCTCGGAGGAGGAAGTCGGCGGCATTGTCGGCGTCGAGAGGCTGGCCGAAGCCATCCACCGTGACGGGCCCGGTGAACTCGAGGAGGGCGGCGAGGGCGATGGGGTCGATGCTGATGACGGCGTCCACCTCCGGACCTCCCACCTGCGGGTAGGTCTGGGCCATCACCTCGGCGGAGTTGGGGAAGTGGGCGGCGTAGCCGAAGTCGCCGATGAAGAGCGGTCCATCCTCCACGTAGGGGCCGAAGCGGGACAGGTAGTCCTCCGGCCCGGTGAGCTGGATGCCATCGGGTGGGTAGCGGTCGTACAGCTCACGTACAGGACCGGAGTTGGTGAGCCGCAGCTGCCCACCGTCGGCGGTGACCTCGGCCCAGCTGCCCATGAAGCCGCCCGACCCACGCAGCTCGGCCGGGGTCACGAAGGCGATGAAATAGTGCCGGGGACCGTCGGCCCCCAGCATCCCCGGCGCCACCTCGATGGCCTGGCTGGCCAGCTCGCCCTCGTCCTGGGCGTCGCGCAGCTCGGCGTCGAGCTCGGCGAGGGCGTCGTCCAGCGGGGGGAGGAGCCACGGCGAGTCGTCGTCGGCAAGAGAGCCTCGCGCCGACGTCAGGGACGCGAGCGTGCGGGAGAGGGGCTCCTGGACCGACTCGATGCGGGCCAGGTCGAAGCGGCCGCTGGCGTAGCGGAGATTCTCATAGTCGGCCGCGACCAAGGTTTCGTCGGCGGTGACGGAGAGTTCCCGGCCTTCTGATGCTGCGCCGCCAAGCGCGCGGGCGTGCTGCGAGAGAATAGGAACGGCACGAGTAGGGGCAGCCCACCAGGCGTTGAGCAGCGAGTCAGCGTTATCGAAGTCAGTGGCTGCTCGCCGAAAGGCAGCCCGGGCCTTGCCGGTCTCGCCTTCCCGGGTGGCCGTGAGCCCCTGGCGGGCGTCGGCGGTGGCCCGATCGACGTCCCCAACCACAAATGCGACCAGCCCCCCGTACGCCAGGCAGACCAGGGCCGTTGCACCGGCGACGCCGAAGGCGATGCGGCGGTAACGGCGGCGAGTCGACGGCTGAGAGATCTGGTAGGCCGAAATGACAACCGGGGTGACGGCGAGAGCCACGATCATCGTCGGCAAGCCGAAGGGGCCGAGCTCGCCGCTGCGCAGCATGGACTGGAGGGCCAACGCCGCGGTGGCTGCGCCCCACACCCGCTCCCGGCGCTTGCGGCTGCCGCCGACAATCGCGGTGGCCGCCGACGCAAGAGCCGGCACGACGGTCCACCCCGAAGCCAGGACCACGGCTGCGACCGGAAGGGAAAGGACGGGCCAGCGGCGCGCCTTTCCGGCAGCGAGGGTCACGACAGCGGCGAAGGCAGCGGTAAGAAGCGGGTCGATCCCAGCAGTGCCGGTTGGCGCCGCACCGGCAAGAACTGCCCCCACAGCGGCCAAGGCCGCGATAAGCCTAGCGGTCCAGCGCTGCTGGCGCCGTGATCGACTCCTCTTTCGAGGACCTGCCTCTACGGCGACCCCGCCGTCAAATGTGGTCATGCAACTTGAAACCTCGAGATGATCCCCGGTGGGCAGAGAGCCGCCGACGTTATCGCCAATGCCACCCGGAGCAATGCTCGCCCCCGGTTGCCGACCTTTGTGATCATTCGGGTGGCACCGGCACGTGGGGTAGCGCACGGCGCTCGATTCGACCGTTGGAGTCCCGCCGGAGAAGCGCCTCGCCGACGGCCATCGACACTCCATAGGAAGCGGCTGCGCTAAAGGAGACGGCGAGTAGCGATGCATGGAACACGGTGACGCCGAGCACCAGGGCGGCTGCACCGCTTGCCTGCGCCAAGGCGGCCGCCGAGGGGCGGGCAGCTCCGAGCAGTCGGCCGTTCGCCGCCGCGCTGCCATAGCCAAGGACCCCGCCCAAGAGAAGGACGCGAGCGATCGGGACAGAATCGGCGAAATCGGCCCCAAAGACCAGCGGGACAGCCACCGGTGCAATAGCTGCTCCGATCAGAGCGATCACGCACACTGCGAGAATGCCCGCGATGTCGAAGCGCTTAGCAGCTCCGGCGAGCCCTCTGGCGATCCCGGCCGACCCCATGAAAACGAGGGCCTGACCGGCCGCGGCACCAACGGCGTAGATCCCGACATCTCGTTGGTTGAACAGAACTGCAACAAGGAGAACGTCTAGCCGGGCGTTGAGGTACTGAAAGACAGTGCTCGCATGTACGGTCGCACCAAAACGCAGGACTGAACGCCGGAGTGAGCGCGAGGGAATAGGTCTGTCCCAGAGGCGCCGTCCTGCAGCAATATAGGCCGCCCCAATCGACGCTGCGGCTGCGAGTCCGCACACGACCACACGAAGCTGAACCGGCGCCGAGGCCGTCAGAAGCAGTGCCGCGACGGTAAACGCAAGATAGGTGATCGGCTGGACGATCCGCAGCAGCGAGTAACGGGCAAGGTTCCCGTCGGTGAGCGGCTGGCTCAATCGCATTTCATATCCCGCCCCGGCGGCGCCGCCAAGCGCAAGGGCAAGTGCGAGAAGCGCTTCGCCAGTCCAGAGTGCGAATCCGACTGTCGCCACAGGGAGTAGCACCGCGGACACCGCCCGAGCCGACGAAGATGCGGTCGCGTAATAGAGGCGCTTGTCTCTGCCTGTAGTTCGGGAGAGGATCGGAACGGCTTTGTCAAGCGAGAACGACATTGTCCAACCCAGAAGCTGGGTGCATAGCATCAAGACAACAAGGGCCCCCCTTCCCTCGGGACCTAAGGCGCGGGCGAGGATGACGCTGACGACGACGCTGGTTGCTTGGGTCAGGACGAGGGACGCCTCCAGCAATCGGGTCTTAGTTCCCCTGCCGACTATGGCCGCAATCTTCACCACCGCGTAGGTCGCTGCCGTGCTGTCTGTGCTATACGGTCTACGCAGGAGTACACCGGAATACCCAGTTGGTGCCGAAGCGGTGGCCGAGCCCGGGCACTCGCATCAAGGTCTCGAGGTAGCCCTCGAGACGAAGCCGCCCTGCCCCCGGCAGCGCACCGATGCGGCCGGGAGCGTTGTTGAGGGTCCACCCGCTGCTGTCGACGAGCGTAGCCACGGCTCTGGCGGTGAACCCACGTACGTGCGTGGGGTCGTCCCATACGACTCGCGGGATCGCACGCGGGACAGTTGCGACCAATAGGCAATTGTCTTGTGCTACGCGTCGAAGTTCGCGCATGGCCCCGATGGGGTCGCTGACGTGTTCCAACACGTCTTTGGCCAGAATCATTGAGCAGATCCCACTCTTCAATGGAGTGGAATTGACCTCGCCCACTACAAACCGCGTCGACCGATTGGAGGGCACCACTAGGTCGAAGTCCACTACGCACTGCCCGGGGCGCTGGGCAGAAACTAAGTCGACGCCAGCGCCAACGTTAAGTATCAAGCCGTCAGGACCCTCCGCGATGAGCCGCTCAATTATTGACCGACCTCCCGGCCGAGCCGTGGACACCTGGCCGACATGCCCTTGAGCTTCCATCGCCGATTCTCCTCAACCTCCGCTGACCGTGGCTCAGTCAACTAACGTTCACCCTTGCGCACCGGGGGCCGGCCCTCCAAAGCACGGGGCCGGAGGCTGGCCGGACGAGAGGCCCGAGGTGTGCACGATGGCACGCCGTCGGCCAGGTCAAGCCGTGCGTTGGGGTTGCGCCGGTCCCTTCAGTCGAGTCGGCGGCGCCTCGAAGGTGGGCAGTGCATCAGGCAACGGACGGCAGGTCATGGAGGCCTCAGCGCTCAACTCGCACCGCCAGCGTCGCACCACCGGCGGCTTATGGACAACGTTTGGCCGAGCGATCTCCCCGGTCCACCTGCTCAGGGGGAACTCACACGAAATAGGGCGTGATCCATCGTTCATAGACGGGACCGTGCTACGACGGGCAGTGGATGCGGCGTCGACGTCATGCGGGCGCTTCGGCGATCCCGGCCGTGGCTCGAGCTGGCGAAACATCGCATGACCTGGATCGGGGACACGGTGACCCCTGCGCGGTCTGCTCTAGCAGGCGGGTGCCGAAGCCACGTCTAGCAGGCGGGTGCCGAAGCCACGACTCGAGAACGCCAAATCCGGCTCGAGAACGCCAACTCCTCGGCGAGCGCCCAGGAAGTAGCCGAGCAACGACGAGGTGGCCGTTCAGCACCCTCCGGAGGCACATGCATGCTTTCGTACAAGCGCTTGAGCGGACTCGAGACAACTGAAACTTGACCCAAGGCGGTCGGGTGACGCATGCTTCCGTCCATCGTTCAAGATAGCGCCGCTACATGACGCCTTGGCCTAGCGCATTGTTCGCATTGCCCTATTTCAGCCAGGGTGTGCGTCTGGCAGACGTTCTCGCGCCCCTTCTCTTCATCGTAATGCTTCCAGCAATGGCCGCACGACTGACACGATGGACAGTACCCGCCCGCCTCTTCGCAATTGCGCTTCTATTGCTTTTCTTGGGCTCGACGATAACCGCAATCGCCAGTACCGCCCTGCTAGACGTGTCGGTGACAACGACTCCGAACAACCGGTACTCCGCTGCACTAGGATATATGCGCGTTCTGTCGATCTTTTGTGTGTCCTACTTCATCTTAGTGAGGTCTAGGGATAGCCGCATGCGGGGACTATCGCTAGCAAGCGGCTGCGTACATCTGCTCGCGGTCAACTCAGCAATAGCAGTCCTTCAATCCGTCCTAGGCTTCAACGACTTCTTATCAAAATGGTTCTGGAGTGGGGCAGTAGAGGATAACGTCGCAAGCCGGGCGGCGGCTCAGGGCCGCTACAGTGGCATCTTCAATCAACCGCTCGAAGCCGGATTTGCCTACGGGCTGGGAGCAATCGTAATAGTATGGCTGTTGCAGCGTGGCTCATACTCCTCGTGGCGGGCCTCGCTACTAATGGCGGCCATGGCAGTTGGAAGTGCATTGTCGTTGACGAAGACTGGATTTCTCGGCATTGGAGTCGCAATTGCGTGGCTCAGTTGGAGTCGATTGCGAAGCCGACGCCACCCACTCAGCGCACTTAGTTGGTTGCGGTTCGTAGGGCTGCTTGCGTTTCTAGCCTGGGGGGCAGTGGTCCTCTTGGACCCAAGCGGCGTGGCCCAGCTCCAATCTTGGGCAATCGGAGTGGTCCGCGGTGACACAGGCACCCTCACTGCGGGTCGAGGGGCCGTCGGGTCTGAGTCGCTGCCTCGTCTGGCGATTGACTCGATCAGCGCGTCGGCAGGCCTTGTCGGAGGAGGGGTTCACAACACTACTCAGGCACTCGACAATGGATACATGGACGTTGCCATCGCTAGCGGTCTATTGTGGGGGCTGGGCGCTGCCGCATGTGTCTTTGGTAGTTGGCGCTCGATCCCGAGGTCGTGTGAGCGGTCTGGGGTTGGTGCAGTACTCCTGTTTGTGGCGATAGGAAGCTTCGGTGGGCCACTCCTGCGTTCGGCACGTGCTGGTGACGTTTTCGCTCTAGCCGTCGCCTGCATGTTTGCGGCGGCCGTAAAGGAGGTGAGTTCGCTCCACCGGCCGTCGTCTGCATCTAGAGCCTTGTCGATGGGTCCTGACGAGGCGACTTCAACGGTCGTCGGACCAAGCGCGCCCACTCGACAAGAAGGTGGAACCCATCCGTCGCTGCGGCGAAAGTGGTCCATCTCGCATACGAGAGGTCCGATTCAGGCTACGCCGCAACGATGACGAACGGGAGATCCGAACACGGCGAGGCAAATGTCGATAGCTGCCCTCCGAGCATTCAAGTCGCCGTTGTGATGCGTCGTCCACTGCCGGGCCAAGTCAGCATCGAGCGCTCGTTCGAGGCGATGTTTCCTCCGTTACGAGAGCTTGTCCGGCTGGAGGTGGAGGTGGCACCTCACCACAGCAGCGGTGTCATTGCGCGGTTGCGGAACATACTCTTTGTGGCGCGACTCGATGCCCAGGTCGTTCACGTCGCTGGCGACATCCAGTACTGTGCCATTGGTGTTCGAAAGCGCCGCTGCTTGCTTACCGTCCTAGACCTAGCCTCCTTGCATCGGTTGTCCGGAGTTCGCCGGAAGGTCGTGTCTGCGATTTGGTACCGCTGGCCGCTCCGACAAGCGGCTCGGGTGACGGTACTCTCAGAGTCGGTATCTAATGAGATTGGTCGCGAGTATCCGGCGTCCCTGAAGAAGGTCGCCGTCGTGCCCTGCGCAGTCCCGCGGCTCAATATCGATAGAGAGGGCACCGGAGAGCAGGCCGAAATCGATAGGGACGAAGCGCACTCGCCGACGGTCCTCATAGTGGGGACCGCACCGAACAAGAACGTCGCCGCCATGTTGCGAGCGATATCTGACGTCGGCGTGCGTGTGCGCATTGTAGGCAAACTCTCGGAGAGTGATGCAGCGCTCCTACGCAGTTTGGAGCTCGACGCCACGGTCGTCTCCGACTTAACTGACTCGGAGATCGTTAACGAGTATCTGGGTACTGATGCTCTGCTGTTTGCGTCGACGTACGAGGGCTTCGGTTTGCCGATAGTCGAAGCTCAGCAGTTGGGCCTTCCTGTGGTGACCTCAAGACGCGCCCCGATGGATTCCATCGCAGGTACCGGCGCAGTGCTGGTGGATCCGGATGACGTCGCCAGCATCGCCGAAGGCCTGCGATTGGCACTCTATGACGAGGACGAACGGCTACGACTTGTTGCTGAAGGTCGAAAGAACGCACAGCGCTATTCTCCCGCGAACGTTGCACAGCAGTATGCCAACCTCTACCGGGCGGTCGCGGCTCGATCAAGGGTGTAGAGAATGCGCTGAGCGATCTCATCCCATCGGAAGGTATCGGATCTCTTGATGCCCTGACTACCCAGCGCCTCTAATGACGGTAACGCATTTGCCATCTCCGTGGCAGCCGACCGCGCCGAACCTTCGGCGTATCTAACGGCGACATCGCCGCACAGTTCTTCAACCAGGTCGCAGGCCGGGGCCCAGACGGCTCGTCCTGCTCTCATTCCTTCTACGAGGGGCAAGCAGAAGCTCTCGTAGCTACTTCCGATGGCGACAACATCCGCAGCTCCGAGAATCTCGGACCGGCGATCGAGTGGTGCTGGCCCCGCGATTGCGTCGTATCCGAGCACGGCTTGTGATTGCGCACGCAATGAGACGGCAAGGCTCTTGTCGGGGACCGGCCCATAAATGGCGAGTTCGGCGGACACGCCGTGTTCCGTTCTCAGGAGAGCGATCGCATCAATAATACACGCTATACCCTTATGCGGAGCAACGGTGGCAAGCATCACTACACGGAGCACTCCGCTGCGAGGCCATTGGACAGGCTTACCCGCGGGCAGATCGCATCCGTGGGGTATCACCTCGGGGGAGGCGGAGCCGGCGGGGAGGTAGTTGGCGATAGCACGGGATACAGCGATGACTCGGGCAGCACGCCGGGCCGATCGATGGGCCGACCTGCGCATCAGCCACAACGTCAATCGGTGCTCGGAGTCTGCGGGAGGGGGCAACCAAGCGTATAGGTTGCGGGCCATTACGACGAAAGGCACGGTCAAGCGAGGCGCGAACTCTCGGGGCAAAAACACGATATCAGCACGTGTCTCACGACACGCTGCGCGCAGGAGACGCCCGCGGCCAGCTCGCGCCCGCCAAGTGCCTGGCGGAGCTACGTGGCGGGCAATAACGTTGAAACCTCGCGAATTGGCCTGGGCGAACAACACCTCGTTCTGCTCAGCCCAGTCTTCGTCGTACAGGAGGGATACCCGCGACGCATCGTCAAGTGGACTGTCCAGGAGGCCCTTTGTGAATCCGTCCACGAAGGCTCTGGCACCGCCGGCAGGGGCGACGGACAAGTCTATGAGGAGGCGCGGTCCACCCGTCACCGGACGCCGATCCAGGACGACACGTATTGACCGTGCAGCCATGAGTCGATGAAGCGAACTGCGCGGTCAGAGTAATAGGGCACCTTGTACTCCGGGACTCGTGAACCGACCGTCATCGTACTCGGCGGTGTAGTCCGAACGAAGAATCCGCACATCAAGGCTTCCAACGCAGGGCCTTAGCGCTCGCAACCGGCTCCACCGCTGAGCTTCCGGTGATCGCTTCTGCCGTTGGGCTTGCGAAGGCAGCCGACCCTCGCCTTAGCCAGACTGGAGGTTTGCGTAGGGCGCATAACCCCGGTCGCCCCTGCGGTGCCTGTTCCCGCAACACCCGAAGGATGGTCAACGCAGGCCTGGCGAGGTAGTGGTATGGGGAAGGGCTAACGCACGACGAGGTAGCGTCCCGGCCGTGCTATGGTCATGCGAGCTTGGAGGTGGGAGCAGTGAAAGACCGCACTGTGGTAGTTCTGCGAGACCCTTCGACGACGTACCCTGACGAGCCGCCATATAGTCCTGATACCGCCTACCCGGAGTATCCGTGGAGTGATGTGGGGCCGCTCAACTCGACTTACGATCTAGTCCGACGCGCGCTCCTTCTTGCCCGTCTTGATGCGGCGAGGAACGGGACCCACCTATGGAACCCGTTGGGTGATTTGATTGCTACTGGCGAATCGGTTCTTCTGAAGCCGAACCTAGTCAAGGCTGAGCACCCTCGATTCGGCCGCGCTCACAACGTAACCATGACGCATGGTTCAGTGATTCGTGCGGTCGCTGACTATGTATTTAAAGCGGTCGGTCCCGAAGGCGAAATTATCGTGGCTGACGCCCCGCAGACGGACTCGAGTTGGACAACTATTCTTGAGGACACAGGTCTTGCCGCGATCGAACGCTTTTATCGCGATCGCGGACTTAGATTTCGCTATCTCGACCTTCGAAACGAAGAATGGATCTCGGAGGGGGGCGCAGTTGTCGAGCGCAGGCGATTGAGCGGCGACCCCGCCGGGGGAGTGCGCTTCGATCTAGGTAGCCAAAGCGAGTTCGTTGGTCATCGGGGTGAAGGTAGCTACTACGGTGCTGACTACGACAGTAGGGAAGTCAACCGCCATCATTCGGGCGGTCGACATGAGTACCTGATCGCGAAGACGGTCATGCAAGCGGACGTAGTCTTTAGCCTGCCGAAGTTGAAGTCGCACAAGAAGGCGGGCATGACCGGGGCATTGAAGAATCTCGTTGGTGTGAATGGGGACAAGAACTGGCTTCCGCACCACACCGAGGGTCCCTCGGCACGTGGAGGTGATGAGAGTCCCGATCGCGGCGTGCTCCATAGGGTCGAGAGGGCAGGCGCTGCCGTACTACGCCGGCTTGCTACGGTTGCGCCGCGTGGCGGGGTGCGGCTGCTCCAAATGAGCCGTCGCGGCGGAGAGAGCGTCTTCGGCGGTGCAGCTGAAACGATTAGGAGCGGCAACTGGTGGGGCAACGACACGGTGTGGCGAATGTGTCTCGACCTAAATAAGGTGCTCGTGTACGGCGACGATGCTGGCGGTTTACGCACAGCATCGCGTCGTAGGCATTTCGTGTTGTTTGATGGGATCATCGCTGGCGAAGCCGCCGGCCCGCTCGATCCGGACCCCGTGGAGCTTGGGGCGGTCATCTTTGGTACTAATGCCCCATCGGCTGACGCAGCTGCTTGTTGTCTTCTCGGGTTTGACCCTGATCTGGTCCCGATAGTGGCGCGGTCATTTTCTGTCAGGCATCTTCCGCTAGCGCACCACCCCTGGCGAGATGTCGAGGTGGTATCCAATCTCTTCGATGGCGAGTTGCGTCTAGGCGCAGCATCTGAGCACATTCGCACATCCGTGGCACCACATTATGCCTGGGCGGGTCACATCGAACTACAGGCAAGCCACCAACCGACATGAGAGCCGCTGACGGTCGTGTGGGGAGGATTTCGCTTGAAGCCCTCCTGCGTTCTCCCATCGCACACCAGCGACGGCAAGCAATATCAGCTCTGGAGAGTGCAGCACCTGACGAAGTAGTTGCAGCGGCCAGGCGTCACGCAGAACGGCTCCTCGATCGATCGAGGAGGCGCGTGCGAGCTTATGCATCACATCCTGGCGACTTCACAGCCTGTCCAGTGATTGCGCGTACTGACGTGGCCGACGATCCCTCCGCCTTTGTGGATAAGCGGGTGCCCGCCCGATCCGTCTCAACCGGTGGTACCGGCGGCCGACCTACTTCAATTCGGGTCTCGTTGAGCTCGATCTTGACTGAGTGGTTGTTCATCGAGCGGGTGTGGTCGGCCGGTGGCGTGGGTGTAACGTCGCCGAAGATCTCCTTTCGCGGCTCTAGCTTCGGCAGAGGGCCTGCGAGCCCGCCCGTCTCATTCGGCCCCACGTACAATCAACTGGCGGTCTCTCCGTTTGCGTTGAGTGACAGTACTTTCTTCGAGGTGGCTCGGCAGGCCCGCGAGCTGAAGCCACGTGCCATCTGGGGGTATCCCTCAGCTATGGGCGTGTTTGCGAGATGGGTGCAGCGCACCGGCCCTCACGAGGGTCTTAGTAGGGTGCGCGCCCTGCTGCTGGCTTCCGAGGCGGCTTTTGGCTGGCAGGTTGAGCTATTTCGAGAAGTCTTTCCCAACGCTGCGATTATCCGCTGGTATGGTCAGTCTGAGAAGGTGATCTTCGGCGAGATGTGCTCTGACAATTCTTCGTATCACTATTACCCGACCTATGGTATGACGGAATCGGTGGGCGGCTCGTTGATCGGAACAGGCTTCACTAGCGCGGCCATGCCACTCATTCGGTATGACACAGCGGATGCCGCGGACCTTCGATCGGGACCCTGTCCGTGCGGCTTACCCTATGCGTACTCGATGCAACTGACGGGGAGGTGGGACCAGGCTAGCCTCTGGGGGCACTCGTGGGAGCCAATTTCGACGACGGCCCTGAACTTCCACAACCCGTTGTTCGGCAAATTCGTCGCTGTCCAGTTTCAACAAGTCCGTCAAGGCGATGTAAAGCTTCTTGCTGTGGCAGACGGCGTAGAGGACTGGGATCTGCTTCGTCGGGCTGTGGAAGATGTTCAAAGCAGAGTGGGTTCCACTTTGACAGTTGCAGGCGAGTTCGTGTCGCGCGAGGCGCTGTTATCTAGTCGGGGGAAGGTCGTGACGGTTGACCAGCGCCTCGCTGGCCCGGCATAGGGTCTAGTCACGCGCTCTGCTGCTCGGGTGAAGGCGCTTCCGGGAGCGCAGGTCCTCATTGTGGCCCCGGCATAGTTCAGATCGATTGATTGCCGTCGGACCGGTAGCGGGAAGGCGGTGCGTAGACCGTGGCTGGGCGCCTCTTTTCGGCTGCGTTTTGTGGGCCATCCCTTCCGTGGTCAAAGATGTGTCATGAGGTTCCTGCAGCAGAGTCTGGATGACGGTACGGCCGCACTCGTCGAAGGCGCTGCTCCGAGCGGCGAGGCCGAGCACGTGCTCGTTCGTTCCCTTGCGTCGGTCGTCTCTTCGGGGACGGAGCGGATGCTGGCCGACTTTGGGCGAGCATCGTATCTGGGCAAGGCGCGGCAGCAGCCCGAGCGGGTGCGCGACGTCGTGGACAAGGCGCGGACCGATGGGCTGCTTCCGACCGTCGACGCTGTGCGGTCGAAGCTTGCTTCGCCTTTGGTGCTCGGGTATGCAAACTGCGGAGTCATCGTCGACGCAGGAGGCTGTCCTGACCTCAGTGTGGGGCAGCTCGTCGCCTCTAACGGGAGCCATGCAGAGGTTGTGGCCGTCCCAAAGACTTTGTGCGCCGCTGTGCCTGACGGGGTGCCGCCTGATCATGCCGCTCTGGCGAGCATCGCCAGCGTCGGGCTGCAGGGTATTCGACTGGCGCAGGCCGAAGTCGGCGAGCGGTTCGTCGTCACGGGGTTGGGACTGATTGGTCTCCTGACGACACAGCTGCTTCGAGCGCAAGGTGTACAAGTGCTGGGCATCGATGTCGACCCCACTCGGCTTGAACTGGCGGCGGCTCTTGGGGCCGAGGTGGTCGAGGCTGGCGAAGGCGTTCTGGCGGCGGCATCGAGGTTTGGTCGTGGCCGCGGCGTAGATGGTGTGATCATCACTGCTTCGACGAAGTCGAGCGAACCGGTGCGTCAAGCCGCTCAGATGTCTCGTCAGAAGGGCCGAGTGGTGCTCGTCGGAGTGACGGGGCTGGACCTCCAGCGAGCGGACTTCTACGAGAAGGAGCTGTCGTTTCAGGTCTCGTGCTCGTACGGGCCCGGCCGCTACGACCCTGTGTACGAAGGTGGGCGCGACTACCCGTACGGGCACGTGCGCTGGACCGCCGGGAGGAACATGGAGGCGGTGCTCGACCTGATGTCGAGTGGCGCGCTTGATGTCGGTCCGCTGCTCACTCACGAGTACCCCTTTGACGATGCTGTAAAGGCTTACGACACACTGGTGGACGACCCCACTGCTTTGGGTATCGTTCTGCGATACCCGACAGAGGAGGAAGCTCCAACAGGTCGGTTGCTGGCCCGCACCACTATTCCCACGCGCCCAGCGGCCCCCGGTAGTGCGCGAGTGGCCTTTGTGGGGGCCGGGAGCTACTCGACGCAGGTCTTGATTCCGGCAGTTCGCGAGGCAGGCGCAGAACTAGATCTCATTGCGAGCCGGGGCCCTTCCGCTGCTCAGGCTGCATCCCGCTTCAGTGCTCGGCGGTCAACCACTGATCTCGATGTGGTGTTCGAAGACCAGGGCATCGACACAGTTGTGGTTGCTACTCGGCACGACAGTCATGCAAACTTGGTTGAGCGATCTCTGCGCAGCGGAAAGCACGTCTTCGTCGAGAAGCCCTTGGCCATCACCGGCGACCAGCTGGACAGAGTGGTCGCCGCAGCGGTGCAGATGACCAGTTCGGCGGGGGGAATCCCACTTCTCGGAATCGGCTTCAACCGGCGCTTCGCACCGGTCACCAAGCGCATGCGTGAACTGCTTGCGACCATCGCGGCGCCTAAGGCGGTCCTCATCACGGTTAACGCTGGCTCCATTCCCGCAACTCACTGGACCCAGGATCCGGCCGTCGGCGGCGGGCGTATCGTGGGCGAGGCCTGCCACTTCATCGATCTGGCGCGCCATCTGACCGGGTCGCCGATCGTCGGAGTCGAGACCACTTACATCGACTCTGCGACCCGGGACAGCGCCATGATCGTGCTGGCCTTCGAGGACGGGTCATCGGCGACCATCGCCTACCTGGCTGAGGGGTCCAAGAGGTTCCCGAAGGAACGAGTCGAGGTTTTCGCCGCAGGGAGGGTTCTTGTCAACGACAACTTCAGGACGCTCCACGCCTACGGCTGGCCCGGGGTGCGGACCATGCGGCTCCGCCGGCAGGACAAGGGCCACACTGCGGGGATGGCAGCCTTCATCGAGGCCGTCCGCACTGGAGGGTCACCTCCGATCCCGTTCGACGAGGTGGTAGAAGTTAGTCGTGCGGCGCTCCAGGCGGCCGGATCCACCTGACGGAACTCGAGTAGTGCGGAGTCGTGCGCGCGCCCCTCTAAAGTGATCGCCTGCGGGTCAAGGACAGGAGGGGCACGTGAAGGTCTGCGTGGTCGCGGGAGCGCGGCCGAACTTCATGAAATTGGCGCCTGTGGTGAAGGCACTCGAGGGCCGAGGCGCCGAGGTGGTCATCGTCCACAGCGGCCAGCACTACGACCCCATGATGAGCGACATCTTCTTCGAGGAACTCGCTCTTCGGGTGCCAGACCACCACCTTGGGGTCGGCTCGGGGAGCCATGCCGTGCAGACCGGCTCCGTCATGGTGGCCTTCGAGCCGTTGCTGCATGAGCTGAAGACGGACACGGTCGTCGTTGTGGGCGACGTCAACTCGACTGTCGCATGCGCTCTGGTGGCGGCCAAGGCGGGCGTTGAGGTCGCTCACGTCGAAGCCGGCCTTCGGAGCCGAGACTGGTCGATGCCCGAGGAGATCAATCGCGTGGTCGTCGACAGGTTGGCGGACACGCTGCTCGCGCCTTCGCCGGATGGGGTAGAGAATCTCTTGGCGGAGGGATGCCCGGCGGAGCGCATCCACCTCGTCGGCAACGTGATGATCGACACTTTGTTGACCCATCTCGACCAAGCTCGCAGCCGCCCCATCCGCGACCAGCTCGACATCGAGGACGGAGAGTACGGTCTCGTCACGCTTCACCGCCCTGCGAACGTCGACGATCCTTCGGTGTTGGCTGGGATTGCACGAGCGCTCGTGGCCATTTCGGAGAGCTGTCGGCTCATCTTCCCTGCTCACCCTCGGGTGGCCGGCCGGCTTGCGGAAATGGACCTGGGTCCTCGCGTCACGGTGATCGGCCCCATCGGCTACATGGATTCGATCGCGCTCCAGAGCGGCGCGCGACTCGTCCTCACCGACTCAGGTGGGATCCAGGAGGAGACGACGGTACTCGGCGTGCCCTGCTTGACGCTGCGAGACAACACCGAGCGGCCGATCACAATCTCTGAGGGAACGAACCTCCTGGTGGGGCGAGACCCCGAGCGGATCATCACGTCTGCGGAACTGGTGTTAGCCGAGGGCGTCGAGCGTCGCCGACCCGCGCTATGGGATGGACGCGCGGCAGAACGCATCGCCGACGCTCTTCTCGGATCCTAATGTCGCGTTCATGGTGCAGGCTCGTTCCGCTGTGAACGTCGCCGCCGCCGTCACGGCGCTGCTCGTCTGCATCGCATCAGCTCCCGGCGTCATCAGGTGGCTCGAACGACGAGCCGTGCTCGATGTTCCTGTGGCCCGGTCGTCGCACGCGGTGCCGACCCTGCGTGGTGGCGGCATCTCGCCGGCGGTGGGCTGCCTGTCGGCGACAGCGCTCCTCGTGTTGCTGGGCACCGGCGCGCCTGTTGTCGCTGTGGCGGCTGTCGCTTCGGCCTTCGGCCTCGTCGGGCTCGCTGATGACCTCTACAACGTCCCAGCGCGCAGTCGCCTGGCAGCGCAGGTCGCAATCGCGTTGCTCGCCAGTGGAGCTGCCGTCCTCATCACTGAGCCCGGTGGAACGCTCTTGGGTCTGCTCATCGTCGGCATCGGCGCCATCTGGTTGGTCGGCTATGTCAACGGGTTCAACTTCATGGACGGGATCAATGGGATCTCGTCGGTCCAAGCCTTGGTTGCTGGTCTGAGCTGGGTGGCCGTGGGCCGATGGGAAGATGAGCCCGCCGTCACGGCTGCGGGAGTCGTGGTTGCGGCTGGCGCCGCCGGTTTTCTGCCCTTCAACTTCCCTCGGGCGCGCATGTTCCTTGGTGACGTCGGGAGTTACTTCCTTGGGGCTTGGCTTGCGATGTCAGCGCTAATCGGAGTTTCCCTGGGAATCTCACCAGTCGCGATGGGGGCACCGCTAGCCCTCTACTTGGCGGACACGAGCATCACTCTTGCGAGGCGTGCGTTGCGACGCGAGCCGCTGACCGAAGCGCACCGGAGCCATGCCTACCAGCGTCTCGTGGTTCACGGCTGGAGCCACGCCCGAGTGACGGTCACAGTTGGCGCGGTGATAGGTGCTTGCTCCCTGGTCGGACTTGCAGCCGTTGGCCGAGACTGGCTCGGGCAGCTTGTTGGCGGTGCCATGATCGCGGCCATGGCCGGCGCTTTCATCTTCCTGCCTACCGTCCTGAGGGGTTCACAGGTGCCTTCTCGGCCAACGTCGCATGAGGGGCAATGATGCGGGTCCTCGTTGTGACGCACTACTTTCCCCCTGAGATCGGGGCGCCGCAGGCCCGGCTTAGCGACTTGGCGCGCTTCTGGGCCCTAGACGGCGACGATGTCACCGTCCTCACCGGCATGCCGAACCACCCGACGGGGGTCATCCCCAAGGAGTATCGAGGGAAGCGGCGTCTCGTCGAGCGGGTCGATGGCCACCGGGTTGTGCGTACCTGGGTCTACGCCACCCCTAACGAAGGGATCGTCAAGAAGACCTTGGGGCACCTGTCATTCATGGCGTCGGGGGTGCTCCTCGGTGCCCGACGCACCGGGCCGGCTGACATCGTCGTCGTGTCATCGCCGACGTTCTTCTCGATCTTCTCCGCATGGCTTCTGACCAAGACGAAGCGAGCCCGGCTCGTGGTCGAGGTCCGCGATCTCTGGCCGGCCATCTTCGTCGAGCTCGGCGTCCTCACGAACAAGCCCGTCATCTGGCTCCTCGAACGGTTGGAGCTGTGGGCCTATCGCACCGCCGACGACGTCGTGGTTGTGAGCGCCGGATTCCGCGACGATCTCATCCGCCGGGGCATCGACCCGGCCAAGGTGCACACCATCCGCAATGGCGTCGACCTCGACCGATTCACCCCGGCGGGAGACCCACTGCCGGGACGGGAAGCGCTCGGAGTGGAAGAGGGCACGAGCCTCGTCCTGTACATCGGGGCCCATGGCATCTCTCACGGGCTCGAGAGCGTCGCTGAGGCGGCTGCGCTTCTCCGCGATCGTCCCATCCACTTCGCATTCGTGGGTGAGGGCGCGGCCAAGGCAGAACTGCAGGCTCGAGTTGATGAGCTCGCTCTCACCAACGTGTCGCTTCACGGGGGAGTGGCTCGTGACGCGGTGGCCGGGTTGCTCGCTGCTGCAGACATCTGCCTCGTCCCGCTCCGAGACGTGCCTCTGTTCAGCACCTTCATCCCATCGAAGATCTTCGAGTTCTTCGGCACGGGCAAAGCTGTCGTCGGGGCCGTCCGGGGCGAGCCCGCCGAGATCCTGCGCGAAGGAGGCGCACTCGTCGTGAACCCGGGGGATCCCCGGGCTCTGGCGGCGGCGATCTCCGACCTGGCCGAAGACCCCGAGAGGCGCTCAGCGATGGGGGAACAGGGACGGCGCCACGTCGAGGCCCACTTCGACCGACGCGAGCTCGCCTCTCGTTATCGAAGCCTCCTCCTCGCAGCGGTCGATCGTAAGGGCAGACGATGACCGAGGAGCGGTCGCGATCAGTTCACGTGACCGGCGGAAGCGGGTTCCTGGGTGGGTTCGTGATCCCCCTCCTGGTCGAGGGCGGCTACGAGGTATCGGCGCTCGCGCGGACCGATGCGGCTGCCGATCGTCTTCAGACCCTCGGGGCGAACCCGATCGAGGGAGATCTCGACTCCGCCTCGTCGATCCGCGACGCCTTTTCGTCCTCCCGTGCCAGCAACCTGGTGAACCTGGCATCGCTCGGGTTCGGCCACGCGGCCCCGATCGTCGCGGCAGCGGAAGAAGCCGGGCTGCATCGTGCCCTCTTCGTCTCCACAACAGCAATCTTCACTCGTCTCAACGCACCGTCGAAGGCTGTGCGGACTGAGGCGGAGCGGACGATACGTGCCAGCAACCTCCAGTGGACGATCATCCGGCCGACCATGATCTACGGGACTCCCGGCGACCGGAACATGTGGCGCCTGCTGCGCCTGGTCAGTCGGGTGCCGGTGGTGCCGATGCCGGGCGGCGGGCACAACCTGCAGCAGCCGGTTCACGTCGCCGACCTCGCTGATGCGATCGTCGTCGCGCTCGGCACCGACAGGGCCATCGACCGGGCCTACGACGTGGGGGGCCCGGAGCCGATCAGCTTCCGTCGCATCCTCGATGATACGGGTGACGCCGTCGGCCGATCGGTGAAGGGCATCCCCATCCCGCACCAGCCCATAGTCCGCTTCCTCACCGCAGTCGAACGTCGAGGAAAGCCGTTGCCGCTCAAGGCCGAGCAGATCGAGCGCCTCGTGGAGGACAAGGCGTTCGACATCTCCGCGGCGAGGGCCGATCTGGGCTACTCCCCGCGCTCGTTCGCAGCCGGCATCGCCGCAGAGTCCCGGATGCACGCCACCTGATGCGTGTGGACCCGGCCGCCCTCGGGCGCTATCGACGAACGATCGCTCACCTCCGCCCGGAACAGGTTGTCCACCGGGTTCGACTGCGAGCTCAGCGAACGGCGCTGTCGCGTTGGCCAGCTCCGTTCGAGAGGCGGTGGTCCGGAACGCCCAGCGCGAGCAGCTGGCCTACGTCCTTCACCGCGATCGACCTGGTTGCCCCCCCGAGCTGCGGCACGCTCGACGAGCTCGCAGCCGGCACCTTCACCTTCCTCGACGACAGGCGCGCACTGGGTTCGCCCGTGCGATGGGACCCCGCAGACGCGCCTCAGCTCTGGCTCTACCACCACCACTACTGGGAATGGGCGTGGACTCTGCTCCAGGCCGAAGACCGCCCGATGGCCCAGCATGTCTTCGAGCGCCAGTTCCGCAGTTGGGTCGAGGGGACCCGGCTTGGACGCTGGAACGCGTGGGCGCCGTACCCCACCGCTCTCCGCGCGTGGGTCTTCGTCAACGTCGAACCTGCTCTGGTCACGAGTTCCATCGCCCAGGAGTTCGGTCACCAGCTAGTACTTCATGCGCGCTTCCTCGAGCGCAACCTCGAGCTCGATGTGGGCGGGAACCATCTGGTCAAGAACCTCAAGGCGCTCGTGGGGCTGGGCATCCGACTCGACGATCTGAAGATGGTCGACCGCGGTCTGGAGCTGCTCCGACAGCAGATCGACGTACAGGTCCTGGCAGATGGAGGCCACTTCGAGCTGTCGCCCTCCTACCACTGCCAAGTCCTGGCCGACCTGCTCGACATCGCGAATCTCCTCGAGGTGGCAGGACGGCCCAAGGTTGACGGCCTCCTTGACGTCATCACTCGCATGCGTGCCTGGCTGGGTTCGATGCTGATGCCCGACGGCGACGTGCCGCTCCTCAACGACTGCGAGCGCGTCGGCGTCGCCCGCATCGCAGCCCTCGAGCCGACTGCGCCACCCCACACACCCCTTGTCGTTCTCCCCGACTCTGGGTACGTGGTCGCCAAGCCGGGCAGCAGGATCCACCTCATAGCCGACGTCGGACAGCCCTGCCCGCCCGATCTGCCAGCGCACGCCCAGGCCGACTGCCTCACCTTCGAGCTCGCCGTCGACGGCGAACGGATCATCGTGGATCCGGGCACGTCTGAGTACGGCTCGGGCCCCCAGCGCCGGTGGGAGCGCAGTACTGCGGCGCACAACACCGTCGCCATCGATGGCCAGGATCAGACCGAGGTCTGGGGGAGCTTTCGCGCCGGTCGACGGGCCCAGGCCACGCTGCGCCGAGCCGCGGTTGTTGACGGCGTCGTCCAGGTTGTGGCCTCCCACGACGGATTTGCCCACCTCGAAGGTGGTCCCGTCCACCAGCGTCAGTGGCTCGTCGACGCCGCATCGGTCGTGATCAGGGACCAGGTCAGCGGCTCGGGACGTCATCGAGTGCGTTTGCGTCTCCTGTTCGACTCGGCCCAGATGGACTCGCGGTCGCATGCGCGGGTGGAGGACGGCACCCTGGATG
This sequence comes from Iamia sp. SCSIO 61187, assembly GCF_019443745.1. Classification (NCBI taxonomy): domain Bacteria; kingdom Bacillati; phylum Actinomycetota; class Acidimicrobiia; order Acidimicrobiales; family Iamiaceae; genus Iamia; species Iamia sp. SCSIO 61187. The sequence continues at coordinate 1,614,350 of NZ_CP050948.1, forward strand.
GCAGTGGCTTCTCCGTCGAGATGACGGCGCAGATGGCTGGTGTCTCTGCGAGAGCCCATCCCTTGCGTGCCTCGGCCGGCGCGTCCCATTACGCGTCTGGTTTCGGGTGTCGACACGATGCCACAGCGATCGTCGTCGAGGAGGACGTGGACCTTCCGATCACCTGGCAGACCACCATGTCGCTCGGCTGATCGGAGCAAGCATGCACCATCGGTTCTGCCCACCGTGAGAGGGTGAGTCATACTGCGAGGCAACTGAGGAGTGTGTGCATGAGCAAGGTCGTCGTCGTCGGCCAGGGCTACGTGGGGCTTCCCGTGGCCGTGCGAGCGGCAGAGGCGGGGTTCTCTGTCATCGGGTTCGACATCAGCGATGAGAAGGTCCAGCGGCTCGCCGCTGGTGACTCGTTCATCGAGGACATCTCCGACGATCGCCTCGGCGGTGTGCTGTCCACGAAGACCTACCGTCCGTCTGCCGATCCCGCCGACATCGAGGGCTTCGACATCGCCGTGATCTCGGTGCCGACGCCGCTCTCCGAGGGCATTCCGGACCTCAGCTACATCGAGTCAGCCGCCGCTGCGCTCGCCCCGTACGTGCGCGCCGGATGCACCGTCATCCTCGAATCGACGACGTACCCCGGCTCGACCGAGGAACTCGTGGGGCCGATCTTAGAGGAGGCTTCGGGCTTGACCGCAGGGGTCGATTTCCACCTGGGTTACAGCCCCGAGCGGATCGACCCCGGGAACAGGGAGTGGACCTTCGAGCGGACACCGAAGGTCGTCTCCGGCGTGACGCCAGCGTCGTTGGAGGCGGTCCAGGGATTCTTCGACCAGCTCGTGGACAAGACGATTGCGGTCTCGTCGCCCAAGGAGGCCGAGCTCACCAAGCTCATCGAGAACACCTTCCGCCATGTCAACGTGGCCTTGGTCAACGAGCTGGCCATGTTCGCCAATGACCTCGGCATCGACGTGTGGGAGGCCATCGAGGCAGCCGACACCAAGCCCTTCGGGTTCATGAAGTTCACCCCCGGACCGGGTGTCGGTGGTCACTGCTTGCCCATCGACCCGTCGTACCTCTCCTGGCGGGTCCGTCGATCGCTGGGTCACACCTTCCGGTTCGTCGAGCTGGCCAACGACATCAACGAGCACATGCCCGACTACGTCGTGCAGCGCGTCGTCGCCGCCCTCAACCGCCGCAGCCTGGCCGTGCGTGGGCAGCGAATCCTGATGCTCGGCTTGTCCTACAAGAAGAACACCGGCGATGCCCGCGAGGCCCCCTCGCGCGAGATCGCCAAGCGGCTGCTGGCTCTCGGCGCGGACCTTCGTGCGGTCGACCCGTACGTCGACCCGGCCCAGGCGCCAGCCGGCGTCGAGCTCGTCGATCTCAGCGCGGAGGAGATCGCAGACGCTGATCTGGTCCTGCTCGTCGTCGACCACGACGCCTTCGACCGCGACCTCCTGGGCTCATCCGCCGTGCACGTGCTCGACTGCCGGAACGTGCTCGCCGGGCCCAACGTCGAGGTCCTCTGAGCGGCCTTCCGGTGTCTGATCGGGCCGTCACCCGTTCGCAGGATTTCACCGACGATCACTGAACCTTCCCGCATGGTGGGTTAGCGTGTCGGCGGGAGTTGGTGGGAGGGGACAAGCACACATGGAACGACCACGTCTAGTCGGGTACGTCGCCCTGCCTGAGGAGCGCACCCGGCACATCATCCAGGCGGCCACGGATCCACTCATCGCCATGGGTGCGGTCGTGGTCGCCCTGTGGATGCGGTTCGAGACGGCGATGCCGTCGGAGAACGTCTCCCAGCTCTGGTGGGTGCTGCCGTTCGTCGGTGTCGTCCAGCTCCTAGCGGGGTGGTCGCAGGGGCTCTACCGGGGCCGCTGGCGCTTCGGCGGGTTCGAGGAGGTCCTCGCCCTCGCTCGAGCTGTCAGCCTCACCAGTCTGGCTCTCCTCGCCGCATCGCTGTTGGCGAGCGACCGCCCGGTCCCCGTGGCCGCATGCGTCGCCCAGGGCTTCATCACCCTGCTCGTGGCGTCGTCGTTCCGGTGGTCGTGGCGGCTGGTGCTCGAGCGCTCGATGCGGCCCACAGGCGAGGACCTCACTCGTGTGGTGATCGTCGGAGCGGGCGAGGCGGGCGGGCAGCTCGTGCGGTCGATGATGCGGAACCCCGACGGTCCGTACCTCCCCGTCGGCCTCGTGGACGACGACCCCATGAAGCGGAGCCTCCGTCTGCAGGGGGTGCCGGTGCTGGGCACCAGCTCTCAGGTGTGCGACGTGGCGACGCGTGTCGAGGCGGACACTGTCGTCATCGCTCTCCCCAGCGCCGATGGTGCCGTCATCCGCGACATCGCAGGGCGTGCCGGCGCGTGCGGACTCCACGTGTTGGTCCTCCCCCCGGTGAACGAGCTCCTCGGCGGGCAGATCGCCAGCTCCGACGTCCGTCCCCTGACGGAGTCGGACCTCCTCGGCCGGCGCCGGATCGAGACGGACCTCGACGCCATCGCTGGCTACGTCACCGGCGCCCGAGTGCTCGTCACCGGAGCCGGCGGGTCGATCGGGTCCGAGCTGTGCCGTCAGATCTACCGCTTCGCCCCCGCGGAGCTCGTCATGCTCGATCGTGACGAGTCGCTGCTGCACGAGGTGCAGATGTCGATCGAGGGCCGGGCCATGCTCGACTCGCGCAACCTGGTGGTCGCCGACATCCGCGAGGCGGATCGCATGGCCGAGGTGTTCGACGAGCACCGCCCCCAGGTCGTCTTCCACGCCGCCGCCCTCAAGCACCTGCCCCTGCTCGAGATGCACCCCCGGGAGGCGGTGAAGTCTAACTGCCGGGGCACCCAGAACATGCTCGACCAGGCCCTCCGTCACGACGTCGGCCTGTTCGTCAACATCTCCACCGACAAGGCCGCCGATCCCACCAGCGTCCTGGGCTGCTCGAAGCGGGTCGCCGAGCGGCTCACGGCCCATGCTGCCGGCCAGAGCAAGGGTTCGTTCGTCAGCGTCCGGTTCGGCAACGTCCTCGGCAGCCGTGGCTCGGTGCTCACCGCCTTCCGGACCCAGATCGAGGCCGGGGGCCCGGTGACGGTCACCCACCCGGATGTGACGCGGTACTTCATGACCGTCGAGGAGGCCGTGGAGCTCGTCATCCAGGCCGGCGCCATCGGCCGCGACGGCGAGGCCATGGTCCTCGACATGGGCGAGCCGGTGCGCATCGCCGAGGTGGCCCGGCGCCTCGTCGAGCAGTCGGAACGCACCGTCGACATCGTCTACACCGGCCTCCGGCCGGGCGAGAAGATGCACGAGGTCCTCCTCAGCGCGGCGGAGGAGCCTCAGCCCTCCGCCCACGAGCTGATCTCGCGGGTGTGCGTCGAGCCCCTCGAGCCCGGCGTCCTCGCCGACCTCGAGTCCGGGCCGACGAGCGAGGTGGCTGATGCGCTGCGGCAGGTCGCCGCCGTGCCTGCTCACGACCACACCGACGCTCCTGGCCGACCCTGATCGGGCCGGCCGTGCGCGAGCTCGTGCTGGCGCGCGCCGACTGGATGGTGGTCGCCGACCCGCTCGGCGTCGACAAGGCCCTGCACGTGGTCATGTCGGGCGGCCTCGTGGTCATCCTGGCCGGGCGGCTTGGCGCACGGCGGGCGGCCGCTGTGGTCCTGAGCGTCGGTCTCGTCCTCGAGCTGGTGCATGGCACCCTGGGCACCCTCGGCCTGGAGCTGCCGTCACCGCTCGGCGGGACCGCCGAGCTGGCGGACGTGGTCGCCAACCTGGTCGGGATCGGTCTCGGGCTCCTGGCGGTGCGCACCCTGGGCCGCCGGGACGGCGCCCGCACGCCGGGCCGAGACCCTGGCCGATTCGCTGCCGGGCGGTGACGGCGGGTCGGGCAGGCTGTGGTGATGGGCCGCACCTACGACGCCATCACCGACGAGCTGGCCACCTGGATCGCCGACCAGCCGGTCTTCTTCGTGGCCACGGCGCCGCTCGACGCTGACGGGCACGTGAACGTCTCGCCCAAGGGCGGGGACACCTTCCGGGTGGTGTCGCCCCACGAGGTCGCCTACCTCGACCTCACCGGCAGCGGCGCCGAGACCATCGCCCACATCCGAGACAACGGCCGGCTCACCGTCATGTTCTGCTCGTTCGACGCCAAGCCGCTGATCCTCCGCCTCTACGGCCAGGCGACGTATGTGCGACCGGGCGACCCGGGCTGGGACGACCTGGCGCCCCGGTTCCCCGACCACCCCGGTGCCCGCGCCGTGATCCACCTGGCCGTCGACCGGGTGGCGTCGGCCTGCGGGTACGCCGTCCCCCAGATGGAGCTGGTCGGGCCCCGCACCCGCCTCGACGAGTGGGCTGCCAAGCGGGGCGACGACGGGCTGGTCGCCTACCGGGCCGAGAAGAACCGCACCAGCATCGACGGGCTGCCGGCGTTCGATGCCGCGCCCAGCCCCACCCCGTAGCCTGCCCCGCATGCACCAGGAGCGGATGGAGCGCGTGCGAGGGACCATGAGGGCCCAGGGCGTCGACGCCCTCCTGCTGTCGGTCGGGCCCGACCTCCCGTGGCTCACCGGCTACGAGGCCATGCCCCTCGAGCGGCTCACCATGCTGGTCGTCCCCCGTGAGGGGGAGGCCACCTTGGTCGTGCCCCGGCTCGAGGCCCCCCGGGTGGTCGAGCGGCCCGACGTGTTCGGCCTGCGGCCGTGGGGCGAGCTCGAGGACCCCATCGCCCTCGTGGCCGACCTGGTCGGCCCGGCCGGCACCGTCGGTGTCGGCGATCGCACCTGGTCCCGCTTCCTGCTCGAGCTGCAGGGCGCCGTGGGCGGCGCCACCCGCTGGCAGCGGGCCGCGCCGGTCGTCGGGCCCCTCCGGGCCCGGAAGGACCCCGGCGAGGTCACAGCCCTCCGTGAGGCGGCCCGGGCCGCCGACCGGGTGGCGGCCCAGCTCCAGGGCGGCGAGATCCGGCTGGCGGGTCGCACCGAGGCCGAGGTCTCGGCCGAGATCGGTCGCCGGCTCGTCGACGAGGGCCACCAGCGGGTCAACTTCGCCATCGTCGCCACCGGCCCCAACGCCGCCAGCCCCCACCACGAGGCGGGGTCGGACATCATCACCCCGGGGCAGGTCCTGCTCTGCGACTTCGGGGGCCTGTGGCCCACCGAGTCGGGCGCCGGGTACTGCTCCGACATCACCCGATGCGTCGCCGTCGGCCCGCCCGCCGCCGAGGTGGTCGAGGCCTACTCCGTGCTGCAGGAGGCCCAGGCCGCCTCGGTCGCCTCGGCCAAGGTGGGGGTCACCTGCGAGGACGTCGACGCCGCCGCTCGCAGCCCGATCGCCTCGGCCGGCTACGGAGACCGCTTCATCCACCGCACCGGGCACGGCATCGGGGTGGAGGAGCACGAGGACCCCTACATCGTCGAGGGCAACCGCACCCGGCTCGAGCCGGGTCACGCCTTCTCCGTCGAGCCCGGGATCTACACGCCCGGCGCGTGGGGGCTGCGCATCGAGGACATCGTCGTCGCCACCGAGGCCGGGCCCCTCGCCCTCAACCGGGCCGACCACGACCTGATCGTCGTCGACGTCTGAACCAGCCCTGACCGTCGCCCGTCGGGCTCAGGCCGCGCCACGCCGGAGGAGGACCACCGGCAGGGTCTTGGCCAGGATGGCGAGGTCGATGAGCAGGGACCAGTTGTCGACGTAGTACAGGTCGAGGCGGGTGTAGTCCTCGAAGCTCGACTCGCTGCGGCCGTTGACCTGCCACATGCCGGTGATGCCGGGGGTGACCCGGAGGCGCTGGGTGAGCAGGGGGTCCCAGGCCTCGGTCTCGTGGGGGAGGGCGGGGCGGGGGCCGACGAGGCTCATCTCGCCCCGGACCACGTTCCACAGCTGGGGGAGCTCGTCGATGGAGCTCTTGCGAAGGAACCGGCCGGCCCGGGTGACGCGGGGGTCGTGGCGCATCTTGAACAGGGGGCCGTCGGCCTCGTTGGCCTCTAGCAGCTCGTCGCGGCGGGCCTCGGCGTCCTGCACCATGGTGCGCAGCTTCAGGACCTGGAACGGGCGGCCGTTGCGGCCGACGCGGACCTGGCGGAACAGCACCGGGCCGGGGGAGTCGAGGCGGATGGCCACCATGGCCAGGGCCACCAGGGGGCTGGTGACGATGATGGCGGCCACGGCGAGGGTGACGTCGAAGGCCCGCTTGGCCGTCTTGCGCCAGCCGTCGCGCTGGATGGGCTCGACGTAGACCACCGGGAACCGCCCGAGGGGGCGGACCACGAGGCGCTGGGAGGCGATGTCGCGGAGCGTCGACGACAGCTCGACGTGCACGCCCCGGTCGAGCAGGTCGCGGGCCAGGCGGTTGGTGGTCGAGCTCTCGATGGCCGAGGCGGCCACGATGACCGAGGCCCCGGGGCGGGCCCGCAGGATCTCGCCGGCTTCGGACACGGTGCCGAGCAGCGGCACCCCGGGCACGGGCTCGGGATCGGTGTCGGGGTCGTCGTCGACGAACCCCAGCACCTGGTAGCCCAGCCACGAGTCGGTGCGCAGCATGGCCGCCAGCTCGCGGCCCTCGGGGTTGGCGCCGGCGATCACGACGGTGCGGATCAGCTTGCCGTTGGTCCGCATGGCGCTGAAGATCTGGCGGGCCACCTCCCGCTCGACCGAGACGAGGAGGGTGACGACGACGAAGAGGACGACGATGCGCGACCGGGGCACGTCGATGTCGGCGAAGAACCCGGCCAGGGCGACCGCCATCGAGCCCAGGAAGGTGGCGTTGACGATGCGGCGGACCTCGTCGATGCGGCGGCCGATGAAGCGCACGTTGTAGAGCCGCTGGCTCGACATGATCGCCAGCCACATCGGCAGCGTCGCCGCCCCGAGGGCGAGGAAGCGCAGGCTGCTGGGCCCGCCATCAACCGTCATGGGGCCTGACACGACCGCGCTGAGCGCGAGGGCGAGGACCACCGTGCCCATGTCGGCCAGGCCCATCACCCGCTTGGGATCGATGCGGGGCCGGGACGTCGCCGTGTCGGCGCGACCGAGGGCAACGCTGGCCAGGGTTTCGACGTCGGTCTGGGCGTGGGCGAGGGTCATGGCGACCCGGGGTCTCCGTTCAGAGGTGCGGTCACAGAGAGTAGTCCCTCTCGGGGCTCGGGGCACGCTGGGGCGTGGTACGTCTCCTGTCGGCGGCGACCGGACCACTGTGAGCGAGGCGCCCCCGATCGGCCGCCGCCCCTGGGCGCTACCGGGTCGGGAACCTGGCGCGCAGCCGGCGCGTGACCTCGTCGGCGTCGAAGGCCTCGGGGTCGAAGGGGCCGCCGAGCCAGTCCCGCAGCTCGTCGTGGTCCGGGTGGGAGGGGTCGGCCAGGGCGTCGAGCAGGCGCTCGTAGCCCCACGGGCCGCCCACGTCGTCGGGCGGCCCGGCCCGGCGGCCGCCGGTGCAGCGGGGGAGGGGCGCGTGGTCGGTGGCCGGTTCGATCGCCTCGACCTCGATGCGGTGCTCCCACCCGTCGCCGAAGTCGTAGGCGTAGGCGCCGGTGGCCCCGGGTTCGGGCAGGACCTCGGCGATCGTCACGGTGGACTCGTCGATCGACGGTGCCCCCAGCGGCTCCCACTCGTCGAGCATCGCTGCCGGGACGTGCTCACGCCCGGCGACGGTGAAGGCGTGGAGGTGCCCACCGGCCCACCCGAAGGCGACCTGGAGCACCTCGTGGAGGTCGGCCAGGGTGGCGGTGCTGGCGACCTCGAGGCGGCGCCACACCGGGGGGCGGATCTCCTCGAGGGTCACCTTCAACCGGTGCTGCATGCCCTCTGCCGCCGCCCTCGTCCGCGCCGCCTGGCCGGGATCGTCGAGCGAACCCGCCTCGGCCAGGAGGGAGCGGTAGCGCGCTGCGTCGGCGCGCATCGTCCGCCGGGCTGTCGCCACCATGAGCTCGGGCGGGAGGCCGGTGTCGGTCGATCCGTCGCGCTCCAGCCCGGCGGCCCGCAGCAGCGTGCCGGCACGGGTCGAGACGCTGCCGCCGGCGATCCCGAGGCGGGCGAGCAGCGCCTTGGCCGTCACCTTGGTCCTCGCCGTGCCCAGCAGATCGCTGTCACGGGCCACCGCCCAGCACAGCGCCGCCGCGGCGGTGTCGGCCCGGCCCCGGAGGAGCACCTCTGGTGCCTCGCGCGCCACCCGGGCCAGCAGCCGACGGAAGGCGGTACGGGCCTCGATCCCGAGCAGGGCCGCACAGGCCTCGTCGCCCAGGTCGGCCACCTCGTGGACCCGGTCGAGCGCACCGTCGGGCACGCCGGAGAGGTCGAGCGCCTCGTCGGGCAGGGGGTCGGTGTCCAGGGAGGCCAGGGCCTCGGGTCCGCCGGCCCGGGCCTCGACCCGGGCCAGGCCGTCCTCCCACACCTCCCGCAGCAGCGGTGAGGTCGCGCCGGCCAGCCCGAGGGTCCGAGCGGCGATGGCCTCGGCGCCCCGCGGCCGGTCCTCGTCGGCGATGAGGTCGAGGAACTCCGGCACCACCTCGTCGATGACGGCGAGGGTCTCGGCCGTCAGCTCGGCGGGGATGCCCCGCTCGCGGTGGCCGAAAGTGACCAGGGCCCGCAGCAGGTCCGGCACCTTCGCCAGCTGGTCCGCCGGGGCCATGAGCTTCCGGGGCACCAGGTCGAGCAGGAGGTGGGCGGCCCGGTCCGGGCTCCAGCGCAGCGGGTCGCCCGACCAGTAGCCGGTGCCCAGCCACAGGAACATGCCCATCAGGTCCCGGTGGTCCTCGTCGTCGAGGGGGCGCCCCTCGTCGGAGGCGAAGAGCCGCTCGATCAGGGCGTCCTCCTCCTCGTCGCTCCACTCGTGGCGCTCGGGCACCTCGCCGCCCGCCGGGAGGAGGCCGACGGCCCACCGCAGGAGGGGCTTGCTGGCCGGCCAGGTCTCGGTCTCGTACGGGGGGACGATCATGTCCCCGAGGCGGATGGCGTCCTCCACCCGGGCGCGGGCGTCGGCCGGGTCGAGCTCGGCCCGGAACAGGTGGGGGTCGGTGGCCGACCCGGTGGAGGCGAGCACGGCATCGATGCGGTCGGGCAGGACGAAGGCATCGGCCACCGCCGCGCCGCCGCTGTGGTCGAGGTGGGCCACCACGGTCATGACCTGGCCGTCGGCCACGCGGACCTCGACCATCACGTTGCTGGCGTCGCCCAGGACGTCGCCGATCTCGAGCACCGGCCCGGCCTCGGCCCGGTCCAGCCCGGCCAGCCACGCCGGCAGGGCATCGTCGCGGTGGGCCAGCTCGCGCCGGGCGGCCCGGGCGACCAGCTCGTCGGGGACCATCGGCGCCAGCGCGGCCAGCAGGGCCGTGCTCTCCGGGCCCGGCACCTCGACGAAGGAGCGGACCACCTCGGCCAGCGGCGGCAGGTCCGGGGGCGGCGCCTCGAACGGCGACGGCTTCCTCGTCAGCAGCTCGACGAAGGTGCTCGCCAGCCCCAGCAGCGCCACGGGCTCGCCCGTGGCCAGCGCACCGGCGACTTCGTCCAGCAGGCTGGGCTCCCGGGGCTCGGAGCGGGCGGCCGACCGGGGCTGGCGGGCCGAGCCCGGCCGGGTCCCCTTCGGGGTCACCCGACCCCCGCGAGCCTTCCGTCGACGCTTCTTGCTCATGCGGGACGACCCTAGGACGACACCGTTACGATCGGGGCGTGGCCCTGGCCGAGACCTTCGTGTGGGACGAGGCGTCCTACATCCGGGCCTGGGAGGCGGGCGTCTTCGGCGAGCAGAGGGTCGAGCTGGTCGAGGGCCAGGTGATCCGGGTGGTGATCGGCGACTGGCACGGCCAGGTGACGGCTCGTGTGATCCGTCGGCTACCCGAGGACGGCTGGCGGGTCACCAACGCCACGCTCCCCGCAGCTGGCTCGTTGCCCGACCCGGATGCGTTCGTGTGCCGGCGCGGAGCGGAGCCGGTCGCCCGTCTCGGGACCGAGCGCACCATCAGCCGGCTGAACCCCGGTGACGTCGGTCTGGTCGTCGAGGTGGCGGACGCCTCGTTCGTCTTCGACACCGAGGTCAAGACCGTCGCCTACGGGCGGGCCGGGTTCGGTTGGTACTGGGTCGTGCACCGAGAGGGCGTCGAGGTGTTCACCGACCCCGACGAGGGCGGCTACCGGGAGCGCCGCCACGTCGGTCCCGACGGTGAGATCGAGGTGCCCTACGCGCCGGGCACCACGATCCCGGTGGCGGAGCTCCTCGACGTCGACCAGCCCTGAACCGGACGACACCGCCCGACATGGTGCGCCAGGGCTGGTTGGCGCAGGTCACTAGGACGACACCGTTGCTTGGCATGGCGCGCCGAACGCTGGTTGGCGCAGGTCACGTGGTGCCAGGCACCAAGTGGCCGGGGATCGTTGCGCTCACGGGGGTGGGCAGGGCCACGTGGAGCCTGGCACCAAGATGACCGTCGGTCCCGGTCCCGACGCCCCTAGGACGGGGCCTATCGGTTCTGGACGCCGTAGGCGGCGGCGCTGGCCGAGCGCCGGCTGCTGTCGGTGTCGTTGTTCAGCGCCGCGCCGAGGACGTTGGCCCCGGCCAGGGTGAGCTCGGTGCCGGCCTCGGAGACCTGGGCGGTGCTGGCCTGCGCCAGCGACACCACGAGGAGCGTGGTGTCGAGGCGGGGGGCGAGGACCAGCACGTCGGCCACGGCCAGCACCGGGGGCGTGTCGAAGATGACGAGGTCGAACCCGTGGGCCAGGGCGGTGACGGCGTCGGCGGTCGACTCCGAGCCGAGCAGGTCGGTCGGGTTCTCGACGGGGGAGCCCCGGGTGATGACGACCAGGTCGCCCACCTTGCGCTCGACCTCGTCGAGGGTGGCGTCGCCGCGGAGCACGTCGGTGAGGCCCGGCGCCGTGGGCAGGTCGAAGAGCTCCTCGACGCCCGCCCGGCGCAGGTCGGCCGAGACGAGCAACACCCGCCGGCCACCCTGGGCCATGGCCACGGCCAGGTTGGCGGCCACGGTGGTCTTGCCCTCGTCGGCCACCGAGCTGGTGACGGCGAGGGTCCGGACGCCGGCGTCGCGCACGGCGAGGAGCACCGAGGTGCGCAGCCGGCGGAAGGCGTCGGCCTCGGGCCCGTTGGGGGCGTGCACGGTGACGAGGGCCGTCCCCGGCCGGCGGTGGCGCTCGGGGAATACCGGGATGCTCCCGAGCGACTGGACGCCCAGCACCTGCCGGAGGTCGGCGGCGCCCCGCACCCGGGTGTCGAGCCGGTCGAGGACGAAGGCGGCGCCCAGGCCCAGCACCAGCCCGGCGGCGATGGCGGCCGCCAGGGTCCGGCCCAGCCCCTTGGCCTGGGGCTGGCGGGGGAGGCGGGCCGGGGTGATGATCGTGCCGCCGTCGACGGGCTGGCTCTGCACCGCGGCCAGCTCCAGCTCGAGGTCGGCCTTGTTGCTGGCCAGGTCGTCCCGGTTGCGCTCGGCCGAGCGGAACTCGTTCGAGTCCTCGTCGGCCCGGGACAGGATGGCGTCCTGGGCGGCGATGCCCTCGTCGAGGCTGGCGATGCGCTCGGTGTAGCGCTCGACCTGCTGGTCGATGGCCGCCTGCTGCTCGGCCTCCTTGAGGGCGATGTAGCCGTCGGCGAAGGCCTTGGCCCCCTCCTGGGCCTTCTCGGCGCTCGAGGCGCGGTAGACGACCACCAGCACCCGGGCGTCGGGCGGGGCCTCGACGGTGAGGTTGGCGAGCAGGTCGCGGGGGTCGTCGACGTCGCCGATGGCCTCGGCGGCCCGCTCGGCCACCAGGTCCGAGCGGATCACCGCCAGCTCGGTCTGGACGTCCTCGGTGACCTCGATGGCGGTCTGGGTCGCGGCCGGGGCGGGCAGGGCGATCTCGGACTGGGACCGGAACACGTCGGGCCGGGTGACCCCGTAGCCCGCCCCCAGCACGAGGCACACCAGCACGGCGAGGCCGACGATGACGTACCGCCGGCGGATGATGCCGAGGTAGTCGCCGAGCTCGACCGCGGACGGTTCAGCAGCAGGCATCAGGGGTCCTTGGGGCGTCGTCGGATGGGTGGGGCTGGTCGGCGCGGGTCACGTGGTGCCAGGCACCAAGTGACCGGTGGTCGCGGTCGTTCACCGGGCTGGGCAAGGTCACGTGGTGCCAGGCACCAAGTGATGGTCGGTCGTGGACATCTCTTCTCATCGGGCCGGCCTCCGGAGGACCTGGTCGACGCCGAGGTGGTCGGGGCTGGACCAGATGCCGGCCAGCAGGACGGCCCCGCCCAGCGCCAGCCCGAGGGCGAGCCCGCCGATGGTGGGGCCCAGCAGGGCCCGGGCGGCGACGAGGGCGGCGGCCACCCCGGCGGCGAGGGCCATGGTGCGCACGGTGCGGGCGCCGAAGGGGTGCACGCCGAGCATCTTCCACATCTGCGCAAGGGGCAGGCCGTTGGCGACCATCAGGCTGATCGTCCAGGCCAGGGCCGCGCCCTTGATGCCGTAGGGCGGGATGAGCAGCAGGTTGGCGCCGATGTTCACCACCAGGGCCACGCCGGTGTTGATCAGGCTGAGGCGGCTGCGCCCGGCCATGAGCAGGAGCATGTCGATGGGGCCGGCGGCGCTGGCGAGGAGGAAGCCGACGCCGGTGATGGCGATCACCGCGGCGCCGCCGCTGAAGCCGTCGCCGAAGGTGGTGAGGAGGATGGGGGCGAAGACCATGGCCACGGCGTAGGCGGGCCAGGCCAGCAGCACCAGCAGGGCCGAGGCCTCCTGGAAGAGCGGCTTGGCGTCGTCGGGGTCGGCGGCCATGACCCGGGCGATCTGGGGGGCGAAGGCCATGGTGACGGCGTTGCCGGCCACGTTGCCCACGATCAGCCAGCGGATGGCCGAGCTGTAGACGCCGACGGCGCCGGTGCCCTCCATGGCCCCGAGCAGCAGGCTGTCGACCCACGTGATGGTGAGGGCGAACACGCCGGCGAAGGAGCGGGGCAGGGCGAAGGACCAGAACCGGCGGGCCAGCTCCGGCGGGGCCAGCGGCTCGGGCGGGGCGACGGCGGCGTCGGCCGGGGCCCGGGCGACCCGGTCCCGCAGCGACTGCTCGGCCCGGCGCAGCAGGCGCGCCGTCCACAGCGCCATGGGCACCAGGGCCACGGCGAAGGGGGCCGCCCAGGCCGCACCGATCAGAGCCGCCCCGCCGCCGGCGCTGATGGCCAGCAGGACGAGCGGGGGCAGCGCCGCCGACCGACCGATCCGCTCCACCACCACGCTGGGCAGCATCGAGCCGAACCCCCGGGTCGCGCCGTCGACGGCCTGGTACACGGCGGCGACGGGGAGGAACGGGGCCAGGACCCGCAGGTAGGTCGACAGGGTGTCGCTGCTGTGGCCCGAGGTGAGGAGCCGGCCCAGCGGGTCGGCCCCCACGAACAGGGCCATCCCGGCGAGCGACGACAGGACCAGGACCGGGACCAGGGCGACGGCGTAGAGGCGGCGGACCTCGGCGGCCCGGTCCCGGGTCAGGAACCGGCTGGTGAAGCGGACGAGGCCGACGTCGGTCCCGGCCATGGTCGACCGGGACACGATGCTGAACACGGCGATGGCCTCGAGCAGCGCGCCGGCGCCGCGGGTGCCGAGCCGGCGGGTGATGACGACGATCAGCAGGAACCCGGTGACCCCGTAGACCAGCGAGCCGACCAGGTTGATCAGGGAGGCGCGCGCCATCCCCGACCCCTCCGGGGCGCGCGGGAGGACGGCGTCGGTCGCCTCGGCCTCGGGGGGCCCGGCGTCGGTCACGGTCGCACCGGTCACCCGGTCTCCGTCGGGGCGGCGGCGGGCACGAGCCAGGGCGGGGGCGTGGGGAGCTCGGCGGCGAGCCAGGCGTCGGACGCGGCGGTGGCGGCCCGGATGCGGGCCACGTGCTCGTCGGGGATCGACCCCTGGCTGCGGGGGTTCCAGCGGCCGGGCTCGACCTGGCGCCGGCTGATGCCGAGGAAGTCGTGGAGGGCGTCGAGCGTCGGGCCCGGGTCGCGCTCGAGCTCCTCGGTGTAGAGCACCAGGACCCGGTCGCGGCCGACGGCGGCCCACAGGCGGCGGATCTGCTCGTCGTAGCGGCCCCGGGCCACGTACGACTGGTGCTGGTGGGCGAGGTGGTGGCCGGGTCGGCCGGCCAGGACCTCCTCGGCCCCGGCCAGGCGGCTCTCCTCGGCGTCGAGGGCGGCGCCGAAGTCGGCCAGCGGCTCGTAGCCCCGGGCCCGCTCGTGGTGGAACTGCGACCACGCCCGGGTCACCGGGTCGCGCAGGATCATCACCAGCCGCACCTCGGGCAGGTGCTCGGCGATGCGGGCCGGAGCGAAGGGGTGGAAGCCGTAGTAGGGCGCGGCCTCGCCCACCACCACGCCCTCGCCCAGCTCGCGGGTGGCCTTCTCCACCGAGGCGCGGAGCGGGAACCCGGACCGGTACCAGCTCGGCCCCCGGTGGTACTCGACGTCGAACCAGTGGACGCCCTTGGTGAGCCGGGGGAAGCGCACCGCCGGGTGGTCGGCCAGCAGCCGGTAGAGCGTGGTCGTGCCCGAGCGCTGGGCCCCGACGATGAGGAAGTCGGGCGTGGCCCGCCACGGGGCCGTGGGCCGGGCGACCTGCTGGGTGGTGTGCAGCCAGGCCAGGAACAGCCGGTAGCGGGCCATGTCGGACAGGGGCAGCTTCACGAGACGGCCTCCCGACCGAGCGTGGGGTCGGCGTCGAGGCCGGCCGCGATGGACGTGCCCGGCCCGAGGGGGCCGTGCTGGGCGTCGGCCGCGTACCGGGCCCGGAGGGTCGCGGCGTAGGCGCCGGCGACGAGCGGGGCGTCGTCGGCGGCGTAGCCGAGGGCGACGAGGGTGGCCCGCTCGGCCGTGGCCGCCCGGGTCAGGGCCTCGGCGACGGGGACGCCCTCGCCGAGGACGGCGACCTGGAACCGGTTGTGGATCAGGTCGAGGCCGAGGGGCACGGGGGTGTGCGAGCGCTCCCAGTCCCAGGCGATCAGGTGGTCGCCGTCCCACGTGGCGTTCCACGGGGCCAGGTCGCCGTGCCAGCGGCCGAAGGCCCAGCGCCGGCCGGCGAGGGCGGGGCGGAGGGCGTCGAGCAGGGCGGCCACGGCGCCGTCGGGGTCGGGCCCGGCCTCGAGCCGGCGCCACCACGTGCTGGCGACGACGTCCTCGTCGACGGTGGGGCCGGCGATGGCCCGGATGGCCGCCGGTGGCAGGTCGAGGGCGGCGGCGCTCTCCCGCATGGTGATGTGGCCCAGGGCGAGGAGCGGGTGGCCCTGCCAGGTCCCGGAGGCGAGCACCGGTGGCGTGACGACCGACGGGTCGGCGCCGGCGACGGCCCGCAGGGCGTCGATCTCGTGGGCGACGAGGGCGTCGGTGTGGTCGTCGACGCCGAGCTTCACCCAGGCGACGGTGACCCCGTCGGCGCCGATGGCCTGCACCACCGGCTTGCGGTTGGGGCGGGGGGCGCCGAGGGCGACGGCCAGGTCGACGTCGTCGCGGTCGAGCAGGGCGGCGAGGTGGCGGCGGAGGCCGGGGTGGTCGGCGTCGCCGTCGTCGACGACCAGGCGGTCGGGCAGGACCTTGCCGATCCCGCTGCGCAGGGCGGCCCGCAGGGCGACTCGGGTGACGGCCTGGGCCGCGCCCGCTCCGGGGCGGATGTGGGCTCCGCGAGCGTGGCGCCCGTCGACCGGCACGAGGTACCGCGGCCGGGCCCGCCGAGGCAGCACGGCGTAGGCCCGCTCGGTGGCCGCGGTGTCGCCGGCCCGGCGGGGGGCGTCATCAGGCCCGAGCAGCGCAGCGACCGCGTCGAGCGCCGTGGCATCAGACCGCAACGCGGCGGTCATGAGGTTGCTCCCATCGGCCCGGCGGTCGCCGACCAGCCGGGGTCAGATACCTTCCGACCGTGCCCACCCGGCCCGACCGTCCCCAGGCGGTCGGATGGTGTCTGACCCCCCGTGACCCGCGAAGCACCTGACGCGGAGTCGGGTGTCTGACCCCCCGTGACCCGCGAAGCACCTGACGCGAGGCCGTCGCGGCGCGCGGCGCGGAAACCCAGGGCGGCGGCGATGAACACCACGTGCAGCGACGACGGGATCATGTCGTACACGAGGATCTGCACCAGCCCGATGATCAGGACCACGTGGCACCAGAACGTGACCGACGGCCCCGCCCGCGTCTCCCAGATCCACCGCAGCCAGGCGGCCAGGAACAGGCCGAGGCCGACGTACCCGGTGCTCACCAGGACGGTCCAGAACATGCCCTGGGTGCCCACGTTGGGGATGATCTTGTTGCCCTCGTAGGGGCGGGGCCCGCCCAGCCCGATGATGGGGCTCTCGGTGGTGATGCGGAAGGCCTCGCCGTAGAGGAGCGACCGCCCCGCCGAGCTGTGGTCGTTCTCGGCCCGGCCCTCGACCAGCGTCCCCACCGGGGTGAACACGATCAACAGCAGCCCGATGGTGAGCAGCGCGAACAGGGCCCGCCGGGCCAGGCGGGCCAGATCCCCGGACCGGCTGGCGGCGTAGACCATCGCCACGCCCAGGCTCAGCCACAGGCCCCGGTTGAGCGACACGAACACCGGGATCAGCGAGGCGACGAGCAGCAGGTACGCCCACGACCGCCGGCGGATGTCGGCCGACTGGAGCCACGACAGGAAGAAGAACGGCAGCAGCAGGGCGTAGGCCGAGCCCCAGTCGTTGGTGTAGACGAACGGCGCCTTGGGCCGCCCCAGGGGGTAGCCGAGGATGTCGTGGACCTGGGCGAACTCGGGGCGGACCAGCACCTGCATGAACTCGTTGGTCGCGACCGACGCCGGCAGCACCCGCTCGGTGAGGCTGGGGATGCTGCCGTCGGGCAGGAGGACGCCGAGCCACCCGCCCACGACGGTGACGATCCAGAACCCCGCCAGCAGGCGGACGATGCGGTCGGCGGGGATCTCGTCGTCGTCGGCGGCGCAGATGGCCAGGAAGAACACGGTGCACGACAGGTAGTTCGCCAGCCGCCAGATCCACGCGAACGGCAGGGCGCTGCTCTCCAGGGCGGTGAACGACAGCACCACGAAGGCCAGGTAGAGGAGCCAGGCCCCGAACCCGAGCGGCACCACGATCCGCCGCCGGCGGGTGATCAGCCGCAGCCCCAGGGGGATGGCGAACACCGGCCAGACGAGGGCCCCCAGCCCGAGGGCCCACCAGATCGGGAACCCGGCGATGCAGACGGTGATGGGCCAGTGGGGCGGCAGCTGGCGCAGCCGTTCGCGGGTGCCGCGGCCGACCACGCTGGCGCCGAGCGCCCGCCACGACGGGCGCGGTCGGAGCGGGGCGACGCGGCCGGGGTCGCCCGCTCCGCTCCCTCCGTAGGCGACCGCCATCAGATCCCTCGGCCCCCCGCCTGGAGGGCGCGCAGCACCCACTCGGAGCGGACGGCGCCGGAGGCGACGAGCAGGGCCAGGTAGGCGCGCGGCTCGCGCCGGTTGTGGCCGAGGGCGCGGCGGGCCGTGCTCCACGCCCCTCGGCGGTCGCCCATCGAGGCGTGGGCGAAGGCCTGCTGGCCCTCGATGCGGGCCAGCCCGGCGGGCTCGGTCGCCAGCTCGGGGTGGGCGGCGACCAGGTGGTCGAGGGCCTCGATGATCGTCTTCCAGCGCTCGGCGAAGAACGACGAGCGGTGCCAGAACACCTTCGCCAGCGGGAGGCGGACGACCCCGATGTCGGCCCGGCGGGCGGCGCGGAGCAGGAGGTCGTAGTCCTCGGCGTAGCTGCCGGGCAGGACCTCGTCGACCAGGCCGATGCCGTCGACCAGGGCGGCCCGCCGGAACAGGAAGGTCGACGGGTGCGCCTCCGAGACGCGGGACCGGAGCAGCTCGGCGTGGGTGATCCGGTCCCGCTCGAGGACCCGGGTCGACACCTTGCCGCGCGCCTCGACGAGCACGCCGGTGGTCACGACCTCCAGGTGCGGCTCGGCCGCCAGCAGGGCCACCTGGGCGTCGAGCTTGCCCGGCAGCCACAGGTCGTCGTCGTCGCAGAAGGCGACCAGGTCCGCGGTGGCGGCGGTGATGCCGGTGTTGCGGGCGCCGGCCAGGCCGGGGATCCGCTCGTTGCGGAGGACCCGGACGCGGCGGTGGCCGCCCCCGGGGGCGACACCGTCGTGGGCCAGGTCGGGCTCGGGCTCGGACTGGTCGAACACGGCCAGGACCTCGACGTCGCCCGGGTAGCGCTGGTCGAGGACGGCCTCCACCGCCCGCCGCAGCAGCGCCGGGCGGTCGCGCGTGGCGATCACGACGGCGACCGTGGGGTGGCTCGTCGGGGTCATGTCGGTGTCGGCGCGCGGGTCATCCACGACCTTCTCATCGGTCAGCGGTCCCGCCCCATGTAGCCATAGGCGGCGAGGAACGGCGAGGTCAGGGCGGTGACGACCCGTCGGTCGGCGACCGGGAGGGCCTGGCGCCAGGCCTCGTCGCGGCGCAGCGGGATGATCCCGGTGCGGAAGCGCATCGGGTTGCCGGCGATCGAGTGGCTCGGCCCCAGCTCGGCACCGGCCGGGGTGAGGAAGGAGTCCCAGCCCGGCTCCAGGGCCAGCCCGGTGGGGGCGAGGATGCGCCGGAGGGCGGTGGCCGGGTCGGCCAGCACGTCCTCGTAGCGCAGCCGGTCGACCGGCGCGCCGGTGGCCCGCAGGGCCGTCAGCATCAGGTTGAAGGCGTCCCACCAGCCGGCGGCCGAGGCGGGGGAGTAGGTCGGCATGAGCTCGTCCTGCGTCTCGGGCCGGGCCACCTCCTTGGTCCACGAGTAGGCGACGCCCCGGCTGTCGCGGACCAGGTGGACGAAGGTGACGTCGACGCCGCGCAGGTGGCGCAGGGCGAAGGCGGTGGAGGCGTGCTTGGACGAGTCGACCAGGACCGACGCCCCGCTGACCGTGGCCGCCGCCCGGTAGAGGCGCTCGAGGCGGTCGACGTGCTCGGCCAGGTCCCGGCGGAACGCGGCGGAGGCGGGGACGGCCAGCAGCGGCAGGTGGCGGTTGCGGTCGACCCGGCCCTGGACCTCGACCCACCGGCGGCCGTCGACCCGGTCCCAGCCGCCGAAGGCCTCCTCGCCCACCGGCCCCCAGAACGGGCAGCTCGTCAGGGGCTGGCCGCAGCCGCACGTGTCGCCGTCGATCAGGCTGCGCTGGGGCAGGTGCACGACCTCGCCCAGCGTCGCCACCCCGGGCACCGCGCCCAGCAGCCGCTCGAGCAGCGTGCTCCCGCTCCGCCCCGATCCACCGATGTAGATGAGTCTCGTCACTCGTTCGCTGACGCTCACTCCGTTCCTCGAACTGACGGTGCCTCGCTGCGCTCGGCGCTGAGACCTTCCCAGCGGCGGAGGCCTCGTTCCTCGGCCACACGCCGCTTCGTCTGGGGGGGACCCCCAGACCCCCAGCGGCTGCGCCGGGCCGGACCGCGTTGCAACGGCTCGTCTCGTCGCTCCGAGCTGGTGGGGCCTGGCTGGTGGCGGCTCACCTCGGTCGGCGGGGTCATCTCGTGAGGATGCCGTCGATGAGGTCGCCGAGGAGGGTGACCGCGGGGGGTGGGGTGGCGTCGTCCACGACGACGGCGTAGGGGGCCGGGTCGGCGAGGGCGGCGTCGAGGTGCGCCCGCAGCCCGGCCTCGTCGTCGACGCACAGGGCCATGCCGCGCCCCTCCATCCACCGCCCGAAGGTCACCTGGTGGTCGTCGACGACCTCGCCGTGGCGGGCCAGGCGGGGGACCACCACGGGCAGCCGGCCGGCGGCGCGGGCGTCGAGGACGGTGCCCGGACCGGCGTGGCCCACGACCACCGCGGCCCGCCCCATCAGGGCCGGGATGTCGGCCGGGTCGAGCATGGCGTGGCCCTCGGCGTGGCGGGGGGCGGGGGCGGTGCCGTGCTGGACGACGCAGCGCAGGTCGGGGTGCTCGCCGGCCCACCGGTCGACCCAGTCGACCAGCCGGGCGAAGGGGTG
Source organism: Iamia sp. SCSIO 61187 (assembly GCF_019443745.1). Classification (NCBI taxonomy): domain Bacteria; kingdom Bacillati; phylum Actinomycetota; class Acidimicrobiia; order Acidimicrobiales; family Iamiaceae; genus Iamia; species Iamia sp. SCSIO 61187. Next base: position 1,634,277 of record NZ_CP050948.1, read on the forward strand.
GTGGTCGGTCCCGAGGGTGACCACCAGGTGCAGCGGCCGGTCGTCCTCGTCGCTCACAGCAACGGGCCGATCACGACGCTGCCCTTGTAGTGCTGCTGCTGCTCGGCCCACTGCACGCAGAACAGGTCGGTGACGGGCCGGCACATGCGCCCGGTCATGGTCGAGCTCTCGACCCGGTCGAACACCTCGACGTAGACGGTGGCGATGCCCATCCGGCGACCGAGCCAGAAGAACGGCACGGCCACGCCGGCCCCGTCGCTCACGATGACGTCGGGGCGCTCGTCGCGCAGCACCTTGCGGGCCAGGACCAGGTTGCGCAGGGCGTTCGGGATGTTGCGGGTCGTCGGGTGGTGGGCCCACACCGTCCGCTCGCCGGCCAGGTGGGAGCGGGCGTCGGCCTTGTCGAAGGTGACCCACGTGCGGTCGTGGTGCTCCCACCACGGGCGCAGCTGGAGCAGCTGGGTCAGGTGGCCGCCCGCGGAGCACACGAGGAGCACCCGGCGGCGCGCGGGGTCGGGCGCCTCGTTCACCGGCGGGACTGTACCGGGGGCCCTCTCGGGTCCCGGGTCAGGCACGGGTCGGTCCGGTGCGCCGGGCTGGTCGGCGCGGAGGCTGGTCGGCGCGGGTCACGTGGTGCCAGGCACCAAGTGGCCGGGGGTCGCTGCGCGCACCGGGGTGGGCATGGCCACGTGGAGCCTGGCACCAAGGTGACCGGCGGTTCCGCGGGGTCACAGCGGGATGAAGCCGAGGCGGGGGTGCCACTCGTTGCCCAGGCCGCCGGAGTCGCTGCCGATCCACAGCCCGGCCGGGGTCGGCGTGAGCGTCCCGACCTGGAGGCCCCGATCCCGCTGGGTCGTCCAGGGCAGGACGGCCCCGGTGGCCGGGTCGTAGGCGGCGATGCCGGCCCGGTCGACGGCGCCGGGGCCCTTCACGTCGCCGCGGGGCGCGTTCTCGTTGTTGGCCCAGCGCTGGTGGCCGGCGGCGTAGACGGCGGCGCCGGTGATGGCCACGGCCGACAGCGAGTCGCCACCGGTCCAGTCGGCCCACGTCTGGCGCTGGTTCGGGCCGGTGCGGCCCATCTCCCAGCGGGCCACCGTGTCGCACAGGCCGGCCAGGCCGTTGCCCCAGGTGCCGGTGGTCACGACGGCGAAGTAGCGGTCGTCGGGCGAGATGTCGACGTCCTTGACGTAGTAGTCGTAGCTCGCCGAGCACGCACCCGTGCGGTAGCCGGTGGTGCTCCACGAGCTGACCGCGCTGGACGAGGCGCCCACGTCGATGATGGCGACCTGGTCGCGGGGCTGGCCGCCCACCCGGCGGAAGTTGCCGGTGATGACCAGCTTGGACCCGTTGCGGGTGGCGTCGAGCCGGTTCACCACCACACCGCCGCGCACCGTGGTGTCGACCGCGACGTTCAGGCCCCGATCGACGGCGCCGGTCCGGGCGTTCACCGCGGCCAGGCGGGAGCGGGCGTTGCCGCTGATGGTGGTGAAGGTCCCGCCGACGAAGAGGCGGTCGCCCCGGAGGGCCATGGTGTTCACCCAGCCGTTGGCGCGGGCGGTGAAGGCGGCGTCCACGGCCCCGCTGACGGCGTCGATCTTCGCCAGCCCGACCCGGGTCTGGCCGTTCACCTTCTGGAAGCTGCCCCCGAGGATCAGGGTGCTGTTCGGGCCGACGACCATGTCGCGGACGCCGCCACGGTCGAGGACCGGGTTGAAGGCCTCGATGGCCCCGGTCGCCTTGACGTAGGAGAAGATGCCCCGGCGGGCGTACTCGGTCGGCCGGTTGAAGGCCTTCACCCGGGTGAACTCGCCGCCCACGACGACCCGCGTCCCGAGGTCGAGCACGGCGTAGACCTGGCCGTCGAGGACGTGCGGGGTGCGGTCGTCGGGGTTGGTCCCGACCGTGCGGGTGTGGGTGGCGTTGGGGTTCGGGGCGGGGATCGGTGGCGGCGTCGGCTGGCAGGCGGCGGCCAGCAGCAGCAGCGGCAGGGCGACGGCGACCAGGAGCGGCAGCCGGCGGCGTGGTGCGGTCATCGGTTCTCCCCCGGGGCGGGCCGACGGGCGTCGGCGGCGGTGCCCGCCCATGCTGCCACGCTCAGTGGCCGAACATCAAGGTAATCACCACGGAACGTGAGGCGCGATGGTGGCGGGAGCGCGGGGCGGAGCATGGGTTCGATGTCGGCACCGACTCCCCCGACGCTTAGGTTCGGGCCGTGATCCGCCTCGACGCCGCCACCGTGCTGCTCCAGTGGGGCACCGGCGGGCTGGCCTTCCTGTGGCTCACCACCCGGCGGCGCGAGGTCGGGCTCGGCTACGGCTGGCTGCTGCGCGGCATCTACGGCCTGATGGCCCTCGCCGGGGCCTTCATCGGCTTCCGCATCGGGCCGGTGTGGGTGCGGGACCTCGCCGCCGTCGGCGTGGGGCTGGCGGCCGGCGGCGCCCTGGCCGTGTCGGTCGTCCGCCGGGCGGCCGGCGTGTCCGGCCAGCGCGAGCGGGTCGAGAAGCGCAGCGCCCGGGTCGCGGCCATGACCGGCATCGACCGCGAGGAGCAGCGCTTCGACGCCGACGCCCCCGAGTTCCCCCCCGTGCTCGACCTGGTGCCGGTGGCCATCGGCCTCGTCGGCCTCGTCGCCGCCGGCATCGACGCCGGCTCGCCGGTGTGGCTCTCGGTCGCCCGCACCGTCGTCGGTGCCCTCTTCCTCGGCGCCGTCAGCGACGCCATGCTCCTCGGCCACTGGTACCTGGTGCAGCCGGGCCTGGCCCGGGGGCCGCTGCTCGAGCTGGTCCGGGCCACGGCGATCGTGCTGCCCGTCGAGGTCGCGCTCCTCCTCGTGCCCACCGGCATGGTGTCGGTCCTCGACGGGTCGATCGACGACGGCTACGGCGGGATCCTCGGGTGGACGTGGGTCACCTGCGCGGTGACGACCCTCGGCCTGCTCGCCGTGACCCGGGCCGCCCTCAAGGAGCGCCAGTACAGCGCCGTCATGGCCGCCACCGGCCTGCTCTACCTGGCCATCCTCACCGCCTTCGGCACCGACCTGGTGGCCCGAGCCCTCCTGTCCTGAGCGCGTCTCCCGACGAGACGTCGTCCGGAACCGCGCCGCATGCGCGAGCTTCCGGACGAGGTTGGGGTGACGACGGGGTCAGGGCTTCTCGTGGACGGTGACGACCGAGACGCCGAGGTGCCGGGCCGGGGTGCGCTCCAGGCCGTGGATGGCCGGGCGGAGGTGGCGACCCGGGCCCCACCGCTCGAGCGGCGGCATCATGAACGTGGTCCCGACCTCGGTGAAGCCCACGCCCTCGAGCAGGGCCCGCAGGTCGGCCGGCCGGTAGTTGCGGGCGGTGGAGATGCGCCGGTGCAGCGGGCGGATCCACGGCACGAACGGGTACCACTTCGACCGGCGCTCGGTGCCCCGGATCATGAACGAGTGGGTCTCGAACGGGAACCCGCGGTTGGGGACGGTGATGTAGAGGGCCCCGCCCGGGCGCAGGAGCCGGAAGGCCTCGGCCGCCGCCCTCTCGTGGTCGACCACGTGCTCGAGGGTCTCGATGGCGATCACCGCGTCGTAGGAGCCGTCGGGGTCGCTGACGGCCTCGGCGCTCTCGAGCCGGAGGTCGAAGCGGTCGGCGTCGGGCCGGTCGGCGATGCGCCGGCGGAACTCCTCGAGGCGGACCTCCTCGACCTCGACGCCGGTGACCCGGGCGAACCCGTCGAGCAGCCGCTCGGTGTAGGAGCCGTTCCCGCACCCCATGTCCAAGATGCGCTCGCCGCGCAGCGGGCGGATGGCGTCGAGGAGCTCGAGCCGGCGGGTGATCCCCAGCGAGTCCAGGGGCTCGGGCCAGCCCAGGCTGAGGGCGCGCCCGTCGCCCCAGGCGGGCTCATCCGGCGTGGTCACGTGCTCGGACATGCGGTGATCCTCGCACAGGCCCTCCCGACGCTCGGCGTCGCCGGGGCGGGTGGTAGAACACGGCCCGGAGGATCGGCGGCGGCCTCCCGAGATCGAGAGGGAGACGGCGTGGTGCGACGGGTGGTGGGGGCAGCGCTGGCCGCCATCGTGGCGTGCGGGACCGTCGTGGCCGGGGCGCTCCCGGCCCCCGCGGCGCCGGCGTCGCCCCCGGCGGTCACCTGCCCCACGCCGCTGCCGGGCCCCCGGGCGGTCGTCCAGCTGGCCTACGTCGTCCTGCTCCGGCGCTGCCCCGAGCCCGCCGGCGCCGCCGCCTGGGAGGCGAGCCTCCGCGACGGGCTGCCCGCCGAGGCCTTCGCCCGACGCATCACCGCCACCGCCGAGGCCCGGGGCGTGGTGGTCGACGACGCCTACGCCCGGGTCCTGGACCGGCCGGCCTCGGCCATCGACCGCGCCTTCTGGGCCGGGTGGCTGCGGCCCGAGGCCACCGTCGCCCGCCGCCACGACCACCTCCTCGCCGCCCTGGCCGCCTCGGCCGAGGTGTTCGCCACCGCCGGCGGGGACCACGGCCGCTACGTCGACCTCCTGTACCAGCGCATCCTCGGTCGCCCCGCCGAGCCCGCGGGCCGGGCCCACTGGGTCGCCCGCCTCGACGGCGGCGAGCGCCGGTCGGTCGTGGCCCGGACCCTGCTCCGCCTGGGCGAGCCCCTCGGGGTGACGGTGGACGGGGCGTGGGCCGAGGTCCTCGACGCCGTCCCGCCGCCCGACCAGCGGGCCGCCGACGTCGACCGCCTCCGCGCCGACGGCGACCGGCTCGGCCTGTCGGCCCGCCTGGTCGGATCGTCGGCGTTCGCGGTCCGGGCCGACGGGCGGGCGCTGGTGCGCGACGGCCGCTACGTCGCCCTCGGCGACTCCTACGTGGTGGGGGAGGGCAACCCGCCGTTCGTCGTCGAGCCCGACCGCTGCGGCTGGTCGGCCGCCGGCTACCCCGAGGTGGCCCGGACCAGCAGCGAGCACGTGCCCGGCACGCTCGACATGGTGGCCTGCAGCGGGGCGACCCTCGCCAGCCTGTACCCCTCCGGTCCGCAGGGCGAGGCCGTCCCGGGCCAGATCGACCGGCTGGCCGAGGGCGACGCGCCCGCCCTGGTGACGCTCACCATCGGCGGCAACGACATCGGGTTCACCCCGATCCTCACCACCTGCCTCCAGGTCCTCGTCGGCAGCAGCCAGCTCAACGGCTCCTACAGCCGGGCGGGGTGCGACGCCTGGCTCGACGGAGCGGTCGCGGCCATCGCCGAGCTGCGCACCGGTCAGACCGACGGGGCCGGCGGCCTCCGCAGCTGCGGCGGCCACGCCTGCACCCTCGCTCTAGCCGTGGCCGACGTCGTGGCCGCCGCCCCCGGGGCCCGGGTGGTGGTCGTCGGCTACCCGCCGCTGGTGCACGCGACCGACGCCGCCTGCTCGGGCCCGGTGCGCTGGGACGACGGCGCACCGTTCGCCGAGGCGCGGTGGCTCTTCGCCGGCAGCGACGTCCGGCGCGGCCGGGCCGTCGTCGCCGCCCTCAACGCCGCCCTGGCCGACGCCGCGGCCGCATCCGGCGCCACCTTCGTCGACCCGGCGACGGCCTTCGCCGGCCACGCCGCCTGCAGCGCCGATCCGTGGGTCCACGGCCTCGTCCTGTCCCGGTCCGGGTCCCCCGCCAGCGCCTCGTTCCACCCCACCCGGCGGGGCGGCGTCGCCCTGGCCGCCGCCCTCACCGCCACCCTGGAGCCCTGACCCCGCCATCGTGGGCCCGCACGTGGCCCGCCAGGCCTTGGGTCTGGGGGGGTGGGCGCGCTGTCAGCGGGGGAGGCGGAGCGTGGCTCGCAGGCCGCGGTGGTCGCTCCCGGGGAGGGCCAGCCGCTCGAGGGCCACGACCTCGACGCCGGCGCTGACCACCACGTGGTCGAGCGTCAGGAACGGCGGCAGCGGCAGGCGGTAGACCGGCTGGTCGACCGGCCAGGTGGGGTACCACCGGTGGCCCAGCACGGCGCTGGCGTCGACCAGGTCGTGGCGGGAGAGCGCCCGCCGGAAGGCGCCGTGGCCGCCGGTGGCGTTCCAGTCGCCGGCCAGGATCACCGGTCCCGGGGCGTCGTCGCCGATGCCGGTGTTGGCCACCAGACCGTCGTGCCAGGTCACCACGTCACGGTCGTGCACCGGCGCCTGGGTGTGCACCGGCACCAGACGCACCGGGATCCCGGCCACGTCGATGTCGACGACCTGCCCCGGGCGGCCACCGAGGTCCCGCCGATCGGCGGCGAGGAGGGGCCGACGCGACGCGACCAGGCTCCCGAAGTACCACTCGCTGGGGTCGTCGGCCTGGTGGGGGAACGTCGACGCCAGCCCGGCCTCCTCCAGGGCGGCCCGGGTCGCAGCGGCGTGCTCGGTCAGCAGGAGGACGTCGGCGTCGAGCGCGGCGAGGGCCTCGGCCTGGGCCACGGGGTCGCGCTGGCCCCGCTCGAGGTTGGCCGCCACCACCGTGAACGTGACCCCGTCGCCCACCCGGGTCGGGGGCGACGGCGACCGGGGCAGGAGAGGGAGGGCCGATGAGAGCGTGATCCACGCCCGCCGGGCCGTGACGCGCGTCGGCCACGGCCGCTCCGGGTCGGGCGACGGGAGGGACGGCGGGGGCGACCGGCGCGGCACTGCGTCAGGGGCGCGCCGCCCGCGCTGCTCGGCGGGCACCGGCTTCAGCGGACGACGAAGTACTTGGCGGCCGGGTGGTGGAGGATGATCGCCGAGGTGGTCTGCTCGGGCTGGTACTGGTAGCCGGTGTCCTCGCTGACCTCGATGCCGATGCGCTCGGCGCCGAGCAGCCGGGCCACCCGCTCGTTGTCCTCGAGGTCCGGGCACGCCGGGTAGCCCCACGAGTAGCGCCCGCCCCGGTACTGCTGGCGGAACAGGCCGGCCAGCGACGGGCCGTCCTCGTCGGCGAAGCCCCACTCCTCGCGGATGCGGCGGTGCCACATCTCGGCCAGGGCCTCGGCCATCTCCACGCCCAGGCCGTGCAGCAGCAGGTAGTCCTGGTACTTGTCGGCGGCGAAGAGCTCGGCCGTCCGCTCCGAGATGGCGGCGCCCATGGTGACGATGTGGAAGGCGACGTAGTCGGGCTCGTCGGACTTCATCGGCTTCACCAGGTCGGTGATGCACTGGTACGGGTCGACCCGCGAGCGGGGGAACCGGAACCGGGTCAGCTCGTCGGTGCGGGAGTCGTCGGCCCAGATCACGATGTCCTGGCCGTCGCTGTTGGCCGGGTAGTAGCCGTAGACGACCGCCGGGTTGAGCAGGCCCTCGGTGGTGGCCTGGGCCAGCTGCGAGCGCAGCAGGGGCCGCATCCGCTCCCGGAACTCGTCGTTGGTCTCCTTGGACCCGTCGACCTTGGCCTCGGGGCGGAACTGCCACTGGTTCCGGAAGATCGCCGTCTCGTTGATGTACTTGGTGATCTGGTCGAGGGCGATGCCCTTGACGACCTTCGAGCCGGTGAAGGGCGGGGCGAACACCTCGTTGTCGGCGTCGAGGCCGACCCAGCGGTCGGGGAGGTCCTCGTCGGACGTGCTGGCGTCGCGGCCGCCGAAGCGACCCGACAGCTGGACCTCGGAGTCGCTCGGGACCAGGCCCCACTCGGGGTCGTCGGGCTCCTCGGCGTGCTTGATCGCCCCGAGCCGGTCCATGACGTGGAGGCCCTCGAAGGCGTCCTTGCCGTAGAAGAGGCGGCCGCCGTAGACGTTGCGGAGGTCGCGCTCGACGTAGGTGCGGGTGAGGGCGGCCCCGCCGAGCAGGACGGGCAGGTCGAGCTCGCGGGTGTTCAGCTCCTCGAGGTTGTCGCGCATGATCAGCGTCGACTTCACCAGCAGGCCGCTCATCCCGATGGCGTCGGCCTCGACCTCGAGGGCCTTCTCGATCATGTCGCCGATGCCGACCTTGATCCCGATGTTGAAGACCTCGTAGCCGTTGTTGGTGAGGATGATGTCGACGAGGTTCTTGCCGATGTCGTGGACGTCGCCCTTCACCGTGGCCAGGACGATGCGCCCCTTGCGGGCCTCGCCCTCGACCTTCTCCATGTGGGGCTCGAGGTGCGCCACGGCGGCCTTCATGGTCTCGGCCGACTGGAGCACGAACGGCAGCTGCATCTCGCCCTTGCCGAACAGGTCGCCCACGACGCGCATGCCGGCGAGGAGCACGTCGTTGACGATCTGGAGGGCGGTGAGCCCGCCGGCCATGGCCGCGTCGAGCTCGTCCTGCAGGCCGTCGCGGTCGCCGTCGATGATGCGCTGGCTGAGCCGCTTCTCGATGGGCCAGTCGGAGCGGTCCTCGCGCACGACCTCCTGCACCTTCACGTCGGCGAAGATGTCGAGCAGCTTGTGCAGCGGGTCGTAGTCGGCGTCGCCGTCGGCCAGCAGCCCCTCGGTGCCGCGGCGGTCGTAGATCAGGTCGAGGCAGACGTCGCGCTGCTCGTCGGGGATCCGCGAGATGGGGAGGATCTTCGAGGCGTGGACGATGGCCGAGTCGAGCCCGTGCTTGGTCGCCTCGTGGATGAAGATCGAGTTGAGGACGTGGCGGGCCGCCGGGTTGATGCCGAAGCTGACGTTGGAGACGCCGAGGGTGGTGTGGCAGCCCGGGAACTCCTCCTTGATCTGCTTGATGGCGTCCATGGTGGCCATGGCGTCCTTGCGCAGGTCCTCGTCGCCCGTCGTGAGCGGGAAGGTGAGGGCGTCGAAGATGAGGTCCGACTCCTCCAGCCCGTAGCTGTCGCGGGCGAGGTCGACGATGCGCCGGGCCACGCGCAGCTTCCACTCGGCGGTGCGGGCCTGGCCCTCCTCGTCGATGAGCAGGCAGATCACGGCGGCGCCGTAGTCGCGGGCCAGGGAGAAGACCCGGTCGAGCCGGCTGCCCTCGGCGAAGCCGTCCTCGAGGTTGGCCGAGTTGAGGATGGCCCGGCCGCCGACGTGCTGGAGACCGGCCTCCATCACCTCGGGCTCGGTGGAGTCGAGCACCAGGGGGGCGTTGGCCTGGGTGGCGAAGCGGCTGGCCACCTCGTCCATGTCGCCGGTGCCGTCGCGGCCGACGTAGTCGACGCACACGTCGAGGACGTGGGCGCCCTCCTTGATCTGGGCGTTGGCCATGGCGACGGTGGTGTCCCAGTCGCCCTCGAGCAGCGCCTCCCGGAACTTCTTGGAGCCGTTGGCGTTGGTGCGCTCGCCGATCATCAGGAAGCTGGCGTCCTGCTCGAGCGGCACCGCCGAGTAGATCGACGTCACCGCGGCCTCGTACTCCGGCGTGCGGGCCGCCGGGGTGAGGCCCGGGGCCATCTCGGCCAGCAGCTGGATGTACTCCGGCGTGGTGCCGCAGCAGCCGCCGATGACCTGGACGCCGAACTCCTCGACGAAGCGCTTCTGGTAGTCGCGCAGCTCGACGGCGGTGAGGTCGTAGTGCATGGCCCCGTCGACGACCGACGGGAGCCCGGCGTTGGGCAGGCACGAGATCGGGGTGCGAGCGGCACTGGAGAGGTGGCGCAGGTGCTCGCTCATCTCGCTCGGGCCGGTGGCGCAGTTGAGCCCGACGATGTCGACCTTCAGCGGGTCGATGGCGGCCAGGGCGGCGCCGATCTCGGTGCCGAGGAGCATCCGGCCGGTGAGCTCCATCGTCACCTGGGCCTGGATGGGGACCTGGCGGCCCTCGGCGGCCATGGCCCGGCGGGCGCCGATCACGGCGGCCTTCAGGGCCAGCAGGTCGAAGTGGGTCTCGAGGATGAACAGGTCGACGCCGCCCTCGAGCAGGCCCCGGCACGCCTCCTCGTAGGAGTCGCGCAGGGCGGCGAAGCGGATCTGGCCCAGCGACGGCGACTTGGTGCCGGGCCCGAGCGAGCCGGCCACGTAGCGGGGCTTGTCCGGGGTGGAGAACCCGTCGGCCACCTCCCGGGCGATGCGGGCGTTGGCCAGGGCGATCTCGTGGGACCGCTCGGGGATGTCGTACTCGCCCAGCGGCACGGCGAAGGCGCCGAAGGTGTTGGTCTCGACGACGTCGGCGCCGACCTCGAGGTAGGCGGTGTGGAGGGCGGCCACCACGTCGGGGCGGGTGACGCCGAGGATGTCGGTGCAGCCCTCGAACGCCGGGCCGCCGTAGTCGTCGAGGCTCAGGTCCTGGGTCTGCATCCAGGTCCCCGTGGCGCCGTCGTACACGACGACGCGCTCGGCCACCGCGTCCAGGAACCCTCTGCCGTCAGCCATCGAGACAGGCTACCGAGGCTCCTCGGGGCCCTGGTCATCGGTTGCCAGGTCGGGGTCCTCGTCGGCGTTGCTCCCGCCGGGGACGGTGGCGGTGAGGCGGGCGCGCTCCTCGGGGGTGATGGAGCGGAGCAGGGCGATAGACACCGCCCCGAACACGACGGCGGCGACGATCAGCCCGATGGCGAAGGCCGCCGAGCCCTTGGTGGCCAGCACGGCCACGGCCGCGATCACCGCCACCACGGCGGCCACGAACAGCCCGACCATGGCGTCGGCCCGGCGGCGGGCCGCAGCGATGTCGCCGTGGAGGGAGGTGTCGGCCATCGGCCCAGCGTCGCACGGCCGGGCGGGGAGCGCCGCGGATCGGGCGGGCGCACGGGGCCCGGCGGGGCGCCCCGGTACTGTGCGGCGATGCGGATCATCGAGGCCAGCCAGGTCGCCGACGTGCGAGCGGGGGAGATCCCCCGGCACCTCGGGGTGATCATGGACGGCAACGGGCGCTGGGCCCAGATGCGCTCGCTCACCCGCTCCGAGGGCCACGCCGCCGCCGAGGACGCCGTGGTCGCCACCGTCGACGCCTGCCTCGACCTCGGCGTCGAGTGGGCCTCGGCGTATGCCTTCTCCACCGAGAACTGGACCCGCGAGATGGAGGAGATCGCCTTCCTCATGCGGTTCGACGAGTGGCTGCTGCGCAAGGAGCGCCGCGACGAGCTCAACGACAAGGGCGTCCAGATCCGCTTCTGCGGGCGCCTCGACGACCCCCGCATCCCCGCCGACTCGCGGGACTGGCTCTACGAGACGGCCGAGCTGACGGCCCACAACACGCGCATGGTGCTCGCCATCGCCTTCAACTACGGCGGCCGGACCGAGATCGTCGACGCCTGCCGGCGGCTGGTCGAGGCCGGCGTGCCGGCGGCGGAGATCACCGAGGAGCGGCTCTCGGCCGAGATGTACGCCCCCGACATGCCCGACCTCGACCTGGTGATCCGCACCTCCAGCGAGAACCGGACGTCGAACTTCTTCCCGTGGCAGGCCACCTACGCCGAGCTGGTCTTCATGGACACGCTGTGGCCCGACTTCCGCGCCGGGCACCTCTACTCCGCCGTCGCCGAGTACCAGGCCCGCCGCCGGAGGTTGGGCGCCGCCGAAGCCAGCCCTCGTCCCTGACCCCCACGGACGGTGTCAGGCACCATCCGTGCCGGCTCCGAGTGGCCGGGGGGTGGGGGCACCTCGGTACGCTCCTGCCATGACCCCGGCCGACCTCGCGGTGCTCCTCGGGCTGCCGGACCTGGGCGCCGGCCTCGCCGCCGTCGAGGACGCCCTCGACCGGGCCATCGTCGTCGAGCGCGACGAGATCGAGACCCCCGCCCGCCGGGTCGTGCTGGGCGGCGGCAAGCGCCTGCGCCCCGCCCTGGCCATCGCCTGCGCGGCGGCGGCCACCGGGGGCGGTGACGAGCTCGGCGTCGACCCCGCCGTCGTGGCCGGCGCCACCGCCGTCGAGCTGGTCCAGGCCGGCTCCCTGGTGCACGACGACATCATGGACGCCGCCGGCGAGCGCCGGGGCGTGCCCACGATCAACGCCGTCGAGGGCCCGAACCAGGCCCTCCTCGTCGGCGACTTCCTCCTCGCCCGGGCCGGCCAGCTGGCCGCCGGGGTGAGCCAGCAGGTCGCCGCCTTCCTCGCCAACGCCATCGCCGACCTGTGCATCGGCCAGTCGGCCGAGGCGGCGACGATCTACGACCCCGACCGCAGCATCCCCGCCTACGAGGCGTCGATCGCGGGCAAGACCGCGGCCCTGTTCCGCTCCGCCTGCGAGATCGGCGCCGCCGCCGCCGAGGCCTCCGACGAGGCCGTCGAGGCCGTCGGCGCCTACGGCACCGCCTTCGGCATGGCCTTCCAGGTCATCGACGACGTCCTCGACGTCGTCTCCACCGCCGAGGCCCTGGGCAAGCCGGTCGGCAACGACATCCGCGAGGGCGTCTACAGCCTCCCCGTGCTGCTCGCCCTCGACGGGCCCGACGGCGAGGCCCTGCGCTCCCGCCTCGGGTCGGCGCCGACCGAGGCCGACCTGGCCCACGCCCTCACCCTGGTGCGCTCGAGCGAAGGCGTCAGCGCCGCCCTCGAGGCCGCCCGGGACCACAACGAGCGGGCCGTGGCCGCCCTGGCCGTCCTGCCCGAGGGCCCCGTCGTCGACGGCCTGGCCCGCCTGCCCGGCGCCTACCTCGAGTGGGTCCTGGAGGACAAGGCCCCCGGCCTCGTCGTCCCGACCAGCCCGTAAGCCGTCCAGGGACGCGACGGGCCAGGCACCTTCCGTCACGGCCGCGACGGGCCAGGCACTTTCCGTCCCGCCCACCGCCCTGGACGGGTCGGCTGCGCCGACGCCGTACCCTGGCCGGGACATGAGCATCGCGACGCGCAAGGGTGACGACGGCACCACCGGCCTCCTCTACGGGGGCCGGGTGCGCAAGGACTCACCCCGCCCCGAGGCCTACGGCCAGGTCGACGAGGCCCAGGCCGTCCTCGGTCTGGCCCGGGCCCACGCCGAGCCCGGCGGTGAGCTCGACGGGGTCCTCGTCGGCGTCCAGCGCGACCTGTGGGTGCTGATGGCCGACCTGGCGACCGACGTCGCCAACCGGTCCAAGCTCGTCGCCGGGGCCTCGCTCGTCACCACCGAGATGGTCACCCGCCTCGACGACCTGCTGGCCCACTACGAGGGCCGCTTCGAGATGCCCAAGGAGTTCGTCGTCCCCGGCGCCTCGCTGGTCGGCGCCCACCTCGACGTGGCCCGCACCGTCGTCCGCCGGGCCGAGCGGGTCGCCGTCGCCCTCGCCCCCGAGAGCACCGCCGCCCTCGCCTACCTCAACCGCCTGTCCGACCTGCTGTGGGCCCTGGCCCGCTGGCAGGACGGCACCTCCCAGACCGCCCGGCAGACCTGACCCCCTCCAACCTTGTCCGGAACCCGGCCACAGAGAGGGACTTCCGGACAAGGTTCGCGAGCCGATCGACCCAAGGACACCCACATGGCTGCACGCCCCGTGACCCCGACCACCGCCGGCAAGGTGCCGGCCCGGACCGACCTGGTGGTCGCCGGCGTCCGCGCCGACCGCCTCGACGACGACCTGGCCGCCGCCGGGGTCAGCCCCGCGTTCGCCGAGGCGTCGGGGTTCACCGGCAAGGCCGACGGGTCGCTCCTGACCCCGGCGGCGTCGGGCGCCGGCGCCGACGTCCTCGTCGTCGGGCTGGGGCCGGCCGCCGACGTCGACGCCAACCGCCTGCGGGCCGCGGCGGGCACCGCCGGGCGCCGGGCGACCCGTCACGGGCGCGTGGCCGTCACCCTGGCCGAGCAGGCCGCCGACGGCGTCGACGCCGGCGCCGCCACCCAGGCCGTCACCGAGGGGTGGATCCTCGGCGCCTACCGCTTCGACGAGCACCGCACCTCGCCCACGGAGTCGAAGGTCACCGCCGTGACCCTCACCGCCGGGACCACCAAGGCGGCCAAGGACGCCGTGGCCCGCGGCGTCGCCGTCGCCGGCGGCGTGACCCTGGCCCGGGACCTCGTCAACCAGCCCGGCGGCTCCCTCGTGCCGGCCCAGCTGGCCGACCGCATCAAGGCCGTCGGCGCCGAGACCGGCCTCAAGGTGCGGGTCGACACCCCCACCCAGATGCGGCGCAAGGGCCTCGGCGGCGTGCTCGGCGTGGCCCAGGGCGCGACCAACGAGCCCCGGTTCGTCGAGCTGACCTACGAGCCCAAGGGCGCCGCCCGCGGCCACGTGGCCCTGGTCGGCAAGGGCGTCACCTTCGACACCGGCGGCTACTCGCTCAAGACCGCCGAGGGCATGAAGGGCATGAACAGCGACATGGGCGGCGCCGCCGCCGTCGTCGGCGCCATGAGCGTGCTCGCCGCCCTCGGCGCCCCGGTGAGGGTCAGCGGCTACCTGCCCCTCGTCGAGAACATGATCGGCCCCGACGCCATCCGCGTCGGCGACGTGCTGACCATCAAGGGCGGCACCACCGTCGAGGTCCTCAACACCGACGCCGAGGGCCGGCTGATCCTGGCCGACGCCCTGCGGGTCGCGTCCGCCGCCGGGCCCGACGCCATCGTCGACCTGGCCACCTTGACCGGGGCGATCATCGCCGCCCTCGGCCAGCGCACCGCCGGACTCTTCGGCACCGACGACCTCGTCGGTCGGATCCGCTCGGTCGCCGCCGCCAGCGGCGAGGCGGTGTGGCCCATGCCCATGCCCGCCCACCTGCGCCCCGGCCTCGACTCCGACATCGCCGACCTCCGCAACATCTCCGGCGGGCGCTACGGCGGCTCGCCCGTCGCCGCCCTCTTCCTGCGCGAGTTCGTCGGCGAGGGCATCCCGTGGGCCCACCTCGACATCGCCGGGCCGGCCTGGATCACCGAGGCCCCCTACGGCGAGGTCCCCAAGCTCGGCACCGGCTTCGGGGTCCGCCTCCTCGCCGACCTCCTGGTCGGCTGGGAGCCGCTCACCTGACCGCAGTCCTCGGGGTTGGTGGTCGGCCTCAGCCCGGCCGTCGCCCCGTGAGGGTGGGGCGACGGCCGGGGGAGGGGCCCGGTGGCTGGCCCAGCACCGGACCCCTCGACCGGAGCCCCGGGCGGTCCCGGCTGCAGGGACCGCCCGGAGCGCGCCCGCCGGCGCCGGCCCGGGTGGGGACGGGGGCGCCCGGCGGACGACCTCAGGCGGCGTCGTCGGACTGATCAGACCGCTCCGAGCGGCCGGAGTGATCGGACGTCCCTCCCGGTGCCCGGGCGGGCGGGGGCGGGGGAGCGGTCCGTCGGGCCGCCAGGTCGGCGACCGCGGCGGGGGGCGGGGGAGCGGCGGCACCCGTCGGTGGCGCGGGCGCAACCGCGCCCGGCAGCGCCGGTGCGGCGTCGGCCTCGGTGCGGGCCCGGACGAGGCGGTGGGCCCACTGCGCCGCCTCCTCGGCGACGATCGGGTGGATCTCGAAGCGGACGAGGCGCTGGGTGGTCGTGGCCACGTCCTCGCCCAGCTCGGCCAGGCCGAGGGCCAGGTGGCGGGCCCTTCGCCGGTGGGCGTCGAGGACGCCGGCGTCGCGCTCGGTGGCCGTCCAGCGGTGGTGGCTGGCCCGGATCGACGGCGGCAGGCGGTCGATCTGGTGCCGGGTCAGGGGCGGCAGGTGCCGGCGCACGGCGAGGTGGGCGTCGGGCACGGCCCGGGCCAGCCCGAACTGGCAGCACCGGTGGAGGGCCCGCACCAGCGGGCTGTGGCGGCCCCGCCCGGCTCCCAGCCCGAGGGCGGCGGCGGTGGCGTCGAGGTCGACGGTGGCGCCGTCGGGCTCCTCGACCAGGCGCTGGTCGAGGTGGCGGACGAGCCAGGTGGTGCTGGGGCCGAGGATCGAGAGCCAGTACCGCTCCACGTAGGTCGAGGTCGGCACGTAGCCGAGGGCGTCGATCACGGGGTCGCGCCAGGACACGACGGTGAGCGTGGGCAGGGACAGGTCGGGCATCGGCATGATCGCTCTCCCGGACGGGATGCTGGAGATCGGGGCGGGGGAAGCGCCACACCGAAGTGCGTTCTCATGTACTTTCCATCATTCTCACGCTGTCGTCAACCCCTGCCAGGAGACGGGTGGGACGACCTCGGCAACCGGGTACCGTGCCGCCCGTGGATGCGACGGACCCCACGACCGAGGAGCGCGAGGGCCTCGAGCGGCGGGCCTGGCTGGAGGGCGCCGAGGTCGACCTCGAGCTGGCCGTGGCCGAGGTCGCCCACTGGGTCGCCGAGAGCGACCGGGTCGTGGCGCTCACCGGGGCCGGCATCTCGACCGACAGCGGCATCGCCGACTTCCGGGGCCGCAACGGGGTCTGGACCCGGAACCCGGCGGCCGAGCGGGCCTCCACCCTCGAGCACTACCTGTCGAGCGCCGAGGTCCGGGCGGCGGCGTGGCAGATGCGGCTCGCCTCCCCGGCCTGGGCGGCGCAGCCCAACGCCGGCCACCACGCCCTGGTGGCCCTCGAGCGCCAGGGCCGCCTCACCACCGTCGTCACCCAGAACACCGACGGCCTCCAGCAGATGGCCGGCTCCGAGCCCCGGCGGGTCGTCGAGGTGCACGGCACCATGCGGCGGGTCCACTGCATCGCCTGCGGTGACGAGGCCGACATGCGACGGGCCCTCGACCGGGTCGAGGCGGGCGAGGCCGACCCGCCGTGCCGCACGTGCGGCGGGATCCTCAAGAGCTCGACCGTCCTGTTCGGCGAGGGCCTCGACCCGGCCGACATCGAGGCGGCCGAGGCCGCGGCCCGGGAGTGCGACCTGCTGCTCGCCGTCGGGACGACGCTCGCCGTCTACCCCGTCGCCCTGCTGCCGACGATCGCGGCCCGCGCCGGCGCCCGGGTCGTCATCGTCAACGGCCGTCCCACCGAGCAGGACGAGCTGGCCCACGCCGTGCTGCGGGGATCCATCTCGTCGATCCTCGGCGCCGTCGTCCCGCCCGGCTGACCGGCGCGGGATCCGGGCGCGGGCTCCGCCCGACCGGCGGGGAATCCCCTCGCTGGCCCGAATGTTGAGCGAGTCGGTAGGCTTTTCGATCGGACCCGGTGGGACCGGGCCGCCGCACGCAGACGAAGGGGTACGACATGCCGAGCTTCCGCGAGGTCCTGGCCAAGACCAAGGGCGAGATCCGCGAGGTCACCACGGCCGAGGCCGACGAGATGCGCCAGGAGCCCGGTGCCGTCGTGCTCGACGTCCGCGAGGCCGACGAGTTCGAGCAGGGCGCCATCCCCGGCGCCGTGTTCATCCCCCGGGGCACCCTCGAGACGGCCATCGAGGGCCGCATCCCCGACAAGGACACGCCGCTGATCGTCCACTGCGCCGGGGGCGTCCGCTCGGCCCTGGCCGTCAAGAGCCTCCAGGAGCTCGGCTACACCAACGCCGTCTCGGTCATGGGCGGGTTCAACCAGTGGAAGGACGAGGGCCGGGACTGGAAGACCCCCCAGACCCTCACCCCCGACCAGCGCAACCGCTACAAGCGCCACCTGCTCCTCCCCGAGGTCGGTGACGAGGGCCAGCAGCGGCTGCTCGACAGCAAGGTGCTCCTCCTGGGCGCCGGCGGTCTCGGCTCGCCCGCCGCCCTGTACCTCGCCGCCGCCGGCGTCGGCACCATCGGCATCATCGACATGGACGTCGTCGACGACTCCAACCTGCAGCGCCAGATCCTCCACAACCTCGAGCGCATCGGCGATCGCAAGGTCGACTCGGCCAAGAAGACCCTCACCCTGATCAACCCCGACGTCGACGTCGTCACCTACGACACGCGCCTCGGCGAGGACAACGTGATGGACATCCTCTCCGGGCCCGACGGCACCGGCTGGGACGTCATCGTCGACGGCACCGACAACTTCCCGACCCGCTACCTGGTCAACGACGCCACCGTGAAGCTCGGGATCCCCGTCGTGCACGGGTCGATCTTCCGGTTCGAGGGCATGGTCACCGTGTTCGACCCCAAGGAGGGGCCGACCTACCGCGACATGGTCCCCGAGCCCCCGCCCGCCGACATGGCGCCGTCGTGCGCCGAGGCCGGCGTGCTCGGCGTGCTGCCCGGCATCGTCGGGTCGCTCCAGGCGCTCGAGGCGATCAAGCTGATCCTCGACCTGGGCGATTCGCTGCGGGGCCGGCTGCTGGCCTACGACGCCCTGGAGACCACGTTCCGGGAGTACAAGGTCCAGGTCGACCCGACCAACGAGATCACCTACGCCAACCGCGACCGCATCCAGGTCGCCGAGGTCGAGGGGCTCTGCGCCCCGCTGCCCCTGGCCCCGCCGCCGGCCTGAGCCCGGCCCAACGGACCCAGCACGGACGTGCACCGCAGAGGTGCACTTCCGTGCTGAGAACGGACGGCACCTAGCCTCGCCCGGATGGCCGAGCACGACGCGCTGCACCCCGACGCGTCCGAGGTCCCCGAGCTCGGCCCCGAGGGCCACCACGTCGCCGACGTCGAGGGCCCGACCGGGCACCGGCGGAAGCTGGCCGCCCGGCTCTCGACGGTGGTCGGCCTCGTCGTCGGCGCCGTCACCTGCGCCTTCGTGGTCAACGAGCTGGCGTCGGAGTGGAGCCGGGTGCGGGAGGCGATCACCGACGCCTCGCCGGTGTGGATCGCCGTCGGGCTGGTCTGCTGTGCCCTGGGCATGACGAGCATCGGCTGGGCCTGGGCCGACGTGCTGGCCCTGCTGGGGGCACCGGTCCGACGGGGTCGGGTGCTGGCCTGGTACTTCGTCGGCGAGCTGGGCAAGTACCTCCCCGGCGGCGTGTGGCCCGTCCTCGGTCGGGGCGAGCTGGCCCGGCGGGGCGGCGTGCCCGGCCCCCGGGCCTACGCCAGCGTGGCCCTCTCGCTGGTGACGCTCTACCTGGCGGCCATGCTCGTGGCCGTCGGCCTGCTGCCGTTCGCCCTGGGCGACGACGGCCCCGGCGCCACCGCCCTCCTGCTCCTGCTGCTCCCGCTCGGGCTGGCCGCCCTCCACCCGCGGGTCCTCGGCCCGGTCCTCGACCTCGTGCGGCGGGTCACCAAGCGCCCGCTGGCCATCGACGTGCCGCCGTGGCGGGGGACCGTCGCCGCCGTGCTCCGCTACGTCCCGACCTGGCTGCTCAACGCCGGGGGGACCGTGGCCGTGGCCCACGCCGTCGCCCCCGACGAGGGCGGGCTGGCCCGCATCGCCTTCGCCGCCACGTTGAGCTGGATCGCCGGCTTCCTCGCCGTGGCCGTCCCCGCCGGCGCCGGGGTCCGCGAGGCCGTCTTCCTGGCCGCGTGCGGGATGCCGTCCGGGCTGGGGGCGACGGTCGCGGTGGCCACCCGGGTCCTGTTCATCGTCGTCGACCTCGGCGGCGCCGCCATCGCCGCCCCCTTCGTCCCGCGCTCCACCCGCACCGCCGACGCCGAGCCGGTCGAGCCCGTCGCCGCCGGCTCCTGAGCGGTCGCCGCCGGTGGCGGGACCTGTGGCCGAGATCGTCGTGGTGCGACGGTTCGGGCCTCGACGTCGACGCCCGGCAGGGCCCTGACCAGCGTCGATCCGGACGAGGTCGTCGGACGTCGAATCGCCAGCGAATCGACGCCCGACACCTGACCGCCATCGGGGGTGGGGTCGGAGGGGCGTCCCGGGCCGGTCGGGCGCCGCCGGTAGGGTGCCGCACATGGGGAGCGCCGCCGGAGCCATCCCGACCGCGACCGCCACCATGGCGCCCCGCCCCGTCACCCTCCGACCGCTCGGCGTGGGCGAGATGCTCGACGCCGGGCTCAAGCTCTTCCGAGCCCGGTTCCGCGACATGGTGGTGGCCACCACCGTCGTGACGTTCCCGGCCATCGTCGTCCAGGTGCTGGTCCAGATGTCCTCGGGCAGCCCCGACGCCCTGCTCACCACCGACGAGGCCACCGGGCTCGAGACCCTCGACGGCAGCGCCGTCGCCGTCTACCTGGGCGGGACCCTCGTCTCCACGATGGTGCTCCTCATCGCCGCCAACGTGGCCCTGGCCGGGACCATGCGCATGTCGATCGGCGTCTACCTGGGGGAGGAGACGACCTGGCGCGACTCGCTGCGCTTCGCCCTCCGCCGGTGGGGACGGCTGACGGCGCTGGTCGCCCTCACCACCGTCGGCGGCCTCGTCGGACTGCTCCTCTGCATCGCCCCCTACGTCTGGCTGCTGGGCATCTGGGCCGTGGCCGTGCCCGCCCTGCTGGTCGAGGAGGTCGGGCCCCTGCGGGCGCTCGGGCGCTCCCGCGAGCTGGTGCGGGGCCGGTTCTGGCCGGTGCTGGGCACCGTCCTGCTCGCCAGCCTGCTCGTCTCGGTCCTCCAGGGCATCCTCGTCGCCCCGGTGATCGTGCTCCAGCTGATGGAGTCGAGCTTCCTCCTCACGTCGGTCCTCACCGGGATCGCCCAGCTGCTCGGGTCCGCCCTCACGCTGCCCTACACCGCCGCCGTCACGGCCGTCATCTACTTCGACCTGCGGGTGCGCAAGGAGGGCTACGACCTCGAGCTGCTCGCCCGCCGCGTCGGTGTCGACCCGCCGCCCGACGCCGAGCCCCCACCCCCGACCGGGCCCGTCGCCCCCACCGGCGGCTGGGGCGCACCGGCGGCGCCTCCGGAGGGGTGGGGCGCACCTGCCGCGCCCCCGGGCGGGTGGGGCGCGCCGGCGGCCCCGCCGGGCCACGGCGCGCCCGGGCCCGGTCCCACCGGTGGCTGAGGTCGACCCGGGCCAGGCCCGCGAGCAGGCCCGCCAGGTCCTCGAGGGCGACCGCTACCGGGCCCGCGACGTCCCCCGCCCGCTCGAGGGCGTGCTGCGCTGGGTCGGCGAGCGGGTGCAGGACGTCCTCGGCCCGGTCGGCGACGCCCTCGACACCCCGGCCGGGCTCATCACCGCCCTCCTCGTCGTGACCGCCGCGACCGCCGCCGTCGTCGTCGCCGCCATCCGCCGCCGCACCCGCCACGCCGAGCACCGCGAGCACGCCCGCCGCCGCCAGCACAGCCTCGACCCGGCCACCCTCGAGCACGAGGCCGAGCGGGCCGAGGCCGACGGCGACCTCGAGGCCGCCGTCCGGCTCCGCTTCCGGGCCGGCGTGCTGCGGCTGGAGCAGGCCGGCGCCGTGCCCGCCCGGGCCGACGCCACGACCGCCCGCCTCGTCGGCCGCGTGCACGCCCCGGCCTTCGCCGGGCTGGCCCGGGCCTTCGACGAGGTGGCCTACGGCGGCCGACCGGCCACCGCCGACGACGTGGCCCGCGCCCGCGCCGAGTGGCCCGCCGTGGTCGCCGCCGCGACCCGTGAGCCAGCCGCCGCCGCCCCACCTGGTGCCTCCCCGCCCGGCGGCGACGCCCGATGACAGTCACGCAGGCCCCCGGGGATCACGCCGGCCGCGACGACGGCGCGACCGACGACCCGGCCGGCGCCGACGGGTCCGACCGGCGCCTCGCGGCGTGGTGGTCCCGCACCGGCCCGGTGAAGCGTCTCGTCGTCGTGATCGCCGTCCTGGTCGTGGGCGTCAACGGCGCCATCGCCGCCCTCGACAGCGTGGTCGGGCGCGACCCGGGCGGACCGACCGGGTCCTCCTACGCCACCGGCGACGACGGCGTCGCCGCCTGGGCCGACCTGCTGCGGGCCCGTGGCGTCGACGTCACCCCGCGGCGCGAGCCCCTCGGCGCCGCCGACCTGCCCGCCGACGGCACCGTCGTCCTCGTCGAGCCCGACGATGCCCCGACGCCCGAGGGCGTCACCGCCCTGGCCGAGCACCTGGCCGGCGGGGGTCGGGTCGTGGCGGTGGGGGAGAGCGGGGCGGCCTGGGCCGGCGCCCTCGTCGGCCTCGACCTGGGCTGGACGCCGGACGGGACCCCGCGCCCGGGGCCCACCGGCCCGCTGCTCGCCGACCTCTCGGCCCTGCGCGGCGAGGGCGCAGGGGCCTTCACCGCCGCCGGACCCCTCACCCCCGAAGCCGGTCCCGCCGAGGCACCCGTCGTCCTCACCGGGGGCGGGCTCGTCGCCGTGGCCGACCCCACCCTGCTCGACAACGCCCACCTGGCCGAGGCCGACAACGCCGGCCTGGCCGTGCTCCTCGCCGGAGCCGAGCACGGGCCCGTCGCCTTCGCCGAGGCCGAGCACGGCTACGGCGCCGCCCGCGGCCTCGGCGCCCTGCCCTGGCGGTGGCGGCTCACGGCCCTCGGTCTGGTCGTCGCCACGCTCCTCGGGTTCTGGTCCGTGGGCCAGCGCCTCGGCCCCCCCGAGGCCACCGACCGCCCGCTGGCCCCGCCCCGCCGGGCCCACGTCGACGCCTTGGGCGCTGCGTTGCGGAGGGCTTCGACACCCGCACCACCCGATCGACCGCCTGATCCCGGAGGCTCCCCGTGACCGACCCGACCCCCGAGACCCTCGTGGTGGCCGACACCCGCGCCCGGCTGGGCCGGGCCGTGACGCCGGTGGTGGTCGGGGCCGACCACGTCCTCGACGCCTTCGTCATCGCTCTCGCCGTCGGCGGCCACGTCCTGCTCGAGGGGGTGCCGGGGACGGCCAAGACGCTCGTCGCCGACGCCGCCGCCCGGGCTCTCGGCGCCCGGTTCCGGCGGGTCCAGTTCACCCCGGACATGCTCCCGTCGGACCTCACCGGCACCATGACCATGCGCGACGGCGAGCTGGCCTTCCGACCCGGACCCGTGTTCACCAACGTCCTCCTCGCCGACGAGATCAACCGCACGCCGCCGAAGACCCAGTCCGCCCTCCTCGAGGCCATGGGCGAGGGCCAGGTCACCGTCGACGGCACCACGCGCCGGCTGGCCGCACCGTTCCTCGTCGTCGCCACCCAGAACCCCATCGAGTACGAGGGCACCTACCCGCTGCCCGAGGCCCAGCTCGACCGGTTCCTCGTGAAGGTCGAGGTCGGGTACCCGCCGGCCGAGGTCGAGCGGTCGATGCTCGACCTGCGCCGGTCGGGCCTGGCCCCCACCGCCCTCGGCGAGGTCCGGCCCATCGTCGCCGCCGAAGCCGCCGGGGAGACCGTCGGCGCCGTCGCCGACCTGACCACCGCCCTGCGGGCCGAGGTCGACGCCACGACCCTCACCGACGAGGTGGCCGACTACCTGCTGGCCATCGTGCGCACCACCCGCAACCTCCCGGCCGTCGAGGTCGGCGCCAGCCCCCGGGCCGCGGTCCACCTCATGGCGGCGTCGCGCGCCGCAGCCCGCCTCGCCGGGCGGGCCTACGTCAGCCCCGACGACGTCGTCGGCGTGGCCCCCATGGTCCTCCGCCACCGCCTCGTGCTGCGGCCCGAGGCCGAGCTCGAGCGGTTCCGCCCCGACGACGCGGTGGCCGCCGCCATCGCCGCCGTCCCCGTCCCCCGCTGATGCCCCTCGACCCGGCCGACCACGACGCAGGCGGCGGCTGATGTCGCCGTCGCCGCGGGCCGTGGCCCTCGCCGTGGTGCTGGCCCTCGGGCTCCTCGTCGCCGACTGGCCCGTGATCGTCGTGCTCGCCGTCGCCCTGGCCACGGCGACCGTCGTCGACGCCCGGGCGGCACGCCGGCCGGTGACCGTCTCCCGGCAGGTCCCCGGCCGTCTGGCGCGGGGCGTCCCCGCGGCGCTGACGGTCACCGTCGGCGACGCCGGCGCCCGGCGGGTCGAGGTTCGCCAGCCGCGGGTGCCCGACGTCGACGTCGAGCCCGGCACCGGCGCCGGCGGCCTGGAGGCGACGGTGGTCGCCCGCCGGCGCGGCCACCACGAGCTCCCGCCCGTCGCCGTGCGGGTGACCGGCCCGCTGGGCCTGGGCCGGTGGGACCGCGAGCACGGCGGCCGCCACGTCCTCGAGGTCCACCCCGACCTGCCCGCCGCCCGCCGGCTGGCCACGGCTGTCCGCCAGGCCCGGTTCCGCGACCCGGGGCTGCGGCGGCGGGGGGCGATCGGCCTGGGCACCGACTTCGACCAGGTCCGCGAGCACCAGCCCGACGACGACATCCGCCACGTCAACTGGGCCGTGACCGTCCGCCAGGGCCGGCTGATGACCAACCAGTACCGGGAGGACACCGAGCGCGACGTGGTGGCCCTCGTCGACTGCGGTCGGCTCATGGCCGCCCCCGTCCCGGGTCGACCGGGCGGGTCGCCCGACCGCACCCGGCTCGACGTGGCCGTCGACGCCGCCGCCGCCCTCGCCGCCGTGGCCGACGCCGTGGGCGACCGCTGCGGCGCCCTCGCCTACGACGACGAGGTGCGGGCCCGGGTCCTGCCCCGCCGATCCTCCGGCGACGACGTGGTGCGCGCCCTGCACGCCGTGGAGCCCCGGCCGGTCGACAGCGACGCCGAGCGGGCGTTCCGGGCGGTGGGCACGACCAAGCGGGCCCTCGTCGTGGTCCTGACCGACGTGGTCGACGCCGCCGCGGCCCGGGCCTTGCTCGACGCCGTCCCGGTGCTGGCCCGGCGTCACGTCGTGGTCGTGGCCTCGTGCACCGACGTCGAGGTCGAGGCGGCGGCCGCCGGCGACGACGAGCGGGCCCTCGTCGCCGCCCGGGTCCTGGCCGGGCGGGACCGGGCCGTGGCCGAGATCCGCCGCCGGGGCGCCATCGTGGTCGAGGCCCCGCCCGACCGCTTCAGCGCCGCCGTCGTGGCCGTCTACCTCGACGCCAAGTCCGCCGCCCGCCTCTGACCGCGTTCACGCCTCGCTCCTGTCAATCCTCATCCCCCTCCTCGGGGGACCAGGACGGACAGGACGGGTCAGTGCGGGGGCGTGACCTCCGGGCGGCCCCGCCACCACACCAGGGCCCAGAAGGTCCCGCCGAGGGCGAGGCCGACAGCGAGGGCGGCGGCCGGCTCGAGCCCCTGGGGGGTGACGAAGCCCTCGACCAGGCCCGTGGGCACCAGCCAGAGGGCGACCCCGAGGACGAGCTCGCCGGCGGCTCGGGCCTCGGCCACCAGGGCCTCGGCGCGGGACCGGAGGCCGGGGGCGATCAGGGCCGAGCCGATGCGGAGCCCGGCCGCCCCGGCCACGGTGACCAGCGACAGCTCCAGCACACCGTGGGGGGCGAGGAAGCTGACGGCCACGTCGGCCGCCCCGCCGGCGACGAAGAGGCCGACGATCACCCCGACGACGCTCCCGTTGAACACGAGGAGGGCGCCGGTGAGCAGGCCTCCGCTGAGACCGAGGGCCACGGCCAGGAACGACACCCGGATGTTGTTGACGAAGATCTCGCTGCCCACCGACGCGCTCTGCGTCGTCGAGAGCCCCCGGTCGCGGCTGTCGCCGCCCTGGTTCGCCGAGTCGGCCGCCCCGCTGGCCAGCCCGCTGACCTGGGCGACGCGCGTCGCCGTGGCCGGGTCGCCGTGGGCCCACACGGCCATGCCGACCGTCGGACCCCAGAACAGCAGGGCGGCCACGAGGAGCACCCCGGGGCGCTCGCGCACCCGCCGGAAGAACCCGGTCGTCAGCCACCGGACGAACGACGTCCGCCGCTCGGGCGCCCGGTACACGAGGGCCCGGGCCCGGCCCACGAGCGCCTCCAGCTCGCCCACCACCGGGTCGCCGGGCCACCGCTGGCGGGCGCGCGCCAGGTCGGCGGCGGTGGCCCGGTACAGGTCGCCCAGGCGGAGGGCGTCCTCGACGGGCAGGCGCCCCACCCGGCCCCGGGCCCGGCCCAGCAGGGCGACCAGCTCGGCCCAGGCGTCGCTCCGCTCGTCGATGAAGCCCTCGACCCGGCGTCCGCCGGGCGTGGCGTGCCCCGCCACCTCAGCGCCCGCCGGGGAGATCGGCCGACCCGGTGCCCGCCGGTAGCGTCCCGGCCGTGGAGCTGGACGACCGGATCACGGTGTCGACCCCGGAGGGCGTCGACCTGGACCTCGTCGTGGCGGGCGTGGGCTCGCGGTTCATGTCCTCGCTGGTCGACTCGGCGGTGCAGGCCGTCGTCATCCTCCCACTCCTGGTCCTCGGCGGGGCGACCGCGGCCGGCCCCGGCATCGCCAGCGTCGGCGGCTTCCTCGTGATCTTCGGCTACCCGACGGTGTGCGACGCCTTCCTCGACGGGCGCACGCTCGGCCGCCGGGCCACCGGGCTGCGGCTCGTCACCGTCGACGGAGGGCCCGTCGGGTTCCTCGCCGCCGCGGTGCGGAACATCGTCCGCCTCGTCGACTTCCTGCCCGCGTTCTACTCCGTCGGGGCCATCGTCGCCCTGGCCACCGCCCGGCACCAGCGCCTCGGCGACCTGGCCGCCGGCACCGTCGTCGTGCGGGCCTCCGGCACCCGGGGCGGCCCCGTCGTGCCCGGCGCGTCCCGCGCCGTCGCCGCCTCCGCAGCCGTCGACGACGGCCCGGCAGTGGCTCTCCCCGAGGGGGCCGGGGCGTGGGACCTCACCCGGGTGACGGCCGAGGACCTCTCGGTCGTGCGGTCGTTCCTGGCCCGCCGTCCGACCCTCGACCCCGCGGCCCGGGCCCGCGTCGCCGCCGAGCTGGCCCGCCGCCTGCGCCCCGCCGTCGTCGGCCCCGACCCGTCCCTCCCCGACGAGGCCCTGCTCGAGGCCGTCCTCGCCGCCAAGACCGCCCGCGGTTGACCCGCCTGCCGCGAACCTTGTCCGGAACCCTGCCGCAGAGGGTGACTTCCGGACAAGGTTGGGGGGGATCAGCGGGTGCGGGCGGAGACCACCGTCCAGGGGAACGGGCGGCGGACGTCGGCCACGGTGAACCGGGAGGCGACGAGGCCGCCGAAGGCGGCGCTCGACCAGTGGTTGATGTGGCCCGGGGTGTTGCCCAGGGCCTTGACGTACTTGCCCCGGGCCAGGTTGGCGACCCGCCAGATCGGCTCCCGGGGGACGGAGAGGACGAGGTGGCGGCGGGCGACCCGGGCCATCTCGGCGATGGCGGCCTCGGGGTCGGGGACGTGCTCGAGGACCTCGATGGCCAGCACCAGGTCGAAGGTGTCGTCGGGGAACGGCAGCCGCCCGATGTCGGCGAACATCCCGGCCAGGCCCCGACGGCGCCAGTCGGCGGCCAGCTCGGGGTCGGGCAGGTCGATGGCGGCGTAGGGCACGTCGGGCCAGCGGGCCCGGACCCGGTCGAACACCTCGCCCTCGCCCACGCCGACCTCGAGGACGTGGCCGGGGCGCTCGTTCGGCAGCGACGCCTCGAGGGCCCCGAAGAACCCGGCCATCATCCGCCGGACCAGCGGGTTCGACGACCCGTACTTGTCGAAGGTGTTGCCGGTGGGGACGTCGGTGACGTCGGAGGGGGCGGTCACCGGCCGGCGGGCTCGGGCTCGGGCGGGGCCACGACCGGCACCACGGCGCCGGGGTCGACGGTGTGGAGCGCCGCCGGCTGGACCTCCTCGGTGGCCCGGGTGGCCCGGCCCACCAGGTCGGCCAGCATGCCGATCATGAACACCTGGAAGGCGGCGAAGAGGACCAGGAGGGTGTTGATGGCCACCTTCCAGTCGTTGGCGACGATGTCGTAGACGAGCTTCCCCGACCCGATCAGCATCAGCAGCAGCCCCAGCGGCAGGAAGACCCGCAGCGGGTTGAACGACAGCGTCATGCGGATGACCTGGAGCAGGTACCGGCGGGTGTCGGTCCACCAGTGGAACTTCGAGCTCCCGGCCCGCTCGGAGTACTCGATGTCCCAGTACTTCACGCTGTAGCCGTGGGCCAGGAACGTCAGGGTGATGGTGGTGACGCAGCTGAACCCGGGGGGCAGCTGGCTCACGTACTGGAGGGCGACGTCGCGCCGGAAGGCCCGGAGCCCCGAGTTGAGGTCGGGGATCGGCGTCTGGACGAGGTACGAGGCCAGCTTCCGGATGAACAGCTTGGCCGGCACCCGGAACACCTTGTGGGTGCCCTGCTCGGAGGTCCGGGCCCCGACGACCTGGTCGTAGCCGGCGAGCTGGTCGACCAGCTCGGGGATCAGGTCGTTGGGGTAGGTCATGTCGACGTCGGTCCACACCACGACGTCGCCCCGGGCGGCCCGGGTGCCGTACTTGCGGGCCGAGCCCGAGCCCCGGTTGGTGGCGAACTGGATGAGCCGGATGCCCTCGATCTGGCGCAGGGCCTCACCCGACCCGTCGTTCGACCCGTCGTCGATGACGATGATCTCGTAGGTGTACCGGGAGGCGTCCATGGCGGCCCGGATCCGGTCGATCTCGGCCCCCAGGTGCCCCCGCTCGTTGTACACGGGCAGGACGATGCTGACGTCCAGGTCGGCCATGGGGCGAGGCTACATGGGGCCCCGCGACGGTCCCGACTCAGCTCCGGCCCGGCGCAGCAGCATGGCGGCGGCCGTCCGCCGCTCAGCGATCGAGGCGCAGCCGGCCGAGGATGCGACGGGCCCCGGCCGAGGGGGTGAGCGACCCGGCCTCGACCTGGGCCTCGACCTCGGGGAGGGCGGCGGCGACGTCGGGGTCGGTCCGCAGCATCAGCTCGAGGGCGCCCTGCACCTCGGACCACAGCCAGGCCCGGGCCTGCTGGGCCCGCTGGCGGGCGAGGCCCCCGCTGGCGGCGAGGGCCTCGTGGGCGGTGCGGATGGCGTCCCACGCCTCGGCGATGCCGGCCCCGGTGGGGGAGGAGGCCAGCAGGGCCTGGGGCTCGACCTCGGTGTGCCGGGGGCGCAGGAGGTGGAGGGCGCGACGGATGTCGGCGCAGGCGTGGGCCGCGGCCTGGGCCAGCTCGCCGTCGGCCTTGGTGACGACGACGACGTCGGCCAGCTCCATGATCCCCCGCTTCACGCCCTGGAGATCGTCGCCACCGGCGGGGGAGGCGAGGAGGACGAACAGGTCGGTGAGGTCGGCCACCGCGATCTCGCTCTGGCCCACGCCGACGGTCTCGACCAGCACGACGTCGAAGCCGGCGGCCTCGCACAGCAGCATCGCCTCCCGGGTGCGCCGGGCCACCCCGCCCAGCTCCCCGCCGGCGGGGGAGGGGCGGATGAAGGCGTGCGGGTCGCGCACCAGACGCTCCATCCGGGTCTTGTCGCCCAGGATCGACCCGCCCGAGCGGGAGCTGCTGGGGTCGACGGCGAGCACGGCGACCCGGTGCCCGAGCCCGGTCAGGTGGGTGCCGAAGGCCTCGATGAAGGTCGACTTGCCCACGCCGGGCGGTCCGCTGATGCCCAGGCGCACGGCACCACCGGTGTGGGGGAGCAGCCCGCTGACCAGGGCGTCGGCCTGCTCCCGGTGGTCGGCCCGCGTCGACTCGACGAGGGTGATGGCCCGGGCCAGGGACCGGCGATCACCGGCCCGCACCCCCTCGGCCAGCGCGGTCGGGTCGGTCGGCGCAGGCATCGGACAAAGGTAGGCGCCGCTCCGCCGCCCGCACGGCCTCGCGCACCACCACGGCGACCGCGGCCAGGCCGACCAGGCCGCCGACGACCGTCCCGGCCACGAGCAGGTCCGCCGTCCACGCGCTCCACGCCACCATGGCCCGCACCTCGGCCCGCCACCCCTCGCCCGGGGCGCCCCAGAACTGGTCGAGCATGGTGGCGAAGCCGACGACGTGGAGGGCGATGACGGCCACCACCGCGACGAGGGGCGCCCAGCGGCGGGCGAGGGTCCGGAGGCCGGCGGCGGCGATCAGGGCGATGGGCACCATGGCGGCGAACAGGTAGCGACCCTGGATGAACGGGTAGGCGCCGGTGCGGGCGTGGAGCCCCCACGCGTGCTCGGCGACGAACCCGAAGATGGCGACGGGCGGGAGCAGGAGGACGGCGGTGTCGACCCGGCGCAGGCGGCCGCCGGGGAAGGCGAGGCCGGTCAGCAGCAGGAGCACGAGGACGCCCGAGGCGATGAAGATCACGACCAGGGGCAGCCGGGCGGAGTAGTTGCCGAACCAGCCCCAGAACCTCTCGACGAAGAAGGCCCCGAACCGGCGCCAGTACTCGCCGGCGTCGGGGGTGAAGCCTTCCCGGGTGGGCAGGAGCGTGTCCTCCAGCGAGGGGGCGAACCGCCCCTCGCGGACCTGGTTGCCGATCCACCACCAGCCGCTGACGACCGCGGCCCCCACGCCGGACGCGGCGCCGGCGAGCACCATCGGCCACGGGCTGGCCCCGGCGAGCTGGCGGCGGCGGGCGCCGACGAGGAACGACACCGCGATCCACGGCAGGAGCAGGAGCGCGAACGCCTTGGTCAGCAGGGCGGCCCCCGTCACCAGGGCGACCAGGACGAGGGTGCGGGGGCGGCGGTCCCCACGGGTCACGCCGGCGAGGAGCACGGTGAGCACCGCGCCCAGCGCCGCCAGCAGGTTGTCGTTGTTGACCACCGACCCGATGTGGGTCATCTGCGGGACCATGACGGCGAGCGCGGCGGCGGCCAGGGCCGCGCCGCGATCGGCGCCGAAGCGGCGCGCCGCGGCCCACCCCGCCCAGGGGACGACCAGCAGCAGGAGGGCGTTGACCAGCCGCAGGATGCCGACCTCGGTGGTGAGCGCAGGCGGGCTCTCCCCGGGCATCACGAACCGCTCGAGCCTCACGACCAGCGCCATCGCCTGGTAGAAGAGCGGCGGGTGCTGGGGCTGCTGGTTCAGCTTGCTGGTCGGGGTCCCGGCCATGCCGCCGAGGGTGTGGACGTCGCGCCGCTCGCTCTTGGGCGGAGCGTCGGCCCGGGCCAGGTCGGGGTTGCGGATGTCGTCGGCGAAGTAGCGGGGGACGACCCGGAGGATGGGGATGCCGGTGTGGCGCTCGTCGTAGGCCGGGTAGTGCGGGTCGTCGGCCAGGGCGAGGGCGAGGTCGACGTGGACGTACTCGTCGGGGGCGACGAAGAGCGGCGTCAGCACCGACGACATGGCCATCCAGATGCCGTAGAGGACGGTCAGGGCCCACACGAACCGGGGCACCGACCGGAGCCCGATGGGCGCCAGGTCCGGCGGGGCCGGGGCATCGGGGCGCGGCTCGTCGGCGGCGGCCTCGCCGTCGCCGCCGTGGCCCTCGCCCACCTCCTCGTCCTCGATCGTCGGGGTGGGCACCAGGTCGCTCAGCGGGACCGGAGGAGGCCCAGGACCTTGGTGGCGGCCTCGGGGATGTTGGTGCCGGGGCCGAAGACGGCGGCCACGCCGGCCTGCTCGAGGAACGGGATGTCGCCGGGCGGGATGACGCCACCGCAGACGACGAGGACGTCCCCGGCGCCCTCGGCCTCGAGGGCCGCGAGCAGCTGGGGCACGAGGGTCTTGTGCCCGGCGGCCTGGGACGACACGCCGACGAGGTGGACGTCGTTCTCCACCGCGTCGCGCGCCGCCTCGGCCGGGGTCTGGAACAGCGGGCCGACGTCGACGTCGAAGCCGAGGTCGGCGAAGGCGGTGGCGATGACCTTGGCCCCGCGGTCGTGGCCGTCCTGGCCCATCTTCACCACGAGCATCCGGGGCCGGCGGCCCTCGTCGGTGGCGAAGGCGTCGACGTCGGCCTGCACCGCCTCGAACCCGGCGTCGCCCTCGTAGCCCTTGCCGTACACGCCCTCGAGGGTACGGACCTGGGCCGAGTGGCGGCCGAACACGGCCTCCATGGCGTCGCTCATCTCGCCCACGGTGGCCCGGGCCCGGGCGGCGTCGATGCACAGGGCCAGCAGGTTGGCGTCGCCCTCGGCGCCGGCCCGGAGGGCCTCGAGGGCGGCGTCGCAGGCGGCCTGGTCGCGCTCGGCCCGGATGCGCTCGAGCTTGGCGACCTGCTGGGCCAGCACGGCCCGGTTGTCGATGTCGAGGACCTCGACCTGCTCGGGGTCCTCCACCACGTACCTGTTGACGCCGACCACGACCTCCTCGGCCCGGTCGATGCGGGCCTGGCGGCGGGCGGCCGACTCCTCGATGCGGAGCTTCGGCATCCCCGACTCGACGGCCTTGGTCATGCCGCCCAGCTCCTCGACCTCGGCCATCAGCGTGCGGGCCTTCTCCACCAGGTCGTTGGTGAGGGCCTCGACGTAGTAGCTGCCGCCGAGGGGGTCGACCACGTGGGGGATGCCGGTCTCCTCCTGGATCACCAGCTGGGTGTTGCGGGCGATGCGGGCGCTGAAGTCGGTGGGCAGGCCGAGGGCCTCGTCGAAGGCGTTGGTGTGGAGGCTCTGGGTGCCGCCCATCACCGCCGCCATGGCCTCGATGGTGGTGCGGATCACGTTGTTGTGGGGGTCGAGGGCGGTGAGCGACACCCCCGAGGTCTGGCAGTGCGTCCGCAGCATCAGCGACTTCTCGTTCTTGGGCGAGAACTGGCTCATCACCTCGTGCCAGAGGATGCGCGCCGCCCGGAGCTTGGCCACCTCCATGAAGAAGTCCATGCCGATGGCGAAGAAGAAGCTGAGCCGGCCGGCGAAGCGGTCGACGTCGAGGCCCCGGTCGAGGGCGTACCGGACGTACTCGAGGCCGTCGGCGATGGTGAACGCCAGCTCCTGGTCGGCCGTCGCCCCCGCCTCCTGCATGTGGTAGCCGGAGATCGAGATCGAGTTGTACCGGGGCATGTGCTCGGACGTGTAGCTGATGATGTCCGACACGATCCGCATGCTCGGCTCGGGCGGGTAGATGTAGGTGTTCCGGACCATGAACTCCTTGAGGATGTCGTTCTGGATGGTCCCGGACAGCTGGGCCTGGTCGACCCCCTGCTCCTCGCCGGCGACGATGAACGACGCCAGGCACGGCAGCACCGCCCCGTTCATGGTCATCGAGACGGACATCTTCTCGAGGGGGATGCCGTCGAAGAGGATCTTCATGTCCTCGACCGAGTCGATGGCCACGCCCGCCTTGCCCACGTCGCCCTCGACGCGGGGATGGTCGGAGTCGTACCCGCGGTGCGTCGCCAGGTCGAAGGCGACCGACACGCCCTGCTGGCCGGCGGCCAGGTTCCGCCGGTAGAAGGCGTTGGACTCCTCGGCGGTCGAGAAGCCGGCGTACTGGCGGATCGTCCACGGCCGGTTCGAGTACATCGTCGCCCGCACGCCCCGGGTGAAGGGGGCGAACCCCGGCAGGGTGTCGGCGTCGAGCCCCTCGAGGTCGGCCGCGGTGTACAGCGGCTTGACGTCGATGCCCTCGGGGCGGGTGCGGGTGAGCTCGTCGGGGTCCCGGCCCTTCAGGTCGCTGCTCGCCTGCTGGCGCCAGTCGTCGAGGGTCGGGTCGGCGTCGCTGGTCACAGCCAGGAGATTACGGCCGTCCCCGCCCTGCGCCCCAGCCCTACTGTGCGCAGCCATGAGCGAGGTGATCTGGCGACCCGTCGAGGAGGGCGACCACGACGCCGTGGTGGCGGCCGTCGACGCTGCGTCCGAGGCCGACGGGCTGGAGGAGCGGTTGTCGGTCGACGAGCTGGCCGAGCGGCTCGACGGCCCCGGGATCGACGTCGCCACCGACTCCCGGATCGCCGTGGGGCCGGACGACGAGGTGCGGGCCTGGGGCCTGGTCGAGACGCGGGGCGAGCCGCTCGAGCTCGACCGGGTGTGGATCTGGGGGGGCGTCCACCCCGCCCATCGCGGCACCGGCCTGGGCCGGGAGCTGCTGGCGTGGCAGGTCGAGCGGGCCGATGCCGTGCACCGGGCCACGTGGCCCAGCCATCCGGGCGTGGCCGAGGCCATGGCGCCGGGTGGGTCCGACAGCCACGAGCGGCTGTTCCGGCACATGGGGTTCACCGTCCTGCGCTGGTGGCTCGACCTGGGCCAGCCGCTGACCGACCTCCCGCCCGTGCCCGACCCGCCCGCCGGCGTGCGCTTCGTCCCCTACGCCGAGGTCGACGACGACGCCGTGCGCCGGGCGTTCAACGCGTCGTGGGCCGACCACTGGGGCTCGCGCCAGCGCGACCCCGACGCCTGGCGGACCGAGGTCGTCGCCGCGTCGGTGTTCCGCCCCGACCTGAGCTCGGTGGCCGTCGCCGGCGACGAGGTCGTCGCCTTCCTGCTCGCCGACCGGTTCCCCCAGGACGACGAGGTCCGGGGTCACGCCGAGGCCTGGATCTCCACGCTGGGGACGCTCCGGGAGTGGCGGGGGAGGGGCATCGCCTCGGCCCTGATCGTCCGGGCCCTCCACGCCTTCCGGGCCGAGGGGCTCGACCACGCCATGATCGGCGTCGACGCCGAGAGCCTCACCGGGGCGGCGGCCCTCTACCGGGGGCTGGGGTTCGTCGAGGAGAAGCGCTTCGCCAGCTGGAGCCGGCCGCTGGGCTGAGCTCGGTCAGAGGTAGCGGAGACCGAACCAGACCAGGTACGACACGGTGAGGAGCACCAGCACGACGGCGGAGACCACGTTGACCTCGGCGCTCGGACGACGGGTGTGCCGCCCGGCCGGCTCGTCGCCGGGGGCGACGGTGGCGGCCGGCCGAGGGACGGCGGGACCGAGGGTGGCACCGGACGACGAGGCGGGCGGCGCCCAGCGGACGTCGGACCCGACGGTGGAGGCCGGTGCGTCGGTCGTCGTGTCGGCCGTGGCGGCGAGTGGCGGTGCCATCGCACGCACCATCGGTGCCTCGGCGGCGGAGTTGAGGATCCCGACCTCCCCGTCAGATGGCCGGGACCGTCGAGACCGTTCGCTCAGAGGAGGCCGAGGCAGATCCAGGCGAGGTAGGAGACGGCGAGCACCACCAGGATGACGGCGAAGACCACACCGGCTCCCGGGCTCGACCGGGTCGAGGAACGCTCGTCCGCGCCGTCCCCGGGATCGACCGTCGCCGCCGAGCGGCGGGAGGTCGGGGTCGGGGAGCCGTCGGCCGAGAACGGCGGGGGCTTCCAGTGACCGTCGTGCCCGAGGATCCAGTCCGGGGCCGGGGGCGGGTGGGCGGCCGTGGGGGCCGAGCGCGCTGCCATCTCCCCCTCGATCGGTCGGCCGGCGACGGACTTGAGCCGGCGGCGCCCCCGACCGAGACGGCGCGACCGACGATGTGGGCCTGGTGCACGCCGTCGGTGGCGGCCGGGGTGCGGTCAGGTCGCGAGGAGCCGGCCGAGGGCGTCGAGGGCCCGCCACACGTCCACGAACCGGGTGTGCAGCGGCGCCGCCGCCAGGCGGATGACGTCGGGGGCCCGGGCGTCCACCACCACGCCCCGGTCGAGGAGGGCGGCGACCAGCTCGGGCGCCCGCGGGTGGCGGAGGGCGAGGTGCGCGCCCCGGGCGTCGGGGTCCCGGGGCGTGATGACGCCGACGCCGCGGTCGGCGAGGCCGTCGGCGAGGGCGATCCCGAAGGCGACCTGCTCCTGGCCGACCCGGCGGAGGGCGTCGATGCCGGCCTCCTCGACCAGGGCGACCCCCTGCTCGACGGCGACGAGCCCGGCGACCGGTGGGGTGCCGACGACCAGCTGGCGGGCGTCGGCGGCCGGGGCGTAGGCGGCGGTCAGGGCGAACTGGTCGGCCTGGCCGAACCAGCCGTGGACGGGCTGGAGGAGGGTGCCGGCGTGGCGTGCCGCCCGGTAGGCGAAGGCCGGCGCGCCCGGGCCGCCGTTCAGGTACTTGTAGGTGCAGCCCACGGCCAGGTCGGCCCCGACCTCGTCGAGGGCGACGGGCACGGCGCCGACGGCGTGGGAGAGGTCCCAGAGCACCAGGGCGCCGTGGCCCTGGGCCGCCGCGGTGACGGCGGCGGCGTCGGCGAGGGCGCCGGAGCGGAACCGCACCAGCGAGGCGACGAGGACGGCCACGGCGCCGTCGGCGCAGGTGGCGGTCACGGACTCGGCGGTGATGGGGCCGTCGGGGCCGTCGGTGGCGACGACCCGCACGTCGAGGCCACGCGCCGCGGCGAGGGCGGCGACGACGTAGCGGTCGGTCGGGAACTCGTCGTCGGCCAGGGCCACCGCCGTGGCCTCCGGGCGGGCGTCGAGGGCGGCGGCCACCAGCTTGTGGAGCTGCACCGACGTCGAGTCACCCAGGGCGACCTGCCCGGGTCCGGCGCCGACCAGGCGCCCGAGGCGGTCGCCCACCCGCACCGGCAGGTCGAGCCAGTCGTGCCAGCCCTCGACCTTGCGCCCGCCCCACCCGTCACGGGTGAACCGGGCGAGGGCCTCCTCGGTGGCGCGGGGGAGCGGGCCCAGCGAGTTGCCCATCAGGTAGGGCCGCTCGTCGGCGAGCCCCACGAACCGGGACCGGAAGCCCGCCAGCGGGTTGGCGGCGTCGCGCCGCTCGGCCTCCTCGCGGTCGGGCACGCCGTCGCTCACCGGCCGCACGGTACGCCCCATCCCGTCCGGGGGACGATCGTGGGGGCCAGGGCGCCCGGGATCGTCGCCAGCACCGCGGTGGCGTGGGTCGGCCGGACCGCCGTGGGGTGGGTCAGCCGGTGCCGTGCTCGTGGTTGCAGAGGTGCTCCTCGCCCGGGGCCACCTGGCCGGCGGCGACGCCCTCGAGGGCGGCGAAGGGGCCGCACGGGTGGGGCTCGATCCAGACGTGGATCATGGGCGTGGGGTCGAACTTCTGGAGCGGCGGCTCGCACGTCCCGCCGACCTCGGTCACCCCGGCGACGCGCGGGTTCTCGCCCGGCGAGAAGCAGAGGTCGTCGTGGACGTGCCACTGGGTCAGGGCCCCGCCCAGCTCGGGCACCTCGTCGAGGCTGCTGCCCCGCGGCATCATGAACATGGCCGACACCAGCCGCCGGCCGCCGCCCGAGGTGTCGTACACCAGCGACTCGGGGGCGTCGGGGTCGAGGATGCGCCCGTCGTCGATGAGGTCCCAGTTGATCAGGTGCTCGTGGCCGGTGAAGCCGTCGCCGATCGAGTGCCACCCCCGGGCCTCGGCCGCGGCGGCGTCGGCGAACTGGGGCAGGTCGGCGAGGGTGACGGCCACCAGGTTCTCGGCCGCGGCCTGCTGCTCGGGGGTGACGCCCTCGACGCCGCTGAAGTCGATCGGCAGGGCGGGGTCGTAGGGCCGGGTCGGCAGCTCGACGGCCTCGGCGTGGCCCTCGCCGGCGTCATGCCCCTCGTCGGCGCCGTGGTCCTCGCCGTCGGCGTGGCCGGCGTCCTCGGCGTGGTCCCCGTCGGCGTGGGCGGCGTCCTCGGCGCCGTGGGGGTGGTCGCCGGCGGCGGCCTCGTCGTGGCCCCCGGCGTGGGAGTGGGACCCGGCCGACACCATGGCGGCGACGCTCACGGCGGCGACGGCGACGGTGGCCGCGCCGTGCAGGGCCACCGGGGGGACGGTGAGCCGCGGGGCGCGGACGGGCCGGCCGAGGGCGGCGTCGAGGAGGGCCCGGACGGCGCCCAGGAGGGCGACGGCGGCGAGGGCGGCGGCCACGCCGTCGGCCAGCTGTACGTCCTCGGCCGCCTCGAGCCCGGCGATGAGGTCGATGCCGGCGGTCTTGGCCCGCACCCAGCCGGCGAGGGCCACCAGCGCCACGGCGGCGCCGAGGCCGGCCATCACCCGGCCGCCCCGGGTGAGGGCCAGCGCCCCCCAGCCCAGCTGGAGGGCGGCGACGATGGTGAAGGCCACCACCGCGGACCGGTGCTCGCTGTGGACGCCGATGGCGGCGGCGTGGACGGCCCCGGCCCCGAGCGAGGCCAGGCCGGCGACGACGAGGGGCGGCGGGGTCGAGCGCCCGGGCGCGTCGACGGCCGGGGCGGGTGGTGCGGCGGGTGGGGCGGCGTCGGTCACGGGGTCCTCCTGCGAGCGGCCCAGGCTAGGGCAGTGTGACCGACGCCATGCCGTCGGGGTCCGGTCCGGGGTGGCGCCGGGAGGCCGGGCGTCGTACCGTGACGTTATACGGTGCCGTATGCATCCGGCCCGAGCGCGAGGAGACGACCATGGCGCTGCCCCCCGGCCAGACCCGGATCACCGGCTTCCCCCGCTTCGGCGCCGGCGCCGACGCCCCGCCTCCCACCGTCCCGGCCGAGCCCGTGGTCGAGGTGGCCGGCGGGAACCCGGAGGTCCTCGCCGTGCCGCTGTCCGACCTGGCCGACCTGCCGCGACGGGAGGTCGTGGCCGACTTCCACTGCGTCGCCGGGTGGACGGCGAGCGCCCGGCGCTGGGAGGGCATCCCGTTCGCCGCCTTCTACGACGCGGTCGTCGCCCGCACCGTCCCGGCCGGGGTGGAGATCACCCACGTCGCCCTCACCGGGCTCGACGGGTACCGGTCGGTCGCCCTGCTCGAGGACCTCCGGGGCGACGACGTGCTGCTCGCCGACCACCTGGACGGGGCCCCGCTCGACGGCGCCCACGGCGCCCCGCTCCGGCTGGTCAGCCCGGGCCAGTACGGCTACGTGAACACCAAGCACCTCGGCCGGATCGAGCTCCACCCGTCCGAGCCCAAGGGGCGCTTCCACCCCTCGCTGCGGACCCACCTGGCCCTCGCCCTGGTGATGCCGCACCCGCGGGCCCGGGTCGCCCACGAGGAGCGCCACCGCTACCTCCCGGGACGGGTCGTGCGGCCCGTGTACCAGCGGCTGGGGCAGGCGCTGCGCCGCCAGACCCGCCGCTGATGGGTCCGGTGGACGCTTGGGGTCAGACCCCGTCCGTCGTCGGTCAGGAGAACGAGGGCGGGCGCTTGTCGAGGAAGGCGGAGATGCCCTCGCGGGCGTCGTCGGTCTGGGTGGCGGCCGCCATGACCTCGATGGCGAGGGTGTAGGCGTCGGCCTGGGGCCGGCCGACCTGGGCGTAGAACGCCTGCTTGCCCAGGCCCTTCGCCTCCCGCCCGCCCCGGGTCGCCCGGGCCAGGAGGTCGGCGACGGCGGCGTCGAGCTCGTCGTCGGGCACGCACCGGTTGACCAGCCCCCACTCGGCCGCGGTGGCGGCGGTGATCACGTCGCCGGTGAGGGCCATCTCGAGGGCCCGCTTCGGGCCCACGGCCCGGGCCACCGCCACCGCCGGGGTGTGGCAGAAGAGCCCGCCCCGCCCGCCGGGCAGGGCGAAGCCGGCCGACTCGGCCGCCACCGCCAGGTCGCACGTGGCCACCAGCTGGCAGCCGGCCGCGGTGGCCAGGGCGTGGACCCGGGCCACGACCGGCTGGGGGATGCCCTGCACCGTCTCCATCAGGTCGGTGCAGGTGCGGAACAGGTGGCGGGCGGTGGCCAGGTCGGCCCCCGCCATGTCGGCGAAGTCGTGGCCGGCCGAGAACACCGGGCCGTCGGCAGCCAGCACCACGCCCCGGGCGTCGGAGCGCCCGATGGCGGCGAAGGCCTCGGTCAGGGCCTCCAGCACCGCGAGGGCCAGGACGTTGCGGCGCTCGGGGCGGGCGAGGGTCACCGTCACCACGTCGCCGTCCCGGTGCTGGGTGAGGGCGTCCACGGTCCCACCGTCGCAGCGGGGATGCACCTGGTCAAGGTGCCCCTAAGGTCAGGGGCATGGCCCACCGCTTCGTCGTCATCGGGGGAGGACCGGCCGGCAACCAGGCCGCCACCGTCGCCGCCCGCCTCGGGGCCGAGGTCACGATGATCGAGCGCGACGTCATCGGCGGGGCCGCCCACCTCCGCGACTGCATCCCGTCCAAGGCGATGATCGCCACCGGCGGGACCATGGACGACCTCCGCCGGTCCGCCGGCATGGGCCTGGCCCCGGTCGAGCCCACCCTCAACCTGGACGCCCTGCGGAACCGGATCGCCGCCATCGAGGACCGCCTCGAGGGGTCGGTCTCCGGGCTGCTCAAGGACCAGGGCGTGCGCACCATCGCCGGCACCGGCCGCCTCGTCGGCTCGCACCAGGTCGAGGTCACCCCCAACGACGGCGGTGCCACCGAGGTGCTGGAGGCCGACACGATCGTCCTCTCCACCGGCAGCCGGCCCCGGATCCCGGCCTTCGCCCCCATCGAGTCCGACCGGGTGCTCACGACCCGTGAGGCGTACCCGCCGCCGGTCCTGCCGGACCACCTGGTCGTCATCGGCTCCGGCGTCACCGGCGTCGAGTTCGTCCACATGTTCTCGGCCTTCGGCTGCGGCGTCACCCTGATCGTGAGCCGCCAGCAGGTCCTGCCCCAGAAGGACCCCGAGGTCGCCGCCGTGCTCGAGGAGGACTTCCTCCGGCGCGGCGTCAAGCTGTTCAAGGGCGCCCGGGCCGAGGCGATCGACGTCAGCGACGACGGGGTCGCGGTGCGCTGCGACGACGGCCGGGTCGCCACCGGCAGCCACGCCCTGCTCTGCATCGGGTCGATCCCCAACTCCGAGGAGCTGGGTCTCGACGCCGTCGGCGTCGAGACCGACGGCGGCTACGTCGTCGTCGACCACAACTGCAAGTCCTCGGTGCCGCACATCTACGCCGCCGGCGACCTGTCCGGGAAGCTGCCGCTGTCGTCGGTGGCGAGCATGCAGGGCCGCAAGATCGCCGAGCACGCCCTGGGCCTCCACCGGGGCCCCCACCGCCACCTCGACTACGAGAAGGCGGCCTCGGCCATCTTCACCGACCCGGAGATCGCCGACGTGGGCCTGGCCGAGGCCGACGCGTTCGCCAGCGGCCGCAAGGTCCGGGTGACCAAGGTGCCGTTCTCGGCGTCGGCCAAGGCCCTGATCAACGACGACGCCCGCGGCTTCGTGAAGATCGTCTCCGACCCCGCCACCGGCGTGGTCCTCGGCGGCTCGATCGTCGGCCAGCACGCGGCCGAGCTGATCTCGGTGCTCGCCCTGGCGGTCACCGCCGGGCTGCGGGTGACCGACATCGTCGAGAGCCTGCTCGTCCACCCCGCCCTCTCCGAGTCGCTCGCCGACGCCGCGGACTGAGGGGCGTCGTGGAGATCGAGGAGTGGCACCCGCCCAGCCACCAGCAGATGCCCGAGGGGCCGCAGTCGTTCCCCCGCACCGGCGTCAACTCCCTGGCCACGCTGGGGGCCCGGGGCCTGGCCCGCACCATCGACACCCTGGTGATCGGCATCCCCTACTTCGGCATCGTGTTCCTGGTGATGCTGATCGCCAACGGCGGCGACTCGAGCGAGGCCGAGGCGGTCGAGGTCTCGACCCGGGGCTGGGTGGCCGTGTGGGGCCCGCTCGCCCTGACCCTCCTCGTCTACGAGACGGTGACGGTGGCGCTGTGGGGCCAGACCCTCGGCAAGCTGATCGTGGGCATCCGCGTCGCCCGCCAGGCCAACGGGCGCTGCCCCCTCTGGTGGGAGGCCGCCCTGCGCATCGGCCTGGTCGCCGTGATCCTCGTCATCCCCCACCAGCTGGCCCTGGCGGTGGCCATGGGCCTGTTCACCACGGCCGGCTTCGACCCCATGCGCCGCAACCTCACCGACCGGGCCGCCGGCACCGTCGTGGTCCGCGCCCGGTAGGTCCGGGTCGGCCGGACCAGGGGTAGTTTCGGAGGCGCCATGCGCGACTTCTCCGACGACCTCTCCCGCCTCCGCACGTCGCTCGCCGAGGCGCGCCAGTACCTGCGCATCGACGACCTGCGGGACCAGCGCCCCGAGCTGGAGACCGAGGCCACCCGCCCCGACCTGTGGGACGACCCCGACCGGGCCCGGGCCGTCACCGGCGAGCTGGCCGCCCTGGTCGACGACGTCGACGCCTACGAGGGCCTCGAGGCCGACGTCGAGGACGCCGAGACCCTGGCCGAGATGGCCCGCGAGGAGGGCGACGAGAGCCTCGAGCCCGAGATCGAGGCAGCCATCGCCGAGCTGCGCGAGCGGTTCTCCCGCCTCGAGCTGCGCAGCCTGTTCACCGGCGAGCACGACGAGGCCGACGCCATCATCGAGGTCCAGTCGGGCGAGGGCGGCGCCGACGCCCAGGACTGGGCCAACATGCTGCTGCGCATGTACCTGCGGTGGGCCGAGCGCGGGGGCTTCGCCACCGAGATCGAGGAGGTCTCCGAGGGCTCCGAGGCCGGCATCTCCTCGGCCACGGTGATGATCAAGGGCCGGCACGCCTACGGCCTGCTCCGCTCCGAGCACGGCGTCCACCGGCTGGTGCGGATGAGCCCGTTCAACGCCCAGGGCAAGCGCCAGACCGCCTTCGCCGCCCTGAAGGTCACCCCGTTCCTCGAGGACGTGCCCGACGTGGTCATCGACGACAAGGAGCTGCGGATCGACGTGTACCGCTCGTCGGGGGCCGGCGGCCAGCACGTCAACGTCACCGACTCGGCCGTGCGGATCACCCACCTGCCGACCGGCATCGTCGTGTCCTGCCAGAACGAGCGCAGCCAGCACCAGAACAAGGACCGGGCCATGCAGATCCTCAAGGCCAAGCTGGCCGAGGTGGCCCGCCTCGAGCGGGAGGCCGAGCTGGACGAGATCCGGGGCGAGCAGCACTCGGTGGGCTTCGGCAGCCAGATCCGCTCCTACGTGCTCCAGCCGTACCAGATGGTCAAGGACCTGCGGACCGACCACGAGACCGGGGTCGTCGACGCCGTGCTCGACGGCGACGTCGACCCGTTCATGGAGGCCTACCTCCGCTGGCGGCGGGCCGAGGATCTGGCCACGACCTGATCCGTCTGCCCGGCGTCGCCGGCGTGCGGCGCGAGCGGCGCAGAGGGCGTGTGACTCCTCTCACCTCGCCCCGCCGGTGCCGCGGTCGGGGAGTCACACCCCTGTAACGTCGCTCACCGGATGATCAAGCTCGAGAACGTCACCAAGGTCTACAAGGGCGATGTCGTCGCCTTGAAGGACGGATCCTTCGAGATCGGCAAGGGCGAGTTCGTGTTCCTGGTGGGCCCCTCGGGCTCGGGCAAGTCGACCCTGCTCCGCCTGCTCAACCGGGAGGAGAAGCCGCAGGCCGGCCACATCTTCGTCGCCGGCAAGGACATCGGCGACCTCAGCTCCTGGAAGATCCCCTACCTGCGGCGCAACATCGGGAGCGTCTACCAGGACTACAAGCTGCTGCAGAACAAGAACGTCTACGAGAACGTGGCCTTCGCCCTCGAGGTCATCGGGCGCCCCCGCCACGTCATCAAGACCCAGGTCCCGGCCATCCTCGAGCTCGTCGGCCTGGCCAAGAAGCAGAAGAACTACCCCGACGAGCTCTCCGGCGGCGAGCAGCAGCGCGTCTCCATCGCCCGGGCGTTCGTCAACCGGCCCCTGATCCTCCTGGCCGACGAGCCCACCGGCAACCTCGACCCGG
The DNA here is from genome assembly GCF_019443745.1 of Iamia sp. SCSIO 61187. NCBI lineage: Bacteria > Bacillati > Actinomycetota > Acidimicrobiia > Acidimicrobiales > Iamiaceae > Iamia > Iamia sp. SCSIO 61187. Next base: position 1,676,813 of record NZ_CP050948.1, read on the forward strand.
CCACCTCGGTCGGCATCATGCGGCTCCTCGACAGGATCAACCGCACCGGCACCACGGTGGTCATGGCCACCCACGACCGCAGCATCGTCGACACCATGCGACGCCGGGTGATCGAGCTCGACCGGGGCACGATCATCCGCGACCAGGCGCGCGGCGTCTACGAGTAGGACGGCATGGCGCTCAACGTCGGATACGTCAGTCGGGAGACCGCCCAGAACCTCGGGCGCAACCCCACCCTCACCATCGCGTCGGTCGTCACGGTGGCCATCGCCCTCACCCTGGCCGGGGTCTCGCTCCTCGTCCGCCAGGGCGTCGACGACCTCTCGGGCCGCTTCCGGGGTGACGTCCAGATCGTCGTCTTCGTCGAGGCCGACGCCACCCAGGAGCAGATCGACAGCCTGCGGCGGACCCTCGAGGAGAACCCCGAGGTCGCCGACGCCACCTACGTCGACCGCGAGGCGTCCTTCGAGGAGGCCCAGGAGCTGTTCGCCGACTCGGAGGTGATGAGCGACCTGCTCCGCCCCGAGGACATCCCCACCTCGTTCCGGGTGACGCCCCGCAACCCGGACATCGAGGCGGTGGTGGCGCTGCGGTCGGTGCTCGACGCCGAGCAGGGCGTGCTCGAGGTGGTCAGCGCCGACGAGGCCATCCAGGCCATCCAGCAGCTCTCCAGCCGGCTCCGCTTCGGCGTGCTGTTCGCCGCCGCCATCAGCGCCGGCATCGCCGTGCTGCTGATCTACAACACGATCCGCACGGCCATGTTCGCCCGCCGCCGCGAGATCGAGGTCATGAAGCTGGTGGGCGCGACCAACTGGTTCATCCGCGTCCCGTTCATCCTCGAGGGCATGGTCCAGGCCCTGCTCGGCGGGTTCCTCTCGGTCGCCATGCTCCTGGGGGTGAACTCGGTCCTGTTCCAGTCGCTCTCCAAGGAGGAGAACCTGGAGATCTTCCAGGACTTCGACTTCACCGTCAGCACCGTGATCGGCCAGTCGGTGTGGCTCGTGCTCGCCGGCGCCCTCCTCGGCGCCGTCGGCTCCGGCTTCGCCGTGGGCCGCTTCCTCGACGTGTAGGTCGACCGACGGGGCGTGCCCGGCACGTACCGTCGGCTGGCGCCTTGTGGGCGGGGGCTGGCGGTTTCCGTCTCGTCCGGGGGCGGGGCCCGTCGTAGGTTGCCGGCGATGAGCGATGCGATCGTGCCGGACACCAAGGACTGGACGTGGGTGCTGGGGCGCGCCTGCCCCGAGTGCGGCCTCGACGCCTCGACGGTCGCCGTCGCCGACGTCGCCGGCATCGTCCGGGCCAACGCCGCCCGCTGGGTCGAGGTGCTGGCCCGGCCCGACGTGGCCACCCGACCGGCGCCCGCGGTGTGGTCGCCGCTCGAGTACGCCTGCCACGTCCGGGACGTGTTCACCCTCTTCGACGAGCGCCTGCACCTGATGCTCGACGAGGACGACGCCCGGTTCGCCAACTGGGACCAGGACGTCACCGCCGTCGAGGAGCGCTACGGCGAGCAGGACCCGGCCGCCGTCGCCGACGCGCTGGTCGCGGCGGGGGAGAGGCTGGCGACCTCGTTCGCCGCCGTCACCCCCGACCAGCACGCCCGGACCGGCCTGCGCAGCGACGGCTCGCAGTTCACCGTCACCACCTTCGCCCAGTACCTGGTGCACGACCCGGTCCACCACGTCTGGGACGTCACCGGCGAGACGGCGCCGGCCCAGCTCTCGTCGTAGGGTCCGGTCCATGTCCGACGGCCCCATCCACGACCTCATCGAACGCTGGCACGCCCACGTGCGGGGCCAGCTCCCCGGCGGGCTCGACGAGCTCCTGCACGACGACGTCGTCTTCTACTCGCCGATCGTCTTCACGCCCCAGGAGGGCAAGGCGATCACCACCATGTACCTCCAGGCCGCGGGCCAGACCCTGCCCGGCGACCGCCCCGAGGGGGCGCCGGCGACGGACGGCAGCGGCGGGTTCCGCTACACCAAGGAGGTCCTCGCCGGCGACACCGCCGTGCTCGAGTTCGAGACCACCGTCGAGGGCAAGTACGTCAACGGCGTCGACATCATCCGCTGCGACGACGACGGCAAGATCGTCGAGTTCCGCGTGATGATCCGCCCCCTCCAGGCCGTCAACCTCGTCCACGCCCAGATGAAGGCGGCCCTGGAGCAGATGCAGCGCTGACGCAGATCGCCGCGGGGCGATCCGTGCGCGGTCAGGCGGGGGCGCCGAGGGTGACGGGCAGGGCGGCCACGCCGCGGAGGACGATGCGGCCGTTCCACTCGACGGTGTCGGTGGCCAGCTCGGCGGCGGGGAACCGGCGCAGGACCCGGGGGACGGTGGTGCGGCCCTCGAGCCGGGCCAGCGCCGCGCCCAGGCAGTGGTGGACGCCGCTGCCGAAGCTGATGTGGTGGTGGGCGTCGGCCCGGGTGACGTCGAGCTCCTCGGCGGTGGGCCCGAACTTGGCCGGGTCCCGGTTGGCCGCCCCCAGCCCGGTCATGACGATCTCGCCCACCTCGACCCGCTGACCGTCGACCTCGAAGGGCTCGAGGGCGATCCGCCGGGAGAACTGGACCGGGCTGTCGTAGCGGAGGAGCTCCTCGATGGCACCCTGGTCGAGCCCCGGGTCGTCGCGGAGGACCCGGGACTGGTCCGGGTGCCGCAGCAGGGCGAGCAGGCCGTTGCCGATGAGGTTGACCGTCGTCTCGTGGCCGGCCAGGTAGAGCAGCGTCACGTTGTCCCGCAGCTCGGCGTCGCTGAGGGTGCTGCCCTCCTCCTCGGCCAGCACGAGGGCGCTGAGGAGGTCGTCGGCCAGGTGGTCGCGCTTCCACCGGATGGCCTCGGCGACGAGGCCGAAGAGCTCCTCGCCGGCCTCGGCGATCTCCTCGGCGCGGGTCACGGCCAGGACGGGGTCGAGGGACTGGGTGACGGTCTGGGAGAGCCCCCGCAGCACGTCGGCCTCGACCGAGTCGGGCATGCCGAGCATCTCGTGGATGACCTGGAACGGGAGCGGGAAGGCGAGCGTCTCGATCAGGTCGACCGAGCCGGCGTCGGCCGAGATCGCCGCCGCCGCGGCGAGGCGCTCGTCGGCCACCTCGGCCACCCGGGCCTCGAGCCGGGCGATGGTGCGGGGCGTGAACGCCTTCGACACCAGCTTGCGGATGCGGGTGTGGTCCGGCGGGTCGGTGCTCAGGATTGAGGTGCTGCGGCGGGCCCCCCGCGCCTCGAACGCGGCCTCCAGCTCCTGGCGGCGGGCCATGGTCGAGTTGCGCTCGTCGACCGACGTGCCCGGCAGGCGGAGGACCTTGTGGCAGTCCTCCCAGCGGGACAGGAACCACAGGCCCAGGGGGGAGTGGTGGACCGGGTCGGTCTCCCGCAGCTCCCGGTACTGGGCGTAGGGGTCGTCGAAGAACCCGGGCACGAACGGGTTGAGCCCCGTCGCCATGGGCTCGCCCTCCGCGAACGGCTCCCGGGGGCCGGGCGGGACGACGCGGTCGGCGGTGCTCTCCATGCCTCGACAGTACGCCCGCGGCCAAGAACTTGCACGCGCTCTGCAAACTGGAACCCGTCGCACCCCAGGCGCTAGCCATGGGCCGTGCCCGACCACCCCCTCCGCGGCGCCGCCGCCATCGTCGGCGTCGCCGACCAGGCCGACGCCAGCGGCCAGATCCCGGGCACCGTCCCGCAGATCGAGGCCCGCATGATCCGCGAGGCGCTGGCCGACGCCGGCCTCACCCTGGCCGACGTCGACGGCGTCGCCATCAACAACCCCGTCGGGTGGGCGGCCAGCCTCGAGCTGGCCGAGCGCCTCGGCATCACCCCCCGGTGGACCGACACGACCCAGACCGGCGGGTCCAGCTTCGAGATCCACGTCCAGCACGCGGCGGCGGCCATCGCCCTGGGCCTGGCGGAGGTGGTGGTCGTCGTCTACGCCGCCACCCCCCGCTCGGACTTCAAGCGGGGCACCGGGGGCTGGGGCAGCCGGGCCAACACCGCCGGCGTCACGCCCAACATGGAGTGGGAGTTCCCCCACGGCCTGCGCCTCCCCATGGGCGCCTACGCCCTCGCCGCCAGCCGCCACATGCACGAGTTCGGCACCACGTCGGAGCAGCTGGCCGAGATCGCCGTACAGACCCGGGAGTGGGCGACGATGAACCCCCGGGCCCGGCTCCAGGACCCCATCACCGTCGACGACGTCCTCGCCTCGCCGATGGAGGCCTCGCCGCTGCACAAGCTCGACTGCTGCCTCGTCACCGACGGCGCCGGCGCCGTGGTGCTGACCTCGATGGAGCGAGCCCGCGACCTGGCCAGGCCCCCGGTCGCCGTGCTCGGGGCGGGCGTGGGCCACACCCACTCGATGATCAGCCAGATGCCCGACCTGACCACGACCGGCGGGGCGATCTCCGGGCGCGACGCCTTCGCCATCGCCGGGCTGGGCCCGACCGACGTCGACGTCGTCGAGCTCTACGACAGCTTCACCATCACCGTCCTGCTGGCCCTCGAGGACCTCGGGTTCTGCCCCAAGGGCGAGGGCGGGCCCTTCGTGGCCGACGGGCCCCTGCGACCGGGTGGCGCCCTGCCGGCCAACACCAACGGCGGCGGGCTGGCGTACACCCACCCCGGCCAGTACGGGATGTTCCTGCTGGTCGAGGCGGTCCGCCAGCTGCGGGGCGAGGGTGGGCCGCGCCAGGTCCCCGGCGCCGAGGTCGCCGTCGCCCACGGCAGCGGCGGTGTGCTGTCCGCCATGGCCACCGTGGTCCTGGGCACGGAGGCGACGCTCTGATGGCCGCCGAGCGCCCCCGCCCCGAGCGGTTCAGCCCGCCGCAGTCCGACGCCGGCGCCCCGTTCTGGGAGGCCAGCCGGGACCGGCGCCTCACCCTCCCGTGGTGCACCGACTGCGACGCCCCCCACTGGTACCCCCGGGGCTTCTGCCCCACCTGCCTGTCCGACGCCATCGAGTGGCGCGACGCGGAGCCCGAGGGCACCGTCCACGCCGTGTCGGTGCAGCCCAAGCCCAACCACCCGGGCCTGGCCGACCGGGCGCCCTACGCCGTGGTCCTCGTCGACCTCGTCGACGGCGTCCGCATGATGCTCCAGTGCTCGAGCGCCGGCGACCCCGGCGCCATCGCCGTGGGCGACGCCGTCCGCGTCGGCTGGGAGGCGCTCCCGGACGGGCGCCACCTCCCCACCGCCGAGGTCACCGGCCGGTAGGCGCCTGCCCCCGGCGTCGCCGTCTTCGGCGCCCGTCGGCGCGCTCCGGCGGCCGAGCCGGGCACGGACTGAGGATCGGAGGCGTCCAGGTGGCACACTGGTGCGCTGCGTCGCGGGCCTCCAGCCGCTCCGACGCGCCGCTCTCCCTCCGCTCGACCCCAGGAGCCCGTACGTGACCTTCAAGGTCGGTGACCGCGTCGTCTACCCGCACCACGGTGCGGCGGTGATCAAGAAGAAGGAGAAGATCGAGGCCTTCGGCGAGAAGCGGGAGTACCTCGTCCTCCACATGGTCCACGGCGAGCTGACCCTGCGGGTCCCGGTCGACAAGGCCGAGGAGGTGGGCATGCGCCCGCCCATCAGCAAGTCCGACGTCGAGGACCTGTTCCGCCTCATCGGCAAGCGCGACGTGCGGGAGCCGGCCAACTGGAGCCGGCGGTTCAAGAACCACCAGGAGAAGATGAAGTCCGGCGACGTCTACCAGGTCGCCGAGGTGGTCCGGAACCTGGCCCTGCGCGAGGCCGGCAAGGGCCTCTCGACGGCCGAGAAGTCGATGCTCGAGCGGGCCCGGGGCATCCTCGTGTCCGAGCTCAGCTTCGCCCTCGACGTCACCGAGGAGCAGGCCCTCGACAAGCTCAACGAGGGTCTCCAGTAGGTCGCAGGCACTCGTTCGGCTACGCCGGGCCGGGGGTCACTCGGCGCGGGTGAGGGAGCGCTGGCGGCGGCTGAGCTGGGCCAGCTCCTCGGCCGAGCGCATGGCGGTCCGCACGCTCTCCTCGAGGGCCTCGCGGCTGGCGTGCATCTGCTCGGCGATGGCCTCCCGCCGGGTCGCGGCCTCGAGCTCGTCGCCGTCGCTGTCGGCGTCGCCGTCGGCCCGTTCGGCACCGACGGCCGAGCGGGTGTGGGACGACAGGGCGGCGGTGGCCTTGCCCCAGTGGGCCTTGAACATGCCCACGTCGAAGGTGCCCTCGCGGACCCGGGCCTGGTCGAGCACGCGGGCGGGTGGCACCTTCAGGTCACGGACGATGCGGAACCAGGAGAGGAACTTCAGCAGGTAGTAGGTGGGGTCGTACTCCCACCAGAAGAAGCCGTTGCGGGCCGAGGCTTGGTAGTAGTGGTGGTTGTTGTGCCAGCCCTCGCCGCCGGTCCAGGCGGCGATGAGGGCCGAGTTCCGGCTGGTGTCGGTGGTGGCGTAGCGGCGGCGGCCCATGACGTGGGCCAGCGAGTTCACCGTGAAGGTGCCGTGCCACAGCAGGACGGTCGACCAGAAGAAGCCGACGACCACGCCGGGCCAGCCGGCGATGAAGTACGAGGCCACACCGAGGGTCCACGGCGGGATCCAGTCGTGCTTGGTGAGGAAGCGGAGCTCGGGGTACTTGTTGAAGTCCTTGATCGAGTCCGGGTCCCAGCCCTTGTGCTTGTCGCACAGGATCCAGCCCATGTGGCTCCACCAGAACCCCTTGAGCGGGGAGTGCACGTCGCGCTCGGTGTCGCTGAACCGGTGGTGGTCGCGGTGGTGGCTGGCCCACCACAGGGCGCCCTTCTGGGCGGCGGTGCCACCCCCGAAGGCGAGGATGAACTGGAAGGCCCGGCTCGTCTTGTAGGACCGGTGCGAGAAGTAGCGGTGGTAGCCGGCGGTGATGAACCACATGCGCCCGAAGTAGAGGACGGCGCAGAGGGCCAGCGCCTTCCACGTCACGCCGGTCACGATGGCCAGCAGGCACAGGCCGTGGATCATGAACATCGGGATCGAGGCGGGCCAGTTGACCCGCTCGTCGGGCTCGCGCTCCAAGGCGTGGGCGGTGCTCACGTCGGTGTCCTCACGGGGGGCTTCGGGTCGGCGGCGTTCGCTGACGGCCCCCGGGACTGACCGGTTCCCCGGGACCGCAAACCAGCCTACCGACCGGTAGGTAGTCCATCCAGCGGGAGCGTCGTGCCGTGGGGCACACGGATCTCGGGGGCGGCGGATCGGGATTCTCCCGGGCCTGGTCCGGGTCGTGGGGTGTCGGGTCGGGGTGGGGGGTCGGTGAGGGGGTCGACGATGGTGGTGGGGTCGCCGTCGGGGGTGGGGTCGCCGTCGGGGGTGGGGTCGAGGGGTCCGTGGTCGGGCCGGGGGTGGGTGCGGTCGAGGGCGTAGGTGCCGCGGGCGATGCGGGAGACCCGGTGGTGGTCGTGCTCGTGGCCGAGGGCGTCGGCGAGGGCCTTGACGGGGTGGGGGTGGGCGATGACGTAGCCGTAGCGGTGGAGCCAGGCGTGGATCTCGGGGAGGCGGAGGGGGCCGTGGCGGGCGAGGATCTGGAGGCAGGCCTGGCGCAGGATCGCCCCGGCGATGGGCTCGGCCCGTTCGGCGGCCGGGGGGATGAGGGGGTGGCGGTGGTCGGGTGGGCGGCGGCCCCGGGGCCAGGGGGTGCGGGGGTAGAGGGTGTCGCGGAGCAGGGCGAGCTGGCCGAGGAGGTCGAGGCGGCGTTCGGCCGTGGCGCGCATGGTCTCGTCGAGGTCGTGGAGCTCGTGGAGCATCTGCTCGCGCTCGACGTGGCGGGCGAGGCGGTCGGCCGGGGTGAGGCCGGCGATCTGGCGGAGCCAGAACGTGGCCGAGCTGCCCAGGGTCGGAGGGCGGCCCCGGACCAGGGTCGGTGTCCACGACGGCCACGCCGGCGCCGGGTCCGCCCCCGGCGCCGCCGGCGTGCTGGTGGTGGTGGCGGTGGTGGTGGTGGTGGGCATGGGGACCCCCGGGTGGTGTCGACGGGTGTCGTCGGCTGCTCGCCGCCATCCGCCCCGGGGGTCACAGGTGGGCGTCGGGGACGATCATCGCAGGGGGGTACGACACCGAGACGACCGTCCACGCAGTGCGACCGCCGTGTCGGACGTCGAATCGCCAGCGAATCGCCCTCCGACGGACCGACCTCACCCGATGGCGATGGGCGGGGCCGGGCGGCCGACCGTCCGCGGAGGCAACGGGGAGCCGTCGCCACCGACGCCGGCAGGACGCCCCGAGCGGCGGCGCGGGTCCGACGTCGAATCGCCAGCGAATCGCCCTCCGACGGACCGGCCTCACCCGATGGCGGTCCCGAGCCTCGACGCCGGCCGAGGTGGGCGTGCCTCAACCGTCGTGGTCACCCTCGCCCTCGGCCCGGCCCGCCTCGGCCCGGCCCGCCTCGGCCCGGCGGGCATCGGCCAGCTCGTCGACGGCGTCGACCCGGTGGGGGATGCCGGCGGCCAGGTAGGTCGAGCGGGCGATGAGGTTGGCCGCGACCGGCAGGGTGAGGATCTGGATGGCCGCGGCGAGCAGGGCGGAGGTGATGTCGTTCGCCGTCCTCAGCTCGGCGGCCGCCCCCGTCGCCAGGAGCACGAACCCGAGCGTCGAGGCCTTGGTCAGGGCGTGCATGCGCGAGAGCACGTCCCGGAACCGCAGGACCCCGATCGCCGCCAGCAGCGTGAGCACGGCACCGACGAGGGCGAGGGTCTGACCGATCATCGGTGCTCCGCCCGGTCGGGGCGGACCGTGGTCCTGGTGCCCCCGCTCACTCGCCCCGCCCCTCGATGTAGCGGGCGATGACCGCGGTGCTGATGAACCCCACGAAGGCGAGCAGCACCGCCACCTGGAGGAACGCTCCCCTCCCGGTGTCCATGGCGTTGACGAGGAGGAGCCCGATCCCCGCGACCAGCATCCCGTCGAGGGCGATGACCCGGTCGGCCAGCGACGGTCCGCGCCCCATCCGCAGGCCGAACAGCACGAACGCCACCAGGAGCACGGCGTAGGTCACCGGGGTCACGGCGTCACCTCCCGACGCTCGAGGGCCTCCATGGCGGCGACGGCCTCGGCCGTCCCGAAGGCGTGGTAGGCCAACGAGGCCAGGTGGCGGACATCGCCCCGCACCGCCTCGACGTCGCCCCGGTGCAGGACGTGGACGTACATCACGGTCGGGTCGTGGTCGATCTGGATCGGGATCGTCCCCGGCGTCAGGGCCATGGTGTTGGCGACCAGGGTGAGCAGCCCGTCGGAGCACGCCGGCAGGGGGACCGCGACGACGCCCGTGATGACCTGCGACTCCCGGCTCACGATGGCCCGGGCCAGGTGGACGTTCGCCACCACGACCTGCACCAGGACCCAGCCGACGAACCGGGCGATGGCGACCGGGCGGAACCGGTGGCGGCCGCGGCGCGCCGGCCACCGGTCGGGGGAGATGGCCAGCAGGGCGGCGGCCACCACCACGCCCCCGAGCACGTTGGCCGGCGACGCCGTGCCCCAGGCCAGGACCCAGAGGACGACCAGCCCGGCGCCGTAGACGAGACGAGCCATCAGCCGCCCCCACCCGCAGGGCCGTCCTGGGCGGGACCGCCCCCACCCACCGGGCCGTCCTGGGCGGGACCGCCCCCACCCGCGTCGCCGTCGTCGTCGGCGAGGTCGGTGGGGCCGTCGCCCAGCACGGCGGTGACGTACGGCTCCGGGTCGACCAGGTCGGTGGCGGCCCGGGTGCTCAGGTCGTAGAGCGGACCGGACAGGACGCCCAGGACCACGGTGCCCAGCGCCAGCACCACCGTGGGCACCACCATCAGGGCGGGCCCGCCCCACCGCGAGCGCGGGCCGCCCCGGGCGTCGGGGGCCGGGGGGCGGCCGTCCTCGCCCTCGGTCACGGGCGCCCAGAACGCCCCCATCCAGATCTTCATCAGGGCGAAGAGGGTGAGGAGCGACACCGCCACGCTGACCACGACCATGGCCCACTGGCGCTCCTCGGCGGCGGCGTCGACCAGCGAGAGCTTGGCCACGAACCCGCTCATGGGCGGGATCCCGGCGAGCGACAGGGCGGGCACGAGGAACAGCACCGCCAGCAGGGGCGCGCCCCGCACCATGTCCCCCAGGCGCGAGAGCCGGCTCGAGCCCCCGTGGTGCTCGATCAGCCCGCCGGTGAGGAACAGGGTGGTCTTCACCAGGATGTGGTGCACCGTGTAGAAGACGGCACCGGCCAGCCCGGCCACCGTCGCCAGCCCGAGGCCCATCAGCATGTAGCCGATGTGGCTGATGATGTGGAACGACAGCAGCCGCTTGACGTCGTCTTGGGCGATGGCCCCGAGCACGCCCACGACCATCGTGGCCCCGGCCACCGCCATCACCAGCCAGGTGGGCAGCACCCCCGGGAACAGGAGGGTCTGGGTCCGGATGATGGCGTAGACCCCGACCTTGGTCAGCAGGCCGGCGAAGATCGCCGTCACCGGCGACGGCGCCGTCGGGTAGCTGTCGGGCAGCCAGAAGTACAGCGGGAACAGGCCCGCCTTGATGCCGAACACCACCAGGAAGAGCCCGGCCAGCCCGCCCTGGACGCCGTCGGGCAGCTCGGCGATGCGGCCGCTCAGGTCGGCCAGGTTCACCGTCCCGGTGGCGCTGTAGGTGAAGGCCAGCGCAGCCAGGAACAGGATCGACGCGACCAGGCTGATCACCACGTAGGTCATCCCGGCCCGGACCTGGTCGAGCCGGCCGCCGAGGGTGATCAGCACGTAGCTGGCGGTCAGCATCATCTCGATGGCGACGAAGAGGTTGAACAGGTCACCGGTCAAGAAGGCAGCGGCCACGCCGGCGGCCAGCACCAGGTAGACGGACTGGAACCCGACGTGGTTGCGCTCGGCGCCGGGCTGGCCCACGGCGTAGATCACCACCGCCAGCAGGACCACGGAGGCGACGACGAGCATCACCGCCGAGAAGCGATCGGCCACCAGGGTGATGCCGAGCGGGGCGCCCCAGTCGCCGGCCTGGGTGGCCACGATGCCGTCGCGGTCGACCTCCACGAGGATGGCGACGGCCAGCCCGACGACGGCGGTCAGGGTCGAGATGCTGACGATCCGCTGCCAGCGGCGGGACCGCCCGACGAGGATCGAGACGGCCGCGGCCGCGAGGGGCAGCAGCACCGGGAGCGGCAGCAGCACCCTCACCTCGGGTCCTCCGTCGGCAGCGTGTCCGGTGTCCCGGCCAGGGTGGGATCGCCGTCCCCCCCGAGCCCGGGGCCCTCCAGGTCCTCGGCGGTGCCCGCGGTGGTCGCCTCGAGGTCCGCGGCCAGGGCGGCCTCGTCGTCCAGCTCGCGGTCGGCGAACCCGGCCCGGGCCACGGCGCGGTCCTCGACGTCGTCGGCCACCTCGTCGTCGTCGGTGAGCATCCAGCTCCGGTAGGCGAGGGCGAGCAGCAGGGCGGTGGTGCCGAAGCTGATCACGATGGCGGTGAGGACGAGCGCCTGGGGCATCGGGTCGGCGAACGTGCTCGGGTCGCTGGCGCCGATCAGCGGGGCTCGGCCCCGCCGCCCGGCGTTGACGAACAGCACGTTGGCGCCGTGGCCCAGCAGACCGAGACCGATGATGATCCGCGACAGCTTCCGCTGCAGGAGCAGGTAGGTCCCGAGGGCGAACAGGGATGCCGCGGTGGCGGCCATCAGGACGTTCATCGCGGCCCTTCCGAGCGGACGGCCGCCCGGCGCGGCGGGGGGTCGTCGCCGAAGGACTCGAACACCATCAGGGCCAGCCCGAGGACGGCCAGGTAGACGCCGACGTCGAACACGAGCACCGACGTCAGCTTCACGTTGCCGAGCACCGGGGGGTGCAGCGTCAGCGAGGCCGCCTCGAGCGCCGCCCCGCCGAGGGCGAGGGGCACCAGGGCGGTCGTGGCCGCCAGCAGGACGCCGCTGCCCAGCACGGTCCACGGCTGCGACCGGGACAGCCGGCGCACCTCGTCGATGCCGCCGCTCACGTAGCGCAGGGCGACAGCGGAGCCGGCGACGATGCCACCGGCGAACCCGCCCCCGGGCTGGTTGTGCCCGGCGAAGAGAAGGTAGATCGACGCCATCATCACCGCGGTGAAGACGACCCGCACCGAGACGTCGAGGGTCACCAGCCGGCTGAGCCGCACCGCCGCGGGCAGGGCGTGGCCCGCGTCGCGGGGGAGCGGGCTGCCGTCGCCGGTCCGAGGGCGGCGCCCGGCCCGGGCCAGGGCGACGGTGCCGATGGCGGCCGCGGTGAGCACGGTGATCTCGCCGAGGGTGTCGAAGCCCCGGAAGTCGACCAGGACCACGTTCACGACGTTGCGGCCCTCGCCGTCGGGGTAGGCCCGCTCCACCATGGCGTCCGCCGTCGGCGTCGGCGGGTCCTCGGCCCCGGTGGCGAGGGCGAGGAAGAACACCGTCGCCCCGACGGCGCCGGCCACGACCAGGCGGACCGCCCGGCGGCCGGGGGGCGTGACGCTCTCGAAGCGGTCGGGCAGGCGGCGCAGCACGAGCACGAACAGCACGGTGGTCAGGGTCTCGATGGCCACCTGGGTCAGGGCCAGGTCGGGTGCCCCCTGGATCACGAACAGCCCCGCCATGGCGTAGCCCACCAGGCCGAGGTAGAGGGCGGCGGTGAAACGACGTCGCACCACCGTCGCGGCCAGGGCCGCCCCCAGGACCAGCCCGGCGGCCGGCACGTGCGCCGGCGTCTCGACCAGGGTCGGCCAGCCCGGCCACGACGGCCCGGTCAGCAGCATGCCGCCCGGGATGGCGGCGGCGGTGGCGGCGATGACGCCCAGGTAGATCGGGAGCGAACCCGGCTGGGCCACGCCGGTGACCCGGTCGGCCGCCGCGTTCAGGCCCCGGAGGGAGAGGCCGTAGGCGCCGGACGAGGACGCCGGCGTGTGCCCGCGAGCCAGCACGGGCTGGACCCACCGCCGTCCGAGGTGCAGGGCGGCCCCGCCGGCCAGGACCAGCGCCGAGAGCAGCAGGGGGAGGTTGACGCCGTGCCAGACGGCCAGGTGCACCGGTCCCACCGTCCGGTCGAGGGCCTCGCCGGCCTCCTCGGCCAGGCCGTCGGCCAGGGCGGGCAGGGCGCCGAGCACGAAGGTGGCCCCGGAGAGCAGGGCGGCGGGCACGACGAGGGCCGGGACCGGGGGCCCGAGGCTCCCGGCCGCGCACTCCGCCGCCGCCTCGGGCCGGGCGAGGCGGCCGAGGGCGCCGAGGGCGAAGCGGGCGCTGTAGGCGACGGTGAGCACCGAGCCGAGGACGATGCCGACGAGCGCCGCGGTGGCGCCGGCCCCGGGGGCGTGGTGCAGGGCCTCGAAGGCGGCCTCCTTCCCGACGAAGCCGAAGAGCAGGGGCACCCCGGCCATGGAGGCGCTGCTCACCACGGCGGATGCGGCGAGGAGCCGCCAGCCGGGGCCGGGTGCGGGCAGGCGGCGCAGGTCGCGGGTGCCGTGCTGGTGGTCGAGGGCACCGACGACCATGAAGTCGGCCGCCTTGAACGCACCGTGGGCGAGCAGCAGCACGCACCCGGCGAGGGTCGCCTCGGGCGAGCCCCAGCCGAACACGGCCACCATGAACCCGAGCTGGCTCACCGTCCCGAGGGCGAGCAGGAGCTTGAGGTCCGTCTGCCGCAGGGCCCGGAGACCGCCGACGATCATCGTCACGATGCCGACGGTGACCACCAGGGGGCGCCACAGGCCGACGTCGGCGAAGGCCGGGGCCAGGCGGGCGATCAGGTAGACGCCCGCCTTCACCATGGTGGCCGAGTGCAGGTAGGCGCTCACCGGGGTGGGGGCGACCATGGCGCCGGGGAGCCACCCGTGGAACGGCCACTGGGCCGACTTGGTGAAGGCACCGAGGAGGATCAGCACGAGGGCGGCGCCCACCGCGGTCCCGACCTCGGGGGGATCGGCCAGCAGGGCGCTGAGCCGGTACGTGCCCGCCGCCTGCCCCAGGACGATGAACCCGGCCAGCATGGCCAGCCCGCCGGCCCCGGTGACGAGCAGCGCCTGCAGGGCCGCGGCCCGCGCCCGGGCGTCGCGGTGGTCGTTCCCGATGAGGAGGAACGACGTGATCGACGTCAGCTCCCAGAAGCCGTAGAGCACGATGAGGTTGTCGGCCACGACGAGGCCGAGCATCGACCCGCTGAACAGGGTGAGCAGCCCGGCCAGGCGGCCCACGCCGGCGCCGGTGGGGGAGAGGTAGCGCCCGGCGTAGGCGAAGACCAGCACCCCGATGCCCGAGACGAGCACGACCATCAGGGCCGCGAACCCATCGAGGCGCAGGTGCAGGTCGATGTCGAGGGCGGGCACCCAGCGGGCGACCTCGGTGACCGGGCGGCCCTCGAGGACGCCGGGGAGGACGGCCGCCAGCCAGACGACGGCCGCCACCGGCCCGACGGCGCCCACCCACACGGCGCGCCGGCCCAACCGGTCGCCGGCGGCGAGCGCGGCCAGGCCCAGCACGGCGTGGAGGGCCAGCAGGGTGATCACGGTGCGGCGGGGGCCGTCATCGGCGGGGGTCGTCCTCGGGTGGTCGGTCGTCGTGGGCCCCGTCGGCGACGGGGAGGGCGGGCCGCAGCGGGCGGCCCAGGGCGCTCAGACGAGGACGGGAGGGCCGCGATGGCGCGCCGCGCGCCGCGCCGGCGACCGGTGCCGGGGGCCGGCGACGGCACCGACCGGGGCGCGGGTCGCCCGGGCGAGCAGCACCAGCAGGGCGGCGAGGACGGCGGCGGCGCCACCGCTCGGCGCCACGGTCTCGGCCCACGCCGGGTGATCCTCGCGTGGGACGGCGGGCGCCGCGTGCTGGTCGCCGTGGGGCACGGCGGCGGTGACCCCCGCCGGGTCGGTGCGGGTCGGGGCCGCCAGCCCGCCGTCGACGACCGCGCCCAGGAGGAGCACCAGCCCGACGAGCAGACCCACCACCGCCGCGGCCCGGTGCGGTCGGCGGGGGCGCGGCGTCATGACGGCCCCGATCCTACCGGCGCTCCGTCCGGGCCCGGACCGGCCGACCGGACCCGGACGACAGCGCGGTCAGCCCAGGGCGTTCTGGCCCTGGACCATGGCGACGATCCCCGGGACCATGGCGACCACGCTCAGGGCGAGGGCGAAGTAGCGGACCGGGTGCTTGCGGAACAGGGCGGCGACGCCGGCCATGAACAGGGCCACGGCGAAGTACACGTTGGCCAGCTCGAACTTGTCGCCGGCGGCGTCGGCGGTGGCCCCCTCCTCGAACTGCTCGTCGGCCAGCGCGGCCGTCTCCTCGTAGCTCGTGTAGGACTCGACGACGTACTCGTCGAGGTCCAGCGGGGTGGGCGGCGTGTCCTCGTCGGGCAGCTCGGCCCACACCTGGGTCGCCGCCTCCAGCTCCGGGCTGAAGTAGCGCTCCCGGATCTCGGCGGCCAGCTCCGGGTCCTCGACCGCCGCCAAGTTGAACTCGAGGAACATCTGCTGGTCCGACAGGTACGTCTGCGAGTAGTCGTCGTAGAAGCTGTTGGCGTCGGAGGTCGACTTCGACGACATCGTGTAGCCGGCCAGGGCGTCGCCGTCGGTGAGCGCGGCCTTGTAGGCCGAGAACGCGGTGAGGGCGCCGGCCAGGCCGAGGAGGACGGCGGCCAGGAGCTCCACGCGTCCCCGGCGGATCTCGTCGTCCACCTCCTTCTGGGCGGCGGCGCGCTCCTCGTCGGTCGGGACCGGCTCGGTGTCGGTCGGAGGGGCGGCAGGTGCCGCCCCGGCAGGCGCGTCGTCGGACGGCTCGGGCATGTCTGGTCTCCGTTTCCCCACCCGGACCCCCCGGTCCGGCGGCCCGTCGGTCTAGCACCAGCGCCGAGCGGGACCAGCACCCGCGCCCGGGGTGGTCGTGCTAGACGTGCGGGCATGGCCTCGCCCTCGCCCGAAGACGCCGTCCGTCGCTACCTGCAGTGGCTCGAGGATCCCTCGTCGATCCTCGACGAGGACGCCGTGGCCAAGGCCGAGGCGGCGGTGGCCGCGGCGCCGGACCCGCTGGCCCGGCTCCACGCCCTGGCCGACCTCGAGCACGCCCGGGCGGCCGACTCCGAGGGCGTCACCGAGGACTTCGTCGCCTACGCCAAGGACTACGCCGAGGCCCAGTCGATCCCGTTGGCCGCCTTCGAGGCGATGGGCGTGCCCACCGAGGTGCTGCGCCAGGCCGGGCTGCTGGGCGGTCGGGGCCGGCGCGGGGGCGGTCGGTCCGGTGGCGGCCAGCGGGCCCCGAAGGTGTCGATCGAGGAGCTCAAGGCGGCCGCTCGGCGTCTGCCCAAGCAGTTCACCCTGTCCGACGTGGCCCGGGAGGCCGGTGGCGGGTCGCCCCAGACGGTGCGCAAGGCGATCGACGAGATGATCGACGCCGGCCAGGCCCGCAGCCTCGGCCCCAAGCCCGACCACCACGGCCGGGGCCGGGCCCCCACCCTCTACGAGCTAGCGTAGCCGGCGGGCGAATCGCCAGCGAATCGCCCTCCGACAGCCGCCGCCGGGCCGGCGCTAGCCCCGGAGGGCGGCGTCGCGGGCGACGGCCTCCTCGAACCGGGCGGCCCGCTCGGCCTCGAGCTCGGCCTGGCGCCGGGCCTCGTCGGCGGATCGCTCGGCCTCCGCGGCCCGACGCTCGCTCTGCGCCCTCCGCCGGCGCCGCACGACCGCCTCGTGGCGGCGCGCCACCAGGCGCAGGACCACGAAGCCCGCGGCGCCGATGCCGACGACGACGCCGGCGATGATCAGACGCTCCTCTGCGGCGTCCTCGCAGCGGTCGATGATGGCCTGCTCGTTGGGGTCGCTCGACCCCTCCTGGGCGGCCACCCGGACGACCGGTGGCCCGCACCGCCCGTCGGCGTGCGGGGCGTCGACCGAGATCGGGCGCAGGCTCACGTAGGCGGCGACGAGGAGCCCGAGCGACCCGACCACGCTCGCCAGCTGCCTCACCGCGGGAACCATAGGTCAGGGTCCCGGCGGTGGGGTACTGTGGCGCCCGCCACTCCTGGACAGGTGTCCAGGTGAGTTCGGAGGTACGGCTGTGCGACACGACCTGGTGATCCGAGGCGGGACCGTCGTCGACGGGACGGGGGCGCCGGCGCGCACCGCCGACATCGCCGTCGACGGCGACCGCATCACCGCCGTGGGCCCCGTCGAGGGGCGGGGCGAGGTCGAGCTCGACGCCGACGGCGCCCTCGTCACCCCCGGCTGGGTCGACATCCACACCCACTACGACGGCCAGGTCACCTGGGACGACGACCCGGGGCCCAGCGCCGAGCACGGCGTGACCACCGTCGTCATGGGCAACTGCGGCGTCGGCTTCGCCCCGTGCCCTCCCGACCGGCGCGACTGGATGGTCGCCCTGATGGAGGGGGTCGAGGACATCCCCGGCTCGGCCCTCCACGAGGGCATCAGCTGGGAGTGGGAGACCTATCCCGAGTACCTCGACGCCCTCGACCGGCGGGAGTGGACCGTCGACGTCGGCTCGCAGATCGCCCACGGGGCGGTGCGGTCCTACGTGATGGGGGAGCGGGGCGCCAAGAACGAGCCGGCCACGCCCGAGGACATCGCGGCGATGAGCGCCCTGGTCGAGGAGGCGGTGCGGGCCGGGGCCCTCGGCGTCACCACCAGCCGCACCATCGCCCACCGGGCCATCGACGGCGAGCCCGTGCCGGGCACCTACGCGGCCGAGGACGAGCTGTTCGGCCTGGGCGAGGCGCTCCAGCGGGCCGGGTCCGGCGTGTTCGAGCTGGCCCCGATCGGGTCGGCCGGCGAGGACCTGGTCGCGGCCAAGCAGGAGGTCGACTGGATGCGCCGCCTGGCCGGCGCCACCGGGCGTCCCGTCACCTTCGCCCTCCTCCAGGCCGACGACGACCCCGAGATGTGGCGCGAGATGTGCGACCTCTCCGCCGCCGCCACCGCCGAGGGCGCGCCGCTCCACCCCCAGGTCGCCGGGCGGCCGACCGGCATGCTCGCCGGGCTGGACACGACCTACTGCCTCTTCACCGGCATCCCGGGCTACGACGCCATCGCCGAGCTGCCCATCCCCGAGCGGGTGGCGCGCCTGCGCGACCCCGAGGTGAGGGCGAGCATCGTCGACCCGCCCGACGTCGACGCCGAGACCCGGGCCCAGCTCGAGGCCAGCTTCGAGCGCTTCTTCGTCCTGGGCGACCCGCCCGACTACGAGCCCGGCCCCGAGCGCAGCATCGCCGCGGTGGCCGCCGCCACGGGGCGGAGCCCGTTGGAGGTGGCCTACGATGCCTTCCTCGCCGAGGACGGCGCCGGCCTCCTCTACCTGCCGATCCTCAACTACGCCCAGGGCACCAGCGAGCCGACCCGGGAGATGCTCCTGCACCCCGCGGCCGTGCTGGGCCTGGGCGACGGCGGGGCCCACGTCGGGTTCATCTGCGACGGCTCGACCCCGACGTGGATGCTCACCCACTGGACGCGCGACCGCAGCCGGGGCGAGCGGCTGCCGCTCGAGCTGGTGGTCCGGCGCCAGACCGGCGACACCGCCGCCCTCTACGGCCTGGGCGACCGGGGTCGGCTCGTGCCCGGCCTGCTGGCCGACGTCAACGTCATCGACCACGGGGCGCTGACGCTGCACACCCCCCGCGTCGTCCACGACCTCCCCGCCGGCCGGCGCCGCCTGCTCCAGGGCGTCGACGGCTACCTGGCCACGGTGAAGTCCGGCGTCGTCACCCGGCGCCACGGCGAGCGCACCGGCGCCACCCCGGGTCGCCTCGTCCGCGGCGCCCGATGAGGCTCCGCCCCGCACTCGCGGCCCTGCTGCTCCCGGTCGCCCTCCTCGCCGGCTGCGGCGACGACGGCGACGACGGCGACGACGCGGCGCCGGACGGCACCGAGGAGACGACCGAGGCCACCGATGCGGCGGACGGCTCCGACCCGTCCGAGGAGACCACGGCGTCGTCCGCGGTCGCCGAGGATCCGGTCCTCAGCATCGTCGTCACCAACGACGACGGCTACGACGCCGCGGGCATCGACGCCGTGGTCGAGGCGCTCGTCGCCGAGGGCCACGAGGTCGAGGTCGTCGCCCCGCTCGAGCAGCAGAGCGGCACCGGGGGGACCTACACCGAGGGGGCGGTCGAGAGCCAGGAGGTGCAGACGGCGAGCGGCCACGACGCCCTCGCCGTCGACGGCTTCCCGTCCGACTCCGTCCGCGTCGCCCTCGACGAGCTGGAGCTGACCCCCGACCTGGTCGTGTCGGGGATCAACGAGGGCCAGAACGTCGGCGGCCTCGTCGACGTGAGCGGCACCATCGGCGCCGCCCGCGCCGCGGTCGCCCGCGGCGTCCCCGCCCTGGCGCTCAGCGCTGCGCTGGGACCGGTCGAGAACGGCTACGAGGTCGGGGCCGAGCTGATGGTGGGGTGGATCGACGAGAACGCCGAGGCCCTCCTCGCCGGCGAGGCGCCGGTCGAGGTGACCAGCATCAACATCCCCAGCTGTCCCGACGGCCAGGAGGTGGAGGACCTCGTCGAGGTGCCGGTGGCCACCGAGGGCGAGTTCCTCGCCGCGTCGGACTGCGCCTCCGAGCTCACCGACCCCGCCGACGACACCGAGGCCCTCAACAACGGCTTCCCCACACTGACCGTCGTCCCCGCCGAGCCCGCCACGCCCCCCCAACCCGGCTGACCCCTCCCAACCTTGTCCGGAAGTCCCCCTCCTCGGCAGGGTTCCGGACAAAGTACGCGGGGTTCAGGCCCGGGCGTCCTCGGGGGAGCGCTCGCGGAACCACTGGGCGATGCCGGGCATGTTCTCCTCGAAGCCACCCGGGGCCGAGATGTTGAGCATCCCCGCCGGCTCGTCGCCCCGGTTGGCGAAGTCGTGGGTCACGCCGCCCGGGACCACCACGATCGAGCCGACGGTCGCCTCGACCGCCTCACCGCCGACCTCGACGCTCATGGTGCCGGCGAGGATGTAGAAGACATCGTCGTCGGGGTGCTGGTGGGCGCCGGGGCCCTTGGTGTGGGGGTCGAGCCACCACTCCGAGATGGCGTACCGCCCGGCGGACTCCTCGCCGTCGGCCTTGAACACCGCCCGGAGCGGGCCCATGTCGTACACCCGGCCCTCGCCCGGTCCGAGCACCACCGGCGTCCGTGTCGGTCCTGTGCTGGCTGTCATCGTGCCTCCTGCGGTCAATGGGACGAGAGCTTCACCAGCACATCGTCCGCGAACCGGTGGAGTCCGTCGATCTTTCCCTGGAGGTCGAGGTCGAAGCCCCCGTAGAAGGCCCACGGCATGGTGAGGATGTCGGTGACCCCGACGTCGGCGGCGCGGCGGTAGTCGTCGAGGCCCACGGCGTCGTCGAGCGAGGCGATCATCGAGAACTCGACGTCGGTGCGCCCGAGGCGCTCGCGCTCGTCCTCGATCCGCTGCCGGAAGTCGGCCGCCTCCGAGGTCGAGATGAGGTCGCTGATCCAGCCATCGTGGCGGGCGGCGCGCCGGAGGGCGGCGTCGGACATGCCACCGACGTACACCGGCACGGGTGCCGGCGGGGTGGGGGTCATCTCCAGACGGGGCACGTCGTAGAACTCCCCGTGGTGCTCGGTCCAGCCCTCGGACCACAGCTCGGCGAGCAGGGCGAGCATCTCGTCGGCCCGCTTGCCGCGCCGGCGGAACGGCTCGCCCAGGAGGTCGAACTCCTCCTCGCACCAGCCCATGCCGACGCCCAGGGCGACCCGCCCGCCGGTGAGGGCCGAGGCGGTGGCGACCATCTTGGCCACCGTGAACGGGTCCCGCATGGGGAGGACGTAGACGTTGGTGAAGAAGCGCAGCCGCTCCGTCACCGCCCCCATGGCGCCGATGGTGACCCACGGGTCGACCCACGGCGTGAAGGGCTCCCAGCGCCGCTTCCCGTCCTCGGTGTAGGGGTACTCGGTCTCCAGCTCGGCCAGGTTCACCACGTGGTCGGCCACGGTCATGGCGTGGTAGCCGCGCTCGTCGGCGGCCCGGGCGATGGCCGTCAGCTCCGACGGGTCGATGTAGGCGGTGGCGATGGAGAAGCGGAGCGGGCCGGGTGCGTCAGGCATGGGTGCCACCGTCGATGCGGATGATCTCGCCGCTGATGTGGGCGCCGTCGTCGGAGGCGAGCAGGGCCACCACCGACGCCACCGACGCCGGATCCCCCGGGCCGATGGGCGACATGATCCGGGGGAGCAGGTCGAAGTCGGCGTCGGCGGGGAAGTCGAGGCCCTTGGTCATGCCGGTGCGCACGCTGCCGGGGGCGATGGCGTTCACCCGCACGCCCCGCTTGGCGTACTCGACGGCCAGGGTGTGGGTCAGCGCTGCCACCCCGCCCTTCGACGCCGCGTAGGCCGCCATCCACGGGTGGCCGAACTCGGCCGAGGTCGAGGCCGAGTTGACGATCACCCCGCCCCCGTCGAGCAGGTGGGGGAGCGCGGCCCGGCACACCAGGAAGGTGCTGGTGAGGTTGACCCGGATGACCTGGTCCCACAGCTCGAGGCTGTGCTCGGTCGAGTGGGCGGCGCGCAGGATGCCGGCGATGTTGGCCACCACGTCGAGCCCGCCGCCCTGGGCCACGGCGGCGGCGACGGCCTCGGCGACCGCGGTCTCGTCGGACACGTCGGCGACGTGGGGCGTGATCGAGCCGGTGGCCCCGGCCGGCAGGGCGCCGGCGGTGACCTCCAGCCCCTCGGCGTTGACGTCGACGGCGAGGACGGTGGCGCCCTCGGCCGCCAGCCGGAGGGCGGTGGCGGCCCCGATGCCCGACGCCGCCCCGCTGACCAGGGCGCTCTTCCCCGCCAGCCGGGGTCCGGGCAGCGGGGTGGACAGGAGGGGGAGCTCGGCCATCCCCAGAGACTAGAACACGTTCTCGTTTTCGGCCCGCTGCCCGTCCCCGGCACGGACGTGCACCGCAGCGGTGCCCTCCGGGTCGAGAACCGCCGCACCTGGCCGAGGCGCTAGCCTCGGCCCCTGGCGCCCGCCCGCAGGCGGGTGCCGTGCAGGGCTGTCATGGGTGAGCCAGCTGGTTCCGGCCCGGCGATCGACACACCAGGACCCCCTCGGCGCGCCGCCTGCGCCCGAGGGCTCACCCGCATCCCCGGAGGACGCACCCATGCCCCTTTCCCCTGACGACTTCAAGGTCGCCGACCTGTCCCTCGCCGGCTTCGGCCGCAAGGAGATCCAGCTGGCCGAGCACGAGATGCCCGGTCTCATGTCGACCCGCGCCGAGTTCGCCGACGCCCAGCCGCTCAAGGGCGCCCGCATCATGGGCTCGCTGCACATGACGATCCAGACCGCGGTCCTCATCGAGACGCTGGTCGCCCTGGGCGCCGACGTGCGCTGGGTCAGCTGCAACATCTTCTCCACCCAGGACCACGCCGCCGCCGCGGTCGTCGTGGGCCCCGACGGCACCGCCGAGGCCCCCCGGGGCGTCCCCGTCTACGCCTGGAAGGGCGAGACGCTGGAGGAGTACTGGTGGTGCACCGACCAGGCCCTCCGCTGGCCCGACGGCGCCGGCCCCAACATGATCCTCGACGACGGCGGCGACGCCACCATGCTCGTGCTCAAGGGCAAGGAGTACGAGGCCGCCGGCGAGGTGCCCGAGCCGACCGACGAGGACTCCGAGGAGTGGACGGTCGTGCTCGGCCTGCTCAAGGAGAGCGTGGCCAAGGAGCCCAACCGCTGGACCGAGGTCGCCGCCGGCATCAAGGGCGTCACCGAGGAGACCACGACCGGCGTCCACCGCCTCTACCAGATGTTCGAGAAGGGCGAGCTCGCCTTCCCGGCCATCAACGTCAACGACTCGGTCACCAAGTCGAAGTTCGACAACCTCTACGGCTGCCGCCACAGCCTCATCGACGGCCTCAACCGGGCCACCGACGTGATGATCGGCGGCAAGGTCGCCTTCGTCGCCGGCTACGGCGACGTCGGCAAGGGCTGCGCCCAGAGCCTCCGGGGCCAGGGCGCCCGCGTGATCGTGGCCGAGGTCGACCCGATCTGCGCCCTCCAGGCCGCCATGGAGGGCTTCCAGGTGGCGCGGCTCGAGGACGTCCTCGACACCGCCGACATCTTCATCACCACCACCGGCAACAAGGGCATCATCTCGGCCGAGCACATGGCCCGGATGAAGCACCAGGCCATCGTGGCCAACATCGGCCACTTCGACAACGAGATCGACATGGCCGGCCTGGCCCGCATGAGCGACGTCCAGCGCACGACGATCAAGCCCCAGGTCGACGAGTTCACGTTCCCCGACGGGCACTCGATCATCATGCTGGCCGAGGGTCGCCTCATGAACCTGGGCTGCGCCACCGGCCACCCCAGCTTCGTGATGAGCAACTCGTTCACCAACCAGACGATCGCCCAGATCGAGCTGTTCACCAAGAACGACGAGTACCCGATCGGCGTCTACACGCTGCCCAAGGTCCTCGACGAGAAGGTGGCCCGGCTGCACCTCGACGCCCTCGGCGTCCGGCTGACCGAGCTCACCCCCGAGCAGGCCGACTACATCGGCGTGCCGGTGGAGGGCCCGTTCAAGCCCGACCACTACCGCTACTGACCTGAACGGGCGGGCCTCGCGGCCCGCTGACGCCTCGCCCGGCCCCGCCGGGCACCGCACCGGACGACGGCCGGTCCCCTCGGGGACCGGCCGTCGCCGCGCCCGGCTACGGCCCACCCCCCGGGTACGGACCCCCGCCCGGGTACGGGCAGCCCGGGTACGGCCCGCCACCGGGCTACGGCCCGCCGCCCGGGTACGGCCCGCCGCCGGGTCCGCCCCCGGGGTTCGGCACCGGCCCCGGCTTCGGGGCGCCGCCGCCCCCGCCCGGCGACGGTCCGGACCTGGGCAAGCGCTGACGCTCCCGGGGGCGGTGCCGGCCCGGCACCGATAGGTTCGGCCGGATGCAGCATCGCTTCCTCGGCCGCAGCGGCCTCAAGGTCTCGGCCGTCAGCTACGGCAACTGGATCACCCACGGCTCCCAGGTGGAGGACGACGCCGCCACCGCCTGCGTCCACCGGGCCCTCGACCTCGGGGTCACGACCTTCGACACCGCCGACGTCTACGCCGGCACCAAGGCCGAGGTCGTGCTGGGCAAGGCCCTCGCCGGCCAGCGCCGCGAGGGCCTCGAGATCGCCACCAAGGTGTTCTGGCCGACCGGCCCGGGCGTCAACGACCGGGGCCTGTCGCGCAAGCACATCATGGAGTCGATCGACGGCTCGCTCCGCCGTCTCCAGACCGACCACGTCGACCTGTACCAGGCCCACCGCTTCGACCACCAGACCCCGCTGGAGGAGACGATGGTCGCCTTCGCCGACGTGGTCCGGGCGGGCAAGGCCCACTACATCGGGGTGTCGGAGTGGACCGCCGACCAGATCCGGCGGGGGGCGGCCCTCGCCCGCGAGCTCCGGGTCCCGTTCGTGTCCAACCAGCCCCAGTACTCGATGCTGTGGCGGGTCATCGAGCGCGACGTCGTCCCCGCCTGCGAGGACGAGGGCCTCTCGCAGATCGTGTGGTCGCCCATGGCCCAGGGGATCCTCACCGGCAAGTACCTGCCGGGCGAGCCGCCGCCCGAGGGCAGCCGGGCCACCGACGAGGCCAGCGGCAAGGGCTTCATCGAGGGCTTCCTGTCCGACGACGACCTGCTCCAGCGGGTCCAGGACCTCAAGCCGCTGGCCGAGGGGGCGGGGATCTCGATGCCGCAGATGGCCGTGGCCTGGGTCCTCCGCAACCCCAACGTGGCCTCGGCCATCGTCGGCGCCTCCCGCCCCGACCAGCTCGACGCCACCGTCGCCGCCGCCGACATCACCCTCGACGACGACCTGGTGGCCGCCATCGACGACGTCCTCGGCGACAAGGTCGAGCGCAGCGCCCGCCTGACCACCTCCCCCCGCACCCGCCCCTAGACCCCACCCCCCGAACTCGGTGGCAGATCTGAAACGTCCATCCCACCTCTGCCACCGAGTTCGGCGCCGTCGGACTGTCACACCCTTGGCGGATGATGGGGGCATGCTGCTCGCCGCCCGGTGCGCGTCGTGCGGCCGGTCCGGGGCCTCCCCGTGCCGGGCCTGCCACGCCGAGCTGCGCCCGCCCGCGCCCGAGCCCGCCCCGCCCGGCCTCGCGGGCCTCGTCACCCTCCTGCGCTACGAGGGCCCGGCCCGGCCGCTCGTGGCCCGGCTGAAGTACCGCAACCACCGCCAGGGGCTCGGCTGGCTGGCCGCCGGCCTGGCCCGCCGGGTGACCGAGGCGGGCGTCACCGTCGACCTGGTCACCTGGGCCCCGACCACCGCCCGGCACCGGCGCGAGCGCGGCTTCGACCACGCCGAGCTGCTGGCCCGGGCCGTCGCCCGCGAGCTGGGCGTCGGGTGCCGGCCCCTCCTGCACCGCCGACCGGGCCCGCCCCAGACGGGGCGGCCGGCCGCGGCCCGGAGGACGGTCGGGCCCCGCTTCGCCCTGCGGGAGGGCCTCGCCGCCGGGACCCGGGTGCTCGTCGTCGACGACGTGGTCACCACCGGTGCCACCCTGCGGGCCGCCGTCGCCGCCGTGGCCCGGGGCGGCGGGAGACCCACGCCGGCCGCCGTCGCCCGCACCCCGGCCCCCCACTGAGCCCCGCCCCGGGCCGGTGCCGCCACCTGCGGCCGGCGCGAGGATCACGTCTACAGTCGGAGGACCCCAGCACGAGGAGCACCTGGATGGAAGTGACCGTCAGCGCCCGGCACACGGAGATCCCCGAGCGGCTCCGGCTCTCGGCCGAGGAGAAGATCGGCAAGCTGGGCCGGTTCGTCGAGGGCATGGACCGGGCTGAGGTCCACTTCACCACCCACCGCAACCCGCGCATCTCCGAGCCGGAGCTGTGCGAGGTCACCCTCGAGGGCCACGGCCACTTCGTCCGGGCCAAGACGGCCGGCGCCGACGGCTACGTCGCCGTCGACAAGGCCGTGGCCAAGCTCGAGCAGCAGCTGCAGAAGCTCAAGACCAAGCTGCAGCGCCAGAAGCGGGGCGCGGGCCGCAGCGTGCGGACGGCGCCGGTCACCGAGGGCCTGCTCGGCGACTCGGCCGTGCTCGACGCCTCCGGCGATGCCCCGTCGGACGCACCGGCGCCACCGGCGCTCCCGAAGATCGTCAAGGTCAAGCGGTTCGCGCCGATGGGGATGACGGCCGACGAGGCCGCCCAGCGCATGGACCTCCTCGGCCACGGTTTCTTCTTCTTCACCAACCTCGACACCGGCCGGGCCGCGGTGGTCTACCGGCGAGAGGACGGCGACATCGGACTCATCGACGAGGATGGCTAGGGCCGGGGAGGCGCAGCGGAGTGGCCAGATGACAGGGCCGGCGAGGCGCAGCCGAGTGGCCAGATGACAGGGGCGGCGAGGGCAGCCGAGTGGCCAGATGACAGGGCCGGCGAGGCGCAGCCGAGTGGCCAGATGACAGGGGCGGCGAGGCGCAGCCGAGTGGCCAGATGACACGGCCGGCACAGGTCGGCACCGAGATCCGGGCGGGGGCCCGACACCGAATGGGAGTGCACGGGTGAGCCAACCACCAGGGGGGCACCAGATCAGGGTCCTGGTCTGCGACGACCACGCCGTCTTCCGGCGCGGCCTGTCACTGGTCCTCGAGCCCGAGGACGACATCGAGGTGGTCGCCGAGGCCAGCACCGGCGAGGAGGCCGTCGAGCTGGCCCGGGACACGGCGCCCGACGTGGTGCTGCTCGACGTGCGGATGCCCGGCGTCGGGGGGATCGAGGCGGCCCGCCGGCTGGCCCTCGAGGTGCCCGCCGCGCGGGTCGTGATGCTGACCGTGAGCGACACCGAGAGCGACCTCTACGACGCCATCAAGGCCGGGGCCGTGGGCTACCTCCTCAAGGAGGCCTCGATCGAGGAGGTCGCCGACGCCGTGCGGGCGGTGGCGGCCGGCCAGAGCCTGGTGACGCCGTCGATGGCCACCAAGCTGCTCAACGAGTTCACCGCCCTGGCCAACCGGGTCGACGGTGGCCGGGTCGCCCCCGCCGGGCCCCGGCTGACCGGCCGGGAGGTCGAGGTGCTGGGGTTCATCGCCCGGGGGCGGAGCAACCGGGAGATCGCCGAGGAGCTCTTCATCTCCGAGAACACGGTGAAGAACCACGTGCGCAACATCCTGGAGAAGCTCCAGCTCCACTCCCGGACCGAGGCCGCCCTCTACGCGGTCCGCGAGCACATCATCGACTTGGGTCCCTAGGGCCGCCGGGGGGCCGTCGGGGGTGGGTCGGTAGAGTGATCCCTCCATGGGTGTCCTCGACAAGATCCTGCGAGCCGGCGAGGGGCGCAAGCTCCGCGCCCTGGCCGGCCTCGCACCTGACATCGCCGCCTTCGAGCCCGAGCTGCAGAAGCTGAGCGACGAGGCCCTCCAGCACAAGACGGTCGAGTTCCGCGAGCAGCTCGACCGCGGCGCCGACCTCGACGACCTGCTGCTCGAGGCCTACGCCGTGGTCCGGGAGGCCGCCGTCCGGTCCCTGGGCCAGCGCCACTACGACGTCCAGATGATGGGCGGCGCCGCCCTCCACTTCGGGTGGGTCGCGGAGATGAAGACGGGCGAGGGCAAGACCCTCGTCTCGACCCTGCCGCTCTACCTCAACGCCCTGAGCGGCAAGGGCTGCCACCTGATCACGGTCAACGACTTCCTGGCCAGCTTCCACTCGGAGTGGATGGGCCGGCTCCACCGGTTCATGGGCCTCAGCGTCGGCCTGATCGTGCCCGGCCGGGTCGACTCGGCCCAGAAGCGGGCCCAGTACGCCTGCGACATCACCTACGGCACCAACAACGAGTTCGGCTTCGACTACCTCCGCGACAACATGGCCATGTCCCAGGCGGCCAAGACCCAGCGGGGCCAGCACTACGCCATCGTCGACGAGGTCGACTCGATCCTCATCGACGAGGCCCGCACCCCGCTGATCATCTCGGGCCGGCTGGCCGACGCGGCCAAGCTCTACCACCGCTTCGCCTCCATCGTCCGGGGCCTCCAGCGCGAGGAGGACTACGAGGTCGACGAGGAGAAGCGCATCGTCGCCCCCACCGAGTCGGGCGTGGAGAAGGTCGAGGCCGCCCTCGGCGTCGAGAACCTCTACGACGCCGTGTCGCAGAACCTGGTCCACCAGTTCCAGGCCGCCCTGAAGGCCAAGGAGCTGTTCAAGCGGGACAAGGACTACGTCATCCAGGGCGGCGAGGTGAAGATCGTCGACGAGTTCACCGGGCGCATCCTCGACGGCCGGCGCTGGTCCGAGGGCCTCCACCAGGCGGTCGAGGCCAAGGAGGGGGTGCGGATCAAGGAGGAGAACCAGACCCTGGCCACCATCACCCTCCAGAACTACTTCCGCCTCTACGACAAGCTGGCCGGGATGACCGGCACCGCGCTCACCGAGGCGGCCGAGCTGGGCAGCACCTACGACCTCCAGGTCGTGCCCATCCCGACGAACAAGCCCCTGGCCCGCCGGGACGAGGCGGACCTGATCTACAAGACCGAGGACGGCAAGTTCGGGGCCGTCGTCGAGGACCTCCTCGAGCGCTACGAGATCGGTCAGCCGGTCCTGGTCGGCACCATCTCGGTCGAGAAGTCTGAGAAGCTCTCCCGGCTGCTCGACAAGCGGGGCGTGCCCCACGAGGTGCTCAACGCCAAGCAGCACTTCCGCGAGGCCGACATCGTCGCCCAGGCCGGCCGGCTCCACTCGATCACCGTCGCCACCAACATGGCCGGCCGCGGCGTCGACATCCTGCTCGGCGGCCAGCCCGAGGGCCTGGCCCGCCAGGACGTCGTGGGCGAGGGCCTCGACCCCGAGGACGGGGCCGAGGGCCAGGCTCGCTTCGAGGAGCTGCTCGCCCGGTACAAGGACGAGTGCGCGGCCGAGGGCGACAAGGTCCGCGAGCTCGGCGGCCTCTACGTGCTCGGCACCGAGCGCCACGACTCGCGCCGCATCGACAACCAGCTCCGGGGCCGCTCCGGTCGCCAGGGCGATCCCGGCGAGAGCCGGTTCTACCTGTCGCTCGAGGACGACCTCATGCGCCTGTTCGCCACCGGCGCCATGAACTGGGTGATGTCGAAGGCCCTGCCCGACGACGTGCCCATCGAGGCCAAGATGGTCACCAAGGCCATCGAGCGGGCGCAGAACACCGTCGAGCAGCGCAACGCCGAGATCCGCAAGAACGTCCTCAAGTACGACGAGGTCATGAACCAGCAGCGCAAGGTGATCTACGCGCGCCGCGACGAGATCCTCGGCGAGTCCGACCTGCGCGACGAGATCCTCGAGAGCCTGGCCGAGGTCGTCGACGAGCTGATCAGCACCCACTGCAGCGACGACCACCCCGAGAGCTGGGACGTCGAGACCCTGCTGGTGGAGGCGGCCACCTACTGGCCCACCGAGCTCACCGAGGACCAGGTCGGCGAGGCCCTCACGACCGACGAGCTCTACGACCTGCTCATCGGTGAGGCCACGGCCTACTACGAGGACCGCGAGGCCGAGCTGGGCGACGCGTCGATGCGGGAGATGGAGCGCCAGGTCGCCCTGCGGCTCATCGACCAGCACTGGCGCGAGCACCTCCACGAGATGGACTACCTGCAGGAGGGCATCAACCTCCGGGCCCTGGGCCAGAAGGACCCGCTGGTGGAGTGGCAGCGCGAGGGCTTCGACATGTTCGGCACCATGATGCGCTCGATCGCCCGCGACCAGGTCAAGTACGTGATGCACGTGCAGGTCGTGAAGGAGGAGGAGAAGACGGCGGCGGCGGCGCCCGAGAAGCTGACCACCTCCGGTCCCGAGGACTCGGCCAGCTCGAGCGACGACCGCATGAAGGCGGCGGCGCGGGCGCAGGCCGCGGCGGTGGGCGTGGAGGACGCACCGGCCCCCGTGCAGGAGAAGAGCACGGCGCCGGTCGTGAAGTCCGAGTGGGACAAGACGCCCCGCAACGCCCCCTGCCCGTGCGGGTCGGGCAAGAAGTTCAAGCTCTGCCACGGCCGCAGCCAGATCTGAAGGGACCGTGCTGTCAATCCTGGTGGGCCGTGGAGGCGCATGGTGATTGACAGAACGGGGCGGGACTGGGTGCTGCACGTCGACCTGGACCAGTTCCTGGCCGCGGTCGAGGTGCGGCGGCGGCCCGAGCTGGCCGGTCGGCCCGTGGTGGTGGGCGGCGACGGTGACCCGCACCGGCCCCGGCAGGTCGTGGCCACCGCGTCCTACGAGGCCCGGGCCCACGGGGTGCGGTCGGGGATGCCGCTGCGCACCGCCCTGCGCCGCTGTCCCGACGCCGTCTTCCTGCCGTCGGACCGGGCGGCCTACGACGCCGCCTCCGAGGAGGTGATGGCGACGCTCCGGTCGTTCCCGGTCGTCGTCGAGGTGTGGGGGTGGGACGAGGCCTTCGTCGGCACCCGCACCGACGACCCCGAGGGCCTGGCCCGGCAGATCAGGGCCCGGGTGGCCGAACGCACCGGCCTGTCGTGCGCGGTGGGGATCGGCGAGAGCCGCCTCCTGGCCAAGACGGCGACGGGCACGGCCAAGCCCGGCGGCATCGCCACCCTCACCCGGCGGGAGTGGGCCCGGACGATGGCCGACGAGCCCGTCGCGGTGGTGTGGGGCATCGGGCCGCGCATCGCCGCCCGGCTGCGCGCCTGTGGGGTGCGCACCGTCGGCGACCTGGCCCGGGCCGACGAGGCCGTCCTGGCCGCCGAGTTCGGGCCCCGCATCGGTCCCGGACTCAAGGTGCTGGGGCTCGGGGGCGGGACCGACCCGATCGACGGTGCGCCCCGCGTGGCCAAGGGCCGGAGCCGGGAGGTGACCTTCACCGAGGACCTGACCGACCCGGCCCGCGTCGCCGAGGAGGTCGACGGCCTGGCCCGCGCCGTGACCGAGGAGGTCGTGGCCGACGGGCGCACCGTCACCCACGTGGCGGTCAAGGTCCGCACGGCCACGTTCTGGACCCGCACCAAGATCAGCAAGCTGCCCGAGGCGACGACGGACCCGGCGACGGCGGCGGCCCAGGCCGCCGTCGTCCTGGGCCGCTTCGGCGCCGAGCTCCACCGCCCCATCCGCCTCCTCGGCGTCCGCGTCGTCCTCGAGGATCCGACCTGATCGCAGCCGCCACCGCACCCGCGAACAGGGCGGGTCCGACCGGACCTGTGCAGGGCGACGTCAGACGCGCCGGCCGGCCTCCATCCGGACGACGTCGTCGGCCCGGGCCAGCACCGCCGGCCGGTGGGTGACCACGAGGACCGAGGTGCCGTCCTCGGCCGCGGCGGCCAGGAGGCCCTCCCACAGCTCGGCCTCGGTGGTGGCATCGAGGGCGCTGGAGAGGTCGTCGACGACGAGCAGGGCGGGCCGGCGGGCGAGGGCCCGGGCGGCGGCGACCCGTTGGACCTGACCGCCCGACAGGCGGACGCCCCGGGACCCGACGACGGTGGCCAGCCCCTCGGGCATGGCGGCCACGTCCCGCTCCAGGCGGGAGAGGCGCAGGGCGTGGGGGAGGCGGGCGCGGGGCAGGCCGAGCAGCACGGCGTCGGCCAGCGGCTCGCTGAAGAGCCGGGGCACCTGGGGCACGTAGGCGACGCGAGGTGGCACCAGGACCCGCGACGGCTCGGACACGTCCTGGCCGTCCCAGCGGAGCGTGCCCTCGAACGGGACCAGGCCGAGCACGGCCCGCAAGAGGCTGGACTTGCCCGCCCCGACCGGGCCGGTCACGGCCACCAGCTCGCCGGGGCGCACGGTGAGGTCGACGTCGTCCACGGCGAGGACCCCGTGGCGCCGCACGGTCAGGCGTCGGACCTCGAGCCCGCCGGCGGGGTGGTCCCCGGTGGACGGGTGGCGGGACCGGCGGTCGGCCTCGGTCCGGAACGGCAGGTCGGGGTCCTCGACGCCGGGCACGGGGCCGACGGCGGCGTCGGCCGGGCCGCGGCGGGGCGCGCGGAGGCGCAGCTCGTGGGTCCCGGCCACAGCGGCGAGGGACCGGCGCTCGGGGGGCAGGAGCCGGGCCAGGCGGTCGGCGGAGACGTCGGCCTGGCGGTGGTAGGCGCCGAGCCGGCCCACGAAGCGGGGGAGGCTGGCCACGACCGTCGAGAAGGCGGCGATGACGCCGAGGTCGCCGACCGTCAGGTCCCCGCGGGCGACCGCCGGCGCCGCCGCCACCAGGCTGGCGGCGAGGGCCAGGTCGGCGGTGGTGCCCGACAGGGTGTAGAGGAGCTGGGTCCCGACCTCGTCGCGGGCCGCGTGCCGGGCCCGGTCCTCGCCCAGGGCGGCGAAGCGCTGCACGGCGGCGCCCTCGGCGCCGGCCGCCTTGAGCGAGGCGATGGCGCCGAAGGTGTCGCCCACGAACCCGGTCACGCGCGCCGTGGCCTGGCGGGCGGCCCGGCGCCAGACGCGCAGCCGCGGACCGAAGCCGTGGGCCAGGACCATCACGACCACGGCGGGCAGGGCCACGGTGAGCGCCAGGCGCACGTCGATGGTGAGCAGGACGCCGACGGCCAGCACGGCGGCGAGCGACGTCCCCACCACGTCCAGCCAGACGTCGAGGACGAGGGCGGCGTCCTCGGTGTCGTCGCGGAAGCGGCTGACGGCCTCGCCCGACGAGCCCGGGAGGCGGTCGTCGACCGGGCCCGGGTCCGTCACCAGCGAGTCGAGCAGGGCCAGGCGGATGACGGTGTGCCAGCCGACCCAGGCGCCGTGCCACTGCACCACGGCCACCAGGAACAGCGACCAGCGGGACACCTCGATGCCGGCGAGCACGGCCAGCGCGGCCCACGGCACCGTGACCCGGCCGGCACCGGAGATGGCGTCGAGGACGGCGCCCAGGGCCAGGCCGGTGGCGACGGGGAGCGAGTGGAACAGCGTCCACCAGCCGCACGCCAGGCTCCACGCGACCGGGTCCCGGCGGAGGACCTGGGCGGCGAGGCGGGCGCCGGTGCGGACGTCGCCGGCGCGGGTGCTCACGGCGCCACCTCCCGGGCCGGCGCGTCGGCCTCGGCCGCGGCGCCGGGCGCCGGGGCACGGCCGGGTCCGCCGGCCGCGGTGGTGGCCTGGCGGGCCCGCAGCCCGGCGTAGCGGCTGCCGGGGTCGGCGGCCAGGGCGGCGCGGGGCCCGTGCTCGACGATGCGGCCGTCGTCGACGACGCACACCTCGTCGAGGTCGTCGAGGGTGGCCAGCCGGTGGGCGACGACCACCAGGGTCCGCCCGTGGCGGAGCCGGCGGGTGGCGGCCGCGACCCGGGCCTCGGTCTCGGGGTCGAGCCGGCTGGTGGCCTCGTCCAGCACCACCAGGCCGGGATCGGCGAGCAGCACCCGGGCGAAGGCGAGCAGCTGGGCCTCGCCGCCCGACAGGCGCGCCGTCCCGTCCAGCTCGGTGTCCAGGCCGTCGGCGAGCCCGGCGCACCAGCGGTCGAGGCCCACGTCGGCCAGGGCGGCGCCCAGCTCCTCGTCGGTGGCCTCGACGGTGCCGAACAGCGTGAGGTTGTCCCGCACCGACGCCCGCAGGACCTCGACCTCCTGGGTCACGACCGCGACCCGGCGCCGCAGCGAGCGCTCGTCGGCGGCGCGCAGGTCGACCCCGCCGACGCGGACGGCGCCGGCGGTCGGGTCCCAGAAGCGGGCGAGGACCCGTCCCAGCGTCGTCTTGCCGCTGCCGGTCCGCCCGACGACGCCGAGGCTGGTCCCGGGCTCGAGGTGGACGTCGACGTCGCGCAGGGCCAGGTGGCCGGTGACGTCGACGTCGCCGGAGGCCGAGGTGGCGTACCGGAGCTCGACCCCGTCGAGGTCGACGGCCAGCGGGCCCGGCGGGAGCGGCTCGGAGCCGGACACCAGGGTGATCGGCGTGGCGAGGAGGCGGGCGGCGCGCCGGAGGCCGGCCACGGCCTTCTGGAACTCGTTGAGCTGCTCGCCGATCCGCTCGAGGGGGGCCTGGACCATCTGCACGAACCGGAAGAGCACGAGCACGGCGCCGAGGGTCAGCCGGCCCTGCGAGGTGAGGTAGGCGGCCACCCCGAGGGTGACGGCCGTGCCGACGGCGAAGGTGATGCCGGTCGAGGCGTAGGCGCCCTCGGCCCGCAGCGAGGCCCGCCGGGCCGCCCGCCACCACCGGGCCGAGTGGCGGTGCATGCGGTCGACGGCCCAGCGA
This sequence comes from Iamia sp. SCSIO 61187, assembly GCF_019443745.1. Lineage (NCBI taxonomy): Bacteria > Bacillati > Actinomycetota > Acidimicrobiia > Acidimicrobiales > Iamiaceae > Iamia > Iamia sp. SCSIO 61187. The sequence continues at coordinate 1,710,854 of NZ_CP050948.1, forward strand.
CCGGCGCCGTTGGCCCGCAGGTCCTCCAGCCCGCCGAGGCGGTCCTCGAGGTCGCCGTAGAGCTGGGCCAGAACCTCCCGCTCGTGGTCGTGGTGGGGGACGGCGACGGCCCGCAGGCGGAGCAGGACGGCGACGGCGACGCCGACGGTCGCCAGCAGGACGAGACCGGCCCGCCACTCGACGACGAGCGCGGTGGCGGCGACGGCGACGAGCACGGCGGCGTTGCCCACCACCTGGAGGACGGCGGTGGAGGTGAACCGGGTGACGGCGTCGATGTCGCCGTCGACCCGCTCGATCACCTCCCCGGCCGAGTGGTCACCGTGCCAGGCCAGGTCGAGGGCGAGGGCGTGGCGGCACAGGTCGACCCGCAGCCGGTTGCCGATTCGCCAGGCCAGCCGGACCGCCAGCCAGGTGACGACCAGCTGCAGGACGTTGGCGACCAGGAGCATGGCGCCGAAGAGGAGGGCGATCCGGGTCAGGGCGGCGGCGTCGGCTCCGTCGGCGGCCCGGTCGACGAACCGGCCCAGCTGGAGCTGGGCCACCACCGGCAGCCCGACCGCCACGACGAGGAGCACGGTGAGCCCGGCCAGCCCCCGCCGCTCGGGCCGCAGCTCCCCCAGCAGCAACCGCCCCCCGGACCGGGGTACCTCAGCGCGATCACCCGTCACGCGAAGACGGTACGGCCGACGACACCACCCGCCCCAGCAGGTTTGTCGAGCACCGGGGTCAGATACCTTCCGACCCTGCGACGACGGCCGATCGTCGGACGAGGCGGTCGGAATGTGTCTGACCCCCCGCCCAGCGCGCGACCAGGCCCGGCGGCGGCCCGGCGCGGCGTGTGGACGAGGGATCCCCGCAGGCCGTCGTCCGGGTGTCAGGGGGTCAGACTCACTCCGACCGTCGGGGAGATCGTTCGCCTCGCGTCGCAGGGTCGGAGAGAATCTGACCCCGGCGCGTCGGCGACCGCCGGGCCGGGTTGGCTGCTCGGCACAGGGGGTCAGACTCACTCCGACCGTCGGGGAGATCGTTCGCCTCGCGTCGCAGGGTCGGAGAGAATCTGACCCCGGCGATGGCGACCGCCGACCGGGTTGGCCCTACTCGATGACGAGGACCACGTCGCCGGCGGAGACGGCCTGGCCGGCCTCGACGCGGATCTCGCCGACCGTGCCGTCCTTGTCGGCGGTGATGGCGTTCTCCATCTTCATGGCCTCCAGGAGGCACACGGTCTGGCCGGTGGTGACCTCGTCCCCGACGGCGACGGTGACCTTGACGATGGTGCCCTGCATGGGGACCACGACCGACCCCGACCCGGCGGCGACCGATGCGGCCGCGCCCTTGCGTCGGGGGCGGGGGGTGGCGGCGCCGCCGCCGGCGACGGCGACCGGGGCGGCGGCCGAGGCCGGGACCCACATGGCGACCGAGAAGCGCTTGCCGTTGACCTCGACGTCGACGTCGCGCCGCACCTTCTCCTCGGGCTCCTCGCCGTCGACGCTCGGGCCGGGGGCGGGGCCGCCACCGACGCCGGTGAGGTCGAGGACCTCCTCGACCCACTTGGTCGAGTGCTCGGCGTCGTGGAAGTCGGGGTGGGCGAGGATGGCCAGGTCGGCCGGCAGCGTGGTGCGGATGCCCTCGATGCGGAACTCGCGGATGGCCCGCTCCATGCGGGCGATGGCGGTCTCGCGGTCGGAGCCCCAGACGATCAGCTTGCCGACGAGGTTGTCGTAGAACTGGCTGACCTCGTCGCCGGCGGTGTAGCCGCCGTCCCAGCGGATGCCGAAGCCCTGGGGGACGAACAGCTCGGTGATCCGGCCGGGGGAGGGGAGGAACTTGCCCTCGGCGGGGTCCTCGGCGTTGACCCGCACCTCGATGGAGTGGCCCCGCAGCTCGATGTCGTCCTGGCTGAAGCTGAGCCGCTCGCCCGAGGCGACCCGGATCTGCTCGCGCACGAGGTCGAGACCCGAGACCAGCTCGGTGACGGGGTGCTCGACCTGGAGGCGGGTGTTCATCTCCAGGAACCAGAACTCGCCGTCCTGGTAGAGGAACTCGACGGTGCCGGCGTTGTAGTAGCCGCACGCCTTGGCGACCTTCACCGCGGCCTCGCCCATGGCCTGGCGGGTCTCGGCCGGGAACTTGGGGGCCGGGGATTCCTCGATGAGCTTCTGGTGGCGGCGCTGGGCCGAGCAGTCGCGCTCGGCGATCCAGACCACGTCGCCGAAGGTGTCACCGATGATCTGCATCTCGATGTGGCGGGGCTTGGTCAGGTAGCGCTCGACGTAGCACTCGTCGCGGCCGAAGCCCTTGAGGGCCTCGGACTGGGCCGACTCCAGGGCGGCGTGAGCCTCGTCCTTGCTGTTGACGACGCGCATGCCGCGCCCGCCGCCGCCGTAGGCGGCCTTGATGGCGACCGGCCAGCCGAACTCCTCGCCGAAGGCGACGACCTCGTCGCCGGACGACAGGAACTCGGTGGTGCCGGGGACGCCCGGCACGCCGGCCGACTGGGCGGCGATGCGGCTGGACACCTTGTCGCCCATGACCTCGATGGCCTCGGGCGGCGGGCCGATGAAGGCGACGCCGCGCTCGGTGATGGCCCGGGCGAAGTCGGTGTTCTCGGAGAAGAAGCCGTAGCCGGGGTGGACGCCGTCGGCCCCGGACTGCTCGATGACCTCGAGGATCTTCTCGGTGTTCAGGTAGCTGTCAGCCGCCGTCTCGCCGCCCAGGGCGTAGGCCTCGTCGGCGATGCGGACGTGCAGGGCCTCGCGGTCGAGCTCCGAGTACACGGCGACCGTCTGGATGCCCAGCTCCTGGCAGGCACGGATGACCCGGACGGCGATCTCGCCCCGGTTGGCGATGAGGATCTTCGACAGCACGGGTGCATTGCTATCCGCTGGGAGCAGGCCGAGGCCAGCACGCACGTGAGCCGAGCCGCCAGGCCAGGGGGACCAGCGCATGGCCACCGAGCTTCCAGGCGAGGCGACCAGACGGCGCGACGTGCCACTGTGACGGCGTGACGACGTTCGCTGTCCCGACCGTGCGCGAGGCGGTGGCGGGCACCCGCTTCACCGACGTCCGGTGGGTGGCGGAGACGGGGTCGACCAACGCCGACCTGCTGGCCCTGGCGGCCGATGGCGGGGGAGAGGGCGTCGTCCTCGGCGCCGACCACCAGACCGCCGGTCGGGGGCGTCGGGGGCGCACGTGGGAGGCGCCCCCCGACGCCGCCGTGCTCGTCTCGGTGCTGCTGCGCCCGCCGGCCCCCGCCGTCGACCTGGTCACGCCGGCGGTCGCGGTCGCGGCGGCGGCGGCGGTCGAGGCGGTCGTGGGCGTGGCCCCGGGCGTGAAGTGGCCGAACGACCTCGTCGTCGGGGGTCGCAAGCTGGCTGGGGTGCTGGCCGAGGCGTCCTGGCCGCCGGGCGCCGACATCGCCTCGGGGTGGGCGGCCTCCGGCGAGGGCACCCGGGTGCCGGTCGTCGTCGGCATGGGGCTCAACGTGCTCTCGTCGGGACGGGCTCCCGAGCTCGACGGCGTGGCGATCGCCTGCGACGAGCTGGGCGGCCGTCCGACCACCCGCGAGGACCTGGTGGCGGCCTGGCTCGTCGCGCTCGACCGGTGGTACGGCCGGGCCGTCGACCCCGCCGGCCGGGACGAGCTGTGGGCTGAGTGGCGGCGCCGCTCGGCCACCCTGGGCCAGCGGGTCCGGGTCGACCTGGGCGTCGACGACCTCGAGGGCGAGGCGGTCGACATCACCCCCGGCGGCCAGCTCGTGGTCCGCACCCTCGAGGGCGACCTGCGCACCCTCGCCGTCGGCGACGTGACCCACCTCCGCCCGGCCTGACGTCACGTGGCTCGGGGTCCGACCCCAAGCCTCGGTCAGGGGTCGAGGGTGCGGGCCTGGAGGGCGGCGAAGGCCTGGGCGGCGGAGGTCGTGACCGGGCCGGGGGCGACGGGGAGGGGGGCGCCGTCGACGGTGGCGATGGGCTGGACGTCGCGGGTCGAGCTGGTGAGGAAGGCCTCATCGGCCGCAGCGAGGTCGGCGAGGGTGAGGTCCTCGGTCTCGGTGGCGTCGCACACCTCGAGCACCAGCTCACGGGTGATCCCGGCGAGGCAGCCGGTGCCCAGGCCGGGCGTGAGCAGCCGGCCGTCGCGGACGACGAACACGTTGGACCCGGTGCCCTCGCTCAGCCGGCCGTGGACGTCGGCGAAGATCGCCTCGCTGGCCCCGGCGGCGTGGGCCCGGGCCAGGGCCACCACGTTCTCGGCGTAGGACGTCGACTTCACCCCGGCCAGGCCGCCGGTGGGGTTGCGGGTGAACGGGACCGACGCCACGGCGGTGGTCGGGGGCCACTCGGTCACCGGGCCGGTGACGAGGAGCACCGTGGCCCCCTCGACGCCTCGCTCGCTGCCGGCCGGCCCGGGACCGCCGGTCACGGTCAGCCGCAGCCGTCCGACCGCCGCCCCGGCGCCGCGCGCCGCGGCCACCACCGCACCGCACGCCCCCCGCAGCTCGGCATCGGACAGGCCGGGGTCGAGGTCGAGGGCGGCGGCCGACCGGCGCAGCCGGCGGAGGTGCCGGGTCAGGGCGAAGGGGGTGCCGTCGACGACCTTCATGGTCTCGAAGATCCCGTCCCCGACCGTCAGCCCGTGGTCGGTGACCGGCAGGCGGGCCTCGGCGGTGGGCCCGACGACGCCGTCGAGCCAGCACCACGACGTCGCCACCGCGGATCGGCCGCTGCTCGCGCTCGTGCTGTCGCTTCGCCGGCTCGTGCTGTCGGTTCGCTCGCTGCGCTCGCTCGTGCTGTCGGTTCGCTCGCTGCGCTCGCTCGTGCTGTCGGTTCGCTCGCTGCGCTCGCTCGTGCTGTCGGTTCGCTCGCTGCGCTCGCTCGTGCTGTCGGTTCGCTCGCTGCGCTCGCTCGTGCTGTCGGTTCGCTCGCTGCGCTCGCTCGTGCTGTCGGTTCGCTCGCTGCGCTCGCTCACGCTGTCGGTTCGCTCGCTGCGCTCGCTCACGGGCCGAGCCTGGCACGCGGGGCGGCGCTGGCCAGTCCCACGAGGCGCGCCGCCTTGAGCTCGGTCTCGGCCCACTCGCCGTCGGGGTCGGAGTCCCACGTGATCCCCCCGCCGGTGCCGAAGTGGATCCCGCCGTCGGCGAACCAGAACGTGCGGATGGCGACGTTGAGCGCCCCCCGCTGCCCGCCGCCGGCCACCCAGCCCACCGCCCCGCAGTAGGGGCCGCGGGGCACCGGCTCGAGGGCGTCGATCACGCCGAGGGCGGCGATCTTGGGCGCGCCGGTGACCGACCCGGGCGGGAACGTGGCCGCCACCGCCTCGGCCCACCCCACCCCCGGTCGCAGCCGGCCCTCCACGGTCGACACCAGGTGCACGAGGCCCGGGTGGTGCTCGACGGCGCACAGGGCGGGCACGGTGACCGACCCCCACTCCGAGACCCGCCCCAGGTCGTTGCGGACCAGGTCGACGATCATCACGTTCTCGGCCCGGTCCTTGGCGAGGAAGGCGTCCTCGGCGGCAGCGGTGCCCTTGATCGGCGACGACCACACCCGGTCGCCGTCGCGCTCGAGGAACCGCTCCGGGCTGGCCGAGGCCACGTGGACGCCGAGCGCCGGGAGCCGCACCACGGCGCTGAACGGCGCCGGGTTGCCCACGGCGAGGGCGGCGCCGAGGGCGGCCACGTCGGCGTCGGGCGGCAGGGGGGCCGACAGCCGTCGGGTCAGGTTCACCTGGTACACGTCGCCGGCGGCGATGGCCTCCCGGATGACGCCCACGCCGCGCCGGTAGGCGGGCCCGTCGAGCGACGACGTCCACGCCTCCGGGCCCCCCGCGACGCCGGGCCACGGCCGTCCCGGCCACAGGCGGGCGGGGCGGGAGCGGGCGAAGCGGGCGCACACCGGCTCGGTGTCGGTGGCCAGCACGACCGCCCACGTCCCCCGCCGGGGGGCGTCGAGGGCGGCCAGGTCGGAGGTGACCTCGACCAGGTCGAACAGCACCCGGTCGCCGACCACGGCGAGGGGAGCGACCGCGGCCATGCGTCGACAGTAGGTTTCCCCCGTGCACATCGAGTTCACCGACGAGCAGGAGCAGCTCCGCAAGGTCGTGCGGGACTTCGCCGAGCGGGCCATCGCCCCCCACGCCGAGGCGTGGGACCGGGACCACACCTTCCCGGTCGACGTCGTGCGGGAGATGGGCGAGATGGGCCTCTTCGGCATCCCGTTCCCCGAGGAGTACGGGGGCGGCGGCGCCGACCTCACCACGTTGTGCATCGCCATCGAGGAGCTGGGCCGGGTCGACCAGTCGGTGGCCATCACCCTCGAGGCCGGCGTCGGCCTGGGCGCCAACCCGATCTACCGGTTCGGCACCGAGGAGCAGAAGCAGCGCTGGCTGCCCGACCTGTGCGCCGGGCGGGCCCTCGGCGGCTTCGGGCTCACCGAGCCGGAGGCGGGCAGCGACGCCGGCGGCACCCGCACCCGGGCCGTCCTCGACGAGGCGACGGGCGAGTGGGTGATCAACGGCGAGAAGGCGTTCATCACCAACTCGGGCACGCCGATCACGTCGATCACCACGGTCACGGCCCGCACCGACCCGCCGGGGAGCACCGGAAAGCCCGAGATCAGCGCCATCGTCGTCCCCGCCGGCACCCCCGGGCTGACCGTCGCCCCGCCCTACCGGAAGATGGGCTGGCACGCCTCCGACACCCACGGCCTGGCCTTCCAGGACCTCCGCGTCCCCGAGGACCACCTGCTGGGCGAGCGGGGCCGGGGCTTCGCCAACTTCCTGTCGATCCTCGACGAGGGCCGCATCGCCATCGCCGCCCTGGCCGTCGGCGTCATCCAGGGCTGCCTCGACGAGTCGGTCGCCTACGCCCAGGAGCGCCAGGCCTTCGGCCGGCCCATCGGCTCCTACCAGGCCACCGCCTTCCGCTGCGCCGACCTGGCGGTGATGGCCGAGACGGCCCGGCTGCTGACCTACCAGGCCGCCTGGCTCCACGACACCGGCCGCCCCTACGGCCAGGCCGCGGCGATGGCCAAGCTCCACGCCACCGAGGCCGCCGTCACCGCCACCCGCCACGCCACCCAGGTCTTCGGTGGCTACGGGTTCATGGACGAGACGCTGGTCAGCCGGCACTACCGGGACAGCAAGATCCTGGAGATCGGCGAGGGCACCAGCGAGGTCCAGCGCCTGGTCATCAGCCGCGGCCTCGGCCTGCCCGTCGAGCGCTGACCGCAGGGCGGCGTCGGCCGGCGCCGGTGACACCGGGACCCCGGGGACGGGCGGTAGGTTCGAGCGGTGGGACGACGTCGGGGGGAGACCAAGCCGCGCCGGACGTGGCCCCAGCGGCTGGTCATCCTGGTCAACAGCCTGGCCCTGGTGGCGGCGACGGTGACCGCAGGGGCCATCGCCTACTCCAACGATCGCGTCGCCCAGATCCAGCGCAACGTCTTCGACCGGGGGGTCCTCGCCACCGACACCCTGGAGCCCGGCGACGCCCAGAACTACCTGCTCGTCGGGGTCGACGACGGGAGCGGCGCGGCGGGCACGGCGTCGGCGGCCCGGGACCTCGGCACCAAGCTGACGGACACGATCATGATCCTGCGGGTCGACCCCGCCGCCACCAGCGCCGCGGTCCTGTCGTTCCCCCGCGACCTGCTGGTCGACATCCCCGGCCACACCAGCCGGTCGCGCATCAACTCGGCGTTCGAGACCGGTGGGCCCGACCTTCTGGTGCAGACGATCGACGCCAACTTCGGCATCCCGGTCCACCACTACCTGGAGATCGACTTCGCCGGCTTCCAGGAGCTGGTCGACATCGTCGACGGGGTGCCCATCTGGTTCCCCCACCCGGTGCGCAGCGCCGGCGGCAGCGAGACCGGCGACGCCACCGTGGAGCTCGACATCCCGACCGCGGGCTGCTGGGTGCTCGGTCCCCGCCAGGCCCTCGGCTTCGCCCGGGTCCGCAAGGACTACCAGGTGCAAGACGCCGAGGGGGACTGGCACACCGACCTCGGCGGTGACTACTCACGGGTCGAGCGCCAGCAGCTGTTCATCCAACTGGCGCTGCAGCAGGCGATATCCAAGGGTGCCCGCAACGTCAACACGCTGCGCCGGCTGGTGAACCTGGGCATCGGCAGCGTCACCATCGACGACGGCCTCGAGCCCGACGCCCTGGTCGAGCTGAGCCGCAGCTTCCGGAGCTTCTCGCCGACCGACCTGGTGACCCACACCCTGCCCGTCGACGAGGCCCCGCCGGGCGGCCCCGCCTACCTGTACCTGCGGGAGGAGGAGGCGGAGCCGACCTTCGCCCTGTTCCGCGGGGGCGACCCCTCGATGGCGGTGCCCATCCCCGTGGGCGACGTCGCCGTGCAGGTCCGCAACGGGACGGGCACGCCCAACCAGGCCCGCGACGTCACCGCCGCCCTGAACGCCGTCGGCTTCACCACCCTCGTGCCCGGCGTCGACACCCCCGTCGGCTTCCCGACCGTGGTCCAGTACGGCCCGGGGTCCGAGACCCAGGCCCGGGTCGTGGCCTCCTGGGTCGAGGGCGGGGTCGTCTACCAGCCGACGGACCTGGGCGAGGGGGTCGACGTCGTCCTCATCACCGGCCAGGGCTGGGGCGGCGTGCGGTCCGCAGCCGTGCCGTTCGAGGAGGTGCCGGCGCCCGCCGGCGCGGCCGCGCCCGAGACGACCACCACGACGACCCCGGGGGACGAGGCGCCGGCGACGACCGCCCCGGCGACGACCGCCCCGGGCGACGACGTGGCCGGCGGGAACGTCGACGACCCCGACGACCCGGCCTTCTACCGGGCCACCGCCCCGCCCCCCGAGGCCGACTGCCAGCCCACCCCCTGACTCGGTCCCGAGGGGTCCGCCTCCTAGGCTCGTCACCCGTGCCGAGAGGAGACGAGACCCGCCCGCGCCGCAGCTGGGGCCAGCGCCTCTTGATCGTCGCCAACGCCGTCGCCCTCGTCGGCGCCGTCGTCACCGCCGGGTCCCTCGCCTACTCGAACAGCCGGCTGGAGGGCGTCGGCCGGGTGGCGCTCGGCGACGTGCTGGTGGAGGAGGACGTCGAGCCCGGCGACCCGATGAACGTCCTCATCGTCGGCATCGACGACGCCTCCCGCCTGGCCGACGACGACTCGGTCAAGGCCTTCCGCGACAGCCCCGACGTCGCCGGCCAGCACACCGACACGATCATGGTCCTGCGCCTCGACCCGCGGGCCGGCACGGCCCAGATCATCTCCCTGCCCCGCGACCTGTGGGTGCCCATCGCCGACACCGGGACCGAGCAGCGGATCAACACCGCCCTGGCGACCGGGGGGCCGGCCCGGCTGATCAAGACGATCGACGAGAACTTCGGGATCCCGATCAACCACTTCGTGCAGGTCGACTTCGCCGGGTTCCGGGAGCTGGTGGAGATCGTCGACGGGGTGCCGATCCACTTCCCCCGCCCGGCCCGCGACCGGGCCTCGGGGCTCGCCATCGAGGAGCCCGGCTGCTACACGCTGGGTCCGGTCCAGGCCCTCGGCTTCGCCCGGGCCCGCCACTACCAGGTCCAAGACGCCGACGGTGACTGGCACGAGGACCCCCGCTCCGACCTGTCCCGCGCCGCCCGCCAGCAGCTCTTCATCGAGCTGGCCCTCAGCCGGGCCATCGCCAAGGGCGCCCGCAACCCCAACACCCTCCGCCGCCTGGTCGACCTGGGGGCCTCGGCGGTCCGGTTCGACGACTCCTTCGAGGTGGGCCAGCTGGTCGACATCGGGATCCAGTACCGGAGCTTCCAGCCCACGGACCTGCAGACCTACGACCTGGTCGTCACCGACGACGTGCTGGGCGGGGCCGACATCCTCCGGTTCGAGGAGGAGGCGTCGAAGCCGATCCTCGCCGTGTTCCGCGGCGTCGACCCCGCCGAGGGCGCCACCGACGTCGAGCCCGAGGACGTGACCGTCCAGGTCCTCAACGGCACCGGCACCCAGGACAAGGGCGGTGCGGCGGCCGAGGGGCTCGCCGCGCTGGGCTTCGCCACGACCGGCGCCGGCGACGCCGAGACGGTCGGCGGGCCGACCACCGTCCGCTTCGCCCCCGGGGCCGAGGCCGCCGCCCACCTGGTCGCCCGGGGCATCGCCGGGCCCGTCGCCTACGAACCGGCCGAGGGCCCGATCGACGCCGACGTCGTCGTCGTCACCGGCACCGACTGGGAGGGTGTGGCGTCGTCGGTCCGCTCGCCCGAGGACGTCCCCGCACCCCCGGTCGCCGAGGGGGGCGCCACCACCAGCGCCCCGCCGACCAGCGGACCCGACGACAGTGCGTCGTCCACGACCGGACCCGGGACCGCGACCACCGCACCGGACGCCGGCACCGCCCCCAGCGACGCCGCCCCCGACTCCGACGATCCCTCCGACCCCGGCTTCTACCTGGCCCGCGAGGCCGACGCCGACGAGGAGTGCCCCGCCACCGACTGACCCACCGGCACCGGTGGCGGCAGCCGCTGCGAGTACGGTGGTCGGTCGGCCGGGGGCCCGGCCGCGTCACGTTGACGGACGGAGACCGGGAGAGACATGGGCCAGAAGATCGCGGTGATCGGCACCGGGTACGTGGGGCTCACCACCGGCGCGTGCCTGAGCCACCTGGGCCACGACGTGGTGTGCGCCGACGTCGTGCCCGAGAAGGTCGACGCCCTCAACCGGGGCGAGATCCCCATCCTCGAGGCCGGGCTCGACGAGCTGGTGCACGCCGGCGTGGCCGCCGGCCTGCTGTCGTTCGTGCTGGGCGCCGAGAACGCCGTCGGCGACGCCGAGTTCGTCTTCCTGTGCCTGCCCACCCCCCAGGGCGCCGACGGCGCCGCCGACCTCAGCTTCATCAAGTCCGCCGCCGCCCACGTCGGGCCGCTGCTCCGTCCCGGCAGCATCGTGATCAACAAGTCCACCGTGCCCGTCGGCTCGGCCGGCGAGGTGGCCAAGAAGCTCGAGCGCGACGACGTGTCGGTGGTCTCCAACCCGGAGTTCCTGCGCGAGGGCACGGCCGTCGACGACTTCCTCCACCCCGACCGGGTCGTCATCGGCAGCGACGACGAGGACGCCGCCCGCCGCGTCGCCGACCTCTACGCCAAGCTCCCCGGCGAGGTGCTGATCACCGACCCGGCCTCGGCCGAGACGATCAAGTACGCCTCGAACGCCTTCCTGGCCACCAAGATCAGCTTCGTCAACGCCATGGCCGCGGTGTGCGAGGAGGTCGGCGCCGACGTCTCCGACGTGGTCAAGGGCATGGGCCTCGACCAGCGCATCGGCAACAAGTTCCTGGTCCCCGGGCCCGGGTGGGGCGGCAGCTGCTTCCCCAAGGACTCCCACGCCCTGGTCCGCATCGCCGAGAACTCCGGCTACCAGTTCGGCCTGCTCCGCAGCGTCATCGCCGTGAACGAGGAGCAGTTCGGGCGGGTCGCCAACAAGATCACCCGCTTCGCCGGAGGCTCCGTCGAGGGCAAGACCGTCGCCGTGTGGGGCCTGACGTTCAAGGCCCGCACCGACGACATGCGCGACTCTCCGGCCATCAACATCATCAACCGCCTGCTCGAGGTGGGGGCCACCGTCCGGGCCTACGACCCGGCCGTGGACGACAGCGACGACCCCCGGCTGGCGGGCGTCGAGATCGTGGGCGACCCCTACGAGGCGGTGACCGGCGCCGACGTCCTCGCCGTGCTGACCGAGTGGCCCGAGTTCGCCGAGCTCGACTTCGCCAAGGTCGGCGACCTGATCGGCACCAAGGCCGTGGTCGACGGGCGCAACCTGCTCGACGGGGCCGCCCTGAAGGCGGCCGGGTTCGCCTACGACGGCATCGGACGGCGCTGAGTGGCCCGCATCGTCGTCACCGGCGGGGCCGGGTTCCTGGGCTCGCACCTGTGCGACGCCCTGCTGGCCCGGGGCGACGAGGTCGTGTGCCTCGACAACCTGGCCACCGGGTCCACCCACAACATCGAGCACCTCTTCGGCCGGTCGGACTTCACCTTCGTGGAGCACGACGTGAGCACCTACGTCTGGGTCCCGGGCCCGGTCGACACGGTCATGCACCTGGCCAGCCCGGCCAGCCCGATCGACTTCGAGCGGATCCCCATCCAGATCCTCAAGGTCGGCGGGCTCGGCACCCACAACACCCTCGGGCTGGCCAAGGCCAAGGGGGCCCGGTTCTTCCTGTCCTCGACCAGCGAGGTCTACGGCGACCCGCAGGTGCACCCGCAGCCGGAGACCTACTGGGGCAACGTCAACCCCATCGGCCCCCGCGGTGTCTACGACGAGGCCAAGCGCTTCGCCGAGGCCATGACGATGGCGTACCACCGCCACCACGGCCTCGACGTCCGCATCGTCCGCATCTTCAACACGTACGGTCCCCGTATGCGCCCCGACGACGGGCGGGCCGTGAGCAACTTCATCGTCGCCGCCCTGCGGGGCGAGCCGATCACGATCTACGGCGACGGCAGCCAGACCCGCAGCTTCACCTACGTCGACGACGAGATCCGGGGCTTCCTCGCCCTGCTGGACTCCGACGTCACCACGCCGACCAACATCGGCAACCCCGACGAGTACACGATCCGCGAGCTGGCCGAGATGGTCATCGAGGTCACCGGCTCGACCTCGGAGATCACGACCCACCCGCTGCCCGTCGACGACCCCATGCAGCGCAAGCCCGACATCACCAAGGCCCGCGAGCTGCTGGGGTGGGAGCCGACGGTCCACGTCCGCGACGGCATCGCCCGCACCGCCGAGCACTTCGCCAAGCTCCTCGCCGACCGCTGACCCCCCCCCAACTTTGTCCGGAACCCTGCCGAGGAGGGGGACTTCCGGACAACGTTCGGGGGCGGCCTTCCAACTTTGTCCGGAACCCTGCCGAGGAGGGGGACTTCCGGACAAAGGTGGGGGAGCGACCGGGCGGGGCGCCACGGTGACTGTCACACCCCGTCGGCATGATCGGGCCATGGAACGGTGGAAGGACCTCACCCAGGCGGCCGAGCGAGCGCACGGCATCGTCACCTACGACCAGCTGCGCGGCAGCGGCCTCTCCGAGCGGCAGGTGCGACGATGGGCCGGCGACGGGCGCCTCGTCGACCTCGGCTACGGGACGTACCGCCTCGGCGGGGTGCCGCCCGGCTTCGACGGGGAGGTCCTCGCCGCCATCAGCGCCTTCCCGGGGGAGACATGGGCGGGGTTCACCACCGCAGGGCGCCTCGACGACCTCCCCGTCTGGTCGCCGGACGGCCGCATCGAGCTGGTCCGGCCCACCGGCCTGAGCGCCGAGCGCTCCGTCGCCCGGGTCCACCGGAGCACCTACCTGCCCGTCCACCACCTCACCGTCGTGCGGGGCATCCCGTGCACGGCCACGCCCCGGACGGTGTTCGACCTCGCCCGCACGACCGGGCCGAACCGGCTGGTCCGCATCATCGATCGGGCCCTCGACCGGCGGCTGTGCACGATGGCGTCGCTCTACCGCGTCCTCTACGAGCTCGGCGGGCGAGGCCGCCCGGGCACCCGTCGGATGCGGACGGTGCTCGAGGTGCTCGGCCTCGACCACGTACCGCCGGAGAGCGAGCTCGAGGTGGTGGGGTTCGCCCTGCTCGACGGCCTCGGCTTCACCTGGCAGGTCGAGATGTCCGACGAGCGGGGCTACATCCGCCGGGTCGACGGCCTCCACCGGCCCGCCCGGCTCGTGGTCGAGCTCGACGGCGCCCAGCACGGCCGAGAGCCGCAGCGGTCGCTCGACCGCGACGGCGATCGCCGGCTCCACCGCCTGGGCTACGACGTCGAGCGTCTGACCTGGTCCGACGTCGCCCGCGACGGCGACGCCACGCGCCAGCGCATCGCCGCCCGCCTGGTCGCCGCCGCCGCCTGACCGCCATGGCGGCCGCCGCTGACGAACCTTGTCCGGAACCCTGCCGAGGAGGGGGACTTCCGGACAAGGTTCGTGGGGGTCAGCTGTCCTGGGTGCGCTGGTGGATGCTGCGGAGCACGTAGGGGAGGACGCCGCCGTGGCGGTAGTAGGCCTGCTCGGTCGGGGTGTCGATGCGGACCGTGGCGGTGAAGGTGACGTCGCCGGCCCGGACCTCGAGGGTCGGGGGCACGGGCTCGTCGTCGCCCAGCGTGGAGAGCCCGGTGATGGTGATCTCCTCCTCGCCGGTGAGACCGAGCGACTCGACCGAGTCGCCCTCGGCCAGCTGGAGGGGCAGGACGCCCATGCCGATCAGGTTCGAGCGGTGGATGCGCTCGTAGCTCTGGGCGATGACGGCCCGCACGCCCAGGAGGGCCGTGCCCTTGGCCGCCCAGTCCCGGGAGGAGCCCGACCCGTACTCGGCGCCGGCCAGGACGACGAGCGGGGTGCCGTCGGCGAGGTAGCGCTCGGACGCGTCGTAGATGTCCATGGCCTCGCCCGTGGGGACGTGCTTGGTGACGCCGCCCTCGGAGCCGGGCAGGAGCTGGTTGCGGAGCCGGATGTTGGCGAACGTGCCCCGGATCATCACCTCGTGGTTGCCCCGGCGGGAGCCGTAGGAGTTGAAGTCGGCCTTCTCGACGCCGTGGTCGTGGAGGTAGCGACCGGCCGGGCTCTCGGCCTTGATGTTGCCGGCGGGGGAGATGTGGTCGGTCGTGACCGAGTCGCCCAGCAGGGCGAGCACCCGGGCCCCCTCGATGTCGCGGCGGGGGGAGGGGGTGGGCGAGAGGCCCTCGAAGTACGGGGGCTGGCGGACGTAGGTCGACTCGCCGTCCCAGTCCATGCGGTCGCCGGTGGGGGCGTCGATGGCCCGCCAGCGGTCGTCGCCGTCGAAGAGGGTGTCGTAGATGGTGGTGAAGGAGTCGGCGCCGGTGGCCCGGGCCACGGCCTCGGCCACCTCGCCGGCGTCGGGCCAGATGTCGGCCAGCATCACCGGCTGGCCCTCGGTGTCGGTGCCGAGGGGCTCGTTGAGCGGGTCCCAGCTCATGGTGCCCGACAGGGCGTAGGCCACGACCAGCGGCGGTGACGCCAGGTAGTTGAGGCGCACGTCGGGGTTGATGCGGCCCTCGAAGTTGCGGTTGCCCGAGAGCACGGCGGCGACGGTGAGGTCGTTGTCCTGGACCGCCTGGCTGATCTCGGCCGGCAGCGGGCCGGAGTTGCCGATGCAGGTGGTGCAGCCGTAGCCGACCAGGTCGAACCCGATGGCGGCCAGCTCGTCGGTGAGGTCGAGGCGGTCGTAGTAGTCCATGACGACCTTGCTGCCGGGGGCGAGCGAGGTCTTGACCCACGGGCGGCGGGTCAGGCCCTTGGCCCGGGCGTTCCGGGCGAGGAGGCCGGCGGCGACCATGACGTCGGGGTTCGACGTGTTGGTGCAGCTGGTGATGGCGGCGATGACCACCCGACCGTGGTCGAGCGACGTCTCGGTGCCATCGGCCAGGGTCAGGTCGACCTTGTTCGACTTGGCCGGGGTGGTGTCGCAGGCGACGACGTGCGGCTTCGCGGCCTCATCGTCGGCGGGGGAGGAGACGGGGTCGCTGGCCGGGAAGGTGGCGGCGATGGCCCGGTCCTCGGCCGAGTAGGTGGTGGCGGTGGGATCGTTGAGGACGGCCGAGAGGGCGTCCTTGGCCCGGTCGAGCGGGATGCGGTCCTGGGGGCGCTTGGGGCCGGCCAGCGAGGGCACGACGGTGGACATGTCGAGCTCGACCACCGAGTCGTACTGCGGGTCGTTGCTGGGGTCGTGCCAGAGGCCCTGCTCCTTGGCGTAGGCCTCGACCAGGGCGACCAGGTCGTCGGGGCGGCCGGTGGCCCGCAGGTAGCGCAGGGTCTCGTCGTCGACGGGGGAGATGGTGATGGTCGACCCGTACTCGGGCGACATGTTGCCGATGGTCGCCCGGTGCTCGACACGGAGCTGCGAGAGCGCCGGCCCGTGGAGCTCGACGAACTTGCCGACCACGCCGTGCTGGCGGAGCAGCTCGGTGATGGTGAGGACCAGGTCGGTGGCGGTGGTGCCGGGGGGGAGCTCGCCGGTGAGGCGGAGGCCGGTCACCTTGGGCACCAGCAGCGGGACGGGCTGGCCGAGCATGGCCGCCTCGGCCTCGATGCCGCCGACGCCCCAGCCCACCACGCCCAGCCCGTTGACCATCGGGGTGTGGGAGTCGGTGCCGACGAGGGTGTCGGGGAAGGCGACGCCGTCGCGCAGCTGCACGACCTGGGAGAGGTTCTCGAGGTTGATCTGGTGGCAGATGCCCATGTTGGGCGGGACGACCCGCAGCGACTCGAAGGCCTGCTGGCCCCACTTGAGGAACTCGTAGCGCTCCTTGTTGCGCTGGAGCTCGAGGGTGGCGTTGAGGTCGAAGGAGTCGCGCTGGGCGAAGTGGTCGACCTGGATCGAGTGGTCGATGACGAGGTCGACGGGGACGAGGGGCTCGATGGTGGCCGGGTCGCCGCCGAGGTCGGCCATGGCGTCGCGCATGGCGGCCAGGTCGACGACGGCGGGCACGCCGGTGAAGTCCTGCATCAGCACCCGCGAGGGGGTGAAGGAGATCTCGGCGTCGCTGGTCTGGCCCGGCTGCCAGGCGGCCAGACCGGACACGTCGTCGGCGCTGACCTTCACCCCGTCCTCGGTGCGGAGGAGGTTCTCGAGCAGGACCTTGAGGCCGTAGGGCAGCCGCCCGACGTCGTCGGTGGCGGCGTCGAGGGCGTAGATGTCGACGCTCCGACCTCCGACATCGAGGGTCCGTCGTGCTCCGAAGCTGTCACTGGCCATGGGGTGGATCCCTTCCGGGGCTCGTGCGTCGTGGGGGTCCGAACCTACTCGCCGCCCGGCGGGTCCCGACCCACAATCGACCATACAAGTTGTAGACAAGCGGCGCAACCCGCCGCCCCCGTCGCACCGATCCCGGAGGGTCAGCGGCTCCGCCAGTGGGGGACGCCGAGGAAGATGAGCCGCAGCTGCCGCTCGGTGGTGCGCCGGATGGCGGCCTCGGCCTCGGGGCGGTCGCGGGGCAGGTCGGTCAGGGCGGCCGCGGTCCCCACCACGGTGCTCACCACCAGGCTGGCGATCATGGTGACGTCCTCGTCGCTCCAGCCGCCGATGTACGGGAACCCGCGCATGTCGATGGCGAGCTCCTCGGTGAAGAGGCGCAGCTGGTCCTCGATGGCGTGGCGGAGGACGGCGGAGCCCCCGTTGCGCTCCCGCACGATGAAGCGGAAGTGGGACTGGTGGGCGTGGACGTGGTCGACCAGCGTGGCCACCGACTGCTTGATGGCGTCGTCCCAGCGGGGCACGTCGGCGCGGGCGTCGCGGATCATCCCCCGCAGCGTCCCGAAGGACTCCTCGACCAGCGCCTGGCCCAGCTCGTCCATGTCCCGGAAGTGGCGGTAGAAGGCGCCGGGGACGATCCCGACCTCCTTGGTCACCTGGCGCAGGCTGAGGCGGTCGAAGCTGCGCTTCTCCAGCAGCCGGAGGGCGGCTCGCAGCAGCGCCTGGCGGGTGCGCTCCTTGCGCTCCTGGCGGGTCTCGGGGGTCGGGTCGGCCACGCCCCATCTCACCACGGATCGGCCGGTGCACACCTGTTCACCCACTTGTGACCCATCGCACGTCGACCGGCCCGGGTCCTCGGGGTACGGTGCACATATGTTCACTCAACTTCTGGAGCTGGCCACGGCCCCCCACGGGGTCGACCGGTTCCTCGAGCTGGTGCGCCCCACCTGGGCCGCCGACGACACCCGGGCCCGCGTCGTCGCCGCGACCCGCGAGACCCCCGACGTCGTCACCCTCACCCTGCGGCCGGGCCGGGGCTGGGCCCGCGGCCGGGCCGGCCAGCACGTCCGCCTCGGCGTCGAGATCGACGGCCGGCGCCACACCCGCTGCTTCTCGCTGGCGTCGTCCGAGCACCGCACCGATGGCCTCGTCGAGGTCACGGTCAAGGCCAACCCCGACGGCATCGTGAGCCGCCACCTGGTCGCCACCGCCGCCCCCGGCCTGGTGGTGGCCCTGGGTGCGCCCGAGGGCGACTTCACCCTCCCGGCCACCCGCCCCGACCGCCTCGTCCTGGTGAGCGGCGGCAGCGGCATCACCCCGGTGATGGCCCTGCTCCGCACCCTCGTCGACGAGGGCCACGACCGGCCGATCACCTTCCTCCACTACGCCCGCACCCCCGCCGACGTCATCTACGCCGACGAGCTGGCCGCCCTCGGCCGGACCCACCCCCAGCTCGACGTCCACGTCGTGACCACCCGGGGGGCCGGAACGGGCGCGCTGACCGGGCGGTTCTGCGCCGCCCACCTGGAGGCCGTCGTGCCCGACCTCGGCGGGGCCGAGGCCTACGCCTGCGGCCCCGTCGGCCTGGTCGATGCCGCCCTGGCGCACTGGGAGCAGGCCGGCGCCATCGACCGGCTCCACGTCGAGCGCTACTCCCTCGTCGCCGCCCCGTCGGACGGCGCCGGCGAGCGCGCGAGTGGCGAGGGCAGCACGGGCGCCCGCACCCACTTCGCCGGGAGCGACGTCACCGTCACCAGCGTCGGCACCACCCTCCTCGAGCAGGCCGAGGCCGCCGGGCTCACGCCCGCCTTCGGCTGCCGCGTGGGCATCTGCCGCACATGCACCCGCACCAAGGTCTCCGGCCGGGTGCGCGACGTGCGCAGCGGCACGGTGTCGGGCTCCGGCGAGGAGCCCATCCAGCTCTGCGTGTCGGCCCCGTGCCACGACGTCGTCGTCGACCTCTGATCTCGCCTCCTCCGCCTCCCCCAAGGAGACCCGCATGACCGCGACCCTCACCCCCGTGCCCGAGACCGCCGACACCGTCGACGTCGACGCGGTCGGCACCGAGGCCCGACCCGGGTCCTGACCGACGACGAGCTCGAGCGGCTCGGCGCCCAGCTCGACGCCGTCCGCGACGAGGTCCTGGCCGACCTGGGCCAGCGCGACGCCGACCACATCCGTGGCGTCGTGCGCCTCCAGCGCGGCCTCGAGGTGTCGGGCCGCGTGCTGCTGATGGCCGGGATCCTGCCCCCGGCGTGGCTCGGCGGCGTCGCCGCCCTGTCGCTGGCCAAGATCCTCGACAACATGGAGATCGGCCACAACGTCATGCACGGCCAGTACGACTGGATGCAGGACCCGGCGCTCGACTCGGCCACCTTCGAGTGGGACACGGCGTGCCCGGCCGACCAGTGGCGCCACTCGCACAACTACGTCCACCACACCTTCACCAACGTGCTCGGCCAGGACCGCGACGTCGGCTACGGCCTCCTGCGCATGACCGACGAGCAGCGCTGGCACCCTCGCGACCTGGGCAACCCGGTCTACGCCCTCGCCCTGGCCGCCCTGTTCCAGTGGGGCGTCGCCCTCCACGACGTCGAGCTCGACCGGGTGGTGGCCGGCACCAAGACGCCGGCCGAGGCCCGCGAGAAGGTCGAGGGCGTGTGGCGCAAGGCCCGCACCCAGGTCCTGAAGGACTACGCCCTGTACCCGGCGCTGGCCGGCCCCGCCGCCCCCGTCGTGCTGTCGGGCAACCTGACCGCCAACCTCGTCCGCAACCTGTGGACCTTCGCCGTCATCTTCTGCGGCCACTTCCCCGACGGGGTGGAGACCTTCACCCCGGAGGAGGCCGAGGGCGAGGGTCGGGGCGGGTGGTACCGGCGCCAGCTGCTCGGCTCGGCCAACTTCCGCGGCGGCCCGCTGCTGCACCTGCTCACCGGGAACCTCAGCCACCAGATCGAGCACCACATGTTCCCGGACCTGCCCGCCCACCGGTACGCCGAGATCGCCGAGCAGGTCCGGGCCGTCTGCGCCGAGCACGGCCTGCCGTACAACACCGGCACCTTCCCGGGGCAGCTGGGCACCGTCGCCCGGCGCATCGCCTCGCTGGCGCTGCCCGGACGGGAGGACGAGCCAGTGGCGTCCCGGCTCGGCCAGCTCGTCGGCCGTCTCAACCCGCTGGGCCGCTGAGGACGCCGCGTCCCGTCGTGGTCCGGTGGCCTGGTCGGCTGGACACGTGTCCGGCAGACTGGGCCCCGTGACGACGCTCGAGGATCCGACCGCGCTGACCGGGACCGACGGGGCCGAGGTGGCCGACGCTCTCGGCTACCAGCCCTTCGACGCCGACAACCACTACTACGAGGCCCTCGACGCCTTCAGCCGCCACCTCGACCCGGCCCTCGCCGCCCGGGTGTTCCAGTGGGCCCAGATCGACGGCCGCACCTACCCGGTGCTCGGCGGCCGGGTGTTCCGGGGCGTCCGCAACGCCACCTTCGACCCGGTGGCCAAGCCCGGCGTCCTGGCCGACTACTTCCGGGGGAACCCGCACGGCGACGACCCCCTCACCCTGCTGCGCGACCACGAGCCCATCCGCCCGACCTACCGCGACCGCGACGCCCGCATCGCCCAGCTCGACGCCCACGGCCTGCAGGCGGCGTGGCTGTTCCCGACCCTCGGGATGATCTACGAGGAGCCGCTGAAGGGCGACGTCGACGCCGTGTGCGCCCTGTTCACGGCGTTCAACCGCTGGGTCGACGAGGACTGGGGCTTCGCCTACCGCGACCGGCTCTTCGCCGCCCCCTACATCACCCTCGCCGACGTCGACTGGGCCTGCGCCGAGCTGGAGCGGGCCCTCGACCGGGGCGCCCGCACGGTCGTGATGCGACCGGCGGCGCCGACCACCCGGCTCGGCCCCCGCTCGCCCGCCGACCGGTGCTTCGATCCCTTCTGGGCACGGGTCGACGAGGCCGGCATCACCGTCGTCGTCCACGCCGGCGACTCGGGCTACACCTCTCACGGCTACGCCGGCGACGGCTTCAGCACCGACTTCGGGGCCATGTCCACGCCGATCCGCATGCTCCAGCTCGAGCGGCCCATCGAGGACTTCCTGGCCGCCCTGATCTGCGAGAACCTCTTCCACCGGTTCCCGAACGTGCGGGTCGCCTCGGTCGAGAACGGGTCCGGTTTCCTGCCCGGGCTCTTCCACCGCCTGGAGGTCACCGGGCGCAAGATCGCGGGGTGGTGGCCCGAGGACCCGGTCGAGACCTTCCGCCGCCACATCTGGATCAACCCGTTCTGGGAGGACCAGGTCGACGACGTCATCGAGCTCATGGGCGCCGACCGGGTGCTGTTCGGGAGCGACTGGCCCCACATCGAGGCCCTGCCCCGCCCCCTCGACTACGTGCGCGACGTGGCCCACCTCGACGAGGCCACCCAGCGTCGGATCCTGGCCACCAACGTGGCCGAGCTGAACCAGCTCCGCCCGGCGTAACCCCTGCGGCCACGGATGGTGCCAGGCACCTTCCGTGGCGTCGGTCAGGTGCCGAGGACGGCGTCCCACTGGGGGAGGGTGGCCCGGTCGCAGTAGGCGTCCTCGAAGGCCCGGCGGGCGGCGGCCGAGAGCCGGGCCCGCCAGGCGTGGTCGTCGCGGAGGCGGCAGACGGCGGCGGCCAGGCCCTCGGCATCGCCGTGGCGGATGCTCACCCCGCACCCGTAGCGGGCGATGGCGGTGTCGACGTTCGACCCCTCGGGCCCCACGTACAGGATCGGGAGCCCGGCGGCCAGGTTGGCGTGGAGCTTCGACGGGCTCATCAGCCCGAGGGCCTCGTCGCCCAGGATGATCAGGGCCGCGCCGGCGCGGGCCATGATCCGAGGGGCCTGGGCCCGGGGGACGTAGTCCCGCTGGAGGATGCGGTCGGCGGCGCCCTCGGTGGCGGCCAGCCCGGCGAGCTGCTCCCACCGCGCCCCGCCGCCGACGTAGAGCCACCGGACGTCCTCGTCCGCAGGGATGAGCCCGGCGGCGGTGACGGGCGTGCTCACCCGGTGCCCGAAGCCGAGGTTGCCCAGGTACACGACGACGAAGCGGCCGGACAGCTCGGGGTCGTCGGGGTCGGTCGGCCACCGTCCGTCGGCCGGTCGGTCCGGCGCCGTGGGGTGGTCCCCCAGCGGCTCCCAGTTGGGGATCACCGTCGCCGGCGGACGCCGATCGCCGTCGGGCCCCGAGCCGTACCCGTCGAGCAGCAGCTCGCGCATGGGCTCGTCCAGGGCCACGACGTGGTCGAGGCGGCGGAACACCCACCGGTTGACCGCCCGGAGCACGACCGACATCGGCCCGCCCCGGCGGAGCGAGGCGATGGGGCGGAGCACGTCGCGCCCCTTGGCCACCACCAGGTCCCGGCGCGTCGGCCGGTCGACGTGGATCACGGGGCCGCCGCCGGTGCGCGACCCCAGCCGCTCGATCACGTCGGGGTAGCAGTCCATCGACCAGAGCACGACCCGGGTCCGCCGGTGGAGCAGCTTGTGGGCCATGGCGCTGACGACGACGTAGGGAGGGGTCGTCAGGGACACGACGACGTCCTGGCGGCGCATCAGGGCGAGGCGCACGGTGGCCCCGACGAGGAACGAGGCGTAGTCCGACAGGCGCTTGAGCACCGACCCCTTGCCCAGCGCCGGCGTCCACAGGTGGACGACCCGCACCGCACCCGTCGCCGTCCCGGTCGACGACGTGCGGGGGCCCACGTAGCCCTCGCCGCCGGTGATCACCGTGACGCGGTGGCCCCGTTCGGCCAGGTGGGTGGCCAGCGACGAGGTGAGGTGGGCCGTGGGGGAGAGGTCCGGCGGGAAGAACTGGTTGACGAGCGTGATGCGCAGCCGTCGCGGCGACCTGGTTGGCGCGCTGCGCTCGCGCGCTTCCCCGGTTCGCTCGCTGCGCTCGCGCGCTTCCCCGGTTCGCTCGCTGCGCTCGCGCGCTTCCCCGGTTCGCTCGCTGCGCTCGCGCGGTTCCCCGGTTCGCTCGCTGCGCTCGCGCGGTTCCCCGGTTCGCTCGCTGCGCTCGCGCGGTTCCCCGGTTCGCTCGCTGCGCTCGCGCGGTTCCCCGGTTCGCTCGCTGCGCTCGCGCGGTTCCCCGGTTCGCTCGCTGCGCTCGCTCACTGGCGGTCGGCGGCCGTGACCGCGCCGACCATCTCGTCGACGATGGCGTCGAGCGTCCACTCCTGGCGCCAGCCCGGGTAGTGGCCCCGGAACTTGGCCATGTCGGTGTAGTAGCAGATGTGGTCGCCGACCCGGTTCTGGTCGTCGTAGGTGAGCGTGGGGCGGGTGCCGCTGTGCTCGGCGATCATGTCGACGCACTCGAGCAGCGAGGCGGCGTTGGCCTTGCCCCCGCCGAGGTTGTAGGCCTCGCCCGGCCGGGGGTCCTGGGCGTAGGCCCAGAAGGCGGAGATGACGTCGGCCGAGTGGATCTGGTCGCGGACCTGCTTCCCCTTGTAGCCGAAGATCGTGTACGGCCCCTCCCGCACGGCCTGGGTGACCAGGTACGACAGGAACCCGTGGAGCTCGACGCCGGAGTGGTGCGGGCCGGTGAGGCAGCCACCCCGGAACGCGGCGGTCGGCATCCCGAAGTACCGGCCGTACTCCTGGGTGAGCACGTCGGCGGCGACCTTGGACGCCCCGAACAGGGAGTGGGTGGTGTGGTCGAGCGACATCGTCTCGTCGATGCCCTCGGACTGGGCCGGCTCGGCGTAGTCGTAGCGGGTCTCGAGCTCGACGAGGGGCAGCCGGTTCGGCGTGTCGCCGTAGACCTTGTTGGTGCTGACGGTGATGAACACGGCCTCGGGGGTGTGGCGGCGGCACGCCTCGAGCAGGTTCAGGGTGCCGACGGCGTTGGTGTCGAAGTCGTCGAAGGGCCGGCTGGCGGCCAGGTCGTGGCTGGGCTGGGCGGCGGCGTGGATCACCAGGTCGTAGCGACCCCGGGCCAGCACACCGTCGATGCCCTCGCGGTCGCGGATGTCGATGTCGATGTGGGTGTAGCGGGCGCAGCGGGCCTCGAGCCGCTGGCGGTTCCAGGTGGTGTCGCCGCCGGGCCCGAAGAAGTCGGCGCGCGTGTTGTTGTCGATCCCGTCGACGGCGAAGCCCAGGGCGTCGAAGAACTCGACGGCCTCGGACCCGATGAGCCCGGCCGACCCGGTGACGAGGACCTTCACGTGACGAGGATCGGGGCGCGGCGGGGCATCGGCACGGTCTGCGATGCTACCGGGCACATGAGCGCCGCCCCGTCCCCCCCGCCCCGGGTGGCGCTGACCCTCGAGCAGTGCTGGCACCGGGTCCCGGGTGGGTCGGCGACGTCCATCCTGGCCCTCGCCGGCGCCCTGGCCGACCGCGACGACGTCGACGTGGTCGGGGTGGCGGCCCGCCACCCCGAGCCCCCGCCGGCCCCGTGGGAGCCCCCGATCCCGGTGCACCACCTGCCGCTGCCCCGCCTCGCCCTCTACGAGACGTGGCACGCGGTCCGTCGGCCGCGGGTCGAGCGGGCGACCGGGCCCGTGGACCTGGTGCACGCCACGGCCGTCGCCGTGCCCGGCTCGCGCGCTCCGCTCGTCGTCACCGTCCACGACCTGGCGTTCCTGGCCGAGCCCGACCACGCCACCCGCCACGGGCTGCGGTTCTTCCGGCGCGGGACCGAGCTCGCCCGCCGGCACGCCCGGCTCGTCCTGGTCCCGTCGGAGGCCACGGCCGAGGAGTGCCGCCGGGCCGGGTTCGACCCGGGGCGGATCCGGATCGTGCCGTGGGGGGTCGACGCCACGCCGGCGGGGGCCGAGGACGTGACCCGCGTGCGGGCCGCCTACGGCCTGGACCGGCCCTACGTCCTCTTCGTCGGGACCGTCGAGCCCCGCAAGAACCTGCCCCGCCTGGTCGAGGCCATGGCGGCGCTCGGGCGCGACGACGTCGAGCTCGTGCTCGTCGGCGCCGAGGGGTGGAACGAGGACCTGGCCGCCCTGCTCGACGCCCTGCCGGGCCGGTCCCGCACGCTCGGCTTCCTCCCGACCGGCTCGCTCGGTCCGCTCTACGCCGGGGCCGCGGCCGTCGCCTACCCGAGCATCCGCGAGGGGTTCGGCCTCCCGGTCCTCGAGGCCATGGCGCAGGGCGCGGCGGTGGTGACCTCGTCCGGCACCGCCACCGAGGAGGTCGCCGGGGACGCCGCCGTGCTGGTCGATCCCCGGTCGGTCGACGCCATCGCCGCCGGCCTCGACCGGGTGCTGTCGGACCCCGAGGGGGCCCGGACCCTGGGCGCCCGGGCCCGCGACCGGGCCGCGACCTACACCTGGGACCGCACGGCCGACCTCACCGTGGCCGCCTACCGCGAGGCCCTCGCCCGGTGACCACCCGCACCCGCGTCGGGGTGAACCTGCTGTGGCTCGTGCCGGGCGTCGTCGGGGGGAGCGAGGAGTACGTCACCCGCCTCCTGCGGGCCCTGTCCGACCTCGACCCGCCCGACCTCGACGTCCGGCTCTTCGGACTCGAGGAGCTGCAGGCCGAGCACCCCGACCTGGGCGAGCGGTTCCCGCTCCGCACCGTCCCCCTGCGGGGCCGGCTCAAGCCGCTGCGGGTGGTGGGCGAGACGACGTGGCTCGCCGCCCAGGTGCGGCGGGCCCACCTCGAGGTCGTCTGGCACCCCGGGGGGGTGGTCCCGCTGCTGACCGGCGGGGCGGCGACGGTGCTGACCGTCCACGACCTGCGGCCCCTCGACCGGCCCGAGGGCTTCTCCCGCACCAAGGTGGCCTACCTCCGGGCCGTGCTGCCCCGCTCGGTCCGGCGGGCGGCGGTGGTCACGGCGCCGTCGCAGCACGTCGTCGACGAGATCGGCCGGCGCTTCTCGGTCGGGGCCGACCGCCTGCAGGTGGTGCCCCACGGCATCGGGGCCGGTCTGTTCGACGAGGTGGCCCCGAGCGAGGTCGACCGGGTCCGGGCCACCTACGGCCTCGCCGGCCGGTGGCTGCTGTACCCGGTCATCACCTATCCCCACAAGGACCACGCCACCCTGGTCCGGGCCTTCGCCCGCCTGGCGGCCACCCACCCCGACGTCGACCTGGTCCTGACCGGCGGCGCTGGGCCGGCCGAGGACGAGGTGGCGGCGGCGATCGCCGCCAGCGGGGTGGCCGAGCGGGTGCGCCGGACCGGCCGGGTGCCCCGGGCCGATGTCGACGCCCTGCTCGACGGGGCGACCGCCGTGGCGTTCCCCTCCCGGTACGAGGGGTTCGGCAACGGTGCCCTGGAGGGGCTGGCCAAGGGCACGCCGGTCGTGGCCTCCGACGTCACCTCGCTCCCCGAGGTGGTGGGGGACGGCGGGCTCCTCGTCGCTCCCGGCGACGTCGCCGGGTGGACCGACGCCCTGGGGCAGGTGCTGGACGACCCCGCCCTGGCCGCCCGGCTCGGCGCCGCCGGGCGATCCCACGCCCGGCGCTTCACCGACCGGGCCGCGGCCGAGGCCCTGGCCTCGGCCCTGCGCGCCGCGGCCGACTCCGGGCCGCGGGGCAGCGGCGGGTAGGGTCATCGGCCCATGGGAAAGGCATCCTCAGCCAAGAAGGTGGCCCGCGCGGCCCGCGCCGGTGGCAAGACCCCCGGCCAGCGCCGCAACCTCGGGTTCCCCGCGGCCATCGTCGCCATCGTCATCCTCGGCCTGGGGTTGATCGCCTTCGCCCGCCAGAACGCCCCGGGTGGGGGCAGCCCCGCCCTCGGCGAGCACTGGCACGCCGCCTACGGCATCTACGTCTGCGACCGCTGGGTCGAGAACCTCCCCGACGGCGTCGAGGACCCGCTGGGCATCCACACCCACGTCGACGGGCTGATCCACATCCACCCCTTCGCCGCCGGCGCCGCCGGCGAGTCCGCCACCCTGGGCCGCTTCTTCGACCAGGTCGGCGTGCGGGTGACGGACTCGGCCATCACCCTGCCCCCCGACGAGCCCTACGAGGAGCGAACCTACAAGAACGGCGAGACCACCTGCGGCGGCGAGGACGCCCGCGTGGTCATGGCCTACTGGGAGGACGCCCAGGACACCGACGGCCGCCCCGACGACGTCCGCACGTCCAACATCGGCGGCGAGCACTTCGAGAACGACCTGGGCGCCTTCACCATCGCCTTCCTGCCCGAGGGGGAGGAGATCCCGCCTCCGCCCAGCGCGGCGACGATCCTGGAGGAGGCGGTGAAGGACGGCCCGATCAACACCGAGGCCGACCCCGACGCCACCACCGACGAGCTGCAGGACCAGTTCCCCGAGGGGGCCGGCACCGGCGAGCTGCCCACCGAGGAGCTGCCCACGGAGTCGACCCCGCCCGCTGAGTCGACCGAGCCCACGGAGTCGACCGAGCCGCCCGCGTCGACCGAGGCCCCGGCGTCGACCGAGGCGCCCGCAGGCGGATGAGGGCTGTCGTCCTCGTCGGGGGCTTCGGCACCCGGCTCCGGCCCCTCACCCTGGACCGCCCCAAGCAGATGCTGCCCATCATCGGGCGGCCCATGATCGAGCCGGTCATCGAGCACCTGGCCGGCCACGGCATCGACGACGTGGTGCTGTCGATGGGCTACAAGCCCGACGCCTTCACCGCCCAGTACCCCACCGGTGAGGTCGCCGGCGTCCGGCTCCACTTCGCCGTGGAGCCCGAGCCCCTCGACACCGCCGGGGCGATCCGCTTCGCCGCCCTCGATGCCGGCATCGACGAGCGCTTCGTGGTCATGAACGCCGACTGCCTCACCGACATCGACGTGAGCGCCCTGGTGGCGTTCCACGATGCCCGGGGCGCCGAGGGCACCATCGCCCTGCACAAGGTCACCGACCCGTCGGCCTTCGGCGTCGTGCCGACCGACGCCGACGGCAAGGTCGAGGCCTTCGTCGAGAAGCCGCCGGCCGACGAGGCCCCCACGGACCTCATCAACGCCGGCATCTACGTGCTCGAGCCGTCGGTGCTCGACCGCATCGCCCCCGATCGTCGGGTGTCGATCGAGCGCGAGGTGTTCCCGGCCATGGTCGAGGCGGGCACGCTCTACGCCGCCGCCGACGACGCCTACTGGATCGACGCCGGCACGCCCGCCCTCTACATCCGGGCCCAGCTCGACATGGTCGACGGGCACCGGGGCGCCCCGGTCGAGGGCGTCGACCCGCAGGCCTCGATCGACCCCGCCGCCGAGGTCGCCCACTCCGTGGTGGGCGCCGGGTGCGTCGTCGGCGCCGGCGCCGTCGTGCGGGACTCGGTCCTGCTGCCGGGCAGCACGGTCGCCGACGGGTCCGTGGTCGAGCGGACCGTCCTGGCCTTCCGGGCGCAGGTGGGCGCCGGCGCCGCCCTCACCGACTGCGTGATCGGCGACGACGAGGTCGTGCCCGACGGCACCCGCCTCGACGACGTCCGCCAGCCCGCCCCCGACTGATCCGGCTGGCAGCCGGGTGGGGGCGCGCTGCTATGGTCACCTGCTCCGGGGCCGTTAGCTCAGTTGGCTAGAGCACCTGCATGACGCGCAGGGGGTCGGGGGTTCGAATCCCTCACGGCCCACTCCGGACCACCCCCCAGACGTCGCTGCGGGGGTGGCCCGATGGCGGGGGGCTCAGCTCCTCGGGACGTCCTTCCAGGCGACGTACTTGTCGGTGCGGGGCTCGCCGGGGAGGCCGAGGACCCGCTCGCCGATGATGTTGCGCTGGATCTCCGACGTGCCGCCCTCGATCGAGTTGGCCCGGGCCCGGAGGAACATCTTGCGGCTGGAGCCGGGGGGACCGGTGAGGCCCAGGTTCTCCGAGCGGCGCATCGTGTAGTCGTAGTCGACGAGGCCCGAGGCGCCCAGGAGGTCGACGCACAGCTCGTAGACGTCCATGTTGACCTGGGCGAACATCAGCTTGGCGATCGAACCCTCGGGTCCGGGGTTGCCCAGCTTGCGGTTCTGGGCGGCGCGGATGTTGGTCAGCCGCAGGGCCTCGGCCCGGACCCACAGCTTCATCAGCTCGTCGCGGGCGGCGGGGGAGCGGTCGGCCGCCTCCTCCTGCCAGATGCGCACGGCCTCGGCGATGGCGCCCGAGCCCCGGGGCGGGGTGCCGCCGCCCCCACCGCCGATGGTGGTGCGCTCGTTGGAGAGGGTGGTCATGGCGACCCGCCACCCCTCGCCCACGTCGCCGATGCGATCGGTGTCGGGGACGCGCACCTCGGTCATGTAGACCTCGTTGAACTCGGCCTCGCCGGTGATCTGGCGGAGGGGCCGGACCTCGACGCCGGGGGCGTGCATGTCGAGGGCGAAGTAGGTCATCCCCTTGTGCTTGGGGGCGTCGGGGTCGGTGCGGGCGACGAGCATGCCCCGATCGGCCAGGTGGGCGAGGGTGTTCCACACCTTCTGGCCGGTGATGACCCACTCGTCGCCGTCGCGCACGGCCTTGCAGGCGAGCCCGGCCAGGTCGGACCCGGCGCCGGGCTCGCTGAAGAGCTGGCACCAGGCGTCCTCGCCGGTGAACATGGGCCGGAGCAGGCGTCGACGCAGCTCGTCGGAGCCGTGGGTCACGACGGTGGGGCCGGCCATGGTCAGGCCGAAGAAGTGCTCGGTGCTGGGGCCGGGGGCCTTGGCGTCGCGGAGGGCGGCGTCGACGGCGCGCTGGTAGGGCGGGCCAGCCCCAGCCCGCCCCACCCCTCGGGGAAGTGGATCCAGGCCAGGCCGAGGTCGTACTGGAGGCCGCGGAAGGCGACCGCATCGGTGAGGTCGCCCTCGTCGAGGAGCTGCTCGGTGCGCTCCTTCACCAGCTGGGTGGGATCGTCGCTCATGGCGCCCGAACCTAGGCCACGCCGGTGTCCGCCGGCACCCGGGCCCGGACCGGCAGACTGGCGGCGTGATCGTCGACCAGGCCGTCTACCGCGACGGGTGCCGCACCGCCATCGACGTCGACGTGAGCGGGATCCCCCCGGACGGCTTCAGCTGGATCGGGCTGCGCGAGCCCACGCCCGAGGAGATCGACGAGGTCGGCGTCGAGTGCGGTCTCCACGAGCTGCTGATGGAGGACGTCCACAAGGCGCACCAGCGGGCCAAGTGGGACACCTTCGACGAGGCCTCGCTGTTCGTGCTCAAGACGGCGGTGTACGAGCCGCCCGACGAGGTGCGCATCGGCGAGATCCAGGTCGTCGTCGGCCCCCGGTTCGTGGTGACCGTCCGCCACGGCCCGACGCCGGACCTGGGCGTCGTGCGCAGGCGGCTCGAGGCCAACCCGGACCTGCTCCGCCACGGCCCCATGGCGGTGCTGTACGCCCTGGCCGACCTGGTGGTCGACGCCTACGCACCGGTCCTGTCGGAGCTGGAGACCGACATCGACGAGGCCGAGGAGGCCGTGTTCAGCGACGAGCTCCGGTCGAACCAGGCGCCCCGGGTGTACCACCTGAAGCGCCAGGTGCTGGAGCTGCGGCGCAACATCGTCCCCGTCGGTGACCTGCTGGCCGACCTGTGCGAGACCGACTCCCACATGGTGCCCGAGGACCTCGAGGAGTACTTCCGCGACGTGGTCGACCACGCCCAGCGCATCTCGGGGCGGGTCGAGCTGGCCCGGGAGCTGCTCACCGACGCCCTGAACGCCAACCTGGCCCAGCAGGGCGTGCAGCAGAACGAGGACATGCGCAAGATCTCGGCCTGGGCCGCCGTCATCGCCACCCCGACCCTGCTGGCCGGGGTGTGGGGCATGAACTTCGACCACATGCCCGAGCTCGACTGGCAGGTCGGGTACCCGTTGGCCGTGGCGTCGATGGCGATCGTCGCCGGATCGCTCATCCTCTACTTCCGGCGCGCCGGCTGGTTGTGACGGGGGCTGTCGCATCTGCGGTGCTGGTGGGGCCGGCTCTCAGGTCGCTCTGAGGTTCGCCGGCGATCCTGTCGCTGGACCCCGACGACGAGGACAGAGCCGATGATCGACGACCCGACACCACCACCCGCCCCTGCGACCGCTCCCTCCACCCGGCGCCCCCTCGTGTGGGCCGCCCTCGGCGCCCTGGCCCTGGGCGTCGCCGGGGGAGGGGTGGCCGCCACCGCCCTGGCCGGGGCGACCGGACCGGACCGCCTGACCGCCGCCGACACCGCCGAGGAGAGCCCCGCCCCCGAGCAGGCCGAGGCCGACGAGGAGGACGGCGAGGGGACCGACGGCGAGGACCCCGCCGAGTGCCACGGGATGGGTGACCACGCCGGTCACGGTGCCCACGGCACGGTGACCGGGGTCGACGGCACCACCGTGACCCTCGAGGACGCCGAGGGCACGGCCACCACCGTCACGACCGACGCCGAGACCACGGTCCGCGACGTCGCCGCTGGCGAGGTCGCCGACGTGGCCGAGGGCGACACCGTCGTCGTCATGGGCGAGACCGCCGACGACGGCACCGTGACCGCCGGCCACGTGCTCGACCTGGGCAGCCTCGACCCCGACGACCTGCTCCCCGGCCGGCCCGGTCGCCCCGGCCCCTGGGGTGACGACGGCGACGCCCCCGACGGCGACGAGGGGAGCGAGGAGGCACCCGACGACGAGGCCGGCCCCGGCGGTGAGCGGTGGGGGGCCCGGTTCCGGCCCACGGTGGGGACCGTCGCCTCCGTCGACGGCGCGACCATCACGGTCACGACCGACGACGGCGACGTCGCCGTCACCACCACCGACGACACCGCGGTGACGGTGGTGACCGAGATCGCCGTGGCCGACCTGGCCGAGGGCGACACCGTCGTCGTCCGGGGCGAGGCCGCCGACGACGGCACCGTGGCCGCCGACGCCATCATCCGTGGCGACCTTGGCGAGGGCGGCCTCGGGTTCGGCCCCGGCTTCGGCCGGGGCGGCCCCGGCGGCCCCGGCGGCCCGGGCGGCCCCGGCTTCGGCGGCCACCGCCACGGCGGCTGACCCCCTCCCGCCCGGCCGGTGGGGCGGTTCTTGGTACCGATCGTGGGTCTGCGGGGCGTGATCGGTACCAGGAACGGTGGTGGCGGCCGGTGGGGCGGTTCTTGGTACCGATCGTGGGTCTGCGGGGCGTGATCGGTACCAGGAACGGTGCCTGGCCCGGCGGCCCTCAGCGGGGGTAGACGTCGAGCTCGGTGGCCTTGACGCTCACCCAGACGTCGTCGCCGGGGACGAGGGCCAGGTCGGCCAGGGCGGCGTGGGTGATGTCGGCGGTGAGGTCGACGGGCCCGGCGACCTGGACCCGGACCCGGTCGGCGGCCGCCTCAAGCCCGCTGACGACGGCCGGCCACACGTTGCGGGGGCTGCCCTCGGGCCGGGCCCGGAACAGGGCCACGGCGCCGGGGCGGATGGCGACGTGGACGCCGTCGCCGGGCCGGGCGGCGTCGGCCCCGACCGTCGCCAGGACGTGGCCGCCGCCGACCTCGACCCCGCCGTCAGCCCCGAGCACGCCGGGCACCAGCGTCAGACCGACGAGGTCGGCGACCCACCGGGAGAGCGGCCGGCGGGCGACCTCGGCGGGCGCCCCGACCTGGACCACCCGGCCGTGGTCGAGCACGACCAGCCGGTCGGTGAGGGTCAGGGCGTCGACGGCGTCGTGGGTGACGACGACCGCCGGACCGGCGAAGGCGGCCAGGTGGGCCCGCAGGACCCGGCGGACCTCGGCCTTGGTCCCGGCGTCGAGGGCGGAGAGGGGCTCGTCGAGGAGCAGCAGCGCCGGGTCGGGGGCGAGGGCCCGGGCCAGGGCGACCCGCTGCGCCTGCCCGCCCGACAGCGTCGTCGTCCGGTCGCCGGCCCGATCGGCCAGCCCGACCCGCTCGAGCCAGTCGGCCGCCACGGCGTGGGCGGTGGCCCGGGGGACGCGCCGGGCCCGCAGCCCGAAGGCCACGTCGTCGCGGGCGGTGAGGTGCGGGAAGAGGCGCAGGTCCTGGAAGACCATCCCCACGGGGCGCTGCTCGGCGGGGACGAACCGGCCGGCGCCCGGCTCGTCGAGCGCCACCCCGTCGAGGACGATCCGACCGGACGTCGCCCGCCGCAGCCCGGCCAGCGTGCGCAGCAGCGTCGTCTTGCCCGCCCCGTTGGGCCCGATCAGCCCGACGACCTCGCCGGGGGCGACGTCGAGGGCGACGACGAGGTCGAGCGCCCCGAGGGCGACCGAGACGTCGACCGAGAGGCCGGGCCCGGCCCTCACCGGGCGGAGGTCCACCGGCCCCGGAGGGCCACCAGCACCACGAGCGAGACGGCGACGAGCACCAGGCTGAGGACGACGGCGGCGCCAGGGTCGCGGTTGAGCGCCTGGTAGACCGCCAGGGGCATCGTCTGGGTGCGGCCCTGGAGGCTGCCGTTGAAGGTGATGGTGGCGCCGAACTCGCCGAGGGCCCGGGCCCAGGCCAGCACGGCGCCGGCCGCGACCGACGGGGCGATGCGCGGCAGGGTGACCCGGCGGAGCACCGTCCACCGCCCGGCCCCCAGTGTGGTGGCCGCCTCCTCCAGGCCCCGGTCGCCGGCCTCCAGGGCGCCCTGGACGGTGATCACGAGGAAGGGGAGGGCGACGAAGCTCTGGGCCAGCACCACACCGGGCGTGGAGAAGGCGAGGCGGACGCCGAGGGCGTCTTCGAGCCACGAGCCGACGGGGCTGTTGCGCCCCAGCGAGTAGAGCAGGGCGGCGCCGCCGACGACGGGCGGCAGGACCATGGGCAGCGTCACGAGGGCCCGCACCACGGACCGGCCGGGGAACGGCGAGCGGGCGAGCAGCCAGGCCAGCGGGACGCCGAGGAGGAGGCAGAGCCCGGTGCTCAGGGTCGAGGTGACGAGCGACAGCCGGAGGGCGTCGCCGACGGCGGGGGCACGCAGGACCGGGCCCAGGTCCGACCACGGCGCCCGCTGGACGAGCCCGATGACGGGCAGCACCAGGAAGGCGACGGCGGCCAGCGCCAGCGGCACCAGCGCCCGGGGGACCCGGCCGGCGGCGGGGAGCTCGGGACCGCGGCTCACGACGGTGGCGGGGGCCCGAAGCCGGCGTCGGCCAGGGCCGCCTGGCCGGCGGCGGAGAGCACGAACTCGATGAACGCGCGCGCCCCGTCGGGGTCGCCCGCGTCGGCGACGGTCGCGATCGGGTAGGTGGCGACGAGGTCGTCCCCGGTCGCGACCTCGATGCCCTCGACGGCGGCGCCGGCGGCGACGACGTCGGTGCGGTAGACGAGGCCGACGTCGACCTCGCCCGCCGCGACCTTGGTCAGCAGGGCCCGGACGTCGGGCTCGTCGGTGTCGACCGACGGCTCGACGCCGGCGGCGGCGAGCGCCTCGCGGGCCAGGCTGCCGCACGGGACCTCCTCGGCGCAGAGCCCGACGACGAGGTCCTCGGCGGCCAGGTCGTCGAGCCCGTCGACGGCGCCCGGGTTGCCGGCGGGGACGGCCAGCTCGAGGGCGTTGGTGGCGAAGGGGCGGGGCTCACCGGCGACGGCGTCGGCGGCCACCAGGTCCGCCATGGTCTCGGTGGCGGCGGTGGCCACGACGTCGGCGGGAGCCCCCTCGGCGATCTGGGTGACCAACCCGGAGCTGGGCCCGAAGGAGAGCTCGACGGTCGTCCCGGGGTGGGCGTCCTCGAAGGCGGCGCCCAGGTCGGTGAAGACATCGGTGAGCGAGGCGGCGGCGAACACGGTGACGGTGCCCCCGACGTCGCCCGACGCCGGGGCGTCGTCATCGCCGCACCCGGCCAGCACCGCCCCGAGGAGGGCGAGGGCGGCGAGCCCCGCAGCCGCCCGCCGGCCGGTCATCGAGCCAGGTCGACGAGGACGTCTGTGGCCTTGACGGCGGCGTCGGCCAGGACACCGGGGGCGAGCCCCAGCTCGTCGACGGCCTCGGCGGTGATGAGGGCCACGATGCGGTGCGGCCCGGCCTGGATCTCGACGGTGGCGGCCACCTCGTCGCGCACGACGCGGGTGACGATGCCGCGGAAGCGGTTGCGGGCCGAGAGGCCCGGTGTGCCCCGCTGCTCGCCGGCCAGCTCCACGAGGAAGGCGGCCAGGTCGGCCCCGTCGATGGTGCGGTGGCCGCGGGCGTCGCGGGTGGTCGCCAGCCGGCCGGCGTCGGTCCAGCGGCGGACGGTGTCGGCGCTGACGCCGGCCAGCTCCGCGACCTGGGTTGGCGTGAGCGAGGGCATCGGCGCATCCTACCTCGCATCTGCGAGGCGATCGCGCTAGGTGGCGAAGTCGGCGATGACGCCCTCGGCCTCGGGGGCGAGCACCACGGTGGCGCCGTCGCCGGCGTCGGAGACCGGGAGCTCGGTCTGGACGGGGTCGAGCTGGCCCATGTTCCAGGCGAAGACGAGGGCGTCGAACAGCTCCATGTGGTTGTCGATCTTGAGCCCGCCGACGAGGGCGTTGCCGATGCGGGCCAGGTGCAGCGGGTTGCGGCTGGACCCGGCCTTGCCCAGCACCTCGCGGAGGAAGACCTGCTGGCGCACGATGCGGTCGAGGTCCGACCCCGACGTCGGCTGGGGCACGCCGTCGATGACCTCCTGGTACTTGCGGCTGCGCACGTAGGCCAGGGCCTGCTCGCCGTCGAGCTCGACGTCGCCGGCCTCCTGGACGTTGAGGCCCGAGCCCTCGTCGATGGCCGGGGTGGGGAAGTTGATCGTGACCCCGCCGAGGGCGTCGACGAGGTCGGCGAAGCTGACGAAGTTGATCTCGATGTAGCGGTCGATGGGGATCCCCACGCTCTCCTGCACCGTGCGGATCAGGTTCACCGGCCCCGAGTTGTAGGCGGCGTTGATCCGGGCCCGCTCGCCGCCGAGGTCGGGCCGGGGCACCACCAGGTCGCGGGGGATCGACATCAGCCGGGCCGGGCCGTCGCCGGTGCGGAGGATGAGGATCGAGTCGGCCCGGTTGCCGTCGACGCCCTCGCGGTTGTCGGTCCCGATGAGCAGGTAGTTCGTGCCCCCGTCCGACCCGGCCAGGACGCTGTCGCCGTCCACGTCGACGTCGACGCGGTCGATCTCGTCGAACTTGGCGTTGGCGTAGAACCACCCGCCCTCCACCGCCAGCAGCAGGGCGACCACGGCGAGGCCGATCAGTCCCAGCACGATGCGGCCCGGGCCTCGGCGGCGCCCGGGTCGGCCGTCGGCGCCGATGACCCGCCGACCGGCGAACAGCGACAGGGTGACGGCCACGGCCACACCGGTCAGCACCCCCAGCACGAAGAGGATCACCAGTACCGTCACGGGGCGATCCTGGTGGCCTCGGGGTCGGACGAGGAGCCGGGCGGGGGTGGCGCCCCGCCCCCCTCGGAGTACACGACGACGGTGCCGCCGATGCCGATGCGGTCGCCGTCGCGCAGGGGCGCGACCCGGCCGTCGGGGATCCGGTGGCCGTTGAGCTCGGTGCCGTTGGCCGACCCCTGGTCCTCCACCTCCCAGCCCTCGCGGCCCTTCGACCGGCGCCGCACGACGGCGTGGGCCCGGCTGGCCCGGGTGTCCTTGATGCGGAGCCGCTGGTCGGCGCCCCGCCCGAGGGTGATGGTCTGGTCCACCAGGTCGACGCCGTCGCTGCCGTCCTCCAGCTCGAGGCGGGGCCGGCCGGCCCCCCGGGACGGCCGCTTGCCCAGCGACGGCCCGGCAGCCACGGCGGTGGCGCCGGCGGCCGGCGGGGGGGCCGCTCGCGGCGGCGCCGGCCGAGCGGCGGGCTGGCTGACCCGTATCCCGTGGGCGGCGGGGGAGGAGGGACCGGGGGCCGGGGGCCGGGGCTGCGGGCCCGGGTGCGACCGGGCCGCAGGGGCGCCGACCACCGGCACGGGCCGGGACCCCCGCCGGGCGCCGTTGATGCCCACGATCGCCAGGGCTCCGACGGCGAAGCCGGCGACGAGGACGAGGAGGTCGAGCACGGCGCGAGGCTACTGACGCGACCCCCGGCGATCGGTCACCCGGGAGGGGGCGCCCACCCCTCCGGCCCCCGGCCTGGTGCGCCGACGGTCAGGGGCAGGCACGCACCGTCGGGTGGGTCGGCGCACCCCGGTCCTCAGGCGGGGGCGAAGCGGACGGTGCGGGTCGCCAGGTCGGCCTCGACCAGGCGGACGGTGGTGCGCTCACCCAGCGGCGGCCGGCCGTCGCAGCGGGCCCGGACGGCCGGGTCGTCGAGCACCACCGTGCAGCGGTCCCGCTCGCCATCGTGCTCGACCACGGCGGCGTCGAAGGTCTCGCCCACGCGGTCGGCCAGGAGCCAGGCCTCGACGTGGTCGACGGCGGCCCGCTCGACGGACCGGGACCGCCGGCCGCTGTCGGCCAGCAGGTCGGGGAGCAGGGGCAGGGCGTCGCGCACCCAGCCGGGCACCTCGCGCCCGGCGCTCACGGCCAGGCACACCTCGGTGGCGAAGCGGTCGCCCAGCCGCCGGATCGGGGCGGTGACGTGGGCGTAGGGCGCACCGACGCCGGCGTGGCCGGGGGCCGCGGGGACGGCCCCGTCGAACGGCTTGTAGCCGGCGCCCCGGAGGAGCTCGGCGGCCAGGTCGAGGAACGCTGCGGCCCGGGGCTGGCGGGCGTCGAGGGCGGCCAGGACCTCGCCCGGCCGCGCCCC
This sequence comes from Iamia sp. SCSIO 61187, assembly GCF_019443745.1. Taxonomy (NCBI): domain Bacteria; kingdom Bacillati; phylum Actinomycetota; class Acidimicrobiia; order Acidimicrobiales; family Iamiaceae; genus Iamia; species Iamia sp. SCSIO 61187. The sequence goes on from NZ_CP050948.1 coordinate 1,748,085, forward strand.
GCCGGGCCAGTCGACGCCCAGCGCCGGCGCCCCGGCGCGCAGCCTCCGGACCGTGCGCTCGTCGGGCTCGGGCAGGGTGCGGAGCAGGCCGACGCCGGCGTCGAGCATCAGCCCGGCGGCGGCCATCCCCGTCAGCAGCGACACCTGGGCGTTCCACGTCTCGACCGGCAACGGGGCCCGGAGCTCGATCGTCCACGACCCGTCCTCCCGCTGCACCACCTCCTGGCTGGGCAGGCCCAGCTCGATGGCGCCCTCCCGCCGGGCCCGGGCCACCCGGGCGGCGCCCAGGTCGGGCAGGGCCCGGGCCGCCTCGGGGGCGTCGCCGGCGTCGAGGGCGGCCTGGAGGTCGACGTAGGCGTGGCGGCTCCGGGTCCGCACGGTGGCCCGCTCGACGGAGACGTCGACCTGCTCGCCGTCACCGTCGACCTCGATCCGCCACAGCACGGCGGGCCGGTCGACCCCGGGCAGCAGGCTGGCAGTGCCCTCGCTCAGCACCGGCGGGTGCAGGGGGACGCGCCCGTCGGGCAGGTACAGCGTCTCGCCCCGTCGTCGGGCCTCGACGTCGACGGGGTCGCCGGCGGCGACGAAGGCGGCCAGGTCGGCGATGGCGTAGTGGACGATCCAGCCACCCGCCCGCTCGCCGGCGTCTCCCCCCGGTCGGGGCGCGAGGTGGAGGGCCTGGTCGAGGTCCATGGCGCCCGGCGGGTCGACGGTCACGAACGGGATGTCGGTGGCGTCGCGCCGCTCGGACCCGAGGGTGTCGGCGGCCCGGGCGGCGGCCGCCTCGACCTCGGGCGGGAAGCCGGTGGGCAGCTCGAGGTCCCGCCACACGGGGGCGAGGTCGAGGTCGGTGTGGAGGGGCCGGCGACGCACGACGACTGTCTACCGGTCGGTACCCTCTCCGGTGTGGTCGACGACGTCGCAGAGTGGGAGGCCGACGTCGTCCTCTCCGACGGCGGCACCATGCACGTGCGGCCCATCCGGCCCGACGACGGCGAGCGGCTCCTGCGCTTCCACGAGCGGCAGTCGCCCGAGAGCATCTACTTCCGGTACTTCAGCCCCCGCCCCCGGCTGAGCACCACCGACGTCGAGCGGCTCACGAGCGTCGACGGCGTCGACCGCATGGCCTTCGTCGGCCTGATCAACGACGAGATGGTCGGGGTGGCCCGCTACGACCGCTACCCGGCCCAGACCGTGGCCGAGGTCGCCTTCTTCACCGACGACCTCCACGCCGGCCGGGGCATGGCCACGGTGCTGCTCGAGTACCTCGCCGCCGCCGCCCGCGAGGCCGGCATCACCGGCTTCACCGCCCAGGTCCTGCCCACCAACCGGCGGATGCTCGGTGTGTTCAAGCAGGTCGGCTTCGGGGTCACCACCCGGTTCAGCGACGGCGTGATCGAGGTCGAGTTCCCCATCGAGCCGACCGACGAGGCGCTGGCCAAGATGGCCGAGCGGGCCCGGCGGGCCGAGGCCCAGTCCGTCGCCCGCATCCTGGCGCCCCGGTCGGTGGCCGTGATCGGCGCCTCCCGGCGGCCCGACAGCCTGGGCCAGGCCGTGTTCCGCCGCCTCCTGGCCGGGGAGCTCGACGGCCCGGTGTACCCGGTGAACCCCGAGGCCGACGTGGTCGCCAGCGTCCGGGCCCACCCGTCGATCCTCGACGTGCCCGACGAGATCGACCTCGCCATCGTCGTCGTCCCCGCCGACCAGGTCCCCGAGGTGGTCGAGCAGTGCGGGCGCAAGCGGGTCCAGGGCCTGGTGGTCATCTCCGCCGGGTTCGCCGAGACCGGGGCCGAGGGCGCCGAGCGGGAGCGCCGCCTGCTCGAGCAGGCCCGGCGCCTGGGGATCCGCCTCATCGGCCCCAACACCATGGGGGTGGTCAACACCGCTCCGGACGTCCGGCTGCTGGCCACCTTCGCCGACGTGGCGCCGATGCCGGGCCGGGTGGCGGTGTCGTCGCAGTCGGGGACGATCGGGGCCGCCCTGCTCCGGCGCCTCGGCCAGCTCGGCCTCGGGGTGTCGTCGTTCGTGGCCACCGGCAACAAGGCCGACGTCTCCGGCAACGACCTGCTCCAGTACTGGGAGACCGACGACGCCACCGACGTGGTGATCCTCTACCTGGAGTCGTTCGGCAACCCGCGGAACTTCGCCCGGATCGCCCGGCGGGTCGGGCAGGCCAAGCCCATCGTGGCGGTGAAGGCCGGCAGCGCCCTGGCCGCCCGGGGCGCCGACCGGGGGATCGACGGTCGGGGCGACGGCTTCGCCGGGCCGACCCGGGCCGGCAGCCGGGCCGGACTGGAGAGCGAGGAGGTGTCCGACGCCCTGCTGGCCCAGACCGGCGTGATCCGCGTCGACACCCTCGACCAGCTCTTCGACGTCACCCGGGTGCTGGTCGACCAGCCCCTGCCGGCCGGCCGCCGGGTCGCGGTGCTGTCGAACTTCTGGGGGCCGGCGGTGCTGGCCGCCGACGCTTGCGTGGCCGCCGGGCTCGAGCTGGCCGACGTCGACGGCCGCCTGGAGCCCAAGCTCGGCGACGACCTGCTGCCCGGCACCCGGGTCGGCAACCCCTTCGAGCTGACGTCCGACGCCGGCCCCCGCCAGCTCACCGTCGCCGCCCGGGCCCTCCTCGACGACCCCGCCGTCGACGCCCTCCTCGTCCTCCACGCCCCGTCGCTCGACGGCGAGGTCGAGCCCATGGCCCAGGCCCTCGGCGCCGTCGCCGCCGAGAGCGCCAAGCCCGTGGTCGCCTCGTTCCTCGGGTCGGTCCTGCCCGGCGAGCGACCGGCCGGCGCGGTCCCCGTCTTCGTGTTCCCCGAGGGAGCGGCCCACGCCCTCGGCCGGGTGGCCCGCTACGCCGAGTGGCGGGCCCGCCAGACCGGCACCGTCCCGACGGTCGAGGGGGTCGACGGCGACGGCGCCCGCGAGCAGGCCACCGCCCTCGTCGCCGGCCTCGGCGCGGACCCCGACACCCCCGTCGTCGTGACCCTGGACTCGGCGGTGGCCCTGCTCGGCTCGGTCGGCGTCACGCCGGTGCGCCAGGAGGTCGTCTCCTCGGCCGACGACGCCGTCGACGCGGCGACGTCGATCGGCTGGCCCGTCGCCCTCAAGGCCGTCGCCATCGAGCGGCCGTCACGGACCGAGGAGGGCGGCGTCGCCGTCGACCTCTTCGACGAGGACGACCTGCGGCGCTCCTACGGCCGGATGGCCGCCGTGCACGGCGACGCCATGGTCGTCCAGGAGATGGCCCCCAGCGGGGTCGACTGCCGCATCGCCATCGACCAGCACCCCGTCCTCGGGTCGGTCCTCGGCTTCGGCCCCGCCCTCGCCGGCCCCCTGGCCCGCCGCATCCTGCCGCTGACCGACGACGACGCCCTGGACCTGGTGGACCACGGGCCCCTCGCCGACGAGCTGGCCGAGGTCGCCCCCGCCGGCCGAGCCGCCCTCGTCGACGTGCTGCTGCGCCTCTCGGCCCTGGCCGACGCCGTCCCCGAGCTGGCCCGGGTCCGGGTCGGCCCCGTCATCGTCAGCGACGCCCGGGCCGCCGTCACCGACATCCGCGTGACGCTCACGGCCCTGCCCACCGAGCCCCCGGTCCGCCGTCTCGCCTGACGCGCCGGTCAGGGCCACGGATGGTGCCAGGCACCATCCGTGGCCGGGTCGCGCTCATCGGAACGACCTCCGTCGCCCTCCTCGGTCCTGTTCGCGCCAGGCGACATCGGTGTCCGGCAGCGGTGTCAGAACGGCGATGCTGGCCCGGGTCGCTAGTTGCCGTTGACGGACCAGTGCCAGGACTCCGACGGCAGGTTGTACATGCCGTAGGAGGAGGCGTTGCCGCTGAGCCAGCGGAAGCAGGCCGAGCTGCGGCTGCAGTTCGAGAAGTCGATGGCCAGGCCCAGCTCGTGCTGCGAGGAGCCCGGCTTCGCCGTGGGCGGGCTGCACTGCGAGGAGGGCATCTCCCAGATGGCGTAGTAGCTCGAGCCGCAGTTCTGGCGGCGGAGCTCGATCTGGCGGGAGGGGTCGCGGTAGCCGCCACCCGAGAGCGAGACGCCGGAGGCGGCGGCGGCGTTGACCATGGCCGTGACCTGGCTGGCGATCTGGCAGTTCACGGTGATGCCGGCGGCGTTGCAGAGCGACACGCCGTTGCCGCTGCCGACGGGGCCGCCGCTGGGCGGCGCGCTGGCCGGCGGGGGGTTGGCGGCGGGGGGATCGGCGACGGGACCGTCGCTCTCGCGGCCGTCGTCGCTGTAGGCGGGACCGGACGGCTGGGCGGCGGCGGCCGCGGCTGCGGCGGCGGCGTCCTCGCGGCGCTGGGCCTCCTGCTGCTGCCAGAGGAGGATGGCCCGGGCCTCGGCCTGCTCGCGGAGGATCTCGGCCGACAGATCGGCCTCCTGCTGGCCGAGCTCGAGGGCCCGCGCCGTCTCGTTGTCGATGCGCTCCTCGACCTGGGCGGCGAAGGCGGCCTGCTGGTCGCGGGCGGTCTCGACGCTGGCGAGGCGCTCCTCGACCTCGGCCCGGCGGGCGGCGGCCCGCTCCTCGGCGGCCTCGGCCTCGCGGCGCTGCACCCGCAGGTCGGCCTGGGCGGCGCGGACCTGGTCGACGAGGTCGTCGTCCTCGGCCGAGCGCACGTCGAGGATGGCCCGGCGCTTCACCATGTCGGTGGCGTTGTCGGCGTCGAGCACGGCGACCGAGCCGGCCCCGCCGTCGGACGCGGTGTAGGACTCGACCATCTGCTCGCGGAGGCGCTCCTCCAGCTCGGCCAGGTGGGCCTCGGCGTCCTCGATGCCCTCCTGGGCCCGGGCCTGGGCGGCCTCGGCCTCGGCGACCTCGCGCTCGGCGCTGGCCAGGGCGGCCTCCTCGGCCGCGACCTGCTCCTCGAGGTCGGCGATGGCCGCCATGACCTCGGACTGCTCGGCCTCGAGGGCGTCCACGTTGGCGGCGGCGGCGGCCTGCTCCTGGCGGACCCGCTCGCGCTCGCGCTCGGCGTCGGTTTCGGCGCCGACGCTGGTGGGGAGCAGCAGCGCGGCGATGATCGCGACCGAGATCGTGAGGACGATCGGCAGGCGGCGCGTGGGCACAGGCGGTGTCTCCGGGTCGATGGGGGTGGGATGGGGGAAGTGGTGCAGGCCGGGCCCAGGGGGCGTAGCGGTCATCAGACTGTAACAAACTTCATCGTCGCCACAAGTTCCCCTGCCGCAAAGGCTGCCACCGGGTGGCACCCGCCACGCGGATGGGCACGGCCCCGCGAAACCACCCGTCTGGGGGATCAGGGCTCGGCGAAGGTCGCGACGGTGTAGGCCAGCGGCAGCTCGATCCCGTCGGGCCCCTCGGTGCCGAGCTCGGCGAAGAGGGCGACGACCTCGGCCCGGGCCGGGGCCCACCCGTCGCCGAGGGCCTGGCGCAGCACGATGACCGGCGCCGCGTTCTCCTCGCAGACGGCCATGGCCGCGTCGGCGGACGGGACCCGCCAGGTGATGGTGCGCTCGGCGAAGGCCAGGGCGTCGGGGTCGATGGCGAAGATGCCGGGCAGCAGCTCGGCCCGGCCCCAGTCCCGGGGGGACGGGCCAGCCGGGGGGAGGTCGGGCACGTGGCTGCGCAGGGTCTCGGTCATCAGGTCGAAGAGGCCCCCGATGGCCCAGGCGGTCACGCCGACGGTGCCGCCCGGCCGGCAGGCCCGGCGCAGCTCGCCGGCCACCCGCTGCTGGTCGGTGGCGAAGATGGCGCCGAAGCTGGACAGGACGCGGTCGAAGCCGTCGTCGTCCACGGGCAGGTCGGCCATGTCCGCCTCGTGCCAGGTCACCCGGTCGGCGAGGCCCGAGGCCTCGGCCCGGCGGGCGGCCTCCTCCAGGAGGGGCGGCGTCAGGTCGACACCGGTGACGTGGCGGGCCCCCGCTCGGGCGGCGGCGAGGGTGGTGTTGCCGGTGCCGCAGGCGACGTCGAGGACGTCGAGGCCCTCGACGCCGACGGTGGCCACCAGGTCCTGCCCGGCGGCGGCGAAGACGTCGCCCATGGTGGCGTAGCTGCCGCGCGACCACATCTGGCGGGTGGCGTCGAGGGGGTCGGTGTCGGTCATGGCTCTCCTCGGCCCGGGCCGCTCCGGGGGCCCGGGCGGTCGTCGTGGTCGTGGTGGTGGTGGTGGGGGTCGTCGAGCAGGAGCACGTTGTCGCCCATGGTGACGAGGCGCCCGCCGTAGGCGTCGCCCAGCCCGCTCTCGGTCAGGACCTCGTCGGGCGGGCCCACGCCGACGACCCGCCCGGCCAGCAGGACGACGAGGTCGGCCCGCCGGGCGTCGGCCAGGTCGTGGGTCGAGGTGACGACGGTGCGCCCGGCGTCGCGCTCGGCCTCGACGGCGGCGTCGATGAGCGTGTGGGAGACGGCGTCGAGGGCCGTCACCGGCTCGTCGAGCAGGACGAGGTCGGCCTCCTGGGCCAGCCCCTGGGCGACGAGCACGCGCTGGCGCTGTCCCCCCGAGAGCTCGGACAGCTGGCGCCGCCGGAGGTCGCCCACGGCCAGCCGGTCGAGGGCGGTGTCGATGGCGGCGCGGTCGACCCGGGTCAGCCGGCCCAGGACGCCCCCGTGGGGGTAGCGGGCCATGGCCACCGCCTCGCCCACGGTGAGGGGGAGGGACCGGTCGACGTCGGTGGTCTGCAGCACCAGGCTCACACCCCCACGTCGTCTGGCCGCCGCCACCTCCAGCGTGCCGGACCGCGGGGCGAGCAGCCCGGCCATGGCGCGCAGCAGCGACGACTTGCCCGACCCGTTGGGCCCGATCAGGGCGACGGTGCGGCCCTCGGGGATCGAGAAGGTGGCGTCGGCCAGGGCGACGCGGGTGCCGTAGGCGAGGGTGAGGTCGGTGGCGGTGACGGCGGCGGGCATGGCCGGCCGACCCTACCCCGCCCGCCGCTTGCGGAATGAGAACCGTTCTCGGTAGCGTCGGTCGCTCCAGCGCCCACCTCCCCCTCGGATCCATGCGCTCCCGCCCGACCCTCGCCCTGATCGCCCTCGCCCTCCTCGTCGCCGCCGCGTGCGGCTCCGAGGACGCCACGGCCGACGACGGGCGACCCACGGTGGTCGCCACCACGAGCATCCTGGGCGATGTGGTGTCGGAGGTCGTGGGGGACGCCGCCCGGGTCGTCGTGGTGATGCCCGCCGGCGCGGACCCGCACGACTTCCAGCCCTCGGCCCAGCAGGTGAACCAGATCCGCTCGGCCGACGCCCTGGTGACCAACGGGGGCGGCTTCGAGGTCGGCCTCCTCGCCACCCTCGAGTCCGCCGAGGGCGACGTGCCCACCATCCACGCCCTCGACACCGTCGACGCCCTGACCTTCGGCGCGACCGCCCCCGAGGAGGTGCACGCCGACGACGCCGAGGGCCACGAGGACGAGGAGGAGGCCGAGGAGGGCGCACCGGACCCCCATGCCCACGACGGCGACGACGACCCCCACTTCTTCACCGACCCCGACCGGGTGGCCGACGCGGCCGAGGGCATCGCCGCCTTCCTGGCCGACGAGGTCCCCGCCCTGGCGACCGACGAGGTCGCCGACCACGCCGCGGCCTACGTCGACGAGCTGCGCGCCCTGGCCGCCGAGGTGGAGGAGACCCTGGCGCCCATCCCGCCCGAGCGGCGGGTGATCATCACCAACCACGAGGTGTTCGGCTACTTCGCCGACCGCTACGACTTCGAGGTGGTCGGGGCCGTCGTCCCCGGCGGCGGGACCGGGGCCGAGCCCAGCGCGGCCGAGCTCGACGATCTGGCCCACCTGATCGAGGAGGAGGGGGTGCCGGCCATCTTCGCCGACGCCTCCTCGCCGGCCCGGCTGGCCGACGCCCTGGCTGCCGAGGTCGGCGGTGACGTCGAGGTCGTCAGCCTCTTCACCGAGTCGCTCGGCGAGGAGGGCTCGGGGGCCGAGACCTACGCCGGCCTCGTGCGGACCAACGCCGAGCGGATCGCCGAGGCCCTGGGGTGACGCCCGTCGAGTGGCTCACCACGGCCTTCGAGCCCGAGTTCATGCAGCGCGCCCTGATCTCGGGCCTCGTCGCCAGCGTCGCCACCGCGGTGATCGGCACGTGGATCGTCCTCCGCGGCCTGACCTTCCTCGGCGACGCCCTGGCCCACGGCATCATCCCGGGCCTGGCCCTCGCCGTCCTCTGGGGCACCAGCCCGACGGTCGGGGCCCTGGCGTCGGCCCTCCTCATGGGGGGCGCCGTCACGCTCGTCGGCCGCCGGACCCAGGTCCGGGAGGACGTCGGGATCGGCCTCCTGTTCGTCGGGATGCTGGCCCTGGGCATCGTCATCGTGTCGCGCTCGGCGACGTTCACCTCCGACGTCACCTCGCTGCTCTTCGGCGACATCCTCGGCGTCACCACCGGCGACATCCGCGGCCAGCTCGTCGGCGCCGCCCTCGTCGTGGCCGCGTCGGTCGCCCTCCACCGCCCGTTCCTCGCCCTGGCCTTCAACGAGGACAAGGCCCGCACCCTCGGGATGCACCCCGCCCTCGCCCACACCGCCCTGCTCGCCCTGCTGGCCGTGTCGATCGTGGCCAGCTTCGACGCCATCGGCACCCTGCTGGTGTTCGGCCTCCTGATCGGCCCGCCGGCCACCGCCGGGCTCCTCGTCCGGCGGGTGCCGCTGATGATGGTGGTGGCCGTCGCCCTCGGCGCGTCGAGCGTGGTGCTCGGCCTCGCCACCTCGTTCCACGAGGGCACCGCCGGCGGCGCCACCATCGCCGGGATCGCCGTCGCCCAGTTCTTCGTGGTCCTCATCGGCCAGGAGCTCGTCGGCCTGGTGCGACGGCGGGGGACCGTCACCGCCGAGCCCGGGCTCTGAGCTCGCTGCGTCCGTCCTCGCCAGGCCCGTACGATCGGCCGGCAGGCCTCCGTAGCTCAGCTGGATAGAGCACCGGACTTCTAATCCGACGGTCGCAGGTTCGAACCCTGCCGGAGGCGCCAGCCGACACCCGCTGTGACCTGCGAACCAGCCCAGGTCAGAGACGTCCCGTCACGATGAGGTTCAACAGCCAGCCTCCTCGTCACCCGCGCCCGGCGGTTCGGTGCTGGCGGGTCGCAGCCGAGACGACGGCGCAACCCGCCCCGACCGCTTGGGCTCAGCCTGGAGCTCCGCTGGCTTATCGTCGGGCATGGAGTCTGCCGATCTGGTGTGGTGCGACGCGACCGAGCTGGCCGACCTCATCGGGACGGGCACGGTGAGCGCGGTCGAGGTCGTGCAGGCCCACCTCGACCGGATCGAGTCGGTCGGAGGACGGGTCAACGCGTTCGTCACCGTGCGCGGCGAGGCGGCCCTGCGCGACGCCGCGCACCCCGCTGCGGGGCCACTGAGCGGAGTGCCGTTCACGGTCAAGGACTCCTTCGACACCGCCGGGGTTCGGACGACGCGCGGCTCTCGCCTGTTCGCCGACCTGGTCCCCGAGGTCGATGCCACGGCGGTCGCCCGGCTCCGAGCCGCCGGGGGGATCCTGCTGGGCAAGACGAACCTCCCGGAGATGTCGTACTGGACCGAGACCGACAACCTGGTGACCGGTCGCTCGCTCAACCCCTACGACCCGGAGCGAACACCCGGAGGCTCCAGCGGCGGCGAAGCAGCCGCCATCGCCGCGGGGCTCTCACCGCTCGGGCTGGGGAGCGACGTCGCCATCTCGGTCCGCGGACCGGCCTCCGACACCGGCATCGCCGCGATCAAGCCCACCCACGGCCGCGTGCCCCACACCGGCCACTTCCCGCAGTCGCTGCGCCGCTGGTGGCACACCGGCCCGATGGCCCGCAGCGTCCGCGACCTGCGCCTCGCGCTGTCGCTGATGGAAGGCCCCGACGGCGTCGACCCCTATGCCGTCGCCCTGCCCGGAACCTCCACGAGCAGCGGCCGGCTCCGGATCGGGTGGACGACCAGTGCCTTCGGCCCCCTCGACCCCGAGGTCGAGACGACCGTGGAAGGCGCGGCACAGGCGTTCGCGGACCTGGGCCACGACGTCGGTCCGGTCGAGCTGCCCTGGCTCTCCGAGGGCGACTGCACCGTCCTGTCCGCGATCCTCTACACCGCCGAGGTCCTTCCCTACCTGCGCCCGATCGTCCAGGGTCGCGAGGACATGCTGCACCCGGTCCTCCAACGGGTCCTCCAGGCTCCGGAACCGTCGTTCGCCGACTACCTCGACGCCGAGCAGCAGGTCGAGCAGCTCCGGATGGAGTTCTCCGGCTGGTTCCAGGACCACGACGTGCTGCTGTGCCCGGTCACCCCGTACCCGGCGCCGCCCCATGCTCGCTCGCGACACGACGCCGGCGATCGGTCGGTGCCGGCTCGCACGGTCATGCGCGCCACGGTTCCGTTCAACCTCACCGGCCTGCCCGCGGTGTCGCTGCCCTTCGGCACCACCGCCCAGGGCCCCCCTGTCGGGGTCCAGCTCGTGAGCCGATGGTGGGCCGACCACGCACTGCTAGAGCTGGCCGAGACCCTCGCCTCCGCGAGCCCGGTCCGGCACTCTCGCCCAGGTTGGTGACTGAACCACCGGGGTCTGATCGAGGTGACAGAGTCCCGTGGGCTGGTGGGGATCGAGGACGTGATCCTCGATGTGCCTCCCGGCGAGTGCTGCCTGGTCGGGGTCAGTGTCGCGCCGCTCGTCGGGCTGGGCCACGGAGTGCTCGGAGAGGTCGCGGCGGGCGATGGCCCATCCGTCGTGCTGTCGGAGGTCACCAGGCGGACCCGGCCAGGCCCCGGTCGCGCCGTGCGCGCGAGAACCGGGTCCAGAACGTCTCGTCTTCGCCGTCACCGATGGACCGACAGGACGGGCGTCGACGAGGCGGTTCAGCGCGGGACGAGGTCGATGACGTGGATGCGGATGAACTCGCCGTCGGACCAGCGGTCGGTGCCGTGGGACCAGCCCCATCGGCCATCGCACGGGACGGTGGCCCCGTGGAAGGTCCGGTGGCCGGTGACGTCGCCGCCGAAGGGGTGCCAGCCGAAGGTGCCGGTGCCCTCGGGATCGCCCCAGCGGTCGAACACGACGGACCGGACGAGGCCCTCGGCGTCGATGCGGAGGTGGAGCTCCATCGGGGCGGGACCGACGACGAAGCGGGCGACGATCTGGTCGTCGGCGGGAGCCGACCACCGGACGCCGAAGCGGGGGAGGAGGGCGGTCGGGACCCAGACGCCTTCGCCGCCGCTGCGACCCGCCGCGCTGGTCGAGACGTCGGGTCCGTCGGCCGCCATCACCCGCACCAGGCCCAGGAGCTTCCACTCCATGGCGCCCTCACCGTCGACGAAGGCGTCGTAGCCCGAGATGATCCCGGCGGCGCGGGCCCTCCACACGAACCCTCGGTGGGGGGCGAGTACCTGCTCGGCCCGGAAGGGCACCCAGCGCCGGAGCTTGAGGTGGCCGCGCATGGCCAGCGCCGCCGCCTCGGCGACCTGGGTGCCCGGCGCGATGGCGGCGTCGAAGTACCGCCGGACCGGCTCGGGCAGGTCGGCCACCTCGCCGGGGTCGTACCGATCCGGTCGCGACGGCGTCGACAGCGCACGGTCCGCGGCGGCCAGGTCGATGCTCACAGGCGGCATCGTCGGGCCCGGCGACCGCCGGTGGTAGAGGCGAACGCCCCTGCCGTCGTGGGACCTCGCCGCCGGCGGACCGGAGTCGGCACCTGACGCGGCCGGGCGACGTCCTCGCGACCGGCGTGCAGACCGATGAGGCCGGGGGCTCCGCGACGTCGAGCCCCTGGACCGCCGGGAGCCCGACGCCCCCGGGTCCGGAGGGAGCCCCGTGGCCAAGCTGATCTACTCGATGATCACCTCGCTCGACGGCTACGCCGTGGCGGCGGAGGGCGACCTCGGCCGGGGAGCCGACGACGAGGAGGTGCACACCTTCGTCGGCGACGTCTTCCGGCCCGTGGGGACCTTCCTCTACGGCCGGCGGATGTACGAGACGATGCTCTTCTGGGAGACCGTGCACACCGAGCCGGACGTCCCGCCGCACATCCTGCGGTACGCCGACGACTGGAAGGCGGCGGACAAGGTCGTCTACTCGACGACGCTGGAGTCGGTGTCGAGCGCCAGGACCCGGATCGAGCGGACCTTCGACCCCGACGCCGTGCGCCGGCTCAAGGCCGAGGCCGACGCCGACCTCACCGTCGACGGCCCGACGCTCGCCGCCCAGGCGATCAGGGCCGGGTTGGTGGACGAGTACCACCTCTTCGTGACGACGAGCGTGGTCGGCGGCGGCACGCGGTTCTTCCCCGACGGGGTCCGCCTCGACCTCGACCTGGTCGAGCAGCGTGCCTTCGCCAGCGGGTTGGTCTACGCCCGCTACCGGACCTGCTGAGCCGTCGTCGGGCCGGCGGAGAGGGCCACGCGGGGAGGAACAGGGTCGCGGTCGACGCATCGCCGATGCCGGCGCCGAGGTGGGCTCTCACCCCGACGGGTGACGACGCGCCCCCAGACCCGTTGCCATGCTGCGCTCGTCACGTGGACGAGGGAGGCGGGCATGGGTCGGAGGGGTGTCACGGCGGTCGTTGCCGCGCTGGCGGGTCTGGGGGTGGTGGCGCCGGTCGGTGCTCCGGGCGGGGCGCAGACCCTGCCACCGGGACCGGTGTGGCTCGTCGTCGACAGCGACCCAGGCGACGACATCGGTGGCGGCGTGGACCGGTCCTACACGCCCTCCGACGCCGACTTCCGGGTCTACACCTACGCCCGCGAGGTGCAGGTGGTGGTGGCCGGGGCCGAGACGTGGCGCATCGGGCTGGTCCGACCCTCGGATGAGCCCCAGCTCGAGGTAGGCCGGTACGAGGCTGTGCCCCGCGCCGATCGCGGACCCGACGACGGGGGCCTCTCGATCAGCGCCGAGGGTCGAGGGTGCGGCGACGACGACACGAGCGGCTGGTTCGAGATCGACGACGTCGCCTACTCCGGCGGGGTGGTGACCCGCCTGGCGGCCCGCTTCGAGCACACGTGCGCCCCGGACGAGGCGCCCGGCACCGGCGGGACCCTCCGCGGCGAGGTCCGCTGGGACGGGTCGGAGCCGCAGCCGACCAACTACATCCCGCCCTCGCCCGTGCCGCCGACGTTCCCCTCCGCCCCCGCAGGACACATGCCCGCGAACAGCAACGCCATGTGGCTGGCCCGCCCGCAGGCCGAGCTGCCCGACGGTTCGCCGTTCGCGGTGGTCGCCCCCCTCGGCGAGGCCCGCATCTTCCCGATCGGGGATGCGTCGCAGGTCGTCGCCGACGGCCACTTCCCCGTGCAGGGGATCACCCTGGTCGTGAAGATGCGCCACGTGATGTCGACGCGCCAGCCGGCCTACGCGCCGGGGCTCTACGAGGACCTGCTCGCCGCTCGGGACAACCCGGTGCTCGGCGGCTTCGAGACCTCCCCCGGGGTCGGGGGCACCTGTGCCGACGGCACCGGTGGGGCCGACGTGGTGGTCGACGAGGTCGACCTCGGTCCGGACGAGACGACCTTCGACGACCTACGAGTCCGCTGGCTGACCACGTGCGCCGGGCGCGTCGTCGAGCAGGGTGAGGTCCGCTACCAGTGGCCCGCCCCGAACGGCGCGCCGGCCGCGCCCACCGCTGTCAGCGCCGCCGCCGGCTCCGCCAGCACGGTCGTGTCGTGGACGCCACCCGCCTCGGGGCCGACCCCGACCGGCTACGTCGTCACCACCTTCGTGGACGGGCTGGCCCGCGAGACCTCGGCCACCGCCGGCGCCGGCGCGACCAGCGTCGTGGTTCCGACGCCTGACCCGGGCATCCACACGTTCAAGGTCGCCGCCGTCGGGTCGGCGGGCACGGGCCGCCGCTCCGTGGCCTCGGAACCGGTCGCCGTGCCGGGTCCCGACCTCGGCCCCTTCGCGTCGATCTCCGCGTTCGTCCGCCAGCAGCACCTCGACCTGGCGGGGCGGCAGCCGACGAGGGCAGAGCTCCAGACCGTCGCCCGGGCCCTGGCCGGCGGTGAGGTCACCCCACAGGAGGTCGTCCGCGACCTTCGGAGCCGGGCCCGGCTGTCGGCTCGACGCGCCGCCATCACCCGCCTGTACCGAGCGTCCTTCGGGCGGCCCCCGGACACCGAGGGGCTGACCTACTGGGTGCAGCGCGTCGCCGACGGCACCTCGATGAGCCGCGTCGCCCAGTCGTTCGCGGCCTCCGCCGAGCACCGCCGGCTGTACGGCTCGCTGTCCGACGACGCCTTCGTCCAGCGGACCTACGAGAACGTCCTGGGTCGTGCCCCCGACACCGCCGGGCACGAGTTCTGGGTCGGCCGGCTCCGGGCCGGCTGGAGCCGGGGACGCGTGCTCCTCTCGTTCGGCCTCTCCGCCGAGCACACGCTCCTCAGCGCCGGGCTCGTCGAGACGGTGACGACCTACGTCGCCATGGTCGGGCGGGTGCCGTCGGCCGGCGAGCTGCCCGGGAGCCCGACCGGTCGGACGCCGACCGGCGCGTCGAGCGCCGCCAGCGCCGAGCTCGTCCGCGGTCTCCTGGGCAGCACCGAGTACGCCGCTCGCTTCGGCTGACGCCCGGACCCGGCCAGGCAGCACAGGCGCCCAGGACCCGGCCCGGTCGGGGTCCGGGGTCGGGGGCGGACACTCCGGTCCCGGTGAGGACGACGCGGTTCACGTCGGGCCGGCCACGCACCTGCTCCGGATCGTGCCGATGCCCTCGATCCACGACTCGAGGACCTGGCCGGGCTGGAGCGACCGCGGGGGTTGGCGGGCCATGCCCACGCCGGCGGGGGTGCCGGTGAAGATGACGTCGCCGGGGAGCAGCGGCAGCACCGACGAGAGCTCGGCGACCAGCTGCGGGACCGAGAAGACGAGGTCGTTCGTCCGCCCGTCCTGCACGGTCTCGCCGTCCACCGAGCAGCCGAGGCCGAGGTCGTCGCGGTCGGGGACCTCGTCGGGGGTGACGAGCCACGGGCCCATGGGCCCGTACCCGCGCCGGGACTTCCCGAGCGAGAACTGCATGCCGGCGGCGAACTGGAGGGCGCGGTCGCTGATGTCCTGCCCCACCGTGAGCCCGGCGACGTGGTCCCAGGCGTCGGCCTCGCCGACCCGGTCGGCGGCCCGGCCGATCACGGCGACCAGCTCGACCTCCCAGTCGACCGACCCGCCGACGATCTCGATGTCGTCGAACGGACCGCCCAGCGCCGCCGGGAACTTGGTGAAGGTGGCGGGCACGTCCGGGATCGTCATGCCCGACTCCTCGGCGTGGCTGCGGTAGTTCAGCCCGATGGCGAACACCTGGCGGGGTCGGGGGACCGGGTTCTGGAGCCGGGCCTCGTCGAGCGGGCCGGTGGGGTCGGTGACGCCGGCGGCCCAGGACGCGAAGGCGTCCCAGTCGTCGTAGGCGGCCGTCGGGTCCGGGCCGAAGCGGCCGTCGGACGCGGTGGCCACGTCGGCCACGCCCCCGTCGAGGACGAGGACGAGGCGGCCGTCGTGCTGGGCGATCTTCATGGGGCCTCCAGGGGCGCGGGTCGGGTCAGAGGTGGTGCAGGGCCCCGCCCTCGACGGGCACGACGTGGGCCGTCACCTGGTCGCTGCCGGTGACCAGGCCGACGATGGCGGCGGCGACGTCCTCGGGGGTGGACACCCGCCCGGTGAGCGCCTGCGCCGCGTACATCGCCTTCACCGCCTCGTAGGCATCGCCGAGGCCCTGCTGGAGCCACTCGCCGTCGATGAAGCCGGGGGCGACGGCGTTGACCCGCACCTCGGGACCGGCGACGCGCGCCAGCGTGACGACGAGGTTGTTCAGCCCGGCCTTGGAGGCGCAGTAGGCGAGCGACGACCCGGTGCCGGCCAGCCCCGCCACCGACGACGTCATGACGATCTCGCCGCCGCCGTCGGCCTTCAGGTGCGGCATGGCCGCCCGCGAGCACAGGAAGGGCCCCTTGAGGTTGACCGCCATGATGCGGTCCCAGGCCTCCTCGCTCATCCCGGCGAGGTCGTCGTGGGCGACGAACTCGGTCGTCCCGGCGTTGTTGACGAGCAGGTCGAGCCGGCCGAAGCGGGCCACGGCCGCCTCGACCATGGCGGCGCAGTCGGCGTCGACCGACACGTCGGCCCGGTGGGCGACGGCCTCCACCCCGGACCGGCGGCACTCGGCGGCGACGGCCTCGGCGGCGTCGACCGAGCGGGAGTAGTTGACGACGACGTGGCAGCCCCGGGCGGCCAGGAGCCGGCAGGTCGCCGCCCCCACCCCCGTGCCCCCGCCGGTGACGATCGCGGCGCGGCCCTGGATGTCCATGCGAGCGGAGTCTGACCCAGGTGGTCGGACGCGTGTCAAGGACCGGTGCCGGGAGAGCGGACCCGGTCCCCGCGCTCGGGGATCCCGGCGCGGACCGGGTGCCAGCGGCCGTCGCGCCGGAGGTCGTACGTGGCGAAGGCACAGGGGATCCCATGGGCCCGCATCGGGTCGGGGGAGTCCATCAGGTGGAAGTGCAGGTGCGGTGCGGTCGAGTTCCCGCTGTGGCCGAGCCGCCCGACCACGTCCCCGACGACGACCTGCTGGCCCGGGACCACGACGACGCTGCCCGGCGCGAGGTGGGCGTAGACCGCGAACACGTGGGCGGTGCGGACGATCACGTGGTTCCCGGCGAGCTGCACCGGGTCGATCGACCCTGACCGCGCCGCGAACCGGAGCGTGGTCCGCAGGACGGCCCACGCCTCGCGGAGGACGTGGATCCACCCGCGCTCCGGCTCACCGTCGACCGCTGCGACCACCTCGCCCCCGAGGGCGGCGTGGACGGGCTCACCCCACCCGTAGCAGTCCTGGGTTCGCCCCCCGACGAGGATCCACCGCAGCGCCCCGGCGGGGTGGACGCGCCCGCCGTGCCGGTCGTCGGTGCGGAGGAGGTCGTAGGCGTAGCGCTGCCCCATCACGTCGGTGCCGTGGCTCGGGATCCGCTCCGCCGGCGTGCGCTCGACGGTCCACTCGCCGCGCAGAGGGAGGTCGACGACGGTGGGGTGGTCGAGCTCACCCACGGCGAACGGCCACCGTGGCGACGGGGTGCGATCCGGCGGGCATGCCCCTCCGAGGGTAGGACCGGGCGGGCCTCGACCGCAGGGCTCGTCGGGCTCGCTCGCCCGGCGGGTCCGGTACGGTGGGGGGCGAGATCCCCACGCTCTGGTGCTCCCCGTGACGTGGCCTGTGCGGCTGAGGAGCGGTGCCATGACCAGACACGTCGACGGGGATCGGGCTCGCCGCCGACCGCGGCCCCCAGGAGCCGGGGCGGGAGCGTGACCGACGCCGGCCGGAGGGCCCACGTCCTGGAGCGCCTGGCGTTCCACCAGGTCGCCCAGGACCACGTCGGCCGGTCGCTGTGCTCCACCGCGGTCGACGTGGTCCAGGTGCCCGGTGCCGCCCTCATGCTCGTCGACGACGCCGGCACCGTGCACCCCGTCGGGGTCCACGGCGAGGTCATGGAGGCGGTCGAGGACCTCCAACAGGTCCACGGCGAGGGGCCGTGCATCGACGCCCACCACCTCGGTGCGCCCGTCGGCGAACCGGACCTGGCCCGCCCGAGCACCCCGCGGTGGGTCGGGTTCACGCCGCTCGCGGTCGAGGCCGGGGCCCGGGCGATGTTCGGGTACCCCCTCCGCATCGGGTCGACGTGCATCGGTGCGCTCAACCTGTGCGCCGAGCGGACCGGGCCCCTCTCCGGCGACCAGCACCGCGACGCCCTGCTCCTGGCCGACGTGGCCGTCACGACCCTCCTGGCGGCGGGGCCCGACGGCGCGCCCGACCGTCTGACGCGGTCGCTGGTCGACGACGACACCGGGCAGCTGGTGGTGCACCAGGCCACCGGGATGGTGGCCGTCCAGGTCGGGACCGACGTGGGCGACGCCCTGGCCCGGCTCCGCGCCCACGCCTTCGTGACCGGTCGCCGCCTCAGCGCCGTCGCCCAGGACGTGGTCGCCCGACGTCTCCGCCTCGAGCCGTGAGGGGCCGGGGGCCCGTCTATCCTGCTCGGGTGCGGGCCGATGGTCGGGCGGGCCGATCCAGGAGGCGTGGGTGACGCAGCGAGAGGACCTGCTGGCGCGGACCATGGTGGACCTCGCCGACTCGCTCGTCGACGACTTCGACGTCGTCGACCTGCTGACCATCCTCACCGACCGGTGCATCGAGCTGCTCGGCGTCTCCGCCAGCGGCATCGTGCTGAGGGACCCGACCGGCGCCCTCCGGGTGATGCTGTCGTCGAGCGACGCCATGCACCTCCTCGAGCTGTTCGAGCTCCAGGCCGCCGAGGGCCCCTGCCTCGAGTGCGTGCACGACGGCCGCTCGCTCGTCAACGTCGTCCTGGCCGCCGCCGGCGACCGCTGGCCCCGCTTCGCCCCCCTGGCCTCCGAGGCCGGATTCCGCACCGTCCACGCCTTCCCGATGCGGCTCCGGGGCGAGGTCATCGGCGCCCTCAACCTGTTCAGCGTCGACGATGGCGTGCTGAGCGACGCCGACGCCCGGATGGCGCAGGCCCTGACCGACGTGGCGACGATCAGCATCCTCCAGCACCGCATCGCCTCCGAGGCCCAGACCCTCAACGCCCAGCTGAACCACGCCCTCCAGAGCCGGATCCGGATCGAGCAGGTCAAGGGGATGGTGGCCGAGCAGGGGGGCCTCGCGATGGACCGGGCCTTCGACCTCCTGCGGGACCACGCCCGGAGCCACAACCGCCGCCTCGTCGAGGTGGCCGAGGCCGTGATCGCCGGCACGGCCACAGCAGCGTCGCTCGGGCGGTGAGGCGCCGCCCCGGCGCGGGCCTCCTCCCCGCGGCCCCCGTCGCCGCGCCCGCGGCGCGATCGCTCAGCCGTCCCCGGCGCGGCGCGCTCGGCCGGCCGGCCGGCCGGGCACGGGACCGTCGACGACGTCCATCCGGCTGCGGAGGCGGCGGATCGCCGAGCTGAGCAGGCGCGACACGTGCATCTGGCTCATGTGCAGGGCCTCGCCGACCTCTCGCTGCGAGCGGCCCTCGAAGTAGTACTGGAGCAGCACGCGGCGGTCGTCGGGGGTCAGGGCGTCCAGCGCGTCGGGGAGGTCCACCCTGGTCTCGGCCTGGTGGAAGCCCTCGTCGGCCACGGCGAGGTCGATCGGCAGGTCGGGGCCCCGGGCGGCCGGCGCGTCGAGCGACTGGGTGATCCGTCCCCGGAGCGCGGCCTGGGCGTCGGCGAGGTCCGAGGGGGCGAGGCCCAGCTCGGCGGCCAGCTCGGCCTGGGTCGCGGTGCGTCCGGCGATGCGGGCGTCGAGGCGCGCCTCGGCGCGGGCGAGCGAGGTGGCGACGGCGTGGGCCCGACGGGGCACGCGCAACGCCCAGTCGTTGTCGCGGTGGTGGCGCTTGAGGGCGCCGATGATGGTCGGCGTGGCGAACCCGACGAAGGGGATCGACCGCTCGCACTCGAAGCGCTCGAGGGCGCCGATCAGCGCCACCAGGGCCACCTGGCGCAGGTCGTCGAGGGGCTCGCCGTGGTGGAAGGCCCGTCGGGCCAGGCTGTGGGAGTAGGGCGTGTAGTCCTCGATCAGGGCGTCGCGCAACGGTCGGGCCCGCGTCCGCTCGTAGGTGACGTGCCACAGCCACACCCCGGGGTCGACGGCGATGGCCCGCTCCTCGCCGTCGCCGTCGCCGGCGTCAGGCGCGCCGCAGCGGGTCGGCGCGGGGGCCGAGCGGACGGGCGGCCTGGGCACCCGGGCCGCACCCGTCCACCAGCCGGAGGGGACGCTGCTCCTCGACCTCGGCCCAGACCGTCTTGCCCGAGCCGCCCTCGCGGCGGACGCCCCAGGTCCGGGAGAGGGTGGCGACGATGGCGAGGCCGTGGCCCCGGGTCCCGTTCTCGTAGGGGTCGACCGGCCCCGGGCTCCGGGGGTCCTCGTCCGCCACGGCGATCTCCATGCGCCGGTGGCCGACCTGGGTGAGCGTGACGATCGGCGCGGTCCCGGCGTGGACGATGGCGTTGGTGACCAGCTCCGACGCCACCACCTCGACGTCGAACTGGTCGCGGAACCCGACGCGGCGGGCGAAGCCGACGACGATCGCCCGCAGATCGCCCAGCGAGCCCAGCTCGGCGGGCACCTCGATCTCGATGGGGGGCAGGTCGACG
This sequence comes from Iamia sp. SCSIO 61187, assembly GCF_019443745.1. Taxonomy (NCBI): domain Bacteria; kingdom Bacillati; phylum Actinomycetota; class Acidimicrobiia; order Acidimicrobiales; family Iamiaceae; genus Iamia; species Iamia sp. SCSIO 61187. Next base: position 1,768,157 of record NZ_CP050948.1, read on the forward strand.
TCGGACATCCACCTGCTGACCTCGCCCGGGCGCAGGCCGGTGACGCAGATCCGGCGCGCGTCGGCCCCGTCTGGTTGAACGGGCGCGACGGGGGATAGGCGCGGTACGTGGACGTCCTCGTCATCGCCGTCGGTCGCCGGTGGGCCGTGCAGCGCGAGCGCGAGGCGGTGCCCCTCGCCCGCTTCGACGCCTTGGACGAGGCGGTGGAGTACGGCCGGATGCTCGCCGACGCCTGCGGGTCGAGGGTGGTGCTCGCCGAGGCGGCCCGGCGTCGCACCTCGGGACGACGCCGGACCGTCTGAGCTCCCGGCGACGTCGCCGGCCCGACCGGGCCCGAACGTCACCGTTCGGTCACAGCCACGGAGGGAGGGAGCCCCCTCCGTCATGCGTCCTCCCTAAGGTGGCGCGACAGGAAGAGGAGGCCCGATGACCCACCGCGTGCTGGTGGTCGAGGATGACCCGTCGGTGCGGGAGGCCGTCACCCTCGTGCTCGAGGCGGCGGACTTCGAGGTCGACACCGCCGCGGACGGCCAGATCGCCCTGGACCGCCTCGACGGCATGGGCTGGGACCTGGTGATCCTCGACCTGATGCTGCCGTCGGTCGACGGGTTCGCGGTGTGCCGGGCCATCCGCTCCCGCAGCACGGTGCCGATCATCATGCTGACCGCCCGGGCCGACACCGCCGACGTGGTGGCCGGCCTCGAGATGGGGGCCGACGACTACGTGACCAAGCCCTTCGAGCCGTCGGAGCTGGCCGCCCGGGCCCGGGCCGCCGTGCGCCGGGCCGTGGAGTCGGTGCCGCCGCAGTGGACGGCCCGCGACCTCGAGATCGACGAGGAGGCCTTCACCGTCCAGCGCGGCGGCGACGAGCTCCCGCTGTCGGCGACCGAGACGCGCCTGCTGGTGGCCCTGGCCTCGCGCCCGGGCCAGGTCCTCTCGCGCGAGGCCCTGCTGGAGAGGGTCTGGGGCTACGACTACCTGGGCGACTCCCGCCTGGTCGACATGGCCGTCCTGCGCCTGCGGACGAAGCTGGGAGAGCCCGCCGACGGCGTGCCCTACATCGAGACGGTCCGCTCCGTGGGGTACCGGTTCAACCGTGGGTGAGAGCCGCCGGCTGCGGCCCCACCGCTTCCGGCGCCGGCTGACGGCGGCGTTCCTCCTCGTGGCCGCGGTCAGCTCCGGCGCGCTGGCCGTGCTGACCTACGCGGTGACGAGCGAGTACCGGCAGCGGAGCTTCGAGAGCATGTCCCACGACGAGGTGCAGATCGCCCTCGCCCTCGCCCCCACCGAGCTCGACGACCAGAGCTTCGAGCGGATGCAGAGCGCCTACGAGAAGCGCTCCGGGACCGACACGGTGGCGTTCCTGGGGGGGCGCACCTACACCTCGGCCCGGACGCTCACGCGGGCCGACGTCCCCGACGAGGTGGTGTCGGGACCGGCTGACGAGCTGGCCACGGCGCGGACCAGACGGGAGGGCCACGACTACCTCGTCGTGGGCGGCGACGGACCCGACGGTGCCCGCTACGTCTTCTTCTTCGCCATGGACCAGCTCGAGGACAGCCTCGAGGAGCTGCGCACCGTCCTCGTCGTCGGCTGGGTGCTGGTCGTCGCCCTGGCCGCCGCCGTCGGCCACCTGATCGCCCGCCGGACGCTGCGCCCGGTGCGCGACGCGGCCGAGGCGGCGACGGCGATCGCCGGTGGCCTGCTCGACACCCGCCTGCCGTCGGTGGGCGAGGACGAGTTCCGGGCGTGGGCGGACTCGTTCAACGACATGGCCGACGCCCTCGGCGCCAAGATCGACGAGCTGCGGCGGGCCGCGGCCCGGCAGCGCCAGTTCACCGCCGACGTCGCCCACGACCTGCGGACCCCGCTGACCGGGATGGCCGTCAGCGCCGAGCTCCTCCAGAAGCAGATGGACGACCTCCCCGAGCCGTCCCGACGGGCGGCGACGGTGCTGGTGCGCGACGTCCAGAGGCTGCGGGAGCTGGTGCTCGACCTGCTCGAGCTGTCCCGGCTCGACGCCGCCGCCGACCCCGTCCGGCCCGAGACCCTGGACGTCGCGGCCGCCATCGAGACGACGCTCGACTCGGTCCCCCTGCCCCCCGGGGTGGGCGTGACCGTCTCGGTGGAGGACGGGCTCGCGGTGCACGCCGAGCGGGGACGGTTCCGGCGCATCGTGGCCAACATCGTGGGCAACTCCGCCGTCCACGGCGGCGCACGCATCTCCGTCGACGCCGTCCGCGACGGTGACGCCGTGGCGATCCGGATCCACGACGACGGCCCCGGCATCGCCCCCGACCGGGCCGAGCGCGTGTTCGACCGGTTCTACAAGAGCGACGCCTCGCGGGCCCAGGGCGGGTCGGGCCTCGGCCTGGCCATCGCCCGCGAGCACGCTCGGGCGATGGGCGGTGACGTCGAGCTGGACGGTGGACCCGGGCGCGGGGCGACCTTCACCGTGCGCCTCCCGGCCGCCGCCCCCGATCGCGAGGGCGAGGCACCGGCGGTCGTGACCCACCTGTGACCGTGCCCGGGCTCCGGTCCGGGAACGGTGCGCCGGTGCCCCCCTCCCCGGCGGTCGCCGCCGCCCCCGCCACGATCGTGGTGGTCGACACCGATCCCACCCTGCGCCGGGCCATCGCCGCCGCCCTCCTCCGGCGGGCCGTCCACCGGGTGATCGAGGCGGAGTCGGTCGCCGCCGCTCGGGCGGCGTGCGGGGCCGGTGCCGTCGACCTGGTCGCGGCGTCGGCCCGGCTCCCCGACGCCGGGGCCGAGGCCCTCTGCGCCGAGATGCGCCGGCACCGCGGCCCACCGGTCGTCGCCTACCGGGTCGGCGCCGCCGCCGACGCGCACATCCGCTGGCTCGACGCCGGCGGCGCCGACTCCGTGGCGGGCGACGACCCGGTGCTCGTCGCCGCCCGCTGCGGCGCCGCCCTCCGCCGGGCCCGCACCCCGCCGCCGCCCTGGTCCCACCCCACCGGGTAGATCGGGGGATTCGGACCGGGATCTGTGTAGTACTACAGTCTTTGCCGTGCAGCACGGGAACCCGGCCCAGGGCGATGTCGTCGATGCCCTGCTGGTCGCGTCCCGGGCCCTGGTCGGCGTGGCCGCCCGCTCGCTGGCCGACATCGACGTCACCCTCCCGCAGTACCGCGCCCTCGTGGTCGTCGGGACCCGGCCGGCGGTGACGGTCGGCGACCTGGCGTCAGCCCTCGACATCCACCCGACCACGGCGACGCGCATGTGCGACCGCCTGGTGGCCAAGCGGCTGCTCCGCCGGGTGCACGCGGCGGGCGACCGGCGCGCCGTCGAGCTCCACGTCACCGCCGCCGGCCGGCGCCTCCTCCAGCGGGTCGTCGAGCGGCGTCGTCGCGACCTGGCCGTCATCGTCGATCGGTTGGGCCCGGACGTCGCCGAGTCCAGCGTGCGCTCCCTCACCGCCTTCGCCGAGGCCGCGGGGGAGGAGTCGCGCGCCCTCGATCCGCTCGGCTGGTCGGCGACGGGCTCGTGATCGCTTCGGCGCGCTGGGAGCGCTTCTTGCCGGGCGGCGGTCGGGAGCACCTGGTCGACCTGGGTCGTCGCTCGCAGCAGGTCCTCGGCGTCGCCGGTGTGACCGGTGTGGTCGTGGGCCTCCTCGTCGCCGGGTTCGAGGGGTTGGCCGAGACCCTCACCTTCGAGCGGGTCCTCGACCTGCCGCTGGCCGTGCAGGCCGGGGCGCCGGCCGTGGGGCTGGCCCTGACCGCGCTGATCCTGCGCATCGGCGGGTCCTCGGCGTCGCCGTCGACGTCGGACGACTACATCCGGGCCTTCCACGACACCCGCGGGGGGCGCCTGCGCCTGCGCGACCTGCCCATCAAGCTGCTCGCCTCGGTGGCGACCCTGGGATCGGGCGTGCCCCTCGGCCACGAGGGCCCGGCGATCTACGCCGGCGCGTCCCTCGGTGCCGCGGCCCAGCGCCGCCTGAGCCGCCTCTTCAGCGCCGAGCAGGCCAAGCTGCTGATGGTCGCGGGCGCCGCCGCCGGCGTGTCCGCCGTGTTCAAGGCCCCCGTCACCGGGCTGGTCTTCGCCCTCGAGGTGCCGTTCCAGGACGACCTCGCCCGCCGCATGGTGCTGCCGGCCGCCATCAGCTCGGCGGCCAGCTACGTCACCTTCGCCAGCCTGGCCGGGACCGAGCCGCTGCTGCCGGTGGCCGGGCGCCCTCCGTTCAACCTCGTCGACCTGGGCGGGGCGGCCGTGATCGGGCTCGTCGCCGGGTGCCTCGCCCGCGTCTTCGTCTCGCTCATCCGCCACGCCAAGACGTTGTCCGGCCAGGGCCACCCCGTCGTGCGGGTCGCCGGTGCCGGGGCCACCCTCGCCGTCGTCGTCCTGGCCGGGCACGCCCTCGGCGACGGCCCGCTGGGCCTCGGCCCGGGCTACAACGCCCTGCGCTGGGCCCTCGAACCCGAGCACAGCGTCGTCGCCATCGTCGCCCTCGGCACCCTGCGGGTCGCGGGCACGGCGGCGGCCGTGGCGGGCGGTGGCACCGGAGGGCTGTTCATCCCCCTCGTGATCCAGGGCGCCCTGGTGGGGCGGGCCGTCGGCGGGGTGTTCGACATGGAGGGGACGAGCCTGTTCCCCGTGGTGGGCATGGCGGCCTTCCTCGGGGCGGGGTACCGGGTCCCCCTGGCCGCCGTCGTCTTCGTGGCCGAGTTCACCGGCCAACCGGGCTTCGTCGTGCCCGGGCTCATCGCCGCCGTCGTGGCCCAGCTCGTGATGGGCCGGGCGTCGATCTCGCCGTACCAGTCGACGGGCCGGGTCGGTCACCTCGAGCACCGGCTGCGGATGCCGCTGACCCTCGTCGTCGACTCCGAGGCCCGGACCGTCCCGCCCGACGCCACCGTCGACGAGCTGTTCTGGCACCACCTCGTCGGGACCCGCCAGCAGTCGGTGCCGGTGGTCGACGGCGACACCTACCTCGGCATGGCCGAGGCCCACCGGCTCGCCCAGATCGACCGGGAGTCCTGGCCGACGACCACGGTGGCCGAGGCCATGCGCACCGGGCTCCCGGTCGCCGGGCCCGACTGGCTGCTGTCGGACGCCATCCGGGCCATGGAGGCCTCCGACACCGACCGCCTGGCGGTGTGCGACGACGGCCGCTTCATCGGCGTCATCACCGCCGCCGACCTGGTGCGGCTGGACGAGATCATCGACGCCACCGAGGGGGACCCGGACCGGCGGGGGTGACCGTCGGCCGGTCCCGGGGGGCTCCGACCGGCCGGCTCAGGCGGCGGCGCCGAACAGGGCGGTGACCAGGGGCTCGGCTTCGACGGGGGCCCGCACGTCGAGGGTGGTGCCGTCGGCGTCGATGCCGACGGTGAAGGAGAAGAAGCGGCAGCAGTCCTGCTCGGCGGCCACCAGGCGGAGGAGGTCCGGCAGCGGCGTGGCCGCGTCGAAGGCGAGCCGCACCCCGCCGCCGGGCGCCGGCGAGCGGCGCTCGACGTGGGCGAGCAGCCCGCTCCACTCCCGCTCGCGCTCGTGCACCCCCTCGGCCGAGAGGCTGCAGGCGATCGGGACGTCCTCGCGAGGTGGCTTCGGCCCCAGCTCGACGGGCGCGGAGCGGTCGTGGGGGAGCGGCGCCATGCACGCGCAGCCGTCGTCGCACGGCCCGTCGATGGGCTCGGCGCCCAGCTGCGTGGCGGCCGCCTGGAGCTGGCCGGCGAACCGGGTCAGCTCCTGCAGCCGCTGCTCGGTCTCGGCGATCTTCGCCGTGACCAGCTCGTGGAACCGGCGCTGGACGGGACCGCACCGGTCGCCGTCCCACACCGACACCAGGTCGGTGATCTCCTCCAGCGTGCACCCGAGCTGCTTGGCCCGGGCGATGAACGCCAGGCGGTCCACGGTGGCCTCGTCGTAGAGGCGGTACCCCGCCGCCGTGCGCGCGGCCGGAGGGACCAGGCCGATGCCCTCGTAGTAGCGGAGCGACGAGGTCGAGAACCCCGTCCGCTCGGCGACCTGCCCGATGGTCAGCGTGCTCATGGCCTGCACGGTACGGGTTCGACCCGGGTCGAAGGTCAATGTCCAGGACGGTGACATCGGTCGCCCGCCGGACAGGCTCGGTGCTCCCCGACCTGTCCGGCGGGCGCCCACTCAGCCGACGGGGACCCGGGTGGGGTCGGCGTCGTCGGTGGCGACGGCGCCGGCCGGTGGGGCCGGGTCCGGGGGAGGGGCGCTGGTCCCGCCCTCGACGTCGATGGCCGGCAGCAGCCGGTCCAGCCACCGGGGCAGCCACCAGTTGCGGTCCCCGAGCAGCTCCATGGTGGCCGGCACCAGGACCATGCGGACCACGGTGGCGTCGACCAGGACGGCGGTCGCCAGACCGATGCCGGCCAGCTTGAGGAACACCACGTCCTCCATCACGAAGGCGCCGAAGACGGTGACCATGATGGCGGCGGCGGCGGTGATCACCCGGGCCGTGCTGGCCAGGCCGTCGGCGACGGCCCGCCGGTCGTCGCCGGTGCGGAGGTGCTCCTCCCGGATGCGGGACAGCAGGAACACCTCGTAGTCCATCGACAGGCCGAACAAGATGGCGAACATCATCATCGGCAGCCACGCGGGGACGGGCGTGGCGTCGTCGATGCCGACGAGCCCGCCGAACCAGCCGCCGTCGGCGGCCAGCGTCATCACGCCGTAGGCGGCGCCGATCGACAAGATGTTCATGACCGCCGCCTTGAGCGCGACGGGGATCGAGCGGAAGACCGACATCAGCAAGACGAACGACAGCACGACCACGCCGCCGATCAGGAGCGGCAGCCGGCCGGCGGTCTGCTCGCTGTCGTCGATGAACGCCGCGGTCGTGCCGCCCACCGCCACCTCGACCCCGGTGCCGGCCACGGAGTCGGGGATGACGTCGTCGCGCAGGGTGTGCACCAGGTCCTGGGTGGCCTCGTCCTGGGGTCCGGTCGCGGGCACGACGGAGATGACGGCGGCGTCGCCGCTGCCGTTGACCACCGGCGGGACGATGGTCGCCACGCCCTCGGTGGCGGCCAGGTCAGCGGCCACGGCCTCGACGGCGGCGGAGGCGGCCGCCTCGTCGCCGGCGTCGGAGAGGTCGGCCGCCACGAGCAGGGGCCCGTTGGCGCCGCGCCCGAAGCCCTCGCTGATCAGGTCGTAGGCCCGACGGCTGGTCAGCTCGGTCGAGCCGTTCCCGGCGTCGGGCATCCCGAAGCGCATGTCGGTGGCCGGGGCGGCCAGGACGAGCAGGACGACCAGCGCCCCGAGCCCGGCGACGAGGGGCCGCCGCTGCATGACGCGGCTCCAGCGCCACGACAGGGTGCGTCGGCCCTCGGCCGCGGGGCGGACCCGCGGGACCCGCAGGCGGTCGATGTTCGTCCCCGCGAAGCCCAGGAGCGCGGGCAGCACGGTGACCGAGGCCAGCACGACGGCCAGGACGACGAGCGAGGTGGACAGGGCCACGCCCCAGAGGTAGCTGCGGCCGACCAGCACGAGCCCGAAGATCGACACCACCACGGTCGACCCGGCGAACACGACCGCCCGACCGGCCGTCGTGCCCGCCAGCTCCACCGCGTCCGAGGGCTCGCGGCCCTCGGCCAGGGCACTCCGGTAGCGCGTGACGATGAACAGGGCGTAGTCGATGCCCACGCCGATGCCGATCATGGTGGCGAGCATCACCCCGAAGTCGGGGACCTCGACGAGGTTGGTCGCGAGGCGGACGCCCGCCAGGCCCAGCCCGAGGCCGAACCCGGCCACGACGAGCGGCAGGCCGGCGGCGAGCACCGAGCCGAAGGCCACGAGCAAGATGACGAGGGCCGCCATCAGCCCGACCGACTCGGAGCCGGCCTCTCCCTGCTCGACCTTCTCGACGGGGTAGCCGCCGAGCTCGATCCGCAGGCCGTCGCCCTCGGCCGCGCCGGCCCGGTCGATCACCTCCTCGATCGACTCGGCCGGCAGCTCCATGGAGTCCTGGTCGAAGCGGACCTTCAGCAGTCCGGTCGTCCCGTCCGGGGAGAGGGGGCCGGGCTCGGCGGCGACGACGTGGTCGACGCCGGCGATGTCGTCGGCGAGGGCGCCGACCCGGGCGGTGGTGGCGGGGTCGGTGACCCCGGCCGGGTCGGTGTAGGCGACGTCGACGGTGCCCCCGGCGAACTCCGGGAACCGCTCCCGCAGCAGCTCGACCGCCTCGGCCGAGTCGCTCCCGGGGACCGTCATGTCCTGCTCGGTCTCGCCGCCGGCCGCACCGGCCAGCACCGAGGCGGCGACGATGGCGGCGATCCACAGCACGACGACGCGCCGGCGTCGCCGGTAGCTCCAGGTGACGAGGCGGCGCAGCTTCACGCCACCCCCCGGGTGCGGGTCCGGGCCACGCCGCCGAGGGCGACGCCGATCAGCCCCAGCACCACGGCCACGAAGGCGCCGCCGCGGCCGTTGCCGCTGCCGACGTCACCGTCGGCGGTGGCCGCCAGGACGACGCCGAGGACGGCGCCCGAGAGGCCGAGCACCACGGCGGCGAGGCCCGAGCCGATGCGATCTCCGGGGCCTCGGTCGGGGCCGCGGCGGCCGATGGAGCGGACGACGGCCACGCCGCCGACGACGGCGCCGGCCAGGGCGACCACCGTCGCCACCACGGACCCGGCTCTGCCCCCGCTGATGGCGAGCACGTCGGCGACGACCGGTTGGAACGTTGATGTGTCGTTGATGTCCATGGCGGCGACGATCGGCCGGCGACGTGAAGCGATCGTGAAGGGATCGTGTGGATGTCGCGCGTGGCGACGGACGCCCGGCGTCTTCTTCGCACCGTCTCCGCCCCACCTTCACGCCGTCTTCACACCCTCCGACGATCGTGGCGCCGAGGGCGGGGACCGAGCAGGAGGGACGACGAGGACGTGCACCGACGCGATGATGGGACCGTGGCCAAGAGCGTGCTCCTGGTGGACGACGAGGCCAAGATCGTCGAGGTCGTCGGGGACTACCTGCGCGGGGCCGGGTTCGTCGTCAGCACGGCCTCCGACGGCGAGCGGGCGGTCGCCGCCGCCCGGGCCCGGCCGCCGGACCTCGTGGTCCTGGACCTGGGGCTGCCCGGCCTCGACGGCCTGGACGTCGCCCGCGAGCTGCGCCGCTCCTCGTCGGTGCCGATCATCATGCTCACGGCGCGAGGCGAGGAGGCCGACCGGGTGCTCGGGTTGGAGCTGGGCGCCGACGACTACGTGGTCAAGCCGTTCAGCCCCCGCGAGCTGTTGGCCCGGGTGCGGGCCGTCCTGCGTCGCACCGACGAGGGCGGGGCGAGCGAGCGGGAGCGGTTCGCGGTCGGCGACGTGGTGGTGGACTGCGGCCGACGCCAGGTCACCGTGGCCGACCGCGCCGTCGACCTGACGGCCACCGAGTTCGACCTGCTGGCGGAGCTGGCCCGCCAGCCCGGGCGCGTCCTCAGCCGCAGCCAGCTGCTCGGCGCCATCCACGGCGTGGCCGTCCCGTCCTACGAGCGCACCGTCGACGTCCACGTCAAGAACCTCCGCCGCAAGATCGAACCCGACCCCCACCGGCCCCGCTACCTGCTGACCGTGCACCGCGTCGGCTACCGCTTCGCCGATGGCTGATCGACCCGTCGAGCGGCCCCCGGCCCCGCCGGTCGAGGGGCGACCGAACCCGGCCCGCCCCGGGTCGTCCGGCGAGGCGCAGCGGTTCCGGCGCCGGCTGAGGTGGGGCGCGGTGCTCCTCGTGCTGGCGTGGACGGTCCTCGCCGCCCTCATCACCGGGATGGCGAGCGGGTACTGGGGGACGCTCGGTCTGCCGGCCGACGCCGAGCACGAGGACCAGCCGCGCGGCCTGATCGTCATCGGCGCCGCGACCCTCCTCGCCGCGGTGGCCACGACCGTGACCTACCGGCGGGTGAGCGGGCCGGTGGGCGATCTCCTCCTCGCCGCCGACCAGGTGACGACGGGTGCGTACGGGACGGTCGACGTCGACGTCCGCGGACCCCGCGAGCTGCGGCTCCTCACCGCCACGTTCAACGAGATGGCGGCCCGCCTGGCCGCCGACGAGGAGCACCGGCGGCGCTTCCTGGCCGACATCACCCACGAGCTGCGGAACCCGCTGGCCGTGCTGCAGAGCGAGATCGAGGCCCAGCTCGACGGCGTCCACCCCCGCGACGACCACCACCTCCTCTCGCTCCTCGACGAGACCCGCCGGCTCGGGCACCTGGTCGACGACCTGCACACCCTGGCCCTGGCCGAGACCGGGCGCCTGGCCCTCCAGCAGGAGGTGGTGGCCCTGGGCGGGCTGGTCGACGAGGTCGTGGGGCGCCACGAGGCCCACGCCCGGCAGCGGGCCGTGGCCCTGCGGGCCTCGGTCGCCCCCGGTCTGCCCAAGGCGTGGGCCGACCCGGCCCGGATCCGCCAGGTCCTCGACAACCTGCTCGCCAACGCCATCCGCCACACACCGGCCGGGGGCGAGGTGGTCATCGAGGTGTCGGCCGGGGACGGACCCGCACCCGGGCCGCCGGCGGCGGTGCGGTTCCGGGTGACCGACGCCGGCCCGGGGTTCCGCGACGACCAGCTGGGCCAGGTCTTCGAGCGGTTCAAGCGGGCCGGCGACTCCAGCGGCAGCGGTCTGGGCCTCTCCATCGCCCGCGACCTGGTCCGCGCCCACGGCGGCACCATCGAGGCCGGCAACGACCCGACCACCGGCGGCGCGTCGGTCTCCTTCACCCTCCCGACCTGACGTCGTGGCGGTCGTTCGAAAACCGTGCCGACCTCGCGGTCGCCGGGCGGAAGACTGGGGGCCGGCGATGAGTTGTCCCCTCACGAGTCGTCAGACCTGAATAGCGACGCCGCCGCCGGCGTCACGTCGTCCCGTCACCTCGGAGCCCCCGATGCGGCACCTCCCCACCCCCGCACCCGGCGCCAGCGGTCCGCCGGCGCGGCCCGTCCGGCGGACGATCCGCCGGGTGGCCGTCACCGTGGGCGGCGGGGCCGTGGTGGCGGCCGGGGTGGTCATGCTGGTCGTCCCCGGACCGGGGCTGGTGACCATCGCCGTCGGCCTCTCGGTCCTCGGTCGGGAGCACGCGTGGGCCGCCCGGCTCGAGCAGCGGGTCCGGGCCCGGGTGGTCGCCGCCGCCCGCCAGGTGCGGCGCTCCGCGGTCGGCGCCGGGCGCCCCGAGGCGCCCGCCGAGCGCGAGCGGCACGACGAGGCCGCCTGACCTCGTCGGCGGCGATGTGGCGTCAGGCCGAGGCCGAGCGGCGGCGACGGGCCAGGACGAGGGCGACGAGGCCGGCGAGGGCACCGAAGACGGTCCCCACCACCAGGCTGCTGACGACCGTCGACACCCGGAGGAACCCCTCCTCGGCGCCCTGGGCGACGTTGCCCTCGAGGCCCGGCGGGTCGTCACCGAAGCTCTCGTCCCAGAGGACCATGTGGAGGACGGCGAGGATCACGCCGTAGACGAGGCCCACCCCGGCCAGCGCGAGCACCGGTCGAGCGACGCGCTGGCGGTGGGCGTACCAGACCCAGACGGAGGGCGGACCGAAGACGAGGACGAGGTTCAGCGGTCCGACGTCGACCCCCAGGTCGTGGAGGACGACCCGCGGGGCGGTCAGGAGCCCGAGACCCACGCTGGCGACGAGACCGATGCGTCCCGCCGGAGGTGCGGTCCCCTCGGACGGGAGCGGACGGGTCGGGTCCGTCACGACGCCTCCCCCTCGATGTGGACGGCCGGCAGGGTGCGGTCGAGCCAGCGCGGCAGCCACCAGTTCCGGTCCCCGAGCAGCTCCATGGTCGCCGGGACGAGGACGAGCCGCACGAGGGTGGCATCCACCAGGACCGCCGTGGCCAGACCGAGGCCGAACAGCTGCAGCGATCGCTCGCCGGACAGGACGAAGCCGGCGAAGACCACGACCATGATGGCGGCGGCGGCGGTGATCACCCGGGCCGTGTGGGCCAGCCCGGTGGCCACCGCGGTCGCGTTGTCGCCGGTCCGGTCGTACTCCTCCCGGATGCGGGACAGGAGGAAGACCTCGTAGTCCATCGACAGGCCGAAGACGATGGCGAAGAGCATCATCGGAGCCCACGCCTCGACCGGTCCGGCCCGACCGATGCCGATGAGGCTGGCACCCCACCCCCACTGGAACACGGCCACCACGACCCCGTAGGCGGCCCCGATCGACAGCAGGTTCATGATCACCGCCTTGAGCGGGACGAGCACGCTGCGGAAGACGGCCATCAAGATCACGAACGAGACGGCCAGGACCACGACGATGAACACGGGGAGGCGGGAGGCGCCGAAGTCGGAGTAGTCGACGACCGCGGCCTGGGCGCCGCCCACCCGGACCTCGACGCCGGTGCCCGCCGTCGCCGCCGGGAGGACGTCGTCCCGCAGCCGGTGGACCAGCTCGGTCGTCGCCTCGTCCTGGGGGGCGCTGTCGGGGAAGACCTGCACGAGGGCGACGTCACCGTCGGCGTTGGGGATCGGCGGGGTCGCGCCGGCGACGCCCTCGGTCCGGCGCACCTCGTCGACGACGGGCTCGAGGGTGGCGTCGTCCGGCATCGAGGCGACGAGCAGCAGCGGGCTGTTGGCCCCGGGCCCGAACCCCTCGGCCAGGAGGTCGTAGGCCCGCCGGGTGGTGTCGGTCGTCGGCCGGTTGCCGGCGTCGCCGAACCCGAGCCGCATCGACAGCGCGGGCACGGCGAGCACGGCGAGGACGACGAAGCCCACGAGGGCGGCGGCCGCGGGGTGGCGCTGCACCGTGCGGCTCCACCGGTGGCCCAGCCCGGAGGCCTCGTTCCCGGCCCGGGCCCGGTGCGGCAGCCCGAACCGGTCGATGCCGGCGCCCACGAAGCCGAGGAGGGCGGGCAGGAGGGTGACCGACGCCAGCATGGTCGTGGCGACGCCGGCGGCGGCGGCGATCCCGAGGGCCCGGTTGATGTCGAGCCCGACCACGAGCAGGCCGAGCACCGACACCACCACGGTCGTGCCGGCGAAGAGGACCGCCCGCCCGGCGGTGTCGATGGCGATCTCCACGGCCGTCGCCGGGTCGTGCCCGTCCGCCAGCGCCTGGCGGTACCGGGTGACGATGAACAGGGCGTAGTCGATGCCCACGCCGATGGCGAGCATCATCACCAGCTGCAGGGTGAAGCTGGGCATGGTCACCACGTTGGCCAGGAGGGTCACCACGGCCACGCCGGTGCCGATGCCGAACAGCGCCGTCACCAGCGGCAGGCCCATCGCCAGCAGGGAGCCGAAGGCGAGCAGCAGGATGACCACGGCGGCCAGGAAGCCGATGGCCTCGCTGCCGCCCTCGGCCGGCTCGACGAACCGGTCGCCGCCGAGCTCCAGCTGCGCCCCCGGGACCTCGGCGCCCTCGACGAGGGCGGTGATGGTGTCGACGGCCTCGTCGTAGGCGTCGTCGTCCCGGTCGGCCAGGGCGATCTCGGCGAAGGCGACGGTGCCGTCCGCGCTGACCTGGTACGCACCCTCGGGGGAGTAGGGGCTGGTGACGGCGGCGTCGGGGACCTCGGCCACCACCCGGTCGAGGAGGGCGGTGACCTCCCGCTCGAGGTCGGGCCGGTCGATCCCGTCGTCGGCGGCGACGACGAGCTGGCCCTGGAACCCGGCGCGGGTGGGGAAGCCGCCGTCCTCCAGGACCTCGACCGCCTCCTGGCTCTCGGAGCCGGGCAGCGAGAACTCGTCCTCGAAGGTGCCGCCCAGGGCGCCGGCTGCGCCCGACAGGGCGACGAGGGCGGCGATCCAGGCGAGCAGCACCAGGCGCCGTCGTCGGTGGCAGAGGCGGGCGAGGCGGCGGAGGGCCGAGCGGCGTCGTTCCATGGCGGCGACGGTACGAACGGGTCCGATCTCCGTCGTCGGGCCGGAGGAGGCTCTCCCGGTACTCCCGTGGGACCATCGCCGGGCCCCGGCGTCAGGGGCCGAGCCCGCCCTGGAAGGCGGCGACGACGAGCTGGGCCCGGTCGCGGGCCCCGAGCTTCTGCAGGCACCGGCTCACGTGGGTCTTCACCGTGAGCGGGCTGAGGTGCAGCCGGGCGGCGATCTCGTGGTTGCTCAACCCCTCGGCGACGAGGGCCAGGACGTCGCGCTCGCGCCCCGACAGCACGTCGAGGCGGGTCGGGTCGACGGCCGACGGCGACGAGGCGGCGAAGGCGTCGACGACGCGGCGGGTCACCGAGGGCGTCAGCAGCGCCTGACCGGCGTGGACGGTGCGCACCGCGTCCCGGAGCACGTCGGGGTCGACGTCCTTGGTGAGGAAGCCGCTGGCGCCGGCCCGCAGGGCCTCGAAGACGTAGGCGTCGAGCTCGTAGGTGGTGAGCACGATCACCCGGACGCCGGCGAGGGCGGGGTCGTCGACGACGGCCCGGGTGGCCTCGATGCCGTCGACGGTGGGCATGCGGATGTCCATCAGCATCACGTCGGGCCGCAGCCGCTGGGCCAGGGCGATGGCCTCGCGGCCGTCGGCGGCCTCGCCCACCACGGCGAGGTCGTCGGCGGCGGCGAGGAGCGACACGAACCCGGCCCGGACGAGCGCCTGGTCGTCGGCGATGGCGACGGCGATCACCGCTGCGCCCCGTCCACGGGGAGCCGGGCCTCGACGTGCCAGCCGCCGCCGTCCACCGGGCCGGCGGCGAGCGCTCCGCCGAGGGCCTCGACCCGCTCCCGCATGCCCCGGAGCCCGAAGCCGGTGGCCGCCGCCTCCCCGCTCGACAGGCGTGGTCGAGGACCACGACGTGCCGGGCCCGTCGTGGCCCTCGAGGGGCCTGGCTCCTCGGGCGTCCCGTCGTCGGTCACCACGACGAGCAGCTCGAAGGACTGGCGGCGGACCGTGACCCACGCCCGCCGGGCGTGGGCGTGGCGGACCACGTTGGTGAGCCCCTCCTGCACGACCCGGTAGGCGGTCAGCTCCACGACCTCGGGCAGGGAGCCACCGTCGACCTCGGTCGTGACGTCGATGCCGGCGGAGCGGGCCCCGTCGGCCAGGTCGGGGATGCGATCGAGGCCGGGGGCCGGCGCCAGCGCCGGGCCCGTCGAGCCGTCGCGCAGGACGGCGATCAGGGCGCCGACCTCGCCGGTGGCCTCCCGACCCGCCTGCCGGATGGCCTCGAGGGCGGCGGCGGCGCTGGCGTCCTCGCCCCGGCCCAGGGCCTCGCGCCCGGCCGAGGCCTGGACGGTCATGACGGCGACGGTGTGGGCCAGGACGTCGTGCAGGTCCCGGGCGATCTCGAGCTGGGTCTGGGCGATCCGCCGTCCGGCCTCCCGCTCGGTCTCGGCCTCGGCCCGGCGGGCCCGCTCCTCGTACTCCCGGAGCAGCATCCGGCGGTGGTGCGACAGCTCGCCGAGGAGCAGGGCGGCGAGCGTCCACCCGACGGCGGAGGCGGCCGACGAGGCCGGCTGGTCGCTCGCGGCCAGGATGGCGACGGCGGACCCGACGACGGCGAGACCCCCGACGAGGAGCTCCTTCACCCGGTCGCCGTCCAGGCCGAGCAGGTAGAACGAGACGAGGTAGGGCACGGTGATGATGGCGCTGGCGTAGCCGACCTGGTGCCAGGCGACGGTCGTCGCCAGGTTGGCCAGCGCCGCGGTGGCCGGGAGCCGTCGCCCCAGCACCGCCAGACCGGTGGCCAGGGCGAGCAGCCAGACGGCGCCGAAGTCGACGTCGCGCGTCGCCGCGTCGGTGTCACCGGACGAGAGCGTCACCACCCCCAGGAGGACGACCACGGCGCCGAAGGCGATCCGGTCGACCAGCCGCGCCCCTCCGTCCTGGCCGCGCACCGCCACCATGGCCCAGACGGTACGCAGCGCGGCGGGTGCCGGCATCCTCCCGTGGTCGCACCGCCCGGTGGTCCCCGGGGGGTACCGCTGGTGCGGCAGGTCCGTGACACGACCGCCCGCGACCGTCGCCCGAGCTCGGCGAGCGATCGGCGTCAGCTCGCGTCGAGCAGGCGGCCCACGGCCTCGGCCATGGTCCGGCGGGCCACGGCGGGGGAGAGGCCGTAGCCGTCGCGCCACAGCTCCCAGGCCCCGTCGCCGGCGGCGGCGTCGACCGCGGCCGCGGCGCGGCGGCGCGCCGCCGGACCGAGCGGGGCCAGCTCGGCGGCGAACACGCGCCGGATCTGGTCGCGCCCCGCGGCCAGGGCGGTGGCGCGGGCCTCGGCCAGGGCCGGCGACGTCGCCTCCCGCGCCCGGGCGGCCCGGCGCAGCGGGGCCAGGTGCTCGTGGATGACGGCGCGCTGGTGGCACAGCGCGTCGATGCGGGCGGCGAGCGGAGCGGTGACGTCGATGGGGCGGATCCGGGTGATGACGTCGGCCGTGGCCCGGTCGACGGCGGCGCGGTGCAGCGCCTCGATCGACGTGAAGTTGGCGTGGATCGACCGGGGTGTCACGCCGGTGCGCTCGGCCACCTCGGCCACCGTCGGGTTGGCCACGCCCTCGCGGAGCAGGGCCAGGAGGGCATCGACGGCCTGGTCGCGCGTGCGCTGGGAGCGAGCGGTCCGTCCGTCCTCGCCGCGCGCCACGCCCCGGGCCATGGGCGGAGGATAGGGGTTGACGCCCCGACGGCCCGGAGCAACAGTCTTCATCATGACTGAAGATAGTCTCTGGTCCCGCCGCACCGCCGCGCTCGTCGTCGCCCTGGCGGTGGCGGCCGGCGCCTGCACGTCGTCGTCCGAGGGGTCGGGGGCGCCCGCAGCGCCGACCGACGGTCCGGCGACCACGACGGCGACGGCGGAGACGACCACCACGACCACCGCCTACGCGCCCACGTGGTCGGCGATCCACGCCGACGGGCGGAACTCGGACTTCGCCCCCATCCCCGGCCCGGACGCGCTCGAGCCGGCCTGGTCCTACGCCACGGGCGGGATGATCACGGTGGGTCCGACCAGCGACCCCGATGGGCGCGTCTACCTCACCGACAACGGGGGGCCGTGCCACCTCCAGGCCCTCGACGGGGCCACGGGCGAGGTGGAGTGGTGCACCGAGGAGCTCGACCTGGGGGCCGCCATCTCGTCGGCGCTGATCGACAGGGAGGGCCACGTGTTCGTCGCCGACAGCCAGGCCCTGCACGCCTTCGACCGCGACGGCGCCCTCCTGTGGGAGGCGCCCATCGTCGGGGTGCCCCTGTCGGCGCAGCTGACGCCCGCCGGGAGCGTCGTGCTGGTCACCAACATCGGCCAGGTCCACGTCGTCGACCGGGCCACGGGGGAGCCGGTGGTGCCCGTCCGGGAGCTCATCCCGGGGCGGCGGTTCACCCTCGCCGAGAGCCTCTGGCCCTGCGCCCGCGGCCTGCCCGGGTGCCCCAGCGCCAACACCATCGCCGTCCACCCCGACACCGGCCGGGTCTTCTTCACCTGGTGGGAGCCGGGCGCGCCGCGGGCGTCGGTGCGCGCCATCGACATCGACGAGGACGAGGGGGCGATCACCGACGCCTGGTCGAACGACGGCCTCCCGAACGGCAGTGGGTCGAGCCCCACCGTGTCGGCCGACGGGACCCGGGTCTACGTCACCGACGGGGTCGACAGCCTGCACGCCCTCGACGCGGACACGGGGGCGATCATCTGGTCGTACCGGATCGGGTGGAACGCCGGCGGCAGCCCCTCGGTCTCCCCGGACGGCCTGGTGATGCCCGCCGGCGCGGGGGGCACGGTCGCCGTGGTCGACGAGGGCGATCGGGCTGTCCCGGCCTGGCAGCGGGACGACCTCGTGAACCTGGGCATCGCCACCCAGGCCGAGGGGCACCGGGCCTACGTGACCGTGCCGCGCGAGGGGCGGGAGGTCGACATCGCCGTCGTCGACACCCGGGACGGGACTGTGCTCGACCGCGACCGGCTGGAGGGGGTGTCGCTGTTCAGCGTCGGCACCACCCTGACCCCGGACGGGACCGTGCTGGTGCCCACCTTCGCCGGCACCCTCCACGCCTACCGCCCCGCCCGGTGACGCCGCGCCGGGCCTCGTCCTCGCCCGCCGGTGTCTAATGAGATACATTACGCCGGTGGCTCGCCGACGCCTGGACCTGGAGGCCCTCGTCGACGGGGTGGTCTGGGGCTACCCCCTGCTCGCGACCCGGCGGACCCTCCACCGCAGCGTCCCCGTCGACGCTGACGGCCTCGCCCTGCGCACCCGGCTCTCGACCGCCGCCGACCGGGGCGTGGTGGCGCCCAACAACGACACCCTCTACGGCTCGGGCTTCTACGACCTGGCCGAGGGGGACCTGACGATCGAGGTCCCGCCCCTCGAGCCGGGCCGCTACTGGTCGGTGATGCTCCTCGACGCCTACACCTCGGTGTCGTACGTGTGCCGACGCCTCCACGGGAGCGACGGGGTCGTCGCCCGCGCCACCCTCGACCCGACGGTGCCGCCGGTCCGTGACGGCGCCACGACCATCCCCGTCGCCACCCCGAGCGTGTGGGTGCTGGCCCGGGTCGTGGTCGACGGACCCCACGACGTCGCCGCCGCGACCGACGCCCTGCGGTCGATCCGGGTGACGGGCCCGGGCCACGGTGCGGCGGGCGCCGACGGCCCTCCGAGCGACCCGCTGGCCCTCGTCGCCGAGGCCCTCGCGTCGGACCCCCCGGCCCCGTGGGACGTCCCCGCCCCGCCCGGCCTGGCCGGGCTCCTCGACGAGGGGATCGCTGCGGGCGCGGGCCCCGAGGTGCTGGCCCGGGTCCACGAGCGCGTGCTCCGGCTGGGCCACGACCGCATCGCCGACGGCTGGGGGACGCGCCTCGGCGGCGCCGACTTCGGGTCGGACGTGGTGGCCCGGGCGGCCACGGCCCGGTTCGCCCTGGCCGCCCACCTCCCGGCCGAGAACCGGTCCTACGTGGCGGGCATCGACGACGGCGCCGTCCCCCGCCGGCTCCGCTTCCGGCCCGAGGACCTCCCCCCGGTGCGGGGGTTCTGGTCGCTCACCATGTACGGCGTCGACGGCCAGCTGGTCGACAACCCGATCGACCGGTACAGCATCGGCGACCGCACGCCGGGCGTGGAGCGGGAGCCGGACGGCTCGCTCGTCATCGACGTCGGGGCCGATCCCCCGGCGCGGACCACCAACTGGCTGCCGGCCCCCCCGGGCCCGTGCGCCGTCGCCCTGCGCGCCTACGAGGGCCACCCCGAGGTGGTGGGCGCCGCCTGGTTCCCCCCGCCGCTCACGCCCGCCCCCTGATCGGCGGGGAGCGAGCGACCACCGATCGGTTCTGTCGCGGCAGGCGCTCACCGACGAGCGCTCAGCGCGACAGAACGAGGGTGGGCCGACGTCGGGACGGTTCTGTCGCGGCAGGCGCTCACCGACGAGCGCTGAGCGCGACAGAACGAGGGTGGGCTGTCGGCGCGCACGACCGGGGAACAGCGCCGGAACCCGCAGGCCCCCGGCGCCTCCGACCGCTAGTGTCGCTGCCGGTGACCCGTCGGGCTGCCACGGTGTGCCGGGAAGCCTGGTCGGCGTGTCCACCTGCGACCGCTCGGAGCACCCCGATGTCCCTGTCCGCCACGGAGGCCACCATCATCGGCCCTGACGCGGCGCACCCCGTCCGAGCCCGACGCGAGAGGGTCCCCGCGTGACCGTCCTGCTCGTCCTCGGGGCCCTCGGCCTGGTCGGCCTGCTCGTGGGGCTGCTCGTCGGCGACGTCGACCTCGACATCGACCTCGGGCCCGACTGGCTGTCGCTCCCCGCCCTCGCTGCGCTGGTGGGCGCCTTCGGCTTCGTCGGTGCCGCCGCCCTCTCCCTCGGCGCCCCCATGGTGGCCGCCCTGGGGATCGGCGCCGTGGCCGGCGTGGCCCTTGCCGTGCTCGCCACCCGCCTCATCCGAGCGCTCATCCACATGCCGACCGACGCTCCGGTCCGATCGGCGGACCTCGTCGGCCGGCGCGGGCGGGTCGTCACCGCCCTCACCGCCGATCGCACCGGCGAGGTCCTCGTGACCCACGCCGGCCAGCAGCTGAAGGTCGCGGCGCGGGGCGCCGAGACGCTGCCCGTCGGCGCCGCCGTCGTCGTGGTCGAGGTGGTCTCGCCCACCCTCGTCGTCGTCGAGTCGCACGACCAGTTCTGGTCCGCCGGGACCATCCCGTCTCCACCGCCAACCGACCCCCACGGAGGTCCCACCCCATGACCGGGCTCATCGCCATCGCCGGACTCGTCGTCCTGATCTTCCTGCTCGTGATGTTCGTGCTCACGCGCATCAAGGTCGCCGGGCCCAACGAGGCCTTCATCGTCACCGGCCGCAAGGGCCGGGAGGTCACCAACCCGGAGACCGGCCAGCTCACCCACGACCTCTCCGGCCAGAAGGTCGTCATGGGGGCCAGCACGTTCGTGCTCCCCGTGGTGCAGCGGCTCGCCATCCTCGACCTCACCAGCCGCCAGCTGGCGGTGTCGGTGCCGGCGGCCATCGCCAAGAACGGCATCCGCTGCTCGCTCGAGGCCGTCGCCGTGGTCAAGGTCGGCGGCCAGGAGGACTCGGTGCGCGCCGCCGCCCAGCGGTTCCTCGGCCAGCAGCAGGACATCGACCACTTCACCAAGGAGGTCCTCGCCGGCGCCCTCCGCGCCATCGTGGGCCGCCTCACCGTCGAGGAGATCATCCGCGACCGGGCGACGTTCGCGGCGGCGGTGACCGAGGAGGCCGAGTCGAGCCTCACCAACCAGGGCCTCGTGCTCGACACCTTCCAGCTCCAGGACATCCAGGCCGAGGGCAACTACCTCGCCGACCTCGGCCGGCCCGAGGCGGCCCGGGCCCAGAAGGACGCCGCCATCGCCGAGGCCATCGCCCGGCGGGAGGCCGAGCAGGCCCGCATCCTGGCCGAGGAGGAGATCGCGGTGGCCAACCGCACCCTCGAGCTCAAGCGGGCCGAGATCCAGGCCCAGACCGACGCGGCCGCGGCCGAGGCTGCCGCCGCCGGACCGCTGGCCCAGGCGGCCAAGGACCAGGACGTCATCAGCGCCCAGGAGCAGGTCGCCACCCGCCGGGCCCAGCTGAAGGACCGCGAGCTCGACACCGAGATCCGCAAGCCCGCCGACGCCCGCCGCTACGCCGTGGAGCAGGACGCCGAGGCCGAGCGGAGCGCGGCCATCGCCCGGGCCGAGGCCCAGGCCCAGGAGGTCCGCCTCCAGGGCGAGGCCCAGCGGACCCAGCGCGAGCAGCTGGCCGAGGCCGTCCGGGCCGAGGGCCAGGCGACCGCCGACGCCACCCGCGCCGCGGGCGAGGCCGAGGCCTCGGCGATGCAGCGCAAGGCCGACGCCTACGCCTCCTACGGCGAGGCAGCGATCCTCGACCTGCTGGCCTCCGCCCTGCCCGGCATCGTGGGCGCCGCCGCCGAGCCCATGGGGAACATCGACAAGCTCACGGTCATCAGCACCGAGGGCGCCAGCGACGTCACCCGCCAGGTGACCTCGACCGTCGCCCAGGGGATGCAGGTGGCCGGCGACCTCACCGGCTTCGACGTCCCCCAGCTCCTCGCCGCCCTGGTGGCCCGGCGGGCCGACGCCGCCGCCCCGTCGACCAGCGGCGGCTCCGGCACCGCCACCGCCGAGGGGTCCGCCGGCGGCGGCTGATCCGGTCGCCGCGCCGCGGTCTCGCCCGTCCCGTCGACCCTCGTGGCGCGTCACGCGCCACGGGGATCGACGGAACGCATCGGTCCGGTCAGGGCCAGGGGCCGGCCGGCAGGGGAGGACCCCCGCCGCGGCCGGACGCTGACCCCCACGACCACGCAGAGGCACGGCTCAGGGATTTCCGCTACTGTGCGTGAGCATGAGGTCGGGGGGACGCAGCATCATCCGGGGGGTCGCGACGCTGGCGCTGGTCGTCGGGGGGACGGTCGTGACGACGTCGGCGGAGCCACCCACCCCGGCCGCCGCCGCGGACTGCACCGTGACCGCCGAGCTGGTCAACCCGTGCCGGCCGTGGCTCGGCGTGGTGGCCGGGAGTTACCCGGGAGTCGGCAGCGGGGTGCGGGCCCAGTACGAGGCCCACGAGGCGCGGATCGGCAAGCAGGTCGACGTCGTCCACACCTACAAGAACGTGGGCAACGTCACCCTGACCGCCGACGAGCGCTACTTCGCCAACCGCGGGGCCATCGTCTACATCAACTGGAAGCCGGCCTCGAAGTGGGCCCGGGCCGGCGGCGGCGACGCCACCGTCAACGCCCAGATCGACACCATGGCCCGGGAGATCAAGGCCCTCGGCAGCCACCGGGTCATGCTCTCGATCCACGGTGAGCCCGAGCGGGTCACCAGCATCGGGTCGTCCGCCTGCCCGGGCCTGAAGGGCAGCACCGGGTCGCCCGCGGAGTACAGGGCCATGTGGGCCAACGTCCAGGCCCGCTTCGACGCCCTGGGCGTCGGCAACGTGGTGTGGGTCATGAACTACCTCGGCTACCAGGGCTGGGACTGCCTGTTCCCCGAGCTGTGGCCGGGCAACGACCGGGTCGACTGGATCACCTGGGACCCCTACCTCCAGAGCGGCATGCGCTGGGACACCGAGGTCGGCTACTTCTACGACGCCCTCGAGGAGAAGACCGACGCCGCCCACGCGTTCACCTCCAAGCCGTGGGGGCTGGCCGAGTACGGCTCCTGGCGGGGCGCGTCCCAGGCCGACGCCTACCGGATGTACGACGACGCCAAGGCCGCGCTCGAGTCGGGGCGCTACCCCCGGCTGAAGCTCTACGAGGTCTACGACACGATCAACGCCGGCACCGACGTGCGCGTCGGCTACACCGGCGCCGGCGTCCCCGATCCGGTCGAGCAGCAGAGGTACACCGCCTTCGCCCACTCACCGGTGTTCTCCGACACGGCGCCCCCGCCCCCGCCGGCCACGACGGACCACTTCGCGCCGTGCGACACCGGCGTCGAGTCCGGCCTCTCGTGCTTCGGCGGGACCTACCGCAGCCCGGTGCGGCCCACCCGCGTGACCGGAGGCGGGCACGCCGGGGTGGCCGCGGTCCAGGTGCGGAGCTCGACGACCGCAGCCGGGACCTACGGGCTCAACGTCAACCCCCGCCCGGTCGCCTCCACCCAGGTGGGGCGGACCTACAGCGGCGGGGTCCACGTCCGGCCGGTGGCGGCGGGCGTCCCCATGACCTTGCTGCTCCGGGAGGCCCGGGCGGACGGCACCGCGCCGCCCGGCGGCTACCGGGCCGTCACCGTCACGCCGACGAGCACGGCGTGGCAGCGCATCGACGCGACCTACACGGCCCAGGAGGCGGGGAACACGCTGTCGTTCTCGGTCTACGCCACCCTCGGCCCGGACCAGTGGTTCCAGGCCGACACCTTCTCGCTCACGAGCGTCGCCCCGTAGGCGTCGGCCCCGGGGCTCAGCCCTCGAGCGTGGTCTTCACCTGCCCGAGGGCGCCCTGGTAGATGTCCCGGAACATCGGGGCCGCCTCGTCGGGCTCGACCGAGACGTCCCAGGTGACCTCGCTGGCGTCGGCGCCGGAGTCGTGCACGGTGATGGTGGCCTCGTGGGCGGTGACGGGAGCGCCCTCGCCGACGATGGAGTAGGTGATCGAGCGGGCGTCGGCGTCGCGGCCGACGAGCTTCTCGGTCAGGGTCATGCCCATCGTCTCGATGGTGCGGACGTCGCCCTCCACGGTGCACGAGTCGACGCCCGACATCCACGTGTCGAGCCCCCCGAACTCACCCACGAGGGCCCACACCTCGGCGGCGGGCTTGGCGATGTCGATGCGGGCGGTCTCGGTCTGCACGGGTGCACCTCCGGGGAGCGGGCGAGCGGCGGACCGTAGCGCAGACACGTGTCCAGGTCCGCTTCGGCGGGAGGGGCCCGGGCGGGGCCGACGACCCGGCCGGCGAGGCGTCAGCCGGGTGGCCAGATGGCCCGGCCGGCGAGGCGTCAGCCGAGTGGCCAGATGGCTCGGCCGGCAAGGCGTCAGCCGAGTGGCCAGATGGCCCGGCCGGCGAGGCGTCTGCCGAGTGGCCAGATGACCCGGCCGGCGAGGCGTCAGCCGAGTGGCCCGATGACCCGGCCACGAGGTCGGGAGCGGGCCTGCGGTCGTGCCACACTCGACGGTCCCCCATGACCCGCACCGTCCGCCTCCGCCCCTGGCAGAAGACCGCCCTCGACCGGTTCGTGGCCCACGATCGGCCCGACTTCCTGGCCGTGGCCACGCCCGGCGCCGGCAAGACGACCTTCGCCCTCACCGCGGCCCGCCACCGGCTGGCCGAGGTGCCCGGGCGGCTGATCGTCGTC
The DNA here is from genome assembly GCF_019443745.1 of Iamia sp. SCSIO 61187. Lineage (NCBI taxonomy): Bacteria > Bacillati > Actinomycetota > Acidimicrobiia > Acidimicrobiales > Iamiaceae > Iamia > Iamia sp. SCSIO 61187. Next base: position 1,792,334 of record NZ_CP050948.1, read on the forward strand.
GCCCCCACGGCCCACCTCAAGCACCAGTGGGCCCAGGCCGCCTCCCGCTTCGCCCTCCACCTCGACCCCACGTGGTCGGCCGCCGACGGCGCCCTGGCCGGCGACATGCACGGCATCGTCACCACCTACCAGCAGGTCGCCACCAGCGCCGCCGCCCTCCGAGCCCTCAGCCCCGGCGCGTTCGTCGTCTTCGACGAGCTGCACCACGCCGCCGACGACCGGGCGTGGGGCGACTCCGTCCGGGCCGCCTTCGAGCCCGCCGACCGGCGCCTGGCCCTGTCGGGCACGCCGTTCCGCTCCGACACCCGCGCCATCCCGTTCGTCGACTACCACCTCGACGAGGCCCGGCCCGACTTCGAGTACGGCTACGGCGACGCCCTGGCCGACCGGCGCGTCGTGCGGCCCGTGTACTTCCCCCGCACCGGCGGGCAGATGGAGTGGTCGGCCCCCGACGGCAGCGAGCACTCGGCGACCTTCGACGACGACCTCGACGCGGTGCGGGCGAGCCACCGCCTCCGCACCGCCCTGTCGCTGGAGGGGGAGTGGCTGCCGACGGTGCTCCGCGACGCCCACGCCCGCCTGACCGAGGTGCGGATGGTCCAGCCCGACGCCGGGGGGCTGGTGATCGCCACCGACCAGGACCACGCCCGGGGGATCGCCGAGCTGCTGCGGTCGCGCTTCGGGACCCGGGCCACCGTCGTCACCTCCGACGACCCCCGGGCGTCGAGCCACATCGCCATGTTCGCGGCGGGCAAGGAACCGTGGCTGGTGGCGGTGCGGATGGTGTCCGAGGGGGTCGACATCCCCCGGCTGCGGGTGGGGGTGTACGCCACGACGACCTCGACCGAGCTGTTCTTCCGCCAGGCCGTCGGGCGCCTCGTGCGGTGGACGCGCGGGGTCCCCCAGCAGAAGGCGTGGCTGTTCATCCCCGACGACGCCCGGCTGCGCCGCCTGGCGCACGGCATCGCCGAGCAGCGGCGCCACTCGCTCCAGCGGCGCGAGCGGGAGGCGCCGCTCGAGGGCCTCGACGACGCCGCCCTCGACGCCGCCCCGCCCGAGGAGGAGCAGATGTCGCTCTTCGCCGTCATCTCCGCCGTGGCGACCGACGCCGACGGCCACGAGCCGGCGGCCGACGACGACGGGTACGACGACGACGATGACGAGGGCCCCGGGTTCGAGCTGGAGCTGGCGCCCCCGCCGCCGCTCGCCGGGGGCGTCGGGCCCGTCGGGGTCGGGGCCGACGGCGCGCCGCTGACCCGCAAGGAGGACAAGAAGCGGTTGCGGGACCTCAACGCCGAGCTGGCCCGCGACCTGGTGCGGACGACCGGGATGACCCACGCCCAGGTGAACCGCGAGCTCAACCGGATCTCGGGCATCACACGGGTCACCGAGGCGACGGTGGCCCAGCTGCGGACCCGCCTCGACAAGGGAACGCGCTGGCTCAACCGCTCCGCCTGAACATCGGTGGTTGCTTATATTAGGCGAGGGCGATAGAACGGCGGCATGGCCGACATCCAGATCGACACCGACCACCGCCTCGCCGCCGTCCACCGGAGCGTCGAGGACTCCGACCGCCAGGGCCCGCCGTACAAGGCGGTGATCGCCACCGAGGTCTACCCGTCGCCCGTCGACGACGTCTGGGACGCCCTCACCGACGCCGACCGGCTGGCCCGCTGGTTCCTCCCCGTCACCGGCGAGCTGCGCCTCGGTGGGCACTACCAGCTCGAGGGCAACGCCGGCGGCGAGGTGCTCGAGTGCGAGCCGGGCGAGCGGTTCCTCGTCACGTGGGTCTACGCCGACCAGGTCAGCTGGGTCGAGGTGACCCTGACCCCCGAGGGCGAAGGGACCCGGTTCCGGCTCACGCACACCACCCACGGCGACAACCCGTTCTGGGAGCAGTTCGGCCCCGGCGCCGTCGGCGTCGGGTGGGAGCTCGGCCTGCTGGGCCTGTCGCTCCACCTGTCGTCGGGCGAGGCGGTCGACCGCGAGGCCTTCGCGGGGTGGGAGGCGAGCGAGGCGGCGCGGGGCTTCATCCTCGCCAGCGCCTCGGCGTGGGGCGACGCCGACGCCGCCGGCGGCGAGGACCCCGAGCAGGCGCGGGCGGCGGCCGAGCGGAGCGGCGCCTTCTTCACCGGCGAGGGCCCCGGCATCGACGACCTCGCCCGCGGGGGCGACGGCGGCTGATGCACGCCTTCGACGTGCTGGGGGACCCGGTCCGGCGGCGGATCCTCGAGGTCCTCGCCGAGGGGGAGGCGTCGGCCGGCGCCGTCACCGACGTCGTGCGGGCCGAGTTCGGCATCAGCCAGCCCGCGGTCTCCCAGCACCTCAAGGTGCTCCGCGAGCACGGGTTCGCCACCGTCCGCCCCGACGGGACCCGCCGGCTCTACGCCGTCGACCCCGCCGGGATGCAGGAGGTCGACGCCTGGCTCGAGCAGTTCCGCGGCTTCTGGACCGGCCGCCTCGCCGCCCTCGGCACCGAGCTGGCCCGCGGCCGCAAGGCCCGCCGTCCACCGGCCGAGGACGCCTGAGGGCCCCCGTCCACGCTCCTGGGGGACGGAGGTCGACCGCTGCTGCTGACGCAGGAACGCGCCGGGCCCTCTCAGCATGCGTTCAGGTGCTGGGGGAGGATGGGTGGCGCAGCGCAGCTCGCGGTCGACCGGGCCGCGAGGAGCGAAGGAGAGCGTGATGGAACGCAAGACGAAGTGGATGACCGCCGCCGCCGCCATCGTGATCCTCGGTGCCGGCGTCGGGGCCGGCATCGCCGGCGCGGGCGGTGGTGACGACTCCGAGGCGCCGATCACCGGGTCGGATCTCGAGCGGGCGACGACGGCGGCGCTGGACCACACCGGCGAGGGCCGCGTGACCGACACCAAGGTCGGCGACGAGGAGAGCTTCTACGAGGTCGAGGTCACCCTCGACGACGGGTCCGAGGTCGACGTCCAGCTCGACGCCGACTTCCGCGTCGTCGGCGAGGAGGCCGAGACCGGCGCCGACGACGGCTGAGGCGGTGTGGAGCGGGTGACGGGAATCGAACCCGCATAGCCTGCTTGGAAGGCAGGGGCTCTAGCCATTGAGCTACACCCGCGTGGCTGGCGAGGGGCCGGCCGAGCGGCCCGGAGGCCGCGGCGCCGAACCTAGCCGGTGGCCCCGGCCGGTCGGCGGTGGCTCAGCTCGGGAACCGGGTCTGGCAGCGGTCGAAGTACTCCTGCATGGAGGCGATGGTGCTGGCGAGGGCCAGGTCGCCCTGGGTGGCGATCCGCGACGACCAGTACGAGGCGTCCTCGCTGCTGGCCGCCCGCCCGAGGAGGGCCTGGTAGATCCGCTGCACCCGCACGACCCGGGACTCGTTCGCCTGGTAGAGGATCTGGGCCACGCGGGACCGGCCCCGGCTGGCCACCTGCTCCTCCCAGTAGTCGAGGTCGCCGCTGGTGGCCGACCGGCCGAACATGGCGGTGAACACGTCGGCCAGCCACGTCCGGGGCGTGCCGCCGGCGATCTCGTAGTACTCGGGGGAGGAGAAGAAGAACGCCGCGACCTTGGCCACCGACATGCCGGCCTGGATGCGGTCGGCCCACCAGGCCACGTCGCGCTCCGAGCCGGGCCGGCCCAGGGTGTCCTGGTAGAAGCTCTGCACCAGGGCGCTGACGTACTCGTCCGACGACGACAGCCCCCGCACGTAGGTCGGCTTGGTGGTGGTGCCGCGGGCCAGGGCGCTGGCGCTCCAGTCGACCTCGTCGGCGGTGGGGGCCCGGTCGAGGAAGTCCGCGTAGGTGGCCTTGACGAAGGGCACGTAGGGCGAGGAGGCGGTGATGGTGCCGCCCTCGAAGGTCTGCCGGACGCCGTCGCCGGGGAGGCGCTGGGGATCGCCGGTCGGGTAGCCGAACGCACCGCTCGGGCCCCCGGTCCACCGGCTGAAGATGGCCGGCGGCACGACGTGGGCGCCGGTGGAGCTGGTCCAGTAGACGCCGCCGTGCTCGGTGGTCACGCGGACGCCGCGGCCGTCGCCGACGTCACCGCGGTCACTGGTCGGGTAGCCGAGGTCGGAGGTCGGGCCGCCGTGGTCGATGTACGCCGACAGCACCTCGCCCCACACCCCGTGGGCCCCGGTCGCGGCCGTGTAGTAGATGACGCCGCCGTGCTCGAAGATCGAGGCCTTGCCCCGGCCGTCGGCGAGGGTGCCCACGCTGGACTGGACGTGGCCGAGCGGTCCGTAGATCCCGTCGAGGGCCTCGTGCTTGGTGAAGATGTCGCCGTGGATCTCGGCGGTGATGCTCCCGCGCCGGTAGATGCGGCCCTTCTGGAAGTTGATGTAGAGCGACCGGTCGTCGCCGCTGCGGCGGATCGGGCTCGTGGGGTAGCCCAGGGCGCCGCTGGTGCTCAGCCCGCCGTAGGCCTGGTAAACGGAGTAGTAGGGCTGGGGGACGCCGTAGGTCTTGCCGTCGGTGAAGCGGTAGATCGCCCCCTCCTGGAACCGGGAGTACCGGACGCTGCCGGCCGCGGTGGACACGTCGGTCGTCGGGTAGCCGTAGGCGCTGCCGGTGGCCCCGGCGGCGAGCCACAGGTCGAGGATCGAGCCGTGGATCTCCTGGGGGTTGGTGCTCGGGCTGTCGTAGATCCGCCCGTTCTCGTACACGGCGTAGCGGCCGGTGCCGTCGGGCGTGGCCCGCTCGGTCTGGGTCTCGCGGCCGAGGATGCCGCCGGCGCCGCCGAGCGCCTGGTACTTGCGGGCGATCGGGGTGTCGGCCTGGTTCGTGAGGCAGGCGGCGCCGTGGTCGGCGGTGCGGTTGTCGGTGAGCGTGCGGGTCGAGCACGCCGGGTCGTAGGTCCATGGCGTGATGCAGATGGCGACCCGGCAGGCGACGGGGCCGTAGCAGCTGATCTGCTGGTTGCACTGGCCGTAGCGGAACTGGTTGCAGCAGGTGCGCCGCCCGTCGCAGGCCGCGCCGGCGCAGCGGCACGAGCACTGCGTGGGGCAGGTGGCGTTGCAGTCGATGATGTAGCGGGGGCCGCCGCCGCAGTAGGCCGAGCCGTCGGCCTTCCACCAGCCGGCGACGAAGGTGGCCGGCGGGCACGAGTTGCTGCCGTTGTTGATGGTGCAGCAGAACGCGGTCCAGCCGTCGCTGCAGGTGCCGCACACCGCCCCGTAGGCGGTCCCCGGCTTGAGCAGGTAGGTGACGGGGTTGACGGCCAGGGCCGAGCCGACCACAGCCGTGCGGGCCAGGAACCGGCGCCGGCTGTGACCGCCCGAGAGCACCCCGGCGGTGCGGGCCACGACCCGCTCCGCCACCGTGGCGCGGGGGGCGGAGGGGGCGGAGGGGGCGGGCGGGGTCGCCTCGGGCCGACGGCGGACCAGGTCGAGCGGACTCATGCGGGTGTTCCTGTGGGGGCGAGCGGGTGGAGGGTCATGCGGGCGAGACCTGGATCTGACGGGTGACCTCGTTGGCCGTGGTGGCCATGGCGCCGGTCTCGCGCTCGTCGCCGACCACGGCGTAGAGGCAGAACGCCCGGCCGTTGAGGGTGAAGAAGCGCTGGGCGCCGGCCTGGCCGCGCTGCACGCGCTGGAGGGCCTGGTTGCTGAACATGCGACCGGTGAGCCGGGGGACCGACGAGACGGTGGGGAACAGGGCGGTGCCGACGCTGTCGGGGCCGTACTCGACCAGGACGAGCAGGAGGTGGCCGGTGCCCATGAGGTCGACGGCCCCGCTGCCGAAGTCGCCCCGGTCCTCGGGGAGGGCGAAGTTGCCCATGTGCAGGACCGGGCCGGTGTCCTCGCCGACGACCTCGGTCATGGCGGCTCCGGTGGCGCCGTCGGTGCCGGCGCGGCCGCGGGGGCCGGTCATCGTCCCCGGCTGGCGCCGGCCGAGCCGGCCCTCCCACCCGGCGGGCAGCTCGGCCCGGATGCCGTGGGCCTCGATCCTCATGCGCTCGTCCTCTCGGCCGGGCCCTCGCCCGGCTCGTCGTGGTGGTGGTCATGCTCGCCGTGGTCGTGCTCGCCGGGTGTGCTCGCGGCGTCGTCGGGGGCGGCCGGCCCGGCGAGGCGGGTGTCGTCGGGCCCGTCGCCGTAGAGGCTCGGGTCGCCGGGGGCGATGCCGGCGGCGAGGAGCTCGTCGTCGACCCGGCGCTCGCGCTCGTCGTCGGCCCGGTACTTGGCGACCCGGCGGCTCTCGAGGTCCTCGGCGTAGGAGGCGTCGTCCTGGACCTGGGTGAGCAGGCCCTTGACCTGCCCCCAGTCGATGCCGGTGCCCTCGCCCTGGACCTGGCCGGTGCGGCCGTCGACCAGCACGAAGTAGGGCGAGCCGGGGACGTCGTAGGCCTCCCAGGCGCTGCTGTCCATCAGCACCGGCACGCCCTTGGGGGCGACGCGAGCGATGGCGGCCGGGCTCTCCTGCTCGGGGCCCTTGGTGACGATCACGGGGCGGACGTCGCGGGGCAGGCCCAGCTTCTGCGGCTTCTGGAAGGCGTCCCAGAAGCGCTGGCAGGTGAGGCACGACCCGGAGAGGAAGGCGACGAGGGTGCGGTGCTCGACACCGGTGACCCGGATGGTCACGGCGTCGTCGTCGACCCCGACGCCGACGAGGTCACGGGAGTCGGTGAAGCCCTCGCGCTCGGGCGGCGCCTGGACCTGGGGGAAGGTGCGCACCTCGTCGCGGCTGACGGTGCGGGGCCCCGGCCGGGCGGCGGTCGCGGTCGGGGACGCGCCCTCCTCGATCCCGCCGTCGATCTCGTGGAGGCGCCGGAGGATGTCGGCGTGGCTGCGCAGCAGGCCGAGGACGAGCAGCGTCAGCACGGCGACGGCGAGGGCCAGCACGGCGACGACGGCGGCCATCACGCGGTCCTCGGGCCCCGATGGGGGCGCGGCGGGGGAGACTCGAACAGCACGACCGGCCCACCGTAGGCGATGCGCCGCGAGCGGTGAGGTCCCACCCACCGTGGCCGCAGGACCCCCATCCGTTCTGAGCCAGCGGTCGGCCACGGGTGGCTGGATCCTGGCTCAGAACGGCGCGGGGTCGGCCTCGGTCGGGTTCTGGGCCAGCGGTCGGCCACGGGTGGCTGGATCCTGGCTCAGAACGGTGCGGGGCGGCTCGGGCCCCGGGCCGACCGAGCCCTCAGCCGTCGGTGGCGGGTGGGCCGACGAGGGCCCGGACGGCGGGGAGGTCGGTCAGCAGGGCCCGCACGCCGGCGGCGGCCACGAGGGCGAGGGCGACCACGGCGACGCTGGGGCCGGCGTCGGAGGCCATGGCGCCGACCACGCCGTCGGCGCCCACGGCCACGGCGGCCACCGCCGCGGCGGCCAGGGCGACGTTGACGGCGACGTGGGTCCGGCCGACGGGGGCGTCGGCGTCGCCGAAGCAGCCGCAGTCGGCCGTCTCGCCGGTGGCCGCCGCCCGTCGCACCTGGACGGCGGTGAAGGCGGCGAACCCCAGGTAGAGGACGACGACGGGAACGGCGGCCACCCCGCCGACGGCCGCGGCGGCGAGCGCCGAGGCCACCTCCACCGCGCCGAGCAGCCGCACCAGGGGGTCGGACCCGGGCAGCCCGGTGCGGGCGAGGGCCAGGCCCGTCGGCGCCGGCCGGCGCAGCTTGGCCACCCCGGCCACGGCGAGCAGGACGGCCGCCACGAGCAGCGGTCCGAGGGCGGGGGAGAGCGTCGCCACCATCACGCCCCCACCATGCCAGCCCTCCTCGCCGTCCGGTGGGCGGGAACCCGCCGGTCCGGTGGTTCTCCGCCCACCGGGGGGCCGGGCCGATCACCATGCCGGCCGGGGGAGGTCCCACCGGTACAGTGGTCGCCCTCATGCAGTCCACCGTCGAGCCCGCCGAGGGCAACAAGGTCAAGCTCCGCGTCGAGGTCCCCGGCGACGTCTTCGAGCACGAGGTCGATGCCGCCTTCAAGCGGATGGCGCGCGAGGTCCGGCTCCCCGGCTTCCGGCCCGGGAAGGTGCCCCGCAAGGTGCTCGAGGCGCGGGTCGGGGTGGAGGCGGCGCGCAACGACGCCCTCCAGCACGCCCTGCCCGAGTACTACGCCGCCGCCCTCGCCGAGCACGACGTCGACGCCATCGCCCCGCCCGAGATCGAGATCACCGCGGGCGAGGACACCGGCCCGGTGGCCTTCGACGCCACCGTCGAGGTCCGGCCCGAGGTCACGGTGGGCGGCTACGCCTCCCTGCGGGTCGTCATCGACTCGCCCGAGCCCACCGACGAGGAGGTCGAGGAGCGCGTCGAGCACCTCCGCGAGCAGTTCTCCACCCTCGCCGACGTCGACCGTCCCGCCGCCGAGGGCGACACCGTCACCATCGACATCTCCGGCGCCCGCGACGGCGAGCCGCTCGACGGCCTCACCGCCGAGGGCTACCAGTACCGCGTCGGCGCCGGCTCCATCGTCCCCGAGCTCGACGCCAACCTCGAGGGCGCCGGCGTCGGCGACACCCTGGAGTTCACCGCCGACCACCCCCAGGAGGGCGAGGACCCGGTCGACTTCACCGTCGTGGTGAACGAGGTCCGCGAGACCGTGCTGCCCGACCTCGACGACGCCTTCGCCGCCGAGGCCTCCGAGTTCTCGACCGTCGAGGAGCTCCGCACCGACCTGCGCACCCGCCTCGCCACCGTGAAGGCGTCGCAGGCCCAGATGGCCGTCCGCGAGGGCACCGCCGACGAGCTGGCGAAGCTGGTCGAGGAGGACCCGCCCGAGGCCCTCGTCGAGACCGAGATGCAGACCCGCCTCCAGGACCTCGCCCTGCGCCTGCGGGCCCAGGGGATCGAGCTGGCCCAGTACCTCCAGCTCACCGGTCAGGACCCCGACGCCTTCCGCGAGGAGCTGCGCACCGCGGCGCAGCGGTCGGTGCGGGTCGACCTTGCTCTGCGGGCCGTCGCCGTGGCCGAGGGCATCGACGTCGACGACGACGACCTCGACGCCGAGATCGAGGCCGTCGCCGCCCGGGTGGGCCAGCCGGCCAAGAAGGTGCGCCAGCAGTTCGAGCGCAACTCCCAGCTGTCGTTGGTACGCTCCGACGTGCGCACCCGCAAGGCCATGGACTGGGTGCTGGAGCACATCGAGGTCGTCGACCGCGACGGCAACGCCCTCGACCGTGAGGCCCTCCTCGCCGACGAGGACGACCACGATCACGATCATGGCCACGACCACGGGGCGGCTCCCTCCGACGACCCCCAGAACGACTCACCCGACGAGCAGGACAGCTGATGGAACCGGCCTACAACTACCTCGTGCCCACCGTGGTCGAGCAGACCAACCGGGGCGAGCGGGCCTTCGACCTCTACTCCCGCCTGCTCAAGGACAACATCATCTTCCTGGGCACGCCGATCGACGACACGATCGCCAACCTGGTGTCGGCCCAGCTGCTGCACCTCGAGTCGGAGAACCCCGACAAGGACATCAACATCTACATCAACAGCCCTGGTGGCGACATCACCGCGCTGTTCGCGATCTACGACACCATGCAGTACGTCAAGCCCGACATCGCCACCATCTGCTTCGGGCAGGCGGCCTCGGCGGCGGCGGTGCTGCTGGCGGCGGGCACGCCCGGCAAGCGCATGGCCCTGCCCCACGCCCGCGTGCTGCTGCACCAGCCCTGGGGCAGCGGTGGCGGTCAGGCCTCCGACATCGAGATCCAGGCCAAGGAGATCCTGCGCATGCGGGACCTGCTCAACGAGATCCTGGCCCGCCACAGCGGCCAGGACGTCGAGCGGATCAAGCGCGACACGGACCGCGACTACGTGCTGTCCGCGCCCGAGGCCCAGGAGTACGGCATCATCGACGAGGTCATCGCCTCCCGCGAGATCGTGGACCGCACCGGCCCGATCACGGCGGCGAGCTGATCACGCACGAGTCCTGACCCACCCGACCACAGACCGACAGGGGATCCCCGGTGGCCAAGTTCGGAGAAGGCGGCGAGCTCCTCAAGTGCTCGTTCTGCGGCAAGTCGCAGAAGCAGGTCAAGAAGCTCATCGCCGGCCCCAGCGTCTACATCTGCGACGAGTGCATCGACCTCTGCAACGAGATCATCGAGGAGGAGCTGTCCGAGGGCGCCGACCTCACCCTCGAGGACCTGCCCAAGCCCCGTGAGATCTTCGAGTTCCTGAACGACTTCATCATCGGGCAGGAGCAGGCCAAGAAGATCCTGTCCGTCGCCGTCTACAACCACTACAAGCGGGTGCAGCTGGGCTCGACCCGGAGCCACGGCGACGACGTCGAGCTGGCCAAGTCGAACATCCTCCTCATCGGGCCCACCGGCTGCGGCAAGACCCTCCTCGCCCAGACCCTGGCCCGTCTGCTCAACGTCCCGTTCGCCATCGCGGATGCCACCGCCCTCACCGAGGCCGGCTACGTGGGCGAGGACGTCGAGAACATCCTCCTGAAGCTGATCCAGGCCGCCGACTACGACGTCAAGAAGGCCGAGACCGGGATCATCTACATCGACGAGATCGACAAGGTGGCCCGCAAGGCCGAGAACCCGTCGATCACCCGCGACGTGTCGGGCGAGGGCGTGCAGCAGGCGCTGCTGAAGATCCTCGAGGGCACCGTCGCCTCGGTGCCGCCCCAGGGCGGGCGCAAGCACCCGCACCAGGAGTTCATCCAGGTCGACACGACCAACATCCTGTTCATCTGCGGTGGTGCCTTCGCCGGCATCGAGCGCATCATCGAGAGCCGGTCCGGCGCCAAGGGCGTGGGCTTCGGCGCCGACATCCGCAAGGCGCAGGAGAAGGACATGGGCGACGTGCTCACCTCCGTCCTGCCCGAGGACCTCCTGAAGTTCGGCCTCATCCCCGAGTTCATCGGCCGGCTGCCGGTCATCGGCGCTGTGGCCAACCTCGACCGCGAGGCCCTGGTGCGGATCCTCGTCGAGCCCCGCAACGCCCTGGCCAAGCAGTACAAGAAGTTCTTCGAGTACGAGAACGTCGACCTCGAGTTCACCGACGACGCCCTCGAGGCCATCGCCGACCAGGCCATCCTCCGGGGCACCGGCGCTCGCGGCCTGCGGGCGATCCTCGAGGAGGTCCTCCTCAACACCATGTACGACCTCCCCGGGCGCGACGACATCGAGCGCTGCGTGATCGACGCCAAGGTCGTCCAGGAGAAGGTCAACCCGACCCTCGTGCCCCGGGGCTCCGAGCGCCGGGCCCCCCGCCCCCGCCGCGCCGCCTCCTGACCGACACGGATGGTGCCAGGCACCATCCGTGGGTGGCGCTCGGGTGACGACGGGATCGTCGCGGCCGAGCCCACGACCCGGGGTGAGTAGCGTGGGCTCCCGTCCGAGGGGCAGAGCCGCCCCGTCGTCAACCACGGAGGACCGTCGTGCACAAGGCCATCAAGGGTGCCCTGATCGGAGGCGTCGTGGGCGCAGGGGTCGCCGCCGTGCAGGCGTCGCGTGCTCCCGACCCCGATCGTGACCCCGTCCCCGGCATCGCCAAGGGGGCGGCCGAGGGTGCGCTGGTGGGTGCCGGCGTCGGCCTCGTCCTCCAGTGGCGCGTGACTCGCAAGGCCAAGAAGGCGGCCAAGGCCGGCGCCGCAGTCGAGGTCACCCGCAAGCTCGGCTTCGTCGCCGACAAGGTCGAGGGCACCATCGACCGGGCGCTCGACGCCGCCGAGGCCGCCCTCCCGCACGTCGAGGAGCTGGCCGAGCGGGCCTCGTCGTCGCTGTACGAGCTGGCCGACGCCACCCGCCCCCACGTCCGAGCCCTGGCCGACACGGCGCGCGAGAAGGCCTTCGACCTGTCCGAGGTCGCCATCGAGCAGGCCCGTCCCCACGCCCGGGCGGCCCGCGAGCGGGCGCCGGAGCTGGCCGAGCACGCCCGGGAGGTGGCCAAGGAGCGGGCCGCCGAGCTCTCCGAGCTGGCCAAGGAGAAGGGGCCGCTGCTGGCGGCGTCGACCCGCACCATGGCGGCCGACCTGGCCGAGGTCGCTCGGGAGAAGGCCCCGGTCCTGGCCGAGGAGGCCCGCCACCGGGCCGCCGAGGCCGCCGAGCAGGCCCGTCACCGCGCCGAAGAGGTCCGTCTCCGCGTCGCCTGACCGACCTTTGTCCGGAACCCTGCCGCAGAGGGGGACTTCCGGACAAGGTTCGGCGGCCGGTCCCCAGCTTTGTCCGGAACCCTGCCGCAGAGGGGGACTTCCGGACAAGGTTCGGCGGCCGGTCCCCAGCTTTGTCCGGAACCCTGCCGAGGAGGGGGACTTCCGGACAAGGTTCGGGGGTGGCGGTGCCCGGTAGCGTGGTCGGGCTGTGAACATCGACTCCGCCCTGCGCCACCTCGCCTCCCGCGCCGACCACCAGGTGGCGCGTGACGAGGTCGGCGACCGCATCGGCCGTCTCCTGCACGTCCTCGGCGACCCCCACGAGGCGGCGCCGGTCATCGCCGTCACCGGCCCCGGCGCGGCGTCGGTCGCGGCCATGGCCACGGCCCTGCTGCGGGCGCAGGGCCTCTCGGTGGGGACCATCACGTCGACCGCCCTCGAGCAGGTGGCCGAGCGCCTGGCCTGGGACGGGACCACCGTCGACGACGACACCTTCGCCACCCTCGTCGGTGACGTCACCGCCGTCGAGGAGCTGGCCGGGCTCACTGCCGCCGCCTCCGAGATCGTCGTCGCCGCCGCCTTCCGGTGGTTCGCCGAGGTCGCCGTCGACGTCGTCGTGCTCGAGACCGGCCACGACGACCCCGTCGCCCTCGTCGAGCCGACCGTCGCCGTCGGCGCCGACGAGCACGGGACCGTGACGGTCGCCTCGGCCGACGGCGCCTGGGAGCTCAACCGCGACTTCGGCGTCGCCGTCGACAAGGTCGCCGTCGGCGGGCGCCTCCTCGACCTGCGGACGCCCGACGCCCAGCACGACGACGTCTACGTCCCGGTCCACGGCGGCCACCAGGCGGCCGCGGCGGCGACCGCCCTCGCCGCGGTCGAGGCCTTCCTCGGTCGGCCCCAGGACACCGAGGTCGTGACCGAGGCGCTGGGGGAGCTCCGGCTGCCGGGCCGCTTCGAGGTCGTCGCCCGCCACCCCACCGTCGTCGTGGACGTGGTGACCGACGCCGGGGCGGCCGAGGCCACCGCCACCACCCTGGCCGAGGACATGATGCTCCCGGGGTCGGTCCTCATGGTCGTCGGCTTCCGGTCCGGCCCCGACCCCGAAGCGATCCTGCACGCCCTCGGCGTCGCCGACGCCGGCCTCGTCGTGGCCTGCGCCCCCGAGGGGGCCGGGGTCGTCGCCGCCTCGGACCTCGTCGGCGTGGCCGAGCGGCTGGGCGCCGTGGCCGAGACCGTGCCCGAGCCGGTCGACGCCGTGAACCGGGCCCTGGCCGTGGCCACCGAGGACGACCTCGTCCTCGTCGCCGGCGCCCCCGAGATCGTCGGCCCCGTGCGGGCCGCCCTGCGAGAGATGGACGTCCCCGCGTGAACCCCCCCGCCACCGCCGCCACCGAGGTCGACCCGGCCCGGATGCGCCCCAACGACGCCTGCTTCTGCGGGTCGGGGCGCAAGTTCAAGCGCTGCCACGCCCCCTCGTTCGAGCGGGTGCGGGCCGGACAGGTCAGTCCCCAGCGGCCCGTGCCGGACGGCGTCGAGCTGCCCCACTACGCCGCCGAGGGCGGTCGCAGCCGACGTGACGTCCCCGACGTCCACCCGCCCGAGACGATCGAGGCGATGCGCCGCACCGGCGCGGCCGCGGCCGAGATCCTCCGCACCGTCGGCGACGCCATCGCCCCCGGCGTCACCACCGAGGAGCTCGACCGGATCTGCCACGAGGCGTGCCTCGCCGCCGGCGGCTACCCCAGCCCCCTCAACTACGGCGAGCCGTCGTACCCGAAGTCGATCTGCACGTCGGTCAACGAGGTCATCTGCCACGGGATCCCCGACTCGCGGGCCCTGCGCGACGGCGACATCGTCAACCTCGACGTCACCTTGTTCCGCGAGGGCGTCCACGGCGACACCAACGCCACCTGGGGCGTGGGGACGATCGACGACCTGAGCCGGCGCCTGGTGCGCGTCACCCGCGAGTGCCTCGAGAAGGGCATCGAGGCGGTACGTCCCGGCCGGCCGACGAGCGACATCGGCCAGGCCATCCAGGCCCACGCCGAGGCGGAGGGCTTCAGCGTGGTGCGGGCCTTCACCGGCCACGGCGTCGCCCACGAGTTCCACACCGGGCTGCACATCCTCCACTACTTCGAGCCGCGCGACGCCCGCGTGGTGATGGAGCCGGGGATGACGTTCACCATCGAGCCCATGATCGCCCTGGGTGCGTGGCAGCACCGGCTGTGGGACGACGAGTGGACCGCGGTGACGACCGACGGGCGCCGCACGGCCCAGTTCGAGCACACCCTCGTCGTCACCGACGACGGCGCCGACATCCTCACCCTCCACCCCGACGGCCGCTGGTCCGGCCACTGACCCGGACGCGACGTGCCTGGCACGTCGCGTCCCTTGGTTCGGAGCGGTGGGGGAGGGGTCGCTACGGTCCGGGCCATGACGTCCCGCACCTTCGTGATGGCCAAGCCCGACGCCGTGGAGCGGGGGCTGGTGGGCGAGATCGTGAGCCGGATCGAGCGCAAGGGCCTCCGCCTGGTCGCCGCTGAGCTCCGCACGGCGAGCACCGAGCTGGCCGAGCAGCACTACGCCGAGCACGCCGAGAAGCCCTTCTACGGCGAGCTCGTCGCCTTCCTCACCCGGTCGCCGGTCTTCGCCATGGTCGTCGAGGGCCCGAACGACGACACCTGGGAGCTGTGCCGCATCCTGATCGGCAAGACCCAGGTCACCGACGCCCAGCCCGGCTCGATCCGGGGCGACTTCGCCACCACCACCAACGAGAACCTGGTCCACGGCTCCGACGGGCCCGAGTCGGCCGAGCGCGAGATCGGCCTCTGGTTCCCCCAGGGCGTCTGACGGGGCTGCCACACATACCCCCTGACCAGGGGCGCAGTGCAGGATCCACCTCTGTCGGCCTCGGTTCGGCTAGGGGGTGATTGTTGCGGTCGGATGACAGGGCCTACACTTCGGCCCGACCCGCGCCCGGCCCCAACGGCGCAGCCTCGGAGGTCCCCCGTGTCCGACAATCCGATCAGCTCGCTCATGGGCCGCGACATGGCTGTCGACCTGGGCACCGCCAACACCCTGGTCTACGTGCGGGGTCGAGGCATCGTCTTGAACGAGCCGTCGGTCGTCGCCGTGTCGGTCAAGGACGGCCGGGTCCTGGCCGTCGGCACCGAGGCCAAGCGGATGATCGGGCGCACGCCCGCCCACATCGAGGCCATCCGGCCCCTGAAGGACGGCGTGATCGCCGACTTCGAGATCTGCGAGAAGATGCTCCGCTTCTTCATCCACAAGGTCCACCAGCGGCGCTTCTCCAAGCCCCGCATGGTGATCTGCGTGCCGTCGGGCATCACGGGCGTCGAGCAGCGGGCCGTGCAGGAGGCCGCCGAGTACGCCGGCGCCCGCAAGCCCGCCTACATCATCGAGGAGCCCATGGCCGCCGCCATCGGCGCCGGGCTGCCGGTCCAGGAGCCCACCGGCAACATGATCGTGGACATCGGCGGCGGCACCACCGAGGTGGCCGTGATCTCGCTGGGCGGGATCGTCGCCAGCCAGTCGGTGCGGGTGGGCGGCGACGAGCTCGACGACGCCATCATCCAGTTCATCAAGAAGGAGTACAGCCTCGCCCTCGGCGAGCGCACCGCCGAGGAGGTCAAGATGGCCCTCGGGTCGGCCTGGCCCCTCGAGGAGGAGCTGCACGCCGAGATCCGCGGCCGCGACCTGGTCACGGGTCTGCCCAAGACCATCGTGACCTCGACCGAGGAGATCCGCGAGGCCATCGAGGAGCCCGTCGCCGCCATCTGCGACGCCGTGAAGGTCACCCTCGACAAGACCCCGCCGGAGCTGGCCGCCGACATCATGGAGCAGGGCATCGTCCTGGCCGGTGGTGGCGCCCTCCTCCACGGCCTGGCGCACCGGCTCGAGCACGAGACGGGCATGCCCATCGTCATCGCCGACAACCCCCTCCACTGCGTGGCCATCGGGTCGGGGCAGTCGCTCGAGGAGTTCGAGGCGCTCAAGGGCGTCCTCTTCTCCTCGAACCCGCAGACCTGACCTCGTCCGAGACTCCGTGCCCTCATCCCGGCGTTTCGGACGCTCGCGCCTCACCCTGATCCTGCTGGTCCTGGCGTCGCTCACCGTCCTCACCCTCGACTACCGCGACACCGGACCGGTGCAGGGCGTCCGGCGGGTCGCCGGCACCGTCTTCTCACCGTTTGAGGGCATCGGCAACGCCATCGCCTCGCCCTTCCAGAACGCCTGGCGGGGGATCTTCTCCTACGACGACCTCGAGGACGACAACCGCGAGCTCCAGCGCCGGCTCGACGCCATCGCCGGCGAGGAGGTCGAGGGCCGGGCCGCCCAGGAGGAGCTGGCCGAGCTGCAGCGGATGATGAACCTGCCCGTGCCCGACGACATCGAGCAGCTGGTCGCCCAGGTCACCTCGGGCCCGCTGACCAGCTTCGACTCGACCTTCGAGATCAACCGCGGGTCGGGTGACGGCGTCAGCGAGGGGATGGTGGTCGTCACCGACGCCGGCCTCGTCGGGCGGGTCGACCGGGTCGAGGGCGGCACGGCGCGGATCCGGGTCATCACCGACCCCGACTACGGCGGCTTCGGCGTGAAGCTGGTCGGCAGCCGCGACGTGGGGATCGCCCGCTCGACCGGCCAGGACGGCATGGTCCGGATCGACGAGGGCATCTCCGAGGACACGCCGGTCGAGGGGGGAGAGGACGTCGTCACCAGCGGCCTGGACCGCAGCGCCTACCCGCCGAACATCCCCGTGGGGACCGTCGAGTCCATCCGACCCACCGAGGACCGCACCGAGCGCATCGTGGTCGTCGACCCGATCGCCGACCTCGACGGGCTCAGCTACGTCGCCGTGCTGCTCTGCACGGACGACTGCTCGTAGCCCGTGGTCGCCGCCCGCCTGGCCGTCGTCGCGCTCGTCACCCTGGTCGTGCAGGTCGTGGTGATCTCGCCCCTCGAGATCGGGGGCGGGCGCGGCAACGTCGTGCTGCTCTTCGCCATCGCCGCGGCCCTGGAGACCGACGCCGAGCGCGGGGCCCTCGCCGGGTTCGCCTCGGGCCTCGCCTTCGACCTCCTCCTCGACACCCCGACCGGCCTGTCTGCCCTCACCGGCGCCCTGGTCGGATGGGTGGTCGGGTCGGCCAAGGAGTCCGTCCTCCGGGACGCGACGGTGATCTGGATCGGGCTGGTTGCCGTGGCGTCAGCCCTCGGCACCCTGCTGTACGCCGGCCTCGCCGTGGTGCTCGGCGTGACCGTCGATGCCACCGCCCTCCCGGCTATCGTCGGCGTGATCGCCGTGGTGAACGTCGCGTTCAGCAAGCCCATGCGGTGGGCGCTGCGCTGGGCCTACGGGCCTGAGGGCCGTGCCCGCGACCGCGGCCCCTCCGTCTTCCGCTGATTGCCCCCATGACCTCGACCAACCCCCGCGCCCGCCACCACGTGCTGGGCATCGTCGCCCTGTCGCTGTTCGCAGCCTTGTTCGTGCGGCTGTGGTACCTCCAGGTGCTGACCACCGACGAGGCCCTCGCCGCCGTCGACAGCGCCCGCACCCAGACGGTGATCACCGAGGCGCCCCGCGGCCGGATCTACGACCGTTCCGGCAAGGAGCTGGTCTCCAACCGCCGCACCATCCAGGTCCAGGTCGACTACCAGGAGTTCTTCGAGCTCGACGCGCCGGAGCAGACCGAGCTGCTGCGCACCCTGGCCCGGGAGATCACCGCCGACCAGCTCCTCCGGGCCAGCGGCGAGCGGAGCGCCGACGACCCCGGGCCCCGGCCCGAGGAGCCGGTCGAGCCGACCGAGCCCGACGGCACTGACCCCGGCGACGGGGGCGACGAGGGCGACGAGGCCGGCAGCACCACCACCACGACCACGACGACCGTCCCGGATGCGCCGACCGACGAGGAGGACGCCTCCGCCGTCGACCCCCCTGATGGCAGCGCCGACCAGCCGGCCGGCCCGTTCGGCCAGCCCGCCCCGCCCGCCGGCGTGGCCACCGGGGCCCAGAACCCCGACGGCTCGGGCGATGCCGACCCCGCTCCTCCCGAGCCGGTCACCGCCGAGATCCTGCGCGAGCGCATCGAGGACCCCCGCTACAGCAAGTTCAAGCCGGTGCCCGTCGCCACCAGCGTCTCGGAGGAGCTCGAGCTCTACCTCACCGAGAACCCCGACAAGTTCCCGTCGGTGTCGGTCGAGCGGGTGACGGTGCGCCAGTACAACTACGGCGCCCTGCTCGCCCACGTCCTGGGCTACGTCGGCGCCATCACCGAGGACGAGCTGGAGGAGTTCCAGAACGAGGAGAAGCCCTACGAGAACGACGACGACATCGGCAAGGCCGGCATCGAGGCCGGGCTCGAGCACGAGCTGCGCGGCACCCCGGGGCGCATCGTCTACGAGGTCGACGCCCGCAACCGCCCCATCCGCGAGCTCGTCGACCAGCGGCGCGAGCCGATCCCGGGGCGCGACGTCTACCTCACCATCGACATCAACATGCAGTACCTCGTCGAGAAGGGCCTGGCCGCCGAGATCGAGCGCCGGCGTGGGGTCCAGGACAACGGCTGCTTCCTGCCCGGCGGCTGCAACCCGCTCGGCGCCGCCTCGGTGGCCATGGACCCCCGCAACGGCCAGGTCCTCGCCATCGCCTCGTACCCGACCTACGACCCCAACCTGTTCGTGGGCGGCATCTCCACCGAGGACTACCAGGCCATCTCGGCCGACGACCGCGGCGACCAGCACAACTTCCCCCTGCTGAACCGGGCCATCGCCGGCCAGTACGCCCCGGGCTCGACCTTCAAGCTGTTCAGCGCCTACGCCGGGCTGGCCAACGGGATGGTCACGCCGGACTTCGTCTACAACGACACCGGCACGTACCTCTACAGCGCCAACTGCAACGCGGCCGCCGAGAGCGTGTGCTCGGCCCAGAACGCCGGCGGCGTGGGGACCGGCGCCGTCGACCTGCGCGAAGCGCTCACCCGTTCGTCCGACACGTACTTCTACAAGATCGGCGACGAGTCGTGGCGGGCCCGCGACCGCATCGGCGAGGAGGCCATGCAGCGCGCGATGGGCGCCTGGGGCCTCGGCGAGCGGACCGGCATCGACCTGCCGGGCGAGCAGCCCGGGCGCATCCCCACGCCGACGTGGCTGATGGACTTCTCGATCGACCTCAACGGGGACACCGAGGAGGCCCGTATCGCCGGGACGTGGACCGCGGGCGTCAGCGGCAACACCATGGTCGGCCAGGGCGACGTCCTCATGACGCCGCTGCAGCTGGCCCGGGGCTACGCCACCTTGGCCAACGGCGGCACGATCTGGAAGCCCCAGCTGGTGCTCCAGGTCACCGACTACGGCTCCGGCACCAACGTCGAGGTCACCGAGCCCGAGGCCACCGGCCAGGTCGACCTCCCGCCGGAGTGGCGCGACCCGATGATCTCCGGGTTCGACGGCGTGACCAAGGACGACGGCGGCACGGCGGCGACCGCCTTCCGGGGGTTCGACCAGTCGCAGTGCCCGATCGCCGGCAAGACGGGCACCGCCCAGGTGACCGGCAAGAACGACTCGTCGCTGTTCGCCGCCTTCGCCCCGACGCCGACCGACGGCCGGGAGTCCACCATCGCCATGGCCACCGTCTTCCAGGAGGCCGGCTTCGGCGCCCAGGCGGCCGTGCCCCTCACCCGCCGGGTGCTCGAGCCCTTCGCCGCCGTCGGCTGCAACATCGAGGCCTTCGGCGCCCCCGACAGTCCCTTCACCGCCCCCCTCGGCGGGTGGTTCGACGTGGACGAGGCGCAGGCGGAGTACATCCCTCAGGCCGGGGACACCCAGGACTGATGGCCACCGTCCCCATCCCCCGCCGGCGCCCGCTCACGTCGCTCCGCCACGACCCCTCGGCCATCTGGCACCACATCGACGCCGTCCTGGTCGCCTGCCTGGTGGCCGTGGCCGGGCTCGGCGTGCTGATGGTCTACAGCGCGACCCGGGGCGCATCGCCGCCCTACGACGGCTCGTACCTGACCCGGCAGGCCTTCTTCGTGGTCATCGGCCTCATCGCCTGCGCCGTGGTGGCGGTGGTCGACTACCACAAGGTCCTCGACCAGACGCCGCTGATCTACGGGTCGACCATCGTCTTGCTGGTGGCGGTGCGGCTCGTCGGGTCGCGCCGGTCCGGCACGCAGGGCTGGTTCCAGCTCGGACCGTTCCAGCTCCAGCCGTCGGAGTTCGCCAAGCTGGCCCTGATCCTCGGGTTCGTCTACCTGGCCACCCAGTTCCACGGCGACATCGACCTGCGCCGGCTGGGCGCCCTGCTCGGCCTCTGCGCCCTCCCGATCGTCCTGGTGCTGCTCCAGCCCGACCTGGGCACGTCGCTGGTGTCGGTGGCGGTGACCTTCTGCCTGCTCGTCGCCGCCGGAGTGCGGGGGCGCTACCTCGTGCTCCTCGGCGTGGCCTCGGTGCTGCTCGCCACCTTGGTGCTCACCAGCGGCGTCCTCGACGACTACCAGAAGGCCCGGCTCACCGTCTTCGCCAACCAGGAGTCCGAGAGCTCGCTGGAGGACCAGCGGGGCGACGCCTACAACCTCGAGCAGTCCAAGCTGGCCATCGGGTCCGGCGGCGTCCGGGGGACCGGCCTGTTCAACGGCCCGCAGACCCGAAGCGAGAGGGTGCCCGAGCAGCACACCGACTTCATCTTCACGGTGGTGGGGGAGGAGCTGGGCCTCATCGGCGCCGGCGCCCTGCTGTCGGCCTACGCCGTCATCGTGTGGCGGATCTGGCGCACCGCCCAGCTGGCCCGTGACGACGCCGGCTCCATGATCTGCCTCGGCGTGCTGGCCATGTTCGTGTTCCAGATCTTCCAGAACGTCGGCATGACGATGGGCATCATGCCCATCACCGGCATCCCGCTGCCGTTCCTCAGCTACGGCGGCTCGTCGACGATCATGGCCTTCATCGCCATGGGCCTGGTGCTGAACATCCACATGCGCCGCTTCCGCTGACCCCACCCCCGGTTCTGTCAATCCTGGTGGGGCCTGGAGGCGCATGGGGATTGACAGAACGAGGTGTCGCTTCGCCATCCCGCGGGAACGGTGGGCGTGCGCTTCCCCCGCAACCGTCGGCCCGCCCGGGCCGGCCCGATCGGGAGAAGCGAGACGTGGACATCTACGAGCTGGCGGCCAGGCAGCACGCCGCCTTCACGCGCGAGCAGGCGCGCGCTGTTGGGCTGACCGACGACCGCCTCCGGGGGATGGTGGCTCGAGGCGAGGCCCGGCGGGAGGCGCCGGGGGTGTTCGTGCTCTCGGGGATCTCATCGAGCTGGCACCAGCGGTTGCACGTGGCGACTCTGAGCGTGCCCGGCTCCATGGCGTCGCACCGGGCCGCGGCCCGGCTGCGCCGGATCCCGGGGTTCGACCAGGCGCCGATCGAGAGATCGTGGTCGAGCGTGGCCGTCACCGTCGCACCGCGGGACGGGGCGTCATCATGCACGAGAGCAAGGACCTGCGCGGCGTCGACTTCGACGAGGTCGACGGCATCTCGTGCACCGCGCTGGTGCGCACGCTGGTCGATCTGCCGGCGGTCTGCCACGAGTTCAAGGCGGGCGTCGCTCTCGACCATGCCATGCGCCACGAGCCGGCCGTGCTCGACCGGGTCGTTCAGCGCCACCTCGAGGTCGCCCGCCGGGGCCGCACCGGCACCGTGGCGCTGCGGGCCCTGCTCGCCGAGCGGTCCGATGCCAACCTGGTCGACAGCGGGTTCGAGCGGCGGACGTTGCGGCTGATCGCCGGCAGCGCGCTGCCGCCTCCCGTCACACAGCACCACGTGGTCGACGGCGACTTCCAGTGCTGGCTCGACATCGCCTGGCCGGCGTTCAAGGTCGCCGTCGAGTGCGACAGCCTGGCTCACCACCAGGGCGAGCGCGCCTTCCGGTGGGAGCGGGTCCGCCGGCGTCGGCTCATCGCCCTCGGCTGGACGATCCTCGAGTTCACCTACCGCGAGGTCACCCAGCAGGGGCCGATGGTGCTCGCCGAGATCGCCCGCCACGTCCCCTGACGCTTCTGTCAATCCTGGTGGGGCGTGGGTGCGCATGGGGATTGACAGAACGAGGGGGGAAGCCGAGGAGGGGGCGGACCTCGGTGATGCTGGGCGTCCGGGGCGGCTCGCTGAAGCCGAAGCGGGCGGGCGGGTCGATGGCGGCGAGGCCGCCGAGGTCGCGGCCGGCGACGGTGGCCCGAGCGGTGACGACGGGGCGCCACGCGGTGGCCTGGTACCACTCCTCGACGCCCCGGGGGGAGACGCCGTAGGTCTCGACGCCCATGAGCGCCCGGGCCAGCGGGCGCTCGACCCAGCGGGTCACCCACGCCGGCCGCCGGGGCGGGGGGATGTGCCAGCCGGGGCCGGCGATCATGGTGACGACGGCGTC
Organism: Iamia sp. SCSIO 61187; assembly: GCF_019443745.1. Lineage (NCBI taxonomy): Bacteria > Bacillati > Actinomycetota > Acidimicrobiia > Acidimicrobiales > Iamiaceae > Iamia > Iamia sp. SCSIO 61187. Next base: position 1,814,791 of record NZ_CP050948.1, read on the forward strand.
GACCGCCGGGAGGGACACGGCGAGCGACCGTCCGTCGCCCTCGACGGCGAGACCCGGGTCGACGACCACGTCGTCGAACTCGTACACCGAGGTGATGAAGTCGGCGCCGGCCGAGGATCCGACGTGCAGCGTGCGCACGCCGGTCGGCGAGGCCCACATCACGTCGGCCAGGGGGCCGACGGGGGAGCGGGTCCAGAGGCCGACGACGACCCGATCGCCGCTCGCGAACCCGGCGGCGCCGATCACCCCCTCCATGCGCAGTCGCGGCCCGACGGGGGACCGTCGGTAGACTCGACCGATCATGTCGTCAGTCTGGCCGGCCCTCGAGGCCATCCTCCCCCGGGTGGCCAAGCCGGCGCGCTACATCGGTGGGGAGGACGGCGCCCAGGAGCCCGAGCACGGCCCCGACCAGGTGGCCTGGCTGCTCGCCTACCCCGACACCTACGAGATCGGGCTGCCCAACCAGGGCCTCCAGATCCTGTACGAGATCCTGAACGAGCGGGACGACGCCGTCGCCGAGCGGACCTACGCGCCGTGGACCGACCTCGAGGCCCTCCTGCGCGAGGAGGGCATCCCGCTCTTCTCGGTCGACACCCACCGCCCGGCCGGCGACTTCGACATCCTCGCCTTCAACCTCTCGGCCGAGCTGACCTACACGAACCTGCTCTCGATGGTCGACCTGGCCGGCTGCCCCGTGCGCGCCGCCGATCGAGGCCCGCACGACCTGTTCATCGGTGCCGGCGGGCACTGCACCTACAACCCCGAGCCCATCGCCCCGTTCCTCGACTTCGTGGTCCTGGGCGACGGCGAGGAGGCCGTCGGCGAGATCACCGAGGCCCTCGCCCCGTGGATGGCCGCCCGCGACGCCGGCGAGCCCGTCAACCGCCACGACGCCCACGTCGCCCTGGCCGGCGTCACCGGCGTCTACGTCCCGAGCCTCTACGAGGCCGACCACGACCCCGAGACGGGCATCCTCCGGGCGACCCGACCGACCCACCCGGCGGCGCCGGACGAGGTCGAGAAGCGCACCATCGCCGACCTGGGCGAGTGGCCCTACCCCCGCAACCAGCTGGTGCCGCTCACCGAGGTCGTCCACGACCGCCTCAACGTCGAGGTCTTCCGGGGCTGCACCCGGGGCTGCCGGTTCTGCCAGGCCGGGATGATCACCCGCCCCGTGCGCGAGCGCCCCGCCGATCAGGTCCGCACCATGGTCCAGGACGGCCTGCGCCGCACCGGCTACGACGAGGTCGCCCTCACCAGCCTGAGCACCGCCGACTTCAGCGGCATCGAGGGCGTGGTGTCCGACATCGTGGACAACACCGCCGACCAGATGGGCTGCGGCGACGTCAGCGTCTCGCTCCCGTCGCTGCGGGTCGACGCCTTCACCGTCGGCATCGCCGCCGACATCCAGCGGGCCCGCCGCACCGGCCTGACCTTCGCCCCCGAGGGCGGCACGTGGCGGATGCGCCAGGTGATCAACAAGCTCATCAGCGAGGACGACCTCTACGGCGCCGTCGAGTCCGCCTACTCCCAGGGCTGGCGGCGCATGAAGCTCTACTTCCTGATCGGCCTCCCGACCGAGACCGACGAGGACACCCTCGGCATCGCCGACCTCGCACGCAACGTGGTCGCCATCGGCCGGAAGTACCACAAGAACCCGAGCGTCACGGTGTCGATCGGCGGCTTCGTGCCCAAGCCGTTCACCCCGTTCCAGTGGTTCGGCCAGAACACCCGCGAGGAGCTGACCCGCAAGGTCGGCCTCCTGCGCGACGCCACCCGGCGCGACCACGGCGTCCAGCTCAAGTGGCACGACCCCCGGGCCACCACCGTCGAGGGGATCATGTCCCGCGGCGATCGCCGCCTGGCCGACGTGATCGAGGACGTCTGGCGCCACGGCGGCACGTTCCAGGAGTGGAGCGAGCACTTCGACATCCAGCTGTGGCTCGACGCCCTCGAGCGCCACGGCCTCACCGTCGAGCAGCTCGTCTACCGCCACCGCACCGAGGACGAGGCCCTGCCCTGGGACCACCTCTCGGCCGGACTGCACAAGGACTTCCTGTGGCAGGACTGGCGTGACGCCCTCGACGAGGTCGGGCTCGAGGACTGCCGCTGGACGCCCTGCTACGACTGCGGCGCCTGCACCGGCTACGGCATCGAGCACGTGGTCGCCAACGCCACGCCGCCGGCCGGCGGCAGCCAGGGCACGGGCCGACCCGTCACCGTGACGCTGGGCGCCAAGCCCGTCGCCGTTCCGGCGGGAGCCACACCGTGAGCGAGAACGAGCCCGCCGCACCCGACGGCCCGGTGAAGGTCCCCGGCCCCGGGCCGCTGCAGCTGGTCAAGATCCGGCTGCGGTTCACCAAGCTGGGCAAGGTCCGCTTCACCAGCCACCGCGACGTGGCCCGGATGTGGGAGCGGGCGCTGCGCCGCGTCCAGCTCCCCGTCGGCCGCTCGCAGGGCTTCTCGCCCCGACCCAAGCTCCACTTCGGCCTCGCCCTCTCCACCGGGCACGAATCCCTGGCCGAGTACCTCGACGTCGACCTCGTGGAGGGCACCACGGTCGACGTCGCCTCCCTGCCGGACCTCCTCAGCCCCGCACTGCCCCGTGGCGTCACCGCCACGGCCGCGGCCGAGGTCCCGCCCGGCACCCCATCGCTCCAGCACGCCGTCACCAGCAGCCGCTGGGAGATCGAGGTGGGCGGCCTCGACCTCCCGACGCTCGCGACGCGGTCCGAGGCCCTCCTCGCCGCGCCCGAGCTGGTGATGACCCGCCAGCGCAAGGGCAAGGACGTCATCGACGACGTCCGCGCCCACCTGCACCACCTCCAGGCCGTCGACCGCGACGGCGCCCCCCTGCTCATCGCCGAGCTGGGGGCGCAGAACCGCGGCCTCCGGCCCAGCGAGCTCGTCGCCCTCCTGGGCGACGGCGCCCGCGAGGTGGGCGTGTGCAGGACCCACCAGTTCACAGAGCACGACGGCGTCCGGACCGAGCCCCTCCCGGCCCCGGACCCCTGGCCTGCTCCGCACGCCCAGGCGCGTGCGTCATGAGAAGGGATCGCACCCATGACCGACGCCGACCAGACCCCCCGCGGGGCCACGGCCTCCCCCGAGCCGACACCCCGGGCTGAGCGCCCGGCCCCCGCCGGCACCGCCCCCGAGCCGTCGGGGGACCGCCCCACCGGCTCGTCCGACGGCCGATCGGCCGGCGGCTCCCGTCGCGACCGCGACGACGACGCTCCCGGCTCATCGCGACCCTCGGACGACAGCCCGTCCGACTCGTCGGGCTCGTCGAACGCGCCGGGCTCGTCGAGCGCGTCGAGCGCGTCGGGCTCGTCCGGCGACGGCACCTCCGGCGCGCCCGGTGGCGGCACCCGCCGCCGGCGCGGCTCGCGCGGGGGTCGGGGCCGCAGCGGCGGCGACGGCGACAGCACCGCAGCCGGCGCCGACGGCGACGACACCACCCGGTCCGCCGGTGGCCGAAGCCCACGGTTCGAGGGCGACGACGCCACCCGGTCCGCCGGTGGCCGAAGCCCACGGTCCGAGGGCGACGATGCCACCCGGTCCGCCGGTGGCCGAACCCCACGGTCCGACGGCGACGCCGCCCCGGCCGGCGACGCCCCACCCGCGGCGCGCCCGAGGATCGGCGACACCCGCCCCGCCCCGCCCGCCGCCGGCGGCGACGGGGCCCCCGTCGCGGCCAAGGCCGAGGGCGAGGGCGGCTCCGCGGGCGGGCGCAAGCGTCGGCGCCGCGGCGGCCGTGGTCGCGGCAAGGGCGGTGGCCAGGGCGGCGGTCAGGGCGAGCAGAACGGTGGCGGCGATCGCAGCGGCGGCCGCGGGGGCCAGGGTGGCGGCCAGCAGGGTCGTGGCGGGGGCCAGGGCGGCCAGCAGGGCCGCGGGGGCCAGGGTCGCGGCGGCCGGGGCGACGGGCGAGGCGGCCAGCGTTCGGTCCAGCCGGTCACCGCGCTCACCGGCGAGGCGGTCGAGCTCGACGACGACGTGCTCGCCGCCCGTCGAGGACGCGAGCGCAAGGGCAAGGCGGTCGGGCGCTACCTGATGGCCGTCCACGTCCAGCCCGAGGCGACCCAGATCGCCATCCTCGAGGGCCGCTCGCTCATCGAGCACCAGGTCTCGCGACCGGCCGACGACATCAGCCAGATCCACGGCAACATCTACCTGGGCAAGGTCCAGAACGTGCTGCCGGGCATGGAGGCGGCCTTCGTCGACATCGGCACGCCCAAGAACGCCGTCCTCTACCGCAGCGACGCCCGGGCCGACGACGACCTCGACCAGCCCAAGCAGCGCTCGAACGCCAAGATCGAGGACATGCTGCGGGCCAAGCAGCTGATCCTCTGCCAGGTCACCAAGAACCCCATCGCCCACAAGGGCGCCCGCCTGACCCAGGAGGTCTCGCTGCCGGGCCGGTTCGTGGTGCTGGTGCCCAACAGCACGACCTACGGCATCTCCAAGCGACTCCCCGACGACGAGCGCAAGCGGCTGCGGAACATCCTCGACAAGGTCCGGCCCAAGGGCCACGGCCTCATCGTCCGCACCGCCGCCGAGGGGGTGACCGCGTCGGAGATCGAGGCCGACGTCACCCGCCTGGCCAGCCAGTGGCAGCAGATCGAGGCCCTCGCCGAGCGGGCCCGGAGCCAGGGCCCGACCCTGCTCTACCGGGAGCCGGACACGGCCATCCGCATGATCCGCGAGGAGCTCACCAACGACTTCCGCAAGGTCGTCATCGACGATCGCCACCTGTTCGAGCAGGTCAGCGACTACGTCAGCAGCATCTCGCCCGAGATGGCCGAGCGGGTCGAGCTCTACGACCCGGCCACCGAACCGCTGCCCCTCTTCGAGAAGCACCACATCCACGAGCAGCTGCACAAGGCCCTCGACCGCAAGGTGTGGCTGCCCTCGGGCGGGTCGCTGATCATCGAGCACACCGAGGCGCTGACCGTCATCGACGTCAACACGGGCAAGAACGTGGGCACGTCGAGCCTCGAGCAGACGGTGTACCTCAACAACCTGGAGGCGGCCGAGGAGGTCGCCCGCCAGCTCCGGCTGCGCGACATCGGCGGCATCATCGTCATCGACTTCATCGACATGGAGATCGCCAAGAACCGCGACGACGTCATCAAGACCTTCCGCGACGCCCTGGCCCGGGACAAGACCCGCACCCAGGTCTTCGACATCTCCCAGCTGGGCCTGGTCGAGATGACCCGCAAGCGGATCGGCGAGGGGCTCCTCGAGTCCTTCGCCCAGGGCTGCCCCCACTGCGAGGGGCGCGGCGTCGTCCTCGACACCTCCCTCCTCCCCAAGGGCTGACCTCCTGCCGGTGCCCGGCTCCGGTGGGAGGTCATGGGTTGGGCGCCCCACCGGCGCCCCACTAACCTGGCCCGTCGGCCCGTGCGGCCACCCGATCGACCACCCGAGACGACGAGACGACCATGGATGCAGTCATCAAGACCGGCGGCAAGCAGTACCGCGTGACCGAGGGCCAGCGGCTCGAGGTCGAGAAGCTGGGCCCGGTCGACACCGAGGTCGAGCTGACCCCGCTGCTGCTGGTCGACGGCGACACCGTCCTGGCCACCCCCGACGCCCTGGCCAAGGCCACCGTCACGGCCAAGGTCGTGGGCGACGCCAAGGGCCCCAAGGTCACCGGGTTCACCTACAAGAACAAGAGCAACCAGCGGAGGCGCTGGGGCCACCGGCAGCACTACTCCACCGTCGAGATCACCGGCATCAAGAAGGGCTGAGGCGACATGTCGAAGACCAAGGGCGGCGGTTCCACCCGGAACGGCCGCGACTCCCAGAGCAAGCGCCTCGGCGTCAAGGCCTACGACGGCACCCTCGTCCCGGCCGGTTCGATCATCGTCCGCCAGCGCGGCACCCGCTTCCACCCCGGTGAGAACGTCGGGCGCGGCGGCGACGACACCCTCTTCGCCACGGCCACCGGCCGGGTGAAGTTCGGCCGCCGGCGCGGCCGCAAGCTCGTCGACATCATCACGGAGTAGGTCTCAGTCACTCGTTCGCTGGCGCTCACTCCGTTCCTTCGAGTTTGAAGGGCCTCGCTGCGCTCGGGCTGCTCTGACGGCCTCCGCCTCGTTCCTCGCCTCCGGCCGTCCCTCCTGGGGGAGACCCCCAGACCCCCAGCGGCTGCGCCGGGCCACACGCGCTCGGTGACGCCTGCCCGCTTGGCCTCCCGGTCGTCAGGCCGTCACGCCGTCGAAGCGGCGTTGGTAGGCGGCGGCGATGGCGACCAGGGGGGCCTCGATCGACCACGCCCCCAGGGCCTCGGCGGCGCGGGGATCGATGCCGGCGCGGGGCAGGACCCGGTCGAGGATCTGGTGGCCGAGCCGCACCCGCGCCTCGGGCGGGAGCCCGGCGGCCCGCAGGAGGAACGACCGGACCAGGCGGTAGTCGTCCGGGGTGAGCCGGGTCGCGTCGAGCCGGGCGGCCCACGGCTCCCAGCCCGGATGAGGGACGAAGCGGCGCGGGTGGGCCCGATCGGCGCCGGCGCCCCGCTCGCGGACCACGACGGTGCCGGCGAGGTGGTCGCCCAGCCGCCGGAACCGCTGGCTGGCGAGCGCCACCGCCACGGCGAGGGTGCCGAAGGTGAGGATGATCTCGACCACGCCGACCAGGCCGCGCACGAGGGCGTGGCGCACCCGGATGGGGGCGCCCTCGACGGTGACCACCCGCAGGCCGAGGGCGAGCTTGCCCAGGCTGCGGCCCTTGGTCCCCACCTCCCACGCCGTGGGCCACACGATGAGCACGGCGAAGAGGCCCACGGCGCCGACGACCGCCGCCAGGATGGCGCCGCCGTCCTCACCGGTGGTCGACGACGACGCCGCCGCCAGGACGCCGGCCACGGTGAACACGGCGTAGAGCACGACGAGCATGGCGACCAGGTCGATCAGGGCGGCGAGGAGCCGGCTGGCCAGCCCGGCGGCGTCGAGGTCGAGCTCGACGGCCTCGGGGGTCACGATCCGGAAGCCCTGGGCGCTGATGGTCGACCTCACCGGGTGCGGGGGCGTGGCCCCGGCCGGGCCGGGGTGGCCGGTACGGTACCGCCCGAGTGGACGTCGACCGGTTCATCGCCCTGCACGAGCCCGCCTGGCAGCGGACCGCCGAGCTGGCCCGTCGGGCCGGGCGGCGGCACGACCTGGCCGGTCCGGAGATCGACGAGCTCCTCCGCCGGTACCAGGAGGTCACGCTCCACCTCTCCCAGGCCCGCACCACCTACCGGGACGCGGCCCTCACCCGGCGCCTGTCCACGGTGGTGGCGGCGAGCCATGCCGCCGTCCACGGTGCCCGGGTCGCCCGGCTGGCCACGATCCGCCGCTTCCTCGTCGACAGCTTCCCGGCCGCGGTGTGGACCTGCCGGCGCCAGCTGCTGGCCAGCTCGATCCTCTTCTGGGGCACCGGGATCGTGCTCGCCCTCGTGTTCTGGGCCGCCCCCGACCGCATCGACCTGGTGATCCCCGACTCCTACCAGGAGACCTACGCCGAGGAGGACTTCGTGTCCTACTACTCGGAGAACCCGTCGATCGTCTTCTTCAGCGCGGTCACCACCAACAACATCCAGGTCTCGGTCCTGGCCTACGGGCTCGGGGCCCTGGCCGTGTTCCCGGGCGCCCTGGTGCTCTTCGAGAACGGTGCCGCCCTGGGGATGATCGCCGGGCTGTTCCTGCAGCGCGGCGAGTTCTGGTCGGTGTTCATGGTCTACGTCCTCCCGCACGGGCTGCTCGAGCTGACGGCCATCACCGTCGCCGGGGCGGCCGGGCTGCGGGTGGGGTGGACCCTGTTCGCCCCCGGTGACCGGTCGCGCCCGGTCGCCCTGGGCGAGGAGGGGCGCCGCAGCGTCACTATCGTGCTCGGGACCGTCATGGCCTTCGTGGTCGCCGGCCTGGTCGAGGGGTTCGTCACCGGCGCCCCCGCCATCCCCCCGGGCCTCAAGATCGCCATCGGGGTCGTGGTGTGGCTGGCGTTCCTGGTGTGGATCCTCGGGCGGGGTCGGCAGGCCGTCGCCGAGGGCTGGACCGGCGCCCTCGAGGAGCTGCGGCCGACGTGGGTGCCGCTCGACCCGCTCGCCCCCGTGACCGCCCCGCTCCGGCCGCCCGAAGTCCCCGCCGCCCTCCTGGCCGAGCCCGCCGCCCGCATGTAGCAGCGCGAACGTTGTCCGGAACCCTGCCGAGGAGGGGGACTTCCGGACAAGGTTGATGGTGGCGTTGCGAACGTTGTCCGGAACCCTGCCGAGGAGGGGGACTTCCGGACAAAGTTGGAGTGGGGGCGGTCAGCGGGCGTGGAGGTAGTGGTCGACGAGGCGGGCGGCCAGCTGGCCCGGCGGGGCGTCGACCACGGTGACGCCGAGGCCGCGGAGGCGGGCGGCGAGGTGGGCCCGCTCGTCGAGGGCCGAGGTGGCCGCGGCCCGCAGGTAGGCGGCCTCGTCGTCGCCGGCGGGAGCCACGGCCCACCCCTGGACCTCGGGGTCGGTCACCGAGGCGACCACCACGTCGGTGTCGCGCAGGACGAGCGGGAGCGCCGGCAGCAGGGTCTGGGCCACCGTCGCCTCGGTCAGGTCGGTGGCGATGACGACGGTGGTGAGCCGTCGGTGCCGGGCCTTGGTGTGGCTGAGGGCCCGGCGGTGGTCGGTCTCGACCAGCGCCGGCTCGAGCGGGTAGGTCGCCTCGACGACCCGGGCCAGCTGGTCGGGGCGGTGCGACGGCGGGAGCGAGGCCCGGACGAGGTCGTCGTAGGCCACCAGGCCGACGGCATCGTCCAGCCCGGTGGCCACCGTGATCAGGGCGAAGGTGGCGTCGAGGAGGTGCTCGAGGCGGGGGACGTCGGCGATGCGACCGGCGGTGGTGCGGCCCACGTCGACCAGGACCATGATCGTCTGGTTGCGCTCGGCCCGGTAGGTGCGCACGATCGGGCGCCCGGCCCGGGCGGTGGCGGCCCAGTCGATCCGGCGGAAGTCGTCGTCGGGGCTGTACTCCCGCAGCTGGTCGAAGTCGGTCCCGGTGCCGGGCCGGCGCACCGTGCGCACCCCCAGCTCGAGGTGACGGGCGCGGGCCAGGCGCAGCTCGGCGTCGGCCCGGCTGGGGAAGGCGGGGACCACCTTCAGGGCGCCCGGCACCTCCACGGCCCGCTGGCGGGCGGCCAGCCCGAGCGGCCCGACGCTGCGGACGGTGACCTCGGCGGGTGCGAACCGGCCCCGCCGGCCGGGGCGGATGCGGGTGTCGACGCGGGCCTCGCTGCGGGGTGGGACGGCGACGTCCCACCGACGGGTGTCGGCCCGCAGCGAGGGGGCCAGCTCGTCGGCGACGCCGAGCCGCAGGCGGCGACCCGTGGGGTTGCGGACGACGAGGGCGGAGCGGGCCGTGGCGCCCAGGGCGACCTGGGCCGGCAGGTCCCGCCCCACCTCGACCACCGCGGGGCTGGGGGCGAGGAGGAGGTCGACCACCGCCAAGGCGACGAGGGCGACGGTCGGGAGCCACCACGGGAACGGCAGCTCGTCGGGCAGGGCCAGGCGCACGGCGACGAGCGCCAGGAAGGCGAGGGCCAGGCGGCGGGTCCCGGCGGGGACGAGACCGGCCCGCGACGGCGGCGACGGCGACACCCGCGACGGCCCGCCGGGCGGGACGTCAGCCGTGTCGCTCGTCTGGTCCGGGTGCCCGGCGACGGCGGTCATCAGCGGGGTGACGGCACCGTGGCCAGGAGGCCGTCGATGACCCGGTCGGCGGTGAGCCCCTCGAGGGCTGCCTCGGGCCGGATCATGAGCCGGTGGCGCATGGCCGGCTTGGCGACGGCCTTGACGTCGTCGGGGGTGACGAAGTCGCGACCGGAGAGCCACGCCCACGCCTTGGTGGCGTGGAGCAGGGCGGCGGCGCCGCGGGGCGACACGCCCAGGGCGACCGACGGGGCCTCCCGCGTCGCCCGGGCCAGCTGCACGAGGTAGGTGATGACGACGTCGTCGACCCGGACGCGGCCGACGGCCTGGCGGCCCTGCTCGATGTCGGCCACCGAGGCGACCTGGCGGACGCCGGCGGAGGTCGGGTCGTGGACGTCCATGCCGGCGTTGTGGTTGCGCAGGATGGTGACCTCGGCGTCGCCGGTCGGGTACGGGACGACGACCTTGAACAGGAAGCGGTCGAGCTGGGCCTCGGGCAGGGGGTAGGTGCCCTCGTACTCCACCGGGTTCTGGGTGGCCACGACGACGAACGGTTCGGGCAGCGGCCGCGTCGCGCCCCCGACGGACACCTGACGCTCCTCCATGGCCTCCAGCAGCGCGGCCTGGGCCTTCGGGGGCGTGCGGTTGATCTCGTCGGCGAGCAGCAGGTTGGTGAAGATGGGCCCCTTCCGGAAGGCGAACTCGGTGCCGCCCTCGAGCACCAGCTGGCCGGTGACGTCCGACGGCAGCAGGTCGGGCGTGAACTGGATCCGGTTGACCTCCAGGTCGAGCGTGGCGGCCAGGGTCTTGACGAGGAGCGTCTTGGCCACGCCGGGCACGCCCTCGAGGAGGACGTGGCCCCGGACGAGCAGGGCGGCCAGGAGGCAGGCGAGCACCGGGTCCTGCCCGACGACCACCTTGCTCACCTCGGTGCGGACGTCGTGGACCATGCTGCGACCCCCACCCCCGCCGGCGTCCTTGGCGAGCGAGGACGGGGCGGTCGGAGCCGTGCCCGGTGCTCCGGGCTGAGGCGGACCGCCCTGGTGATCCGGGTGGTCGGGGTACCCGTCGGGTGCGGAACCGGGGCCTTTCGAGCCCGGCGGCGCCGGGTACCCGGGTGGGGGCGGACCGCCGGGCGACGGCGGGTACCCGGGTGGGGGAGCGCCACCGGGCGGCGGCGGGACGGGGTGCTGGTGATCGGTCACGGGGAGAGGTCCCTTCGGAGGCGGTCGAGGTGGGCGGAGGTGGTGACGAGGCCGGCCTCGTCGACCACCGGCGCGAGCAGGGCGGCGTGGACGAGGGCGCCGTCGACACCGGCCCGGGCCTGGAGGGCGGCGGCCAGCTCCTGCGGCGGCGGGTCCGCACCCAGGCCGAGGGTCGACCCCAGGTCGCGGCGGGCACGGCGCCGGAGGCGCTCGGTGGCGTCGGCCGCGTCCCCGTTGCGGTCGAGCAGGTGCCCGGCGGCGAGCACCAGGTCGGACGCGGGCAGCGGGACGGGGAGCTCCTCGACCACGGGCCGTCCGAGCCGGCGGGCCCGGATCAGACCCCACGCCAGGAAGGCGATGACGAGCTGGGTCACCGCCTGCGACCCCCGGAGCGGCAGCGCCCCGAGGACCGTCCCGTCACCGGCCTCGCCGACGTCGCCGACGAGCTGGTTGGGGTCGAGGATCCGCACGTCGGCGCCCTCCCACGGGGCGAGGATGGCGGCGGCCAGCACGGCGTTGTCGGCGTCGCCGAGGGCCTCGTTGGTGAGGTTCGTGGACGAGCTGAGCCCGACCACCAGGCCGAACCCCTCCTGGTCCACGGCCAGCCCGGCCCTCCGGTCGCGGACGAAGCAGGCCGCATCGGCCCGATCGGTGGCGAAGGCGGCCGGGAGCGGCGGGTCCACGACGTCGACGTCGGCGAGGGCGTCCAACGGGCACGGGCCCCGCTGGGCGACGTCGGACACGACGACGCCGCTGGCGGGGGCCAGCTCGGCGCGGACGTCGCTGACGACGAGCGTCCCGCCGTCGCGGACCCAGCCCCGCAGCTCGTCGACGGCGTCGCCCGACAGCGTCTCCCGGAGGACGAGGACCACGTCGTCGTCATCGTCGGGTCGGCCGCCCACGGTGACGTCGGCCCCCTCCTGGCGGATCAGCTCGACGAGGGCGGCGGTGCCGGACGGGCCCGTGCCCCGGGGCGACAGGGAGGGCAGCGAGTAGCGGTCGACCTGGGGGTTCGACAGCACGAGGATGGCGAGCAGGGCGGCGATGACGAGGGCGCCCCCGATGAGGCCGCGCCGGCGGGTCACGGTGCGCCGACCCCGTCAGCGGCAGCGTCCGTGTCCCGGCGGTGCCTCGGAGCGGCGTCGAGGGCGGCTCCCGCCAGGTCCCGTGCCGCGGCGGACTCCGTCGGACCGGCGGTGCCGCCGCCGAACCAGGCGCGCTCGAACAGGTCGGCGACGGCCGCGAAGGCCGGTGTCAGCCCGGGGGCCCGCTCGGCCACGTCGGCCCGCAGCTCGCCCGCGGTCCGCCCCGGCGTGTCGGCCACCAGGTCGCGCCGGGCGAGGGCCGTGGTGAGCGACCGGAACCGGGCCCGGACTGCGCCGCGGTGGTCGCCCTCCCGCTCGCACCGCTCGGCCTCGGTCGCCCACTCGTCCGCCGTGCGCAGGGGCGTGACGTCGACGTCGGCGTCGGGGTCCCCGTCCGACGCCGGGCGTCGCGTGCCCCGGGCCTGGACGAGCACGTAGGTGAGGGCGGCGAGGGCGCCGACGACGACGACCCCCACGACCAGGTACGACACCAGCTCGCCCCCGCCGTCGCCGGCCCCGCCGAGGTCGAGGTCGAAGTCGGGCAGGCGGTCGCCGATCCACTCCCGGAGTCGTTCGATCACGTTGCGGTCGCGGGCCTGTGGGGCCTGGTACTCGTCGCCCTGCAGGATCTCGTCGGCCCGCTCGCGGGTCTCATCCGGGTCGAAGGTGGGGTCGACGGGCAGCTGGGCGTCACCCCCGACCTGGTCGCGGACCGGGGCGGGACCCGCCGCCCCGGCGGCGGCGCCCCCCAGGGCCAGGCCGAGGACCACCAGCGCGGCGCCGGTCCGCCCGGCGAGCCGGGCCGACCTCCGACGCTCAGGCATCGAGCACGGCCTCGGCCCGGGTCTCGGCCAGCTCGACCTCGAGGTCGTACCCCTCGACCTGCACCTTGAGATCGAGGGCCAGGAGGGCCATGGAGGTGGCCAGCAGGGGGTCGAGCACGAGGTGGGGGAGGGCGGCGAGCAGGGCGGTGGCCCCGGTGCCGCCGACGTCGACCCACCCGCCGGTGATGCCGGCCAGGATCGGCACGCCGATGGCCCCGACGGCGCCGCCCGTGAGGCCGGCCACCAGGGTCGCCACCGGGATGGAGATCAGCAGCGACCAGAACCGGGCCACCGAGAGCCGCCACGACCGGACGACCGCCTGCCACGGCCCCAGCTCCTCGATGGCCCAGAGCGGGGCGGCCACGCCGAAGACGAGCGGGCCGAGGACGGTCCCGACGCACGTGAACACCTCGATGGCGTGCACGATGGCCCAGAGGGCGAGCAGGACGTGGATGCGGCGGCCGACGCGACGGAGGGCCTCGGGAGCCCGGGTCGGGATGCCCCGGGACCAGTCGTGGACCAGGACGCCGCACGCCCCCCCGATGACCGCGAGGCCGACCGAGGGCAGCGCCCGGGACAGCACCAACGCCCCGACGCCGGCGTCGGTGGTGTCGCTGGCGAGGATCCCGAGGACGACCGGGTCGGGGAAGAGGGCGGCCCAGAACCACACCTGGTTGTCCGACACCCCGCCGGCCCAGTCGTCGCGGAGGACGACGGCGAGGACGAGCCAGATCGGCACCTGGACGGCGACGCTGATGGTCAGCAGGTCGGCCAGACGGGTGCGCAGGAGGTGCGTGGCCCGGTCGAGCACCTCGATCGGGCCCTGGGGGCGCAGCGGTACCAGCAGGCGCAGGTCCGCCCCCGCCCGGCGGGTGCGCGGCTGGGGGGCTGCCGAGCTCACGGTGGGCCGCAACCTAGTGCGCCGGTCCCGCGGGCCGGGGCCAGGTGACCCGCAGTCGTGTCATCCTCCGCCATCGCGACCGGAAGGTTCACGTTGGGTGGTTGACGGCCGAAGGGTGGACGATGCCTTATCGGGGGCTGCCGCTCATGTCACACACACCCCGGGGGGTACCCGACCGTCGTGATCCGACGGCCGGGGCCACCCTGGTCGAGTACGCCCTGGCCGTCGGCCTGGTGGCGCTCGTCATGGTCGGTGCGCTGAACGTGCTCGAGAGCGCGTCACGCGATGGCCTCGAGGATCGCGCGGCCAGCGCCGGCGCACCCGACCTCGGGCCGGCTGCGCCCGTGAGCTCGACCACGGTGGTCACCACGACCTCGGTCCCGAGCGATTCGAGCACCACCACGGCTCCTGCGGTGTCTCCGACGGTCACGATGACGTCGTCGTCGACAAACGACAACTCCGACTGGGTCGCCACGGTGGTGGTCAGAGTCGTCGATCCCCTCACCGGCCTGCCCGTCACGGGCGCGACGGTGGAGGGGCGGTGGTCCGACGGGGCCACGTCGACCACAGAGTGCATCACCTCAGAGCAAGGTACGTGCCCGCTGAGCTCCGCAGACATCAACCTCAGAGGCAGCAAGTCAGTAGAGAGCATCACGCTCACCATCGTCAGCGTGACGGGCAACGGAGTCACCTACACCGAGGTGCCCCCCAGCGAGACGGTGGACAACCCCCTATGAGATTCAGTCAGCACCGCCGATCGCAACCGCCAGGTGACGTTGTCGCAATGCGTGAGAGAGGAGCGGCCCTTGTCGAGATGGCGATCGTGCTCCCCCTGCTGGTGATGATCATCTTCGGCACGATCGACTTCGGCTGGACCTTCACCCGCAGCCTCGATGTCCGCCACGGGGCTCGGGAGGGAACGCGCCTCGTCGCGGTCAACTACAACCCCGGCGGGGCCTACGCCGGAACCGGCCAGGCGAACGTGATCGCAACCGAGATCTGCCGTCGCATGGACGACGCTGCTGGCGCGACGGTCACCATCACCCTCCCCGACTGGTCGGCGCCCGCCACCGCAGTCGACGGAACGGTCGAAGCCGAGGGCAAGGTCGGGGACACCGTCGAGGTCGAGGTCCAGCGTCCCGGGCAATCGTTGACGGGCATGTTCGCACCCATCTTGGAGGACCGCCCCGTGCGTAGCACCGTGACCGGTCGGCTGGAGGTCGAGTCGACATGGACGACCACCAATGGGTCCTACACCAAGGCCTGCTCGTGAACCGGACGATGTCCCATCACGACGGCAGGTCTGCTCGCGCGCGACCCGACGAGCGAGAAGCGGGCATGACCATCGTCATCATGGGGATGGTCCTCACCGCCCTCCTCATCACAGCTGCGATCGTGGTCGACATCGGCGCGGTGTACGCCGCCCGACGCAGCGACCAGTCCGGAGCCGACCACGGTGCCCTTGGAGCGGCCCAGGACCTGAACGACGAGGCGGAGGCGGTGAGCAGGGCGAAGTCGGTCGTGCACGACAACCTTGGTCGCACTCTCACGGCTGCCGAATGGAACTCGTGTGGCACCGACGCCGGCAGCCTCGAGGTGCGCGCCGCCGGCGCGAACTGCATCTCGTTCAACGGGGCTCGCAGCCGAGTCCGCGTCCGGATCCCCGACCAGTACGTGGCGACAGGGTTCGCAAGCATCGTCGGGATCGACCGCATCCGTCACACGGCGTTCGCCATCGCAGGAGTGAACCAACGGGGGTTCGGGGGCGTCCTCCCCTTCGGCATGCCCGCCGCAGCCGGCAGCGGCGATGGGTATGCCTGCGTCAAGTCCAATCCCGGGGGACTCAGCTCGGGGCCGTGCGCCGGCCCGTCGGCGGGCAACTTCGGCACGATCGACCTGTCTCTTTACGGCAACGAGGACGTCGGGACGACGAAGAGCTGCGGCCCCGGCGACACCAGCGACCGCATCGCCAACAACGTCGCTGTGGGCACGGACCACCGACTTGAGGTGTACGTGACAGGGTCCGTGAAGGTCGACACCGCGTACTGCGAGGATCTGCTGCCCGGTCCCAACGCGGCGCGGACCGAGACCGGTACGAACCACAGCGCTGTGGGGCGCGGCCTCTTCAGCGGACGGGAGTTCACCGACGGGGGCCCCGCCCGTCTTCAACGGATCTCGCCGGAGCTGTTCGACGGAGGAGGCAGAGTCCGGGAGGTTCACGACGTCCTCGTAGACGACAACCCGCTGTGGGCGTTCATCCCTCCGTCGCTCCAGTCCGGCGTCGGGCCTGGGGGCGACGTTCCTCGCTCATGCCTCCGGGACCAGTTCGAGGAGGACCCGGAGCTGCCGGGACGAGTCGAGCAGCATCTCCGTTCGATGACTGACGCCAACCGGCTGCTCGCTCTTATGCAGCGGTGCATGACCCACTACCGGGGTGATGCGTGGGGGGGCGGGGGTCAGGCGGGCGAGCAGGCTCTGACCCCTCCCGAACCGCGGGTGGGGTGCCGGTCCGCAGGCATGCCCTGTACCGATCCGGTCTTCAGCAGCAACGTCTCGAGCGAGGACGCTCCCAACCTGTACGACATCCAGTACACGCCACGATTCGGGTACGTGCCGGTGATCGATGAGTTCCCGACGGGCCAGTCGACTGCGGTGCCGTTCCTCTCCTTCCAGGCGATCTACCTGCAGCGGCTGACGATCGGCAATGGGCGCAACGCCACCATCTTCAACCCAGGCTTCGCACCCGAGGGCGATGGCAACGGAGGCGATGTCGGAGAGGTGACCGCCTGGGTGTTCCCTTTCGGCATGCTGCCGGGCCGCCTCCAGGAACCGAACGCGCCCTACGCCATCGGCGTGAACCGCTTCGTCCAGCTCGTCCGCTGAAGCCGGACCGTGACCGGGCCGCTCAGGCGCTGCGGGGCAGCGACCGGGGCGACCAGCCGAGGTGCTCGACGGCGGCGGTGGCGGCGAAGCGGTCGGTCATCCCGCTGACGTAGCGGACGGCGCCGGCGACCGCCTCGTCGCTGCCGGGGGCCACGCCGACGCCGTCGTCGCCCATGGCACGGGGGTCCTCGACGAAGTGCTCCACCAGGGCGGCGATGAGGCGGGCGGCCCGGTTGGCCTGCTCGACGGCCTCGGGCCGGAGGTAGATGCGCTCGTAGTTGAAGGCGCGGAAGGCGTCGAGGGCATCGGCCTCGGGGCGCCGGAGGCCTACCACGCCGGTGGCGGCGATGGTCTCGACCATGGCGGTGATGAAGCCGTGCAGCTGGGTGCGCCGGTCGCGGCCGACCACCGCGCTCACGGCGTCCGGCAGCTCGTGGGGCCGCACCACCCCGGCGGCGACGGCGTCCTCGAAGTCGTGGCAGACGTAGGCGATGCGATCGGCCCAGGCCACGACCTCGCCCTCGGGGGTGGTGGGGGAGGGGCGGTTCCACGAGTGGTTGCGGATGGCGTCGAGGGTCTCGGCGCAGAGGTTGAGCGGGGCGAGGACGACGTCGGCGCCGTAGACGGCGTGGTGGTAGCCACCGTCGACGAAAGGCGACAGGGCGCCCTCGGAGGCGTGGCCGGCCGGGCCGTGACCGCAGTCGTGGCCGGTCGCAGCGGCGGCGGTGAGGGGCACGTCGAGCCCCACCGGACGGGCGATGCTCACCGCCACCTGGGCGACCTCGATGGCGTGGGTGAGGCGGGTGCGCAGGTGGTCGTCGTCGGGCGCCACGAAGACCTGGCACTTGCCCGCCAGGCGGCGGAACGCCTTCGAGTGCTGGATGCGGTCGAGGTCGCGCTCGAAGCAGGTGCGCAGCCGGTCCGGCTCCTCGTCCACCGCCCGGTTCCCCGCGCCGCGGGGGCGGGTGGCGCCGGGCGCGGGCGTGATGGGCCGGAGGTCCTCGCGGGCGGCGCGCTCGGCCAGGTCGATCCCGGGGGGACCGACGAAGAGGGGGGCGTGGGCGACGACGAGGTCTGACATGGCGCACCCACCCTAGGGACCCCCCGCGACAGCGGGACGGACCACGCCGGAGCGGAGCGCGGTTCCCTGCGGAAAACGCTCACAGTGCCCACCGCAGGGCCGATGGGGAGCCGTCCCACGTGGTGGAGCCGAGGAAGGACCCGATGCAGCTAGCCCACCGTCGTCGCTCCCGGCCGTTCCGCGCCGGGGCCGACGACCGCTCGCTCGGGGCCGTCCTGGTCGAGGCCGCCTTCGTGACGCCGATCTTCTTCATGATGGTGCTGGGCATCGGCGAGGTCAGCCTGGCCATGAACGACAAGCTGGCGCTGGCGAACACCGTCCGGGCCGGCACCCGGGTGGCGAGCGCGTCCGGCAACGACACTTACGCCGACTACGGCATCATCCGGGCGATCGTGCGGGAGAGCGCCGCCCTGCCCCGGGACCAGATCCAGATGATCATCGTCTACCGGGCGTCGAAGCTGGGCGAGGCACCCCCCGCCGCCTGCCTCACCGGCACCCCGCAGGACCCGGGCGCGTCGCCCACCGCCCCGGCGTGCAACGTGTACTTCCCGAGCGACTTCGACGCGGGCAAGGACAGCTTCGGCTGCGTCAGCAGCGACTTCGACCGCAGCTGGTGCCCGCGCGGGCGGAAGATCAGCCTCTCGGGTGCGGGAACCGAGTACGTCGGCGTGTGGCTGAAGGTCGAGCACCCGTGGCTGACGAAGATGTTCGGTGACACGGTGACCCTGACCGACCACTCGGTCATCCGGCTCGAGCCGAGGCTCAAGTGAGGGTCCGTCACCATCGGCCCCGGCTGCTCGCGCCGGGCGCGCCGCGGGAGCGGGGCGCGGCGATCGTCGAGCTGGCGATCGTGGCCATCTTCCTGGTCACGTTGCTGGCCGGCGCCTACGACCTCGGGATGGGCTGGCGGTCGACGCTCGCCGTCACCGAGGGGGTCCGTGGCGGGGCGCGGGTCGGTTCCGGGCTCGGCGCCGACCGCACCGCCGACGTCACCATCCTCACCAGCCTGCAGTCGACCCTGGCGTCGAGCGGGCTGCTGGGGTCGGTCGAGCGGGTCGTCATCTTCTCGGCCGAGGGCACCGGCGGGAGGCCGTCGGCCGGCTGCATCGCCGGGACCAGCGGGACCTGCAGCACCTTCACCGGCGAGCAGTTCCGGGCGGTCACCACCGGATCGCCCCTGGACCCCGACCACTGCGTCCTCGCGGCCACCCGCCGGGGCTTCTGCCCCCGGACCCGGGACGACGTCCAGCTCACCGCCGACTACGTGGGCGTGTGGGTCCGGGCCCGGCACACCTACCTGTTCCCGGTCCTCGGCCGCGGGGTCACCATCGAACGCAGCGCCGTCATGCGCATCGAGCCCTAGGAGCGACCGGCATGAGGCTGTCCCACCGTCGTCGGACCACGAGCACGGAGCGGGCGCGCCGCGCCGGGGGCTACATCCTGGTCAAGTTCGCCATGCTCCTGGTGCCGCTGCTGCTCCTGAGCGGGCTCTCGGTGGACGTGGGGTACTGGTACGCCCGGGCCTCCGACCTCCAGAAGGCGGCCGACGCCGCCGCCCTCGCCGGCGTGGTGTGGCTGCCCAACGTCCAGGCCGCCCGGACCCACGCCGAGGCCGCGGCCGCCGAGAACGGGTTCCCCGTCGGCGGCAGCATCAGCATGACGGTGACGCCCATCGAGGGCGAGAACCGCCGCCTCAAGGTGGTGCTCCGCGACGACGCCGTGAGCAGCTTCTTCTACCGCAGCATCGTCGGCCGCACGATCGACATGTCACGGACCGCCCTCGCCGAGTACATCCTGCCGGTGCCCCTCGGGAGCCCGCTCAACTACTTCGGCGGCAACGCCTACTCCGAGGGCGGGGTCGTCCCGCCGGGCGGCTACCCCAACCTGTGGGGGAACATCCACGGGCCGAGGACCGACAACTTCAAGGGCGACAACTTCGCCCCGGCCTGCCGCGGCGGTGACCTCTGCGGCGCCCAGTCCAACCCGGACCACCGCCCCGAGGGGTACCTGTACACCATCGACGTGCCCGAGGACCTCCGGGACCTCGACCTGCAGATCTTCGACGCCGGCCTCTACGACCGGGGCTCGGACGAGTCGGTCGAGACCGGCGACCGCAAGTACGCCGGCAACTCGTCCCGGACGACGACCACGACGTGGACGATGTACGGCATCGACCCGACCCCCGCCGACACCGACGACCTGGTGCGGGTGCCCACCGGCTTCTGCTCGGGGAGCACGGTCAAGGGTCGGCTCGAGCTCGCCGAGGGGGAGGCGTCGAGCACCTACAGGGGCAGGTACCGATCGCTCTGCAGGCGGAACGGCGACATCCCGGCGGGCCGCTACTACCTGCGGGTGCAGACCTCGGGCAACGGCGCGGGCGCCAACCGCTACGCCCTCCGGGTGCTGTCCAGCACGTCGGTGAAGGCCCGGATCGCGGCCCTCGGGGACATGTCGATGTACAACAACGTGGCCGCCGGCAACGCCACCTTCTACCTGGCCGAGGTCGGGCCCGAGCACCGGGGCAAGATCCTCGAGCTCAGCCTGTACGACCCGGGCGAGGTCAGCGGTGGGAACGGCGAGATCCAGGTGATCGCTCCGAACGGCGCCATCGCCACGTCGTGCCGGGCGACATCGACCAACAACGTCCTCAACGGGCGACTCGCCCCCTGCTCGTTCCAGAGCGCGGTCAGCGGCAACGCCCGGTTCAACGGCCAGACGGTGACCCTCCAGATCGACATCCCGACCACCTACTCCTGCACCCTCGGCACGACGCCGGGCTGCTGGTGGAAGATCCGGTACGTCATCAGCGGCCAGGGCAACGACACCACCACCTGGTCGGCGAACATCATCGGCGACCCCGTGCACCTGGTGGAGGAAGAGGCGCCGTAGCACCGCCGCCGTAGGCTGGGCCGTCGTGTCCGGGTTCGTCGACGAAGCGCAGCTGAACGTGAGGGGCGGCGACGGTGGAGCCGGCGCCGTCTCCATCCGTCGAGAGGCCCACGTGCCCCTCGGCGGACCCGACGGCGGCAACGGTGGCGACGGCGGCTCGGTCTGGCTCGTCGCCGACCACAACGTGGCCTCGCTGCTCGCCTTCCGCGACCACCCGCACCGCAAGGCCGGGTCGGGCACGCACGGCAGCAGCAAGCGCAAGCACGGCCGCTCGGGTGAGGACATGGTCGTCCCCGTGCCGCCCGGCACCATGGTCCGGGCCCAGGACGGCACCGTCCTGGCCGACCTCGTCCACACCGGCGACCGGTGGCAGGCAGCCTGCGGCGGGCAGGGCGGGCGGGGCAACGCCAGCTTCCTGTCGAACCGGCGGCGGGCCCCGAACTTCGCCGAGCAGGGCGAGAAGGGGGAGGAGCGTTGGCTCGAGCTCGAGCTCAAGCTGATGGCCGACGTGGCCCTCGTCGGGTTCCCCAACGTGGGCAAGAGCACCCTCATCTCCCGGATCTCGGCGGCCAAGCCGCGCATCGCCGACTACCCCTTCACCTCCCTGGAGCCGAACCTCGGCGTCGTCCGGGTCGACGACGGGCGCGAGATCGTGGTCGCCGACATCCCCGGCCTGATCGAGGGGGCCAGCGAGGGCAAGGGGCTCGGCCACCAGTTCCTCCGCCACGTCGAGCGGGCCCGGGCGCTCGTCGTCCTCCTCGACCTGGCCCCCGTCGCCATGGCCCCGCCGGCCGAGCAGGTCCGCGTCCTGCTCGACGAGCTGGGCGCCTTCCGGCCCGAGCTGCTCGACCGCCCGCGGCTGGTGATCGGGTCCCGGGCCGACCTGGTCGACGGCGGTCCGCCCGATCACGTCGAGGGCGTCGAGGTCGACCTCGTCGTGTCCGCCGTGACCGGGGCGAACCTGCCCCAGCTCGTCGGCGGCATGTTCCGGCTGGTCGACGAGGCCCGCGCCGCCGAGACCGTCACCGACGGCTTCATCGTCCACCGCCCGGCGCCCACCGGCGTCTCGGTCGTGCGCGACGACGACGGCGCCCTCCGCGTGGTGGGCCGGGCCGCGGAGCGGACCGTCGCCCTCTCCGACGTCACCACCGCCGAGGCCCAGGCGTACATCACCGACCGGCTCGACCGCCTCGGCGTCCCCAGGGCCCTGGTCCGGGCGGGGGCCAAGGAGGGCGACCTCGTCCGCATCGGCGGCTTCTCCTTCGAGTACACACCGGACTGAGTGTTCTCGTCACTCGCTCGCCTGGCGGCTCGCTCCGTTCCTCGAGCTTGACGGCCTCGCTGCGCTCGGACTGAAGATCTTTCCGGCGGCGGACGGCTCGTCCCTCGCCGCCACGCTCGCCTCTGCGGTGGGAGACCCCCCGCACCCCCCAGCGGCTGCGCCGGTCCGCCGGCGGGCGCCGGTGATCCAGCCCGTCGGGAGGAGGGCGTCGTCTGACCCCGCTCGAACCCTGGGGGTTCGCGTTCGCCGCGGTGGGGGCGCACCGGTCAGGCTGAGGGGATGGACGCCACTGCCACCGGCCGTCGGGTCGTGGTGAAGGTCGGGTCGTCGTCGCTGACCGACGCCCGGGGCGCCATCGACGAGTCGGCCATCGCCAAGGTGTGCGCCGAGCTGGCGGCGGCCCGGTCCGCCGGCTTCCAGGTCGTCGCCGTGTCCTCGGGGGCCATCGCCGCCGGCCTCCCGGTGCTCGGGCTGGCCGACGCCCGACCCCGTGACCCGGTCACCCTCCAGGCCGTGTCGGCCGTGGGCCAGAGCCGGCTGATGGGCGTCTGGGACCGCCACCTGGCCGGCCACGGCCTCATCGGTGGCCAGATCCTCCTGGCACCGCTCGACTTCGGCGTCCGCGAGCAGTACCTGCACGCCCGGGCCACGCTCGGCCGGCTGCTGTCGCTCGGCGTGCTGCCCATCGTCAACGAGAACGACGCCATCGCCGACGACGAGATCCGCTTCGGCGACAACGACCGCATCGCCGCCCTCGTCGCCCACCTCGTCGGGGCCGACACCCTCGTCCTGCTGACCGACATCGCCGGGGTGCTCACGGCCGACCCCCGCTTCGACTCCTCGGCCTCGCTCATCGAGGAGATCCTCGAGGTCGACCACGACCTGGAGGCCGTCGCCGGGGGCGCCGGGACGGTGCGGGGCAGCGGGGGGATGGCGACCAAGCTGGCCGCGGCGAAGATCGCCGCCTGGTCGGGGGTGCGGACGGTCATCGCCGCCGCCGACCGCCCGGGCGTGGTGGCCGACGCCCTCGGCGACGTGCCCGGCGTCGGGACCGTCGTGCGGCCCCGGTCCCAGGTCCTGCCCGCCCGGAAGCTGTGGATCGCCTTCGCCATCAGCTCGTCGGGCACCGTGGTGGTCGACGCCGGCGCCCGCCGGGCCCTCGAGTCCGCCGGCCGCTCGCTGCTGCCCGCCGGGGTCGTCGGGGCCCACGGCCGGTTCGCCGCCGGCGCGGCGGTCGAGGTGGCCGACGCCGACGGCGTGGTGTTCGCCAAGGGCATCGTCGGGCTCGGCGCCGCCGCGCTCCGCGACATCGCCGGCGTGCGCACCGGGGACCTGCCCGACGGCGTGCCCCACGAGGTGATCCACCGCGACGACCTCGTCGTCCTGCCCGGCTGAGCGCGGTGGGGGCGGCACCGGCCTGGCTCGACGAGCTGGACCTGCGCGCCGACGGTCCGCCGTGGCTGGCCATGGGCCTGCGCAGGGGCGGCGAGGACGCCTGGCTCGTCGCCGACGACCTCCGGGACGCCGAGCGGGCCGAGCGGCGGCGGCTCCTCGCCGACCGGTGGGACGAGGTCGTCCACCTCGGCCCCGGCACCGAGGCGGCGGGGGAGGAGGTCCGGTCCCTCGTGACGGGCTGGCTCCACGACCACGGGCTCCCGGCGCCGGAGCGGACCGGCGAGCACCCGCTCGTCGAGGCGGCCCGCGCCGTGCAGGAGGACCTGTGCCTGATGGTGCCCCGGACGGCCGGCCCCCGCGACGCCGTCGTCCGCCACCACCTCGACGCCGCGGTCCTCTGCTTCCCGTCGCACTGGCGGCTGCGGGACAAGGCGGGTGGGTCGGCGCTCGCCATCCACGGACCGGTGCCGGGCTACGACGTCGAGCTGGCCGACCGGGTCGATCGGTACCTGGCCCGGCTGCGCCCCGACGTCATCGGGGTCCGCCGCAACTGGTCGATCCACGACTCGCCCGCCCTCCACGCCCCCGACCCTCCGGCGTCGCCGCCCGCCCTCGACCCGGCGACGGTGGGCGAGGCGCTGTGGCTCCGGTCGGAGCGCCAGACGCTGCGGGCCCTGCCCCGCTCGGGCGCCGTCGTGTTCACCATCCGGGTGCAGCAGTGCCCGTTCTCGGCGCTGGCCGAGCGCCCGGACGTGGCCGCCGCCCTCGCCCGTCGCCTCCGCGCCCAGCCGCCGGCCCTGGTGGCCATGAACGGCGTCGAGAGGCGGGTCGACGCGGTCACGGCCTGGCTCGACGCCCCGGCCCCCCGCCCCTGACCTCGGTCCGCAGCGGGCGCCGGTTCCCGTTCCTGCGCCACCTCGCAACGTGCGCCGGCCAGCCGCAAGACCCTGGCCGGCTGGCGCATGTCGGGCCGTGTCGCCGGAATGGCGGGGGACGGTCGGTCGTTGGGAGCGGGCGTGACGACGCGGACGATCGGGGAGCTGGCCGACGCCGCCGGCGTCGGGCTGGACACCGTCCGCTTCTACGAGCGCCGGGGCCTCCTCCCGGCGCCGCCCCGCACGGCCGCCGGCTACCGGCAGTACGACGACGACGCCCTCGACCGGCTGCGCTTCATCCTGCGGGCCAAGGAGCTCGGGTTCACCCTGGCCGAGATCGACGGCCTCATGCCGGCCCGGTTCGCCCACGTCCGCTCGGCGGCGGCGGCCAAGATCGCCGCCCTCGACGCCGAGGCCGCCGAGCTGGCGCGCGTCCGGGCCCGGTTGGAGCAGCTCGTCGCCAGCTGCGATGACGGCGACGTCGTCACCTGCGAGGCGCTCGGGGCTTGACCCCGGACCACGGTCCGGGGTGCACACTCCGGCCATGTCTGCGACGCACGCCCCCGCCGTCCCCGCCCTGACCGCCGCCACCTTCGACGAGACCGTGGCCACCGCCGACCGGCTGCTGCTGGTCGACGTGTGGGCCGCCTGGTGCGGTCCGTGCGCCCCCATGGGGGAGGCGGTGGCGTCGGTGGCCGCCAGCCACGCCGACGTCGTCACCGCGGCGGCCGTCGACGCCGACGCCGAGCCCGGCATCGCCCGCCGCTACGACGTCATGAGCCTGCCGACGCTGCTGGTGTTCTCCGACGGGCGCCTCGTCGACCGCCTGGTCGGGGCGCGGGGTCGGGGTCGGCTGCTCGAGGATCTCGCCCCGCACCTGCCGTAGAGGGCTCACGAGGTGCCCGGCACCTCGTGGGGGCCGGGTCAGCGGCCGGCGTTGGGCTTCCGGCCGTGGTTGGCCTTCTTGCGCCGGGCGTTGGTCTTGCGCTTGTCCGTCTTCTTCGACATAAGAGGTCCACGCTACCGGCGGGATGCCGACCGGCCCAAGACGTCAGTGGTCGGTCGTCCAGGCCAGGAGGTCGGCGACGGGCCAGGTGTTGACCACGGCGTCGGCGGCGATGCCGTGGCGGACGGCCTTGTCGCAGCCGTAGGGCTGCCACTCCAGCTGGGCCGGGGCGTGGGCGTCGGTGTCGATGCTGACCTTGCACCCCATCGACACGGCCAGGGCCAGGAGGTCGTCGGGCGGGTCCCGCCGCTCGGGCCGGCAGTTGATCTCGACGGCGGTGTCGGTGGCCTCGCAGGCGGCGAACACGATGTCGGCGTCGAACTGCGACGGGGGCCGCACGTGGTCGGCGGCGCCGAGGGACTCGGGCCCGGGTGGTGGGAGGCCCTTGAGCTTTCGCCCGGTGCAGTGGCCGAGGATGTCGACGCGGGGGTCGAGGACCGCCCGCACCATCCGCTCGGTCATCTCCATGCGGGGCATCCTCAGCTTGGAGTGCACGCTCGCCACCACCACGTCGAGACGGTCGAGCACGTCGGCGTCGCCGTCGAGGCTGCCGTCGACGAGGATGTCGACCTCGCACCCGGTGAGGATGCGGAACGGCGCCAGCTCCTCGTTGAGGGCCTCGATCTCGTCGAGCTGCTGCATCAGCCGCTCCCGGTTGAGGCCGTGGGCGACGGTCAGCCGGGGCGAGTGGTCGGTCATGACCAGGTACTCGTGGCCGAGGGCCATCGCCGCGGTGGCCATGTCGCGGATCGACGCCCCGCCGTCGCTCCAGGTGGAGTGGCTGTGGCAGTCGCCCCGCAGGGCGGCCCGCAGGTCGGCGCCGTCCCCGAGGGGCACGACGCTCGTCTCCTCCAGCTCGGCCAACCGCTCGGGGACCTTGCCGTCGAGGGCCTCGACGGCGACCGCCCCCGTGCTGTCGCCCACCCCCGGGAGGGAGGTCAGCCGCTGGGTCCGGTGCAGCTCGGCCACCCGGTCCGGGCCGGCCTCCTCCAGGGCCCGGGCGGCGGTGCGGAAGGCGGCCGCCTTGCGGCTTGAGCCCAGGCCCCGCTCGATGAGGTGGGCGACCCGCTCCAGGGCGACGACGGGGTCCATGGGGGCCTCGAGCGGTTCCAGCGCCAGCATCGTGTCGAACCTACCGCCCTCGGTAGCGTGGCGATCCTCATGGAACGATTCGGGTTCGTCGGCCTCCCCAACGCCGGGAAGTCATCTCTGTACAACGCCCTGGCGGGCGGTGGGGCCCTCGCCGCGCCCTACGCCTTCGCCACCACCGACCCGAACGTGGGCGTGGCCAAGGTCCCCGACAGCCGGCTCGACCGCCTGGCCGAGATGTCGGCCAGCCGCAAGGTCGTCCACGCCGCCGTCCAGTTCGTCGACATCGGCGGCCTGGTCGAGGGGGCCAGCACGGGCGAGGGCCTGGGCAACCGCTTCCTCGCCCACATCCGCGAGGTCGACGCCGTCGTCTTCCTGCTCCGGGGGTTCGTCGACACCGACGTCCCCGGCCCCGACGATCCGCTGGAGTGCCTGCGCATCCTGGAGATCGAGCTGGCCCTGGCCGACCTGGAGACGCTCGAGTCCCAGATCAGCAAGAAGCGCAAGGCGGCCCGGGTCGACAAGTCCCTCCAGGCCGAGGTGGCCGCCCTCGACGAGGCCTACGCCGTGCTCGCCGAGGGCACGCCGATCTACCGCAGCGACCTGCCCGAGAGCACCCGGGAGGCGCTGCGGCCCTGGTTCCTGCTCACCAACAAGCCGGTGATGGCGGTGGTCAACGTGGGCGAGGACGACCTCGACCGCATCGACGAGGTGGTCGCCCCCGTCGCCGCCGAGCTGAGCGGCCGGGCCGAGGTGCTGGGGATCTGCGTGGGGCTCGAGGCCGAGGCGGCCGAGCTGGTCGGCGAGGAGCGGGTCGAGATGCTCGAGGCCCTCGGCCTGGGCGAGGGGGCCCTGGAGCGGTTCGTCCACACCGCCTACGAGCTCCTCGGCCTCCGGACGTTCCTCACCACCGGGGAGAAGGAGAGCCGGGCGTGGACCTTCCGCGCCGGGTCCAAGGCCCCCCAGGCGGCAGGCCGCATCCACACCGACTTCGAGCGGGGCTTCATCCGGGCCGAGGTCATCCGGTGGGACGAGCTGCTCGAGATCGGGTCGTGGGCCAAGGCCAAGGCCGCCGGCAAGATCCGCGTCGAGGGCAAGGAGTACGTCGTCGAGGACGGCGACGTCATGGAGTTCCTCTTCAACGTCTGACCGGCCGGGCACGCTGGTGCCGTGCTGGTCGTGGACGGTCGCCGGGTCGCCCCGCTGGAGGTGGCGACCACCCGCCGGGCCCGGGGCCGGGGCCTGCTCGGGCGCGACGGCGTCGACGGGGCGCTCTGGCTGCCGGGCGTCAGCTCGGTGCACACCGTCGGGATGCGCTTCGCGCTCGACGTGGCCTGGGTCGGGCGCGACGGGCGGGTGCTGCGGGTCCGCACCCTCGCCCCCGGGCGGGTCAGCGGCTGGATGCCCCGAGCGGCGGGGGTGCTGGAGGCCGAGGCGGGCGCCTTCGCCCGCTGGGCTCTGGAGGTGGGGTCGGTCGTCGACGTTGATCGGGTCAACGGTGACGGTGGGGGAGAAGGGCGCGAGCGTCCCCGTCGTGCGTGACGACTTCCTCCGCGGCGCCCGCGCCGTCCTCGCCGCCCTGTCCGACCCGGCCGTCGCCGCGGCCTGGGACCAGCCCTCGGTCCTCGCCGACCAGACCGTCGGCGGGCTCGCCGGCCACCTCGCCCGGGGCGGGGTGTGGGTCGTGGACGACTACCTCGACCTCGACCCGCCGTCGGCGCCGAGCTTCACCGGTGTCGCCGACTACTTCACCCAGGTCGCCGCGATGGGCCCGGCCGACCACCAGGCCATCCGCGACCGGGGGGCGGCGATCGCAGCGAACGGACCGGAGGCCGTGGTCGCCCGGCTGGCCGACCGCCTCGCCGGTCTGGAGGACCGGTTGCCGGGCGAGGCGCCGGACCGGCTGCTGCCCGTCTCGGGCGGGGCCATGGCCCTCGACGCGTACCTCGGCACCCGCCTGGTCGAGCAGGTCGTGCACCTCGACGACCTGGCCCGCTCGCTGGGGGCGACCTCGTCGGCGCCGCCCGACCTCGTGGTCCGGGTCGCCCACCTCGGGCTCGCCGTCGCCGTCGAGCGCCACGGCGCCCCGCCGGTGCTGCGCCACCTGTTCCGCACCGACGTCCCTGGCCCCGCCGTCGTCCCCGTGCTCGCCTGAGCCGCGACCGCACGGATGGTGCCAGGCACCTTCCGTGTCGGCGCCACCGGTCCGCTCGTCAGGCGGTCTCGAAGCTCTCGGTCAACCAGCCCCGCACCTCGTCGTCGACCTCGTCCGGCGTCGGGAGCACCACGTACAGGACGTACCGTCGGAACTGCCGGGTGGGGGAGATGCGGCGGGCGATGCGGGGCGACTCCACGTCGTGGTCGAGGACCACCGACAGGCGGAGGTGGCCGCGGTGGGGGCGGAGCTCGGCGAAGGTGCGGTCGCGCTTGATCAGGATCCCGACCTGCGCCGCCTCCACGTCGACCTCGCCGAGGGTCTCCAGGTGGCCGACCACGGCGTCGCAGACCTGGCGCTGCACCGGGGGCCGGTCGGCGAACCACTCGTCGAGCGACACCACCGGCACGCACATGTGCGACTGGCCCGTCCGCCCGAAGGTGCGGTCGCAGGCGGGGCACGTCCAGGCCACGGCCCGATGATGGCCGAGGACCGTCGCCTCCGCTCGGGTGCCGGACCGGTGGCGTCGGGACGGCACCCGCCACACTGGCGGGATGACGAGCGACGGGCCCGCCGGCCGTCTCGTGGTCGTGGCCACCCCGATCGGCAACATGGGCGACCTCTCGCCCCGGGCCGCCGACGCCCTCCGCCACGCCGACCTGGTGTGCTGCGAGGACACCCGGCGCACGGGCCGGCTGCTCCAGCACGCGGCGGTCGCGGCACCACCGCTGCGCCGCGTCGACGCCCACACCGAGGCCGAGGCCGCCGGCGACGTCGTGGCCCGGGTCGGGCGGGGCGAGACCGTCGCCCTCGTCACCGACGCCGGGACCCCCGGCGTGTCGGACCCGGGCACGCGCGTCGTCGCCGCCGTGGTCGCCGCCGGCCTGGCCGTCGAGGTGGTCCCCGGTCCGGTGGCGGCCATCGCCGCCGTCGTGCTGAGCGGCCTGCCCACGGACCGCCTGGCCATCGACGGGTTCCTGCCCCGCGGCGGGCCCGAGCGGTCCGTCCGCCTGGCCGAGCTGGCCGTCGAGCGGCGGACGACGGCGCTGTACGAGGCGCCGGGCCGGGTCGCCGCGACCCTCGCCGAGGTGGCGGCGGCCTGCGGTGACGACCGACCGGTGGCGGTCGCCCGCGAGCTGACCAAGCTCCACGAGGAGGTGTGGCGGGGGCCGGCGGGCGAGGCGGCGGCGTGGGCCGCCGCCCACGAGGTGCGGGGCGAGGTGGTGATCGTCGTCGGCGGGGCCCCGGCCGCCGAGGGCGCCGAGGGGGACGACGCCGTGCTGGTCGCCCTGCGGGCGGCCCGGGCCCAGGGCCTGTCGCCGGGGCGGGCCGCCGCCGAGGTGGCCGCCGCCCTCGGCCGCCCCCGCCGCGAGGTCTACGCCCTGGCCCTGGCCGCCGACGAGACGTGATCCGGGACCCGCTCGAGGAGATCCTCGGGGCCTCGCTCCGAGCCGCCGACGACGCCACCGTCGACACCGTCGACGGGGGCGACCTCCGCGAGGTGCGGTTGGCCCGCCGCCGCTTCGGCGTGGCCCTGCCCCCGCCGTTCGTCGCCGTGCCGGCGGCCCCGGTCGACCTCCCGCTCCGACCGGCCGACCCCGCCGACGGCGCCGCCATCGCCGCCGTCCAGCGTCGGGCGTGGCGCCGCTCGTACCGCGGCCTGCTGTCCGACCGCTTCCTCGACGAGCTCGACTTCTCCTACCTCGGGGCCTACTGGGCCGGCCGCGCGACGGTGAGCCCCACACCCCGGCACCGCCTGCTGGTCGCCGGCGGCCGGGGCGAGGTCCACGGCGTCGTCGACGTGGGCCCGTCCCGCGACGACGACGTCGAGCCCGGCCCCGACGGCCTGCCCTCCGTCGGCGAGGTCCGCAGCCTCTACCTCGACCCCTCCGTCCAGGGGGGAGGTCTCGGATCCGCCCTCCTGGCGGCGGCGGTGGACGTGCTCGACGCCCAGGGCTCCCCCGAGGCCGTGCTCTGGGTGGTCGAGGGCAACGCCCCGGCCCGTCGGTTCTACGAGCGGTGGGGCTGGACGGCCGACGGCGGACGCAAGCTCACGCCGGTGGAGGACGAGGAGCTGACCGAGGTGCGCTACCGGCGCCCCCTCGGACGCACCGCGCCGGGGATCGGCGGCGGGAGCACGTAGCCTGGTCCGGATGGATCGGTGGGACGACGACCCCGACGGCGAGGCCGAGCGTCGGCGGCGGCGCGGGTCCGCCCGCGACGGGGAGCTCGAGCTGTCCTGGGACAGCGACCCCGACCTCTTCGCCGCCGAGCTGGAGGCCGAGGCCGACGCCCTGGCGGCCGCCGCCGAGGTCGTGCCCTTCGAGGAGCGCTACGACCCCGACGAGCTGGCCGCCATCGACGCCGGTCCCCGCCGCTCCGGCCAGCCGGTGACGACCGTGTCGCAGTGGCGCCGCCGCTCGGCCCTGGGCGCCGTGCTCACGGGCATGGCCCTCGGGCTCCAGGAGGTCTTCGACCCCGAGGAGGAGCGGTCGATCGAGATCGAGGTCGACGCCGACGGCGAGCCCCTCGACCTGCCGGTCCAGATGTTCCTCGACCCCGACTCGCCGGCCGGGAGCCTCTGCATCGTGCACGCGTCCGACAACCGGAAGCCCCCGGTGGTCTGACTTGCCCGACGCCACGCTGCGGTGGGCCGACGACCACTGCCACCTCCACCACGCCGGGCGGACCCACGTCGGCCACCAGTACGCCCCCGCCGACGAGGTGGCCGAGGTCGTCGACGCGGCCGCCGCCGTCGGCGTCGAGCGCATGATCACCGTCGGCTGCGGCGTGGCCGACTCGATCGCCGCCGCCGACGCCGCCGCCGCCCACCCGGGGCGGCTGTGGGCGACCGCAGGCGTCCACCCCCACGAGGCCCAGCACGGGATCGAGGGCCTGGAGGCGGTGCTGGGCCGGCCCGAGGTCGTGGCCGTCGGGGAGTGCGGCCTCGACTTCCACTACGACCACTCGCCCCGGGACGCCCAGCGGGACGTCTTCGCCGCCCAGATCGCCCTGGCCCACGCCCACGACCTGCCCCTGGTGATCCACACCCGGGAGGCCTGGGCCGAGACCTTCGCCATCCTCGACGCCGAGGGCACGCCGCGCCGGACCGTGTTCCACTGCTTCACCGGCGACGCCGACGACGCCCGGGGGTGCCTCGACCGGGGCGCCGTCTTGTCGATCTCGGGGCTGGTGACCTTCCCCAAGGCCGACGACATCCGGGCCGCGGTGGCCGTGGCCCCGCTCGACGCCCTCATGGTCGAGACCGACAGCCCCTTCCTCACCCCCGTGCCGCTGCGGGGCAAGCCCAACCTGCCCGGCTACCTGCCCCTCGTGGGCGAGGGCATCGCCGCCGTCAAGGGCATCGCCGTCGACGAGGTCGCCGCCACCACGTGGGCCACGACCGAGGCCTTCTACGGCCTCACCCCCTGATCGCGGCCCCGGCGCCGTGACCCTCACCCGCACCCAGGCCGTCGCCCTGCTCGAGGCCCACGGGCTGTCGCCGTCGCGGGCGCTGGGCCAGAACTTCGTGGTCGACCCGAACACGGTCCGCCGGATCGCCCGCCTGGCCGACGTCGGCCCCGGCGACCACGTCGTGGAGATCGGCGCCGGCCTGGGGTCGCTGACCCTCGCCCTGGCCGCCACCGGAGCCGCCGTCACCGCCGTGGAGATCGACCGGCACGTGACGCCCGTGCTGCGCACCGTCGTGGCCGACGCCCCGCTCGTCGAGGTCGTCGAGGGCGACGCCATGGCGCTGGACTGGCCCACGGTCCTGGCCGGCGCCGAGCGGTGGGTGCTGGTCGCCAACCTGCCGTACAACGTGGCCACCCCGCTGGTGCTCGACCTGCTCGACGGGGTCCCGGCCATCGCCCGGATGCTGGTGATGGTGCAGCGCGAGGCGGGGGAGCGGCTGGCCGCCGACGTCGGCGACCCGGCCTACGGCATCCCGTCGGTCAAGGTCCGCTACTGGGCCACCGCCCGGCTCGTCGGCAAGGTCGGCCCCGACGTGTTCCTGCCCCGGCCCAAGGTCGACTCGGCCCTGGTCGCCATCGAGCGGCGGCCGGCCCCGGCGGCGGAGACCGACCCCGACCGCATGTTCGCCCTCGTCCGCGCCGGGTTCGGCCAGCGGCGCAAGATGCTGCGCCGGTCGCTCGCCGGCCTCGTCGCCCCCGAGGCGTTCGTCGCCGCCGGCGTGCGTCCCGAGGCCCGGGCCGAGGAGCTCGACGTCGAGGCCTGGGCCCGCCTCGCCTCCGCCTGACCCTCCGCCTCCGCACGACCCGCAGGTGGGGGGACAGGTGTTCGCTAGGGTGCACGACCATGCCGGTGCCGGAGACGCTCAGCCGGGCCCAGGCCCGTCGCATCGCCCTCGCCGCCCAGGGGTTCACCGATCCCCGCACCGGGCTGCACGGCCGGCGGGTCGACCGGCGCCACGTCCACCGGGTGCTCGACCGGGTCGACCTGGTCCAGATCGACTCGGTGAACGTCTGCGTGCGCAGCCAGGAGATGCCCCTGTTCTCCCGGCTGGGACCCCATCCCCGCGACCTCTGGCACCGCATGGGAGAGGCCCACGAGGTCTTCGAGTTCTGGGCCCACGAGGCGTCGCTGCTGCCGGTCGACCACTGGCCGCTGATGCAGTGGGCCATGGCGTCGGGGCGGATGTGGGGCGGGTCGCGCAACGTGGCCGAGACCCGGCCCGACTACGTCGAGGCAGTGTTCGAGGAGGTGCAGGACCGGGGCCCGCTCACCGCCGGCCAGCTCTCGGACCCGGGCCCGAAGCAGAAGGGCATGTGGGAGCGCTCCGACGGCAAGAAGGCGCTCGAGTACCTCTTCGGCATCGGGCGCATCACCGGCCGGCGGGACCCGAGCACCTTCGCCCGGGTCTACGACACGGTGGAGCGGTCGATCCCCGCCGACGTCCTCGCCCGGCCGGCGCTCTCCGAGCCCGACGCCCGGCGCGAGCTGATCGACCGGGCGGCTCGGGCCAACGGCCTCGCCACCGAGCGCTGCCTCACCGACTACCACCGGCTCAACGGGCCCAAGACCCGGCCCCACATCGCCGAGCTGGTCGAGGAGGGCCGGCTGATCCCGGTCACCGTCGAGGGCTGGCCCCGGACGACCTACCTGCACGTCGACGCGACCCTGCCCCGCTGGGTCCGGGCCCGGGCCCTGCTGACGCCGTTCGACTCGCTGGTCTGGGAGCGGCGCCGGCTCGAGGAGCTGTTCGACTTCCACTACCGCATCGAGATCTACGTGCGGCCCGAGGACCGGGTGCACGGGTACTACGTGATGCCCTTCCTGCTCGGCGACCGCATGGTGGCCCGGGTGGACCTGAAGTCGGACCGTCCCGTGTCGACCCTGCGGGTCCAGTCCGCCCACCGGGAGCCGGGCACGATCGAGGCCGACGTGGCCGAGGCCCTCGCCGCCGAGCTGGCCCTCATGGCCGGTTGGCTGGGCCTCGAGCAGGTGGCCGTCGAGCCCCGGGGCGACCTGGCCCCCGCGCTCCGGGCCGCCGTCGCCGCCACCCCCGTCGACGGCTGACCGCAGCCCGGCGCCCTGACCGCCGACCCGTGCCGGGCACCGGTCGGCGGTCGGCGGTCGGCGAGGTCAGGCCCCGCCGGGGGTGGCCACCTCGCGGCCCAGGACGGCCCGGTCGAGCTTCTGCATCGACGTGAGCGGGAGCTCGTCGCGCACGACGAGGCCCTCGGGCAGCTTGTGGCGGGCCAGCTCGTCGGCGGCGAAGCCCCGCAGCTCCTCGAGCGTCGGGGGCCGGGTCGGGTCGTGGGGCACCACCACGGCCACGCCGACCTCGCCCATCACGTCGTCGGGGCGGGCGACGACGGCGACCTGGGCCACCCCGGGGTGCCGGCCGAGCACGGCCTCGACCTCCTGGGGGTGGACGTTGTAGCCGCCCCGGATGAACATCTCGGACCGCCGTCCGGTGAGGACGAGGCAGCCGGCGGCGTCGGGTCCGAGGGTGCCGTCGGGGGGCTCGATGCGCCCGAGGTCGCCGGTGCGGATCCAGCCTCCGGGGGCGCGCAGGGCCGTGGTGGCCTCGGCGTCGTGCAGGTACCCGTCGGTGGCGGCGTCGGAGCGGAGCCACACCTCACCGACCTCGCCGGGGGGCAGGGGGCGGCCGTCGTCGTCGTGCACGGCCACCTCGATCCCGCCCCTCGTGCGTCCCACGGTGTGGAGGGCCTCGGCGTCGGGGGCGTCGAACGCGGTGCCGGTGCCGACCCCGCCGGACTCGGTCGACGAGTAGCGGATCGAGTAGCCGGCGCCGAAGCGGCGGCGGGCCTCCTCGACCAGCGCCGGGGGCGATGGGCCGCCGCCGACGATGAGGGCCCGGACCGACGACAGGTCCCGCTGGTCGAAGGCGGGGTCGCGGAGCAGGAGGGCGATCTGCGGCGCCACCCCGCCGAGGGCCGGCAGCCCGACCCGCTCGACCAGGTCGAGGACGTCGGAGGCGCGCCAGCGGTCGAGGAGGTGCGTGGTGGTCCCGGTGCGGAGGTACCAGGCCAGCTTGGTCGTGAACCCGACGTGGGCCATCTGGGTCGCGGCCAGCATCGGGGTGGGCGGGGCCGCCGGGTCGCCCCAGGCAGAGCCGGTGTCGATGCGGGCCACGGCGGCGATGTGGCGGTCCCGGAAGACGGCGCCCTTGGGGCGCCCGGTCGTGCCCGAGGTGAAGACGACGGCGGCGAGGCGCTCGGGGTCGGCGGCCGGCGCAGGTGGGGACAGGTCGACGCCGGCGGCCTCCAGCGCGCCGACCTCGTCGGCGTGCTCGACGACCAGCGCCGGCTCGGCCAGGTCCAGGCAGGCCTGCTGCTCGGCGGCGGCCAGGCGGGGGTTGACGCCGGCCGTGGCCGGACCGGCCTTGGCGCAGGCGACCGCCAGCACCACCCAGGCGACGCCGGAGTCGAGCGTCAGCGCGACGACGTCGTCGCGCGCAAGCCCCCGAGCCGCCAGACCGGCGGCGACCGCGTCGGAGCGTCGGTCCAGCTCGGCGTAGGTCGTCGGTCGCCCCTCGGCGTCGACGAACGCCGGCCGGTCCCCGAAGCGGACGGCCGCCTCCCGGACCGTCTCAGCGAGCACGGTCCTGGTCCGTTCTGTCGCGCTGAGCGCTCACCTGCGAGCGCTGGCCGCGACAGAAGGAAGCAGCCGGGCCGCGGCTCCGTTCTGTCGCGCTGAGCGCTCATCGGTGAGCGCTGGCCGCGACAGAACGGAGGGGGACGGGTCAGCGAGCACGGGTGATCAGCGGTCGCGGGGGACGATGCGCTCGCCCTGGAACACCTTCTGGCCCTCGGCCAGGGCCTCCTCGCTCATGCCCAGGTTGAGCAGCGGCCCGCCCAGCGCCAGCGCCTGCTGGCGGGTGAGCTCGCGGCCCGCCCACAGGGTGCGGAGGGTGGCCTGGATCGCCGACGGCGGGGCCGAGGCGATGGCGGCGGCCGCCCACCCGGCGGCGGCGTCGAGGGCGGCGGCGTCGGCCACCACCTCGGAGACCACGCCGATCTCGTGGGCCCGCCGCGCCGTCATCCGCTCGTGGTTGCCCAGCAGCGTCATCCGCAGGACCTCGCCGAAGGGCATGCCCCGGTGGAGCATCAGCAGCGGCTCGTAGACCGCCGGCATGCCGTAGGTGACGTGGGGGTCGAAGAACCGCGACGCCTCGGTGGCGATGATGAAGTCGACCTCGCCGAGGAGGTAGAAGGCGCCGCCGCAGGCGATGCCGTCGACGGCGGCGATGACCGGCTTCCACAGCTCGTTGCTCTTGGGGCCCAGCTGCTGGCCCGGGTCGTCGTAGGTGTAGGGCGAGAAGGCGTACTCGGCGCCGCCCTCGGCGGGGACGAAGTCCCGGTCGATGCCGGTGCAGAAGGCCTTGCCCCCCTCGGCCCCGAGCACGATGCAGCGGACGTCGTCGTCGGTCCGCAGCCGGCGCCACAGGGCCTGGAGCTCGTCGCACATGACCTGGTCGAAGGCGTTGTAGCGGTCGGGCCGGTTCAGGCGGACCCAGCCCACGCCGTCGGCGACGCGCCAGGTGAGGGTGGTCGGCTCGGGGTCGGTCGGCACGGCTGGCGACGCTAGTGCGCAGGTCGCGGGGTCGACGGCGTCCGACGTGACCTTCGTCGCTGCGCCTCTCGGCATCGCTTGGCCCTCGCCGGGCGGGGCAGGTGGCGCCGATGGATGGATACGCCCTCGCCCTGACCGCTGTGGGCGCCGCCGTCCTCGGGGCCAGCCTCCTGCCCCTCGTCCTCGCCGGCCGGCCGCTGTCGTTCCCCATGGTCTACGTGGGCGCCGGGATGATCCTGTTCCTCCTCCCCATCGACCTGCCCACCGCCGACCCGCTCGCCGAGGGCGACCTGGTCGAGCGGCTGGCCGAGCTCACGGTCATCGTCTCGCTGATGGGCGCCGGGCTCCAGCTCGACCGCCCCTTCGGCTGGCGGAGCTGGCGGATCACGTGGCGGTTGCTCGCCATCACCATGCCGGTGACGATCGGCGCCATCGCCCTGCTGGGCTGGTGGGCACTGGGCCTGGCCCCGGCCGCCGCCCTCCTCCTCGGCGCCGCCATCGCCCCGACCGACCCGGTCCTCGCCAGCGACGTCCAGGTCGGACCGCCCAGCTCGGGCGAGGAGAGCGAGGTCCGGTTCTCGCTGACCTCGGAGGCGGGGCTGAACGACGGCCTGGCCTTCCCGTTCACCAACGCCGCCATCGCCGCCGCCGGGGCGGCGACGCTCGGCGACTGGGTCGGAGGCTGGCTGCTCGAGGACGTGCTCCTCAAGATCGCCGTCGGGCTGGTGGGCGGCTACCTCGGTGGCCGGGTCGTGGGGTGGGTCGTGTTCCGCCTGCCCTCGGAGCGCAAGGTGGCCGAGACCACCGAGGGGTTCGTGGCCGTGGCCGCCACGCTGCTCGTGTACGGCGCGACCGAGCTGGCCCACGGCTACGGCTTCCTCGCCGTCTTCGTCGGCGCGACCGTCCTGCGGGACCACGAGCGCGACCACGAGTACCACGAGGTGCTCCACGCGTCGGCCGAGGGCGTCGAGCGGCTCCTCAGCGGCGCCCTGCTGGTCCTCCTCGGCGGGGCCATCATCGACGGGGCGTTCGCCTCCCTCGGCTGGCGGGAGGCGGCCGTCGGCCTGGCCATCGTCGTCCTCGTCCGCCCCCTCGCCGGCTGGCTCGGCCTCGTCCGGGCCGGGCTCCCGACCGGGGAGCGATGGGCGATCTCGTTCTTCGGGATCCGGGGGATCGGCTCGGTGTACTACCTGGCCCACGCCATCAACGAGGAGAGTGCCCTCCCCAGCGGCGAGCGCCTGTGGGCCGTCGCCGCCTTCGTGATCCTGGTGTCGGTGGTGCTCCACGGGGCCAGCGCGGCCCCCGCCCTGCGCCGCATCGACGCCTGACGGAGGCCGGTCCGGCGGGCGGCCGTCAGGCCGGGGCGGCCGCGGCCGGCCGACGATCCCGGTCGAGGTCGAGGTGCAGCATGCGGATGGCGTTGCCCCGCATGATCTTGTACACCGACTCCTCGTCGAGGCCCTCCATGAACCCGGTGGCGATCTCCTTAGTGTCGGGCCAGGTCGAGTCGGTGTGGGGGTAGTCGGTCTCGAAGGTGATGTTGTCGACCCCGACGACGTCGATGCTGTCGATCCCGTGCTGGTCGCGGAAGAAGCAGCCGAACATGTTCCGGTAGTAGTAGGTGCTCGGCGGCTCGGGGATCAGGTCCTTGACCCCGCCCCACGCCCGGTGCTCCCTCCACACGTCGTCGACCCGCTCGAGGATGTAGGGGATCCAGCCGATCTGGCCCTCGGAGTAGGCGAGCTTGAGGTCGGGGAACTTCACCAGGTTGCCGCTGAAGAGCCAGTCGCTCATCGAGGCCATGGCGTTGTTGAAGCTGAGCGAGGCGGCCACGGCGACGGGCGCGTCGGGTGACGTGGCCGGCATCCGCGACGACGACCCGATGTGCATGTTCATGGTGGTCTCGGTGTCCTCGCAGGCGGCGAAGAACGGGTCCCAGAACCCGCTGTGGATCGACGGCAGGCCCAGGTGCGACGGGACCTCGCTGAAGCAGACGGCGTGCACGCCGCGCTCGGCGTTGCGGCGGACCTCGGCGGCGGCCAGGTCGGCGTCCCACAGGGGGATGATGATGAGCGGGATCAGGGCGCCCCCGGAGTCGCCGCACCACTCCTCGACCATCCAGTCGTTGTAGGCCTTGATGCAGGCCAGACCGAGGTCGTGGTCCTTGGCCTCGGTGAAGGTCTGGCCGCAGAAGCGCGGCAGCGTCGGGAAGCAGAGCGAGGCCTCGACGTGGTTGATGACCTGGTCCTCGATGCGGGCCTTGGGCTCGTAGCAGCCGGGCCGCATCTCCTCGTAGGTCATGGGGGTCATCGTCATCTCGTCGCGGCTGTAGCCGACGGCGGCGACGTGGCGCTTGTGGATGTAGACGAGGTCCTCGAACACCCAGCAGTCGGCCGGGCGGCCGTCGTCGGTGAACTCCTGCTCGTAGGTGCCACCGCCGATGTGCTTCATGCCCCCGACCTTGCGTCGCTCGATCTTCGGCCCGCGGTCGCGGTACTTCTCGGGCAGCCACGTCTCCCAGACGTGGGCCGGCTCGACCACGTGATCGTCGACGCTGATGATCTTGGGGAGCTCGGCCATGGTGTCCTCCGGGGGAGCGCGCCCGAATCTGACGGGTCGTCAGATCTTACCCCTGGGAGACCATCGGAGCCGCACGGGGCGGAACCGACCCTTGGCCCGCTCGGCTCCGCCTCGCCGGGCGTAGGTTCCCGGCGTGAAGCTCGGGATCACCTTCGGCCAGCTCAACCCTGCGTTCTTCGAGGAGGTGGCGGTGGCGGCCGACGCCCGGGGCTTCGAGTCGGCGTGGCTGCCCGAGCACCTGGTCTTCCCGATCCGGGTCGAGGGCCAGCTGATCCCGGGCGAGGACCACCCGCCGGTGCCGCCGACGGTCCCGATCTTCGACGCCTGCGCCTACCTCTCGTACCTGGCGGCCCGCACCTCCACCATCCGGCTGGGCACCTTCGTGTACCTGCTGGGCATCCGCCACCCGTTCGTCGGCGCCCGCGGCTTCGCCACGCTGGACATCGTCGGCGGTGGCCGGGCGATCTGTGGGGTGGGGGCCGGATGGCTGAGGCCGGAGTGGGACGCCGTGGGCATCGAC
Source organism: Iamia sp. SCSIO 61187 (assembly GCF_019443745.1). Lineage (NCBI taxonomy): Bacteria > Bacillati > Actinomycetota > Acidimicrobiia > Acidimicrobiales > Iamiaceae > Iamia > Iamia sp. SCSIO 61187. Next base: position 1,854,292 of record NZ_CP050948.1, read on the forward strand.
CCTGCGACCCGTGGCGCCCGCCTCGACGAGGCCATCGACGTGGTGCGGCGGCTCTGGACCGAGCCCGAGATCGCCCACGAGGGGCCCCACTTCCCGTTCGAGCCGGTGGCCTTCGAGCCCAAGCCGGTGCAGGCGGGGGGCATCCCGATCCACGTCGGCGGCGAGTCCCGACGGGCGCTGCGCCGGGCGGCGGAGCGGGGCGACGGGTGGCTCGGCATGCAGCACACACCCGCGTCGGCGGCGGCTCAGGTCGACGTGCTGCGTCGGCTGGCCGACACCGCCGGGCGCGACCCGGCGGCGATCGAGGTGACGGTGATGGGCGAGGTCGCCGGCCCCGACGACGTGGCCCGCTACGCCGCCGCGGGGGTCGATCGCCTCATCGTCACCCCGTGGCGCCGCAGCCGGGAGGCGGTCGACGCCCTCCACCGCCTGGCCGACGCCGTCCCCGAGGACCTCACGCCGCGACCGTGAGCGGCAGGTAGGCCGACCGCTGGGTGTCGGCGGCGGCCGCCATCGGCCGTTCGTGGTGCGGATCCGGGCCCTCGGGTGCACGAGCGGTACCGAGAACGGCCTCGACCGACACCTGACGGGGCGTCAGGTAGCGTCCCGGGCGATGCCCGTGGACCTGTCCGACCTGGTGCGACCGGCGCGCTGCGCGGTGGTGACGTCCGAGATCCAGGGCGGCGTGGTGGGCGAGCGGTCGGCGCTCCCGGAGCTGGCCGCCGCGGCCCGGCCGATGGTCGACGCCGTGGCCCGGCTGTGCGCCGCAGCCCGGGCCGCCGACGTCGCCGTGGTCCACGGCACCGCCGCCCGGCGGGAGGACGGGCGCGGGTCGAACACGAACGCCCGCCTGTTCGCCGGGGTGCGCAAGAGCCCGGTCGGCCTCGTCCCCGGGAGCCCCGAGGCTACCGTCGTGCCCGAGCTGGGCCCCGAGCCGTCCGACATCGTGCTGACCCGCCTCCACGGCCTGTCACCGATGGCCGGCACCGACCTCGACGCCGTGCTCCGCAACCTCGGCGTGACGACGATCGTGGTCACCGGGGTGTCGGTCAACGTGGCCGTGACCAACCTGGTGATGGATGCGGTGAACGCCGGCTACCAGGTCGTCGTGCCGCGCGACGGCGTCACCGGGATCCCGCAGGCCTACGCCGACTCCGTCCTCGACGGCACCATCGCCCTGCTCGCCACCCTCACCACGGTCGACGAGCTCATCGCCGCCTGGAAGGACCCCGCCTCGTGAGCGAGCACGCCAGCATCCCCGCCGCCCTCGTCGCCACCGCCGACCGGTACCCGGACGGCGAGGCCATCGTCGACGGAGAGCACCGGCTCACCTGGCGGGAGCTGGCCGACCAGGTCGACCAGGCGGCCCGCGCCTTCGTGGCCGCCGGCCTGGAGCCGGGCGACCGGGTCGGCCTGTGGGCGCCGAACTGCTGGGAGTGGGTCGTCGCCGTGGTCGGCCTCCAGGCCGCCGGTGGCGTGGTCGTCCCGCTCAACTCCCGCTACAAGGGCGGCGAGGCGGCGTGGATCCTGACCCGCAGCCGGGCCCGCCTCCTCGTCACCGTCGACGGGTTCCTCGGCAACGGCTACGTCGGCATGCTCGACGGCCAGGACCTGCCCCACCTCGAGCGGATCGTCGTGCTCCGCGACCCGGCCCCGCCCAGCGACACGCCGACCCAGGCGTGGGACGCCTTCCTCGCCGCCGGGGCGGGGGTCCCGGACGACGAGATCGCCGGGCGCCGCGACGCCCTCACCCCCGACACGATCAACGACATCATCTTCACCTCGGGGACGACCGGGCGGCCCAAGGGCGTCCTCACCACCCACGGCCAGGCGCTCCGCGGCTTCACGGTGTGGGCCGAGCTGGCCGGGCTCTCCGCCGACGATCGCTACCTGCTCGTCAACCCCTTCTTCCACAGCTTCGGGTACCGGGCGGGCATCGTGGCGTGCATCCTCACCGGGGCGACGATGGTGCCGCTGCCGGTGTTCGACGTCGATGCCGTCATGCGCACGATCGCCGACGAGCGCATCACGATCTTCCCGGGCCCGCCGGCGCTGTACCAGTCGATGCTGAACCACCCGGATCGGGCGTCGCTGCGGTCCGACAGCCTGCGCATCGCCGTCACCGGCGCCGCCCCCGTGCCCGTCAGCCTGATCAAGCGGATGGAGGACGACCTCGGCTTCGACGCCGTCCTCACCGCCTACGGGCTCAGCGAGACGACCGGCATCGTGTCGATGTGCCGCCAGGACGACGACCCCGAGACGATCTCCACCAGCTCGGGGCGGGCGATCCCCGGCGTCGAGGTGCGGATCGTCGCCGACGACGGGACCGAGGTGCCGCGAGGGCAGCCGGGCGAGATCGTCGTGCGGGGCTTCAACGTGATGCAGGGGTACTTCGAGGACCCCGAGAAGACGGCCGAGGCCATCGACGCCGACGGCTGGCTCCACACCGGCGACGTCGGGACCATGGACGAGCGCGGCTACATCGACATCACCGACCGCACGAAGGACATGTTCATCTGCGGCGGGTTCAACGCGTACCCCGCCGAGATCGAGTCGATGCTCTCCGAGCACCCCGCCGTCGCCCAGGCCGCGGTGGTCGGGGTGCCCGACGAGCGGCTCGGCGAGGTCGGGTTCGCCTGGCTGGTGCCGGCCACCGGCGCCGACCCTCCGAGCGAGGACGAGGTCGTGGCCTGGTCCCGCGAGCGCATGGCCAACTTCAAGGCCCCCCGTCACGTGCGGTGGGTCGGCGCGCTCCCCCTGAACCCATCGGGCAAGATCCAGAAGTTCATCCTCCGCGACGACGCCGTCGCCGCGCTGGGTGGTCCCACCCCCGAGCCCGGAGCGTCGTCGTGATCGCACAGCTGTTGCCCGAGGTCACCGCCGCCGACGTGGCCGCCGCCGACTCCGTCTCGACCGGCATGCTCATCCTCCGCGTGATCGTCGGCGTGACGTTCGCGGCCCACGGCTACTTCAAGTACTTCAAGGGCGGGAAGATCGCCGGCACCGCCCGCTGGTTCGACTCCATGGGCATGTGGCCCAACGGCAAGGTGCACGCCCACCTGGCCGCCCTGACCGAGCTGGTCGCCGGCATCCTCTTCGCCATCGGCCTCCTCACCCCGCTGGCCGGTGCGGCCATGGTGGGCCAGATGCTCGTCGCCGGCTACACCGCCAACCGCGACGCCGGCTTCTGGAGCGCCAACAAGGGCTGGGAGTACAACCTGGTCCTGGCGACCGTCGGCGTGGGGGTGGCGACGGTGGGGCCCGGCCGCTGGTCGGTCGACCACGCCCTCGACCTGGGCCGGGCCTTCGACCCCAACGTCGGGCTCGGCGTGTCGCTCGGGCTCGGGGTGCTCGCCGGCCTGGGCGTGATCTTGATCTGCTACCGCCCGCCCGCCCCCGAGCCCGCCGCCCCCGAGGCGCCCCCCGCCGACGCGCCGGCGCCCGGCCCGACCCCGGCAGCCGGGGACGACGGGGCCGGGGCCTGATCGCCGTGGCCGACATCGCCGCCGAGACCCCCGACGAGGCGCGCGCCGCCGACGGCCGCCGGCCGGGCCGCCGTGGGCTGGCCACCCGCCAGAAGCTCCTCGACTGCACGGCGGACATGCTCGGCGCCGGGTCGTACCGCGAGCTCAAGGTGGTCGACATCGCCCGGGCCGCGGGCACCAGCCCGGCGACCTTCTACCAGTACTTCGCCGACGTCGAGAGCGCGGTGGTCGTGCTGGCCGAGGAGATGGCGGCCCAGGGCAAGCGGTTCGCCGACCACGTCCGCACCAGCCCCTGGCGGGGCCGGAAGGGCTACGCCGCGGCCGAGGGCCTGGTCGACGAGGTCATCGAGTTCTGGGAGGAGCACCGGTCGGTGCTCCGGGTCGTCGACCTGGCCACCGACGAGGGCGACGCCCGCTTCGCCAACGTCCGGACCCGCCTGCTCAACGACCTCAACAACGCCCTGGCCGAGGCCATCGGCGAGATGAAGGCGGGTGGGCGCCTGCCCGACGACGTCGAGCCCCACGCCACCGCCGGCGTCCTCGTGTCGATGCTGGTCCACGTGGCCGCCCACCGGTACGGCTTCGAGTTCTGGGGGGTCCGCACCGCCGACCTCCGCACGTCGATGGCCCGCATCGTCTACTGGTCGATCTCGGGCCAGAAGCCCCCGAGCGCGTAGCCGTGCATCGCCGGCGCGGTCAGGGGTAGGGCGGCCGCCATGCGGTTCGGCCGAGGTGCAGACGCGACCAGCAACGTCGAGGACCGACGCACCGGCGGCCGTGCCCGCGGCGGCTTCGGCGGGGGGATGGGCGGGCTCCCGATCCCCATGGGGGGCAAGGGGGTCGGCGGCGTCGGCGGCATCATCCTCATCGTCGTGGTGACGCTGGTCATCCGCGGGATCGGCGGCGGAGGCGGCGGGGGGAGCGACATCAGCGACATCTTCTCGGCCGGCTTCCCCCAGGCGCCGACGGCCGGCGCCGGAGCCGACGGGGCGGCCACGGTCACGGCCGACGCCGACCTGCGGGAGTTCGTGGGCCAGGTGTTCAACGACGCCCAGGACTTCTGGGTGACGACCTTCCGGGAGGCCGGCGAGGACTACTCGGAGGCCACCCTGGTCCTGTTCGACACGCCCACACCGTCGGCGTGCGGCCAGGCCGTCGCCGAGATCGGGCCGCACTACTGCCCGGGCGACCAGAACGTGTTCATCGAGCTCGGGTTCATGCGCCAGCTGGGCCAGGACTTCGACGCCCCCGGCGACTTCGCCCAGGCCTACGTGGTCGCCCACGAGGTCGGCCACCACGTCCAGAACGTCCTCGGCACCAGCCGGGAGGTGGGCAGCCGGTCCGAGAGCGAACGGGTCGGCGACGAGGGCCTCTCGGTGCGGCTCGAGCTCCAGGCCGACTGCTACGCCGGCGTGTGGGCCAAGACGGTGTACGACCGGGGCCTGCTCGACCCGGGTGACACCGAGGAGGCCCTCGACGCCGCCGCCGGCGTCGGCGACGACCGCATCCAGGCCGAGGCCACCGGTCGGATCGACCGCGACAGCTGGACCCACGGCAGCAGCGAGCAGCGCCAGCGCTGGTTCCGCCAGGGCTTCGACTCCGGCCGCCCCGACTCCTGCGACACGTTCTCCGGCGACATCTGACAAACGAGAACGCGTTCTACTTGTGGGTTAGGGTCCGGCTCGTGGCGCCCGTGTTGGACCCGAGCCGGCTCGTCGTCGGGATGCAGCTCCCGATCCAGTCGCAGAGCACCGTCTACGCCGAGGGGTGGGAGGCCGGCGCCGGGGCGGCCGAGCTGGCCGCCGTGGCCACCGCCGCCGACCGGGCCGGGTTCGGCTACGTCGCCGTGTGCGACCACGCCGCCATCCCCGCCGACAAGGTCGCGGCCATGGGCGCCGAGTGGTGGGACACCGTGGCCACCCTGGCCTGGCTGGCCGGCATCACCGAGCGCACCCGGCTCCTGTCCCACGTCTTCGTGCCCGCCTACCGGCACCCGCTGGCGGTGGCCAAGGCGTGGTCGACGCTCGACGTCGTCTCCGGCGGTCGGGCCGTCATGGGGGTCGGGGCCGGTCACGTCGAGGGCGAGTTCGCGGCCCTCGGGGTGCCGTTCGCCGACCGGGGGGCGCTCCTGGACGAGGCCGTCGACGCCCTGCGGGCCTGCTTCGCCGACGAGGGCCCCCGCCACGACGGGGCGGCATGGTCCTTCTCCGGCCTGGCCCAGCGGCCCCGCCCCGTCCAGCTCGGCGGACCCCCGGTCTGGGTCGGTGGATCGTCGGCCCCCGCCGTCCGACGTGCGGCCCAGCGGGGCGACGGGTGGCTGCCGCAGGGCCCCTTCGGGCCCGACGAGGTCGCCCGCCTGCGCGACGCGCTCGTCGCCGCCGGCCGCGAGGGCGACCCGTTCGACGTCGGGGCCCTGGCCGGACCCGTCTACGTCGGCGAGCCGACGTGGGACGTCGGGCGGTGCATCTCGGGCCCCCCCGAGAAGGTGGCCCACATCCTGGCCAAGCTGGCCGGCCTGGGGGCCCTGCAGGTCCAGGTCCGGCCCCGGTCCCGCGACGTGGGGGAGATGGTCGACCAGGTCGAGCGGATCGGCGCCGAGGTCCTCCCGCTGCTGGCCGAGGTCCGCCCCCGCCCCCTCTTCGACGCAGTCTGAAGGAGCTCCGATGCTGTTCGACGGCAAGGTCGCCATCGTGTCCGGCTCGGGCCCGGGCATGGGTCGAGAGATCGCCCTGGCCCTGGCCCGCGAAGGCGCGGACGTCGCCGTGGCCGCCCGGCGCCACGACAAGGTCGCCCGCGTCGCCGAGAAGATCGAGGCGCTGGGTCGCCGGGCGCTGCCCGTGCGCTGCGACGTCACCGACCCGGACCAGTGTCGAGAGCTGGCCGACCGCACCGCCGCCGAGCTCGGTGGCATCGACGTGCTCGTCAACAACGCCTACCACGACGGCGACTTCGCCAAGGTGGTCGACGCCGACCTGAGCACCTGGCAGACCACGATCGACGTCAACCTCTTCGGCGCGGTCCACATGACCCGGGCCGTGCACCCGCACATGAAGCAGCGAGGCGGGGGCCGGATCGTCATGGTCAACACCATGTCGACCGAGCGCGTCGCCGAGGGCTTCGGCATCTACGCGGCATCGAAGTCGGCGCTCAAGTCGATCACCCGCACCCTGGCCAAGGAGCTGGGCCCCGACGGCATCCGGGTCAACGGCGTGCACCCGGGCTACATCTGGGGGCCGTCGGTGAAGTGGTACTTCGAGCAGCAGGCCGAGGAGCGGGGCATCACCCCCGAGGACGTCTACGCCGAGGTCGCCGGCCAGACCGCCCTCGGCTACATCCCCGACGCCGCCGAGATCGCCGGCGTCGTCCTCCTGCTCGCCTCCGACCTGGCCCGCTGCGTCACCGGCCAGGCCCTGGGCGCCAACGCCGGCCAGGTCTTCCACTGACAGCAGGACACGCTCCCGCCCGGGGGGTAGACCGATCCCATGGACGCCGCCATCGACATCCGTCCGACGTTCAACCCGCTGAACTTCATCGCCGCGTCGTGCCCGGTCCGGGCCCACGTCGACGGGCTGGGCCCGTTCCGCCTCGCATGGAACCGGCCCCTGCGCATCCCGGTGCCGGCGGGAGACCACATGGCGGTCGTGTGGTCGAGCTACCTGCTGTTCCGCCACCTGGGCGTCGCCCACGCCCTGGTGCACCTCGAACCCGGCCAGGTCGTGGGGCTGTCGTGGGAGATGCCGCTGACCGCCATCAGCTCCAGCTCCATGGCCGCCATCCCCGTCGGTCGACCGTTCGGCCTGGCCGTCCCGGACCTCGGCCCCCTGCCCCCGAGCCCCGGCAACCGCGTCGTGTGGCCGCCGCACCCGGTCGAGCCCCTGACCGACGTCGCCGCCGACGCCCCCGCCGGCCAGTGGGCGCCCGACCCCACGGGGCGCTTCCCCCACCGGTGGTGGGATGGGGCCCGCTGGACCGACGCCGTCTCGGACGGCGCGACCACCTCGTCCGACCCGATCTGACCCACCCCGCACGGAGAGAACGATGATCACCCTGCACGCCCTGCTGGTCCGCCGGCCCGACCTCAGCCACGACGAGTTCCTCGCCTACTGGCACGGGACCCACGGCCCCCTCATCCGGGACGACCCGGCCCTGGCCCGGCACCTGCTGAGCTACCAGCAGTTCCCGGCCACGCCCGAGGCCGGGAAGCTGGGCCTCGGCACCTACGACGGCATCACCGTGCAGACCTTCGCCGACTGGGACGCCTTCTGGGCCTTCGCCACCCAGCCCGAGTCCCAGCGCATGAACGACGACATGGCCAACTTCCTCGACGCGGACAGGCTGCAGGTCACGGTGACCGCCGACCCCGTGGTCGTCGTCTGATGGAGCTCGACTTCGACCGCCGGGTCGCCCTGGTGACCGGGGGCGGCTCGGGCATCGGGGCCGAGGTCGCCCGGCGGCTGGCGCGGGGCGGCGCCCGGGTCGCCATCCTCGACCGTCGCCCGGAGGGCGCCGCCGCCGTGGCCGAGGAGGTCGGCGGGATCGCCATCACCGGCGACGTCGCCGTCACCGCGGAGGTCGAGGCCGCCGTGGCCCAGACGGTCGAGCAGCTGGGCGAGATCGACGTCTTGATCCCCAACGCCGGCATCGGCACGGCCAAGGCATTGTGGGACTACACCGACAAGGAGTGGGACCTGCTCGTCGGGGTCAACCTCACGGGCACGTTCACCTGCCTGCGGGCCGTGATCCCCCGGATGATGGCAGGCGCCGGCGGCACCGTCGTCAACGTGGCCTCGCTGACCGGCGTCCGCCCGACGATGGGGGAGGGGCCGTACTCGGCGGCCAAGGCCGGCGTGATCGCCCTCACCATGTCGGCGGCCATGGAGGCGGCGCCCACCGTGCGGGTCAACTGCGTGGCCCCGGGCATGGTCCGCACCCCGCTCACCCGGATGGTCACCGACAACCCCACCTGGCTGGCCGGGGCCGAGGCCGGCACCCCGCTGGCCCGCATCGGCGACGCCGGCGAGGTGGCCGACGTGGTCGCGTTCCTGGCCTCGGACGCCTCCAGCTACATCACCGGCCAGACGATCGTGGTCGACGGGGGCAGCGTGCTGCCCAGCCTCCAGTCCGACGCCCTGCTGCGCGCCATCTCCGGCACGATCTGACCCTCATCGCCGGTAGGTTCGGCGCGTGAGCCCGGTCGAGCCCGCGCTGGTGCCGCCCGAGGACGGGCTGCGGCTGGACTCGGCCGCCGGGCGCTGGGTCATGCTCACGACGGTCCTCGGCTCGGGGATCGCCTTCCTCGACGGCACGGTCATCAACGTGGCCCTGCCCACCATCGGCCGGGAGCTGGACGCCTCGTTCGCCGGGCTGAGCTGGATCGCCAACGGCTACCTCGTCACCCTCGCCTCGCTGATCCTGGTGGGTGGCTCGGTCGGCGACCGGCTGGGCCGCAAGCGGGTCTACCTGGCCGGGGCCGGCGCCTTCGCCCTGGCCTCGCTGATGTGCGGGATGGCCCCGAACGTCCCCCTGCTGGTGGTGGCCCGGGCCTTCCAGGGGGTGGCCGGCGCCTTCCTGGTGCCCGGCAGCCTGGCCCTCATCCAGACCACCTTCCACCCCGACGACCGGGCCCGGGCCATCGGGGCCTGGTCCGGGCTGGCCGGCATCACCACCGCCATCGGCCCGTTCCTGGGCGGGTGGCTGGTCGAGGCCGCCTCCTGGCGGTGGGTCTTCCTCCTGAACCTGCCCATGGCCGCAGTCGTGATCCTGGTCGGCCAGCGCCACCTGCTCGAGTCCCGGGACCCCACCATCGAGGGCCGGCCCGACCTCCCCGGCGCCGCCCTGGGCGCCCTGGGCCTGGCCGCCTCGACCTACGGTCTGATCCAGGAGGACGTCGTCGTGGGCCTGGTCGGCCTCGCCGTGCTGGCCACCTTCGTGGTGGTCGAGGCCCGGACGGCGCACCCCATGCTCCCGCTCGGGATCTTCCGGTCACGCCAGTTCTCCGGGGCCAACGCCGTGACCTTCGCCGTCTACGCCGCCCTCTCGGCCGTGCTGTTCCTGCTCAGCCTGGTGCTCCAGCAGGCGCTCGGCTACTCGCCCCTCGCCGCCGGCGCCGCCACCGTCCCGCTGACGCTGGTGATGCTGGCCCTGTCCTCCCGCAGCGGCGCACTGGCCCAGCGCATCGGGCCACGGATCCCGATGACGCTCGGCCCCCTGGGCATCGCCGCCGGCATGGTCCTGATGCTCCGGATCGACACCGGCGGGACCTACCTCGCACAGGTCCTCCCCGCCCTGCTCGTGTTCTCCGGCGGCCTGGTGCTCACCGTCGCCCCGCTGACGTCGACCGTCCTGGCCGCCGCCGACGCCCGCCACGCCGGGGTCGCCTCCGGGGTGAACAACGCCGTGTCGCGCGCCGCTGGGCTGATCGCCGTGGCCGGCCTCCCGATCATCGCCGGGTTCGACGCCTCCGCCGCCGTGGGCGGCGAGACGCTCGTCGACGGCTTCCACCGAGCGACGGTGGTCGGCGCCGCGGTGGTCCTCGTCGGCGCCGCCATCGCGTGGCTCACCATCCGCTCCGACGTGCTGGAGGTGGCCGCGGGGGAGGACGCCAAGGCCGAGGAGGACGAGGCCGCGGTGGAGGCGTGCTTCTCGTGTGCGGTCTCCTCCCCGCCCACCCCCCACCGCGAGCGGGCTCCGATGAAGTAGAACCTGTTCTCGTTCGCGAGCGAGCCGAGGAGCAGGTCATGGCGCAAGAGGTGGGCACGGGCAAGAGCCGCCGGGGACGACCGGTCGAGCTGGGGGGCGCCCTCGTCACCCTGGTCGAGCCGCACCAGGGCCACGAGGTGGCCTACAACCGCTGGTACGAGCGGGACCACTTCTACGCCGGCTGCATGCTCGGGGCGTGGACGATCAGCGGGGCTCGCTTCGTCGCCACCCGGGACCTCAAGGACCTGCGGGCGCCCGACAGCACCGTCGCCCCCGACCCCCTCGACGGGTCGTACCTGTCGCTCTACTGGATCGTCGCCGGCAAGTTCGGCGAGTGGATGGACTGGGGCACCCGCCAGGTCCGGCACCTGATCGACTCCGACCGGATGTTCGAGCACCGCGACCACGTCCACACCGTGATGTACCGCTTCGCCGGCGAGGTCCCCGGCCGCGAGGACGGGGTGCCGGTCGAGCTCGCCCTCGACCACCGCTCGCCGTCGCTCGTGATGACCGTCGTCGACCGGGCCGAGGGCGTCGACTCCGCCGCCGTCGCCGCCTGGTGGGGGGACCACGCCCCGGGCCACGAGGTCACGGCCGTGTTCGACCCCGTGCCCATGCCGACCGACGCGCCGAGCGACGTCCCCGCCGAGCGCACCGCGGATCGGACCCTCTTGCTGGCCTTCGTCGACGACGACGTGGCCCCGGGATGGGCCGACACGTGGGCCGCCGTCCCCGCCGGCCTGGCCGAGGCGGGCCTGGGCACCGCCGCCTTCCACGGCCCGTTCAAGGGCACCGTCCCCGGCACCGACACCTACGCCGACCAGCTCCGCTGACGGCAGGTCGGTCGGCCGCCACCGGATGGGTGGCGCGCTGACCATCTCCGGCGGGACGTGACCGGCCGGCCTGACAGGCTGAGGGCGTGACCGTCCTCGCCGGGACCTGACCTGGCCGCGGTGGACCGAGCGGTTGCTGGTCCGGCCGGCCACGCCCGACGACGCCGCGGCGTGCTGGGCATACAACCGGCTTCCGGAGGTCGCCGAGTGGCGCGACGCCCCGGCGACCGACGAGGCGACCTTCACGGCGCGCTTCGTGGAGCGGATCGACGGGCAGCTGGTCGCCGAGCTCGACGCCCGGGTCATCGCCGAACTGGGCGTGCGGACCAAGGCCCCGTACGCCCAGCAGGGCGTGCCCGTCCCCGAGGGGGTGGTCGACGCCGAGCTGGGCTGGGCCTTCGACCCGGCCGTGCACGGCCGGGGGCTGGCCACCGAAGCGGCGCTCGAGATGCTGGCCATCGCCTTCGACGGCCTCGGCGCCCGGCGGGTCGCGGCCGACTGCTTCGTCGCCAACGAACCGTCGTGGCGGCTGATGGAGCGGATCGGGATGCGACGTGAGGGCCACATGGTCCGCGACAGCCTCCACCGGAGCGGCCGCTGGCTCGACTGGTACGGCTACGCGCTGCTGCGGTCGGAGTGGGAGGCCCGGCCGGCCGGCTGGGCCCCGCCCCGTCGGCCGTCGCTCGGTGACGTCGCCTGGCCGCGGTGGACCGATCGCCTTCTGATCCGTCGGGCCACGGCCGGCGACGTGCCCGCCGTTCGGGCCTGGTCCGACGACCCGCAGGTGTCGGAGTGGGAGACCGCAGTGCAGCACGACGAGCCGTCGTTCGCCGCTCGCTGGGCCGACCCGGCCCGGCTTCCGGTGCGGCTCGTGGTCGAGGAGGAGGGCGCCGTCGTCGGCGAGCTGATGCTGCTCGTCCAGGACGGTGAGGCCCAGGCCGAGGTGGAGGACGTGGCCGCCGGGTGCGAGGGCGTGCTCGGCTGGTCCTTCGCCGCCGCCGTCCACGGGCGGGGCCTGGCCACGGAGGCGGCCGCTGACCTGGTGCGGGTGGCCTTCGCCGAGCTGGGTCTGCGCCGGGTCACGGCGTCGTGCTTCGCCGACAACGTCCCGTCGTGGCGGTTGATGGAGCGCCTCGGGATGCGACGGGAGCAGCACGTCGTGTCCGGTGCCCTGCACCGCACGCACGGCTGGGTCGACGGCTACGGATACGCCCTCCTGGTCGACGAGTGGCGGGCCGCAGCAGGCGGCTCCGCCCGAACCTGACGGGTCGTCAGATCCGGGGGTACGATCGTCACATGGCCCCCGCCGACGACTTCCCGAAGATCATCTCGGTCGACGACCACGTCATCGAGCACCGCACGGTGTGGCTCGACCGGCTGCCGAAGGAGTACCACGACGTCGGGCCCCGCACGATCCAGGAGCGGGGGACGATGAAGTACGTCGGCGGCGTGTTCAGCTACGAGCCGTCCGACGACGGCGAGCTGTGCGACTGGTGGCTCTACGAGGACAAGAAGATCCCCCAGACCCGCCTCTCGGCCGCCGTCGGGTTCGACCGCGACGAGGTCAAGGTCACCGGCATCACCTACGAGGAGATGCGCAAGGGCTGCTGGGACCCGAAGGCCCGCCTCGAGGACATGGACGCCAACTGGACCGAGGCCCAGATGTGCTTCCCCTCGTTCCCCCGGTTCTGCGGGCAGACCTTCATGGAGGCGTCCGACAAGGTCCTCGCCGACCTGTGCGTGAAGGCCTACAACGACTGGATGGTCGAGGAGTGGTGCGGCGACTCCGGCGGCCGGCTGATCCCGCTGACCATCACCCACCTGTGGGACGCCGACCTGGCCGCCGCCGAGGTCCGGCGCAACGCCGACCGGGGCGTCCGGGCCGTCTGCTTCAGCGAGATCCCGCCCTACCTCGGCCTCCCGTCGATCCACACCGACTACTGGGAGCCCTTCTTCCGGGCCTGCGCCGAGACCGGCACCGTGATCAACATGCACATCGGCTCGTCGTCGAAGATGCCGTCCACCTCCGCCGACGCCCCCGCCGCGGTGGGGTCGACGCTCACCTTCGGCAACGCCATGAGCTCGATGACCGACTGGCTGTTCTCGGGCTGGCTGGAGAAGCTGCCCACCCTGAAGCTGGCCTACAGCGAGGGCCAGATCGGGTGGATCCCCTACATCCTCGAGCGGGCCGACAACGTCTGGGAGGAGAACCGGGCGTGGGGCGGCGTGGCCGACATCGTGCCCGAGCCGCCGTCGACCTACTACTACCGCCAGATCTACGGCTGCTTCTTCGACGACGTCTACGGGCTCGAGAACATCGAGAAGTGCGGCATCGACAACATCTGCTTCGAGACCGACTACCCGCACTCCGACTCGACCTGGCCCAAGAGCCGCGAGGTCGGCGAGAAGCTGATGGGCAACCTGCCCGAGGACGTGGTCCGCAAGCTCGTCCGGGGCAACGCCATCGAGATGCTCGGCCTCGACTTCGCGCCCTAGCGGCGGCGAGGACGCGACGTGCCTGGCACGTCGCGTCCTGACCGGCACCTCGTGGTCGTGACCGGGTCAGCGGTCGGGCTTGGGCTCACGGGGGAGGCCGAGGACGCGCTCGCCGATGATGTTGCGCTGGATCTCGCTGGACCCGCCGGCGATCTTCATGCCGGGGGAGTAGAGGAAGCCGTCGGTGGGGCCGCCGGCGAGCATGCCGGCCGGGCCCGACAGGTCGACGGCGAGCCCGGCGGCGCCGAACTCGAGCTCGGTCCGCAGGAGCTTGGCCGCCGAGCCCGCACCCGGGCCGCCACCGGAGGCCACCAGCATCGACCGGAGCGCGTGCCCGCTCGCCAGGACCGACGCCAGCCGGTCGCGCTCGACCCCGCCACCGCTCGACTCGGCGAGCCGCGCCAACCGGGCCAGGCGCCGGTCGAGGCTGATCAGGCCGGATGCGTCGCTCGAGCCCCGCTCGTCGCCGAGGACGCCCATGGCGACGCCCCACCCGCCGTCGAGCGGCCCGAGGAGGGCGTCGCCGGGCACCTCGACCGAGTCCAGGAAGACCTCGGTGAACTCGGCGTCGCCGGTCATCTGCCGCAGCGGTCGCACCTCGATGCCGGGCAGGCCCATGTCGAGGAGGAAGAACGAGATGCCGCGGTGCCCGGGGCCACCGGTGCGGGCCATGAGGATCCCCATCTCGGCCAGCTGCCCGTTGGAGCACCACGTCTTCTGCCCGGTGACGACGAACCCCTCCTCGGGCGTGCCCACCGCCGTGGTCCGCAGGGACGCCAGGTCCGAGCCGGCCTCGGGCTCGGAGAAGAGCTGGCACCAGAGGATGGCGCCCGAGGCGGTGCCCGGCAGCAGCGACGTCTTCTGCTCGTCGGTGCCGCTGCGGAGGATCGCCTCGCCGGCCAGGACGATGCCCTGGAGGTTGAGGTACGGGCTGACCTCGGCCCGGGCGCACTCCTCGGCCCAGACACCGGTGTGGGCGCGGCTCAGGCCCCGCCCACCGCAGTCCTCGGGCCAGTGGAGGGCGGCGAAGCCGTGCTCGGCCATGTAGCGCTGCCAGCCCCGGGCCCGGTCGTGGAGGTCGGGGGGGAGGATGGCCCCGAAGGCCCGGCAGGCCAGGCCGTCGGCGACCGACGAGGCGATGAAGGCGGCGGCGTCGGCCCGGAAGCGATCCAGCTCGGTCACGGAGCGATGGTAGAGGGCGCTCGTCCGCCCCCGAGGCCAGAAACGAGAACGCGTTACAGTCCGCGGCCATGGAGTTCGGGATCTTCAACGGGATGTACACGCCGGCCTCGATGGTCGACGAGCACGGGGACGCGGCCGAGCACATCCGGCTCCAGCAGGAGCTGGAGTGGGTCCGGGCCGCCGACCGCTCCGGGTTCAAGTACCTGTGGGCGACCGAGCACCACTTCCTCGAGGAGTACTCGCACCTGTCGGCCAACGAGGCCTTCCTCGGGTACTGCGCGGCGGCGACCGAGCGCATCCACATCGGCTCGGGCATCTTCAACATCACCCCGCCGGTGAACCACCCGTTCCGCACCGCCGAGAAGGTCGCCATGCTCGACCACCTCTCGGGCGGGCGCTTCGAGCTGGGCATGGGGCGGGGCAGCTCGACCACCGAGCAGCAGGGCTTCGGCATCCCCGAGCCCGACCTCACCAAGGCCATGTTCGACGAGGTGCTGCCCCAGCTGGTCGAGATGTGGAAGCCCGGCGTCTACCCGGCCTTCGACGGCCAGTTCTTCACCACGCCGGCGCGCAACGTGCTGCCCAAGCCGCTGACCCAGCCCCACCCGCCGCTGTGGGTGGCGGCCGGGAGCCCCCCCACCTTCGCCAAGGCGGCCCAGCTGGGCCTCGGCGTCCTCTGCTTCACCACCGGCACGTCGGACCAGCTGGCCCCGCTGATCGAGACGTACAAGAACACGATCGGGGACGCCGATCCCGTCGGCGGGTACGTCAACGACAACGTGATGGTGACCTCGTCGATGATCTGCCTGGAGGACGGCGATCGGGCCCGCAAGGTGATGCTCGACGCCCGCGGGCACTACCACAAGAGCCTGCTGTTCCGGTACCTCGACACCTTCCCCAAGCCGGAGGGCACGCCGGTGTGGCCGGAGCTGTGCACGCCCTACACGCAGGCCGAGGTCGAGATGGCCGTGCAGATGGGCGAGTGGGCCATCGGCGACCCCGACGAGGTCAGCCGGGTCGTCCAGCGCTTCGAGGACGTCGGCGCCGACCAGATGACCTTCGGGATGCTCAGCCAGGAGACGCCGATCGCCATCGTGATCGAGGCCACCGAGCTCTTCGGCCGCGAGGTCATCCCCCGCTTCGACAAGGACCCCGAGCACCGCACCACCCGCCTCCGCCGCGAGCAGCTGGGCGCCAACGCCTGATCCCGCGACCGGATCGCGGCGCCGGGTGCGCATCGGTTCTGTCGCGCTGAGCGGTCACCGATGACCGGCTGCCGCGACAGAACGGGTCACGCCCGACCCCGGATCGGTTCTGTCGCGCTGAGCGGTCACCGATGACCGGCTGCCGCGACAGAACGGGAGCGCTGGGGTCAGACCCAGTGGGCCCGGCGGGAACCCCAGCAGCGGCCGTGCGTGACGGGGCGCTCGGAATCCATGGCGCCACCTTACGCCCGATCCATAACAGTGTCATCCCCTCTGGGGAGATCTGACCCCCTCAAGTAGAACGCGTTACAGTTCGCGCTCGTGACGATCAGCCCTGACCACGACTACCGGCTGCTCATCGGCGGGGAGTGGGTGAGCGCCAGCGGCGGCTACGAGGTCCGCAACCCGGCCACCGAGCAGGTCGTCGGCGTGGCCCCGAACGCCAGCGTCGCCGAGGCCGAGGCCGCCTGCGCCGCCGCCCGCACCGCCCAGAAGGGGTGGGCCGCGACCCCGATGGCCGAGCGCTGTGCCCTGCTGGCCCGGGTCGCCGACATCATGGACGCCCAGCGCGACGAGCTGCTGCCCGTCGTCCAGGCCGAGACCGGCGCCACCATGCGCACGGCCAAGACGATGCAGGTCGGCCAGGCCGGTGCCCGGTTCCGCTACTACGCCCGACCCGTCGACAACCTGGTCCCCCTCCCGCCCGCGGTCATGCCCACGACGGCCCTCGCCCCCGGCGGGATCGTCGGCGCCGTCGAGCACCGGGCCCCGGTCGGCGTGGTGGCCTGCTTCGCCGCCTACAACGTCCCGATCACCAACATGGCCGGCAAGATCGCCCCCGCCCTGGCCATGGGCAACACCGTCGTCGTCAAGCCGCCGGTGCAGGACCCGCTGGGCACGATCCTCCTGGCCCGGGCCTTCGAGGAGGCCGGGTTCCCGGCGGGCGTCGTCAACGTCGTGGTCGCCGACACCGTCGAGGCGGCCGAGGCCATCACCACGTCGCCGGACGTCGACATGATCTCCTTCACCGGGTCGACCGCCGTCGGGTGTCGCATCGCCGAGGTGGCCGGCCGCTCGATGAAGCGCCTGCTGCTGGAGCTGGGCGGCAAGGGCGCGGCCATCGTCTTCGACGACGCCGACGTCAAGACCGTCGTCGCCAACGTGTCGAGCACCTGGACCTTCCACTCCGGGCAGATCTGCACCTCGCCCACCCGCCTGCTGGTGCACCGCTCGAAGTACGACGAGGTCGTGGCCAAGATGGCGGGGATGGCCGGGCACCTCAAGGTCGGCGACCCGCTCGAGCGCGACACCGTCCTGGGGCCGGTCATCACCGGCGCCCACCGCGACCGGGTCGAGGGGTACGTGCGGTCCGCCATCGACGAGGGCGCCAACGCCGTCGCCGGCGGCGACCGCCCCGACCTCGACACCGGCTTCTACGTCGCCCCCACCCTCCTGGCCGACGCCACCAACGACATGAAGGCGTCCCGCGAGGAGATCTTCGGCCCGGTCATCGTGGCCATGCCCTTCGACGACGACGACGAGGCCGTCGCCATCGCCAACGACAGCCCCTACGGCCTGTTCTCCTACGTCTTCGGCGGCGACACCGGCCGGGCCATGCACGTGGCCAAGCAGCTCGAGTGCGGCAACGTCGGCATCAACACCCTGCAACGCAACCACGAGGCCGCCTTCGGCGGGTTCAAGTACTCCGGCGTCGGCCGCGACGGAGGCCAGTGGGGCCTCCACGCCTACTCCGAGATGCAGTCGATACTTTGGTCGTGATCACTCGCTCGCTGGCGCTCGCTCCGTTCACACGAGCTGAAGGTGCTCGCTGCGCTCGCGCTGAGAGCCCCAGCCGACGACGCCTCGTTCCTCGGCGCCGATCGGCTTCGTGTGGGGGCAACCCCCACACCCCCAGCGGCTGCGCCGGGCCGCAGATCGTCGAGATGCCAACGTCATACGAAGGGAAGTTCTGATGCGAGGGATCGTGTGGACAGGGGAGCTGGAGGTGCGGGACGACGTGGAGGTGCGCGACGTCCGGCCCGACGAGGTGCGGGTGCGCATCCACAACGCCGGGCTGTGCCACAGCGACGTGTCGGTGGTCGACGGGACCATCCCGTTCCCGACACCGGTGGTGCTGGGCCACGAGGGCGCCGGCGTCGTCGAGCAGGTCGGTGACGCCGTCAGCTCGGTGAAGGTCGGCGATCACGTCGTCCTCACCACCATGGGCTTCTGCGGCCGCTGCTCGGCCTGCTCCCGTGGGCTCCCCTCGCACTGCAAGAAGGGGGCGGGCAAGCTGCGGGCCCCGTTCACGGTCGGGGGCGAGAAGGCCTTCCAGTTCGCCAACGCCGGCGTGTTCGCCGAGACGACGGTCGTCCAGGAGAACCAGGCCATCGTCATCGACTCCGACGTGCCCCTCAGCTCGGCCTGCCTCATCGGGTGCGCCGTGGTGACCGGCACCGGCGCCGTCCTCAACCGGGCCAAGCCGACGCACGGAGAGAGCGCCGTGGTGATCGGCGTCGGGGGCATCGGCCTCAACGTGCTCCAGGGCCTGCGCCTGAGCGACGCCGGGCCGATCATCGCCGTCGACGCCAACCCGGCCAAGGAGGAGGCGGCCCGCCTGTTCGGGGCGACCCACTTCATCGCCGCCGGACCCGACGTCGACACCGTCGCCGCCGTGAAGGAGATCTGCCCGACCGGGGTCGACCACGCCTTCGAGTGCGTCGGCCACCCCGCCCTGATCCGCACCGCCATCGACCTCCTCGACTGGGGCGGCCAGTGCATCCTGCTGGGCGTGCCCAAGATCGGCACCGAGGCCAGCTTCGTCGTCAACTCGCTCTACAACGACAAGTCGATCATGGGCTGCCGCTACGGCACGGTGCGACCGCACCACGACATCCCCCTGTTCGTCGAGCTCTACAAGAGCGGCAGGCTGCTGCTCGACGAGCTGGTGTCGGCGACGTACCCCCTCGACGGCGTGCACGACGCCCTGACCGCCATGCACGACGGCAAGGTCAACCGGGCCGTCCTCGAGCTGGCCTGAGCGTGTCGGCGCCCGTCCCGTCGTCGACGCTGCCCGCCCACCTGGAGGAGGTCCGGGCCCGAGTCACCAACTGGGGGCGCTGGGGCGACGACGACCAGCGGGGGTGCGGCAACCTCCTGGACGACGCCGCCGCCCGCCGGGGCGCGGCCTGCGTCCGGACGGGGGAGCGGCTCAGCCTCGCCCTCGACCTGGGCCCCGACAGCCCCCAGGTGGGCCAGCCCCCGCACCGCCTCAACCCCGAGCTGACCATGGAGGCGATCAACGAGCGGGACCCGCTCGTGCCCGGGGTGTGGGCCAGCTCCGACGACACGGTCCGGATGAGCACCTGCGCGGCCACGCACCTCGACACCCTCGCCCACGTCTCCTACGACGGCCTGCTCTGGAACGGCTTCCCGGCGTCGTCGATCACCCCCGATGGCGGTGCCCGGTACTGCGGGGCGTCGACGCTGACGCCGATCGTGACCCGCGGCGTCGTGATCGACATCGCCCGCCTTCGGGGGGCCGAGGCCCTCGACGAGGTCGAGCCCGGCTACGCCATCACCGGCGACGACCTGGCCGAGGCCTACGACGCCGCCGGGCTCGCCCCCGAGCCCGGCGACGCCCTCCTCGTCCGCACCGGCGACGTCCGCCACCTCCACGCCGGCCGCCGCGAGCGCTACGCCAAGGGCGACGAGTTCCGCTTCCCCGGGCCGTCGCTGCACTCGGTCGAGTGGGTGCGTCAGCACGACATCGCGGTGATGGTCACCGACACCTACGCCTTCGAGGCCTTCCCGCCACCGGCCCCGGACTGGTCCGACACCCTCTGCGTGCACATGCTCCAGATCCGCGACATGGGCCTGCTCCAGGGCCAGAACTGGGACATGGAGGCCCTCGCCGCCCGCTGCGCCGACGCCGGCCGCTGGGACGTCCTCCTCCTCGCCGCCCCCGAGCCCATCGTCGGGGCCACCAGCGCCCCCGTCGCCCCGGTGGCGGTGCTGTAGGCCCTGGGGCACGGCGGCGGACCACGACCTGCCCGCCGCCTCGTCGGCCTCCGGCGCCCGAACGGGCCTCGATCACCTAGCCTGACGACCCGTCAGATCAGGACCACGCACGGAGGATCGATGCTCGAGGGACGGAACCTGTGGGAGCTGGTCGAGGCCCGGGCGGAGGCGACGCCCGACGCGGTCATGACCATCGACGAGTCGGGGCAGTCCGTCACCTTCGGCGCGTACAAGGCCTCGGCCGAGACCGTCGCCGCCGGGCTCGTCGCCGAGGGCGTGGGTGAGGGCGACGTGGTGTCGTGGGTCCTGCCCACCTGGCACGGGTCGCTCGTCCTCATCGCCGCCCTGTGCCGCATCGGGGCGGTGCAGAACCCGATCATCCCCATCTACCGCGACCGCGAGGTCGGCTTCGTCACCCGCCAGGCGCAGTCGTCGATGCTCATCGTCCCGGGGGAGTGGCGGGGCTTCGACTACACGGCCATGGCCGAGCGCATCGCCGAGGAGTCCCCGAACCCGCCGAAGGTCCTCGTCACCGCCAGCACGCTGCCCGACGGCGACCCCGCCAGCCTGCCGCCGGCCCCCACCCCGCCGGCCACCCGCGCCGACGAGCCGGCCACCTGGCTCTTCTACACGTCGGGCACCACCGCCGACCCCAAGGGCGCCCGCCACAGCGACGGCGACCTCATCGTCACCGCCCGGGGCATGTGCGACCGTATGCTGTGCCGGGAGGGCGACCGCAACCTGATGGCGTTCCCGGTGACCCACATCGCCGGCCCCATCTGGCTGGCGTCGAGCCTGATGTACGGGCTCACCAACGTCATCACCGAGGCCTTCGACCCGAAGGCCACGCCCGAGCTGGCGGCGAAGGCCGACGTGACCCTGGCCGGGTCGGCGACGTTCTTCCACATGGCGTACCTGGCCGCCCAGCGGGCCGCCCCCGAAGGGGTGCGGATCTTCCCCAGCCTCCGCCTGTGCCCGGGCGGCGGGGCGCCCAAGCCACCCGCGCTCCACAAGGAGATCCAGGACGAGCTGGGCGGGCTCGGCATCGTGTCCGGGTGGGGCCTGACCGAGGCCCCCATCCTCACCATGGGCTCGGCGCTCGACCCCGACGACAAGCTGGCCACTACCGAGGGCCGGCCCATGCCCGGCGTGCTGCTCCGGACGGTCTCGCTCGACGGGGTCGTGACCGGCCCGGGCGAGGAGGGCGAGCTGCGGGCCAAGGCGCCCCAGATGATGCGGGGGTACCTCGACGGCTCGCTCGACGCCGATGCCTTCGACGAGGACGGCTGGTTCCGCACCGGGGACCTCGGCGTGATCGACGAGGACGGGTACGTCCGCATCACCGGCCGGGTCAAGGACGTCATCATCCGCAAGGGCGAGAACGTCTCCGCCGCCGAGGTCGAGAACCTGCTCTACGAGCACCCCAAGGTCACCGACGTGGCCGTGATCGGGATCCCCGACGCCGACCGGGGGGAGATGGTGTGCGCCGTCGTCGCCGGACCCGAGGGCGGGGAGCCGCTGACCTTCGACGAGATGGTCGCCCACCTCAAGGCGGCCGGGCTGCGCACCCAGGCCCTGCCCGAGCGGCTCGAGGTCGTCGACGCCATCCCCCGCAACGCCAGCGGCAAGATCCCCAAGCACGAGCTCCGCAAGACCTACAGCGCCTGACGTCAGAGGAGCGACCGGGCCTCGGCGAGGAGGTCGGCCTGGGCGTGCCAGTCGCCGGCGGCGAAGGTGACGACGACCCGGTCGGCGCCGGCGTCGGCCAGGGCGGCGAGGTGCTCGGCCACCGCCGCCGGGCCGGCCCGCAGGACGACGTCGTCCACGGCCTCGGCGGGCATCCCGAAGCGACCGCGGGGGTCGGCCACCGAGGCTCGCACCCGCTCCCGGGAGGGGAGGGCGGGATCTCCCTCGAGGGCCACCATGGTGCTGGCCGTCAGGCGGGGCGCGGATCGACCGGCGGCGGCCGCCCGCGTGCCGATGCGGTCGCGGGCCTGGCGGGTGCCGTCGGGCCCGAAGGGCAGGAGGAACCACTCGGCGCCCAGCTCGACGACCCGCCGCTCGGCGGCGGGGGACATCCCGCCGACGACGAGCGGTGGCACCTCGGCGCCCGGCGCCAGCTGCACGGTGGGCGCGCCCGGCTCGTCGGCGAGCACGGTGGGCTCCCCGGCGACGAGCGACGGCAGGACCCGGAGGGCGGTGTCCAGGCGCCGCCCCCGCACCCGACCGCCGGAGAGGTGCTGGAGCGTGGCGACCTGCTTGGCCAGCCACACCACCGGCCGGAGCGGGACGATGGCCACGCCGTAGGCCAGGCGCAGCTGGTCCGTGGCCGTGGCCGCGGCGGCGAGGGCCAGACCGCTGTCGAGGAGCGGGGCGCCGGCCCCGGCCACGAGCTGGTCGACCACCCACGCCGACTCGAAGCCCCGGTCTTCGGCCTGGCGGGCGGCGGCGGCGACGTCGCCGGGCGGGCCGTCGGCGTCGCCCATGGTGGGGAGGAAGACCCCGATGTCCGGTCCGCTCGACCCACCCGTGCTCGCTCCACCCATGCTCGGTTCTCCTCAGTGCTGTCCGTTACTGGTTGATACCGAGGGCATCGTGCGCCACCATGGCGTGCGATGGAAGACGGCACATCGATGGCACCGGGGCACACCGAGGGAACCACCGGCGGGTCGGTCGTGGCCCAGACCGACTCCTGCCGGCTGCGCGACCTGCTCGACCGCATCGGCGACAAGTGGTCGCTGCTGGTCGTCGAGCTGCTCGGCGAGGGCACCCGGCGCTTCACCGAGCTCAGGCGGGACATCGACGGCATCAGCCAGCGGATGCTCACCCGCACCCTCCGCCACCTCGAGCGCGACGGCCTCGTGCGGCGCACCGTCCACCCCGTCGTGCCACCCCGGGTCGACTACGCCCTCACCCCGATGGGGTCGAGCCTCCTGGAGGCGATCGGCCCCCTGGTGACGTGGACACGCGCCCACCGCGACGAGATCTCCGCCGCCCGCGCCACCTACGACGCCGCCGAGACCGGCGCCGCCGCGATCTAGCCTGACCCGCACCTCACCGCCCCAGGAGGCCGCCATGGACGACGCCGAGGTGATCCGCCGGATCAACGAGCTGGCCGAGGAGGAGCACCGCCTCGAGCAGGCGGCCAGCCACGGCCAGCCGGTGAGCGACGAGGACCACGCCCGCCTGCGCCAGGTCGAGGTGGCCCTCGACCAGTGCTGGGACCTCCTGCGCCAGCGGCGGGCCCGTCGGGCCAGCGGCCAGGACCCCGACGAGGCCGAGGTCCGCTCCGAGGGCGTGGTCGAGGGGTACCAGCAGTAGCGAGCGGGACCGGCGCGAGGGCGTCAGCCCCCGGCCGCGACCAGGAGCACGAGCCCGGCGAGGATGACGCCGGAGGCGGCGAGGCGCCGCCGACCCAGGCCCTCGCCGAGCACGAGCCAGCCGACGAGGGCGCCGATCACCACCGACGACTCGCGCAGCATCGTCACGTACCCGACCGGGGCCCGGCGGACCGCCACCAGGACCATGGTGTAGGCGACGAGGGTGCCGACGCCGCCGGCCAGGTGGCGGCGCCAGTCGCGCCGGAGCAGGGCGGCCCGGGCCCGGCGCGACGGGCGCAGGACGTTGGCCACGGAGATGGCCACCCCGGAGGCGGCGACCGATGCGAGCCCGTAGGCGACGCCGCTCTCGCCGGCGCGCGACCCGGCCGAGTCGACGATTGTGTACGTCGCGATGCAGGCCGCGGTGAGCAGGGCGAAGCCCAGGGCGGCCCGCTCGCCGGCCCGACCCGCCCGGGCCGAGACGTCGGCGGCGTCGCCGAGCACCACGTCGTCGGCCACCGGCACGCCCCGCCCGCGCAGGCCGACGAGGCCGGCGGCGGCGACGGCGATGGCGAGCCACCCGAGGGCAGGGAGGCGGTCGTCGAGCACGAGCGTGCTCCCGAGGGCGGCCAGCACCGCACCGCCGCCCCGGGCGAGGGGGTACGACAGCGAGAAGTCGCCGTGGGTGTAGGCCGCCACCAGGCTCTCGAGGTAGACGATGTGCACCGCCGCCGTCCCGGCGAGGTAGGGGAGCGCCGCCCACCCCGGGAAGCCGACGACGACCAGGCCGACCAGGGCCAGTGCGGCGGCCGCGCTGAACTGCCCCCACGCGGCGAGGGCCCGGTCGTCGCTGGTCTTGATGAGCAGGTTCCAGGAGGCGTGGACGAGCGCCGACCCGAGGGCGAGGAGGGTGGCGGCCAGCACGAGGACGGCACAGTACCGGCGGAGGGGTGGTGACCCCGGTGCCCGGAGGGCCCCGGGCTGGTCGGTGTCCGCGAGGATGCGGGGATGCTCACGACCCGCCGTCTCGCCGCCGTCGCCCTCGCGGGCCTGATCGTCCTCGCCGGGTGCAGCGACGACGGCGGCGACGCCGACGCCGACGCCACGACGACCACCGAGGCCGCCGACGACACGACGGAGGCGGCCGAGGACGAGACGACCACCACGGCCGCCGACGAGGGTGACGACGAGGGGGAGGACGGGTCGACGACGACCGAGGCGGACGAGACCACCGAGACCACGGCGCCCGACACCTCGGGCGAGGGCCAGGAGGGGACGGGGGCACCGGACGCCGAGCAGCCCGACGTGTCGTGGGACCTCGATGCGGTCGAGCACCGCGGCGACGACGGCAAGCGCATCGCCTACCTCTGCCCGCCCGACGGTGACCCGTCAGCGACCGTCTGGGGCACCGGCACCTACACCGACGACTCCTCGGTCTGCGCCGCGGCGGTGCATGCCGGGATCATCAACCCCATCGAGGGGGGCCGGGTCATCATCGAGATCGCCCCCGGCGAGGAGTCCTACGAGGGGACCGAGGCGAACGGCGTGGCGTCGCAGGACTACGCCGAGTGGGCCGGGAGCTTCACCTTCCCCGTCGGCTGACCCGCCCGCGTTTCGGCCCCTCCTCGGGCCACGACCTACGATCTGACGACTCGTCAGAAACGCGCCGACCAGGCACACGCGCGGCACCGCCGCAGGAGGTCACCCCATGGGCATGCTCGACGGCAAGGTCGCCATCGTCACCGGTGCCGGGCACGGCATCGGCCGGGGACACGCCCTGGAGCTGGCCAAGCACGGGGCCAAGGTCGTCGTCAACGACCTCGGCGGTTCGGTGTCGGGCGAGGGCGAGGGTCGCGACGCCGACCTCACCGTCGGGCTGATCGAGAAGCGCGGTGGCGAGGCCGTCGCCAACTACGAGAACGTGGCCGACCACGAGGGCGCCGGCCGCATGGTCCAGCAGGCCGTCGACACCTACGGCCGGCTCGACATCCTCGTCACCAACGCCGGCATCGTGCGCGACTCCGCCATCTGGAACATGAGCGAGAGCGACTTCGACGCCGTCATCGCCGTGCACCTCAAGGGCATGTGGTCGCCGTGCCACCACGCCGCCGTGCACTGGCGGAAGGTGAACAAGGAGACCGGCCGCCCCGTCGGCGGGCGGGTCATCACCACCACCTCGGGCGCCGGCCTGGTCGGCAACTTCGGCCAGACCAACTACGCCACGGCCAAGGCGGGCGTGGCCGGGTTCACCCAGACCCTCAGCCTCGAGCTGGGTCGCCTCGGCGTCACCGTGAACGCCGTCGGTCCCGCCGCGGCCACCCGCATCACCGCCACCATGCCCGGCGCCCCGCCGGTGATCGAGCCCGACGACGTGCCCGAGGACGAGTGGAACCGCATGGACCCGGCGGTGTCCTCGCCCCTCGTGGCCTGGCTCGCCAGCGACGAGAGCGCCCACGTCACCGGCCAGGTCATCCGGGCCGTCGCCGAGGACATCATCCTCATGACGGGCTGGACCAACGGCAACCAGATCTCCAACGGCGGGAAGCGCTGGGACGCCACCAAGCTCGGCACCCAGCTCGCCACCGACGTCTTCAAGACCCGGGCGCCCGGCCTCCGCTACTAGCGAGATGGCCGTCCCGCTGACGGCGATCCCCGCCCGCCGCGGTGCGCGGGTCGTCGTCGTCGCCGGTCCTGGTGCGACCGGCGCCCGCCGCGGCCTGCGCACGCTGGCGGGGATCACCGGAGCGACGGTCGTCAACACCGTGGGGGCCAAGGGACTGCTCGCCTGGGACGACCCGCTGCACGGCGGGACCGTCGGGCTGCAGGAGGGCGACGCCGAGCTGGCCGAGCTGCTCAGCGCCGACCTGGTGGTGACGACCGGTGTCGACCTGTCGGAGTCCGTCTCGCTGACCGCCGCCCTGCAGGCTCGGGGCGCGGCCGAGCCCGGCTCGGTCGTCGACGTGCACCCTGCCCACCTCGCCCTGGCCGCAGGCGGATGGCCGCCCGCCGACGGACCCGGCGCCCGCCCGCCGTTCTACGACGCCGTCGCGGCCGTGGTCGGTCCGCTCTACCAGCAGGAGGGGACCGCGGCGTGGGCCGCGGCGCGCCTGGCCGCTGATCTGCCCCCGGGCGGACTGGTCGTGGCCCCGCCCGGTCCCACCGGCTTCTGGATCGGCCGGACCTTCCCGACGGCGGTGGCGGGGTCGGTGGTCGTCCCCACGGGCGCGCCGGTCGGGACGGCCGAGGGGCTGGCCCTGGCTGCGGCCGGGGAGGGTCGCCCCACCACGCTCGTGACCACCGAGCCGGTGGACCTCGACGGCGTGACCGTCGAGGCCTGGCCCCGGGCGATGACCCACGGCGACGCCCTCGACGCTCTGGTCGCGGTGTCGGGTCGGCCCGACGAGGCGATCTGGCCCGGCTGGTCGCCCTGACGCACGGCCCGGGCCCGGGCCGGGACGGCCCAGTGGTTGCACGTCCCGGCGGCAGGTAGGACGGCCGCCGCGGCCCGGACCCGAGGACCCGCACCGCTGAGCCCCGCCTGGTTCGCCATCGCCGTGCCCGTCACCGTCCTGAGCGCGCTGGTCGCGGGGTGGATCGACGCCCGCATCGGCGACGACGGCTTCCCCTGGACGAGCGTCGTCTTCGTGCTCGTGGCCGTGCTGGCGCGCAGATCCTGGTCGGGTGGTCCGTCCGCCGGCAGGAGGACCCGGGCGTCAGGTGAAGCCGGGGGCGGGTTGGCCGTCGAGGGCGACGAGCTCGGCCGGGATCGGCCCGCACCGGCCACGACGGGTCCGGCGCCCAGTCGCGCCACGACCCGTCGAAGGGCGGGTCGCCCCGCTCGAAGGCGGCGATCACCGACTCGCCCTCGGCCCGCGGCGCGCCTCGATCAGTCGGCGGTGGCCACGCCGATGGGGCAGCTGAGGCCCGTGCCGCCCAGGCCGCAGTAGCCGTTGGGGACCTTGTCGAGGTACTGCTGGTGGTAGTCCTCGGCGTAGAAGAACGGGCCGCCGTCGGCGATCTCGGTGGTGATGTCGCCGTAGCCGGCCTCGCGCAGGGTGGCCTGGAAGCGCTCCCGGGAGGCCTGGGCCTTGGCCAGGTCGTCGCCGGAGAGGCCGTAGATGCCCGAGCGGTACTGGGTGCCCACGTCGTTGCCCTGGCGCATGCCCTGGGTGGGGTCGTGGCCCTCCCAGAAGACCTTGAGCAGCGTCTCGAGCGAGACCTGCTCGGGGTCGTAGACGACGAGCACGGCCTCGGTGTGGCCGGTGCGCCCCGAGCACACCTCCTCGTAGGTGGGGTTCGGGGTGTAGCCCCCGACGTAGCCGACGGCGGTGGTCACCACGCCCGGCGTCTGCCAGAACAGGCGCTCGGCCCCCCAGAAGCAGCCCAGGGCGAAGACGGCGGTGCGGGTCCCCTCCGGGAACGGGGGCGTCAGCGACGTGCCCAGGACGGTGTGGGCGGCGGCGACGGGGATCGGCTCGTCGCGGCCCCGCAGGGCGTGATCGGGCTCGACCATCTCTTGCTTGCGACGCAGGAACATGCCCCCAGGCTACGGAAGGGGCACGACCTCGCGACCGCAGGCCCGGTCCCGGACCCCTCACCCCATCGGGTGGCATGATCGGCCGCACACCGCATCTCGTCCTGGGGGGCCCTCATGCGTCGCACCACCCGCACCCGTCGCCCGGGGGCGGCTCTCACCGTGGCCGCCGGCCTCGTCGTCGCCGTGCTGGCGGCGTGCGGGGCCGACGAGCCGGCCGCCGACACCGGTGACCAGGGGGTCACCGTCGAGGCGCTGGACAACGTCTTCGGCGAGGAGGAGCCCCACACCGTCCGGGTCGACGTCGGCGGCACGGTCACGTGGGAGAACATCGGGCGCAACGTCCACAACGTCATCTCCGTCGACGGGGCTCCCTTCGGCGTGGGCGAGGCCGAGTTCACCCCGGGCGAGACCTACGAGGCCACCTTCGACGAGGAGGGCGCCTTCGCCTACTACTGCTCGCTCCACGGCAACGCCACCGACGGGATGGTGGGCACCGTGCTCGTGGGCGACGTCGAGGCACCACCGCCGCCCGAGCCCGCCCCCGCCGCCCTCGACATCCGGGCCAGCGGGACGACCCGGGAGGTCCCGGCCGACCACGAGACGATCCAGGCCGCGGTGGACGCTTCTGAGGTGGGCGACCTGATCCTCATCAGCCCGGGGGTGTACGAGGAGGCCGTCCAGGTGCCGGCGGACAAGGACGGCATCACCCTGCGAGGTCTCGACCGGGACGAGGTCGTCCTCGACGGCGGCTTCAACCTGGCCAACGGCGTCCAGGTGGTCGGCGCCGACGGCGTCGTCATCGAGAACATGACGGCCCGGAACTACACCCGCAACGGCTTCTTCTGGACGGGCGTGTCCGGCTACCGGGGCTCGTACCTCACCGCGGTGCGCAACGGCGACTACGGCGTGTACGCCTTCGAGTCGACCCAGGGGCAGATCGAGCACAGCTACGGCGGTGGCAGCCCCGACGCCGGGTTCTACATCGGCGGCTGCCAGCCGTGCGACGCGGTGATCACCGACGTGGTGTCGGAGTGGAACGGGCTGGGCTACTCGGGCACGAACGCCGGCGGCGACCTGGTGATCGCCGCCAGCACCTGGCGGTACAACCGGGCCGGCATCGTGCCCAACAGCGGCTCCTACGAGCCCGACTACCCCCAGGACGAGAGCACGATCGTGGGCAACCTGGTGCACGACAACAACAACGGCGAGACGCCGGCCATCGACATCTCGATCACGGCCATGGGCAACGGCATCCTCGTGGCCGGTGGCATCAACAACACGATCGAGCGCAACCGGGTCATCGACCACGACGTCACCGGCATCGGGGTCATCACCTACCCGGAGAGCGCCGAGTACCTGTGGGAGGCCACCGGCAACGTGGTGCGGGACAACGTCGTCTCCGGCTCGGGGTTGGGCGACATCGGTCTGTGGTTCGACGGCGAGGGCACCGCCACGGGCGAGAACTGCTTCAGCGGCAACGACTTCGAGACCAGCGCGCCCGAGGGGCTGGAGGACGAGGCCCCGTGCCCGGCGGTCGCCGAGGGCGACCTGACCCGTGGCGCGCTCGACATCGGCGCCCTGGCCGTCACCGACGGACGGCCGGCATCGGTGCCCTACGAGGACGCCGACCTGCCCGACATCGCCGAGGAGGACCGGCCCGAGATGCCGGACCCGGCCACCAGCCCGGCCCGCCCGGCGATCGACGTGCCCTTCGCCGTGGACCTCGACGCCATCGAGGTGCCCGCCGCCCCGTGACCCGCGGCGCCGTGGTCGAGGCGGTCGTGGCGGCCGTGGTCGGCATCTTGCTGACCGGGTGCGCAGGCGCCGGCGGGTCGCCGCCCGACGGCGCCCGGCCGGGGGCCGCGCCCGCCGCCGCCGAGTGGGTGGCCACCGACGAGGGCGACGCCCTGTTCACCGTCGACTGCCCGTTCAGCCACCGGGCGGCCGACGACCCGATCGTCCACCCCGGTCATCCCGGAGCGAGCCACAGCCACGACTTCTTCGGCAGCGAGGCCGTCGACGCGTCCAGCACCGGCGCATCGCTCCGCGGTACGGCGACGACCTGCGTCGACCCCGACGACACGGCGTCGTACTGGGTGCCGACCCTGTCGATCGACGGGGCGCCCGTCGAGCCGACGTTCCTGCGGGCCTACTACCGGGCCGTCCCCGGCAGCGACGTCCGGGAGGTCGAGGCCCCGCCGTTGGGCCTGGCCATGATCGCCGGCGACCCGACCGCGGGCGGCGGCCACGAGCACGGGACCACGGATGGTGCCAGGCACCATCCGTGGTCCCCGACCGGCGAGGCCGGGTGGGGGTGCGGGCTCCGACCCCGGCGGCTGCGCGTCGAGCCCCCGACCGACTGCACCGACGCCTCGCCGCTCACCCTGCGGCTGCGGTTCCCCGACTGCTGGGACGGGGTGCGGCTCGACTCCGAGGACCACCGCGCCCACGTCGCCCCCAGCGTCGACGGCGCCTGCCCGGCGAGCCACCCGGTGGCGATGACCCAGCTCCAGGTGTCGGTCGTCTGGCCGGTGACGGGAGCGGCGGCCGGCCGGGCCACGCTGGCGTCGGGGCCCGTCGCCGGCGCCCACGGCGACTTCCTCAACGGCTGGGACCCCGACGCCCTCGCCGACCACGTCGAGCTCTGCATCCGGGCCCGGGCCAACTGCACCATCGGGTAGCCGGGACGGGGCGCGGGGTCAGGACGACGCCGCGAGGCGGGAGCGCCAGTCGGCCAGGAGGTCGGCCAGGGTGGTGTCGAGCGAGATCTCGGGCCGCCACCCGGTGGCGGCGGTGATCTTGTCGTGCGAGCCCCGCAGGACCGGCGTGTCGACCGGGCGGAAGAGGCTCTGGTCGACCTCGAGCTCGAGGTCGACCGTCGCCAGCGCCAGGAGGCGGTCGACGATGTCCTGCACCGCGAGGTCCACGCCGGAGCAGACGTTGTAGGCCTCGCCCGGCTCGCCCTCCTCGGCCAGCAGCCGGTAGGCCCGCACCACGTCGCGGACGTCGGTGTAGTCGCGCCGGGCGGTCAGGTTCCCGACCGTGAGTGTGGTGCCGCCGTCTCGCTCGGCCTGGGCGATCCGGCTGGCCAGGGCCGAGGCCACGAACCGGTCGGTCTGACCCGGCCCGAGGTGGTTGAAGGCCCGGACCCGCAGCACCGGCAGGCCGTGGCCGAGCCAGGCCTGGAGGCCGAGGTAGTCGGCCGCGACCTTGGACGCCGCGTAGGGGCTCGAGGGGCGGAGGGGGCTCTCCTCGGTGAGGGGCATCTCGTCCGGCCCGGCCTGGCCGTAGACGTCGGCGCTGGACACGGCGACCACCCGCTCGACGCCGGCCTCCTGGGCGGCGGTGAGGACGTTGAGCGTCCCCTCGGCGTTGGCCCGGAAGGCGTCGACGGGCCGGGCCCACGACCCCCCGACGTCGGCCCAGCCGGCCAGGTGGTAGACGACCTCGGGGGCGACGTCGACCAGCTCGGCGGTGATGGCGGCGGCGTCGGTGATGTCGGCGCCACCCAGGGCCGGGTCGGTGGTGCAGACGTCGTCACCCGCCTCGGTGAGGTGCGCCACCAGGTGGCGGCCGACGAACCCGCCGGCTCCCGTGACCAGCGCTCTCATGCGGTCCCGGGACGGGCCCGGGTGGGGTGGGGGGCGGGCGTCATCGGCGGCGACTGTAGCGTCGCCCCCGCGTCAGCCCGGAGGGGGAGGGGGCGCGGGCCGACGGCGCGGCCGTCGACGGTCGCCGTCGGGGCCTCCACTACGCTTGCCGGGCCCGGCGACCGTGCCCACGGCGACCGGAAGGCAGGTGCCCCCGGCACGAGAGGAGATCCGTTGTCCCCCCAGCTGTCGGTGCTCCTGCCGGCGTACAACGAGGCCGACAACCTGGTCGAGCTGGTGCCGGAGATCGAGAAGGTCCTCACCGCCGCAGGCATCACCTACGAGATCGTGGTGGTCGACGACGGGAGCACCGACGGCACCCGGGGCGTGATGCGCGACCTGCGGAGCGACACGGTGCGCTCGATCCGGCTGCGGCGGAACTCGGGCAAGTCGGCCGCCCTCGCCATCGGCATCGAGCAGGTCACGGGCGAGAACGTCGCCCTCATGGACGCCGACGGCCAGGACGACCCCGAGGAGCTGCCCCGGCTGCTCGCCCACCTCGACGAGGCCGACCTCGACCTGGTCACCGGGCGCCGGTCCGTCCGCAACGACCGCTTCGTGAAGCGCACGACGTCCAAGCTCTACAACGGCGTCACCGCCAAGGTGACCGGCGTCCCCGGGCGCGACTTCAACAGCGGCCTGAAGATGATGCGCCGCGACCTGGCCGACACGGTGGAGCTCTACGGCGAGCTGCACCGCTACATCCCCGTCCTGGCGGTGTGGAACGGCTTCCGCGTCGGCGAGCTCGACGTCGCCCACCACGAGCGTCGCCACGGCAGCTCCAAGTTCGGCCGGGCCCGCTTCTGGCGGGGCTTCCTCGACCTGGTGACCGTCAAGTTCCTGACGACCTACACGGCCCGGCCCTTCCACCTCTTCGGCGGCATCGGCTTCATCATCGGCCTGGTGGGCGTGGGCCTCCTGACGTGGATGGGCGTCGAGCGCCTCCTCGACCACCAGATCGGCACCCGGCCCGCCCTCCAGGCCGGTGTCCTCCTCGTGGTGGTGTCGGTGCAGATGGTCTCGCTCGGGCTGCTCGGCGAGCTGGTGGTCAACATGCGCCGCCGCCGCAACCTCGACGCCACGGCCGACGGAGACCTCCGATGACGACCACCAGCACCCCGATCGGCCTCGCCCCCGGCGCCCCCGAGGAGGCCGCCGGCCAGGACGCGGCCAAGTACGGCACGACCAACCCGGTGGTCCAGCGGCTGCTGGGCCGGTGGATGGACGAGATCCACGACGTCCTCGGCGACGTCGCCGGGGTCGTCGTCGACGTCGGGGTGGGGGAGGCCCTGGCCCTCGAGCGGATGATCCCCGACGGTCACCCCACCGTCGGCCTCGAGTACCGGATCGACAAGGCCCGCGCCGCCAAGGATCGGCTCGACTGGCTGGCGCCCGTGTCGGGCGACGCCGGCATGCTCCCGTTCCCCGACGCCTGCGCCGACCTGGTCACGTGCATCGAGCTGCTCGAGCACCTGCCGACCTACCGCCCGGCGGTGGCCGAGCTGGCCCGCATCACCCGGGGTCGCTGCGTGGTGTCGGTGCCGTGGGAGCCGTGGTTCCGCCTGGGGAACCTGGGCCGGGGCAAGAACCTGGGCCGGTTGGGCAACGACCCCGAGCACGTCCAGGCCTTCACCCCCAAGCGGCTGGTGTCGGCCCTGCGGCGCGGGTTCCGCGACGTGGAGCTCCACCCCTGCTTCCCCTGGCTGATCGCCGAGTGCCGGGGCCCCAAGCGCCCCTGACGGGGTCAGGCAGGGACGTCAGTCGCCGGGCTCGACGCCCAGGACGTCCTCGGCCTCCCGGGCCAGGTCCTCCTGGTCCCGGCCGTCCTCGGCCAGCTGCTCGGCGTAGGGGCGGAGGTCCCAGAAGAGGGTGCGACCGTCGGCGCTGACGATGGGCTCGCCCAGCAGCTCGTCGAACCCGGCCCGGATGCGTGCGTTGTTCTCGTCGTCGTAGCCGTAGCTGTCGACCCACACACCGTCGAAGCCCAGACCGATCAGGTACGGGAGCGATCCCACCTCGCCGAGCTCGTCGCGGACCTGGAGCTGCCAGTCGCCGTCGGGCCGGCCTTTCATGGCTCCGTAGCTCCACTTGAGCTTCCCGGGGGGCAGGTGGACCCATCCTCGGAGGTGGTCGTAGTCGAGCATCTCGCCGGGGGCCACCTCCTCGGGGAAGCGCATGATGGGGAACTGGAAGACGGCGCTCCCGTCGGGCATGGCCTCGTCGATCGCCGCGGCGTAGTCGGCGTCGGCGACCCACTCGGCGTCCTTGGCGTCGTAGTTGATGCCGGCACCGACGGCGCCGTCGGGGCGGAAGCGGACGTAGGACCCGTCCCACAGGACGAACCCGACCAGGGCGACGACGAGGGCGCTGCCGACGGCGGTGCGGGCCCACGAGCGGTCCCGGGCCGGGGTGGTCGCCATGCGGGCCCGGATCCGGCTCCACCCGACCTCGAGCCACGTCAGGGCGTAGACGAGCGAGCAGACGGCGATGAGCAGCGACATCCGGTTCCAGACCCGGACCTGGCTGAACCCCAGGAGGCTGAGCAGGATCGCCACGCCGCTGACGGTGGCGATGAGGAACCCGACGAGGGAGATGAGGGCGACGTCGTCGCGTAGGGACGCGCGGTCGTGGAGGGGCCGGCGGTCGCGGCGGCGGGTGCCCCACCCGCGGGTGAGGACGTGGATGACGGCCCCGACGAACCCGGCGGCGCCGAGGAGGCCGATGCTCTGACCCCCCTCGCTGGGGATCGGGCTGTTGCTCCGGATCTCGGCGAGGGGCTCGCCCAGCGGGCCGCGGTGGGAGGGGTCGGGCAGCAGCATCTCGCTGAGCTTGAGCCCGAACATCTCCTGCTCGACGACGTTCCGCCGGCCGGCCTCGGAGTTGGTGCCGTTGGCGGCGATGAACCGCAGCGTCGACGACATCCCGACGAAGAAGACGAGGGCGATGGCGACGATGGCCAGGCCGTGGACGGCGAGGGTGAGCGGCTCGCGCCGGCGGATGGCGGCCAGGCCGCCGGTGAAGGCGAGCAGGGTCATGGTGAAGGCCGTCGTCATCGTCTCGGACATGCCGAGCACGACGACCATGGCGGCGAAGACCAGGACGCGCCGGCCCCGCAGGTTGTGGCGGACGGTCCACCGGGCCCGGTCCCGCCAGCGACCCAGCCGCCCGGTCGCCGCCGGCGCACCGGCGGAGCCGGGGGGCGCGGGGTCGGGGTCGAGCAGGAACCGCTCGCGCCAGTGGATGACCCAGAGGATCACGACGATCGACAGGGGCACCCACCAGAACGAGGTGCGGAACAGGTGCCACTGGCTGTGGCCCAGGCGGAAGGGCAGCCACGTCAGGGCGGTCGACGCCACCAGGGCGAGGCCGACGGAGAACCGCAGGTGCCGGAGGGCGAGGAAGGCGGCCAGGGCGGCGACGCCGATGCCGACGAAGTAGTAGGTGTTCATCAGCAGCCCGGGGCTGTCGGTGAACACGCTCATGACCCGCAGGATGACCATCTGCCAGGTCTCGCCGCCGTGGGGGAAGTCGTAGAGCTGCTGGCCGACGGGGTAGCCGAGGTCGGGGTTGGTGGTCCACCAGCCCTGGTCGGCGGTGTTCTTGACCAGGTTGGTGATGAGCCGGGCGTCGTTGGTCGCGTTGAGCGGCACGCGCGGCGACAGGTCCCAGAGCCGGTAGGTGATCACGGCCCACAGCCACGGCACGCCGGCGGCCAGCAGGGCCTCGAGGCCGAGGCGCGGCCACCGGACCGGGAACAGGCGGTCGTCGGGCCGGGTCGGGGCGGCGCCGTCGGCATCGGGTCGCCCCCCCTCGCCGTCGTCGGGGCGGCCGTCGACGGCGTCCACGGGGACGTCCTCGCTGGTGGTCGTCATCGGTCCTCCGCGATCCTGCCTGCGCCACTCGCAGGCTCGCCGGCGTCGGGCGGCCGGGTGGCCGTCTCGGCCTGGTCGAGGGCGTCGGCGGTGGCCCGCTGGAGGCGGTTCACCTGGTCGCTGATCGGGGTGAGCTCCCAGGCGATGACCCGGCGGATCAGCCGCTTCACCAGGCTCACCCCCGGCCGGGCCGACACCGGGGCCGGGGCCGTGAGCGGACCGATGCGGCGCAGCGGGGCCGACAGGGCGGGCCCGGAGCCGTCGGAGCCGGCCCAGGTCCGGCCCGAGGCGGCACCCCCCCGGGCGGCGGTGGCCCTCTCCTCGATCTCGGCCTGGATCCGGGCCCGGTCGCCGTCGGCGGGCCAGGTGACGGGCGGGCGGTGGGTGGCGTCGCGGCCGATGGCGGCGGCCATGGCCCGGGCCAGGCCGGCGTTGTCCTCGACGAGCACGGACCCCTCCATGGCCTCCACCTGGTGGCCGAGGCCGCCCACGTTCGTGGCGATGACGGGCCGGCCGAACAGGGCGGCCCGCTCGGCGACGCTGGAGGACCAGATGTGGCGGTAGGGGAGGACGACGGTGTCGGCGGCCACGATCCAGCGGTCGAACATCTCGTCGCTGACGAACCCCAGGTGGAGGTGGACGCCCGGCTCCCGCCCGGCGATGGCCTCCAGCTCGGCCTTGTGGTCGCGGGCCTGCTGGTCGGTCACCCGGACGGAGCCGACGATGTCGAGCCGGGCCCCCTCGGCGCCGAGGCCGGCGAAGGCGCGCGCCGCCCGGTCGAAGCCCTTGTGGGGCTGGACGAAGCCGATGCAGAGGAAGACGTGCTCGTCGGCGGGGAGCCCGAGGCTGGCCCGGGCCCGGGCCCGGTCGGCGGTGGTGCGGGGTTCGAAGTCGACCCCGTGGTCGAAGAGGACGACCCGGTCGGCGGGGACCCGGAAGCCGTCGACGAGCTGGTCGCGCTGCTCCTCGGAGTGGACGGTGATGAGGTCGGCCCCGGCGAGGAGGAAGCGGGTGGCCCACGCCGTGGCCTCGTCGTGGGCCCAGCTGTGGTCGATCTCGTGGAGCCGGAGCTCGACGTGGGGGAGGGCCCGGAAGGCGGCGCCGTAGGCCAGGGCGGTGTCGATGCGGCTCCCGGCGGTCGGGGGGAGCCGGTAGATGACGTCGGGGTGGAAGTGCAGCACGACGCGGTCGAAG
This sequence comes from Iamia sp. SCSIO 61187, assembly GCF_019443745.1. Taxonomy (NCBI): domain Bacteria; kingdom Bacillati; phylum Actinomycetota; class Acidimicrobiia; order Acidimicrobiales; family Iamiaceae; genus Iamia; species Iamia sp. SCSIO 61187. The sequence goes on from NZ_CP050948.1 coordinate 1,890,785, forward strand.
CGGCGCCCGAGGCGGGTGAGCAGGCGGGCGCCGGCCCGGCCGCGGAGGTCGCCGTGGTGGTGGGCGGCCGAGGGCCGGGGCGAGAGGACCTCGACGTGGTGGCCGGCCCGGCGCAGGCGTCGGACCTGCTGGAGGGCGTAGGCGCCGATGCCGTCCCGCCAGGGGGCGTAGGGGGTCACGACCAGGATCCGGTCGGTCGCGGCGGACGGTGGCGAGCTCACCGGCCGAACCACTCGTCGAGGGTGGCCTCCATGGCGTCGAGGGTGGTCGGCCAGGTGTAGTGGTCGAGCACGTACTGCCGGCCCGGGGCGGCGAGGGCGGCGGCCTGGTCCGGGGCCTCGGCGACGAAGCGGAGCGCCTGCTCGAGCTCGGCCGGGTCGGCGTAGGTGAGGCCGGCACCGGCGCGCTCGATGTGCCAGCGGACCACGTCGCTGGCCCCGTTGGCGATGACCGGCGTCCCTGCCAGCCACGCCTCCATGATCGTCCGGGAGAAGCTCTCGAGGGCCGAGGGCTGCACGTAGGCGCAGGCGGCGGCGAGCAGGTCGTCGCGGGTGCGGTCGTCGACGTAGCCGAGGTCGATGACCCGGTCGGCGACGTCCGGCGGCACGTCGATGACGCCCGACCCGAACGTCACCAGCGTGAGGTCGAGGTCCTCCTTGCGGACCGCCTCGGCGAACCCGTGGAGCAGGCCCTCCCAGCCCTTGGCCCCCTCGCGGCGGCCGCCGTAGAGGACGAAGGCTCGGTCCCCGAGGTCCAGCTCCCGCCGGACCCGGGCCGGGTCGTAGCCGGCGGGGACCTCGACGCCCTCGCCCACGATCCGGGTCTGCGGGGGCGGGGTGCTGATCCGGCGGTAGAGCTCGAGCTCGGGCTCGGTCTGGAGCCACACCCCGGCGGACCCGGTGAGGACGGGCTCGAACAGCTCCATGCGGGCGTAGGGCTCGTCGTGCAGGCAGGGCCGCAGGAGGGTCTGCTCGGGGGCGATCCCGGCGATGGCGAAGGTGGTCCAGAACGGGTACGGCGAGACCACCACGGCCTGGTAGCTCTCGGCGGTGTCGAGGACGTGGTGGAACAGCTCGGGCCACCGGGGCCCGTCGTTCATCCACGCCTCCTGCTCGCCGAGCGAGGGCATGTCCCCGGCCTGGAGGAGGGCCTCGACCCGGGCCCGCTCCTCGCCGGAGGTGTCCCTCACCACCGGGAAGCGGGTCACCCGCACCTCGGCGCCGGCGGCGGTGCGGTCCACCGCCGGGCCGGCGGGCTCCTCGTCGGCCCAGGTGAAGTGGTCGCGGGCGGTGGTCGTGAGGACGTCCACGGACCAGCCCCTGTCGGCCAGCCCGTGGGCGACCCGGCGGATGACGGCCTCGGCCCCGCCCACGACCTGGGCCCCGTACCTCGGGGGCACGAGGGCGATGCGACGGGCGTCCACGACCGTCGAACACTAGGGGCTGGAGGGTCCCCCGGATGAGCCGGCGGTCCGGGCCCGAGCCTCCGTGCCAGACTCGCCCGGTGGACGTGCTGGTCTGCTCCACCCAGGTCCCCCACATGCGCGGCGGTCTCGAGCTCCTGGTCGAGGGGTTGGTGCGCGCCCTGGGCGAGGCCGGCCACCGGGCCGAGGCGGTGCGCATCCCGGCGGCCTGGGACCGCGACCGCCTCCTCGACGCCCCGACGGCCTGGCGCATGGTCCCGCTCGACGCCGACGTGGTGATCCCCGTCAACTTCCCGGCCTACTTCGCCCGCCACCCCCGGAAGGTCGTGTGGCTGGCCCACCAGCACCGGGCCGCCTACGACGGGATCGACCAGCCCTGGTCCGACCTGGGGCTCGACGACACCAGCCTCGAGGTCCAGCGCCAGCTGGCCGAGTGGGACGCCACCGCCCTGGGGGAGGCCGTGGCCCGTTTCACCATCTCCGGCGTGGTCACGGATCGCATGGCCCGCTTCTGCGGGCTCGACAGCACGCCGGTGTACCACCCGCCCCCGCTGGCCGGTCGCCTCCGCCCCTCGCCGCTCGGCGACACCGTCGTCAGCGTGGGTCGGTTGGAGACGAACAAGCGGCCCGGCCTCCTGGTCGACGGGCTGGCCGCCGCGTCCCGGCCCATCCCCGGCGTCCTGGCCGGCACCGGGTCCCTGGCCGCCGAGCTGGCCGCCGCCGCCGAGGCCCGCCTGGCCCCGGGCCGGTTGACGATGCCGGGCTACGTCAGCGACGAGGTCTCGGTCGAGCTGTTCCACGACGCGCTCGCCGTGCTGTACGCGCCCTACGACGAGGACTACGGCTACGTGACCCTCGAGGCCTTCCTCGCCGGCAAGCCCGTCGTCACGACCCACGACGCCGGCGGTGTGCTCGAGTGGGTCGAGGACGGCGTGACCGGCCTCGTCACCGACGGCACGCCGGAGGGCCTGGGGGAGGCCTTCGACCGCCTCGACGCCGACCGGGACCTCGCCGCCCGGATGGGGGCGGCGGGCCGGGCCCGGGCCGAGGCCCTCGGGTGGGCCGAGGTGGTCGACCAGCTGCTCGCCCCGGTCTCGTGAGCCGCTCGTCCCCACCCGCGCCCCGGCCGGTCGTGGCCGTGGTCGCCGCCGGACCGGGGGCGACCGACCCGCTGCGCCCGCTGGTGCGGGCGCTGGCGAGCCACGTGGAGGTGCGCAGCGCCGACCGCTCGGCCACCCCGGCCGCCTACCTCGTCGCAGGGGCGGCCGCCCTCGGGACCGTCCCCGACGACGTCCCTGTGGCGGTGGCCGAGGACGGCCGCCTGGTCATCGGTCGGGGCGAGGGGGCCGTGGACGTCGATCTGCCCGCCGGGGTCGGGGTCGACAGCGCCGCCTGGCCCCCTGTCCCGCCCCACGTGCGGCGCCGGTGGCGGGCCCGCCTGGGGCTGGCCGACGACCTGGTCGTCGACGTGCGGGCCATCGATCCCGACGACGTCCCCACGGCGCTCACCGTGGCCGCCGCCGCCGTGGTCCCCGCCGCCCACCTGCCCCTCGCCCTGGCCCTCGGCTGTCCCGCCGTCACCACGGCGTCGGCCGCGGCCGCCGTGGGCGCCGTCGACGGGCTCCACGTCGTCGTGGGCGACCGGGCCGCGGCCGACGCCCTCGCCGGTGACGACCGCCGGTGCGCCCTCCTGTCCCGGCAGGGCCGGCACCTCGCCGTCACCGCCCTCGACCCGCGACGGGCGGCCGAGGCCCTGGTGCGGGGCTGGGACCTGGCGCCCACCGGGCCGGTGGCCCGGCTCGACCAGCGGCTGTCCGAGCTGGGCACGGCGCCGGCCAGCCCCGTGCGCCGCCGCGTCGCCGAGGCCGTGGCCGCGCTCCCCCCCGTCCCCGTCGCCCTCGGAGGTCCGTGACCGTGCACCCCGCCATCCGCCTCGCCAGCGCCACCCGCCTCGGCGCCCCGCCCGCCCCCGAGGGGGGCGACGTCCCGCCGGCGCCGGGCGCGGCCCAGCGGGCCAGGGCGCTGGTGCGACGGGCCGGTGGGGCGGTGCTCGACCGGGTGGGCGACCGGGCCGCGGCGGCCACCGCCGACCAGGTCGACCAGCTGCGGTCCGAGCTCGAGCAGACCCGGCGCGAGCTCCAGGCCGAGATCGAGCTGCTGCGGGCCGAGCTGGCCGCGACGGCCGGCGCCGGCCGCGACCCGGCCCCGCCGACCTGAGGTCGACGGGGCCGAGCGTCAGCCGACCCGGGCGGCGTACTCCGGCGAGGTGAAGATCGTGCTGATCAGCACGGCCAGGCCTTCCTTCTGCACCCGGTCCACCCACTTCATGTGGGACTCGGGGGTGATGGCCCGGTCGAGCATCACCTCGTAGACGAGGATCACGTCGACCACGACCCGGGAGCGGGTCCGGGACTCCGACGACTCGGAGAACATGGCCATGACGCCGCCCCGGCTCTGCTTGCGGGAGCGGATCTGGTCGACCCAGTAGGTGACGCCCGCCGGCTCGGCCTCCCGGTGGAGCACGTTGCGGTATACCATGCGGACGAACTCGCTGTCGGACAGCCCGCCGTAGGTGGAGCGGAACTCCGGCGAGCCGGTGAAGCGGTGCGAGACGGTCCGGATGCCCATGCCCCCGTCCATCTGGCCCCACCAGAAGCGGATGCCGGCGTGGTCGGGGATGCGCCCGAAGTACGCCAGGTAGAGGCGCACGACCGAGGCGCTGTAGCGGTCGACCCGGTCCTCACCGGCGAGGGCGGAGACGAGGGCGTTGCGGTTGGTGGACCCGCTGGCCAGGTTCGTCGTCCACCAGCGGCGCTCCTCGTAGGTGCCGGGGTCGCGTCGGAAGTCGTTGAACTGCCGCCACACCAGGTCGTCGCCGGACGAGAACGGGGTCCACGAGGCGGGGGGCGGCGGCGGGGGAGGAGGGGGCGGAGGGGGAGGAGGCGGTGGTGGGGTGCTGGTGGTCGTGTAGCCGGCGACGGCCTCGCGGAGGGCCGGCAGCCGGGAGATCACGTTGGCGCCGGGGCAGGCGGTGTAGCCCGTCGCCGCGTGGGGGTTGATGATCGGCAGGGTCACCGAGCGCCCGGCGGGGTACCGGGCGCTGCCCCCGCTGGTGACCGTCGTCGTCCCCCGGGGGTCGAGCCCGTGCAGCGAGAGCTTCCAGGCCAGCAACCGGGCCGTGGCGTCCATCATGGCCGTGGTCGGCTGGGCCGACGCGGGCGCCTCGCCGGGCTCGAACTGGCCCAGGAGGGTCACCCCCACGCTGCCGGTGTTGAAGCCCATGGCGTGACCGCCGACGACCGGCTGGGCCACGTCGCCCGACCGGCCCTGCCAGATGGTGCCGAACTTGTCGACCACGAAGTTGTAGGCGAGGTCGCACCAGCCCTTGGTGCCGGTGTGGTAGCGGTACATGCCGTCGATGATCCCCGGCACCTGGGCGGCCGTGTAGCTGTTGGCGCTGGCGGTGTGGTGGACCACGGCGTGCTTCAGGCTGGAGGCGACGGACGGCACGCTGCCGCACCCGCTGGTGCCGGACTTCCAGCCGCCCGACGCCCAGTCGCTGCGGGGCCGGATGGCGGGCCGGGCGGCGGACTGGGCCGCCGTGCGGGCCTCGGGCTCGGCCTCGACGGTCCGCATCGGACCCTCCTGGTACCGCATGCGGAGGGCCTCCAGCGCGACCAGCGGCCCGACGTCGACGCGGACCTCCACGGCGTCGGCACCGGCGGACCCCAGCCAGACGACGTCGGTCCCGACCCGCCCGTTGCCGGGGTCGCCCCCCTCGGAGAGGTCGGGGGTGATCGTGGTCCACGGCGTCCAGCCCTCGGGCCCCCGGCTGCGCAGCGAGACGGTGCCGTCGGGCGCGCTGCGCGTGCCGTCCCACGAGAGGGCGACCATCTCGGTGCCGGGCATGAGGTCGACGGTGGTGGTCCAGCCGGTCGTGCCGGCGGGGGCGGCGGGCTCGGTGGTCGACGGGGTCGCGGGGACGTCCGCGCCCGAGAGCACGACCTCGGAGCTCTCCATGGTGCCCTTGCCGGCGACGGTGGTCGTCGTCGGCGCCACCGGCTCGGCCGTGGTCGCCGGGGCGGGGGCGGCGGTGGCCGCGGTGGCGCCGAGGCCGAGGGCCAGGGCGGTCAGCAGGGCGGCGGCACGAGGGCGGCGGGGGGGAGCGCTGGTCGTGGGCACCCTCCCCGCGTCGGACGGATGGTCACTACATGTGAGGAAATGCCCACAGAGAGCATTGCGATGTCATGACGGACTGAGAGCGTCACCGCTCTGACCAGGGATTTCGCCGCCCCGTCGCGTCGGGTGGCCGTCGGCTCGCGGACAGTAGTCGGCGGTCGATGGCCGCTCGCGGATGCTGATCCGCCGTCTCCGTGACGGCACCGACGGTTCGTTAGGGTGCGCGGCGATGGTCGCTGCGGGATCGCTCCTCACCGTCGCGCTCGACGTGACGAGCCTGATCGGGCCCCGCACGGGGGTCGGCGCCCTGACCGGCCGCCTGGTCGAGGGGCTGGCCGACCGGAGCGACGTGGCCGTCCGCGCCTTCGCCGTGACGTGGAGCGGTCGGGGTGGGCTCGTCCACGACCTGCCCTCGGGTGTCGTGCTGGCGTCGCGGCCCATGGCCGCCCGACCGCTGCGGTGGGCCTGGGGTCGCTCCACCAGCCCGGCCATCGAGGGGTGGACCGGCCCGGTCGACGTCGTCCACGGGCCCAACTTCGTGGTCCCCCCGGCCCGGCGGGCGGCCCGCGTCGTCACCGTGCACGACCTCACCGCCTGGCGGTTCCCCGAGCTGGTCGACCGCAGCACCGCGGCCTACCCCCACCTGGTGGCCAAGGCGGTCGCCGACGGGGCGTGGGTCCACGCCCCGAGCCGCTTCGTCGCCGGGGAGCTGGCCGACATCTTGGGCCTCGACCCCGCCCGCGTGGTGGCCGTGTCGAACGGTGCCCCCGACCTCGGCCCCGACACCCCGGGCCGTGACGCCGCCACCGGACGCCGGCGGGCCGGGGCCGAGCGCTACGTCCTCGCCGTGGGGACCGTCGAGCCCCGCAAGGACCTGCCCGGCCTCGTCGCCGCCTTCGACGCCGTCGCCGACGACGACGCCGAGGTGCGCCTCGTCCTGGCCGGGCCCGACGGGTGGGGCGTCGACGCCCTGGCCGAGGCGGTGAACCAGGCCCGCCACCGGGACCGCATCGTGCGGTTGGGCTGGGTCGACGACGACGAGCGGGCCGGGCTCCTACGGGGGGCGACGGTGGTGGCGTACCCCTCGGTGTACGAGGGCTTCGGCCTGGTGCCGCTCGAGGCCATGGCTGCGGGCGTGCCGGTCGTCAGCACCCGGGCCGGTGCCATCCCCGAGGTGGTGGGCGACGCCGCCGAGCTGGTCGACGTGGGCGACGTGGACGCTCTGGCCGAGGCCCTGGCCCGGCTGCTGTCGGACGAGGGCCGGCGGGCCGAGCTCGTCGCCGCCGGCCACCTGCGTCGGGCCCGGTTCCGCTGGGACACCACCGTCGAGGAGATCGTCGCCCTCTACCGCCGGGCCGCCGCGGCTCGGTAGAGGGGGTGGCAGGGTTGTCGGGTGGCCCACGACCCGACGACCTTCGCCGGGTCGGCGCCGCACTACCTTCGGGGGCGACCGCCCTACTCGGCCGACCTGGTCGAGGTACTGCAGTGGGAGCTGGGGCTCGACGGCACCGGCCTCCTCGTTGACATCGGCAGCGGGCCGGGCACCCTGGCGGTCCCGCTCGCCCCGCTCTTCGGCTCGGCGATCGCCATCGATCCCGACCACGACATGCTCGTCGAGGCCGGCCACCACGCCGCCGCGTCCGGCGTGCGCCGGCTGGGCCGCATCCGGGCCCTGGCCGAGGCGCTCCCCGTCCGGCCCCCGATCCGGTGCGCCACCTTCGGGGCGTCGTTCCACCGCACGGCGGGTGCGCCCGTCCTCGAGGCCTTGCACGACCTGCTCGAACCCGGCGGCGCCGTCGTCCTGCTGGCCCACGACGGCGGGACCGGTCCCCGTCCCGTCGGCCCGGGCGACCCGCCGATCCCGCACGATGCCATCGACGAGCTGCTGGCGCGGTACCTCGGGCCGCGGCGGCGGATGGGTCAGGGCTTCAGTCCGCTCGTCCCCGCCGACCGCTTCGAGGATGTCCTGCCGCGCACCTCGTTCGGTCCGCCGCAGCGGATCGTGGCGCGCGGCCGAGGGGACATCACCCGTGACGTCGACGGGGTCATCTCCGGCTACCTGTCGATGTCGTACGCCGCGCCGCACCTTTTCGGCGACCGGCTCGGCGCCTTCGTCGCCGACCTCCGGGCCCTGCTGGAGCCGCTCACGCCGACCGGCCGGTTCTGGGACTGGCCGGGCGACACCGATATCGTGATCGGCCGCAAGCGGCGCTGAGCGACGCCGGCCGCGATCAGAACAGCTTGAGGACGTTGGACTCGATGCCGCGCAGCTCGTCGTAGTCGACCTCGACCCAGGTGAGGCCCCGATCGGTGGCGAGCACCTTGGCCTGGGGCTTGATCTGCTGGGCGACGAACAGGCCCCGCACGGTGCCGTGGCGGGCGTCCCGGCGCAGGAACTCGACGTAGCGGGTGAGCTGCTCGACACCGTCGATGTCGCCCCGCCGCTTGACCTCCACCGCCACCGTGCACCCGTCGGCGCCCTTGCACAGGAGGTCGACGGGCCCGATGTCGGTCATGTGCTCGCGCCGGATCAGGACCATGCCCTCCTCCATCGAGTGCGGGTGCTCGGCCAGCAGCACCTGGAGGTGCGCCTCGACGCCGTCCTTCTGCAACCCCGGGTCGACGCCCAGCGGCCAGTCGGTGTCGGACAGGACCTCGCCGAGGGTGATGGTGAGGGTCTCGCCCTTGGGGTTCGTCACGACCCACGCCCCGTCCCCCTCGACCAGCCGGTTGGGGGCGTTCATCCAGTTCAGGGGCTTGTACGCCCCGCCGTCGGCGTGGATGGCGACGCACCCGTCGGCCTTCACCATGATCAGCCGGGTGGCCATGGGCAGGTGGGCGTCGAGGCGGCCGGCGTAGTCGACCTGGCAGCGGGCGATCACGAGGCGCATGGGGCCCCGATCGTAGGAGGCATCTTCGTCCCGTCCCACCATCACATCGTGGCCGGCTCCCCGGCGCGGCCAACGGCCACCGGAGGCCGCCGCGGCGTGCGCCGGGCTGGTCGGCCAGGCTCGACGCTAGCTGCGCGACCGGGGTGCCCGCGAGAGGTGTTGGGTCACTCCAAACCCTTGTGGGGACTGGGTTTGCGTCGGCTTGACTGTCACACCCCTGGCGTAGGGTCGGGGGCATGGAGACGGTGTGCGATCCGACGAGGGCGGAGGCGCTCGCGGCTGCCATCGCGGCGGTCGACACCCTCCAGCGGGTCGGGGTGGCCCCGGACGATGTCGCCGAGGCCCGGGCCCTGACCGTCGGGGTGGAGACCCTGGGCCGCAAGGTCCAGTCCGTCCAGATCGACCTGGTGGCCGAGATCGAGCGCAGCGGGTTCCATGCCGGCGACGGGCATGCGTCGGCCAAGGTGATGGTCCGCCATCACGCCAACCTCTCGACCCGGGAGGCGGCCCGGCGGGCCGCGTGTGCCAAGGCCCTCCGGTCCCTGCCCACCGTCGGGGCCGCGTTCGCCGAGGGGGCGATCGGTCGCTGCCAGGTCGAGCGGATCGCTCGCGCTCATGCCAACCCGCGGGTGCGTTCCGCGGTGGAGGCCAACGAGGCCTCCTTCGCCACCGAAGCCCAGACCAACACGTACCGGGTCTTCGATCAGAAGGTCCGGGAGTGGGTGAGCCTCGTCGACGAGGACGGCACCCGCGACCGCGACCAGGCCGCCCACGACAAGCGCGACGCCCGGCTGCACCAGAACTTCGACGGCGGCTGGGAGATCACCGGGCGGTGTGGTTCGTTGGTCGGGGCCGAGCTGTGGTCGATCTTCCAGGCCCAGCTCAAGGCCGAGACCCTCGCTGATTGGGACAAGGCCCGCGCCGAGCACGGCGACGCCGCCACCACCGCCGACCTGCCCCGCACCGACGCCCAGCGGCGCTTCGACGCCCTCGAGGAGATCTTCCGCTCCGCCGCCGCCCACCACGCATCTGAGGGCGGGTCCCAGGTGGTGACCAACGTGGTCATCGACCAACCCACCTTCGAACACATCGCCGCCCGCCTCGCCGGCATCGACCCCACCCCCGTCGACGACGCCCGGGCCACCTTCCCCGCTGCGGGGCGGCGGTGCTCCACCCTCGACGGCCACCCCATCGAACCCACCGCCGCCGTCGCCAACGCCCTCATCGGCCACGTCCGCCGGGTGGTCGTCGGGTCCGACTCCGTCGTCATCGACCTCGGCCGCAAGAGCCGCCTCTTCACCGGCCCCGCCGCCCTCGCCGTCAAGCTCTCATCGACCACCTGCTACTGGCCCGGATGCCACGTCCCGGTCACCGACTGCCAGAGCGACCACCTCACCCCCTGGAGCACCGGCCGCACCGGCGAAGGCGGAGGAAGTACCAACCCCCGCAACGGGGGACCCGCCTGCGGGAGGCACAACCGACTCCGCACCCACGGCTACACCACCTGGCGCGACCCCACCGGCACCTGGCACATCACCCGCCCCGACGGCACCGAGATCACCTGACCCTGCCGCTCCAGCGGAGGGCGGACCTCGGGGTCGGCTGGAGCCGGAGGACCTGCAGGGGCACAGCATCGACCGGCGGGTGGGGTCCGATGGCCACGGTCACCTCCTCGTCGCGGACGGGGAGGGCGGGGAAGTCGTTGACCTCGTGGGCCGTGACCAGGTGGGAGCCGGCCAGCTTGACGGTGCCCGGCCACACCGTGACGACGACCTCGGCTGCGGGGGCCTCCGTCGTCCCGACCGGCGAGCGGGATGTGGTGGCGGGAGGCTCCCACCCTGCCGCCGGGCGGAGGAGGAGCACGTCGTCGGAGTCGATCATCATGGCGACGGCCTCGGGGCCGTGGTCCCGCCACGCCGGGGCAGGGGCGAGGTAGAAGGCCTCGAGGGCCCGCCGGCGGACCTCCATGTCGGGGAAGGCCCGCAGCCAGACGTACCGGTCGGGGTCGTCGAGGTCCCGGAGCTGGCCGAGCACGGACATGCCCAGCTCCTCCTGCGACTCGACGAAGCAGGTGTCGAACAGGTCGACGAAGCGGTCGCGGGTGCCGGGGCGCAGCGTGTACTGGCGGAGCTCGACGATCACGACGCCTCCTCGAGCGGGCGGAAGGCCATCTCCCAGTCCCACACCCAGGTCCGACCCCCGTCGTCGGACAGCTCCTGGAGCCACCGGGGTCGCTCGCCCGCGGTGTCGGACCAGATGAAGCGGGCGAGGAGGTCGTCCTCGGCGCCGACGAACGTGCCCACCCCGTCGGGCCCGAAGCGGCCGTGGACCGGCGGCTCGAGGCGGCCCCGCGTGCTGCTGATCCACCAGATGGACCAGGTCCCGGTCGCCGCCTCCCGCGCCCGGAACGTCATCCCGGCCGCACCGTCGGGCAGGCCGACCTCGTCGACGCTGACCGCCCCGTCCAGGTAGGTGCTGCCGTGGTGGCGGGTGGTGAAGCGTTCCTCGCCCCCGCCCACCCGGGCCCGGCGGTGGTGGTCGACCTCGAGCTCTCGGGCGAGGAAGGCGAACTCCCCGACCGGCGGTGGGGCCGGGTCGGGCTCGGGGCGCCGGGCCATCTCCATCGTCCAGTCGACCTCCCAGGTCCGCCCGCCGTCGCGGGATCGGCTCTGCTCCCAGCGGGCCGAGGCCCCTGACGGTGCGGCCACATCGTCGGCGCACAGCGACCCGTCGGCCTCGACGCCGACGAGACGGGCCCGACCGTCGTCCCACCGACCGCGCAGGGGCAGCCCCAGCCGGCCCGTCGCGGCGTCGACCCACCACATCGACCAGGTGCCATCCGGCTCGCGCACCTTCAGCGACACGCCGAGCGGACCGTCGGCGGAGCGAACCTCGGCGACGTCGGCCGTGCCGCCCAGGAGCCGACGCGCCCGGATCGTGCCCGCCGTCTCGACCCGACCACCGGAGGCGTCCCGGCGCCGGTGCACGACGTCGAGGGTGCCATCCAGGTAGGCGAAGTCGCTGATCATGTCGCGATCCTCCGCCCCAACCCTGACACGACCTGGCAGTGTTCCGCGCGAACCTGGGCCCGTGCCCGGGGACGTGAAGGCTGCCCGCCTGCTGTCGCTCCTCCTGCTGCTGCAGGCGCGCGGGCGGATGTCGGCGCCCGCGCTCGCCCGCGAGCTCGAGGTCTCGGTCCGCACCGTGTACCGGGACGTCGATGCCCTCGTCGCGGCGGGCATCCCGCTGTGGTCGGAGGCAGGCCGGGCCGGCGGCTACCGGCTCGTCGACGGGTACCGCACCCGTCTCACGGGCATGACCGCGGCCGAGGCCGACGCCCTGTTCCTCGTCGGCCTGCCCGGCCCGGCCGCCGCCCTCGGGCTGACCGCCGAGGCGGTGGCGGCCGAGCGCAAGCTGCTCGCCGCCCTGACGCCCGACCAGCAGGAGCGGGCCGGGCGGCTGCGGGACCGCTTCCACCTCGACGCGCCCGCCTGGTACGCCGACGTCGAGGACCCGCCCCACCTCGCCGCCCTGGCCGAGGCGGTCCTCCACGATCGGCGGGTCGCGGTGACCTACCGGCGGTGGGAGGAGCCCCGCGACGTGGCCCGCACGCTCGACCCCCACGGCCTCGTCCTCAAGGCCGGCGTCTGGTACGTCGTGGCCCGGGCCCACGACCCCCGCTCCCGGCGCCGACCCCGGCCCGAGGACCTCCGCCCCTACCGCGCCTCGAACGTCCTCACCCTCGAGCCAACCGACGTGACCTTCACCCGGGTCGCCGGGTTCTCCTTGGCGGCGCGGTGGCAGCAGCACCTGGCCGACCTCGACGCCCGCCGCCTGGTGGGCACGGCGACGGTGCGGGTGTCGGCCGGGCTGCGGGACCGCCTCCCGGACCACCCGTCGCACCCGCTCACCGCCGCCATCCGGGCCGTCGACGCGCCTCCCGGAGACGTCGTCGTCGACCTCCCGGTCGAGTCGATCGGCCGGGCCGCCGCCGACCTCGTGGTGTTCGGCGGTGCCGTGGAGGTGCTCGCCCCCGCTGAGCTGCGCGCCGCGCTGGCCGCCCTCGCCGGCGAGGTCGCCGCCCTCTACGCCGAGGGCTGAGGCTCGGGGCGACCCCGGCGACGCTCCCGCACCCTCGCGGCCACCCGGGACCGGAGCGACGGCCGCTGGCGCGCCGCCAGGCGGGCGGCGATGACCTCGCGCCGCTGCTGGAGCTCGCGGTGGGTGAGGGCGTCGGTGCCGTCGTCGACGCCGTACAGGGCCCGCACCCCGCCCATGTCCAGGTTCCACGAGGACTCGTCCACGCCCACCTCGGTCGCGATGACCGAGCCGTGGCGGGTGGCGAAGTAGGTGGCGATGTGGGCGATCTCGGCGAACAGGTCGAGGTCGGGGGCCAAGGTCGCGATGGCGCCGTCGAGGAAGACCATGTTCTTGACGAACAGCATCAGCTCCTTGGGGAGCTTGGCGCCGTAGCCCAGCAGGCCCTTCAGCGTCTGCTGGATCTCGGCCGTGAGCTGCTCGGGCGTGAGGGTGGTGGGGTCGACGACGGGCCGGTCGAGCCCCAGGTCGACGATGACGGCGTCGAGGTCGACGTCGGGCGGGAGGGCGCCGAGGTCGCGGATGGCCGCCAGCTGGCCCCGCACGTCGTTCATGGTCGCCCCGACGAGCAGGCGCAGGAAGGCCTGGCGGCGCTGCTCGCCCATGCGCCCGGTGATGCCGAAGTCGAGCAGGGCCGTGCGCCCGTCGGGCAGGACGAAGAGGTTCCCGGCGTGGAGGTCGCCGTGGAAGATGCCGTGGAGCATGGCCCCCTCGAGGAAGCCGATCATCCCCGACCGCACGACCTGCTCGGTGTCGATGTCGGCCGCCTTCATCCCCTCCAGGTCCTCGAAGGCGAAGCCGGCGAGCCGCTCCATCACCAGCACCCGGCGGGTCACGAGGGTGGGGTGGGGCCGGGGCACGACGAAGGCGACCTGCCCCAGCTCGGCGAAGACCCGGGCCACCTCGAGCATGTTGTCGCCCTCGAGGCGGAAGTCGAGCTCCTCGGTGATCGTCTCGCCGAACAGCTCGACCAGGGCCGGGGGGTTGGCCAGGGCGGCGACGGGGATCCGGCCGACGAGCTTGGGCGCGATGGAGGCCATGACCCGCAGGTCGGCCTCGACCAGCTGGGCGATCCGCGGCCGCTGGACCTTCACCACCACCTCGACGGGCTCGCCGCCCGGCTCGGTGGGGTGCAGGGCGGCCGAGTGGACCTGGGCGATGGAGGCGGCGGCGAGGGGCCGCCGGTCGAAGCGGGCGAACACCTCGTCGAGGGGCCGGCCCAGGTCGGCCTCGACCGCCTCCCGCACGGTGGCGAAGGGCTCGGGCGGCACCTGGTCCCGGCACCGGCGCATCTCGGCCACGAGCTCGGCGGGGAAGAGGCCCTCGCCGCTGGCGATGATCTGGCCGAGCTTGATGTAGGTGGGGCCCAGGGCCTCGGCGGCGAGCCGGAGCCGGCGGGCCAGGTCCTGGCGGGACGCGGTGCCGCCCTGGCGCCGGGCGCCGACGGCCCACAGGCCCAGCGCCGGGGCCAGGTGGGCCGCGACCCGCACCAGACGGCCCAGCGGGGGCAGGCGGGAGGGGCGGACGAGGTCCGGGAGGCGGCGCCGGATCCGGGCCCGCTCGGCCGGCACCGCGTCCCGCCACGGCAGGTGGAGGGGGACGACCCAGGGGCCGGTGGCGGTGAAGGTGCCCCGGGCCAGATCGGGGGAGGGGTCCGGCGCGGTCACCGGTCGAGTCTGGCCCCTCGGGCGCCCCACCTCCACGCGGAGCGATCGGGCGACGAGCCGGGTGCGTGACGGCGTAGTCTCCCATCGTGGTCCTGGGGTCTCAGGCGCCGGGCGATGCGATCGCAGGGAGCACGGTCGACCCCTCCGCGCTCGCGGCCAAGGTGGCCATGACGTTCGCCGCCGAGCCCGACAGCATCGGGTCGACCCAGCGGCTGCTGGAGCTGGTGGTCGAGGCCTTCTCCGACTGGGGCACCATCCACCTCGTCCAGCCCGACGGGACCATGGCCCGAGCGGCCGCCCACCACCGGGACCGGGCCCTCGCCCCGCTGGTCGAGCGGCTCATGGCCGCCCCCAGCATCGACCCGCGGGTCGTCGACGACATGGCCGAGCCGCTCGCCACCCGGCGGGCCGCGGTGCGGCAGCGGACCGTGGCCGAGCTGACCGAGATGGCGCCGAGCCCCGAGGTGCTCGAGATCTGGACCCAGCTGGGGTTCGCCAGCGGGGTGCTGCTCCCGCTGGTGGCCGGGGACCGGGCCGTGGGCGTGCTCGCCCTGATGTCGGCCCACGTCGACCACTTCACCCCGGCGGCCGTGACCGCCCTGGAGAGCCTGGCCGCCGAGTGCGCCCTCCTGGCCGAGACGGCCCGGCTGGCCCGCCAGGCCGAGGCCGAGCAGGGGGAGCGGATCCGGGTCCGGGCCGTGCTCGACTCGCTGCTGGCCCACGCGCCGGTCGCCACCGTCGTGGTCGACACCGAGCGGCGCGTCCTCCACCACAACGAGGCGCTGCGCGACGTCGCCGGCCTGCCGGAGGGCGCCGCCGACACGTCGACCGCCGAACCGGGGAGCCGCCCGCTCGTCACCCTCGAGCAGCTGGTGCCGTCGCTGGCGCCCGCCCTGGAGCACCTGGTGCGCCGGGCCCTGGCCGACTCCAAGGCCGGCGACCCGGCCGAGATCCGCACCGGCGACCCGGGGCGGCGGCGCTACTGGCAGGTGAGCGCCTTCCCGATCCGGCGGGTCGACGACGTCTTGTTCGGGGCCGGGGTCATCTTCGTGGAGGTCACCGACGAGCGGCTGGCGTCGCGGCGCCAGCGCGAGAGCCTGGCCCGCCTCGACCTGACCCTCGACGCCGGGGGCATGGGCACGTGGGACTGGGACCTGGTCACCGGACGGGTCATCTGGTCACCCCGCATGGAGGCCATCGCCGGCCTCGAGCCGGGCACCTTCGGGCAGACGGGGGCCGACGTGATGGCGACCATCGCCGACGAGGACCGGGACTCCGCCCGCGCCGCCCTCACCCACGCCGCCCAGACCGGCACCGAGTACGAGGACGAGTTCCGCCTCCGCATGCCCAACGGCGAGCTCCGCTGGGTCGAGAGCCGGGGGCGGGTGGTCGCGACCCGCGACGGCACGCCCCTGCGGATGATCGGCGTGGCCACCGACGTGACCGAGCGCCACGTGATGGAGGACGTCAAGCTCCGCCTCCTCGAGCGCGAGCACGCCGCCCGGCTCGCGGCCGAGGCCTCGCGGGAGCGTCTCGCCCTTCTGGCCGAGGTGAGCGGGGCCCTGGCCTCGACGCTCGACCCCAAGTCGGTCCACGAGACCCTGGCCGCCCTGCTCGTGCCCCGCCTCGCCGACTGGTGCACGCTCGACGCCCTCGACGAGGACGGCGGTCTGCGGGACATGGCCGTCGTCCACATCGACCCGCGGAAGGCCCCGCTGGTCGCCGAGATCAAGGAGCGGCGCCGCCAGGCCGGTGGCGACGGCATCTGGAGCGTCCGCCGGGCCATGCGCACCGGGCGCTCCGAGCGGATCGAGGACATCACCGACGATGACCTCGCAGGCGTGGCCGTCGACGACGACCACCTGGCGACCCTCCGGGCCCTCGGCCCCCGCTCCGCCCTGGTGGCGCCGCTGGTCTCCCGCGGCCGGGTCCTGGGCGGCATCACCCTGGTGACCACCGGGTCCCGGCCCTACGACGCCGACGACCAGAACCTGCTGGAGAACATCGCCAGCCGGGCCGCCACGGCCATCGACACCGCCGTGCTCTTCGACTCCCGCACCGAGGTGGCCCGGGCCCTCCAGCAGACCCTGCTGCCCCCGGCGCTGCCCGAGATCCCGGGCATCGACCTGTGGGCCGACTACCGGGTCGCCGAGGCCGGCATCGAGATCGGTGGTGACTTCTACGACGTGTTCGAGACGACCGACGGCTGGAACGTCGTGCTCGGCGACGTGTGCGGCAAGGGCCCGGCGGCGGCGGCGGTCACCGGCCTGTTCCGGCACACCCTGCGGGCCGTCGCCCCCGGCCTCGGCTCCGAGGGGCCGGCCACCGTCCTGACCGCGACCAACGACGCCATCCTCGACCAGATCGACGACAGCCGGTTCGCCACCGCGGTCCTGGTGTCGCTCCACCCGGGTCGGGGCCGGGCCGAGGCCGCCGTCGCCTGCGGTGGCCACCCCCGGCCCGTGGTCCTGCGGGCCGACGGCAGCGTCGAGCGGGTCGACGCCACCGGCACCCTCCTGGGAGTCCTGCCCAGCCCGCCGCTCCAGGAGGTCGACGTCACGCTCCACGCCGGCGACGCCCTCGTGCTCTACACCGACGGCGTCACCGAGGCCCGCAACGGGCCCGAGCAGTTCGGCGAGTCCCGCCTGATGGCGGCCCTCGAGGGGGCCACGGGCCTGACCTCTGCCCGCGAGGTCACCGCCCGGGTGCTGACGGCCGTCGACGCCTTCCGGGACCCCGAGTCCGCCGCCGACGACATCGCCGTCGTCGCCGTCCGTGTCCCCTCCATGCATGACGCGCCGGGGTCGGATCTGGTGGACGACGGCCCGGCGTTCATCGACGCGCCCCCTGACACCGGGAACCGATGTGTCTAGTAGGCCCCGCCTCGCGTGACCTCCAGGATCTCGTCGACCAGGTGGGGCGGGCACACGAGCAGGTCGGGGAGCCACGGGTCGGGCTGGTTGTAGCGGAGCGGGGTGCCGTCGATGCGGGAGCAGTGGAGCCCGGCGGCGGCGGCCACGGCCACGGGTGCGCAGCTGTCCCACTCGTACTGGCCGCCGGCGTGGGGGTAGACGTCGGCGACCCCCTGCACCACGGCGGCGACCTTGGCGCCGGCCGAGCCCATCTCCACCAGGTCGGCGCCGAGGGCCTCGGCGATGGCCAGGGCGACCATCGGGGGACGGCTGCGGCTCACGATCACCCGGGGCGGGGTGGGCGGCGGGGGAGGGGTGGGCGACGGGTGCGCCGTCGACAGGGTGATGCCCTGGGCCGGAAGGGCCACGGCCCCGGCGATGGGGTGCTCGGCGGCGACGAGGGCCACGTGCACCGCCCAGTCGACGCGGGGCGGCTCGCTGAACTCGCGGGTGCCGTCGAGCGGGTCGACGATCCACGTCCGGGGCGAGGCGAGCCGCTCGGGCCGGTCCCGGCCCTCCTCGGAGAGGACGGCGTCGCCGGGGCGCTCCTCGGCCAGGCGCCGCACCAGCAGGTCGTGGGCCCGACGGTCGCCCTCCCGCTTGAGGGTGGCCGACCCCTCGTACTGCAGCTCCTCCCGCAGCCGGAGCAGCAGCTCGCCCGCCTCCTCGGCCAGGCGCGCCGCCAGGGCGTGGTCGTCGGCGGAGGCGATGGGGATGGCACCGGCGTCGGGCGTGGGCATCCGGGCAGTCTGGCCCGGACCCGGCCCGACGAGCGCGAACGGTCCAGAACGCCCGGGCGCGGCCGACGGATCGAGATGCACCAGCGCGACCACAACGCCGGGGCGGGCGCTCGATCGGACAGCACCGGTGTGCCGGGGCCGGAGGGGCCGCCGCTACGCTCGCCCGTCGTGTCGAGCACCGCCCCGAGCTACCAGCTCTCGCACCTCCGCGCCCTCGAGGCCGAGGCGATCCACATCATCCGGGAGGTGGCCGCCGAGTTCGAGCGGCCCGTGCTGCTCTTCAGCGGGGGCAAGGACTCGGCGGTGATGCTCCACGTGGCCCGCAAGGCGTTCTGGCCGTGCCCGCTCCCGTTCACGGTGATGCACATCGACACCGGCCACAACTACGACGAGGTCCTCGCCTTCCGCGACGCCGAGGTCGACAAGCACGGGCTCCGCCTGGTCGTCGCCTCCGTGCCCGACGCCATCGCCGCCGGCAAGGTGCGCGAGGCCAGCGGCACCGGAGCCACCCGCAACCGGATCCAGACGCCGGTGCTGCTCGAGGCCATCGAGGAGAACGGCTTCGACGCCGTGTTCGGCGGCGCCCGGCGCGACGAGGAGAAGGCCCGGGCCAAGGAGCGGGTGTTCAGCTTCCGCGACGAGTTCGGCCAGTGGGACCCCAAGAACCAGCGGCCTGAGCTGTGGAGCCTCTACAACGGCCGCCACCACCGCGGCGAGCACATCCGGGTGTTCCCGCTGAGCAACTGGACCGAGCTCGACATCTGGCAGTACATCGGCGCCGACGAGGTCGCCCTGCCGCCCCTCTACTTCGCCCACCAGCGCGAGGTCGTCATGCGCGACGGCATGTGGATCGGCGTCACCCGGCACATCACCCTCGGCGACGACGAGGTGGTCGAGACCCGCACCGTGCGGTTCCGCACCATCGGCGACGCCACCGGCACCGGGGCGGTCGACTCCACCGCCTCGACGATCGAGGAGGTCATCACCGAGGTGGCGGCCACCCGGCTCACCGAGCGGGGCGCCACCCGCGCCGACGACCGCATCAGCGAGGCCGGCATGGAAGACCGCAAGAAGGAAGGGTACTTCTAGTGACCGAGCTGCTGCGCCTGGCCACGGCCGGGTCGGTCGACGACGGGAAGTCCACCCTCATCGGGCGGCTCCTGTTCGACTCGAAGGCGATCTTCCAGGACCAGCTGGACGCCATCGAGGCCACGTCGGCCCGCATGGGCGCCGACTACACCAACCTGGCGCTGCTCACCGACGGCCTGCGGGCCGAGCGCGAGCAGGGCATCACCATCGACGTCGCCTACCGGTACTTCGCCACCCCGCGGCGCAAGTTCATCATCGCCGACACCCCCGGGCACATCCAGTACACCCGGAACATGGTCACGGGGGCGTCGACCGCCGACCTGGCCCTGATCCTCGTCGACGCCCGCAAGGGCATCATCGAGCAGTCCCGGCGCCACGCCTTCCTCTCGACGCTGCTCCAGATCCCCCACCTGGTCCTGTGCGTCAACAAGATGGACCTCGTCGACTGGTCCGAGGAGCGCTTCCTGGAGATCTCCGACGAGTTCCGGGACTTCGCGGCCAAGCTCGACGTCAGCGACCTGACCGTGATCCCCATGTCGGCCCTCCAGGGCGACAACGTGGTCTCCCGCAGCGAGAACATGGGCTGGTACGAGGGCACCTCGCTCCTGCACCACATGGAGCAGGTCCACATCGCCAGCGACCGGAACCTCATCGACGCCCGGTTCCCGGTGCAGTACGTGCTGCGGCCGTACTCCAACGACATCCACGACTACCGGGGCTACGCCGGCACCGTCGCCGGCGGGTCGTTCAAGCCCGGCGACGAGGTCCTCGTCCTGCCGTCCGGCTTCACCTCCACGGTGAAGTCGATCGACACCGCCGACGGCCCCCTCGACGAGGCGTTCAGCCCCATGTCCGTCACCATCACCCTCAACGACGAGATCGACATCTCGCGGGGCGACATGATCTGCCGGCCCCACAACCAGCCCCGCGTCACCCAGGACGTCGAGGCCATGGTCTGCTGGATGGACGAGACCTCGGCGCTGCGGCCCCGCACCAAGCTGGGCATCAAGCACACCACCCGCAGCGCCCGTGCCCTCGTCAAGGACCTGCAGTACCGCCTCGACGTCAACACCCTGCACCGCGACGACCAGGCCGACGAGCTGGCCCTCAACGAGATCGGGCGGGTCACCCTCCGCACGACCCTCCCGCTCTTCTGCGACGAGTACCGCCGCAACCGCACCACCGGCAGCTTCATCCTCATCGACGAGGACACGAACGCGACGGTGGCTGCGGGCATGATCCTGTGAGATCGAGTCGCCCGGCCCGCGGATGAGCACGAACGTCACCTGGCACGGGGGAGAGGTGGGCCGCGACGAGCGCCCCCACCGGGGCGCCACCGTCTGGCTCACCGGCCTGTCGGGGTCGGGGAAGTCGACCGTCGCCGTCGCCCTCGAGGGCCTGCTCGTCACCGCCGGCCAGCCCGCCTACCGGCTCGACGGGGACAACCTCCGCCACGGCCTCAACGCCGACCTCGGGTTCTCGACCGCCGATCGGGACGAGAACGTCCGCCGCGCCGGTGAGGTCGCCGTGCTGCTCGCCGACGCCGGGGTTGTCGCCCTCGTCCCCCTGATCTCCCCCTACCGGGAGGGCCGGGACCGGGCCCGGGCCGCCCACGACGCCGCCGGCGTGCCGTTCGTCGAGGTCTTCGTCGACACCCCGATCGAGCTGTGCGAGCAGCGCGACCCCAAGGGCCTCTACGCCAAGGCCCGGGCGGGTGAGATCACCGGCTTCACCGGCATCGACGACCCCTACGAGGCCCCGGCGGCCCCCGAGCTCCGGCTCACCCCCGACGACGGCGACCCCGTGGCCCAGGCCACCGCCGTCCTCGGCATCCTCACCCCGCTCCTCTGATCAGCGGGGGAGGCGCAGGATCCGGACGTCGTGGGGGTCGAGGACGCCGAGGGCGACCCGGCCGTCGCGCACCGGCAGCGCCTCACCGGTGAAGGCCTCGACCACCGTCTCGGGGACGCGGAGGCCCAGGCGCTCCCACTCGGGTCCGGCCAGGGTGACGTGGGCCCGGGCCGGGTGGTCGCCCCAGTGGAAGTGGCCCCAGAGCACCTCGTGGGCCTTGGTCGACACGACGGTGGTCGGCTCCGGGCCCTGCATGAGGTCGGCGACCCGGCAGTGACCCCCGGCCAGCTCGTGGGCCAGGCGCAGGAGGTCGAGGCGCTCGGGCGGCACCAGGTCGAGCCGGTCGGAGCTGACGATCATCCCGTCGGTCAGGGCGACGGCGGCGACGAGGAAGCGGACCTCGGCCTCGGTGAGGCGCGTGCGGTCGGTGCGGACCATGACGCAGTCGGGGTCGTTGGCCCACAGGTGCCCGTGGAGGAAGGCCCGGGTGAGCGTGTTGCGCATGGCGATGCGGGTGGAGAGCCCGCCCTGGTCGCTCGTCGCCCAGCGGCCGATCCTCCCGCCCCACGTGGGGGCCACGTCGGCGCCGATCCGCATGCCGTCGACGACCCCGACGGCGGGCCCGAGGGGGAGCCCGCAGCCGATCAGGACGGCATCGTCGCCCGCCCCGCGGCGGATGGCGTCGAGGCCGGCCCGCAGCGCCTCGGCCCGGGTCATGGTGGCGTCGTCGCGGCGGCCGGGGAGGGCGGCGGCGAAGCAGAAGTCGAGCTTCAGGACCCGGTAGCCCCAGTCGTGGCGCAGGGTCCGGGCCAGCCCCTCGAGGTGCGCCTGGACGTCGGGCCGGGTGCAGTCGAGCGCCAGCTGGGCGCGGCGGCGGTTCCACTTCGGGTGCCAGAGGGCGGTGACCGGGTCGCCGGCCTCGTCGGCCAGGACCCACTCGGGGTGGGCGGCGGCCACGTCGCTGTCGGGGTCGACGATGAAGGGGGCCAGCCAGATGCCGGCGTCGCGCCCCGTGGCGGTGATCGACGACGCCAGGGCGGCCAGGCCCGAGGGGAACTTGGCGTTGGTCGTGAGCCAGTCGCCGACGGCGGCCTGGTGGCCGTCGTCGACCATCACGTAGCCGAGCGGGATGTCGGCGGCGACGCCGTCGGCGGCGGCGAGGGCCCGGCGCACGTCGGTCTCGGTGACCTTTCCGTGGTGGTAGTACCACGAGCACCAGCCGTGCGGCGGCCGGGCCGGGACCCGGGCGCCCTGGGCGGCGCCGAGGGCGGCGGCCCAGCCCTCGAGCAGGTCGGGGGCGTCGGGGCCGTCGGCGACGAGGAGGTCCTCGGTCGTCACGGTGGTGCCGGGCGTGGCGGTGATGCCGTCGAACCGGCAGGTCGCGGCCAGCTCGGCGAGCCGGCCGCCGGTCGGGTCGTCGTCGTCGTCGAGGCGGTCCCCGGGCAGGTCGACGCCGAGGTCGACCACCGACAGGCAGCGGGCCCCGCCGACGAAGCCGAGCACCAGGCTGGCCCCGCTGGCCAGGTCGGTCAGCCCCGCCACCAGCTCGCTGCGGAACCGGCCGGGCTCGCCGGATCGCCGGGTCTCGGGGTCCAGGGTCGCGTGCCGGACGTTGAAGAGCCACGGGTCCGAGTCGGTCTCGGGCATGCGGAACGGGCGGGCGTTGGCCCACGAGCTCCAGCCGTTGCGGTAGAGCGACCACGACCCCGGCCCGGCGCCGAGCTCGAGCCCGCCGGGCCCGCCGGTGGCGAGGAGCACGGCGTCGTCGAGGCGGAGAGGTGTACCGCCGAGGATCGTGACGGTCAGCCGGACGAGCAGGCCGGCCTCGGGTCCTCGGCCGGCCGGGCGGGTGGCCAGGGCCAGGCGCAGGTGGTCGTCCTCGGCGGTCCAGGGGCCCTCGGCCGGACCGTCCAGCCGGGTCGGGGCCAGGACCCGTCGGCTCCCGTCGAGCCGGTACGACACCCGCGGCAGCGTGGCCCGGACGCTGGCGTGCGTCCCGACCAGGTCGACCGTCCCGTTCCGCCCCTCGGCCCGCATCGCCGGGACGCTACCCTCGCGGGTCGGGGCTGCCAGGCTCTCCCCGTGGACGACGTCAGCACGGTGCACCTGGTGGCCAAGACCCACCTCGACGTCGGGTTCACCGCCCTGGCCGCCGAGGTGGTGGACACCTACGTCGGCTCGTACATCCCCGCCGCCCTGGCGCTGGCCGCCGAGCTGCGGGCCCGGGGCGGGCCCGAGCGGTTCGTCTGGACGACCGGCTCCTGGCTGGTCCACACCTTCCTCGAGCGGGCCGACGCCGCCGGCCGGAGGGCGGCCGAGGAGGCCATCGCCGCCGGCGACCTGGCGTGGCACGCCCTCCCGTTCACCACCCACACCGAGCTGGCCGACGTCGGGCTGGTCGAGGCCGGGCTCGAGATCTCGGCCCGGCTGGACCACCGCTTCGGGCGCCGCACGATCGCGGCGAAGCTCACCGACGTCCCCGGCCACACCCGCGGGCTCGTCCCCCTGCTGGCCGGTGCCGGGGTCGAGCTCCTGCACATCGGCGTCAACCCGGTGGCCACCGTGCCCGACGTCCCCGGGACGTTCCGCTGGCGCAGCCCCGACGGCGAGGAGGTCACCGTGGTGTACCAGGCCGGCGGCTACGGCGACCTCACGCTCGTGCCGGGCAGCGCCGACGCCCTGGCCTTCGCCCACACCGGCGACAACCTCGGCCCGCCGTCGGCCGACGACGTCGTCGCCTCCTTCGCCGCCCTCCGGGAGCGGGTGCCGGGGGCCGAGGTGCGGGGATCGACGCTGGATGCCTTCGCCGTCGCCCTCCGCCCCGCCGTGCCCGACCTCCCGGTGGTGACGGCCGAGATCGGCGACACGTGGATCCACGGCGTCGGCAGCGACCCGCAGAAGGTCGCCCGGTACCGGGAGCTGCTGCGGCTCCGGCGGGAGTGGGCGGCCGAGGGCATGGTCGCCCCCGACGACTCCCGCCTGCGGTCCTTCCACGAGCACCTGCTCCTGGTGGCCGAGCACACGTGGGGCCTCGACGAGAAGGCGCACCTGCCCGACCGGACCCGCTGGGGTCGGGCCACGCTGGCCGAGCTGCGGGCCGAGCCCCGGACCGGCGCCTTCGAGGCGTCGTGGGCCGAGCAGCGGGCCTACGTCGACGCCGCCGTGGCCGGCATCGCCAGCGACGGCCTCCGCAAGGCGGCGGTGGCGACGCTCCGGGCGCTGGACGACCCGCTGCCGCCACGCGTCGCCGGCGCCCCGGTGCCGGCGGGCCAGCGGGTGCTGCTCGGCGTGTGGGAGGTGGAGGTCGACCCCCGCTCCGGTGCGGTCGTCCACCTGGTCGACACCGTCACCGGCCACGTGCTGGCCGACGCCGACCACCCGATCGGGGTCCTGGCCCACCAGGCCTTCTCCGAGGCGGACTACCAGCGCCGGTGGGACACCTACGTCCGGAGCCGGCCCGAGGACGACTGGTGGGCGGTCGAGGACAACCTCAAGCCCGGCATCGACGCCGCCGGCGCGGTGTCGGCGTGGTGGGAGCCCGATGCGGCATCGGTGCACGTGGGCGAGCACCTGTCGCGCCGCGCCCCGGTGGCGCCCGTCGTGGGGTCCGAGGCCGGCCCGGGCGACGGGGAGCTCCCCGGCGTGGACGGCCTCGTCGTCGAGGTCCGCCTGCCCGACGCGGCCACCACGGTGTCGGGTGCGCCGCCGCTCGTCGTCGTCCACCTGACCGACGCCAGCCCCGACGTGGGCCCGCCCCGCCTGGGCATCGAGCTGCGCTGGGACGCCAAGCCGGCCAACCGGCTCCCGGAGGCGACGTGGTTCGGCGTCCGGCCGGTCGTCGCCGACCCGGCGGCGATGGTGCTCGACAAGCTGGGCCAGGACGTGTCGCCGCTCGACGTCGTGCCCGGCGGCAACCGCCAGCTCCACGCCGTGGGGGAGGGGGTCCGGTGGCCCGGCCCCGACGGGGTCGTCGCCCTGCGGACGCTCGACGCCCCGCTCGTCGCCCCCGGTCGACCCCGGCTCCTCGACTTCACCCGCGACCAGCCCGACCTCGACGCCGGGGTGTGGGTCTGCCTCCACGACAACCTCTGGGGCACCAACTTCCCCATGTGGTCCGAGGGCCGAGCCCGGTTCCGCTTCGTCGTCGAGTGGTCCCCGGCCGAGGCCTGATCGCTTCTGAGCCAGGATCCGGCCGCCGGTGGCCGACCTCTGCCTCAGGACGAGCGGCACCGGGCCGAGGGGCCTTCTGAGCCAGGAGCGGGCCGCAGGTGGCCGATCGCTGGCTCAGAACGATGTGGCGGATCACGCCGCCGCGCCGATGAGGCCGGCGTTGACGAGGGCCGTGCGGACGACGTGCGCGACCCAGTGGGGTGTGCGCACGACCTGGTCATAGGTGATCTGGTGCACGTCGTAGCCGAGCAGCTGGAGCTCGCTGGCCCGAGCGGCGTCGCGGTTCTGCTGCTCCCGGGTGGCGTGGTGGGTGTACCCCAGCGCCTCCAGCACGATCATCCCCGGGTCGTAGACCATGTCGACCCGGGCCACGAACGCCCCACGACGCCGGATGCGCCGCTGCACGACGGGCCGGGGGAGCCCGGCATCATCGATGATCTGGAGGAGTGCCCGCTCGAGCCAGCTCTCCGTGGGGCCCAGGCTGGCTCGACGGGCGAGCACCGCCTCGAACCGCCGCACGCCGTCTCGCCCTCGGCACCGCCGCTCCTCGAGCAGCCACCACAGCCACCGGTCCGACGCCAGTCCCAGGCGGACGGCGTCCTCGACCAAGTCCTCCAGGCGGTCGTCCGGGACCTCCTCGGCGGGCAGGGCGGCGACCCCCATCAGGCTGCGGGCCATGCTGGTGACCGCGATGCCGTCCACGTGGGTGATGTCCTCGGCGGGCAGGTGCGTCGAGGTGTGGATCCGCAGCCCGTCCCGCGTGGAGGTGTGCCCGGTGGACCGGCCCTTGACCACGGTGATGTCGATGACGCCGGGCCAGGGGATGAGGCCGCCCAGCCACAGCCCGATGCGGTGCGACCCCACGCCGTGGTGGTCGAGGGCGGCGGCCAGGACCTCCGTCCGGTGATCGGCAGGGGCGCCGGCGAGGCGGAACGTGTGGCGACCGGCCGGGACGAGGAGGCCGCTGCTGGCGCGCCGTTGGAGCGTGCGCCGCGACATGCCGGTCGCGAGGAGCTGCTGGGTGGTGATGAGGCCGAGCTGTGTGGAGGCCCGCTCGGCGATGGCCCGTTCGATCATCGGGTCCATCCCGAGATCATGCCGACGGGGTGTGACAGTGAACGTCTGCGGCCGTTCTGGGCCAGGAGCGTGCCGCACGTGGCCGGTTCCTGGCTCAGAACGGGTGGGGCTGGGACCGGGGCCGTTCTGAGCCAGGAGCGCGCCACGGGTGGCCGATCCCTGGCTCAGAACGGGTGGGACTGGGCCCGGGGCCGTTCTGAGCCAGGACGGCGCCACGGGTGGCCGATCCCTGGCTCAGAACCGATCGGTGCCGAGCGGCCAGACTTCGGGGCCATGGCCAGCCTCGACGCCGACATCGACCCGGACCGGTTCACGATCCACCACGCCGAGGTGCGGGGCGCGGTCGACATCGCCTACGTGCGCGAGGGGGTCGGCGGGCAGCCGCTGCTGCTCCTGCACGGCTACCCGGAGACCAAGCGCATCTGGTGGCGCAACATCGAGCCGCTGGCCGCCGCCGGCTACGAGGTGATCGTCCCCGACCTCCGGGGCTACGGCGACTCCGGCCTGGCCGCCGACGGGTTCTACGACCTGGCCGCCTACAGCCTCGACTGCCACGCCCTCGTCCACGACGTCCTCGGCCACGAGACCGTCGCCACCGCCGGCGGGGACCTCGGCGGGGTCGTGCTCTACGACCTCGGGCTCCGCTTCCCCGGCTTCGTGACCCGCCAGGTGCTGTTCAACACGGTCACCCCCCTGCTCGAGAACGTCTACACGGCGGCGGGGCTCCCGCCCGACGACATGCGGGTGCGCCGGGCCCAGTCCGACTACTTCCGGCGCCAGGCGACCGAGCCCGAGGCGCTCCTGGCCGAGCTGGACACCCCCGAGCGCCGTCGGGGCTGGGTCGCACCGATGTACGGCCATCGGCTCTGGGGCACCCCGGACGCCTTCACCGCCGCCGCCGTCGCCTTCCACGCCGAGCCCTTCGGCGACGCCGAGAGGATCCGGGCCGCCTGGGGCGCCTACGAGCAGAGCGCCGGGCGGCGGCCGATGGAGGACACGCCCCGCATGTTCGAGCAGACGCCGGTGCCGACGCTCGTCCTGTACGGCCCCGAGGACAACGTCGTGCTGCCGAGCTTCCCGCAGAAGATGGCCGCCGCCTGCCTCGACGCCACCGGCCCGTTGATCGTCCCCGACTCCGGCCACTTCCTCCAGTGGGAGGCGGCCGACACCTTCACCAAGATCACCGCCGCCTTCTGCCGGGCGTAGGCGGCCGGACCTCTCGTCGGCGCTACAGGGCGAAGCAGGAGAGGCGCACCGGTCCGCCGGCGAGGGCGGTGCGGATGCCGGAGTAGACGGTGCCGTCGAGGATGAGCCCCAGGTGGCCGACCACCCGGGCGAAGCACGGGTCCTGGACCAAGACGTTGGTGGCACCGTCGTAGAGGGTGGCCTGGCCGACGGGGCGGACCAGCTCGTCCTGCCAGGTGCGGATGGTGGTGTAGCGGACGGCGCCGATGGTGTCGTCGCCGGCGTTGAGGTCGTCCAGGAACGACGACCCGATGCTCATCTGCTCGCAGGCCACGACCGTGAGGCAGCTGCCGAACCCGAGGAAGCTGACCAGGTTGGCGACGTAGGTGCCCCGGTTGGGGGTCCCGAGGGTGATGAGGCTGTCGACCTTGGTCGCCCCGCCGTACCACTTCACGTAGGCCCGTGCGACCAGCCCGCCCTGCGAGTGACCGACGAGGTCGACCTTGGCCGCCCCGGTCGACGAGCGCACGCCGTCGACGAAGGTCCGCAGCGCCCGGGCCGTGAGCCGGATGTCCTGGGTGCCGAGGGTCGGCAGCTCGAAGATCCGCACCGGGTGGCCGTCGGCCCGCAGTCGGGCGGCGAGGGGCTCGTTGGCGAAGGCGGGGGAGAAGGTCCCGGCCACGATGACGACGGGGTCCTTGGTCGCGGCGCCGGCCGGTGCGCCCGGCAGGGCGGCCAGACCGAGGACGAGCCCGACGGCGGCGAGGAGGGCGGTCAGACGGCGGCGGTGCGGTGAGGTCACGGCGCAGACCGTACCCACCCAGGTGACGCTCGTCACCCGATGCCGCCAGGCGTGGCGATCCGAGCACGGGAGGGCGCGCTCGCCGTGCACCTCCGTGCCGAGGACGGAGGGGGGCGTACGGTGGCGCAGTGGCGGTGGGGCGACGGGCGGCGTGGGGGCTGGTGCTGGGGCCGGTCGCGTTCATCGCTGCCTGGGTGGTGGCCGGGGCCCGGACGCCGGGCTACGAGCCTCTGCGCGACGCCATCAGCCGCACCGCCGCCGACGGGGCGCCCCAGCGCCACGTGATGAGCACCGGGTTCGTCCTCTACGCCGTCGGCTCGGCCGCCGGCGCGGTCGCCCTCCGCCGGGCGATCCCCGGCCCGGCCTGGGTGGCCAGCGCCGTCAACGGCGTCGCCACGGTGGGCGTGGCCCTCACCCCGCTCGAGCACTCCTCGGCCCTCGACGCTGCCCACGCCGTGACCGCGACCACCTGCTACGTCAGCCTGGCCCTCACCCCGCTGCTGGCCGCCCGCCCGTTGGCCGACGCCGGCCACCGCCGGGCCGCCGCCGCCAGCGTCGCCACCGGTGCGATCGTCGCCGCCTGCCTGGCCGCCACCGCGTTCACGGAGAGCTCCGGCCTGCCCCAGCGCCTCGGCCTCACCACCGGGGACGCCTGGTTGATCGCCACCGGGGTGGCGATCCTCACCGGCTGGACCGCCACCCGCCCCGCACCGGCCTGAGCCGGCGGAGGGGCAGCCCTAGCGGGCGAGGGGCTTGTACTTGATGCGGTGGGGCTGGTCGGCGGCGGCGCCGAGCTCCTTCTTGCGATGGGCCTCGTACTCGCTGAAGTTGCCCTCGAACCACCGCACCTGGCTGTCGCCCTCGAAGGCGAGGATGTGGGTGGCGATGCGGTCGAGGAACCAGCGGTCGTGGCTGATGACCACGGCGCAGCCCGGGAACGACTCGAGCCCGTCCTCCAGGGCGCGGAGGGTGTCGACGTCGAGGTCGTTGGTCGGCTCGTCGAGGAGGAGGACGTTGCCGCCCTCGCTCAGCACCTTGGCCAGGTGGACGCGGTTGCGCTCGCCGCCGGAGAGCACGCCGACCTTCTTCTGCTGGTCCGAGCCCTTGAAGTTGAACTGGGCGCAGTAGGCCCGGCCGTTCACCGGGCGTCCGCCCACGACCATGTCGTCGCGCCCGCCGGTGATCTCCTCGTAGACGGTCCGGTCGGGGTCGAGGCTCTGGCGGCTCTGGTCGACGTAGGCCAGCTGCACGGTGGACCCGACGGTGATGTTCCCCGCGTCGGGCTCCTCGCCGCCGGTGAGCATGCGGAAGAGGGTCGTCTTGCCGACGCCGTTGCCGCCGATGACGCCGACGATGCCGGCCTTGGGGAGCGAGAACGACAGGTCGTCGATGAGGAGCTTGTCGCCGTAGCCCTTGGAGAGGTGGTCGACCTCGATGACCTGGTCGCCGAGGCGGTCGCCGGAGGGGATGGTGATCTGCAGGTCGCGGCCCCGCCCCTCGGCCTCCTTGGCCTCGGCCAGCAGCTTCTCGTAGGCCGAGAGACGGGCCTTGCCCTTGGCCTGGCGGGCCTTGGGGGCCATGCGGACCCACTCGAGCTCGCGGGCGAGCGTGCGGCCGCGGGCGCTGTCGGCCTTGTCCTCCTGGGCCAGCCGGGCCTGCTTCTGCTCGAGCCAGGACGAGTAGTTGCCCTCGAAGGGCATGCCCCGGCCCCGGTCGAGCTCGAGGATCCAGCCGGCCACGTTGTCGAGGAAGTAGCGGTCGTGGGTGATGGCCACGACGGTGCCGGAGTAGTCGCGCAGGAAGCGCTCGAGCCACGCCACCGACTCGGCGTCCAGGTGGTTGGTCGGCTCGTCGAGGAGCAGGAGGTCGGGCGCCGACAGCAGCAGGCGGCACAGGGCCACCCGCCGGCGCTCGCCGCCCGACAGCGGTCCGACGGCGGCGTCGCCGGGCGGGAGGCGCAGGGCGTCCATGGCCACCTCGATCTTCCGGTCGAGGTCGTTGGCCCCCTTGGCCGAGATCTCGGCCTCCAGGCGCGCCTGCTCCTCGCCGATCTTCTCGTAGTCGGCGTCGGGGTCGGCGTACTTGGCCAGGCAGGCGTCGTAGGCGGTGAGGAGGCCGGCGACCTCGGCCACCCCGTCCATCACGTTGCCCTTGACGTCCTTGGCCTCGTCGAGGTGCGGCTCCTGCTCGAGCATGCCGACCGAGAACCCGGGGGTGAGGCGGGCCTCGCCGGTGAAGCCGTCGTCCTGGCCCGCCATGATCTGCAGCAGCGACGACTTGCCGGCGCCGTTGTGGCCCAGCACGCCGATCTTGGCGCCCGGGTAGAAGCTCAGGCTGATGTCGCGCAGCACCTCGCGATCGGGCGGGTAGAAGCGACTGCACTTGTGCATGGTGAAGATGAACTGGGCGCTGCTCATGAGACGTTCGAGGGTAGCGAGGCACCCCGCCGGGCCCGGTACCCACCGACCCTCACCCCGCACGGAACGTCGTGTCGGGAGGGATGCCCTCACGCTCCGTGCCCGCGTGTCAGGATGGTCCCGGTCTCGAGGGGAGCGGACGTGGACGTGGGCACGGGTCAGGACGACAGCGGGCCGGGGGACGGCGAGCGCACGCCGGCGACCGAGGGCGCTCGGACCGGGCCCCGCGCCGGCGAGGGCGGCGATCCCCTCGACCTCACCGACGTGACCGAGGCCGGAGCCCACGACGGCGACGAGCCGGTGGTCATCGACCTCCGCGACGGGATCGACACCATCGCCGCCTACGAGGCGGACCGGGCCCGCCGAGCGGCCGACGGGTCGCGGGACCGGCGCTAGCGCCGGGGCTCAGACCGGGACCTGCTCCAGCGTCCCGGTGTGCACGTCGTAGACGGCCGCCCCCACCACCAGGTCGGGGCCGAGGAGGGGCTCGGCCCGGATCCGGGCCACGTCCTCGGCCAGGCCGGCGCTCGGGCTGGCGATGGCGCAGGGCTCGTAGGCGACGATCGTCGGGTCGTCGACCGCCCGCCCGGTCGCGGCGGCCACCTTGGCCCGGACCTCGTCGTCGGTGCCCACCAGGCCGCAGTCGGTGTGCGGCATCAGGAGCACCCGGCTGCCGCCGAGGAGGTGGACGGCGAGCACCAGCGACCGCAGGGCGTTGTCGGTGATGCGGGCGCCGGCGCTGCGGATGATCTTGGCGTCGCCCGGGGCCAGCCCGAGGACCGCGAGCGGATCGATCCGGGTGTCCATGCAGGTGACGACGGTGAGGCCCCGGGCGGCGTAGCCCTCCAGGCCCTCCAGGGCGAAGCGCTCGGCGTAGGCGGTGTTGCCCGCCCAGACGTCGGCGAAGGGATCGGCGTCGGGGGTTGCGTCGGCCATGGCAAGAGGATGGCCCGACCCGTGGTCAGGGGCGAAACCGAGAACGGGGGGCGCTCGGTAGGGTTGCAGGCGATGTCTGAGGAACCAGCGCCGCCGTCCGACACCCTGGGCCCCAACGCCTGGCTGGTCGATGAGATGTACGAGAGCTACACCGAGGACCCGTCCTCGGTGAGCGAGAGCTGGCAGGAGTTCTTCTCCGGCTACACCCCCACCGGACCGGGCGGCGCCACCGCGTCGCGCCCCGCCACCAACGGCGACGCCGGCTCGTCGCCGGCGGCCGCCTCCGCCGGTGCCGGCCAGACCAGCGAGCAGGCCGACCCGGTCGCGGCCCCGGCGGCGGGCACGGCCCGGACCCGCGAGTCGAAGGCCAAGGCCGAGGCCACGGGCCCGACCTCGGGCGACGGCGGCGCCACGGCGAAGGCCAGCGCTCCCTCGGGCGCCCCGACGGCGCCGACCGAGGGGGGCAAGGCCGAGGAGGCGCCCAAGGCGACGAAGGAGGCGCCCAAGGGCAAGGACGCCACCGGGTCCGACGAGGAGCCGCCCGGCGAGCCCCTCCGCGGCGCGGCGGCGCGCATCGTCGCCAACATGGAGGCCAGCCTCGAGGTCCCCACCGCCACCAGCTTCCGCGAGGTGCCGGCCAAGCTCCTCGAGGTCAACCGCAAGGTCATCAACGGCTACCTGTCGCGCACCCGGGGCGGGAAGGTCAGCTTCACCCACATCATCGGCTACGCCGTCGTCCGCGCCATCGCCGACTCGGTCCCGGCCATGAACAACACCTACGTCGAGGGCCCCGACGGCAAGCCCCGCAAGGTCACCAACGACGAGGTGAACCTCGGGCTCGCGGTCGACATCGAGAAGAAGGACGGCTCCCGCACCCTCATGGTGCCGGTCATCCGCGACGCCGCCGGGCTCGACTTCGCCGGCTTCTGGGCGGCCTACGAGGAGCTGATCCGCAAGGTCCGCACGAACAAGCTGACCCCCGACGACTTCGCCGGCGCCACCGTCACCTTGACCAACCCGGGCACGATCGGCACGGTCCAGTCCGTGCCCCGCCTCATGCCGGGCCAGGGCGTCATCGTCGGCGTGGGCCGCCTGGACTTCCCGACCGCCTTCCAGGGCGCCGACCCCGAGGCCCTGGCCGACCTGGGCGTGTCGAAGGTGATGACGGTGACGTCGACCTACGACCACCGCATCATCCAGGGCGCCGAGTCGGGGCTGTTCCTCAAGCGCATCCACGAGCTGCTGATGGGCGACGGGGACTTCTACGACGGCGTCTTCCGCTCGATCGGGGTGCCGTACGAGGCCGTCAAGTGGCTCCAGGACACCAACCCGGTGGACAAGGAGGAGTCGACCCTCCAGAAGCAGATCCACGTCCAGACCCTGATCAACATGTACCGGGTGCGCGGCCACCTCATCGCCGACCTCGACCCGCTGGCGGCCAAGGAGCCGCAGATGCACAGCGAGCTCGACCCGGCGACCTACGGGCTGACGATCTGGGACCTCGACCGCGAGTTCCTCACCGACGGCCTCGCCGGCAAGCCCAAGATGACCCTGGGCGACATCCTCGGCGTGCTGCGCAACGCGTACTGCCGTCGCATCGGCATCGAGTACATGCACATCCAGGAGCCCGAGGAGAAGGCCTGGATCCAGGAGCAGGTCGAGGGGGCCTCGACGTTCCTTCCGCCCGAGGACCAGCGCCACATCCTGGGCCGGGTCAACGCGGCCGAGGCGTTCGAGAAGTTCCTCGGCACCAAGTACCTGGGCCAGAAGCGCTTCGGCATCGAGGGTGCCGAGTCGGCCATCCCGATCCTGGACGCCATCCTCGAGCAGGCGGCCCAGTGGGCCCTCCACGGCGCCATCATCGGCATGGCGCACCGGGGCCGGCTCAACGTGCTCACCAACATCGTGGGCAAGAGCCTCGACAAGCTCTTCACCGAGTTCGAGGGCTACATCGACCCCGAGTCCACCCAGGGGTCGGGCGACGTGAAGTACCACCTCGGCCAGCGGGGCACCTTCAAGTCGCGCCACGGCCACGAGATCACCGTCGAGCTGGCGGCCAACCCCAGCCACCTCGAGACCGTCGACCCGGTCGTCGTCGGCATGGCCCGGGCCCGCCAGGACGAGATCAACGACCCGCGGGCGTTCTCGGTCCTGCCCGTCCTCGTGCACGGCGACGCCGCCTTCGCCGGCCAGGGCGTGGTGGCCGAGACGCTCAACCTGTCGAGCATCAAGGGCTACCGCGTCGGAGGCACCATCCACCTGATCATCAACAACCAGCTGGGCTTCACCACCCCGCCGGACTCGGCCCGCTCGTCGGAGTACTGCACCGACGTGGCCAAGATGGTCCAGGCCCCGATCTTCCACGTGAACGGCGACGACCCCGAGGCGTGCGTCCGGGTGGCCCGGCTGGCCTTCGACTACCGCCAGCGGTTCCGCAAGGACGTCGTCATCGACATGGTCTGCTACCGCCGGCACGGCCACAACGAGGGCGATGACCCCAGCTACACCCAGCCGCTGATGTACAAGCGGATCGACGCCCGCCGCTCGGTCCGCAAGCTCTACACCGAGGCCCTCGTCCGCCGGGGCGACATCTCGATCGAGGAGGCCGAGGCCGCCCTGGACGACTTCTCCAAGAAGCTCGCCGGCGCCCTCGAGGAGACCCGCTCCCACGCCCCCGAGGGCGAGGTGCGGGCCAAGCCGCCGGCGCCCGCCCGGGGCGTGCTGCCCCACGTCCAGACCGGTGTGCCCTCCGAGACGATCGACCGGATCTACCGGGGCCTGTCGACCCAGCCCGAGGGCTTCACCGTCCACCCCAAGCTGGCCAAGCAGTTCGTGGCCCGCGACAAGATGTTCGAGGGCGGCGAGGTCGACTGGGCCCTGGCCGAGGCGCTGGCCTTCGGGTCGCTGCTGCTCGAGGGCACCAACATCCGCCTCGCCGGCCAGGACTCCCGGCGCGGCACCTTCTCCCAGCGCCACAGCGTCCTCGTCGACTACGAGACCGGCGCCGAGCACGCCCCGCTCGCCTACCTCGACCCCGACCAGGCGAAGATCTGGATCTACGACTCGCTGCTGTCGGAGTACGCCGCCCTGGGCTTCGAGTACGGCTACTCGGTCATCTCGGCCGAGAAGACGCTCGTGCTGTGGGAGGCCCAGTTCGGGGACTTCATCAACGGCGCCCAGATCGTCATCGACCAGTACTTCTCCGCCGCCGAGGACAAGTGGGGGCAGCGCTCGGGTCTGACCCTCCTGCTGCCCCACGGCTACGAGGGCCAGGGCCCCGAGCACAGCTCGGCCCGCATCGAGCGGTTCCTGACGCTCTGCGCCGAGGACAACATGCAGGTCTGCAACGCCTCCACGTCGGCGCAGTACTTCCACCTGCTGCGGCGGCAGATGCACCACGACATCCTCAAGCCGCTGGTGATCTTCACCCCGAAGTCGCTGCTGCGGGCCAAGTCGGCCCGCTCGTCGGTGGGCGAGCTGTTCAACGGCTCGTTCGAGGAGGTCCTCGACGACACCTCGGTCACCGAGCCGGACGCCGTCAAGCGGCTGGTGTTCTGCTCGGGGAAGGTCAGCCACGACGCCATCGCCCGGCGGGACGAGCTGGGTGCCCCGGCGGCGGTGATCCGGGTCGAGCAGCTGTACCCGTTCCCGCGGGCCCGCATCCGGGACCTGCTCCAGCGGTACGGCTCGATCGACGAGGTCGTGTGGCTGCAGGAGGAGCCCGACAACATGGGGCCCCGCTCCTTCGTGGGCGAGCGGCTGTGGCCCCTCGTGCCCGAGGGCATCAAGTACCGCGAGGTCTCCCGGGTGGGGTCGGGTTCCCCGGCCGGCGGCAGCCACGCCATCCACGTCCAGGAGCAGGACGAGATCCTGACCCGGGCCTTCGACGGCCTGTAGCGACGTGCCCGTCCCCGGCGGCGAGGGCGCGCGCCGCGAGCGCACCGGACCGGTCGAGGTGCGGCCGCCGCGCGGGCCCGCCGAGGTCATGGGGTTCGTCGCCGCCGGGAGCGCGGCGATGGCGGTGGCCGGGATCGCCACCGGGGCCGTCCTGCTCGGTGTCGTCGCCCTGGCGAGCGTCGCCTGGCTGGCCTCGCTCACCTACGTCTCGCTGACCGGTTGGGCCCGCGCCGACGCCGAGGGCGTCACCGTGCGGTGGGTGCGGAGCACGGTCGCCGTGCGCTGGGCCGAGACGGCGTCGATCGAGGTCGACCGGGGCGGGCCGCACGGCGCGCTGCGTGGCGTCGACGTCGTGCGCCACGACGGCGCCGCCGCCCGCTGGGCCCCCTGGTACCCGTTCCTCTGGTACGCCCACCGCTCCGTCGCCGCCAGCATCGACGAGCTCACGGCGCTGGCGGGCGAGCACGGTGTGCCCGTCTCGGTCGTGACCGCGCCGCCCGCGGCGCCGCGGACGCCGGGCCCCTCGTCCAGGTCCTAGGAACGAGGGGCGAGGCGCACGGGCACCCCGCCCGTGGGCCGGTTCACCACCATCCCCACCGGTGGGGGGATGGTCGATGTCGTCGGCGTCACGACGAGCCTCTGGGCCAGGCGGGCGAGGATCAAGGTGATGTCCATCTGGGCGAGGGCGAAGCCGATGCAGTTGCGCGCCCCCCGCCCGAAGGGCACCCACGCCGTCTCGGCGAGGACCCGGGCGTCGGCGTCGAGGTCGACCACGCGGTCGGGGTCGAAGCGGAGGGGGTCGGGCCACGCGGTGGGGTCGCGCCCGATGAGGTGGGCCGACCAGAGGATCAGCGTCCCGCGTCGGATGTGGTGGCCGCCGACCTCGACGTCCCGGACGGCCTGCCGCGGGCTGAGGGCGCCGGCGGGGTGCAGGCGCAGGGTCTCCCGCATCACCCGCTCGGCGGTGGCCAGCGCGGCGAGGCTCGCGTGGTCGGGGGCCGGCGCACCCGACCCCGGTGGTCCCAGCACGGCGTCGGCCTCGGCCCCCAGCGCGTCCCACATCCCGGCCGCGAGCGTCGCCTCCCACACGGCCCACGAGAGGGCGGCGGCCGTGGTGTCGTGGCCGGCACCGATCAGCGTCACGACCTGGTCGCGGATCTCGGCGTCGGACAGCGACCCGTCGGCGACGAGCACCTCGAGCACGTCGAGGGGGTCCCCGCTCGGGTGGGCCCGACGGTGGGCGATCTCGCCGTCGATGATGGCGTCGAGCGCCCTCCGGTCGGCCCGGACCCGGGATCGGGCGGTCCGGGGGAAGGGGTGCGGCAGCTGTCGCAGCGCCGGGGACTCGAGGTGGGCGGCCGGGCCACGGAACAGCTCCTCGATCTCGTCGACGCGGCCGGCCAGGCGGGGGCCGAACAGGGCGCGGACGACGACGTCGAGCACGAGGGTGCGGAGCAGGGGGGCCAGGTCGACGGTGTCGGAACCCTCCTCGCCGTCGCCCGGCGCTCGTGACCCGGCGGCGGCGAGCCAGGCGTCGGCGGCGACGTCGGTGCGCTCGACGATCATCGGGATCCAGCCGTTGAGGCGCCGGCGGCTGAACGCCGACCGGACCGACGATCGGCGCCGGGTGTGGTCGGCACCGTCGGAGACGATCATCGAGCCCGGCCCGACCACGAAGCCGAGGACGTTGAAGGGATGGCCCCACCGGAAGTCGTCGGTCGGGCGGGCGAACAGCTCGCGGGCGGCGGCCGGGTCGCCGACGATCGCCATGCGCACCGGGCCGGCGCCGAGGCCCACCATCGGGCCGTGGTCGGCCCGCAGCTGGTCGAGCACCGCGTGGGGCTGGCGGAGCAGGCGCCGGACCAGCCCGGGTTGGGCCCGCCACGGCGGCCGGGGGAGCGGGCGGGCGGCCACGGCCCCGCATCCTACGAGTAGAACGCGTTCTCGTTCTGAGTAGTGTCGGCGTCGTGACCGACCCTTCCCGCTCCGCCTTCGAAGCCGCCCGGTCCGGGGGTGTGATCGACACCTTCCTGGCCATGCCCGACACCCGGGCCAACCAGGCGGCCAAGTACGCCCGCATCCGGGAGCTGGCCAACGACGCCGGCACCAAGGACTCGTACATGCCGGCCGAGTACATGTTCAAGGGCGTGCCGACCTTCGAGGACGACGAAGTCGACGACCCCGTCCAGGTCGTCCTGGCCGAGATGTCCAAGCACCGCATCTCGACCTTCGTCACCGGCGTCCACGAGAACGAGCACTCGCGCCGGGCCGTGCGCGAGTTCCCCCAGCACTTCGTCGGGATGCTGAACGTCGACCCCAACGAGGGGATCGGCGCCCTGCGGACGATCGATGCAGCGGTGGAGGAGTGGGGGGACTCGCTGCGCTGCATCCACGTGTGGGGCACCGGGCTGATCCCGCAGGTCCCGCTGGACGACAAGCGCATGTGGCCCATCTACGCCAAGTGCATCGAGATCGGTCGCCCGATCATCGTCTACGCCGGCGTCCCGGGCCCCCGGATCCCGATGGCCCCGCAGCTGCCGATCCTCCTCGACGAGGTGTGCTGGTTCTGGCCCGAGCTCCAGATCGTCGTCCGCCACGGCGCCGACCCGTGGACCGAGCTGATGGTGAAGCTGATGCTCAAGTACCCGGGCCTGCACTACTCGACGTCGGCCTTCGCCCCGAAGTACTACCCCGAGGACATCATCCGCTTCGCCAACTCCCGGGGCGCCGACAAGGTCATGTACGCCGGCTACTACTCGGCCGGCCTCACCCTCGACCGCATCTTCTCCGAGCTGCCGAACGTCCCGTTCAAGGACGAGGTCTGGCCCAAGTTCCTGCGGGAGAACGCCGCCCGCGTCTTCGGCATCGCCCCGGTCGACCCCCCGTCGCCCTCCTAGGCGGCGGCGCCCAGACCGCGGGTCCAGAAGGGGCCCTCGCACCCAGGACCCCGGGCGCGACCCCGGGCGTGCGTTCTGACACCGCTGTCGGACACCGATGTCGCCTGGCGCGAACAGAACGGCGGTCAGACCCCGTGGGCGCCGGCCCCCGCGACGGTGACCTCGAGGAGGGTGGTCGGCGTCGACGGGGCCAGGGTGACCTCGGAGCCCGCAGGGAGGGCGACGGAGTCGTCCTCGGCGAGGTCGGTGGTGGCGCCGCCGGTGACGTACAGCAGGGTGAAGGCCGCCGTGGTCGTCCAGGTGAGCGGCGCCGTGCCGGTGGCACGCAGCAGGCGGACGTCGCCGACGCCGTGGGACGTCGCCGCGATCCCGGTCCGCTGCTCGTCCCACCCGTCGGCCACCGCGACCCACGGCGACGACGCCGACACGTGGCGGACGAACCGCTGGCCCCCGAACGACCGCTCGGGCCGAAGCTCCGGCGTCGGGAGCAGCACCTCGTGGTCGAGCAGCGTCGGGTGGGCCGCGGGCGAGCCGACCTCCACCACCTGGAGCCCGGGCGACGCCTCGAGCACGCGGTGGCGGATGCCCGGCGCCTGGAGCACGACGTCGCCGGCCTCGAGGGTGAACGGCGGCCCCTGGTCCTCGTAGACCACCCGCACCCAACCCGCCCGGCAGCAGATCACCTGGAAGTCGATCTCGTGGGCGTGGACGTCGTCGGGCACCGGGCCGCCCTCGGGGATCGTGATGTGGCTGGCGATCACCGCCCCGCCCCACCGCCCCGGCACGAGGTCCCGGTACCGCATCCCGGCCCGCCCCACGACCTCGTCGCCGCCCGCTCGCGCCGTGACGGTCGCACCGTCGTGGTGCCCCACCTCGGGAGGCCCGGTCCAGCCCTCGCGACGCAGGACGAGGCGGACCCCCTCGCCCGAGAGCACCGCCTCGGCCGGGTCGTCGGCCGGCATGATGCGGTCGAGCCGGAGCCCCTGCGCCCGGAGCGCGGCCAGGGTGGAGGCGAAGCCCGTCATCGCAGCGGGAACCCGACCACGGCCTCGAGCTCGGCGATGGCGACGTCGGGGTCGTCGACCTTGATGGTCTGCATGCCCATCTCGCGCGCCGGCTTGAGGTTGACGCCCAGGTCGTCGAGGAAGACGGCCTCCTCGGGGGCGATGTCGAGCTCTTCGCAGGCGTGCTCGTAGAAGGCCGGGTCCGGCTTGCGGGTGCCGACCCGCGACGACTCGACGATGACGTCGAAGAGTCCGAGCACCGCCCTGTGCGGGTCGGACGCGCCCGACATCTCCTCGGCCCGCATCGACACCACGTTGTTCGTCAGCAGCGCCGTCTTCAGCCGCTCGGAGCACCGGCGCACGGCCTCGACCATCGCCGGGCGCAGCTCGCCGCGCAGGAGGCCGAGCACCTCCATCCCGCTGACCTCGCCGCCGAGCGCGCGGGCCTCCTCCTCGAACAGGGCGCTGAACTCCTCCAACCCGACCTCGTTGCGCTCGAGCCGGGCCCAGGCGTTGGTGTGGTGGTTGGTGGCGTTGACCCGGCGGAGGAAGCCGTCGGGCAGGCCGCGCTGGGCCTCGTAGTGGGCGAAGGCCTCGAACGGGCTGGACAGGATCACGCCGCCGAAGTCGAAGAGCACGGCGGTGATCGTCGCCGGCGCCGTCTCGGGCCGGGGGTCGGACGCCATCACGACCCACCGAGGAGGTCGAGGGCGACGGCCTCCCACATCTCGGTCGACAGCCGCAGCGACTCGACGTCGACCCGCTCGTCGTCGCCGTGGAACATCCTCCCGTAGTCCTCGTAGCGGAACGAGCGGCTGAAGAGGCCGAAGCCGTACGCGGTGGCCCCCAGGCGGCGGAAGAAGCGGGCGTCGGTGGCGCCGGCGATCAGCATGGGCACGTTCTGGCTGCCCTCGTAGAACCGGCCGGCGACGCGGGCCAGCGTGTCCCACAGCGGCGAGTCCATGGGCGACTCCGAGGCCGGGTCGAACACGGCGGCCTCGACCGTCACGTCGTCGCGCAGGTCGCCGACCGCCTCGTGCACCATGCGCTCGATGTCGGCCGCGCTCTGCCCCGGCAGCGTGCGGATGTCGACCTCGAGCTCGACGGTGTCGGGGATCGTGTTGATCTTCGACCCGCCGCGGGCGATGTTCGGGCTGAGCGTCGTGTGGGTGCAGGCGTGGAAGAGCCGCGCCGTCCCGACGGGGAGCTGGTCGAGCCGCTCGTCGATCCGCTCGGCATCGAGGAGGGGAGCGGTCTTCTCGTCGGGCAGCCCCATCGCCTCCAGGTACCGGCGCCAGACCTCGCCGATCTGGGCCTCGGGCCGGAAGGCGGCGATGCGCCGCACGACCTCGGCCGCCTTCACCAGCGCGTTGTCGGTCTTGTACGGCTGCGACCCGTGGCCGGCCGTGCCCCGCACGGTGATGCGACACCAGTAGCAGCCCTTCTCGCCGACCATCACCGGCAGCTTGAGCCCGCCCGGGCTCTTCATGGGCATGCCCCCCGACTCGGTCAGCACGTAGTCGCAGCGGACGGCGTCGAGCTCGGCGTCGGCGAGGTGCTTGGCGCCCCACACCCCGGCCGCCTCCTCGTCGGCGACGGCCGCGAACACCAGCGTCCCCTCGGGCTTCCACCCGCGATCGGCCAGCCGCCGGGTCGCCACCGCCATCGACGCGGTGAGGTTCAACATGTCGACCGCGCCCCGGCCCCAGACCACCCCGTCGACCAGCTCGCCCCCGAAGGGGTCGCGCGACCAGGCGTCCTCGTTGACCGGGACGACGTCGGTGTGACCGAGCAGCGTGAGCGTCGGCGCCGTCGGGTCGCTGCCTTCGATGCGGGCGACCAGGCTCTGCCGGCCGGGGAGGGGTTCGTACACCTCCAGGTCGATGCCGGTGGGCTCGAGGACGGAGCGCAGGAGGTCGACCGACCGGGCCTCGTGGCCCGACACCTCGCGCCCGTCGTTGACGCACGCGTTGCGGATCATGCGCTGCAGCAGATCCGTCACCTCGGCGGTCGGGTCGTCGTGGATGGTGGCCATGGCGCGCAACCTATCGACTGGCGCACGGCGGATCGGCAGGCGTGGCCTGGGCGCGTGTGGGGTCCCATCCGCGACGACCCTTGACGGACGTAGTTGACTCTCACACGTCATGCCGACGCCTCGCACCATCCGTCACCACGTCATCGTCGACGGGTCGAACATCGCCACCGAGGGGAGGACGCTGCCGAGCCTCGCCCAGCTGGACGAGGCCGTGCGCGCCTTCCTCGAGGAGTTCCCCGACACGACGATCACCGTCGTCGTCGACGCGACCTTCCAGCACCGCATCGAGGCGCCCGAGCGCGACGCCTACGAGGAGGCCGTGCTCGCCGGAGAGATCGTGTCCCCGCCGGCCGGCGCCGTCGGCCGCGGCGACGCCTTCATCGCCGCCGTGGCTCAGAAGGCCGATGCGACGATCCTCTCGAACGACTCCTTCCAGGAGCTCCACGGCGAGTACCCGTGGATGTTCGACGAGGGCCGGATCATCGGCGGCAAGCCCGTCGACGGCGTCGGGTGGGTCTTCGTGGCCCGCACCCCGGTGCGGGGCTCGATCAGCCGGCGCTCGCAGCGCGACGCCCGCAGCAAGCCCAAGGGCGCCAAGGGCGGCAAGGTCGACAAGGACGCCGCCGCCAAGGCCGTCGAGGCCGAGGTGAAGGCGCGTCGTGCCGCGAGCGGCGCACCAGGCGCCGCCGTCGAGCCGGCCTCCGACACCAGGGGGAAGGCCAAGGGTCGTGGGCGGGGCAAGGGCGGACGGGGTGCCGGCGCCGATGCCGCGCCCGATGTCGTCGCCGACGCGCCTGCCAAGCCCAAGCGCACGCGCAAGAAGGCGGCTGCCGCGCCCGTCGAGGAGCCGACGGCGGCCGACGCGCCCGACGACGGTGGGTCCGGGGGCGGCCGCGGTCGGCGGCGGCGCAGCGGGAGCAAGGCTCCCGAGGCGGTCAACGAGCCTCAGCGGTTCCTGGCGTTCGTCAGCACCCATCCCGTCGGGAGCGAGGTCGAGGCCGTCGTCGACCGGTTCTCCTCCCACGGTGCCTACGTCGTGGTCGACGGAGCGCAGTGCTACGTGCCGTTGCGCGCCATGGCCGATCCTCCCCCTCGCAGCGCCCGCGAGGTGCTGTCCATCGGGGAGTCACGCACCTTCGTCGTCGAGTCGTTCGACTCGCCACGGCGGAGCATCGACCTGGCCGTGCCAGGTCTTCTCCAGGTGACGGGTAGCTCCGTCCGCGAACCAGACACCTCCCAGGAGGACACCGACATGGCACCCGCCAAGAAGGCTGCGGCCAAGAAGGCTCCGGCGAAGAAGGCCGCGGCGAAGAAGGCTCCGGCCAAGAAGGCCGCGGCGAAGAAGGCTCCGGCCAAGAAGGCCGCGGCGAAGAAGGCTCCGGCGAAGAAGGCCGCTGCGAAGAAGGCTCCGGCGAAGAAGGCTCCGGCGAAGAAGGCTCCGGCGAAGAAGGCCGCGGCGAAGAAGGCTCCGGCGAAGAAGGCTCCGGCGAAGAAGGCTCCGGCGAAGAAGGCTCCGGCGAAGAAGGCTCCGGCGAAGAAGGCTCCGGCGAAGAAGGCTCCGGCCAAGAAGGCCGCGGCCAAGAAGGCTCCGGCGAAGAAGGCTCCGGCCAAGAAGGCCGCGGCGAAGAAGGCTCCGGCCAAGAAGGCTCCGGCCAAGAAGCGCGCCTGATCACATCGCGGACGAGGGTGCTCGAGGGGGCCGGTCCGACCGGCCCCCTCGGACCGCGACCGATCACGGCGGACGGGTCACCACCACCGTGGCCCTAGGGTCGGCCGGGTGCGCATCGCCACCTGGAACGTCAACTCGCTGAAGGCCCGCATGCCGCGCGTCGAGGCGTGGCTGGCCGAGGCCGGCCCGGACGTGCTGTGCCTCCAGGAGACGAAGCTGGCCGACAGCGCGTTCCCCGCCCTGACCTTCCACGGCCTGGGCTACGAGTCGGTGCACCACGGGGAGGGACGGTGGAACGGGGTGGCCATCCTCAGCCGCGTCGGCCTCGAGGACCCCGCTCCGGGCTGGACCGACGACGGCGAGCCCGACCCCGACGCCCGCATCGTGTGGGCCACGTGCGGCGGCGTGCGCGTGGCGAGCGTCTACGTGCCCAACGGGCGCGCCCTCGACCACGAGCACTACCGGTACAAGCTGGCCTGGCTGGCCCGGCTCCGAGCCCACCTGGCGACGCACCACGCGCCCACCGACCCGGTCGTCGTGGCCGGCGACTTCAACATCGCCCCGACCGACCTCGACGTCTGGGACCCCGAGGTCTTCATCGGCTCGACCCACGTGAGCGAGCCCGAGCGGGCCGCCCTCGCCGAGCTCGAGGGCTGGGGCCTGCACGACACCTACCGCCGGCTCCACCCCGAGCCCGGCCACTTCACCTACTGGGACTACCGGGCGGGCAACTTCCACAAGGGCCTCGGCATGCGCATCGACCTGCTCCTCGCCACCGCCCCCGTGGCCGACGCGGTCACCGCCGCGGTCATGGACCGCGACGCCCGCAAGGGCACCAAGCCGAGCGACCACGCTCCCGTGTACATCGACGTCGAAGGGACGCCATGAGCGACGACCAGACCCACCTCGTGACCTCGCCGCGCGTGGCGGCCCAGTCCGATGCCGACATCTCCCCCCGGCGGGAGGCCCTGCGCCGCATCGCCGCGGCCAACCGCGACCTGATCGCCGACATGGTCGGCACCGAGGTCCCGCCCGACGACCTCGTCGCCGTGGCCGAGGAGCTCGAGGCCCTCGCCGCCCGCTTCCGCCAGGACCGCCCCCGCAGCATGTACGAGGGCATGGGCGAGGCCGCCCTCTCCGGCGGGGACTTCGGCTCCTTCTTCGACCACAGCCCCATGATCGGACTGGCCAACCCGCTGGCCCCGCCGATCCGCCTCGAGTTCGGCGAGGACTCCGTCGTCGGCA
Organism: Iamia sp. SCSIO 61187; assembly: GCF_019443745.1. NCBI lineage: Bacteria > Bacillati > Actinomycetota > Acidimicrobiia > Acidimicrobiales > Iamiaceae > Iamia > Iamia sp. SCSIO 61187. Next base: position 1,934,969 of record NZ_CP050948.1, read on the forward strand.
AGGTGACCTTCGGGGCCGTGTACGAGGGGCCGCCGGGGACCGTGCACGGCGGCTTCGTCGCCGCCGCCTTCGACGAGGTGCTGGGCTCGGCCCAGTCGTTCTCCGGTGCGCCGGGCATGACCGCCCGGCTGACCGTGAACTACCGGAAGCCGACGCCCCTCCACACCCCGCTCGAGATCGAGGGCCGCTTCGACCGGCGCGAGGGGCGCAAGGTCTTCACCACCGGGCGCATCGTGGCCGACGGCGTCGTCACCGCCGAGGCCGAGGGGCTCTTCGTCTCGATGGACGCCGCCCGCTTCCGCAAGCTCGCCGAGGGCTTCGACCGCCGCATGGCCGCCGGCTTCCTCGGAACCGACTGATCCTCGGTCACTCGCCTCGCGGGGACGCGAGCTTCGGCTACCGCCCGAGGTACCTCTCGACGTCGTCGGCCTCGGCCTCGAGGTGCTCCTTCAGGCCGGACACGATGGCCTTCTCGACCGCCCCGGCGACGAGCAGGGCCTTCACCTTCAGGTCGCCGTCGATGCGCCGGACGGTGGCGTCGTCGCCGGAGGCCGAGTACCGGTAGGCGCCGGTGCACCGGAGCCGGTCGGCGTAGTGGTCGGGGTGGAGGGTCACCGCCACCGAGCGGGTGGCCAGGTCGTGCACCGACCGCTCGACCCAGGTGAGCTTCCGCGGGTCCACCACCGCCGTCACTGCCGGGCTGAGGTCGGCGACGAACTGGTACCGGATCCGCAGCGTGACCACGTCCCCGTCCTCGGACCGGTCGAGCACGTCGGGCGGCCCCAGCTTGTCGTTGCCGCCCAGGGCCTCGTACAGCTCGGCGCTGGCGTAGGCCCGGGCCACCTCGTCGACCGGAGCGGCGATGGTCTGGGTCAGGTCGAAGCGCACGGGCAGATCATGGCGCCCCCGCTGCGGCCGCGTGGGCCGACACGATCCCGAGCAGGTCGTCGCCGTGCGTGTCGACCACCATGGGGCCCACGCCGAGGATGGCCCCCAGGGCGGCGCGGTCGGTGGGCCGGTGCCGGGCCACGTCGCCCAGAACCCGGTCGCTGGCGACCACCGCGGGGGCGATGCCGGCCCGGCGGGCGACCCGGGCCCGCCACGCGTGCAGCTCGTCGAGGAGGGCCCGGTCGAGGTCGTCGGCGACGGCCGTGCGGAGCGCGTCCCGGGAGCGGGCCAGCCCCTCGCCCGGATCCATGGTCATCAGCGCGTCGAGGTCGGCCTTGGCCGCGGCGAGGGCGTCGACGTAGCGCGACGGCCGACGAGCCACCGGGGCGTCGCGCATCGTCCGGGTGCTGGCCCACGAGATCCGCAACGTCTGCTCGGCCCGGGTGATGGCCACGTGGAGCAGGCGCCGCTCCTCGGCCTCGGCCTCGGGCGTCTTGGCGTAGGAGACGGGGACGAACCCCTCCTCCAGCCCGGCGATGTGCACGACCGGCCACTCCAGGCCCTTGGCGGCGTGGAAGGTGACGAGGTGGACGGCGTCGACGCCGCCGGGTCCGTCGAGCCCCATGGCCGTCATCAGCCAGCCCCGCAGGTCGCCGACGGTGGCCTCCGGCTCCATGGCGCTGTACTCGCGGGCGAGGCGGACGAGCGCCTCCAGCGCCTCCGACCGCTGGCCGTCGCGGCCCCGGGCCGCCTGCTGCTCGGCCACGTAGTCGTCGAGGTCGACCACGACGGTGCGGAGCGGGTGGCCGTCGCCGGGGGCGACGTGGCGCAGGGCGGCACCGATGTCGGCCCGGCCGGCCAGCGGCTCGGCCGTCCGGACGCGGAACGGGATCCGGGCCCGGGTGAAGGCGTCCTCGAACGGCTTCATCTGGCCGTTGGTGCGCACCAGCACCGCCTGGCTGTCCCAGCGGGTCCCGGGGCCGTGCAACGTGCGCGCCGCCCGGGCCACGCCCCGGGCCTCCTCGTGCTCGTCGCCGTAGGCCACCAGGACGGGGGGATCGCCGGCCGGGCGGCGGGCGAGGGGACGGGCCGCCCCGGGGCCCAGGACGGCGCCGGCGAGGTGGAGGATCTGCGGTGTCGAGCGGTAGTTGCCCCGCAGCTCGACGACGGCCGCCCCCTCGTGGTCCTGGGCGAAGCGGAGCAGGTAGCCGGCATCGGCGCCGTTCCAGCGGTAGATCGCCTGGTGCGGGTCGCCGACCACGCACAGGTCGGTCCGGTCGCCCAGCCACCCCGAGAGCAGCCGGTGCTGCAGCGGGTTCACGTCCTGGTACTCGTCGACGAACAGGTGGCGGAACCGCCAGCGCTGGGTGCGGGCGAACCCGGGCTCCTCGTCGAAGAGGTCGGCGCAGGTCCGCAGGATGTCGTCGAAGTCCATGACCCCACGGCGACGCTTGGCCTCCCGGTACTCGACGATGAGCGAGGCGACCTGCTCGAACGGGGCGCTGACCCTCCGGTCCTCCTGGTGGGCGGCGCTCGGGTAGTCGTCGGCCGAGATGTCGCGGGCGCCGGCCCACTCGATCTCCGACGCCAGCTCGGGGACGGGCAGGTGGCCCCGGCCGGGGAGCTCCCGCAGGAGGTGGCCCTTGTGCTGGAGGAGGGAGGGGAGGGTGGTGCCCCGGTCGTGCGACCAGATGCGGACCTGCGCCCACGCCATGGCGTGGAGCGTCCCCACGTGGGGCCGGTCCCGCAGGCCCATGCGCGCCAGGCGGGTGCCCATCTCCGTCGCCGCCTTGCGGGTGAAGGTCAGGGCCAGGACGTGGCGGGGGTCGGCGGTCCCGACGGCGACGCGGTAGGCGATGCGACGGGTCAGGACCCGCGTCTTGCCCGACCCGGCGCCGGCGATGATGCACAAGGGGTGGGTCGTCTCGGTGACGGCCCGCCGCTGGTCGGGGTCGAGGTCGGCGAGCAGGCGCGCCGTCTCCACGTCAGCGGTCGAGGACGGCGGACGCGAGGGCCAGGGTGCCCACGGCCAGGCCGACCACCCGCGCCGGCGCGACCGGCGCCCCGTCGGCACCGTCGCCCCGGCTCCGGCGGCGCCCGCCGAGGTGGAACGCCTTGCCCACGCTGAGGATGCTGCCGACCGATCCGACGCTGAGGATGCTGCCCGCCGACCCCACGCTCAGGATGCTGCCCGCCGACCCCACGCTCAGGATGCTCCCCGACGACCCGACGCTGAGGATGCTCCCGGCGGATCCGATCGAGAGCAGGCAGCCGGCCGACAGGATCGAGAGCTGGGAGCTGACGGACAGGATCGAGAGGTCCGCGTGCGCCGACAGCAGAGACAGGCGGCTGTGGGTCGACCAGCCCCCGGGCGGGATGCGGAGCCGGGTCGACGAGCGGGTGGGGAGCACGGTGACGACGGTACCGCGGGCATCCTCCGGTAGGTTCGGCCGGTGCCCGTCGACGTGACCGAGCAGAGGTTCGAAGAGCTGGTGGCGGAGGCCCTCGACGGCCTGCCGGCCGAGATCGAGTCCATGCTCGACAACATCGCCGTCCTCGTGACAGACGGGCGACCGGGTGGCCCGCTGGGCCTCTACGAGGGCACGCCGCTCACGGCGCGCGGGCAGTACGGGTTCATGGAGCTGCCCGACCGGGTCACCATCTTCCGGGTGCCGCTGTGCCTGATGGCCGACGACGAGGACCACCTCGTCCGCGAGGTCCGCATCACGGTCGTCCACGAGCTCGGCCACCACCTCGGCATCGACGACGCCCGCCTGCACGAGCTCGGCTACGGCTGACCACCCCGCAAGTAGCGTGGGGCCGTGGCCTTCCCCCGCAAGCTGCTGAACGACGGCGAGGAGCTCATCCTCGACCTCCGCCCCCACTGGTTGGCCCTCGCGCCCTCGACCCTGGCCCTGGTCGCGGCGATCGTCATCAGCTTCGTGGTGGTCTTCCTCGGCCCCGACGGCACGTTCGGCACGGTGCTGTCCGTGATCGCCCTCGCCCTGATCCTGGTCACCCTCGGCATCTTCCTCGTCCGCCTGCTGGGCTGGTCGAACACCAACTTCGTGCTCACCAGCGACCGGGTCGTCACCCGGCGCGGCGTCCTCACCAAGTCGGGCATCGAGATCCCGCTCGACCGCATCAACACGGTCTTCTTCGCCCAGCGGTTGATCGAGCGCATGGTGGGCGCCGGCGATCTGGGGATCGAGTCGGCGGGGGAGCGGGGCACCGAGAGCTTCGAGAACATCCGCAAGCCGGCCATCGTCCAGCGCGAGATCTACGTGCAGATGGAGGACAACGAGAACCGGAAGTTCGACCGGGTCCGGGCGCCGGCCCCGCTGGCGACCCTGTCGCCCGTCGAGCAGGTCGAGCGGCTCCACGGGCTGCTCCAGCAGGGGGCCATCACCCCGGCCCAGTACGAGGCCGAGAAGTCCCGCATCCTCGGCGCATGAGCCCCACCGGGCCCCGGGTCGTGAGCCTGGTCCCGTCGGTCACCGAGACGCTGGTGGCGTGGGGACGGCCGCCGGTGGCCTGCACCCGCTTCTGCGAGCAGCCGGGGATCCCGCACGTCGGGGGGACCAAGCGGCCCCGCATCGCCGCCATCGTCGAGATGGCCCCCGACCTCGTCGTCATGTGCGACGAGGAGAACCGCATCGAGGACCACGACGCCCTGCGCGCCGCCGGGCTCGAGGTCCACGTGGCCTCGCCCCGGACCGTGGCCGACGTGCCCGAGGTGCTGGCCGCCCTCGCCGCCGCCGTCGGCGTCGAGGTGTCGCCGCCCCCGCCGGCGCCGCCGCCGACCCCGCCGGGTCAGCCCCGGGTGGCCTTCGTGCCCATCTGGGCCCGGCCCTGGATGACCCTCAACGCCGACACCTACGGGGCGTCGGTCCTCGCCGCCGCCGGCTGGTCCAGCGCCTGGGCCGACGACCCGGTGCGGTACCCGGAGGTCACCGTCGAGGAGGTGCGGGCCCGGGGCGTCGACGCCGTGCTCGCCCCCACCGAGCCGTGGGCCTTCACCGTCGACGACCTGCCGGGGCTGGCCGGGACCTTCGGGGCCCGCGCCGTCCTCGTCGACGGCCAGGACCTGTTCTGGTGGGGCGCCCGGACCGAGGGCGCGGTGCGCCGCCTGGTCCGGGCGCTGGCGTGACCCGAGCGGGTCAGTAGCGGGGGTCCTGGTAGCGGGGGTCCGGGTACGCCGGCGGGACGCCGGTGCGACGGGCGTTGGCCATCTGCAGGAGGCCGAAGAGCAGGCCGATGACCCCGCACACCATGAGGATGATCCCGATCACGCCGAGGTCGACGCCCTCGATCGTGTCGCTCACGGCGAACTTCAAGATGGCGCCGACGGCGAGGAGGAAGACGCTGACTCCGATGGTCATGGCAGTGGTCCTTCGAGAGAGGGCGGGGCGCCGCCGTCCCTACCCCACTGAGGGTGGGGCAACCGTCACCGCACCTCGACGGTGGCCCCATCGCTCGGGCGGACCCGCCACCAGGTCTCGGGACCCCACTCGTCGAGCGCCCCCCGCTCGGCCACGGCGACGACGCACCCGCCGAACCCGGCACCCGTGAGCCGGGCGCCCCACACGCCCGGCGCGGCGGCCAGCCGGCCGACCAGGGCGTCGAGGGTGGGGGTCGACACCGCGAAGTCGTCGCGGAGCGAGGCGTGGCTCTCCCGCAGCAACGCCCCGAGCAGGGCGTGGTCGCGACCCCGCAGCGCGGTGGCGGCGGCCCGGACGCGGGCGTTCTCGCCGAGGACGTGCCGGGCCCGGGCCCGCACCACCGGGTCGGCGATGGCGACCTCGGTGCCGGGTGGAGCCTCCCGGAGGGGCCCGATGACCGCCTCCGCCGCCCGGCACTGGGCCGCCCGCTCGGCGTAGGGCGAGCCCTCCAGGCGGCGGGCCTGGCCCGAGTCGACCACCACGACGTCGAGATCGTCGGGCAGGGGGACGGGCTCGACGGCCAGCGTGTGGCAGTCGATCAGCAGGGCGTGGCCGGCCCGGCCGCCGGCGGAGGCGAGCTGGTCCATGATCCCGCACGGCACCCCTGTGGCCCGGTGCTCGGCCCGCTGGCCGAGCCGGGCCACCGAGAGGGCATCGCCCAGGTCGGGGCGCAGGGAGAGGACCAGGGCCACCTCCAGGGCGGCGCTCGACGACAGGCCGCCGCCGAGGGGCAGGGTGGTGGTCACGGTGCCCGTGAAGCCCTCGGGCGGCCGGGCCTCGACCACCACGCCGGCCACGTAGCGGGCCCAGCCCGGGGCGACCTCGGCAGGGTCGGCCACGGCGAGGGGCACCACGGCGACCTCGGGGTCGCCGTCGGAGCGCAGGACGACCTCGGCCCCGCCCCGCTGGCCCTCGACCACGGTCTCCAGGTCGATGGCCGCGGGGAGGACCAGGCCGCCGGTGTGGTCGGTGTGGTCGCCGATGAGGTTGACCCGTCCGGGGGCTCGGACCCGCACGTGGTCGCCTGCCATCGGGGTCGACGATATGCCCTTGCGGCCCCGCGCCCCCGGCCTTGACCGGCCGGTCAAGGGGGGCCAGCATGAGCCCGTGCCCACCACCCCGCCCTCCGCCGCCGGCATCGAGATCTGGTACACGACCGACGGCGACCCCTCCGACGAGCCCCTCCTCATGGTCATGGGGCTCGGCACCCAGCACCTCGGCTGGGACGACGCCCTCGTCGCCAGGCTCGTCGACCGCGGCTACTTCGTCATCCGGTTCGACAACCGCGACATCGGGCTGTCGACCAAGCCCGACGTGGGCGACCTCGACCCCATGACCGAGATCATGGCGGCCCTCTCGGGCGGGCAGGCCCGGGCCCCGTACCACCTGACCGACATGGCCGACGACGCCATCGCCGTCCTCGACGCCCTGGGCATCGGGTCGGCCCACGTCGTCGGGGCCTCGATGGGCGGGATGATCAGCCAGACCATCGCCATCGAGCACCCGACCCGCATCCGGTCGCTCACGTCGATCATGTCGACGACCGGCGACCCGGGCGTCGGCCAGCCGACCCCCGAGGTCCTCCCGATCCTCCTCGGTCCGGCGCCGAGGACCCGCGAGGAGGCGGTCGAGCGGGGCGCGACCATCAGCGCCGCCATCGGGAGCCCGGGGCTCGCCGACGAGGCGCGGGCCCGGCAGAAGGCCGGCGAGGCGTGGGACCGCTGCGCCTACCCGGTCGGCACCGCCCACCAGCTGCTGGCCATCGTGTCCTCGCCGGACCGCACCGAGGCCCTGCGGCAGCTGTCGCTCCCCACCCTGGTGGTGCACGGCGACGCCGACCCGTTGGTCGCCCCGAGCGGCGGCCAGGCCACGGCCGAGGCCATCCCCGAGGCCGAGCTGCTCGTGGTCGAGGGCATGGGCCACGACGTGCCCGAGGTCTTCTGGGACAGCATCATCGACGCCATCGCGGCCACCACCGCCAAGGCCGCGACACCCGCGGCCTGACCCGAGAACGCAGGAGCACGCACCACATGGGACCCCTCCACGGCACCCGCATCGTCGAGATCGCCGGCATCGGCCCGGCCCCGTTCGGGGCCATGGCCCTGGCCGACCTCGGCGCCGAGGTCATCCGCATCGACCGGGCCGGCGCCCAGTGGGGCGACCCCGACACCCCGCCCGCCGACCTCCTCAACCGGGGCCGCCGCTCGGTGGCGGTCAACCTGAAGGAGGCTGCCGGCGTCGAGACGGTCCTCGACCTGGTCGCCTCGGCCGACGTGCTCATCGAGGGCTTCCGGCCCGGCGTCATGGAGCGCCTCGGCCTCGGCCCCGACGTCTGCATGGAGCGCAACCCGAAGCTGGTCTACGCCCGCATGACCGGCTGGGGCCAGGAGGGCCCGTACGCGCCCACCGCCGGCCACGACATCAACTACATCGCCCTCGCCGGTGCCCTCGCCCACATGGGCCGGGCGGGGGAGAAGCCCACGTTCCCCATGAACCTGGTGGGGGACTTCGGCGGCGGCGGGATGCTGCTCGCCCTCGGCGTCTGCGCCGCCCTGCTGGAGACGACCCGCTCGGGTGAGGGCCAGGTCATCGACGTGGCCATGGTCGACGGCTCGGCCCTGCTGATGACGATGATCCACTCGTTCCAGGCCATGGGGATCTGGAGCGACGACCGGGGCACGAACATGCTCGACTCGGGCGCCCACTTCTACGACACCTTCGAGTGCGCCGACGGCGAGTTCGTGTCGATCGGCTCGATCGAGCCGCAGTTCTACGGCGAGCTCCTCCGCCTCACGGGGCTCGGGGGCGAGGACCTCCCGTGGCAGCACGACAAGACGGCGTGGCCCGACCTCAAGGAGCGCCTGGCCGGGATCTTCAAGACCAAGACCCGCGACGAGTGGTGCGAGATCATGGAGGGCACCGACGTCTGCTTCGCCCCGGTGCTCACCATGTCCGAGGCGCCCAAGCACCCCCACAACGTCGCTCGGGGCACCTTCACCGAGGTCGCCGGCATCGTCCAGCCCGGTCCCGCCCCCCGCTTCAGCCGCACCCCCGGCTCGATCGAGCGGCCCCCGCCCCACGCCGGCCAGCACAGCGCCGAGGTCCTGGCCGAGATCGGCTACGACGAGGCCAAGATCGCCGCCCTCAAGGACGCCGGCGCCATCACCTGACGTCGGCGTGCTGCGGCCACCGAGGTTGCGCCCCGGCGACACCGTCCGTCTCGTCTCCCCGGCCAGCACGCCGGAAGCGGCGATGGTCGAGCGGGCCCACCACTACTTGGCTTCGCTCGGCCTGGACGTCGAGATCGCGCCGCACGTCTTCGACACCTGGGGGTACCTCGCTGGCAGTGACGAGGATCGCCTCGCCGATCTCAACGCTGCCCTCCGCGACCCGAGGGTGCGAGCGATCATCGCCACTCGAGGCGGCAAGGGCGCCTACCGCATCGCGGGCGGACTGGACGTCGCGGCCGCCCGGGACGATCCGAAGCTGCTCATCGGCTTCAGCGAGATCACGGTGCTCCACCTGGCGCTGCTGAGGGGGTGCGGGCTGGCGTCGGTGCACGGTGCTCCCTGGCCGCCGCACCAGCACGGCCATCAGTCGTCAGCGTCGTTCGAGGCCGCCGTCCTCACCGCCAGCGCCATCCGGATCGACGCCGATCCGGACGAACCGACGGCGACCTTGACGACGACCGGGGCGGTGACGGGACGTCTCATCGGCGGCAACCAGGACTCGCTCGCGACAGCGGCCGGCTGGGCGTTGCCGAACCTCAGGGGCGCCATCTTGCTCCTGGAGGGAGAGAACCAGCGGCTGGGCCACATCGATCGGCAGCTCACCATGCTGATGAACGCCGGACACCTCCGAGGGATCCGCGGTGTCGCGATCGGCCAATACACCAACTGCCACCCAGATGCATCGACCCGGGGGAGCTGGACGGTGCTGGACGTGCTGCGAGACCGCATGGGCCTGCTCGACGTGCCCGTCCTCGGCGGTCTTCGCATCGGCCATGGCCCCCACCCGCTCGCGGTTCCGATCGGAACGGTCGCGACGATGGACGCCGACGCCGGCACCCTGACGGTGGAGTCGGCCGCGAGCTGATCCTCGGGCGCGACGGTGAGCCCGCCGGGGGCGGGCTCACCGGGTGGTCGGCGTGTCAGGCGGCGAGGGCCCGTCGGTCGACGGGCTGGGATCGTCGCTTGCGTCCGTCGGGGGTGGTGATGATGACGGTGGCGTCGGGTTGGAGTTCGATGGTCCATCCGGGTCGGTGGACGACGCCGTGGTGGTACCGGCAGAGCAGCACCAGGTTGCGGAGGTTGGTGGGTCCTCGGTGGGCGATCCACTCGGCGACGTGGTGGCCGTCGGTGCGGTGCGCGGGTCGGTCGCAGCCCGGGAACCGGCAGCCCTTGTCGCGGATGCACAACGCCTGGAACAACGGCGCCGGGATCGTCCGCGTGGAGCGTCCGTAGTCGAGGACGGTGCCGTCGGCGCGGGTGATGACCCGGTGGATGTTCGCATCACACGCCAGCCGCCGGGCGACGTCGGCGGTGATCGGTGTGCCGTCGTCGAAGCACCCCTGCCCGCGACCTGAGGTGAGCTCCTCGAGGCCGATGGTGATGTTCACGTGCGGGCGGTGCCGTCCGCCTTTGTGGTCGTGTTGGTGGTCGAGGAAGTGGGTGAAGATCTCGGCCAGGGCGTCGTGGCGCCGTTGGGCCGGGGTGCGGTCGTCGTCGTCTGTCTTGTTGCCCATGGCCAGCCGGAGGGCGGCTTGGGCGGCGTGGAACGCGTCGGGTTCGAGGTTCGCGTCCAACCGCCCACCCGACAGCGTCGGTGACAGGTGGGCCGAGCGGTCGGGGTCGGGTTCGCCGTCGTGGCCGTGGTCGACGATCTCCTTGGCATGCGCGGCCCAAGCCTTCATGGCCACCACCGCCCCGGCCACGTCGAGCTCACCCAACACTCGGACGAGATTGTCCTCATCCGACTGGAACAACGGGGCCGTCCGGTCGTTGAGGTTCGCCACCACCGCGGCGACGTGCCCACCCGAGAGCGAACCGTCGAGCCACGCCGTCTGCAGGATCGGGAGGTGGCCGAGGCGGCCGGCGGTCTTGGCCATCCGCTGGGCGTCATGAGCGGTCATCCGCCCCTTGACCCGCAGCCAGGTGGCCATCGTCGGGCAGCCCTCGGCGGTGTCGTACTCGTTGGTGACCTCGAACCGGCCGACCGCCTGGGAGATCTTGGCGTCGAGGCGATCACGCAGAAATAGGGCCTCTTCGAGGGCGTCGCCGTCGACCGGGATGTCCAGGTCATCGATGGTGGTGGCGAGCGCCTCGAACATGACACTCATGATACCCGACAGACGGGAATCAAACCCCGGAAACCGAGGAAATCATTGGATATCTCGGACTCTCTGCGGCTCTCTGAGCCCCGCAGACCGGTTGTGGGCAGATGGACCGCAGACGATGAGCAAGCCCGGAGGACGGCATGCAGCGTCCCACCCGGAACGGCGCCCCAACGGGCGGGGACACCCGGTCGAGCGCGCCCTCCGAGCCGCCGCCACACCACCAGCCCGCAGCTCCACCGCCGTCCGAGCCATGGGTACGACCGACCCACGGCAGCCGCGACTGGATGGCCCGCGGGAAGCGGGACGACGTCGATGCGGCGAGGCCACGGATGGTGCCTGGCACCTTCCGTGGCCGTGCGCGTCAGCGCGCGCCTCCGTCCATGGGCTCGGTGGTGCGGAGCCACTGGCGCATCGCGGGGAAGGGCTGCTCGCCGGGCGGCTCGTGGCCGGGCGCCCAGGTGAGCCCGGCCCACTCGAGCAGGGGGAGGCCCGGGTGGGTGCCGCCCTCGTAGGTCTCGACCAGCCAGGCGCTGTCGCCGCGGTAGCCGTCGGGGTGGAACACCACGGCCAGGTCGAGGCCGATGTGCCAGGCGGCGGCGACCGACCAGCAGATCGCACCGAGCTCGAACCCGGCCCCGAGGTCGCCGGGGAGCAGCCCGCCCGCCGCGGCCCGCTGCGTCGGGGCCAGCAGGGCGAGGTGGCCGGCCTCGTGCAGCAGGTCGCCGTCGTGGATCGAGGCGGCGGGCCCGAGGACCAGACCGCCGTCGGCGATGGCGATGCCGGGCACCGCCGTGGGACCGCTGACGGGTCCGGTCCGGACGGGGATCCCGATGTCGCTCAGGAAGGCGACGATCGCCGGGGCGGGCACCCGTCCACCCCCTGGTTCAGCCGACCGGTGCGAAGGGGGCCACGATGCCCCGGAGGGGTGAGCCCTCGTCGTCCACGGGGCCGTGGCCGATGTACCACTCCTGGCCGAAGGCGGCGCCGAACATCTCCTCGGGGATGGCGAGGAAGAAGTGGTCGTCGGCGACCTGGCTGCGGTGGTGGAGGAGGGCGGCCCGCTTGGCCGACGCCACCGACGTCACGTCGGCGACGTGGGTGAGGACGTCCTCCTCGACGCCGAAGGTGGCCTCGTCCAGGTCGGGCAGCTCGACCCCCTCGGGCAGCTCGAACCCGACCTCGCCGCCGGCGCGGGCGGCGCTCATCCGCTTGAGCGCGGTGCGGTTGATGCTGTTCTCCAGCACCCGCTCGACGCCGGCGATCTCGGCCGCCCGCACGCCGACCCGGTGGACCTGGATGTGGTCGGGGTGGCCGTAGCCGCCGTTGTCGTCGTAGATCGTGAGGGCATCGGCCGCCTCCTCCTCGAGGATGGCGGCGAGGCGCCGGGCGGCGGACTCGACGTCGGCCTGCCAGAAGGTCCACGCCTCGTCGTTGGTGGGCTCGCCCATCATCCCGGAGTCGACGTAGCCGAGGAACTCGACCCGGGCGACGCCGAGCTCGACGGCGGCCCGGTGGACCTCGGCCGTGCGCCGGAGGGCGAGCTGCTCGCCGTCCTCGAGGACGCCGGGCATGATCTCGCCCCGCTCGCCACGGGTGGCGACGACCAGGACGACGCGGTGGCCGGCGTCGGCCGCCATGCGCATGGTGCCCCCGGTGGCGATGGCCTCGTCGTCGGGATGGGCGTGGAAGCAGACCAGCGTCGCCATCCGTCGGAAGGTATCGCGGGCCGTGGCGACACCCTCCCGGCCACCTGCCGTCCACGGCGCGGCTACCTTCCCGGGCGCGGCGAACGATCCAGGGGGACGCCACGTGACCGACACGACGATGCGACGACGGCTGGGCCGCGCCGTACTGGCGGCGGCGCTGGCCGCCGGGGCGCTGGCGGCGACGGCGGGCACGGGGCCGGCGTCGGCCGCCCTCGACGCCGACGACCTCAGGCTCAACGAGATCCAGGTGGTCGGCAGCCACAACAGCTACCACCTGCCGGCGTCGCCCGAGGAGACGGCGATCCGCCGCCAGTTCATCGGGTCCGAGGACGACCTCCTGCAGTACGGCCACGCCCCGCTGGCCGAGCAGTTCGCGGAGCAGAAGGTCCGCCAGATCGAGCTCGACATCTTCCGCGACGACGAGGGCGGCGCCTACTCCGACCCGGTGATCCGGAACGCCGCCGGCCACGGCCCCTACGACCCGGCCATGGACGCCCCCGGCACCAAGGTGCTCCACGTCCAAGACGTCGACTACCGCTCCACCTGCCTGTCACTGGTCGCCTGCCTCGAGGCCGTCGAGGGCTGGTCCGACGCCAACCCCGACCACCTTCCCATCGCCATCCTCCTCGAGCTCAAGGACAGCCCGGTCCCGATCGACGGCCCGTTCGTCGTGCCCGAGCCCTGGGACGCCGCCGCCATGGACGCCCTCGACGAGGAGATCCTCAGCGTCGTGCCCCGCGAGGAGGTGATCACGCCCGACGACGTCCGGGGTGACGCCGCCACCCTCGAGGACGCCGTGCTGGAGACGGGCTGGCCGACGCTCGGTGCGTCCCGGGGGAAGGTGATGTTCCTCATGGACAACGGCGGTGGGTACAGGGACGACTACGTCGCCGGTCACCCGTCGCTCGAGGGGCGCGTGATGTTCACCAGCTCCGAGCCGGGGCAGGACGACGCCGCCTTCGTGAAGGTGAACGACTCGCGGACGAACGTCGCCCGCATCCAGGGCCTCGTGGCCGACGGCTACGTCGTCCGCACCCGCTCCGACGCCGAGACCGTCGAGGCCCGCGAGGGCGACACCTCCGCCCGCGAGGCCGCCTTCGCCAGCGGCGCCCAGTGGGTCTCGACCGACTACCCCGTGCCGGAGTACGCCCGCCCGTTCGGCACCGGGTTCGTGGTCGAGGTCCCCGGGGGGACGATCGCCCGGTGCAACCCGGTCACCGGGCCCGAGGGGTGCGTGTCGTCCGAGATCGAGCCCTTCCCCGAGCGGGCCGAGAGCCCCTACGTCGCCCGGCTGTTCGAGGTGTTCCTCGGCCGCCCGCCGTCGAACGTCGACCAGTGGTTCTGGGCTCGTCGGATCGAGATGGGCGCCAGCCGGTCCGGCGTGGCCCGCGCCATCGCCCGCAGCCCCGAGGGCAGCCGGGGGCCGTTCCTCGCCGACCTGTACCTCCGCCTCCTCGATCGCGAGATCGACGCCGGGGGTCGCGAGTTCTGGGGCGGTCGGGTCCGATCCGGGCTGGTGCTCGACGAGGTGGGCAGCCGGCTCCTCGGCTCGCCCGAGGCCTTCGCCCAGGCCGGAGCCGACACGACGGCGTGGGTCGAGCTGCTCTACGCCCGCGTGCTGGGCCGCGAGGCCGACGACGGGGGCCGGGCCCACTTCGTCGGGCTGCTCGAGGACGGGGCGAGCCGGACGACCGTGGCCCGGCTCGTCCTCGGCTCGGCCGAGGCGCGCGCCCTCCGGGTCGGTGCGGTCGTGTCGAACCTCCTCGAGCGGGACGCCACGCCGGCCGAGGTGACCGAGCTCGGCGGCATCCTCCGCGCCCGGCGCGACATCCGCGAGGTCGTCGTCGCCGTGGTCGCCACCGACGAGCTCCACGGCTGACCACCGGCCGTCCCAGGGACCTCCCAGGTCCGGCTTAGTCGAGGTTTCCACCGCCCTTCGGGGGCGTTTCCCGGTCCGTCCCTACGGTGCGCGGCGCTCACCCGCCTGACCGAGGAGACACCGTGGACACCGCCACCTGGAACCCGCCCCCGCCGCCACCGCCCGGGTCGTGGTCGCCGCCCCCGCCCCCGCCCTGGCCGGGCGGGGCCGTGACCCGGGAGGGCCCACCGGCGGGTGGGACCGGCTCCGGTCCCCCCAGCCCCCCGTGGGGTCGCCCCGACCCGGGTGCGCCGCCGGCCCCCCCTCCACCGGCGCCGCCCGGGTCGGGGTCGTCGGCGGGGCGCCGCCGCGGGCCCAAGGTCGCGGCCGTGGCCCTCGTCGCCGCCCTGGCGCTCGGCGCGAGCGGTGGGCTCGGCTTCGCCGCCGCCGAGTCGCTGGCCGACGACGACGCCCCGACCTCGACGGCGACGAACGGCCCGACGACGCCCACGGTCCAAGACGTCGACGCCACCGCCGAGCCCGTCGCCTCCGTGGCCGAGGCGCTGAGCCCGGCGGTCGTCCAGCTCGAGACCGGGACCGGGCTCGGGTCGGGCTTCGTCTACGACGCCGACGCGGGCCTCATCATGACCGCCGCCCACGTCGTCGACGGGTCCCGATCGGTGACGGTGCGCCTCGCCGACGGCCGCTCGGTCGAGGGCGAGGTCGTGGGCACCGACGACGGCTCCGACATCGCCGTCGTCCGGGTCGACACCGACGGCCTGACCGCGGCCACCCTCGCCCTCGACGACCCGGTGGCCGTGGGCCAGCTCGCCGTCGCCATCGGCAGCCCCTTCGGCCTCGACCAGACGGTGACCTCGGGTGTCGTGAGCGCCGTGGGCCGCTCGGTCGAGACCCCGGGCGGGGCCGTGCCCATGATCCAGACCGACGCCCCGATCAACCCCGGCAACTCCGGCGGCGCCCTCGCCGACCGGAACGGGCGGGTGATCGGCGTCAACGACTCCATCGCCAGCGAGAGCGGCGGCAACGTCGGCGTCGGCTTCGCCATCCCGATCGAGACGGCGAAGGCCGTCGCCGACCGGCTGGTCGAGGGTCTGCCGATCACCAACGGCTACCTCGGCGTGAGCGCGGCCGACGCCACCGGCGAGCGGTCGGGCGCCCAGGTCGTCGAGGTCGAGACGGGCAGCCCGGGCGGCGAGGCCGGCATCGAGCCCGGCGACGTGATCACCTCGCTCGACGGCGACCCCATCGCCAGCGCCGCCGACCTCGTGGCCGCCGTGCGCAGCCGCGAGCCGGGCACCGAGGTCACCGTGGGGGTCGAGCGCCAGGGCGACGAGGTCGAGGTCGCCCTGACCCTGGGCGAGGCCCCGACCGGCTGAACCCGAGGCGGAGCCGCCCGCTCCGGCCCTCCGGGGTCGGAGCCGGCGACCTCCCCACGTAGCATCGGCGGCTCATGGAGATCCTGATCGCCGTCCTCGTCATCGCCGCCGTCCTCGGCGTCGTGGTCGCCTTCGTGGCGCCGCGCCTCCGGGACCGGGGGCCCGAGCTGGAGCCGCCGGAGACCCCGCGCCGGATCGGCACGGCGACCCTCGACCGGCCCCCGGTGGCGGCCCCCGAGGGCGAGGTGGTCCTCGAGGAGCCGCCGCCGATCGAGACCCCGCCGGTCGTCACCCCGGTCCGCCCCACGTTCCGGGACCGCCTGGCCAAGGCCCGGGGAACGGTGTCGGGCTACTGGGGCTCGATCCTGTCCCGGTCGGCGATCGACGGTGAGACGTGGGACGAGCTGGAGGAGGCGCTCATCCGCGCCGACGTCGGCGTCGGGCCCACCACCGAGCTGCTCGACTCCGTGCGCGCCCGGGTGAAGGAGGAGGGCATCGAGTCGCCCGAGTCGCTCCTCGAGGCGGTCAAGGACGAGATGAAGGCCCGCCTCGCGGTCGCCGACCGGTCGCTGCACTTCGACGAGGGCCGGACCAACGTGTGGCTCTTCGTCGGGGTCAACGGCGTGGGCAAGACCACCACGATCGGCAAGATCGGCAAGCGCGAGGCCGAGGTCGGCCGCACGGTCGTCATGGCCGCCGGCGACACCTTCCGGGCGGCGGCGGCCGAGCAGCTGGGCACGTGGGCCGAGCGCTCGGGGGCGACGCTCGTCCGGGGCGACGAGGGCGCCGACCCCAGCTCGATCATCTTCGACGGGATCAGCAAGGCCAACGCCCAGGGGGCGGACCTGGTGCTGGCCGACACCGCCGGGCGCCTCCACAACAAGACGAACCTGATGGAGGAGCTCCGGAAGGTCCGGCGGGTCGCGGCCAAGGAGCCGGGCCACGTCACCGAGACCCTCCTCGTCCTCGACGCCACCACCGGCCAGAACGGACTGGCCCAGGCCCGGGTGTTCACCGAGGCCGTCGACGTCACCGGCGTGGTGCTCACCAAGCTCGACGGCTCGGCCAAGGGCGGCATCGTCGTCGCCATCCAGGCCGACCTCGGCATCCCGGTGAAGCTGGTGGGGCTGGGCGAGACGGCCGACGACCTGGTCGCCTTCGACCCCGACGAGTTCGTCGACGCCCTCTTCGCCAGCTGAGCCCGGCTACGACCCGGGCAGGGTGAAGAGCACGTCGCCCCGCTGGAGCATCACCAGCGGCGTCTGCGGACGGCCCTCGGGCCCGGGGCGGACGTGGGCGACGACGAGCGAGCCGTCCACCTCGACCTCGTCGAGGGTGAGGTGGTCCGAGACAGGAGCCCGGTCGGCGGTGCCTTCGTCGTCGAAGACCGCCTCGACGTCCTCGGCGCCCTGCTCGGCCGCGTCGTCGTCGGCGAAGACGTAGGCGATCGCCATGCGGGGCTCGCCGTCGTCGACGGCCCAGCCGATGCCGAGCGCGTCGTAGCGGGCCGACTGGGAGAACGTGGTGATGAAGGCGGACACCGCGTCGGCGTCGTCGAGGGCGGCGGCGACGGCCCGGACGTCGTCGTCGTCGGCCAGGGTGGTGGCGTCGTCGTCGAGCCACCCGGTGACCGCGTCGGTCGACGACGAGGTGACGAGGCGATCGCCGTCGGCCGCCATCCGCAGCGGCGCGCCGAGCGGGGTCGCCGGGCCGGCGGACTCGGGGTCGATCTCGCCGTCGTCGCCCTCGCCGAAGCTGACCACCCCGTCGTCGTCGGGTTCGAGCCCGGCGTCGGAGAAGCTCTCGTCACCGACGTCGCCGGTGACGACGGCGAAGCGGAAGGGGGGCTCGACCACCTCGGCCACGGCGTCGACGTCGAGCACGGACCAGCCCAGCTGGGCCTCGAGCTCCTCGGGCGCGGCCAGGCGCTCGAAGCCGAGGACCTCGGCCGTCGGCACGAAGATCGGCCGGACGTCCTCGTCGTCGGTGGCGGTGCCCGTGGCGGCCACGACCCACTCGCCGACGGCGTCGCCGTCGTCGGGCTCCGGGCGCTCGCCGGCACCGTTGGCCTCGGCCGCGGCCGCGAGGTCGACGATCGTGATGGTCGACCCCGGGCCGTCCCCGGGCGGGGCCGGCAGCTCGGCGAGGGCGGCCTCGACCGAGAACCCGTCGCCGGCGGTCAGCCGGTCAGCATCGTCGCCGCCGCAGCCGGCGACGCCGGCGGCGGCCAGGGAGAGGACGGACATCAGGGCGAGGCTGCGGTGGGACATCGGCCGGGCCTACCCCGTCCACGCCCGGCTGGCACGTCGTCGCACCGCCTGGTCCCGCCGGCCGGCGCCTCCCGTCCCCGCTGGCTCAGCCCGGCGCTCCGGGCAGGCGGCGCAGGATCGCCAGCTCGTAGGGCGTGGCGGCGCGGCCCTCGGGCCCTGGGCGCACCGTGGCGACCACCACCTCGCCGTCCACCGCGACCTCCTCGACCTCGAGCAGGTCGGTGATCGCATCCTCCCCGGCCGGAGCCTCGTCGTCGTGCAGGGCCGCCTCGAGGTCGGCGGCGGCCGCGCCGGCCTGGGTGGCGTCGGGGTAGGCGTAGGCGACCGTGATCACCGCCTCGCCGTCGTCGACGGACCAACCGATGCCGGCCCGGTCCGCGGGCGCGACGGGGAGCCCTTCGGGTCCCGGCTCCCCGGACCCCAGGAGGAGGACGGCGGACAGGGCGCCTGCTCCGTCCAGCGCCTCGGCCACCGCCACCAGCTCCGCGTCGTCGGCCAGGACCGGGCCGGTCCCGTCCCGCCACGCCTCGACGACCTCCGTCGACGGCGACGCCACGATGTGGTCGCCGTCAGCGGTCATGCGGAGGGGGACGCGGCCGGGGCGGGCGGCGGTGGCGCCACCGTCGACGTCGGGCGCCAGGTCCTCGCCCGACCCGGCGCTCACGACGCCGCCGCCGAGGTCCTCCAGGTCGGCGTCGTCGAGCGACCCCTCGCCCAGGTCACCGCTCACGACCGTCACGCCCCGCGGCGCGGCCTGGACCTGGCCGAAGGCCTCCACGTCCGCGATCGACCAGCCCAGCTCGTCGCCGACGCCCGGGTCGTCCTCGGAGACGAAGCCGTGCAGGGGCTCGGCCGCGACCACGAGGGCCGGCACCTCGTCGTCCGTCCCGCTGATGAACGCCTGCAGCCACTCGCGCCCACCCTCCTCGTCGTCGGGGCGGTCCCGGCCGGTGGCCTCGGCCAGCCCGTCCAGGTCGGCGACGGACACCATCGCCCCGGCGTCGTCCTCCGGGGTCGGGAGCTCCGCCAGGGCGGCGGCGATGGAGAAGTCCTCGCCCGAGCGCAGGCGGCGGTCGCTCGCCTCGTCGTCGTCGCCGCCGCAGGCGGCCATGGCCGCCAGGAGCACCACGGCCGCCGTCCCCACCACCCGCTTCGTCCTGCGCATGACGCCGTCGTACAACGGGCGACCGACGTCGCGCACCGGGGATGTGACCCCGGGCACCCCCCTCACCCGGTCGCGGACCGCCTGGCCCGGCGGCGCACCAGCTGGTCCCGGCGGCGATCACGCCACCGCTGCCGGGTCCGCCGGAGGGTGCGGACGAGGAGCACGGTGGTGACGCTGCACGCCGCGGCCAGGGCGCAGGCGACGACCAGCGCCGCCCGGGGGAAGGCGACGGCCAGGCCCATCAGGGCGGCGACGAGCCCGTCCTCGCCGAGGCTGACGACGAGGTTCGACACCGGCTCGGGAGAGAGGTTCACCACGGCGCGCAGGCTGGCCTTGGCCAGGTGGGCGCTCAGGGCGAGCCCGGCCCCACCCAGGCCCATCCACAGCTGCTGGCGGGCCTCGCCCGCGGTGGCCTCGGCCCCGGCGAGGAGGATGGCGCCGGCGGTGGGGCGCAGCGCGGTGTGCACCGCGTCCCAGGTGCTGTCGAGCCAGGGCACCTTGTCGACGACCAGCTCGACGACGAAGAGCACGACGGCCACGCCGATCACCCACGGTTCCCGCAGCCACTCGGGGCTGTCGACCCAGTCGAGCCGGCCGGCGATGCCGAGGACCGCAGCCACGAAGTACATGGAGATGCCCGACGACCACGCCCCCAGCGCCGCCGTGCCCACGTCCATGGGGCGACACCGTAGGACCGGTCTGTAACTTGGCGGGATGTTCCTCCTGCGGTTGCTCTTCTCGCCCGTGAAGATCGTGCTCCTCATCGCCCGGGTGATGGGCTACAACCGCTTCGTCGTCTTCTTGCTCGGCGTGGGCGTCGGCCTCCTCGTGGCCCCCACCACCGGCGCCGAGATGCGGGCCCGGCTCCAGGCCCAGCTGGAGGCCCGCATGCAGGGCGGCGCGGCCACCGCGCCCAGCGCGCCCACCGGCCCCATCACCCCCGAGGTCTGATCCCGGTCGCCTGCCCCGGCCCCCTCGGACCGGGGCTCGGCAATCGGAGCGAGCGAGCGAGGCGGGTAGAGTCGCCAGCCGCATGTTCGACGCACTGACCGACCGCTTCGAGGGGATCTTCACCCGCCTGCGTGGCAAGGGCCGCCTGGGCGAGGAGGAGGTCGATGAGGTCCTCCGCGAGATCCGCCTGGCGCTGCTGGAGGCCGACGTCAGCTTCGCCGTGGTCCGGGGCTTCGTGGCCCGGGTCCGCGAGGCCTGCCTGGGCCTGGAGCTGTCCAAGGCCCTCAACCCGGCCCAGCAGGTCATCGACATCGTCCACCAGGAGCTCATCGCCACGCTCGGCGGCGAGACCCTGCGGATCACCTACGCCTCCAAGCCCCCGACGGTCGTGCTCATGGCCGGCCTCCAGGGCTCGGGCAAGACCACCACCTCGGCCAAGCTGGCCCGCTGGTTCAAGGCCCAGGGCCGCAACCCCATGCTCGTCGGCGCCGACCTCCAGCGCCCGGCCGCCATCGAGCAGCTCCGGACCCTCGGTCGCCAGGTCGACGTCCCCGTCGTCAGCAAGGACGACGCCATCGGGGGCGAGGGCGGCGATCCGGTCGAGGTCGCCGAGCGGGCCATCGCCGAGGCCCGGCGGCTCGGGCGCGACGTCGTCATCGTCGACACCGCCGGCCGCCTCTCGATCGACGCCGAGCTCATGGAGCAGGTGCGGCAGATCTCCGAGGTGACCCAGCCGCACTACACGTTCCTCGTCGTCGACGCCATGACCGGCCAGGACGCCGTCACCACGGCCGAGAACTTCGACCAGACGCTCGCCCTCGACGGCGTCATCCTCACCAAGCTCGACGGCGATGCCCGGGGCGGCGCCGCCCTGTCGGTGAAGGAGGTGGTGGGCAAGCCCATCGCCTTCGCCTCCAACGGCGAGAAGATCGCCGACTTCGACCTGTTCCACCCCGACCGCCTCGCCGGGCGGATCCTGGGCATGGGCGACGTCCTGACCCTCATCGACAAGGCCAAGGAGCACTTCGACGAGGCCCAGGCCGAGGAGGCGGCCAGCCGCCTCATGGAGGGCCAGTTCACCTTCGAGGACTTCCTCGAGCAGATGCAGCAGGTGAAGAAGATGGGCCCCATCTCGGGTCTGATCGGGATGCTCCCCGGCGTGCCCAAGGAGCTCCGCAACCAGGAGATCGACGACAAGGAGCTCTCCCGGGTCGAGGCCATGATCACCTCGATGACGGTCGAGGAGCGGCGGCGCCCCGACATCATCGACGGGTCCCGGCGGCAGCGGATCGCCGACGGCAGCGGCTCGAACGTGGCCGAGGTCAACGCCCTGCTCGAGCAGTTCCGCCAGATGCAGAAGATGATGAAGAGCTTCGGCATGGGCCCCAAGAAGCCCAAGAAGGGCAAGAAGGGCAAGAAGGGCGGCCGGGTCACGCCCAAGGGCGGCAACCCCGCCCTCCGCGGCAAGGGCCCCGTGGTGCCCGGCCTGCCCGACCCCACCGCCGGCGAGTTCAAGCTCCCCGGCCTCTAGACCCCCGGGCGCCCGGCACGAAGTTGTCACGGGCCCCCTCCACCGGGCAGCATTGCCAGTCGGCCCTCGGGCCAAGACTTCGACACACAGAGGAACCTGAATCGTGGCCGTCAAGCTCCGCCTCATGCGGATGGGCAAGAAGAAGCAGCCGACCTACCGCCTCGTGGCGGCCGACGCGCGCTCGCCCCGCAACGGTCGGTTCATCGAGATCATCGGCACCTACCAGCCGCGCCGCGAGCCGTCGAACATCCGGATCGACAACCAGAAGGCCGTGAAGTGGCTCCGCAACGGCGCCCAGCCGACCGAGCGGGCCCAGAAGATCCTCGAGGTCTCCGGGGCGTGGAAGCACTTCAAGGACGGCACCGAGCCCGAGCCGCTGGCGCCCCCCGGGCCCGACGACCGCCCGGTCGAGGCTGCGGCGACGGCTGACGCGTCGTGAGCGACGCGGAGATCCCGGCCGACGACGCCACCGAGCTCGACGAGACGGCCGACCAGGGCGACGCCGTCGCCGCCGGCACCTCGCCCGAGACCGCCGTCGCCGTGCTCGAGTACCTCGCCCGGGCCCTGGTCGCCGACCCCGACGGTGTCCGCGTCGAGGCCGACGACCGTGACGGCCTGACCCTGAACGTCTACGTCGCCGACGGCGACATGGGCCGGGTCATCGGCAAGCGGGGCCGGGTGGCCAACGCCATCCGCGCCGTCGGCCGGGCCGCCGCCGCCAAGGACGGCGAGACCGGCGTCGCCATCGAGTTCGTCGACTGACGATGCCCGCCGCTCCCGACCACCTGGAGGTCGGGCGGGTCCACAAGGCGCACGGTCTCAAGGGCGACGTCAACGTCAGCCTGACCACCGACCGTCTCGAGCGGATCGCTCCGGGCTCCCGGCTCTTCGTCGACGGTGTGGAGCACGAGGTCGCCCGCTCGACCACCCAGCCGCCCGACCGCTTCATCGTCGGGTTCGTCGGCGTCACGGACCGCACCGCGGCCGAGGCCCTCCGCGGCGCCGTGCTCACCGCCGAGCCGCTCGAGGCCGAGGCCGGCGAGCTGTGGGTCCACGAGCTGGTCGGTTCGGCCGTGGTGCTGCCCGACGGCACCGAGGTGGGCACGGTCGAGGCCGTGCAGGACAACCCCGCCCACGAGCTGCTGGTGCTCGACACCGGCGACCTGGTGCCCATCGTGTTCGTCACCGACGGGTCCGGGCTCCCGGCGCGGGTCGTCATCGACCCCCCCGAGGGCCTGCTGGCCGACGCCGCCGACGACGACGGCTGAGGCGCAGCGTGCGCATCGACGTCTTCACCATCTTCCCCGACATGGTCGGCGACGTGGCCGGGCGCAGCCTGCTGGGCAAGGCCCGCGAGAGGGGCCTGCTCGACGTGCGGGTCCACGACCTGCGCGCCGGCACCACCGACCCGCACCGCTCGGTCGACGACAGCCCCTACGGCGGCGGCGCCGGCATGGTCCTGCGGGTCGAGCCCCTGGCCGCCGTGGTCGAGGCCGTCGACCCGCCGCGGCCGCTGCTGCTGCTGGGCCCGGGCGGCGAGCGCTTCGACCAGGCCCGGGCGCGGGAGCTGGCCGCGAGCGACGGCTTCTCGCTCCTGTGCGGGCGCTACGAGGACGTCGACCACCGGGTGCGCACCGAGGTGGTGGACGGCGAGCTCTCGATCGGTGACGTGGTGCTGGCCGGGGGCGAGGTCGCCGCCCTGGTGGTCCTCGAGGCCGTGGGCCGGCTGGTCCCGGGCGTGATGGGCAACGCCGCGTCGGCCGACGAGGAGTCGTTCTCCGAGGGGCTGCTGGAGTACCCGCAGTGGACCCGACCGCCGGAGTGGCGGGGCCGGGCGGTCCCGGAGGTCCTGCGCTCCGGCGACCACGGCCGCATCGCCCGCTGGCGCCGGGCCCAGGCGCTCCACCGCACCTCCGCCCTCCGCCCCGACCTGATCGCGGCGCGGGGCGGCCTCACCGCCGAGGACGAGGCCGTCATGACCGAGTTCCCCCCGGCCGACGACCTCACCCGGTTTCGCTCCCCGCGCACCTCCGGCTAGCGTTGTCGGTCGCCCCTGAGCCGCTTGAGCCGGCTCCTGCGACAGCCACCCCTGTCGCCCCTGAGACGCAAGGACGCGCACCGTGAACCGCCTGGACGTGATCGACACCGCCACCATCGAGACCAGTGGTGGGGCCCGCACCGACGCCGTGCCCGACTTCCAGGCCGGTGACACCCTCAAGGTCCACGTCCGCGTGATCGAGGGCAACAAGGAGCGGGTCCAGGTCTTCCAGGGCGTCGTCATCCGGCGCCAGGGCGCCGGCGTGCGCGAGACCTTCACCGTGCGCAAGGTCAGCTACGGCGTCGGCGTCGAGCGGACCTTCCCGCTGTACACCCCGAACGTCTCCAAGATCGAGGTCGTGACGAGGGGCGACGTGCGTCGGGCCAAGCTCTTCTACCTCCGCGACCGCGTCGGCAAGGCCGCCAAGATCAAGGAGAAGCGCACCAGCTGAGGCTGGTGCCCGACATCGGTGGCGGCCGAACCCGACGCCCAGGTGGGGGCATCGAAGAGCGATCCTCGTCGCGCCCTCGGCGCTGACGGCGAGGACATGGCGGCGCGCTGGTACCAGGCGCGCGGCTGGGAGGTCCTCGACCGGAACTGGCGGGCCGGGCGCACGGGCGAGCTCGACCTGGTCCTGCGTCGGCGGCGCGCCATCGCCTTCGTCGAGGTCAAGACCCGGCGCACCGCCACCTTCGGGCTGCCGGCCGAGGCGGTGACGCCGGCCAAGCAGGCCCGCATCCGCCGGCTGGCGGCGGCGTGGATGGCCGAGAACGAGGTGCGGGCCGACGAGCTGCGCTTCGACGTGGTCGCCATCCTCGACGGTCAGATCGAGGTCATCGAAGGCGCGTTCTAGCGCACCTCAGCCGACGGTCTGCTCCTGGGGTGCGACCGTCGCCGGGTCGATGCCGAGGTGGGCGTAGAGGTTGGCGGCGAAGCGGTCGCCGGTCCGCTGCATCGACTCGGCCATGATCCGCTCGACCGCCCGGCGGGAGAGCCCCGGGAGGGGCAGGTCGACCCACATCGTCAGGTCGACGCACAGGCGCACGCCGTCGTCGCGGGGGGTGATGGTGTACTCGCCCTCGACGCCGGCCTTCTCGTTGGCCCCGTGGGCGGGGGCGTGGCGGAACTCGATGCGCTCGTGCGGCGTGAAGGTCATCCGCTCGGTGAACGAGGGGGCGACCGACACGCCGAGGGCCGAGATGCCCGACAGCTGCCAGCACCAGCGGTCGCCGTCGGCGGTGATGGCCTTGATCAGCGGTGTCAGCTCGGCCAGCAGGTGGGGGTCGGTCAGCACCCCCCAGATCGTCTCGGGGCTGACCGGCAGGTCGCCGGTGGACACGTTGCGGTTCTGGAACCGGGTCACATCGCCTCCTGGGCGGTGGGGGACGGTGCCGCCGGGCGGCGGGCCGCGGCGGCCCGCTCCTCGGCGGGGTCGGGGGCGGCGCAGCCCCGGAGGGGCCACAGGAAGGTGAGGGCGCCGGTCCAGAGCACGTGGGCGACGGCCGGGGCGACGAGGCCGTCGCGCCACCAGAACAGGAAGCCCCACACCACGCCGCCGAGCAGGGCGGCCAGGGCGAGCGCCCACTTGCCCTCGACGGCCTGCACGAGCGTGTAGGCGGCCACCGCGACCAGCAGGCCGGTGCCGCCCTGGACCACGCCCCGGAACAGCATCTCCTCGGCGACGGCCATCACGACCACCGCCCCGACCATCGACCACGGCCGGCTGCGGTCCCGGATGGCGTACAGGTCGTTGACCTGGGCGAGGAAGCCGGGGACCAGCCGGCACAGGACGAGGTGGCCGACGTGGGTCGCCACCAGCCAGGCGCCGCCGACGGCGAGCCCGGCCCCGACCTCGACCGGGGTGACCGGGCCGAGGGTCGAGCCGAGGCGGTCGTCGAGGGCCAGGGCGAGGGTGGAGTAGGCGATCAGGAGGGGCGCCACGACCCACGTGCGGGTCCACAGGCCCTCGCGAGGGAGGCGGAACAGGACCACCCACGCGACGACGGCGAGGACGAGTCCGGTCGCGACGAGCATCGACCCTGACTACCCATGTGCGTCCCTTCACAACACCCGGGTAGGGCGCCCGCCATGCAGATCCTCGTCACCGGGGCGACCGGCGCCGTCGGCGCCGAGCTCGTCCCCGCCCTGGTCCGCGCCGGCCACGACGTCCTCGCCGCCACCCGTCGGCCCGGCCGCTACGCCGGTGGCGGGCGAGCTGTGACCTTCGACCTCGACGCCGAGGCGACCGACCCCGACGGCGTTGTCGCCACCGCCGACGCCGCGTACTACCTGGTCCACGCGCTCGACCGGGCCGACGTCGCCGCCGTGGACCGGCGCCGCGCCGAGCGCTTCGCCGCGGTGTGGGGGCCCGACCGGCCGGTGGTCTACCTCGGGGGGCTCGGCCCCCGGTCCTCACCCTCGGAGCACCTCCGGTCCCGCCACGAGGTGGGCGACGTGCTGCGGGACCGGTGCCGCACCGTCGAGCTGCGGGCCTCGATCGTCATCGGCCCCCGGAGCCTGAGCTTCCGCCTGGCCCGCGTCCTCGCCTGCATCACCGGGCGGTCGCCCCTGCCGGTCGTCGTCCCGTCGGCCGGCCGGGTGCGGACCCAGCCCATCGCCCAGGGCGACCTCACCGAGGCCCTCGTCGCCGCCCTCGACCTGGCGCCGGGCTCCTACGACATCGGGGGCGACGAGGTCGTCACCTTCGCCGAGCTGATGGAGCGCACGGCGCAGGCCCAGGGGCGGACCCTCCGCACCGTCGCCCGCCTCCCCGTGGGCGCCGACTGGTTCGGACCGGCCGCCTCGCTCGTGGCCGGCGTCGACCCCTGGGCCACGACCTCGCTGCTGGCCAGCATGGCCACCGAGACGGTCGTCGACGACGCCCGCCGCCCGCCGGGCGCCGACGGGTCCGGCACCTCGCTCGACGACGCCCTCGCCCTCGCCCTCCGCGGGGGCGACGTGGCCCCGACGTCGGTACGGTCGACCCATGGCTGAGCGCACCGCAGGGACCTACGTCGAAACGGGGTCCTTCGAACGGGACATGCAGTACATCGACGACCGGATCACCGCCGACGGCTCCTCGGGCTGGCCGGTCGAGGCCGGGCGCTACCGCCTCGTGGTGGCCCGGGCCTGCCCGTGGGCCAACCGGGCGATCATCGTGCGCCGCCTCCTGGGCCTGGAGGACGCGCTGCCCATGGGGATCTGCGGGCCGACCCACGACGCCGACAGCTGGACCTTCGACCTCGACCCCGGCGGCGTCGACCCCGTCCTCGGCATCCCCCGCATCAAGGACGCCTACGAGGCCCGGTTCCCCGGGTACCCGAAGGGCATCACCGTGCCGGCCATCGTCGACGTCCCGAGCGGTGGGGTCGTCACCAACGACTTCAAGCAGATCACCCTCGACCTCTCGCTCGAGTGGCGCGAGCACCACCGCGAGGGAGCCCCGGACCTCTACCCCGAGGGCCTCCGGGACGAGATCGACGAGGTCGCCCAGGCGGTCTTCACCGACGTCAACAACGGGGTCTACCGGTGCGGGTTCGCCGGCAGCCAGGACGCCTACGACGAGGCCTACGAGACCCTGTTCTCGCGCCTCGACTGGCTCTCGGCCCGGCTCGAGGGCCAGCGCTACCTGGTGGGCGACACCATCACCGAGGCCGACGTCCGGCTGTTCACCACGCTGGCCCGCTTCGACGCCGTGTACCACGGCCACTTCAAGTGCAACCGGCAGAAGCTGGCCGAGATGCCGGTGCTCTGGGCCTACGCCCGGGACCTGTTCCAGACCCCCGGGTTCGGTGACACGACCGACTTCGACCACATCAAGCGGCACTACTACTGCGTCCACACGGACATCAACCCCACCGCCATCGTCCCCGCCGGCCCCGACCTGTCGGGGTGGCTCACGCCGCACGGGCGCGAGGCGCTGGGCGGCCGGCCCTTCGGCGACGGCACCCCTCCCGGTCCCGTCCGCCCCGGTGAAGAGGTCCCGCCCGAACACCGCGCCGGCTGACCGCCCGGCCGGCCGCGGCCCTCAGCGGGGTCGGCGTCGGTGGCGGCGGGCCCAGCACGACCGGTGCCAGTGGCGACGGTCGTCGGGATCGGCAACCGGCACGACGACCAGGTGGCCGGTGGCAGGGGCGATGGGGGAGTGGCACCCCGGGCAGGTGTAGGTCTTGGTCGCCTGGTAGGGCTGGAGGGCCCGGACCTCGACCGGCACGCCGTCGAGGTCGTCGGCCGTGGTGGTCGCGGCGCGGGCCCAGGCGGGCATCCCGCCCGGTGGCCGCGCCCGCCGCCGCCGGGGGCTGCGTCCTGCCGGGCTCACCTCAGCCGAGCAGGGCCCAGGCCAGCAGGCCGAGGCAGACCAGGAGCGCGGCCGCGACCATGGCGTAGTCGGCCGGGCCCTTGCGGGTCTTGACGTGCGGGTTGAAGCCCATCGGCCCAGGCTACGGCGGCAGGCCTAGGGTCCCCGGATGACCGACCTCGAGACCCTGGTCGTCGATCGCGACGGCCCCGTCCTCACCGTGACCCTGTCGCGGCCCGAGCGGAAGAACGCGCTGGACCCGCAGATGGCCGCCGAGCTGCTCGAGCTGTTCCGGGGCGTGCCCCAGGACGGCGAGGTCAGGGTGGTGGTGATCACCGGGGCGGGCGACGCCTTCTGCTCGGGCGCCGACCTCGGGGCCACCGCCGACACGGCGCACGCCCTGGTCCGCATGCGGGACATCCACCGCGTGGCCCAGGCCCTCCACGACGTGCCCCAGCCCACCATCGCCCGCATCAACGGGGTGGCGGCCGGCGCCGGGCTCAACATCGCCCTGGGCTGCGACCTCACGGTGGCCTCGACCGAGGCCCGCTTCTCGGAGATCTTCGCCCGCCGCGGCCTCTCGACCGACTTCGGCGGCGCCTGGCTCCTGCCCCGGCTCGTGGGGCTGCACCGGGCCAAGGAGCTGGCCCTGCTGGCCGAGATCCTCCCCGCGTCGGAGGCGGAGCGGCTGGGGCTGGTGAACCGGGTGGTCCCGCCCGACGAGCTCGACGCCGTCGTCGACGAGTGGGCCCGGCGGCTGGCCGCCGGCCCGCCCATCGCCCTGGCCCAGACCAAGCAGATGCTCAACCAGTCGGTCGAGAGCTCGTGGGAGACGATGCTGGCCGCCGAGGGCACCGCCCAGGCGGTCAACTTCTCGACGGCCGACACCGTCGAGGCCATGAGCGCGTTCTTCGAGAAGCGCGAGCCGACCTTCGAGGGCCGCTGACCCCCGCCCACGGTTCGGCTGTCACACCCCCTGGGTAGGGTGGCGACCATCGCTCGGAGGCCGGCGCCCGGCCCCTCCTGACGTCCGTCGGCGCCCCCCGGGGCGCCCCGCCGCTCGGAGGGCACGTGCTCGCCACCGTCTCGTCCGCCACGATCCTCGGGGTCGAGGGCCGCCACGTCACCGTCGAGGTCCACGTCACCACCGGCCTGCCCTCGTTCACCGTCGTCGGGCTGCCCGACACCGCCTGCCGGGAGGCCCGGGACCGGGCTCGCGCCGCCATCCAGAGCTCCGGCCTGGAGTGGCCGAGGACGAAGGTCACCGTCAACCTGGCCCCGTCGGCCGAGCGCAAGATCGGCACCGGGCTCGACCTGGCCATCGCCCTGGCCGTGCTGGGCGCGACCGACCAGGTGCCGGTCCCCGCCCTGGCCGGTCTGGGCTGCATCGGTGAGCTGGGGCTCGACGGTGCGGTGCGGCCCGTCGCCGGCGTGGTGCCCCTGGTCGACGCCCTGCCCGACGGCGTGATCGTGGTCCCGGCCGCGTCGGCCCGCCAGGCGCGGCTCGTCGGCCGGCACGAGGTGCGCCCCGTCGACCGCCTGGCCGAACTGGTGCTGGCGCTCGCCGGCGACGGCCCGTGGCCGGATCCCGTCGAGCCGCCCCCACCGCCGCCGGAGCCGCCCCCACCCGACCTGGCCGACGTGCGGGGCCAGCCCGTGGCCCGCCAGGCCCTGGAGATCGCCGCAGCCGGGGGCCACCACCTCCTCCTCATCGGGTCGCCGGGGGCCGGGAAGACGATGCTGGCCCGCCGGCTGCCCGGCCTGCTGCCGCCCCTCGACACGCCCCAGGCCCTCGCCGTCACCCGGGTCATGTCCGCCGCCGGGCTCGAGGTGCCGGGCGCCGGGCTCGCCACCCGACCGCCGTTCCGCGCCCCCCACCACAGCTCCACCCTCGTGTCCCTGGTGGGAGGGGGGACGGCGATGCTCCGCCCCGGCGAGCTCAGCCTGGCCACCGAGGGCGTCTTGTTCCTCGACGAGATGGGGGAGTTCCCGCCCTCGGTCGTCGACGCCCTCCGCCAGCCCCTCGAGGAGGGCGTGGTGCGGGTGGCCCGAGCCCGGGCCAGCGTCACCCTGCCGGCCCGCTTCCTCCTGGTGGCGGCCACCAACCCGTGCCCGTGCGGCGAGGGCCTGGAGGCGGCCGCCTGCCGGTGCACGGAGGCGGCCCGGGCCCGGTACCGGCGCCGGCTCAGCGGTCCCATCCTCGACCGCTTCGACCTGCGGGTGGCCGTCCACCGCCCCGACCCCGTGGCCCTGCTCGCCACCGAGCCGGGCGAGCCGACCGCCGTCGTCGCCGGGCGCGTCGCCCGGGCCCGCCAGGTCGCCGCCGACCGGGGCGTCGAGACCAACGCCGCCATCCCCGCCCGCGCCCTCGACGCCCTCGTCCCCCTCGACCGGCCGGCGACGCGCATGCTGGAGCTGGCGCTCACCCAGGGCCGCCTCACCGCCCGGGGCCTCGCCCGGGTCCGCCGCGTCGGCCGCACCGTCGCCGACCTGGCCGGCCTCGACCCGGAGGCACCGCTCGGCGTCGAGCCGGTGGCCCTGGCCATGGCCTTGCGGGGCCGCGCCTCGGCCGGGTCGGAGGTGGCGGCATGACCACCGACGAGCTGCCGGCGGCGGCGTGGTGGGTGGCCCTCGCCGGGCTCCCGGCGATGGGCCCGGCCCGCCTCGGCGCGCTGTGGGAGGCGGGCGCGGCCGAGGAGGCGTGGGACCTCGTCCGCTCCGGGCGGGCCCACACCCTGCGGCCGCTGGCCGAGGTGGTGGGGCCCGGCGCCGCCACCCAGGCCGAGGCCTGGGCCCGGGCCAGCGGCGCGGTCGACGTCGGCGCCCTCTGGCGTCGGCACCGCGACCGGGGCATCACCGTGGCGGTGCGGGGCGACGGCCGCATGCCCACCCGCCTCGACGAGGACCTCGAGCCACCGGTCGTGCTCTTCGGCGACGGGGCCCTGGGCGCGACGGCGGGGCCGACGGTGGCCATCGTCGGCACCCGTCGGTGCACCCCCGCCGGCGCCGAGCTGGCCCACGAGATCGGCCGGCAGTGCGCCCGGGCCGGCGGGCGGGTCGTCTCCGGGCTGGCCCAAGGCATCGACGCCGCCGCCCACGCCGGAGCCCTCGCCGGCGGCCCGGGCTGCGCCCCGCCCGTCGCGGTCGTGGGGAGCGGGCTCGACGTCGTCTACCCGGCGCGCAGCGGGCCGCTGTGGCGCCGGGTGGCGGCGGCCGGCGTCGTCTTGAGCGAGTACCCGCTGGGCACCCCGCCGGGCCGCTGGCGGTTCCCGGCCCGCAACCGCCTCGTCGCCGCCCTGGCCGACGTCGTCGTCGTGGTCGAGTCGCCTCGGCGGGGCGGCTCGATGTACACCGTCGACGAGGCGCTGCGCCGCCAGCGCACCGTCCTCGCCGTGCCCGGCTCGATCCGCTCGGCCGCCTCGGCCGGGACGAACTGGCTGCTGTCCCAGGGCGCCGAGGTGTGCTCGGGGGCCGACGACGTGCTGGTCGCCGCCGGGCTGGTCGCCGCCCCCGAGGAGGCCGCCGGCGTCCTCGACCCGCGCCCCCGTCCGCGCGGAGACGGGGCCCGGATCCTCCGGGCCATCGGGTGGGAGCCGGCCACCCTCGACGCCGTCGCGGCCCGCACCGGCCTCGCCCTCGGCCCCCTGGCCGTGGCCCTCGACCAGCTCGAGGTCGACGGGTGGGTCGATCGCCGGGGCGGGCGCATCGAGAGGCGGGTGTCGCTGTGACCGCGACGCCGGCCCTCCTGCTCCCGGCCGTGCTGCTCGCCGGCACCGCGGTCGCCGTCGCTGCCCTCGCCGCTCGGTACCGTGGGCGCGGTGGACGACGCGGGCTGGGACGTCGAGGCGTACCTCCAGTCGCTCACCGACGTCAGCCCGGCGACGCTCACCGCCTACGGCCGGGACCTGCGCCGGTTCGTCGCCTGGGCCGAGCGCAACGCCCACGCCGGGCCGGGCCGGATCAACCGCTCGACCCTCCGCGTGTACCTCGGGGAGCTGGCCGACGGGCTCGACGGCCCCGGCGACCACCGCGGCCAGACCGTCGAGCGGGCGGGCCTCTCGCCCCGCTCGCTCGCCCGCCACGTGAGCTCGCTCCGCCGCTACTTCCACTGGGCGCGGCGGACGGGACGGATCGGGGCCGACCCGGCCCTCGACGTCTCGGCCCCCCAGGGCGACTCGCGGCTCCCGCAGGTCCTGCGCCCGGACCAGGTCGACGCCATGGTGGAGGCGACCCGCCCCGACGACCCCGTCGAGCGCTGCTTCCACGCCCGCGACGACGCCGTGATCGAGCTGCTCTACGGCAGCGGGCTCCGGGTCTCGGAGCTGTGCGGGCTGGCCCCGGGCGACGTCGACCTGGAGCGGGGGCGGGTCACGGTGCTGGGCAAGGGGTCCAAGCAGCGCATCGTGCCCGTGAGCGAGCCAGCGGTGGCGGCGATCCGCCGCTGGCTGCCCCGCCGGGCCGACCTGGTGGGCGCGGCGCCGGTCCCGGCCCTGTTCGTGAACCGCCGCCGGCGGCCCCTGACGCCCCGCGACGTGCGCCGCATCCTCGACGGGCGCTCGGCCAGCCCGACCCACCCCCACGCCCTGCGCCACAGCTTCGCCACCCACCTGCTCGACGGGGGCGCCGACCTGCGGGCGGTGCAGGAGCTGCTCGGTCACGCCGACCTCCGGACGACGCAGATCTACACCCACGTGAGCAAGGAGCGGCTCCGGCAGGTGCACACCGAGACCCACCCCCGGGCCTGAGGGCGCCCCGGGCCGGGCGCCGGCGCCGGGCCCTGGTCGTCCTCGCCGTGGTCGTGGCGGCGACGGCGTCGGTGCTCCCCGGTGGCCCCGGGGCGCCGCGGGCGGCGGCCCAGGTCGGCGACCCGGGGGGCGGGGGAGCGGTCGACTACGACCCCCCGGTCGACGCCCCGATCAGCGACCCGTTCCGGCCGCCGCCCCAGCCCTGGCTCCCGGGCAACCGGGGGGTCGAGTACGCCACCGAGCCCGGGACGCCGGTCCGGGCCGCAGGGCGGGGGACGGTCACCTTCGCCGGCCGCGTCGCCGGCGAGCTCCACGTCACCGTCACCCACCCCGACGGGATCCGCACGTCGTACTCGTTCCTGGCCACGGTGGCGGTGGCCGCCGGGACCGTCGTCCCGGGCGGCCACGTGCTGGGGACGACCGGGAGCCGCCTGCACGTCGGCGCCCGGCGGGGCGACGCCTACATCGACCCGACGTCGCTCTGGGGCGCCGACGGCCCACCCTGGGTGCGGTTGGCCCCGGTCGACGGAGGCCGCCGCCGGGCCCCACCGACCCGGAGTTTTGGTGGGCTCGGTGGCGTCGCGGCCTAAGATCATCCGTCGGCCCTGGCACCAGGTCGGGGCCGCGCACACAACCTCTCAGCCCGGTCCACCAACGGTCGCCCTCACCGGCGTCAGGACCGGGTGACGTCGAACCGTTGGGAAAGGAGATCGACGTGGATCAGCCCGTCGTGACCATGAAGCAGCTCATCGAGGCGGGTGTCCACTTCGGGCACCAGACGCGTCGGTGGAACCCGAAGATGCAGCGGTTCATCCACGGTGACCGCGGTGGCATCTACATCATCGACCTCAAGCAGACCCTCCAGCGCCTGGAGACGGCCTACAGCTTCATCCGGGACATGACCGCCGACGGCGGCACCGTCTTGTTCGTGGGCACCAAGAAGCAGGCCCAGGACCCGGTCCAGAGCTACGCCGAGAAGTGCGGCATGCCGTACGTCAACCAGCGCTGGCTCGGCGGCATGCTCACCAACTTCGAGACCATCTCCAAGCGGGTCGCCAAGATGCAGGAGTACCGCCGCATGCGGCTCTCCGGCGAGTTCGACGCCATGCCCAAGAAGGAGGCCCTCCTCCTCAGCCGCGAGCTGGCCAAGCTCGAGCGCAACCTGGGCGGCATCCACCAGATGGAGAAGGTGCCCGACGCGGTGTTCGTGCTCGACACCAAGAAGGAGCACATCGCCGTCACCGAGGCGAACAAGCTCGGCATCCCGCTGGTCGCCGTGGTCGACACCAACTGCGACCCCGACGTCATCGAGTACGTCATCCCCGGCAACGACGACGCCATCCGCTCCGGCACCCTCATGTGCCGGATCATCTCCGACGCCGTCGAGGAGGGCCGCCTGATCGCGTCCCGCCGCGGCGGGGCGGCGGCCAAGGTCGTCCGCAGCGCCGAGGACGAGGCCCGCATCGCCGCCGAGCAGGCCGAGGCCCGCAACCAGGCCGCGGCCCAGGCCGCCGCCCGCGAGGCCCGTCTCGCCGCCGGGGCCACCGCCCCGGCCGCCCCCGAGGCCACCGACGGCCCCGGCACCCCGCCCGACACCACCGCCACCGAGGCCGCGGCCGAGGCTGCCGCCGAGCCCGAGGTCGCCCCGGCCACGGCGCCCGACGCCGAGGGCGAGATCCCGGCCGGCACCCCGGCCCCGAGCGACACCGCAGCAGCAGAGGAGCAGTCCTAGACATGGCCGACTTCACCGCCAAGGACGTCCAGGCCCTGCGCCAGTCGACCGGCGCCGGGATGATGGATGCCAAGAAGGCGCTCACCGAGAACGGGGGCGACCCCGACGCCGCGGCCAAGTGGCTGCGGGAGAAGGGCCTGGCCAAGGCGGCCTCCCGCACCGACCGCGACAACAGCCAGGGCACCGTCGCCGTGGCCCTCGAGGGCTCCGTCGCCGCCATCGTCGAGCTCAAGTGCGAGACCGACTTCGTGGCCAAGTCCGACCAGTTCACCGCCCTCGTCCAGGAGATCGCCACGCTCGTGGCGGTCAAGGGTGAGAGCGCGGCGACCTCGAAGACCGAGGCCATCGACGACCTCAAGCTCACGCTCAAGGAGAACATCGAGCTGGGCCAGGTCGTGCGCATCGAGGCCGAGCCCGGCCACGTCATCGACTCCTACGTGCACCGCCAGGACGGCCGCGGGGTCAACGGCGTCATCGTCGAGCTCACCGGGGGCACCCGGGAGCTGGCCCACGACGTCGCCGTGCACGTGGCCTTCACCAAGCCCATCGGCATCCGGCGCGAGGACATCCCCGAGGCCGAGGTGGCCGAGGAGCGGGCGACGCTCGAGGGCATCACCCGCGCCGAGGGCAAGCCCGAGGCCGCCATGGAGAAGATCGTCGAGGGGCGTCTCACCGGCTGGTTCAAGGAGCGCGTCCTCCTCGAGCAGGGCTTCGTGAAGGACGAGAAGACCACCATCAAGGCCCTCCTGGGCGACGCCGACGTCGCCCGGGTGGCCCAGGTCGTCGTCGGGTCGTGAGCGAGCGCAGCGAGCGGGCAAGAAGGTACGGGCACCGCTCGTGACCGAGCCCCGCTGGAACCGCGTCGTCCTCAAACTGTCCGGTGAGGCCTTCGCCGGCGACCAGGGCTACGGCATCGACGGCGAGACGCTCCGCATGCTCGCCGGCGAGATCTGCGCGGTGCGGAACGACCTGGGCACCGACATCGCCATCGTCGTCGGCGGCGGCAACATCTGGCGGGGCCAGATCGGCGCCGGCGAGGGCATGGACCGGGCCCAGGCGGACCAGATGGGGATGCTGGCGACGGTCATCAACGCCCTCGGCCTCCAGGAGATGCTCGAGCAGATGGGCCAGCCGACGCGGGTCCAGTCGGCGGTCCACATGGAGCAGATCGCCGAGCCCTACATCCGGCGCCGGGCGATCCGGCACCTGGAGAAGGGTCGGGTCGTGATCCTGGCCGGCGGGCTCGGCAGCCCGTTCTTCACCACCGACACCCCGGCCGCCCTCCGCGCCGCCGAGATCGACGCCCAGGCCGTCCTCAAGGGCACCCACTCGGGCGTCGACGGCGTCTACACCGCCGATCCGAAGCTGGACCCCACGGCCACCAAGCTCACCGAGGTGTCCTACATGGACGTCCTCAACAAGGGCCTCAACGTCATGGACCCGACGTCCATCACCTTCTGCATGGACAACGCCCTGCCGATCGTCGTGTTCGACGTGACCGCGGCCGGCAACCTCCGGCGCGTCCTCGACGGCGACGGGGCAGTCGGTACTCTGGTCCGGTGAGCGAGCGCAGCGAGCGAACCCAGGGGCGCAGTTCGGTCTTCGACGACGGAGCGAGCGCAGCGAGTGGAGGCGTTCGGCGATCACCGGCGCTCGTCGTCCTCCGCGGGGACGTGCTGGGCCCACGAGCTCGGGCTGGCGCGCCGGTGATCGAGCGGATGCCAGGTGTCTCCGGCCCGGTGACGAGCCGATGAGCGATCCCGAGATGGTGGCGCTCGTCCTCGACGAGGCCAAGGACAAGATGGAGAAGGCCGTCGTGCACGCCCGGCAGGCCTTCGCCGGGGTGCGCACCGGCCGCGCCGCCCCCGGTCTGGTCGAGAAGCTGATGGTCGAGTACTACGGCGCCGACGTCCCCCTCCAGCAGATGGCGAACATCTCGGTGCCCGAGGCCCGGATGCTGGTCATCTCGCCCTACGACAAGGGCGCCATGGCCGCCATCGAGAAGGCGATCCGCAACTCGGACCTGGGCCTCAACCCCAGCAACGACGGCGTGATCATCCGGCTGAGCTTCCCGCCCCTCACCGGCGAGCGGCGCAAGGACCTCGTGCGCCTGGTGAAGCAGATGGCCGAGGACAACCGGGTGTCGGTGCGCAACGCCCGTCGCACGGCGCGCAGCGAGCTGGAGACGCTGGCCAAGGACGGCGACCTCTCCGAGGACGAGCTGGCCCGGGCGGAGAAGGAGATCGACGCCCTCACGCACCGCATCGAGGCCCAGATCGACGAATCCCTCGCCCAGAAAGAGACCGAGCTGCTCGAGGACTGAGCGCGCCGGCCCCTCGTGGGCCTGGCTGCGCCGGTCCCCGGGCACGACGCAAGGAGAGCGATGGCCGACGACCGCAGGCGAGACGACGCCCGGCCCGGGGACCCGGCCGAGGGTGTCCGGATCATCGGGGCGGAGGAGGCCGCCGAGGCCATCGAGCGCGGGGACGTGGCCGAGCGCCGCGGCACCCACCTCCCGCGGTACGGCGACCGCCCGGCCCGACCGCCGGCCGGTCCCAAGCCGGCGCTGCGGTTCCCGCTGGGGGCCGACGACGACGCCGAGACGCCGTCGCTGCGCCCGGCCAAGGGCCAGCGCTTCGACCCCCGTCCGCCGCCGGCGTGGGACGAGCCCGACGTGCCCGACGACGACGACGCCGACCCGTGGCCGGCCGAGTCCACCTGGGGCGAGGCCGCCTGGGACGCCGACGAGCAGGCCGACGTCGTCGCCTGGACCCGAGGCGAGACCGGTGCCCAGCCGGTGGTGCCCCCGTCCGACACCCCGGCCGAGCCGGAGCTGTCCTGGGCCGAGGACTTCGTGGACGACGACGACCCCTGGGACGGCAGCTGGGACGAGCCCACGGGCGCGGTGCGCTGGGCCGACGACGTTGGGGAGACGGCCGACGCCGCCGCCGGCGGTGACGACGGTGACGACGGCCCGGTCCCGGAGGCGCCGGTCGTGATCCCCGAGCCGGTGGTCGACGTCCGCGACGAGCCCTCCGCCGCGGGCGCCCCGTTCGCACCCGAGCCGGCCGACGACGACTGGTCCGCCTTCGGCGCCGTCGAGGAGCCGCCCCGCCCGCGGCGGGGCCTGCTCGGCCGGTTGGGCCTCGGGTCGGCCGCGGCCGACGCGCCCGAGCCGGCGCCCACCCCCGACCCCCCGATCACCCCTGACCCCCCCACCCCTCCGATCACCCCCGACCCGATCGAGGATCTGACCGGCGACGAGGCCACCGACGCCATGCCCAGCATCCCCGACCCGCCCGCCCCTCCTCCGTCCCCGCCGGCGGGCGACGACGGTGACGACGCCCCCGAGGCCGGCGCGTCGCTCTGGGCGCCAGGCGCCGACGACCTGGAGGCCGCCGAGGGCCCCCCGCCTCCCGACGCCGACGCCGACGCTGAGGCCGACGCCGACGCCGACGCCGACGCCGAGCCCGACGACGCCGAGGCCGCCGGGCTCGCCGCGTGGGGCGAGCCCAGCTGGGGCATCGACGAGGCGGCGACGGCGGAGCCCCCCGCCGAGGGCGCCTCGCCGCTCTTCACCCCCGATGGCGGCTGGGCCGACGACGACAAGGTCTTCGACTTCGGCGACGAGCCGTCGGGCCAGGTGGAGCTGCCGCACTGGACCGAGCCCGGCACTGGCGAGCTGCCCCGCATCCTCGCCGGCGACGACGACGCCACCTCGGCCCCCAGCGGGTCGACGCCCGCCGCCCACTGGCGCAGCCACGACGGCGCCTGGGGGCACGACGGCTTCGACGACCTCACCGACGACGACGAGGTGCGCGTCGGGGCCATGGACCTCGACCGGCCCCACGAGGAGGAGCTGTTCGACTTCGACGAGCTCGACGAGGTCGGCTCCGAGCCGCCCGAGGCCCCCGCGCCGACGGTGGCACCGGTGGGCCGCCGGCTGGCGCCGGCCCGGCCCGTCCCCGAGCCCGGTGACCACGGCGGCGGCGCCGGTCGCAACCTGGGCATCGCCACCGCCGTCGGGGTCGGCGCCGCCGTCCTCGCCGGCGTCCTCCTGTACCTCGGGTCCGCCTTCGTGCTCGTCCTCGTCGCCGCGGTCCTCGTGGTCGGCATGGGCGAGTTCCAGGCTGCGGCGCAGCGCGCCGGCTACCGCCCGGCCAGCCTCCTGGGGCTGGCCGCCGCCGCCCTCTACCCCCTGGCCGTGTACTGGAAGGGCATCGAGGCCTACCCGCTGCTCGCGGTCGTCACCGTCATGGCCGCCCTGGCGTGGCACCTGGTCGGGGCCGACGGCGACGCGCGGGTGGTCGAGAGCATCGGCGTCACCCTGTTCGGCGTGGCGTGGATCGCCGGCCTGGGATCCTTCGCCGCCTTGCTCCTGGCCCAGTCCGACGGGCGGGGCATGTTCCTCACCGCGGTCCTGGCGGCCGTGGGCTACGACGTCGGTGGTCTGATCATCGGGCGCACGTTCGGCAGGAGACCGCTGTCGGGGGTCAGCCCCAACAAGACGCTCGAGGGCCTCCTGGGCGGGATCGGCCTCTCGTTCTTCGCGGTGGTGGTCGTCGTCGGGCTGTTCGGGATCGCGCCGTGGGACGACATCGGTGACGCCGCCCTGATCGGGCTGCTGGCCATGCTCGCCGCCCCCCTGGGCGACATCTGCGAGTCCCTGGTCAAGCGGGACCTCGGGGTCAAGGACATGGGGAACCTGCTCCCCGAGCACGGTGGCCTCCTCGACCGCTTCGACGGGCTGCTGTTCGTCCTGCCCACGGTCTTCTACGCCGCCATGCTCTTCGAGCTCGCCCCCTTCTGACCGGGACGGCCGCATCGTGACCACCGTCGCCCTGGCCGGTTCGACCGGGTCGATCGGCACCCAGACGCTCGAGGTCGTCGCCGCCGAGCCCGAGCGCTACCAGGTGGTGGCGCTGGGCGCCGGCGGGGGCCAGGTCGACCTGCTGGTCACCCAGGCCCGGGCCACCGGCGCCGCCGTCGTCGCCGTCGCCGACGAGACCAAGGCGCTGGAGGTCGAGGCCGCCCTGCCGGGGGTCGAGGTCCGGGCCGGGACCAAGGGGCTGGCCAGCCTGGGCGCCGAGGCCGACGTGTGCGTCAACGGCGTCGTCGGCTTCGCCGGCCTCGAGGTCACCCTGGCCACGCTCGAGGCCGGGCGCCGCCTGGCCCTGGCCAACAAGGAGTCGCTGATCGCCGGCGCCCCGGTGGTCCAGCCCGCCCGCCGCACGCCGGGGGCCGAGATCGTCCCCGTCGACAGCGAGCACTGCGCCATCCACATGTGCCTGCGCTCGGGGGACCCCACCGGGCCCGACCGCGTCGCCCGCATCGTGCTGACGGCGAGCGGGGGACCGTTCCGGGGCCGGAGCCGGGCCGACCTGGCCCAGGTCACCGTGGACGAGGCCCTCGCCCACCCCACCTGGTCGATGGGCCCCAAGATCACCGTCGACAGCTCGACGCTGATGAACAAGGGCCTGGAGGTCATCGAGGCCCACGAGCTGTTCGGCACCCCCTACGACGCCATCGAGGTCGTGGTCCACCCCCAGTCGATCATCCACTCGATGGTCGAGTTCACCGACGGCGCCACCGTGGCCCAGCTCTCGCTCCCGGACATGCGGCTGCCCATCGGCTACGCCCTGGCCCACCCGGATCGGCTGGCCGCCCCCTTCGGGCGCATCGACTGGGGCCAGCTGTCCCGGCTGGACTTCGAGCCCCCCGACCTCGACGCCTTCCCCTGCCTGCGCCTGGCCTACGAGGCCGGCCGGGCGGGCGGGGGCACGCCGGCGCTGCTCAACGCGGCCAACGAGGTGGCGGTCGAGGCCTTCCTGGGGGGTGCCCTCACCTGGTCGGGCATCCCTGACGTCCTGGAGGAGGTCCTCTCCCGGCATGATGGGGGAGACCCCGACAGCGTCGAGGCCGTGATCGAGACCGACCGGAGGGGCCGCGCCGCGGCCCGCACGGTCATCGCGGGACGGTCGTAGCCGACGAGAGGCACCGATGAGCGAGCGAAGCAGGCGGCCCGGATGACAGCCCCCCAGACCGACCCCCGGCCGTCCCCGGCCGAGCCGCCCCGGCGCCCGGCCGAGGCCGTCGAGCAGGTCGCCGGCGAGCCGGACGGGCAGATGACGCTCGGGCAGTGGGTCCGCCTGGGCGTGGTCGCCGCCCTGCTCGTCGTCCTCACCGCGTCGACGGGGGTCTACGGCCTCCTGATGGTGCTCGGCATCGTCGTGATGATCACCCTGCACGAGCTGGGCCACTTCGTGATGGCCCGCCGGGCCGGGATGAAGTGCACCGAGTTCTTCCTGGGCTTCGGGCCCAAGATCTGGTCGGTGCGGCGGGGCGAGACCGAGTACGGCCTCAAGCTCATCCCGGCCGGGGCCTACGTGAAGATCGTCGGCATGCACGACATCGAGGAGGTCGACCCGGCCGACGAGCCCAAGACCTACCGCCAGCAGCCGTTCTGGCAGCGCTTCGGCGTGGCCGTCGCCGGTTCCACCGTGCACTTCGTCCTGGCCCTGGGCCTGATCTACGCCCTGCTCGTCGGCTTCGGGCTCTCGGGCGGGTCCATCACCGATCGCTACGACGCCAAGTGGCGGGTCGGCAGCGTGTCGGAGGACAGCGCTGCGGCCGAGGCCGGGCTGCAGGAGGGCGACGACGTCGTCGCCATCGACGGCGAGCGCCTGGCCACCTTCGAGGACCTCCGCCAGGTCGTGGCCGACAAGCCCGAGGAGCAGGTCGTCCTCACCGTCGCCCGCGACGGCGAGGAGCGCGAGGTCGCGGTCACGCTGGGCCGCAACCCCGACGACGCCGAGGTCGGCTTCCTGGGGATCGGCCAGACCATCCCCGTCGAGAAGCTCGGCGTGGTCGAGGGCATCCCGGCGACGGTGCGCGAGTTCGGATCGGTGGCCAAGCTGTCGGTCGAGGGCCTGGGCAACTTCTTCACCCCCTCGGGGATCTCCGACTACAGCCGCCAGGTGCGCGACGCCCGCGACGAGCCCGCCGCCACCTCGTCGGACGCGCCGTCGTCGTCCTCGGCCGCGGCCGAGGACTCCGACGCGAACGAGAACCGGCTCCTGTCGCTGCTCGGGGTCTTCCGCATCGGGGTCGACGCCGGGGAGACCGGGGGCGTGGCCAGCCTCGTCCTGCTGTTCGCCTTCATCAACATCTTCATCGGCCTGTTCAACCTGGTGCCGCTGCTGCCCTTCGACGGCGGCCACGTGGTGATCGCCATCTACGAGAAGGTCCAGGAGTGGCGCCGTCGCGACGGGCGCCGCTACCTGGCCGACGTGGGCAAGCTGATCCCCATGACCTACGCGGTCGTGTTCGTGCTGGGCCTGATCTTCGTGTCGTCGCTGTACCTCGACCTCGTGAACCCGGCGCAGGTGAACTAGTGGAGGTCCGCACCACCGCCGACCGGCGGCCGACCCGCGCCGTCACCCTGGCCCACTCCCGCAGCCCGGTCACCGTGGGCGGGGGCGCACCGGTGTCGGTCCAGTCGATGACGACCACCAAGACGGCCGACGTCGACGGCACCCTCCAGCAGATCTACGCCCTCGCGGCCGCCGGCGCCGACATCGTCCGGTGCACGTGCAACGACGCCGAGGCGGCCGCCGGCCTGGCCCGGATCGTGCCCCGCTCGCCGGTCCCGCTGGTGGCCGACATCCACCACAACCACCGCATGGGCCTCGCCGCCCTCGAGGCCGG
Source organism: Iamia sp. SCSIO 61187 (assembly GCF_019443745.1). Taxonomy (NCBI): domain Bacteria; kingdom Bacillati; phylum Actinomycetota; class Acidimicrobiia; order Acidimicrobiales; family Iamiaceae; genus Iamia; species Iamia sp. SCSIO 61187. The sequence continues at coordinate 1,977,031 of NZ_CP050948.1, forward strand.
GGTGGCCTGCCTGCGCCTGAACCCCGGCAACATCCGCCGCCCCGAGCACATCAAGGCCGTCGCCTCCGAGTGCCGCGACCGGGGCGTGCCCATCCGCATCGGCGTCAACGGCGGCTCGCTCGACCCCAAGCTGTACGAGAAGCACGGCGGCACCGTGACCCCCGAGGCCATGGTCGAGTCGGCCCAGATCGAGCTGGCCCACTTCGCCGAGGTCGACTTCTTCGACGTGAAGATCTCGGTGAAGGCGTCCAGCGTCCCGCTCATGATCGACGCCTACCGGCTGCTGTCCGAGACGGTCGACCACCCCCTCCACCTCGGCGTCACCGAGGCCGGCCCGCTGCCCGGCGGCCTGGTGAAGTCGTCGGCCGGCATCGGCACCCTCCTGGCCGAGGGCATCGGCGACACCATCCGCTACTCGCTCACCGCCGACCCGGTCGAGGAGGCCAAGGCCGGCCGGATGCTGCTCGAGGCCCTGGGCCTGCGCGAGCGCAAGAACGTCGACCTGATCGCCTGCCCCAGCTGCGGCCGGGCCGAGATCGACGTGATCGAGGTGGCGCGGCAGGCCCAGGAGGCCTTCGCCGACAAGCAGATCCCGCTCCAGGTGGCGGTCATGGGCTGCGTCGTCAACGGTCCGGGTGAGGCCCGCGACGCCGACATCGGCATCGCCGCCGGCAACAAGCGTGGCCACCTGTTCGTCAAGGGCAAGAACGTCGCCGTCGTGCCCGAGGACGAGATGGTCGACGCCCTCGTGGACTGGGCCACCTTCATCGCCGAGAACGGTGCCGACGCCGCCATCGCCCGGGTCGACACCACCGTCGCCGCCCGGGAGGCCGAGCGCGACCGCCAGCGCCTCCTCCGGGAGCAGGGCGACGACGTCAACATGAGCGAGCAGAAGGTCCAGCTCATCCAGAAGAACCTGGGCTGAGGGGCTGGCGGACCGGACGCGACGTGCCACGCCGCGTCCCCCGTCGCCGGGCTGTGGCTAGCCGCCGGCGTCCATCTCGAGGGCGGCGCGGTAGCGGGCCAGCTCGTTGGGCTCGTAGATGACCGGGTCCGGCAGCTCGGGGGCGTAGTCCTCGAGGTGGGCGTGGAGCCGTTCGACCTCCTCGGGGCGGGTGGCCCAGAACTGGAAGCTCCGGTCGTAGGCGGTGAACGGGTCCCGGGGGAGCAGCCACGTGCCGACGAGGATCCAGCTGTCGGGCACCTCGCCCAGGAGGTTGGTCGGGTAGATGGCGGCGACGGCGACGCCGCGCCGCTGCACGAGCTCGGCCCAGAACGCCTTGCGGGCCTCCGCGTCGCGGATCTCCCGGCGGGCGACGAGCACCTCGTGGTCGCCGAGGCCGTAGAAGTCGGTGAGCGGGCCCTCGTGGAAGAGGCTGATGTAGCCCAGCTCCCCGGTGGCGACCGGCTCCCCGTCGTAGTAGCGGTCGAGGAACCGGGCCGCCTGGTAGCGCTGCTCGTAGGTGTCGGCCACCCCGCGAGGGGCCTCGACCGTCAGGGCGACCTTGGTCGTGGTGGTGAGGAGCAGCACGAGGACCAGGAGCGGGACGAGGTGGGGCCGGCTCGCCCGCAGCGATGCCGGGATGTCCCGGGCGGCCCACGCCAGGGCCACCAGGGCCAGGCCGATCAGGTAGATCTGGTAGCGGTCGTACCAGCCGACCTGGGCGAGGGTGACGTGGAGGGCGGCGGTGACGGCCACGGCCGTGCCGAGGGTCGCCCACCGGGTGCGGGCCCGCCAGCCGAGGATCGCCAGCACGATGCAGGCGCCGACCAGGACCGTGAGGAGCGGGTCGAGCGTCAGCCGATCCATCACCTCGCGAGGTTCGGGGAACCGGTCGGCGCCGTTGATCGACTCGCTCTTGGCGGCCACCGAGCTGGGCAGCAGGTCCTGACCCATGGCCTTGTTGACCAGCCCGTAGGCGAGGAGCGGGACGCCCGACGCCAGGCCGAGCCCGACGACCCGGCGGGCGACCGGTCGCCACGGCAGGGGCGCGGCGCGCCCCCACGGGAGGGCGTCGAGGACGAGGGCGGCGCCGACGCCGGCGGCCACGAAGGCCGTCTCCAGCCGGGTCAGGGTGGCGACCACGATCAGGGCGTAGGGGAGGGCGGCGCGCCCTCGTGTCGCCGCCGGACCCGGGCGCAGCAGCAGGGGCACGGCGACGAGCAGGAGGGCCAGGTGGAGCACGTGCTCCATCCCCACCATGGCGGCGGCGGGGAGGAACAAGACGACGACGGCGATCACCACGGTGGCGAGGACGTCGAGCGGGTGGCGCGCCGACGGGTGCAGTGCGGTCTGGTGCCGGGCCACCAGGCCCAGGACGGCGAACCCGGCGACGACGTTGAGGACGAAGGCGAGCGCCTCCTCGCCGGCCGGCAGCACCAGCACGCCGATCGCCAGCACCGCCGTCCAGACCGGCGACGACGACGCCGACTCGAAGTGCCCGGGCACGACGCCCCACGTCCCGTGCTCGGCGACGTTGCGGGCGATGGCCAGGTGGATGGCCGGGTCGTCGAGCACGTAGACGAGCCGTCCGTCGCTGACCCGCAGGCAGGCGAGCAGCACGACCCCGGTGACGAGGGCGTAGGCGCCGGCCGCCCAGCGGAAGAAGGCCCGGGCCTCGTCCGTCGGCAGGAGCCGGTGCACGGTCGCGGTGATGGGGGCTCCTGGGGCGGCGGGGGTGGGCGGGCCCGCAGGAGCGGACGGCGCCGGGGCTCGCCGAGGATACGGGACCGGGCCGGGCGCCGGTGGATGCCCGGCGGTGTTCGTCCCGTTGCGGACCGCGTCGGTAGAGTCAGCCGACGTGGCTCTCGCCGACGCGCCCGCGCTCCCCCTCGCCCCGCACCGTGCGACGCACGGAGGCTCCCGTGCGTGACGGAGCCGGTGGCGCCCAGTCGGTGCTGGTGCTGGGCGGCGCCTCCGACATCGCCCTGGCCACGGTGCGCCGGCTGGTCGCCGACCGCTGCCGCCGGGTGGTGCTCGCCGGTCGTCCGTCCGCCGCGCTCGACGCCGCGGCCGAGACGGTGCGGGGCGACGGCGCCGAGGTGGAGGTGGTCGCCTTCGACGCCGCCGACACCGTGGGGCACCCCAAGGTCATCGGCGACGTGTTCGCCACCGGCGACATCGACGTGGTGATCCTCGCCTTCGGCGTCCTCGGCGACCAGGTCGTCTTCGACGAGGACCACGCCGCCGCCGTCGACGCCGTGACCGTCAACTACACCGGCGCCGTCTCCGCCGGCCTGGCCGTCGCCGACTGCCTGCGGGCCCAGGGCCACGGCACCCTGGTCGTGCTGTCCTCGGTCGCCGGCGTGCGCGTCCGGAAGGACAACTTCGTCTACGGCTCGACCAAGGCCGGCCTCGACGGCTTCGCCCAGGGCCTCGGGGACGCCCTCCAGGGCAGCGGCGCCCGCGTGATGGTCGTCCGTCCCGGGTTCGTCACCACCAAGATGACCGAGGGCATGGACCCGGCGCCGTTCTCCACGACCGCCGAGAAGGTCGCCGCCGACATCGAGAACGGGCTGCGCCGGGGGAGCCACACGGTGTGGTCGCCCGCCGTCCTCCAGGCCGTCTTCGGGGTCCTGCGGCTGGTGCCCCGGCCCCTGTGGCGACGCCTGGCCGCGCGGTGAGCGGGCGCGCCACCGACGCCACCCGCCGCTCGCGCCCCCTCCCGCTGGCCGTCCTGGTCGCCTGCCGTCCCAAGCAGTGGACCAAGAACCTGCTGGTGCTGGCGGCGCCCGGTGCCGCAGGCGTCCTCGGCCAGGCCGACGCCGTCGCCGCCACGGTCGCCGCGTTCGTGGCGTTCAGCCTCGCCGCCAGCGCGACCTACCTCCTGAACGACGCCGGCGACGTCGAGGCCGACCGGGCCCACGCCACCAAGCGCCACCGTCCCATCGCCGCCGGCGAGCTGTCGGTCCCGCTGGCCCGGGGCCTGGCGGTCGCCTTCGCCGTGGCCGGGGCGGCCGTCGCCCTCTCGGTGCGGTGGCAGCTGCTCGCCGTGCTCGCCGGCTACGTGGCCCTCACCACCACCTACACGCTCGTGCTCAAGCACGTCGTGCTGCTCGACGTCATCGCCCTGGCGTCGGGGTTCGTGCTGCGCGCCGTCGCCGGTGCGGTCGCCGCCGACGTGCCCATCTCCGACTGGTTCTTCATCGTCACCTCGTTCGGGTCCCTGTTCATGGCCGTCGGCAAGCGCCACGCCGAGGTCGTGACCATGGGCGACGACGCCGGGTCGCACCGCAAGGTCCTCGACGGCTACTCGCCCAGCTTCCTCGCCCACCTGCGGGCGGTCAGCTCCGGGGTGGTTCTCGTCGCCTACTGCCTGTGGGCCTTCGAGCGGGCCGACCTCACCGGGCTGTCCGTCCCGTGGTACCAGATGTCCATCGTGCCGTTCACCACCGCCGTGCTCCGCTACGCCCAGCTCCTCGACACCGGGGAGGGCGGCGCGCCCGAGGAGCTGGTGCTCGCCGACCGGATGCTGCTCGGCGCCGGGGCCGTCTGGGCCGCCGTCTTCGGCATCGGGGTGCTGGCGGCATGAGGGGCGACCGATGAGGCCCGGTGCCCGGCGCGAGCTGGCGGGGTGGGGGAGGACCACGCCCTCGGCGGCCGAGGTGCTCACCCCCGTGACCGCCGAGGAGGCGGCGGCCGTCGTCGCCGCCGCCCCGCGCCGCGGCGTCGTGGCCCGGGGCCTGGGCCGGAGCTACGGCGACGCGGCCCAGAACGCCGGCGGCGCCGTCATCGATGCCACCGCCTTCGGCGGGGTCCTGGCCTTCGACGAGGAGACCGGCCTGCTCACCGTGTCCGCCGGCACCAGCCTCGAGCAGCTCATGCGCTGGCTCGTGCCCCGGGGCTGGTTCGTCCCCGTCACCCCCGGGACCCGCCACGTCACCGTGGGCGGCGCCATCGCCTCGGACATCCACGGCAAGAACCACCACCGCGCCGGGACCTGGTGCGCCCACGTGCGCCGGATCACCATGGCCACGCCGGCCGACGGTCCCGTCACCGTGTCACCCGACGTCGACGCCGACCTGTTCTGGGCCACCGCCGGCGGCATGGGGCTCACCGGCGTCGTCCTCGACGCCACCGTCCAGATGAGCCCGATCGCCACCAGCCGGGCGATCGTCGACACCGACCGCACCGACACCCTCGCCGACTGCATGGACCTGCTCTCGGCCGGCGACGCGGACTACGAGTACACCGTGGCGTGGGTCGACCTGCTGCCGCTGCGGGGCCAGGTGGGGCGGTCGGTCATCACCCGGGGCCGCTTCGCCGAGGTCGACGAGCTGCCGGCGCCGTCGCGGCGCGAGCCGCTCGCCTTCGGCCCGCAGGCGCTGGCCACGGTGCCGCCCATCGTCCCCGGCGGGCTGCTGAACCGCTGGACCGTCCAGGCGTTCAACGAGGCCTGGTTCCGGAAGGCGCCCCGCCGGCGGAGCGACGAGATCCAGAGCATCTCCCGCTTCTTCCACCCGCTCGACGGCATCGACGAGTGGAACCGGCTCCACGGCCCCCGGGGCTTCCTCCAGTGGCAGATCGTCGTCCCGTTCGGGGCCGAGGACGTGCTGCACGACATCGCCGACGCCTTCGCCGCCGCCAAGGTGCCGACCCTGATCGGTGTGCTCAAGCGGTTCGGGGCGGCCAACCCGGGGCCGTTGTCGTTCCCCATCCCGGGCTGGACGCTGTCGCTCGACATCCCCGCGGCGGCCCACGGGCTGGGCCCGCTCCTCGACCGGCTCGACGCCCAGGTCGTCGAGGCCGGCGGTCGGATCTACCTGGCCAAGGACTCCCGGGTGCGGCCCGAGCTCATGCCGGTCATGTACCCGCGGCTCGACGAGTGGCGGGCGGTGCGCCGCCGGGTCGACCCCGACGCCGTCCTCCAGAGCGACCTCGGCCGCCGTCTCGGCCTGTGAGCGGGGGTCGGGCCCGCTAGCGCCAGACGACGGCGTAGAGCACCGAGACGGCGACGCCGAGGACCATGAGCACGATCGACACCGGCTTGACCCACGGGTGCTGGTCGGTGATCGAGTCGACGTTGGCCTTCCTCTTGGCGTAGGCGAGGAGCCGCTCGGCCCACGACACCTCGGTGGCGAGGATGCCGAGCCCGGCGATGACCACCACGATGCCGGGCCCGGGCAGGACCAGCATGCCCAGCCCGGCCAGCGTCACCAGCGTGCCGAAGGCGATGATCGCCATGCGCACGATGATGTTGCGCTTGGCCTCCTCGACCGTGCGCTCCCGCCGGCCGGTGTCCCGCTCGGCGTCGACGGCGGCGGCGCGGTACCGCTCGCGCCGCTCCTCCCGCAGGCGGAGTCGTTCCTCGGCGGTCAGCTGATCGTCGGCCACCCCGGCATCATGCCCCGCCGGCGGGCACGACCTGCCCGCGGATGTCGGCCGGGTGGATGCGGCGCCGGAAGGTGGCGCTCATCCGCGGCCCGGCCCGGGCGACCTTGGGGACGCAGTGCTGCCAGGTGTGCTGGCAGGTGCCCCCCATGACGAGCAGGTCGCCGGAGAGGAGGTCGAAGGCGCGGGACGGCCCGCCGCCGGCGGGGCGGAGCAGGAACCGGCGGGGCGAGCCCAGCGACAGCACCACCACGATGGTGGCGGGGCGCTCCCGCTCGAAGCGATCGCCGTGCCAGGCCACCGAGTCCCGGCCGTCGCGGTAGAGGTTGCACCCGATGGCGTCGAAGCCGCGCTGGTAGCGGGCGTCGAGGACGGGGAGGAGGGCGACGAGCGCCGCCGGCGCCGCCTCGAGGCGACGCTCGGGCTGCTCCTCGTCGCCCCACCAGGCCGAGAGGCGGGGCTCGGTGACCAGGTTGCCGTACATCGCCACCTCCCGCTGGCCCCACCGGACGGTGTCGACCAGCTCGGTGAACAGGGCGTCGGCGCCGGCGAGCCAGCCCGGCGCGTGGTCGACCCACGCCCCGTCGCCCAGGTCGATGCGCTCGGCGGTGGCGAAGTCCGCGTCCGGCTCCGGGGCCCCGGTCGCCAGCAGGGAGGGCTGGAACGTCAGCTCCACGGGCATGACCGAGAGCGTACACGTGTTCGCCGTCGGGTCGGTGGGAGGGGGTCGGGCGCGCCTCACCTACCATCGCCGCCATGGCCAAGCCTCCCGTCCTCACGCCCCAGGCCGACGACTTCCCCCGCTGGTACCAGGACGTCGTGGCCAAGGCCGAGCTCGGCGACAACGGCCCCGCCCGGGGCACCCAGGTCATCCGGCCCTACGGCTTCGCCATCTGGGAGCGGATGGTCGCGGCCGTCGACGAGCGCATCAAGCTGACGGGGGCCGAGAACGTCTCGTTCCCGTCGCTGATCCCCCAGAGCTACCTGACCCGCGAGGCCGAGCACGTCGAGGGCTTCGCCCCCGAGCTGGCCGTCGTCACCATGGGTGGCGGCAAGGAGCTGGAGGAGCCGCTCGTGGTGCGGCCCACCTCCGAGACCATCTTCGGCGAGTACATGGCCAAGTGGGTCGACTCCTGGCGCGACCTGCCCCTGCTCCTCAACCAGTGGTGCAACATCGTGCGCTGGGAGCTCCGGCCCCGGTTGTTCCTGCGCTCGAGCGAGTTCCTCTGGCAGGAGGGCCACACCGCCCACGTCGACCAGCGGGATGCCGCGGCCTACGCCTACACGATCCTCCGCGACGTCTACGAGGACTTCATGGTGAAGGAGCTGGCCATCCCGGTCCTGGTCGGCCGCAAGACGCCCGACGAGCGCTTCCCGGGGGCCATCAACACCACGACGTGCGAGGCGATGATGGGCGACGGCAAGGCCCTGCAGATGGGCACCAGCCACGAGCTGGGCCAGAACTTCGCCAAGGTGTTCGACATCGCCTACCAGGACGCCGAGGGCACCCAGCAGCTGGCGTGGACCACGTCGTGGGGCGTCTCGACCCGGATGATGGGCGGGCTGATCATGGCCCACGGCGACGATGCCGGGCTGCGGGTCCCGCCCCGGGTCGCGCCCATCCAGGTCGTCGTGCTGGTCGTGCGCGACGGCGACGGCGTGGCCGAGCGGGCCCAGCTGCTGGCCGAGGCCCTCCGCACCGCAGGGGTCCGCGTCACCGTCGACGCCCGCACCGACGTCGGCTTCGGTCGGCGGGCCACCACCTGGGAGCTCAAGGGCGTCCCCGTCCGCCTCGAGCTGGGCCCTCGCGACCTCGCCGACGAGCAGGCGACCCTCGTCCGCCGCGACCAGCAGGGCAAGGGCACCGTGCCCCTGAGCGGCCTGCCCGAGCGCGTGGTCGCCCTGCTCGACGAGATCCAGGACGCCATGCTCGCCACCGCTCGCCAGGTGCGCGACGACCGCACCGTCGAGGTGGCCACCGTCGACGAGGCGCTGGAGGCGGCCCGCACCGGGTTCGCCCGGATCCCGTGGGGGGCGCTCGACGACGACGGCCTGGCCCGGCTCAAGGCCGACGCCGTCACCGTCCGCTGCCTGCAGAGCCCCGAGGGCGACGTCGCCACCAGCGACGACGACCCCGAGAGCATCGCCACGGTGGCCCGCTCCTACTGACCTGCGGCGTCCATCCGGGGTTCAGACCAGGTTGACGAACTGTTGACGCGGCGGTCGAGCAGCGCGCGGGAGCGTGTGGCAGCCTGACCGCCGTCACACCACCGGTTCCCCCGAAGGCGGCATCCCCCGTGCACCTCTCCCTCCGGCGGCGCGCCCTCGGCGCGCTGGCCCTCCTCCTGGCCGTGGTCGGCTCGTCCGTGGTGGCCCCGTCGCCCGGTGCCGCCGTCGCCACCGACCTGCTGATCTCCGAGTACGTCGAGGGCAGCAGCAACAACAAGGCGATCGAGATCGAGAACAAGACCGGGGCACCGGTCGACCTGGCCGCCGGCGGGTACACGCTGCGCATCTACGCCAACGGCGCCACGGCGCCCGGCACCAGCACGCCCCTCACGGGCACCATCGCGGCCGGCGCCGTCTTCGTCATCGCCCACACCAGTGCCAGCACCGACCTCACGGCGGTGGCCGACGTCACCAGCGGGTCAGCGGTGAACTTCAACGGCGACGACGCCGTGGTGCTCACCAAGGGCGGTGACCCGGGGACGGTGGTCGACTCCATCGGCCAGGTCGGGGTCGACCCCGGCGCGGCGTGGGGGGCCGGTGACACCGTCACTGCGAACGCCACCCTCCGTCGGGCCGCGGCCAACGAGACCGCCGACACCGACACCTCCGACGCCTACGACCCGTCAGTGCAGTTCGCCGGGTTCCCGAGCGACACCTTCGTCGGCGTCGGCCAGCCCGGCGACGAGACCGCCGAGCCGCCCCCGCCCGACATCCGCACCATCGGGGAGATCCAGGGCGACGCCACCGGCCCGACCAGCCGGTCGCCCTTCGCCCCGGCCAGCGGCAACGGCGCCGGCCAGGAGGTCGTCACCAGCGGCGTCGTCACCGAGCGGAGCCTGGCCCGGACCTCCTCGGGCGGCTCCAACCACGGCTTCTGGATCCAGACGCCGGACGCCGAGGTCGACGCCGACCCCGACACCTCCGAGGGGATCTTCGTCTTCACCGGGTCCAGCCCGACGGTCGACGGCTACACACCGACCGTCGGTGACGCCGTCACCATCACGGCCAAGGCCGGCGAGTTCTTCTTCGCCACCCAGCTCACGTCGGTCACCGACGTGGTGCTCGACAGCAGCGGCAACCCGATCCCGGCCGCGGTCGAGGCCGACCCGCCCGAGGACGCGACCGAGGCCGGCGTCTACTGGGAGCGGCTCGAGGGCATGCAGGTCACGGTCCCGGCCGGCGCCAGCGTCACCGGCGGCCGCTCGGTCTTCCCGGGCTCGGCCGACTCCGAGATCTGGATGATCCGCGGCGACGACCCCCTCGTCGCCCGCGAGGACCCCTTCGCCCGGCGGACCTTCCGCGACGCCCACCCCCTCGACGCCCAGCCCGGCCTGTTCGACGACGGCAACGGCCAGCGCCTGCTGATCGGCCCGCAGGGGGTCAAGGCCGCTGCCGCCGACAGCACCGTGCTGCTGCCCCCGGCCCGCACCTTCGCCACCCTGGACGGCGCCGTGACCGGCGCCCTGAGCTACTCGTTCGAGAAGTACCGCATCGAGGTGGCGACCCCGCCGACGTTCACCGACGGCGTCGACCCGTCCACCAACGCCGCCCCGCAGGCGCCCGACCGGGCCACCGAGTACTCCGTCGGCAACATCAACGTCGAGAACCTCTACGACCGGCGCGACGACCCCACCGACGGCTGCGACTTCACCGACAACGCCGGCTGCCCCGGTGTCAGCCCGCCATTCGACTACGTCCCGGCCACCGACCAGGTCTACCTGGACCGCCTGGTGGGCCTGGCGAAGCAGATCGCCTTCGACCTCCACCTGCCCGACGTCGTCACCGTGCAGGAGGCCGAGGACCAGGACATCTGCTCGGCCGAGCCCGGTGGCGCGCTCACGTGCGACGGCGGTGACGGCAAGCCCGACACCGTCCAGGAGCTGGCGTTCATGCTGAACGACCAGGAGAACGGCGGCGCCGTGTACGACGTGGCCTCGGACCGCGACGGGGCCGACGACCGCGGCATCCACAACGCCTTCCTCTTCCGGGTCGACCGGGTCGAGCTGGCCACCCCCGGCGCCGACGATCCCGTGCTCGGCTCGACCCCCGGCGTCGAGTACCGCGACGATCCGCTGCCGTCCAACGCCGAGGTCGAGAACCCGAAGGCCCTCAACGCCGACCTCCCCGAGGACGTCGACACCAGCACCGGCACCGACGGCCCGAACGTGTACACCCGGGCAGCCCAGACCGGTCGCTTCCTCGTCTACCCGGAGACGGCCGGCGAGGGGACGCCCGTCGACCTGTGGGTGATCAACAACCACTTCTCGTCCGGACCCGACCGGCGCGTCGGCCAGCGACGGGAGCAGGCGGCCTACGCCGCCGCCATCTCGGAGGCCATCGCCGCCGAGGTGCCCGAGGCCCGGGTGATGGTCGCCGGCGACCTCAACGTCTTCCCCCGCCCCGACGACCCGATCCTGCCGCCGGAGGGGCCCAGCGACCAGCTCGCGCCCCTCTACGACGCCGGGCTCAACAGCCTGTGGGACGTGCTGGTGCAGGAGGCCCCGGCCGCGGCCTACTCCTACGTCTTCGAGGGCCAGGCCCAGACCCTCGACCAGCAGCTCGTCGACGACGCCCTGCTGGCCGAGCTGGTCGAGCAGCGGGTCGCCCACGTCAACGCCGACTGGGCCGCCGAGCACCAGCCCGTCACCGGCCGGGGGGTCAGCGACCACGACCCGTCCGTCGCCCGCTTCGCCTTCCCGGCCCCGCCGGTGCCGCAGCTCGGCGACGAGGACTTCGTCACCCAGCAGTTCGTCGACTTCGTGGGCCGCCCGCCCACGCCCAGCGAGCTCGAGGTGTTCACCGAGTCCCTCCAGGACGGCTCGCTCACCCGGGCCCGCCTCGCCGACAACCTGCGTCGCATCGCCTACGACCCGCCCCGGGCGCCGGTGATCCGCCTCTACGCCGCCGTGCTCGGGCGGCCGGCGGACCTGGCGGGGGTCGAGTACTGGACGGCGCGGATGCGCGCCGGGCTGACCATCCGGCAGGTGGCCCGCTTCTTCGTCGCCTCGCAGGAGTTCCGCACCACCTACGGGTCGCTGGACGACGCCGAGTTCGTCGAGCTGGTGTACCAGAACGTGCTGGGGCGCGAGCCCGACGCCGAGGGCGAGGCCTACTGGATCGGCCGCCTCGAGCGCGGTCTGACCCGGGCCAACATGATGGTCTCGTTCTCCGAGAGCCAGGAGCACAGGGACCTGTCCCGGCCCATGGTCGACGCCCTCGAGATCGTCTTCGGCCTGCTGGACCGCGACCCCACCCCGGCGGAGCTCGACTCGGCCGAGGCCCGGGTCGGCACCCTCGCCGGCCGCCTCGAGGTCATCGACGAGATCCTCACCTCCGCCGAGTACGCCGAGAGGGTCGGGGCCACGCCGTAGCGGCGAGATCGTCGGCCGGGCCCGGCGCCTGGCAACCTGAGGGTCCGGGCGACCACCCGACCACCGCGGCTGGTGGAGAGGTGGTCGCCCGGACCGCGTCCGGGCTCAGACCCGGGCGGTCTGGCGGTCGACGAGGGCGAGGAGGCGGGCCCGGTCGTCCGGGGCGGTGGCGGTGCCCGGCCAGCGCACGGTGCCCCGGACCCGGCGGTCGTGGTAGAGCGCGCCCGGCACGAGATCGCCCGCCGGCGCCGCCGCCGTCCAGACCAGCGAGTCGGCCCCCTCGGAGGGGGAGCGGAGGATCGGGCCCATCACCCGGTCGAAGCCGGGCAGGGCGTCGGTCACGCCCGGTGTGGCCGCCCACCCGGGGTGGACCGCGACCTGGAGGGGCGCCTCGCCGCGCCGCGTGGCCTCCGCCACCAGGTCGACCTGGGCCCGCTTGGCCTGGGCGTAGGCCCGGACCCCGTCCCAGGGCCGCGCCTCCCAGCCGGTGTCGTCGAGGTCCACGGCCTGGAGGTACATCCCCCCCGAGGTGACCCAGACGGCCCGGCCCAGGCCGTCGGCGAGGTCGGTGGCGAGGCGCCGGGTCAGGAGCCGGGGACCGACCACCATCGACGCCCAGATCGCCTCGAGGCCCTGTGGCGTCTCCCGCCTCTCCGGCGTGATGGCCCCGGCGGCGTGGACGATGACGTCGATGCGCCCGTGGACCTCGACGAGCGACGCGGCCAGGGCGTCGACGGCGTCGGTGTCGCCGACGTCCGCGGCCCGGAACGTCGCCCGCCCACCCGTCGCCTCGATGGCGTCGACGACGTCAGCCCCGCGCCCGGCGTCGCGCCCGACGACGTCGATGGACGCGCCCAGCCCGGCGAGGGCCTCGGCCGTCGCCCGTCCGAGGCCGGAGGTCCCGCCGGTGACGACGGCGACCTGGCCGGCCAGGGCCTCGCCGGGCGGCGGCTGCCACCGCTCCAGCCGGGAGCGGACGGCGATCCCGATCCGGCTGAAGCTGGGGACGACGGTGGCCTCGAGGGCGAGGTCGACGGCGCGGGCGAGGGGAGCGGGTGTCGGCATCGGGTGCGGTTCGACGCCACCCGGCACGGGGATGGGTCCCGGCGCCGGCCCTGCTCCCGGGGGTCGCCGGGCCGTCGGCGGGGTTCCACCGCTATGCTGTCGGGCCTCACCCAGCAGGGTGGGACGCTTGACGAGGCGTGGGCTCCGGCCCACGCCTTTTCTCTGGACGACGAGGAGGTGGAACCGTGACCGTCATCGACACCGTGCAGGCACTCGTCGAGCCCGTCTGCACCGCCGCCGGCCTCGAGCTCTTCGACATCGAGCTCGAGAGCGGGGTCCTGCGGATCACCGTCGACCAGGAGGGCGGTCTGCCCGTCGGCGCCCTCACCACGGTCACCCGCCAGATCTCCCGCCTCCTCGACGAGGACGACCCCATCCCCGGCCGCTACACCCTCGAGGTGTCGAGCCCGGGGCTCGAGCGCAAGCTCCGCACCCCCCTGCACTTCCAGCGCGCCGTGGGCGAGCTGGTCAGCATCCGCAGCAGCAACCGGGCCGAGGGAGGTCCCCGCCGGTTCCAGGGGACCCTCGTGGCGGCCGACGACGACGGCATCACCGTCGAGCCCGACGACGGCGGCGAGCCGGTGGCCCTCCGCCACGACCAGGTCGACAAGGCCCGCACGGTCTTCGTCTGGGACGCGGCCCCGCCGAAGAAGAACGACAAGACACGACCCCCCAGGAAGAAGGCAAAGCAGCCATGAGTCGCGAGCTGGACATGATGGAGGCCCTCCAGGCCCTGGCCGCGGACCGCGGCATCACGCTCGACACCCTGATGGGGGCGTTGGCCGACGCCATGGAGATGGCCTACGCCAAGATGCCGGGGGCCAAGGACTACGCCTGGGTCACGATCGACCCCGACACCTTCGACATCCGGGTCTGGTCCCAGGACCTCGACGAGGACGGCGAGCCCTTCGGCGACGTCGTCGACGTGACCCCGCCCGACTTCGGCCGCATCGCGGCCCAGACGGCCCGCCAGGTGATGAACCAGCGCCTGCGCGAGGTCGACCGGGAGATGAAGTACGAGGAGTACTCCGGCCGCGAGGGCGACATCGTCACCGGCATCATCCAGCAGGGCGACTCCCGGTACACGCTCCTCGAGCTGAACCGCGGCGTCGAGGCCCTGCTGCCCCAGGCCGAGCAGGTCCCCCACGAGCGCCCCCAGGCGAACTCCCGCCTCAAGGCCTACATCGTCGAGGTCCGCAAGACCGCCAAGGGCCCGCAGATCGTCGTCAGCCGCACCCACCCGGGCCTCATCAAGCGCCTCTTCGAGATGGAGGTGCCCGAGATCGCCGAGGGCATCGTCGAGATCAAGGCCTGCGCCCGCGAGCCCGGGCACCGGACCAAGATCGCGGTCTGGTCGAACGACACCAACGTCGACCCCGTCGGTGCCTGCGTCGGCGCCCGTGGCGCCCGCGTCCGGATGGTCGTCAACGAGCTCAACGGCGAGAAGATCGACATCGTCCCCTTCACCGACGTCCCCGAGGACCTGGTGGCCAAGGCCCTGGCCCCGGCCAAGGTGAAGGAGGTCCGCCTCGACTACGACACCGGCACCGCCACCGTCATCGTCCCGGACTTCCAGCTCTCGCTGGCCATCGGCAAGGAGGGGCAGAACGCCCGCCTCGCCGCCCGCCTGTCGGGCTGGCGCGTCGACATCAAGAGCGAGACGCAGCTGGCCGAGGAGGAGGCCTACGCCAACCAGGACTGGGCCGAGGGCGAGTGGGTCACCGACGCCAAGACCGGCGAGCAGGTCTGGCAGCCGGCCGACGGCAGCGAGGCCCTGTCGGCCGAGGCCTGGGCCGAGGCCACCGAGGCGATCGAGGCCGAGGCCGCGGGGGAGGGCGCGACCGAGGAGGTCAGCGTCGACCCCGAGGTCAGCGGGGACGAGTCCGCGGTGAGCGGCGAGGAGGCGGCCGAGGCCGACGTCGAGGAGGCCGTCGAGGTCCCGGACCCGGCCGACGACGCCCCGACGACCCCCGAGGCGGCCATCGCCGAGGGCGTGGTCGAGGACCCGGCCGACGACGACCCCGACGAGGCCCCGGCGCCGGTGGCGGCCGAGGGGCCCGAGGTCGGCGACACGGGGCCCGTCACCTGACGAGCCCCCCGCAGCGCACCTGCATCGGCTGCCGCCGCACCACGGCGGCGGCCGAGCTGGTGCGCGTCGCGCGCACGGCCGACGGCGGGCTCCGCATCGGCCCCGGGCCCGGGCGCGGGGCGTGGTTGTGCCCCGACGCCGCGTGCGTGGCCGCGGCGGCCAAGCGCCGAGCGTTCCCCAAGGCCCTCCGGGGCGCCGTCGCCGACGAGGCGATCGCCGCCCTGCGCGTGGCGATCGCCGGCTGACCCGGCACACTGGAGGACCGTGCCCGACCGCCTGGCGGTCGAGCACCCCCACCACCCCACGTCCTGACGTCCCGCTGTCGATGGCTTCGCCGGCTGCCGGCCGGGTGCGCGAGGATGGAAGACCCGTGCGTCCACGGGACTGAACACCGAAGGGCTGGCAACCGACCTTGCCGAAGAAGATCCGCGTCCACGAGCTCGCCAAGGAGCTAGGCCTCACCAACAAGGAGGCGCTCGACCTCTGCGCGGGTCTGGGCATGGACGTCAAGACCCACTCCTCGGGTGTCGAGGAGGCTCAGGCCGACCGGGCCCGCCGCAAGGCACACCGCGAGGGCATGGTCCGCGAGGTGCAGCCCGACGAGCCCGCCAAGGCGCCGAAGAAGGCGTCGGGCAAGGCCAAGGCGGCCAACGCCGCCGCCGACGCCGCCCCGCCGGCCACCGCGCCCCCCGCCGCCGCCCCGGCTCCCGAGGCCCCCGCCCCGGAGGCGCCCGCCGCCCCTGCGGCCGAGGCTCCGGCGCCGGCCCCCGAGGCGCCCGCCGCCCCGGCCCGGCCCACGCCGCAGGCCCCGCCCCGGCCGCCCGCCGACGCGCCGGCGCCCCCGCCTCCGCCTCGGCCGGCGCCGCCCGACCCCAGCCGCCTGGTGACCTCCAGCGGCTCGGGCCGCCCGCCCCGCCCGGCCCCCGCCCCCGAGGCGCCGGCCGCCCGCCCGCCCCGAGCCGCCCCGCCCGGGTGCGCCCGGCCCCGGCAGCCCGCCGCCCCCCGGCGGCCCCGCCGCCCCCGGCGGTGCCGCCCCGCAGGGTCCCGCGGCGCGCAGCGCCCGCCCCGCGCCCCCGCCCCGCCCGACGCCCGACATGGCGCCGCGCAGCGGCTCGGGCAAGCCCATCCCGCCGCCCCCCGGCCCGCCCCGGGGCATGTCCGGCCGACCCATCCCGCCGCCGCCCGGTCTGGGTGGGCGCGGCCCGGCCCCGACGCGCCCCGGTGGTCCCGGCCGCCCCGGTGGCCCCAGCCGCCCCGGTGGGCCGAGCCGTCCCGGTGCCGGCCCGAGCCGTCCCGGTGGCGCCATGGGCGGTCCCCCGCCCGGTGGTGGCCCCGGCGGCGGTCCCGGCCGCCCCGGCGGTCCCGCCGGTCGTCGTCCCCCGCGTCGCAAGGGGCGCCGCCGTCGCAACCGCGAAGAGCTGCGGCCCATGGACATGCCGGAGTACACGCCGGCCGAGGCGCCCGTCCCCGAGGGCGAGATCGTCATCGAGCGCGGGTCGACCCCGCAGGAGATCGGTCCCAAGCTCAACCGGACGGCCGCCGACGTGGTGCGCTTCCTCATGGCCGAGGGCGAGATGGTCACCGCGACCCAGTCCCTCACCGACGAGATGATCGAGCTGTTCGCGGTCGACGTCGGGGCCGAGGTCCGTCTCGCCGATCCCGGCGAGGAGGAGGAGGTCGAGCTCCAGAAGCGCCTCGGCGTCGAGGACCTCGAGGACGACGACGATGACGAGGACGTCATCGAGCGCCCACCGGTCATCACCGTCATGGGCCACGTCGACCACGGCAAGACCAAGCTCCTCGACCAGATCCGCAACGCCAACGTGGTCGCCGGCGAGGCCGGTGGCATCACCCAGCACATCGGCGCCTACCAGGTCGAGAAGGACGGTCGGCTGATCACCTTCATCGACACTCCCGGTCACGAGGCCTTCTCGGCCATGCGGGCCCGGGGCGCCGATGCGACCGACATCGTCGTCCTGGTCGTGGCGGCCGACGACGGCGTCATGCCCCAGACCCTCGAGGCCCTCGACCACGCCAAGGCGGCCGGCGTCCCCATCGTCGTGGCGATCAACAAGATCGACCGCGAGAGCGCCGACCCCCAGCGGGTGATGAGCCAGCTGGCCGAGCGCGACCTCGTCCCCGAGGCGTGGGGCGGCGACACGATCATGGTCGAGGTCTCGGCCCTCCAGAACCTCGGCATCGACGACCTGCTCGAGCAGCTCGTCGTCGTGGCCGACATCGAGGAGCTGACCGCCAACCCCGGCGGCCGGGCCAAGGGCGTCGTGCTCGAGTCCCACCTCGACGTGGGCCGTGGCCCCGTCGCCTCGCTCCTGGTCGAGCGGGGCACGCTGAAGGTCGGTGACCCGCTGGTCGCCGGCGCGGCGTGGGGCCGGGTGCGGGCGATCATCGACGACAAGGGCAAGCAGCTCAAGGAGGCGGGCCCCTCCACGCCCGTCGAGGTGCTGGGCCTGTCCGACGTGGCCGTCGCCGGCGACGACTTCGTGGTCGCCCCCGACGACAAGACCGCCCGCCAGGTCGCCGACCAGCGCGAGCACTACCAGCGGGTCGCCTCCATCTCGGGTTCGGCCGCCGTCGCCTCCGGCGGCATGAAGCTGGAGGACATCTTCAGCCAGATCCAGGCCGGCGAGGCGGCGACGCTCAACGTCATCGTCAAGGCCGACGTGAACGGCTCGCTCGAGGCGGTCACCGAGAGCCTGAAGAAGCTCGAGCGCGACGAGGTGAAGCTGGCCTTCGCCCGCCGCGGCGTCGGGGGCGTCACCAAGGACGACATCCAGCTGGCCGTGGCCACCAACGCCACGATCATCGGGTTCAACGTCCGCCCCGACCGCCTCGCCCGCGAGCTCGCCGCCCAGGAGGGCGTCGAGATCCGGACCTACGAGATCATCTACAAGCTCATCGAGGACATCGAGAGCGCAATGGTCGGCATGCTGGCTCCGGAGTTCGAGGAGGTCGTCACCGGCGAGGCCGAGGTCCGGGAGATCTTCCGGGTCCCCCGCATCGGCGCCATCGCGGGCTGCTACGTCACCAACGGCACCATCACCCGTGGGTCCAAGGTCCGCTTCCTCCGCGAGGGCACCATCATCTGGAAGGGCGCCATCAACTCGCTCAAGCGGTTCAAGGACGACGTGCGTGAGGTCCAGGCCGGCTACGAGTGCGGCATCGGCCTCACCGACTTCCAGGACCTCAAGCAGGGCGACATCATCGAGACCTACGAGGATCGCGAGATCCCCAGGTCCTAGACGTGCCTCGCTGGCGCCCTCCCCGCTCCTCCGAGCCGGGTGGGCGCCAGCGGCGCGTCCGGGCTGGGGCGCGCCGGTGACCCGCCGGGTGGGGCGGGTCACCGGGGGTCGGGGGTGTGGTGCCGTGGTGGGCTGCCCGCGTCAGGCGGCGGGTTCTCAGGTCCCGGTGCGGGCGTGGCCTGACCCGCCGGGCGGGTGGCCGGGGGCCCGGGTGGGGACGAAGGAGACGCAGTCCTTGTGGAGCCGTTCGCCGGTGGGTCCGTCGTAGGGGGGCACCTGGGGCATGTCGGCCGACCGGGGCACGTTGGGTCTGCCCGCTCGGTCGAGGACGAGGCCGTGGCGGTTGGTGAACACCAACCCGTCGGGGTCATCGGCGTTGCCGACGATGCCGAGCTCGCCTTGGTGGTGCAGGCGGTGGTGGTGGGCGCACAGGCAGCACAGGTTCCAGGTCACGGTCTCGCCGTCGTCTTCCCAGTGGACGATGTGGTGGACCTGCAACCAGAGGGTCTGGTCGCAGCCCGGGACCCGGCACCGGTACCCGTCGCGCTTCTCGACCAGGCGCCGGATCCGCCGCGGTGGGGTGCGGTGGTGACGGCTCGTGGCCACCGGGACCGAGCCCTCGGTCCAGACGATCTCGATGTCGCAGTCGCACAACAGGTACCGGCGCAACCACGACGGCAAGGTCGGCCCGGCGTGCATCTCGGCCCGCCAGGTGTCCCCACAGCCCTCCGCGGGTCGCTCGAGGTGCAGATGCACCGCCGTGCGGGCGGCGGTCTCAGCACCGGTGGCGTCGGTGGCGTTCACCACGTTGGCCATCCCGACGAGCGCATCGGCCCACCCCACCCGCCCGACCCCCAGCTCGGCATCGGTCCCCGTGGTCGGGCGCCCCTCAGCCTCTGCCGTGTCTTGGGCGGCTTGGCGGGCGGCCCGGTGGAGACGGTCCCGGGTGGTGGCCAGGGCCTCCTCGACGACCTTGCCCTCCTCCGCTCCCAGGCGGATCCTCGCCCACCACTGACCATCCTCATCCGAGCCGAAGGCCACCTCCCGATGGGTGACCTTGGCCGGGCGGTCCATGGCATCGAGGTCGAAGCAGTACTCACGGGTCGCGGTCACGATCTGCGGGACCGTGGCGTTGACCGCCAGCTCGCACACCGAGGCCTCGAACTCCGCCGGGGTGTAGCGGGCCACCGTCGCCGCCTGATCGAGCGACAACCGGCCCTCGGCCAGGAGGCCCAAGGTGATCGGCAGCTCCGGGGACCGGATGGCCAGACGCAGGACCTGCCGGGCCGTGTGCCGCGACAGGCCCGCCTTCCACATCAACCACTGCACCGGAGAGTGGATCCCCCACCCCTGCCAGAACCCCTCCCGGAGCGCCTCCGCCGCCAGCGCCACCAGACCCCCGTCGCTGGCGTTGCGCACCCCCGCCGCCGAGGCCACCCGCGCCTCGAACCCCTCGACGACCGCCCTCGGCTTCTCCCTCTCCACCATCTCGATCGTCAACATCGCCATACCCCTCATCATGAACAGGGGGTGTGACAGTGAAGCCGGGTCGGGCCGGGCGGGCCCGGCCGGATCTCGATCGCGTGGGTGGTGGAGGGTCGGCGGGCGTAGGGTGCACGGATGGTGGTCGGGTCGTTGCGCGTCGAGCTGCACCTGCCGGCGAGCGGGTCGCTCAAGGCCAAGCGGTCCGAGCTGCGCCCGATCCTCGACGGGGCCCGGCACCGGTTCCGGATCAGCGCCGCCGAGGTCGATCACCAGGACACCTGGCAGCGCAGCGCCCTGGGGTTCGCCGCCGTGAGCGGCAGCGCCGCCCAGGTCGAGCAGCTCCTGGACGAGGTCGAACGGTTCGTGTGGTCCCGGCCGGGCGTCGACGTCGTCGACACCCACCGGGCTTGGATGCAGGAGGACGAGTAGTGGCGAAGAGGTCGAACCCCAAGCGGCAGTACCCCCGCATGGTCCGGGTCAACGAGCTCCTCCGGGAGGTGGTCGCCGAGGCGCTGCAGGACATCGACGACGACCGCCTGGTCGACGTGGCCATCACCAACGTGCGGTGCGACGCCGACCTGGCCAACGCCGTCGTGCACTACGACGTGCTGGCCGGGGCCGACGCCGACGACGAGGTGATCGAGGCCTTCGCCGAGCTCCGGCCCCGCCTGCAGGCGATCATCAACCGCGAGACCCGGATGAAGGGCACGCCCAAGCTGACCTTCGCACCGGACCCGGTGGTCCGCTCGGCGGCCCGGATCGACGACGTGCTGCGCGGCCTCCAGGGCAGCGAGCCCGCCACCGATCCCACCCCCTAGGTGGCCTCCCGACCCCACGGATCGGACGGCGGCAGACGGCGAGCCGGGCCGGACGGCATCGCCCGGCGAGCCGCGCCGGACAGACGGACGGACCGGTGACGCCCCCCGGATCGGACGGCGGCAGACGGCGAGCCGGGCCGGACGGCATCGCCGTGGTCGACAAGCCGGCGGGCTGGACGAGCCACGACGTGGTCGCCAAGAGCCGGGGCCTGCTCGGCACCCGCAAGGTCGGCCACTCGGGCACCCTGGACCCCGACGCCACGGGTGTCCTGGTGCTCGGGGTGGGCAAGGCCACCCGGCTCCTGCGCTACCTGACCGCGCTGGGCAAGACCTACGAGGCGGAGATCGTCCTCGGCGTCGAGACCACGACCCTCGACGCCGCCGGCGAGGTCACCGCGACCCACGACATGGCGGGGGTCGCGATCGAGGACGCCCGGCGGGTGGTGGCCGAGCAGCTGACGGGGCCGATCCTGCAGGTCCCGCCGATGGTGTCGGCCCTCAAGGTCGACGGCCGCCGGCTCCACGAGCTGGCGCGGGAGGGGATCGAGGTCGAGCGCGACGCCCGGCCGGTGACGATCCACCGCTTCGAGGTCGAGGCCACCGACGAGGCGGGGGTCCTGCGGGCGGTCGTCGACTGCTCGTCGGGGACCTACGTCCGGTCCCTGGCCGCCGACCTCGGGCGGGCCCTGGGCGGGGGCGCGCACCTGCGGGCCCTGCGGCGCACCGCCGTCGGGGGCTTCACCCTCGCCGACGCCGTGGCCCTGGAGGCGCTGGGACCCGACCACCTGCTCCCGGTCGCCCGGGCCGTCGGCCACCTGCCCACCCTGCGGGTGGGCGGGGACCTGGCGATCGCCGTGGGCCACGGCAAGGTGCTCGACCGCGCCGACCTGGGTGCCGAGGGCGAGGGGCCGTGGGCGGTGGTCGACGACGACGGCACCCTCCGAGCCGTCTACCAGGCGCACAAGGGGGAGACGGCCAAGCCCGAGATGGTCATCCCCACCGCGTAGCCCGGGGTGGCGCGGAACTCGGGCGCGCCCGGCGGACGGGCCTGCCACCATCACGCCGTGCCCTCGACCCTGCCGCCGCCGCCCGACCCTCCGGCCCCGCCGCCCTCCCCGGAGGCCACGGTGCGCCGCGCCCCCGGCCGGGCCCGGTACGACGCCCCGGCCGTCCACGCCGTGCTCGACGCCGGCTTCGTGGCCCACGTGGGCATCGCCGACGGCGACGACCCCACCGTCATCCCCATGGTCTACGCCCGCGACGGCGACCGGCTCCTGCTCCACGGATCGGTGGCGTCCCGCCTGATGCGCCACGGCGCCGTCGGGTTCCCGGTGTGCGTGGCCGTCACCCACGTCGACGGCCTCGTCCTGGCCCGCTCGGCGTTCCACCACTCGGTGAACTACCGGAGCGTGGTCGTCCGCGGCGTCGCCACCAAGGTGACCGATCCGGAGGCCGTCGCCGCCGGCTTCGCCCGGCTGGTCGACCACGTCGCCCCCGGCCGCTCGGAGGTCGTGCGGGCCCCGGACCGGGCCGAGGCGCGCCAGACGATGCTGCTCGAGGTCCCCCTCGACGACGCCTCGGTGAAGGTGCGCACCGGCCCACCGATCGACGACGAGCGCGACCTCGAGCTCCCCGTCTGGGCCGGCGTCGTGCCCCTCCCGGTGGTCCCGGCCGAGCCCGTCCCGGCCGAGGACCTCCACCCGGGGGCCGGCGCCCCGCCGGCGCACGTCACCCACCCGTAGGCCGGGCGACGATCACCCCGCCGTCGGGGCCAGGTCGAGGAAGGCGCGGGCGGCGGGGGAGAGGGCGCCGCGGCGGTGGACGAACCCGACCTCCCGCCGCAGGGGCGGGTCGAGGCGGGCGACGACGGCGCCGCCGGCCGCGGCCTGCCGGGCCTGCGGCTCGGCCAGGAGGGCGGAACCGGCGCCGGCCACGACCAGCGGGGCCAGCGCCTCGCGGTGGGCGGTCTCGACCACCACGTGCGGCTCGACGCCCGCCGCCTCGCAGGCGTCGTCGAGCAGGGCGCGGGTCGAGGTCCCGACCGGCGTGCTCACCAGGTCGAGGTCGCCCAGGCGGTGCCGGGCGACCCGCCGGGTCTGCGCCAGGCGGGTGCCGGGCGGGGCCACGAGCACCACCTCGTGGCTGGCGACGGGGTGGACGTCGAGACCGACGTCGACCCGCCCGACCTCGGCCAGGCCGAGCTCGGCGTCGCCCCGTCGGACCTGCTCGATCACCGCCACCCGCAGGTCCGGGGCGCTGATCCGCACGGTGATCGACGGGTGGGCGAGGCGGAAGCGCCCCACCAGGTCGGCCAGCGGGTCGACGGCGAGGGTCGGCAGGGCCACGAGGTCGAGCCGCCCGGCCTCGAGCCCGGCCACGTCGGCGGCGGCCTGGCGGGCGGCGGACGCGGCGCGGAGCACCTGGCGGGCGGGCCCGAGGAACGCCTCCCCGGCGGCGGTGAGGACGACCTGACGGCCCCGGACGAACAGGGTGAGGCCCAGCTCCCGCTCGAGGGCGGCGACCGACTGGGACAGCGCCGGCTGGGTGATGCCGACCGCGTCGGCGGCGGCGGTGAAGCCCCCCTCGTCGACGACGGCGGCCACGTGCTCGAGCTGGCGGATCTCCATAGGGAGATCCTATGTAGAGCATCAGCCGAAGCACTTTGATCGATGGTCGTGGTGGCGCCACGCTCGCCCCGTGACCGCATCGACCGTCCTCGCCGTGCTGGCCGTCGGCGCCGCCACCGGGTTCCTCGGCGGGCTGTTCGGCAAGGGTGGCTCGGCCCTCGCCACCCCGGTCCTGGCCGCCCTGGGCATCCCCGCCATCGTGGCCGTGGCCAGCCCGCTGCCGGCGACCATCCCGGGCACGCTCCTCGCCGCCCGCCAGTACGCGCGCGCCGGGCACGTCGACCGGCGGGTCCTGGCCTGGTCGGCCGCCGTCGGCCTCCCCGCCACCCTCGCCGGGGCGGCGATGACCCGATGGATCGCCGCCGAGTCCCTCGTCGTCGCCACCGACCTCCTGGTGGCGGGTCTGGGCATGAGCATCCTGGTCGGCGCCGGGCGCGGCGCGGCCCGCCGGGCCGGGTCCGGTCCGTCGGCGGCCGAGCTCGCCGGCCCGCCGTCCGCCCTCGGCTCGGAGACGACGACGGCGGCCGCGCCCGGGGCGGTCGATGGCCTGGCCGGGGCGGCGGGCGGCGTCGCCCTCCTCGCCCCCGTCGCCGACGATCCGCCCGCGGGCGGGGTGGGGGCGATCGTCGGCGTCGCCGTCGTGGTCGGCGTGGTGGCCGGCCTGCTCGCCAACAGCGGGGGCTTCCTGCTGGCCCCGCTCCTGCTCGTGGTCCTGCGCCTGCCGGTCCGCCCGGCGCTGGGCACGTCGCTGGCCGTCTCCGCGGCCCTGGCCCTCCCCGGCACCGTGGCCCACGCCGCCCTCGGCCACGTCGACTGGGGGCTGGTCGGGGTCTTCGGCGCCGCCTCGGTGCCCCTGGCGGCGGTGGGGGCCCGCACCGCGCTGCGGATCGACCCCCACCGCCTCGAGGTCGTCTTCGGCGCCGTCCTGGTGCTGGCGGCCACGGTCCTGCTGGCCTGGGCCTGAGCGGCGCGGAGGGGCCGGGGGGCGAGGGTCCTTGCCACGAACGGCTGTTCGAAACTACGCTCCTGTCGTTCCCGATCCACCTGCGCCCCTCGCATGCTCGCCGGCGACCGGCCCTACTGTCACACCCCCTCCGTAAGGTCCTCGGCATCGCTCGCTGCGGCGCTCCGCAGCCTCGTGACCGCCGGGCCTCGCACCCCCACCCACCCCCCGAGGGTGCGTGGCCACCCCTCGGAAAGGACCCCGAACATGCCTCCCTCCACCCCCGATCGCCACAAGGCCCTCGACCTCGCCCTCGGCAGCATCGAGAAGTCGTTCGGCAAGGGCTCCGTCATGAAGATGGGCGAGAAGGGCTCGATGGCCATCGAGTCCGTGCCCACCGGGGCCATGGCCCTCGACATCGCCCTCGGCATCGGCGGCCTCCCCCGGGGCCGGGTCATCGAGATCTACGGCCCGGAGTCGTCGGGCAAGTCGACCCTGGCCATGCACGTGGTGGCCGAGGCCCAGCGCAACGGCGGCATCTGCGCCTACATCGACGCCGAGCACGCCATGGACCCCATCTACGCCGCCGCCATCGGGGTCGACATCGACGAGATGCTCATCTCCCAGCCCGACACGGGGGAGCAGGCGCTGGAGATCTGCGACATGCTCGTCCGCTCGGGGGCGCTCGACGTGGTGGTGATCGACTCGGTGGCGGCGCTGACGCCCCGGGCCGAGATCGAGGGCGAGATGGGCGACAGCCACGTGGGCCTCCAGGCCCGCCTCATGTCGCAGGCCCTGCGCAAGCTCACCGGCAGCCTCAGCAAGACCCAGACGATCTGCATCTTCATCAACCAGCTGCGCGAGAAGATCGGCGTGATGTTCGGCTCGCCCGAGACCACCCCCGGCGGCCGGGCGCTGAAGTTCTACTCGTCGGTCCGCCTCGACATCCGCCGCATCGAGTCCATCAAGGACGGGGTCGAGGTGGTCGGCAACCGCACCCGGGTCAAGGTCGTGAAGAACAAGGTCTCGCCGCCGTTCAAGCAGGCCGAGTTCGACATCATGTACGGCAAGGGCATCAGCCGGGAGGGCTCGGTGCTCGACATCGGGGTGGACCTCGGCATCATCAAGAAGTCGGGCGCCTGGTACACCTACGAGGGCGAGCAGCTGGGCCAGGGGCGCGAGAACGCCAAGGGCTTCCTGATCGACAACGCCGAGATCATGGTCGAGGTGTCCGAGCGCATCCGGCGGGAGATGGGCATCGGCCTCGACGACGACGACATCGCCGGCGACGCCATGTCCGAGCTCGACGACGAGCCCATCAGCCTCGACGTCGACGACTGATCGGCTGACCCCACCACCCGACCCCCGGGTCGGCGCCCAGACCCCGTCCGCGCCGGTGCTCGTCGCACCCCGAGCGCTGGCGTCCCCTCGGTCGGGTGGGCGGCGCACCTGCCCCACATGTCCGCCGCCCACCCACCGACCCCCGTCGGGGCCCGCCCGGAGCACCCTCCCGGGCGGGCTCCGCCGCGCCACCGGCGCCGTGGCCGGGCTCGTCCATGCGGGTGATCCCTGGTCAGGTGGCGCTTGCGGGAAGAGGAACGGTGCCATGTGCGTCGAAATGCGCTCACGTGCCCGCCGCAGCCGAGGTGGAGGTCCTCAAGGTCTCCACCAAGTCGAACCCCAACTCCGTCGCCGGAGCCATCGCCGGCGCCATCCGCAGCTCCGGCGCGGTGGTGATGCAGGTGGTGGGCGCCGGTGCGCTCAACCAGGCCACCAAGGCCTCCGTGATCGCCCGGGGGATCCTGTCGGCCGGTGGGCTCGACATCGTCATGACCCCCTCCTTCGCCGACATCGAGATCGACGGCGAGCAGCGCACCGCCCTGCGCCTCCGCCTCGAGGACCGGGAGCGACGCTCGATCAGCGTCGACGACCCCGGCCGCCCCCGCCGCCCCGACGACCCCTGGTAGGGCCCGACCGCCGCACCGGCCTCGGGGCGCGACGAGCCGGCCCGTAGAGTTGCCGGGCCATGTCCGATCCGTCCGATCCGCCCCGCCGCTACCTGGTCCGCACCTTCGGGTGCCAGATGAACGAGCACGACTCCGAGCGGATCGCCGGCCAGCTCGAGGCCGACGGGTACGCGCCGGCGACCGACGAGGACGACGCCGACGTCATCGTCCTCAACACGTGCTGCATCCGCGAGAACGCCGACAACAAGCTGTACGGCACCCTCGGCCACCTGAAGTCCCGCAAGGACGCCCGTCCCGACCTCCAGATCGTGGTCGGCGGGTGCCTGGCCCAGAAGGACAAGGACCAGGTGCGGGCCCGGGCCCCCTACGTCGACGTCGTGCTCGGCACCCACAACGTCCACCGGGCGGCGACGCTGGTCGAGCAGGCCCGCACCGGCGGCCCGATCACCGAGATCCTCGAGGCCGCCGTCGCCGACGACGCCACCATGTTCCCGACGGCGCTGCCCGTGCGCCGCGACCACGGGCACCGGGCGTGGGTCACGATCCAGGTCGGGTGCGACAACAGCTGCGCCTTCTGCATCGTGCCCGCCGTGCGGGGCCCCGAGATGAGCCGGCCCTTCGACGCCCTGGTGGACGAGGTCCGGCGGCTGGCCGACGAGGGCGTCACCGAGATCACGCTGCTCGGCCAGAACGTGAACTCCTACGGCCGCGACATCACCCTGGCCGCCCGGCGCGACGACGCCACCACCCGGGTGCGCCCGCTGTTCGCCGACCTGCTCCGCGCCGCCGGGGGGGTCGAGGGCATCCGGCGGGTGCGCTTCACCAGCCCGCACCCCAAGGACCTCCGCCCCGAGACGATCGCGGCCATGGCCGAGGTCCCCGAGGTCATGCCCCACCTGCACCTGCCGCTGCAGTCGGGGAGCGACCGGGTCCTCGCCGCCATGCATCGGGGGTACACCGCCGAGCGCTACCTCGAGCGCCTGGCCGCGGCCCGGGCCGCGGTCGACGACCTGGCCGTCACCACCGACATCATCGTCGGCTTCCCGGGGGAGTCCGAGGACGACTTCGTCCGCACCCTGGAGGTGGCGGCCGAGGCCGACTACGACTCGGCCTACACCTTCATCTACTCGCCCCGGCCCGGCACCGAGGCGGCCACCCTGGCGGACCGGGAGGTCCCGGCCGAGGTCGTGGCCGAGCGCTTCGAGCGGCTCCGGGTCGTCGTCGAGCGCACCGCGGTGACCCGCCACCGCGGCCGCATCGGGCGTGTCGAGGAGGTCGCCGTCGAGGGGCCGTCGCGCAAGGACCCGTCGGTGCTGACCGGCCGCACCGGCCAGAACAAGCTCGTCCACTTCCCGTCGCCGACCCCGTTGCGGGTCGGGACCTACGCCACCGTCCGGGTCACCGAGGCGGCGGCCCACCACCTGCGAGGCGAGCTGGTCGGCCTGGTGGCCGCGGCCACCCACCGCACCCGCATCCCCGTCGCCTCGGGGTGAGCGCCGCCCGCCCGTCGATCCCGGGGCCGGCGGTGGCGATCGTCGGCACGACGGCATCGGGCAAGTCGGCGCTGGCGCTGCAGGTGGCCCGGGCCCTGCCCGACGTCGAGCTGGTGAGCATCGACTCGATGCAGGTCTACCGGGGCATGGACATCGGCACCGCCTCGCCCACGCCGGCCGAGCGGGCCGAGGTGCCGCACCACCTCGTCGACGTCGCCGACCCGTGGGAGGACTGGTCGCTGGCCCGGTTCCAGGCCGCCGCCCGCGACGCCCTGGCCGACGTCGCGGCGCGGGGTCGGCGGGCGGTGCTGGTCGGCGGCACCGGGCTCTACCTGCGGGCCGTCATCGACGGGCTGGAGATCCCCGGCCAGCACCCCGAGGCGCGGGCCGCGGTCGAGGCCGAGCCCGACACCCGGGCCCTGCACCGCCGGCTGGCGGAGCTGGACCCGCTGGCCGCCTCCCGGATGGAGCCCGACAACCGGCGCCGGGTCGTGCGGGCCCTGGAGGTCACGCTGGGCAGCGGCCGCCCTTTCTCGTCCTACGGGCCCGGCCTGGAGACCCACCCCGAGACGGTCCCCCAGGTGGGGATCCGCCTCCCGCCGGCGGTGGTGGCGGCGCGGATCGAGGCCCGCTACCACGCCCAGCTGGAGGCCGGGTTCCTCGACGAGGTCGACGCCCTCCTCGCCCTGCCGCACCCCCTGAGCCGCACCGCGGCCCAGGCCCTCGGCTACCGGGAGCTGATCGCCCACCGGCGCGGGGAGATGACCCTGGAGGGGGCCCTCGACGAGGCCGTCCGGCGCACACGGCGGTTCGCCCGCCGCCAGCGGTCCTGGTTCCGGCGCGACCCCCGCATCACCTGGTTCGACGCCGCCGAGGACCCCGACGAGGTGGCCGAGGACCTGGTGGCCCACGTCCTCGTCGCCCTCGGCGCCGGTCCGCCGGAGCGGTGAGCGGTCCCCGCCGGGACGGGGAACCCGATCGTCGGTCGGGGGTGGGGACCGCCAGACTGGGCCGGTGACGGCGACGGACCCGACGACGACGCTGACGGTGGTCGAGCAGGCGTGGGGCGCCGAGCCCGGCGCCGCCCTGATCTCGGCCCTGATGGACGAGCTCGACGTGCGCTACGAGGACCCGGGCCGCGAGGGCGACCCCCCGCCCGAGGCCATGCACGTCCCCGATGCCCGCCGGGCGCCGCCGGCCGCGCCCCCCGACAGCCCGGCCTGGGAGGTCGAGGCCGACGACGTCACCCGGCCCCGCGGCACCTTCGTCGTGGCCCACCTCGACGGCGTCGCGGTGGCGTGCGGGGCGATCCGCCCCCTGCCGGGCGGCGATCCGGCGATCGCCGAGGTGAAGCGCATGTACACCGCCCCCGAGGCTCGGGGGCGGGGGACGGCCCGGGTCGTCCTCCGCCGGCTGGTCGCGGTGGCGGTCGAGCTGGGGTACCGGCAGGTCGTCCTGGAGACGGGGACCCGTCAGCCCGAGGCCATGGCCCTCTACCGCAGCGAGGGGTGGGTCCCGCTGGCGCCCTACGGCCAGTACTGCGGCGAGCACCTGTCGCGCTGCTTCGTCCTCGACCTCTGAGCTGCTCGGGGCCCGGGAGGCAAAGGCGGAGGGAAGCGGGTCCCGGGCTGCGAGACTGGGGGTCCATGACGTTCCGCCTCTCCAAGCACCACGGCCTCGGGAACGACTTCCTCGTGCTGCTGGGCCCGGCGGCGGTGCTCGCCCCGATCGGTCCCGACCACGCCGTCCGCTGGTGCCACCGCCACACGGGCGTCGGCGCCGACGGGCTGCTGCTCGGCGTCACCGACCCCCCGGTCGCCGACGACGGCCCGGTCGACCTGGCCATGACCCTCTTCAACGCCGACGGCAGCCGGGCCGAGATGAGCGGCAACGGCATCCGCTGCCTGGCCCACGCCGAGGCGGTGCGGCGCGGCGTCACGACGATCGACCTCCGCATCGCCACCGACGGCGGCCTCCGCACCGTGGCCGTCACCCCGGGGCCCGACCCGGCCACCGTCGCCGCCGCCGTCGACATGGGCCCGGCCCGGCCCGGGCCGAGCCCCGACCGCGAGCCCGACGCCGGTGCCGTCACCGAGCCCATCGCCTTCGCCAGCAAGCCGCTCCGCACCGCCACCGTCGACCTCGGCAACCCCCACCTCGTCCTCCTGGTCGACGACCCCGCCCAGGTCGACGTGCACCGGGCCGGGCCGCACTGGGAGGCGGGCTACGACGCCGGCATCAACGTCCACGCCATCGCCCCCACGCCCGGCGCCACCGACGACCTCACCATGGCCATCTGGGAGCGCGGGGCCGGCGCGACCCTGGCGTGCGGCACCGGGGCGACCGCCGCCGCCCACGCCGCCCACGGCTGGGGCCTGGTCGGCGACCGGGTGCGGGTCCGCATGCCTGGCGGCGACGTCGAGGTCGAGGTGGGGGAGCGGCTGATGCTGCACGGCCCCTCGGTGCGCATCGCCACCGTGGAGGTCGACGCGTGAGCGGTGACGACGTCCGCCCCGACGAGGTCGACGGCAGCGAGCCCGAGAGCCACCGCGGCGCCTTCGGCGACTACGGCGGCACCACCGGTGCCTTCATCGAACGCACCTTCCGGGAGAAGATCCTCCTCGTCGGCGTCACCCTTCCGCCGCACCTCGACGACGACACCGAGGCCAGCCTCGACGAGCTCGAGCTGCTGGTCGACACCGCCGGCGCCGACGTCGTCGGCCGGGTCGTGCAGCGCCGGACCCGCCCCGAGCCCGCCACCTACATCGGCAAGGGCAAGGTCGACGAGCTCAAGCAGCTGGCCGAGGCGGTCGACTGCGACACCGTCGTGTTCGACGACGAGCTGAGCCCGGCCCAGCAGAACAACCTCGAGAAGGCCCTGGGGCGCACGGCCATCGACCGCACCGCGGTGATCCTCGACATCTTCGCCCAGAACGCCTCCAGCCAGGAGGGCAAGGCCCAGGTCGAGCTGGCCATGCACCGCTACCGGCTGCCCCGCCTGCGGGGCAAGGGCGGGTCCCTCTCCCAGCAGGCCGGTGGCGCCGGCGGTGGCCTCGGGGCCCGCCGCGGCCCGGGCGAGACCCAGCTGGAGGTCGACCGTCGCCGTGTCCTGCGCCGGGTCCACAAGCTCGAGGCCGACCTGCGCGACATCTCCCAGCACCGCGAGACCCAGCGCAAGGCCCGCAGCCGCAGCCGGGTGACCCACGTGGCCCTGGTCGGCTACACCAACGCCGGCAAGTCGACCCTGCTCAACCAGCTCACCGACGCCGAGGTCCACGTCGAGGACCGGCTCTTCGCGACCCTCGACGCCACCACCCGGCGGCTCGAGCTGCCCGGCGGCGAGGGCGTGCTCGCCACCGACACCGTCGGCTTCGTCCGCAAGCTGCCCCACCAGCTCGTCGAGGCGTTCCGCTCGACGCTCGAGGTGGCGGCCGAGGCCGACCTGCTCGTGCACGTCGTCGACTCGGCCGCCGCCGACCCCGAGGGCCAGATGGCGGCCGTGCGCGAGGTGCTGGACAAGATCGGTGCCGGCGAGGTCCCGGAGCTGATCTGCTTCAACAAGCGCGACACCACGCCGGAGTGGAAGCGCCTGGTCGACCGCCACCCCGGGTCGGTCGCCGTGTCGGGTCGCACCGGGGAGGGCGTCGAGGACCTCCTCCTCGCCATCTCCGACCGGCTGCGGTCGCTCACCTCGTCGTGCGAGCTGCTGGTGCCCTTCGCCCGCGGCGACGTCCTGGCCGAGATCCACCGCGAGGGCGAGGTCCTCTCGGAGGAGGCCACCGACGACGGGATGCTGCTGCGGGCCCGGCTCGACGACGCCGGCCGCTCGAAGCTGAGCGCCTACCTCGTGGGCGGTCCCGCCAGCACCCCCCGGTAAGGTCGGCCGGCCATGGATGCCGCCGTCCTCCTCCACCTCACCTCGCACCGTCCGCTGTCGTTGCGGGCCATCGACGCTCTGACCACCGTCGTGCCCGACGAGGTCCTGGCCATGGCCACCGTGGCCGAGGTGCTCGAGACCGTCGAGCACACCCCCGGCTGCGCCGGCCTGCTGCCGGTGGAGGACAGCTACGGCGGCGAGGACACCGCCGTCCTCGACCGGCTGATCTTCGGCACCTCGCAGGTGTTCGTCAGCGAGGAGGTCGTGGTGGGCGAGACGGTCGACGCGTTCCGCGTGCGCACCGACGACGCCGCCGAGGGGCGCATCGTCGTGTCCGAGCCCCGCGCCATCGAGCACTGCCATCGCTTCATCCAGGAGAACGGCCTGGTCACCCGGTTCGTGGGCTCGACCCACGAGGCCTGCCGCATCGTGGCCGAGAGCGGCGACCCCGCCCTGGTGGCCCTGGCGCCCCGGGAGGTGGCCGACGCCTACGGCCTGGTGCCGGTGGCGGCGTCGGTCGACGACGTGCCCGAGGCCCGCACCCGGTTCTTCCTCGTCAGCCGCTCGGTCGCCGCCCCGACCGGCCACGACAAGACGACGCTCGTGCTCACCCAGCCCACCGACCGCTCCGGCAACCTCCAGCGCTTCCTCGCGGCCTTCACCGACCACGGCGTGAACCTGGTCAGCCTGCACAGCCGGCCCCTCGCCTCCAGCGCCGAGTTCTGCTTCATCGTCACCGCCGAGGCCCACATCCACGAGCCCCGCATGGGCGCGGCCATCGCCGACCTGTGGGCGGCCGGGGCCCAGATCAAGGTGGTGGGCTCCTACCCGCACTGGACCGGTGACCAGGTGGTCGCCCCGTTCTCCGAGCCCCCCGCCTCGGTCGGTCGCCAGTCGAGCCCCTCGGAGCGGGCCGCGGTGCTGGGCGACAGCACCCCCAGCCCCAGCTGACGGTCGCCGTGAGCCCGCGCCCGGTCGTCGAGTTCCTCGGTCCCGAGGGCACCTTCGCCCACGCCGCCACCGACCTGCTCCGCACGGCCCCGGCCACCGCCGAGCTGGTGCCCCGCCCCACCGTGCAGGAGATCGTCCACGACGTCGAGGCCGGCCGCTGCCTGATGGGCCTCGTCCCCATCGAGAACTCGGTGGAGGGCGGGGTCACCGGCACGATCGACGTGATCGTCTTCGAGACCGACCAGGTCCTCATCCGGGAGGAGGTCGCCGTCCCGGTGACGTTCACGGCGTTCCGGCGGGGCGGCGACGACACCCCGCCCACCACCGTGCTCAGCCACCCCGTCGGCCTGGCCCAGACCACCCGGTGGTGGGGGAGCCGCGGCCTGGAGGCCCGACCCACCTCGTCGACCAGCGAGGCCTGCCGCCTGGTCGCCACCTCGACCGAGCCCGGCCAGGTGGCGGTCGCCTCGGCCAAGGCCGGCGCCCTGGCCGGGTTGGAGGTGGTCGCCGACGGCGTCGAGGACCACCCCGGCGCCCAGACCCGGTTCGCCCTGGTGGCCCGGTCCGAGGCCGACCCCACGGGCGACGACCGCACCACCATCGTGGTCACGCCGCCGGAGTCCGAGGTGCCGCGCGTCCTGCTGCGCATCCTCGAGCCCATCTCCCACCGGGACATCAACCTGTCGAACATCGTGAGCCGCCCGCTGCGCCGGGGCCTCGGGGTCTACTGCTTCGTCCTGACCCTCGACCGCCACGCGTCGGACCCGGCCGTGGCCGAGGCCCTCGCCGACCTGCGCCGGCTGGGGTGCACGGTGAAGGGCCTGGGCTCGTACCCGGCATGGAGGTCACCGTGACCATCGAGGTCCCGAGCGTCGGGATCGTCGGCCTCGGCCTCATCGGCGGGTCGCTGGCCCGGGCCCTCCGCGACGCCGGTGGGCGAGTGGTGGCCACCACCCGGTCGACCGAGGCGCAGGAGGGGGCGCGCACCCTCGGCGTCGAGGTGGTCGACGACGTGGCCGCCCTCGTCTCGAGCGGCGTCGAGGTGGTCGTCGCCGCGACCGCCCTCGCCCACCTGCCGACGACGATCCTCGAGATCGGCGCGGCCACGGCCGGTCGCGGGCCCGCCGCCCCGACCGTCACCGACGTGGGCTCGGTGAAGGCGCCCATCGCCGCCGTGGGCGCCGACCTGCCGGACCCGTCGATCCTGGTGCCCGGGCACCCCATGGCCGGGACCGAGCGCTCGGGCTGGGAGGCCGGCTCCGGCACCTTGTTCGAGGGTCGGACCTGGGCCCTGGCCCTCGACCCGCCGGTGGACCTGGGGCGCTGGGCCGACGTGGCCCGCGTCGCCCTCGCCGTGGGCGCCACGATCGTCCCCGTGTCCGCCGCCGAGCACGACCGCACCGTGGCCCTCGTGAGCCACCTCCCGTACGCCCTGGCCGCCGTGGGCGCCGGCCTGGTCGACGACCACGCCGAGCCCGCCCTGGCCCGGGCCCTGGCCGCCGGGTCGTTCCGGGACCTGACGCGGGTCGCCGGCGGCCACCCGACCCTGGGCGCGGAGATGGCGTCGGGCAACGCCGACGCCCTCGCCCCGGTCCTCCGCACCGTGGGAAGGCGCCTGGTCGCCCTGGCCGAGGCCCTCGACGCCGGCGACGACGAGGTGGTGGCGGCGCTCTTCGCCGCCGGCCGCCGGGCGCGCGAGCACCACGACGCCACCGCCCGCGACCGGCGCACGACGGGCACGGCCACGCTCGACCGCGAGGGCCTGCTGGGGCTGGGGCGGATCGGCGGCCGGATCTCCGAGATCCGCCGGGTCGGGCCCGACGGCGTCGACGCCACCTTCAGCACCCCGGCCCGGGTCGCCGGGGCGGCGCCGTGAGCGAGGGCCGCGGGTTCGCCCCGCCGCCGTTGGTGTGGGAGACGCTGGGCGAGATCCAGGCCACCGCCGCCTCGTTCCCCGGTGGGGCCATCGACCTCACCATCGGCACCCCGATCGACGACCCGCCGGCCTTCGTCGCCGAGATCCTGGCCCGGTCCACCGCCAGCCGCGGCTACCCGCCGTCGATCGGCTCGGTCGCCCTCCGCACGGCGGCGGCGGGGTGGATCGGCCGGCGCTTCGGCGTCGAGGTCACCCCCGACCAGGTCGGGGCGACCATCGGGTCCAAGGAGCTCGTCGCCGGGCTGCCGCACTGGCTGCGGCTCCGCCACGACGACGCCCGCCGCGACACCGTCCTCCACCCCGCGGTGGCCTACCCGACCTACGCCATGGGGGCCCGGCTCGCCGGCTGCCGGGCGGTGGCCGTGCCCCCCACTGCCACGGGTGCCCTCGACCTCGACGCCATCGACCCCGCCGACGCGGCGCGAGCGCTGTGCCTGTGGTCCAACAGCCCGGGCAACCCCACCGGTGCGCTGGACGACCTCGAGGCGGCCGCCGCGTGGGGGCGGGCGCGGGGCGTCCCCGTCCTCTCCGACGAGTGCTACGCCGAGCTCACCTGGGACGGTCCGCCGCGGACGATCCTGGAGAGCGGCAGCGAGGGCGTCCTCGCCGTGCACTCCCTCTCGAAGCGGTCGAACCTGGCCGGTCTGCGGGTGGGCTTCTACGCCGGCGATCCCGACCTCGTCGCCTACCTGGGCCAGCTGCGCAAGCACGCCGGGTTCATGGTGCCCGGTCCCGTGCAGGAGGTGGCCGCCGCCGCCCTCGACGACGACGACCACGCCGCCGCCCAGCGGGCGACCTACCGCCGTCGGCTCGACGCGGTCGTCGCCGCCCTCGCCACCGCCGGCCTCCCGACCCCGTCGCCGGGCGGGGCGTTCTACCTGTGGGTGCCGGCCCCCGACGGCGACGGGGCCGGCCTGGCGCGCCGCCTGGCCCAGGATGCAGGGGTCCTGGCCACCCCCGGGGCGACCTACGGGTCCCGCGGCGCGGGCTTCGTCCGTCTCGCCCTCGTCGTCACCGACGACCGCGTGGCCGAGCTGTGCCGCCGCCTGGTGGCGACGGGCTGACCCACCGGGGCCGGGTCCCCCGCCCCCGGCGGCCCCGCCGACCAGGTCCGGCGGTGCATGATGGGCCGACCCCGGGGCGATGCGTCGTCCCCCCACGTCGCACGGAGGACCCATGAGCGCCACCCTCGAGAAGCCGAAGCCCGGGTTGGCGCTGGCGCTCCTCCTCCCCCTGGCGATCTGGATCGCCTTCTCGGTGGTCGCCGTCGTCCTCTTCGTCATGGGGTTCCAACGGGCCGAGGACGTGGCCGACGACCTCGCTCGCGTCCCGGCGGGGCAGGCGACGGAGGTCGACCTCAGCTCCGCCGGCGACTACCGGATCTGGCTCGATCGGCCGGGCGCCGGCGACGAGTTCGGGCTCAGCGCCACGGCCACCATCGTCGGCCCCGACGGCGAGTCGGTCCCGGCCCGCGACTACGTCGGCAGCGTCGAGTACAACGACCTCTCCGCCGTCCTCACCTTCGAGGCGCCCCAGGAGGGGACCTACACCTTCACCGTCACCGAGACGGGCTTCTCGGAGTCGACCAGCGACACCCAGTTCGCCATCGGCAAGGGGAACCCGTTCGCCGAGGTCGGCAAGGGAGCCGCCCTCATGGTGATCGTGGGCAGCATCGGCTTCGTCATCGCCCTCATCGTCATGATCGTCCTCCTGGTGAGGCGGGGCCGGTCCAAGCGGCGCATCACCCAGGCCGCCTTCGCGTCCGGCGCCTACGGGCCACCGGGCGGGTACCCCCAGCCCGGCGGGTACCCCCAGCAGGGGGGCTACCCGCCTCCCGGCTCCTGGTAGGTGATCGCCCCCGGCCCCCCGGTGGTCCGGCCCCGGGGATGGTGGTACCTCGTCCCGGTCGCCCTCGCCCTCCTCGCCGTCGTCGGGGGGATCGTCGCCGTCCAGCGGGGCTTCCGCGACGCCGAGCAGACGGCGCGCGACGCCAGCGCCGCCGCCCCCGGCACCGACCAGCCCCTGACCATCCCGGAGCCGGCCTCCTACACCGTGGCCTACTTCGGCCCGATCATCGTCCGCAGCACCCAGGACCAGGCCCGGCTGGCCGAGGACCTGCAGCTGCGCATCGTCCCCGCCGATGGCGGTGCTCCGCTCGAGCTCCGTCCCTACGACGGGCTCAACGATCTGACCGAGGACGGTGAGCAGTACGTGCCCCTGCTGACGGTGCGCTTCGACACCGCCGGGGAGTACGTGCTGCGGTCGTCGGCGACGTCGGGGATCGATCCCGAGCGGGCCGGGGTGGTGGTGTCCGAGAGCCCCTACCGGAAGCTGCGCAGCGGGGCCGAGCGCGGGGTGGTCCTGCTCGTCGTGGGCATCTTCCTGGCGGTCCTCGTCGCCGTCATCCTGGGGCGCACCCGGGGGCGGTCGCGGGCCGCGATCCGCGCCAGCGCGCCCCCGCCGGCGCCGTGGCCTCCTCCCGGGCCGTGGGGCCCGGCGGGGTGGCCGCCGGCGCGCTGATCAGCGATCAGTTGGCGTGGAGGTCGGCGTTGAGCGCTCCCCACCGGCCCTTGCGGTCCCGGACCTCCACCACGCCGGTCTCGGAGTTGCGGATGAACATGATGCCGGGCCGGCCCGACAGCTCCCGGGCCTTGACCACGTCGCCGTTCGGGAGGGTGACGCGGGTCCCGGCGGTGACGTAGAGGCCGGCCTCGACCACGCTGCCGTCGCCGAGGGAGATCCCGATGCCGGCGTTGGCGCCCAGCAGAGCCCCCTCGCCGATCGAGTTCACCTCGGTGCCGCCGCCCGACAGGGTGCCCTGGATCGACGCCCCGCCCCCGACGTCGGAGTCGGCCCCGACGACGACCCCGGCGGAGATGCGCCCCTCGATCATCGTGGGACCGAGGGTCCCGGCGTTGTAGTTCACGAAGCCCTCGTGCATCACCACCGTCCCGTCGGCCAGGTGGGCGCCGAGGCGCACCCGGCTGGTGTCGGCGATGCGCACCCCCGAGGGCACGACGTAGTCGGTCATCCGGGGGAACTTGTCGACGCCCCAGACCTCGATGCGCTCCCCCCGGGCCCGGAGGGCGACGCGGTCGGCCTCGAAGTCGTCCGGGTCGGCGGGGCCGTGGTCGGTCCACGTCACCGTGTTGAGGAGGCGGAAGATGCCATCGAGGGCCAGCTGGTGGGGACGGGCCCGCCGCGACGAGAGGAGGTGGAGGCGCAGGTAGACGTCGTGGGCGTCGGTCGGGGCGGCGGTGAGGTCGGGGACCACGGTGACCACGGCGACGCGACGCGTCGGGAGCCCCCCACCCGGCGCGTCGAGGGCGTCGGCCAGACCCAGGACGAGGGCCTTGACGTCGGGCTTGCGCAGCTTGGCCGCCCCCCGGCGCAGGGCGTCGGCGTCGACGACCGTGGTGCCCGTCGCGCCCGTCGCCCCCGCGGCGGCGAGCACCGACGGCGTCGGGTCGGCCTCGCGGTCCACCGAGAGGACCGGGTACCAGGTGTCGAGCACCTTGGTGCCGTCGCCCTTGGTGGACAAGGTGGCGAGGCCGATGCCACGGGCCGTGCGGGGAGCCTTCGAGGGGGTCACGATCCGGAGGATAGAGGTGACCGCGGAGGGCTCCTAGCCTGCGGGGGTGACCGACCTCCTGGCCCTCACCGCCGAGCTGGTGGACGTCCCGTCGGAGAGCTTCGCCGAGGGCGCGCTCGTGGGGTGGCTCGAGACCGAGCTGCGATCGGTCGACGGCCTGGAGGTGACCCGGGTCGGCGACAACCTGGTGGCGCGGACCACGCTGGGCCGAGACCAGCGGGTGGTGTTGGCCGGCCACACCGACACGGTGCCCGAGGCCGAGGGCAACGGGGTGGCCCGCATCGAGGGGGACACGCTGTGGGGCCTGGGTGCGGCCGACATGAAGAGCGGGCTGGCCGTCATGCTCGACCTGGCCCGGACGGTGCCCGAGCCGGCGGTCGACGTCACCTACGTCTTCTACGCCCGCGAAGAGGTGGCGGCCGAGCACAGCGGCCTGGCCGAGCTGGTCCGCGAGCGACCCGACCTGCTGGCCGGCGACCTCGCCATCCTGGGTGAGGGCACCCGTGCCGGCGTCGAGGCCGGCTGCCAGGGCACCCTCCGCGTCGAGGTCCGCCTCGCCGGTGTCCGCTCCCACTCCGCCCGGCCCTGGATGGGCCGCAACGCCATCCACCGGCTCGGCCCGCTCCTCGACGCCGTGGCCGCCGTGCCCGAGCGGCGACCGGTGCTCGCCGGCTGCGAGTTCCGGGAGGCGCTCCAGGCGGTCAAGGTCGAGGGGGGAGTGGCCGGCAACGTGGTGCCGGACCTGGCCGTGCTGACGCTCAACCACCGCTTCGCCCCTGATCGCAGCATCGAGGAGGCGGTCGCCCACGTCCGCTCCGTCGTCGATCCGTTCCTCGAGGACGGTGACGGCTTCGAGGTCGTCGACGCCGCCCCGGCTGCGGCCCCCGCCGTGGAGCACCCCCTCCTGGCGCGCATCATCGCCGACCACGGTCTCGAGGTGCGGTCCAAGCTGGGCTGGACCGACGTCGCCCGCTTCGCCGCCCTCGGCGTGCCGGCGGTCAACATCGGACCCGGCGACCCGACGCTCGCCCACACGGTGGACGAGCGGGTCGAGCGGGCGCCGCTCGAGGCCTGCCACGCCGCGCTGGCCGCCCTGATCGGCTGACCTCCCGGACGACCCGACGCGTCGCCTCGGAGCTGATCGGTCGCGCCGCGGGGCCCGGTCAGCTGGGGGCGAGGGCGGCGGGGATGTCGAGCAGGCCGGAGCCGAAGCGGTCGTCGACGCCGTCGACGCCGAGGTCGACGGCCGTGGCGAGGAGCCGCTCGACCGCCTCGGGGCCGGACAGCCCGGTGGCCAGCAGGAGGGCCACGGCGCCGCTGACGTGGGGGGCCGCCATCGACGTGCCGACCAGGCAGCCGGTGGCGTCGGCCGAGCCGCCGGGGACGGGGAGGTCCGAGCGCACGGCGCGGTCGCCGTCGCACCCATCTCCCGTCGCGGCCCGCTCGGCCCCGCCGGGGGCGGCGAGGGCGGCCGCAGCCCCGCCCACCCCGCGGGCGTAGGGGGCGCCGTCGCCCTCGTGGTCGACGGCGGTGACGACCACCGCCCGGTCCGGGGCGGGGTCGGACCCGGCCGCACCGCTCGGGCCGGCGGCCACGACCACCACACCCGCGGCAGTGGCGTCGTCGACGGCGGCGTCCAGCACGCCGGTGGTGTCGGCCACGGCGCCGATCGACAGGTTGACCACGTCGGCGCCACGGCCCACCGCCCAGCGGATCCCGGCGGCGACGTCCTCGGCCCGGCCCGTCGCCCCGCACGGGCGGCGACCGCACCGGACGGGGACGAGGGCGCGCACGCTGAGCAGGTCGGCGTCGGGCGCCACGCCCGCGACCCCGCGCCCGTTGGCTGCGGTGGCCACGGCGATGCCGGCCACGTGGGTGCCGTGGCCGTCGGCGTCGGTGTCACCCCCGGGGCCGCACCGGCCCGGGTCCCCGTCGGCTCCGACGCAGTCGGCCGCACCGACCAGCCGGTCGCGCAGGTCGGGGTGGCGGGAGTCGACCCCGCTGTCGATGACGGCCACCACCACGCCCTCCCCGGTGGTCGTGGCCCACGCCTCGGGCGCCCCGACCAGGGCCAGGTTCCACTGCTCGTCGGGCTGGCGCGCCGGGTCGGGCCCGGCGTCGTCGCCGCCCAGGGCCCCGGTCACCGCCAGGGCGGCGAGGGCCACGAACGCCCCGGCCACGCCGGCCACGACCAGCCCCCGTCCCCGACCCATCGGGCCAGTGTGGCCCGTCGCCGGCGACGGCGGTCAGACGCGGCGCATGACGGTGACGACCTTGCCGAAGACGGCGACGTCCTCGGGGTCGAACACCATGTCCTCGTAGCGCTCGTTGGCCGGGCGCAGGACGATCTTGGACCCCTTGCGGAGGAAGGTCTTGACCGTCGCCTCCTCGCCGGGGATGCCGGCCACGACGATGTCGCCGCGCTCGGCGTCGGGCTGGGAGCGGGCGACCACGTAGTCGCCGTCGAGGATGCCGGCGTCGATCATCGACTCGCCCCGGACCCGCAGCATGAACAGGTCGCCGTCGCCGGTGAGCTCCTCGGGGACCGGCATCGACTCGGTGATGTTCTCGGCCGCCAGCACGTCGGTGCCGGCGGCGACGTCGCCGACGATGGGGACGTGGCGGACGTGGCCCCGCTCGACGACGCCGCCCGACATGGCGTCGTAGCGGACCTCGATGGCGCGGGGCTTGCTGGGGTCGCGGCGCAGGTAGCCCCGCTTCTGGAGCGTGTTGAGGTGGTTGTGCACCGTGGAGGGGGAGGTGAGGCCCACGGCCTGGCCGATCTCGCGCACCGACGGCGGGTAGCCGCGGTCCCGCATGGCGGTCTCGATGCAGTCGAGGATCTGGCGCTGCCGGGTGGTGAGGGGCGGGGTCGTGGCCATGGGATCTCCTGCGGATCGGGCGGGCGGGTCGTCTGCGGGTGCTTCCGGTACCCGTTCCCCGAGGCGAACGGATGTGCGCACGGTAGCACGACGGAGGCCCCGCGGGCGGACACCTGTTCCGCGGACAGGCGTTCGCCTCGGGGGTTGACGCGGAACGCCTGTTCGGGGCATCGTGCCGGGGAACGGGCGTTCCCGCCCGGCCCGCCCGGCTTCACTGTCACACGTCCTCCGACCCCACCCACCGCCCTGACGGCGACGCCTCCGGCTTCACTGTCACACCCCCTGAGGATGATCACCCCATGGCCGCAGTCCTCGCTCCCACCCCGTCGCCCCGCCCCACCCCCGGGGGCCGGGCCCCGGGCCGCCCGCAGCTCCGCCTCATCCCCGGCGGACGGTCACCCCAGGCCCTGGCGGCCACCTACCGCCGGCGCCGCGTCGTGGCCCTGCTGGTCCTCGTCACGGTCGTGGTGCTCGTGGTCGAGCTGGCCCGGGCCCTGAGCGGGCTCGCCGCCGCCTGGTCCGCCCCGCAGCCGGCGCCCATCGACGGGCCGACGGTGGTGGTGGAGGCCGATGCCGGCGACACGCTGTGGACGCTGGCCCGCCAGGTCCACCCCACCGGCGACGTCCGCCCGGTGGTCGAGGCCATGGTGGCCGACCGGGGCACGGCCGACCTCGAGGTGGGCGAGCCCGTCGCCGTCCCGGTCGACGGCTGAGCGATCCCCGGCGGCCGGGCCGAAGGGGGCGGCTGGGCCCGCATCGGTATCCTCGCGACGTGCGCTGCCCGGACTGCTCTGCCGTCGACGACAAGGTCGTCGACTCGCGCGCATCCGACGACGGCACCGCCATCCGCCGCCGCCGGGAGTGCCTGACCTGCGGCCACCGCTTCACGACCTTCGAGCGGGTCGACGAGGCCCCGCTGGTGGTGGTGAAGACCACCGGCCAGCGCCAGCCCTTCGACCGGGACAAGGTCGTCGCCGGGGTCCTGGCCGCGGCCAAGAACCGGCCCGTGACCCCCGAGCAGGTCGACGCCCTCGCCACCGGGGTCGAGGACAGCCTGCGCCGGCGGGGCGGGGAGGTCGAGTCGACCCGCATCGGCGTCGCCGTGCTCGAGCGGCTGCGCGACCTCGACGAGGTCGCCTACCTGCGCTTCGCCAGCGTCTACAAGGACTTCACCGGCGTCGACGACTTCGCCGACGAGGTGCGCCTGCTCCTCAAGGAGACCCGCCCGGTCTGACGGCGCTCAGGCCTCGGAGCGGTCGCGCAGGAGGCGCCAGAACAGGGCGCCGTCGTGCTCGAGCAGGTGGGCCGGGCACCAGGCCCGCGCCGCGCCGGGGCCGGCGCCCACGACGATGCGGGGGGCCAGCCCGCCCACCACCATCGGGTCGAGGGTGAGGCACAGCTCGTCGACCAGGTCGGCGGCGACCATCGTCCCGTTCAGCGTCGGACCGCCCTCGAGCACGACCACCCGGTGGCCCCGACGGTGGAGCTCGGCGAGCAGCGCGCTTGGGTCGACACCGCCTCCGGGTCCGGCGGCGGCCTCGACCAGCTCGGCCCGTGACGCCAGGACGGCCCGCCGGTCGGCCGGGGCGGCGGGCGGGTGGATCAGGAGGGGACGGTCCGCCGCCGGGCCCGGGGCGAGCAGGGGGAGGTCGGGGTCCAGGGAGAGCCGTCCCGACACCACGGCCAGCTGGGGCTGGGACGCCTGACCGCGGCCGTGGCGCCGGGCCACGACGTCGTCGGGGAGCCGGACCGGGCCGTAGCGCTCGGCGGCGACCGTGCCCGCGCCGACCACGACGGCGTCGGCGACGGCCCGCACGGCGGCGAACACCTCGCTGTCGCCGGGGCCACCGATGGCGCCCGACCGGCCCTCGACGGCGGCGGCCCCGTCGGCGGTCGAGGCCATGAGGGCGACGACCCACGGCCGCCCGTCGTGGGCGGGTCGGTCCACCGCGTAGGCGGCGGCGACGTCGACCTCGTCCCGGGGCTCGGGGAGCAGCTGGCGCATCGGCGGCGACGCTACGCCGGTCGATGACCTCCGAGGTCGTGGGCGGGGAGGGACGGGGGCTGGCACGATGGCGGGATGGCAGTCGTCGATCCCGTCCGACCCGACCTGGAGAGCGAGGCCGCCGTCGCCGGCGGCCCGGCCACCCGCACCGCGTTCCGCACCTGCCCGCTGTGCGAGGCGGGCTGCGGGTTGGAGATCACCGTCGTCCGCGACGACGACGGGGCCGAGCGGGTCACCCGCATCCGGGGCGACCGCGACGATGTGTTCAGCCACGGGTTCATCTGCCCGAAGGGGTCCACCCTCCGCCAGCTGCACGACGACCCCGACCGCCTGCGGGGGCCGGTGGTCAAGCGCGACGGCGAGTTCGTCGAGGTGGGGTGGGACGAGGCCTTCGCCGAGGTGGAGCGGGTCCTGGGCGGGGCGATCGAGGCCCACGGGCGCACGGCCGTCGGCGCCTACGTGGGCAACCCCAACGCCCACAACCTCGGCGCCCTGCTGTTCCTGAAGCCCGTCCTCCGCGCCCTCGGGTCGCCCAACGTGTTCTCGGCCAGCACCGTCGACCAGCGGCCCAAGGAG
Organism: Iamia sp. SCSIO 61187; assembly: GCF_019443745.1. Lineage (NCBI taxonomy): Bacteria > Bacillati > Actinomycetota > Acidimicrobiia > Acidimicrobiales > Iamiaceae > Iamia > Iamia sp. SCSIO 61187. The sequence goes on from NZ_CP050948.1 coordinate 2,020,528, forward strand.
ATCTCGTCGGGGCTGATGTTCGGTGCTCCGCTCACCGTCCCGGTGCCCGACATCGACCGCACCGACCACCTCCTGCTCCTCGGGGCCAACCCCCTCGAGTCCAACGGCAGCCTGGCGACCGCGCCCGACTGGCCCGGGCGGCTCGAGGCGATCCGGGCCCGGGGCGGGCGGGTCGTGGTCGTCGACCCGCGGCGGACGAAGACCGCAGCGATGGCCGACGAGTGGGTCGCCATCCGGCCCGGCACCGACGCCCTGCTGCTGGCGGCCATGGCGGCGACGCTGGTGGAGGAGGGGCTGGTCGACGTGGGCCCCCTGGCCGACCACCTGGCGGGGCTGGAGGAGGCCTGCGCCGCCCTCGCCCCGTTCACCGCCGAGGCGGTGGCGGCCAGCACCGGCGTCGCGGCCGACGAGATCCGTCGCCTGGCCCGCGACCTGGCCGCCGCGCCGAGCGCCGCGGTGTACGGCCGCATGGGCACGACCACCGCCGAGTTCGGCACGGTGGCGTCCTGGCTGGTCGACGTGCTCAACACGCTGACGGGCAACCTCGACCGCCCCGGCGGCGCCATGTTCACCCGACCCGCCGCCGGCTCCCCGACCACCCGCGGTGCGCCAGGCGTCGGGCGCGGCCTGCGGCTCGGGTCCCGCCACAGCCGGGTCCGGGGGCTGGCCGAGTCGCTGGGCGAGCTGCCCGTCTCGTGCCTGGCCGAGGAGATCGACACCCCCGGCGAGGGCCAGATCCGGGCCCTGGTCACCATCGCCGGCAACCCGGTGTGCTCCACGCCCAACAGCGAGCGCCTCGACGCCGCCCTCGACGGCCTCGACGCCATGGTCAGCGTCGACATCTACATCAACGAGACCACGCGCCACGCCGATGTCATCCTCCCCGTGCCCAGCGCCCTGGAGAAGCCGCACTACGACCTGGCCCTCCTGCAGCTGGCCATCCGCAACGTGGCCAACTGGAGCGAGCCGATCCTCCGGCGCGACGAGGGCACGCCCGACGAGTGGGAGGTGCTCTCCCGCCTGGCCCTGGTGCTCCAGGGGATGGCGGCGACCGCCGACCCGGCGGTGGTGGAGGGCCTGGTGCTCGACGCCCTGCTCGCCGGCGCCGTCGGCGACGAGCACGGCCCCGTCCACGGCCGCGACCCGGCCGAGCTGAAGGCCGCCCTGGGCGACGAGCCCGGGCCGGCCCGCATCCTCGACCTCATGCTCCGGGTCGGTCCCTACGGCGACGCCTTCGGCGACCGTCCCGACGGGCTCACCCTCGAGCGGCTCCGGGAGGCGCCCCACGGCATCGACCTCGGCCCGCTGGCGCCCCGCCTGCCCGAGGTCCTGCGGACCCCGAGCGGCAAGGTCGAGCTGGCGCCCGACGTCGTCCTCGCCGACCTGCCCCGCCTGGCCGAGGCCCTGGCCCGCCCCGTCGACGAGACCGACCTCCGGCTGGTCGGCCGGCGCGACGTCCGGTCCAACAACTCGTGGATGCACAACGTCGAGGTGCTGGTGAAGGGCAAGGCCCGCTGCACCCTGCACGTCCACCCCGACGATGCCGACCGGCTCGGCCTGGTCGACGGGGCCGAGGCCACCGTCACCAGCCGGGTGGGCGCGGTGACCGCCCCGGTCCAGGTCACCGATGCCATCCGGCCCGGGGTCGTCAGCCTCCCGCACGGCTGGGGCCACGACCGTCCCGGGGTCCAGATGGGCGTCGCCGGCCGCCACGCCGGGGTCAACAGCAACGTGCTGACCGACGACGCCGTGGTCGACGCCGTGTCGGGCAACGCCGTCCTCAACGGCATCCCCGTCGAGGTCGCCCCGGCCTAGGGGCGAGTCACCGAGCGCGAGGCATACCACCCTCTGGCCCGACCACCCAGGTCCCTCCGCGACCAGCGCCGGCCCGGCGCAGCCGCTGGGGGCGCGGGGGTCTCCCCCGCAGAGGCGAGCGTGGCGGCGAGGGACGAGCCGTCCGTCGCCGGGAGGACCTTCAGCGCCGAGCGCAGCGAGGCACCGTCAGCTCGAAGGAACGGAGAGAGCGCCAGCGAACGAGTGACTGAGATCTCACGCCCCGGCCTCGGCGCCGGGGCGGACCACGGCCCGGACGGCGCGGAGGGCGGAGGTCAGCTCCTCGAGCTGGGTGGGGGAGAGGGCGCTGGTGTACCAGCGGTCGATCAGCTCGACGTGGCCCGGCATGATCGACAGCAGGAGCTCGAGCCCGGCGGGGGTCAGCACCGCGAACGAGCCGCGCCCGTCGCTCGGGCAGGCCTGACGGGTCAGCAGCTGTCGGCCCTCGAGGCGGTCGACGAGCCGGGTGAGCCCGCTGGAGGAGAGGTTCGACTGTGTGGCCAGGTCGCTCATGCGGAGGCGGGTGTCGTCGCTCCGGCTGAGGCGGAGGAGGACCTCGAACTCCGAGAGGGACACGCCGGCCGAGGCGATCTGGGCGGCGAGGCGGCTCTCGAGCCCGGTGGCCACCTCGAACAGCAGACCGGCGGCGGTGAGCCGGGGGTCGTCGAGGGCGGCTGCCCGGGGATCGGTCGTGGCGGCGGGGGAGGGGGTGGCGAGGTCGGCCATGGCGGCGGGCTCCTGGCGGCGGCAGTCGGGCCCTGCGGGCCCCGTGCGGGGGTCGAGGGGGGGACGACCACCATGGTAGTTGCGTGCGCAACAAAAGCGGCGTATAGTTGCGGCTGCAACCAAATCCGCCCGATCCCCCGAGGAGCTCCCATGAGCGACATCAGCACCACCGCCATCCCCACCCGCGACTTCCACGGCCTGCAGATCCCCGAGGCCGGCACCTACGCCGTCGACACCAGCCACTCCGAGCTCACCTTCTCGGTGCGGCACATGATGGTGTCGAAGGTCCGGGGTCGCTTCGGCGATGTCGAGGGCACCGTCACCATCGCCGAGGACCCGCTGCAGAGCTCGGTCGAGGTCACCATCGCCGCCGCCTCGGTCGACACCGGCACCCCCGACCGCGACGCCCACCTCACCAGCCCCGACTTCTTCGACGTCGAGGCCTACCCCCACATCACGTTCCGCTCGACCGGCATCTCCGACGTCAAGGGCGACACCTTCACGCTGGCCGGTGACCTCACCGTCAAGGACGTGACCCGACCGGTGAGCTTCACCGTCACCTACAACGGTGCCGGCAAGAACCCGTGGGGCCAGGTCGTCGCCGGCTTCGAGGGTCGGATCGAGATCGACCGCGAGGACTTCGGCCTGACCTGGAACCAGGCCCTCGAGACCGGCGGCGTGCTCGTCGGCAAGGTGGCCACCATCGACATCGCCGTGGAGATCGGCGCCGCCGGCTGATCGTCCGGCGACCGCTCTGACCGACCGCCACCGCCTCTCGGCGGTCGGCTGCCCGAGGGGGCCGGGGCTGCGGCCCCGGCCCCCTCGTCGCGCCCGGTCGTCCCCAGGCCTGTGGATGGATCGGGGGACATCCACCGCGAGATCCCCCGGAATCCACAGCCTGTTCCCCTTCCGTTCCACAAGCAGTCGTCCGTAGGGTGCTGCTCTGTCGACGGGGCCGCGGCGCCTCTCGGAATAGTGAGGGTGTGGGTGTCCCCGGAGGTCCGGGGGCAGCGACCATGGGGGTGCGGGCGAGCCTCGCGTGCGGGAGATTTCGCGAGCGCCCCCTGACCTGGGACTACGCGCCGCGGCCTCCGTTGACAGCCCTGTAACTACACTGATGTAATGATCAGCCACGCCACATCTTGTGGTCCGGGCCCCCGGTCGGGGGTTCGAGGCACAAGAGGTTGTGGCCAGATGCGGGAGGCATGGCGGCCGCCCGGCTCGACCTCCCTGGCGGACGCCCCCGCCGAACCCTGACCCAGGAGACCCTCCATGGCCATCGCCCCCGAGCAGACCGGCATCGGCATCCGTCGCCACTTCACCCGCGCCGGGGTGCACCCCTACGACGAGGTCACCTGGGAGGAGCGCGACTCGCGCATCACCAACTGGGCCGACGGCACCGTCGCCTTCGAGCAGCTGGGCGTGGAGTTCCCGACCTCCTGGTCGATGAACGCGACCAACATCGTCGCCCAGAAGTACTTCCGGGGCACCCTGGGCACGCCCGAGCGCGAGCGCTCGCTCAAGCAGGTCATCGACCGGGTGGCCGACACCATCACGACGTGGGGCATCGAGGGCGGCTACTTCGCCGACGACGACGAGGCCGAGGCCTACCGAGCCGAGCTCAAGCACCTCCTCGTCACCCAGAAGGCGGCGTTCAACTCGCCGGTCTGGTTCAACATCGGGGTCAAGGGCGTGCCCCAGCAGGCCAGCGCCTGCTTCATCCTCTCGGTCGACGACGCCATGGACTCGATCCTGAACTGGTACCGGGAGGAGGGCGTGATCTTCAAGGGCGGGTCGGGCTCGGGGATCAACCTGTCCCGCATCCGCTCCTCCAAGGAGCACCTCAAGGGCGGCGGCACCGCCTCGGGGCCGGTCAGCTTCATGCGGGGCGCCGACGCCTCGGCCGGCACCATCAAGAGCGGGGGCAAGACCCGGCGCGCCGCCAAGATGGTCATCCTCGACGTGTCGCACCCCGACATCGAGGAGTTCATCTGGTGCAAGCAGCACGAGGAGCTCAAGATGCGGGTCCTCGAGGAGGCCGGCTTCGAGATGGGCCTCGACGGACGGGACCGGCCCTCGATCCAGTACCAGAACGCCAACAACTCGGTCCGGGTCACCGACGAGTTCATGCAGGCCGTCGTCGACGACGCCGACTGGGACCTCACCGCCGTCACCACCGGCGAGGTCATCAAGACCGTCCGGGCCCGTGACCTGATGCGCCAGATCTCCCAGGCCGCCTGGGAGTGCGCCGACCCGGGCATGCAGTTCGACACCACCATCAACCGCTGGCACACCGCGGCCAACACCGGCCGCATCAACGGGTCCAACCCGTGCAGCGAGTACATGCACATCGACGATTCGGCCTGCAACCTGGCCTCGATCAACCTGCTCAAGTTCCTGGGCGACGACGGCACCTTCGACGTCGACGGGTTCAAGCAGGCCTGCGCGGTGATGTTCACCGGCCAGGAGATCCTCGTGGGCCGGGCCGACTACCCGACGGAGTCGATCGGCGAGAACAGCCGCAAGTTCCGCCAGCTGGGCCTGGGCTACGCCAACCTCGGTGCCCTCCTGATGGCCACCGGCGCCGCCTACGACTCCGAGGCGGGCCGGGCCTGGGCCGCCGCGATCACCGCCCTGATGACCGGCCACGCCTACGAGATCTCGGCCCGCACCGCCGCCCGCATGGGCCCCTTCGCCGGCTACGCCGAGAACTCCGAGCACATGCTCAAGGTGCTCGACATGCACCGCACCGCCGCCGCCTCGATCGACGAGGAGCTGGTGCCGTCGGAGATCCTCGGCGCCGCCCAGCAGAGCTGGGACGAGGCCTGCGAGCTGGCCGCCCAGTTCGGCGTGCGCAACTCCCAGGCCTCGGTTCTGGCCCCCACCGGCACCATCGGGCTGATGATGGACTGCGACACCACCGGCATCGAGCCCGACCTGGGCCTGGCCAAGACCAAGACCCTCCACGGCGGCGGCACCATGTCGATCGTCAACCAGACGGTGCCCCGCGCCCTGCGGAACCTGGGCTACTCGCCCGACGAGATCGACGCCATCGTCGCCCACATCGACACCGAGAAGACGATCCTGGGCGCCCCCGCCCTCAAGGCCGAGCACCTCCCGGTGTTCGCCTGCTCGATGGGCGACAACCCGATCCACTACCTCGGGCACGTCTCGATGATGGCTGCGGTCCAGCCCTTCATCTCCGGCGCCATCTCCAAGACCGTGAACATGCCCACCGAGGTGTCGGTCGAGGAGGTCGAGCAGCTCCACATCGACGCCTGGAAGATGGGCGTGAAGGCCATCGCCATCTACCGCGACGGCTGCAAGGTGGCCCAGCCGCTCAACATGACCAAGAAGGACGTCGTCGCCGAGATCGTCGCCGAGGGCGACGGCGAGTCGCCCACGGTGGTCGAGCGGGTCGTGGAGAAGGTCGTCACCGTCAAGGAGCCGGTGCGCAAGAAGCTGCCCCGGACCCGCACGTCGAAGACCTTCGAGTTCCGGGTCGCCGACTGCAAGGGCTTCGTCAGCGTCGGCGAGTACGAGGACGGCCGCCCCGGCGAGATCTTCGTCCGCATCTCCAAGCAGGGCTCGACCCTCGCCGGCATCATGGACGCCTTCGCCGTGTCCATCAGCTACGGCCTCCAGTACGGCGTGCCGCTGCGGGCCTACGTCGAGACCTTCACCAACACCCGGTTCGAGCCGGCGGGCATGACCGACGACCCCGACATCCGGATCGCCTCGTCGCTGCTCGACTACATGTTCCGGCGGCTGGCGGTGGACTACCTCTCCTTCGAGGAGCGGGCCGAGCTCGGCATCCTCACCGTGTCGGAGCGGACCCAGCCCACGCTGCCCGGTGTCATGGAGACGGTCACCGAGACCAGCCAGGGATCCGACATCCCGGCCGACCCCAAGTCGGTGCCGTCGGCCTCGGCCCTGGCCCAGGAGCTGGAGGACGCCACCGACCAGACCAGCGCCGGCAGCCAGCCCAGCCTGCTCGAGCGGGCCGGTGTCCTCGACGCCGAGTCCACCCCGGCGGCCGAGGTGCCCCAGGCCCGTCCCGAGCCCCGCCAGTCGGACGCCCCCTACTGCATGCAGTGCGGTGTCCAGATGATCCGGGCCGGCTCCTGCCACGCCTGCCCCAGCTGCGGGAGCACCAGCGGCTGCAGCTGATGAGAAATCGCGTCAGATGTCCCTGGATTTCGCGTGAGATGTCCGCCGATCTCGCGTGACATGTCCGGGGATTTCGCGCCCGGGACATCGACGCTCATCCATCTGGCGGGGCCCGGCGCGACTGCGCCGGGCCCCGTCCCGTTGCGCCCAGGTCCGGCGGCGACACGGTGGAGGCCATGCCAAACCCGGACACTGATGGGCCCGCCCCCGAGGGGCACGGGAGCACGCTGATCGACGGCGTGGCCCCGGGCGCCGGGGACGATGGGGTGCGGCGCTGGCACGATGGGTTGGTGACTTCGAAGGTCCGCATCGCTGTCTTGGCTGCCGTCGTGGTCGTCGCTGCGGCGGTCGTCAGCATCGCTGTCGTCGCCAGCAACGGCGAGCAGAGCCGTGACACGTCCGGGCGGCCGGGCTCATCCCTCGGCGACGGCTTCACGGTGGTCGAGGGGACGACGCTCATCGGGGACCCGATCCCCATCGGGACCTCAGTCGCGCAGAGCGGCACAGAGGTCATCGACGAGGGGTGGACGGCGAGCTTGGTCATCGACGGCGGCGACCCGATGGAGATCCTCGACACCTACCTGCGTCAGGCGGAGGCGACCGGGCTGGTCGGCGAGACCGGGCCCGGGTGTGCTCTGGACCAGGACGTGACGATCTGCTCGATGTTCGCCCGGGCTCCGGAGCCCGACCAGCCGCACAGCTTCACGGCTCGAGTCGTCCGGGGCTTGCGGGAGGACGTGCTGTCGAACCACGTGGTCCTGCGCTTCGCAACCACGTACCTCTACTGGCAGTACATCCCGACTCCCGCTGGCGGCCGAGTGTCCGAGGTCCCTGCGGCCCCTTCCGAGCGGCCGCTCGCCGAGGTCGGCGACGGGCTCGGGACGGCCGGCGAGCTTCAGCACGAGATCGTCGTGCAGGAGGGCAGCCGGTTGGCCGGCCCTCCGCACCTCAACCTGGACGATGGCACCGGAGGGGTCGAGGTGGTCCTCGAGGTGACCGGCGATCCTCGGCAGGTCCTGGACCTCTACCTCGGCCACCTGGGCGAGCGCGCCGGGCACTCCGACCCCGCCGTGCAGGAGATCGGCGCCGCTGTCGTCACGACGGCCTTCGCAGGCGGCGGTGGCGGCGACGGCTTCGAGCTCACCCTGGTGGAACGGGAGGGGCGGCCGACGTGGCTCGCCATCTCCGCCTCGCACGACTGACGACGAAGAGGCCGACGATGCCTGGTGTGTGACCCACGACACCACGATGTCCGTGCCGCGATTCCCACGGACATTTCTCGCGATTTCACAGCAGCTGAGAAATCGCGTCAGATGTCCCTGGATCTCGCGTGAGATGTCCGCCGATCTCGCGTGACATGTCCCGGGATCTCGCGTCCGGGACATCGACGCTCATCCATCTGAGGGGCCCGGCGCATCAGCGCCGGGCCCCGGCCCGTTGCGCCCGGGTCCGGCGGCGACACCATGCGGACCATGGCAACCCCGGACGACCAGATGCCGTCCTGGCACGATGGGTTGGTGACGTCAAAGGCCGGCATCGCTGTCCTGGCGGCCGTCGTGGTCGTCGCGGCGGCCGTCGTCAGCGTGGTTGTCGTCGCCGGAGACGGCGGTGGGCAGCGCGACACCACGTCCGCGCCGCCGCCGACCACCGAGGCATCGGGACCGGTCGTGATCGAGTCCGCAGCCGGGCCGCCGGGGACCTCCCTCGGCGACGGCTTCACGCTGGTCGAGGGCACGACCCTCATCGGGGATCCGATCCCCATCGGGGTGGAAGTGGTGCAGAGCGGCACGCCGATCGTCGACGAGGGGTGGACGGCGAGCTCGGTCGTCGACGGCGGGGACCCGTTGGCGATCCTCGACGCCTACCTGCGACAGGCGGAGGCGACGGGGCTGGTCCGGGAGTCCGGGCCGGGATGCGTCCTGGACCAAGAGGTCACGATCTGCTCGGTGTTCGCCCGAACGCCGGAGCCCGCATCGCCGCGCAGCTTCACGGCTCAGGTCGTCCGGGGCATGCGGGACGATGTGCTCTCCGACCACGTGGTCCTGCGCTTCTCGACCACCGACCTCCACTGGCAGTACGGCCTGATGGCGGCCGGTGGTGACGGGCCGAGTGTCTCGGCGGCCCCGACGACGTGGCCACCGTTGCCGGTGCCTGGGGAGGGGATGGGGACTGCGGGGGAGCTGGGCTACGACCTCCCGGTCCAGGAGGGCAGCCGGTTGGCCGGGCCTCCGCACCTCGACCTCGAAGACGCCACCGGGGGGATCGTGGCCCTCCTCGAGGTCACCGCTGAGCCTCGGACGGTCCTCGACGCCTACCTCGATCGCCTGGCCGACGTCAACGCGGACGTCTCCGACCCCGAGATGCGGGAGATCGGCGATGCTGCCGTGACCACCGCCTTCGCCGGCTGGGCCGGGGGCGATGCGTTCGCCCTCACCCTGGTCGAGCGGGAGGGCCGGCCGACGTGGCTCGCCATCTCCGCCTCGCACGACTGACGACCGGCATCAGACCAGCACCGCGGTGTGACCCGCGACACCACGATGTCCGTGCCGCAATTCCCACGGACATTTCTCGCGATTGCACAGCAGCTGATGTGAACGATCACGGGATGTCCTCGGGGTTCGGGCCCCGAGGATGTCCCGGGCGGTCGAAGATCACGCCGGGGCGGACCCTCGACGCCGTGATCGGGCCTGCTGCGACTCGTACCGCTCGATGACGGCCCTCTCGTCGGGGAACGGGTCGTCGATCACCACGGGCGGGACGTCGAGGTGCAGGACGCTCCTCCGTTCGAGGTCGTAGGGCCGCCACTCCGGGATCGTCTCGTTGCCCGGGTCGCCGGTGCGGGCGAAGGCCAGCCACGTGTGGCTCATCACCTCGGCCATGGCCCGGGTCTGGTCCGACGGCGGTCCGACGATGTGCGGCGCGTGCTCGACGTTGGCGAACACGAAGGGCAGGTCGAGGTTGTGCGGCGAGACCAGGCGGCCGCCGTCGACCGGTGTCCGCCACATCACGCGGTACGACCACACCGGCGCGCCCCCGGCCTGCCGGGCCTTCGCCTCGGTCTGCAGCTGGGCGTCGCGCCAGTAGGTGCGGGCCGTGGCGATGGTGAAGAACACCTCGGGCGCCGAGGCATCGGGGCGGGACCGGCGGACGATGGCCGTAAGCCGGTCGACGTCATCGGCGTCGACGTAGGGGGCCAGGCGCGCGGGGAGGTCGGCTTCGTCGATGGCGAACGTCGTGGGGTCGAGCATCCCGAGCTGCAGCGAGAGCTCGGTCCGGCACGTCCCGATCATCATCGGGACGGCCGACGCCGTGGGCGGTGCGTCGGGCGCCCACGGGTCACGGTCGAACACGACGTCGTCGACGACCGGGCCGAAGCGCCCCCGCACGGAGCGGGCGGCGCGCAGGACGTCGCGCCAGGGCAGCTCCTGGAGCCGTCGCCACTGCCGGGGGGGAAGGTCGAGCTGGGCGAGCAGCTGCTCGGCCCGCTCGTGGGCTCGCGCCCGGCTCGTCAGCCGCAGCTGCGACCCGCTCTGCACGATGCCGCGGTGGAACAGCCCGGCGGCGGCGGGCGCGGCGGCGGCCAGGCTCACCTTCCGGCCGCCGCCGGACTGGCCGAAGATGGTGACGTTCCCGGGGTCGCCGCCGAAGCACTCGATGTTCTCCCGCACCCAGCGGAGGGCGGCGACGACGTCGAGGAAGCCGGCGTTGCCCGAACCGGCCACGTCGGGATCGTCGACCAGGTCCGCCAGGTGGAGGTGGCCGAGCACGCCGAGGCGGTGGTTGATGGTGACGACCACGACGTCGCCGGCCCGGCAGAGGTTGACGCCGTCGTAGAGCAGCACCGAGCCGGTGCCGGCCTCGAACCCGCCACCGTGCAGCCACACCATGACCGGTCGGCGGGCGGCATCGGGTGAGGGCGTCCAGACGTTGAGCACCAGGCAGTCCTCGCCGCGGGTGGGCCGGTTGCCCTCGAAGCCGCCATCGGCCAGGAAGGTCCGGGCCTGGGCCGCGGTCGCTCCGTACAGGCGGGCGTCGCGCACACCGGTCCACGGCGCAGGCGGCCGGGGCGGAAGGAAGCGGTTGGCTCCGTCGGTCGGGGCGCCGTAGGGCAGGCCCCGGAAGATGCTGACGCCGGAGGCGACCACCCCCTGCACGTCGCCGTCGACCGTGGTGACCACCGCCGACCTGGTCGACTCGTCCCTCAACCGATCCTCCATCCGTGCCTGGCGTGTCCGCTCCGTTCCGTCAGACAGAACGGTGTTCCGTCTGACAGACTACCGGTCGTGGAGACCGCGGTCGCCAAAGCCTTCGCGGTCCTCGAGGCGCTCAGCCGGGCCAGGGGGCCGGTGCGCCTGTCGGCGCTGGCCGCCGACCTCGGCCTGCAGAAGAGCACCGCGCACCGGGTGCTCGGCGAGCTCGTCGCTCTGGGGTACGTGACCCAGGACGAGGCGTCCGGCCTCTACCGGCCGACGCTACGCACCTGGGAGCTGGGAACCGCGGTGGTCGCCGACCTCCCCGTCAAGCAGGTCGCCGCCGGCGCCCTGCAGCAGCTCCACGCCCGGACGGGCGAGACCGTCAGCCTCGTGGTCCGCGACGGCGACGACGCCCTCTACCTCGACAAGCTCGTCTCGCCCCGGCCCCTGCGGTTCACCACGCGGGTCGGGAGCCGCCTCCCCCTGCCGTTCACCGCCGGCGGCACGGCGCTCCTGGCGGCGTCCCCCGACGGCGAGGCCGTCGTGGAGCGGATGGCCGCTCGCGACGACCTCGGCCACCGCCTCGACGTCGACCGTCTGCTCGCCGAGCTCGGGACGACCCGGGAGCGCGGCTACGCGATCGCGACCGGCCACCCCGGTCTCGTCGGCATCGCGGCCGCGGTGCTCGACCGAGACGACGAGCCGGTCGCTGCGCTGTCGGTCTCGGCCCCGTCGGACCGCCTGTCCGAGGCGGACCGGCCGGCGGTGGTCGAGGCCGTGCTGACCACGACCGCCCAGCTGGCCGAGGCCATCGGCCGGTTGTGAACGCACCGACCTGAGGGCCGAGGGCCCACCGACCCCGACCGAGAGGACCACCCGATGGACACCATCAACGAGCTCCGGAGAGACCCCGTGACCGTCGACGTCGTCACCACGGCGGGGACCGTGCGGGGCGTCACCCGCGGCGGCCACCTCGCCTTCGCCGGCATCCCGTACGCCGTCCCCCCGACCGGGCCGCGTCGCTTCCTGCCCCCGCAGCCGGTCGAGCCGTGGACGGGCGTCCGCGACGCCCTCGTCCCCGGACCGGTCGCGCCGCAGGACCCGCTCGTTCCGTTCCCGTTCCGGGCCGCCGGCGCCGAGAGCGAGGACTGCCTGACGCTCAACATCGCCACGCCCGGGCTCGACGACGAGCGCCGCCCGGTCCTGTTCTGGATCCACGGCGGCGGGCTGAGCCACGGCGCCGGGTCCCAGCCCGTCTACGCCGGCGGTCCGCTGGCCGAGCGGGGCGACATCGTCGTGGTCACCATCAACTACCGCCTCGGCGCGCTCGGGTACCTGTACCTGGGCGGCCACGGCGGCGACGAGTGGGGCGCAGCCACCCACGCCGGCCAGCTCGACCAGATCGAGGCCCTGCGTTGGGTCCACGACAACATCGCCGCCTTCGGCGGTGACCCCGACAACGTGACGATCTTCGGGCAGTCGGCCGGGGGAGTGGCGGTCCACACCCTGCTGGCCATGCCGGCGGCCCGTGGCCTCCTCGCCAAGGCGATCGTCCAGAGCGGCACCGCCATCGGCCTCGGCGGCCCGGACGCCGCGTCCGCGGTCACCGCCGCGTACCTCGGACGGCTGGGCGTCCCCGACGGCGACCGCGAGGCGTTGCTCGCCGTCGAGGTTGATGCCCTCCTGCGCGCCCAGGGCAGCCGGGGGGCGCTGCGGCCGGTCGTCGACGGCGACTCGCTCCCCCAGGCTCCGATGCCGGCGGTGCGTGACGGCGTCGCCCGTGACGTCCCCCTCATGGTCGGCACCGCCCGCGACGAGCACAAGCTGTACGTGGCCCCGGACCGGCCGACGCTCGACGACGCCACGTTGGAGCAGAGGGTCCGGGCCACGATCCCCCGCCGGGCCGCCGACCGGGCGGCCGAGGTGATCGAGGTCTACCGCACCTCCCGGGCCGAGCGCGGACTCCCTCACGACGGCAACGACGTCCTCGACGCGGTCATCACCGCCTCCCGCTTCCGCACTCCGGCCCTCCAGCTGGCCGAGGCCCAGCAGGCCCACCAGCCGGACACGTACGTGTACCAGGTGGACTGGGAGTCGCCGGCCCGCGGTGGCATCCTCGGGGCCTGCCACGGCATCGAGATCCCCTTCGTCTTCGGGACCCTCGGCCGCAACGGCGACGATCGCATGACCGGCTCGGGCCCGCAGGCCGAGGCGCTGGCTGCCCAGATGATGGACGCGTGGGTCGCCTTCGCCCGCACGGGCCGCCCCTGCCACCCCGGCATCGGCGACTGGCCGGCCTACGACCTGAGCTCCCGCTCGACGATGACGTTCGGCGCCGAGAGTGGCGTCGTCCACGCCCCCTTCGAGGCGGAGCGCCAGCTGTGGGCGTCGATGATCGCCGGACCCTCCGCCCGCCCATCGGTCTGACCCGGACCGGCGCACGTCCCTTCGACCCACCAGCACTCGACGAGGGACGAACGACCAGACGCACCGGTGGCGTGAGCGAGGTCACGCCGTCAGCGTTGGATGGACCTCGGATGGGCGTTCACAGCTGAGCCATCGCGTCGGATGTCACCGGGGCCTCGCGTGAGGTGCCCGCCGAGCTCGCGGCCATGCCCGGATTGTCGCGCCGCGAGCCCGCGACCCGGCTCGACGGTGATGGCCGGGACGAGGCCCTAGGCGTCGTCGCGCCAGAGGCCGAGGGTCGCGTGGCCGGTGGCCAGGCCGAGGGACGGGCGGGAACCGTCGGGGAGGTCCGGGGCGGTCTCGGGGCTGTAGCCGTGGACGTTCGGGGAGGAGGCCACCATCCAGGTCGTGTAGGTGAGCCAGATGCTGTAGGCCTGCTCGCCGAGCCGCCGGTTGAGGTCCTGGTAGATCCGATCCTGGGCCGCCGGGTCGGGCTCGGCCCGGCCTTCGTCGAGGAGCCGGTCGATCTCGGGATCGGCGATCCGGCTGAAGTTCACGGGCGACCCGCTCCTCAGCCACACGTACATCCCGTCGGGGTCGCCGCCCGGGTAGTTGCGGAACGCCATCAGGTCGTAGTCGCCGCTGATGGCGTTGTCGATCAGCGCGTCCTGCTGGACGACCTCGATGTCGATCTCGAAGCCGACCTCGGCCAGCGACTGCTGGATGAAGACGGCCAGCTCCTGGGTGCCGGCGGCCGGTGTCGCCTGGTACACGACCGGCCGCAGCGGGCTGACGTCGCTCTCGTACTCGGCGATCAGGCGGCGGGCCCCGTCGAGGTCGACCTCCAGCGGGAAGCCGGTGTCGTCCAGGTATCCAGGCGACTCGGGCGGATAGGGGCCGGTGGCGTCCTCGAAGCTGTCGTCGCCGTCCTGGAAGGTGTCCCGGAGCTGGTCCCGGTCGATGGCCAGGGCGATGGCCCGCCGCACCCGCACGTCGTCGAACGGCGGCTCGGACGTGTTGAGCTGGAGGAACCCGACCTCGGCGTTCGCCGCGCTGTCGGTGCTGGCCAGGGTGCCGTCCTCGGTGAGGTCCCGGATCTCGAGGATGTCCTCGGGCCCGGAGAAGTGGGCGGCGTCGAGATCGCCGGCCAGCAAGCCGTTCAGCCGCTGCTCGGCCTCCAGGACCGGCGTGAACACGATCTCGTCGAGGTACGGGTACGGCTCACCGTCGGGTGCGTCCTGCCAGTAGTCGGGGTTGCGCACCGCCCGGAACTCCCGGCCCTCCACCCAGTCCGTCGGGTCCTCCAGCACGAACGGCCCGGTACCGATCAGCCGGCGGTTGCAGCCCTCTGTGTCGTCCAGCTGGGCCTGGGCCATGATCCCGAAGCGGCCGCTGCCGTAGAGGTAGGCGTCGAAGGCGACCCAGGGAGTCTTCATGGTGACGACCACGTCGCGCGTCCCGGACACCTCGACGCTGTCGACGTTCTGCAGCACGAAGATGCCCAGCAGGGCGGAGCGGGCGTGCTCGCCCGGCGCCCCGCGGATGGCGTCGAGGTTGTTCTTGACCACCTCGGCCGTCAGGGGCGTGCCGTCGTGGAAGGTCACCCCGTCGCGGACCGTGATCGTCCACGTCGTGTAGGTCTCGTCGTGCTCGACCGCCTCGGCCAGGTAGGGGACGTAGGTGCCGTCCTCGGCCGGGACGGTGAGGGTGTCGTAGATCGAGCGGGCGACCATGATCCCCGAGATGGCGAGCTGCGACTCGGGCAGGCACCACCCGCCGCCGGTCTCGGCCTCCAGCGCGTAGGTCACCGAGCCGCCGCGCACCGGGTCGCCGGCCTCGTCGACCTCGGTGCTCCCGCCGCCGCCGTCGTCCCCCTTGCCGCTGCACCCAACGGTGAGCATCACCACCGCCAGGGCGGCGGTGACCAGCTGACGGGACAGGGACCTGCGCACGGTGCTCTCCTTCGCCCGAGCGGCCGGGCCCGGGCTGAGGAACAGTTTCGCCGATGCCGGTGCCTGACCTGCTTCGCTGCCTCCCAGGACGACGTGAGGATGGTGGACCCGATGCCGGGGAGGTCGTCGTCGTCGACCTCCTTCCAGCCCAGGCCGCGGTCGACGGCGAGGGCGCGAGCCTGGGGCTCGACCGCTTCGTGGCTGGGGACCGCGACGCCGGAGCCTCGGTCTCGTCCTCAGGAGAGCGCCAGGCGGGCCGCCAGGGCGTCCCGGTCGGCGGGCCGGAGCACCGAACCGGCCAGGCTCCACACGCCCTGGAAGACCTCGGCCGGGGCGCCGGCCCTCATGCCGCCGAGCATCTCGGCCCGGTCGTCCAGGTTCATCGCCGGCAGCATCACTGCGAGCGAACGGGCCATCTCGTCGGGCTGGATCGAGCCGACGATCGCCTGGTGGATGGCGATCGTCGCCTCGAACCCGATGGCGTCGAACAGCGCCGGCATGAGCTCGCGCTCCTCCATGTCCTGGTGGACCAGGTAGCGGCGAGGAGGTCGGTGCGTCGATCGCCGCCGAGACTGGGAGGCCGAGGCCGACCAGATCTGCCTCAACGCCGACGACGCCATCTCCGACCTGGGCGACCCGCCGGCCGACGCGGCCGACGGCGCCGACCTGGCCGCCGCCGCCCTGCCCGTCTACGAGGCCACCCACGAGGCGCTGGCGGACCTCGGCGAGCCCGACGAGGGCGCGGGGGAGGTCGACGCGTTCCTCGACCTGCTGCAGGAGAACATCGACATCACCGAGGCGTACGTCGGCCACGCCCAGCAGGGCGACGGACCCGCCACCGCCGACGCCCTGGCCGAGGCCGTCTTGATCGCCGAGGAGGCCGAGGAGCTCGTCCCCGAGTCCGAGACCTCCTCGCCCGAGTGCCGGCCCGGTGACGGGGGGACCCTTCCTGACCCGGTTGCTCGACCTGCTCGAGGTCTGAGCGGGCACGGTCGCGGCCCCTGCTCAGCGGAGACGGGACGGGGCGAGGGCGCGCCAGACGAGGGCGGCGGCGACGAGCTGGACGACGCCGCCGAGGGCCAGGGCCCCGCGGACGCTTGTGGCGGTGGCGAGGGCGCCGGCGGCGAGGGCCCCGACGATGATGATCCCACGGGTGAAGATCCGGGCGGTCACGTTGATCCGCCCGAGGAGGTGGTTCGGCGTGAGCCGCTGCTGCATGCTCCGGGCGATCGGTCGCTGCGCCCCGGCGGGGAGGCCGTTGAGGAGCCACAGCACGACGACGAGGAGGGCGGAGCGGCTGATGGCGGCGGCGGCGAGCGTGGCCCCCTGGGCGGCGACGGCCCCGGCCAGCGTGGCGCGGACGCCGACGGCCCGGGCGACGCGGCCACCGGCGAGCGATCCGACCACGGCGCCCAGCGCGCCGGCCGCGAGCACGGCCCCGAACGTGAGGGCCGAGGCGTCGAGCTCGATGGTGACGAGCACGACCAGCAGGCTGAGGCCGGCGGATGCCCCGAGGTAGGAGACGACCTGGGCGGCGGTGAGGGGGCCGAGGACGAGATGGCGCCGCAGCCAGGTGAAGCCCTCGAGGGCCTCGTCCCGACGGGTGCGCCGCCCATCGGGGCGGGGATCGGGACGGGACGGGCGGGGCCGCTCGGTCGGGAGGCGACGGAAGGGGAGGACAGATCCCAGGTAGCTGGCGCCGTCGATCACGAAGGGGAGCCAGGGGGCGAGGCCGAACGCAACGGCGCCGATCGGACCGCCGGCGAAGTCGTTGGTGACGATCTCGGCGCTGGCGATGCGACCGTTGGCCCGGTCGAGGTCCTCGTCCTCGACGACCGTCGGCACCAGGGCGACGATGGCGGGATCGACCATGATCTCGCCGACGGTGACGACGAACGCCACGACGCAGAGCTGCCAGATCGCCACCAGGTCCAGCCCGACCGAGGCGGCGAGGGCGACCATCACGAGGGCCCGCCAGGTCTGGGTGACGAGGATGGTCTGCCGTCGGTCGCGCCGGTCGACGATGACACCCCCGAGGGGGGCGAAGGTCGCCCACGGCAGGTACTGGGCGGCGGTGACGGCGCTGATGAGCAGCGGCGACGAGGTCAGCGACGCGGCGAGCAGCGGCAGCGCGGCCAGCCGGATGCCGTCGCCGGTGTTGGTGATCAGCGAGCCCCGGAGGAGAGCGTCGAACCCCGGTCCCAGGGGTCGGTCCCGGGCGCCGGCGGCGGGCCGCGAGGGGGTCGGGGGGAGGCTCACGGAAGCGCCTGCGTCGTGATCGGCTCCACGGCCACCCCCAGCACCGGGTGACGACGTCACCGCAGCCCATGTGAAGGGCATCACGAGGGGACTGCGCCGTCAAGGGGCTGATCCGGGCTCCCGTTGTCGCCGAAGGGCCGTCAGGCCGGGGGGACGACCACCACGGCGACGTCGGCGTGGGACGCCACGCTGGTCGCGACCGACCCCAGCCCGGCCAGCCCCGAGCCGCCCCGCGCCCCGACCACGATCGCCGAGGCCCGGAGCGTCGTCGCGACCTGGGTGAGGACGTCGCGGGCGTCGCCGCTGGTCACGCCGATGGTGACGTCGGGCCGCTCGCCGAGGGCCTCGGCGACGGTGCGGTCCACCACCTCGTGCCCGAAGGCCTCGTGACCGTGGAACTCGAGGCCCTCCACGGCGTACTCGGGGCCGAAGGGGTACTCCATCACGTGGACGGCGTGGATGGGGCCGTCGGTCCGGTCGGCCGCCCAGCGCAGGGCAGCGACCGACCCGGCCGAGCCGTCGACGCCGACGACGATCGGACCCGAGGAGCCGACCGGCGCCCCGAGCGGGACCACCGCCACCGGGCAGGTGGCGTCGCGGGCCACCCGGGCGCTCACCGAGCCCAGCAGCACCCGGCGGACGGGGCCGAGGCCGCGAGTCCCCACCACCACGAGGTCGGCGTCGTGCTCGGCGACCTCGGTCAGCAGCGTCGACACCGGCGGGCCGTGGCGCAGGACGGTGGTGATCGGGCCGGGACCACCCTCGGCCCGCTTGACGGCGGCGTCGAGGGTGTCGCGGGAGGCGTCCTTCACGATCTCGACCGGTGAGGTCATGGGGCCGAGGGGGACGGTCGAGATCATGTAGGCGGGTACCTCCCACGTCATCACGGCCCGCACCTCGGCACCGGTCGGCGCCGCGAACGCCCGGGCCCAGGACAGGGCGTGGTCCGCGGCCGGGCTGCCGTCGATGCCGACGACGATGGTGGACTCGGTCATGGCGTGCACCTCCGGTGGTGTGCCCTCAGCCTGTCCGAGGGGTCGCCGGAGGAGTAGGGCCGAAGGGCCCGCGACCCGAGCCGGGCCGGGCTCGGGAGACGCAGACGCCCGCCCTCAGGCGTCGAGGACCTGGCGGACGAAGGCCTCCTGCGCCGGCACGACGCTCCAGTAGACCCAGCGCCCCCGCTTGTCGCCGACGATGAGGCCGGCCTCGGAGAGGATCTTGGTGTGGTGGCTGACCGTCGGCTGGCTCTTGCCCAGCGGGTCGGTCATGTCGCACGAGCACAGCTCGCCGGCGGCGGCGATCAGGCTCAGGAGCTTGAGGCGCACCGGGTCGGCCACGGCCGCGTAGGTGTGGGCGAGCACGGCCGCCCGGGCGTCGCTGAGGGGGACCTCGACACCCGTCGAGCAGCACGTCGCGGTGGTGTCCTCGAGGGTCGGGCTGGGTGTGCTCATGGAGATCCGTCCTCACGCATTGACAATCATCGATGGAAGGGTACAGTGCCCATCGCATCGACAACCGTGAATGTACCAGGAGGACCACCGTGTCTCGTGTCCAGCTCGCCCTCAACGTCTCGAACATCGACGAGGCTGTCGCCTTCTACTCCAAGCTGTTCGCCACCGAGCCGGCCAAGCGCAAGCCCGGCTACGCCAACTTCGCCATCGTCGAGCCGCCCCTGAAGCTCGTGCTGATCGAGGGCGCCGGCGGCGGCACGCTGAACCACCTCGGCGTCGAGGTCGAGAGCGGCGAGGAGGTGCGGGCCGCCGAAGCCCGCCTGGCCGACGACGGCCTGGCCACCACGGGCGTCGACGACACGACCTGTTGCTACGCCCTCAAGACCGAGACCTGGGTCAACGACCCCGACGGCGCCCCGTGGGAGGTCTACGTCAAGACCGGCGACGCCGAGCAGATGAGCTCCACCGTCCACGGCCGCGACGAGCCGGCGCAGTGCTGCGCGCCGGCGGCGATGAGCGAGGCCGTCGCCCTGGGCTCGGCCCCGTCCTGCTGAGGGTGCCCTCCACGGCCACCACCACCGCCGACCCGACCGAGGAGGCGGTCCTCGAGCGCCTGTCGCTCCTGGACCGCTTCCTCCCGGTCTGGATCCTCGCGGCCATGGCCGTCGGCTTGGCCCTAGGCCGTCTCGTGCCCGGCCTCGACGACGCCCTCGACGCCGTGAAGGTCGACTCCGTGTCGCTCCCGATCGCCGTCGGGCTGCTGCTGATGATGTACCCGGTGCTGGCCAAGGTCCGGTACTCCCGCCTGGGCGCCGTCACCGGAGACCGGCGCATGCTCGGGGCCAGCCTGGTCCTGAACTGGGTGATCGGTCCGGCGCTGATGTTCGCCCTGGCCTGGATCTTCCTCCCGGACCTGCCGGAGTACCGGACCGGGCTCATCATCGTTGGCCTGGCTCGGTGCATCGCCATGGTGCTCATCTGGAACGACCTGGCGTGCGGGGACCGCGAGGCGGCCGTGTTCCTGGTGGCCATCAACTCGGTGTTCCAGATCGCCGCCTACTCGGTCCTGGGGTGGTTCTACCTGGAGCTCCTCCCCGGGTGGCTCGGGCTGGGCGACGGCGAGCGCCTCGACGTCGGCATCTGGGACATCACCCGCGCCGTGCTCATCTTCCTCGGGATCCCGCTCCTGGCCGGCTACCTCAGCCGAGCCGTGGGCGAGCGGACGAAGGGGCGGGACTGGTACGAGGAGCGGTTCCTCCCGACGATCGGTCCCGTCGCCCTCCACGGCCTGCTGTTCACGATCGTCGTGCTCTTCGCCCTGCAGGGCGACGCCATCACGTCCGAGCCGCTGGACGTGGCCCGCATCGCGGTGCCGCTGCTCGTCTACTTCGGCCTCATGTGGGGCGGCGCCTTCGCCCTCGGGCTGCGCCTGGGCCTGACCTACGACCGCAACGCGACCGTCGCCTTCACCGCGGCCGGCAACAACTTCGAGCTGGCCATCGCCGTGGCCATCAGCGTCTTCGGCGTCACCTCCGGCCAGGCCCTCGCCGGCGTCGTGGGGCCGCTCATCGAGGTGCCGGTCCTCATCGGGCTCGTCTACGTCGCCCTGTGGGCCCGGCGCCGCTTCTACCCGAACCGTCCCCTCGCCCCGTCGGCATGACCCAGGAGCCGCCCGTGTGCCCGTCCCACCCTCCCGCCGACGAGCGTCCCACCGTCCTGTTCCTCTGCGTCCACAACGCCGGCCGCTCCCAGATGGCCCTCGGGTGGTTCACCCACCTCGCCGGCGACCGGGCCGTGGCCTGGTCCGGTGGCTCGGAGCCCGCCGCGCAGGTCAACCCGTCGGCGGTGGCCGCCATGGCCGAGGTCGGCATCGACATCTCCCGGGAGCACCCGACGCGCTGGACCGAGGAGATCGTCCGGGCCGCCGACGTGGTCGTCACCATGGGCTGCGGCGACGCCTGCCCGCTGGTCCCCGGCACGCGCTACGAGGACTGGGACCTCGAGGACCCCGCCGGCCGGGACGTCGCCGCCGTCCGGCCCATCAGGGACGACATCCGCGGCCGCGTCGAGGCCCTCCTCGCGTCGCTCGACGTCCCCGTCGGCGCCTGAGCCTCGGCACCGACGGGGACCGCGGCGGCGTCAGTCCCAGCTGTCGATCTTGACGTCGTTCGGCGCCGGGGCGCCGGCGCCCGTCTCGACCAGGGCCTTGAGGCTCAGCAGGTAGCTCGCCCACTTGGTGCTGCAGTGGTGCATGAACTCGACCGGCTCGCGCCAGTCGCGGTGGGCGAACAGGACCTTGGTGTGGTCGCCGTCCTGCTCGAGGTCGAAGGTGACGGTCGTGTCGATCCACTCTTCGGGGCCGTCGGCCACCCGCCACCGGACCCGCTTGGCGGGGACGGCCTCGAGCACCTCCATGTCGAAGCCGCCCTTGTCGCCGAACCGGAAGCGGACGACACCGCCCTGGTCCCCGTCGCCGTCGGTCTCGTTCGTCCACCAGGACGAGAGCCCGTCGATGGTCGTGAGCGCCTCGTACACGCTCTGCGGGGAGTCGGTCCTGACCCCCACCTTGTGCAAGATGTCCACCATCTCTGTCTCCTTCAGCTGTTGCTCTGTCGTGTTCGTCGTTCGATCGCCTCGGCGATCTCCTTGATCCGCCGCAGCCGGCCGTCCCAGGACGCCTCGACCGCCGCGAGCTGGGCGACGGCCCGACCCAGCTGGACGGGATCGACGCGGTAGCGCCGCTCCCGTCCCACCGTGGTGCCCTGGACCAGCCCGACGCGGTCGAGCACCCCGAGGTGCTTGGCCACGGCCTGACGGGTCACCGGGAGGTGGTCGCTCAGGGTCGTCGCGGTGGACTCGCCCTCGATGAGGAGCAGGTCCACCAGCCGCCGCCGCATGGGGTCGCCGATCGCCGACCAGAGGTCGTCGTCGACGGCCACGCTCATGACGTCGCCACCAGCCGGGCGACGTAGGTGCCGAGCCGGGGGATGAAGTGGTCCCACCCCGAGACGTGGTCGCGGTACTGCTCCTCGAGCTCGGCCGCGGCCCAGTCCTTCTCGGCGAAGCCGGTCTCGGTCATGCGGACGAGGGTCCCGCCGTCGGCCGGGACCAGCTCGAAGGTCACCAGCAGGGAGTTGCCCGGCGCCGCCGCCTCGTCGTCGGGGTAGACCCAGCGGAACGAGAACAGGCGGGACGGCACGGCATCGACCACCGTGACCTGCGGGATCTGGGCGTCAGGGGAGGAGCGGTCGCCGAAGACGAGCTCGCCCACGGCGCCGGGCGTGGGCTCGATGACGGCGTCGTCGGGCCACCACTCCCGGAGGTGCTCCGGGCTGGTCACCACCTCGAAGACCACCTCGGGCGAGGCCTCGACGTGGATCTCCCGCTCGATCGTCTGGTTCTGGATGTCGGTCATGGTCTCGGCCCTTCCGCAACGTTTGGTTGCGGATGAGAGTGCCCGATCCGAGCCAATGATGCAACCACTGGTTGCAGATTTCTCCGGCCCGGTCCCGGGGGGGGCCAGGCGCGCCCGCCGCCCCGCCCGTGCGGGTGGGGGACTACCAGCGCGGATCTCGGGCGAGGAGGGCGGCGAAGCCGTCGATCGGGAGCGGGCGCGAGAACAGGTAGCCCTGGGCCAGGTGGCAGCCGCACCGGCGGACGTGGGCCAGCTGCGTCTCGGTCTCGACCCCCTCGGCCGAGATCTGGAGGTCGAGCGCTCCGGCCAGGGCGGCGACGGCGTCGACGATGCGGTCGAGGCGGGCGCCGGGCCGGTCGATGGCGGCGACGAAGCTGCGATCGATCTTGACCTCGCCGACCGGCATGCGCCCGAGCCGGGTGAGCGACGAGTGGCCGGTGCCGAAGTCGTCGATGGCCAGCCCCACGCCCAGGGCGCTGATCCGCTGCAGGAGGTCGAGGGACCCGTCGATCCCGGGGCTGAGCGCCGTCTCGGTGATCTCCAGGAGCAGGTCCTCGGGGCGCCAGCCGTGGCGGCGGCAGGTGCTGTCGACGACGCGGTCGAAGTCGCCCCGCCGCAGCTGGTGCAGCGACAGGTTCACGCCGAGCTGGAAGCGGTCGACCCCGAGGGCCGCGACCAGGCCGCCGACGTCGGCCACGGCTCGGTCGAGCACCCACCGGCCGACCTCGTCGATGGTGCCGGTCTCCTCGGCCACGCCGATGAAGACGTCGGGCCCGAGCAACCCGTGCTCGGGGTGCGCCCAGCGGACCAGCGCCTCGGCCCCGACGATGCGCCCGGCGGCCAGGTCGACCACGGGCTGGTAGTGCACCACCAGCTCCTCGCGCTCGACGGCGCGCCGGAGGTCGTTCTCGATCTGGAGGCGCACCACGGCGGCGGCACGCATGTCGGAGTCGAACAGCACCATCCGGTCGCGCCCCCGGTCCTTGGCCCGGTACATCGCCGCGTCGGCGTCGCGGAGCCAGCTGTCGCCGGTGTGGTGGTCGGCGGCGACGGCCAGGCCGATGCTGACCGTGAGGTGCACCTCCTGGCCCGACGGGACCACGAACGGCTCGGCCATGGCGGTGGCGATGTCGGCGGCGACGCACTCGGGGTCGTGGGCGTGGACGGGATCGTCGAGGAGCACCACGAACTCGTCCCCGCCGAAGCGGGCCACGGTGTTGCCCGGGTCGATCGTCGCCCGCAGGCGATCGGCCACGGCCACCAGGACCTGGTCGCCCACACCGTGGCCCAGGCTGTCGTTGACGACCTTGAACCGGTCGAGGTCGCAGAACAGCACGGCCAGGTCCGAGGTCCGGTCGCCGGCCCGCTCGAGGGCGTGGTCGAGCCGGTCGAGCAGGAGGACCCGGTTGGGCAGGCCGGTGAGCCCGTCGTGCAGGGCCTGGTGGGACAGCCGGGACTCGGTGGCCACCCGCTCGACGGCGATGGCGACGAGGCTGCACGCCAGCTCGCCGACGCGCTGCTCGTGGGCGTCGGGCGTGTGGGGCGTGTCGTAGACGGTCGACAGGGTGCCGATGACCTCCCCGGTCCCGGTGGCCACGATGGGCTGCGACCACCCCGCCCGCAGGCCGACACGGCGGGCCACGGCGCGCAGCTCGGGCATCTCGTCGCCGAGGTCGAGGTCGGGCAGGTAGGTCGCGGCGCCGGTGGCGAAGGCGGCGTCGCAGAGGCTGCGGGGTGGGTCGTGGGGCGGGTCGCGCATGAAGTCGTTGAGCTCGGTGGGGGCGCGGCCGGCGCGCATCTCCAACCGGTCGTCGTCGAGGAGGTAGATCGACGACGACCGTCCGCCGACGCCGTTCTCCTCGACCAGGGCGACGCAGCGGTCGAACACGTCCGAGAGCGGCGCGCCCCGGGCGATGAGCTCGAGCACGGCGGCCTGGCTCGACGCCAACCGCTGGGCCCGCCGGAGGTCGGTGATGTCGCTGGTCGTGAGGACGATGCCCCGCACCTCGGGATCGTCGAGGAGGTTCACGCCGGTCGCGGCGACGTCGACCCAGCGCCCGTCGGCGGCCCGCACCCGCGCCTCGGCGCTGACCTCGACGCCGGGGGAGGCGAGCGACCGGTCGAAGGCGGCCAAGGCCCGGTCCCGGTCGTCGGGGTGGACGAGGGTGCGGATGTCCATGGTCCGCCACTCGTCGGCGGAGTAGCCGAGGAACCGGGCCTCGGTCCCGGTGGTGAAGCTGAGCGTGCCGTCGCGGTCGAGCACGGAGATGGCGTCGCTCACGCTCCCGAGCAGCGTCCGCAGCCACCGCTCCGACCGGGCCGTGGCGGCGTGGGCGCGGCGGAGCTCGTCGAGCGCGTCGGTCCCGCGGGCGACGCGGTCGTCGTCGCCGTCGTCGCCGTGGGCGTCGCCCAGCTGTGGCCCCACCTGTCGCACCGATCGGGAGGCTAGGGCCCAGGAGCGGGCGCCCGCTGGAGGGGCCCGGCCCGGACCGGTCCGCTCGGCGGGGTGGAGGTGGGCCCGCGACCCGCCAGGCTGGGACGATGTCCGACGCCACGACCGAGCCCGACGCGCCGAGGGTGCGGGTCTACTGGCGGCGAGGGTGCTGGTTCTGCTCCTCGCTGCGGCGCCAGCTCGCCGACGCCGGGTTGGAGACCGAGGAGCACGACATCTGGGCCGACGAGGAGGCCGCCGCCTTCGTGCGGGCCCACGCCCGGGGCAGCGAGACGGTCCCCACCGTCGACGTGGCCGGCGAGGTGCGGGTCAACCCCAGCCCGTCCGAGGTCCTCGCCCTGGCCCGGGCGGCCGGCATCGCCACGGCCTGACGGTCCGCCCGCGCCCGAGGGGTCAGGCGGCCCCGAGGGCGTGCAGCAGGAAGTCCGTGACCCGCCGGGCCGCATCGTCGGGGTCGTGGTGCCCGCGGCCGATCGGCAGCCGCTCGGACCCCATCACCGCGAAGGCCATGGGCACGACCTCGTCGGGGTCGACGGCGCGCAGCTCGCCCGCCGCCATGCCGTCGACGATGACCTCGGCCAGCAGGCCGTGCAGGGGCCGGAACCGGGCCATCAGCGCCTCGTGGCTCGCCGGCGGCAGGGTCGCGCCGTCGAGCATGCCGCTCTCGCTGCCCGCGCCCGGCTCGTGGAGGAACTGGTGCATCTGGCGGCGGACCAGGAGGGCGAGGCGGTGGGCGGCGTCGGGCTCGGCGGCCAGCTCGGCCCGGAGGTCGGCCGCGAAGTCCGCCACCGAGCGGTCCACGTACGCCATGAGCAGCGCTTCCTTGCCGGCGACGTAGTTGTAGATGGTGTTCCGGGCCATCCCCGCCCGCTCGGCCACCCCGGCCAGGGTCACCGCCGCGTACCCATCTTCGGCCATCAGCTCCCCGAACGCATCGAGGAGCCGGGTCTGCATGAGCGTCCGGTGCTCGGCCACGGTGTCGGCGCGGATCCGGGGCATGGCGAGAGTGAACCACAGGCGCCGAGCGTCGAGGTTGTTTATCCGACGCTGCGTCGTGAAGATGAGGCCCGTGTTCCTCGCCCTCCGAGAGCTGCGTCGGGCCAAGGCCCGCTTCGGCCTCCTCGTCGCCGCCGTCGGGCTCCTCGTCTTCTTGATCCTCACCCAGCAGGCGCTCCAGGACGGGTTGCTGACCTCGTTCGTTGGAGCGATCCGGTCCCAGTCGGCGCCCGTCCTCGTCTACAGCGTCGACGGTCAGAGGACCCTCCAGGGCAGCGTCATCCCGCCGGACCTCGAGCGGACGATCACCGAGGTCGACGGCGTCGGCGCGTCGGGGCGGATCGGCCAGGGCACCTTCACCGCGACCGTCGACGGCGGCGACGAGGAGGTCGACGCCGCCGTGATCGGGGCCGACGACCCCGACCTCGGCGGTCCCGAGGACCTGTCGGCGGGGCGCCGGCCGGAGGCGCCGGGGGAGGCCGTGGGCAGCGCCGCGGACTACGCCCTCGGCGACGTGGTGCGCATCGTGCCCGCCGGGAGCGGCGGCGCCGGGTCCGACGCCCCCGAGCTGACGGTGGTGGGGTTGGTCGAGGACGCCCAGATCCAGGTGTCGCCCACCCTCTTCGTGGCGTGGGACGACTACGAGGAGGTCGTCCTGGCGGCCAACCCCGATGCCCGGGAGGTGCTCCCCAGCGTCATCGGCGTGGCCCCCGAGGACGGCGTCTCCGAGGCCGAGCTGGTCGAGCGGATCAACGACGCCAGCGCCGACGCCGACGCCCTGACCCGGCAGGAGGCGGCCGACGAGGCACCGGGGGTGTCGCAGGTCCGCCAGTCGTTCCAGGTCCTGTTCCTGCTGTACGGGCTGGTCGTGCCCCTGGTGATGGGTCTGTTCTTCCTCATCATCACCTTCCAGAAGGCGGCCTCGCTGACCCTCCTGCGGGCGATCGGCGCCCGCTCGGGCACGCTCGTCCGCTCGCTGCTCGTGCAGGTGCTGATCGTCATCGTCGGCGGCCTGGCCCTGGGCACGGCCCTCTACGCCCCGCTCAGCCAGCTGCGCGTCGGCTCCATCGCCCTGCGCTTCGACGTGGGGGCCGTCGTCTTCTGGTCGGTGCTCCTGCTCGTCCTCGGCCTCCTGAGCGCCGTCGTCGCCGCCCGCCGGGTGCTCGCCATCGACCCCATCGAGGCCACCACCGGGGGAGGGGCCCGATGAGGATCGCCCTGCGCGAGATGCGCCGCCGACCGGGTCGCTTCGCCGTGGCCACGGTGATCCTGACCCTGATCTCGATGCTCCTGATGTTCCTGGGCGGGCTGCTCGACGGGCTGGTGGCCAACAGCACCGGCGCCCTGCGCGCCCAGCAGGCCGACGCCATCGTCTACTCGGCCACCTCCCAGGACTCGCTCGTCCGCAGCCGCATCGAGCCCGACGTCCGGTCCCAGGTGGAGGAGGTCGTGGGCGCCGAGTCCGTCGGCGGGTTCGGCAGCGTGCAGCTCGGCGGGCGCCTCGACGGCCGGGGGCCGCGCGACCTCGTCCCCATCGTGCTGTTCGGCTACGAGCTCGCGCCCCGCGGCCTGCCCGACGAGCCGCCGGGGCCCGGCGAGGTCTACGCCGACGAGGCCCTGCGCAGCGAGGACATCGAGGAGGGCACGACGATCCGGCTGGGACCGGCCCGCTCGGAGGTCACCGTCGTCGGGTTCCTCGAGGACAGCCGGTACTCCGGGCAGGGGACGCTCTGGGGGTCGCTCGAGACCTGGCGCGAGGTCGTCGCCGCCAACCGCCCGGCCGAGGCCACCGGCGACGGCGTGGTCCAGGCCCTCGTGGTGCGGGAGGGCGCCGCAGGCGGAGATCTGGCCGCCGCGGTCGACGCCGCCACCGACGGCGCCACCAGCACCCTCAGCATCGACGCCGCCATCGACGCCCTGCCCGGCGTGTCCCAGCAGACCAGCACGTTCAACCAGATCATCGGGGTGACGGTGCTCATCGCCATCGTGGTCGTGGCCCTGTTCTTCGCCCTCCTCACCGTCGAGCGGGTCGGGCTCTACGGCATCTTGAAGGCCATCGGCGCGTCGTCGCGGACGCTGTTCCTCGGCGTCCTCACCCAGGCCGTGGTCGTGGCCCTGCTGGCGTCCGCCGTCGGCATCGTCGCCGCCCTGGCCCTCGACGCCCTCGTCCCGCCCGGGTCCATCCCGTTCGTCGCCAGCCCGGCCCGCCTCGGGTCCAGCGCCGCCATCGTCGTGGCCGCCGCCGCCGCCGGCTGCGCCTTCTCCCTGCGACGCGTGCTCCGCGTCGACCCCGCTGCTGCCATCGGAGGTTCCCAGTGACCGAGTCCGCCCTCCAGATGCGGGGCGTCCGCAAGACCTACGAGGTCGGCGGCGAGGAGGTCGCCGCCCTCGACGGCGTCGACCTCGAGGTCGCCGCCGACGAGATCATCGCCCTCGTGGGGCCGTCGGGGTCGGGCAAGACGACCCTCTGCTCCATCGCCGGCGCCCTCCTGACGCCCACCGACGGGTCCGTCGTGGTCGCCGGCGAGGAGATCTCCGACTTCTCCGGCAAGCAGCTGACCGAGTTCCGGCGCACGTCCGTCGGCTTCGTCTTCCAGACGGTCAACCTGGTGCCGTTCCTGACCGCCCGGGAGAACCTCCTGGTCGTGGACGAGCTGGGCGCCCGCTCCGGGTCGCCCGCCCGCGATCGGGCCGACCAGCTGCTCGACGAGCTCGGGCTGGCCGACCGGGGGAGCAGCCTGCCGGCGCAGCTGTCGGGCGGGCAGCGCCAGCGCGTCGCCATCGGCCGGGCCCTGATGAACGAGCCCGACCTCGTGCTCTTCGACGAGCCCACCTCGGCCCTCGACTCGGCGCTGGGCCAGCAGGTGGTCGAGCTCATCCGGGACGAGATGAAGGCCCGCGGCACCGCCGCCATCATCGTCACCCACGACGACCGCATCACCCACTTCGCGGACCGCACCGTCCACATGGAGGACGGTCGGATCGAGGACGAGACGACGCACTGAGGCGTCGTCGCCACGGGGGTCCCGCCGGTGGCCCCGTACCATCTCGACCGTGGACGTCGGGGTCGAGCTGCAGCCGGGGCGGGGCGCCGCCGCCCTCGACTGGCCCGACGGCCGGGTGGCGCTGCTCTACGTCGGCGACGAGGAGCTCCCCGGTGACCCGTTGCCGGTGATGAACCCGCCCCTCGGGGTCCAGCAGCTGGCGACCCTGCTCCGCCGGCGGGGCGTCACCGCCGAGGTGTTCGACGACCGCCTCGTCGCCGACGTCGTGGGCGAGGTCGCCGCCTTCGCTCCCGACCTGGTCGGGCTCAGCTTCCTGTCGACGGCCAGCGCCGAGGCGGCGCGGCTGGGCGGTCGACTCCGGGCCGCCGGGCTGCGGACCGTGGCCGGCGGGGTGCACGCCACCGTGCGCGTCGACGACCTGGTGGCCGCCGGCACCTACGACTGCGTCGTCACCGGCGACGGGGAGGCCGCACTGCTCGACCTGTGCGGCCGGCTCGCCCGGGGCGAGGACCTCCCGCCGCGCCTCGACGGGCGGCCCTGGGGGGACCTCGACGCCCTGGCCCCGATCGACCGCTTCGACGTCTACGCCCCCGTGTACGGCGCCCCCGACCGCATCCCGACCGTCTCGCTCCAGATCGGTCGGGGCTGCCCCATGAACTGCCAGTTCTGCGAGCTGGCCCGCGACGCCGGCACCTACGCCCTCCCCAACGCCTACGGGCGCCGCGATCCCCGGTCGGTGGTGGCCGAGCTGGCGACGTACCTCGACCGGTGGGACGCGACCTACGTGGTGCTGCTCGACTCGATCGCCACCCTCCACCAGGAGGCGCTGACCGCCGTGATCCGCCACCTCGAGGCGCGGGGCGGCGTGTCGCTCCAGCTCAACGCCCACGTCAACAAGTTCGGCGCCGGCATCGCCGCCGAGGTGGCCCGGCTGGAGGACGTCAGCGTCTGGTTCGGCTTCGAGTCGGGGTCGGACCGCATGCTGCGCCGGCTCAAGAAGGGCCACACCGCCGAGGCGGCCTGGGACGCAGCGCGCCGCGCCCTCGACGCCGGCGCCCGCCTCGGCGTCAACCTGCTGATCGGGCTCCCCGGCGAGACCGACGAGGACCGGGCCGCGACCGAGCGGTTCGTCCAGCGGATCCTCGACCACGACGTCGACGGGCGGGCGATCCTCAACCCCAACATCTTCAACCCGCTCCCGGGGACCCCGCTCTACGACGACTGCCTGGCCGACGGGCTGATGGTCCGGCCCGGCGACGACCGGGTGTGGAGCGCCGACGCCATCGAGGCCGCCGGCGGCGGTCCGGTCCGGGGGATCGACTACGCCCGCGTCGTGCGCCAGTACCGCACCCTCCAGCAGATGACCGAGCGCCGGGCCCGCGACCACGTGGGCTGGGCCGGGATCGCCTGAGGCCCCGCCGGCACGGCCGGCCGGTCAGCCCTGCTGCTCGGTGGGCCGGACCAGCACCTCGTTGACGGCGACGTGGCGCGGGCGGGTCACGACGAAGGTGATGGCGTCGGCGATGTCGGCCGGCTCGAGCTGCTGCACCCCGGCGAACCGCTCGTGGAAGGCGGCCTGGACCTCGTCGCGCTGGTGGCTCACCAGCTCGGTCGCCACCGCGCCCGGCGCGACCAGCGACACCCGCACGTGGCGCTGGGTCACCTCCTGGCGGAGGCTCTCGCTGAAGGCGCCGACCCCGTGCTTGGTGAGGTTGTAGACCCCCGACCCGTTGCGGGCGACCCGCCCGGCGACGGAGCTGACGTTGACCAGGTCGGCCACCCGC
Organism: Iamia sp. SCSIO 61187; assembly: GCF_019443745.1. Lineage (NCBI taxonomy): Bacteria > Bacillati > Actinomycetota > Acidimicrobiia > Acidimicrobiales > Iamiaceae > Iamia > Iamia sp. SCSIO 61187. Next base: position 2,051,170 of record NZ_CP050948.1, read on the forward strand.
CGGGGCTCGCGCCGGGCGGTGGCGAGGAGGTGGGGGAGGGCGGCGTGGGCGACGTAGAGCAGGCCCTTGACGTTGAGGTCGACCATCCGCTCCCACTCCGCGAGCGGGGCGCCCTCCACCGGCCCGTTCAGCATGACGCCGGCGTTGTTGACCACCGTGTCGAGGCGTCCGTGCTCGGCGACCACCGCCTCGACGGCTGCGGCGACGGCCGGCTGGTCGGTGACGTCGAGCTCCTGGGCCACGGCGGTCCCGCCGCCGGCCCCGATGGCCTCGACGAGGGCGGCCAGCCGGTCGGCCCGGCGGGCCGCGACGACCACCCTCGCCCCCTCGGCGGCCAGGGCGGTGGCCGTGGCCTCGCCGATCCCGCTGCTGGCGCCGGTCACCAGCGCCACCGTCCCATCGAGTCGCTCTCCTGCCATGCCCCTGACGCTATGTGTCTCGCCCATGCCCACGGCCACGGAAGGTGCCAGGCACCATCCGTGGCCTCGCCGCCGGCGGCGGGCTGGGCGTCTCGCGGGCCATCCGGCGGTTGTCGCCACCCGTCGGTCGTACCGATGGCTGGGTACGGCGGTGGGGTGCGAGGCGGTGGAGTGGCGTCGGCTCGGGTGGGGCGCTGTGCGGCGTTCTGCGACCCGGATCGCCGTTTCGGGCACTGGTGACCACAACCGATCTGCGGGGCTCACAGTGGCACACAGAAGCCGAGAAACCGTTAGATTTCTTGGGTTTCCGGGGTTCGATTCCCGTCTGTCGGGTATCATGGGTGTCATGTTCGAGGCGCTCGCCACCACCATCATCGACCTGGACATCCCCGTCGATGGCGACGCCCTCGACGAGGCGCTGTTCCTGGGGGATCGCCTCGAGGCCAAGCTCGTCGAGGCCATCTGCCGCTTCGATGACACCAACGAGTGGGACACCGCCGAGGGCTGCGCCTCGATGACCGCCTGGCTGCGGGTCCGAGGGCGGATGACCAACAGCGACGCCCAACGGATGGCCACCACCGCCCGCCGCCTCCGCCACCTCCCGGTGCTGCGCGCCGCCTGGCTCTCTGGCGAGGTGTCCGGGGGTCACGTCGCCGCGGTGGTCGCCAACCTCAACGACCGCACCGCCCCGCTGTTCCAAGCCGGCGAGGACGACCTCGTCCCCATGCTCGCCGGCCTCGACGTGACCGGGGCGGTGGTGGCCATGAAGTCCTGGGCCGCCCACGCCAAGGAGACCCTCGACGACCAACCCTCCGGTGAGCCCGACCCCGACCGCTCCGCCCACCTCTCACCCACCCTGTCCGGGGGGCGGTTGGACGCGAACCTCGAACCCGAGGCGTACCACGCCGCCCAAGCCGCCCTCCGGCTGGCCATGGGCCGCCACGGCGAGGACGACGAGCGGACCCCGGCCCAACGGCGCCACGACGCCCTGGCCGAGATCTTCACCCACTTCCTCGACCACCAGTCCGACCACAAGGGCGGACGCCACCGCCCGCACCTCAACATCACCATCGGCCTCGAGGAGCTCACCTCAGAACGCGGGCAGGGGTGCTTCGACGACGGCACACCCATCACCGCCCACGCCGCCCGCCGGCTGGCCTGCGACGCGAACATCCACCGGGTCATCACCAAGGCTGACGGCACCGTCCTCGACTACGGACGCTCCACCCGGACGATCCCGGCCCCATTGTTCCAAGCGCTGTGCATCCGCGACCGCGGGTGCCGGTTCCCCGGCTGCGACCGGCCCGCCCATCGCACCGACGGTCACCACGTCGCTGAGTGGATCGCCCACCGAGGACCCACGAACCTGCGGAACCTGGTGCTGTTGTGCCGGTACCACCACGGCGTCGTCCACCGCCCGGGCTGGACCATCGAGCTCCGACCCGACGCCACCGTCATCATCACCACCCCCGACAGGCGGAAGCGACGATCCCAGCCCGTCGACCGACGGGCCCTCGCCGCCTGACACACGACACCCCCAGGTGAGCCCGCCCCCGGCGGGCTCACCACCGCGCCGCACGGCGGGTCGAGCCACGGACGGTGCCAGGCACCTTCCGTGGGCGCGGCCCACCGATGACGTCAGCGGCGGACCGGGACCGACTCGAGCTCGACGACGAGGGCGCCCGACGCCGCGTCCCTCCGGATGCTCGCTCCCAGCCGCTCGCTGGCGATGCGGAACGACGGGTCGTCGAGGAGGCGGCGGACGGCTCGGGCGACCTTCGCCGGTGAGGCCTTGCGCTCGAGCTTCAGGCCCGCGCCTCGGGTGGTGACCCGGACGGCGTTGTCGGACTGGTCGCGACCGTGGGGGAGGACCAGCATCGGGACGCCGGCGGCCAGGGCCCGGACGACGGTGCCGTGGCCGCCGTGGGTGACGACAGCGGCGGCGTGCTCCAGCACGACCGAGTGGGGAGCGGCGGCGACGACGGTGACGTTCGCCGGGGCGACGAGGGTCCCGGGGTCGAGGGCGGGGCCGGTGGTGACGAGCACGCGGACGGGCATGCGGGCGAGCCCGTCGACGATGCGCTGCAACGTGGGCACCTGGTCCTGGAAGGTCGTGGACAGGGCCACCAGCACGAGCGGGTCGTCGCCGGGCGGCGGGGACCACGCCCCCTCGGCCCAGGTCGGGTCGTCGAGGACGGGCCCCACGTAGCGCACCTGATCGGGCAGCCGGGCCGGGAAGTCGAAGGCGGCCGAGGTCAGCACCAGGTGGCGGCGGGCCGGATCGGCTTGGGCGAACAGCCGGTCGAGGGGGTCGAGGCCCCGCTCCTGGCGCAGCGCGTTCAGGCCGGGCAGGCCCTTGCGCCAGGCCCGGTCGAGCATCGAGTGGAGGATGAGGTCGCGCAGCTCGCCGACGCGACCCCGGGCCGGGCGGAGGCCGGCTCCGAACGGGGGCATGCCGGGGGCGGGGAGGGCGTAGGCGTTGGGGATCAGGATGTCGAAGGGCACGCCGGCCGCCTCGGCCGCGACCATGGCGCCGAAGGCGAACATCGAGCACACCACCAGGTCGGGCCGGACCTCGGCCAGGGCGTCGTCGGTGTCGGCGGCGAAGGCGGGCGCCGGCCCCACGAGCTGGCGTTCGAGGATCCGCTCGAACAGCTGGTTCGGGTTCTTGCACTCCCAGTCCTGCCAGGGGTCGTCGTCGCGGTGGCGGCTGGCCCGGTTGGTGGCCCGGACCCAGGGTCGGTACCGGGCGCCGGTGGCCTCGACGTCGCGGCGCATGGAGTCCTCGCCGAGGACGGTCACGGCGTGGCCCCGCTCGACGAGACGGCGGACGGCGCCGAGCTCGGGCGGGACGGTGCCACCCCCGTCGACGAGGGCGAAGAGGTACGTGCGGGGGCGGTCGTCCACGGGGGCGGGTGCTCCCGGGGGTGGGGTGGTGGGTGCGGTGGTCACGGGGTGCCTCCTGGGAGGATGCCCTCGACGAGGGCGATCATGGTCTTCTCGGCCTCGCCCCGGCTCAGGCGGAGGTCCCGCCGCAGGAGCTTCCACGTGTAGACGTCCGTCGCCGCGTGGAGGGCGTTGATGGCTCGACGGCGCGCCGTGCGGCCCTCGGGCAGGGCATCGCCGAACACCTCGACGAGCCACCTCTGGTGCCCGGCCCGGGCCTGCTCCATCAGCGCCGCCAGCTCGTCGAGGGGTTCGATGGCCCAGCGGGCGTTGGCGTCGCCGATGCGCTCGTACTCACCGACGAGGGCGTGGACGGCGCCGACGACGTCGCCGGGGGCCGCCGCCCGGGCGGCCATCGTCTGCTGGCTCATGTGGTCGGCGACGCCGGCCACGACCCCCGCCTTGGACTCGAAGTGGTTGAGGACCGTCTGGTGGGACACCCCGGCGGTCTCGGCGATCTGGGTCAGGGTGACGTCGCCGTAGGCGTGCTCGAGGAACAGGGCCATCGCCGCCTCGATGATGCGGAGCCGGGTCGTCTCGGCCCGGGCCGATCGGTTGGTCATGGAGTACGCACGGGTCGGGTTCATTTGAGCGACACTCAAACATGACGTGGAGCGACGGTCAACCGAATGTTGCCGGTGGCCCCTCCCCGGGCGGGCGAGCGCGTCCGGGCCCGAGGTGGCAACGTACGTTTCCATGACGCAGATCGAGACCGCCCTCGGGCCCGTCGACCCCGCCGACCTGGGCCGGACCTACATGCACGAGCACGTCTTCGTGCTCACCGCCGACGTCCAGCAGAACTACCCGGACGAGTGGGGGAGCGAGGACGAGCGGGTCGCCGACGCCGTGGCCCGCCTCCAGGCCCTCGCCGCCCAGGGGGTGCGGACGATCGTCGACCCGACGGTGGTGGGCCTGGGCCGCTACATCCCCCGCATCAAGCGCATCGCCGAGCAGGTGCCCGAGCTCAACATCGTCGTCGCCACCGGTTGCTACACCTACGGCGACGTCCCGTTCTACTTCCACCACCGGGGCCCGGCGCTGGGCGAGGCCCTCGGCATGGACGTCCCCGAGCCCATGGTCGACATGTTCAGCGGGGACATCACCGACGGCATCGCCGGCACGGGCGTGAAGGCCGCCTTCCTCAAGTGCGCCATCGACGAGAAGGGCCTCACCTCCGGCGTCGAGCGGATCATGCGGGCCGTGGCCCAGACCTCGCTGGCCACCGGGGCGCCGATCACCGTGCACACCCACCCGGCCAGCCAGACGGGGCTCGTCGTCCAGCGGGTGGTGTGCGAGGAGGAGGGCGTCGACCCGAGCAAGGTGGTCCTGGGCCACAGCGGCGACAGCCAGGACGCCGACCACCTGAGCGCCCTGGCCGAGGCCGGCTTCCTGCTGGGGATGGACCGCTTCGGGATCCACCTCGGCACCACGTTCGAGCAGCGCTGCGACATCGTCGTCGAGCTGTGCCGTCGGGGGTTCGCCGAGCGGATGGTCCTCAGCCACGACGCCGCCTGCTACATCGACTGGATCGATCCGAACGTGCAGGCGTTCATGCCCGAGTGGCACTACCTCCACATCCACGACGACGTCCTGCCCTACCTGCGCGAGCACGGCGTCACCGACGCCCAGATCGACACGATGCTGGTGGACAACCCCCGCCGCTACTTCGAGGGCTAGCGGCTGGGCTCGCCGTCCAGGCCGTCGAGGAGCTCCCTGACCGCCCGCGCCGACCCGAGCTCGTGGAGGACCACGTGCGAGCCGTGCTGGGCGATGATCTCGCGCTCGCGGTCGGGTTCCGAGCGGTTCTCCCGGGCGACGCGGAGGGCGAGCCTCCACTCGTCGCGCAGCCGCAGCCAGGGCGTGTACTCGCACCCCGGGGGCAGCTCGTCGGGCATCCGGAAGCCACGTCGCAGTGCTCGGGCCGAGCACCGCCACCACGGCAGGTCGAGGAGCACCACGGTGTCGGCGCGGGCGAGCCGGAGGTCGAGCGTCTCGCGGTAGTTGCCGTCGGCGATCCACGCGTCGCCCGCGAGCACGCCCCGTTGCGTGTCCCGCCACTCGGCCTCCGACGGGGCGACCCACCCCGGCTTCCAGAAGTGGAGGTCGAGGTGGACGACCGGCAGGCCGGTCCGGGCCGCGAGGGCGAGGGCGAACGTGCTCTTCCCGGACCCGGCGAGCCCGGTCACGATGACGCGGCGACCGAGCGTCGGCCGGGCGGGACCCATCGCGCCCAGCGTGGCAGACGGGCCCGGTGCCGGACGGCCGAGATCGGCTGCGGTGCTAGACGTCCGAGCGGCGCGTCCGGGCCTCGACGAAGCACCACACCCCGAAGGCGACCAGGCCGAGGGCGATGACGATCAGCAGCGCCCGACCCGGGCCACCGCCGGCGAGCTCGCGCAGGGCGGCGTCGATGCCCTTCGACTCCTCGGGGTCGTGGCGGACGGCGGCCTGGAGCACGAACCCTCCGACGACGGCGAAGACCAGGCCCCGGCCGACGTGGCCGGCGACCCCGAGCAGCTCGAGGCCGTGCCGCGGCGCGGACGGGCCCAGCCGGCCCAGGTCGACCCGCTCGAGGAAGTCGCGGCGGATCGCCTTGACGACGTGGTAGATGCCGAGCCCGAGGAGGACCAGGCCGACGACCCCGACCAGGATCTGGCCGGCGGGGGCGTCCATGAGCCGGGCCGTCAGCTCCCGCTCCTGGCCCGAGCCGCCGCCGGAGCCCTCGCCCTGGGTGAGCACGCGCAGGCCGCTGGCGGCCAGGGCCACGGCGACGACGCCCCGCACCCCGTCGCGGACCCGGTCGAGCGGCTCGCTCGCCCCGGGCTTGGAGCCGTTGCGGCCGCTCACGACCGCCACCGCGCAGCTCAGCCCCCACGCCAGCAGACCGGCGACGGTGAGCCCGACGAGGACCGAGCCCAGCGGCTTCTCGACCAGCTCGGAGAAGGCGCCGGTGGTGCTGGCCTGCTCGCCGTCGGTCGAGCCCAGGAAGGCGAGCCGGACGGCGATGAGGCCGAAGATGGTGTAGACGACACCCCGTGCCACCAGGCCCGCCCGGGCGAGCGCCTCGGTCCAGTCCGGGTGGCCGACGTCGGCGGTGGGGGCGTGGGTGTCCATCGGGTGCGGCTCCGGGTGGGTGACGGCGGGGGCGGGGGGCCGAGCCCGCCCTCCCCGGCGGCGCCGCCCGCAACCCCGCCGGAGGACCGAAGACCCCGGGTCGGGTGGAGCCCTCCCGGGGGACGGGTGGCGCGGTGGGTCGTTCGGACCAATCCGACCACGCTGGGTGGGATCCTGGGCGGAAAGGGTTGTGGCGGACCCCGTCGTGCCGATCAGGTCCCGGTGGCCGTGGGGCCGCCCGAGCCCTGGAGGGGCGGTGCGAGAGAGGCGAGACATGGGGGACCCGTTCGAGCGGACAGCGACGGCCACCCTGGGGGGACCGAGCGCCGGCAGCGCCGACGGGGACGCCACGGTGGCCCGGCGCGGCGGCGTGACCCCGCTCAAGGCCCTGCTGTACACCGCGATCCTGGCGACCGCGGTGGGTGGTGCCCTGGTGGGGGCCGGCCAGCCGCTGGCGATCGCCGAGATCGCCCTCGTGGTCCTGGCCGCCCTCGCCGCCACGGCGTGGTCCCTCGCCGCCCGCCACCAGGTCGGCCGGACCCGCGCCGCCCTCGTCGTCCTCGCCGTCGGATCAGGTCTGTGGAGCGTCGGGCGCCTGGCCGGTGCCGTCCAGGGGGCGGCCCGGGGTCGCGTCGAGCCGTCGTTGACGCTCGACGACGTGGGGGTGCTGGCCGCCGCCATCGCCCTGCTCCTCGCCGTCCTCCTCCTCGTCCAGGGCCCGACCCGGCGGCTCACCCAGCTCCGCGCTCTGATCGAGGGGCTCATGGTCGGCGGCTGCTCGCTCTTCGTCGCCTGGGACCCGGTCTTCGCCGGGACCTACGAGGTGGCCGACGGGGCCACCGCCGTGGCCCGGACGGTGCTGGTCCTGCAGCCGCTCGTCCAGCTGGCCATCGTCGCCGTCCTCGTCTCGGCCTCGACCCGAGTCCCCCCCGAGCGCTGGGACTGGTGGGTCCCGGTCGCCAGCGGCATCGGCCTGATCGTCGCCGCCGACGTCGCCACCGCCCACGGCGACGCCCTCGTCGGCGGGCACGGCGCCGCCCTCGGCCTCGTGGGCCACCTGGGGGGCTTCGGCGTGGTGCTCGTCGCCGCCGTGACCTCGACCGCCCCGCCGCCGTCGACGCCCCGCCCCCTGCGCAGCCGGCCCGTCCTGACGTGGCTGCCGAGCGTGGCCGCCCTCGGCATCCTGGCGACCCTCCTCGTCGCCGACGGGGTCGACCCCACCCGCCAGCTGATCGCCCTGCTCGTGCTCGGCCTCAGCGTCGCCCTCCACCTCGTCGTCATCCTCGAGAGCGACGAGCTCAGCGGGGACCTGTCCCAGGCCCACGACGCCGCCATCCAGGCCTCGATCAGCAAGAGCCGCTTCCTCGCCACCGTCAGCCACGAGATCCGGACCCCGATGAACGCGGTGATCGGGCTCACCGGGCTGCTGCTCGACTCCGAGCTCGACGAGGAGCAGCGCGAGCTGGCCGTCGGCGTGGCCATCTCCGGCGAGGGCCTGCTCGACCTGATCAACGACCTCCTCGACTTCTCCAAGATCGAGGCCCAGAAGCTCGACCTGGAGGAGATCGACCTCGACCTCGAGGACCTGATCGGCGAGGTCGCCATGATCGTCGCCGACGGCGGCCACCGGAAGGGCCTCGAGGTCATCGCCTACTGCGAGCCCGGCCTCGACCCCCGGCGCAAGGGCGACCCCCTCCGCCTGCGCCAGATCCTCCTCAACCTGGCCTCCAACGCGGTGAAGTTCACCGACGAGGGCCACGTCGTGATCCGGGCCGTGCCCGCTGGGGCCGACCCCGACGTCATCGCCTTCGAGGTCGTGGACACCGGCGTCGGCATCCCCGAGGACTCGCGCACCCGGCTGTTCGAGCCCTTCTCGCAGGCCGACGAGACGACGACCCGGAACTACGGCGGCACCGGCCTCGGCCTCGCCATCGTCAAGAACCTGATCGACCTCCAGGGCGGCACCGTGGTCGTCGAGAGCGAGGAGGGGGTCGGAACCTGCTTCCGCGTCACCCTGCCGCTGCCGCGGAGCGAGCAGCCCCGCGTCGAGGCCGGGCTCGACGCCCTGGTCGGGCTGCGCGCCCTCGTCGTCGACGGCAACGCCGTGACCCGCACCGTCCTGGCCCACACCCTCCACACCTGGGGCTTCGTCGTCGACCAGGCCGCCACCGCCGAGGACGCCCTGGAGCTCTACGCCCGCACCCGGGGCAGCTATGCCCTGGCCATCCTCGAGTTCCAGCTCGAGGGCATGGACGGGGTGAAGCTGGGCGAGGTCCTGCGGGCCCAGGACCCGACGGCGTCGACCGTCATGCTCCTCCTCAGCTCGGACCCCAACGTCTCCCGCCGCGCCGCCCACGACGCCGGCATCCGGTCGGTGCTGGTCAAGCCGGTCCGCAACACGTACCTCCTCCGGCGCATCGTCGACACGATCGTCACCGACCCCACCCCCACCCCCGACCCCGCCCCGCCCCCGGCCGCCCCGGCGTCCCCCGTCCTCACCTCATGACCACCTGCTCCCCGGCCCCGGCCGGCCCCGAAAGGAACCCCTGATGCCCGTCATCTTGCTCGTCGACGACAACAAGCTGAACCAGCTCGTCGCCAAGGGCACCCTCAAGCGCCTCAACTACGCGGTCGAGATCGTCGACTCCGGTGCCGACGCCGTCCGGGCGTGTGCGTCCCGCGGCTTCGACGCCGTCCTCATGGACATCATGATGCCCGGCATGGACGGCTTCGAGGCCACGGCCCGCATCCGGGCCGTGGACGCCACCCGCGGCGACGGCCGCCACACGCCGATCATCGGGCTCAGCGCCCGGGCGATGGAGGGCGACCGGGAGCAAGCGCTCGCCGCCGGCCTCGACGACTACCTCACCAAGCCGGTCCGCGAGGACCAGCTGCGCGCCACCCTGGAGCGCTGGATCCGTCCCGTCCCCGTCCTCGACTGAGGCCGGGCGGGCGGGCCCGGCGGCGGCCGCCGACGAGGCCGCGCCCGGTCCATCGACCATCACGACGCACGCGGACGGGTCCGGAGCAGGGGCCCGTCCGCCGGCGCGTCGGGCCCCGGCGGCGGCGCCGCCGCCGTCCACCCGCGCCTGGCGGTTCGCGTACCGGCCGCGGCCACCCCGGCCGGTAGGTTCGCCGTCATGGCAGAGGCATCCGAGACCGCCGTCGACGTCAAGCCCCGGAGCCGCGACGTCACCGACGGTCCCCAGAAGGCCCCGGCCCGGGCCATGCTCCGGGCCGTCGGGATGGGCGACGACGACTGGAGCAAGCCCCAGGTCGGCGTGGCCTCGTCGTGGAACGAGATCACCCCGTGCAACATCTCGCTCCGGCGGCTGGCCGAGCACGTGAAGGCGGGGGTGCACGAGGCCGGCGGGTTCCCGCTGGAGTTCGGCACCATCACCGTCAGCGACGGCATCAGCATGGGCCACGAGGGGATGCGGGGCTCGCTGGTGAGCCGGGAGGTCATCTGCGACTCGGTCGAGACGGTGGTCTTCGCCGAGCGCCTCGACGGCTTCGTCGGGCTGGCCGGCTGCGACAAGTCGATGCCGGCGATGCTGATGGCTGCGGCCCGCCTCGACCTGGCCAGCGTGCTGGTCTACAACGGCTCGACCATGCCGGGGCACCACGCCGGCCGGGCCCTCGACATCACCAGCGTGTTCGAGGCCGTCGGGGCCCACGCTCGGGGCACCATCGACGACGCCGAGCTGTCGGCCATCGAGCGCAACGCCTGCCCCGGCGAGGGTGCGTGCGGCGGCATGTTCACGGCCAACACCATGAGCTCGATCGGCGAGGCCATCGGGATGTCGCTGCCGGGCTCGGCGTCGCCCCCGGCCATCGACGCCCGGCGCGAGGGCGACGCCCACCGGGCCGGGCAGGCCGTGGTCGAGATGCTGCGCCACGGCATCACCCCTCGGACGATCATGACCAAGCCGGCCTTCGAGAACGCCATCGCCGTCACCTCGGCCCTCGGCGGCTCCACCAACGCCGTCCTCCACCTCCTCGCCATCGCCAACGAGGCGGGCGTGGCCCTCGAGCTCGACGACTTCAACCGCATCGCCGCCCGCGTCCCGCACCTGGCCGACATGACGCCCGGGGGGAAGTTCCACATGGCCGACCTCGACGCCGTGGGCGGTGTCCCGGTCGTGATGCAGATGCTGCTCGCCGAGGGCCTGCTGCACGGCGACGTCGTCACCGTCACCGGGCGGACCGTGGCCGAGAACCTGGCCGCCATCGACCCGCCCGCCCCCGACGGGGTCGTCGTCCACCCCATGGGCGCGCCGATCCACGCCGAGGGTGGCATCAACGTCCTCACCGGCACCCTGGCCCCGGCCGGGTCGGTGGTGAAGGTGGCCGGGCTGACCGAGGACCAGATGCGGTTCGAGGGCCCGGCGCGCGTCTTCGACGGCGAGGACGGCGCCATGGCCGCCATTCTCTCGGGGTCGATCGAGCCCGGCACGGTCCTGGTGATCCGCTACGAGGGCCCCAAGGGCGGCCCCGGGATGCGGGAGATGCTGGCCATCACCGGGGCGCTCAAGGGCGCCGGCCGCGGCTCCGACTGCGCCCTCATCACCGACGGTCGGTTCTCCGGCGGCACGTGGGGGTTCTGCATCGGGCACGTGGCCCCGGAGGCCACCGACGGCGGGCCCATCGCCTTCGTCGCCGACGGGGACACCGTCCTCATCGACGTGCGGGCCAAGCGCCTCGACCTGCAGGTCGACGAGGCCGAGCTGGATCGTCGCCGGGCCGGGTGGGCGCCGCCGGCGTCGCGGTACCCGACCGGGGTCCTGGGCAAGTACGCCCGCCTCGTGCAGGGCGCCGAGACCGGCGCCATCACCAACCCGCTCTGAGGTCCCCGAGCGAGCGGAGGCCCGGTCCTCCGGATCTGCCCCCGGTTTAACAAGTCCTGTTAAACTCCAGGCATGTCCGGAGAAGCGTACGACCCGGTCAGCAACCCGTACGCCCCGGGGGCGGGGACGCCGCCACCGGCCCTGGTCGGCCGGGACGCGGTCATCGACGCGTCCCGCACCAGCCTCCGCCGCCTCCGGGCCGGTCGCTCCACCCAGCACGTCCTCCTGACGGGGCTGCGGGGCGTGGGCAAGACGGTCCTGCTGCGCACCCTCGCCGCCGTCGCCGAGGGCGAGGGCTTCCGGGTCATCCGCCAGGAGGCCGTCGGCGGCGACGACACCGTGATCTCCCTGCTCCGCCAGGCCCGGCGGATCATGGAGGACCTGGGCCCGGGCGATCGGGTCGGGCGGGCCCTCCGGTCGATCGAGTCGGTCGCCCTCACCGTCGCCGGCACCGGGTTCGAGCTGGGGCGGGCCGGTCCGAGCCCCGACCGCGAGGCGCTGGCCGACGTCGTCGTCGACCTGGGTGCGGCGGCCGCCGAGCACGACCTCGGGATCGTCCTCGCCATCGACGAGGCCCAGGGCCTCGCCCCCGGCGACCTGCGGCGGATCCTGGCGGGCGTCCACCGCGCGGGCCAGGACGGGCTCCCCGTCTGGTGCGTCCTCGCCGGGCTGCCGAACCTCGTCGGCGTGGTGGCCAAGGCGGCCACCTACGCCGAGCGCCTCTTCACCGTGGAGGCGCTGGGCCCGCTGACGCCGGACCAGGTCGTGGCGGCGGTGGTGGAGCCGGCCGACGACATGGGCGTCGGGTGGGCCGTCGACGCCACCTCCGCCATCGCCGACCTGTCCGACGGCTACCCGTTCTTCGTCCAGGTGTGGGCGTACCACACGTGGAACGCGGCCCGGGACGAACCCATCTCCCGGGCCGACGTCGACCGGGCCGGGCCCGCCGCCCGCCTGGCCCTCGACACGTCGTTCTTCGCCGCCCGGATCGCCCGGGTCCCGGACTCGGAGGTGGCCTACGTCCGCCTCCTCGCCTCGCTGGGCCCCGGCCCCCACCGCTCGGGCGAGGTCGCCGCCGCCGGGGGCCGGGCCACCTCGGAGCTGTCCGCCATCCGGGACCGGCTGATCAAGGAGGGCCTCGTCTACGCCCCCCGGTACGGCTGGGTGGAGTTCGCCCTGCCCCGCTTCGACGAGTACGTCCGCCGCACCCTGCCGCCCCCCTGACCACGCATGGTGCCAGGCACCATCCGTGGCGGACCACGACCTGCCTGGCACCGTGTGGGTCTCAGGCCACGAGGGTGAGGGCCAGGGAGAGGGCGGCGTGTCGGTGGTCTGTTCGGCGGTCGTGGTGTGGCCGCCGGCACCGTTCTGACACCGCTGCCGGACACCGATGTCGCCTGGCGCGAACAGAACGACCGTCGAGGCGGCCATCGCCGTGATCGTGTCCCCTGGGGTGGTGTAGGTCGGCGGGGTCCACCACTTGGGTGGGCCACCGGCGAGATCCTCGACGTGTCCTAGCCGGGATACGAACAAGGAGACACCGCCGGTGGCCCTCTCAGAGTCTGACCTGTCCGAGCTGCTCGACGCGTTGCGCGCCGGGGAGCTGACCGACACCATCCGCACGAGCCTGGAGTGGATCCTCCAGCAGTTGATCGAGGCCGAAGCGACCGCCGTGATAGGCGCCGCGCCCCATGAACGCACCGACGCCCGGACCGCGCAGCGCAACGGGCACCGCCCCCGGTTGTTGGCGACCCCGGCCGGTGACGTCGAGCTCAAGATCCCCAAGCTGCGGACTGGGTCGTTCTTCCCGTCGCTGCTCGAGCGGCGCCGCCGCATCGACCGGGCCCTGTTCGCAGTGGTCATGGAGGCCTGGGTCCACGGCGTCTCGACGCGCAAGGTCGACGACCTCGTCGCCGCCCTCGGTGTCAGCTCGGGGATCTCCAAGTCAGAGGTGTCGCGGATCTGCGCCGAGCTCGACCGGGACCTCGAGGCGTTCCGCACCCGCTCGCTGGGCCATGTCGAGTTCCCGTACGTGTTCGCCGATGCCACCTACGTCAAGGGTCGCATCAACGGCCGCGTCGTGTCCCGAGCCGTGGTGGTCGCCACCGGCGTGACCGCCAACGGCGACCGGGAGGTCCTTGGCGTCGAGGTCGGCGACAGTGAGTCCGGGGCCTTCTGGACCGCGTTCTTCAAGGGCCTCCGCGCCCGGGGCCTGGCCGGGGTGCAGCTGGTGATCTCCGATCACCACCTCGGCCTCAAGGCCGCGATCGAGTCGACCTTCGTGGGCTCGGCGTGGCAGCGCTGCCGGGTCCACTTCATGCGCAACGTCCTCGCTCGCGTGCCGAAGGCGTCGGTCGAGATGGTCGCCGCCGCCATCCGGACCGTGTTCGCCCAACCCGACGCCGCCCACGTCCGCGCCCAGCTCGACGAAGTCCAGGCCATGCTTGCCGCCCAGTTCCCCGACGTTGCGGCCCTCCTCGGCGACGCCGCCGAGGACCTGTTGGCCTTCACCGCCTTCCCCCAGGCGCACTGGCGCAAGATCTGGTCGACGAACCCGCTCGAGCGGCTCAACGGCGAGATCAAGCGTCGCACCAACGTCGTCGGGATCTTCCCCAACGACGCATCGGTCGCCCGGCTCATCACCGCCGTGGTCGTCGAGACCCACGACGAATGGGCCGTCGCCGAACGCCGCTACCTCTCAGAAGCCTCCATGGCCAAGCTCTACGCCACCGCCGACACGACCGATCCCGAGGAGCCGCCCCTGGCCATCACCGCCTGAGCCACACTGATAGCCAGCGTCGAGGACCAGACCGACGCCGACCTACACCACCTCGCGGGACGCCAACATCGCCGTTCTGACACCGCTGCCGGACACCGATGTCGCCTGGCGCGAACAGAACCGAGGATGGCGACGGAGGTCGTTCCGACGAGCGTGACCGCACCCTGCCGCCCCCCTGACCACGCATGGTGCCAGGCACCATCCGTGGCGGACCACCTGGAGCTCGTGCTCCGGTTCGCCGTGGCCGACGGGCGCATCGTGGCCTTCGACGTCGTCGCCGACCCCGCCCGGCTCGCGGCCGTGGCCATCGCCGTCCCCTAGCCCCCCTCACCAGGGTTGGTCGGGGGGAGGAGCGGCGGGCCGTCGATGCGGTCGATGGTGGTGAACTCCTCCACGGCCCGGCGGCGGAGCCGGGTCGGCTGGTGGACCGGGGTGCCCAGGCCGAGGAGGGCGACGAGGGCGTGGCCCCGCGGCAGGTGCAGCAGGGCGCCCACCTCGGGCTCGTTGGCGGCCAGGAAGGTCGTGAGGACGCCGCCGAGGCCCTGGTTGCGGGCGGCCAGCAGGATGTTGTGCACGAAGGGGTAGATCGACGCCCCACCGACCACCGACGGCCGGTCGAGGTCCCGGTCGGTCACGGCCAGCGTCCGCAGGTCGGCCGACACGACGAGGACCTCGGGGACCGACTCGATGTGCTCGAACATGGCGTGGGGCGGGAGGTCGTCGGGGACCTCGACGTCGGGCGGGGCGGGGTCCACCACGCTGAAGGCCCGGTAGCCGGCCGCCTGCTCGGCCAGGTACCGGCGCCAGACGGCGGCGCTCAGGTCGGCGATCCGCCGGCGGGTCGCCGGGTCGCGCACCACGGTGACGTGCCAGCCCTGCTGGTTGCCGCCGCTGGGGGCGAAGCGGGCGTCGTCGAGGATCCGGTGCAGGACCGCCGGTGGCACGGGATCGTCCGTGAACGCCCGCACCGCCGCCGTCGTCCGCATCACGTCGCTCAGCTCCACCGCCCCATCATGGGTCAGGGGCGGCCCAGGCGGGGGAGGACCTCGGGGCCGGGGATCGGCTTGCTGAAGAAGTACCCCTGGGCCCGGCGACAGCCCATCTCGATGGCGGCCCGTCGCTGGGCGTCGGTCTCGATGCCCTCGGCCAGGGTGTCGACCCCGATGGCCTCGGCCACGGCCACGACGGCCTGGACGATGCTGCGGAGGATCGCCCCCTCCCGGGGGGTGGCGCCGTCCCGGAGCAGCTGGCCGTCGAACTTGATCTCGTCGACCGGGAACGTGGCCAGCCGGGTCAGCGACGAGTAGCCCGAGCCGAAGTCGTCGATGGCGATGCGCACCCCGATCTCCCGGAGCGCGTCGAGCTGGCGCACCGCCTCGCGGTAGCTCCGGGCGATGCTGGTCTCGGTCAGCTCCAGCACCAGCGACCCGGCGACGATCCCGGTGGCGTCGATGGTGGCCGCCACGTCCGACACGAGGGTGCCGGTGGTGAAGTGCTCGGCGCTGATGTTGACCCCGACGGCGAGGTCGAGCCCGACCTGGCGCCACTCCTGGGCCTGACGAGCGGCTTCGTGGAGGGCCCAGCGGCTCATGTCCACGATGAGGCCGGTCTCCTCGGCGGCGGGGATGAACGTGGCCGGGGCGAGCAGGCCCCGTCGCGGGTGACGCCAGCGCATGAGGGCCTCGACGCCGTGGACCACGCCGGTCTGAAGGTCGGTGATGGGCTGGTAGTGCAGCTCCAGCTCGTCGTCCCGCACCGCCCGGCCCAGGCCCTCGACGACCTCGAGGCGGTCGTGGGCCTGCACCCGGAGGTCGGAGGTGAACTCGTGGCTCCGGTCGCGCCCCGACGCCTTGGCCGCGTACATCGCGGTGTCGGCGTCGCGCAGCACGTCCTCGGGGCGCTCGTGGTCGGCGCCGGCCCGGGCGATCCCCACGCTGACCGACAGCGGCAGTCGGAGCCCGGCGACGTCGAAGGGGCCCCGCAGCGCCTGGTGCACGGCGTCGGCGCGGGCGCAGGCGTCGTCAGCGTCGACGACGAGGACGAACTCGTCGCCACCGAGGCGGGCCAGCAGCTCGTCGTCGATGACGACGGCCCGGAGCTTGGCCGCCACGTCCTGGATGAGCCGGTCGCCGACGTCGTGGCCGAGGGAGTCGTTGACCGTCTTGAACCCGTCGAGGTCGAGGAACAGCACGGCGAGGGGGCGGGCCACCCGGTCGCGCAGCCGGGCCTGGAGCTCCTCGATCAGGCGCGTGCGGTTGGGCAGCCCGGTCAGGTCGTCGCGCCGGGCTCGGGCGGCCTCCATGTCAGCGGCGTGGATGCGGTCGGTCACATCGACGTGGATGACCACGATGTGGTCGGAGCCCTCGACCCGGGTGGCCTGGATCTGGGTCCATCGTGTCGCGCCGTGCTTGGTGTACGAGAGGTCGTGGGACACCGACCCCCGGGTGCCGGCGACCAGGGCGCGCAGGTCGGCCAGGAGCTGCGACCGGCCTCCGTCGCGCCCCGACGCGATCGTCCCCTCGAGGGAGGTGAAGTAGTTGGGCTGGGGGCCGGCCACGGCCACCCCCGAGCGGTCCGCCAGGGCGATGGCGTCCCACGCCAGGTTCGTGCGACGCACCGTGCCGTCGGCGGCGAGGAGCACGGTCGGCAGGGGGAGGGCGTCGAGCACCGACGCCGTCGTGCGGGCCACGTCCTCACGGGCCGCGTCCATGCGGCGGCGCTCCTCGACGTCGCGGCAGAACACCACCAGGCCACCGACGTAGGGGAAGAGGCGGACCTCGTACCAGGTGTCCGACGGCGAGTAGTACGTCTCGAAGGTGACCTCCTCGCCGCTGCGGGTCGCCTCGTCGTACCGGGCTTCGACCTCGCTCTGGTGGAGGGCCGGGAAGGCGGTCCAGATGTCGGTGCCGATCAGCCCCGAGCGGGGCCGCCGCAGGAGGAGCTCGGCGGCGTCGTTCACGAAGGTGAACCGCCGGTCGTGGTCGACGGCCATCACCGCGTCGCTCGTGACGGACACGGCCAGCTGGGCCAGCCGGGCCACGTTGACCTGCCCGGTGGCACCGCCCCCGGGGCGCGTCCGAGCCGGCACCGGAGCGGCGTTCCCACGGGACATGCGGTGCCCATCGGCCGCCGGTCCCGGATCGGGAGGGCGTGGGCCTCGCCCGTCCGGGTGGCCGGCGCCTGGTGGCGGACGCCTCCTAGTGGGCGTCGGCGCCCGGTTCGACCAGCTCGACCAGGACGCCTCCGGCGTCGCGGGGGTGGATGAAGTTCACCCGGGAGCCGGCCGTGCCCGTCTTGGGCGTCTCGTACAGCAGGGTGACGCCGCGGTCGCGGAGCGTGGCGCAGACGTCGTCGATGTCCTCCACGCGGTAGGCCATCTGCTGGATGCCCGGGCCCGAGCGGTCGAGGAACTTGCCGATGGGGGAGTCCGGTCGCAGCGGCGCCAGGAGCTGGATGCACGAGCCCGAGTCGCCGATGGCGAGCATGGCCTCGCGGACGCCCTGCTCCTCGTTGACCTCCTCGTGCACCGAGTGGAGGTCGAACGTCGAGGCGTAGAAGGCCAGGGCCTCGTCGAGGTCGGGCACGGCGATGCCGACGTGGTCCAGGTGGGTGAACATGGCCCCGAGTCTGCCCGACCCGCCGGGTCGCCGCGGAGCCGACGCGACAGTGGCCGACGTCACATCGGACGGGCGTCACCCGTAGGGCCGGCGGTGGGGTAGGGTGCAGGGGTCCGGTGTCCCGCCTGCGGGCGGTGGAGACGGCCAGGTGGTCCCCGATCAGCGTCGCTGGTGCGGGTCGGCCCTCTCCGACACACGGAATCGATGCTCCCCGGGCCGTGTCGGCCCGGGCCCGGCGCTGGGAACGCCGCCACCTGCATGGAAGACGTGACACGAGCCTTCGAGGCGGCCGTCTGGGCCGCCGTCGAGGGCAGAGCAAGCGACGAGCAGCGAGCGCTGCTGGAGGCCGACCCGGCCGAGCACCTGCGCGTCGTCGAACGGCTCATCGACGACACCGACGACCGCCTCGATGCGGCGCGCCAGCTCCGGGGGTCCGAGCGGGCCCTCGTCGTGGCCGACTTCGAGTCCGACCTGGCCCTGCTCGAGTCGACCCACGACCTCATGACCCGGGCCGCGGTGTCCGCTGCGGCCGGGCTCGTGGCCGACCCCGCCGGCGAGGTGCGGCTCCAGGCGTCCTGGTCGGCGGGCGACATCGTCCTGTGGGCCGGTGGCCCTGGCGTGGCCCCGGCCGACAACGACGACCTGGCCGACCGCATCGAGGCGACCGGTGCCCCGGCGATGGGCTGGTCGGTCCACCCCGGCGTCCGCCTCCCCGGCGGGGTGCACGCCGAGGCCCTGTCGATCCCGGTCCACGAGTCGCTGGGCTGGCTCGTCGCCGTCGGCGGCGGCCAGGGCGGCGACGGGCTCGGCGCCAGCGTCACCTGGCTCGGCCGCGTCGCCATCGAGGCCGTGCGCCTCGTGGCCCAGGGCCGCATCGTGCCCAGCCTCCGCAGCGAGGGCCGCTCGGACTCCGACGCCCTCGAGCTCAACGTCCGCTGGGTGCCGGCGGTCGTCGACGAGGGCGAGCTGGCCCGCCTGGCCGACGCCATGCCCGGCCCGGTGATCGCCCTGGGGAACGCCGAGCCCCGGACCCTGACCCGCAACGTGCTGGCCGCCGTCGTCGACGCCGTGGCCAGCGATGCCGCCGGGCGGCTCGACCTCCCGGCGCCGCCGCCGGTCGTCCGCAACGCCCTGTCGGTCGCCGAGGCCGTCATCACCCGGCTCGACGGGTCGACCTTCACCGCCCCCGTCGCCGCCGGCGCCGAGGTGTCCAAGCGCCTCCAGCGCTGGACCAAGGCCGTGGTCAACCCCAACCGGCCCACCCTCGTGGTCGAGCTGGCCCCGCCCGACAAGGGCGACGCCTGGTTCCTCCGGGTCCTCGGCACCGGCGCCGAGGGCACCCTGCTCGACATCGAGGTCGCCCTCGTCGACGGCAAGGACACCAAGGCCCTGGGTGACGAGCTGGCCCGGCTCGAGCGGCTCTACGACGTCCTGCTCCGGCCCGGCGGCCGGCGGCGGGGCCAGGTGTACCTGAGCCAGGACGAGGCCTGGGAGCTGATGACGATCACCGGATCCACCCTCGAGGCCGCCGGCTTCGAGGTCCGGGTCCCCCCGCTGTCGCGCCGCAAGCCCTCGGCCGGGCTGCGCATGTTCACCGAGCCCACCGGCGACACCGTCGTCGGGGCCCACCAGCTCAGCAACGTGCGGTGGACCGCCCTGTTCGACGACGTCGAGCTGACCGCCGCCGAGGTCGCCCGGCTCGCCGCCGAGGCCCGGCCGCTCGTCCGATCCCGAGGCCGCTGGGTCGAGCTCGACCGGGCCGACCTCAAGGAGGCCGCCGCCGCCCTGGCCGAGCGGGCCGACCTGACCCAGATGACCGGGGCCGAGATCCTCCGGCACTCGGTCGGGCTCGAGGGCACGCCACTGGCCGGCGGGCTCACCGTCGAGGGCAGCAGCTGGGCCTCCGACCTCCTGGCCAAGGCCTCGGGCGCCGTCATCGACCCGGTCACCCGCCCGCCCGGCTTCGAGGGCGAGCTGCGCAGCTACCAGGCCGAGGCCCTCGGCTGGCTCGGGTTCCTCGACGCCACCGAATTGGGGGGCTGCCTGGCCCTCGACATGGGGCTGGGCAAGACGCCCACCGTCCTCGCCCACCTGGGCCGCAGCCGGGGCGACGGCAAGGCGCTGGTCATCGCCCCGCCCGCCGTGGTCGGCAACTGGGCCGCCGAGGCCGCCCGCTTCAGCCCCGAGCTGAACGTCGTCGTCCACCACGGGGCCGGCCGGGCCGCCGCCGACGAGCTCGACGACGCCTTCGGCCCGGCCGACGTCGTCATCACGACCTACGGCACCGCCGTGCGCGACATCGAGGCCCTGGCCGCCCGGGAGTGGCGCCGGGTCGTCCTCGACGAGGCCCAGGCCATCAAGAACCACACCAACGAGACGGCCCAGCAGCTGCGACGGCTGCCGGCCCGCACCCGGATCGCCCTCACCGGCACGCCGATCGAGAACGGCCTGGGCGACCTGTGGGCGATCCTCGACTTCACCAACCCCGGCCTGGTCGGCGGGCGGGCCGCCTTCATCGCCCAGCTGTCGGGCGAGGGCGAGGCCGCCCTCCGGGCGCTCAACGGCATCCTCGTGTTCCGCCGGACCAAGTCCGAGCCCGAGGTGGCGGCCGAGCTGCCGGACCGCATCGACGAGCTCGACCACTGCGCCATGACCCCCGAGCAGATCGGCCTCTACCAGGCGGTGCTCGACGGACTGGTGGCCGACACGGCCGACCCGCCGCCGGGGGAGGAGCCCAAGCAGGGGGCGATCCTGGCCGCCATCACCGCCCTCAAGCAGATCTGCAACCACCCGGTGAACTACCAGGACGACGGCGGCCCGCTGGCCGGCCGCTCGGGCAAGCTGGCCCGCCTGGAGGAGATCGTCGACGCCGTGTTCGCCGCGGGGGAGAAGCTGCTGATCTTCACCCACTTCGCCTCGTGGGGCGTCCGCCTGGCCGAGCACCTCACCTCGGTGACCGGGCAGCCCGTCGACTGCTACCACGGCGGCCTGGCCCGGGGCGCCCGCGACCGCATGATCGCCGACTTCCAGACCCGCGAGGGCCCCGGCGCCCTCGTCTTGTCACTCAAGGCCGGCGGCACCGGCCTGAACCTCACCGCCGCCAGCCACGTCGTCCTCTACGACCGGTGGTGGAACCCCGCGGTCGAGGACCAGGCCCGCGACCGCGCCTGGCGCATCGGCCAGACCCGCACCGTCATCTCGCACCGACTGGTGTGCCCCGGCACCGTCGACGAGCGCGTCGAGGAGGTCGTGGCCGGCAAGCGCCACATCGCCGACCTGGTCCTGCCCAAGTCCAGCTCGCTGGCGGACCTCGACGCCGACCAGCTGCGCGTCGCCCTCGGCCTGCGGCCCGACTCGCTGCTCACCGAGGACGAGGCCGCCGACGAGACCGGCCGCACCGTCGAGGAGGTCACGTCGTGAGCCAGTCGAAGCAGAGCCGGCGGCGTCGGGGCAAGAAGCCCAAGGCGGTCGACCTCTGGAAGCCGGTCCCGCCGCTCGACCCGCCGGCGCCGATCACCCGGGCCGAGGACGCCACCGCCGTGCTCGCCTCGCTGGGCGACCCTCCCCTCAAGGGCCAGGGCGACCTGGCCAAGCGCCACCTGTACCTGGTGGTCGAGTCGGCCGCGAACCTGGCGATGGGGCTGGCCACCCTGGCTGGCGCGGTGGACACCGACGACGACGCGTCGTCGTCCTAGCCCCGCTCACACGGCCGAGGCCAGGGCCACGCCTGCGGCCAGCACCAGCAGGGCGAGGACCAGCGGGCGGAACTGCTCGGTCCGCACCCGGTGGGCCAGCCCCTCGCAGGCCCGGTTGCCCACCAGCGCGGCGGGGACGGCGACCACCGCCGCCGGCCAGCGCTCCAGCCCGACCACCCCGGTGCCGAGGAGCAGCGGGAGGGTGGCCAGGTCGCAGACCACGAAGAAGGTGACGGTCGTGGCCCGGAACCGGTGCTGCTCCATCCGTGCCGCCTGGAGGACGAGCACCACCGGCGGGCCGCTGATCCCGATCGCCGTGCCCATGACGCCCGAGACGAACCCGGCAGCCAGCTCGGTCCGCGGCCGCTCCTCTCGCATCCGCCACCCCACGGCGAGGATCGCCACCATGGCCAGGACGGCGAGGGCCACGGCGATGCGCAGCGGGGCGTCGGGCACGTGACCGAGGGCCAGCACGCCGAGGGGGAGCCCCAGCGCGGCCCCGGCCACCAACCGGCGCAGCACGGGCCGGGCCGCCAGGTGCCGGAGCCGCCAGGCCATCGAGGTGCCGCCGGCGAGCGACGCGATCGCCGCCAGGGCCACCGCGTCCTGCGGGCCGACCAGCACCGACAGCAGGGGCATGGCCATGAGGGCAAACCCGAAGCCCACCAGCTGCTGGGCGCCGGCGGCCAGGCCCACCGCCCCCGCCACGCCGACCAGCACCCACACGCCCACGCCTGGACCGTAGGCCCCGCCCCCCGGTCGTCGGCCACGCCGGCGGCGGGCCCGGTCCCGGCTCGCAGGCCCGCCGTCACGGGCGCGCCCACGGCTCCGGCTCCTCGGACACGTGTCCAGCGCGGCATCATGGGGCCATGGCACGATCCTCCCGCCGCTCCCGTCCGTCGGCGAAGCGGGCGCGGGCCCGAGGAGCCGGTCGCGAGATGCTCGTCGCCTCGGTGGTCGGCGCCGTCAACACCGCCAACGCCCGGGAGCCGCTGACCCGCAAGGGCCGGGGGGCGGTGGCGTGCTTCTTCCCCGGCTGGCTGACGTCCGAGATGCCTCTCCACGCCATCGGGTGGCAGGCCCTCGCCACCGCCGGCTTCGCCGCGAGGGGCGCCCTCCGCTCGCCCAGCGGGCTGGTCGGCCTGGGGCTGTCGCTCGGGTCGTGGGCGACCCTCGCCCGGCTGTGGTCCGAGGCCGGCGACGCCCCCCACGTGTTCGAGCGGGCGCTGCGCGACGGGCTGGGCGACGGCCTGGACGAGGCCACCGACCCGATGGCGGCCGTCGCCGACCCGGCGGTGGTCCGCCGCCGCCTCCTCCGCGGCCCGCTGGCCAACCACGGCAAGGCCTGGATCCGCTACCGGGGCCTCTCCTACGGCGAGTTCGGCAAGCGCAACCACCTCGACATCTGGGCCCGCGACGACCTGCCCCGGGACGGGCGGGCGCCGGTGCTGCTCCAGGTGCACGGCGGTGCCTGGGTCATCGGCAACAAGGACCAGCAGGCGACGCCGCTCATGGCCCACATGGCCGAGCGGGGCTGGATCTGCGTGGCGATCAACTACCGGCTCAGCCCCCGCAGCACCTGGCCCGACCACATCGTCGACGTGAAGCGGGCCATCGCGTGGGTCAAGGCCAACATCGCCGACCACGGCGGCGACCCCGACTTCGTCGCCATCACCGGCGGCTCGGCCGGCGGCCACCTGTCGTCGCTGGCGGCCCTCAGCGCCAACGAGCCGTCGTGGCAGCCGGGGTTCGAGGAGGTCGACACCTCCGTCGTCGCCGCCGTGCCGTTCTACGGCGTCTACGACTGGACGAACCGCGACGGCACCGGCCTCGAGGGGATGGACGACTTCATCGCCGACAACGTGATGAAGACCACCCTCGACGACGATCGGGAGACCTGGGACAAGGCGTCGACCATGAGCTGGGTCGGACCCCACGCCCCGCCGTTCATGGTCGTGCACGGCACCAACGACACCCTCGTGCCGGTGCAGCAGGCCCGGTCGTTCGTCTCCATGCTCAAGGCCGAGTCCGAGCAGCCGGTCGTCTACGCCGAGCTGCCCGGCGCCCAGCACGCCTTCGAGGTCTTCGACTCGCGCCGCACCCTCGCCGCCGTCGGCGCCGTCCACCGCTTCCTGGCCTCCATCCGGGCCCGGGAGGACCACGACGCCCGCAGCGGCGAGCCCGACGTCCCCGCCGCCACCCAGGACGCGGTGACCCCCGAGGGCTGAGCCCCCGTGCCCGGCCCCCGTTCTGAGCCAGGGATCGGCCACCGATGGCCCGCTCCTGGCTCAGTTCCCGGCGACGACGCGCCCGCCCCGTTCTGAGCCAGGGTTCGGTCGTTCGTGGCCCGATCCTGGCCCAGAACGAGTGGACCACGCCGGCGCGACGCCGGCCCGGGTCTCGAGCGACCTCTGGCAGGATCGGCCGATGGCCTTCGTCCGCACCGACCGACACGACGACGGGGTCGCCGTCGTCACCCTCGACCGCCCCGACCGGCTCAACGCCCTGTCGGCGACGCTGATCTCCGACCTGCGCGGCGCGCTCGCCGACCTCCGGCACGACCGGGACGTGCGGGCGATCGTGCTGGCGGGGGAGGGGCGGGGCTTCTGCGCCGGGACCGACCTCTCGGGCGAGCGCGACCCGGCCCCCGACGCCGAGGGTCGCGGCCCGGTGGGGCAGGTGTGGCGCAGCCAGCAGCACGTCGCCGGGCTCATGGTCGACATCTACGAGCACCCCAAGACCATCGTGTCCGCCGTCCACGGGCCCGCCGTCGGTGGCGGGCTGGCCATCGCCCTGGCGTCGGACCTGCGGGTCGCCACCGCGTCGGCCCGGTTCGGGGCGGTGTTCATCAACATCGGGCTCTCGTCGTGCGACGTGGGCGTGAGCTACCTGCTCCCGCGCATCGTCGGCGTGACCCGAGCCTCGGAGCTGATGCTCACCGGGCGGCACTTCTCCGGCGAGGAGGCCGACGGCTTCGGGATGCTGAACGCGGTGGCGCCCGAGGGCCAGCACCTCGACGTGGCCCTCGACCTCGCCCGCCAGGTGGCGGCCCAGCACGAGTACGGCCTCGAGCTCACCAAGGCGGGGCTCCACGCCGCCCTCGACGCCCCGTCGCTCCGCCACGCCGTCGAGATGGAGAACCGCACCCAGGCCCTCGGCTCGTTCAGCGGCAACATGGCCGAGGCGGTGCGGGCGTTCGGCGAGAAGCGCCCGCCCCAGTGGGGCCCGATGTAGAGCGCACGGAAGGTGCCTGGCACCAACCGTGGCGGACACGGAAGGTGCCTGGCACCTTCCGTGTCCCGCCTTCTCATCTCCTGACGACCCGTCAGGTCTGGCACCATCTCGTCCCGTGAGCGACGAGACGACCGGACCACCAGGCACCTACCCCGGCTTCGGCGGGCGGGTGGGGCGCACCTTCGCCGGGTCGGAGCCGTGGTGGCCGGAGCGGCCCGACGCGACGGGCAAGCCCAACGTGCTCATCGTCCTGGTCGACGACCTGGGCTACTCCGACCTGGGCTGCTACGGCTCCGAGATCGCGACCCCCCACATCGATCGCCTGGCGGCCGACGGCCTGCGGTTCACCGACTACCACTCGACGCCCATGTGCTCGCCCACCCGGGCCTCGCTCCTGACCGGTCTCAACCCCCACGCCGCCGGGGTGGGCACCGTCGCCCACAGCGACCCCGGCTTCCCGGGCTACGCCATGGAGATCGCCGCCGACGTGGCCACCGCGGCCGAGATCTACCGCGACGCCGGCTACTTCACCGCCATGGTCGGCAAGTGGCACCTGACCAAGGACTCCGACCAGCACGAGGGCGGGTCCCGGCACTCGTGGCCGTGCCAGCGGGGCTTCGACCGCTACTACGGCTTCCTCGACGGGTTCACCGACCTGCACCACCCGCACCGCCTCGTCGAGGACAACCACACCGTCGAGGTGGACCAGTACCCCGAGGGCTACTACTTCACCGACGACATGACCGACCGGGCCCTCGCCATGGTGAAGGCGGCCAAGGCGTCGGACCCCACCAAGCCCTTCTTCCTCTACGTGGCCCACGGTGCCGTCCACGCCCCGCTCCACGCCAAGGCCGACGACATCGCCCGCCACCGGGGCCGCTACGACGGGGGCTGGGACCGGCTGCGGCAGGAGCGCTTCGAGCGCATGAAGGGGCTCGGGATCCTCCCGGAGGACACGGTCCTCCCGCCCCGCAACAGCGAGCCGGGCAACGACGTGGCCCCGTGGGACGACCTGAGCGAGGGTCAGCAGCGGCTGGCGGCGCGCTACATGGAGATCTACGCCGCCATGGTCTCCAACGTCGACGAGAACCTGGGCCGGATGGTGGCCGAGCTCGACGCCATGGGCGAGCTCGAGAACACGATCGTCATCTTCACCTCGGACAACGGCGCGTCACGGGAGGGGGAGGTCGACGGGACCGGCTCGTACTACGTGCACCTGATGGCGGAGGCCGACATCGAGGTCGACCTGGCTCGCATCGACGAGATGGGCGGGCCGACGACCACCCCGCACTACCCCCGGGGCTGGGCCATGGCCGGCAACACCCCGTTCCGGCTCTACAAGATCAACGCCCACGCCGGCGGCCACCAGGTCCCCTTCGTCGTCCACGGCCCGGTCGGCGGCGGGGGCGGCGAGCTGCGGCGCCCCTACCAGTACGTCACCGACGTCCTGCCGACGCTCCTGGAGCTGTGCGGCCTGGAGCACCCGTCGGCGCACGACGGCACCCGCGCCGGGATGCCGGTGCGGCCCATGCACGGCGTCAGCTTCGCCCCCCTCCTGGCCGACCCCTCGGCCGAGACCACCCACCCGGAGCAGTACGTCGAGATGATCGGCCACCGCGGGTACCGCCGGGGCGACTGGGAGGCCGTCACCCTCCACCACCCGCTGACCCCGTTCGACGAGGGGGAGTGGGAGCTCTACGACATGGCCGCCGACCCGACCCAGACCCGGGACCTGGCCGCCGAGATGCCCGATCGCCTGGCCGAGCTGGTCGCCCTGTGGGAGGAGGCGGCGTGGGCCAACCACGTCTACCCCCTCGACGAGGGCAGCCAGGTGAAGTACCTGATCCGCCCGCCGCACCAGGCCGCCTTCGAGCAGCCGGTGACCCTCCTGCCGGGCACGCCGACGCTCGAGCGCTGGCGGTCCCTCCAGCTGATCTTCCTGCGCGGCTGTCGGATCACCATCCGGGTGGAGGTCGGGCTCGACGACCTCGGCACGCTCGTCGCCCACGGCGACCAGGGCGGCGGCTACACGGTGTGGATCGACGGCGCCGGCCTCCACGCCGCCCACAACGACGGACGGGGCCGGGTGCGGACGATCACCGCCGCACGCCCCGAGCCCGGGGCCCACGAGGTGGTGCTCGACCTGGTGGCGCCCGGCGGTGCGGTGTGGGACCCGGTCCTGTCGGTCGACGGGGTCGAGGTCGGTCGCGACGCCGGCTGGCCGTGCCTCTACGGGATGGCCCCGTTCGCGGGCATCGACGTCGGCATCGACCGGCGCTCGCCGGTGATCTGGAGCAAGTACCAGGAGCGGGGCTGCGACCCCTGGACCGGCACCCTCACCTCGGTCACCTACGCCCCGGGCGCGCTCCCGCCCGACGCCCCCCAGAACCTGCTCCCCATGCTCCGGGAGATGGGCCTCAAGTACGAGTGAGCGTCGGCGACGCCGACGCCGTGAGGGCGGTGGGCGGGGTCGGAGGACGTGAGTGGCGCGTTCCTGCGTCACCGGCAGGAGGTCTTCTCCTGTGGGTGACGCAGGAACGGGGTCAGCCGTTCTTGGGGAGCTCGGAGTAGGGGGTGTCGCGGGCCGGGCCCGGCTCCTTGGGGAGGCCGAGGACGCGCTCGCCGATGATGTTGCGCTGGATCTGGTCGGTGCCGCCGTAGATGGGCGGCCCCTGGGCGAACAGCGCCATCTCGGTGAGCATCGCCGTGAAGGCGGGCAGGTCCGCGTCCTTCATGGCGTCGCGGTGCTCGCCGTCGTAGCTGTGGATCGTGCCGGCGGCGCCGAGCGTCGCCAGCCCGAGGTCCCGGCTGAGGCGGAGGATGTCGCTCATGGCCAGCTTCATCATGTTGCCGAAGCCGGGGATGTCGCGGCCGGCGGCCTTCTCGGCCTTGAGCCGCTGACCGCCGATGCGGGCGATCTCGTTGAGGCTGTGGAGCTTCATGAGCTGCTGGCGGACGATGGGGTCGTCGATCTGGCCGCTGGCCTTGGCCGTCTCCAGGATCAGGCCGTAGGCGCCGGCCATGCCGCCCGGGCCGCCGCCCCCGCCCCGACGGCGGGTGCCCACGAAGTCGCCGGCGCGCCGGTCGAGGTCGCCGGCCACGGTGCCGGGCGTGGCGGCCGAGGCGGCGGCGTGACCGCTGCCGGCGCCGAGACCGGCCCGCTCGAAGGCGAGCGTGGTGTTGGCCACGATCCAGCCCTGGCCGTAGTCGCCGATGACGGAGTCGGCGGGGGTGCGGGCGTCGGTGAGGAAGACCTCGTTGAACAGGGCCCGGCCCGTCATCTCCCGCAGCGGCACGACCTCGATGCCGGGCTGGTGCATGTCGATGCCGAAGTAGGTGATGCCCTTGTGCTTGGGCGCATCGGGGTCGGTGCGGGCGATGAGCATGCCCATGTCGGCCACGTGCCCGGCGGAGGTCCAGACCTTCTGGCCGTTGACGATCCACTCCTCGCCGTCGCGGATCGCCTTGGAGTTGAGGCCGGCGAGGTCCGAACCGGCCCCGGGCTCGGAGAACAGCTGGCACCAGCCCTTCTGGCCGGTGACGATGTCGCGCAGCCAGACCTTCTTCTGCTCGTCGGAGCCGTGGGTGACGATGGTGGGCCCGGCGAGCAGCAGGCCGAGACCGCCGGGGGCGCCGAGGGCGCCGAAGTCGGCGATGGCCCGGGCGACCCGACCGGCGTCGGCGGGGGAGAGGCCGCGCCCGTAGTGGGCCTCGGGCCAGGCCGGGGCCGACCAGCCCTCGGTTCCCAGCTTCTCCCACCACTCGGCGACGGTGAGGTCCGGGTCCCACTCGGACTCGAGGAAGGACTGCAGCTCCTCGAGGTACGGCTCGGTCGCGGCGGTGCGGTCGGCGGTGTCGGTCATCTCGGCTCCTGGCGCGCGGGCGGGGACGCGAGCGTGCCACCGACTTGACCGACGGGTCAAGGTGGCGGTGCCCCCTGTCACCGGACGGCCCGGGGTCGGATCACGAGGTGGGCGGCGTCGACCCGCGGGGGCGGCGAGAAGGCGACCGCGGGGACCCGGCGGGCGACGTCGATGCGGAAGCGACGCGCCCCGCGAGCCGCCGTCCGACCGGACCCGGACTCGGCGGCCAGCCGGCGGGCGAAGCCCCACTCCACGAGCAGGTCGGCACCGGCGAGGGCTCGCCCTCGGTGGTGCTCGGCGAGCAGCCGTCGGAGCAGGTCGGTGCTGGCGGCGAACGGGATGTTGGCCACCACGTGGAACGGCCGGTGGGGCAGCGGGACGGTGCGGAGGTCGCCCTCGACCACCCGGACGGACGGGTCGTCGGCGGTGCGGCGCTCCAGGCGGCGGGCCAGGCGGGGGTCCCGCTCGACGGCGATGACCCGGGCCCCCGTGCGGGCCAGGGCGAGGGTCAGGGCCCCGGGGCCGGCGCCGAGGTCGAGCACCAGGTCGCCGGGACCCACGCCCGACGAGCGCACCAGGGCGTGCACCACGCCGAGGTCGCGCACGACGTGGAAGCCGTGGTGGTTGCGGGGCGGATCAGACGGAGGGCGCGACCGCCCCCCACGGCCCGGCGGGCGGGCAGGGGGCGAGGACGGATGGGACGGGCGGGGTGGGCGGCGACGGCCGGGCACGACGGGCTCCGAGGCTCCGGGCGCGCCGGGCCCCCGACAGGGCTCGGCGCGCGGGCGGGCCGGCGGACGAGGCGCCGCCGGCTGCGGCGGACGGCGGTGCTCGGGTGTCCTGCCCCGGCGCGGGAGGCCGGGGGTGCGGGCCTCAGGGCGAGGCGCTCAGCAGGTCAGGAGGCGAGGACCGCAGCGGTCAGCCGCAGCCGGATCAGAACCATGGGTCCCATGCGCGGGAACCGTAGGACCGCCGGCCCACCCCGGCGAACGCGTTTCGCGAACCTTGTCCGGAACCCTGCCGAGGAGGGGGACTTCCGGACAAGGGTCGTGGGTCAGTCGGTCGGCGGATCGAGGATGACGACGGGGATCTGGCGGTCGGTGCGGGCCTGGTAGTCGTCGTAGTCGGCGTACATGGCCACCAGCCGGGGCCAGAGGGCGGCCCGCTCGGACTCGTCGGCGACCCGGGCGTCCATCTCCCGGACCCGGCGACCGGTCTCGACGGTGACCCGGGGGTGGGCGACGAGGTTGTGGTACCAGGCCGGGTGGGTGGGCATCCCGCCCTGGGACGCCACGATCACCAGCCGCTCCCCGTCGGCGAGGTGGATCAGGGGGACGGTGCGGGGCTGGCCCGAGAGCCGACCGGTGGTGGTCAGCAGCAGGACCGGGGCCTTCGACCGGGGGAAGCGCCCCCACACCCGGCCGCCGCTGCGCCGGTAGATCCAGACGTGCGCCGGCCCGACCAGCTTCATGGCCCGGCGGGCGACGCGGATCTCCCGCTCGTCGTAGGGCTTCGGTGGCGGCTTCGGCTTCGTCCCCGGGCTCACCCCTCCGGTTCTAGCGCCGTCGGGCGCGGGCCGCAGCCACCCCTCGCCAGGCCGAGCGGAGCACGGGGCGGAGGGCCAGGCCCAACCCGGCCACCATCCCGATCCGCACCAGCTTGCCCAGCACCGACCGCCCCGGCTCCGGGGCGCGCCCGCCGGCGGGCGGGCCCTCGGCCGGGAGGCCGGGGATCTCGAGGGGGTCGTCGACGGGGCCGGGCTGGTCGTCCTCGGCGCCGTCGACCCGGACCCAGCGGGCCCCCGCCGACGGCCCGATCGCCCAGGCCGACATCCGTCGGGCCGTCGCCGTGCGGTCGTACGGGTCGACGGCCCACATCTCCCCGATCAGGCGCTCGCGGTCGAGCTCGACGACCACGAACCCGTACTCGTCGAGGTCGACCCATCGCACGTGCTGCATCCCGTTGGCCACCTTCTCGGCCAGGGCGGCGGCGGCCTTCCCCAGGTTGCCGCCCATGGTCGTCGAGGAGATGGCCGACCCGGTGAGCTCGCCCGCCACCGGGCGCAGGTCCGAGGTGAAGGGTCCGTCGAACACCCACGACGAGTGGATGTCGGCCGACAGCACCACCGTCCCGCCCCCTCGCCGGTCGAGCATCTCGACCAGCTTGTCCCGCTCCGCCCGGTAGCCGTCCCACTGGTCGGTGCAGAGGGCGACGCCGTCGCGCAGCGTGTAGCCGTCGGGGAGGGGGCCGTCGAGGTCGAGGTGGTCCGGCATCGGGATCTCCATGATGCTGATCGGGACCTGGCTGCCCAGCAGGCACCACGGCCGGGTCCGGTCGGTGACCCGCTCCTCGACCCACTCCCACTGCGGCGCCGACAGGATCTTCCGGTTCGGATCGTCGAGGTCCTCGCCCTCGTCGGGCTGCTTGTCCCGCCCGCCCAGCCGGGTGTCGAGGACGACCAGCTCGGCCAGGTCGCCCAGCGCCACCGAGCGCCACATCCGGCGGTCGTCGGACGGGTCGGGGTAGCGGATGGGCACCCACTCCTGGCGGGCCCGGTTGGCGACGGCGAGGCGCTCGTGGAAGTCACCGTGCTCCTCGGGGTCGTGGGCCTTGGCCCCGTCGTCCCAGGTGTTGTCGGCCACGTCGTGGTCGTCCCACACCGCGACCATCGGGTGGCGCTCGTGGAGGAGCTGGAGGTCGGTGTCGCGCCGGGCCTGGCGGTAGCGCAGGCGGTAGTCGTCCAGGGTGACGAGGTACCGGGGCGGGTCGACGGGGATGTCGCCCTTCTC
The DNA here is from genome assembly GCF_019443745.1 of Iamia sp. SCSIO 61187. Classification (NCBI taxonomy): domain Bacteria; kingdom Bacillati; phylum Actinomycetota; class Acidimicrobiia; order Acidimicrobiales; family Iamiaceae; genus Iamia; species Iamia sp. SCSIO 61187. The sequence continues at coordinate 2,082,473 of NZ_CP050948.1, forward strand.
GCCGTCGTCCTCGTAGATGTAGTCGCCGGCGTGGTACACGAGGGCGAGGTCGTCGACCGCGGCCAGGGCCCGGCAGACCGTGAGGGGCGCCCGGTTGAGGTTGGCACACGAGATCATGGCCAGCCGGATCGACCCGACCGCGGCGTCGGGGGCCGGGAGGGTCCGGGTCCGCCCCACGCGCGACCGCACCCCCTGGGCGGTGAAGGCGTAGAAGTACGTGGTCGCCGGGTCCAACCCGTCGACGTCGACCGTGACGGTCCCGCCGGCCTCCGGGTCGACCGCAGCGGTGCCGGAGGTGACCACGTCGGCCAGCCCCTCGTCGGTGGCGACGACCCAGTCGACCGACGGGGCGACGTCGGTCTGGGTCCAGAGCAGCACCCCGTCGGCCGTGGGGTCGAAGCTGGCGACGGAGTGGGGGAAGGTGGCGGCGGCGTCGGGCATGGGGCGCACCCTGCCCACCGGCGCCCCGAGCGAACTTCGTGACCCGGTGCCGTCGCGGAGACCCCGGGAGACGGGACCGGGCGCCCGGGGGCCGGTGCCCCTAGCGTGCGCGTCGTGCCCCCTCCTCGCCGCCCGGCCCTGCGCTGATGGGCGCCGTGGTGGCGGCGGCCGCCGGCGGGGTCGTCGCCCTGATGCTGGTGACGTGGACCATCAGCGTGGTGCGACGCGACGCCAGCCTCGTCGACATCGTCTGGGGCCTCGGCTTCGTGGTCGTCGCCACGGCGTCGTTCCTGGTGGGTGACGGCTCCTCGGCCCGGCGGACGCTGCTCCTCGTGCTGGTCGGGATCTGGGGCCTGCGGCTCGCCGGCTACCTCGCCTGGCGGAACCTGGGCCACGGCGAGGACCGGCGGTACCAGAAGATGCGCCGGCACTACGGCGAGTGGTTCTGGCTGATCAGCCTGGTCACCGTCTTCGCCCTCCAGGGCGTGCTGATGCTCGTCGTGTCGCTGCCGGTGTGGCTGTCGGCGACCGCCGAGCGCCCCGACGGCCTCGGGCCGTTGGCCGTCCTGGGCGTCCTGCTGTGGCTCGTCGGGTTCGTGTTCGAGGCGGGCGGTGACCTCCAGCTGGCCCGGTTCAAGGCCGACCCGGCCAACGAGGGCAAGGTCATGGACCGCGGGTTCTGGCGCTACACCCGTCACCCCAACTACTTCGGCGACTTCTGCATCTGGTGGGGCATCTGGCTGGTCGCGGCCGAGACGGGGCCGGGCCGGTGGGGCGTCCTCGGACCCATCGTCATGACGGTGTTCCTCCTGCGGGTCTCGGGCGTCGCCATGCTCGAGCGCGACATCGGGACGCGCCGGCCGAAGTACGCCGACTACATCGAGCGCACCAGCGCCTTCTTCCCCCGACCGCCCAAGGGCTGACCGCACCCGGGAGTTGGTGGGGGGGCGCGAGGGCGGCCAGCATCGGCCGGTGCTGCCGCTGGTCTTCATCGACGTCGACGGGACCCTGGTCGGGACGGCGGGGGCGCCCACCGACGACGTGTGGGCGGCGACCGCCGCCGCCGTCGGGCGCGGCCAGCACCTGGCCCTGGCCACGGCCCGGCCCGCCTTCGGCCCGACGTGGGAGTGGGCCCGGCGGGTCGACCCCGACGGCTGGCACCTGTTCCAGAACGGGACCAGCCGGGTGCACACCGGCACCGGCGAGGTCGACCACACCCTCCTGCCCGGCGACGCCGTGGCCGAGCTGATCGCCGTCGCCGCCGCCCGGGACTGGGTCGTGGAGCTCTACTCCGACCGCGAGCTCGCCGTCGACAGCGACGCCCCGCTCGCCGTCGCCCACGCCGACCTGCTCGGCGTCCCGCACCGGCGTCGGCCCGTCGAGGCCCTCGACGGCGGCGTGGTGCGGGCCCAGATCGTGGTCCCCGTCTCCGAGGCGGCCGCGGCCCGGGCCGTGGCCCCGGCGGGCACCGTCGCCCACTCGGCCACCTCGCCGGCCATGCCCGGCGCCGCCTTCGTGTCCATCACCCGCCAGGGGTCCACCAAGGCGTCGGCCGTGGCCCTCATGGCCGAATCCCTCGGCCACCCGCTCGACCGGGTGGCCATGGTGGGCGACGGCAACAACGACGCCGAGGCCCTGGCCACCGTCGGCCACGGCATCGCCATGGGCAACGCCGAGCCCGAGGCCCGCGCCGCGGCTCGGCACCACGTGGGCGACGTGGACCACGGCGGCCTGGTCGAGGCGCTGGCCCTCACCGCCACCCTCTGAGCCCACCGGTCCGCCAGGGTCGGGCCGCCGAGCCGGATCAGCCCCGAGGCTCAGGGGCGGGGGGCCGGACCGAGACCGGCCTCGGCCCCGAAGGCGCCCTCGCCCAGGTCGCCACCGCCGGGGACCGACTCGCCCGGCACCGTCTCGTCCGGCTTCGGCGCATCGGTGGCGCCCGGGGAGCCGTCGCCCTCTCCGGCCGCCGGCTCGGTGGTGCCCGGTTCGTCGTCGGGCGGGGGCGCCTGGCCCGGGAGCGGGCCGTCGCCGGGGAGCAGCCCGTCGGCGCCGGTCGTCGGCGGGGCGGTGGTGGTCGGAGCGTCGGTGGCCGGGGCCTGGTCGGCGGCGTCGGCCCCGGTCGTCTGGGACGGGACCTCGGAGCCGTCGTCGCTGTCGTCGCCCAGCATGATCAGGCCGAACAGCAGTCCCAGCAGGAACAGCAGGACCAGCACGCCGACGACGATGGCGGCGATGGCCAGGGTGCGGGTGGGCGATCGCGGCTCGGGGCCGGTCCCGGCGGCGACGGCCGGTGGGGCGACGGCCGGGACGGGGCCGCTCGTGGACGGGTCGGGCAGAGGTGCGACCTCGCCACTGACGCTCGGCGGTGGGGCCGGCACGTCCTCGACGGGGGGGAGGGCGGCCACGACCGGGGCCTTGCCCTCGATGGCGTCGAGCATGTCCTTGGCGGTCGCGAACCGCTGGCGGGGGTCGAACGACAGCGAGCGGTCGATGGCGGCGGCGAGGGCGGGGGAGATGTCGGGGCGCACGGTCAGCAGCGGGGGCACCACCGTGCTCTGGACCGCGTGGGCCACCTCGATGGGGTCGTTGCCGTCGAACGGGCGCCGCCCGGTGAGGGCCTCGCGGAGCACGACGCCGGCGGCCCAGAGGTCGGTGGAGCTGGTGGCCGGGCGGCCGTCGAGCTGCTCGGGGGCGAGGTAGGCAGGAGTCCCCACCGCCACGCCGACGAGGGTCAGGTGGGCGGTCGAGGCCAGGTCCTTGGCCACGCCGAAGTCGCCGACCTTCCAGCGCCCGCCGGCGGAGCGGATCAGGTTGCCGGGCTTGATGTCCCGGTGGATCAGGTTCTCGGCGTGGGCCGCGCCCAGCCCGGCCAGCATGTCGGCCGCGACCCGCATGACCTCCTCCTCCGACAGCGGACCCTCGTAGATCCGACGGTCGAGCGAGGGGCCGGGCAGCCGCTCCATGACGATGAACAGGGAGCCCTGGTCGTCGTCGATGTCGAACACGCGCACGACGTTGGGATGCTCGAGGGCGGCGGCGGCCCGGGCCTCGACCTCGAAGCGCTGGCGGAAGGCGGGCTCGTCGGAGAGCTGGGGCAGGAGGAGCTTGACGGCCACGTCGCGCTGGAGACGGCGGTCCCACCCCAGCCAGACCTCTCCCATCCCACCGACGCCGACCTGGTCACGAAGCTCGTACCGATCGAGGAGGACGCGCGGCATCGTGCCGGGTTCGGCCACCTCGCGAACCTATCTGCCCTGGTCGGGAGGGGTTCGGACCCGACGGAGGAAGGGGGTGGCCCCCCACCCGGTGGGCACGGTCACCCCGGGAGGGCGCCGGCGACCTTGGCCCGGGCCAGGGCCGCCTCGCGGCGGGCGGATCGGGTGGCGTGGCGGGTCCGCCAGGCGATGCCGGGGCGGCCCTCGGTGTCGATGGCGGCCAGGGCGAGCCCGCCGAGCAGGGACACGTTCTTCATGAAGCCCATCTGCTGGGCGGCCCGCTCCTCCTCGTCGTCGATCTCCCAGAACCGGTGGCCGGCGAGGGTGGTGGGGACGAGGGTGGCGGCGAGGGCGGCGGCCGACAGGCGGGGCAGCTTGCCGATGGCCAGGAGGATCCCGGCGCCGACCATCACCCCGCCGTTGACCTTGGTCAGCAGCTCCGGATCGTCGGGCAGGCCGACCCGGGGCGGGGCCGACCGGGGCTGGGACCCGGCGAGCAGGGCGTCGTCGGCCGTCGGGGTGAGGGGCCGGGCCGCGTCGGCGGCCTGGTCGGCCAGGTCGACCACCGGCTGGGCGCGGTCGGGGAGGGCGTCGGCGGCCTGCTCGGCCAGGTCGACCACCTTCTCGGCGGCGGTCCCGATGGCCGGGCCGGCGGCCTCGGCGGCTCGGTCGGCCACCGGCTGGGCCGCCTCGACGACCTTCGACGTGACCGGCTCGGCCACCGGGGCGAGGGACCCGGCGTTGCGGAGCATGTCGACGCCACCGGAGACGAACACCGAGGCGAGCAGGGGGCGGGCGAGGGTGCGGACCGGGTTCATGCCCGGCGCCCTACCCACCCGATCAGGTGAGCACCCAGGTCGCCTCGGCGGCGAGACCGGCCCTCAGTCGTCGGAGTGGATCTGCTGGGCGAGGTAGCGCTCGAGGCCGATCGTCTCGATCAGGGAGAGCTGGGCCTCGATCCAGTCGAGGTGCTCCTCCTCGCTGGTGAGGTGCTCCTCGAAGAGGTGGCGGGTGCCGTTGTCGCCCTTCTCGACGCACAGGGCGATGCCCCGGTTGTAGCGCTCGACGGCGGCCTGCTCGACGGCCATGTCCGAGGCCAGCTGCTCGGGGACGGTCTCGCCGACCCGCACGGGGTTCAGCCGCTGCATGTTGGGGACGCCCTCGAGGAACAGGATCCGCTCGATGATGCGGTCGGCGTCCTTCATCTCGTCGATGGACTCCTCGCGCGCGTGCTCGGCGAGCCGCTTGAGGCCCCAGTTGTCGAGCATCCGGTGGTGGACCCAGTACTGGTTCACGGCGGTGAGCTCGGCGGTGAGGACCTCGTTGAGGATCTCGATGATGGCGGGGTCACCCTGCACTGGTCTTCTCCTCGATGGGGGCGTCGGGACCATCATGGCCGACCGAACAGGTGTGTGGGGACCCTGTCAGGGGGGACCGGGGTGCGCCCCACCGGGGCGCGGAAGGCGGCCCTACCGGGCCCGACGGGACGGGACCGGGGTCAGGCGACGGCGGCGTGCGACGCCGGCAGGGCGACCGGGGTGCCCTCGAGGATCTCCTCGATGACCGGCCGGCACCCGCCGCAGACGCCGCCGGCCCCGCAGGCGGTGACGATGTCGCGCACCGAGGTCGCCCCGCAGAGGGCGGCAGCCTCGATCTGGCGGTCGTTGACCGCCCGGCAGTGGCACACGAGCACGGGCGCATGATCGCCCCCCACGGAAGGTGTGTCAAGCACCCCTTACGGATGAGGGAACGGGGCGCCTCACCCCGGTCGTCGGGGTCGGCGGTACGGCGTCGCGCATCGGTGAGGTGTTCATGGGTACGGTGCGGCGGTCATCCACGACGAGGAGAGGGACCCGAATGGCGCACGAGGTGCGAGGAGTTGTGGCCACGGCCAAGGGCGAGCCGGTCCGGGTCGAGACCATCTCGGTCCCGGACCCCGGACCCGGTGAGGCGCTCGTCCGCGTCCAGGCCTGCGGCGTCTGCCACACCGACCTGCACTACCGGGAGGGCGGCATCAACGACGACTTCCCGTTCCTCCTCGGGCACGAGGCGGCCGGCATCGTCGAGGCGGTCGGCGACGACGTCACCGACATCGGCCCCGGCGACTTCGTCGTCCTCAACTGGCGGGCCGTGTGCGGCGAGTGCCGGGCCTGCAAGCGGGGCCGCCCCCACCTGTGCTTCGCCACCCACAACGCCACCCAGAAGATGACCCTCGACGGGGTCGAGCTCAGCCCCGCCCTCGGCATCGGCGCCTTCGCCGAGAAGACGCTCATCGCCGCCGGCCAGGCCACCAAGGTCGACCCCGCCGCCCGGCCCGAGGCCGTCGGGCTCCTCGGCTGCGGGGTGATGGCCGGCCTCGGCGCATCGATCAACACCGGCGAGGTCGGCCCGGGCGACACCGTCGCCGTGTTCGGCTGCGGGGGCGTCGGCGACGCCGCCATCGCCGGGGCCCGCATCGCCGGCGCCCGCACCGTCATCGCCGTCGACCTCGACGCCCGGAAGCTCGAGATCGCCATGGGCTTCGGCGCCACCCACACGGTCGACGCCTCGAGCACCGACCCGGTCGAGGCCATCCGCGAGCTCACCGGCGGCTTCGGCGCCGACGTGGTGGTCGAGGCCGTCGGCAACCCCAAGGTCTTCGAGCAGGCGTTCCACGCCCGGGACCTCGCCGGCACCGTGGTCCAGGTCGGCGTGCCCAACCCGGAGATGCGGATCGACATCCCGATGATCGACTTCTTCGGCCGGGGCGGCGCCCTCAAGCCCTCGTGGTACGGCGACTGCCTGCCGAGCCGCGACTTCCCCCTCTACACGGACCTCTACCTCCAGGGTCGGCTCGACCTCGACGCCTTCGTGAGCGAGACCATCCCGCTCGACGGGGTGGAGGAGGCGTTCCACAAGATGGAGCGCGGCGAGGTCCTCCGGTCGGTCGTGGTCATCGAGGGGAGCGCCTGATGCCCGCCCCCACCGGACCCGCGCCCCGTGTCGACAAGGTGGTCACGGCGGGCACCTTCTCCATCGACGGCGAGGACTTCGACGTCGAGAACAACATCTGGATCGTCGGCGACGACGAGGAGTGCATCGTCGTCGATGCCGCCCACGACCACGAGCCCATCGTCGCCGGCGTCGACGGGCGCCGGGTGGTGGCCGTCGTGTGCACGCACGGCCACAACGACCACATCAACGCCGCGCCCGCGCTGGCCGAGGCGGTGGGGGCTCCGATCTGGATGCACCCGGCCGACACCATGCTGTGGGAGCAGGTGCACCCCGACCGTCCGGTGGACGCCGCCCTCACCGACGGCCAGGTGATCAAGGTCGGGGGCCGCAAGCTCAAGGTGATCCACACCCCCGGGCACAGCCCGGGGGGCTGCTCCCTCCTCGACGCCGAGGCCGGCATCCTCTTCTCCGGCGACACGCTCTTCAACGGCGGGCCGGGAGCGACGGGCCGGTCGTTCTCCAGCTTCACCACCATCATCGACTCGATCCAGGACCGGCTCCTGCCCCTCCCGGACGAGACCGTGGTGCACACGGGGCACGGCGACGACACCACCATCGGCGTCGAGGCCCCCGACCTCGACGCCTGGATCGCCCGCGGCCACTGAAGCCCTGTCGCAGGCGCGGTCGGTGTGGGTCTGACCCACTCCGACCGGTCAGCGGGGGGTGAAGGCCATCTCGAGGTGCTGGACGGCGGTGACGAAGATGTTGTCCTCGAGTCGGGGGCCGCTGACGACGCGGAGGTCGGTGATGCGCTGGCTCAGCCGCTCGAACAGGATCCGCAGCTCGACCCGGGCCAGGTTGGCGCCCAGGCAGAAGTGGGTGCCCCGACCGAAGGCCAGGTGCGGGTTCGGGTCGCGGGTGATGTCGAAGCGGTCGGGGTCGGCGAACACGGCCTCGTCCCGGTTGGCGCTGGGGTAGAGGATCGCCACCCGGTCGCCGGCCTTCACCGGCTGGTCACCGATGCGGTCGTCGCGGGTGACGGTGCGGAAGAAGTTGTTGAGCGGCGTCACCCAGCGGATCAGCTCCTCCACCGCACCGGGCACGAGCGAGGGGTCGGCAGCCATCGCCTCCCACTGGTCGGGGTGCTCGGCGAAGGCGACGAGGCCCCGGCTGATGACGGTCCGGGTGGTCTCGGCCCCGCCGGAGATCACCAGGCCGGCCTCGTTGACCAGCTTGCTGTCGGTCATGGGGCAGCCCCGCTCGGCGCCGCGCACCCAGTCGGTCACGAGGTCGTCGGCCGGTGCGGCCCGGCGGGCGGTGGCCGTCTCCATCAGCACGGGCACGAACTCCATGATCGCCATCACGAAGTCGTCGGCGACGGCCTGGTCGGTGTCGACCTCGTCGTAGCGCATCAGCCGCTCGGACCAGGTCTTGATGTCGGGCCACCGCTCCTCGGCGAAGCCCAGCAGGTGGGCCGTGAGCCGGGCCGGCACCGGGGCGGCCAGCTCGCCGACGACCTCCATGGACCCCCCGGCGAGGGCGCCCTCGAGGACGTCGTCCACGAGGGTCGTCAGGTAGCCCTCCATGGCGGCGACCGCCCGGGGCGTGAAGCGGCGGTTCACGAGGCGTCGCTGCTCGAGGTGCCCGGGATCGTCCTGGGCGATCATGTTGTCCTCGTCGGGCTCGTGGTGGCTGCGGTAGCCCGAGGCCGAGGAGAACACGTCGTCGCGGCGCTCGACGTCCATGACGTCGGCGTGGCGGGTGACGCCCCACAGGCCGTTGGCCTCGTCGCGGTGGACGGGGTCGTGCGCCCGCAGCCACCGGAAGGCGGCGTGCATGGCGTCGAGGTCGCCGTAGAAGGCAGGCGCCAGGAGGTCGATGGCGGGGGCGGTGGTGTCGGTCATGCGCCCCCCTCGGCACCGGCCGGCTCGAGGGGCACCGTCGAGGTGGTCGTCGTCGACGTCGTCGAGGTCGTGGTCGTCGTCGATGTGGTGGTGGTCGGCGCCGTGGTCGTGGTCGTCGGCGCCGTCGTGGTCGTCGCCTCGGTGGTGGTCGTGGCCTCGGTCGTGGTCGTCGGCGCGGTGGTGGTCGTGGCCTCGGTCGTGGTCGTCGGCGCGGTGGTGATCGAGGTGGTGGTCGTCGACGGGGCGTCGTCCTCCCCGCTCACCACGGCGAACACGATGGCGGCGGCGACGAGGGCGGCCAGGACGATGACGATGGCGGCGATCAGCATCCCCCGGCCGCGGCGCGCCGCAGGCGGCTCGGCGTCGGGCGGGAGGTAGCCCCCGCCCGGGGCCCCGCCGGCGCCGTAGCCGGCGGCTCCGGCGTAGCCCGCCGCTCCTGCGGCGCCGGCCGCGGGGAGGACCTGGGTGGCGTCGAGCGTCTGCTCCGGGGGCAGCTCGCCCGTCCGGTCGGCGGCGCCCGGCGTCGCCGCCGGGTCGCCGTCGGCCGCGTCGGGCCGCCAGGCCTGGGTCGCGTCGGTCCCGGCGGGGTCGGTCTCGCCCGTCGCCCAGGCCCGGGTGGCGTCCTCGGGCGTCGGCTCGAGGCCGGGGTCCGACGACCCGTCGGGCCGCCAGTCGGAGGTGGGATCGTCGGGCATGCGGGCTCCTGGCTTCGGTCGACGGCGCGGGGAGGGCGGTGGGCGCCTACCGGCAGGTGGCGATGCCGCCGTCGACGGGGATCACGGTGCCGGTGATGTACGAGCTGGCGCGCGAGCTGAGGAAGATCGCGGTGCCGGCCATGTCGTCGGGCTGGCCGATGCGGCGCATCGGCGCCGACGCCGCGATCTGGTCCCCGGCGGCGGCGAGGGTGGCCGCCATCATCTTCGACTCGAACGGGCCCGGGGCGATGGCGTTCACGGTGATGCGGGGGGCCAGCTTGGCCGCCAGGTGGCGGGTGAGCTGGTGCACGGCGGCCTTGCTGGCCGAGTACGAGTAGGTCTCGAGGACCGGGACGTGGATGCCGTCGATCGAGCCGATGTTGATGACCCGCGACGGGTCGCCCTCGGAGCTGGCCGCCTCGAGCAGGGGGAGGGCGAACTTGGTCGTGTGGAACACGCCCTTGACGTTGAGGTCGAGGGTCCGGTCCCATGCGGCGTCGTCGAACTCGGCGAGCGGGGCGCCCCACGTGGCGCCGGCGTTGTTCACCAGGATGTCGAGGGTGTCGGTCCCGGTGGCGACCTCGTCGATCAGGCGGCGGCACTCGTCCTCGGTCGAGAGGTCGGCGGGGACGGCCCGGCACTCGCCTATCTCGGAGAGCTCGGCCGCCACCTCCTCGCACACCGAGGCCTTGCGGCTGGAGATGACGACGGACGCCCCCGCCTCGACGAAGCCCCGGGCGATCATGAGCCCGATGCCGCGGCTGCCGCCGGTGACGAGGGCGGTCTTGCCCTCGATGCTGAACAGGTCGGTGGAGGAAGGCACGGCCGACGACCGTAACCCAGCGCCCGCGCCCGGCCGACGCCGCCTGCCGCGCCCGTCGGCCGGGACCCGGCGGTGCACGGGCGACATCTCCGTTCCTCCGACAGGTGGCCCGGGTCGTGCTGGCTGGGTGTCGCAGGGGTGCGGTTCGTCGCCGGTCGGCGGACGTGCGTCGGGGTGCTCAGGCCTCGGTGGGGGGGCGCCAGGACAGCCACTCGACGAGGCGGGGCGACCCGGCGGCGTAGATGGCGAGGAGGTCGATGACCTCCTCGAGGTCCGGGTACCGGCCCTCGATGTGGCCCTCGCCCAGGGTCGTGACCATGGCGTCCATGCAGTCGGCGACCATCTCGTAGCGCCGGCGCAGCCCGGGGTCGTGCTGGCCGGCCAGGTCCATGAGGTCGTCGGCCAGCTCGGCCCGGTTGGCGGCGGCCATGGCCCGGGCGTGGGCGCCCAGCGCCGTCGACGGGGGCTCGTGGCGGGCCTGGCGCCCGAGCCGGAAGATCTCCGGGTAGGACCGGATGAGCTCGAGCGGCGCCCGGATGGTGTCGCGCAGGTGGACCCGGTCGCGGTGCTCGCCGAACTGGGCCCGCGCCGCCCGGGTGGTCCGGCGGCTGGCGATGGCGCTGCGCTCGCCGAGGGCCTGGAGGAGCTCGTCGCGGCTGGCGAAGTGGGTGTAGTAGCTCGACTGGGCGATGCCGACCCGGCGGCAGACGTTGACCGTGGTCAGGGCGGCCACGCCCTCGGTGGCCACGATCTCGATGGCGGCCCGGATCAGCCGCTCGCGGGTGCCGTCGGCGCCGGGGTCCTCGTCTGGCTCCGGGCCGGGGCCCCGGGCGGCGATCGGGTCGGCGATCGGGTCGGCGCTGTGGTCAGCCATCTCGTCACCCATGTGGCGGTCTCCCGCGGGTCCCCCGGACATGCCCCTTGCACGCCGTCGATCCGATACTACTATCGGAGACCGTCGTCACACGTGCCCTGCGCCACAGGCACCCGACGACGGACCCGACCCAGGACCGACGACCAGGGGGCCGCCGTGCCGCGACCGCAGACCATGGGCCACCACGCGTGACCGCAGCCACGACGCCGACGGTCGCCGACGGCGACCGTCGGGCCAGCACCCCCGCCGACCGGCTGCGGGCCCTCGCCCCGACGGTCGCCCCGCCGCTCGCCATCATCGCCCTGCAGCTGATCGTCTTCCCGGTGCCGTCGGGGATCTTCGTGCGGGGCATCGTGATCGGCGGCCTCACCGCCCTCGTGTCGCTGGGCATGGCCCTCATCCACCGGTCGAACCGGATCCTGAACTTCGCCCAGGCCGACCTGGGCGGCGTCCCCGCCGTCCTCGTCTTGATGCTCATGACGGCGTGGGGCTGGAGCTACTGGCTCGCCGTTCCCACCGGCCTGGTGGCGGCCCTGCTCGTGGGCGGCATCGTCGAGGCGGTCATCATCCGGCGGTTCCGCCACGCCCCCCGGCTCATCCTCACCGTGGCCACGCTGGGGCTGTCGCAGATCCTCGCCGCCTGCGCCCTCCTCATGCCCCAGCTGTGGACCGACGAACGGGTCCTGGCCCCGCGCATCGAGGCCCCGTTCGCCGTCAGCTTCACCGTCGGGGGCGTGGTCTTCAACGCCAACGACGTGATCGCCATGGTGGTCGTGCCGATCTGCATCGCCCTGCTGGCCTGGTTCCTCCAGCGGACCCAGCTGGGCGTCGCGGTGCGCGCCACGGCCACGAGCTCGCAGCGGGCCTCGCTCCTCGGCATCCCCGTCCACCGGGTCCAGACGCTGGTGTGGGCCGTCGCCGGCCTCCTCGCCTTCGTGGCCACCTTCCTCCGCGCCGGGATCCTCGGCCTGCCCGTCGGGTCCGCCCTCAGCTTCGGCATCCTCCTGCGGGCCCTGGCCGCCCTCCTGATCGGGCGGATGACCAACCTCACCCTGATCGCCAGCAGCGCCGTGGCCCTCGGCGTCCTCGAGCTGGGCGTGCAGTGGAACGCCTCCAGCCCGCTGCTCATCGACCCCATCCTCGCCGCCGTCATCGGCATCGCCCTCGTGGTGCAGCGGCGCAAGAGCGGCCGGGTCGGCGACGAGGACGCCTCGGGGTGGCAGGCGGCCGACGAGGTCCGACCCGTGCCCGCCGTCCTGCGCCGCGAGACCGAGGTGCGGCTCGTCCGGTGGGTCGGCGGCACGGTCCTCCTCGCCGCCGCCCTCGTCCTGCCGCACCTCCTGTCCACCGACCGCTCGCTCAAGGCGTCGGCCGTGATCATCTACGGCATCCTCGCCCTGTCCCTGGTGGTGCTGAGCGGGTGGGCCGGGCAGGTGTCGCTCGGCCAGGTCGCCTTCTTCGCCATCGGGGCCGTGGTCGGGGCCAAGGCCACGATCGACCACGACGCCGACCTGCTGGTGAGCCTCATGCTGGCCGCCCTGGCCGGGGGGGTGGCAGCCCTGCTCGTCGGGCTCCCCGCCCTGCGGCGCGGTGGCCTGCACCTGGCCGTGACGACCTTCGCCTTCGCCCTGGCGACCACCTCGTACCTGCTCAACGACCGCTTCTTCGACTGGGTGCCGTCGGACCGGGTCTCGCGCAACCCGCTGCTGGGGCGGCTCGACTGGGACTCGCCGACCGGCGTCTACTACGTGACCCTCGCCGGCTTCGTCCTGGTGGTGCTGGCCCTGCGGGGCGTCCGCCGGTCGCGGGCGGGACGGGTCCTGCTCGCCATCCGGGAGAACGAGAGGGCGGCCGAGGCCTACGGCGTCAGCCCCACCCGGGCCAAGCTGACCGCCTTCGCCCTGTCGGGGGCCATCGCCGCCTTCGCCGGCGGGCTGTTCGTCCACCACCAGCAGTCCTTCGGCAGCGGCCCCTACGACCCGGGCCAGAACTTCGCCGTGTTCACCATGGCCGTCATCGGCGGCATCGGGTCCATCCCCGGGGCGGTGCTCGGCGCCGTCTACCTGCGGGGCACGCAGTGGTTCCTCCCCAACGAGTGGCAGGTGGTCGCCACCGGCGCCGGCGTGCTGCTGGTGCTGCTCGTGCTGCCCACCGGGCTGGGCGGGCTGCTGTTCCAGCTGCGCGACGGCTGGCTGCGCTCGGTCGTGCGCCGCCGGGGGCTGCACGTGCCCAGCCTGGTGGGCGACGACCGGATCGAGGTGTCGGCCCCGCCGCCACCCATCGCCGGCCCGGTGGAGCCCGACGACGAGGTCAGCCTGGCCAAGCCGGGCGACGACGACCACGAACCGCCCGCCCCGGCGACGGAGATCCCGGCCGAGGTGAAGGCCTGATGGCGGCCACGACGACCGACCCGGCCGCCGGCGTGCCCGAGCGGGGCGGCGGCCTGCGGGGCTGGGCCGCCCGGATCACCGGGGGCGGGCCCGTGCTGCCGCTCGTGGTGCTCTTCGGGCTCAACGCCGTCGACGAGCTCGACCGCACCGCGTTCGGGATCCTGCTGCCCGAGATCCGCGACGAGTTCGGGCTCGGCACCCAGGGGATCCTCACCCTCATCGCCGTCGTCACCCTGCTGGCGCTGGTCCTGCAGGTCCCCATCGCGGCCGCCGCCGACCGCTACCCGCGGGTCCCCCTCGCCGCCGCCGGCGGTGCCCTCTGGGGCGTGTTCTCGCTCCTCACCGGCCTGGCGACCGGGGTGGTGTTCCTGTTCGTCGTGCGGATCTTCTCCGGCATCGGCCGGGCCACCGTCGACCCCACGCACAACTCGCTCCTCGCCGACTACTACGCCCCCGAGGCCCGGGCCCGGGTGTTCTCGACCCACCGGGCCGCCAACGCCGTCGGAGCCTGCATCGGGCCGCTCAGCGCCGGCCTGCTCGCCTCCGCCTTCGGGTGGCGGGCGCCGTTCCTCGTCTTCGTCGTCCCGACCGCCATCTTCGTCGGCCTGGCCCTCTGGCTGAAGGAGCCCGTGCGCGGCGGCCACGAGCGGCGGGCCATGGGCGCCACCGAGGAGGTCATCGCCACCGAGGAGGTCTCGCCGTCGTTCGGCGAGGGCTGGCGGATGGTCTGGAAGATCGAGACCCTGCGGCGCATCTGGTACAGCCTCCCGTTCCTCGGCGCCTCGCTGATCGGGTTCGTCTCGCTGGCATCGCTCATGTACGAGGAGCAGTTCGACCTCGACGAGAAGGCCCGCGGCTTCGTGGCCGCCGGCGTCGAGCCGGCCCAGCTGCTGGGGGTGATCCTCGGTGCCCGCGTCGCCACCCGGCTGATGGCGAAGGACACCAGCCTGGTGATGCGGTTCCTCTCGCTGGTGGCCTTCGTGGTGTCCGGTGCCCTCCTGGCCTTCGCCCTGGCCCCCAGCCTCGCCGTGGCGATCATCGCCAACCTCGTCATCGCCGGCAGCCTGGCCGTGCTCGGCCCGGGCATCCTCGCCTCGCTCTCGCTGGCCATCCCGCCCCGGGCCCGATCGATCGGGTTCTCCGTCGGCGCCCTCTGGGTCGTCCCCGGGCTGCTGTTCCTGCCGATCCTGGGCGCCGTCGCCGACCGGTGGGGCATCCGGTGGGGGATGGTCCTCATGGTGCCGATCTTCTTGGTCGGCGGGCTCATCATCGCCACGGCCGGCGCCAGCGTGAACCGTGACATCGCCCAGGTGTGGAAGGCGTCGGCGGCCCGCGCCGAGGCCGCCCACGAGCGGGCCGCGGGCCGGTCGAAGCTGCTGCTCGTGCGGGACCTCGAGGTCGGCTACGGCGACGTGCAGGTCCTGTTCGGCGTCGACGTCGAGATCGGCGAGGGGGAGATCGTCGCCCTGCTGGGGACCAACGGCGCCGGCAAGTCCACGCTGCTGAAGGCCATCTCCGGCATCGTCGAGGCCGACGGAGGCGCCGTCATCTTCGACGGCCGGGACATCACCCACGCCCCGCCCCACGAGATCGCCTCCCTCGGGGTGGCCCAGATGCCCGGGGGCGCCGGCGTCTTCGGCGACCTGACCGTCCGCGAGAACCTCCAGATGGGGTCGTGGGGCCACCGGTCCGACCGCGCCGCGACCAAGGCCGGCGTCGACGAGGTCCTCGGCTTCTTCCCGGTCCTGGGCCAGCGGCTCGACGATCCGGCCTCGGACCTGTCCGGCGGCCAGCAGCAGATGCTGGCGCTGGGGATGGCGTTCCTGTCCCAGCCCCGCCTGCTCATGATCGACGAGCTGTCGCTGGGCCTGGCACCGGTCATCGTCGAGCAGCTGCTGCCCATCGTCGAGGGCATCGCCGCCTCGGGCACGACGGTCGTGATCGTCGAGCAGTCGGTGAACGTCGCCCTCACCGTCGCCGAGACCGCCTTCTTCATGGAGAAGGGCCAGATCCGGTTCCACGGGCCCACCGCCGAGCTCCTCGAGCGACCCGACGTGCTGCGCTCGGTGTTCCTCGAGGGCGCCGGCGCGGCCACGCAGGCCCGCGACGGCGACGGGACGGCGCCGCGACCGGCGGGGGCGGCGGTCGCCATCGAGAAGATCGCCGAGCGCACCGAGGAGGAGGTCACCCACGTGGCCGCCGCCGGCGTCGAGGGCCACTCCGCCGACGAGCACGTCGCGGCCACCGCGGGGGCGGCCGAGGTCGCCCTGGCCACCCACGACCTGTCGGTCCGCTTCGGTGGCATCAAGGCCGTCGACGGCGTCACCCTCGAGGTCGCTCCCGGCGAGGTCGTGGGCATCATCGGCCCCAACGGCGCCGGCAAGACCACCCTGTTCGACCTCATCAGCGGGTTCACCCCCTCCGACGGCGGCCGGGTCGAGGTCCGCGGGCGCGACGTCACCCGGCTCTCGGCCAGCGCCCGGGCCCGGGCCGGGCTGGGCCGCTCGTTCCAGGACGCCCGCCTGTTCCCGGCCCTCACCGTGGAGGAGGCGATCGCCGTCGCCCTCGAGCGGTGGGTCGAGGTGCGCGACCCCCTGAGCGCCGCCCTCCACCTGCCGGCGTCGTTCGACTCCGAGGAGGCGGTCCGGACCCGGGTGGACGCCCTGATCGAGCTCCTCGGGCTCGAGGCGTTCCGGTCGAAGTTCGTGCGCGAGCTCTCCACCGGTTCCCGCCGCGTCGTCGACCTGGCGTGCGTCGTCGCCCACCGTCCCACCGTCGTGCTCCTCGACGAGCCCTCCAGCGGCATCGCCCAGCGCGAGACCGAGGCCCTCGCCCCGCTGCTGCGGCGCATCGCCGACGAGGTTGGGGCCGGCGTCGTCGTCATCGAGCACGACATGCCGCTGATCACCGCCGTGTCGGATCGCCTGGTGGCCATGGACCAGGGCTCCGTCATCGCCGTCGGCGCCCCCGACGAGGTGCTCCACGACCCCGCGGTCGTGGCGTCGTACCTCGGCACCACCGCCAGCGTCATCGCCCGCTCCGGGGACCTGGTCGCACCGTGAGCGAGCGCAGCGAACGAACCGACGAGACGACCGGGCCCCGCCCCACCCCTCTCCAGCCCCCGACCACCGTTCCCCGATCCAGGAGGACCACCGATGTTGCCCAGCAGTGACGGACCCGAGGCCGACCGGAGCAAGCTGCTCCGGCGATGGGGGCCCCTGGCCGCCCTCGCCGTGGTGGCGGTGATCGTCCTCGCCGTGCTCGTGGTGGGCGGCGGCTCCGACGACGACGAGGAGGCGGCGGGCGACGACACGCCCGCCAGCGAGGCCGAGGCGCCCACCGGCGCCGTGTCGTGGAGCCAGGCCGAGGAGGAGGGCACCACCGACGAGCTGACGTGGCCCGAGACCTGCGACCAGGAGACGGGGCGGGTCGCCATCCCGTACCTCCTCGCGTCGGAGTGCTACGCCGACGTCGAGGGCGACAACGGCGGCGAGACCTCGCCCGGCGTCACCGCCGACTCCATCAAGGTCGTCGCCTACGTGTCCCCCGAGAGCGACCCGGTGATCGAGTACGTCACCCAGGCCATCGCCAACGACGACACCGTCGAGCAGGTCAGCGAGACCGTCCAGGGCTACATCGACATCTTCAACGCGACGTACCAGACCTACGGGCGCCAGGTGGACCTCGAGATCCTCGTGGGCACCGGCTCGGCCAACGACGAGGTCGCGGCCCGGGCCGACGCGGTGACCGCGGCCGAGGACATGGGCGCCTTCGCCGTGCTCGGCGGGCCCACGCTCACCAGCGCCTTCGCCGACGAGCTGGCGGCCCGGGAGGTCGTCTGCATCGGGTGCACCGGGGGTGACCCCGAGTTCTTCGACGAGCGCTCGCCCTACCTGTACTCGACGGGTCCGAACTCCGACCAGGTCCTCATCCACCTGGTCGAGTACATGACCAAGAAGCTGGCCGGGAAGCCGGCCGAGTTCGCCGGGGACGAGGCCCTCACCGACCAGGAGCGGTCGTTCGGCTACCTGTGGATCGAGTCCAACGACACCTCGGCCGCCCAGGCCGAGCGGTTCGAGGACCTGCTCGGCGAGGAGGGCATCGAGCTGACCGAGAGCGTCTCCTACACGCTCGACCCGGCCCGCCTGCAGGAGCAGGCCACCAGCGTCATCACCCGGCTCAAGCAGGCGGGGGTGACCACCGTCGTCTTCTCCGGCGACCCCGTCGCCCCGGGACCGTTCACCACCGAGGCCACCGCCCAGGACTTCCACCCCGAGTGGGTCCTCGGCCCCCAGGTCCTGGTCGACACGGTGGCCTTCTCCCGCACCTACGACCAGGAGCAGTGGGCCCACGCCTTCGGGCCCAGCCCGCTGACGGTCAAGCCGGACCAGGCCCAACGGTCGCCGTTCGTGCTCTACGAGTGGTTCCACGGCGAGCTGCCGCCCGCCGCCGACACCAGCGCCGTCATCGTGCCCAACCCGTCGCTGTTCTTCTCCGCCGTGTCCGCCGCCGGTCCCGAGCTGACGCCCGAGACGCTGCAGGCCGGCCTCTTCGCCCGGCCGCCGACGCCGTCGTACGAGTCCGAGCCGTCGCTCTCGTTCGGCGACCACGGCTTCTGGCCCTACCCGGACTACAACGGCGTCGACGACGTCACCGAGATCTGGTGGGACCCGGAGGCGACCGGCGAGGACGAGATCGGCCGCGAGGGGACGGGGATGTGGCGCTACGTCAACGGCGGCCAGCGCTACCTGCCGGGGGAGTGGACCGAGGACCTGACGCTCTTCGACGAGGAGGGCACCGAGACGATCCTCGACGCCCCGCCCGAGGGTGAGGTCCCGCCCGAGTACCCGTCCCCCTGAGGGTCACGCGGGCGTGGAGGGGCGGGAGGTCCGGCCGGCGGAAGCCGGGCCTCCCCCCGTCCGGCGTCCCGCCGGGGTGTCGTGGGGCGCTGGTACCTTCCGAGCCATGAGCGTGACGTCGGCGGTCGGGGCCTGACATGGGCATCACCGACGAGACGGTGGCCGAGGTGCGGGCCAAGGCGGACATCGTCCACGTCGCCCAGAACTTCATGCAGCTCAAGAAGGTCGGGCGCCGCTACAGCGGCCTGTGCCCCTTCCACGGCGAGAAGACCCCCAGCTTCTCCGTCAACGCCGAGGACGGGCTGTACTACTGCTTCGGCTGCCAGGCCAAGGGGGACACGATCACGCTGGTGCGCGAGCTCCAGCACCTCGACTTCGCCGAGGCCATCGAGTGGCTGGCGGCCCAGAGCGGCGTGCAGGTCCGCTACACCGAGAAGGGCCAGGGCGAGCAGCGCCAGCGCAAGACCCGCCTGACCGAGGCCGTCGAGCGGGCGGTCGACTGGTACCACGACCGCCTGCTGACCGGGCGGGACGCCGGCCCGGCCCGGGCCTACCTGCGCCACCGCGGCTTCGACGGCGACACCGTCCGGCGCTACCGGCTGGGGTGGGCGCCCGACGACTGGGACCAGCTGTGCCGCCACCTCGACCTGCCCGACAAGGTCCTCGTCGACACCGGCCTCGGGTTCATCAACCGGGCCCGCCGCCAGCAGGACTTCTTCCGGGGCCGGGTCCTGTTCCCCATCTTCGACGCCCAGGACCGCGCCATCGGCTTCGGCGGCCGGATCATGCCGGGACAGGAGGGGCCCAAGTACCGCAACACCGGGCAGACCCCGCTCTACGACAAGAGCAAGGTCCTCTACGGGCTCAACTGGGCCAAGAGCGACGTGGTGAAGGCCGAGGAGGTCATCGTCTGCGAGGGCTACACCGACGTCATCGGCTTCGCCGACGTCGGCGTCCCGCGGGCGGTCGCCACCTGCGGCACGTCGCTCACCGAGGACCACGTCCGCCAGCTGCGCCGCTTCGCCCGGCGGCTGGTGCTGGCCTTCGACCCCGACGCCGCCGGGGCGGCCGCCGCCGAACGGGTGTACGCTTGGGAGCAGGCCCACGAGCTGGAGGTGGTGGTGGCTGACCTGCCCCCGGGCCTGGATCCCGGCGATCTCGCACGCTCCGACCCGGACCGCCTCCGCGCCGCCGTCGAGAACCCCACCCCGTTCCTCGGGTTCCGCGTCGAGCGGGCCCTCGCCGGCGGTCGGCTCGACACCCCCGAGGGGCGGGCCCGGACGGCCGAGGCCGCCCTCGACGTGATCGGCGAGCACCCCAGCGACTTCGTCCGCGACCAGTACGTGATGGAGGTGGCCGACCGCTGCCGCATCGACGTCGAGCGGCTGCGGGCCTCGCTCCGCCCCGGGGGACGGCCGAGCGTCCGGGTGGCCGAGGCCCCGCGCCGGGCGGCGCACTCGGAGGACCCGGAGGTGTCGGCGCTGCGGCTCGCTGTGGACGCCGACCACCGGTCCGAGATGCTGCCGCTCCTGCACGAGGTCCTCTTCGCCGACGATCGCCACGCCGTGGCCTTCCGGGCCCTGCGCGACGCCGAGGGCGACCTGCACCGGGCCATCGACGACGCCGACCCCGACACCGCCGAGCTGCTGGCGCGCCTCGCCGCCGAGGACGATCCGGGCGACCCCTCCGACGTGCGCCGGATCCTGCTCCGCGCCCAGGGCCAGCGGGAGGTCGCCCTGCTGCGCCGGCAGCTGCGGGGTGCGTCCGACCAGACCGCGGCCGAGCTCAACCCGATCCTGGCCTGGCTGCTGACCCGCCTCCAGGCCGTCGCCCCCGATGCGCGAACCGGGAGAGATGTCGAGGACCAGTTGCTAGCGTGGCTCGCCGAGAGGGCCGAGGAGAGGTCATGACCGGAGCCACGGGGGCCGTGCCCCCTGATGTCGCTCCCGATGTGGAGCCAGAGGCACCGGACGAGGCCGCCCCGGCACCGATCGCAGCCGCCCCCGACCTGATGGCCCCCGAGGCGGTCGCCTCCCGACCCGCCCTCGACGCCCGGGTCATCGATGCCCGGCCCCGGCCGAACGTGCACCCCGGAACCGGGAAGCGCCCGGCGGTGCGGGCGCCGACCACCGACCGGGGG
Source organism: Iamia sp. SCSIO 61187 (assembly GCF_019443745.1). Taxonomy (NCBI): domain Bacteria; kingdom Bacillati; phylum Actinomycetota; class Acidimicrobiia; order Acidimicrobiales; family Iamiaceae; genus Iamia; species Iamia sp. SCSIO 61187. Next base: position 2,102,748 of record NZ_CP050948.1, read on the forward strand.
AGCGGGTCGGCCGACTCGGTGCGCATCTACCTGCGCGAGATCGGCCGGGTGCCGCTGCTCACCGGGCCCCAGGAGGTCGACCTGGCCCAGCGCATCGAGCGCGGCGCCGAGGCCGCCCTCCGGCTCGCCGACCTGGCCGCGGCCGACGGCCTCGACGCCCTCGGGTTCGCCGAGCGCCGCCGTCTCGAGCGCCAGTGCCGCGACGGCGAGGAGGCCAAGTCCCAGCTGATCCAGGCCAACCTGCGCCTCGTCGTCTCGGTGGCCAAGCGGTACGTGGGCCGGGGCATGCAGCTCCTCGACCTCATCCAGGAGGGCAACCTCGGGCTGATGCGGGCGGTCGAGAAGTTCGACTGGACCAAGGGCTTCAAGTTCTCGACCTACGCCACCTGGTGGATCCGCCAGGCCATCACCCGGGCCATCGCGGACCAGTCCCGCACCATCCGCATCCCGGTGCACATGGTCGAGTCGATCAACAAGGTGCACCGCATCCAGCGCCAGATGCTCCAGGAGCTCGAGCGCGACCCCACCGTCGAAGAGCTGGCGGCCAAGGTCGACATGTCGCCGTCGCGGGTGCGCGAGATCCTCCGCATCGCCCAGGACCCGCTGTCGCTCGACTCGCCCGTGGGCGAGGCCGACGACTCGAACCTGTCGGACTTCATCGAGGACCTCCAGGCCGAGGCCCCGGCCGACGCCGCCGCCCGCACGATGCTCGTCGATGCCGTGGTCGAGGCCATGAGCGAGCTCAACGAGCGCGAGCAGCAGGTGGTGCGGCTCCGCTTCGGTCTCGAGGACGGGCAGTCCCGGACGCTCGAGGAGGTGGGCAAGGAGTTCGGTGTGACCCGCGAGCGGATCCGCCAGATCGAGTCCAAGACGCTCGCCAAGCTCCGCCACCCGCACCGCAGCCAGAAGCTGCGGGACTACCTCGAGGCCGACTGAGCCCAGGCCGGCCGGGTCGGGCGGCGATGGCGCCGCTCGGTTCTGTCGCGATGAGCGGTCACGGGTGACGCCTGGCCGCGACAGAACCGACGGGAGGTCGGGCCAGATCGGTTCTGTCGCGGCACGCGGTCATGGGTGACGCCTGGCCGCGACAGAACCGGGTGGGCTCAGTCGGTGAAGGCGCTGACGTCGACGGCGACGCGGTCGGGCCCGGGGTCGGCCGGGGCGGGGGAGCCGGCGCTGAGGGCCGGCCCTCCGGGGCGCACGAGGCGGATGGCGGCGGCGCCCGCGAGCGCACCGGCGACGAGGGCGAGCAGGACCTTCACCCCGCGAGCATCGCGCGCCGAAGGAGGTGGGGCGGCGGCGGGGGCCCCTGCTACGTTGGCGATTCCTTCCGGGGTAGCTCAGCTGGCAGAGCAGCTGACTGTTAATCAGCTTGTCGTGGGTTCGAGCCCCACCCCCGGAGCCACGCTGGCGGCGGCAGCAGCGGAACGAGCACCACCGCTCTGCCCGCTGCCTGCCGCCTCGGCCATCCCTCGCGAGGTCGAAGGTCCCGGCGCCGCACGTCCGATGGCCCCTGCCCCCCGCCGGTCCGGGCCGTCACGATGCGTGAGCGGGCCAGTCCTCAGAGGGAGGGGTTCAGAGATGCTGACCTACGAACGACAGATGCCGCCCGGGTGGTACCCGGACCCGATGCAGGCGGGGCACCAGCGGGAGTGGAACGGGCAGCAGTGGATCGGCCCGTCCGTGCCCGTCGGTGGTCAGGAGAAGCGCGGGTTCCCGAAGGTCCTCATCCCGGTGTTCGCCTGCCTGGCGCTGGCGTTCGTCGCGGTCGTCGGTGGGGCGCTGGCGGGGACGCCCGAGGACGAGGTGGCCACCGTCCGCGCCGATCAGCCGACCACGACCGAGCCGGCGACGACCACATCGCCAGACGAGGCGGCAGCAGAGACCGAGGAACCGGCCACCGAGCCGGCCACGACCGAGCCGGCCACGACCGCAGCCCCCACGACCGAGGCACCGACGACGGCGCCGCCGGTGACGGAGCCCGAGCGGGAGCAGTACGAAGGGCAGGACCTCTACCGGGTCGGCGAGACGGCGACGTCCGGTGACTTCGACATCACGGTCCACACGGTGGAAGACCCGTACATCTCGACCAACCAGTTCGAGGTGCCACCCGACGGTCAGCGGTTCGTCGCGGTCGAGATCACGATCACCAACAACACGAGCGAGGCCGAGCCGTTCTCCTCGCTCCTGAACGTCGAGGTGAAGGACAGCGAGAACAGGGTGTGGGATGCGGCGTTCGCCGGGTTCGATCGTCCGCAGCTCGACGGCCAGGTGGCGCCCGGCGCGAGCGTGCGGGGTTGGGTCACCTTCGGTGTGGGTTCCGACGTGACGGGCCTCGTCATGCGGATCCGCGGGAACCTGACCGCCACCGGGTCGGTGTTCGCACTCGGCTGATCCCCCACCCGAGGGCGTGACGTCACGGGCACGCACCCATCTCGCGGTGCGTGCCCGTGCGCGGTCTGACCCCGGCAGCTGCGGGCCTCTGTCCGTCGCCCGTGTCTCCACCCCGACCAGGACCGTTCCGCGAGCGGGTACCGTGCGCCGGTCGACCATCGGACCATCGCGAGACGGGTCGACCCGGGGCTGTAGCTCAGTTGGTCAGAGCAGGGGACTCATAATCCCTCGGTCGTGGGTTCGATCCCCACCGGCCCCACCGAACCGTCCGCGGGCGTGCCGACCCGGGGGTGGGGTAGGCAGCCACCGATGGGCCCGCTCCGCGACCTCGACGATCCGGCGTTCCTGCGGTGGCCGAACCTGCAGATGGTGCTGGCGGTCGGGCTGGCGGCGGGATCGGCCAACGGGCTGTGGGACGCCCTCACCCACGGCTGGGCCGGCGTGAACGTGCCGTGGATGGTCGGGACGGCGCTGTGGGTGCCGCTGGCGCTGGTGGGGCTCCACCTCGTCCTGCGCAGGCGGGCGGGCCGACGGACCCGCTAGTCCTCGGTGGGGAGCCAGCCCTCGCAGCGCTCGAGGAGCCAGCGGCTGACCTCCATGGCCCGGTCGAGCTCGTTGCACAGCAGCTCGCGCTCGCCGACGAAGACCTCCGACAGCGACACCTCGACCCGACCCACGATGCCCACGCTGCGGTCGGGGGCGTCGGTCACCGACGCGAAGGAGTCGATGGCCGACACCTCCAACGGCAGGTCGGTGCCGCCGACGCCGGCCAGGTCGGTGGCCAGCACGAGCAGGTCGGGCCCGCTGGCCAGAGGGGGGAGCGACCACGAGAAGTGCAGCGGGAAGTGGTGGAGGTCCGGTGGGTCGGCGCCCTCGTCGAGCTCCATCACCAGGTCCTCGAACGAGAGCAGGACCCGCGGGTCGACCTCGAGGGCGAGGTGGATGTCGAGCGGCCCGCCGCAGGCCTCCTCGGGGTGGAGGTCGACCTCCCACGCCTGGCGCAGCGAGTAGGTCTCCACGAAGTGCCGCTCGTCGTGCACGTGGAAGCCGTGCGCGATGGCGTGCTCCTTCTGCTCGGCCACGAAGCCGGCGACATCGATGACGGCCACTCGGGTCCTTCCTCGGGGAGGGCCCAGCCTGCCATGCCACCGGCGAGGCCCGGAAGCCGTTCCCCCGGCCCCGGCTACGGTCGCACGCCGTGACCGACGACGAGCTGCTCGAGGTGCTGGTCGCGGCGTCGGCGGCGATCGCCGAGGCCCTGTCCTCGACCGACGACTGGGGTGTCGCCGACACCGTGCCGGGCCAGCACCACAGCGACCTGGCGGCCGACGCCGCCGCCCTCGACGTGCTGCAGGAGGCCGGGCTGGCCGTCTACAGCGAGGAGAGCGGCTGGACCGACCGGCACCAGGGCCTGACCGTCGTGATCGACCCCCTCGACGGCAGCACCAACGCCTCCCGGGGCATCTCGTGGTGGGCCACGTCGCTGTGCATCGTCGACGAGGAGGGCCCCCGGGTCGCCGTGGTGGACGACCTCGTGCACGGTTCCCGGGCCGTGGCCATCCGGGGCCAGGGCGCCCACGTCGACGGTGACCCGGCGGAGGCCAGCGGCTGCGCCGACCTCCGGAGCGCCATCGTCGGACTGAACGGGCTGCCGGCCCGGCACCTCGGCTGGGCCCAGTGCCGCGCTCTCGGGGCGGCGGCGCTCGACATGTGCGCGGTGGCGGCGGGCCGGCTCGACGCCTTCCTCGACTGCAGCGGCGACGGCCTGGCCCCGTGGGACTACATGGGGGCGCTGCTGATCTGCCGCGAGGCCGGGGCCACCGTCGTCGCCTTCGACGACCGGCCGCTCCACGACCTGACCGCACCGGTCCGCCGCCCGCTGGTGGCCGCCGCGACCCCCGCCCTGGCCACGACGCTGCGCGACCGCTACCGCTCCGTCGGCCCGCTGCCCTGGGGGGGATGGGAGCCGTAGGCTGCCCCGATGCACCCCGGCCTGCACCGCACCCTGCTCAGGCTGTTCCGCGCCCTGCCCACCGGGGCCCGTCGGCGGGTCGTCCGCACCATCGCCCCGTCGTTCACCGTCGGCTCGATGTGCTTCATCGAGAGGCCCGACGGAGCCCTGCTGCTGGTCCGCCACGTCTACCGACGCCGCTGGGGCGTGCCCGGGGGCCTGCTCGAGCGCGGTGAGGAGCCGGCCGAGGCCGCCGTGCGCGAGGTGCGCGAGGAGGTCGGCCTCGACATCGTCCTCCTCGGCGAGCCCGCCGTCGTGGTCGACCCCGAGCCCCAGCGGGTGGACATCGTCTACCGGGCGCGCGTCGCCCCCGGCGTCGACTGGCGCGACGCCGCGCCCCGCAGCCCCGAGATCGGCACGGTCGAGTGGTTCCCACCCCGCGACCTGCCCGAGCTCCAGCACGAGACGGCCGGCGCCTTCGTCGCCCTCGCCCGGGTGCGCGGGGCCGGCGAGGGCGAGCAGCCGCCCCGCGTCCCGTCGGCCCGCTGAGCGCCCGATCGGGGAGGCGACCGCCGGCGCCGTCCCGTAGCGTGCGGTGCTCCGAGGGGGCGTAGCTCAGCTGGAGAGAGCGTCCGGCTTACACCCGGAAGGTCGTCGGTTCGAGCCCGGCCGCCCCCACCACGGTCCCCGCCGGCGCGTCCGGTGGGCCGGCCCGTCGCGGCTACCGTCGTCGCCGATGCTCACGGCGCCACCCAGGGTGCCGATGGGTGGTCCCGATGGGTGAGGCAGTGGGTGCAGACACGGGTGACGCGCACGGGGGCGACCGAGCGCACCCGGGGCCGCCCGCACCGGCGTCCCGGCCGCCGGGCATCGCCGGGACCGGCGTCGACGCCCCTCTGCTCGAGGCCCTGCTGCCGCACCTGACCGAGTCGCTTATGGTGCTCGACAGGGCGTGGAACGTGAAGGCCAACCTGGCCCCGCCCGGGGGGCTGATCGGTCGCGGCCTGGGCCTCGGGCTCCACACCCTCGAGGACATGCACCCCGACGACGCCGTGCAGATCCTCGACCTCGGCACGCAGGCGTTCGCGACCGAGCCGGGCTGGGAGGGGTCGATGGTCGTGCGCATGCAGCGCGGCGACGGCACCTACGGCCGCTACGAGGTCACCGCCATCAACCGCCTCGACGACCCGGCGGTCGCCGGCATGGTGGTGCGCACCCGGGAGGTGGTGGGTGAGATCGAGCCGCACGTGCCGGGCCTGGAGAACCGTCTGGCGGCCGAGGTGCTGGCCGAGCTGCTGCCGACCGGCGTGCTGGTGCTCGACCCCAGCGCCCGACCGGTGTACGTCAACGGTGCCGCCTGCGCGACCCTCCGCCGGGAGCCGGCGGAGGTCAAGCGGGACGGGGTGCTGGCGCTCGTCGCCGAGGAGGATCGCGACCGGATGGCTGCAGTCTTCGGCCGGGTCACCTCGGTGCGCGGCAGGGAGTCGTGCACGGTCCGGCTCGCCGACCGCGACGACGTGGTGGAGTGCCGGATGATGTCGCTGGGCGAGCCCGACGTCAGCATCGTCGTGGTGACCCTCGACGACGTGACGGCGCGCCAGGCCGCCGAGGCGGCGCTCGAGCGTCGGGCCAACCACGACGGGCTCACCGGTGTGCGCAACCGCTCCTCGATCATCGACCTGGTGCGCGACCGCCTCGACGCCGAGGTCCCGACCGCGGTGGCCTACCTCGACCTCGACGGGTTCAAGCGGGTCAACGACGTCGGCGGCCACGCCGAGGGCGATCGGCTGCTGGTGGCGGTGGCCCACGGGCTCCTCCACGGCCAGCCCGACGCCGTCGTGGGACGGATCGGGGGCGACGAGTTCGTGGTCGTTGCACCGGCTCTGGCCGCCGACGTCCTGGTCGACCAGGTCCGCGGCCTCGTGGCCGGGGTCGAGCGGGCCCGCCTGGCCGGGGTCACCGCCAGCGTCGGCGTCGCCGTGGCCCGGCCGGATGACGGTCCGCGCGACGTCCTCCACCGGGCCGACGAGGCGATGTACGCCGACAAGCGGCGGCGCTCGGCCCGCATGGCCCCCGACCAGGTGGGGGGCTGACCGAGCGGTCGCTGCGCCCTCGGCGAGGGGCCGGGCCTGGTGGGCGCGGCCGTCGGTCGGGGCGGGGGTCAGGCGTCGGCGATGGCGGTGGCCAGGGCGATGCGGACCATGTCGTCGAAGGTGTGCTGGCGGTCCTCGGGGCTGAGGTGCTCGCCGGTGACGATGTGGTCCGACACGGTGAGGAGGGTGAGGGCCCGGGCGCCGGTCTCGGCGGCGACGCCGTACAGGCCGGCCGCCTCCATCTCCACGGCCAGGATCCCGAGCCCGGCGGCGACCTCGTTGATGGACGGGTCGGGGGCGTAGAAGAGGTCGGAGCTGAAGACGTTGCCGACCTGCACCGGCACCTCGAGGGCGGCGGCGGCGTCGACCGCGGCCCGGGCCAGGGCGAAGTCGGCCACAGCGGCGAAGTCGTAGCCCCGGAAGCGGGTGCGGTTGACCATCGAGTCGGTGGAGGCGCCCAGGGCGACCACGACGCTCCGCAGCGGCAGGTCCTCGCGGATCGAGCCGCAGGAGCCGACGCGCACGAGGGAGCGCACGCCGTAGTGCTGCACGAGCTCGGTGGCGTAGATCGAGCAGGAGGGGATGCCCATGCCGTGGGCCATCACCGAGACGGGCCGACCCTCGAAGGTGCCGGTGAAGCCCTCGATGCTGCGCACGTCGGTGACGAGCCGGGCGTCGGTGAGGAACGTCTCGGCGATGTGGCGGGCCCGGCGGGGGTCGCCCGGCATCAGGCAGACGGGCGCGAAGTCGCCGTCGGCGGCGTTGATGTGAGGGGTCGGCACCGGGCCAGTCTGGCCTGCGGAGCCGGGACCGGGTGTCCCGCGCCCCGACGGGGGTGGGCGCCGTCGGAGGCACGGGCGGAGGGGCCACGGCGCTACCCCGTGTGGCGGAGGCCGGGGAGGAGGCCGCCGGCGTTGAGGGCCCGGATGGCACGAAGCTCGTCGACCTCGACCACGACGGCATCGTCGGGGTCGCGCCGGAGGATGAAGGTGACGACGCATTCGTCGCACGCGTCGGTGTGCTCGAGCGAGCAGTCGGTGCAGCTGATGCGGAGCGGCGAGGACGTGGCCACGGGTGCCTCCGAGGGCGGTGTCGGCGGGGGACGAGGGCCATCATGCGGAGGGGGTGTGACAGTGGGGCGTGACAACGAGGGTGCGCACCACCCACCATGGGGCCGTGCCCGCCTCCTCCGTCGCCACCTCGTCGCGGGCGCCGGCCGCCGACCTGGCGGCGCGCCTGGCCGCCGCAGGCCGCGACGGCGGGCTGGACGCCGTCGGCATCACCACGGCCGAGCCCTTCGCCGAGACCCGTGAGCACCTCGAGACCCGCCGCCGCGCCGGTCTCCACGGCGGGATGGCGTTCACCTACCGGAACCCGGCCCGGTCGACCGACCCCCGCGCCCTGCTGCCCTCGGCCCGCGCCCTGGTCGCCGGGGCCCGGGCCTACGGCGCCGGCCCCGTCCCACCGCCCCCGGGGCCGCGGCCCCACGGGCGCGTCGCCCGCTACGCCTGGGGCGACCACTACGCCGAGCTCGAGGCCGGCCTCGGCGCCGTGGCCGACGTCCTGCGGGCCGACGGGTGGAGGGCGTTGGTGGTGGCCGACCAGAACCACCTCGTCGACCGGGCCGTCGCCCACCGGGCCGGGCTGGGCTGGTACGGCAAGAGCAGCCTGCTCCTCCTCCCCGGCGCCGGCAGCTGGTTCGTGCTCGGCGCCGTCGTCACCGACGCCCCGCTCGCCCCGACCGCCTCCGAGCCGGTGGCCGACGGCTGCGGGTCGTGCACCCGGTGCTCCGACGGGTGCCCGACCGGCGCCATCGTCGCCCCCGGGGTCGTCGACGCCCGCCGGTGCCTGGCCTGGGTGGTCCAGGCGCCCGGGCCGCTGCCCCGCCCGCTGCGGGTGCCCCTGGGCGATCGGATCTACGGCTGCGACGAGTGCCAGGACGTGTGCCCGCCGAACCGGGTGGAGCTGCGCCGCCACCGCCGGGGCGAGGCCGCCCCCGATGCCCACGACCCCCGCCACGCCCACGACGAGCGCTCCGACCGGCCCTGGGTCGACCTGCTCGACCTGGTGGCGGCGTCGGACGCCGAGATCCTCGATCGCCACGGGCGGTGGTACATCGCCGGCCGGGACCCCCGCTGGGTCCGGCGCAACGCCCTGGTCGCCCTGGGCAACGTGACCGACCCCCGGGACCCGGCCGTCGCCGCCGCCCTGCGGGCCACCCTGACCGGCCCCGACGACCTCCTCGCCGCCCACGCCGCCTGGGCCGCCCGCCGGCTCGGGCGCGACGACCTCCTCGAGGGCCTCGACGCGGGCGACCGCCCCGACCTGGCGGCCGAGCTCCTCGCCCCCGCCCCACCCCGGCGCACCGCGACCCGATGAGGCACCTGCTCGTCACCAACGACTTCCCCCCGAAGGACGGCGGGATCCAGCAGTACCTGTGGGAGCTGTGGCGCCGGCTGCCGGCCGACGAGGTCACCGTCCTCACCACCCCCCACCCCGACGCCGCCCGCTGGGACGCCGAGCAGGCGTTCCGGATCGAGCGGGCGTCGGCCTCGGTCCTGCTCCCGACGCCGGGCCTGGCCGACCGGGTCCGGAGCCTCGCCGACGAGGTCGGCGCCGACCTCGTGCTCCTCGACCCGGCCCTCCCGCTCGGCCACCTCGGACCCCGCCTCGGACGGCCCTACGGGATCGTGCTCCACGGCGCCGAGGTGACCGTCCCGGGCCGCACCGTCCTGGCCCGGCGGTCCCTGGCCAAGGTCCTGGTGGGCGCCGAGATCGTCGTGGCCGCCGGCGGGTACCCCGCCGACGAGGGCGAGCGGGCCGCCCGGCGAGGCCTCCCGGTGGTGGTGGTGCCGCCCGGCGTCGACACCGAGCGGTTCCGGCCGGCGTCGGCGGCGGAGCGGGCCGCGACGCGCGACGCCTTCGACGTCGCCCCCGATGCCGAGCTGGTCGTCTCCATCAGCCGGCTGGTGCCGCGCAAGGGGATGGACGTCCTCATCGACGCCGCCGCCCGGCTCCGGGACCGGCGCCCCCGGCTGCAGGTGCTGATCGCCGGCGCCGGGCGGGACGCGACTCGCCTCCAGCGGCGCATCGACAGCACCGCGGCACCGGTCCGGCTGGTGGGCCGGATCGCCGAGGACGACAAGCCCCGCCTGCTGGCCGCCGCCGACCTGTTCGCCATGCTGTGCCGGGACCGGTGGGCCGGGCTCGAGCAGGAGGGCTTCGGCATCGTGTTCCTGGAGGCGGCGGCCTGCGGGGTGGCCCAGGTCGCCGGGGCCAGCGGGGGAGCGGCCGAGGCGGTGGCCGACGGGATCACCGGCCGGGTCGTGGCCGACCCGACCGACGTGGGGGCGGTGGCCGCCGCCGTCGAGGGCTTCCTGGACGACCCGGCGGCGCGGGCCGCGGCCGGCCGGGCCGCTCGGGTGCGCGCCGTGGAGGAGTTCTCCTACGACGGGCTGGCCCGGACCCTCGGGTCGGCCCTCGACGAGCTCCGCCGGCCCGTCTGATCGACCGGGCCCGGCGGCGGGACGGCCGGACTCGACGGCGCCGGGGCCGGCGGGCAGGATCGGCGCCGTGCTGACCCCGCCGACCTTCGCCGCCGCCCTGGTCAGCGGGCTGCGCGCCCACGGTGACGGCCCCGCCGCGCCGGACGGGCGGCGCTGGTCGGCACAGGCCGACGACGCCCGGACTCTGGCGCTCGGGTTGGCCGAGGCCGGGATCGGGCCCGGCACCGTCGTCCGGGTCGCGGTCGGCCCCGCACCGGCGGCGCGGGTGGCCGCCGAGACCGCCGTCCTGGCCGTCGGGGCCGCGCTGGCCACCGACGATGCCGTCGACCGCGACGTCGAGCTCGACGACGCCGAGGTGCGCGGCGCCGGGCCCGACCGGCCGCTCGCCGAGGTCCGCGCCGCGGGGACCGAGGTCGACCGGCGCCGCCCCGACGCCCACGAGGTGCGGCTCGCCTCCGTCGCGCCCGACGAGGTGGCGCTCCGGGGCGCCGGCCTCGTCGTCACCCAGGCGCAGGCCGTCTGGGCCCTCCGCAGCGTCGCGGCCTGGGTCGGCCCCGCCGTGCCCGACGGCCCCCGCGTCGTCGTCGCCCCGCCCGTCGACGCGACCCCCGCCGCCGCCCTGGTCGGCCGGTGGTGGCCGGCCACGGCCGGGGCGGTGCTCGCGGCACCGGCGACCGACGTGGCCGCGACGGCCCGCCGCCTCGACCCGGACATCATCGTCGGGGACGCCGCCCTGTGGGCCGCCCTGGCCGACGCCGTCCGGGTCGCCGCCGCCCGCACCCGCCCCGGGACCGCCCTGCTCCGGCGGGGGCGGGCGCTCGCCGCCGGCGAGGCGTCGGGAGCGGTCGAGCGGCTCGGGCGCGGCCTGGCCGAGCGCCGGGCGGGGGAGCGGGTGCGGGTCGCCGCCGGGCTCGAGGGGCTCGCCCTCGGGATCTGCCTCGGTCCGCTCGACCTGGGCACCGGGCGGGACCTGGCCGCCGTGGGGCTGCCCGTCGTGGCCACCTGGGTGGAGCCCGGCGTGCTGGCCCCGGTCGCGTCGGGCCCGCGCGCCCGCCCGACGCCGGCCGAGCCCTGGGCCCGGCCCCTGCCCGGCCGCACCGTCGCCGTCGGCCCGCCGCCGGTGGTGCACGGCGGCGACCTGGGCGCCGAGGGGGTCGTCGCCGTGTCGGCCGTCGAGGTGGACGGCCGGGGGCGCGTGCGCCTGCCCCGACCCGTGCCCCCGACCGGCGGGCGCAGGCGATGAGCGACGCGACCGTCGAGGGGGGTGACCCGATGCCCGCCGCGCTCCCCGGCCGGCTCCTGGTCCGGCTGTCGTGGGCCGGCACCGCCGTCACCTGCGTCACCTCGGTCGCCAACGCCCTCACCGGCGACCGGGACCACTACGCCCTGTCGGCCGTCCCCGCCCTGGTGCTCCTGGGCCTGGGCTGCGTCGCCTTCGTGGCCGCCTTCCTCATCGCCGTCGAGCGCAGCCGCACCGAGGAGATCGGCGTCGGCGGGCTCTTCTTCCTCGAAGGCTGCGCCCCCCGCCGGGTCCAGGTGGTGATGATGGCGTCGGTGGCCGTGCAGGCCGTGGTGCCCCTCGCCGTGGCCGTCGTCCGCCCCTTCACCGCCTTCGCCGTCCTGGCCCCCGTGTGGTCGCTCGGTCTGGCCGGCCTGTGGGGCGCCCGGCACGGCACGTTCCCGCCCCGCCGCCGACGCGACGGCGACGATGGGCCAGACTCTCGCCAGGACGCGACCGTCGACGACCGAAGGGAGGCCCCCGGCCATGGGTGATTCGGTCCGGGAGCACACGACCATCGCCGCCCCCATCGGGGACGTGCTCAGCGTGCTCCACGCCATCGAGAGCTACCCCGACTGGGCGCGCGACCTGAAGGAGGCCACCGTGCTGGCCCGCGACGCCGAGGGGCGGGCGACCCAGGCGCGGTTCCGGGCCGCCGGGTTCGGCTACAGCACGCACTACACGCTCGACTACGACCACTCGGTGCCGGGTCGGTTGGCCTGGCGCCAGTCCTCGGGCGAGGTCACCCGCAAGCTCGACGGCCACTACGACCTGGTCGACAACGGCGACGGCACCACCGACGTGGCCTACGAGCTCGAGGTCGAGCTGATCATCCCCGTGCCCGGGTTCGTGAAGCGCCGCACCGCCCACAAGATCACCCACACCGCGCTGCCGGCGCTCAAGGCGCGGGTCGAGGGCGATCCCGAGCCGCCCGCGGTGACCAGCGAGCCCGACAGCGCCCGATGAGCGGGGGGCGCCCGGGCGACCGGGCGAGCCGGACCCTCCTCTTCACCGGCAAGGGTGGCGTGGGCAAGACGACCGTCGCCGCCGCCACCGCGGTCCGCTGCGCCGACGCCGGCGCCCGGACCATCGTCCTCTCGACCGACCCGGCCCACTCGCTGGCCGACTCGCTCGACGTCGAGCTGGGCTCCCACCCGACGCCCGTCGTCGACGGCCTGTGGGGCCAGCAGCTCGACGCCCGGGAGCGGATGGAGGAGTCCTGGGGCGACATCAAGGGCTGGCTCGCCGACGTCTTCGAGTGGGCCGGCGTCGACGGGGTCGAGGCCGAGGAGCTGGCCCTGCTGCCGGGTCTCGAGGAGGTCTTCGGGCTGGTCGACATCAAGGGCTACGTCGACGGCGGCGAGTGGGACGTCATCGTCGTCGACTGCGCGCCGACGGCGGAGACCATCCGGCTGCTGTCGCTGCCCGACGTCCTCCGCTGGTACATGGAGCGGGTCTTCCCGACGAGCCGGCGCCTGCACCGGGCCGTCGGCCCCGTCCTGTCGCGGGTGACGTCGCTGCCGGTCGCCGGGGATGCCGTGTTCGGCTCGGCCGAGCGGTTCTACGCCCGCCTGGACGGCGTCAAGGAGATCCTGGCCGACACCGAGCGCACCAGCGTCCGGCTCGTCGTGAACCCCGAGCGCATGGTCGTCGCCGAGGCCCGGCGGACCGCCACCTACCTGTCGCTGTTCGGGTACGGCGTCGATGCCGTGGTCGCCAACCGGTTGCTGCCCGACGGCATCACCGACCCGTGGTTCGACCGGTGGAAGGAGAGCCACGCCGAGCACCTGACCGCCATCGACGAGGGGTTCGCCCCGCTGCCCGTGCTGCGGGCCGACCTGGCGGGGGAGGAGGTCGTCGGGCTGGAGCGGCTCCGGGCCTTCGGTGCTGCCCTGTACGGCGAGCAGGACCCGGCGACCCGCCTGCACGACGGGTCCCCGCTGCGCATCGAGACCCGCGACGCCGACGTCGTGCTCCTCCTCGACCTCCCGTTCGCCGACCACGACGAGCTCGACCTGGGCCGCCACGCCGACGAGCTCATCGTCACCGTCGGTCCCTACCGCCGGGCCATCGTGCTGCCCGACTCGCTGCGCGGCCGGTCGGTGACCGGCGCCAAGCTCGACGCCGGAACCCTCACCGTCACGTTCGGGGCGGCGCGCCCCCCGACCCGGAGGTCATCGTGACCGACGACGACGCCGCCGAGGCCCCCGACGGGGGCGGCCCTCAAGAAGGGGCCGCTCGCGACCGATCAGAGCAGGGTCGGTCCCCCGGGGTCGACGCCCTGCAAGCTGCGGCACGGGAGGCGATCGACGCCACCCGCGCCCTCCTCGACGTCGCGGAGGCCCTGGTGAACGATCCCGAGATGGCGGACCGGCTCGGCTCCGTCGTGCGCGCCGCCACCGGTGCCGCGGCGCGGGCGGCCCGGGCCGCGGGGACCGACCGGAGCGCCGCGACCGACGGGCCGGACGACGATGGCGACGGGGTGCAGCGCATCCCGGTGTCCTAGGAGGACCCAGTGAAGATCCTGCGCCTGACCGGCTCCCAGCCCCGCCCCTGGGCGGTCGACCTGCAGCCCCGCCTCACCGTGGTGCACGGCCTGGCCCCCGAGGTGGCCGGGCCGGTGCGCGCCGCCATCGACGCCCTGGTCCGCGCCCGGCTGACCTCGCCGGAGCTGGCGGCGTCGGGCCTCGGCGGCCTCGTCGCCGTGGCCGGCGAGCATGCGAGTGGCCCAGGGGGAAGTGCCGGCGAGCATGCGAGTGGCCCAGGGGGAAGTGCCGGCGAGCATGCGAGTGGCCCAGGGGGAAGTGCCGGCGAGCATGCGAGTGGCCCAGGGGGAAGTGCCGGCGAGCATGCGAGTGGCCGGGGGGGCAGTGCCGGCGAGCGCGAGGTCTCGGTGGCCGAGATCGCGGGCTGGACCCCGGGCCTCGTGCCCGCCGGACCGCTCCGCGGGTCCGACCTCCGCGACGGCGTCCTCGCCCTGGCCCAGGGCCGGTCCCGGGCCCTCGACTCCGAGCTGGCCGCGGCCGAGGCCGAGCTGGCCGCCGCCGAGGCGGCCCTCGCCGAGGTCCTGCGGGCCGACACCGCCACAGCCGACCGCAGCCGGCCCGCCGCCGATCGCTGGCGCGACCGCGAGGAGGCGGCCACGGCGCTGCGGGCCGCCCGCCGGCGCCTGGCCGACGCCGTGAGCGCCGCCGCCGAGTCCGACGCCGCCCAGGCCGGACCCTCCGGACCGACGCCCGAGCTGGGTCGCCTGCTCGCCGAGCAGGACCGCCTGGCGACCGAGCGCATCACCTCCGCCCAGGCCGCCCGGGCCGCCGCCATCGCCGCCCGGGACGACGCCGAGGCCGAGCGGGCCCGCCTCGCCGGGGCCACCGCCGCCGAGCTGGCCGACCTGCGGGCCGAGCTGGCCGAGGTCGAGCGACGCTGCGTCGAGATGGCGCCCAGCGCGGCGCCGGCGGCCCCGGACCGCCAGGCCCTGCTCGACCGGCGGGCCTTCCTCACCTCCGAGATCGAGGCCCTCACCGCCCAGCGATCGGACCAGGTCGCGGCGGCGCTCGCCGCGGCCGAGGCCCACCAGGGCATCGCCGTGGTCGAGGCGGCCCGGGTGGCCGTCGAGTGGGAGCGGGTCCGTGACCTGGTCGCCGAGGCGGCCGCCGCCCCGCCGCCGCCTCCGCGCCCGACGGCGCCGGCCGCGCCGGTGCAGATGTCCGAGGTCAGCTCAGCCCGACTGGCCCGCGCCCACGACGAGGTGACCTCGGCCCGACGGGCCGTGGCCGAGGCCAACGGCGCCTCGCCCCTCGATCCCAACGACGTCGAGGCGCTCGAGGCCGCCCACGCCGAGGTCCTGTCGGCCTGGGAGGGCAGCGAGCGCCGGATCGGCGTGGGCCGGGCCCGCCGCCGGCTGGAGGACGCCCAGCTGGCCGAGCGGGAGATCCTCGCCCGCATGGGGTTCGCGTCCTACACCGAGTTCATGGTCTCGGGTCGGGCGTCGGGCACCCACTCCCAGCTCGACGCCGAGGAGGCCCGCCGCAACCTGCGCGACGCCGAGGCCCGCCTGGCCCAGGTGCAGGCGACGATCGAGCAGGAGCTCGAGGCGGCGCGCGCCGCGGCTGCACCGGCCGACCCCGCCGGCAGCTGGGACGCCGCCGCCGCCCAGGGACGCCTGTCGGCGACCCTCGCCGCCCTGCGCGCCCGAGCCGTCGACCTGCTCGGCGAGGACCCGGGCGAGGACGTGGCCGGCGCCCTGCGCGACCGCATCTCCACCGACCCGCTGCCCGACCTGCGCCTGGCGCTCGACGAGGTCGGCGTGCCGCTGGGTGAGGTCCTCAGCCGGGAGGCGGTCCTGGGCCGGGCCCGCGACTGGATCGCCCGGACCCGCGCCGACGCCACCCGGCGCGACGGCCTCGAGGCGGCCCTCGCCGAGATCGACGCCCAGATCGCCGCCCACGACGCCGCCGACGCGGCGCGCCGTTCCTGGGAGGACCTCGTCGCCCGGCGCGACGCCCTGCGCCAGCGGGTCGCCGCCTCCGAGATCTCCTCCGATGCCATCGAGGCGGCCGACGAGCGCCTGGCCGTCGACCGGGCCGAGGTCGAGCGGGCCGAGCAGGCCCTCGCCGAGGCCGAGGCCGACGCCCGCCGCCGCGCCCTGCCGACGACCTGGGGCGACGAGCCGGCGCCGAGGGCGACGCCGACCGACCCGTCCGTCCTGGCCGGCCTGGAGGGCGACGCCCGCGACGCCCAGACCGCCCTCGACGTCGCCCTGTCGCACCTCCTGTCGCCCCGCACACCTGCGGGCGACGACCCCGACGCCGCCATCGGCCGGGCCGAGGCCCGGGTGGCCCTGGCCCGGCTCGAGGTGGACTCGCTCCGGTCGATCCAGGCCTCCCGCCCCGCCGTCCCCGACGACGAGGTCGACGTCGACGCCCTGGTGTGGCGGGTGCTGTCGGTGCTGGCCAGCCACCAGGCCGCCGCGGTCCCCGGCGGCCCCGGGCCCGCTCCGCTGGTGCTCGACGAGCCCTTCGGCGACCTCGACCCCGACGACGCCACCGCGCTCTGCGACGCCCTCGTCGGACCCTCGCACGCCGTGCAGGTGATCATCGTGACCGATCGGGACGACGTGGCCGACTGGGCCCGGTCCACCACCGGAGACGGGGTCGGCCTGGCCGCCGCCGACCTCACCCGCAGCCCCGTCTGAGCCGGCAGGTCGTCCGGCCCGACGGGGTCGGGTCCTTCGGCCCTGCGCACCGTCCGCCGGGTGCCTACGATCGGGCCACCGAGCAGTCCGCCTCGACGCTCCGACGCCGGCGGCGGCCCGCTCGGCCCGCCACCAATGGAGGTTCCGTGACCGCGATCACCGAGAGCACCTTGCGCACCCTGTCGGGCTTCGAAGCGGGAGGTGAACCGGTCACGACCTGCTACCTCGACGTGGACGGACGACGATTGCTCACCCAGCGCGACGTCGAGCACGAGCTCGACGGGGTCCTGCGCCAGGCGCGGAACCGGGCCAACGGGACCTCGTCGGTGCACGCCGACCTCGATCGCATCGAGGGGTTCGTCAAGGGTGGGTTCGACCGGTCCCGGGTGCGGGGCCTGGCCCTCTTCTCCTGCGCGGCCCGGGACCTGTTCGAGGTCGTGCCCCTCCCGGTGCGGGTCCGGAGCCGGGTGGTCGTCAACGAGCAGCCGGCCGTCGGCCAGCTCGAGGCCATCGCCGAGGAGAGCCGGCGCTTCGGCGTCCTCCTCGTCGACCGCCAGCGGGCCCGCATGTTCGTCTTCGAGCTCGACGAGCTGGTCGAGCACACCGAGCAGGAGGACGAGCTGCCCCGCGACTACGACACCCGCGGCGAGCGCGAGCGCGGTGGCGTCACCCCGCACGTCGACGCCATGGCCTCGCAGCACGTGCGCAACGCCGCCGCCCTGGCCTTCAAGGTGTACCAGGACAAGGGGTTCGACCACATCTGCATCGGTGCGTCCGACGACCTCGTCGGCGACGTCGAGGCCGCCCTCCACGCCTACCTGCGCGAGCGTCTGGTCGGGCGCATCAACGTCACCCCGCAGGCCAGCCTCGACACCGTGCAGAAGGCCGTCGTCGAGCTGGAGGAGGCGACCGAGCGGGCCCGCGAGGCGGCCCTCGTCCACCGGCTGCTCGACACCGTCGGCTCGGGCGGCAAGGCCGTGACCGGGCTGGGGCCCGTCCTCGGGGCGCTCAACGAGCGTCGGGTCGAGCACCTCGTCGTGTCGCACGAGTACGAGGCCGAGGGCTGGCGCTGCGAGGCCACCGGCGCCCTCCACGACGTCCGGCCGCACCGCAGCGGCGACGGCGAGCCCGGGCTCCGCCCGATCCAGGACGTCGTCGAGGAGGCCATCGACGACGCGCTGGCCCAGGGGGCCAAGGTGGAGATCTGCGTGGGCAACGCCGATCTCGACGTCCACGGGCGCATCGGCGCCCTCCTCCGCTACTGACCGCCGACGCGCCCGGCGGCCCGCTGGTCGTCGGTCTCGACCTCGGCGGCACCAAGCTCCTCGGCGTGGCCCTCGACCCGGGCCACCAGGGGAGCGAGGCGGTCGTCGAGGGCAAGGTGGCCACGCCCACCGGCACCGACGAGGTCCTGGAGGCGATCGCCGGGCTGGTGGCCGACCTCCGCCAGCGCGCCCACGAGGCCACCGGTCGCGACGTGCGGGCCGTGGGCCTCGGTGCCCCGGGGCTGGTCGACCGGGCGGGCACCTTCCGCTACGGCCCCAACCTGCCCGGCGTCGTCGGGGTGCCCCTCGCGGCCGAGCTGGGGGAGCGGTCCGGGCTGCCCGTGGTCGTGGACAACGACGCCACGTGCGCGGCCTGGGGCGAGCACGAGCGGGGTGCGGCCCGGGGCCGGAACCACTCGCTCGTGATCACCTTGGGCACCGGGATCGGCGGGGGCATGACGGTGAAGGGCGAGCCCCTGCGCGGGGCCTACGGCTTCGCCGGCGAGCCCGGGCACATGGTGGTGGACCCCACCGGGCCCGAGTGCCCCTGCGGGCGGCGAGGCTGCTGGGAGCGGTACGCCTCCGGGACCGGGTTGGGGTGGCTGGCCCGCGAGGCGGTCCGGACCGGCCAGGCGCCGAGCGACACCGACTTCGTCGCCCGGGCCGGGGGTGACCTCGCCGCCGTGCGGGGGGAGCACGTGGTGGCCGCCGCCCGTGCCGGCGACGGTGACGCCGGTGCCGTCCTCGACACCTTCGGCGACTGGCTCGGCCTCGGCGTGGCCAACCTGGTGAACGTGCTCGACTCCGAGATCGTGGTGGTCGGCGGGGGCGTGTCCGAGGCGGCCGACCTGTTCCTCGACCGGGCCCGCCAGCGGGTCCGGGAGATGGCGCTGGGCGGCGAGCGGCGACCCCGCGTCCCGCTCGTGGCGGCCAAGCTCGGCGAGCAGGCCGGGGCGGTCGGCGCCGCCCTCCTCGCCGCCCTGCGCACGTAGACCGCGCCCGGCGGCGGGACCGCCCCGTCGGATCAGCTGGGGTAGTAGTCCTCGTCGATGGCCCGCTGGATGCTGGCCGTGATCTCGGCCTTGGCCTCGTCGGCGCCCTCGAAGCCCCGGACGTCGGCCCACTTGCCGGGCTCCAGGGCCTTGTAGATCGTGAAGAAGTGCTCGATCTCCTGGGTGAGGTGGCTCGGGAGGTCGCCGATGTCCTGCACGTGGTCCCAGCGGGGGTCGTCGCCCACGACGCAGATGATCTTGGCGTCGGGGCCGGCGTCGTCCTCCATCCAGAACACGCCGACGGGGCGGCACCCGATCACGCACCCCGGGAACGTCGGCTCGTCCAGGATGACCAGCGCGTCGAGCGGGTCGCCGTCCTCGCCGAGGGTCCGGTCGACGAAGCCGTACTCCGCCGGGTAGACGGTGGCCGAGAACAGTCGTCGGTCGAGGCGGATGCGTCCGGTGGCGTGGTCGAGCTCGTACTTGTTGCGGGTTCCCCGGGGGATCTCCACCACGACGTCGATGCGGTCCATGGGTCGATCCTGCCACCGCTCGGATGCCGCTGGGGGTGGCGGGGGGCCAGCAGTAGGGTGCCGCCATGGAGTTCCGCCGGATCACGGGCCTGCCCCCGTACGTCTTCACCATCATCGACGGGTTGAAGGTGGAGGCCCGGCGAGCCGGTCAGGACGTGATCGACCTGGGGTTCGGCAACCCCGACCTGCCGTCGCCGACGGTCGCCGTCGAGAAGCTGGCCGAGGCGGCCCGCAACCCCAGGAACCACCGGTACTCGTCGAGCCGGGGCATCCCGAAGCTGCGCGAGGCGGTCGCCGACCTCTACATCCGACGCTTCGGCGTCGCCCTCGACCCCGAGCGCGAGATCCTCACGACCATCGGGGCCAAGGAGGGCTTCAGCCACCTGATGTGGGTGCTGCTGGGCCCGGGCGACTCGGCCCTCGTGCCGGCGCCGTCGTACCCGATCCACATCTGGGGGCCGCTGTTCGCCGGGGCCGGCGTGCAGTACATCCCCATGGGCGGCGGCGACCGCGACCTGATCGGCGAGATCACCGAGGCCATCGACAGCTCGTGGCCCCGCCCCCGCGTCCTGGTCGTCTCGTTCCCCCACAACCCGACCACGACGTGCGTGGACCTCGACTTCTTCCAGCGCCTGGTCGACCTGGCCAAGGAGAAGGAGATCGTCATCGTCCACGACAACGCCTACGCCGAGCTGGGCTTCGACGGGTACCAGCCGCCGTCGATCCTCCAGGCCGACGGGGCCAAGGACGTCGCCGTCGAGCTGTACTCGATGACCAAGTCGTTCTCGATGGCCGGCTGGCGCGTCGCCTACCTCGTCGGCAACGCCGAGATCGTGGCCGCCCTCCAGAAGCTGAAGTCGTACCTCGACTACGGCGCCTTCCAGCCGGTGCAGATCGCCGCCACCGTCACCCTCAACGAGGACACCGAGCACCCGGCCGAGGTCCAGCAGATCTACCAGAAGCGGCGCGACGCCCTCTGCGACGGGCTGGCCCGCATCGGCTGGGAGATGGAGCCGCCCCGGGGCACGATGTTCGCCTGGGCGCCGATCCCCGAGCCCTACCGCGAGATGGGCTCGGTCGAGTTCTGCTCGTTCCTCGTGCGCGAGGCGCACGTCGCCACCTCGCCCGGGGTCGGCTTCGGCCCCGGCGGCGAGGGCCACGTCCGCTTCGCCCTCATCGAGAACGAGCAGCGCATCGGCCAGGGCATCCGCAACCTCAAGCGGGCCCTCACCAAGCTCGGGTAGTCCTTCTCGTCACTCGCTCGCTGGCGCTCGCTCCGTTCCTCGAGCTGACGGTGCCTCGCTGCGCTCGGCGCTGAACACCTTCCCGGCGGCGGACGGCTCGTTCCTCGCCGACACGCTCGCCTCTGCGGAGGGAGACCGCCCGCACCCCCCAGCGGCTGCGCCGGGCCGGGACGCGTCGCGGGTCATCTGGCGGCATCGCGTGCACGCGGCCTCTGATGGCTCGCCTGCGGGCTCTCGCCGGCCTCGTCGGGGGGCTAGGCGAGGGTGCCGGTGGGGGCGCCGAGGATGCCGCCCATGCAGAAGCGCACGGCGGCGTCGATGACCGGCGTGGGGTCGCTGTCGGGGTCGGCGTGGATCAGCGAGGCGCACAGGTGCTGGGTGACGCCGACGATCGAGCGGGCCAGCAGGTCGGGGTCGGCCTCGGGGATGCGGCCCTCGGCGATGGCCCGGCGGAGCGGGGCGGCGGCGTCGGCCGCGGCGATGTCCTCGCCCTTGCGCAGCCCGGCGGTGAAGCGCTCCTCGGTGGCGGCGAAGCGGATGAGGGTGACGAGGTCCCGGTGCGCCGCCATCCACTCCATGCCCGTCCTGATGCCCCGCTCCATCTGCTCGACGGGGTCGTCGACGTCGGCGATGGCGTCGCGCTGGATCCGCCGGCGGGCCTTCTGCCCGGCCCGGAGGATCTCGGCCAGCAGGGCCTCCTTGGACGGGAAGTACCAGTAGAAGACGCCCTTGCCCACGCCGACGGCCTCGACCACGTCGGCCACCGAGGTCGGGTGGTAGCCGTCCTTGGCGAACAGGTGGGTGGCGACGTCGATGATCTGACGCCGCCGCTCCTCGCCGCGAGCGGTCAGACGCCGATCGTCGCTCTTGACGTCCTCGCTCTCCACCGACCCGAGGCTACTGCCTTGACCGTCCAGTCAAGGGCACCCGTGCCGACGTGCACCCGCCAGGCCCCCCGGGCGGTCGTCGGATGACAACACTGCCGTCCCGCGGAGGAAACACCGAGTTCACACGCCCTCCGTAGGTTCGTCGCCATGGAGACCTACGTCGTGCGAGTCTGGCTCCCCGACCGACCGGGTGCGCTGGGTGCGGTAGCGAGCCGCATCGGGGCGGTGCGGGGGGACGTCATCGGCATCGACATCCTCGAGACCGGCGACGGCGTGGCCGTCGACGAGCTGGTCGTCCGGTTGCCCCAGGGCTCGCTGGTGGACCTGCTGGTCACCGAGATCCAGGAGGTCGACGGCGTCACCGTCGAGGACGTCAAGGCCGCCGACGCCACCGGGCGGGACCCCCGCCTCGACGCCCTCGAGACCGCCGCCATGATCTGCGGCGCCGACACCATGGACGAGCTGCTGCGGGCCCTCGTGGTCCACGGCAGCCGCACCCTCGGCGCCGACTGGGCGGCCGTGGTCGACCTGGCCTCGGGCGAGGTCCGGGCCACCGCCGGGTCGACGCCCACCGAGGCCTGGCTCTCGGCGTTCGTCACCGGCGCCCGGGCGGGCGGCGACGACCAGCAGGCCGTGGGCGGTGCGGATGTCGCCTGGGCCCCGCTCCCCGGCGTCGACCTGGCCCTCGTGGCCGGGCGCACCGGGACCCCGTTCCGGGCCAAGGAGCGCCGGCAGGTCGCAGCCTTGGCCCGCGTGGCCGGCACCCGGGCCCGCGAGGTCGGCCGCGCTCGCTCGCTGCGGGCCCACCCGAGCGTCACCAGCACGCCCTAGCCCGCCTCCGACCCGACCCGCCCGCACGAGAGGCCGCACCATGAAGAGCCCCACCCCCTCGACCATCCTCGTGAAGCGGGGTCTGGTCCGACCGCCGGCCCCCAAGCCCAGCTCGCCCGCCATGAGCCGGCGCGGCCGCTGGTCACCGCCCCTGCCCCAGGACTGACCGGCGGCCGGCGCCGGTGCGGTCCGCCGGGTCGGCGTGGTCGGCGGTCAGTCGGGGGGCTCCCAGGCCCGGCTGCGGGCCACGGCCTCGAGCCAGCGGGCGTGCGACGCGTCGGCGGTGGTCCGGTCCGCCGCCGGGGCCACGGGCTCGTCGCCGGCCCACAGCTCGGCCAGCTCCGCGGTCGAGCCCCACAGGCCCTCGGCCAGCCCGGCCAGGTAGGCGGCGCCCAGCGCCGTGGTCTCGGGCACGGCGGCCCGGGTGACGGGCACGCCGAGCTGGTCGGCCTGGAGGCGGAGGAGCAGGTCGGCGGCCGAGGCGCCCCCGTCGGCCCGGAGCTCGGCCACCGGGTGGCCCGAGGCGGCGGACATGGCGTCGACGACGTCGCGGGTCTGGAACGCCATGGCCTCGACCACCGCCCGGGCGACGTGGGCCCGGGTCGTGCCCCGCGTGAAGCCGACGAGCAGCCCCCGGGCGTAGGGATCCCACCAGGGGCTCCCCAGGCCGGTGAAGGCGGGGACGAGGTACACGCCGTCGGTCGAGTCGACCGTCTCGGCCAGCGGCCCGACCTCGGCGGCCTCGCCGATCAGCCCCAGCCCGTCCCGCAGCCACTGGACGGCCGAGCCGGTGGAGAAGATGGCGCCCTCGTAGGCGTAGTCGGTGCGGGGCGGCTCGCTCGCCGTGCCGCCGAGCGTCCACGCCACGGTCGTCAGCAGGCCCTCGACCGGGTCGGGGCAGGTGGGGCCCACGTTCATGAGGACGAACGAGCCGGTGCCGTAGGTGTTCTTGGTCATGCCCGGGGAGAAGCAGGCCTGGCCGAAGAGGGCGGCCTGCTGGTCGCCGGCGATGCCGCTGATGGGGATGCCCGAGGGCAGGCCGGTGTCGCCGACGGTCTTGCCGAAGCGCCCCGACGACGGCAGGACCTCGGGCAGGGCCGACCGGGGCACCGAGAACAGGTCGCACAGCTCGTCGGACCACTCCAGGGTGCGGATGTCGTAGAGCATCGTGCGGCTGGCGTTGGACGGCTCGGTGGCGAACACGTTGCCCCCGGTCAGGTTCCAGAGCAGCCAGGCGTCGATGGTGCCGATGCACAGGTCGGGACCGGCGGGCACGCCCCCCTCGGTGAGGAGCCACTCGGCCTTGCTGGCGGAGAAGTACGGGTCGAGGACGAGCCCGGTCGCCGGCCGCACGGTGGCGAGGGCGCCGTCGGCGGCCAGGGCGTCGCAGCGCGCCGCCGTCCGCCGGTCCTGCCACACGATGGCCCGGTGGTACGGCCGCCCCGTCCGTCGGGACCAGGCCACCACCGTCTCCCGCTGGTCGGTGATGCCGATGGCGGCCACGGGCTGCTCGAGGTCGGTGATGAGCCGGTTGGTGACGGCGACCACCGAGGTCCAGATCTCGGTGGCGTCGTGCTCCACCCACCCCGGACGGGGGAAGTGCTGGGTGAACTCCTGGTACCGGTACCCGACGGGCGCCCCGGCCTCGTCGACGGCGAAGGCGCGGACACCGGTGGTGCCGGCGTCGAGGGCGATCACGACGGCCACGACGGGAGGATAGGCCGGCGCGACCGCCACCCTCGGGCTGGTGGGCGGGGTCGGAGGAGGGGAGCGCCTCCCTCGCCGGGACGGGTCGGCGGGCCTCGTCGCGCCGGTCCGGGCGGTCGGGGGAGCCCGGTAACGTGGCCCGATGCGACTCGGAGTGCTGACGAGCGGTGGCGACTGCCCGGGGCTGAACGCCGTCATCAGGGCGGTCGTGCGCAAGGTCGAGCGGGACCTCGACGGCACCGTCATCGGCTTCCGCGACGGCTACCTGGGGCTCATGGAGGACCGCTACGAGGTGCTGACCGTGGACCGCTGCCGGGGGATCCTGCCCCGCGGCGGCACCATCCTCGGCACCAGTCGCCACCAGCCCTACGGCGTGGACGGCGGGGTCGACATGGTCCGGCGGACGGTGGCCAAGCGCGGCCTCGACGGCCTGGTCGTCATCGGCGGCAACGGCAGCCTGGGCGCCGGCCGCGACCTCCAGGACGACGGCGTGCCCGTGGTCGGGGTCCCCAAGACGATCGACAACGACCTCGGCTGCACGGAGGTGACCTTCGGGTTCGACACCGCCGTCACCACCGCCACCGAGGCCATCGACCGGCTCCACACCACCGCCGAGTCCCACGACCGGGTGATGCTGGTCGAGGTCATGGGCCGCCACGTGGGCCACATCGCCACCTGGAGCGGCATCGCCGGCGGGGCGTCGATGATCCTCGTGCCCGAGGAGCCCTTCGACCTCGACGAGGTGTGCGCCGCGCTGGTCCGCCGGCACGAGTCGGGGCGCTTCGCCTCGATCGTCGTGGTGGCCGAGGGGGCCGTCCCCGTCGAGGGCACCTTCACCCTCCCCGACCCGGGCATCGACGAGTTCGGTCACCAGCGCCTGGGCGGCATCGCCCACCTCCTCGCCCCCGAGATCGCGGCCCGCACCGGTTTCGACACCAAGGTCGTGGTGCTGGGCTACCTCCAGCGGGGCGGGACCCCGACGCCGGCCGACCGGGTCCTGGCCACCCGCTTCGGCGTCGCCGCCGCCGAGGCCGCGTCCGACGGGGACTGGGGGACCATGGTCGCCATCCGCGCCGGGCGCATCATCCGGGTGCCGCTCACCGAGGCCGTCGCCGAGCCCAAGGTCGTGGCGCCCGACATCCACGACGTGGGCAAGATCTTCTTCGCCTGAGCAGGCCCGGTGCGGTCGGTCAGCCGGCCTCGAGGGTGGCGTAGTCCTCGGCCTCGACGACCTCGGTCGGCGTCTCGTTCACGGTGGGGGCGGCGTCCACGGGCTGGCCCTCGACGAGGAAGCGCACCCCCTCCACGCCGGGCAGCTCGGTGAGCGTCAGGACCACCTGGGCGTAGGCGTACAGCGCGTCGGGGACGAGGAGCTCGCCCCACTCGGCGCTGAGGTCGACGGCGAGGATGCCGTCCTCCTCGGTCACCCCCACGATCGTGGTGAGCGCCGGGATCTGCGTCTGCAACCCATCGGCCTCCTCCTCCTCGCTGGTGGGCAGGAGGAGGGCCTCCAGCACCGTCACCGGCGTCTTCGCCCCCTCGAGGGCTCGCGGGCGGGGGACCAGGCGCTCGTCGTTGTTGACCAGGTACACCTGGGCGGTCGTGTCGCCCAGCTCGGGCTGGGGGTCGGCGGCGGGCGGCGTCGCCTCGTCGGCCAGCGGCCGGGGCTCCCCGTCGGTGGGGATGCCGCACCCGGCGAGCAGGGCGACGAGGAGGGCCAGGAGGGCGACGGGGGCGGAGCGGGCGCGGATCATGCCCGGGCCACCGGCAGCTGGACGACGAAGCGGGCCCCGGGCTCGCCGTCGGGCCGGTCCTCGACCCAGGTCCGGCCCCCGTGGAGGCGGGCGTGCTCGGCCACGAGGGCCAGGCCCAACCCGACGCCGTCGCCGGTGGCGCTGCGCCGCCCGGCCCCGGCGCCGCGGGAGAAGCGGTCGAAGATGCGCTCCCGGTCCTCGGGGGCGACGCCCGGACCGCTGTCCTCGACGGCGATCAGCACGCTGTCGCCGGCCGACTCCACCGCCACGCGGCACGCCCCGCCGCCGTAGGCGTCGGCGTTGCCCAGGAGGTTGTCGAGGATCCGCACCAACCGCCGCTTGTCGGCGCGCACCACCATCCCGGCCAGGGCGGCGTCGATCTCGACCGTGGGCGGGTCGTCGCTGCGGTGCAGGTTGACCGCCTGGCGGACCAGCTCGGGCAGCCGCACCTCCTCGAGCGACAGGCGGGCCACGCCGGCGTCGAACCGGGAGATCTCGAGCAGGTCGTCGACGAGCTGCTGGAAGCGGGCGACGTCGGCCTCCATCAGGTCGAGGGCCGAGCGGGAGGGGTCGTCGGGCATCTCGTCCCGCCGCGACGCCAGGACGGAGACGGACGCGGCCAGCGTCATCAGCGGGCTGCGCAGCTCGTGGCTGACGTCGGAGGCGAACCGGCCGTCGCGGTCGATGCGCTCCTCGAGGGCCTGGGCCATGTGGTTGAACGACGAGACGAGCACGTTGAGGTCGGGGTCGTCGGTGCCCTCCAGCCGGGTGTCGAGGCGGCCGCCGGCGATGGCCTCGGCGGCCAGGCCCACGTTGGCCAGCGGGCGGAGGGTCCGGCGGCTGAGCCAGTAGCCGAGCGTGCCGCCGACGAGGGTGGTGACGACCGAGGCCCCGAACAGGGAGACGGCGAGGGAGCGGAGGGTGTCCTCGAGCTCCTCGAACGACACGACCTCGTAGTAGGTGGCGGTGCCGTCGCTGATCGGGACGCCGAGGATCAGGTTCGGCTCCCCGCCCACGGTGACGAGCATGCGGGCCGCCTCGCCCGCCTCCACCGTCCGCCGGAGCTCGTCGGGGATCACGTCGACGCCGGTGCTGGGCTGGATGATGATCGGGTCCTCGCCCTCGATCTCGAGGACGGGTCGGGCGCTGGTCTGGGCCCGCACCGACTGGAGGGCGAGCTCGAGGTCGGCGTTGCTGTTGATGGCGCCGGCGACGGTCTCGGCGTCCTGGCGCACCTGGCGGGTGGCGGCCGCCTCGCGCTGGTTGACCAGGTTCTCCCGGGTGAGCCCCCAGGTGGTCCCGGCCATCAGCGCCGACAGCACCGCGGTGGTGGCGGCGAAGGCGAAGGTGATGCGCGCTCGCAGGCCGAGCCGGGCCGGGAGGGGCGGCCCGAAGCGTCGACTCCGTGGGGCCACCTACGTCTGCAGCTTGTAGCCGAGGCCCCGCACCGTGACGACGTGGCGGGGGTTGGCCGCGTCGGCCTCGACCTTGGTGCGCAGCCGCCGGACGTGGACGTCGACGAGACGGCCGTCGGCGAAGTACCCGTGGCCCCACACCCGCTCGAGCAGGACCTCGCGCGACAGCACCCGTCCGGGGCTGTTGGCCAGCTCCAGCAGCAGGCGGAACTCGGTCTTGGTGAGGTGGACCTCCTCGCCCCCCCGCCGCACGACGCCCTCCTCGGGGACGATCTCGAGGTCGCCGAAGCGGAGGTGGGTGGCGCCCGAGTCCGTGGTCCGGACCCGGCGGAGGAGGGCCCGGATCCGGGCCGAGAGCTCCTTGGGCTGGAACGGCTTGGTGAGGTAGTCGTCGGCGCCGGCCTCGAGCCCGGCCACGATGTCGTGGGTGTCGTCGCGGGCGGTGACCATGATGATGGGCACGTCGCTGATGCGGCGGATCGACCGGCACACCTCGAACCCGTCGACGCCCGGCAGCATGATGTCGATCAGCACCACGTCGGTGGGGGCCTGGGAGAACCGCTCGAGGGCGTCCTCACCGGTCTCGGCCTCGTCGACCTTCCAGCCCTCGTCCTCGAGGGCGAGCTTCACCGCGGTCCGGATGCGTTCGTCGTCTTCGACCGTCAAGATGCGGGTCGCCACCCCTGCATCGTGCCTCATGGAGGGTGGTCGCGTCGCGCACCGTCCGTTTCCCGGCCGTGCTGCGCCGGCGTTGCGCCTTACGGGAGCTCGCCGGCGGCGTCGAGGAGGTCCCGCAGAGGGCCGAACAGGGCCGGCCCCGAGGCCACGATCGTGGCCTCCGGCAGGGAGGCGGGGAGGGGGCGATCGCCGACGGTCCCCACCACCGCCCCGGCCTCGGACGCCACCAGTGCCCCGGCGGCCCAGTCCCACGCCTTGAGGTTGCGCTCGTAGTAGCCGTCGAGGCGCCCGCACGCGACCCAGCAGAGGTCGATGGCGGCGGCGCCGACCCGGCGGATGTCACGGACGCGGGGGAGCAGGTGGGCCAGGACGGCGGCCTGGCGGGTCCGCTCGACCGGGTCGTAGCCGAAGCCCGTCCCCACCAGGGCGAGGCCCAGGTCGGCGACACCGGTGCAGCGGATCGGGTGGCCGTTGCGGGTGGCCCCCTCGCCCCGGGCGGCGGCGAAGGTGTCGCCGTGGAGCGGGTCCACGACCACCCCGGCGACGACGGTGCCGTCGACGGCGGCGGCGATGGAGACGTTGCAGCCGGGGATGCCGTACATGAAGTCGACGGTGCCGTCGATGGGGTCGATGATCCAGCGGACCCCCGAGGTGCCGGGCCGGTCGGCCCCCTCCTCGCCCAGGACGCCGTCGTCGGGGCGGGCGGCGAGCAGCGACGAGACGATGAGGGCCTCGACCTCCTGGTCCACCTCGGTGACGGGGTCGGTGGCGGTCGACTTGGTGGTGATCCGCAGGTCGGCGGCGCCGGCGCGGGCGGCGACCCGGGCCCCGGCCTCGGTCGCCACCGCCAGAGCCAGGTCGCGCAGACCGGCGGGGGTCACGTCCGGCGGCCGGAGACGTTGCGCGACGGGGGCGGCTCGCGCCCCTCGGCCCGGGCCCGCTCCTCGATCGTCTTCCACTCGGTCATGGCCCGCAGCACCAGCACCGCCACCACGGCCACGCCGACGGCCGCGAGCACGGCGCCGACCACGCCGCCGACGACCGGGGCGAGGCCGCCGCCGCCGTCGGCGTCGGGCCCGGCGTCGGCGGAGGCCTGGAGGTCGACGACCCCGTAGCCGATGAGGCCCCCGCAGATCCCGGCCACGACGATGGCCACGACGGCGAGGGCGCGGGCGGCCGTCGGGGGGGCGGCGGAGGGCAGTGCCGTCGATCCCGGCGGCCGCTCCGGTGGGGTCGTGGACGGGGCGGGCATGGTGCGTCCGACGGTAGCGGTGGGCCCTCGTGCCGGCGCAGCCGGAGCGTCCGAGGCCCGCGCCCGGGGGATGCGAGACATGTGCGGGCCGACGGCAGCGGCCTCCTAGAGTTGCCCGTCGTGCCGGTCCTCGTGATCATCCCGACCTACGACGAGGCGGAGAACATCGCCGACGTCATCGGTCGGGTCCGCGCCGCCGTCCCCGAGGCCCACGTGCTGGTGGTCGACGACAACAGCCCCGACGGCACCGCCGACCTGGCCGAGGCGGCCGGGGCCGAGGTCGGGCAGGTCGACGTGCTGCGCCGGGCGGAGAAGGGCGGGCTGGGACCCGCCTACCGGGCCGGGTTCGCCTGGGGGCTCGCCCGCGGGTTCACCGTGCTGGTCGAGATGGACGCCGACCTCTCCCACGAGCCCGAGGCCCTGCCCGACCTGCTGGCCGCCGTCGACGCCGGCGCCGACCTGGCCATCGGGAGCCGGTACGTCCCCGGCGGCGCCGTCCCCGGGTGGCCCCGCCACCGGTTGGCCCTGTCGCGGGCGGGCAACCTGTACGTCTCGGCCGCCCTCGGCATCAAGGTCCGCGACGCCACCGCCGGGTACCGGGCCTACACCGCCGACGCCCTGCGGAGCCTGGACCTGGCCGCCATCACCAGCTACGGGTACGGCTTCCAGATCGAGATGGTCTACTCCCTGATCCGCAACGGCCACCGGGTGGTCGAGGTGCCGATCACCTTCCGCGACCGGGTGCGGGGCACCTCGAAGATGTCCCTCAGCATCGTGGGGGAGGGGCTGCGCCTCGTCGCCTGGTGGGGGCTGCGCGACCGGGTCCTCAGCCGCCGTCGGGGCCTGGGTGGCCGGGCCCCCGAGGAGGGGCCGGGGTCATGACGTCCGACCACGACCCCGGGCGCCCGCCCGAGGCCCCCGAGCCCCGCCGGTGGCTCGTCGGCGGGGGACTCGTGGTCTCCGGGGGCGCCGTGCTCCTCGTCCAGAACCGCCGGCGCGACGGCCGGCTGGACTGGTCACCGCCGGGGGGCGTCATCGACGCCGGCGAGGGCCTGCTGGCCGGGCTGACGCGCGAGGTCGAGGAGGAGACCGGCCTCCGCATCGGGGCCTGGTCCGGGCCGGCGTACCGCATCGAGGCCGAGGCCCCCGACATGGGCTGGCACCTCACCGTCGAGGCCCACGTGGCCGAGGTGGTCGAGGGTGACCTCGTCGTCGCCGACCCCGACGGGATCGTGGTCGACGCCCGGTTCGTCGACCCCGACGAGTGCGTCGCCCTGGTCGGCGGGTCGCCGCAGTGGGTGCGCGAGCCCCTCTGCGAGTGGCTCCGGGGCGCGGCGGACCGAGGGGCGTCCTGGTCCTACCGGGTCACCGGGGCCCTCGGGGGCGAGCGCCGGATCGCCGTCGAGCGCCTGTCCGGGCCGACGCCCGGACGCCCCACCGACGCCGGCTGAGGTCGGCCCCCGGGTGGGCCACCCCCGGCGGTCGCAGGGTGGGGGCGCGCCGCACCCGGCTACCGTCGACACCGTCCCCCACCCGGAGGTACGGCGACTGTGCGCGCCCCCCTGACCCCCGCCCGCCGGCGTCGCCGGACCGCCCTCATCGCCCTGGTCGCCGCCCTGACCCTCGTCGCGGCCGGGTGCGGCTCCGACGACGGCGACCAGGAGCGCACCGGCGACGACGCCACGACGACCAGCACCACCGAGGCGGCGACGACCGAGGCCGAGTCGTCGACGGCCTCGACGGCCCCGGGCACCACGGAGGCCTCCCCGACCACCCCGTCCGACGACGGGGACGGCGACGAGGGGGAGGCGACCGCGCCCGGGTCCACCGCCGGCGGGCTGGACCCCGGCGACCCCTGCTCGCTCGAGGAGGGCGACCCCGACTGCATCGACCCCGACGGCGACGGCGAGGGCACCTACCTCGTCGACGGGGCCGAGTGCGCCGCCACCGCCCCCGACATCAGCATCTGCGAGGACCTCGACGGCGACGGCGTGGCCGGCTACCCCGACGAGTACGCCGACCTGCCCACCTGCTCGGCCGACGTCCCGCCGCCGTGCAACAACGCCCCCGGCTCGAGCGACGAGGAGTAGCCACGACGAGCAAGGACGGCCCGCCGGCCGACCGGCCGGGGGCGCGGACCATCCTCCACCTCGACATGGACGCGTTCTTCGTGTCCGTCGAGCTGCTCCGCCGGCCCGAGCTCCGCGGCCAGCCGGTCGTGGTCGGGGGCAGCGGGACCCGGGGCGTCGTCGCCGCCGCGTCCTACGAGGCCCGCTCCTACGGCGTCTTCTCGGCCATGCCGTCGGCCCGGGCTCGCCGCCTGTGCCCGGACGCCGTGTTCCTGCCGGGCGACCACGCCCACTACGCCGAGGTCAGCGAGCGGGTCATGGCCATCCTGCGGTCCGTCACGCCGCTGGTCGAGCCCCTGTCGCTGGACGAGGCCTTCCTCGACGTCACCGGCGCCCGTCGGCGGGCCGGCGACGGTCCGACCATCGCCCGGGCGCTCCGCCGCCGGATCCTCGACGAGGAGCGCCTGACCTGCTCGGTCGGCGTGGCGCCGGTGAAGTTCCTGGCCAAGCTGGCCACCAACGACGCCAAGCCCCGCCCCTCCCGCACCGGCCCCGTGTTCGGCCCCGGCATCTCGGTGGTCGAACCCGGCGGTGAGCTGGCCTTCCTCCACCCCCTGCCGGTGGAGGCCCTGTGGGGCGTCGGGCCGGCGACCCTCGGCCGTCTCGAGCGCTACGGGATCCGCACCGTCGGTGATCTGGCCCAGATGCCCCTCGCCACCCTCGAGGGCGCCGTCGGCAAGGCCCACGGGCGTCACCTCCACGACCTGGCCCACGCCGTGGACCCCCGGTCGGTCGAACCCGCCCAGGAGCTGAAGTCCATCAGCCACGAGGAGACCTACCCCACCGACCGCTTCGACCCCGCCGAGCTCCGCACCGAGGCCGTCCGCATGGCCGACGCCGTGGCGGCCCGCCTGCGGCGCCACGGGACGGTGGCCCGGACCGTCACCGTCAAGGTCCGCTTCGGCGACTTCCGCACCATCACCCGCAGCGCCACCCCGCCCGACGCCGTCGCCACCGGCCCGGCCGTGGCCCGGGTGGCCAAGGACCTCCTCGCCCTGGTCGACGTCAGCCCCGGGGTCCGCCTCCTGGGGGTCGGGGTGTCGAACCTGGTGTCCCCCGGAGCGGGGACCGGCACCCAGCTCAGCCTGCTCGACGCCCTCGGGGAGGGCGGCGCCGACGGCCCGGCCCCGGCCGAGCCGGACGCCGCCGCCTGGGCGGCCGCCACCGACGCCGTCGACCGGGCCCGCGAGCGCTACGGCGCCGACGCCGTCGTGCCCGCGTCGCTGGCCAGCCCCACGGGCATCCACGTGCGCCGCCGCGGCGACCAGCAGTGGGGGCCTGACCAGGAAGGGTGACCCCCCTCTGGGCCGGACGGGGGACCCGTCGTTTCACCCGCGGTGCGCGTTGTCGGTGGTGCTCGGCTGTGCGAGAGTAGGGGCACTCGTCAGGGCCGACGCCGTCCGGTGGGGATGGGTGAAGGGAACGACATGCCGCTCTCGGAAGACGAACAGCGGATCCTCCAGCAGATCGAGCAGCAGTTCTACGACCAGGACCCCGACCTCGCCGGGGAGATGGGTCGGGCCAGCAGCCACGCCCGCCACCTGCGCGCCATGCGGTGGGCCGCCCTCTCGTTCGTCGCCGGCCTCGCCGTCCTCCTCGTCACCCTGGCCTGGGAGCACAGCTTCGTCGTGGCCCTCCTCGGCTTCGTGGTCATGCTGGGCTCGGCCCTGTGGTTCGAGCGCAGCCTCAGCGCGATGGGACGGGCCGGCATCGACCACCTGACCCAGACCCTCCGCGACCGCGGTCTCGGCGACGGCCTCCGCGGCGCCACCGAGCGCGCCCGCGAGCGGCTGCGGCGACCCGACGAGTGAGTCTCAGTCACTCGCTGGCGCGGTCTCAGTCACTCGTTCGCTGGCGCTCTCTCCGTTCCTTCGAGCTGAACGGCCCTCGCTCCGCTCGGGTCTGAAGACCTCCCCGGAGCCGGAGCCCTCGTTCCTCGGGCACACGGCTCCTCTGCGGGGGGAGACCCCCCGCCCCCCCAGCGGCTGCGCCGGGCCGGGCCTGGTCGCGGGCCATGTCCGGTCTCGTCGTGCTCGAGCGTCGTCTGCTTCGCGCTCGGTGCTCCCGTCTCAGGGGGACTTGAGGGTTCTCGGATCGAGGGCGGCCCTCAGGCGGGGGGTCCAGCCGGCGGTGTCGTGGACCTGGCGGGCGATGGCGTGGGCCAGGGCGTCGGCCTGGCCGGTGAGGTCGCCCGGGGCCCGAGCCGACGCCGGGGCCCACGTGGTGGCGGTGACCATCCCCGCCAAACGGGTGAGCGCCGGGCCCGCCTCCCCCAGGTCGCCGCTGGCCCGGCGGGCGAACTCCCGGGCCGTCTCGGCTGGCACCGGGGTGATGCCCACGAGGCGCAGGGCGTCGAGCGCCCGCGCCCACGCCGCCCGGACCCGGCCGGCCACGGTGCCGTCGGCACCGTGGCCCCGGCCCCGCCGGGCCCGCACCGCGGCGATCACGGCGGCGTCCAGCCCCAGCAGGACCAGCCCGGCCAGCAGGACCAGCGGGGGCACCACCAGCCAGAGCGGCGTCCCGTCGTCGCCGGCCGGGGTGGCCCCGACCGTCTCGGCGCCCTCGCGCTCGCCGGGCGGGACCGTGGCCGGCCCGTTCGCCGGGGCCGTGGTCGGTGCCGGCTCGGTGGCGGCGGGCGCGGTGGTGGGGGCGG
Organism: Iamia sp. SCSIO 61187; assembly: GCF_019443745.1. NCBI lineage: Bacteria > Bacillati > Actinomycetota > Acidimicrobiia > Acidimicrobiales > Iamiaceae > Iamia > Iamia sp. SCSIO 61187. The sequence goes on from NZ_CP050948.1 coordinate 2,136,505, forward strand.
GGACCGCCTCCTCGCCCGACTGCTGGGCGGGGACGCCCGTGTACTGCTCGGCCCCCGGGATGCCCCGCCCCGGCGTGGGCTCGAAGGGCACCCAGCCGGCCTCGGCGATCCACACCTCGGGCCAGGCGTGGGCGTTGCGGCCCCGGACCGTGAAGCCGGTCCCGTCGGCGCGGGGGTCGCCCATGGTGAACCCGACGGCGACCCGGCTGGGGAGGCCCAGGGTGCGGGCCATCGCCGCGAAGGTGCCGGCGAACTGCTCGCAGTAGCCCCGCCGCGCGGCCAGGAACGCCTCGATGGCCGTGCCGCCGTGCCCGGCGCCGACGCCGTCGAGGTCGTAGGTGAACTCGGACCGGAACCAGTCCTGGAGGGCCAGGGCCCGGGCGTAGGGGGTGTCGCCGGCGTCGGCGACGATGGCGGCGGCCGTCTCGGCCACCACGGCGGGTAGGTCGGGTGGCAGCCGGGTCGCCTCCGCCACGTCGTCGGGAAGGTCCTCGGGCTGCGGGCGGTCCAGGTCGTCGGGCGTGAACGAGGGGACGGCGGACTCGACGGTGTAGGTGACGCCGTCGATCGTCGGCGTGTCCCGGGGCACGATCAGGGTCGCCAGCTCCCCGTTCCACCGCAGGTCGGTCGAGCTCTCGACCAGCCGCGTCGGCGTCGTCGCCGCCGGCGCCCAGATCGAGCCCAGCCGGCGGATGGTGAACTCCTGGCGCACCGTCTCGGTCGTCGCCTCCGGCGGCTCGCTCGGCAGCCCGCCGTCGGCCTCGCCGAAGCGCTCGCTCGACGACCACACCTGCCCGTCGAACTGCGGCAGCGAGGTCATCCGCCAGTAGTGGCCCTGCGGGGCCCGCACCGTGAAGACGGTGTGGTTGCCCTGCTCGACGAGCCGCGACCGGATGTCGACCAGCGGGCTGACGGTCGTGCGCCCGTCGGGTCCGTCCTCCCCCCGCCAGTCGACGAGGGCCTCGTCGCCCGCCGTCGGCAGGTGCGGGCCCAGCAGCCCGCTCACCAGGGCCACGGCCAGGGCGACCAGGGCGCCGGACCGGGCGAGGGCGACCGTCCCGGCGCGGGCCCGCCCGCCGACCCACGCGTCGTCTCGCCCCGAGCGGCTGCCCCGCTGGGCGGCGGCGAAGGCGAGCACGGCCGCCACGAGCAGAGCGGTGAGGGCCACGCCGCCGCCGCCCCGGCCGAGCAGGGTGGTGAAGACGAACACGGCGGCCGCGGGCAGCACGGCCTCGGCCACGGTGCGGAGGCGGAAGGCGGCCCAGTCGGCCAGCCCCACCGCCACCCACAGGGTGAGGCTCGACGCGACCAGGAACCCCCGGGAGCGGGGCGCCGGCGCCCGGACCTCGCCGAAGAGCTCCCAGGCCCGGCTGAGGTCGTGGCCGACGGCGTCCAGCGTGGCCGGGGTGGGCAGGCCGTAGGCCGACGTGTGGGGGTACAGGACGACCGACACCTGGAGGACGAAGGCCCCGACCGAGAGGGCGACCGTCCGGCCCGCACCCCAGCCGAGGCGGCGGCTCGCCGCCCCGGCCAGGTGGGCACCGACGGCGGCGACGAGGAGCGGGAGCACGACGGGGCGGTCGGCGAAGAGCCGGGCGAAGCCGGCCACCGCGACCAGGGTGACGGCGAGCAGGAGGAGCTCGGTGACCCACAGCCCCTCCGGCCGGCGGACGGTCCGCCCCGGCGGGGCCCCCGGCGCCGGGGCCGTGGGGGGTCGGGGCGCGGCCGGCGGGGGCGGGGCGAGCGTCGTCGTCACGGCCGGCTCCCCACCGGCGTCCGCCGGCGGACCCGGGCGTCCTCCCAGACCAGGGGGAAGGGTCGGCTCGGGCCCACGTCGACGATCCGGACGCCCCGGATGCCACCGACCCGGTCGGCCGGGGCGTGGCCGAGGAAGCGCACGACCGTCATCCCGGCCCGGTGGCCGGCGCGCCGGGCCCGGTGGCCGGCGAGGGTGGCGATGTCGGCGTCGGGCCGGCCGCCGGTCACGACGACGATGGCGTGGGCGCCGGCGTCGGTGAGGCCCAGGACCCGGTCCAGGTCGGCCCGCGCCGAGCGGGCGGCCACGGCCAGCACCTCCATCAGGTTGTCGTAGGCGGCCACGCCCGTGGCCCAGCCGGTGTCCTGGTGGTCGCTGGTGAGGAGGCGGACGATGTCGCCCCGCTGCCAGTGGGCGGCGGCGATGCTCGCCGCCGCCGAGACCATGCGCTCGAAGCCGTCGGTCGAGGTGTGGGCCGAGGTCACGTCGAGCACGACGGTGAGGCGGCCCTGCCGGGGCTCGTCGTCCTGGCGCACCACCAGGTCGTCGGACCGGGCGCTCATCGGCCAGTGCACCCGACGGATGTCGTCGCCCACGACGTAGGGCCGCAGCGTGTGGAACTCGTCGCCCGACCGCCCGAGGCCGGGGCGGCCCTCCTGGCCCGACAGGGGCTCGGCGCCGGCCGGTGGGGGGAGGGGCCGGATCGGGTCCACGTGGGGGAGGACGACGAGGCGCACCTTGTCCGCCACCACCTGGCGCCGGTGGGCCAGGCCGAACGGGTCGGCCACCTCGACCTGCAGCGGCCCCACCGACACCTCGCCCCGGGTGCGGGTCGGGAGCCGGTAGGCGGCGCGGACGGTGCCGCCGACCGGCAGCGGGGCGAGGCGGAGGCGGGCCCCGGCCCGGTCGCCGATCGGGTCGACCAGGGTCAGCACCGGGGTCGCCACCCGGCCGACCGAGGCCACGTCGATCTCGACCCGCGCCGGCGTGCCCACGTGGACGCGCTCGGGGCGGACCGAGCGCCGGACGCGGAGGCGGGGCTGGAGCACGAGGACCTGCGCCACGGCGACGATGACGAGGAGGCCACCGGCGGCCGCGAGCACGTAGGCCTCGACCAGGCCGAGCAACCGGCCGGCGACGGCCAGGGCCACCGATCCGGCGAGGACCAGGGCGCCGGGCCGGGTGATCACCGGCGGGGGCCGGCCGTGGTGGGGACGGGGACCCGGTCGAGGAGCTCGGCCACGATGTGCGATCGCGACGTGCCCGAGAGGGCCGCCTCGGGGGCCAGCTGGAGCCGGTGGGCGAGGGCCGGGACGGCCAAGGCCTTGATGTCGTCGGGCACCACGAAGTCCCGCCCGGCGACCAGGGCCCGGGCCTGGGCCGCCCGCTGCAGGCTCAGCGTCGCCCGGGGGGACATGCCGAGCGCCAGGCGGGGGTGGGACCGGCTGGCCGTGGCCAGGTCGACCAGGTAGTGCTGGAGCCCGGGGGCGATGTGGACGCCGCGCCCGGCGGTGCCGAGGGCGGCCACGGCCGCGGTGCTGGCGACCGGCTTGAGGTGGGGGATGGCGTCCTCGGCCCCGTCGCTGGCGAGGATGGCCACCTCGGCGTCCTCGGACGGGTAGCCCACCGAGACCCGCAGCAGGAAGCGGTCGAGCTGGCTGTCGGGGAGGGGGTAGGCGCCCTCGTGCTCGGCCGGGTTCTGGGTGGCCAGCACCACGAAGGGCTGCTCGAGGCCGTAGGTCTCCCCGCTGACGGTCACCTGGCCCTCGGCCATCGACTCGAGCAGGGCGGCCTGGGTCTTGGGCGAGGCCCGGTTGATCTCGTCGGCCAGGACGACGTTGGCGAAGACCGGGCCGGGCCGGAAGTCGAACGTCGCCGACCGCCGGTCGTACACGCTCACGCCGACCACGTCCGACGGGAGCAGGTCCGGCGTGAACTGGATGCGCCCGAAGCTGCCGTCGATCGAGGCGGCGAGGGCCTTGGCCAGGCTGGTCTTGCCGACCCCGGGCACGTCCTCGATGAGCACGTGGCCCCCGGCGACGAGGGCGAGCAGGATCATCCGGGTGACCTCGGCCTTGCCCTGGATCACCCGCGACACGTTGGCGACGATGGCGTCGAACGTCCGGGCCGCGTCCTCGGGACGGAGCCCGCCGGGGGCGCCGTCTGAGCGATCGATCGGTGACGCGTCGGCCACGGGCCCTCCTCAGGTCGACGCGCCAGGGTAGGCCCTCGGTCACGCCGGTTCCGCCGCGCCTGGGTCGCAGCGGCCGGCGGGGCCTCTGGTAGGACGGGGGCGTGGACGCGGAGGTGGTGCTGGCGCTCGACGTCGGGGGGACGAAGCTGGCGGCGGGGACCGTCGACGCCGCGGGCGGCCTCGCCGGTCGCCGGCAGGTGGCCACCCCGGCCGGGGACGACCCCGAGGCGCTGTTCGCCGTGGTCACCGGGCTGGTCGACCAGGTCCGGGCGCAGGCCTCCTCGGCCCCGGTGGCGGTGGGGGTGGGCTGCGGCGGGCCCATGACCGCGACGGGCGTGTCGCCGCTCAACATCCCGGCCTGGCGCGGCTTCCCGCTCCGGGACCGGTTGGCCGCTCACACCGGCCTGCCCGTGGTGGTCGACAACGACGCCAAGGCCCTCGCCCTGGGTGAGGGGTGGGTCGGCGCCGCTCGCGGCGTGGACGACTTCCTCGCCATGGTCGTCTCGACCGGCGTGGGCGGCGGGATCGTGCTCGACGGGCGCATGCTCGACGGGGCCGACGGCAACGCCGGCCACATCGGCCACCTCATCGTCGAACCCGGGGGCCGGACCTGCGCGTGCGGGGCGCGGGGCTGCCTCGAGGCCGAGGCCTCGGGCACGGCGATCGCCGCCGTCACCGGCGGGCACCCCCGGGACGCCCCGCCGGCGGTGCGGGAGCGCACCGGGACCCTGGTCGGGCGGGCGGTGGCGTCGGTGGCGAACCTGCTGGACCTGCGCCTGGCCTGCGTGGCCGGCTCGGTGGCCCTCGGCTACGGCGACGTCTTCCTCGACGCCGCCCGGGCCGAGCTGGCGGCCTGCGCCCGGATGGACCACAGCCGGGGCACCGAGATCCGCTTCGGGGCCCTCGGCGACGCCGGCCCCCTCGTCGGCGCCGGCGCCCTCGGCTGGCGCGCCCTCGGACGCTGACGGAACCGTTTCTGTCGCGGCAGGCGCTCACGGGTGAGCGCTCAGCGCGACAGAACCGGAGCGGGCTCGGCGGGTGCGGTTCTGTCGCGGCAGGCGCTCGCGGGCGAGCGCTCAGCGCGACAGAACCGAGTCGGCGGCGAGCGTCTGACCCGGCTTCGGACCCGTCAGCCGGTGCGGGGGTCGGCGTCGGCGGGGGTGACGTCCTCGGCGACGGGGGCGGCGTCGACCGCGGGGTCGTACTCCTCGTAGTCCTGGCGGAGGGCCTTCTCGGCCTCCTCGACGTCGTCGTCGCCGGTCTCCCCGCCGTGCTGGCGGACCTTGCCCTTGGCCTCGGCCTCGCGGTCGGCGGTCAGCCAGCCCACCTTCTCCTGCACCTTGCCGACCAGTCCGTCGCGGCCCGTGGCGGTGTCGTCGTGGGTGGTGTCATCGCTCATGGGGCCGGCCCTGCCCACCGGCTCGGCCCGGACACGGGCCCGGTACGGTGGCGGCGTGGATCGCGACCTCCCGCAGGCGGCATCGGCCCTCGCCCGCCGGCCCGGGCTGTGGGGCACGGCGGCCCGCGCCGGGGTGCGCCACCTGCCCCGCCGGGGACGGGGCGCCCGCGCCGCCGAGCCCTGGCTGCGCTTCCGGATCGAGACCGCCTACGGGCGGGAGCGCTCGACGCCGACCGGCGCCGACCTCGTCACGTGGCTGCGCTGGCTCCGGTCCTGGCCCCGGGCCCGGGGCTGATCGAGGGCTCCAGGACCACCACCGGGTCGAGGCGGTGCGAGAACCGTCGCAGCGTCCGCAGCACCGGCACCCCCAGGAGGGCGACCACGACGAGGTTGGCCGTGGCGCCGGCCGCGTCCCAGGCCAGAGAGGTGGCCACGTAGAACGACCAGTAGTGCTCGAGCGTGCCCTGCAGGCCGAGGCCGGGACGCCACTGCAGGTCGCCCGGGCCGGGGGTCAGCGGCCACGACCACAGGTTGATGATCGCCCCGTACCCGAAGCCGACCGCCCACGACCAGGCGGCGAGCACCGCCACCTCGACCCGGGGGCCGAGCCGCCGGGTGATGCGCCCGAGCCCGCCCGTCGCCGCCGCCATCCACGCCAGCACCAGCATCTGGAACGGCAGCCACGGGCCGATGCCACCGGTGATGACCGCGCTGAGGGCCATGGCGAACAGGCCGAGGAGGAACCCGAACCGGGGCCCGAAGGCGGCGGCGGCGAGCAGGACGAGGAAGAAGATCCCGCTGCCCCCGCCGGGCAGGTCGATGAGCCGCAGCAGGCCGGCCATGGCCGAGAGCATCCCCAGCAGGGCGACGTCGGCCCCGGCCATGGTGCCGACCTTGACCTCGATGAGCACCGCGGCCACGGCCAGCGCCCCCACCAGGCCGGCGACGAGCGGGGCGTCGCCGCCGCGGGTCACGGCGTCGGCGGACTCGGTCGGCAGCCAGAACGGGTACAGGAAGGCGCCGAAGCCGACCACGCTGGCCAGCAGGTAGGCGGCCCGCACCCGCAGGCCCCGCCAGGTCATCGCACCTCCTCGTCGCGGGGAGCGCGGGCGGCGGCGACCTCGGCCACGGTGAGGAACGGGGGGACGACCCGGAGGATCTGCGGGGCGAAGAGCGAGCCGGACAGGACCTCGCGGGCCGGCCCGTCGGCCACGACCTCGCCGCCGCCGAGGACGACGACCCGGGTGGCGCAGCGGGCGGCCAGCTCGACGTCGTGGGTCGCCACCACGACCGCCCCACCGCCGGCGGCGTGGTCGGTCGCCGCCGCCTCGAGGGCCGAGCGGGACGCAGCGTCGATCCCGCGGGTCGGCTCGTCGAGCAGCAGGACGGGTGCCCCGCCGACGGCCACGGCGGCGACGGCGACGCGCTGGCGCTCGCCGGTCGAGAGGCTGCGGGGGTGCCGCTCGGCCAGGGGGCCGAGGGCGAGCCGCTCGAGCCACGGGTCGACGCCGGCGCGGTCGTGGCCCAGCAGGCGGCAGGTCTCCTCGACCTCGGCGCGCACGGTGGGGGAGAAGAGGAGGCTCGACGGGTCCTGCGGCACGAGGGCGGTGCGCACCGCCCGCTCGACGGTGCCGCCGAGGGGCGGGGCCAGGTCGGCCAGCGCCCGCAGCAGCGTCGTCTTGCCCGCCCCGTTGCGGCCCAGCAGGGCGACGACCTCGCCGGCCCGCAGCTCCAGGTCGACGCCCGCCACGACGGGCGCGCCCCCGCCGGGACCCACCGCCAGCCCGCGCGCCGCGAGCAGGACGTCGCCCGGGACGGCGTCCGGAAGATCGGGCCGCCCGGCCCCGCAGCCGGCGAGCGGGTGGAGGTCGACGGGCGCACGCCGCCAGGCCCGGCGGGCCTCCCGGACGGTGAGGGGGACCGGGTCCCACCCGAGGAGGCGGCCCAGGTGGGCGACGGGCGGTGCGCCGGCGAGCGGGCCGAGCACCGCCCCCGGCGGGCCGACGGCGGCGATCCGGCCCCCGGCGAGCACGGCGGCCCGGTCGGCCATGGGCCCGGCCCGCTCGAGGCGGTGCTCGGCCATCAGCACCGTCGTGCCCAGGTCGTCGGCGACGCGGGCCACGGCGGCCAGCACGTCGTCGGCGCCCTGGGGGTCGAGCATCGACGTCGGCTCGTCGAGCACGAGGACGGCCGGGGCGGCGGCGAGGGCCCCGGCCACCGCGGCCCGCTGGCGCTCGCCGCCCGACAGCGTGGCCGGGGAGCGGTGGCGGAGGTGGGCGATGCCGACGGCGTCGAGGACCTCCTCGACCCGGCGCCGCATCTCGGGGGCGGCGACCCCGAGGTTCTCGAGGGCGAAGGCCACGTCGTGCTCGACCTCGTCGACGACCACCTGGGCCTCGGGGTCCTGGTGGACGAAGCCCACGGTGCCGGCCATGTCGCGGGGTCGGCGGTCGCCGACCTCGAGCCCGCCCACGACCACGCGGCCCCGGAACCGGCCCCCGGTGCCGCGTGGCACCAGGGCGTTCACCGTGCGCAGGAGGGTGCTCTTGCCCGACCCGCTGTCGCCCACGAGCACGACCACCTCGCCGTCGTCGACCTCCAGGTCGACGCCGTCGAGGACCGGTGGGGCGTCGTGGTAGGCGAAGCCGACGTCGTCCCAGCGGACCGAGCCCGGCGCGGTCACGGCGCCGAGGTCCGGGCCGGCCCGGCCTCATCCGGACCCGCGGCGCGAGGCGCGGGGCGCACGGCGGCGGGGAGGGCCAGGCCGACGAGGGCGGCCGCCGGCAGCAGGGGGAGGGACGGCCAGCGCAGGGGGATGAGCGACGGGTCCCACGCCAGGTCGCGGACGTCTGCCGCCGCGCAGGCGGCCAGCACGGCCGGCACGGCGAGCACCCCGGCCATCACCAGGACGTCCCGTCGGACCAGGCGGCGGGGCCGGTACCGGGTGGGCGCCGTCCGGCCGCTGACGACGACGGCGGCCACGAGGGCGACGACCCCGGCACCGGCGAGGCCGGTGGCCAGGCCCGTGGCCCGGCCGACCAGCGCCACCACGGCGGCGGCCAGGGCCACCAGGGCGCCGGCGGACAGGGCGGCGGCGGCCCGGTCCGACGGCTGGGGCCGCTGGCGCCCGTAGCCCCGGGCGTCCATCGACTCGGCCAGGTGGACGGCCCGCTCGAGGCCGGTCTCCAGCACCGGCAGGGCGAGGCGGAGGGTGCGGCCCCGGCGGACCCGCACCCCGCCGGTCCGGGCCCGGTCGGCCTCGCGGGCGGCGCTGGCGGCGTCGAGGGTCGAGGGCACGAAGGCCATGGCGACGGTGAGGACGAGGCCGGGCTCGTGGAAGGCCCGGGGGGCGGCGCCGAGCAGCTCGTGGTGGGACGCCACCGCGTTGAAGGCGCCGAAGGTGGCCATGATCCCGACGACCACGAGGCTGTCGATCGCGGTCTGGAGGACGACCGACTGCGACACCGTCCCGCCTACCGAGAACCCGCCCAGGGCGGTGGGCAGCGTCGCCTGTGGGAGGCTCAGCAGGGCGCCGTCGGCGCCGGGGTCGAGCGGTGTGGTCAGGCCGATGAGCACCACCCGCAGCAGCCCGAACACGACCGCGACGGCGAGCAGGACGGGGAAGGCCCGGGCCAGCGACCCGGGGCGGCGGTGGGTCTCGACGACGAGCCACACCACGGCCAGGGCGATGGCCACGAGGAGCGGGTTGCGGGCCAGCTGGAGCGAGACCGTGACGGCGACGGCCCAGACCAGCCAGGTCACCGAGTGGAGGGGGGCGGACACGATGCGGTGGACCCGTCCTTTGACCGGCGAGGGGGCCGTCCGTAACCTACGGCCCCAGCAGGACTCGCCCGCAACCCCGGATGGTGCGGCGGTCGACCTCGGGACCAGACAACCCGGGCCGATGGGGGAAGCCGGTGAGAGACCGGCGCTGACCCGCAGCTGTGAGCGGCCCACGGGGCCGTGAGCCAGATGACCCACCCTGTCGCCGGTCCGCCCGGCTCCCTGTTCCCGTCGCGGCTCGTCCGCGGCATCACCGCTCCTCGAGGTCTCGGGAGCACAGGAGGTCCCATGCGCGTGCGCACCCGTCTCTTCACCGCTGCTGCCGTCGGCGGTGCCCTGCTCGCACCGTTGGTGCCGGTGGGGTCCGTCCCGGCGGGCGCCGTCTCGACGCCCGCCCTCGACCACGCCCGGGCGTGGCTGGTCGACCAGCAGCAGGACGACGGCGGCTTCGAGACCGTCGGCTTCCCCGGCTTCGAGACGCCCGACGCCGTCCACGCCCTCGCCGCCGCCGGCCAGGCCGACGCCACCTGGAGCACCGACGAGGCGCTCGCCGCGGTCGAGGTGGTGCAGACCGGTGACGGCAAGGACCCCCTCGACGCCGTCGACGACTGGGTCGACAGCGTCCAGGGCGACGCCGGGGCGTCGCCGGCGGCCAAGGCGTCGCAGGCGGCCAAGGTCATCGTCCTGGTCACCGCCCCCCTGGGTCTCGACGAGACCGACTTCGACCCGTCCGACGACACCGACGACCCGGTCGACCTGGTCGGCGCCCTCGTCGCCGCCTCGGGGACGGGCAGCTACCCCGACCTGCTCTTCGGCGGCAAGGTGTACGCCGCCTGGGCCCTGTCGGCGCTGGGCGCCGGGATCCCGGACGGGCTCCTGGACGCCATCGCCTCGGCCCAGCAGCACGACGGCGGCTTCGCCTTCGAGGGGGACCCGGCCGGTGTCATCCTCGACCCCGACCTCACCGCCGCGGTGGTCCTGGCCCTGCGCGAGGAGACCTCGCCCGCGGCCCGGGCCGTCAGCCGCCGGGCCATCGTCGGCCTGGCCCTCGCCCAGCGCCCGTCCGGGGCGTGGGCCGGGGCCTTCGACGACGGCAACGCCAACTCCACCGCCATGGCCATGCTCGCCGCCGCCTCCCAGGGCGCGGACCCCGACACCCCGTGCTGGCGCGACCAGCCCCTCGGCCAGACCCCGACCTCGCTCGTCGGCGTGCCCTACCCGTCCCCGGTCGCCGCCGTCGAGGCCGACCAGGACCCGACCGCGGGCTACATCCGCGGCCCGTTCGACGGCCCCGGCGACCCCAACACCTTCGCCACCTCGCAGGCGATCCAGGGCCTGGCCGCGGCGGAGGGAGCGGCCTTCTACGGCTCCGGCGTGCCCTGCGTGGCGCCGGTCGCCACGCCGAACCGCCGGCTCGTCAACCTCATGTACGCCGACCTGCTGCGCCGCCCGGCCGAGGAGGCCGGCGCCGTGTACTGGACCGGCCAGTTCGACGCCGGCACGTCGCCGTCGTACCTGTCGCGGGCGTTCACCGGGACCGTCGAGTTCTCCCGGGTGGTGCTCACCGGCCTGACCGTCGAGCACCTGGGACGGGTCCCCACCGCGACCGAGGTCCAGGACCTGGCGCCGGTGGTCCGGGCCGGGCGGCGCTTCGACGTCGCCGCCACCCTCCTCGGCGGGTCCGAGTTCTACGCCGCCGCCGGCGGGTCGCGGCCGGCGTGGGTGCAGGCCGTCGTCCCGGCCACCCTGGGCCGCCCCGCCCTGTCGAGCGACGTCGCCTACGTCAACAGCCTGCTCGACGCCGGCCGCACCCGCGCCCAGGTCGCCCGCACGCTGATCAGCACCCAGGACGGGCGGTCCCACTTCGTCCGGACCACCTACCTCACCCTGCTGCGACGGGCGGCTGACGCCGGCGGGCTGGAGTTCTGGACCGCGGAGCTGCGGACCTCGAGCCCCGAGTGGCTCGTGCGCCGCATGATCAACACCACCGAGTACCGGGGCCTTTCCGCCCCGCCGGCGTGATCGTCGGGGCGCGGCTCGCCCGGGCCCTCGTCGCCGGTGTCGCCCTGGTCGTCGCCCTCGGCGTCGCCGCCGGGCCGGCGGGGGCCCAGGCGGCGCCGGGCGGACCGCGGGCCCAGGCCGGCCTCAGCTGCGTGACCGGCGAGGGCGAGGTGGCCACCAGCGCGGTGCTGGTGGTCGTGGCCTTCCCGTCGGGCACCTTCACCCGCTGCGTGAGCCCCGGAGGCTCGGGCCTCGACGTCCTGCGCGCCGCCGGGCTGGCGCTCGAGGTGCAGTCCTTCGGGGCCAAGGGTGGCGCCGTGTGCGGCATCACCGACCCCAACGGCACCTTCGTGGGCTGCGCCGACGGCCCCGACTGCCTGCGCTGCCCGGCCACCGAGGGCGGCTCCCGCTACTGGGGCTACTACCGGTGCTACGCCTACTCGCACCTCGGCGCGGGGTCGACGACCCCCGCCGGGGGCACCGTCGAGGCCTGGCGGTTCGCCGGCGGTGGCGGGTGGGGCGGCTCGCGACCGGCCGAGTGCGACGACGGCGTGGCCGAGCCGGCGCCGACGGTGCCGCCGGCACCGCCCCCCGGTGGGGGCGGGCCCCCCGGCGGTGGCTCCTCCGGCGGCGGCTCGCCGGGCGGCGGCGGGGGAGGGGCGGCACCCGGCGACGGGGCTACCGGTGGCGGCGCGCCGGCCGCCCCCGACGGCGCCGCCGGGCCGGGGGCGACCGCCGGCCCCGAGGCGCCGGGCTCCACCGCGCCCCCGACGACCACCGCCGATGCGTCCTCCACGACGACCACCACCGACGAGGCAGGCGCCGACGCCGCGACCGACGAGGACGACGCCGAGGCCGCCGAGGCGCGGGACGGCGACCGGCGCGACCAGGCGTGGGAGCCGACCGAGGGCGGCGACGAGCGGGCCGACGGCGTCCCGGCCTCGGCCCGATCCGACGCCGGCGGCGGTGCCCCCGTGGTGCCCCTCGTCGTCACCGCCCTGGTGGTGGCCGGCGTCGCCGCCCTCGCCCTCCGCGCCCGGCGCCACCGCGCCGATCGGCCGCCCACGCCCGCCTGACCGTCCGGTCCGCGCGGCCCCGTGCCGTGGTGCGTCGGCGACGATGCACCACGGCGCGGGACCTCCGACCGGTCGGCCCGGCCGCCGGGCAAACGCCTCCTCCGGGGGGCGTTCCAGGGGTAGCGTTCCCGCCCATGATCCGGGCGCTGGTGCTCAACGTCACCTACGAGCCGCTCAGCGTCGTCGCCGGGCGGCGGGCCGCCGTGCTCGTGCTCACCGAGCGGGCCGACATCGTCCACGAGGGCGACGAGGTCCTCCACTCCGAGCGCCTCAGCCTGCCCGTGCCCTCGGTGGTGCGCCTGCGCACCCTGGTGAAGGTGCCGTACCAGCGCCACCTCAGCGTCAGCCGTCGCGGCGTGCTGGCCCGCGACGCCCACCGCTGCCAGTACTGCGGGTCGCGGGCCGAGACCGTCGACCACGTCGTGCCCCGCAGCCGGGGGGGCGGTCACAGCTGGGACAACGTGGTCGCGGCCTGCCGCCCCTGCAACCTGCGCAAGGCCGACCGGTCCCTGCGCGACTGCGGTCTGCGCCTGCGGGTCGCGCCGGGACCGCCTCGCCGGACGCTGTGGGTCACCACCGCGGTCGACGCCGTGCCGGCCCTCTGGGAGCCCTACCTGACGGCCGCGTGAGCGGGGCGCCGCCGTCGGACCCCCCGACGATCGCCGCCGCCGGCGTCTGGAGGGTCGCCCTCCCGCTCCGGGCGGCCCACGTGGCCGCCCACGGCACCGAGCGCGACCGCCAGGTCCTGCTCGTCCGGGTGGTCGCCGCCGACGGGGCCGTGGGCTGGGGGGAGTGCCCCACCCTCAGCCGGCCCGGGTACACCGCCGAGTGGACCGACGGGGCGTGGGACCGGCTCCGGGCCGACCTCCTCCCCGCCCTGCTGGCGGGGGAGGAGCCGGGTCCGTCGGCACCGCCCATGGCGGCCGGGGCGGTGCGCGACGCCCTGCTCGACCTGGCCCTGCGGCGCGAGCGGAGGCAGCCGTCACCGTCGCCGCTCGGAGCGTCGTCGACGGCGGTGCCGTTCGGCGTCGCCGTGGGGCTGGGGGACGACCCCGGCGTCGTCGTCGACGAGGTCGACCGGGCCGTCGCCGCCGGGGCCCGGCTGGTCGTGCTCAAGGTCCGACCCGGCTGGTCGGTGGTGCCCCTCGCCGCCGTCCGGAAGCGTCGGCCCGGCGTGGCGGTGGCCGTCGATGCCAACGGCAGCTTCGGCCTCGACGACCTCGACGAGCTGCGGGCCGTCGCCGCCGAGGGCCCGGCCTTCGTCGAGCAGCCGCTCCCGGCGGCTGACCTGGCGGGGAGCGCCCGCGTCGCCGCCGCGATCGGCGCCCCGGTCGCCCTCGACGAGGGGGTGGCGACGCTCGCGGACCTGGCCGCGGCCGTCGCCGCCCGGGCGGCCACCATGGTGACGGTGAAGCCGGCCCGCATGGGCGGTCACCTCGTCGCCGCCGAGGCGGTGGCGCAGGCCCACCGGGCCGGGTGGGGCGTGCACGTCGGCGGGATGCTCGAGAGCGGCCTGGGGCGGGCCGCCGCCCGCCGGCTGGCCGCCCGCCCCGAGGTCGGGGGGCCCTCGATGGTCGGCCCGACCGAGCTCTTGTTCACCGCGGACGTGGTCGCCCCCGTCGGCGTCGACCCCGAGGGCGCCGTGGCCGTCCCCGTCGGACCGGGCCTGGCCCCGCCCCCTGACCCGGACCGCCTCGCCGCCCTCACCGTCGACCGGTGGGAGGCCCGGCCGTGACCGGGTGGGCGGTGGAGACGTCGGTGGGCTCGGCGGCCGCGCACCACGGGCGCGACGTCCTCGCCGGGTCCGGCCGCCAGGTGTGGGTGCACCGGGTCGAGCGGCCCGCGCTCGTGCTCGGCAGCACCCAGCCCGAGGAGCTCGTCGACCGGGCCGCGGCCGCGGCGGCCGGTGTGGAGGTCGCCCGGCGCCGGAGCGGGGGAGGGGTGGTGCTGGTGGAGCCGGGTGGGACGGTGTGGGTCGACGTGGTGGTGCCGCCGGGCGACCCGCTGTGGGACGACGACGTGGGCCGGGCCACCCACTGGGTGGGGGAGGTGTGGGCCCGGGCCCTCGCCCGGTGCGGCGTCGCCGACGCCGTCGTGCACCGGGGCGGGCTGGTGGCGACGCCCTGGTCCCGCCAGGTGTGCTTCGCCGGGCTGGGCCCGGGCGAGGTCACCGTGGCGGGCCGCAAGGTCGTGGGGGTGGCCCAGCGGCGGACCCGCCACGGCGCCCGGTTCCAGGTCGCCGCCCTGCTGCGATGGGACCCCGCCGCCCTGGTCGCCCTGCTGGCCCTGGCCGACGAGGACCGGGCGCCGGCGGTCGCCGACCTGGCCACCCGGGCCGCGGCCCTCCCCGTGGCCGAGAACAGCCTGGTCGCGGCCGTGCTGGACGCCCTCCCGGGCTGAGCCGCCCCGGGCGGCGACGCCGTCGGCGCCGGCGCCGAGGGTGCCCAGGCCTCCTCCCGTGGCGGCCGGGCCGGGCGGGCGCGAGGTTGCGCCTGAACACACGTTCCCCTATGGTGGTGGGGGTAGGTGGGGGAGAAACCCATTCGAAAGTATCGAAGTGGGTTGACCGAACCCCACAGTGGGGCGTACGGTCACCACCCTATGGGGCAGGTACCGGCGAGCGATGTGGCAGAGGCGAGCGCGTCCAGCGCCGTCGCCGCGCCCGTCGCCCCACCCTCCCGGCCCCGATTCACGTGGGAGTACCGCAACGGCGTCGACGCCAAGTCCCGCGCCGTCCTGCCCGCCCCCTACCGTGCGGACTTCACCGACGGGGGCTACCTCACGGTGTGGCAGGGCCGCTGCCTGGCCGCCATGCCGGTCGACGAGTTCGACCGCTACGTCGACCACCTGAAGGGCGCCCTCGCCGTCAGCCACGAGGTCGAGCCCGACGCCATCCTCCGGGAGCTGTGGCGCTCGACGTTGGACTTCCGGCTCGACATCCAGGGCCGCCTGTCGCTGCCCGAGGCGCTGCGCGGCGCCGTCGGCATCGGCAACGAGGTGCGCTTCGTCGGGTTCGGGAGCCGGGTCGAGCTGTGGCCGGCCGAGGTCACCGCCGCCGAAGAGGTCGAGCGCGAGGACCACCGCGCCACCATCTCGCTCCTCCAGAGCTCCTACGACGTCCCCCGGCAGGGGAGCTAGGGGGATGGCCCTCACCATGGTCGCTCCACCGCCACCGCCCGACCCGGACGGTCCCTCCTCCCGCCCGGCCCACCTCCCGGTCCTGGCCGACGAGGTCCGCGCCGTCCTCGCGGCCGCCCCCTCGGGCACCTACATCGACCTGACCCTCGGCCTCGGCGGCCACGCCGCGCTCCTGCTCGACGCCCACCCCGGTCTCCGCCTCGTCGGCATCGACCGGGACCGGGAGGCGCTGGCCGTCGCCGGGGAGCGCCTGGCCCGCTTCGGTGACCGGGTCTCGCTCCACCACGCCCGCTCCGACGAGCTGGCCGACGTGGTCGCGGCGGCGGGGGTCGACGACGTGACGGCGATCCTCGCCGACCTCGGCGTCTCCTCGCCCCAGGTCGACCAGGCCCGCCGCGGGTTCAGCTACCGCACCGAGCTCGACGGCCCGCTCGACATGCGCATGGACCAGACCCGGGGCCGCACGGCCGCCGAGCTCCTGGCCGACATCGACGAGGACACCCTCGCCCGGGCCCTGCGGGAGCTGGGCGACGAGCCCTTCGCCCGCCGCATCGCCCGCGCCATCGTCGACGACGAGCCCACGACCACCGCCGCCCTGGCCGAGACCGTCCGGACCTCGGTCCCCGCCGCCCGGCGCCGCAGCGGCGACCCGGCCAAGCGGGTCTTCCAGACCCTGCGGATCCTGGTGAACGACGAGATCGGCACCCTCGACCGGACCCTCGACCTGGCCCTCGACGCCCTGGTCCCGGGCGGACGCCTCGCCGTCATCGCCTTCCACTCGGTCGAGGACCGGATGGTCAAGACCCGGTTCCGCGCCGCCGCCGACGGCGCCTGCACCTGCCCGCCCGGCCTCCCGTGCGTGTGCGGGGCGACCCCGACGGTGCGCCTGCTCCAGCGCAAGCCGTGGGTGGCCTCGCCCGAGGAGGCCGCCGCCAACCCCCGCTCGACCAGCGCCCGACTCCGGGCCGTCGAGGCCCTCCCCGTCCTCCCCTTCGACCCCCCGGAAGGCCGCTGACCCATGGCTGCGACCCGCGCCGCCCTCGCCTCCTCCCACCGCTCGAGCACCGCCCTGCGCGTCGTCCGCCCGGCGCCCGCCGAGAGCGATGCGCCCACCCGGCCCGACCTGCGGGTCGTGCCGCCCCGCCGGGCCACCGGCCCCATCGTGGTCGCCGCGGTGGTCGTCGTGTTCGGCGTCCTCCTCGCCACCGCCGCCCTCAACACCATGCTCGTGTCGGGCCAGCGCGACCTCGACCGCATCGAGGCCGAGATCCGCGAGGGCGACCAGCGCAACCAGGCGCTGGCGGTCGAGGTGGCCCGGCTGGAGTCGCCCGAGCGCATCGTCGAGGCGGCCGAGGCCCAGGGGATGATCGTCCCCACCGACCCGACCTGGCTCACCATCCGCCCCGACGGGGGCCCCGACGCCACCACGACCTCCGAGGAGGGTGCCGACGACGTCCGGGCCGACGGCGACGGCGAGCCCGGCGACGAGCGCGCCGACGGCGGGCCGGGCGGAAGCGGAGGATGAGCGGCCGCACCCCCGTCACCGGCGCCTTCGAGGCCTACCGGCGCGAGCGCTCGAGCCCCCCACCCTCCCCGTCCCGCCGCGCCGCCGGCACGGTCCGGAACCGGACCGCGGCGCGGACCTCGTCCCGCCCGCCGGCCGCCCGATCGTCGGCCCGCGCCGGCACCCGTCCCCACCGGTCCTCCGAGCCCCGCCGGGCGACGCAGGCTCCTGCCCGTCGCCCGGCGCCGGGCCGGGGGGTCCACCCGTCCGCGCCCCGCACCGTCTCGGCGGCCGTCCGCCGCCACCCCTCGCAGCGCCCGGCCGGGCCCACGGCGGGCCGGCCCGCGCCCCCGCACGTCCTGCGCCGCCGGCTGGCGGCCATCCCGATCCTGGCCGTCCTCCTGTTCGCGGCGGTGAGCTACAAGCTCGTCGACGTGCAGCTGCGGAACCCCGAGCGCTTCCTCGCCCAGGGCGAGCAGCAGCGGGTCGGCACCACCACCCTCGCCGCCGGCCGGGGCGCCATCCTCGACCGCAACGGCGAGGCCCTGGCCCTGTCGGTGCCCCGCCGGACCGTGTTCGCCGACCCCAGCATCATCGACGACCCCGACGAGCTGGCGCGCCGCCTGGCGCCCGTCCTCGACGTGCCCCGCCACGAGCTCGAGGACCTGATGTCGGTGCCGGGTCGCTTCTCCATCCTCGCCCGCACCGTGGACGACGACGTCGCCGCCGCCGTCGCCGAGCTCGACCTCCACGGCATCGGGACCTTCCAGGAGTACGAGCGCATCAACCCCTCCGAGGACATGGCCCGCTCCATCGTGGGAGGGGTCACCGAGGACGGGGCCGACGGCACCTCCGGCCTCGAGCTCCAGCTCGACGAGGCCCTGACCGGCACGCCCGGCGAGGTCGTCTACGAGAAGGCCAAGGTGCCCGGGGGTGGCACCATCACCGGCACCCGCCGCCACATCGAGCCGGCCCGCCCCGGCGCCGACGTCACCCTCACCCTCGACCAGGTCCTCCAGTACGAGGCCGAGAGGGTCCTGGCCGACCACCTCGAGCGGGCCGGGGCCATGGGCGGCACCGCCATCATCAGCCGCCCCTCGACCGGTGAGATCCTGGCCATGGCCAACCTGGCCGAGACCGACGAGGGCGGCTTTGCCCCGACGCCCGACAACGTGGCCCTGACGTCGGTGTACGAGCCCGGGTCGGTCAACAAGATCATCACCGTGGCCGCCGCCATCGAGCTGGGGATCGTCACGCCGGACACCACCATGTTCGTCCCCGACAGCCTGCAGGTCGGCGACCACGAGTTCACCGACTCGCACCCGCACGAGACCACCGAGTGGTCGGTGACCGACATCTTGGCCACGTCGTCGAACGTGGGCACGATCATGCTGGCCAAGGAGGTCGGGACGGCGCGCATGGACGAGTTCCTGCGCCGCTTCGGCTTCGGCACCGACACCGGCCTCGGGTTCCCGTCCGAGTCGGCCGGCATCATGCTGCCGCCCGAGGAGTGGGACCGGCAGAGCACGGCGATCGGCTCGATCCCCATCGGGCAGGGCGTCGCCGTGACCGCCCTCCAGATGCTGCAAGCGTTCAACGTGCTGGGCAGCGACGGGACCTACGTCCCCGCCCGCCTGGTCCGGGCCATCACCGGTCCCGACGGCGAGGCCCAGACCGTCCCCTCGGGTGAGCCGCGGAGGGTCGTCTCCCCGGAGACGGCGGCGGCCGTCCGGGCCATGATGGCCCAGGTGGTCTCGCGGGGGACGGGCCAGACGGCCGCCATCCCGGGGTACTCGATCGCCGGCAAGACGGGGACCGCCCGCAAGCCCCAGGCCGGGGGTGACTACGAGGACGAGGAGGGCCAGATGCACTACATCGCCACCTTCGCCGGCCTGGTGCCCGCCGAGAACCCCGACCTGTCGATCATCATCGTGGTCGACGAGCCCGACCCCTCCCGCTCGATCTACGCCGCCGACGTGGCCGCCCCCGCCTTCGCCGACCTGGCCCGCGTCGCCCTGCGCCGCCTGGGGATCCCGCCCTCGGCCGGGGGCGACGTCACCGACGTGCCGGACATGAGCGAGTCGGCCCGGGCGATCGACGACACCCCGGTCCCGGGGGTCCCCCGCCGCGAGGACGAGGGCGCCGAGGCCGACCCGGCGGGGACCGTCGCCGAGGACGACGAGCCGGTCGAGGGGGCCGGCGACGGCGACCCCGACGACCCTGTGGACGGCGGGTGAGCGAGCGCACCCTGGCGGGCGTCGTCGAGGCGGCCGCGACGGTCGGACCGGCGGAGCTCGTGGGGGACCCCGACGTCGTCGTCACCGGGACCACGCACGACTCGCGGGCGGTCCGGCCCGGAGACCTCTACTGCTGCGTGCCCGGCGCCCGCACCGACGGCCACGACCACGCCCCGGCCGCCGTCGCCGCCGGTGCCGTCGCCCTCCTGTGCGAGCGACCGCTCGGGCTGGGGGTGCCCGAGGTGCGGGTCCCGTCGGTGCGACGGTCCATGGGGCGGGCGGCCGCCGTCGTCGCCGGCGACCCGTCCCGCCGGCTCGTCGTGCTCGGCATCACCGGGACCAACGGCAAGACCACCGTCGTCCACCTGCTCACCTCGATCCTCGAGGCGGCCGGGTGGCCGGCAGCCACGATCGGCACGCTCACCGGTGCCCGGACCACCCCCGAGGCGCCCGAGCTCCAGGCCCGGCTGGCCGAGGCGCTCCGCGACGGGGCCCGGGCCGTCGCCATGGAGGTCTCGTCCCACGCCCTCGACCTCCACCGCATCGACGGCACCCACCTGGCTGTGGCCGGGTTCACCAACCTGAGCCCCGACCACCTCGACCACCACGGCACGATGGAGGCCTACTTCGGCGCCAAGGCCCGGCTCTTCACCCCCGAGCTGACCGAGCGGGCGGTGGTCTGCATCGACGACTCCCACGGCCGGCTCCTGCGCGACAGCGCCCAGGTGCCCACCCTCGGCGTCGGGCTCGACGACGTCGACGACCTCCGCCTCGGCCCGACCGCCAGCCGGTTCCGCTGGCGGGGCCACGAGGTGGAGGTGCCGCTCGTCGGCCGGTTCAACGTGCGCAACGCCCTCGTCGCCGCCGAGGTGGCGGTGGCGGCGGGCGTCCCCGAGGACGCCGTCGGGCGCGGCCTCGCCGCCGCGCCCCCGGTGCCGGGGCGGATGGAGGCGGTCGACGCCGGCCAGGACTTCGCCGTGATCGTCGACTACGCCCACACCCCCGACGGCATCGAGCAGGTCATCGCCACCCTCCGGGAGGTCTCCCCGGGGCGGATCACCATCGTCTTCGGGTGCGGGGGCGACCGCGACGCGACCAAGCGGCCGCTCATGGGCGAGGCGGCGGCGGCGGCCGACCTCGTCGTCCTCACGTCGGATAACCCGAGGAGCGAGGACCCAGGTGCGATCATCGAGGCCGTGCGAGCTGGCATCCCCTCCGACACCGCCCTCGTCGTCGAACCGCAGCGGGAGCTCGCCATCGGACGGGCGCTGGCCGCAGCCTCGCCCGGCGACACCGTCCTCCTCGCCGGCAAGGGACACGAGACGACCCAGGACCTCGGCGACCGGGTCGTCCCCTTCGACGACCGGGCCGTGGCCCGCCGCCTGCTCGTCGAGGGGGCCGGCCGGTGATCGCCCTCCTCATGGCCGCCGGCGTCGGCCTGGCCACCTCGCTCGTCGGGACCCGCTTCCTCATCGTGTGGCTGCGCCAGCGGGGGATCGGCCAGCCGATCCACGAGGACGTCCCCGACGCCCACCGCACCAAGGCCGGCACGCCGACGATGGGCGGCATCGCCATCGTCGCCGGGGCGACCATCGGCTACCTCGTCTCCCACACCCGCCCGGGCATGTCGTTCTCGACCTCCGGCATCCTCCTCGTCCTGCTCGTGATCGGCGCCGGGGTCGTCGGCGGCCTCGACGACTGGATCAAGGTCTCCCAGGAGCGCAACCTGGGGCTCTCCAAGGCGGCCAAGAGCATCGGGCTCCTGTCGGTGGCGATCGGCTTCGCCGTCGCCGCGGTGGCCTTCACCGACGTCCACACGAACCTGTCGTTCACCCGCTTCGACAACTTCGAGGACCTCGACCTGGGGCCCGTGCTCTGGGTCGTGTGGGCGGTCCTGCTCATCGTCGGCTGCACCAACGCCGTCAACCTCACCGACGGGCTCGACGGCCTGGCCGGGGGGTCGGCCATCTCCGGCTTCGCCGCCTTCACCGTGATCGCCTTCTGGGCCTACCGGAACAACGGCCAGCCCGGGGCCCTCGCCAACTACCAGGTCCCCGACGCCCTCGACGTCGCCACCGTGGCCGCCGCCCTCGCCGGCGCGACCACCGGGTTCCTCTGGTGGAACGCCACCCCGGCGCGGATCTTCATGGGGGACACCGGGTCGCTCGCCATCGGCGGCGGCCTGGCCGGCATGGCGCTGCTCCTCAACACGCACCTGCTGCTCCCGCTGATCGGCGGGCTGTTCGTGTTCGAGACGCTGTCGGTGATCGTCCAGGTCGCCGGGTTCCGCCTGTTCAAGAAGCGGCCCTTCCGCATGGCCCCGATCCACCACCACTACGAGTTCGCGGGCTGGCCCCAGACGACGATCATCGTCCGCTTCTGGATCCTCGCCGGGCTGTCGACCGCCATCGCCCTCGGCCTCTACCTCGCCGACTTCATCCATCTCACCGGCCAGTGAGCGCCACGCCCGTGATCGAGACGCCGGAGGCCACCCCGTGACCGTCGCCCTGCACCGCCCCGGCGCCGCCCGCCGCCCGGCCCGGACCGTCGACCGCACCTGGTCGCCCCCCGGGGCGCGCACCGGGACCTCGACGATCCTGCTCGCCCTCGTCGCCGTGCTCGTCCTCTTCGGGCTGGTGATGGTGCTGTCGTCCTCCTCGCTCGTGGCCCTGGAGGAGACCCGCTCGACGTGGTCCTACGCCAGCCGCCAGGCCGTCTGGGCCCTGCTCGGCATCGTGGGGATGGGCGCCGCCGTCTGGTCCGACCGGCGGCTGTGGCGGCGGTGGTGCCGGGTCGCCCTGCTCGGCGTCGTCGGGCTGCTGCTCGTCGTGTTGGCCGTGGGGCCCCGGATCAACGGCGCCCGCCGCTGGATCGCCCTCGGCCCGATCCAGCTGCAGCCCTCGGAGCTGGCCAAGGTCGCCGTCATCTGCTTCGTGGCCGACCTGCTGGCCAAGCGCAGCCGCGAGGTCCACGACCCCCGGCGCGCCGTGTGGCCCGTCGTCGGCGTCCTGGGCGTCGTGTGCGGGCTCATCCTGCTCCAGCCCAACCTCGGCACCACCCTGGTGATCGTGACCGTGGCCCTGGCCATGCTCCTGGCGTCGGGGGCCACCATGCGCCCCCTGGTCGTCGTGGGCGGGGTCGTGGTGGCCGCCGCCGGCCTGCTGGTGTGGTTCGAGCCCTACCGCCGCCGCCGGCTCTTCGCCATGTTCGACCCGTGGTCGAACGCCTCGACCACCGGGTACCAGGCGATCCAGGCCAACGTGGGCCTGGCCGACGGCGGTCTCACCGGCCTGGGCCTGGGCCAGTCGCGGGCCAAGTGGGGGTACCTGCCGTTCGCCCACACCGACTTCGTGTTCGCCATCATCGGCGAGGAGCTCGGGCTGATCGGGGCCCTCGCCACCGTCGCCCTCTTCGTGGCCATCGCCTTCGTCGGCGTGCGTGCCGCCCTCCAGGCGTGCGACCGCTTCAGCACGCTGGTGGCGGTCGGCATCACGACGTGGCTCGTGGCCCAGGCGTTCCTCAACATCGGCGTCGTCATCGGGCTGCTGCCCAACACCGGCGTCCCGCTGCCGTTCGTCTCCTACGGCGGCAGCTCGCTCCTCGTCACCATGGTCGCCGCCGGGATGCTCCTCAACATCGCCCGCCACCCGCGGGCCGAGCTGCCGGACGGCGGGCGCTGAGGTGGCGACCCCCGAGAACACGACCCGCGTCCTGATCGCCGGGGGCGGCACGGCCGGCCACCTCGTCCCCGGCCTGGCCGTGGCGGCCGCGCTGGTCGACGCGGGGGTGGCGCCCGAGGAGATCCACTTCGTCGGGTCCAACCGGGGCGTCGAGGCCCGGATGGTGCCGGCCGCCGGGTTCGCGCTCGACGAGGTCCCCAGCCGGGGCCTGCCCCGCTCGATCGGCCCGGCCACGCTCAAGGCGGCGTGGGGCCTGCTCGGCGCCGCCCGCCGCGGTATCGCCATCGTCGGCGCCCGCCGCCCGGGCGTCGTGGTGTCGCTGGGCGGCCACGCCGCCCTCCCGGGGGTCGTGGGGGCCGTCGCCCGTCGGGCGCCGCTCGTGCTGATGGAGCAGAACGTCCGGGCCGGGGCGGTCAACCGCCTCCTCGCCCGCTTCGCCCGGGCCAGCGCCGTGTCCTTCCCCGGCACCGACCTGCGCCGGTCCCGTGTCACCGGCAACCCCCTCCACGCCGACCTGGTCGCCGCGGCCGAGGCCCGCCGCGGCCCCGGGGGGGCGGCGGCGCGCGACGCGGCCCGCCGGGAGCTGGGCCTGCCCCTCGACCGCACCGTCGTCCTGGTCACCACCGGCTCGCTCGGCTCGAAGCGGGTCAACGACGCCGTCCTGGGCCTGGTCGAGCGGTGGGCCGGGCGCGACGATGTCGCCATCCGCCACGTCACCGGCCGGCGCGACCACGACGCCGTCCTCGCCGCCGCCCCGCCGCCCGGCGCCGCCCTCCAGCACGACGTGGTGGCCTACGAGGACCGCATGCCGCTCGCCCTGACCGCCGCCGACGTCGCCGTCACCCGGGCCGGTGCCGGCACCTGCACCGAGCTGGCCGCCTTCGGCGTTCCGGCGATCATGGTGCCCCTGCCGATCGCCACCCGGGACCACCAGGCGGCCAACGCCGGGGTCCTGGCCGCGGCCGGGGCGGCCGTGGTCGTGCCCGACGCCGAGCTCGACGTCGACCGGCTCGAGGCCGAGCTGGCGCCCCTCGTCGCCGACGCCGGACGCCGGGAGGCGATGGCCACGGCCATGGCCGGCCAGGCCCGCCTCGACGCCGCCGCCCGGGTCGCCGAGGTCATCCTCGAGGTCGCCCGGTGACCCGCCCGCCCGACGCCGGGACGATCCCGGGCGCCCGGGCGCCCGGATCGGTCCCCCGGACGACGGGGGTGGGGCGATGACCGGCGCGACCGACCCGACCGACACCGGCGCGCTCGACCTCGACGGGCCGCCGCTGCACGTCCACATCGTGGG
Source organism: Iamia sp. SCSIO 61187 (assembly GCF_019443745.1). NCBI lineage: Bacteria > Bacillati > Actinomycetota > Acidimicrobiia > Acidimicrobiales > Iamiaceae > Iamia > Iamia sp. SCSIO 61187. The sequence continues at coordinate 2,160,567 of NZ_CP050948.1, forward strand.
CGTGGGCGGCGCCGGCATGCGCGCCATCGCCACCGTGCTGGTCGCCATGGGGCACCGGGTCACGGGCTCGGACATGAAGCCGTCGCCCGGGCTCGACCGCCTCCGGGCGCTGGGCATCGACGTCCACGTGGGGCACCGGGGCGAGCAGGTGGGCCACGCCGACCGGGTCGCCGTCTCGACCGCCATCCCGGCGTCCAACCCCGAGGTCGTCGCCGCCCACGAGGCGGGCATCCCGGTGCTGAGCCGGGCCCAGGTCCTGGCGGCCATCACCCGGGTCCGCCGCACCCTCTCGGTGTCGGGCACCCACGGCAAGACGACCACCACGACGATGCTCGCCCTGATCCTGGTGGAGGCTGGCCTGTCGCCCTCGTTCATCATCGGGGGCGACGTGAACGAGATCGGCTCCGGGGCGGTGTGGGAGGACGGGGAGCTGTTCGTCGTCGAGGCCGACGAGAGCGACGGGACCTTCACCGAGCTCGCCAGCCACCTGGCGGTGGTCACCAACGTCGAGGCCGACCACCTCGACCACTACGGCGACCTGGCCGGCATCGAGGCCGCCTTCGACCGGTTCGTCACCGGCGCCGACGTGGCGGTCGTGTGCGTCGACGAGCCCAACGCCGCCGCCCTCGCGGCGCGCCACGGCACCACCACCTACGGCACGGGCGAGGGGGCCGACTACCGCATCGTCGACGTCTCCGTCGACCGGGTCGGCACCCGGTTCGCCGTCGAGCACCACGGCGACGTGCTCGGGCGGATCGACCTGCCCATCCCGGGCCTGCACAACGCCCGCAACGCCACCGCCGCCCTCGTCGCCGCCCTCCTCGTCGGGGCCCCGTTCTCGGCCGCGGCGTCGGCCCTCGGCCGCTACGCGGGCGTGGCCCGGCGCTACCAGTTCCGGGGCCGGCTCGACGGCATCACCTTCGTCGACGACTACGCCCACAACCCCGGCAAGGTCGCCGCGGTCGTCGGCACCGCGGCCCAGGGCGGGTGGGGGCGCGTCGTCGTCGTGTTCCAGCCCCACCGCTACTCGCGCACCGAGGACCTGTGGCGCGACTTCGGCCCCTCGTTCGCCGGTGCCGACCTGGTCGTGATCACCGACGTCGACGGGGCGGGGGAGCAGGCCCGGCCGGGCGTGACCGGCCAGCTGATCGTGGACGCCATCGCCGCGTCGGACCCCGGGCGCGACGTCGTCTACCTGCCCGACCGCACCACGCTCGCCGCCGAGCTGGCCGAGGTGCTGCGGCCGGGCGACCTGTGCCTGTCGCTCGGCGCCGGCGACATCACCGGCCTGGCCGACGAGGTCCTCGCCGCCCGGGCCCGGTCCGACGCCGACGCCGCCGGGCCGGCCGCCGACGACGGTGAGCCCGACGGGGGGACCCGATGAGCCCCACCGGCACCGCGGTCGACCGCGCCGCCGCCGTGCTCGGCGACCGGGCCCGCCCCGACGCCGACATCGGCGCCCTCACGACCTACCGGGTCGGCGGGCCGGCCGCCCTCCTCGTCGAGGCGGCCGACGAGGCCGACCTCGTCCTCGTGGCCCGCGCCGTCGCCGCCAGCGAGCTGCCCACCCTCGTCATCGGGAAGGGGTCCAACCTGCTGGTGGCCGACGCCGGCTTCCCCGGCATCGCCGTCGTGCTGGGCCCCGGTCTGGCCACGGTGGAGGTCGCCGGCACGGTCGTCCGGGCGGGCGGGGCGGCCAGCCTGCCGGTCGTGGCCCGCCGCTCGGCCGCCGCCGGCCTCACCGGCTTCGAGTGGGCGGTGGGCGTGCCGGGGTCGATCGGGGGCGCCGTCCGCATGAACGCAGGCGGGCACGGCTCGGACATGGCCGCGACCCTGCAGAGCATCCGCGTCGTCGACCTGTCGGCGGGGGAGGATGGTGCGATGCCGGCGACGCTCCCCTCCACCCAGCTGGCGCTGGGCTACCGGACGTCGAACGTCGCCCCCTCGCAGGTGGTGGTCGGGGCCGACATCGCCCTGGCCCCCGGCGACCGGGCCACGGCCGAGGCCGAGATCGCCGCCATCGTCCGCTGGCGCCGCGAGAACCAGCCCGGGGGGCCCAACGCCGGGTCGGTCTTCACCAACCCGCCGGGCGACTCCGCCGGCCGCCTCGTCGACGCCGCCGGGCTCAAGGGCCTGCGGCGGGGGAGCGCGGCGGTGTCCGACAAGCACGCCAACTTCATCCAGGCCGACGCCGGCGGCTCGGCCGACGACGTCTTCGCCCTCATGGTCGAGGTGGCCCGCCGGGTCGAGGCCGCCCACGGCGTCCGCCTCCACCCCGAGACCCGCACCGTCGGCCTGACCTGGCCCGAGGACCTCTCGTGAACGGGTCGCGGACCGAGGTGCGCGAGTGGCGGCCCCCGACCGAGGCGGTCGCGGCCACGCCCCACCCCCGCATCCGCGCCCGCCGGGCCGAGGTCGCCCGGGGCCGGGGTCGGCGCCGCATGCGGCGCGTCACGGCCCTCCTCGGCGTGATCTGCGCCGTCGTGTGGACCCTCGTCGGGCTCCGCAGCCCGCTGCTCGACGTCGACCGGGTGCAGGTCGTCGGGGCCGAGCGCACCGACGTCGCCGCCATCGAGCGGGCCGGGGGCGCGACGCGGGGCACGCCGATGATCGAGGTCGACCTGGACGGGGCCCGCCGCGGGGTGGCCGCCCTGCCGTGGATCGACGAGGTCCGCACCACCCGGCTGTGGCCGGGCACCATCCGCATCGTCGTCAGCGAGCGCACCGAGGTCGCCACCGTCGCCCACGACGACGGGTGGGCCCTCCTCGACGCCGAGGGTCGGGTCCTGGCCGTCGTCGAGGACCAGCCCGACCTGCCCGCCCTCGCCGGCGAGCGGGCGGCCGCGCCCGGGGCGACGCTCGATGGCGACGACCGGGCCGCCCTCGCCGTCCTCGGCGCCCTGCCGGGGTCGCTGCGGCGGGCGGTCGAGGGCACCGACCAGGGGCGCGACGGCCTCGAGCTGGTGCTCGACGACGGCTTCCGGGTGGTCCTGGGCGACGCCCGCCAGCTGGCCGCCAAGGCCCAGGCCGCCGTGGCCGTGCGCCAGCACGCCGCCCCCGCGGGCGACGCCTGCCGCATCGACGTCCGCGTCCCGACCGCCCCGGTCTTGACCACGGGGAGGGGCTGTGCGTAGGGTCTCGACCGCTACAAGAACTTTACATAACCCTATACCTCGACTCGAGGTCGAGGGTGACACCTCGATGGTCGGCCCGTGTGGCCGACCGTCCCGCGCGTCCCGAGAACGGAGCTTCCCCCATGGCCGGTAATCCGCAGAACTACCTGGCGGTCATCAAGGTCGTCGGCGTCGGTGGTGCCGGGTGCAACGCCGTCAACCGGATGATCGACGCCGGGCTGAAGGGCGTCGAGTTCATCGCCGTCAACACCGATGCCCAGGCGCTCCTGATGAGCGACGCCGACGTCAAGCTCGACATCGGGCGCGACCTCACCCGCGGCCTCGGCGCCGGGAGCGACCCCGACGTGGGGGCGGCGGCGGCCGAGTCGCACCGGGCCGAGCTCGAGGAGGTCATCAAGGGCGCCGACATGGTCTTCATCACCGCCGGCGAGGGCGGCGGCACCGGCACCGGCGGCGCGCCGGTCATCGCCGAGATCGCCAAGTCCCTCGGCGCCCTGACCATCGGCGTGGTGACCCGCCCGTTCGGCTTCGAGGGCCGGCGCCGCTCGGTCCAGGCCGAGCAGGGCGTCCAGAAGCTGAAGGAGCGGGTCGACACCCAGATCGTCATCCCCAACGATCGCCTGCTCACCGTCTCCGACGACAAGACCTCGGTGGTGAACGCCTTCAAGATGGCCGACGAGGTCCTCCTCCAGGGCGTCCAGGGCATCACCGACCTGATCACCACGCCGGGCCTCATCAACACCGACTTCGCCGACGTGAAGATGATCATGAGCAACGCCGGCTCGGCGCTGATGGGCATCGGCTACGCCTCCGGCGACGGCCGGGCCCTCAACGCCGCCCGCAACGCCATCTCGAGCCCGCTGCTCGAGGCGTCCATCGAGGGCGCCCGCGGCATCCTGCTGAGCATCACCGGCGGGAGCGACATGGGCCTGTTCGAGGTGAACGAGGCGGCCGAGGTCATCCACGGCGTGGCCCACCCCGACGCCAACATCATCTTCGGCACCGTGATCGACGACGACATGGGCGACGAGGTGCGGGTCACGGTCATCGCCGCCGGGTTCGACCGGTGGGAGGAGGGCCGCACCCGGCCCCGCACCCACGAGATGGAGGAGTCGAGCGGGCCCGTGCCCGTGACCGACCTCTTCGGCGGCGCCGACGACGAGACCGACGGCGACGGCGACGACGACTTCGACGTGCCCTCGTTCCTCCGGTAGGCAGGGCCCGATGAGGGCCCGAAGCCAGGTCGCAGACCGGCTCCTCACCTTCGCTCTGGTCGGACCGGACCCCTCCGCGCCGCGGCGGGCTGCGCTCGCCGGCTCGATCCGACCCAGGCGGGGTGGAGGGGCTGCCGCCAGCGCGGAACGGACTCGACAGGCACGGCACGAAGGATCCCCGTGGCACTCCGCCCCCACCACCTGACCACGACGCGCGCCGCGGGGGACCTGGCCGTCACCGGGCCGCCGGCCGAGGTCGCCGCCCGCCGGCGGGCGGTCGTCGACCTGCCGTGGACCTGGCTGACCCAGGTCCACGGGGCCGCCGTCGTCACCGTCACCCGGCCCGGCCAGCACGCCGGGGCCGAGGCCGACGCGGCGGTGACCGCCGTGCCCGGCGCCGCCCTCGCCGTCACCACCGCCGACTGCGTGCCCGTGGTGCTGCTCGGCGCCGAGGGCCGCGCCGTGGGCGTCGCCCACGCCGGCTGGCGCGGTCTCCTGGGCGGGGTCGTCGGCGCCGCCGCCGAGGCCATGGCCGCCCTGGGGGCACCCCCGGTCGAGGCGGTGCTGGGCCCGTCGATCTGCGCCCGCCACTACGAGTTCGGCGCCGCGGACCTCGACCGGGTCGCCGCCCGCTGGGGCGACGAGGTGCGCGCCACCACCACCGACGGGCGGCCCGCCCTCGACGTCGCCGCCGGCGTGCGGCGAGCCCTGGCCGAGGCCGGGGTCGAGACGGTGACCGCGGCTCCGTCCTGCACCGCCGAGGCCCCCGGTGACTACTGGTCGTTCCGCGCCCGGGGCGACGCCGGCCGGATCGCGACGGTGGCGTGGCTGGAGGAGGAGGCGTGATCCCCGTCGCCGTCACGGCCGAGGAGGTGGGGGCCCGCATCGCCCGGGTCCGCACCCGGATCGAGCGGGCGGGCGGCGACCCGGCCGCGGTCACCGTCGTCGGGGTGACGAAGGGCTTCGACGCCACCGCCGTCCACGCCGCGGTGGCCGCCGGGCTGGTGGACCTGGGGGAGAGCTACGCCCAGGAGATGGTCACCAAGGTCGACGCCGAGGAGGCGGTGCGCTGGCACTGGGTCGGCCGCCTGCAGCGGAACAAGGTCCGCCAGGTCGCCGCCCACGTCGCCCTGTGGCACAGCGTCGACCGGGCCGCCCTGGGGGCGGAGATCGCCCGGCGCGCCCCCGGCGCTGCCGTCCTGGCCCAGGTGAACACCTCGGGCGAGGGGACCAAGGGCGGGTGCCCGCCGGGGGAGACCGCAGCCCTGGTGGCCGACCTCCGGGCCGAGGGGCTCGACGTGCGCGGGCTGATGACGGTGGCGCTCCGTGGTCCCGAGGGGGCGACGGCGTGCTTCCGGACCCTCCGCGGGCTGGCCGACGACCTCGGCCTCTCCGAGAGGTCGATGGGCATGTCCGACGACCTCGAGGCCGCGGTGGCCGAGGGCGCGACGATGATCCGCGTCGGCACCGCCCTGTTCGGGCCGCGGGCGCAGGGCGCGGGCCCCGCCGCGATCGACGGTTAGGCTCCGATCCCAGGAGGTCAGATGGCGACCATGTGGCGCAAAGCGATGCTGTACCTCGGGCTCGGACCCGACGAGGAGTACGACGACTACGACCCCGGCTACGACGACCCGGCCCCGGCCTCGGGCACGGTGCGCCAGTCGCCGGCGTCGTCGCCCATGCTCCACGAGCCCGAGCCCCACCCGCAGCAGTCCGCGGTGGGCGCGGTGCGACCCATGGCCCCGGCCCGGCCCGAGTCGGGCCCGTCGGACTTCGCCACCCAGGTCGGTGGCGGGATGGGCGGCGGCATGGGTGGGGGCATCGGTGCGGTGACGCCCAGCTCCGGCCTGGGGGGCGCCCGCCCCCGGCCCAAGGTCGTCCGCCCCATGCCCGTGGCCTCGACGGCCCGGCCCCGGGTGGTCGTGCCGACCTCGTTCAACCAGGCCCAGACCCTCGCCGACACCTTCAAGGGCGGTCAGCCGGTCGTGATGAACCTGCGCCAGGCCGACCGCGAGGTCTCCCGCCGCCTCATCGACTTCTCCAGCGGCCTCTGCTACGGGCTCGGCGGACGCATGGAGAAGCTCGACGGCCAGGTGTACCTCGTCAGCCCGACGAGCGTCGAGGTCACCGAGGACGAGCGCCAGCGCCTGCGCGACCGTTCCTACGAGGACTGACCCCGCCCCGTGGGCGCCCTCACCTCGATCCTCTGCATCGCCAGCCTGGCGGCCATGCTCGTGCTGCTGGCCGCCGTCGTCACCAGCTGGTTCGCCGTGCAACCGGGCACGGCCCTCGAGTCGGTGGCCCGCGCCCTGCGGGGGGTGACCGAGCCCGTGCTGGCGCCGCTGCGCGGCATCCTCCCCCAGCCCCGGCTCGGCGGCGCCCCCATCGACGTGTCGCCCGTCGTCGTGATGGTCGCCCTCTCGGTGCTGCGCCTGCTCCTGGGCTGCTGACGCCCGGGGGAGGCGCCCACGGGTCGGTTCGCGGCGGGCCCCCGGTGACTACGATCCCTCGGATGGACATCTCCTCCGGCCTCTCCGGCACCAAGGAGTTCCGCATCGTCAAGCGGGGCTACGACCCCGACGAGGTGAACGCCTTCCTCGACCAGATCGCGCTGGGGGTCGGCGAGCTGAAGCGGAAGCTGGCCGACGCCGAGGACGCGGCCAAGGCCGCCCGGCGGGCGGCGGAGTCCACGCCCCCGCCGGCGCCGGCGCCGGCCCCGGCCCAGGACGCCGAGGCCGAGGAGATCCACCGGGCCCTGATCCTCGCCCAGCGCGCCGCCGACGAGGAGGTGCGCAAGGCCACCGAGGAGGGCGAGTCGCTGGTGGCCTCGGCCCGGAAGCAGGCCGAGGAGCTGCGCGCCGACGTCGAGGCCGAGCTGGCCCGCCGGCGCGACGAGGGCCGGGCGGGGCTGCTCGCCGAGATCGAGGAGCTCGAGCGGGTCCGAGACTCGCTGTCCAGCGACGTCACCGTGCTGGAGCGCCACGTGGAGGAGCAGCGCGAGGTGGTGCAGGCCGCCATCGGCGAGCTCCAGTCGCTGCTGGACCACCCCGAGGCCTTCCGGGTGGCCACCGAGACCGGCGTGAGCACGACCTCGCCCCCGATCGATCGCGATCCGACCCCTGCGCCCGCGCCGGTGCCCGACGACGTGGCCCCCCCGACCGGGGAGGCCGAGGGGGTGGACCTGCCCGGGAAGGCCGACCTGTCGGCTGCCCTGGAGGACGCCGACGACGAGGCGCCCGAGCCGCCTCCGCCGGCGCTGCGCTCCGACGGTGCCCCCCCGGCGCCGCCGGCGGCGACCGACCGCCCGCCGCCGCCGGCCGAGGAGACCGTCCGGATCGGGTCGCCGCCCCCGCCCCCGCCCCCGCCGGCCCCCGATCTGTTCTCGGGTCCGCGCGGGGGTGACGAGGACGACCGGGACCTGGGTCCGCCCACCGAGGCCGTCGCCACGGTCGGGGCCGCCGACCCCGACGAGGACGCCTTCCTCGCCGAGCTCCGCAAGGCGATGCTCGACGACGAGCCCCTCGGGCCCCGGGACGCGTCGATGCCGGGTGGCCCCGACGACGACGCCGCGGGCGGTCGCGCCCGCCCGCGGTTCGGCCGCCGGCGGTAGCCGCCGCCCCGGGGGCAGGGATCGCCCCGCGCGGCGGCGAAAACAGGGTGCGTCCATCGTCCCCTGAGAGGTCATCGTGCTGGTCGTCTGCGCCCTCGCCCTCGTCGCTGCTGCTGCGTTCTTCCTCGTCGTCGGTCTGGCCGGTGGCGACATCGGCGACCTCTACCTGTCGATGGTGCTGTGCGTCGCCTCGCTGGTCGTGGTCGCCGTCTCGGCCCGGGTGAGCCGGGCTCGCCCGGAGCCCGCGTCCGACGGCGCGCCCCATCCGCTGCCCCCGGCGGGTGACGACCCGACGCCGGAGCCGTCGGCCCGTCCCGTCCTGGCCCTGGCCACGGCGGGGGCACGGGGCTCCGGCGGCGCCGAGGAGGCGTCGATCTGGGCCGCCGGCCCGAGCGCTCCGCCCGACCTGGCGCCGGCGTCGGGCTCGGCCCCGGCGGGTGCCGGCGCGCCCGACGGCGCCCCTCGACCTGGGCCCGAGCCTCAGGCCGAGCCCGAGCCCGAGCCTGCGCCTGAGGTCGAGCCCGCGGCGGCGACCGTCGACGTCACCGACGCCCCGTTCCCGATCGCCGACTACGACGCCCTCGACGCCGCCCAGATCCTCCCCCTCGTGCCGAAGCTGTGGCCCGAGGAGGTCCCGGTCGTCGCCGAGCGCGAGCGCACCACCCGGGCTCGCCCCGCTGTCCTCGACGCCCTGGCCGAGGCGGCCGGCGACCCGGCGCTGGCCTTCCCGATCGCCGAGTACGAGAGCCTCGACACCGAGCAGATCACCGGGCTGCTGGCCCGGCTCGACGCCGCCGATCTGGCGACGGTCCAGGTGGCCGAGCGCTGCGGACCGGCCCGGGCCGGTGTCCTGGTGGCGGTGGCCGACCAGCTCGCCGCCCGGAAGTAGGCACCCGCTGCCAGAGGCATCCGCGCCGGCCCGGGCGTGGGTGGGTAGGCTGCGGCACCTTTGCTCCGGTCGGAAGGGTGTCATGGCCTCGTCACGCAGCGCACGCACCGCCAAGGCCGCGCCCGTGCCCCGGGCCACGGGGGGCCGGGCGACGTCGGCCAAGAAGAAGGCGGCCACGAGCGCCGCGGCGAAGCCGGCCCCGACGAAGGCCGCGGCCAAGAAGGCGCCGGCGAAGAAGGCCGCGAGGGCCGCAGCGAAGACGGCGCCGGCGACGAGGGGCCCCGCCACGAAGGCCCCGGCGAAGAACGCAGCGGCGAAGAAGGCGGCGGCGAAGGACGCAGGGGGGAGGAAGGCGGCCGCCAAGAAGGCGCCCGCCAAGAAGGCCCCGCCGGCGAAGGCGCCGGCGCGTCGGGCGGCCGGGCGGCGCTCGCCGTTCTCGGCCGCCTTCCTGCGGGCGCAGCGGGCGGCCCTCGAGGAGGAGCGGGCCACCTACGTCAACCAGGCCGAGACGCTCCGGGCCGAGGCCGACTCGCTCGTCGCCGACATCGACCCCGGCGACGTCCAGTTCGACGAGGAGTCGGGCGAGGGCGACACGCTGGCTGTCGAGCGCGAGCGCGACCTGGCCCTGTCCGCCCAGGCCCGCCAGGCGGTCGAGGAGATCGACCACGCCCTGGCCAAGTTCGACCTCGGCACCTACGGCATCTGCGAGGTGTCCGGCGAGCCGATCCCGACCGAGCGGCTCGAAGCCATCCCCTGGGCCCGCGAGAAGGTCGAGTACAAGGTCGGGGGGCTGGGCCGTCGCTGAGCCAGGCCCGATGAGGGCGGAGGACGAGGCCCCCGCGCCCGCCCGGCCCCGGCGCGCCCGGCGGCCGCACGTGGCGCGCGCCCCGTTGGTCGCCGCCGTCGGCGTGGGGCTCCTCGTCGTCGACCAGCTGTCCAAGCACTGGGCCCTCAACCGGCTGTCCGACGGCCGCGTGGTGGAGGTGGTGGGCTCCCTCCAGCTCCTCCTCACCTGGAACACGGGGGCGTCGTTCAGCATCGGGTCCGACCTCGAGCTGGGGCCCTACATCGCCCTCCTGGCCCTCGTCGTCGTGGCGTGGCTCCTCTGGTCGGGGCACAGCGCCACCCGGCTCGGCGCGGTGGCGGCGGGCATGGTCACCGGCGGCGCCCTCGGCAACCTGGTCGACCGCGCCCTGCGCAGCGGCCCGGCGGGCGCCGAGGCCGGCTTCCTGGGCGGCGCGGTCGTCGACTTCATCGACCTCCAGTGGTGGCCGATCTTCAACGTGGCCGACGTCGGTGTGGTCGGCGGCGCCCTCCTCCTGGTGCTCGCCTCCGTCATCCACGGCGACCCCCACGACCAGCGCGCCGCCCGCGGCGACGGACCGGACGGGGCGGGCGGGTCGTGAGCACCCGCGCCGAGGTGGTGCCTCCCGCCCTCGGGGGCCAGCGGATCGACCGGGTCGTGGCCCTGGTGGCCGACGTGTCGCGGGCCGAGGCGGCCGCCCTCGTGGTCGGGGGCTCGGTGCGCATCGACGACCAGCCGGTCACCAAGGTGTCCGAGCGCGTCGCCGAGGGGAGCACCGTCGAGGTCGACGTCGACGACGCCGTCGTCGACACCGCACCCGGGCCCGACCCGGCGGTCGAGGTGCGCACGGTGCTGGTCGACGACGAGGTCATCGTGGTCGACAAGCAGCCCGACCTCGTCGTCCACCCCGGCGCCGGCCACTCGTCGGGGACGCTCGTCGGCGGGCTCCTGGCCCGGTTCCCCGAGCTGGCCGGCGTGGGGGACCCGGAGCGACCCGGCATCGTCCACCGCCTCGACCGCGACACCTCGGGCCTGCTCGTCGTGGCCCGGACGCCCCGCGCCTACGAGAGCCTGGTGGCCCAGCTGAGCGCCCGCACCGTCGAGCGCCGGTACCTCGCCCTGGTCGCCGGGCACCCCGACCCCGCCCGGGGGCTGGTCGACGCGCCCCTCGGCCGGTCGCCCCGCCAGCCCACCCTGATGGCCGTCCGGGCCGACGGCAAGGAGGCGCGGACCCGCTACCAGGTGCTCGAGCGGTTCGCCGACCCCAGCCCGGTGGCCCTGGTCGAGTGCCGCCTGGAGACGGGGCGGACGCACCAGATCCGGGTCCACATGCGGGCCATCGAGCACCCGATCGTCGGCGACCCCCGCTACGGGGGCGGTCGGACCCGGGTGACGTGCCCGCGCCCGTTCCTGCACGCCGCCGACCTGGCCTTCCTGCACCCGGCGACGGGGGAGCGGGTGGCGGTGACCTCACCCCTCCCGACGGACCTCCGCTCCGTGCTCGAGGGCCTGCGGAGCGTGGCGTCGGGGGGCTGATCGGCCCCCGACCGCCGGTCCGCGCCGGTGGGGAGGTTTGCCTCCCCCGTCAGGGGGAACCGTGGCACCCGTCGGCGTGACGCCCGCCACGTCGGTGGCGTCGCCGGCCCCGCCGCACCCGCCCCGGGCCGACCCCTCCGGAGCCCTCGTTGCCCGCACCCCCGCCCCGATCTCGTCGACCGCACGGCCGCCGCCTCCTCGCCGTCGTCGTGGCGGCCGGCCTGGCCGTGGCGGCCACCGCGTGCGGCGGCGGGGACGAGGGCGGCACGCCCGTCCTCAAGTGGTACGCCCGCGACGAGGCCGGCGGCATCTTCGGGGCCGCCATCGAGGACTGCAACGCCGCCGCCGAGGGCCGCTACCGGATCGAGCTCCAGGCCCTGCCGTCCAACGCCGACGAGCAGCGCGAGCAGCTGGTGCGCCGCCTGGCCGCCGGGGACTCCGACATCGACCTGATGAACATGGACGTCATCTGGACCGCCGAGTTCGCCAACGCCGAGTGGATCCTCCCGTGGCCCGAGGACCAGGTCGAGGAGGCGACCGAGGGGCGGCTCGACATCGCCGTCGAGAGCGCGACCTACGAGGACACGCTGTACGGGATCCCGCTCAACACCAACGCCCAGCTGCTCTGGTACCGCACCGACCTCACCGAGGAGCCGCCGGCGACGTGGGACGAGATGCTCGCCGCCGCCGACGAGCTCGAGCAGGAGGGCAAGCCCCACGTCATCTGGGAGCAGGGCCAGCGCTACGAGGGCCTCGTGGTCTGGTTCGCCTCGCTCCTGGCGTCGGCCGGTGGGGCCATCTTGAACGAGGAGGGCACCGAGGTCAGCCTGGACGACGGGCCCACCCGCCGGGCCCTCGAGGTGCTGTCGGAGTTCGCCCGCTCGTCGCACGCCCCGCCCGCGCTGGCCACCGCCCAGGAGGACCAGGGCCGCCAGGGGTGGGAGTCGGGCAGCGCCGCGTTCATGGTGAACTACGGGTTCGTCTGGCCCAGCGCCAACGAGCTGGCGCCCGACATCGCCGAGAAGATGGCGTGGGCGCCGTTCCCCTCCGTCGAGCCCGACGTCGACTCCACCGTCGTGGCCGGTGGGTTCAACATCGGCATCGGCGCCTACGGCGACCACCCCGACCTCGCCGTCGAGGCCGCCACCTGCCTGGCCAACGAGGAGAACCAGACCCGCAACGCTCAGGACGCCGGGCTGCTGCCCGTCACCGAGGCCCTCTACGACGACCCCGAGGTCACCGAGGCCGAGAACGACGCCGGCATCAAGCTCTTCCCCTACGCCGCCGAGATGAAGGAGGCCCTCGACCGGGCCACCCTCCGGCCCCGCACGCCGTTCTACAACGACGTCTCGCTGGCGATCATCAGCATCTTGCACCCTGCGTCCGACATCGATCCGGAGGCCGACGTGGACAGGCTGCGCGAGGCCATCGAACAGGCCCTGGAGGGGGAGGGGCTCTTGTGACCGGCACCCACCAGGCCGTCCCGCCCGTCGGCGCGGAGGAGGAGCGGTGACGGCGACGACGCCCACGGCGGCCACCGCGGCCCGGGCGGGGATGGCGAAGAAGGGGACCTCCGCCCGGGCCCGGTCGGAGCGGAAGCTGGGCTGGATGCTCTGCGCCCCGGCCGTGTTCGTGATGCTGCTGGTGACCGCGTACCCGATCGCCTACGCCGTCTGGCTCTCGATGCAACGCTACGACCTGCGCTTCCCCGAGGAGCGCGGGTTCGTCGGCGTCGACAACTACGAGGCCGTGCTGGGGAACTCCCTGTGGTGGCGGGACCTGGCCAACACGGCGATCATCATGGTCATCTCGGTGGCGATCGAGCTGCTGCTCGGCTTCGCCCTGGCCTTCGTGATGCACCGGGCCCTCTTCGGGCGGGGGCTGGTGCGCTCGTCGATCCTCGTCCCCTACGGGATCATCACCGTCGTGGCCGCCTTCGCCTGGCGGTTCGCCTTCGACCCCACCACCGGCTTCGTCAACGGCATCACCGGGCTGGAGAACAGCTGGTTCACCGAGACGTGGAGCTCCTACCTGGTCATCATCCTCGCCGAGGTCTGGAAGACGACCCCGTTCATGTCGCTCCTGCTGCTGGCCGGGTTCACCCTGGTGCCGGACGACGCCGTCAAGGCGGCGCGGGTCGACGGTGCCTCGGCGTCGTACCGCCTGCGCAAGGTGATCATCCCGCTGATGAAGCCGGCGATCCTGGTGGCGCTGCTGTTCCGCACCATGGACGCCTTCCGGATCTTCGACTCGGTGTTCGTCATGACCCGGGGCGCCCAGGGCACCGAGAACGTGTCGATCCTCGGATACAAGACGCTCGTCAGCCGGCTGAACCTGGGGCTGGGGTCCGCCGTCTCGGTCCTGATCTTCGCCTGCGTGCTGATCATCGCCTTCCTGTTCGTCAAGGGCTTCGGCGCCAACCTGTCCCAGCAGAGGGGTGAGTAGATGAAGGACGAGTCTGCGAAGCCGACCCGCTCAGGGCGGCGGGCGGGGTCGGAGGACTGATGGCGGCGCCCGGCTCGAGGGAGGCCAAGGACAAGGTGTTCTGGGGCTTCGGCATCCTGCTCGTCATCTTCTACGCCCTGCTGCCGGTGGCCTGGATCGTCTCGCTGTCGCTCAAACCGGCCGAGGAGGTGGCCACCGAGGGCGAGGGGTTCCTGGGCGGGTTCTTCCCCAAGGACCCCACCCTCGAGAACTACACCGGAGCGGGCGGCGTGCTCAAGGACGAGCAGTTCCAGGCCGCCCTGCGCAACTCGATCGGCATCGCCCTCATCGCCACCCTGCTGGCTGTGGTCCTCGCCACCTTCGCCGCCTACGCCATCGTCCGGCTCGACTTCCCGGGCAAGGCGCTGGTCATGTCGGGGGCGCTGGCCATCGCCATGTTCCCGCAGATCTCGGTGATCGGCCCGCTGTTCAACATGTGGCGCGACCTCGGCCTGTTCGACACCTGGCCGGGGCTGATCATCCCCTACATGACCTTCACCCTCCCGCTGGCCATCTGGACCCTGTCGGCGTTCTTCCGGGAGATCCCCTGGGACCTCGACAAGGCGGCCCGCATCGACGGGGCCAGCCCCTTCCAGGCCTTCCGCAAGGTCATCGCCCCACTGGCGGCGCCGGGCATGTTCACCTCGGCGATCCTCGTGTTCATCTTCGCCTGGAACGACTTCCTCTTCGCCACGTCGCTGACCTCGACCAACCGGGCCCGGACCGTGCCCGCCGCCATCACCTTCTTCACCGGCTCGTCGCAGTTCACGTTCCCGACCGGGCAGATCGCCGCCGCCTCGGTCCTCGTCACCGTCCCCATCATCGTGATGGTCCTCATCTTCCAGCGCCGCATCGTGTCCGGGCTCACGTCCGGCGCGGTGAAGGGCTAGCCCCAGGAGGCACGCACCCATGGCCGAGATCGCGCTCGACAAGGTCTCCAAGGAGTACGGCGACGGCTTCGCCGCCGTGAAGGAGGCCGACTTCACCATCGGCGACGGCGAGTTCTTCATCCTCGTGGGCCCCTCGGGCTGCGGGAAGTCGACGCTGCTCAACATGATCGTCGGGCTCGAGGACATCACCTCGGGCGAGATGCGGGTCGACGGCGAGCGGGTCAACGACGTCGACCCCAAGGACCGCAACATGGCGATGGTCTTCCAGAGCTACGCCATCTACCCGCACATGACCGTGCGGGAGAACATGGAGTTCCCGCTCAAGCTGCGGAAGGTCCCCAAGGAGGAGATGCGGTCGAAGGTCGAGGAGGCGGCCCGCATGCTCGAGCTGACCGAGCACCTCGACCGCAAGCCCGGCAACCTCTCCGGTGGCCAGCGCCAGCGGGTCGCCATGGGCCGGGCCATCGTCCGCGAGCCGGTGGCCTTCTTGATGGACGAGCCGCTGTCCAACCTCGACGCCAAGCTCCGGGTGCAGATGCGCACCACCATCTCCCGGCTCCAGCAGCGCCTGGGGACGACCACCATCTACGTCACCCACGACCAGGTCGAGGCCATGACGCTGGGCGACCGGGTGGCGGTCATGCGTCGGGGCGTCGTGCAGCAGGTCGACTCGCCCCGGATGCTCTACACCCACCCCGCCAACCTGTTCGTGGCCGGGTTCATCGGCTCCCCGTCGATGAACCTGCTGCCGGCGCAGCTGGACGGGTCGCGGCTGTCGCTCCCGATGCTCGACCTCGACCTGCCGGCCTCGGTCACCGACCGGCTGGCCGCGGGGGCGGGGGGCGAGGTCATCGCCGGCATCCGCCCCGAGAACTTCGAGGACGCGTCGCTGGTGGGCGACCGCGAGGCGCCCGGCGGCACCTTCACCGCCGCCATCGACGTCATCGAGTGGCTGGGCTCGGAGCTGTTCGCCCACTTCGAGGTCGAGGGTTCGGCCGCCGACCAGCTCTCGGACCTGGCCGCCGACCTCGAGAAGGTCGCCATCAGCGTGAGCGGCGAGGGCAGGACCGAGGTCACCGCCCGGCTCGACGTCACCAGCGACGCCCAGGAGCGCGAGGACACCGAGCTCTGGATCGACGCCCGGGCCATCCACCTCTTCGACCCCGAGTCGGGCCGCTCGCTCCTCAGCGTCCCCGGCTCCGAGGCGCAGCCCGCCGACGCCGACGCCCCCGCCCTGGCCAAGTCCTGACCCGGCGCGGCCACGGACGGTGCCAGGCACCATCCGTGCGACGGCCGGCTACGTCGCCGGCTCGGGCCAGGGGGCGTTGCCGGCGGTGATGGCGGCGATGTCGGCGAGGGTCCGGGCCTCGAGGAGGGTGCGCATCTGGCGCCCGGCGTCGGCCCACACCGCGAGCAGGACGCACTGGCCCTCGTGGTCGCAGGCCCCGTTCTGGTGGGGCTCGCCGAAGTCGCCCACCACGATGGGGCCATCGACGGCCGACACGATCTGGGCCAGGGTGATCTCGGCCGGCTCCCGGGCCAGCACGTAGCCGCCGCCCACGCCGCGCTTGGAGCGGACCAGGCCGGCGCCCTTGAGGGCGAGGAGGATCTGCTCGAGGTAGGGCTGGGGCAGGCCGGTGCGCTCGGCGATGTCGCGCACCGAGGTCGGCGCCTCCTCCGGGTGGAGCGTGAGCGACAGCAGCGCCCGACAGGCGTAGTCACCGCGCGTCGACACCTTCACGCCGGCCATCGTACGGGTCCAACCCCCGACGCGGGGCCGGGGCCACCGGACCCCGTGCGGGCCCGGCCGGCGAGGCGTGGTCGAGTGGTCCGACGGGTGGCCGGCGAGGCGTGGTCGAGTGGTCCGACGGGTGGCCGGCGAGGCGTGGTCGAGTGGTCCGACGGGTGGCCGGCGAGGCGTGGTCGAGTGGTCCGACGGGTGGCCGGCGAGGCGTGGTCGAGTGGTCCGACGGGTGGCCGGCGAGGCGTGGTCGAGTGGTCCGACGGGTGGCCGGCGAGGCGTGGTCGAGTGGTCCGACGGGTGGCCGGCGAGGCGTGGTCGAGTGGTCCGACGGGTGGCCGGCGAGGCGTGGCCGAGTGGCCCAACGGGATAGGGTCACGCCGCTCCCGGCTCCGTCCGGGCCGACGGAAGGGGTCCACGCCGTGGGTGACCATCCTCTGATCCCGGACTACGGCGGCGCGTGCATCGCCAGCCTGGTGCCGGCCCTGCTCGAGCCGGGACCGACCACGCCCCCGTGGCTGCCGGCCGCCGCCGTCGAGGCCGACCAGGTCGTGCTCCTCGTCCTCGACGGGCTGGGGTGGGAGCAGCTCCAGGACCGCCGCCACCTCGCCCCCACGCTGACCGCCATGGCCGGCGGGGCGATCACCACGGTGTCACCGTCGACCACGGCCACCGCCCTGACGTCCATCGCCACCGGCCTCACGCCGGGCGAGCACGGCGTCGTCGGCTACCGGGTGGCGGTCGAGGGCGAGGTCCTCAACATCCTCCGGTGGTCGACCGCCCAGGGCGACGCCCGCCGCCAGATCGATCCGGAGCAGTTCCAGTCCCACCCCGCCTTCGCCGCCCACCGGCCGGCGGTGGTCACCAAGGCCGAGTTCGCCTCGTCCGGGTTCAGCGGCGCCCACCTCTGCCAGGTGCGGTTCAACGGCTACCGGGTGCCGTCCACGATGGTCACCGAGGTCGGGCGGCTGCTGCGCGGGGGCGAGCCGTTCGTGTACGCGTACTACGACGGGGTCGACAAGGTCGCCCACGAGTACGGGCTGGGGGAGCACTACGACGCCGAGGTCGCCTTCGCCGACCGGCTGGTGGCCGACGTCATGGCCGTCCTGCCCCCCGGGGCCGCCGTGGTGGTGACGGCCGACCACGGGCAGGTCCACGTCGGGGACAACGTCGTGAAGCTGCACCGCGACCTGGTGCCGCACATCGCCCTCCAGTCGGGAGAGGGGCGCTTCCGCTGGTTGCACGCCCGCTCCGGTCGGGCCGCGGCGCTGCACGAGGCGGCCACCGCCCACCACGGCGGCGACGCCTGGGTGGTCACGCGGGACGAGACCATCGAGCAGGGCTGGTGGGGCCCCGTCGTCACCGACGCCGCCCGGTCCCGGCTGGGCGACGTGGCCCTCGTCGCCCGCGAGCCGGTGTCGTTCCACGACGACGCCGACTCGGGCCCGTTCGTGCTCATCGGCCGCCACGGCTCGCTGACGCCCGCCGAGATGCTCGTCCCGTGCCTGGTGGGCTCGGCCTGAGGCCACCCACCGGTCGGCGATCCGGTTGGCACCGGCGGGGCGGGGAGAGCCCGTACCCTGGCCCCCCCAACGTCCGAGGAGATCGATGAGCGACGCCGAGCCCACCCCCGCCGACGACAGCACCGTGCACGGTGAGCTGGTCGAGACGTCCGCCGACGGCGAGGAGCGTCGGGAGGCGGTCGAGGAGCCGGCCAAGCTCATGCGGATCGGCTCGATGATCAAGCAGCTCCTCGAGGAGGTCCGCAGCGCCGACCTCGACGAGGCCGCCCGCGTCCGCCTGCGGGAGATCTACGAGACGTCCCTCCACGAGCTGGGGTCGGCCCTGTCCGACGACCTCAAGGAGGAGCTCGACCGGGTCGCCATCCCGTTCGGTGACAACGGCGAGCCGCCGTCGGAGGCCGAGCTCCGGATCGCCCAGGCCCAGCTGGTCGGCTGGCTCGAGGGGCTCTTCCACGGCATCCAGGCCACCCTCTTCGCCCAGCAGATGGCGGCCCGGGCCCAGCTCGAGGACATGCGGCGCCAGCTCGGCCCCGGTGTGGGCGGCGGCCAGGGCGGGCCCAGCCCCAGCGGCGTCCCCGGTGGACGCCCGGGCACCCTGGGCGAGCCCGGGCCCGGGACCTACCTGTAGGAGGCGCCCGTCGCCCGGCCGCCGGTGCGGTCGGGCGGGGGCGCGTGGTACCGTCCCAAACCACAGCGATGTGATTCGTCCACAGCCTGTGGACGGGTCCTGTGGACGGCGCTGTGGACCAGGCGACACCGGTCCCGAGGAGGCCCCGTGGGCGACTCGTTCACCCACCTGCACACCCACACCGAGTACTCGATGCTCGACGGGGCCTCGCGCATCGACCAGGTGGTGGCGGCGGCCGCGGCCGACGGCCAACCGGCCCTGGGCATCACCGACCACGGCAACATGTACGGCGTCTTGCCGTTCTACAAGGCGTGCCGCGACCACGGGATCACGCCGGTCCTCGGGTTCGAGGCCTACATGGCCCACGAGCACCGGTCCGAGCGGATCCAGACGCGGGGCAAGGTCGACGACACCGGGGGCGAGGGCGACGGCGGGAAGAAGGCCTACTACCACCTGACCCTGCTGGCCGAGGACAACACCGGCTACCGCAACCTGATCCAGCTTGCGTCGCGGGCCTTCATGGAGGGCTACTACCGCAAGCCCAAGGTCGACTGGGAGACCCTCGCCGACCACAGCGAGGGCGTCATCGCCACCACCGGGTGCCTGGGCGGGCACGTCCTCCAGTCGCTGCTGGCCGGGGACCACGCCTCGGCGCTCCAGAAGGCGGCCCGGCTCCAGGAGATCTTCGGGCGCGACAACCTCTTCGTCGAGCTCCAGGACCACGGCATCCCCGAGCAGCACCGCACCAACCCGCAGCTGGTCGAGATCGCCAGGCGGATCGGCGCACCCCTCCTCGCCACCAACGACAGCCACTACACCCACGCCGCCGACGCCGAGGGCCACGACGCCCTGCTCTGCGTCCAGACCGGTGCCCTGATCAGCCAGAGCGAGCACGAGCGCTTCAAGTTCAAGGGCGAGGGCCACTACCTGAAGTCGGCCGCCGAGATGCGGTACCTCTTCCGCGACCTGGAGGTCGCCTGCGACAACACCCTGTGGGTGGCCGAGCGGGCCAACGTCGAGATCGAGTTCGGCGACTCCAAGCTCCCCAGCTTCCCGCTGCCGGAGGGTGTGGCGTCGGACACCGACTACCTCAAGCAGCTCACCTTCGCCGGGGCCCGGGAGCGGTGGGGGGCCGACCTGCCCGACAAGGTCGTCGAACGGCTCGCCTACGAGCTCAAGGTCATCGACGACATGGGGTTCTCGGCCTACTTCCTCATCACCTGGGACCTCATCAAGCACGCCCGGGACATGGACATCCGGGTCGGCCCCGGGCGGGGCAGCGCCGCCGGCTGCGCGGTGGCGTACTGCCTGCGCATCACCGACATCGACCCGATCAAGTACGACCTGCTGTTCGAGCGCTTCCTCAACCCCAGCCGCATCTCGATGCCCGACATCGACATGGACTTCGACTCCCGGTACCGGGACGAGATGATCCGCTACGCGGCCGAGCGCTACGGGCGCGACCACGTCGCCCAGATCGTCACCTTCTCCACCATCAAGGCCCGGGCCGCGGTGCGCGACGCGGCCCGGGTGCTGGGCTTGCCCTACGCCGTCGGCGACAAGGTGGCCAAGGCCATGCCGCCGCTGGTGATGGGGCGGGACACGCCGCTCTACGCCTGCCTCGAGCAGCACGAGAAGTTCGTCGACGGCTACCAGCGGGCCGCCGAGCTGCGGAAGATGTATCAGGAGGACCCCGAGGTCCACCGCGTCGTCGACGTGGCCACGAGCCTCGAGGGCCTGCGCCGCCAGGACGGCATCCACGCCGCCGCCGTGGTGATCACCGACCAGCCCCTCACCGAGTACCTGCCGATCCAGCGCAAGCCGGGGCCGGGGCAGACGCTCGAGGAGGCGCCGGTCGTCACCCAGTACGAGATGAACAACGTCGAGGAGCTGGGGCTCCTCAAGATGGACTTCCTCGGGCTGCGGAACCTCGACGTCATCACCGACGCCCTGGCCCTCATCAAGGACTTCCGGGGCATCGACGTCGACATCGACGATCCGCCGCTGGAGGACGAGGCGACCTACGCCATGCTCCGCCGGGGCGACTCGATCGGTGTGTTCCAGTTCGAGGGGGGCGGCCTCCGCCTGCTGCTCCGCCGCATGGCGCCGACGTCGTTCGAGGACATCGCCGCCCTCGTGGCCCTGTACCGCCCGGGTCCCATGGGCGTGAACATGCACAACGACTACGCCGACATCAAGAACGGGCGGAAGGAGGTCGAGTACTTCCACCCCGACGCCAAGGAGATCCTCGAGGACACCTTCGGGCTGATGATCTACCAGGAGGCGATGATGCGGGTCGCCCAGACCTTCGCCGGGTACTCGCTGGCCGACGCCGACAACCTCCGCAAGGCGTGCGGCAAGAAGAAGCGCGAGGTGATGGAGCTCGAGCGGCACAAGTTCGTCGACGGCTGCGAGGCCACCGGCTACGGCCGTGACCTCGGCGTCCACCTGTTCGGCATCATCGAGAACTTCGCCGACTACGCCTTCAACAAGTCGCACTCCTACGGCTACGGGTTCGTCTCGTACCAGACCGCCTACCTCAAGGCGAACTACCGCATCGAGTACCTGGCCGCCCTGCTGACCAGCGTCAAGACCAACCTCGACAAGGCGGCGGTCTACCTCAACGAGTGCCGCACCTCGAAGATCCCGGTGCTCGTGCCCGACGTCAACCGGTCGAAGGCGGACTTCGGCCCGGCCCGGCTCGACGACGGCACCGAGGTCATCCCCTTCGGCCTGTCCGCGGTGCGGAACGTGGGCGCCGCCCTGGTCGACCAGCTCGTCGCCGAGCGGGACGCCAACGGGCCGTTCGCGGACTTCTACGACTTCTGCGACCGCGTCCCGCTCGCCGTGCTGAACAAGCGCACCATCGAGTCGCTGATCAAGGCCGGCGGGTTCGACTCGATGGGCCACCCCCGCCAGGGCCTCCTCGACGTCCACGAGACGATCATCGACATGACCGTGTCCCGGCGCCGCCAGGAGGACCAGGGCGTGATGTCGCTGTTCGACACCATGCTCTCCGGGGGGGCGGAGGGAGCCGGCGACGGCGGGTTCGACGACCGCCCCGCCATCCCCGAGCGCGAGTTCGACAAGACCGTCAAGCTCCGCTTCGAGAAGGAGATGCTCGGCCTCTACGTGTCCGACCACCCGATCATGGGTCTGGAGGACGCCCTGCGGCGCCGCACCGAGATCACCATCCGCGAGCTCATCGAGCAGGCCGAGGCGGTCGAGGCCGGCGAGGTGGTCGACGCCCCACCCGTGACCCGGGGTCGCGACGGGCGCGAGCGGGAGCGGGTCGTGAACATCGGGGGCGTCATCACCAGCCTCCAGCACAAGTTCACCCGGGCCAACGACCGCATGGCCGTGTTCGTCCTCGAGGACCTCGAGGCCAGCCTCGAGGTCACCGTGTTCCCCCGCACGTTCGAGACCATCGGCCACCTGCTGGCCGACGACCTCGTCGTCACCATGAAGGCCCGGCTCGACACCCGCGACGACCAGCCCAAGCTGATCGCCATGGAGGTCAGCCCGTGCGAGGACCTGTCCGACTCGCCGCCGCTCCGGGTCCGGGTCGCCCCCCACGTCCTGTCCGACGCCAAGGTCAAGGACCTCAAGGACGTCCTGGTCAAGTTCCCCGGCGACTCGAAGGTGTACCTCCACGTCGGCGAGCAGGTGGTGATGCTCCCGACGGCGTGGTCGGTCGAGCGCGGCGCCGGCCTGGTGAGCGAGCTGCGGGCCCTCTTCGGCGCCGAGTGCATCGTCACCGAGCGGGCCCTCGCCGGCGTCTGACCGCACCCTCCGGGCGGCCCCGGGCCCGGCCCCCGCCCCGCCGCCCGGCGCCGGCGCGCCCGGCCCGGCCGAGAAGGGGCCGAGAGGGGCCGAGAAGGGGCTCGGTTTGCGCTGGGAGGCTGGGGCGACTGGACTTGTCAGGCCCACTGCACCCGCTCCCGGGGGTCGAACGACGCCATGGCCATCGAGGTCGACACCAAGGATTGCACCGCTCTCTCCGACGCCGAGCTGGCCGAGATGGCCGACCTCTGCGCCGCGGGACCGCGGCCGTACGAGGCCGGCCTGCTCTCGAAGCTCGTCGAGGACTGGGTGCTCGTCACCCTCGCCCGCGACAACGGGCGCATCAAGGGCTTCTCGTTCTGCACGCTCGAGCGGATCGGTGGCACGCCGAGCGTCCTCATCGGTCTGGCCTCGATCAAGCGCACCGCCAAGCGCGACACCGTGCTCCGCCAGATGATGACCGACCAGCTGCGCCGGGCCGTGCTGGCCTTCCCCGACGAGGACGTCCTCGTCGGCACCCGGCTGGCCAACGCCTCGGGGTTCGAGGCCTTCCGGGCCCTCACCGACATCGTCCCCCGCCCCGACTACGTCGCCACCGGCGAGGAGCGGGCCTGGGGCAAGCGCCTGGCCAAGCGCTTCGGCGTGCCCAGCGGCGCCTACGACGAGCGGGCCTTCAAGGTCAAGGGCGGCGAGATCCCCGCCCTCGTCTTCGACCACGACAGCGCCAAGCCCGAGTCCATCCCCGCCGACGTGGTCGCCCTCTTCGACGACATCGACGAGGACGAGGGCGACGCCCTGGTCGGCTTCGGCTGGGCCCTGGCCGACGACCTGGTCAAGCTGCTCTAGCCCGGCCGCCGGCGTCCGCGCCGGTCCGTCGCCCCACCTCTCGTGGAGCTGTCCGAGGCGCGCCGTCGCCGCCGCATGGTCCGGGCCTTCGGCCCCGACCCCGACGCGCCCCAACCGATCGCGCCGGCCACCGTCGACGCCCTGCTCGACGCCGCCCGGCGGGCCCCGTCGGCCGGCAACACCCAGGCCGTCCGCTTCCTCGTCCTCGACACGCCCGAGGCCGTCGCCGGCTACTGGGACCTGACCCTGGCCCCCGAGCGCCGAGACGGGTTCGCCTGGCCGGGCCTGCTGGTCGCCCCCGTCCTGGTCGTGGTGCTGGTGGACCCGGGGGCCTACGTGGCCCGCTACGCCGAGGCCGACAAGGCCAGGACCGGGCTGGGGGAGGGGCCCGACGCCTGGGCCGTGCCCTACTGGTGGGTCGACGGTGGGGCGGTCGTCCAGAACCTGCTGCTGGCCGTCGTCGACGCCGGGCTGGGGGCGTGCCTCTTCGGCCTGTTCGCCCACGAGGAGGCGGTGCTCGCGGCCCACGCCGTGCCGGCCGGGTGGCGCGCCGTCGGGACCGTCGCCCTCGGCCACCCGGCCCCGGATCGGCCCGGTCGCTCGGCCTCCCGGGCGCGGCCCCGGCTCGACGCCGTGGTCCGCCGCGGACGGTGGGATCGGGGCTGACGGTCCCGGGGACGCGGGCCACCCGGTCCGGGATCGGCCGTCGCAACATTGCGATCGAGTGACGACAATGACGCTCTGACCAGGCCTTCCATGGAGGCGTGACCCAAAGCACGTTGCGAAAAGGTTACGAAAGGGACGAAACGGGGCCACACTCGACCGTCGCCGATCCTCGTGATCGCCTTCACGAAGGCACGAGGCGGCGTCCGAACCCCGATCCCACAAGGAGCCGTCCCCCCCATGGACGCATCCCGCAAGGAGCGCTCGACCGAGCGCCCTCCGAGTCCCGAGGCGCCCAAGAGCGCCCGCCGCCTCCACCGGGGGCGGCTCGCCCTCGGCGCCACCGCCGTGGGCCTGCTGGCCACGGCCACCGCTCTGGCGCCGGCGGCGGCCGACGTCATGCGGGCCGACACCTCGACCCGGAGCGACGCGACCATCGCGGCCCAGGTCGACGCCGACGCCGATGACCTCGCCCCGTCCCCCGAGGACGTGATCCGGGCCGAGGCCCTCGAGGCGCGCTACACCCGCGCCGCCGAGCACCGCCGCAACGTGGCCGTCTGGACCTGGGTCGAGGCCGACCGCCAGGCTCGGATCAAGCTGGTCCTCGACACGGTCACGTGGAACGAGGCCGTCCGGGCCAACGCCGAGCGCCAGGCGGCCGCCGAGGCGGAGGCTGCGGAGGCCGCCGAGGCAGCGGAGGCGGCCGAGGCGGCCGAGGTCGCCGAGCCCGCTCCCGCGCCCCAGTCCGCCCCCGCCCCCTCGGGCGGCGGTGGCCAGTGGGACGCCCTCGCCCAGTGCGAGTCGGGCGGGAACTGGTCCATCAACACCGGCAACGGCTACTACGGCGGGCTGCAGTTCAGCCTGCAGACCTGGCAGGGCTTCGGCGGCTCGGGCATGCCCCACGAGAACAGCCGTGAGGCCCAGATCGCGGTGGCCCAGCGGGTCCTCGCCTCGCAGGGCTGGGGCGCCTGGCCGTCCTGCTCCAGCCAGCTCGGGTTGCGCTGACCCGGCCCTGATCGTCCGGCCCCCGCCGGACCCCCTCGACCGCACCTCCGGGTGCGATCGATCGGACGACCCGATCGCCCCTCCCCCCCGGCGATCGGGTCGTCTCGCGCCCGGCCTCGGGTCGGCCGAACGTCGTCGGGCCGCCGGGTGCGGACCACGACGGGCCCGGCACCTCGTCGTCCGTCAGCGGCGCGGGTGGAGGCGGAAGACCCGCAGCTGGCGGTCGACCCGGCCCTGGTAGGCGTCGAAGGTCGGCCACACCCGCAGGGCCCGGGCCCAGGCGTCGTCGCGTGCCCCGCCCTCGAGGAGCTCGGCCGTGACCGGGACGTCCCTGCGGCCGTAGCTGATCGACGCCGCCGGCGCGGCGAGCAGGTTGCCCGTCCACGCCGGGTGGGTGTCGCGCCCGAAGTTCGACCCCACGACGAGGAACGTGCCCTCGGGTTCGGGCACGCACATCAGGGGCGTGGTCCGGGGGAGCCCGCTCCGGCGGCCGGTCGTGGTGAGCACCAGGCCGGGGAGCAGGCCGCGCGAGAGCAGCACCCTCCCCCCGGTCAGTCGGTGGAGCACCCTGTCGACCGGCGGCACGACGTGGGGCGCGACCTTGGCGAAGGCCGGGCTGCCGGCGACCTTCTGCGTCGCCCTGCCGATGGGGGACCCGACCGAGAACAGAGGCATCCCGTGAGGCTACGTGAACCGGTTCACGTGACATCCGTCGCAGGTCCCCCCGCGCGACGGTACGGTGACCGGGCTGTCAGCGTCGACGCCACAGGGGGCACACGTGACCGCCACCGAGACCGAGCCAGGACCCAACGCCGAGCCCGTGGCGCTGGACCGCGTGATCATCCGCGTCGCCGGCGACTCCGGTGACGGGATGCAGCTGACCGGCGACCGCTTCACCGACGCCAGCGCCGTGTTCGGGAACGACCTGGCCACGCTGCCCGACTTCCCGGCCGAGATCCGGGCCCCGGCCGGGACCCTCGCCGGGGTCAGCGCCTTCCAGGTCCAGATCTCCGACCACGAGATCACCACGCCGGGCGACAGCCCCGACGTCCTGGTCGTCATGAACCCCGCCGCCCTCCGCAAGGAGCTCACCCGGCTCGAGCCGGGCGGGACCCTCATCGTCAACACCGACGCCTTCGACGAGCGCAACCTCACCAAGGCCGGCTACCGGGCCGACCCGCTGGGCGACGGCAGCCTCGACGGCTACACGGTGTACGAGGTGCCGATGACGAGCCTCACCAAGGAGGCGGTCCAGCCCCTCGGGGTCAAGCCCCGCGACGCCGAGCGCTCAAAGAACTTCTTCGCCCTGGGGCTGCTGTCGTGGATGTACACCCGGCCGCTCGACCCCACCGTCCGCTGGGTCGAGACCAAGTTCGCGACCAAGGAGAACGTCCGCGACGCCAACCTGGCCGCCCTCCGCGCCGGGCACGCCTTCGGCGAGACGGCCGAGCTGTTCGACCACCCGTACCGGGTGAAGCCGGCGGCTCTGGCCGCCGGCACCTACACCAACATCACCGGCAACTCGGCCCTGGCGTGGGGGCTCATCGCCGCCAGCCAGCTGTCCGGGCTCCCGATCTTCCTGGGCAGCTACCCGATCACGCCGGCCTCGGACATCCTCCACGAGCTCAGCCGGCACAAGGAGTTCGGGATCCGCACCCTCCAGGCCGAGGACGAGATCGCCGGCATCAGCTCGGCCATCGGCGCCGCCTTCGGCGGCCACCTCGGCGTCACCACCACCAGCGGGCCCGGCCTGGCCCTCAAGGGCGAGGCCCTGGGCCTCGCCGTCAGCCTCGAGCTGCCGCTCCTGGTGATCGACATCCAGCGGGGCGGCCCCTCGACCGGCCTGCCGACCAAGACCGAGGCGTCGGACCTGATGCAGGCCATGTACGGGCGCCATGGCGAGTCCCCGGTGCCGATCGTGGCGGCCAAGAGCCCGTCCGACTGCTTCGCGGTGGCCATCGAGGCGGCTCGGATCGCCCTCAAGTACCGGACCCCGGTGATCCTCCTGTCCGACGGCTACCTGGCCAACGGGTCCGAGCCGTGGCGGCTGCCCGCGGTGGAGGACCTGCCCGAGATCGCCGTCCCCTTCGCCACCGAGACCAACCACACCGGCGACGACGGCGACGCCGTGTTCTGGCCCTACCTGCGCGACCCCGACACCCTGGCCCGGCCCTGGGCCGTCCCCGGGACGCCGGGGCTCGAGCACCGCATCGGCGGGCTCGAGAAGGAGGACGGCTCGGGCAACATCAGCTACGAACCCGCCAACCACGAGCACATGGTCGAGCTGCGGGCGGCCCGGGTCGCCGGCATCGCCCGTGACATCCCGCCCACGCCCGTCACCGGCGACGTCGACGACGCCGACGTGCTCGTCCTCGGCTGGGGCTCCACGTGGGGCGCCATCGACGGCGGGGTCAACCGGTGCCGGGCCCGGGGCATGAAGGTCGCCCACGCCCACATCACCCACCTCAACCCGTTCCCCCCCGACCTGGGTGCGCTGCTCGCCCGGCACCAGCACGTGGTGGTGCCGGAGATGAACCTGGGCCAGCTGAGCCGGCTGATCCGGGCCGAGTACCTGGTCGACGCCCGGTCCGTCACCAAGGTCAAGGGCGTGCCGTTCACGGCCGCCGAGATCGAGGCCGCCATCGCCAAGGAGCTGGGCCAGTAATGGCAGTCACCGAGACCCCCGTCGACGCCCCGACCACGACCGCCAAGGACTGGTCCAGCGACCAGGAGCCCCGCTGGTGCCCGGGGTGCGGCGACTACTCCATCCTCAAGGCCGTCCAGATGCTGATGCCCCAGCTCGGGGTGCGGCGCGAAGACACCGTGTTCCTGTCCGGCATCGGGTGCGCGGCCCGCTTCCCGTACTACATGGACACCTACGGGATGCACACGATCCACGGCCGGGCCCCGGCCTTCGCCACCGGGCTGGCGATGGCCCGCCCCGACCTCGACGTGTGGGTCGTCACCGGGGACGGCGACGCCCTGTCGATCGGCGGCAACCACCTGATCCACGCCCTGCGCCGCAACGTCAACATCACCATCCTGCTGTTCAACAACCAGATCTACGGGCTCACCAAGGGCCAGTACTCGCCCACCAGCGAGCGGGGGAAGGTCACCAAGTCGACCCCGTTCGGCAGCCTCGACGCCCCCTTCAACCCGGTCAGCCTGGCCCTCGGGGCCGAGGCCACCTTCGTGGCCCGCACCCACGACATGGACCGGGCCCACATGATGGAGACGATCCGGCGGGCCCACGACCACCGGGGCTCGGCCCTGGTCGAGGTGTACCAGAACTGCAACGTCTTCAACGACGGGGCCTTCGGCGCCATCACCGCCCGGGCCAACCGCGAGTCGATGCTCATCCCGCTCCGCCACGGCGAGCCGATCCGCTTCGGGGCCGACGCCGAGCGCGGCGTCGTCCTCGACGGCCAGGCGGGGGCCCGCATCGTCGAGGTGGCCGACGTGGGCGAGGACGCCCTCCTCGTCCACGACGAGGCCCGCCAGGACCCGGGGCTGGCGTTCATGCTCAGCCGGCTGGCCACCGGGCCCCACGAGCCCACGCCCATCGGCGTCTTCCGGGCGGTCGAGGCCCCCGACTACGCGGCCGAGACCGACCGCCAGATCGACGCCGCTCGGGCCAAGAAGCCCGGCGACCTGGCCGCCCTCCTCCGCAGCCGCCCCACCTGGGACGTCTGAACGACGGAAGGGGTCAGACCCCCTCCGTCGCAACGCCTCGCTAACAGGCCCGGAACACCACCCCGGTGCGGGGCTTGGGGTGGAAGAAGGTCGTCTTGGCCGGCATCCGCTCGCCGGCGTGGGCGTTGGCCTCGATCTGGGCCACCGTCGCCGGCCGCAGGAGGATCCCGGCCCCGGCGTCGCCCTTGGTGATGGCGGCCTGGACGTGGTCGACGCCGTGCTGGAACCGCACCGCCACGGCGCCGACGCCGTCGAGGGCGTGACCGACCCGGGCGCTGTCGAGGTCGGCGACCCCGGCGAAGGCGTCGGGCCGGGGCCGGAGGAGGCGGGCTCCGCCCTGGGCGTCGACCACGGCGACGGCCCCCGTCTCGGCCATGGCGGACAGGACCCGGCCGCCGGCGACGGCGTCCCCGTCGAGGGGGTCGCCGACCGGGGTGAAGCCACGCTCGGCGAGGATGGCCACGAGGGCGTCGGCGTCGACCCCGTCGACGAGGCGGTGGATGGGGCGGACGTGGAGCTCGTCCTCGCTCAGCTCGACGACGAGGCACATGAAGGCGTCGCTGGCCAGCTCGGCGTCCGGTCCGGCCGCGGCGCGCCGCTCGTCGCGGTGGGTCAGGGAGGTCTCGTAGCGGTGGTGCCCGTCGGCCACGACGACGGGCTGGGATCCGACCAGCTCGGAGACGGCCGCCAGGCGGTCGGGGTCGGTGATCCGCCAGACGGCGTGGCCCACGCCGTCGTCGTCGGTCCACTCGGCGTCGGGGGCCCCGCTCGGCTCGATCAGGGCGGTGAGCCCGGCAGCCAGGCTCAGCATCCAGACGGGGGAGAGGTTGGCGCACGTCGCCCGCATCAGGTCGAGGCGGTCGGTCTTGGCCTTCTTGGTGGTGTGCTCGTGGGGGAGGATCTGGCCCTCGTCGGGCCGGGACAGCTCCAGGGCGCCGATGACCCCGAGGGTGCGCGCCGGGCGGCCGTGATCGTCGACGAAGGTCATCCGGTACACGGTGTAGCTGGGCTCGGGGTCGGTGACGAGCGTGCCGTCGGCCTGCCAGCCGGCGAACACCTCGGCAGCGTGGACGTAGCGGTCGACCCCGTCGGACTCGAGCGGCAGGTCGAAGTGCACGGCGTTGCGGTCGGACCGGGCGACCAGGGCGGCGCGGTCCTCGTCGTCGATGACGTCGTAGGGCGGGGCGGTGACGGCGGCCGGGTCGAGGTCGGCGCGGTAGCGGATGCCGGCGAAGGGCTGGAAGGGGGGCACCGGTCCATGGTGCCAGGTGGCCCGGGCATCGCCCCTCGTCCGGCCCGGCGCCCCCGTCCGCCCGCCCCGAAACCCCTGTGTGTGGTCGGGTCATCGCTGTGCGTCGAGCTTCTCGCCGGTCAGCGTGGGTCTTTTGGCCTGTTGCACGACACAACCCTGTCGCGGCGCGCCGGTCACCCGATCGGGGGGCCCACGGGACGACGGACATCGTCGCCCGGACGTCGCACCAAGGAGCAGCACCATGCGCACCCCTCACACCCGAACCCCACGAGCCCCCCGACCCACCCGCACGATGGTCGTCTCGGCCGTCGCCGTCTTCGTCGGTCTCAGCATCGGCGTCGCCGCCGCCCTGTGGTCCTCCGACGCCACCGGCGGCGGCCAGGCCGAGGCCCGCACGGCCGAGACCGTGACCGTCGCCGCCGCCACCGGCACCGCCGACCTCTACCCCGGCTTCACCGACGGCGACCTGACCTTCACGCTGGACAACGACAACCCGTACCCGATCACCTTCACCAGCGCCGATGCCGGCACGGTCACCTCGAGCGACGAAGCGGGCTGCCCGGCGTCGCTGGTCACCGTGGACGACGCCACCGGCCTGGAGCTCGACGTCGCCGCCGAGGCCACCACCGCCACCCTGACCGTCGCCGACGTGGTGAGCCTGGACGTCTCGGCCGAGGACGAGTGCCAGGGCGTGGTCTTCTCGATCGAGCTGACCCTGTCCGGCTCGCAGGTCTAGGACCGAGGGTCCGACGGCCATGCCCCCGGCCGGGTTCGCCCTGAGGGTCGCCGTCGTCCACCGCCTCCTCGTCGGAGCGGTGGTGGCGGCGGCCCTCGGTGCCGCCCTGGCCCCGGGCGATCCGCTCGCCACCTGGCTCGCCAGCTGGTCGGGGGGATCGATCGGCCACGGGAGCGCGGCGGTGCAGACCCTGGCGTCCGGCGCGCCGCCCACCGTCGCCGCCGTCGGTCGCCAGGTCAGCGTGCAGTGGGACCCGCTCACGCTGTCGGGGGGCACACCCGTCGCGACCTACCTCGTCCGACGCTCCAGCGTCGCCGGGGTCGAGCAGCCCGTCGGCGCCGGGTGCGAGGGACCCGTCACCGGCCTGTCGTGCGTCGAGGCCGACGTCCCGGCGGGGGACTGGCGCTACACGGTCACGCCCGTGCTGGCGCCGTGGATCGGCGGCGAGAGCCCCCCGAGCGCGCCCATCACGGTCCGCGCCGCCCACCTGGTGCTGGCCGAGCCGACCACGATCGGGGCCCTGCCGGCCACCCTGACGGGCACCGTCTCCGGCTTCACCGGCGGCACCGCGATCAGCTTCCACCTCGACGGCCCGACCGGCCCGGCGCTCGCCGGGACCCCGGCGGTCGTCGGCCCGGGCGGCACTGCGACCGTCTCGGTGACGATCCCGGCCGGGACCGACGACTCCCCTCACGACGTGGTCGTGACCGGGGCCGACGGGCTCGTCGCCGCCGCCGCCGTCACCGTGGTCGACAGCCCGACCCTGACCGCCCTCGAGGCCTTCGACGTCGACGGGAACGGCCGGCTCGACCGGGTCACCGCCACCTTCGACGAGGCCCTGGCGCCCTACTCCGCCGGGACGGCCCCCTGGACCCTCACCTCGCCGCCCGTCGGCGCGTCGCTCTCCTCGGTCGCCGTGTCCGGCGCCGTGGCCACCCTCGACCTGCACGAGGGCACGACCGTCACGACCGCCGTCGGAGGCTTCCGCGTGGCCCTGACCAGCGATGCCTCGGGGGTGCGGGACGCCCACGGCCACCGGAGCACCTTCCCGGCCACACCGGTCCAGGACCGGGCCGCCCCGATCCCGACGGCGGCGCCGCAGATGCTCGACGTCGCCCCCGCCGACGGCAAGGTCGACCGGGTCGCGGTGCGGATGTCCGAGAGCCTCGTCGCCACCGCCGCCGGCAGCCCGGCGGTGACGCTGGTCGGCGCCCCCTCGGGGGCCACCGCGGGCGCGGTCACGGTCGCCGGTCCCGACCTCACCATCGCCCTCGCCCCGGGCCCCGGCGCCCCCGACACGAGCGTCGGGTCGTCCACCGTCGCCCTGGCCGCCACCGCCGGGGTCGGCGACGCCGCCGGCAACCCGGCGTCGTTCGGCCCGACGACCCCGCGCGACGGGGCGGCGCCGTACCCGGTCGACCGTCTGGCGTTCGACGACGACGGCGATGCCCGCATCGACCGGGTGGCCGTCACCTTCTCCGAGCCGCTGGCGCCCTGGTCGGCCCCGACGTCCGTGTGGGACCTGGGCACCGTCCCGTCGGGTGGGGTGCTGGCATCGGTCTCGGTGGCGGGCCGCACCGCCACGCTGACGCTCGCCGAGGGCGCCGGGCCGGCGTCGACCACGGTGACGCCCGCGTTCCACATCGGGATCGCCGCCCACCCCCAGGGGGTGCGCGACGCGGCCGGCAACCAGGCGGCCGTCACCGGTGGCCCGGCCACGGCCGTCGCCGACCGTGCCCCCCCGGTCCCCCTCGCGACGACCCTGCTCGACGTCACCGAGGACGGACGCGTCGACCGGGTCGTCGTCGTCTGGACCGAACCCCTCGCACCGGGCGCGGTCGACGTCGCCCCGTGGACCCTCGCCCACGTCCCCTCGGGGGGCGCGCTGACGGCGGTGAGCGTGGCGGGGTCGACGGCGACGCTGACGATCACCGAGGGCGCGGGGGCGGCCGACACCGCCGTCGGCGCCATGACCGTCGCCCTCACCCCCAGCCCCGCCGGCGTCGCCGACGCCGCCGGCAACCGGGCCGGGTTCGCCGCCGTGGCCCCCACCGACGGCGCCCGGCCGGTGCCGGTCGCCGTCGGGGGGCTCGACGGGGCGGTCGACGGGAGCATCGAGCCCGGCGACACCCTCACCGTCACCTTCTCCGAGCCGTTGGCGGCGGCCTCGGTGCCCACGGCGACGACGCTGCTCCTGGACGACGCCCCCGGCGGGGGCAACGACACCCTGGACCTGCCGGGTGTCCTCTCGGGGCGGCGGGACACGGGGTCGACCGAGTACGTCATCGGCAACAACCGGTCCGCCGCCTTCACCGGCGTCGTCGCCCTGAGCCCGGACGGGACGTCCGTCATCGTCACCGTCGGTTCGTGCGCCGGCAAGGGCTGCACCTCGCTCGGCACGGCCACCGCTCCCGGTGGCCTCTCGGTCCTCGCCGCCCCCACGCTGACCGACGTCGGGGGCCTCGCCCCCACGACGACGGCGAGGACGTTCTGGGTGCGCATGTTCTGAGCGGTGGGGCCGGGGTGCCAACCTCGGTCGATGGACCGATCGCCCTGGGCCCTCGACCTCGACGGTGTGATCTGGCGGGGGGACGAGCCCGTCCCCGGCTCCGCCGCGGCCGTGGCCGACATCCGGGCGGCGGGGGCCACCGTCGTGTTCGTGACGAACAGCTCGGCCCACACGATCGCCGAGGTCGAGGCCAAGCTGGCCCGGCACGGGATCGACGGGACGGGGGCGGTGCGGACCTCGGCCCAAGCCGCGGCCACGCTCGTCGCGCCGGGGGAGCGGGTGCTGGTCTGCGGGGGCGACGGGCTCACCGAGGCGGTGACCGCGGTCGGTGCGGTGGCGGTCGTGAACGACGGCACCGACCCGGGGCCGGTCGACACCGTGCTGTGCGGGTACTGGCGGGCGGTCGACCACGATCGCCTGCGCTGGGCCTCCACGGCAGTGCTCCGCGGCGCCCGCCTGCTCGCCAGCAACGACGACGCCACCTACCCGGCGGCCGACGGCCTGGTCCCCGGCGGCGGGGCCACCCTCGCCGCCGTCGAGCGCGCCACCGGGGTGACGGCGACCGTCGCGGGCAAGCCCCACCGGCCCATGGCCGACCGGATCCGGTCCGAGCTGGGCCCGACGGGGACCGTGGTGGGGGACCGGCTCGACACCGACGGCCTCCTCGCCCGCGTCCTGGGCTGGCGCTTCGGGCTGGTCCTGAGCGGCGTCACTCGTTCCGCCGAGGGGGCCGAGCCCCGCCCCGACGCCGTCGCCGCCGACCTGTCCGCCCTCGTCGCCGCGTCGAGAGCCTGACGCGAGCAGAGTGCAAACTCTTGCAAGCAGGACAGGGGAGGGGTACCCTTGCGTCCATGGCTGACAACCCCTTCAAGCGGTACCTCGATGCCGGCATCGCCTTCACGTCCCTCACCCAGTCGAAGGCCCAGGCCATCGTCGAGGACCTGGTGAACGCCGGGGAGGTGCAGACCGAGCAGGCGCAGACGGCCGTGGCCGAGCTGCTCGAGCGCAGTCGCCAGAACACCGAGCGCCTGCTCGACACCATCCGCAACGAGGTGCGCGAGCAGGTCGTCTCGCTCGGCCTCGTCGGCCAGGCCGAGCTCGCCCGCCTCGAGAAGCGGATCGAGGAGCTCACCGGCTACGACACCGCCACCGCGGTGCGCAAGGTCGCCGGCAAGAAGGCGGCCGCCACCCGCGAGGGCCGCCCGACGCCCCGCGCCGCCACAGGTGCGGCCACCGCCACCGCCACCAAGGCGGCGGGCTCGACCAAGAAGGCGGCCAAGAAGGCCACCGGGACGACCAAGAAGGCGGCCAAGAAGGCCACCGGCACGACCAAGAAGGCGGCCAAGAAGGCCACCGGGACCACCAAGAAGGCGGCCAAGAAGGCCACCGGCACGACGAAGAAGGCGGCCAAGAAGGCGCCGGCCAAGAAGGCGCCGGCCAAGAAGGCCACCGCGGCCAAGAAGCAGGCCTGACCCGCTGACCGGACCCCGAGCCTCCGCGCGGTCGACGCGGCGAGCCGTGCCGCGCCGGGCCCCGGGGTGAGCGGACGCCGCCGGGCCCTCGACGCCGAGCTCGTCCGCCGGGGCCTGGCCCCCGACCGGGAGGCGGCGCGGTCCGCCATCGCCGCCGGCGACGTCCTCGTCGGCGGGGCACCGGCCACCAACCCCGGCCGCCAGGTCGACCCGGGCGACGCCGTCGCCCTCGTCCCACCCCGCCCCCGCTACCTCAGCCGGGCGGGGGAGAAGCTCCACGCCGCCCTCGACCGCTTCGGGCTCGTCGTCGCCGACCGGCTCGCCCTCGACGTCGGGTCGTCGACCGGGGGCTTCACCTCGTGCCTGCTCGCCCACGGCGCCCGCCACGTGGTGGCGGTGGACGTCGGGCGGGCCCAGCTCCACGAGAGCCTGCTGGCCGACCCCCGGGTGACGTCCCGCGAGCGGACCGACGTCCGGTCCGTCGCGCCCCTCGCCGAGGCGCCCACCATCGTGACCGTCGACGTGTCGTTCACGTCGCTGCGGACCGTCCTGCCCGCCGTCCTCGCCCTGGCCGCGCCGGGCGCCGACCTCGTCGCCCTGGTGAAGCCCCAGTTCGAGGCGCCCAAGGAGGTCGTCGACCGTGGCCGCGGCATCGTGCGGGACCCGGACGCGTGGGCCGCAGCCCTCACCGGCGTCGCTGCCGCGCTCGGTGCCGCCGGAGCCGCCATCATGGCCGCCATGCCCTCGCCCCTCCGCGGTCGCGACGGGAACCTCGAGTTCCTCCTCCACGCCCGGGCCCCCGGCCCCGGCGTGCCCCCGAGCGTGCTCGACGCCGACGCCCTGGTGGCCCTCGCCCACGAGCAGGGGGAGGCGTGAGCGCCGTCGCCCTGCGCCGCCACCCCGAGCGGGACGAGGCCGCCGACCTGGTGGACGTCATCTCCCGCTGGCTCCGCGGGCGGGGCCACGAGGTCGTCGACGACGTCGCCGGGGCCGAGCTGGTCGTCAGCGTCGGCGGCGACGGCACCATGCTGCGGGCCGTCGACGAGGCCGCCCGCCACGGGGTCCCCGTGCTGGGGGTCAACGTCGGCCAGCTCGGCTACCTCACCGAGGTCGACCCGGCGCAGTGGCAGGTGGCCCTCGAGCGGTGGGAGGCCGGCGGGGCCGCGGTCGTCGAGCGGATGCTGCTCGCCGTCCGGGTCGAGTGCGCCGCCGGGCTCGCCATCGCCCCGGACGGCGACGACGCCCCCGAGCCGCTGCCCGACGGCTCCTACCTCGCCCTCAACGAGGTCGTCCTGGAGAAGACCCCGACCGGACGGATGGTCCGCATCGGGGTCGTCCTCGACGGCGAGCCCTTCACCACCTACGCCGCCGACGGCATGATCGTCGGCACCCCGACCGGCTCCACCGCCTACGCCCTCTCGGCCCGGGGCCCGATCGTGGACCCGACCCACCGGGCCCTCGTCCTGGCGCCCGTGGCGCCCCACTCGCTCTTCGACCGGGCCCTGGTCCTGACGCCGACCACCCAGGTCCGCCTCGAGGTCGAGGGCGACCGCCCCGCCACCGTCTCGATCGACGGTCGCAGCGCCGGCCAGATCGACGTCGGCGACGCCATCGTCGCCACCGCCGCCGGCCAGCCGGCGAGGCTGGTCACCTTCGGCGACCGCAACTTCCACGGGATCCTGAAGGCCAAGTTCGGCCTCAGCGACAGGTGAGGCCGACTGCCGCCGGGCCGGTCGGACCGGTTCGCGGGCCATCCGGCTCGGCGGATGCGTCCGTGGGGTAGAGAGGGGTGATGCTCGTCGAGCTGGCCGTCACCGACCTCGGGGTCATCGACCGCGCCCGGCTGGTGCTCGGACCCGGGCTGACCGCGCTGACCGGCGAGACCGGGGCGGGCAAGACGATGCTGGTCGAGGCCATCGCCCTGCTCCTCGGCGGCCGGGCCGACCCCGCCCTCGTGCGTCCGGGCGCGGCCGAGGCCGTCGTGGAGGGCCGCTTCGCCGACGGCGACGACGAGGTCGTGCTGACGCGCGTCGTGCCCCGCGACGGACGCTCGCGCGCCTACCTCGACGGGCGCATGGCCACCGCCGCAGCGCTGGCCGAGCGGGGTCGCGAGCTGGTCGACCTGCTCGGCCAGCACGCCCACCAGGCCCTGCTCACCACGGCCGCCCAGCGGGAGGCCCTCGACCGGGCCGCCGGGATCGACCTGGCCCCGCTGGCCGCGGCCCGGGCCCGGGTGGCCGAGATCGACCGGCGCCTGGCCGCGCTGGGGGGCGATGCCGGGGCCCGCGCCCGCGAGATCGACCTCCTCCGCTACCAGCTGGCCGAGCTGGAGGACGCCGGCGTCGGTGATCCCGACGAGGACACCGCCCTCGACGCCGAGGAGGACGCCCTGGCCGACGCCACGAGCCACCGGGAGGCAGCGGCCACCGCCGCCGAGGTCGTCGGAGCCGAGGGCGGGGGCCGCGACGCCCTGGCCGCCGCCCACGCCGCCGTGGCCGGGCGGGCCCCCTTCGCCGACCTGGCCGACCGCCTGGCCGCGGCGCTGGCCGAGGTCGAGGACCTCGCCGGCGAGCTGCGCGACGCGGTCGACCGGGTGGTCGACGACCCCGAGCGCCTCGCCGTGGTGCGGGAGCGGCGCCAGCTCCTCGTCGACCTCATCCGCAAGTACGGGACCGCTCGCGCCGGGCCCGACGCCGCGCCGGCCACCGGGGCCGGGACCCTCGGCGACGTCATCGCCTACCGCGACGAGGCCTCCGACCGCCTGGCCGACCTCGAGGCCCACGACGAGCGGGCCGCCGCCCTCGATGCGGAGCGGGCCGAGGCCGTGGCCGCCGTGGCCCGGGCCGAGGCCGCGGTGGGCGCGGCCCGTCGCACCGCCGCCCCCCGGCTGGCCCGGGCCGTGACCCGCCACCTGCGCGACCTCGCCCTCCCCGGCGCCGAGGTCCGGGTCACCGTGGGCGACGCCGACCCGGGCGACGACGTCGCCGTGCTCCTCGCCGCCGATCGGGGCGCCCCCGCCCTGCCCGTGGCCAAGGCCGCGTCGGGCGGCGAGCTGGCCCGCACCGGGCTGGCCCTGCGCCTGGTGCTGACCGCGGACCAGCCGACCCTCGTGTTCGACGAGGTCGACGCCGGCATCGGGGGCGAGGCCGCCGTCGCCGTGGGCCGGGCCCTGGCCGCCCTGGCCCGGGATCGCCAGGTCCTCGTGGTCACCCACCTGGCCCAGGTGGCGGCCTTCGCCACCGCCCAGATCGGGGTCACCAAGCGCTCCACCGGCGGCCGGGCCACGTCGGAGGCGGTGCTGATCGAGGGCGACGACCGGGTGGTCGAGCTGTCCCGGATGCTCTCGGGCACCCCCGACAGCCCCCGAGTGCGGGAGGCCGCCGCCGAGCTCCTCGCCACCGCCGCCGCCACCCGCCCCGGCTGACCGCCGGGACGGGGGAGCCGACCCCGGATCGGGAGCGGGGGGTGAACTTCGTGTGACGTAGGATCGCCGAAATGGCCGAGGACGACAGCGGAGACGTCGGCACCGACGTCCACCCTCCGCCCCCGACCGAGGCGTGGCCGGCCGTGGTGGGGGTCGCCCGGGTCGGGAAGCGGACGAAGGACCTGGCCAAGCGCATCCTGCCCGGAGAGATCGCGGTCATCGACCACGAGGACCTCGACACCGTCGCCACCGAGAGCCTGATCGCCGCCGGCGTGGTGGCCGTCGTCAACGCCTCGTCGTGCATCTCGGGGCGGTACCCGAACGCCGGGCCCCTCCTGCTGTCGGCGGCCGGCGTGGCCGTCCTCGACGGGGTCGGCTCCGGCGTGATGGAGGCGGTGGCCGACGGGACGCCGATCGCCATCGACGGGGACCGGGTCGTGGCCTTCGCCGAGGAGGTGGTCGACGGGACCGAGGTCGCCCGGGGCCACCGCCAGGACATCGGCACCTTCGGCGTCGTCCTCGAGAAGGCGCGCACCACGATGGGCGCCGAGCTCCAGCGGTTCGCCGAGAACACCCTCACCTACATCCAGCGCGAGGGCCACCTGCTGGTCGACGACCCCGACATCCCGGAGATCGACGTCGACTTCCGGGGCCGTCAGGTCCTCGTCGTCGTCCGCGGCGTCGACTACAAGAAGGACCTCGAGCTGCTGCGGCGCAGCGGCTACCTCAAGGAGCAGAAGCCGCTCCTCGTCGGCGTCGACGGCGGGGCCGACGCCTTCCTCGAGATGGGCATGACGCCCGACGTGATCATCGGCGACATGGACTCGGTGAGCGAGCGGGCCCTGCGCAGCGGCGCCGCCCTGGTCGTCCACGGCTACGCCGACGGGCGGGCGCCCGGCTCGGAGTACCTCGACGAGCTGGGCCTCGACCACGCCGTGTTCGCGTCGGTCGGGACCTCCGAGGACATCGCCATGCTCATGGCCTACGAGCGGGGCGCCGAGCTCATCGTGGCCGTGGGCACCCACTCGCACATGGTCGACTTCCTCGACAAGGGTCGACCGGGGATGGCCTCGACGTTCCTGGTGCGCCTGAAGGTCGGCCCCATCCTCGTCGACGCCAAGGGCGTGAACCGCCTGTACACGACCCACGTCGGGACCCGTGACCTCCTGCCGCTCGTGCTGGCGGCCATCATCACCATGATCATCATCGGCGTGGTGAGCGAGCCGATCCGCACCGTCGTGCGCGGCCTGGTGCTGCCCCTCCGATGACCGCCTGCCCCGGGACCCGCCCCCTCCGATGATCAACATCCGCTACCACATCGTCTCGATCACCGCGATCTTCCTCGCCCTCGGGATCGGCACGCTCCTCGGCAGCACGTTCCTCGATCGGGCGACCGTCGACCAGCTCGACCGGAACATCCGCAACGCCGAGGCCCGCATCGCCGACACCGAGGCCGAGAACCGCCGCCTGCAGGAGCTGGTCGACCGGGCCAACGGCCGCGACCTGGGGCTGATCCGGGCCAGCGAGGCGCTCCTCGCCGGCCAGCTGACCGACCAGCCGGTGCTGATCGTGGCCGCGCCCGGCGTCGACCAGGGCACCCTCGACACCCTCCGGCTGATCCTCGACAACGCCGACGCCGACCTGCGGGGCACCCTCGCGCTGCGCGACGACCTGGCCTTCGTCGACGGGGTCGACGCCGACCTGGCCGAGGAGCTCGGCCTCGACCCCGACGACGTCGAGGGCTCGGAGGTCACCGACCAGCTGGTGGCCGCCCTGGTGGCGGCCGGGGCGCCCGCCGACCCCGGCGAGGCCGCGGACCCGGGCACCGAGGAGCCGGGGGCCGGGACCACCACGACGGTGCCCGACGGCGCCACCACCACCGGGCCCGACGGCGCCCCGACCACCGCGCCCGAGGTCCCGGCCACGACCGCACCCGACGACGGCGGGACCGCCGGCGACGACGGCACCGGCGTCGGTGACGACGCCGCGGCCCCCGACGGCGAGTGGCCCGACGTCGTGCGAGCCCTCCTCGACGCCGACCTGGTCCGACTCGATCCCGGCCCGGCCTACACGGCCGACGATCCGATCCTCGAGCGCACGGGCTACCGCTACGTCTACGTGACCCAGCCCGGGCTCGAGCCGGAGGCCGACGAGCTGCTCCTGACCCTCCTGCCCGCGGAGGAGACCGACCCGCCCCTGCCGGCGGTGATCGTCAGCACCACCGTGCCGCCGCTCCCCGAGGGGGCCGAGGAGCCGCCGCCGACGGCCGTGACCCTGGTGCGCACCGACGCCAGCCGGGCCGAGCTGTACGACACGGTGGACGACATCGACACCTTCCTCGGGCTGTCGTCGACGGTGACGATCCTCCAGGCCGAGGAGGGCACGGCGGCGGGTCACTACGGCCAGGGCGAGGAAGCCACGGCGCTGGCGCCGGCTGGCACGTGACGCACGCGGGCGCGCCCGCGGGCGAGGTCGGGCCGGCCCGGCCCGAGGGCGAGGGTCCCGGCACGGTCCGGGCCGCGGTGGGGATGGGGGCCATCACCGCCGTGTCGCGGGTGGTGGGCTTCCTGCGCGTCCTGGTGGTGGCGGCGGTGCTGGGGTTCAGCTCCCTGGGGGACGCCTTCCAGTCGGCCAACTCGCTGTCGAACGTGCTGTTCGAGCTGCTCGCCGCCGGCGCCCTGTCGGCGGTCCTGGTCCCCGCCTTCGTGCGGCTCCTCGACGCCGGCGACGACGAGGGGGCCGAAGAGGTCGCCGGCGGGGTCCTGGGCCTGGCCCTCGTCGGCCTCGGTGGGCTGGTCCTCGCCGCCGTCCTGGCCGCCCCGCTGCTGGGGCGGCTCCTGACCCTCTCACCCGACGCCGTCGAGCAGCGCGAGCTGGTGACGTTCCTGCTTCGCCTCTTCCTGCCCCAGGTGGTGCTGTACGCCGCCGGGACGGTCGCGACCGGGGTCCTGTACGCCAAGCGCCGCTTCCTGGCCACCGCCGCCGCGCCGATCGGCAACACCATCGTGATGGTGGCCTCGCTGGCCGTGTTCCGGTGGGTCGCCGGCCCCGACCCGGGGCTCGACATCTCGACGGGGGAGCAGTGGATCCTCGTCGTGGCCGGCACCGGCGGCGTGGTCGCCTTCGTCGGGATCCTCCTCGTCGCCTGCCGGGCGTCGGGGTTCCGCCTCCGTCCCCGCTGGCCGGGACGGGACGCCCGGGTCGCCGAGGTGGCCCGGTCGGCCGGGTGGGGCGTCGTCCTCCACAGCTGCGCGGGAGCGATCCTCGGCGGCGCCATCGTGGCCAGCTCCGGCGTCGACGGTGCCGTCGTCGCCTACCAGACGGCCTGGGTCTTCTTCCTCGCCCCCTACGGGATCCTGGCCCAGCCGATCCACACCGCCATCCTCCCCGAGCTCGTCACCGAGGCCCGGGGCGACGACCTGCGCCAGTTCCGCACCTCGGTGCGGTGGGCGCTCGAGCGCATGGCCCTGACGGTCCTGCCCGTGGCGGTGGCCCTGGCCGCCCTGGGCGGGCCCGCCATGCGCATCGTCGCCTCCCTCGTCGACAGCACCGCCGACGGCGACAGCTTCCTCGGGGCCGCCCTCGCCACCTTGGCCCTCGGCCTGTTCCCCTACAGCGCCTTCCTCCTGCTGGCCCGGGCGTACTACGCCCTCGGCGACAGCCGCACGCCCGGTCTCGTCTCCCTCGTGGTCGCCGCCACCGGGCTCGCCGTGCTCGCCGTCGGTGCCCCCCTCACCGACGGCACCGCTCGGGTCACCGTCCTCGGGCTGGCCCACTCGTCGGCCTACCTGGTGGGGATGGTGATCCTGCTCGTCGGGTTGTCGCGCCGAGCGGGCGGGTCGGTGCTGCCCACCGCCGTCGTGGCCATGGCCGTGGTCGCCGCCGCCGTCGCCGTGATCGTGTGGTTCGCCAGCGACAGGCTCCTCTCGAGCCGCACCGGCATGGCGGCCGACGCCGTGGTCGCCGGCGGGCTGAGCGTCGTGGGTGCCCTCGGGCTCCTCATCGCGTACCGCGTCTCCGGGCTGCGCTCCCGCCTCACGCCCCGCCACGCCGACCCGACGCCGGCCGGCGAGGGCGCGGTGGACTCGGTGCTGCCGTGACCCGCCGACGGCTGGCGGCGGCGCTCGTCGCCCTCGTCTCCACGCTCGGCGTGGGGCTGACGGCCCCCGCTCCGGCCGCGGCCGGCGACCTCGACGGGTCCGTCGCCGTCGAGCGGGTGGTCATCGTCTCGCTGCCCGGGGTGTCGTGGTCCGAGGCCCGGCGGGCCGACATGCCGGTCCTCGACGGGCTCGTCGACGAGGCCGCCGTGGGCGTGATGTCCAGCCAGATCGGTCGGGGCCCGGCCAGCACGACGGCGGCCTACCTCACCATCGGTGCCGGAACCCGAGCCGTCGTGCCCGGCATCGACACTGGCGTCGCCCTCAACCCCGACGAGCTCCACGGCGGCGTGCTCGCCACCGACATCCTGCGCCGCCGCCTGGGCAGCGCCGTCCCCGGCATCGCCTACCTCCCGGTGGGGGCGGCCCTCGACGCCAACGCCGACTCGCCCTACGGCGCCGTCCCGGGGACGCTCGGGGACGCCCTCGCGCGCGCCGGCATCACCTCGGCGGTGATCGCCAACGCCGACG
This sequence comes from Iamia sp. SCSIO 61187, assembly GCF_019443745.1. NCBI lineage: Bacteria > Bacillati > Actinomycetota > Acidimicrobiia > Acidimicrobiales > Iamiaceae > Iamia > Iamia sp. SCSIO 61187. Next base: position 2,203,032 of record NZ_CP050948.1, read on the forward strand.
CCGCCGAGGGCTTCCCCATCGACGAGCCCCCGCCCGACGGTGCCTTCTCCCGCAGCGCGGCGACCGCCCTGATGCGGAGCGACGGCATCGTCCCCGAGGGCACCGTCGGGCGCGACCTCCTCCTCGAGGACCCCGACGCCCCGTTCGGCCGGCGGTTCGCCCGCTCGCGGGTCCTCGACGCGTTCGACCGCTCGTGGCTGCCGGACCGCCGGGAGGTGGTCCTCCTCGAGGCGTCCGACCTCAGCCGGGCCGCGGCCTACGGGTCCCGCTCGACCCCCGAGCAGCGCATCGCCCTCCGCCGCGAGGCCCTCGAGGACGCCGACGCCCTGCTGGGCGACGTCCTCGATCGGGTCGACCCCCGCACCGACGCCGTCCTGGTCCTCTCGCCGGTCGCGCCCGGCGGCTCGGGCCTGGTCGCCCTGCGGGCCCCCGGGGTGGAGCCCGGCCTCCTGCGGTCGGCGACCACCCGACGGGCCGGGTACGTGCTGCTGGCCGACGTCGCCCCCACGGTCCTGACCCTGGTGGGGGAGGAGCCGCCGACGTCGATCGAGGGCCGACCCTTCGCCATCGAGGCCGGGTCCGGCGACCGGGTCGGGGACCTGATCGACCAGGGCATCGCCGCCCGGTCCCGCGACGACCGGCTCCCCGTGGTGGTGCAGGTCATCATCGCCGCCCTGGCCCTCCTCGTCCTCGGCGTCGCCGCCGGCGAGCGGCTGCCGGCCCGGCTGAGGCCCGCCCTCGGGCCGGCCGCGGTCGGGATGCTCGGCGTCGTGCCCGGCACCTACCTGGCCGGCCACATCGACGACGGCCGCCAGGGGTTCGGGACCTACGCCGCCGCCGTCCTCGCCTGCGCCGTGGTCGTGGCGCTGGTGGGGTGGCTGTTCGAGCGCCGCTGGCCCGGCACCGGGATCCTCGTGGGCCTGGGCTCGATCCTCCTGGTGATCGGCGGCGACGTGCTCGTCGGGGCGCCGCTCCAGGTCAACACCGTGTTCGGCTACTCGACCGCCGTGGCCGGGCGCTTCGCCGGGCTCGGCAACCTCGCCTTCGCCCTCTTCAGCGCGGCCGCGCTCACCTTCGCCGTCGCCCTCGTCGAGCGCGGGGGGCGCCGGACCCTCGGGGTCGCCGGGGGACTGCTGGTCGCCGCCGTGCTCATCGACGGGCTGCCCATGCTGGGGGCCGACGTGGGCGGGGTCGCCTCCATGGTCCCGGCCTTCGCCCTGACCGCCATGGTCCTGACCGGGCGCACCGTCCGGTGGACGCACCTGGTGGCCAGCGTGGCCGCGTCCTTCGGGGCGGTCGTCGCCTTCGGGCTCCTCGACGCCTCGCGCCCGCCCGGGTCGCGGACCCACCTCGCCCGCCTGGGCGAGCACGTGGTCAACCGGCGGTTCACCTCGGTCGCCGACACCCTCCTGCGACGGGTGCACGCCAGCTTCGGGTCGACCGACGCCGCGGTGTGGGTCCTGGCCCTGGCGCTGGTCGCGGCGGCCGGCCTGCACGCCGCGGTCGTCGCCCGGGGTGGCAGCCGGTGGCTCGACCGGCTGCGGCCCCGGGGGATCACGGCCACCGCCCTGGCCGTCGGGCTCGGCGCCCTCGCCGTGCTGGGCCTGGTGGTCAACGATTCGTCGGTCGCCGTGCCGGCCACCATGCTCATCGTCATCGTGCCCGTCCTCGTCTCCCGCCGCCTGCCCTCGTGGGGGTCGTCCCCCGACGCCCTGGAGGCCCGATGACCGTGGTGCTCGCCCTGCTGGCCGGGGTGGCCGCCGCCCTCGTGCTCGAGCGGACGACCCGGGCGACCTTCGCCCAGCCCGTCCTCGACCGCGAGAACTACCGGGGCCACCACCTGCCGACCGCCGCCGGGCTCCTGCTCGTCGCCGCCGTCGTCGCCGTCGACGGGGGACGGACCGCTCTCGGCCTCGTCGGCCTGGGCGACGCCGACACCGCCGCCCCCCGCACCGCCGTCCTCCTCGCCGTCGTCGCCTTCGGGTTCCTGGGCCTGGCCGACGACCTCCTGGGCGATGCCCACGACCGGGGTCTCCGCGGCCACGTCCGGGCCGCCCTGCGGGGCCGGGTCACGACCGGGTTCGTGAAGCTGGGCGGCGGGGCCTCGGTGGCCCTGGTGATCGCCGGCGCCGTCGACGGCGACCGGCCCGGCCGGGTCCTGGTCGACGCCGCCCTCATCGCCCTGGCCGCCAACATGGGCAACCTGTTCGACCGGGCCCCGGGGCGCACCCTCAAGGTCGGCCTGGTGGCCGGCGTCCCCCTCCTCCTCGTCGCCGGCACCGCCGCCACCGGGGTGGCCCTGGCCGTGGTCGTGGGGGCGGGGCTCGGTCTCCTGCCCGGCGACCTGCGGGAGCGGTCGATGCTGGGCGACACCGGCGCCAACGCCTTCGGCGCCGCCCTGGGCGTGGCCACCGTCCTGACGGCCTCGCCGGCGGTGCGGGTCGGGGTGGCCGCCGCCCTCCTGGCCCTCACGCTCCTCTCCGAGGTCGTGTCCTTCAGCCGGATCATCAAGGCCGTCGCCCCGCTGCGCGCGCTCGACGGCCTGGGACGCCTGCGGCTGGAGGAGGGGCGATGACCCCGGCCGGCGTGGCCCGCCGGGTCGTCCTGGCCGTGCTGGCCCTCGTCACGGTGCTCGGGGCCGCCGCCCCCGCCGGGGCCCAGGACGGCGGCGACGACGAGGCCGTGGCCGGCCGGCCCGGGCGCGTCCTGGTCGTGTCGATCCCCGGCCTCACCTGGGCCGACGTGGCCGAGCACGAGCTGCCCCACCTCGAGGAGCTGTTCGCCCAGGCCGCGGTCGCCGACCTCGCCCCCCGGGCCATCGGACCCCGGGCGACGCCCGGCGAGGCCTACCTCACCATCTCGGCCGGGACCCGGGCCGCGACCGAGCCGTCCGTCGACGGCCAGGTCCTCGCCCTCGACGAGGAGAGCTCGGGATCGGCCGCGGGCGAGATCTTCTCCCGGCGCACCGGCGTCCGACCCGACGGCCCCTACGTGTCGCTGTCGTGGCCGGTGCTCGTCGCCGCCAACGCCGACGAGCCCTACGACGCCGAGCCCGGTCTGCTGGCCGACACCCTGCTCGACGCCGAGGTGACGGCGACGGTGATCGGCAACGCCGACGGCACCGAGTCGATCGGCCCCAGCTACGAGCGCCAGGTCGGGCTGGCCCTCACCGACACCGACGGGGTGGTGCCCAACGGCCACCTGGGCAAGGACCTCCTCGTCCCGGACGTGGCCCAGCCCTTCGGGCTCCGCACCGACATCGACGCGGTCGCCGACCGCTTCGGCCCGGCGTGGGCGGCCGCCGAACCCGGACCGTCCCACCCCGGCGGTGGGCTGGTCCTCGTCGAGGCGTCGGACACCGCCCGGGTCCTGCGCTACCGCTCGACGGTCGACGCCGGGCGCTACGACGAGCTGTGGACCGACGCCCTCGGCGCCACCGACCAGCTCGTCGCCCGGCTCATGGAGGACGTGGACCTGGCGCGGGACACGGTGGTCGTCGTCGCCCCCTACAACCGCAGGGGCGACCGCGACCTCACCGTCGCCGCCATGGCCGGCGCCGGGATCGATCCCGGCTACCTCCGCTCGGGCTCCAGCCAGCGGGCGGGGTTCCTGACCCTCGCCGACGTGGCGCCGACGCTCCTCGACCGCTTCGACATCCCCCGCCCCACCTCGATGGAGGGGCGCCCGGCCCTCGCCGTCGACACCTCCGACGGGCCGGCCGAGCGCATCGACCACCTGGTGTCGCTGAACGACGCCTCCCGCTTCCGGGAGCGCCTCCTCACCCCCACGACCACCGTCGTGGTCCTCCTGCTGGCCGTGTGCGTCGCCCTCGGCCTGGCCGCCCACACCAACGGCTGGAGCGCCCGGGCCCGGGGGCTGATCGCCTTCGCGGCCCTGTGGGACCTCGCCATCCTGCCGGCGTCGTACCTGGCCCGCGCCTTCCCGCTGGAGGAGCAGGGCGCCCGCTTCTACTGGCTGGTCGTCGTCCTGATCTCGCTGGCCGTCGCCGCTGGGGCCACGGCCGTGGCGCGGTGGCGCGCCCGGCCTCGGCTGGCGCTCGTCATCGTGCTCGCCGTCGTGGGTGGGGTGATCGTCGGTGACGTGGTGACCGGGTCGCGCCTGAGCCTGAGCGCCGCCTTCGGCTACTCGCCGACGGGCAACTCCCGGCTCTACGGCGTGAGCAACTACTCCTACGGCCAGATCGCCGTCCCCGCCCTGCTGCTGGCGGCGTGGGTCGCCGCCGTCCGCGCCGGGCGCACCGGCCGGGTCCTCGCCACCGCCCTCCTGCTCGCCACCGTCGTCGTGATCGGCCTCCCGACGTGGGGCGCCGACGTGGGCGGGGTGCTGGCGTTCACCCCGGCGCTCCTCGTGTTCGGGCTGGTGCTCTCCAAGCGCCGGATCCGGCTCCGCGCCCTGCTGATGGCGGGTCTGGTGACCCTGGTCGCCATCGTCGCCTTCGGGCTGCTCGACCTGGCCCGCCCGCCGGGGGACCGGGCCCACCTCGGGCGCCTGTTCGAGCGGGTGGGGGAGGAGGGTCTGGGCCCGCTGCTCTCGCTGGTGGAGCGGAAGCTGGCCGCCAACCTGCAGGTGTCGACCGAGTCGCTGTGGGTCGCGGCCATCCCGATCGCCCTCGCCCTGTGGGTCTACCTCGTCCGGTTCCCGACCCGACCCCTCCGGCGCCTGACGGCGGACCTCGAGACCCTCCCGGCCGCGCTGGCCGGCACGCTCGTGGCCGCCGTGCTCGGCAGCGCCCTCAACGACTCCGGCGCCATCGTCGGCGGCGTCGCCGCCCTCGTCCTCGCCGCCGCCCTCGTGGTCCTGCTCATGGACGTCGAGGGCGGGCCCCCGACGGCCCGGGCCGAGGTGGCGCCGCCCGACGCCGAGGGCCTGCCCGCGACCGGCGCCGAGGCCCCGCCCGACGCGGCGCGGACCGGGGCGACGCCGGCCGGGGCGGGCGCGACCGACCGGGTGCGCGGCGCCGAGCCTCCGCCGGGGTAGGGTGCGATCCCGTGGTCATCACGGCAGGAAACTCATGACGAAGCACGTCTTCGTCACCGGCGGCGTGGCCTCGTCGCTGGGCAAGGGCATCAGCGCCTCGTCGCTGGGGCGTCTCCTCAAGGCCCGGGGTCTCCGGGTCACGATGCAGAAGCTCGACCCCTACATCAACGTCGACCCCGGGACGATGAACCCGTTCGAGCACGGGGAGGTGTTCGTCACCGACGACGGGGGCGAGACCGACCTCGACCTCGGGCACTACGAGCGCTTCATCGACGAGAACCTGTCGCGGGCGAGCAACGCCACCACCGGGTCGATCTACTCCTCGGTCCTGGCCCAGGAGCGGCGGGGTGACTACCTCGGCCGCACCGTCCAGGTGATCCCCCACATCACCGACGAGATCAAGCGCCGGATCCGCGCCCTGGTCGCCGAGGACGTCGACGTCGTGATCACCGAGATCGGCGGCACCGTCGGCGACATCGAGATCCTCCCGTTCCTCGAGGCCATCCGGCAGTTCCGCCTCGACGTGGGCCGCGACAACGTCTGCTACATCCACGTCACCCTGGTCCCGTTCATCGGGCCGTCGGGGGAGCAGAAGACCAAGCCCACCCAGCACTCGGTGACCGAGCTGCGCAGCCGGGGCATCCAGCCCGACGTGATCGTCTGCCGCAGCGAGTCGCCCATCGGCGAGGGCCTCAAGCGCAAGATCTCCTCGCTGTGCGACGTGCAGCCCTCCGGGGTGGTCAACGCCGCTGACGCCGGGAACCTCTACGAGGTCCCGCTCATCCTCCACGACGAGGGCTTCGACGCCGAGGTCTGCCAGGTCCTGCGCCTCGACGCCGGCGAGCCCGACCTGACCGAGTGGCAGGCCCTCGTCGACAAGATCGAGCGGGCCGAGCGCTCGGTGCGCATCGGCATCATCGGCAAGTACGTCAGCCTCCCCGACGCCTACCTGTCCGTCGTCGAGGCCACCCGCCACGGCGGCTTCCACCACGGGGCCCGCGTCGAGATCGACTGGATCCAGGCCGAGGAGGTCGAGGGCCTGCTGGCCAGCAGCCGCCTGGCCGACCTCGACGGCATGGTGATCCCCGGCGGCTTCGGCGAGCGGGGCACCGAGGGCAAGGTCGCGGCGGCGCGCTTCTCGCGCGAGAACGGGATCCCGTGCCTGGGCCTGTGCCTCGGGCTCCAGATGATGGTCGTCGACTACGCCCGCAACGTGCTCGGCCTGGCCGGGGCCAACAGCCGCGAGCTCGACCCCGCCACCCCGTACCCGGTGATCGACCTGATGGACGACCAGCGCGACGTCACCGACAAGGGCGGGACGATGCGCCTCGGGGCCTACGTGGCCGAGCTGCAGCCGGGCTCCAAGGTGGCCGAGATCTACGGCCGCACCGTCGTCTCCGAGCGCCACCGGCACCGCTACGAGTTCAACCCGCGCCTCCGGCACCACTTCGAGGGCACCACCCTCCGCCTGTCGGGCGAGTCGCCCGACCACCGCCTGGTCGAGTTCGTCGAGCTCGACGACCACCCGTTCTGGGTGGCCACCCAGGCCCACCCCGAGCTCAAGAGCCGACCCAACCGGGCCGCCCCGCTGTTCCGGGAGCTGGTCGGCGCCGCCCTCGACCGGGCCGAGGGGCGCAACCCGCACCTGTTCGACGCCGACGCGGTCGACGCGGCCGCCGTCGCCGCCGCAGCGGCGACACCGGCCTCGGCCTAGCGGGGTGGCGGGGGACCCCACCGGGGGCTTCCGGCACCTGGGGGACGAGGTCGTCTACTCCGGCGGCCGGCGCATGCGCGTCGTGCGGGCCACCTTCGCCGCCCCCGACGGATCGACCTTCACCCGCGACGTGGTCCGCACCCAGGGTGCGGTGGCGGTCGTGCCCCTCCTCGACGACGGCGAGACCGTCCTGCTCGTCCGCCAGTACCGGGGCCCGCTGGACGCCCTGCTGCTCGAGATCCCGGCCGGGCTCCTCGACGTCGAGGGCGAGGAGCCGGCCGACTGCGCCCGGCGGGAGCTGGTCGAGGAGGTCGGGTGCACCGCCGACGAGGTCACGCTCCTCGCCCACGCCCACGTCGCCGCCGGGATCAGCGACCACACGGTCACGATCTACCTGGGGACGGGGCTCACCGAGGTGGGCCAGGACCTCCAGGGACCGGAGGAGGAGCACATGACCGTCGAGCGGCTCTCGCTGCGCGACGTCCCCCGCCTCGTGGCCGACGGGACGCTCACCGACGGCAAGACGATCATCGGCCTGCTGGCGGCGCGGGAGCGCCTCGGGCTGGGGCCGTGACCTCGCCGCCCGGCGGCGACGACCCGACGCGGGGCACCTTCGTCGCCCTGCCGCTCGAGGCCGAGGAGCTGCTGGGCTGGCTGCGGGTCGAGAAGGGCCGCTCGGCATCGACCCTGGCGGCCTACCGGACGGACCTCCGGGGGTACTGCGCCTGGCTGGCCGAGCGGGGCCTGGCCCTGCGCCAGGTGGGGGAGGAGGACATCACCGCCTACGTCGAGCACCTGAAGGCCCAGGGGCGCAAGGAGTCGACGGTGAAGCGGGCCGTGGTGGTCGTCCGCAGCCTGCACCGGTTCCTGGTGCGGGAGGGCACCGTCACCGTCGACCCGGCGTCGGAGGTCGCCGTGCCCAAGGTCCCTCGCAACCTCCCCAAGGCGCTGTCGGAGGCCGACGTGACCCGCCTCCTCGACGCCGTGGTGGGGGACGACCCCGTGGCCCGGCGCGACCGGGTGATCCTCGAGGTCCTCTACGGCACCGGGCTGCGCATCTCCGAGCTGGTCGGGCTGTCGCTGGCCGACGTCGACACCGACGACGCCCTCGTCCGGGCCTTCGGCAAGGGGGCCAAGGAGCGCATCGTGCCCCTCGGACGGGTGGCCCGGCGGGCCGTCCTGGACTGGCTCGCCCCCGGGGGCCGCGACGCCCTGACCCCGAAGCAGTGGGCCCGCCGGGGCGATGCCGAGGCCCTCCTGCTCAACCGGCGGGGAGGCCGGCTGACCCGGCAGGGCGCCTGGGGCGTGGTGCGCAAGTACGGCGAGCAGGTGGGGCTGGCCGACCAGCTCAGCCCGCACGTCCTGCGGCACTCGTGCGCCACCCACATGCTCGACCACGGCGCCGACGTCCGCACCGTGCAGGAGCTGCTCGGCCACTCGTCGGTGAGCACCACGCAGATCTACACCCTGGTCTCCCAGGAGCGCCTCTGGCAGGTGTACCGCGACGCCCACCCCCGGGCCCGCGCCTGAGGCGGAGGACCGGCCGGGTGTGACGTCGCCTGCCATCGCCCTCGGGATCCGGCCGGGTGGCCGACTACCCTGACGAGATGCTGACCGCCGACCTGCTCACCGAGCTCCGCGCCGCGCTGGAGGCCGACCGCGACCAGCTGCGGCAGCAGATCGCCGGCCTCCCCGGCGAGAGCGACTTCGACGAGAACCACGCCGACTCCGGCCAGGTGGCCGCCGAGCTGGGCGAGGGCCGGGTCCTGGCCGGCGCCCTGGGCGACCAGCTGGCCGAGGTCGAGCACGCCCTGGAGAAGATGGACGCCGGCACCTACGGCCTGTGCGAGGCCGACGGCGAGCCCATCGACGCCGGCCGGCTCGAGGCCATGCCCGCCACCCGCTTCTGCATCGACCACGCCTGAACCGCGGCGCCGGCTCGCCGACGCGACGTCGGTGACCGCCGTCCAGCGCGCCCTGCCGTAGGTTCATGGGATGAGCGCGGGGCACCTGGTCAGGCGGTTCCTCGGCTCGCTGGCCCCGCGCCGGCTGTCCGAGGACGAGGCCGTGTGGGTGGCGAGCCACCTCCAGCCCGCCGAGGCCGAGCTGTGGGGTCGCATGAGCCGCGCCGACCGGCGCCACGCCGTCGGCGTCGCCCGGCGGGCCCAGGCCGCCCTCGGCGACGCCGCCACCCGCCCCGTCATGGCCGCCGCCCTGCTCCACGACGTGGGCAAGGTCGAGGCCGACCTGGGCACCTACGGCCGGGTGATGGCCACGCTCTCGGCCAAGGCCGCCGGTCGGGGCACCGCCCACGCCTGGTCCCAGACCCGCGGCATCACCCGCCGCATCGGTCTGTACCTCCTCCACGAGGAGCTGGGCGCGGACCTCCTGGCCCTGGCCGGGTCCGACCCGCTGACGGTCACCCTCGTGCGGGAGTGGTCCGTCGACCCCGCCGACCGCACCGCCCCGGCCGCCCTCCTCGACCCCCTCCGCGCCGCCGACGACGCCTGAGCACGCCACGCAGTGCCCGAGCGGTCCAGGGTCAAGGGCGCCCGAACGATCTCCGTCGCCGGCCTCGGTCCTGTTCGCGCCAGGCGACACGCCTGGCCGGCAGCGGTGTCGGAACGGCGGTGGCCGGGCCACCCGAGGTCAGGCGTCGAGCAGGCCGATGTGCTCCCGGGCCCGGGCCAGGGTGGCGGCGGCCGTCCCCCGGGCCTTGGCGGCCCCGACGGCGAGCAGGCGCTGGGTCTCGGCCGGGTCGGCCTCCAGCTCGCGGAACCGGGCCTGGATGGGCTCGAGCAGGGCGACCACGGCAGCAGCCGTGTCGGCCTTGAGCGGGCCGTACTGGGTGTAGCCGGCGGCCGCCTCCTCCGGGGTGCGACCGGTGGCCCCGCCCAGGATCGACAAGAGGTTGGAGACGCCCGGCTTGGCCGCGACGTCGAAGCGGACCTCGGACTCCGTGTCGGTCACGGCCCGCTTGATCTTCCGCTCGACGACCTTGGGCTCATCGAGCACCAGGATCGTCCCCGACGCCGTGGCCGCCGACTTCGACATCTTCGAGGTCGGGTCCTGGAGGTCCATCACCCGGGCGCCGGCCTTCGGGAACGTCGCCCGGGGGACGGTGAACGTCGGCCCGTAGCGGGAGTTGAACCGCTCGGCCAGGTCACGGGCCAGCTCCACGTGCTGGCGCTGGTCGTCGCCGACGGGTACCTCGTCGGTGTCGTAGAGGAGGATGTCGGCGGCCATGAGGGCGGGGTAGGTCAGCAGCCCGCCGGAGACGAACGAGGCCCGGCCGCCCTTGTCCTTGAACTGGGTCATGCGCTGGAGCTCGCCGATCGAGGCGGTGCACTCCATCAGCCAGGCGAGCCCGCTGTGCTCGGCCACGTGGCTCTGGACGAACACCGTGCAGACATCCGGGTCGAGGCCGACGGCCAGGAACATCTGGGAGAGCCGCAGCGTGGCGTCGCGCAGGGCGGCCGGGTCCTGGGGGACGGTGAGGGCGTGGAGGTCGACCACGCAGTGGATGGCGTCGGTCGTGTGCTGGTCGTGGACCCAGCGCTGCAGCGCCCCCAGCAGGTTGCCGAGGTGGACGTCGCCGGTCGGCTGCATGCCGGAGAAGACACGGGTCATGGGCGGCGAGCGTAGGGGCCGACGCCCGGAGCACCAGCCTCCGTTGCTCGACCTCGCAGCGGGCCAGCGTCGGGCCGGCGGCCGCGACGGCACCGGCGGAGCTCCTCGTCGCCCTGAACGCCGTGCTCCGGCACGGGGCAGACCGCTGACCAGGGCGTGGGCCGCCGCGCCGCCGCGCGGGAGGGAGGGGGTGCGGCAAACCACACCGGTGTCATATGATCTGCGGCGATGACCTACCAGGTGCAGACCCCCGTCTACGACGGGCCCTTCGACCTCCTGCTGCACCTGATCCTCCGCGAGCAGGTCGACCTGTACGAGGTCTCGCTGTCGGGGTTGGTCGAGGCCTACCTGGCCGAGCTCGACAAGCTCGACGGCCTCGACCTCGAGATCGCCACCGAGTTCCTGCTCATCGCGGCCACGTTGGTCGAGCTCAAGGCCCGCCGCCTCCTCCCCGGCGACGCCGAGGTCGACCTCGACGACGAGCTGGCCCTCTGGGAGGAGCGAGACCTGCTCCTCGCCCGGCTGCTCGACTGCAAGACGTTCAAGGACGCCTCCCACGTCCTGGCCGGGCTCGCCGACACCGCCGCCCGCTCGTGGGCCCGCCGGGCCGGGCCCGAGGACCGGTTCCTCGACCTCACCCCCGACTGCCTCGACGGCGTCACCCCCGACGACCTGCGCTCGGCCTTCCTGCGGGCGACGGCCCCCCGGCCCGTGCCCCGGGTCGACCTCGAGCACGTCGCCCCGATCCGCCTCTCGGTCGCCGACGCCGTCGCCGAGCTCGTCGACGAGCTGCCCCGGGTGGGCACCATCGGCTTCCGGGCCCTGACGGCCTCGCTGGTCGAGCGGCTCGAGGTCGTGCTCCGGTTCCTCGCCGTGCTCGAGCTGTGCAAGCAGGGCCTGGTCGACCTCGACCAGGCCGAGCTCTTCGGCGACATCCGCATCACCTGGACCGGCGGCGCCGAGGACGACGACGAGCGGGGCAGCGTGCTCGCCGGCGCCGCCCGCAGCGTCGACGACTACGAGGGCTGATGGCCGACCTCCCGGCCGGGGCCCCGGCCGACCTGCCCGTCGAGACCCGTCGCGCCCTCGAGGCCATCGTGCTGGTGGCCCCCGACCCGGTCGAGCCGCAGATGCTGGCCCAGCTGCTCGAGATCTCCGTCGAGCGGGTCGAGCAGGCCTGCGCCGCCCTGGCCGCCGAGTACGAGGCCCAGCAGCGCGGCTTCGTCCTGGTGCGGGTCGCCGGCGGCTACCGGTTCCAGAGCCACCCCGAGGCCTCCCCCTACGTCGAGCGCTACGTCCTCGAGGGCCAGTCGGCCCGGCTGTCGAGCGCGGCGCTGGAGACCCTCGCCATCGTGGCCTACAAGCAGCCCCTCTCCCGGGCCCAGGTGGCGTCGATCCGGGGCGTCAACGTCGACGGCGTGATGCGCACCCTCACCCACCGCGGCCTCGTCGCCGAGGTCGCCCGCGACCCCGGACCCGGCCAGGCGGTCCTCTACGGCACCACCCCGCTGTTCCTCGAGCGGCTGGGGCTCGACTCGCTCGAGGACCTGCCGTCGATCGCCTCGTTCGTGCCCGGCGCCGACGTGGTCGAGGCCCTCGAGCACAGCCTACGGGTCACCCCCGACGACGACCCCGCCCCGGACGACCCCGCCCCGGACGACCCCCCCGAGCCCGACGACGAGGCCGCCACCGATCCGACGGGACCCGAGGCGGCCGAGGACGTCGACCTCACCGCCCTGGGCGACGCCCAGGACTGGGAGGACCCCGATGCCGGAGGCGTCTGACCCCGACCAGGGCCGCATCCGGCTGCAGAAGGTCCTGGCCCAGGCGGGCATGGGCAGCCGGCGGGCCTGCGAGGAGCTGATCGCCGACGGCCGGGTCACCATCGACGGCGAGGAGGCGATGCTGGGTGACCGGGTCGACCCCGAGGTCTCGGTGGTCGAGGTCGACGGCGTGCCCATCGGGATCCGGCCGGGGTCGGTGTACTACCTGCTCAACAAGCCGACGGGGGTCGTCACCACCGCCGACGACCCCCAGGGCCGGCCCGTCGTGGTCGACCTGGTCCCGGAGACCCCGCGCGTGTTCCCGGTCGGCCGTCTCGACCTCGACACCGAGGGCCTCCTGCTGCTCACCAACGACGGCGACCTCACCCACCGGCTGACGCACCCGTCGTTCGGCGTCGAGAAGGAGTACCTGGCCGAGGTCGAGGGGACGCCCGGGCGGGGGGCCCTGCGCCGGCTGCGCGAGGGCGTCGAGCTCGACGACGGCCTCACCGCCCCCGCCACCGTCGGCACCGTCGGCCCGTCGGTCCTGCGGATCGTGATCCACGAGGGCCGCAACCGCCAGGTCCGCCGCATGTGCGAGGCGGTGGGCCACCCCGTGCGCCGGCTGGTGCGCACCCGCATCGGCCCCGTCACCGACCACTTACTGGCCCCCGGGGCGTGGCGGGAGCTCACCCAGGCCGAGGTCCGCGCCCTGGAGCGGGCCGCCGCCGAGTCCGCCACCGACGAGGGGTGACCCGGTCGGGGTCGCGATGGCGGGGCCCGGGGGACCGCTTCGGTAGGGTCGACGGATGGCCCCTGCGGTGCGAGCCCTCCGGGGCGCCACGACCGTCGACGTCGACACCCCCGACCACATCGAGGAACGCGTCGTCGCCCTGCTCGACACCCTGATCGAGCGCAACGGCGTCGACCACGAGGACCTCATCAGCATCCTCTTCACCGCCACCGAGGACGTGGTCAGCACGTTCCCGGCGACCGCCGCCCGCAAGAGCGGGCTGGGCGACGTGCCCCTGATCTGCGCCCGCGAGCTGTCGATCGAGGGGGGCACGCCCATGTGCATCCGGGTCATGGTCCACCTCACCACCGAGCGCACCCGCGACGAGCTGCACCACGTCTACCTCGAGGGCGCCCGCGGCCTCCGCGACGACCTGCCCGACTGAGGTGGACGACCCGCGGCCGATCACGCCGCTGGCGGCACCGCCGGCCGGTGTCGAGGTGCGGGTCCCGGGCGGGCGCAGCGTCACCAACCGCGCCCTGGTGGCCGCGGCCCTGGCCGAGGGCACCTCGGTGCTCCGGGGCGCCGGCCTGAGCGACGACAGCGAGGCCATGATCGACTGCCTCCGGGCGCTCGGCGCGACCGTCACCGTCGCGGGCACCGACGTCACCGTCGTCGGCGTCGCCGGCCGGCCCCAGGGCCGCACCGAGGTCTTCACCCGGCTGTCGGGGACCACGTCCCGGTTCGTCACGGCCGTGGCCGCCCTCGCCGACGGCCCGGTGCGGATCGACGCCCTGCCACCCATGCGGGCCCGCCCCATGGGCGACCTGGTCGACGCCCTGCGGGGCCTCGGTGTCACGGTCGACGAGCACGGCGAGCCTGGCCACCTCCCGCTCACGGTGGCCGGGCCGATCGCCGGGGACCGGGTCGCGGTGCCGGGCACGATCTCCAGCCAGTACACCTCCGGGCTGCTGCTCGCAGGTGGTGCCCGGATCGGCGGGCTCACGGTCGAGCTCGGGACCGACCGCCTCGTCTCGGCTCCCTACGTCGCCATGACCACCCAGGTGATGGAGGCGTTCGGGGTCGTCGCCGAGGCGACCGCGGCCGGGTTCGCGACCCGGGGCGGGGGCTACCGGGCCTCGGACTTCGACGTGCCCGCCGACGCCGCCACCGCGGCCTACCTCCTCGCCGCCGCGGCCGTCACGGGGGGCACGGTGACGGTCCCCGCCCTACCCACCGCCGACCTGCAGGCGGACGTCGAGCTGGTCGACGTGCTGGGGGCCATGGGCTGCACGGTGTCGTGGTCGGGTCGCGACGTGACCGTCACCGGGCCGGCCCGAGGGCGGCTGACCGGCGGCCGGACGTTCGACCTCACCGCCTTCTCGGACATGGCGCCCACCGTCGCCGTGCTGGCTGCCTTCGCCGACGGGCCCGTCGAGGTCGCGGGCGTCGGCTTCATCCGGGGCAAGGAGACCGATCGCATCGCCGCCTCGGTGGCCGAGCTGCGGCGGATCGGCGTCGCCGCCGACGAGACCGACGACGGCTTCGTCGTGTGGCCCGGCGGTCGCCCGGAGGGGGTCGACCCCCACGGCGCCGTCATCGAGACCTACGACGACCACCGCACGGCCATGTCGTTCGCCCTGGTCGGCCTGGTCGTCCCCGGCATCTCGATCAGCGACCCGACGGTCGTCGGCAAGACCCACCCCGGGTTCTGGGCCGACCTCGACCGTCTCCGCCCGTGACCCCCACCTCCTGCGTCACCCGCGGGAGGTTCTCCTGTCGGTGACGCAGGAACGCGTCGGGGTGATCAGCCGAGGGGGACGATGCGGTCGAGGACGTCGAAGGTGAGGCGCTCGTCGACGCCGGGCCGGCGGCTCACCAGCTGCCAGTCGGTGGTCGGGAGGGCGGGGAACCAGGTGTCGGCGTCGGGGACGTCGAGGGCGATGGTGGTGCGGTGGACCCGGGCCACGAGCGGGAGGAGGGCGTCGTAGAGCGTCGCCCCCCCGGCCACCACCGGATCGGGGTCGGTGTCGAGGGCCACCGCCAGGCCCTCGTCGGGTGACCCGGCGGCGGTCACGGTGGTCGGCAGGTCGGGGAGCGGTGACCGGGACACGACCACGATCCGCCGACCCGGCAGCGGGCGGCCGATCGACTCCCAGGTCAGGCGGCCCATGACCAGGGTGTGGCCCATGGTGACCCGCTTGAAGTGGGCCATGTCCTCGGCCGCGTGCCACGGGAGGCCACCGTCGCGGCCGATGGCCCCGTCGCGGGCGACGGCGACGACGATGCTCGTCCCGCCCGGGCCGCTCGCCGGCTCGTCCACGCCGTCAGACGGCGACCGGGGCGGGCAGGGCCGGCGCCGGGTCGTAGCCCGAGATCACGATGCTCTCGAGGCTGAAGCCGTCGATCTCGGTGACGGCGGGGTCGAGGGTGAGGCGGGGGAGCGGGCCCGGCCTGCGGCCCAGCTGGGTCAGGGCCTGCTGGTGGTGGTTGGCGTAGAGGTGCACGTCGCCGAAGGTGTGGACGAACACGCCCGGGCGCAGGCCGGTCACGTGGGCGACCATGTGGGTCAGCAGGGCGTAGGACGCGATGTTGAACGGCACCCCCAGGAACACGTCGGCCGAGCGCTGGTAGAGCTGGCACGACAGCCGCCCGTCGCCGGTGACGTAGAACTGGAACAGGGTGTGGCACGGCGGGAGGGTGACGGCCTCGGACTCGGCCGGGTGCCAGCCGCTCACGATCAGCCGGCGCGACGTCGGGTCGGTGCGGATCCGATCGACGACGCGGGCGATCTGGTCGACGCCGTCGTCCGCGAAGGTCCCGTCGGGGCGGACGGTCGCCCCGAAGTTCCGCCACTGGTGGCCGTAGACGGGACCCAGGTCGCCCTCGGCCCGGCCGAAGCGCGCCGCCTGCTCGGCGGTGGCCCACTCGTCCCAGATCGTCACGCCCCGCTCGTTGAGCCAGCCGTTGTCGGTGCGGCCCTGGAGGAACCACAGCAGCTCGACCACGATCGAGCGGAGGTGCACCTTCTTGGTCGTGAGCAGCGGGAACCCGTCGGCGAGGTCGTAGCGGGACTGCCACCCGAACAGGGAGCGGGTGCCCACGCCGGTGCGGTCGGGGCGGTCCTCCCCCTCGTGCAGCACGGCGTCGAGGAGGTCGAGGTACTGGCGCACGACCCCCGATCCTACGGCCGCGGCCGGGCCCGGGAGGGACCCCGGGCGCGCCGACCACTACGGTCCTCCCTTCGTGAGGATCATCGCCATCGACGGTCCGGCCGGGTCCGGGAAGTCCACCATCGCCCGCCGGCTGGCGAGCCGCCTGGGGCTCCAGTACCTCGACACCGGGGCCATGTACCGCGGGGTCACCTTCGCCGCCCTCCGGCGGGGGATCGACCCCGCCGACGCGGCCGACGTGGCCCGCATCGTGCGCGAGGTCGAGCTCGACGTCGGCCTCGACACGGTGACCGTCGACGGCGTCGACGCGACCATCGAGATCCGGGGCCCCGAGGTGACCCGGGCCGTCTCGCTGGTGGCCGCCAACCCCGACGTCCGGGCCGACCTGGTCCGCCGGCAGCGGGAGTGGGCCGCCGAGCGGGGGGGCGGGGTGCTCGAGGGCCGCGACATCGGCACCGTGGTGTTCCCCGACGCCCAGCTCAAGGTGTACCTGACCGCCCGCCCCGAGGTTCGGGCCGACCGCCGGTCCAAGGAGGTGGCCGACCTCTCCTACGAGGCGGTCGCCACCGACCTGGCCCGCCGCGACGCCCTCGACCAGGGACGGGAGACCTCGCCGCTGGCCGAGGCCGAGGGCGCCCTGGTGGTCGACACCAGCGACCTCACCATCGACGAGGTGGTCGAGGCCCTCGTCACCAAGGTCGGCGGGTGAGCAGCGAGCCGGCCGGTCCGGCCGAGCCCGTCGTCCCGACCGACGGCGACGTCGGTGCCACCGCCGCCGACGCCGGGACCACCCGCCGGGAACGGCGGGCGCTGGCCCGGGCCGAGCGTCGCAGCGGTGCCGTCATCCGCCTCGACCCGCCGGGGTTCGGCGAGCGGCTCCTGTACGGGGTCATCCGCGGCGCCCTGGTCGCCTTCGCCCGGGTGTGGCTCCGCGTCGAGTACCGGGGCCTCGAGCACGTCCCCACCGACGGGCCGTTCATCCTGGCGCCGGTCCACCGGTCGAACATCGACTTCCTGCTGGCTGCCGGGTGCGCCCGCCGCCGTCAGCGCTTCCTGGCCAAGGACACCCTCTGGGTGCCCGGCTTCGGGCGGCTGTGGTCGGCCCTGGGCGGGATCCCCGTGGCTCGGGGCACGGCCGACCGGGAGGCCCTGCACGCCTGCCAGGCCGTGATCGAGCTGGGCGAGCCCCTGGTGATGTTCCCCGAGGGCACCCGCCAGGAGGGGCCGGTCGTCGAGGAGCTGTTCGACGGGCCCGCCTTCGTCCAGGCCCGCACCGGGGTCCCCATCGTCCCCGTGGGCATCGGTGGCTCCGACCGGGCGATGCCCAAGGGGGCCAAGTACATCCGCCCGGTGAAGGTCGTCGTCGTCGTCGGCGAGCCCCTCCCGGCCCCGCAGATCGAGGGGGCCAAGGCCCGGCGGGCGTCGGTCCGGGCCCAGACCGCCGAGCTCAAGGGCCACGTCCAGGCCCTCTTCGACGAGGCCCAGCGCCGCGCCGGCACCCCCAACTGATGTCTCAGTCACTCGTTCGCTGGCGCTCTCTCGGCGAAGCGAGTGACCGAGACGTCGTCAGCCCCGCGCCAGCTGGACGCCGAGGAGGACGGCGGTGAGGGCGGTGAGGCCGGCGACGGCGCCGGTGGCGGCGAGGACCGAGCGGGTGCGGGTCGTGGCGTGGACGCCGGCGCTGACGCCGGACGCGGCCACGACGAGCAGCTTCACGCCCAGGGTCACGTGGTAGGCGGTGGTCCGGTCGCCCACGTCGACCTCCAGCAGGTTCCAGATGCCCGTGAGCACGAGCACCCCGTAGGCCGGCCAGGCGAGGCGCCCGAACGCCCGGGCGACCGTGCGGGCGGCGTCGTCGCCCATGCCCCGGAGGGTGGGCACCAGGCCGGCCAGGACGACCTGCCCGCCCACCCAGACGCACGCGGCCAGGACGTGGAGGGTCAGCCGGACCGTGTCGATCGTGATCGGGAGCATCGCCCGATCATGGGCGATGGCGACCGTCAGGTCAGAGTCCCGCCCCGCCGGCGCACCCGCGGCCGGGTGAGCTCCTTGCTCACCAGGTCGCCGACGGCGCCGTCGAGGCGGGCCACGGCGACGGCGAGGGCCACGCAGGCCACGGCGCCGACGACGGCCAGCGCCGGCAGGGCGTCGAAGGCGGCCTCGTCCCGGCGCAGCAGCACGATGCCGGCGCCCACGAGGAACAGCCCGACGGCGGCGCCCTTGACGTCCCAGCCCCGGTTCCACCCCCGGCGATCAACGGACACGGTGCACCTCCACGTTGCCGATGCCGACGTCGAGCCGGACGACCACCGTCGGGGCGGGGCCCGGCCGGGTCGCCACGTCGTCCATGAGGGCGGGGCCGGCGTCGCGCCCGATGGGCCGGATCTCGTCGTCGCGGGGGATCGGCACGCTGGCCCACCCCCCGGCGACTCGGGCCTGGATGTCCACCACCCCGGCGCGCACGTCGGCGTCGGGGACCTTGACGATCACCCGGCCCACGCCCACCTTGGCCGTGACACCCATCGGCCGCGGGCTCTCGGTCAGGTCGATGGTGAGGCTCCCGGCGGCCATCTCGTAGGACGCCAGGCCCTCGGTGGGCCGCTCGGTGGTCCACCGGGGTCGCTGGTCGAGGTCGGTGCCTGACCACCAGCAGGCGGCGAGCACGACGACGAGCACGCCGGCCACGACGACGGCGCCGGTCGGCAGCTGTCCGGACCGGGCGTCGACCACGGCCCGGGCACCGAGGGCGATGACCGCCAGCGTGATGGCGGTCGTCGGGGCCGCCCACCCGACGACGACCGTCGCCACCAGCCCGACCAGGACGACGATGGTCACGATCCCGGGCAGCTCCTCGGCCGGGAGCCGGGACCGGATGGCGGCCCAGCCCGCCGGCCGGGCGACGGCGGGAGGAGGGTCGTCGGCCGTGACCGGCCGGGGATCGGCGGAGGGAGACGTGGCCGCGGTCACCCCGAGAGGTTCGGGGCGCCGTCGTGGATCCCTGCCGCGCCGGCGGTCATCCCCCGAGAGCACGGATGGTGCCAGGAGGCCGCGCGGTTTGGTGACCATCCCCTGGTCGGGGTGGTGGCTCGCGTTTCATAGCGAGTGCGCCCAACAACCAGACCAGGGGAGGTCGAGTCCATGATGCGCGCGCTCGATCCTGAAGTCAGCGACGCTGTGTTCGTCACGGTCGAATGGCTGGTGCCTCCAGCACCGAAGCGTCGCCAAGGTGGTGGCCGGCGCCGGGTCCCAGACCGGGTGATCTTCCGGGGCCTGATGATCCGCCTCGTCACCGGAGTGGCGTGGGAGACCGTCGAGTTCTTGCTTCACCACGAGGTCTCCGACACCACCCTGCGCGCCCGCCGCGACGAATGGGTTCGGGCCGGTGTGTTCAACCGGCTCATGGCCCAAGCGCTGCGCGCCTATGACAAGGTCATCGGTCTCGACACCACCGACGTGGTCATCGACGGCAGCCACCACCCCGCCCCCTGCGGAGGCGAAGGAACCGGCATCGCCCCAGGTAACAAGGGTCGTCTGGCCTGGAAGTGGAGTACCGCGGTGGAGGCCGCCGGCATCCCGTTGGGCTGGGCCCTCGACGGCGGCAACCGCAACGACTACCGCATGCTCGAGCCCACCCTTGATGTCGTGACCACCGGGCCCACCGCCCGAGCCATCGGCACCCTCCACCTCGACCGCGGGTACGGCTACCCATCGCTTCCCGACCGTCTCGCCGGCTACGACATCTCCGAGTTCAACGCCCTGTGGCGCAACAAGCCCGGCCAAGGCGCCGTGGCCTTGGTCGGCTTCGGCAAACGATGGACCGTCGAACGCACCCACTCCTGGCTCACCAACTACGGACAGCTCCGCCGCAACACCGACCGCCGCACAGAACACCGCCACGCCGCCCTCTGCCTAGCCATCGCGTTCCTCATCACCGCCAAGCTGATCGACCACCGCAACCAGCACTACCGACCTATCCGCTGAGCCTCCAGGCACCATCCGTGGCGCGGCTCCTACAGGGTGGAGAGGACGTCGCTGGCGGGCAGGCCCCGGTCGTCGGCCGGGGGGCGGTCGGGCAGCGAGCCGCCGAGGGTCAAGGTGGCGACCACGTCGATGGCGGCGACCAGGTCCCGCAGGTTGCGGGGCGGGGGGAAGTACTCGTCCTCCTCGGTGACCCGCACCGCCTCGGCCGTCGCCTTGGTGTGGCCGAGGCGCTCGATGACGGCGTCGACGAGCTCCTCGTAGGCCGACGCCCCGGCGGTGATGCCGACGGTGCCGGTGAGGTCGTCGGGCAGCTCGTCGGCGCTGTTGACCCGGAAGACCCGGGGGCACCCGGCCTCGGCGGCCAGCTTGGCCAGGGCCATGGTGTTGGACGAGTTCGACGACCCGATGACGACGATGGCATCGCAGCGGGGGGCCATCTCCAGCAGGGCGGTCTGGCGGTTGGTCGTGGCGAAGCAGAGGTCGCTGCGGCCCGGGACCCACATGTCCGGGAACCGCTCCACCGTGGCGTCGCGCAGCCCCGACCAGTCGCGGTGGCTGAGCGTGGTCTGGGCCAGCATCGCCACCGGCTCCTCGAAGGCGGGGAGGGCGGCCACCTCCTCGAGCGTCTCGACCCGGTGGATGTTGGCGGGGGCGACGGCCATCGTGCCGACGGCCTCCTCGTGGCCCTCGTGGCCCACGTAGACGATCTGGTAGCCCTTGCCGGCCCGGACCTTCACCTCGTGGTGGACCTTGGTCACCAGCGGGCACACGGCGTCGACGACGTAGCCCCCGCTCTGGCGGGCGGCGGCCACGACCTCGGGGGCCGAGCCGTGGGCCGACAGCATCACCGGCCGACCCGGCGGCACCTCGGCGATGTCGTCGACGAACACCACGCCCTGGTCGCGGAAGCGATCGACCACCAGCTTGTTGTGGACGATCTCGTGGTAGCAGTACACCGGCGGCTCGAAGGCCCGCACCATCCAGGCCAGCGCCTTGATCGCCATCTCGACGCCGGCGCAGAAGCCCCGCGGCTCGGCGATCAGCACCCGGTCGACGTCCATGGGCCCAGCCTACGAGCGGACCCGCCGACCGGTGCCAGGCACCGGTCGGCGATCGCCCGAGGGCTAGAAGAACTGGGGGAGGGTGGGGGAGCCGGCGAAGGCGGCGCGCAGACCGCTGACCTGGGCCTCGGTCGCCCCGCCGAGACGCCCCTCGGTGAGGAGCTGGGCCGGGTCGAGGTGGCCCGAGTAGAGGGCGGCCAGGTCGGTGCCGGCGATCTCGACCGCTCCGGAGCCGCCCGGCGCGCACGTGGCCGCGCCGTCGGCGACCCGCAGCACCCAGTCACCACTGACGGGGTCGTCGGGGACCTGCGACGGCGCGGTGACGCTCAGGTGGACCTCGAGGTCGAGGCCGGCGGGCCAGCCCCGGGCGGCCACGGCGCCGGGCAGGTCGAGGATCCGCAGCATCCACGGCCAGTCCTCGAGGGTGGGGATGCGGGACGCCTGGGGCACGTGCCGGGCGAGGAGGGCGCCGGGGAGGGTGGTGCGGACCCGGTCGCCGGTGGTCCCGTTGGCACCGAAGAAGGCCAGGGCATCGGTCAGGCCGGGTCCGTCGACGCCCACGACGAGAGCGGCGTCGAGGTCGAACAGCGCCCGCTCGCCCTTCTGGTGGCCGTAGGACACCACCGCCACCGGGGAGCCGGCACGCCGGCCCACCCACGTCCAGGTGACCGTGCCCGATGCCGTGCGGCGCCGGGCCCACGACCGCCACCACCGGTCGGGCGGCACGATCCACCCGTCGCGACCGGCGGCGCACGCCGCGGCCACCTCGGCCACGGCGGGGTCGGCGGGGTCGATCGGCTCCCACGCCACCTCGCCGGTCGGGCGGGGCAGGTCGGCGACGGCGACGGCCCGCTGGGCCCACCACCCGGCGATCTCGTAGCCGACGCTGCGGTAGAGCGACGCTGTGGTCGGGTACAGCGCGCTGATGGGCTCCCCCCGCTCCCGTCCGGCGGCCGCCGCCTCGGCCAGCATCCGGCGGGCCAGCCCCGAGCCCCGCTGGTCGGGGGCGACCATCACCCCGGCGATGCCGCTGCAGGGCACGGCACGCCCCCCGAACCACTGCTGGTAGCGGTAGACGGCGGTGGTGCCGACCAGGCGGCGGCCGCGGTAGGCGGCCACGGTGTCCTCCAGCGCGGCGGCCCGGTCCTCGACCGTCAGCTCGAGGCGAGGGCCGCCGAAGGAGTGGGCGCCGAGGTCGGCGACCTGATCGAGGTCCCCCGGGTCGAGCGTGCGGATCTCCAGCGCTGCGGTGTCGGCCACGGGCGCACCGTACCGATGCGGACCCCCGGGACGAGGTCCGGTTCTGAGCCAGGAACGAGCCGTGGGTGGCCGGTCCCTGGCTCAGAACGAGGTGGGTCGGGCCGGGTTCCGTTCTGGGCCAGGAGCGAGCCGTGGGTGGCCGGTTCCTGGCTCAGAACGGGGTGGGTCGGGCCGGGTTCCGTTCTGGGCCAGCAGCGAGCCGTGGGTGGCCGGTTCCTGGCTCAGAACGGGGTGGGTCGATCGAGCCGGCGTCGCACGAGGATCCGGGCCGCGGGGATCTCGTCGCTCCCTCGTACACTTGTGCGGTCATGTCCTCGCCCCGCGTTGTCGCCGTCGCGCCCGGATCGCCGGCCCACCGGGCCGGCGTCGTCGTCGACGACGAGGTGATCGCGGTCGACGGCGAGGCGCCCCGCGACGTGATCGAGTGGCGCTGGCTCACCGACGAGGCCGACCCGGTGCTCGACGTCCGCCGGGGAGGCCTGGAGCTGACCGTCGAGGTGCCCAAGGCGGCGGGGGAGCCGCTCGGGATCGAGGTTCACTCGTCGCTGTTCGACCAGGTCCGCACGTGCGACAACCACTGCGAGTTCTGCTTCATCTACCAGCTGCCGCCGGGGATGCGGAAGAGCCTCTACCTCAAGGACGACGACTACCGGCTGAGCTTCCTCTACGGGAACTTCACCACCCTCACCCGCTTCACCGAGGCCGACCTCGAGCGGGTCGTCACCGAGGGCATCAGCCCCCTCAACGTCAGCATCCACGCCACCGATCCCGAGGTGCGGGCCGCGATGCTGCGCAACCGGCGGGGCGCCACCAGCCTGCGCTGGCTGCGGGCCCTGCTCGACCACGGCGTCGAGGTCCACGGCCAGGTCGTGTGCTGCCCCGGGGTGAACGACGGACCCGTGCTGGCCGACACCCTCGCCGGCGTCCTCGACCGCTACCCCGAGCTGGCCTCGCTGTGCGTCGTGCCGCTCGGGGTGAGCCGCCACAACCCCGAGCCCCGGATGCGCCCGACCACGCCGGCCGAGGCCGCCACCGTCGTCGACGTCGTCCACGCCGCCCAGGAGCGCTTCCTGCGGGTCCTCGGCCGGCGCCTCGTGTTCGCCGCCGACGAGTACTACCTGCTCGCCGACCGCCCCTTCCCCGAGCCCGACGCCTACGAGGGCTTCGCCATGCACGAGGACGGCATCGGCATGGCCCGCACCTTCGAGGCCGAGTTCCGCGGCGAGCTCGAGGGGACCGGTGGCGTCAAGGACGGCTTCTTCTCCTGGGCCGACGCCGCCGAGACCGGGAGGACCACGCGCTACGAGGCGGCCGGCGACCTGGGTGCCCCGGCCGAGGGGTACCGGGCCGTCCGCTGCGGCGAGGTCGGCCCCGAGCCCGCGGCCGCCCCCGCCTCACCTCCGGCGACGGCGGTCTCGCTCCGCCCGACGCGGCCCCGCCCCGACGCCCCCGTCGGCGTGCTGACCAGCCCCTACGGCGCCCGCGTCGTGGCCCCCCTCCTCGCCGAGACCGGTCGCACCGACGTGCGCGCCGTCCCGGTCGAGAACCGGTACTTCGGCGGCAACGTCGCCGTCACCGGCCTGATGGTGGGCGAGGACCTGGCCCGGACGCTCGCCGCCGAGCCCGCCGGCCACCGCTACCTCCTGCCCGACGTCTGCCTGTCGGGCGGCCGGTTCCTCGACGGCACCACGCCCGAGGACCTGCCCCGCGCCGTCGAGGTCGTCCCCACCGACGGTGCCGCCCTGCGGCGGGCCCTGACCGCCCCCGCCCTGGCCGGCGCGTCCCGATGAGAGCTGTTCACCATGACCGACTTCACCACGCCCGACGCCGACGCCCGGCCCACCCGGGCCGAGCGGATGGGGCTCGACGACCCGGTCGACCCCACCGTCGGCACCGCCGAGGTCCCCGTCCGGCCCGGGCTGCCGCTGGTCGCCATCGTCGGGCGCCCCAACGTGGGCAAGTCGACGCTCGTGAACCGGATCATCGGTCGGCGGGCCGCCATCGTCGAGGAGCACCCGGGGGTCACCCGCGACCGCAAGGAGGTCGCCGCCGACTGGAACGGGCGCGAGTTCATCCTCGTCGACACCGGCGGCTGGATGGCCCACGGCTCGGCCCTCGACGACAAGGTGAGCGCCCAGAGCGAGCAGGCCATCCGCGACGCCGACGCCATCCTCCTCGTGGTCGACGCCACCGTCGGGCTCACCGACGACGACGACCGCGTCGCCCAGATCCTCCGGGGCGCGGAGGCGCCGGTCCTCGTCATCGCCAACAAGGTCGACGGGCCCAACCGGGAGCACCTGATCTGGGAGCTGCTGCGCCTGGGGCTCGGCGACCCCCACCCGATCAGCGCCCTCCACGGCCGCGGGACGGGCGACATGCTCGACGAGCTCGTCGCCGTCCTGCCCGAGGGCCCCGCCGACGACGAGCCCGGGCCGCCTCCGGCCGAGGGCGACGCACGGGAGGTCTCGGTGGCCATCGCCGGCCGGCCCAACGTCGGCAAGTCCACGCTGTTCAACCGGCTGACGGGCGAGGACCGGGCCGTCGTCCACGACATGCCCGGCACCACCCGCGACACGATCGACACCCTCGTCGAGACCGACGCCGGGCCCATCCGCTTCGTCGACACCGCCGGCATGCGCCGCAAGTCCAAGATCGACGACGGCACCGAGTACTACTCGCTGGTCCGGGCCCTCCAGGCGGTCGACCTGGCCGACGTGGCCCTGCTGGTGATCGACGCCACCGAGGGCATCACCCACCAGGACCAGAGGCTGGCCGAGCGCATCGACGCCGCCGGCTGCCCGGTGATCGTGTGCCTCAACAAGTGGGAGCTGCTGGACGCCGAGCAGCGGGAGAAGGTCACCGAGGACGTGGGGCGCAAGATGGCGTTCGTGGGCGAGGCGCCCGTGCTCAAGATCAGCGCCGCCACCGGCCAGGGCACCCACAAGCTCCTGCCCGCCCTGGCGGGGACGATCTCCCAGTACCGCCGCCGGGTGCCGACCCGGAAGGTCAACGAGGTCCTGGCCAAGGCCCAGGCCGCCCAACCCGGCCCCCACGGGGCCAAGGTCCTCTACGCGACCCAGGGCGCCACCGATCCGCCCACGTTCACGTTCTTCACCAACAAGGACCTGCCGGCGAGCTACGTGCGCTACCTCGAGCGCAGCCTGCGCACCGCGTTCGACATGGGCCAGACCGCCATCAAGATCCGCGTCCGCCGCCGCAGCTAGCCGCTCGCGCCTCCGACCAGGTGCCCCGGCGGGGATGTCGCAGGCTCGGCGTCTCAGACCCACTCGCCGCGGTCGGTCAGGACCTGCTTCAGGGTCTCGGCCTGGTCGGTCATGAGGCCGTCGACGCCCATGTCGAGCAGCGCGGTCATCTCGGCCGGGTCGTCGATGGTCCACACGTGGACCTGGACGCCGAGGCGGTGCGCCGTCTCGACGAAGCGGGGGGTGACGAGGCGGCGGCCCTTGATGTCCTGTGGCACCTGGGCGCACGGGGCCACGAGCGAGCGGACGGGCGCCCCCTTGGCCGCGGCGGCGAGCTTGGCCGTGCCCCGCGGTCCCAGCGAGGTGCACAGCGAGGGGCCGAGCAGCGTCCGCAGGCGGGCCAGGCGCTTGTCGCTGAAGGAGCCGCAGCAGACGCGGTCGACGGCGCCTTGGGCCTCGATCACCTCGGCGAGGGCGTCGACCACCCGATCGTGCTTGGGGTCGATGTTCACCCGCACGTCGGGCCAGGTGGACAGGATCTCGTCGAGCCGGGGGACGGGGTCGCCGTCGGGACCGACCCGGGCCCGCTGGACCTCGGCCCACGAGAGGTCGGAGATGGCGCCGGCACGGTCCGTGACCCGGTCGAGGTGGTCGTCGTGGAAGGCCACGACCACACCGTCGGCGGTGAGGTGGACGTCGGTCTCGAGGTACCGGTAGCCGAGGTCCACGGCGGCGGCGAACGCGGCCAGGGTGTTCTCGCCGGGGCCCTCGGCGCGGTGGGCGCCCCGGTGGGCGAAGGCCAGCGGCCCGGCGTGCTCGAGGAACCCCCAGGTCGACCCCACGGAGGTCGACCTTAGGCCCACGCGGCGCGCCGGCGACGCGCCGGGCAGACTCTCGGGCTGTGGACGGCGAGCACCCGGCGGAGCTGACGGCGCGCTTCGCCGCCCTCGTCCGCCCCGGACCCGAGCCCCTCGCGCTCGACGAGGTGTGCACGGTCCTGGCGGCCCACTTCGCCGTGGGGGCCGACGGCGACGCCACCGACCTCGTCGCCGTGCGCGGCGGCCTCGACGAGCTGGCCAAGGGCCTGGTCGCGTCGACCGTCGAGGACGTCGTCGCCCACCTCGCCCGCCTCGGCGTCGGCGGTGAGCCGTCCGACTACGGCTCGCCGAGCGGATCGCTGCTCCCCGACGTCGTCCGCCGACGGCGGGGCCTGCCGATCCTGCTGGCCGTCCTCACCGTCGAGGTGGCCCGCCGGGTCGGCGTCGAGGCTCACGTCGTGGGGATGCCCGGCCACGTCCTGGTGAGCGATGGCACCGTCCCGCCCCGGCACCTGGCCGACCCGTTCCACCGTCGGGCCCACCTCGACCCTCCCGACGCCCGCGCCCTGCTCGCCCAGGTGCACGGTGACGCCGTGCCGTGGGACGACGCCCACCTGCGGCCCATCGGCCCTCGGGCCGTCGTGGCGCGGATCCTGGCCAACCTGGCCAACCGCTACCGGGCCGACTCCCGCCACCGGGACGAGGCCGTCGCCCTCGGCCTGCGCAGCCTGGTGCCCGGCGTGCCGGTGTCGGAGAAGGGGGCCCTCGCCGCCGCCCTGGCCCGCAGCGGGGCCTTCGACCGGGCCGCGTCCGAGCTCGAGGCGCTGGCCGACGCCGGCGGGGTCGGCATGGACCCCGAGGCCCTCCGGGGCAAGGCCGAGCGCTGGCGGGCCCGCCTCAACTGAACGGACGAGCGGACCCGGTGGCAGATGTGGGACGAACACCCCACATCTGCCACCGAGCTCGGCGGGCCTAGCGGGGGACCTCGGTCCAGGGGCGGTCCTTGTCGACGCGGACGTCGCCGGGCAGGCCGAGCACCCGCTCGCCGAGGATGTTCTTCATGATCTCGGTGGTGCCGCCCTCGATCGAGTTGGCCCGGCACCGGAGAAACGCCTTCTGGGCCGTCGAGAGGTCGAGGGCGTGCTCGGGGCGGACCTTGGGGAAGCCGCCGGGCATCAGCATCCCCTGCGGGCCCATGACGGTGACGGCGAACTCGGTGATGGCCTTGTTGAGGTCGGCCGAGGCGGACTTGCCGATGGAGCCCTCGGGCCCGGGGGTGCCCACGGCCCGGTTCTGCGACGCCCGCCAGTTGGTCAGCCGCACGACCTCGGCCCGCGACCACAGCTGCATCAGCTCGTCCTGGACGGCGCCACCCGGGCGGCCGGCCTCCTTCCAGGCCTTCACCGCGGTCTGGATGATCCCGGTGCCCTTGGGCGGGATGCCGCCGCCGATGGACACGCGCTCGTTCATGAGGGTGGTGATGGCGACCCGCCACCCGTCGCCGACGTCGCCGAGGCGCTCGGCGTCGGGCACCCGGACGTCGGTGAAGTACACCTCGTTGAACTCGGCCTCGCCGGTGATCTGGTAGAGCGGGCGGACCTCGACGCCGGGGGCGTGCATGTCGACCACGAAGTAGGTCAGGCCCTTGTGCTTGGGCTGGTCGGGGTCGGTGCGGGCCACGAGCATCCCCCAGCGCGACAGGTGGGCCACGGTGGTCCACACCTTTTGGCCGTTGACGATCCACTCGTCGCCGTCGCGCACGGCCCGGGTGCCCAGGCTGGCCACGTCGCTGCCGGCGCCGGGCTCGCTGAACATCTGGCACCACACCTCCTCGCCGGTGAAGAGGGGGCGGAGGTAGCGCTGCTTCTGGGCCTCCGAGCCGTGGGCGAACACCGTCGGGGCGCCCATGCCGTGGCCGATCGGGTTGCGGGCGAGGGGGCTCGGCGCCCCGGTGCCGGCCAGGACCTCCTGGACGACCTTCTGCAGCTTGGGGCGGAGGCCCAGGCCGCCGAAGCCCTCGTCGAAGTGGACCCAGGCCAGCCCGGCGTCGAACTGGGCGCCGAGGAAGGTCACCGGGTCGGTGGTCGCCGGCGGGTGGTCGGCGATGAGCTTCTCGGCCGCCTCCCGCACCCGAGCCTCGTCGGGGTCGGTGGGGGCGGTGGCGGGGGCGTCGGCCAGGTCGGTCATGGCCCCGACCTTACTTGACCGGTGGGTCAAGTTGCCCGGCGGTCCCAGTGCCAGGTCTCGTTCACGCTCAGGACCTGGCGGGCCCCGCCGGCGCCGGCCAGCACCCGGCTCACGCTCGTGTAGCCGGGCTCGAAGAAGAGCTGCTCCTCGAGCCCCAGCACCTCGGCCAGGGCGGCGTTGATGGTCCCGCCGTGGCACACGACCGCCACCCGCTGGCCCCGGTGGGCCGCGACGATCCGATCGACGGCGGCCACCACCCGGCGCCGGAAGGCGGCCCGCAGGGCGGCGCCCTCCGGTCCGACCCAGGCCTCCACCGCCTCGGCCCAGGCGAGGGGGTCGCGCCGGAGCTCCTCGAGCGGGATGTAGGCGTCGGCGTCGCGGTCCATCTCGGCGAGGTCGTCGTCGACGACCGCCTCCACGCCCAGAGCCGCCGCCAGCGGGGCGGCGGTCTCGCGGGCCCGCTGGAGCGGGCTCGTCCAGACGGCGTCGACGTCGCCGGCCCACACCGCCGCCAGGCGCTCTGCTTGGTCGCGGCCCTCGGCCGACAGGTGGGGGTCGGCGGGGACACCCGCGCCCTCGAGGCGGACGGGAAGGGCGTGGCGGACGAGGAGGAGCTCCACGGCGCGGAGCGTAGGGGCCGCGGCTCCGTGGTCCGGGGCCCCTACCCTCGGTCTCGATGGACGGGCAGGACGCGGGCAGCCGGCGAGAGCGGGTCGGGCCCGACGGTGCCCTCGCCCCGCTGACCGCGCTCACCGGGCTGACGGGCCGGCTCGCCCCCCTCCGGGACCGGCTCCGCCGCCGGGGGAGCGGGCCCAAGACGGCGTTCGTCCTGAGCGGGGGCGGGAACCTCGGCGCCCTCCAGGTCGGGATGCTGCGGGCTCTGCTCGAGCACCGGATCCTGCCGGACCTCGTCCTGGGCTGCTCGGTGGGGGCCCTGAACGGCGCCGGCATCGCCGCCGACCCCTCGCTGGAGATGGTGGGCCGGCTCCAGGACCTCTGGCTGGAGTTCGACGACCGCGACGTCCTCCCCGTCGGCTTGCTCCCCACGACCGTCCAGATGGCGCGACGCGGGGTGTCGATCCACGGCAACGAGGGGCTTCGGAAGGTGATCGATGACGTCCTTCCGGACGGTCGGTTCGAGGACCTGAGGGTGCCGTTCCAGTGCGTCGCCACCGACGTCGTCGCGGCCCGGGAGGTGTGGTTCTCGACCGGGTCGATCATGGAGCCCGTGCTCGCCTCGGCCGCCCTGCCGGCCATGCTCCCGCCGGTCGAGATCGACGGCGTCCGCTACATCGACGGTGCCGTCGTGAACGACGTGCCCGTCACCCGGGCCGTGGAGCTGGGGGCGACGACCATCTACGTCCTCCACGTGGGCGGCTTCGACCGGCCTCGGCCCGAGCCCAAGCGGCCCTTCGACATGGCCCTGCAGGCGTACTGGATCGCCCGTCGGGCCCGCTTCCGCCGGGACATGGCCGACCTGCCCGACACCGTCGAGGCGGTGCTGCTCCCGACCGGCGACGCCCCGGCGGCGCGGTTCATGGACTTCCGCCACTCGGCGGCCCTCATGTCGAGCGCCTACCAGGCCAGCGACGCCCTGCTGCGCGAGCGCGCCCAGCCCGCCGTCGAGCCCGACGCCGTCGTCGCCGGGCGCCCTGACCAGGAGATCAGCACGCTGCGTGAGGAATGAGCCGTTTGGCCCATCACGGAGAGGGGTGGGGGTGCCGAAGGAGTGGGGACACACCGTCACAGCGCTCCCGGACCAACGGGGTGGCGCACCACTTCAACAGGAGAACACCCCGATGCTCAGCACCCAGTGGGACTTCGTCACCAGCTACGTCCGGGCTCGCTTCGGCGACACCGAGCGGGGCGCCTCGCTCGTCGAGTACGCGCTGCTCGTGGCCCTCATCGCCGTCGTCTGCATCGTCGCCGTGACCTTCATCGGCACCAGCGGCAGCGACAAGCTCAACAAGGTCGGTTCCTCGATCAACAAGTAGTCGAGCGCGGCAGCCGCCGCACCTGACGGCACGAGAGGAGGCGGGGCTTCGGCCCCGCCTCCTCCGCGTCCGCCCACCGGCGACCCGCCCGACCGGAAGATGAGCCGTTCGGCCCATCACGGAGAGGGGTGGGGGTGCCGAAGGAGTGGGGACACACCGTCACAGCGCTCCCGGACCAACGGGGTGGCGCACCACTTCAACAGGAGAACACCCCGATGCTCAGCACCCAGTGGGACTTCGTCACCAGCTACGTCCGGGCTCGCTTCGGCGACACCGAGCGGGGCGCCTCGCTCGTCGAGTACGCGCTGCTCGTGGCCCTCATCGCCGTCGTCTGCATCGTCGCCGTGACCTTCATCGGCACCAGCGGCAGCGACAAGCTCAACAAGGTCGGTTCCTCGATCAACAAGTAGTCGAGCGCGGCAGCCGCCGCACCTGACGGCACGAGAGGAGGCGGGGCTTCGGCCCCGCCTCCTCCGCGTCCGCCCCCTCGCAGGCCGGCCGGGCGTCGGCCGAGTGGCCAAGGAGGCATAGGGTCGGGCCAGATGAGCGACCAGCCGATCTCCCTCAGCCCGTCGGGACCGCCCGAGACCGTGCTCGCACCGGAGCCGGAGGAGGCCCGCTCCCTGCTCGCCGCCGCCCTCGGGAGCGACACGATGCTCCCCGACGAGCGGCGGACCGCGGTGGCCGCCGTCGTGGCCCGCTTCCCGCGGTTCCTCGACGGGTGGGCTCGGCTGGGCCAGCTCGGGCGGGACGACGTCGAGGCCTACGCCGCCTTCCGGGTCGGCTACCACCGGGGTCTGGACACGCTGCGCCAGAACGGGTGGCGGGGGACCGGCTACGTGCGCTGGCAGCACGAGACCAACCGCGGCTTCCTCCGCTCCCTCCACGGCCTGGAGCGGGCGGCGGCCCGCATCGGCGAGGACGACGAGGCCGAGCGCTGCGCCCTCTTCCTCCGCCAGCTCGACCCTGCGTGGCCGCCGCCGGACCTCGACTAGGTCGGAGTGGTCGGAGTGGGTCTGACCCACTCCGACCGGTCAGTCCTCGGCGAAGTGGACGGTGCGGATCTCGGAGTAGTGGTCCATGGCCGCGGGGCCGAGCTCGCGCCCGAGGCCGCTGCGCTTCATGCCACCGAAGGGCGTCTCGACCCGCACCGACGAGTGGCTGTTGACCGACAGGGACCCGGTCCGGAGGCGCTTGGCGACCCGGACGGCTCGCGTCGCCGAACCGGTCCACAGCGAGCCCGACAGGCCGTAGTCGCTGTCGTTGGCGATGCGGACGGCGTCGTCCTCGTCGTCGAAGGGGATCACCGACGCCACCGGGCCGAAGATCTCCTCCCGGGCGATGCGCATCGAGTTGTCCACGTCGGCGACGACGGCGGGCGAGAGGTAGAAGCCGGGGCGGTCGAGGACCTCGCCGCCGCACACCCGGCGGGCACCCTCGCCCGACCCGATGTCGAGGTAGTCGAGCGACGTCTGGCGCTGCCCGGCGCTGACCATCGGGCCCATCTCGGTGGCCGGGTCGAGGGGCTCACCCACGACGACCCGATCGGTGGCGGCGGCGAAGGCGGCGACGAAGGCGTCGTAGGCCGGGCGCTCGACGAGGATCCGGCTCCGGGCGCAGCAGTCCTGCCCGGCGTTGCCGAACACCGCCATCGGGGTGGCCGCCGCCGCCCGCTCGACGTCGGCGTCGGCGAACACGACCGACGCCGACTTGCCGCCCAGCTCGAGGGTGACCCGGGTGATGGTGTCGGCCGACTGGCGGAGGATGTGGGCGCCGGTGGCGGTCTCGCCGGTGAACCCGACCTTGGCCACGCGGGGGTCGCCGACGAGCAGGTCGCCCAGCTGGGCCCCGGGCCCGGCCAGCACGTGGACGGCCTCGGCCGGGACACCGGCCTCGACGAGCAGGTCGCCCAGGACGAGGGCCGTGAGCGGCGTCAGCGAGGCCGGCTTCAGGATGATCGGGTTCCCGCAGGCCAGGGCGGGAGCGACCTTCCACGAGGCGATGAGCAGCGGGAAGTTCCACGGCACGATCAGGGCGCAGACGCCGACGGGCTCGCGCAGCGTCAGGGCGATGCCGCCGTCCATCACCGGGATGGTGGAACCCAGGTGCTTGTTGGCGAACCCGGCGTAGTACTCGAAGGTGCGGGCCGCCGCCTCGACCTCCCAGCGGGCGTCGCCGATCGGGTGGCCGGCGCCGGTGGCCTCGAGCTCGGCGACGGCGTCGGCCCGCTCCCGCAGGAGGGCGGCGACCCGGGCGAGGACCCGGCCCCGCTCGGTGGCGCTGGTGCGGGGCCAGGCGCCCTGGCCCTCGGCGAAGGCGCCGTGGGCGGCGGCGACGGCGGCCTCGACGTCGGCCGGGCCGGCCTGGGCCACGGTGGCGAAGGGCGCCCCGGTGGCGGGGGCGATCACGTCGCGGGTCGTCCCGTCGGCCGCCTCCCGGCGGTCTCCGGAGACGACGAGGAGGTGGGTCTCGGGCATGCTGCGGCTGATCCTCCGGCGACTCTGTCCTCCGCCCTCGCGGGGACGCGGCATCATACGGCCCGACCCCCGGCCGCTCGGCAGAGGGCACAGGCCACGCGAGGGAGACCGATGGGCCGGTTGGACGGCAAGGTGGCGCTCATCACGGGCGCCGGCGGCGACATGGGGAAGGTCGCGGTCGAGATGTTCGCGGCCGAGGGGGCCAAGGTCGCGGCCATGGACGTCCGCGGCTGCGACGACGTCGCCGCCGCCGCCCGCGCCGCCGGGGGTGAGGCGATCTCGCTCACGGCCGACGTGACCGACGCCGACGCCGTCGACGCCGCCGTGGCCGCGACGGTGGAGGCCTTCGGCCACCTCGACGTCCTCTACAACAACGCCGGCATCAGCCTGGCCGACGACGACGGCCCCACCACCACGCCGCAGGCCACGTGGGACGCGACCATGGCGGTCAACGTCACCGGCCTGTGGCACTGCTGCCGGGCCGGGATCCCGGCCCTGCTCGAGGCCGGCGGTGGCTCGATCATCAACGTGGCCAGCTTCGTCGCCCACCTGGGCGCCGCCACCCCGCAGCTGGCCTACACCACGTCGAAGGGGGCGGTGCTCTCGATGACCCGGGAGATCGCGGTGATCTACGCCCGGCAGGGCATCCGGGCCAACGCCCTGTGCCCCGGGCCGGTGCTGACCCCGCTCCTGGCCAAGTACCTGTCGGACGAGGAGAAGCGGCAGCGCCGCCTCGTGCACATCCCCATGGGCCGCTTCGGCGAGGCATCGGAGATGGTGCAGGGCGCCATCTTCCTGGCCTCCGACGAGTCGTCGTTCATGACCGGCCAGTCGCTCCTGATCGACGGCGGCATCACCGCCGCCTACACGACACCAGAGTGATGCTCGACCGCACCGCCGGGCGCCTGTGCGTCCACCACCCCCGAGCGAGGACACGCTGATGGCAGCCCACGGGATCATCACCGCCGACGACCTGCGCCAGCAGGTGGCGTCCGACGCGGTGGACACCGTCCTCGTCTGCTTCCCGGACATGCAGGGACGGCTGATGGGCAAGCGGGTCACCGGTCGCTACTTCGTCGACACCGTGCTCGAGGGGACGATCGAGGCCTGCGACTACCTGCTCGCCGTGGACGTCGACATGACCCCGCTGCCCGGCTACACCTTCGCCAGCTGGGACACGGGCTACGGCGACATGTCCCTCGTGCCCGACCTGGCCACGCTGCGACGGGTGCCGTGGATCCCGAAGACGGCGCTGGTCCTGTGCGACCTGGTCGAGGAGGGCGGGACCGCCCCCATCGAGGTGTCGCCCCGGCAGATCCTGCGGCGCCAGCTCGCGCGGGCGGCCGCCCGCGGCCTGACGGTCAAGATCGGCGCCGAGCTGGAGTTCTTCCTCTTCAAGGACACCTACGCCGAGGCCAAGGCCGCCGGCTACAAGGGCCTCACGCCCCACTCGGACTGGATCGAGGACTACCACATCCTCCAGACGACCCGCGACGAGCACATCATCCGCCAGATCCGCAACGGCATGGACGCGGCCGGCGTGCCCGTCGAGTTCTCCAAGGGGGAGGCGGGCTACGGCCAGCACGAGATCAACCTCGTGTACGCCGAGGCCCTGGAGATGGCCGACCGTCACGCCATCTACAAGAACGGGGCCAAGGAGATCGCCGCCGCCAACGACGTGGCGATCACGTTCATGGCCAAGTGGTCGATGGACGACGTCGGCTCGTCGTGCCACATCCACTCCTCGGTGTGGGCCGACGAGGGCCACCGCTCGCTCGCCCTCACCGACTCGGGCGATCCCAAGGAGCTGTCGGCCACCGTGCGGAGCTGGCTGGGCGGCCTCGTCGCCGCGTCGCGCGAGCTGTCGTGGCTGTTCGCCCCGAACGTCAACTCCTACAAGCGGTTCATGCCCGACTCGTGGGCCCCCACCGCCATCGCCTGGGGCGACGACAACCGCACGTGCGGGCTGCGCATCGTCGGCCACGGGGCCCACCGCCGGGTGGAGAGCCGCATCCCCGGTGCCGACGTCAACCCGTACCTCGCCTACGCCGGGATCGTCGCCGCCGGGCTGCACGGGATCGAGAACGAGATCGACCCCGGCCCGGCCTTCGAGGGCAACGCCTACGAGGCCCCCGACGTCGAGCGCATCCCGTCGACCCTGGTCGAGGCCATCGACCTGTTCGAGGGGTCGACCATCGCACGGGAGGCCTTCGGCGACGACGTCCACCACCACCTGCTCAACACCGCCCGCCAGGAGTGGCTCGCGGCCAACCGCACCGTCACCGACTGGGAGCTGATGCGCGGCTTCGAGAGGTTGTAGGTACGGTCGCCCCATGGCAGCACCTGGTGGATCCGGACCGATCGGACCGTTCCCCGAGGGGGTGAGCGGGCCCGAGGCCGAGGCCGACTACGACAAGCTCCGACGGCGGGTGCTGTGGTCGTTCCCCTACGGGCTCTACGTGCTGGGCAGCCGGGACGGCGAGCGCCGCAACGGCATGACCATCAACTGGGTGACCCAGGTGAGCTTCGACCCCAAGCTGGTGGGCGTCGGGGTCGAGAAGACGGCGTTCACCCACGAGCTGGTGGCCGCCGGCGGGGTGTTCAGCGTCAACACGATCAGCCGGGAGGATCGGGCCATCGTCCGCAAGTTCACCAAGCCGGTCGAGGTCGACGCGGCGGCGATGACGCTGAACGGCTTCCCGTTCCACGACGGGGCGTCCGGGGCGCCGATCCTCGACCAGGCCCCCGCCTACGTCGACTGCGCGGTCCGCCAGGCCGTCGACTGCGGTGGCCACACCTTCTTCGTCGGCGAGGTCGTCGACGCTGGCTTCCAGCACGCCGAGGACACCGAGGTGCTCCGCATGGAGGACACCCGCATGTCCTACGGCGGCTGAGCGCAGCGAAGCCGACCAGGCCGGCAACGTGGTTCCCACGCGCTAGACCCGACACGTGACCGACGTCGTGAGGCAGGGCGTCCTGCGGTTCTCGTACGGGATCATGGGCTCGGGCAAGTCGACCGTCGCCCTGCAGGTGCACCACAACCTGATCCGCCGCGGTCTGCGTGGGGTCCTGTGCACCCTCTTCGACCGGGAGGGGACGGCGGTGTCGAGCCGGCTGGGCGTGTCGCACCCCGCTGTCGAGGTCACGGCCGAGGTCGACCTGCTCGCCCTGGCCCGGGCCGAGGCCGCGGCAGGTGACGGCCACCTCGACTTCCTCGTCTGCGACGAGGTCCAGTTCTACGCCGAGGCCCAGATCGACCAGCTGGCCGCGGTGGTCGACGAGATGGGCGCCGACGTGTTCGCCTACGGGCTCCTCACCGACTTCCGGGGCCGCCTCTTCGACGGGACCCGGCGCCTGATGGAGGTCGCCGACGAGCGGGTCCCGCTGAGCGTCGAGACCCGCTGCTGGTGCGGGCGCCGGGCCACCCACAACGCCCGCCTCGTCAACGGGCAGATGACGCGGGAGGGCGAGACGGTGGTGATCGCCGACACCGAGGCGTCCGGCGTGGTGGAGACGCCGCTGTTCGGTGACGTCGTCACCTACGAGCTGCTCTGCCGTCGCCACTACAACGCCGGCGTCGTCAAGTAGGTCGCGCGCCGACCGGCCTGATCCCGTCGGCGGCGACGACGTACCCTCCTCGCCATGAGCGACGACGGTCCCGCCCGCCTGCCCCGGACCGGGATGCCGGCCGACGAGCTGCTCGAGCAGATCGACACGGCGCGCGCCGGCGACCTCGACTGGAAGGGCGGGCGGGCCTTCAGCCTCGTCTACAACTCGGGCGACGAGGCCCACGAGGCGGTGCTGCACGCCGTGGCCGACCGCTACCTGCACGAGAACGCCCTCAACCCGTTCCGGTACCCGAGCCTCCTGCAGATGGAGCTCGACCTGGTGGCCATGGGCGCCGACCTCTTCGGCGGCGTCGCCGACGCCGGCGCCGTCACCGCCGGCGGGAGCATGAGCATCTTCTGCGCCGTGCAGGTCGCCCGGGGCCACGCCCGGGCCGAGATGGGCATCCCCGAGCCCCAGGTCCTCGCCCCCGAGACGGCGCACCCCGCCTTCGCCAAGGCCTGCGACCTGCTCGACATCGAGCTGGTGACCGTGCCGGTCGAGGCCGACGGCCGGATCGACCCGGAGCGGCTGGGGGCGGCGATCACAGACCGGACGGCGCTCCTGGTCGCCTCGGCCGCGTGCTACCCGTTCGGCGTCATCGACCCCGTGGCCGCTGTCGCCGCCCTGGCTGACGAGCGGGGCCTGCTGTGCCACGTCGACGCCTGCCTCGGTGGCTTCCTGCTGCCGTTCTGGGAGGAGCTGGGCCAGCCGGTCCCGCCCTGGGACCTCTCGGTGCCGGGGGTGACCTCGTTGAGCGCCGACGTCCACAAGTACGGCTACGCCTTCAAGGGCGCGTCGCTGGTCCTCTACCGGGACCGCGACCTCCTCAAGCACCAGCACTTCTGGTACTCCGACTGGCCCGGCGGCCTCTACGCCAGCTCGACCCCGGCCGGTACCCGCCCGGCGCCGCCGATCGCCGGGGCCTGGGCCGCCCTCATGCACCTCGGGCGCGAGGGGTTCCTGCGCCTCACGTCCCAGGTGCTCGACGCCCACACCCGCTTCCTCGACGGGATCGCGGCCATCGACGGCGCCGTCGTCGACCCGGCGCCCGACATCTCGGTGTTCCAGGTCACGACGCCGGGGCGCTCCCACGACGCCGTCGGCGACCAGATGGACGCCCGCGGGTGGAACCTCGACCGCCAGCAGGGCGGGCTCCACGTCATGCTCTCGCCGTACCACGCCCAGGTGGCGGACCAGTTCGTCGCCGACCTCGGTGCGGCCCTCGCCGACGTGCCCCTCACCGAGGACGCCCCCACCTCCTCCACCGTCTCCACCTACGGCGGCATCGCCGAGGCATGACCACCGGTCTGGTCGGGGCCGTCCTCTGCGGCGGGTCGTCGCGGCGCATGGGGCGCGACAAGGCCCTCGTCGAGGTGGACGGGGTGCCGCTGGCCGCCCGGGTGGCCGCCGCCCTCGGTGCCGCCGGGTGCCGGCGCGTCCTCGCCGTCGGCGGTGATGCCTCGGCCCTGGGCGCGCTGGGCCTGGAGCCGGTGGCCGACCGCTGGCCGGGCGAGGGGCCGCTGGGTGGCCTCGCGACGGCGATGGCGGCGACGGTGGACCGGGCGGGGGAGGGCGCCGTGCTGGTCCTGGCCCCGTGCGACCTGGTGGCGCCCGCAGCCGGGTCGTTGGTGGAGCTGGTCGAGGCGCTGGACGAGACGGTGGGTGCCGCCCACCCGGTGGTCGACGGTCGGGCGCAGTGGCTCCCGAGCGCCTGGCGCGTCGGGACCGCCCTGGCGGCCGAGGTGGCGGGCCTCGTGGACGGGGGGGCGCGCCGCCTCGATGCGGTGGCCGCCCTCGGCGCCGCCCGGGCCGTGGTCCTCACCCGCGAGGCCGTGGCCGACGCCGACACCCCGGCGGAGCTCCCGTGACGCCTGCGACCCGGGCGTCGGACGGCGATTCGCTGGCGATTCGACGTCCGACGCTCCGGTGCGAGGGAGTCGCTGGTCAGCGGCCTGAGGGTGGCGGCGAGCGGTGGCCGAGATCATCGTGGTGCGACGGTTCACGCCACCGGGAGCGACGGTGACGACCCTCTGGTACGTCAGCCACCCCGAGGTCGCCATCGACCCCGACGTGCCCGTCCCCCGCTGGGGGCTGAGCGCCGTCGGGCGCCGGCGGGCCGAGGCCCTGGCCCGCGAGCCGTGGCTCGGCGGGGTGCGCCGCATCATCGCCAGCGCCGAGGCCAAGGCGGTCGAGACGGCCGAGCTCCTCGCCGCCGCCCGGGGCCTCCCCGTCGAGGTCCGCCCCGACACCGGCGAGAACGACCGGTCGGCGACCGGCTTCGTGCCCCCCGACGAGTTCGAGCGCCTGGCCGACGCCTTCTTCGCCCGGCCGGAGGAGTCGGTCGCCGGCTGGGAGCGGGCCGCCGACGCCCAGGCCCGGATCGTCGCCGCCCTCGCCGACCTGGTGGGCCCGGCCGCCGACGGCGGAGGCGACGTGGTGGTCATCGGGCACGGCGCGGTCGGGACCCTGTGGTCCTGCCACCTGGCCGGCGACCCCATCGACCGTCGATGGGACCAGCCCGGCCCCGGCCACCTCTTCGCCGTCGACCTGCCGACCGCCCGCCTGCTCCACCGCTGGCAGGCCTTCTGAGCCCGCGACGGGCCACCCGTGGCCGATCTCTGGCTCAGAACGGCGGCGCCACCCCTCGCCACGCCTCGCCACCGCGGACCGCGCGGCGCCCCTGGTCGACGGTGACGGAGGGTGCTGGCCGGTCCGGGCCGTCCCGGTAGGGTGGCCGGCGACGGAAGGAGCCCTGCGTGGACGTGCCCGAGGTGGACATCGAGGCCTTCGCCGGCCTGCACGGGTCCGGTGTGACCGTGATCGACGTGCGGGAGCCGCACGAGTACGAGGAGGGCCACGTCCCGGGGGCGATGCTCATCCCGCTCGGCGAGGTGCCCGACCGCGTGGCCGAGGTGCCCGACGACCGCACCGTCTACCTCGTCTGCGCCGTGGGCGGTCGCAGCATGCGGGCCGCCGAGCACCTGGCCGCCCAGGGCCGGGACGTGGTCAACGTCGCCGGCGGGACCAAGGGCTGGATCGCCGCCGGTCTCCCCACCGTCGCCGGCGACCAGCCGGGCTAGGGCCGCTCGATGCGCCGACGGTCAGGGGAGGGGGAGCGGTCGGCCCCGTCACCCGACGCGGCATGGATCGACACCGACGACGGCCTCGTCGCCCTGGTCGACGAGCTGGTGGGCGTGGGCCGCTACGCGGTCGACACCGAGTTCCACCGGGAGAAGACGTACTGGCCCAAGGTCGCCCTGATCCAGGTCGCGTGGGAGCGGGGTCCCGACGACCTCGCCATCGCCCTGGTCGACCCGCTGGCCGTCGACATGACCGCCTTCGCCCGCCTGTTCGCCGGACCTGGGCTCGCGGTCATGCACGCCGCCAGCCAGGACATCGAGGTCTTCCAGCACAGCGTCGGCGCCGTGCCCTCGGCCCTCTTCGACACCCAGATCGCGGCCGGCTTCCTCGGCTACGGCACCCCGTCGCTGACCGCCCTGGCCGAGGGTGAGCTGGGCATCCGGCTCCCCAAGGGCGACCGGCTGACCGACTGGCTGCGCCGTCCGCTCGACGACCGTCAGCGCAGCTACGCCGCCGCCGACGTGGCCCACCTCCTCGAGATCCACGACCGCCTCGCCGCCGAGCTCGAGGCCCTGGGCCGCACGCCGTGGGTCGCCTTCGAGAACGAGGCCCAGCGGACGTGGCGCCCGCTCCGCCACCCCGAGGAGTCCTACAAGCGCATCAAGGAGGCCCGGCAGCTGCGGGGCAAGGCCCTGGGCGTCGTCCGGGCCGTCGCCGCCTGGCGCGAGCGGCGGGCCGCCGAGCTGGACATCCCCGTCCGCCACGTCATGGCCGACCTGGCGGTGGTGAGCCTGGCCAACCGGGCCCCGTCGTCGATCGCCGACCTCAAGGGCGTGCGGGGCCTCGACGACCGGATGCGGCGCCCGCCCCTGGCCGACCAGCTCCTCGCCGCGGTGGCCGAGGGTCTGGCCACCGGCCCCCCCGCCCGGGCCGAGCGGGCCCAGGACCACGAGCTCGACCGCAAGCTGCGCCCGGCGGTGGCGCTGGTCTCGGCCTGGGTCGCCCAGCTGGCCCGCACCCACCGGATCGACGCCTCGCTCCTCGCCACCCGGTCCGACATCGAGGACCTGCTGATCGACGGGTCGGGCCGCCTGGCCGACGGCTGGCGCAACGACATCGTCGGCCAGCCGATCCGCGACCTGGTCGACGGCCGGGCCGCCCTGGCCTTCGACGGCGCCGACCTCGTCCTCGAACCCCGCGCCTGAGGCACCCTCGACCTCGCGCCGATCGGTCGGAGTGGGTCTGACCCACTCCGACCGGTCGCGCGTGGGTCGTCGGCGCCGACCTCAGGCGGGGCGGAGGACCACGGCGGAGTCGGGGTCCAGCGACCCGGTGAAGGGTTCGCCCTCGCCGGCGCCGGTGCTGGTTACTTCGACGACCCAGTCGCCGGCGAGCGCCAGCTCGGCGGGGGCGGCGGCGAAGCAGACGGCCACCACCCGGCGGTCGTCGCCGGCGGTCCGCTCCCAGGCCAGGACCCCGTCGGGCGTGTCGTCGAGGACCCGCTGGCCGCCGGCGACCATGGCCGGTGACGCCCGCCGGGCGGCCAGCAGCCGCCGGTACAGGTGGAGGATCGAGCCCTCGTCGGCCCGCAGCGTCTCGGCATCGCGGCCGGCGTCGGCGTGCGGCGGCCACGGCAGCCAGGGCTCGGGACCCCAGCCGTGGTCGGGCGCGGGGGTCCACGGGATCGGCGCTCGGCAGCCGTCGCGGCCGCCCGGGTCGACGACCCGCTCGGGCGGGACCACGGCGTCCTCCAGGCCCAGCTCCTCGCCGGCGTACAGGAACGGCGTCCCCTGGAGCCCGACGGTGAGGAACACGGCCGCCCGGGCCCGCTCCTCGCTGGTGTAGCGGCTGCGGTGCCGGATGTTGTCGTGGTTCGACAGCACCCACGTGGGCCAGCCCGCCGGCGTGATGAGGCGCTCGACCTCGTCGACCCGGTGCCGCCACACGCCGGCGTCCCACGGGGCGTAGAGGGGCGGGAAGTTGAACGACAGGTGGATGCCCCGCCCGTCGTCGTAGTACTGGGCGACCAGGGCGGTGTCGAGGAGGTACACCTCGCCCACGACCATGCGGTCGCCGTCGTAGGAGTCGAGCAGCTCCCGGATGCGGCGGAGGCGCGGGAGGGTCACCTCGGGCACGTGGTTGAGGCCCGAGTGGGGGATGGGGATGAGCTCCTCGGCGTCGTCGGGGAGGTCGGGGTCCTTGCCGATGGCGTGGAGCACGTCGGCCCGGAACCCGTCGACGCCCCGGTCCAACCAGAAGCGGAGCACGTCGTGCATGGCCGCCTCGACCTCGGGGTGGTCCCAGTTCAGGTCGGGCTGATCGGGCAGGAACAGGTGGAGGTACCACTGGCCGGTCGCCTCGTCGAGGGTCCACGCCGGCTCGGCCTCGGAGAAGGCGGCCACCCAGTTGTTGGGCGGGGCCCCGTCGGGCGTGGGCTCCCGCCACACGTACCAGTCTCGATGGGCGGCGTCGCGGCTCGACCGGGCGTCCTGGAACCACGGGTGCTGGTCCGAGCTGTGGTTCGGGACCCAGTCGATGACGACCTTGATGCCCCGGTCGTGGCAGTCGGCGACGAGACGGTCGAAGTCCTCGAGCGTGCCGAACAGGGGGTCGACGTCGCAGTAGTCCGACACGTCGTAGCCGA
Organism: Iamia sp. SCSIO 61187; assembly: GCF_019443745.1. NCBI lineage: Bacteria > Bacillati > Actinomycetota > Acidimicrobiia > Acidimicrobiales > Iamiaceae > Iamia > Iamia sp. SCSIO 61187. The sequence continues at coordinate 2,245,358 of NZ_CP050948.1, forward strand.
AGTCGGCCATGGGGGAGCGGAAGAACGGCGACAGCCAGATGGCGTCGACCCCCAGCCAGCTCAGGTGGTCGAGCCGGGAGCGGATCCCCTCCAGGTCGCCGACCCCGTCACCGTCGGCGTCGGCGAAGGACCGGGGGTAGATCTGGTACACGACCGCCCCCTGCCACCAGGGTCGGTCGTCGTCGGAGGGCATCTCGTCGGGCACGTCGGGAACCTAGGCGGCCGCCGGTGGGAGAGTGTCCCCGTCGCCCCGGGACCACGCACCGTGACCGGCGGACCCCCCGTCGGGTGGATGCGGTACCGGGTCGGTCGCCCTGTAGGGTGGCGGACCTGGATTGATCGCACACCAACACCGCTGGAGTGGGCCCGTGAAGAAGGGTCGGCATCGCCGTTTCGAAGAGGCACGGGCGCTGAAGCGCACCACGGAGCCTTCCTACGAGGACATCATCGAGCGGGCCAGCGAGCGCTCCTGCCCCGAGTGCGGGGCCGATCCGGGCCACGACCACGCCTCCTGGTGCCTGGCCGACACGGCCGAGGTCGAGGTCGAGGAGCCCTGGGCCTGATCGGCCCCTCCCCGTCCCGGTAGCCGCGCTCGGCCGCCGCCGCCGTAACCTGGGCGACCCTCCGTTCCCGCGCCCGCTCACACCCTGGAGCCGCGCCCTTCGCCTGTCGAGAGAAACCTGATGACCGCCGCGCCCCCCCACACCCGCAACGTCGCCCTGGTGGCGCACGTCGACCACGGCAAGACGACCCTCGTCGACGCCCTGCTCCGCACCACCGGGGTCTTCCGGGCCCACCAGGACCTGGTCGACCGGGTGATGGACTCCAACGACCAAGAGCGCGAGCGCGGCATCACGATCCTGGCCAAGGCGGCCTCGGTCGTGTGGGGGGACACCAAGATCAACCTGGTCGACACCCCCGGCCACGCCGACTTCGGCGGTGAGGTGGAGCGGGCCCTGGCCCTGGTCGACGGGGTGGTGCTCCTCGTCGACGCCGCCGAGGGACCCCTGCCCCAGACCCGCTACGTGCTCTCCAAGGCGCTGGCCATGCGGCTGCCGACGGTGCTGGTCATCAACAAGGTCGACCGCCAAGACGCCCGCCCCGAGGAGGTCCTCTCCGAGGTCGAGGAGCTGTTCCTCGACCTGGCCCACGACGCCGACGACATCGACTTCCCGATCATCTCGGCCGTCGCCCGCGAGGCTCGGGCGATCGAGGGTATCGGCATGCCGCCCGAGGACGCCGACCTCACCCCGCTCCTCCAGGCCATCGTCGACAAGATCCCGGCGCCCGAGGGCGATCCCGACGGCCCCCTGCAGGCCATCGTGACCAACCTCGACGCCTCCGAGTACCTCGGCCGCCTGGCCGTGGGCCGGGTGGTCCGGGGCACCATGCGCAAGGACTCCCAGATCGCCCTCCTCGACGAGGAGGTGGCCGAGGGAGCCCCGGCGGTGGCCCGCAAGCCCTCGGCCCTGCTCGGCTTCGAGGGCATCAGCCGCATCGAGGTCGAGACCCGTTCGGTCGGTGACCTGTTCGTCCTGGGCGGCTTCCCCGAGGTCGAGATCGGCGACACCTTCGCCGATCCCGGCACCCCCGAGGCCCTGCCCCGCCTGAGCGTCGACGAGCCCGTGCTGCGGATGACCTTCGGCATCAACACCTCGCCCCTCGCTGGCCTGTCCGGCAAGTTCGTCACGTCCCGGCAGCTGCAGGAGCGCCTCGACCGCGAGGTCCTCGGCAACGTCTCGATCAAGGTCAACGAGACCACCACGCCCGACGTCATCGAGGTGGCCGGCCGGGGCGAGCTCCAGCTGGCGGTGCTCATCGAGTCGATGCGCCGCGAGGGCTACGAGATGCAGGTCAGCCGGCCCGAGGTGATCGTCAAGGAGATCAACGGCCGCCGCCACGAGCCGCTCGAGCGGGGCGTGATCGACGTCCCCAGCGACCACGTCGGCACCGTCACCCAGGCGCTGGCGCCCCGGAAGGGCATCGTCAAGGACCTGGCCCCGGGCGACACCAACCGGACCATCGTCACCTTCGAGGCGCCGGCCCGAGGCCTGGTCGGCTTCCGCGGCCAGCTGCTGACCGCCACCCGGGGCACGGCGCTGCTCCACACCCACCACGTCGGCTGGGTCGAGTGGGTCGGGGACCTGCCCCACCGCATGGGCGGGGCCATGCTGGCCGACCGCAAGGGCCCGACCACGGCCCACGCCCTCGACAACCTCCAGCTCCGGGGCGAGCTGTTCGTCGGCCCCGGCGAGACGGTCTACGAGGGCATGGTCATCGGCGAGGCGTCCCGCGGCGGCGACATGGTCGTCAACGCCGTGCGGGAGAAGCAGCAGACCAACATCCGCACCCACAGCCACGACGACGCGGCCAAGCTGGCCCCGCCGAAGGTCCACACCCTCGAGACGGCCATCGAGTGGATCGCCGACGACGAGCTGGTCGAGGTCACCCCCGACGCCATCCGCATCCGCAAGCGGATCCTGGCCGAGCCCGACCGGCGCCGCCAGAACAAGAAGTCCGTCACCGCCACGGCGTAGGGACCGCCGGGGTCAGATCCCTTCCGACCAGACGACGACGGGTGGGGTGGTGACAGACGGTCGGATGGGGTCTGACCCACTCCGACCAGCGAGACGGATCAGTCAGGGGTTTCGCCGATCGTCGTCAGGGCGGTCGCCAGCGCGGCGCGGAGGCGGCGGGCGGTCGCCGGGGCGAGGTGGGCGGCGACCCGCTCGGTCGTGCCCGGGACCTCGAGCACGAGCTGCACCCGCAGGTCGTCGATGCCCTCGACATCGTCGACGAGGGCGACGATCCACCACGCCGGAGGGGTGTCCTCCTGGTCCTCGGGATCGGCCGGGTGATCGTCCCACGCGCTGTCGATCGACTGCTTCACGGCCCCCATGGAAGCGCACCGGGACATCCGGGGAGCCCCACCCGGCCCGCCCGGCCCGGAGATCACCGCGCCAACAGGGCTGGTGTGGTGGGCTTGGCGTCCCGCCGGTGGGGCGGGAGACGAGACGTGGAGGTGCCGTGGCCCCGAGCCATCGAGGACGAGACAGGGGTGCCGGTCCGGCCGTGATGGTCGGCATCCTCGGGGTGCTCGTCGTCGTGGCGCTCGCCGTCGCAGCTGTGGTGGTCCTCACCCAGGACGACGAGGGCGGCGGGGGCGGCGGAGGCGGCGAGCGCGAGGCGGCCACCGCCGCCGTGGCCCGCTTCGTGGAGGCGGTCAACGCCGGCACCCCCGGCGAGGGTGGGACGGTGCAGCCGGCGGCGGAGGTCGACGCCGCCTTCACCGCCCTCACCGAGGGCCTCGGGACGGTGACGGTGGAGGCCACGGCCGGCGACGTCAGCCTGGCCGAGGACGAGGACAGCGCCACCGCCCCCCTCACGGCCGTCTGGAGCGTCGAGGGGGCCACCTGGGACACCAGCGGCACCGTGACCGCCACCATCGCCGGCGCCGAGGGAGAGCAGGGCGAGTGGAAGGTCCTCTGGGACGTCGCCGCCCTCGACAACCGCCTGCGCGCCGGGGACTCCCTGTCGGTCACCCCCACCCAGCCGGGCCGGGCGCCGATCCTCGACGGTGCCGGCGAGCCCCTCGTCGCCCCGACGCCCGTGGTTGTCGTGGGCGTGGTGCCCGGCGACGTCCCCGACACCCTGGCCCTGGCCGACGAGCTGGCCCGGCTCCTGGACCTCGACGCCGCCGAGCTGGCCGGCCGGATCGACGCGACCCCCGACGACCAGTTCCTCGAGATCATCACCCTGCGGCGCAGCGACTACGACCCGATCCGGGACCAGCTCCAGCCCCTCCCGGGCACCCGTTTTCGGGAGGAGGAGGCCCTGCTCCCGCCCAGTCGCACGTTCGCTCGTCCGCTCCTGGGCACGGTGGGGCCGGCCGACGAGGAGGACGTGGCCGAGTCCGAGGGCCGGCTCGAGCTCGGTGAGCCCACCGGCCAGGGCGGCGTCCAGGGCCGCTACGACGAGCAGCTGAGCGGGACGCCAGGGCTCGAGATCCGGGTCTCGCGCCCGCCCGCCGACGCGCCTCCCGACGGCTCGAGCTCGACCGCGACGACGGAGCCGGCGCCGCCCACGGTCGAGACGCTCGAGCAGATCGACCCGACCCCCGGCACCCCGGTGCGCATGACGCTGGACCGGGCCGCCCAGGAGGCGGCCGAGGCCGCCCTGGCGGGCGACCCCCGCCTGACGGCCCTGGTCGCCGTGCGGGTCAGCACCAGCGAGGTCCTGGCCGCCGCCACCGGCCCGACGGGCAGTGCCCAGAACATCGCCTTCAACGGCCAGGTCGCCCCCGGCTCGACGTTCAAGGTGGTCTCGTCGCTGGCGCACATCCGCCGGGGCCTCACCCCGGACCAGATCGTCCCCTGCCCGGCGACGGCCACCGCCGGGGGCCAGCCGTTCCGCAACGCCGGTGGCTTCGTCCTCGGCGACGTGCCCTTCCGCGAGGATTTCGCCGCCTCGTGCAACACCGCCTTCGTCAACCTGTCGGCCGACCTCGAACCGGGTGACCTCGGCGCCGCCGGCGCGGCGTTCGGCCTCGGCGCCGAGTGGGACGTCGGCCTGGGCTCGTTCAACGGCTCGGTGCCGCCGTTCGAGAGCGCGGCCGAGGCCGGTGCCGCGTCGATCGGCCAGGGCCGGGTCCAGGCCAGCCCGCTGAGCATGGCGATGGTCGCGGCGACGGTCGCCGCCGGCCGGTGGAAGGCGCCCCGCGTCATCGCCGAGCCGGCCGCCGAGGACCCGCCGGCCGAGATCCCCCTCGACCCGACCGAGGCCGGCTTCCTCCGGGACATGATGCGCGCCGTGGTGGTCGACGGCACCGCCACCGGCTCGCTCGGGGGCCTGCCCGGCGAGGTCTTCGCCAAGACCGGCACCGCCGAGTTCGGCAGCGGCGAGGACCTCCAGACCAACGCCTGGATCATCGGCTGGCGCGACGACGTCGCCTTCTGCGTCTTCGTCGAGGGCGGAGCCGGCGGCGGCAGCGTCGCCGGCCCCATCGCCGCCGCCTTCCTCAACGCCTACGGAGGCTGAGCGAAGCGAGGCCGACCAGACAGGCAACGGAGGCTGAGCGAAGCGAGGCCACCAGACAGCGAGGCCACGGAAGGTGCCTGGCACCATCCGTGGCGGGGCGCGGTGGTGAGCCCGCAGCGTTGCGGACTCACCGGGGGTCGGCGTATCAGGCGGCGAGGGCCCGTCGGTCGACGGGCTGGGATCGTCGTCTCCGTCCGTCGGGGGTGGTGACGATGACGGTGGCGTCGGGTCGGAGCTCGATGGTCCAGCCGGGGCGGTGGACGACGCCGTGGTGGTACCGGCACAGCAGGACCAGGTTCCGCAGGTTCGTCGGTCCTCGGTGGGCGATCCACTCGGCCACGTGGTGCCCGTCGGTCCGATGGGCAGGCCGGTCGCACCCCGGGAACCGGCACCCGCGGTCTCTGATGCACAGCGCCTGGAACAACGGCGCCGGGATCGTCCGGGTGGAGCGTCCGTAGTCGAGGACGGTGCCGTCAGCGCGGGTGATGACCCGGTGGATGTTCGCATCGCAGGCCAGCTGTCGGGCGGCCTGGGCGGTGATCGGTGTGCCGTCGTCGAAGCACCCCTGCCCTCGGCCCTCGATCAGGTTCTCGAGGCCGATGGTGATGTTGATGTGCGGGCGGTGCCGTCCGCCCTTGTGGTCGGACTGGTGGTCGAGGAAGTGGGTGAAGATCTCGGCCAGCGCGTCGTGGCGGCGTTGGGCGGGTGTCCGCTCGTCGTCCTCGCCCTTCTTGCCCATGACGAGGCGGAGCGCGGCCTGGGCGGCGTGGAAGGCCTCGGGTTCGAGGTTCGCGTCCAACCGCCCACCGTTGAGCGTCGGCGACAGGTGCGCGGACCGGTCCGGGTCCGGTTCGCCTTCGTGGCCGTCGTCGACGATCTCCTTGGCATGGGCGGCCCAGGTCTTCATCGCCACAACCGCCCCGGCCACGTCGAGCTCACCCAACACCCGGACGAGGTGGTCCTCATCCGATTGGAACAACGGGGCGGTGCGGTCGTTGAGGTTCGCCACCACCGCGGCGACATGCCCCCCGGACACTGATCCGTCGAGCCACGCCGTCTGCAGGATCGGGAGGTGGCCGAGGCGTCGGGCGGTCTTGGCCATCCGTTGGGCGTCATGAGCGGTCATCCGCCCCTTGACCCGCAGCCAGGTCGCCATGGTGGGGCACCCGTCGGCGGTGTCGTACTCGTTGGTGGCCTCGAAGGACCCCACCGCCTGGAAGATCTTGGCGTCGAGGCGGTCACGCAGGAAGAGGGCTTCTTCGAGGGCGTCGCCGTCGACCGGGATGTCCAGGTCATCGATGGTGGTGGCGAGCGCCTCGAACATGACACCCATGGTACCCGGCAGACGGGAATCGAACCCCACAAGCCCAAGAAATCCAGGCATCTCTGGGCTCCTGTGTCGCCGTGTGAGGCGCGCAGGTCGGTTGTGGTCAGTTGGCCCGCAGACGACGATGAGACGCTCAGAAGGCCACACAGCGGCAGACCGGGAACGGCACCAGAACCCGCCTGCCGCAGGGCCCACCGAATCGCAGCGACTCCACCAGCCCGCGGCTCCGGACGCACCGCCGCCCGGTATGTCGCGCCGACGCTGGTCGGCACGGGCCACGGAAGGTGCCGGGCACCATCCGTGGCGCAGGGCGGCTAGCGGCGGCGGACGGCGGGGTGGGGGAGGAACGTGGTCGCCCCCCGGGCCTCGACGTACTCGACGAGCATCCGAAAGGCGGTCCGGCTGGTCATCTCGATGATCTCGTCGCGCATCTCGACGTAGACCGGTCGGGCGCCGTCGAAGGCGCCGGGCTCGGCCGTGCACCACCAGTGGAACTCGAAGCCGCCCTCGCCCCAGTCCCGGCGCTTCCACTCCCGGAGCGTCGAGGTGACGTGGCCGTAGGCGTCGGTCTCGTCCACGCGGCGCAGGGGCACCTGCCAGCACACTTCGGGCTTCCAGTCCATGAAGCGCTCGCCGGAGGCGACCGCGGCCTGGTGGAGGGCGCAGCCGGGCCCGGCCGGGAACCCGGGGCGGTTGAGGAAGATGCAGGCGTCGTCGACCAGGCGGGAGACGATCTCGCCGTCCTTGTTGACCTTGATCGGCCCGCCCCGCTTCTTGGCCGTCTTCTTGAACTGCCACTGGTCGGCCGTCATCCGCTCGGCCATGGCCTCGACGTGGGCCCGGTCCTCGGCGCCGGTGAAGTGGGCGCCGTAGGAGCAGCAGCCCTGGACCATCTCGGGGGCGGGGCCGTCGAGGATGCCGGGGCAGCCCTGGCCGAAGATGCAGTGCCAGGGGCTGGTCAGGAACGAGACGTCGAAGACCCAGGTGCGGTCCTCGTCGGGGTCGTCGAAGGAGACGTACTCGTGGAGGTCCTCGGGGGGGCGACGGCGGGCCACCGATCGACCCTACCGGCGCACGGCGGGCGCTCGGTCCACCGGACCCGCCCGCTCAGAGGTCGATGCGGTCGGCGACCTCGCCCCACAGGTCCCGCAGGGCGAGGGAGGCGAGGCTGCGGGGGGCGGCGATGACCGTGGGCACCTGCTCCATGGGCATGCGCTCGACCGCCGACGAGACGGGGACGGCGGAGGCGAGGAAGCGGCGCTCGGTCCGGACCTCGTCCATGAGCTTGCGGTGGAGGGGCTTGCGCCGGTCGACCAGCGACAGGAACGGGGCCAGCAGCTCGGGCGGCGCCCCCAGGTCGTCGATCACGTCGGCGAAGCGATCCAGGGCGCGCAGGTCGAGGGGGGCGGGGACGACCGGGACCAGCAGCAGGTCGACCGAGCGCACCAGGACCTCGGTGGCGGGGCCGACGCCCGGGGGGCAGTCGACGAGCACCACGTCGTAGTCCCGGGCGACGGCGCTGAGGATCCGCTTCAGCGAGCGGCGGGGCTTGCGGTTGCTGCTGACGATGACGTCCGCCTCGCGGAGGCTGACGTCGCCGGGGAGCACGTCGAGACGGTCGATCGAGCTGCGGCGGACGGCCCCGGACAGGTCCCGGTCGCCGCCGAGGAGGCGCTGGGCGCCACCCCGCAGCTTGGGCTTGACGCCCAGGCAGGCGGTGGCCCCCGCCTGCGGGTCGATGTCCCACAGGAGGGTCCGGTGCCCGGCGGCGGCGGCGAGGGCGGCCAGGTTGACCGCGGTGCTGGTCTTCCCGACGCCCCCCTTGAGGGCGGTGAGGGCGACGGACTGCACGGACCGAGCATGGCATGATCGCCCCCGTGGCCGGCGAGTTCGACGAGATCCGGGGGCGGCTGGAGGTCATCGCCGAGGAGCTGGCGGACCTGGCCATCGTGCGCCTGCGCGAGTCGATCGACGCCGGCGGCCACGAGCTGCCGGTCGACGAGAAGCGCCTGACCCGCGCCCGCCGGGCCGTCGAGAAGGCCATCGGCCTCCTCTCCGAGCCCGACGACACGCTGTAGCCCTCGAACCTTGTCCGGAACCCTGCCGAGGAGGGGGACTTCCGGACAAGGTTCGGCTCAGGCGGCGTTGACGGCGCGGACGAGGTGGTGCAGCCCGGCCATCTTGAACACGTCGAAGTGCAGGGCGAGGCGGGGGAGGTCGACCACGTCGTCGTCGGAGCGCTCGGGCGGGAAGGGGTCGGCCCGCTCGATGCGGCCCGACGTGCACAGGTGGGCGAACCGTCGGTTCAGGTCGTCCAGGGCGGCATCGCTCACCGGGGTCGTCATCCGGATCACCAGCCGGTCGCCGACCCACCGGATCGAGTGGTAGCGCCGGTAGAAGCCGGTGATCAGCTCCGACGCCACCGCCACGTCGTCGGTCAGGTCGGCCAGGTCGATGTCGTGGGGGCTGATGTAGCCGCCGGCCTCGACCTCGTCGCGCACGAACCTCGTCCAGCCGTGCCAGTAGGTGCCGCCGGGCTCGTCGAGCAGGACGACGGGGGCAGGGACGGCCTTGCCGGTCTGCTGGAGGGTCAGCAGCTCCAGGGTCTCGTCGAGCGTGCCGAAGCCGCCGGGGAGGGCCACGAACCCGGCCGACTCCTTCATCAGCATCAGCTTGCGGGTGAAGAAGTACTTCATCGTCACCAGCTTCGGGTCGCCGGTGATGACCTCGTTGGCGCTCTGCTCGAACGGCAGCCGGATGTTCACGCCGATCGAGCGCTCGACGCCGGCGCCCTCCATCCCGGCGAGCATGATCCCCGGTCCCGCCCCGGTGATGACCATCCACCCGGCGTCGGCCAGCTGCTTGGCGACCTGGCGGGTCTGCTCGTAGAGGGGGCTGCCCTCCTTGGTGCGGGCCGAGCCGAAGATCGTGACCTTGGGGACGTCGCGGTAGTCCGCGAAGAGGGCGAAGGCGTCGCGCATCTCGGCGATGGCGGCCCGCACGATCTTGAGGTCGAGCCGGGCGGTGTCGTCGCGGCCGAGCCGGGCGGCGGACCGGATGATGTCGCGGACCAGGTCGGCGTCGGTCGGGGGGTCGACGGCGTCGACCAGGGCGGCGATGGCGTCCTCGACGTGCTGGTCGAGGTGGGCGCCGAGGGCCTGCGCCGTCCGCGTCGTGCCGAGCGCGGCGGCCGTGGGGGGAGGGGCGTCGGTGCTCATGTCCGGGTCAGCCTCCCACGACCGGCTCGGGGACCTCCACGGGTGGGCTCCCGACCCCGCCCTCGGTCGGCTCGTCGTCGCCGGACGCCAGGACGAGGGTGAGCACCACGGCGGCGAGCATCGAGAGGGCGACGAGGACGGCGACGACGACCAACCGACGGGTGGGCAGCCCCGAGGGCGCCCGGCGATCCGGCGGCGCGGTCCGGCTGGACCTGTCCTCGGCATCGCCCACGGCGCCGGACGCTACAGGGGACGGCGCCCGGTGTCGCTCAGGGGAGGCTGTCGGCGCCGAGGACCACCACGATGTCCGCCTCGGCGGCGGCGGGCGCCTCGCCCAGCGGCTCCGCGGGCCGGGCCTCGACCGGGGCGTCGGGGAAGCCCAGCAGGTCGGCGATGGAGGCGGCGTCGGGCTCGAGCTCGGGCAGGGCGACGTACACGGTCGTCGTCTCGACGGTGTCGGTCAGGGCGTCGGACCGCTCGGTCTCGTACCCGGCCTCGTCGAGGCGGTCGCCGTTGTCGGCCGCCCACCCCCGCTGCGGGGTGCCGTTCAAGACGACGACGCTCACCGACGCCGGGTCCTGGGTCACCGGGGGGGCGGCGGTGGTGGTCGGGGCCGTGGTCGGGGGACCGGCGGCGGTGGTGGGGACGACCGACCCGCCCCGGGGGCGGTCCCGCTCGACCCGGTCGACGAGGAGGTAGGTGCCGGCCACGAAGGCGAGGACGACGGCCAGGACCAGGCCCAGCCACAGGACCCCGCCGCCGCGGCGGCGGGCTCTCGGCGGCCCCACCGGGGCCGACGGTCCGGGGGGCGGCGGGGGCGGGGCCGGCTCGGCCGCCGGCGCGGGGAGGTCCAGCTCGTCGCGGAGGAACCGCACCGTCTGGTCGTCGTCACCCACCTCGTCGGACGCTACTGCGCCCCACCGCCTCCGCCGCGGACGTCAGACCGGGGTGGGGGTCACCGGCTCGTAGAGGGTGGTCCGCTGGGCGAGGGTGCGGCCGAGGGGCTCGACGATCGCCCGGAAGCCGTCCTCCTCCATGCCCTGGCCGTGGGACGCCCCGGCCGAGCGGGAGATGGTCTCGTCCATCAGCGTGCCACCCAGGTCGTTGACGCCGGCCTGGAGGAGCTGGCGCACGCCGTCGGCGCCCAGCTTCACCCACGACGCCTGGATGTTGTCGACGAGACCGTCGTAGGCGATGCGCGCCACGGCGTGCATGAGCACGCTCTCGCGGAACGTCGGACCCCGCCGGCTCCGCTTCTGGAGGTAGAGCGGGGCCGCCATGTGCACGAAGGGCAGGGGCACGAACTCGGTGAAGCCCCCGGTCTCGGCCTGCAGGTCGCGGGTGCGGATGATGTGGCGGGCCCACGAGTCGGGCGCCTCGACCGATCCGAACATGATGGTGATGTTCGAGCGCAGCCCGACCTGGTGGGCGGTGCGGTGCGCCTCCAGCCACTCCTCGGTGTCGATCTTGTCGGGGCAGAGGATCTGGCGGATCGGGTCGTCGAGGATCTCGGCCGCCGTGCCCGGCAGCGTGCGCAGCCCGGCGTCCATCAGCCGGCGCAGGTAGTCGGCCAGGGGCTCGCCGAGGCGCTTGGCCCCCTCGGTGACCTCGAGGGCGGTGAAGCCGTGCACGTGGATGCCGGGGGCGGCCTCCTTCACGGCGCGGGTGACGTCGATGTAGTAGTCGCCGTCGAAGCTGGGGTGGATGCCCCCCTGGAGGCAGACCTCGGTGGCCCCCAGGTCCCACGCCTCCGTCACCCGGCCGGCGATGTCGTCGAGGGTGAGGAGGTAGGGCGTGCCCCGCAGGTTCAGCGAGCGGGGCCCCTTGGAGAAGCCGCAGAACCGGCACTTGAAGGTGCAGACGTTGGTGTAGTTGATGTTGCGGTTGCGGACGAAGGTGACCTCGTCGCCCACCGCCCGGCGGCGCAGCTCGTCGGCCACCTCGGCCACGGCGTTCACCTCGCGGCCGCGCGCCGCGAACAGGGCGACGATCTCGTCGTGGCCGACCTGCTCGCCGGCCGCCACCCCGTCGAGCACCTCGCGCACCGGGCCCCCGACGGGGGCCGACGGGCCGGGCACGAGCCGGGGTGGGTGGACGTCGGCGCCGGAGTACCACTGGGTCGAGCGCCGGCCCACCAGGACCACCTCGGCCCCGTCGCCCACGTTGCGGACCTCGCCGACCTTGTTCGGGTACACGGCACCGGGGTCGTCGCGGGCCAGGCCCTCGGCGTCGGCCCGGTCCATGACGGCGAAGCGCAGGCCCTCGTCGAGCCAGGTCTCGGCGGCGCCGTCCTGCACGTAGCGGGGGTGGACTGTCAGCCGGGGCGCCAGCTGGCGCCCGGTGGCCTCGGTGGCGGCCCGCAGGGCGTCGAGGTGGGGCCAGGGCCGCTCGGGGTTGACGTGGTCGATGGTGACCGGCGAGACGCCGCCGAAGTCGGACACGCCGGCGGCGAGCAGGGGGGCGACGTCGTCGGCCAGGTTGGGCGGGGCCTGGACGTGCACCTCGGGCGGGAGGATCAGGCGGGCCAGGGCGATGGCCCGCTGGTGGTCCTCGGGCGGGCAGGGCGGGTGGTCGCGCATCGCCGTGCCCGGCTTGGGCAGGAAGTTCTGGACGATCACCTCCTGCACGTGGCCGTGGCGGCGGTGCGACGCGGCGATGGCCTCCAGGGCCTCGACCCGGTCGGCCTCGGTCTCGCCGATGCCGCAGAGGATGCCGGTGGTGTACGGGATGCGGAGCTCGCCGGCGGCCTCGAGGGTGGCCAGGCGCCGCTCGGGGGTCTTGTCCGGCGCGCCCCGGTGGGCGGCCAGGTCGGCGCGGAGGGTCTCGACCATCATCCCCTGGCTGGGGCTGACGGCCCGGAGCCGGGCCAGCTCGTCGGCGGGCAGGGCGCCGGGGTTGGCGTGGGGGAGCAGGCCCGTCTCCTCCAGCACCGCGGCCGCGGCGGCGACGAGGTAGTCGGTGGTCGACGCGTAGCCGTGCTCGTCGAGCCAGGTGCGGGCCGACGGGTAGCGCTCCTCGGGGGCCTCGCCCAGGGTGAACAGGGCCTCGTGGCAGCCGGCGGCGGCGCCCCGGCGGGCCAGGACGAGCACGTCCTCGAGGTCGAGGTAGGGCGCCTCGAGCCGGGCCGGGGGTTGGGCGAAGGTGCAGTAGCCGCAGCGGTCGCGGCACAGCTTCGTCAGCGGGATGAAGACCTTGGGCGAGAAGGTCACCCTCGTGCCGTGGGCGGCGTCGCGGACGCTCCCGGCGCGGGCGATCAGCTCGGCCGTGGGGAGGCTCGAGAGGTCGGGCACCGCGGCAGGCTACCGGCGCGCCGGCCCGCTCCTCGCGCCGGCGCCACCCGTTCGGACGAGGACGCTCCTCGAGGGCCCACCGGGTGAGGTGAGCCGTCCCCGGCCCCCTCCGCCGCCGCCGGGAGCAGGGGTACAGTCGGGCTCGTCGGTGAGCGACGGCACGAGGGAACGGGCGACCTGGATGGCAGACGAACGACCTGGGGGAGCCCCCGGCGGTCCACCGCCGACGCCGGCCATCGCCGCCGTGCCGCTGCCTCCCGGGTACGTCGTCGTCGAGAGGCTGGGGTCCGGGGGGTTCGCCACGGTGTGGCTGGCCGAGCAGGGCCGCCTCGGGCGTCGGGTCGCGGTCAAGCTCCTGGGGGAGAGCCTCGACGACTCCGAGCGCGAGCGTCGCTTCATCGCCGAGTGCCGGGCCATCGGCCGCCTGTCGGGCCACCCCGCCGTCGTCACCGTCCACGACGCCGGGACCACCGAGGACGGCCACCCGTACCTGGTGATGGAGCACCTGCCCGGCGGCTCGCTGCACGACCGGCTGCGCCAGGGTCCGTTGCCGTGGCCCGAGGTGCTCGACGTCGGCGTCCACGTGGCCGACGCCCTGGCCGCGGCCCACGAGGCCGGGATCCTCCACCGGGACGTGAAGCCGGCCAACGTCCTGCTCGACGAGAACGGCTCGCCCAAGCTGGGCGACTTCGGCATCGCCCGGCTGTCGGAGGGCGCCAACACGGCCACCGGCGTCCTCGTGGGGACCATCCCGTTCACGCCGCCGGAGGTCCTGTCGGGCCACCGGCCCGAGCCGACCGCCGACGTGTGGGCCCTGGGCGCGACCCTCCACACCCTGCTGGCGGCCAGGAGCCCCTTCGGCGGGAACGGGGAGGAGCCGCCGGCGGCGACCATCGCCCGGGTGCTGCGGTCCGAGGCGCCGCCGCTCGGCCCACAGGTGCCCGCCGCCCTGCGCGACCTGATCACGGCGACGCTGCGACCCGACCCCGGGGACCGCCCCGACTCGGCCCGGGCCGTGGTGGAGCGGCTCCAGGCCATCCAGGCCGAGCGGGGCCTGCCCGTGACGCCGGCCCGCTCGACCCGCCGGGCGGCGCCGACGACGCCGACCGGCTTCACCGACGCCACCGCCGTCGGCCTGCCGGCCCTGCCGGCGACCGGGCCGCCCGGGACCCCGCTCCCCGGGCCGCCGCCCCCGGAGGCGACGCCACGACCGGCGGGAGCGACGCCCCCGCCGCCCCCGCCTCCGCCGACCCCGCCTCCGCCGACCCCGCCGGGACCGGCTCGGGGCCAGACCGCCCCGGCCGACCCCGACCCCGCGGCGGCGACGGTGTTCGCACCCACGCTCGGGCCGGGGCCGGCCCCGGAGCCGGGAGGCGCCTCGCCCGCCGATCCCCCGACCGTCGTCGGGGCGCCCGGCGGGGGCCAGGCGGCCGACCCGCCGGCCCCCGGGGCCGCGCCCGGCGCGCCCCCCGGGATCGAGGGGGCCACCTCGGTCCTGCCCGTCTACGACCCGTCCGTCCCACCCCCGGGCCCGGCCGGGCGGCCGGGGCCGCCCGCACCTCCGCGCCCGCCGGGTGCGGCCGGTCCGGGGCGGGCGCCCCGCAAGGCGACCGCCCCCGTGCTCGTGGGCCTCGCCGTCGCCGTGGTCCTGCTGCTCGTCGCCGGTGTGACCGCGGCGCTGGTCCTGGGCGGGGACGACGACGGGGGCGGCGAGACCGACACCACCGACGAGCCGGGCGGCACGACCGGGCCGAGCGGGCCGGAGGACACCGACCCCGGGACCGTCGACTCGCCGCTGGGGGCGACGCTGGCGGTGCCCACCGGTGTCGCCGACGAGCCGGTGCCGGGCTGGGACGTCGGCGCCGAGTGCGGCGAGGGGGCGTCGTGCTCGATCGGGACCGTCGGCGGAGACGTGGTCTTCGTGCGCTCGACGGGCGAGACCACGGCGAGGGTGGCCCGTCTGGCGGCGAGCGACGGCGCCGAGGTGTGGGCCCACGACATCGACGGGCTGGCCGGCGGGGTGGGCCTGGCCCTGCTCGGGGACCTGGTGGTCGTGTCGAACACGGTGGACGAGATCCGCACCTACCGGGCCTTCGACCCGGGCGGGCAGCGGTGGGAGGTCGCCGTCGAGCAGGGCCTCCGGCCCGTGTTCCAGAACCCGCAGTCCTCGGACACCCACGCCGTCATGCTCCTCGCCAACATCGGCGAGTACCTGGTGATCGACCTGGCGACCGGCACCCAGCAGCAGGCCGCCGGCCGGGTCCTGGCCACGGACAACCGCAACGTCTACGTCGCCGACGGGGACCGGGTGGTGGCCCGGAACCTGGCCACCGGGGCCGAGACCTGGGTGGCCGAGGGGGTGGTGTCGGCGGCGCCGGAGCCTCCGACCCTGCCCGCCTGGCGCTACGGGGTGGTGGCCCAGGGCTTCCTCCTCACGGCGACGGCCGACGCGCTGGTGGCCGTCAACACCGAGAGCGGCGCGGTCGCCTGGTCCCAGGAGCTCTCCACCGCCGAGACGCCGATGGGCCGGCCGTACGCGGTGTGGGCCGTCGGCGGCACCGCCATCGTGGGGACCGAGGGCGGCGACCTCGGCATCGACGTGGCGTCCCAGGAGCTCCTGTGGCGGACGCCCCGCGAGCGGCTGGTGCTGACCCCCGAGCACGACCAGGCCGTCATCGACACCGCCATGGGCGGCCCGGTGTGGGTCGGCGACGCCGGGCGGCTGGTGGCCGGTCACACCGGCGTCGGCCTCCGGGTGCTCGACGTGACCACCGGCGAGGTCCTGGAGTCGGTCACCCTCGATCCGAGCGGCGGGCGATCCTCGGTCACCTACTTCGCCGGTGGCCTCGTCGTCCTCCAGGGAGGCGTGGTGACGGCCTACTCCCAGCAGGACCTGTCGGTGCTGTGGGAGAGCACCGCCCACCCGGAGGCCACCGACGTGGCGGCCGTCGACGGTGGCCTGGCCGTGCTCGACCCCGCCGGGGTCCACCTGCTCGCCGCCCCCTGATCGACCTCCGCCGCGGCGGACCCCGGGACGGGACCGGGATCAGGCCGGGGGCAGGAGGGAGGCGGCCGCCTCGTCGACGAGCCAGATCACCCGCTCGGCCTCGATGCGGGAGGCGGGCACGTCGTCGCCCCGAGCCACCGCGGCGAGGGCCTCGGCCTTGGCCTCGCCCTCGACGGTCACGACCACCAGCCGGGCCCGGGCGATGCCGGCGAGGGTGAGGGTCATCCTCGGGTAGGGGTTGCGACCCGACGGGTCCTCGTTGAGGGCCACCAGCCGGCCGGGGTCGGCCTCCAACGCCGGCGACCCGGCGAACAGCGACGCGGTGTGGCCGTCGGGGCCGAGGCCGAGGTGCACCAGGTCGAACCGGCCCAGGTCCCCGACCCGGAGCTGGTAGGCGTCGACCTCGGCGCAGCGCATCAGGTGGGTCGCGTTGGCCGCCCCGACCCGGTCGAGCAGGGCCTCGCGGGCCAGGAGGTAGTTCGAGTCCTCGTGGTCGTGGGGGACGCAGCGCTCGTCGCCCCAGTACACGTCGACCTTCCACCAGTCGATCCGGGTGGCGGCGTCGGCCGCCAGGCGCTCGTAGCAGCGGCGGGCGGTGTCACCGCCCGAGAGGGCGATCGAGTACGTCTCCTCGGCGCGGGCCCCGAAGGAGTCGATCACCCGCTCGGCGAAGGCGGCGGGGACGTCGGGGACGACCGTGAGGCCGGCGATCGTCACGAGCCCTGGCCGGGCGGGGGGTCGGCCCTCAGCTGCTCGGCCTTCTCGGTGAGGGTGCCGAGGAGGTCGTCGTAGGACGCCTCGAAGGCGGCCACGCCCTCCTTCTCGAGCAGCTCGGTGACGTCGCCCAGGTCGATCCCGACCCGGGCGAGGCGGTCGAGGACCTCGAGGTCGTCCTCGGCGGAGGCGTCGACGGTCCGGGCCACCGTGCCGTGGTCGAGGAAGGCCTCGAGGGTGGCGTCGGGCAGCGTGTTCACCGTGTCGGGCCCGATGAGGGTGTCCACGTAGAGGGTGTCGGGGTAGCTGGGGTCCTTGGTCGAGGTCGACGCCCACAGGGGGCGCTGGACCTTGGCCCCGGCCGCGGCCAGCGCCTCCCAGCGGGGGCCGGAGTAGCGCTCGAGGAAGAGGGCGTAGGCCCGGCGGGCGTTGGCGACGGCGGCCCGGCCCTTCAGGGCGGTGGCCTCGTCGCTGCCGATGGCGTCGAGGCGCCGGTCGACCTCGGCGTCGACCCGGCTGACGAAGAACGACGCCACCGACGACACCCGGCCCACGACCTCGGGGGAGGCGCCCGAGGCGACGAGCTGCTCGAGCCCCGCCTGGTGCGCCTCGATGACCTCGCCGTAGCGGCTCAGGCTGAACAGGAGGGTGACGTTGACGCTGCGGCCCTCGGCGATCATCGCCTGGATGGCGGGCAGGCCCTCGGCGGTCCCGGGGATCTTGACGTAGAGGTTGGGCTCGTCGATCCGCAAGTGGAGGTCGCGGGCGGCGGCGGTCGTGCCCTCGGTGTCGCGGGCCAGGCTGGGGGCGACCTCGACGCTCACGTAGCCGTCGAGACCGTCGCTCTGGTCGTAGGTGGGCCGCAGCACGGCCAGGGCGCCCTCGATGTCTCGGACCACGAGGGCCCAGTAGATGTCCTCGATCGAGAGGCCCTCGGCCAGCCCGGCGGCGAACTGCTCGTCGTAGTCGGCCGATCCGGCGATGGCCTTCTGGAAGATCGACGGGTTGGACGTGACGCCTCGGACCCCCTTGTCGACCCAGGCGGCCAGCTCCCCGCTGTCGAGGAAGCTCCGGCGCAGGTTGTCGAGCCAGGGGCTCTGGCCCTGCTCGTCGTACAGCTCGTGCAGCGTGGTCATGGCAACAGCCCTCCGGGGGACGGGAGAAGGGGTCGGGATCAGACGGGTCCGACGGACGTGTCCTCGACGAGGTCGGCGATCAGCTCGCGGCCGCGCTCGGCCACGTTCTCGGGGGTGAACCCGAGGCGCTCGAGGGCCTCGGTGCCGGGGGCGGACTCGCCGAAGCGGCCGTCGATGCTGACGCTGGCGTCGGCCCACCGGTCCCAGCCGAGGGAGACGCCGGCCTCCACCGCGAGCGTGGGCACGCCGGCCGGGAGGACCTCGTCCTGGTAGTCGAAGTCCTCGGCCGAGAACATGTCCCACGACGGCATCGACACGACCCGGACGGTGCGGCCCTCGGCCCGCAGGATCTCGGCCGCCTCCACGCAGGTGTGGACCTCGGCGCCGGTGCCCAGCAGGACCAGGTCGGGCTCGCCGCCGTCGGTGACGCCACCGAGGACGTACGCCCCCCGGGCCACGCCGTCGGCGCTGGTGCCCTCGAGCACCGGCACCCCCTGGCGGGAGAGGGCCAGGGCGGTCGGGCCCTCCCCGGCGATGGCGACCCTCCACGCCGCCGCCGTCTCGTTGGCGTCGGCGGGGCGGATCATGCGGAGGCGGGGGATGGCCCGCAGGGCCATGAGGTGCTCGATCGGCTGGTGGGTCGGGCCGTCCTCGCCCAGGGCCACCGAGTCGTGGGTGAAGGAGTAGATGACCTTGGCCTGGCTGAGGGCGGCCAGCCGTACGGCGGGGCGGCAGTAGTCGCTGAACTGCATGAACGTGCCGCCGACCGGCAGGACGCCGCCGTGGAGGGCCATCCCGTTCATGGCCGCGGCCATGCCGTGCTCGCGGATGCCGAAGTAGATCTGCCGGCCGGCGGGCTCCTGGCGCGACTGGACGCCGACGCCCTTCAGGGCCGTGCCGGTGTTGCCCGACAGGTCGGCGCCGCCGCCGAGGAGGCCGGGCACGGAGCCCACCAGGGCCTGGAAGACGTCGCCGCTGGCGACCCGGGTGGCGGGCTCCTCGCCCACGTCCCAGCTCGGGAGGGCGCCCTCCCAGCCGGGCACGCCGGTCATGGCCTGGCCGGCGGCCCACGCCGCCTTGTCGCCGTCCCAGGAGTCGAAGCGGGACTGCCACGCCTCGTGGGCGGCCCGGCCCCGGATCCCCGCCTCGCGGTAGAGCTCGAGGACGTCGTCGGGGATGTGGAAGGTCTCGTCGGGCGGGAGGCCCATGACCTCCTTGGTCCGGGCCGCCTCCTCGGCGTCGATGGGGTTCCCGTGGGCCTTGTAGTTGTCCGTGAACCCGGGCGACGGGTAGCCGACCTTGCTCTCGACGACGATCAGCGTGGGACGGTCCTCGTCGGCCTTGGCCGCGACCAGGGCGGCCTCGAGGGCGTCGAGGTCCTCGGACGCCTCGCCCAGCTCGACGACCTCCCAGCCGTAGGCCCGGAAGCGGGCCGGGGTGTCGTCGCTGAAGGTGAGGTCCGTGCGGCCGTCGATCGAGATGTGGTTGTCGTCGTAGACGGCGATCAGGCGCCCGAGGCCCAGGTGGCCGGCGAGGGAGGCGGCCTCGTGGCTGATGCCCTCCTCCAGGTCGCCGTCGGAGACGATCACCCAGGTGTGGTGGTCGACGACGTCCTGGCCGTAGGTGGCCCGCAGCCAGCGCTCGGCCAGCGCCAGGCCCACGGCCTGGCCCAGGCCCTGGCCCAGCGGGCCGGTGGTGACCTCGACGCCGACGGTGTGGCCGGCCTCCGGGTGCCCGGGTGTGGCCGAGCCCCACTGGCGGAACGCCTTGAGGTCGTCCAGGGTCAGGCTCGTGCCGGTGAGGTGCAACATGGCGTACTGCAGGACCGAGGCGTGGCCGGCCGAGAGGACGAAGCGGTCGCGGTCGACCCAGTGGGGCGACTCGGCGTCGTAGGTCATCACCCGCGTCCACAGGACGTGGGCCAGGGGGGCGAGGGCCATCGCCGTGCCCTGGTGGCCGCTGTTGGCCTTGATGGGCATGTCCATGGCCAGGGCCCGGATCACGTTGATGGCGCGCTGCTCGAGATCGGCGTCGGTCACGCCTCGCACACTACCGATACGCCCCCGCCGGCCCCGCGGGCGCCGTAGGGTCCGGTCATGAGCGACGTGGCGACCACCGTGTGGGGCTCGATCCAGGGCCGGGAGATCACCTTCCCCATGGAGGTGGCCGAGATGAACGCCGCCACCCTGCTGTTCTCGGTCCCGGCCGCCGCCGCCGCCCGCCTCCTGCCCGGCGACGACTTCGAGGTCGTCGAGGTGGCGCCGGGGACGGCCCAGCTGGTCGTCGCCCTGTGCGACTACGTCCGGAACCCGTGGGGCGACTACGACGAGGTCAACCTCGGGTTCCTGGCCCGACCCGCGGGGGCCCCGGCGGAGGTCGTCGGCTCGTTCGTGTACCGCATGCCGGTGAACCAGGAGTTCACCTGCGAGGCCGGCAACCGGGTGATGGGGTTCCCCAAGACCGTCGAGGACATCGACGTCACCTACGCCGCCGACGCGGTCCGGGTCGCCCTGGCCACGGCCGAGGGCCCGCAGCTGGCGATCACGCTGCCGCGCGCCGACCCCCTCGGGCCGGCCCAGGGCGTCGAGGCCGCCAGCTACTCGTACCTCGACGGCGTCCCCCACGCCACCGCTCTCCGCATGGACATGGGCACCGGCGTGGTCGACCCGGCCGCCGTCGTCGTCGAGCTGGGCGAGGGCACCATCGCCGACGAGCTCCGGTCTCTGGGCCTGCCCACCACCCCGGACCTGGCCACCTGGGGCGAGGGCCTCACCGCCACGTTCCAGGCCGGCCAGCCCCTCGGGTGAGCGACGGCCGCCGGCGCGTGCTGCCCGGCCTGGCGGCGACCGTCGGGGCGGGCTGCCTGGTCGTGGCCGTCGTGCTGGTCCGAGCGGGCGGCACCGACGACCCGGTGACGGCCCCGACCACCGAGCCCACCTTCCGGTCGGGCGGTCGCACCTTCGCCTACCCGACGCCCGAGCCCGGGGCGACGACGCCGCGGGGCGAGCCGCCGGAGGCACCGGGCGGCGGCGCCCACGTCTTCTCCCGGACCCAGGACGGGTCCGACGACCCGGTGACGTGGGACCCGTGCCGTCCCATCCGCGTCGTGGTCGACGACCGCACGGCCCCCGAGGGGGCGGCGACCCTCCTGGCCGAGGCCCTCGCCGAGGTGGAGCGGGCCACGGGGCTGCGGATCGACGACGAGGGGCCGACCGACGAGCCGCCGGCGGAGGACCGGGCCCCGGTGCAGCCCGACCGCTACGGCGACAGGTGGGCCCCGGTCCTGGTGTCGTGGACCGATCCCGAGACGACTCCGGCGCTGGCGGGAGATGTCGGCGGGCTGGGCGGGAACGTCGCCGTCGCCCCGCCGGACCGGCCCGGGACCGAGGTGCTCGTCACCGGCACCCTGCTCCTCGACGGCCCGCAGATGGGCGCGGCCCTGCGGGTCACCGGCGGGCGCGACCAGGTCCGCTCGGTGCTGCTGCACGAGCTGGGCCACGTGGTCGGCCTGGGCCACGTCGACGACCCCGACGAGCTGATGCACCCCGAGGGCCAGCCGGGGGCGTCGGGCTACGGGCCGGGCGACCGGGCCGGCCTGGCCCGGCTGGGCCGGGGACCCTGCGTCCCCGAGCTGTGACGGCCTGGTCGGCGGCCCGCCGGCGGTCCGGACGGGGGCGGGACCCCGTCCCCGGAGGGCGGCGCCGGACCGCCGGGGGCCGGTAGCGTCCCGGGCCGGGGACGCACACGGAGGACCAGCGGGGATGAGCGACGACGGTGACCAGGCCCGGGACCCACGCGTCCCAGGGCCCCAGGCCCCGGGTGCCGGGGCGACCGTGTCGTGGTCGCCGCCGGGCGCCGCAGCCCCGGCGTCGGCTCCGCCGGCGGCCCCGTCGCCGGGCCCGTCGCCGGGCCCGTCGTGGACGGTCCCGGCCCCGCCCGTCGGCGCCCCGAGCGGGTACGGCCCGCCGGCGTCGGGCCCCCCCGGTGCGTGGCCGCCCGGACCTGGCGGGGTCGGACCCTGGCCACCGCCGGAGCCGGTCCACCGGGGGAGCGGTGCGGCGGTGGGCTTCGGTCTCGCCGTCGTCGCCCTGCTCTGCTCCCTGGTGTTCCTGGCCGGAGCCGTCCTGTACCGCGCCCAGGACGACGACACCGCGTCGGCCGCGGCCGAGGGCGCGACCGAGGAGGTCGCCGCCGAGGCGCCGCCGACGACCCGTGCCGACGGGCGCCTCGCCCCGCCGCCCGTCGCCGCCGCCACCGACGACCCGTTCACCTTCTTCACCACCGAGGCCGACGGTGACCCCGTCGCCTGGGACCCCTGCGACCCCATCGAGTACGTGGTCAACAGCGCCCGCGCCCCCGAGGGGGCCATGGGGATCCTCGACCAGGCCGTGGCCAAGATCGAGGAGGCGACGGGCCTGGTGTTCGTGGACGAGGGCGCCACCGACGAGATGGCCCCGGTCGGCGACGAGGTGCGCCCCGACTCCGACCCCGGCCGCTACGGCGAGGGCTGGTCCCCGGTCCTGATCTCCTGGACCGACGCCATGGCCGACCCCGAGCTCGACGGCGCCGCCGGCCTCGCCCTGCCCAGCTTCCGGGTGGCGGCGTCGGAGGAGGAGGTCTACGTCACCGGCTACGTCGAGATGGCCGGGGACTACGCCGCCGACCTCATCGCCGCCGGGCGCAGCGCCGACGTGCTCGGCGTGATGATGCACGAGCTGGGCCACCTGGTCGGGCTGGGCCACGTCACCCCCTCGGACCAGGTGATGACCGACGACCCCAACAGCACGCCGTCGGAGTGGGGGGACGGCGACCGGGCCGGCCTGGCCCTCGTCGGCACCGGGGAGTGCGAGCCCGACCTCTGAACCGGGGGCTGGCCAGCGCCGAACGAGAACACGTTCTACAGTGCACCTGGACACCCGTCCACCGACCCGCCCGCCGCCCTGAGCGGGTCGGCTGCGCTGCGACGTGCACCTCGAAGGAGACCCGCCATGGCTGACGTCATCGCCCACGACTCGTTCCTCATCGGCGGCGACTGGGTCGCACCGAGGGGCACCGGGACCATCGAGGTCATCAACCCGTCCACCGAGGAGCCCTTCGGGCGGGTCCCGGAGGGGACCACCGACGACATGGACGCCGCCGTCGCCGCCGCCCGGCAGGCGTTCGACCACGGCCCCTGGGCCCAGATGAGCCCCAAGGAGCGGGGCGCCGTCCTGGCCGCCGTGTCGGGCGCCCTCACCGCCGACATGCAGGGGTTGGCCGAGCTGATCTCGGGCGAGATGGGCTGCCCGGTGTCGTGGGGCGTGATGGGGCAGGTCTTCGCGGCGACCATGATCGCCGACCAGTACGTCGGGCTGGCCGACACCTACGAGTTCACCGACACCCGCGCCGGGATGATGGGCCCGTCGGAGGTCCGCAAGGTGCCCTACGGCGTGGTGGCCGCCATCGTGCCGTGGAACGTGCCGGTGTTCGAGGCCATGATCAAGCTGGCCCCCGCCCTCGTCGCCGGCAACACCGTCGTCCTCAAGCCGGCCCCCGAGACGCCGCTGTCGGCCCAGGCGCTGGGCCAGATCTTCCAGGACGCCGGCCTGCCCCCGGGCGTGGTCAACATCGTCCCCGCCGGGCGCGAGGTCGGCGAGCACCTCGTCACCCACCCCGGCGTCGACAAGGTCTCCTTCACCGGGTCGACCGCCGCCGGCCGGCAGATCGCCAGCGTGTGCGGCCAGCTCCTCCGCCCGCTCACCCTCGAGCTGGGGGGCAAGTCGGCGGCGATCATCCTCGACGACGTCGACCTGGCCGACGTCGTGGCCAAGCTGGTCCCCGTCGGCGTGATGAACAACGGCCAGGCCTGCGTGGCCCAGACCCGCATCCTGGCCAGCCGGGACCGCTACGCCGAGGTCGTCGACGCCGTCTCCGAGGCGGTCGGCGCCCTCACCGTCGGCGACGCCCTCGACCCCGCCACCGAGATCGGCCCGCTGGTGGCCGAGCGCCAGCGCGAGCGGGTCCTCGGCTACCTCGACATCGGCCGCGCCGAGGGGGCCCGCGTCACCGTCGGCGGCGGCCGGCCCGCCGGCCTCGACAAGGGCTGGTTCGTCGAGCCCACCGTCTTCGCCGACGCCATCAACGACATGCGCATCGCCCAGGAGGAGATCTTCGGGCCGGTGCTGACGGTGATCCCCTACGACGACGTCGAGGACGCGGTGCGGATCGCCAACGACTCGCCCTACGGCCTGTCCGGCTCGGTCTGGGGCGGCGACCACGAGGCCGCCGCGTCCATCGCCCGCCGCATCCAGAGCGGCACGGTGAACGTCAACACCTTCACCATGGACATGTGCTCGCCCTTCGGCGGGTTCAAGGCCTCGGGCATGGGCCGGGAGCTGGGGCCGGAGGGTCTCGAGGCCTTCCTGCAGACCCAGACGGTCGCCCACGCGGCGCAGGGCTGAGCGGGGTGGCCCTCCCGAGCCCGCGCGACCCCGACGAGCTGCGGGCGGCGCTGTCGCGCTGGCTCACGGACCGCGTCGGCGAGGATGTCGAGGTCATCCGGGCCGCCGGCCCGCCCACCACCGGCTTCAGCAACGAGACGATCCTGGCCGACGCCACGTGGGGCGGGGCCGAGCAGCGCCTCGTCGTGCGGGTCCAGCCGACGACCCACACGGTCTTCCCCGACGACCTCTTCGAGGTCCAGCACCGGGTCATGTCGGCGATCGGCGGGGGATCGGTGCCGGGTCTGCCCGTGCCGACGCTGCGGTGGTACGAGGAGGACCCGTCGATCCTCGGTGCCCCGTTCATGGTCATGGACCGCGTCGACGGCGAGGCCCCCTGCGACAGCCCGCCCTACTCCATGGAGGGCTGGCTCAAGGACGGCGGAGAGGACCTCCAGCGGGCGGTGTGGGAGCGGGGCCTCGACGCCATGGCCGCGGTCCACACCGTCGACTGGCGGACGCTCGGCCTGGCCGACCTCGACCCCTGCCCCGACGGCGGCAGCCGCCTCGGTGCCCGGGTCGACGCGTGGGCCGACTTCCTCGCCTGGTGCTCGCCCCACGCCCGCCAGGAGGTCCCCGAGCTGGGGATCGCCTGGCTGCGGGAGAACCAGCCCCCCGACCTCCCCGACGACGAGGTGGCCCTCTGCTGGGGCGACAGCCGCATCGGCAACCAGCTCTTCGCCGGGCGGGAGTCGGCCGAGACCGTCCGCGTGGCCGCCGTCCTCGACTGGGAGATGGTCCACGTCGGCGACCCCGTCCAGGACCTGGGCTGGTTCACCTGGCTCGACCACACCCTGTCCGCGGGGCTCGACCAGCCCCGGCTGCCGGGCCTCCCGTCCTCGGAGGAGACGGCCGCCCGCTGGGAGGCGGCCACGGGCCGCTCCGCCGCCCACCACCGGTGGGCCGAGATCAACGCCGGCGTCGGCTTCGCCATCGTCATGGTCCGCCTGACCGCCCTGCTCAAGGAGACCGACCTGTTCCCCCAGGACTCCGACTTCGAGCGCACCAACATGGCCTGCGCCGCCCTCGAGCGGGCGCTCGCGGCCATGGACGTCCACCCCTCCGACCTCCACTAGCTCGCTTCTGTCACCCCTGGTCCCCTCCACGGGGGATGAGGATCGACGGAACGGAACAGGAAGAACCGTCATGACCCTCTCGCCGCTCGACGAGCACCCGATCCACGTCCGCCGACCCCGCCCCGCCACCCCAGGGCGACGTCGTCGGACGTGGATGGATCCGTCCGCCGGACAGCCGTCTGGCGGATCCCCCCGCTGCTCCGGAGGTGGCGTGTCGTGACCCTGTCCCCGCTCGACGAGTACCCGATCCACCAGGCGCCGATCTCGATGCGGCACGTGGCCACGTCGGACCGGAACTTCTACGACCGGTACTACTTCAACGCCCACCCCAGCACCGACGAGCTGTTCGCCGTGTTCAGCATCGGCCAGTACCCGAACCTCGGGGTCCAGGACGGCTTCTTGATGGTGGCCGACGCCACCGACCACCGGGTCGTGCGGGCGTCGCGGGCCCTCACCCTCGACCGGATGGACACCAGCTGCGGACCGCTCCGGATCGAGGTGGTCGAGCCCCTCCAGGTCGTCCGGGTCGTCTGCGAGGAGGGCGACCGCGGGCTGGCCTGCGACATGACGTGGACCGGGGCCATCCCCGCCCACGAGGAGCCGGGCCAGGTGATGCGGCTCAACGAGCGCCAGACCTTCGACTCGATGCGCTACGCCCAGACCGGCCGCTGGGAGGGCTGGCTCGAGGTCGCCGGCACCCGCCACGAGGTCACCCCCGACCACTGGTGGGGGAGCCGCGACCGCTCGTGGGGCATCCGCCCGGTGGGCGAGCCCGAGCCGCCCGGCATCCAGGGCGCCCGTCCCCTGGAGGGCTTCTACTGGATCTACTGCCCGATGCAGTTCGACGAGTTCTCGATCCTGTGCATCTACCAGGACCAGCCCGACGGCTCCCCGGTCGTCCGCCAGGC
Source organism: Iamia sp. SCSIO 61187 (assembly GCF_019443745.1). NCBI lineage: Bacteria > Bacillati > Actinomycetota > Acidimicrobiia > Acidimicrobiales > Iamiaceae > Iamia > Iamia sp. SCSIO 61187. Next base: position 2,271,550 of record NZ_CP050948.1, read on the forward strand.
GGTGCGGGTCTGGCCCGACGGCCGGACCGACGACCTGGGCACCCCGACCATCGACATCCGCTTCGAGGAGGGCACCCGCAACGCCCTCGGCGCGACCTGGCACCTGACCGACGAGGGCAAGCCGCTCGACATCGACGTCGAGGTGCTGCTGCCGGTCCACCTGAGCAAGGCCACGGGCTACGGCTCGGAGCCGGACTGGCGCCACGGCATGTGGCAGGGCGACCTGGTGGTGCAGGACCTGCACTTCGACCTGACCGACCCGGAGGTGCTGGCCTCCATCTGGGGCATCAAGGAGAGCGTCAGCCGCTTCACCTGCGGCGAGCACGTCGGCCACGGGCTCTTCGAGTGGCTGCTGATCGGTCGCCACGACCCCAGCGGCTGGACCGGCTGGTAGCGGACGCCGACCGGTGACCGCCGGGCGCCGGTCGGCGGTCAGGCGTCGAGGACGAGCGTGGACGCGGTGTAGCCGTGGAGGCGGTTGACGCCGCCGATGGGCCCGATCTCGCCGGCGCAGGCCATGCCGGCGACGGCGGGGCCGACGGCCTCGACCACCAGCTCGGCGTCGTGGTCGGGGTCGCCGAAGAACGCCGTCCCCCGCCCGTTGCACGTGAACAGCAACGCCCCGCGCGTGCGCGGCGCCCGAGGCCGGGCGACCTCGGCCATGAGCGACCGCAGCTCGTCGTCGGCGCTGGCCGCGTCGCGGACGTGGAACTGCACGGTCGTGCCCACCTCCACCTGGGCCCCGATGGCGACCGCCCGCCGGTCGGGGTCGACGCCGGTCACGTTGCGGATCAGGAAGTCGCCGGTGCGGAACTCGGGCTGGGTCTCGTCGACCACCACGCCGATCTGGGGGCCCAGCTCGAAGATCGAGCGGTCGCCGTCGCCCAGCGACTCGGCCGACGCGAGCAGGCGGTCGAGGGCGGGCTGGCCGGCGAGGCCGAGCAGCAGCTGGCCGTCCACCTCGGTGACGATCATGGGGTCGCCGACGGGCCGGCAGCCCTGGGACACGACCGGGCGGCCCACGGTGCCCGGCGGGAGCAGCACCCCGACGGCGCCGTCGCGGTGGACCGCGTCGTCGAGGACCAGGTGGTTGCCCCCCGGGCCGCGGGCGGCCGACGCCAGGCCGCCGACGACCGTCAGGTCGGGGAGGTCGCCGGCCATGGTGGCCAGGAGGGCGTCGAGCGGGAGGCTGAACGGGTCGGCCAGGAGGAGCAGCGTCCGGGGCCCGCCCTCGCCGGCCGCCTGGGGGACGCCGAGGATCCGCACGCCGCCGTCGGTCGGGTGGGCGGTGATGCGGACGGGGAGGACGGGGCCGGTGCGCCCGGCCCACAGGGCGATGGCCGGGCCCTCCTCGACCTCGCGTCGGCCGCCGATCACCGTGCTGGCGGCCGCCCCGACGAGGCAGCCGGGCCGGAGGGTGGCGCGGACCGCGGCGGCGATGTCGTCGGCCGCGCCGGCCACGGCTGGGGAGAGGAAGAGCACCGCCAGGTCGGGCGCGGGGCCGATCTCGTCGAGCACCGCGCCGACGACCTCGCCCACGGCCTCGGGGGGCGAGGGGTGCTCGGAGAGGGCGGCGGCGAAGGCCATCGATGGACCCGCCTCAGTCGACCGGGGGCAGCAGCGTCAGGGGGACGACCGTCGTCGGTCCGCCGTCGAGGCGGCAGTGGGCCTCGACGACCTCGTAGTCCGTGAACTCCAGCTGGGCCCGCACGAGGCGGTAGTTGAACTTGCCCGGCTCCACCTGCAGCGGCTGCACGTTCCGGGCGACCTGCTCCTCGCCCCGCCGGTACACGACCTCCAGCGCGCCCTGGCCGGGCTCGTCGGGCCGGCAGCGGACCAGGACGAGGAGGTGCGGCTCGAGGGTCACGGGCACGGGGGCCGGGGCGGCGAGGGAGAAGTGCACCCCGGTGAGGTCGATGCGCGTCGAGGGCCCGGGGACCTGGCGCATCTCCATCTCCTCGATGAAGACGGCGGCGACGATGTCCATGGCGACCCACCGTAGGGGTCGTCGTCGTCAGCCGTGGACCTGGTGGCCGCCGATCCAGGTGCCGGTGGCCCGCAGGGAGGTGGGGTCGAGGGCGACGATGTCGGCGTGGCGGCCGGCGGCGAGGGCGCCCCGGTCGTGCAGCCCCAGGAGCTGGGCCGGCGTCGTCGCCGCGGCCCGGACGGCGCGCTCGAGCGACACCCCGACCCGCTGGACGACGAGCCCGACGGCGGCGTCCATCGTCAGCGACGAGCCGGCCAGCGTCCCGTCGGGCAGCCGGGGGGCGCGACCGTCGTGGGTGAGCCCGATCGACCCGACCCGACCGGCTCGCCAGGCCACGGCGTCGGTGACGAGGACGACCCGCCCGTCGGGCTTGCACCGGAAGGCGACGTCGATCGCCGCCGGGTGGACGTGGACCCCGTCGGCGATGAGCGACACCGTGACCCGGTCGTCGGTGAGGAAGGCGCCGACCAGCCCGGGCTCGCGGTGGTGGAGGCCGGACATGGCGTTGTAGCCGTGGGTGACGAGGCGGGCCCCGGCGTCGATCGCCGCCGTCGCCTGGTCCAGGGTCGCGGACGAGTGCCCGACGGCGACGACCGTCCGCCCGGCCGAGAGGGCCCGGATGGCGTCGCCGGCCCCGTCGACCTCGGCTCCGAGGGTCACCAACCGCACGACGGGCGGCAGGGCGGCCAGCCACGTCGGGTCGGGGGGGCGCACCAGGGCCGAGGGGTGGGCGCCGTGGGCGCCGCCGAGGAACGGGCCCTCGAGGTGGGCGCCGGCGATCCGGGGCCGCGCCCCGGGCCGGGCGGCGGCCTCGGCGATGCGGTCGAGGCGGTCGGCGTAGGCGTCGAGCGGGGCGGTGACCAGCGTGGGGAGCCACGTCGTGGTGCCCTGGGCGGCGAGCAGCCCGTCGAGGCGGTCCCAGTCGGCGGGGGAGCAGGCGGCGGCCACGTCGACGTCCTCCACCCCGTTGACCTGGAGGTCGACGAAGCCCGGGGCCAGGATCCGCTCGGGCACGGGCCCGGTGGTGGGGACGACCGAGGTGATCCGCCCGTCGTCCACCTCGACCAGGCCGGGGGCGAGCACGCCCATCGGCGTCACCACCTGGGAGGCGGCGAGGACGGTCATGACCAGCGAGGCTACGTCGACCGGACGGCCCCGGTACCCTCGGCCCCGATGAGCGACGGAGGGGTGACGACGCGGGAGGCGATCATCGTCGAGGCCCGGCGCTGCTTCGCCGAGAAGGGCTTCGACGGCACCTCGCTCAACGACATCGCCGCCGGCGTCGGCATCCGCCGCCCCAGCATCCTCCACCACTTCCCGTCGAAGGAGGCGATCTACGCCGAGGTCTTCCTCGGGGTGATGGCCCAGTGGTCGGCCCAGGTCGAGCAGGCCGTCGAGGAACCGGTCCGCGAGGGGTGGAACAAGGTCGACCACGTCCTGACCGCCGGGTTCATGTTCTTCCAGGAGAACCCCGACTTCGTCCGCATCGCCCGGCGGGAGGCGCTCGAGGGTGGCCAGCACCTCCCGATGGACCTGGGCAAGGTGCTGCGCCCGCACTTCCAGCGGGCGGTGGCCTACTTCCAGCGGGAGATGGACGCCGGCCGGCTCCGCCCGCACGACCCGGAGCACATCATCCTCTCGGGCATCGGCGCCCTGATGAGCTACTTCAGCGACGGCCCCTTCCTCACCGGCCTCCTCGACCGGGACCCGTACACCGACGAGGAGCTGGAGGTGCGGCTCGAGGAGGTCCGGGGCCTGTTCCGCTCCGCCCTCCAGCCCGACTCGGAGCGGTAGGGAGCCGACCGGGGCGCGCGGGTAGGTTCCGGCGTCGTGTCGACCACCTCCAGCCGCACCCTGTCCGAGGCCGCCTCCAAGGCCCTGCTCCGAGGTCACGGGGTGCCCCTCCTGGACGAGCGGGTGGTGGCGACCGTCCCGGAGGCCGTCGCCGCCGCCGCCGAGATCGGCCACCCGGTCGTGGTGAAGCTGTGCGGCGACGCCATCGCCCACAAGACCGAGCGGGGCCTGGTCCGCCTCGGCCTGGGCGACGCCACCGCCGTCGAGCACGCGTCCGAGGCCCTGCTGGCCGCGGCCACCCCCGACGACGGCGAGGTCAGCCTCCTCGTCGCCCCGATGGTGAAGGGCACCCGGGAGCTGATCGCCGGCGTCAGCCGGGACCCGCAGTTCGGGCCGACGGTGCTGCTGGGGGTGGGCGGCATCCTGGCCGAGGCGGTCGGCGACGCCGTCGTGCGCCTCGTGCCCCTCACCCGGGCCGACGCCGAGGACATGATCGACGACCTGGCCACCCAGGCCCTGCTGGCGGAGTTCCGGGGCGAGCCCGCCGTCGACCGCGCCGCCCTGGTCGACGTGCTCCTCGGCCTCTCGGCCGCGGCCGAGTCCGACCCGACGATCGAGGCCATCGACCTCAACCCGCTGATCGTCGTGGACGGCCGCCCGATCGCGGTGGACGCCCTGGTCGAGCGGTCCGACCCGGCGGCCCCCGCCGCCCCGGCCGCCACCCGGGCCCGCCCCACGCCCGAGCAGTTCCGGGCCCTGTTCTCGCCCCGGGGCATCGTGGTGGCCGGGGCGTCCACCCACCCCGGCAAGTTCGGGTTCGTCACCCTGCACAACATCCTGGCCTGCGGCTACGAGGGGAAGGTCTTCGCCACCAACCGCGACGGCGCCGAGGTCCTGGGCGTCACCTGCGTGCCCGACATCGCCGAGGTGCCCGACGGGGAGGCCGACCTCGTCGTCGTCTGCACCCCTGCCAGCGCCAACCCCGACCTGCTGCGGGGCGCGGCGGCCAAGGGCATCACGGCCGCCTTCCTCACCAGCGCCGGGTACGGCGAGGCCGGCCCCGAGGGCGTGCGGGCCCAGGAGGAGCTGGTGGCCCTCTGCGCCGAGCTGGGGATCCTGCTCGCCGGGCCCAACGGCCAGGGCGTGGTGTCGACCCCGGCGCGGCTGTGCGCCCAGATCGTCGCCCCCTACCCGCCGGCGGGACGGATCGGGGTGGCCAGCCAGTCGGGCAACTTCGTCTCCAGCTTCGAGAACCTGGCCGTGGCCACCGGCGTCGGCATCAGCCGGGCCATCAGCGCCGGCAACGCCGCCGCCGTCACCGTCCCGGACTACCTCGCCCACTTCGCCGACGACCCCGAGACCGCCGTGGGGTTGGCCTACGTCGAGGGCGTCCCCGACGGGCGGGCCTTCGCCGAGTCGCTGGCCCCCGTCGCCGCCCGCCAGCCGCTCGTCCTCCTCAAGGGCGGGGCCACCGCCGGCGGCCAGAGGGCGGCGGCCAGCCACACCGGATCGCTGGCCACCGACGACCGCGTCTTCGACGGCGCGGCGCGCCAGCTCGGCATCACCCGCGCCGCGAGCGTGGAGGACGCCTTCGAGGCCGCCGCCTCGTTCGCCACCCAGCCGCTCCCGGCCGGTCCCCGGACCGTCGTGATGACCACCGCCGGCGGGTGGGGTGTGGTGTGCGCCGATGCCATCACCCGCTCCGACCTCGAGCTGCTGGCCCTGCCCGACGACCTGCGCGCCGCCATCGACGAGCACCTCCCACCCCGGTGGAGCAAGAGCAACCCGGTGGACCTGGCCGGCGGCGAGACTCGCGACACCATCCCCACGGTGATGGAGCTCATCGCCCGCCACGACGAGGTCGACGCCGTGATCTACCTGGGCCTCGGGATCCAGGCGAACCAGGCCCGCCTGATGCGCGACGGCGGGTTCCACCCCGACCACGGCATCGGTCGGATCGTGGACTACCACGAGCGCCAGGACGCCCGCTTCGCCCAGGCCGCGGCCGACATCGCCGACGCCACCGGCAAGCCCATCCTCGTCGCCACCGAGCTGGCGGTGGCCGACCCGGCCAACCCCGGTCCGGCGACCGTCCGGGCCACCGGCCGGCTCTGCTACCCCACGGCCGACCGCGCCGTCCGAGCCCTCGAGCACCTCTGGCGCCGACGCCAGTGGCTCGATCGGCACGTCTGACGCCGGGCCGGCCGGACCCCCCGGAGTGGTCCGGCACCCGCCGGGCAGGGCGGGGCACCATGGAGACCGTGGACCCCGTCCTGCCGATGTTCCCGCTGGGGAGCGTGCTGGTCCCGTCGATGGTCCTGCCCCTCCACGTGTTCGAGGAGCGGTACCGGCGCCTGGTGCGCGACTGCCTGGACGGCACGCCCGAGTTCGGCGTGGTCCTGATCAGCCGGGGGAGCGAGGTCGGCGGCGGCGACGTCCGCACCGAGGTGGGCACGGTGGCCCGCATGGTGGAGGCGGCCGAGATGCCCGACGGGCGCTACGCCCTGCACTGCGTGGGCACTCGGCGCATCCGGGTGCGGCGGTGGCTCGACGAGGTGCCCTACCCGCGGGCCGAGGTCGAGGACTGGGCCGACGACGACGACGGCACCGCGGCCGAGCGGATGGAGGGTCGGGACCGGGCCCTGGCCGAGCTGCGCCGGGCCCTCGCCCTCCAGGCCGAGATGGGCGAGCCCGCCCCGCCCGCCACCGTCGAGGTCGACGTCGACCCCACCGCGGCCAGCCACCAGATCGCCGCCCTGGCGCCCATCGGCCCCCTCGACCGCCAGCGGCTCCTCGAGGTCCCGGGGACGGTTGCCCGGCTGCGGGAGGCCCGGCGGGTGCTCGTCGACGCCGCCGAGCTGCTGGAGGCCCGCCTGGCCATGGGTGGGTGAGGCCGTGCTCCCAGGTCACTCGGCTCCGCCTCGCCGGCGTCGGCGGCCAGCGCGTCCCTTGTGTCGTGCGGGGGTCCGGGGTAAGTAGGGTCCCCGGATCGCCGATCCCGCCGCGCCTGCGGCACCCCGACCCCCGGAGCCGCAGTGGCCAAGAGCGACACCGTGAGCCTGAGCAAGGACGGTCCGTCTCCCAAGGAGTCGGCCACCGAGGTCTTCACCCTCGTCCGCGACTACGCCAAGCAGGAGACGGTCGACCCCCTGAAGGGCCTCCTCTCCTTCGTGAAGTGGGGCCTGGTCGGGGCCCTGCTGGTGGGCATCGGCGTCATCGAGCTCATGATCTTCGTCCTGCGCCTGGCCCAGTCGGAGGGGTCCGGCGTGTTCGACGGCCGCTGGTCGTTCGCCCCCTACCTCATCACCCTCGTCGTGGCGGGCGGGGTGCTGCTGATCGCCAAGCGGGGCATGTCGTCCAAGACGTCCCCCACCGCAGGAGCCCCCCGATGACCGCCACCAGCGCCCCCGCCGGGACCGACGGCAAGATCACCCGCGACGACATCGAGTCCAAGCTCCGCGAGATCCAGGGCGAGGTCGACGAGACGGCCGAGTCGGCCAAGGGCGTCGCCGTCGCCGTCGGCGCCGCCATCGCCGTCGGCGTGGTCGTGGTCATCTTCCTCCTCGGCAAGCGGCGAGGGAAGCGGGGGACCACGATCGTCGAGGTCCGGCGCTTCTAGTCCCGTGCCCCGGAAGGTCAACCCCCCACCCCGCGGCATCTGGAAGCAGGTCGCCCGCGTCCAGCGCCTCGGCCTGTCCGGTGGCATGGCCGGCAAGGGCGGCCCCTGGCTCGCCGTGGGCATCGGCGCCTGGGGCCTCCAGCGCCTGCGGTCCATGGCGGTCAAGGAGGACGAGATCCTCCTGCGCGAGCCGCTCGCACCGGGCGAGACGATGACGATCCGCCACCAGACGACGACCCGCGCCGAGGCGGCCGCGGAGCAGAAGCGGCTCCAGCGCGAGGGCAAGCAGCTCCAGCAGCAGGCGAAGGCGGCGGAGAAGGCGGCCAAGGAGGCACGCCGGCGGCTGAGCCGGGCCGAGAAGCGCCAGCGCGCCGCCCAGGAGGCGCAGGCCGAGGCGAAGGCGTCGCGCCGCACGCGCCGCCGCCGCTCCTGACGCCGGGCACCCCTGCCCCCGGTCCGCGGTGGGGGACCGGGTCGGCGCGGCGGCCATGATGGGCGCCGTGCAGGTCCGCCTCCGCAACCCGAGCCGCACCGTCGAGGTCGAAGGCCCCGTCACCGTGCGGGTCCTCGTCGACCGGCTGGGCCTCAACCGCGAGTCGGTGCTCGTGATCCGCGACGGCACGCTCGTCCCCGGAGACGAGATGCTGCCGGCCGACGCCGAGGTCGAGATCCGCCCGGTCATCTCCGGGGGGTCGGTCGCGTGAAGTGCCGCGTGTGCCGGGGTCCGGCGGTCATCGACATCCGCCGGCACAACTCCAACTTCTGCGTCGACCACTTCCTCAAGCTGTGCCGCGACCAGGTCGCCAAGGCGATCAAGCAGTTCTCGATGCTCGAGCCCGGCGACCGCGTCCTCGTCGCCGTGTCCGGGGGCAAGGACTCCCTCGCTCTGTGGGACCTGCTCGTCGAGCTCGGCTACCGGGCCGACGGCCTCTACGTCGGGCTCGGCATCGACGGCTACAGCGACGTCTCGGGCGAGTTCGTCCGCCGCTTCGTCGAGGAGCGGGGGCAGACGCTGGTCGAGGTCGACCTGCGCGCCGACGAGGGCTTCGACGTCCCCACCGCCGCCGCCGTCACCCGCCGGGTGCCGTGCTCGGCCTGTGGCCTGTCCAAGCGCCACCTGTTCGACCGGGCGGCCCGCGAGGGCGGCTACGACGCCGTGGCGACCGGCCACAACCTCGACGACGAGGCCGCGGTCCTCTTCGGCAACCTGCTCAAGTGGCAGACCGACTACCTCGGTCGCCAGCGGCCGATGCTGCCGGCGCGCGACGGCTTCCCCCGCAAGGTGAAGCCCCTCGTCCGCCTCACCGAGCGGGAGACGGCGGCCTACTGCGTGCTGCGGGGCATCGACTACCAGGTCGAGGAGTGCCCCATGGCCGCCGGCAACAAGCACCTGGGGTTCAAGGAGACGCTCAACGACCTCGAGGTGCGCTCGCCCGGAGCCAAGCACGACCTCTACTTCGGGTTCCTCGACCGGGCCGTCGACCGGTTCACCTCCGCTGGCGACGGGTCCGGGGACGTCGAGCTGGGGGCGTGCGCCGAGTGCGGGGCGCCGACGACGGGCGAGGTGTGCGCCTTCTGCCGGCTGGCGGCCCGGGCCCGCGACGCCGAGCCGGTCGCCCTCGGCCCGCCCCGGCGGCGACGATGAGCGATCAGCCTCCCCACCGGCCCCTCCAGCCCGGCGACATGGTCCTGCTGGTGGACGCCAAGCACCGGCGCTACCTCGTCACCCTCGAGGCGGGGGGCGAGTTCCACTCCCACGCCGGGTTGATCCCCCACGACGAGCTGATCGGCCGCGACGCCGGCCGCGAGGTCCGCTCGACCCGCAAGTCCAAGTACCTGGTGCTGCGCCCGACGCTGAGCGACTTCATCCTCAAGATGCCGCGGGGCGCCCAGGTCGTGTACCCGAAGGACATCGGCCCGATCCTGATGCTGGCCGACCTCCAGCCCGGCGTGCGGGTGCTCGAGTCGGGCGTCGGGTCGGGCGCCCTGTCGATGGGCATGCTCCGGGCCGGGGCCGACATCGTCGGCTACGAGCTGCGGGAGGACTTCGCCGTCCGGGCCCAGCGCAACGTGCGCGGGTTCCTCGGCGAGGCCGTCATGGACCGGTACCGGGTCCAGGTCCGCGACTGCTACGAGGGCATCGAGGAGACCGGCCTCGACCGGATCGTCCTCGACCTGCCCGAGCCCTGGCTGGTCGTGCCCCACGCCGTCGAGGCGCTGGTCCCCAGCGGCATCCTCGTCGCCTACACGCCCCAGATCACCCAGGCCGCCCAGCTGCGCGACGCCCTCGAGCGCCACGGCTTCGCCCAGGCCGAGACCCTGGAGATCATGCAGCGGGGGTGGCACATCGAGGGCCAGGCGGTCCGTCCCAACCACCGGATGGTCGGCCACACCGGCTTCCTCACCCACGCCCGGCTGCTGCGGCCCTGAGACCGTCGTGCTCGACCTGATCATCGTCCTCCTCCTGGTCGCCGCCGGGGTCGGCGGCTACCGGCTCGGGTTCGTGGCCCGGGCGGCGTCGTGGGCGGGGATGCTGGTCGGCCTCTTCCTGGCCGCCCGCCTCATGCCCCGGGTGATCGAGTCGCTGGGGGAGGACGCCAGCCGGCCCGGCCTCCTGCTGGTGGCGGCGGGCCTGCTGCTCGGGGGGGCGGCCATCGGCCAGGCCCTGGGGCTGCTGGTGGGGAGCCGGGCCCAGACCGGCATCACCACCACCGCCGGCCAGCGGGTCGACCGCCTCGGCGGGGCCGTCGCCGGGGTCGCCGGCTTCCTCGTGATCGTGTGGTTGCTCGTGCCCGCCGGCGCCGACATGAGCGGGTGGCAGGCCCGGGCCGTCCGCCAGTCGGCGATCGTGGCCACCCTCACCGACGTCCTGCCCCCGGCGCCCGACGCGACCCGCACCCTGCGACGGCTGCTGGGCGACGGCTACCCCCAGGTGTTCGAGGGCCTCGACCCGAGCCCCGAGGTCGGCCCCGTCCCCGAGCAGACCGGCCTCTCGCAGGAGGCGGCCCAGGCCCTGTCCGGGTCGATCGTCAAGGTCGAGGGCGAGGCGTGCGGTCGCATCCAGGAGGGGACCGGCTGGGTGGTGCAGCCCGGGGTCGTGGTCACCAACGCCCACGTGGTCGCGGGCGAGCCCGAGACCGTGCTCCAGCGCCAGGACGGCTCGGAGGTGGCGGCCACCCTCGTCGCCTTCGACCCCGAGCGGGACCTGGCCGTGCTCTCGTCGCCGGAGCTGGGCCTCCCGGCGCTGCCGGTGGCGGAGTCGGCCGTCGACCAGCGCGGCGCCGTCTTCGGCCACCCCGGGGGCGGGCCCCTCGAGCTGTCGCCCTTCGTGACCCGCCAGCGCATCCGGGCCGTGGGCACCGACATCTACGGCTCGCCCGGCACCGAGCGCGACGTGCTCGTGCTGGCCGCCGACCTGGCGCCGGGGGACTCGGGGTCACCGGTGATCGACACCGCCGGCCAGGTGGTGGGGGTGGCCTTCGCCATCGCCCCCGACCGCGACGGCGTGGCCTACGCCCTCTCGACCGACGAGCTGCGCGCCGTCCTGGCCGAGATCGGCGACCAGGCCCTCGACGCCGGCCCCTGTGCTGCCTGAGAGAGCCGTGCCGCCTGAGAGGCGGGCCGCCTGAGAGACGGGCCGCCCGAGCCCGGACGCGCCGACAGGCCCCGGCAGGGGCCTGTCGGTCGAGATCTGCAGAGCTGCGGGGGGGAGGGCTACTCCGGCGGCTCGATGTAGATGCACTCGCCGGGGCACTCCTCGGCCGACTCGATCACGGCCTCGAGCTGGCCGTCGGGGATGACGGCGAGGCCCTCGGCGCCCCCCGGGTCGGAGAAGACCTTGTCGCCCTCCTTGACGTAGGCCAGGCCGTCGTCGAGGAGCGTGAACACGTCGGGCGCGATCTCCTCGCACAGGCCGTCACCGGTGCAGAGATCCTGGTCGATCCAGACCTTCATCGTCGCGTTCGCCTCCTGAGCAGGGCTTCGTGGGTGCCTGGGAGCCAGGGTAGTCCGCCCGGCAATAAACCCGGCAACCACCGGACAAAGGTCGTCGGGCACAGGCCCGGGACCCGGGGGTTTTCGATCGCGTGACCGCTGTGTTGCCTGGCGCCGGGGCCGGGCGGGCTCCGGTTAGGGTGCCGAACGACCGGACCGGGAGGTGGTTCTGATGGCCGAACCCCGTGAGCACCAGGCTGAGGACGAGAGCGTCGACGAGCTGCGCGAGCAGGCCGCCGCCCTCGAGGAGGAGGTCGTCGCCCTGCGGCGCCGGCTCCAGGACGCCCCCAAGCGCGTCCGCACCCTCGAGGAGCGGCTCCTGGAGACCAAGGGCCAGCTGGCCCACGCCGTCAGCCAGAACGAGAAGCTCGCCTACACCCTGCGCGAGGCGCGCGACCAGATCGCCGCCCTGCGCGACGAGGTGGACAAGCTCACCCAGCCGCCGGCGGCCTACGGGTCCGTCCTCGGCGTCAACGACGACGAGACCGTCGATGTCATCTCCGGCGGCCGCAAGATGCGCGTCGCGGTGCTGCCCGACGTCCTCGCCGAGGGCCTCGAGCGGGGGGCCGAGGTCGTCCTCAACGAGTCGTTCACCATCGTCATGGCCCGCGCCGACGACGGCACCGGCGAGCTGGTGACCCTGAAGGAGGTCATCGACGGCGGCACCCGGGCGATCATCGTGGGCCGGGCCGACGAGGAGCGCGTCTGCGAGCTGGCCGACGCCCTCAAGGGCCAGCCGCTGCGCTCGGGCGACGCCCTGCGCATGGACCCCCGCTCGGGCCTGCTCTTCGAGCGGCTGCCCCGCCCCGAGGTCGAGGAGCTGGTGCTGGAGGAGGTCCCCGACATCGGCTACGAGGACGTGGGCGGGCTCGACAGCCAGATCGAGCAGATCGCCGACGCCGTCGAGCTGCCGTTCCTCCACGCCGACCTGTTCGCCGAGCACAAGCTGCCGGCGCCCAAGGGGATCCTGCTCTACGGGCCCCCGGGCTGCGGCAAGACCCTCATCGCCAAGGCGGTGGCCAACTCGCTGGCCAAGAAGGTCGCCGAGGTCGCCGGGGACAGCGAGGCCAAGAGCTACTTCCTCAACATCAAGGGCCCCGAGCTGCTCAACAAGTACGTGGGCGAGACCGAGCGCCAGATCCGCCTGGTGTTCCAGCGGGCCCGGGAGAAGTCCGAGGAGGGCTGGCCGGTCATCGTCTTCTTCGACGAGATGGACTCGATGTTCCGCACCCGGGGCACGGGCATCAGCTCCGACATGGAGTCGACGATCGTCCCGCAGCTGCTGGCCGAGATCGACGGGGTCGAGACCCTGCGCAACGTCATCGTGATCGGCGCGTCCAACCGCGAGGACCTGATCGACCCGGCCATCCTCCGCCCCGGCCGGCTCGACGTGAAGATCAAGATCGAGCGCCCCGACGAGGAGGCGGCGACGCAGATCTTCGCCCGCTACCTCACCACCGACCTCCCCCTCGACGCCGAGGAGGTGCAGACCCTGGGCGGCGGCGATCGCCACAAGTGCGTCCAGGCGATGATCGAGGCGACCGTCGACGAGATGTACCGCGTCGACGAGGCCAACCAGTTCCTGGAGATCACGTACCAGAACGGCGACAAGGAGATCATGTACTTCAAGGACTTCTCGTCCGGGGCCATGATCGAGAACATCGTCCGCCGGGCCAAGAAGCTGGCGATCAAGCGCCACCTCGCCGGGGCCGACAAGGGCATCCGCACCGAGGACCTCCTGGCGTCGATCCACCAGGAGTACAAGGAGCACGAGGACCTGCCCAACACGACCAACCCGGACGACTGGGCCAAGATCTCGGGCAAGAAGGGCGAGCGCATCGTCTACGTCCGCACCATCGTCATCCACGACGACGAGGAGGGCGACGGCGAGGTGGCCGGCGGTCGGTCGATCGAGCGCGTCGCCACCGGGCAGTACCTCTAGCCTCCGCGGGAGGGGTCCTCGACGGGCCGCCGAGGAGCACCATGGCCATCTCCAAGATCTGTGGGATCGAGACCGAGTACGGGATCGTCCACCGCGGCGTGGCGGAGTCGAACCCGGTCACGGCCAGCAGCCTGCTGATCAACGCCTACGTGTCGGAGCGGACGACGGGGGCGGCGCCTGCGACCCCGCCGGTCGGGTGGGACTTCGAGGACGAGACGCCCGGGCGCGACGCTCGCGGCGCCGCTCCGGTCGACGCCGCCCCGCCGGACGTCGAGACGCACCTGGTCAACGCCGTGCTCACCAACGGCGCCCGGTTCTACGTCGACCACGCCCACCCCGAGGTGTCGACGCCGGAGTGCGCCGACGCCCGCTCGGTGGTCGTGTTCGACCGGGCGGCCGAGGTGATCGTCCAGCGGGCCATGGCCGCCGCGATCCGCATCCTCCCGCCGGGCCAGGAGCTCGTCGTCCACAAGAACAACTCGGACGGCAAGGGCAACTCCTACGGCTGCCACGAGAACTACCTGATGGACCGGGCGGTGCCGTTCGGCCGCATCGTGGCCGCGGCCACGACCCACTTCGTGACCCGCCAGGTCTTCACCGGGTCGGGGAAGGTCGGCGTCGAGGCCAGCGGGGCGGCCGACCGCGACGTCACCTACCAGCTCAGCCAGCGGGCCGACTTCTTCGAGGCCGAGGTCGGGCTGGAGACCACCCTCAAGCGCCCGATCGTCAACACCCGCGACGAGCCGCACGCCGACGCCCAGCGCTACCGCCGGCTCCACGTCATCGCCGGTGACGCCAACCTGGCCGAGGTGGCGACGTTCCTCAAGGTCGGCACCACGGCGATCGTGCTGGCCATGGTCGAGGACGAGGCCCTCGACCGCGACCTCATCATCCGGGCCCCCGTCGCCGCGGTGCGGGCCGTGTCCCACGACCCGTCGCTCGCCCAGACCATCGAGACGGTCGACGGCGTCACCATGACCGCCCTCGAGGTGCAGTTCGAGCTGCTCGACCGGGCCCGCAAGTGGGCCGAGCAGCGGGGCCTGGCGGCGGTCGGGGAGGACGTGGGCGCCGAGGTGCTCCGCCGCTGGGAGGAGGTCCTCACCGGCCTCGAGGCCGACCCGGACTCCGTGTCGGGCCAGGTCGACTGGGTGGCCAAGCGGCGCCTCATCGACGGCTGGCGCGAGCGCCACGACGCCCCCATGAGCGACCCCCGGGTCGCCGCCCTCGCCCTCCAGTACCACGACCTCCGCCCCGAGCGGAGCCTGGCCGCCCGGGTGGGGCTCGAGCGCATGGTCGACGAGGCCGACGTGGTGCGGGCCGTCACCGAGCCGCCCCTCGACACCCGGGCCTACTTCCGGGGGCGCTGCCTGGCGAAGTTCGGCGACAGCATCGTGGCCGCCAACTGGGACTCGCTCGTCTTCGACGTGGGCGACGAGCCCCTCCGGCGGGTCCCCATGATGGAACCGTCCCGTGGGACCGAGGCCCATGTCGGTAGGTTGTTGGACGAGTGCTCCACCCCGGCCGAGCTGGTCGCCCGGCTCTCGCAGTGACCGGGGCGGGAACAGGAGACAGAGAGATGGCTGGTCGACATGGCTGAGCGTGAGCAGAAGAAGCGCACCGCACCCCAGCGGGAGACCGAGGAGGTCGCCGACGCGCCGCAGGGCAGCGAGCGGGGCGAGGAGATCAAGGCGGACATCGACGACCTCCTCGACGAGATCGACGACGTGCTCGAGACCAACGCCGAGGACTTCGTCCGCTCCTACGTCCAGAAGGGCGGGGAGTAGGCGGGGTCGCCTCCGCTGACGGCGCCGCTAGGGTCGCCGCCGTGACGCTGCCCATGTTCGGAACCCACGACGATCCGGGGCCCGACTTCGCCGGCCTGGTGCGCCGCGTCGGCCTGGCCCCCGACCACCCGACCCAGGCCCTGCCCGCCGGCCTCGGGGTCCCGCACGGCACCACCGTGGTGTCGATCCGCTACGCCGACGGCGTGATCATGGCCGGTGACCGGCGGGCCACCTCGGGCCACCTCATCAGCCACCGGACCATCGAGAAGGTGTTCCCCGCCGACCGCTTCTCCGGCATCGCCATCGCCGGCGCCGCCGGGCCCGCCGTCGAGATGGTCACCCTGTTCCAGCTCCAGCTCGAGCACTACGAGAAGGTCGAGGGCTCGCACCTCTCGCTCGAGGGCAAGGCCAACCAGCTCAGCCAGATGGTGCGCAACCACCTGCCGGCGGCCATGCAGGGCTTCGCCGTGGTCCCGATCTTCGCCGGCTACGACCTCAGCCGGGGCGCGGGCCGGCTGTTCGAGTACGACGTCACCGGCGGCCGCTACGAGGAGCAGGACTTCGCCGCCTCCGGCTCGGGCATGCTCCACGCCGGCACCGTGGTGAAGCTGGGGTACCGCCCCGGCCTCGAGCGCTCGGCGGTGGTCGACCTGGCCCTGCGGGCGCTGTGGACGGCCGCCGACGAGGACAGCGCCACCGGCGGCCCCGACGCTCGCCGGGGGATCTGGCCGATCATCGCCACCATCACCGCCGACGGGTACCAGCGGGTGCCCGACACCGAGCTGGCCGAGCGCTTCGCCGCCCTCCTCGAGGACGACGACGCCGCCCGGAGCACCGCCGCCCCGGCCGGGGGGTCGATCTCATGAGCATGCCCTTCTACGTGGCGCCCGAGCAGGTGATGAAGGACCGGGCGGACTACGCCCGGAAGGGCATCGCCCGGGGCCGGTCGCTGATCGCCGCCGTGTGCGCCGACGGCATCCTGCTCTGCGCCGAGAACCCGTCGGCCACCCTGCGCAAGATCAGCGAGATCTACGACCGCATCGCCTTCGCCGGGGTCGGCCGCTACAACGAGTTCGACCAGCTGCGCGTCGCCGGCGTCCGCCACGCCGACCTGAAGGGCTACTCCTACAGCCGCGAGGACGTCGACGCCCGCAGCCTGGCCAACGCCTACGCCCAGGCCCTCGGCCAGGTGTTCACCCACGAGATGAAGCCGCTGGAGGTCGAGATCCTGGTGGCCGAGGTGGCCCACGAGGGCGGGCGCGACCAGCTGTTCCACATCCTCTACGACGGCACCGTCATCGACGAGCCGTCGCGGGCGGTCCTCGGCGGCGACGCCGAGGCCATCGCCGACCGCTTCGAGGCCGCCCACGACACCAGCGCCTCGACCACCGACGTGCTCGCCGCCGCCGTGGCTGCCCTGGCCGGCCCGGATCGGACCCTCGACGCCGAGGCGATCGAGGCGGCGGTGCTCGACCGGTCGAACGGTCGGCGGACCTTCCGCCGCCTCACCGACGAGGAGATCACCGCGGCCATCGCCGCCACCTCCACCGAGGCGCGCGACGAGGGCGCCGACGAGGTGGAGCCGGCCCCGGTCGAGGTGCCCGTGGGCGAGGTCGACGTCGACCAGGTCGACGCGGTCCTCGAGGACGACGTCGACGACGACGACTGACCGGTCGCCGGCCCGTGCCGTTCTGTCGCGCTGAGCGCCCATCGGTGAGCGCTGGCCGCGACAGAACGGGACGGCTCGCCGGCGGTCACCCTTCTGTCGCGCTGAGCGCCCATCGGTGAGCGCTGGCCGCGACAGAACGGGTCGGCCGCCGACACCCCGACCGGTCGGACGGGCGGCGCGCCCTCCCGGGTCGTGACGCCCGAGCGGCGGGCGGTCATCACCGACGCTCTGACCATCGGGGCCGTGACCGGCGCCTACGGGGGCTCGTTCGGCGCCGTCGCCGTGGCCGCCGGGCTCAGCCCGGCCCAGGCGTGCGCACTGAGCCTGCTGATGTTCACCGGCGGCTCGCAGTTCGCCATGGTGGGGACCATCGCCGGTGGGGGAGGGGCGTGGGCCGGCGCCGCCACCGCGGCGCTCCTCGGGGCGCGCAACGCCTTCTACGGCCTCGAGCTGGCCCCGATGCTGCGGGTCCGGGGGCTGCGCCGCCTGGTCGGGGCCCACCTCGTGATCGACGAGAGCTCGGCCATGGGGGTGGCCCAGCCCACGCCCGCGCTGGGCCGGCTCGGGTTCTGGGCCACCGGGGCCGCCGTGTTCGTCGGCTGGAACGCCATGACCCTGGTCGGGGCGGTGGGGGCCTCGGCCCTCGACGACCCGGGCGCCCTGGGGCTCGACGTCGCCGGCCCGGCGGCCTTCGTCGCCCTGCTGGCGCCCCGCCTGGCGGGCCGGGAGCCGTGGGTGGTGGCCCTGCTGGCCGCCGCCCTGGCCCTGGCCGCCGCCCCCCTGGTCCCGGCGGGGGTGCCCGTGCTGGTGGCGGCGGCGGTGGCGGTCGTCGCCGGGCTCCGCCCCGGGTCGGGCCCGCCGGCGGTCGTCGCCGCCGGCGAGCGGACCGGGGACGTCGACGAGGGGACCGGGGACCTCGACGCGGCGACCGGGGACGACGCCTGATGTGGGCGGCGGTGCTGGTGGGCGCGGCGGCCTGCTACGGCATCAAGCTCGCCGGGCTGTCGGTGCCCGAGCGGGTGCTGGCCGATGCCCGCGTCCGGCGGGTCGCCGCCCTGCTCCCGGTGGCGCTGCTGGCGGCCCTGATCGCCCTCCAGGCGGCCACCGACGGGCGGGCGGTCGCCGTCGATGCCCGCCTGGCCGGCCTGGCCGTCGCCGTCGGGGCCCAGTGGCGCCGGGCGCCCTTCCTCGTGGTCGTGGGGGCGGCGTGCGCCACCACGGCGCTGGTCCGCCTCGTGACCTAGGCGGTGGCGCCGAACCGCGGAGCCGAGCCAATAGGGTGCCGACAGTGGAGAAGCGCATCTACGGACTCGAGAACGAGTACGGCGTCACCTGCGTCTCCCGCGGCCAGCGCCGGCTCAGCCCCGACGAGGTGGCCCGCTACCTGTTCCGGCGCGTCGTCTCCTGGGGTCGCAGCTCCAACGTGTTCCTCGCCAACGGCGCCCGCCTGTACCTCGACGTGGGCAGCCACCCGGAGTACGCCACCCCCGAGTGCGACTCGGTGCACGAGGTCGTCGTCCACGACAAGGCCGGCGAGCGCATCCTCGAGCAGCTGCTCGCCAGCGCCGAGGCCCGTCTGCGCGACGAGGGCATCCGGGGCGACATCTTCCTGTTCAAGAACAACACCGACTCGGCCGGCAACTCCTACGGCTGCCACGAGAACTACCTGACCAGCCGGCGTGACGACCTCGGCCACTACGCCGAGGTCCTGATCCCGTTCCTCGTCAGCCGGCAGATCTACGCCGGGGCCGGCAAGGTCATGCACACGAGCCGGGGCGCCCAGTACTCGATCAGCCAGCGGGCCGAGCACATCTGGGAGGGCGTCAGCTCGGCCACCACCCGCAGCCGGCCGATCATCAACACCCGTGACGAGCCCCATGCCGACGCCGAGCGCTACCGCCGCCTGCACGTGATCGTGGGCGACTCGAACATGAGCGAGTACGCCACGTTCCTCAAGGTGGGGGCGGCCTCCATCATGCTGCGGATGCTCGAGGACCCGAGCGTGGTGCTCCGCGACATGACCCTCGAGAACCCGATCCGGGCCATCCGCGAGATCAGCCACGACCTCACCTGCCGGGCCCAGGTGAAGCTGGCCAACGGGCGCGAGGTGAGCGCCCTCGACATCCAGTCGGAGTACCTGAACCGGGCCCTGCGCTACGCCCAGAGCCGTGACCTGCAGCCCTTCGAGCAGAAGGCGCTGGAGATGTGGGAGCACTGCCTGAAGGGGCTCGAGTCGGACCCCTTCACCCTCGACCGCGAGGTCGACTGGGTGATCAAGCACCGCCTGATCGAGGCCTACCGCGAGCGCCACGACCTGCCCCTCTCGCACCCGCGGGTCGCGCTCGTCGACCTGCAGTACCACGACATCTCGCGCGACCGCGGCCTGTTCCACCGGATGCAGGCCCGGGGGCTGGTCGAGCGGACCTGCACCGACGCCGAGATCGAGAAGGCCATCGACGAGCCGCCGCAGACGACGCGGGCCCGCCTGCGGGGCGAGTTCATCCGCAAGGCCAAGGAGAAGCGGCGCGACTACACCGTCGACTGGGTGCACCTGAAGCTCAACGACCAGGCCCAGCGCACCGTCCTCTGCAAGGACCCGTTCAAGGCCCACGACGACCGCGTCGAGCGCCTCATCGCCTCCCTCTGACCCGGCGTGCCCAGCTACCGCACCGCGACCGTCGTCGAGCTGATCTCCGAGCGGCCCGGCCTGACCCGCGTGCGGGTCCGGGGTGCCGACCGCGACGACGAGGAGCGGGCCTACGCCCTCACCGACGTCACCGGCCCGGTGGCGGTGGGTGACGAGGTCGTGGTGAACACCACGGCCG
Organism: Iamia sp. SCSIO 61187; assembly: GCF_019443745.1. Taxonomy (NCBI): domain Bacteria; kingdom Bacillati; phylum Actinomycetota; class Acidimicrobiia; order Acidimicrobiales; family Iamiaceae; genus Iamia; species Iamia sp. SCSIO 61187. Next base: position 2,291,163 of record NZ_CP050948.1, read on the forward strand.
TCGACCTCGGCCTGGGCACGGGCGGGTGGCACGTCGTGCACTGGAACCTGGCCCGGCCGTCGTGGTCGGCCCCCGGCGGTGGCCACATCATGAAGGCCCGCTACACCAGCATCCAGCACGAGATGGCGGTGGCCGAGGAGAGCGACCACGCCGGCGACGGGACCCTCGACGGGACGCCCGTCGTGGCCTGCAGCCTCCACAGCCAGGTGGGGGTGGTGGCCGCCGTGCTGGGCCACCTCCGACCCGACCTGCGGGTGGCCTACGTGATGACCGACGGTGGCGCCCTGCCCCTCGCCCTGTCGGACCTGGTCGTCCAGCTGGGCGACGCCGGCCTCCTCGTCGGCACGGTCACGACCGGGCACGCCTTCGGCGGCGATGTCGAGGCGGTGAGCATCCCCTCGGGGCTGGCGGTGGCCCGCCGCCGCCTCGACGCCGACGTCATCGTGGCCGGGATGGGCCCGGGCGTGGTCGGCACCGACTCCCGGCTCGGGTTCACGGGGCTGGACCAGGCGACGCTGCTCGACAGCACGGTGTTCCTCGAGGGGCGCCCGGTGATGTGCGTGCGCGCCTCGGACGGGGACGCCCGGCCCCGGCATCGAGGGGTGAGCCACCACAGCACCACGGTCTGCGACGCCACCCGCTCGGGGGTCACGGTGGCGGTGACGGCGGAGGTGGGGCGCGAGCTGGAGCACGAGCTGGCCCCTCGCCACACCCTCGCGGTGGAGGACCCGCCCGACGTGGCGGCCATCCTCGATGCCGCCGGGATCCGCATCACGACGATGGGACGGGGCCCGGCCGAGGACCCGCTGTTCTTCCGGGTGGCGGCCGCCGCCGCCACCCACGCCGCGTCCCTGGCCTAGGGCGCCGACCCCCGTAACCTCGCCTCGTGTCCACCGAGAAGGTCGAGCGCCTCCTGACCCTGCTCCAGGTGCTGCTCGACGCCCGGACGCCGATCACGGCCCGGGAGATCCGGGCCCGGGTGCCGGGGTACAGCACCGACCCGGTGGCCTTCCGCCGCGCCTTCGAGCGCGACAAGTCCGAGCTCGGGGACCTCCTGGGCCACCCCATCAGGGCCGAGCCGGTCAGGGGCGCCGAGCCGCCCCTGGACGGGTACCGGCTCCGGCCCGAGGACGCCTACCTGCGGGACCCGGGCCTCACCTCCGAGGAGCGCCGGGCCGTCGCCGTCGCGGCGTCGGCGGTGCGGCTCTCGGGCGTCGACCCCCGTCGCGCCACGGCCAAGGTGGGGGCCGACGAGGCCCCGACCGCCGTCTCCGAGGCCGGCGCCGGTGGTGGTGTCGGTGGTGGTGTCGGTGGTGGTGTCGGCCTCGGTGTCGGCGCGCCCCGCACCGAGCTGCCCGCCGACGAGGCGGTCGTCACCTTGTTCCAGGCGGTGGTCGAGCGCCGGACGGCCACGTTCACCTACCGGGGCGAGGTGCGGGTCGTCCACCCGCTCCGGCTCCGCTTCGCCCGGGGCCGCTGGTACCTGAGCGCGTTCGACACCGGGCGCGACGCCGAGCGCCTCTTCCGCCTCGACCGCATGGACGGCGCCGTCGCCGTCGGCGACCGCGACGCCTTCCCGCCTCGCGTCCGGGGGCCGGTGGACGACCAGCTCGACGAGCCGTGGGCGCTGGGCGACGGCCCGGCGCAGGAGGTCCGCGTGCGCGTCGCCCCGGGCCGGGCCGAGGCGGCCCGTCGGGCCGCGCCGCGGGCCCGGGTCGAGACCGAGGCGGACGGCTCGATCGTCCTGGCCCTGGACGTGCGGATGGTGCCGGCGCTGCGGAGCTTCGTCCTCGGGTTCGGCGCCGATGCCGAGGTCCTGTCGCCACCGGCGATGCGGGCCGACATCGTGGAGTGGCTCACGGCCATCGCCGGGCGGGGCCGATGACGCCGGCTCCCCGCATCACCGCCGCCGGGCGGATGAACCGCGTCCTGTCGGCGCTGCTGTGGATCGCCGAGCACGACGGACCGACCCTGGCCGAGGCGGCACGCCGGTTCGGTGTCGGCGAGGCCACGCTGCTGGCCGACCTCGAGCTGGCCACCATGATCGGCGCCGACAGCGACGAGTACCTCGAGATGCCGGTCGAGATGTACGTGGAGGGGGACCGGGTCTTCGTCCACCTGCACGCCTTCGATCGGCCCCTGCGCCTCACCCCCGCCGAGGCGCTGGCGCTCATCGTCGCCGGCGTGGCCGGCGGGGGCGGCGGAGGCGCGCCGGGAGAGCCCGACCCGGCCCTGACCCGGGCCGTGGGGAAGCTGGCCGACCTCCTCGGGATCGACGTGGACGACCAGCTCGACATCGACCTCGGCCTGGGCGACGCCGACGTCGTCCGTGCCCTCCAGCAGGCGGTGGACCAGCGCCGGGCGGTGGAGATCGAGCACGTCAAGGCCGAGAGCGACGCGCCCACCCGCCGGGTCGTCGAGCCGTGGACCCTCTTCCGCGACCAGGGGGCGTGGTACCTCAACGGCTACTGCCGGGTCGCGGTGGGCGAGCGGTCGTTCCGCGTCGATCGGATCCTGTCGGCCCGGGTGCTCGACGAGGTCGTCGACCCGCCCGCCGACCCCCCGACGGCCTCGGCGCTGCGGCCCGACGCCGACGCCCCGCGCCTGGTGCTGGACCTGGAGCCGGGCGCCCGGTGGGTGGTCGAGAACCATCCGTGCGAGGCGGTGGAGGAGAGGGCCGGCGGGAGGCTTCGGGTCACCCTGGCGGTGGTGTCGCCGCCGTGGGCCGAGCGTCTGCTGCTGCGCCTCGGCCCCGACGCCACGGTGGTCTCGGCCGACCCCCCGCTGGGCCCCGCCGACCCGGGCCCGGCCGCGGCCCGGAGGGTGCTGGCGCGCTACGGGATCGGGGCAGGCGAGGAGTAGCGTGCCGCGTCGTGACCCCGGCTGACGACGCGCCCGACCCCGAGACCGGGGGGCGCGGCGAGACGGACGGGGGGGTCGGGACCTCCGACGTCGCCACCGAGGCGGCGCCGGCGGCCGCCACGCTCGCCCCGGAGGCCGCTGACGAGGCCGGGGGCCCTGGGGGCGACGAGGGCGGCGACGACGGCGGCGAGCCTGGTGACGGCGGCGCTGGCCGCCCTGACGATGATGCGGACGCGGCCCGACGTCGACGCATCCGGTCGCTGGTCGAGTGGGTCGCGGTGATCGCCGGGGCGGTCGTGATCGCCCTGGTCGTCCGGACCTTCCTCTTCACCACCTTCTGGATCCCGTCGGGCTCGATGGAGCCGACCCTGATGGGGGAGGGCCGCCGGGACCGGGTCGTGGTCAACCGGCTGGCCTACCAGTGGGGCGACCCCGAGCGGGGCGACATCATCGTGTTCGACGTACCCGATGGGGAGCCGAGCATCTCGGTGGACGGCCAGCGGGTCAACGACCTGATCAAGCGGGTCATCGGTCTCCCGGGTGAGACCGTCGAGCTGCGCGACGGAGACGTCTACATCGACGGCGAGAAGCTCGACGAGCCGTACCTCCCCGATGGCACCCGCACCGAGCCGGCCGACCCGTCGCGCGACACCTTCGTCGTGCCCGACGACGCCGTGTTCGTCATGGGTGACAACCGGGGCTCGTCGCGCGACGCGCGCTACTGGCAGCACCCCTGGGTCCCCGAGGACGACATCGTCGGCAAGGCGTTCATCCGCATCTGGCCGCTGTCGGAGTTCGGGGGGATCTAGCCGCCGTCCGGCGGGTCGACGTTCGAGGCCGCCATCGGGTGAGGCCGGTCCGTCGGAGGGCGATTCGCTGGCGATTCGACGTCCGACACGGCGGTCGCACTGCGGGGGCGGTCGTCTCGGGGTCGTACCCCCCTGCGATGATCGTCCACCGCGACGGCGACGTCATCGCCCACCCCACCCCGTCGAGGCCGCCTCAGGGGGCGACGGCGCGAGCGAGGGCGTCGGACATCCGGTCGGTGTGATCGCTGAACAGGGCATCGATGCCCATGTCGAACAGACCCTCGAGCACCCGGACGTGCTGGGCGTCCCAGGCCCAGGCCCGGATCCCGAACCGGTGGTAGAGGGCCACCAGCCCGCCGGACCAGTCGGTGTGGTGCAGGTTCACGGCGTCGATGCCCCGCTCGCGCAGCTGGGCGGCGTGGCGCTCGGGACCCTGGCCCAGCCGCTTGAGCCGGGTCGAGTCGACCAGCCGCACCTGCGGGGCCAGCTCCCGCCAGGCGACGAGCAGGTCGTGGTCGTCGTGGCAGAGCCACACCCGGGACAGCAGCGTGGGGTCGTCCGCGCCCAGGGCGTCGAGCAGGGGAGCGGCCGCCGCCGGATCCTTGACGTCGACCGACAGGTGGAGGTCGTCGCCCAGCAGCCCCACCAGCACGGCGGCGTCGGGGACGTGCTCGGGCAGCTCGGCCCGGGGCACCTCCCGCATGGGCCGCCGCCGCGGCCGCCGACCCACGACCCCGTCGTGGTCGAGGACCGCCACCCCGTCCGCCGTGACCCAGACGTCGGTCTCCAGGCCGGTGGCCCCCAGCTTGCGGGCCAGGGCGAAGGCCTCGACGGTGTTCTCGGGGGCATGGGCCCGCGCCCCACGGTGGGCGAAGGCGAGGGGAGGGTGGTCCAGCGACGCGAGCCGGGTGGGCATCGGTCCATCTTGCCCCGACCACCGGCTGAGCGTCGCTGTCCCGGACGCACCACCGTCCGTGAAGCCCGCTCGCGGCTCTCAACTCCGACCCGCGGCGGCCGATGGCCTCTTCGTCACGAGAGCGGGCCAGGAACGTCCTGGTCATCCTGGAGGAGACGCATGGCGACCATCCGAGCTACGTGCGCCGACTGCGGCGACGTGGAGATGACCAGCGACGACGTGATCGTGCGGGTCTGCGTCGACAACGGTCAGGGCGCCTACGCCTTCCGGTGCCCCGAGTGCACCATGGCCGTGTCGAAGCCGGCCGACAACCGGGTGATCGAGCTGCTCATCGCCTCCGGCGTGCGCCTCGACCGCTGGCACCTGCCGGCCGAGCTCGACGAGGTCCGGGCGGGCGAGCCCATCGACCACGACGACCTGCTCGACTTCCACCGCCTGCTGACCGACGAGGGCCGGCTCACCGCCGAGATGGGCCGCCTGGTCGACGGCTGACCGGCCGCGGCGGGGGACCCGGAGGGGAGCGCCGGTGACCTACTCTGACATCGTGATGTGGCTGTGGGTCGCCGCCCTGCTCGGCACCCTCGTCGCCTTCGCCTGCGCCTGGCGGGCCATCACCCGAGCCGACCTCGCCGTCGCCCGGGTGCGCACCGGCGCCACCACCACCGCCCACGCCGTCACCACCGCCCACGCCGAGCTCGAGGGGGCCACCCGGGCCGCCGCCGGCGAGCGGGTCCGACTCCACACCAGGGTCGCCGAGCTCTCCCCCGAGGCCTGAACGGGGGCTCGGGCCGACACGGGCCCCGGCCGAGCCGCAGGATCCCCGCCCGTCGATGGGCGGTGCGGGGGCTTCGGTAGGGTTGGGCCATGTTCAACATCGGCGGTGGGGAGATGCTCGTCATCTTCCTGCTGGCGCTCCTCGTGCTCGGCCCCGAGCGCCTCCCCAAGGCCATGGGCCAGGTGGGTCGCGCCGTCGCCCAGATGCGGAAGCTCTCGAGCGGGTTCCAGGACGAGATCCGCCGGGCCATGGACCCCATGGACGCCCCCTTCCGGCCCGGCGAGCAGACCCTGAGCGGCCCGGTGCCCTCGGTCACCGACGAGGTCCGGGTCGTCTCCGCCGGCACCGACGAGCCGGCCCCGACCGCCGCGCCCACCGATCCCCCCGCACCCGTCGAGCCCGCCACCGAGCCGGAGGACCGCCTCACCCCGGACGGTCCCTCGGACCTCCTGGTCAAGCCCCCGGTGGCCGACCACCCCGACGATCCCGCCGCCCCCATCGCCGTCGAGCCCGAGACCGACGCCCTCGTGGTCGAGCCCGACCCCGCCCCCCGGGGCACCGTGACCCCGCTCCGCCCCCGCCTCGACGAGGGCGACGGCGGCGACCGGGCCACCGGCTGACCGGCGCCGCACCGTGGACCGCCGAGCCCCCCAGGGGGACGATCGATGAGCGCCGAGGCCGCCCCGACCACGGGGGCCCAGACGGGTCACATGACCCTGATGGAGCACATCGCCGAGCTCCGCACGCGCATCGTCCGGGTGATCATCGCCCTCGGCATCGCCGCCATCGTCGCCTGGTTCCTGTACCAGCCGATCCTCGACCTCCTGCTCGGCCCGCTGCGGGACACCGCCCCCGACCGCGACCTGCAGCAGGCGCTGATCACCACCGAGCCCCTCCAGCCCTTCCAGACCCGCCTCAAGATCACCACCTACACGGCGATCGCCCTGGCCATGCCGGTGATCCTCTGGCAGATCTGGCGCTTCGTGGCCCCCGGGCTCTACGAGAACGAGCGCAAGTACGGCCTCGCCTTCATCACCGTGGGGACGGCGCTGTTCGCCAGCGGGGCCGCCATCGCCTTCTGGACCATGCCCAAGGCGCTCGAGTTCCTGCAGACGATCGGTGGCGAGGAGAACTTCACCCAGTTCTACACACCGACCAGCTACCTGCGGCTGATCGTGTACATGATGCTGGCCTTCGGCATCGGCTTCGAGTTCCCCCTGATCGTGACGACCCTCAACCTGGTCGGGGCGGTCACCACCGACACCCTGCGCCGGGTGCGGCGCTACGTCGTGGTGGTCGTGGCCGTGTTCGTGGCCGTCGCCACCCCCTCGGGCGACCCGATCAGCATGCTGGCCCTCACGGTGCCGATGTGCCTGCTCTACGAGGTGTCGATCGTCATCGGGCGGATCCGGGACCGGCGGCACCGCCGGGCGGGGGAGTCGGTGTCGGCGTCGCCGTCGTGACGGGCCCGGTGTTCACCCTCGACCGGTTCCAGGTCGAGGCGGCCGCCGCCGTCGACGAGGGTGCCTCGGTGCTGGTCTCGGCCCCGACGGGGTCGGGGAAGACGGTGGTCGCCGACCACGCCGTCGACCGGGCCCTGGCCCAGGGCCTGAAGGCCTTCTACACCACCCCCATCAAGGCCCTGTCGAACCAGAAGCACGCCGACCTCCGCGCCCGGCTGGGCGCCGACCGGGTGGGTCTGATCACCGGTGACACCACCATCAACGCCGACGCCCAGGTGGTCGTGATGACCACCGAGGTGCTGCGCAACATGCTCTACGCCCGGTCCCCGGCCCTCGAGGGCCTGGGCGTGGTGGTGCTCGACGAGGTCCACTACCTCCAGGACCGGTACCGGGGCCCGGTGTGGGAGGAGGTCATCATCCACCTGCCCCGCGGGGTGCAGATCGTCGCCCTGTCGGCCACGGTGTCGAACGCCGACGAGCTGGCCGGGTGGATCGACGCCGTGCGCGGCCGCACCGTCTCGATCGTCGAGACCGAGCGCCCGGTCGAGCTCGTCAGCCTGTACGCCGCCCACGACCGGGCCACCCGCCAGCTGGTCGTGGTCCCGGTGGCCGTCGACGGCGAGCCCAACCCCTTCGGCCCCCGGCTCGACCCCGAGCCCGCCGACCCGCGCCGCGACCGCCGGGACCGGGCCCGCAAGCGCTACGCCACACCCCGCCGGGTGGAGGTCGTCGAGCACCTGGCCGACGAGGAGCTGCTCCCCGCCATCGTGTTCGTCTTCAGCCGCAAGGGCTGCGACGACGCCGCCCGCACCCTGCTGGAGAGCGGGATCGTGCTCACCGACCCGTCCGAGCGGCGCCGCATCCGGGCCCTGGCCGCCGCCCACACCGCCGGGCTCTCCGACGCCGACCTCGACGTGCTCGACCACGCCCGCTGGCTGGCCGCCCTCGAGGCCGGCATCGCCGCCCACCACGCCGGGATGGTCCCGCCGTTCAAGGAGGCGGTCGAGGCCTGCTTCGTGCAGGGCCTGGTCAAGGTGGTGTTCGCCACCGAGACCCTCGCCCTCGGCATCAACATGCCGGCGAGGTCGGTCGTGATCGAGGCCCTGTCGAAGTTCACCGGCGAGCAGCACGAGATGCTGACGCCGGGGGAGTACACCCAGCTCACCGGGCGGGCGGGGCGGCGCGGCCTCGACGACGAGGGTCGGGCCCTGGTGCTGTGGAGCCCCTTCACCCGGTTCCAGGAGGTCGCCGACCTGGTCCTCAGCCGGCGCTTCGAGCTCCGGTCCCGCTTCCGGCCCACCTACAACATGGCCGCCAACCTGGTCCGCCGGCATGACATCGAGGAGGCCCGCAAGCTCCTCGACCGGTCGTTCGCCCAGTACCAGTCCGACCACGGCGTCGTGCGGCTGCGCGCGCGCCGCGAGGCCCGGGCCGAGACCCTCGCCCGGCTCGAGGGCGAGGCCCGGTGCGAGCGCGGCGACGTCGAGGAGTACCGGCGCCTGCGTCGGGCCGACGACGAGGACCGCCACCAGGCGGTGTCGCGGCGCGACGTGCTCAGCTCGCTCGCCCGCCTCCGACCCGGGGACGTGGTGTGGATGGGCCGCAACCGGGTCGCCGTGCTCTCGGTCGGCTGGCGGGGCCCCGAGCGGGGCCGGCTCCACGTCGTGGACGAGACCGGACGGGCCCGCACCGTGAGCAGCAGCGACGTCGACGAGGTCCTCCACCGGGTCGGGGAGATCGAGCTGCCGGTGCCCTACGCCCCGTCGAACCGGGCCTTCCAGCACGACGTCGGCCGCTCCCTCGCCCAGGTGCGGGGCATGCGGCGACGCAACCGGGGCGGGCGCACGCCGGCCCCGTCGGCTCCCCACCACCCGGTGGCGGACTGCCCCGACGCCGACCGCCACCTCCGGTCCCTGGCCCACGCCGCCCGCGTCCGCAGCGAGCTGGCCGACCTGGACCGCCGCATCGCCTCGTCGAAGGGCAGCCTGACCCGCGAGCTGGACCGGGTCGTCGAGGTGCTCGAGGCCCGGGGGATGGTGGCCGACTGGGAGCTCACGGCCCGGGGCGCCCTCCTGGTCCGGGTGTTCCACGAGTGCGACCTGCTGATCGCCGACTGCCTCGCCGCCGGCCTCCTCGACGGCCTGGGCCCGGCGGAGGTGGCGGCGGTGGCGTCGTGCTTCACCTACGAGCACCGCAGCAAGGTCCCGCCCCCGGCCCCGTGGTACCCGACCCGGGCCCTGCGCCAGCGGGTCGAGGCCGTGCTCGACCGGGCCGAGGAGCTGCGGTCGGTCGAGCTGGCCGCCGGGCTGCCCGGGACCCGCCCCCCGGACCCGACGTTCCTCCCCCTGGCCCACGCCTGGGCGTCCGGGCGCGAGCTCGACACCGTGCTCGACGACGAGGAGATGTCGGGCGGCGACTTCGTCCGCAACGTCCGCCAGCTGATCGACCTGCTGCGCCAGCTGGGCGACGCCGCCCTCGACCCGGCGACCCGGAGCGCGGCCCGCGCCGCCTCCGACGCCCTCCACCGGGGGGTCGTGGCGGCCTCGACCGTCACCCGCGCGGTCGGCGGGTCGGAGTCACCCGTGGCCCCGGCGCCGCCGGCCCGGTGACGGTCGAGAAGGGGGTCGACTGGGGCGGGGCCCTCCCCGCGCCCGAGGACATCGTGGTGGTGGCGACCGACGCCGAGGCCCGCGCCGCCATCGCCGGGCCGTGGCGCGCCGGGCGGCCCCTGCCCGCCGTCGGGCTCCTCGGCGGGGACCTGTGCCGGACCCTCGGAGGCCGGGGCGGCGACGGCGACCGCCTCCGCCGGGACGGGACCGGGGCCACCGTCGACCTCGGCGTGGCGACCCTCGACGGCGAGCGGCACGTGTTCGTCGCCCACCTCGTCGCCCGGCGCTCGTGGTGGCGGGGGCGGGTCGTGGCGATCATGAACGCCCAGTTCCTCGGGGCCTGGGACGTCGCCCCCCGCGCCCACCCGGGCGACGGCCGCCTCGACGTCGTCGACGCCGACCTGGTCCTGGGGGACCGGTGGAAGGCCCGGACCCGGCTCCCGTCGGGCACCCACGTGCCCCACCCCGGCATCGCCCAGACCCGCACCGCCCGGTGGACCACCACCTTCGCCCGGCCCACCCCGGTCCGGCTCGACGGAGAGGTGGTCGCCACCGCCCGCACCCTCGAGGTCACCGTCGAGCCCGACGCCCTGCAGGTCGTGGTCTGACCGGCCCGGCCCGGTCCGGTGGCCCGGCCCGGGTCGCCGGGCCGGGCCCACCGGTAGCCTGCGCCGGGTGACCGACCCCCACGACGTCAAGGCCCGGATCGAGGCGGAGGTCGACCGGCTGGCCGACACCCTCCTCGAGGTCTCCCACTCGATCCACGCCCACCCCGAGGTGCTCTTCGAGGAGCGCCACGCCCACGACGTCCTCACCCGGGTGCTGGAGGACGAGGGCCTGGCCGTCGAGCGCAGCGCCTACGGGCTCGAGACCGGCTTCGCCGCCCGGGCCGGGACCGAGGGGCCGCTGGTGGCGGTGTGCTGCGAGTACGACGCCCTGCCCGGCATCGGCCACGCCTGCGGCCACAACGTCATCGCCGCCGCCGGGCTGGGGGCGGGGCTGGCCGCGGCCACGGTCGCCGCCGACCTCGGCGGGCGGGTCCTGATCCTGGGCACGCCGGGGGAGGAGGGCGGTGGCGGCAAGCAGCTCATGATGGACGCCGGCGCCCTCGAGGGCGTGGAGGCAGCCGTGATGGTCCACCCCGCCGGGGTGGACCTGCGGTCCATGGACACCTTGGCCATCCAGCGGGCGACGGTGACCTACACCGGGCACGCCGCCCACGCCTCGGCCGCCCCCGAGAAGGGCCGCAACGCCCTCGACGCCATGGTCCTCGGCTACGTGAACGTGGCCGCCCTGCGCCAGCACATCAGCCCGTCGGAGCGGGTCCACGGCATCTTCCTGGAGGCCGGCCAGGCGGCGAACATCGTCCCCGCCCGCACCGTCGCCCAGTGGTACGTCCGCTCGCCGGGCCGGGACGGCCTCGCCGTGCTCCGCGAGCGGGTCGAGGCCTGCCTGCAGGCGGGGGCCACGGCGGCCGGCTGCGAGATGGACGTCGACTGGTACGAGCCCGCCTACGACGAGCTGGTCGGCCTGGACACCTTCGACGAGCTCTACGCCGCCAACGCCGCCCGGGTCGGGCGCACGCCCGGCCGCGCCGGCGACGAGGGGGTGCCGACGGTGCTGGGGTCGACCGACATGGGCAACATCAGCCAGGTGGTGCCCTCCATCCACCCGATGATCGCCGTGTCCCCGCCGGACGTCGCCATCCACACCGAGGCCTTCGTCGGGTTCGCCGGCGGCCCCGAGGGCGACGCCGCCGTGCTCGACGGGGCCAAGGCGCTGGCCTGCACCATGGCCGACCTGTGGCTCGACCCCGACGCCCTGCCCCGCATCCGCGAGGAGTTCGCCCGCCGCACCGGCTGACCCGAGCGGCCCTCGCGCGCTCCGTGGTCCGCTCCGGACGGGGAGGGACCCCGTAGAGTCGCCCGCTGTGACGGTCTACGTGCCGGAGGAGTACACGCCGGACGAGGCCGACGTCCTCCGCCGGTACTTCACCAACCTCGACGGGCCCGTCTTCGCCCTCGTCAACCTGCCCGAGGTGGTCAAGGGGGCCCTGTTCGCCCGGTACTCGCGCTCGCCCAAGAGCCTGCGCCGCCTCTTCCTCGACGAGTTCGTGGGCGAGCTCGACATCAGCGGCGACGTCACCATCGACGCCACCGTCGGCCTCCGGCGGGCCGAGGAGCTCTACGACCGGGTGTTCTTCGAGTACGGCGACGACTCGGTGGCCCAGCTGGGCGGCGTCCACCTGGCCTGCGAGCAGGCCTCGAACCTGCTCACCAAGGTCCTGGAGTGGGGCCGGCTCATGGCCTACCTCGAGCAGTCGACCCGCTACATCGCCTACGACAGCCGCCTGGGCGGACGCTTCCGCTACATGCGCGACCCCGACATCCTGGGCTCGCCCCTCGGCACCCGCTACGTCGGGGACATGGACCGCCTTTTCGACAGCTACGCCGCCCTGGTGCCCCGGCTCCAGGACTTCTTCCGCGAGCGCTTCCCCAAGACCCCGGGCGACTCCGACCTCGTCTACCGCCAGGCCGTCCGGGCCAAGGCATTCGACTCCCTCCGGGGCATCCTGCCGGCGGCGGCGCTGTCGAACGTCGGGATCTACGGCACCGGGCAGGGCTACGAGCAGCTCCTGCTCCGCATGCGCTCGCACCCGCTGCCCGAGGCCCGCCGCTACGCCGACCTCATGCTCACCGAGCTCCGGAAGGTGATCCCGTCGTTCCTGAAGCGGGTCGACCTCGACGACCGGGGCGTGGCCTGGAGCACCTACCTGGCCAGCACCCGGGTCGCCACCGAGGAGCTGGCCGCCCGCTTCTTCCCGGAGGACGAGCCGGCCGACGACGTGGCCGGCGTGACCCTGACCAGCTTCGACCCCGACGCGGAGGTCCGGCTGGTGACGGCGATGCTCTACCCGTCGACGCACCTCCCCGAGAGCCAGGTCGAGCGCCGGGTGCGGGACATGACCACGGCCGAGCGCATCGAGGTGATGCGGGCCTACGTCGGGGACCGGGCCAACCGTCGGCACAAGCCGGGCCGGGCCCTGGAGCGGCTGGGGTACCGCTTCGACGTCCTGGCCGACTACGGCGCGTTCCGCGACCTCCAGCGCCACCGCATGCTGACCATCGAGTGGCAGACCCTCAGCCCCCGGCACGGCTACACCCGGCCCGAGGCGGTCGACCTGGCCGGCCACACCGCCGAGTTCGACGAGGCCATGGACCGCTCGGCCGCCCTCCACGACGCCCTCGTCGACCGGTTCCCGGCCCAGGCCCCCTACGCCGTGTGCCTGGCCTACAAGGTCCGCTTCGCCATGCAGCTCAACGCCCGGGAGGCGATGCACATGCTCGAGCTGCGCAGCACGCCCCAGGGCCACCCCGCCTACCGGGTCGTGGCCCAGGACATGCACCGCCTGATCGCGACCGAGGCGGGCCACCCCGCCGTCGCCGAGCTGATGCGGTGGGTCGACCACAGCCCCGAACCGGCCCTCGAGCGACTGGACGCGGAGCGTCGCACCGAGGCCCGTCGTCAGACCCGCTAGGGGCGCGCGTCTGTTCTGACCAGGGCTGATCCCTCGGGGAACGCCCGCGCGTCGCCACGCTTCGTGGTTGTGGATCGGCGGCGCCGGGACGCTGCGGCGTGGGCCTCAAGAGGGGCTTCACACGTCCGACGAGTCAAGGGTACGGTGCGTCACCGTACGACCACCGGGGGGGATGACCCGGAGGACGACACCATGACCACTCGCACCCGAGCCCGCCGCCGCTGGTTGTTGCCCATCGCCCTGCTGCCGGCCGTGGTGGCGCTCGCCGTCACGACCCCCGCCGGGTCGGCGGCCGGGGCCCCGGCGTCCCCACCGCCGGCGCGGGTCGCGCCGGCCGCCGCGCCGGTCCCCGAGGTGGTGGCCCCCGCCCCGGTCGAGCACGCCACCGGGGCCACCCACGTGGTCCGCCCGGGGGAGACCCTCTCGCACATCGCCGTCCGCTACGGCGTCAGCACCGCCGCCCTCGCCGCCGCCAACGGCCTGCCCGACCCCGACCTCGTTCGCGATGGCACCACCCTGACGATCCCCGGTGCCGGTGCCGGTGCCGGTGCCGGGGCCGGTGCGGCGCCGGCCGCCGGGGCCCCTGCGGGGCCCGTCGCCGCCGGAGACCTGCCGGCGCGGCTGCAGGCGTCGCCGACCCGGATGGCGTACATCCCGCGCTTCGACCACTGGGCCGCGGCCAACGGCATCCCCGCCGACCTGCTCAAGGCCATGACCTGGCTGGAGTCGGGCTGGCAGCAGGGCCGGGTCTCGTCGACCGGCGCCGTCGGGATCGGCCAGCTCATGCCCGACACCGTCGACCACATGGAGATGCTGATCGGCCGGGACCTCGACCCGAACTCGGCCGAGGACAACATCCGGATGTCGGCCCGCTACCTGCGGCTCCTCCTCGGCCGGTACGGCACCGCCGAGGGCGCCCTGGCCGCCTACTACCAGGGCGCGGCCTCGGTGGACGCCAACGGCACCTTCGCCGAGACCGACCAGTACGTGGCCAACGTGCTCGCCCTCGTCGCCCGGTTCTGACCGGGACCCCGCCCGGGGGAGCGGAGGCGTACCGGGAGGAACCCACGGGCTCGCGGCGAACCCCCCTGTGGCGACGGTCACCGACCGTCGCGGCAGCACGCGACGCACGAGGAGACACGGCCGGTGGAGCCGATCATCCAGCTCAGGGGGGTCACGAAGTCGTTCGGCTCCCACACGGTGCTGGAGGACATCAGCTTCGACATCCCCCGCAACCGGATCAGCGCCATCATGGGCCCGTCCGGCACCGGCAAGTCCGTCCTCCTCAAGAACATCATCGGGCTGCTCCGCCCCGACCGCGGTGAGATCTGGATCGACGGCGAGGAGACGGTCCGGATGCGCGAGCGCGACCTGTACCGGGTGCGCCGCAAGTTCGGCGTGCTGTTCCAGGACGGGGCCCTCTTCGGCTCGCTGAACCTGTACGACAACATCGCCTTCCCGCTGCGCGAGCACACCCGCAAGAGCGAGGGCGAGATCCGCCGCATCACCATGGAGAAGGCCTCCCTGGTCGGGCTGGTCGACCACCTCCGCAAGTTCCCGGGGGAGGTGTCGGGCGGGATGAAGAAGCGGGCCGGCCTGGCCCGGGCGCTGGCCATGGACCCCGAGATCGTCTTCTTCGACGAGCCCGACTCGGGCCTCGACCCGGTGCGGGTCGCCTACCTCGACGAGCTGGTGCGGAAGATCCAGGAGGACACCCACGCCACCTTCATCATCATCACCCACAACATCCCGTCGGTGATGCGGACGGCGGACTACGTCGCCGTCCTGTTCCGGTCGGGCCTGGTCCGGTTCGCCTCGACGCAGGACATGATCACCTGCGACGACCCCATCATCCGTCAGTTCATGGCCGGCCGGGCCGGGGGCCCGATCGGCATGGACGAGCTGGCCAACGAGCGCACCGACGTCGAGCTCGAGCTGATCGAGCGGGCCGACCAGCGCACGGCCGAGCGGCGGGAGCAGTCCGAGATGGAACGGGCCCACCAGGTGATGCAGGTCTGATGGCGGTCGCGCTCACCAAGAGGCCCCGGCGGGTGCCCGGCACCGAGAAGGTGCGGGCCTTCCTGGCCGAGGTGGGCGCCATGTCGGCGGTCGGCATCGAGGCGGTGCGCTCGACCGTCCGGCGGCCCTGGCCGGTGGCCGAGTTCCTCGACCAGTGCTGGTTCGTGGCCAAGGTGACCACCGCCCCGGTGATCCTCATCTCCATCCCGTTCGGGATGGTCATCTCGCTCCAGGTCGGCTCGCTGATCAAGCAGCTGGGCGCCGAGGCGCACCTCGGGTCGGCGCTCGTGCTCGCCGTCGTGCGCGAGCAGGCCCCCATCGCCTGCGCCCTGCTGATCGCCGGGGCCGGGGGTTCGGCCATGTGCGCTGACATCGGGGCCCGTCGGATCCGCGACGAGATCTCCGCCATGGAGGTCATGTCGATCAACCCCATCCAACGCCTGGTGATGCCGCGCGTCCTGGCCGCCACGGTGATCGCCGTCCTCCTCGACGCCGTCGTGAGCGCCGCCGGCCTGGCGGGCGGCTGGTTCTTCGCGACCCAGGTCCTCGACGTCAGCTCGTCGAGCTTCTTCGCCTCGTTCAACGAGCTCAGCCAGCTGCCCGACCTCTACATGGCCCTCCTGAAGGCGGGGGTGTTCGGGTTCATCGCCGGCGTGGTCGCTTGCCACAAGGGCCTGTCGTGCAAGGGCGGTCCCAAGGGCGTGGGCGACGCCGTCAACCAGGCGGTGGTGATCACCTTCGTCCTGCTGTTCTTCGTGAACTTCGTGCTGACGGCCGTGTACTTCAACTTCGTCCCCCAGAAGGTCTGACATGGCGGCGACGACGGTCACGGCGAGGGTCGAGCGGGCGGCGTCGAAGCCCATCGGGGCCGTCTTCGGCGCCCTCGCCCTGCTCTACGACATGGTCGTCTTCTCCGGCCAGGTCGTGCGCAAGCTGCCCCGGGCCCTGAAGCACCGCAAGGTGATCGCCACCCTGATCTCCGACATGACGATCGGCGCCGGCGCCGTGGTCGTGGGCGGCGGGATGATCATCGTGATCTTCTTCCTGGCCTTCTTCACCGGCACCGAGGTCGGCCTCCAGGGCTTCACCGCCCTCGAGCAGATCGGCGCCGAGGCCTTCTCGGGCGTCATCTCCTCGGTCGGCAACACCCGCGAGATCACCCCGCTGATCGCCGGGGTGGGGTTGGCCGCCCAGGTCGGCGCCGGCTTCACCGCCCAGCTGGGGTCGATGCGGATCTCCGACGAGATCGACGCCCTCGAGGTCATGAGCGTCGACTCGATGGTGTACCTGGTGTGCACCCGGGTGTGGGCCGCCCTGGTGACGATGGTGCCGCTCTACCTGATCGCCCTGTTCTCCAGCTTCCTCGCCACGAAGCTGATCGTGACCCGGTTCTTCACCCTATCGCCCGGCGTCTACGACCACTACTTCCAGCTTTTCCTGCCGCCGATCGACATCTTCTACAGCTTCGTCAAGGCGATCGTCTTCGCCGTGGTGGTGACCCTGATCCACTGCTGGTACGGCTTCTACGCCACCGGCGGCCCCGCCGGGGTGGGGCGGGCGGCGGGCCGGGCCATCCGGGCCTCGATCATGGCCGTCACCATCTTGAACCTGGTGCTCTCGCTGATCTTCTACGGCGACCAGGACACCGCCCGCATCGTGGGGTTCATCGTCCTGTGAGCCGGCCCCCGTCGATCTCGAAGGGCCACCGGTCCGTGGCGGCCATCGCCGTGGCCTGCCTGATGATCGGGGGCGTCACGGTGGGGGTGCGGGCGTCCTACGGCCTCTTCGACGACACCGTCGAGGTGGCCGGGACCTTCCCCCGGGCCGGGCAGTCGCTGAACAAGGGGAGCGACGTCCTGTACCGGGGCGTCCCGGTCGGGGAGGTGCGCCGCATCGAGCTGGTGGGCCAGGACGTCCGCATCACCCTCGCCCTCGAGCCCGACGCCGAGATCCCCACCGACGTCGAGGCCGTCGTCGCCCCCAAGACGTTGTTCGGGGAGAAGTCGGTGGAGCTCCGGGGCGGCACGACCGGCGGCGACACCCTCGAGGCGGGCGACGAGCTCATCCACACCCGGGCCGGGACCGAGGTCGAGGAGCTGATCGCCGCCGCCGACCCCGTCCTGCGGGGGATCGACACCACCGAGCTGGCCGGCCTGATGACCGAGCTGACCCAGGTCCTCCAGGGCCACGGACGCCGCTTCAACGCCGCCCTGGAGCCGACGGTGGCCGCCGCCGGGCTGTTCGAGGAGACCCTCGACGCCCAGCTCCGGCTGCTCGAGTCGTCGGCCGCCTTCGCCGAGCAGATCCGCGACATCGGCCCCGGGCTCAACGGCGTCGCCGCCAACCTCGACGTGCTGCTGCCCACCCTGAACCAGGCCCGGGGCGACTTCGTCCGCTTCCTGCGCACGCTGCGCCCACTGGCCGACAACCTGGCCGAGATCCTGGTCACCGTCCGCCCCGACATCGACCGGCTGCTCACCGGCGGGGTCAACATCAGCCGGCTGCTGATCGCCCGCGAGGACGAGCTGGCCGACACCGTGAACGGCCTGGCCGTCTACCTCCAGACGCTGGCCGAGGGGGTCTCCCGCGAGACCTTCGACGACGGCACCAAGGCGGCCTTCTTCAAGGTGTTCGTCGTGCTGGACGACCTCAACGCCATGCTCTGCGCCCTGGTGAACCCGGGGGTCGACCTCCCGCCGGAGCTGGCCGGTGTCCTCGACCAGCTGAGCGAGGGCCTGGTCACCGGCACCGGCATGGTGGACTGCGACGCCCCGTACGGGGGCGACGAGGGCTCGCCGCCGGTGCCGACGCCGGCCGAGGGCGGATCCGGGGTCCCGTCGATCGAGGACCTGGCCCAGCCCTACTACCAGGGGGCGGCCACGCCCGACCCGTCGACGGCCACCGGCGGGCTGGACACCATCGTCGAGGGGGCCCTGCCGGCCCCCGGTGCGGGGGAGGCCGGATGACGTTCCTCACCCGCCTCCGTCGCTCGCTCGCCGGCCCCCCGGGGCGGGCCCTCCTGAAGCTGGCCGTCTACTCGGCGGTGTGCATCGCCGTCCTCGGCGCCCTCATCAGCGCCATCGGCAACCGCCCGATCTTCGGCTCGGGGACCACCTACGAGGCCGTCCTGCCCGACGCCACGGGCCTGTTCGCCAACGACGCCGTCAAGGTCGCCGGCGTCCAGGTCGGCCACGTCACCGGGATCGAGGTCGAGCGGGGGATGGCGGTGGTGTCGTTCTCGCTGGAGCGGGACCTCGGGCTGACCACCACGACCCGCACGGGCATCCGGTGGCGGAACGTCCTGGGCCAGAAGTACCTGTACCTGTACCCCGACGACGGCGGCGAGACGATCGAGGAGGGCGACCGGCTCCCGCCCGAGAACGCCGTCGGCTCGGCCGAGGTGGGCGCCCTGCTCAACGCCGTCGCCCCCGTGCTGCGCGCCATCGACCCGGCCAAGGCCAACCTGTTCATCCGGACGCTGAACGACGCCCTGGCCGGCAACGAGGAGCGGGTCCGGGACCTGCTCACCAACACCGCCACCCTGAGCCGCGACGTGAGCGCGTCGGACGAGCAGATCGGCACCCTGATCGAGGACCTCGACACGGTGGTCGGGGCGGTGGCCGAGCGCGACCGCGACATCGAGGACCTGATCGGGAACGTGGGGAGCGTCAGCGACTCGCTGGCGGCGCGCGCCGGGGACCTGGAGGACCTGGTGCTCGGGCTGGTCGAGGTCCAGACCCACCTGAACGACCTGCTGGAGCAGCGCGAGGGTGACATCGAGGGCGTGATCGGCGACCTCGACACCATCGCCGGGACCCTCGCCCAGCACCGCGACGACCTGGAGGAGGGGCTGGCCACCTTCCCGGCCGGCCTGGCGCCGTACCACCGCATCTCGGCCTACGGCCAGTGGTTCCAGGTGCGGCTCACGGTGACGTGCCTGGCGAACCAGGCCACCTGCACCCACGAGAGCGTGGCCACCGACGCCCTCGGCAGCGTGCAACCGCCCGCCCCCGCCGGGGGGGCCGGCCTCCTGGACTCGGTGTTCGGGTTCGCCTCCCAGGGGGTGCCGGCGCCGTGATCCGGGTGAGGTCGTTCACCGAGCGCAACCCGGTCGTCATCGGCGCCGTGGTCGTGACCCTCATCGCCGCCTTCACCGGGGCCGCCCTGATGCTGAACAGCGGCGTCCTGGCCGATCGCTACACCGTCCGGGCCCGGTTCTCCGACAGCGCCGGCATCACCCCCGGCTCCCACGTCAAGGTGGCCGGGATCACGTCCGGTGCGGTCGAGTCGGTCCGCCAGGAGGGCACCGAGGTCGAGGTCGTCCTGGGCGTCGACGCCGGCATCGAGCTCCCCGCCGACACCCGGGCGGACATCGTGGTCGACACCCTGCTGGGGTCGAAGTCGGTGCGCCTCGTCCCGGGCGACGAGTGGGACGACCTGCTGCAGGAGGACGCCGTCATCACCGACACCAGCACGCCCACCGAGGCGCTCGACCTGCAGAACATCGGCACCCCGCTCCTCGAGGAGACCGACGGCGAGGCCATCGACAGCCTGATCGACACGGTCCTGCGGATCACCGAGGGCAAGCGGGACGACGTGGCCGACATCCTCGACGGGCTCGAGGACCTGGCCGTGACGATCAACGCCCGGGAGCAGGAGGCGCGCGACCTGATCGACGCCACCCGCACCCTCACGGCGACGCTCGACGCCCGCGACGAGGAGCTGCTGGACGCCGTCGACGACCTCAACGTCGTGGTGGAGACGCTGGTCCGCCGGCGGGCCGAGCTGGTCGAGCTGCTGCGCCAGACCTCGGAGGCCGCGACCCGCATCTCCGACCTGGTCGAGGAGAACCAGCCCGCCCTCGACCGCATCCTCGACGAGCTCCACGCCGACCTGGAGATCGTGGGCCGCCACCAGGTCGACCTGGCCCAGTCCGTGGCCCTGGTGTCGAGTGCCATCCAGGGCTTCGCCTCGGTCGGCTACTCCGGTCCCGACGAGGTGTCCCACCCGTGGGCCAACCTCTACACCCAGCTGCTGGGCCCCGTCGGACCGGACATCCTCCTCGGCTCCTGCGGCGCCATCGACACCGCCCTCGACCTGGCCCTGGGACCCGACCCGGTCGTCGACTGCGACGACCGCACCGGGCCGTTGCCCGGCAGCCCCGGCCCCGGCCAGCCCGGATCGGGCGGCTCCGGCGGGGGCTCCACGGAGGCCGAGAGCGACTCGACCGGGCTGCTCGGCATCTACGGCCCGGCCCTGGCCGCGACCCCGGAGGCGGGCGGATGAGCCCGCGCCGCGCCCTCTCCGTCGTGCTGGTCGTGGTGACCGTCCTGTCGGCCTCGGCGTGCAGCGTCTTCGGCGACCGCTCCCACGGCTACGAGCTGACCGCCCGCTTCGATCGGGCCGTGGGCCTGTACCCGGGGAGCAAGGTCCGGGTCATCGGGATCGACGTGGGCCGGGTGGTCTCCGTCGAGCCCGAGGGCGACGGCGTCACCGTCACCTTGGACATCGAGGACGACCAGGACCTGCCGGCCGACGCCACCGCCACGATCGTCCCCCTCAGCCTGCTGGGGGAGCGCTACGTCCAGATCGGGCCCGCCTACACCGGTGGTCCCACGCTCGAGCCCGGCGCCGAGATCACCGACACCCGGGTCCCGGCCGAGTTCGACGAGCTGCTCCGCGGCCTCCAGGACCTCACCGGGGCCATCGACCCGGACGCGGCGTCGGAGCTGGTCACCGAGATGGCCACGCTCCTCGACGGCCAGGGCGAGGAGATCGCCTCGCTGCTGGAGGAGGGCGCCGGGGCGGTGGAGGTCGTGGCCGACAAGGCCACCGAGATCGGCGACATCGTCGAGTCGATCGCCGGGCTCAGCGAGGCCCTCAAGGACCGCACCGGGTCCGTCGAGGAGCTGCTGCGCAACTACAACCTGCTGGCCGAGGTGCTGGTGGCGAACCGCGACGACCTCGACGCCACCATCACCCAGCTGGACCGGGCCGTGGTCGCCCTCACCGGGCTGCTGGAGCGCCACGGCCAGGAGCTGCCCGCCGACGTCGAGGTGCTGGCCCAGGCGGGCAGCACCCTCGAGATCAACATCGACCGGCTGCAGGCCACCCTCTCGGACACGGTGCGGCTCTTCGAGGCGGCCGAGCGGGCCTACAGCCCCGAGCGCCGCACCCTGCGGGTCAACAACCAGCTCAACTCGTCGCTCACCCAGGACCTCATCGCGTCCCGCCTGCGGGACCGGCTGGCGGGCATCTGCCGCCGCCTGGGCCTGGCCGAGTGCAGCGACCCCACCTCGGACTTCTTCGCCGGCATCACCGAGCTGCTGCCCGGGCTGCTCGACCCCGAGGCGCTGGCGGCGCGCCACGGCGAGCCGGCCCCGACGACCGCCCCGCCGCCGTCGACGAGCGCCCCCGCCGCCGACCAGCCCCCGGCCACCGTGCCACCGGTCACCCTGCCCCCGCCGCCCGACCTCGACGAGCTGCTCCAACAGGTCCTGGACCGGATCGGCAGCCTCCTCGACGACGCCCAGCGGGACGTCCTGGCCGGCCTCGACGCCGGGCTGCTCGAGGCCATCCCCCGCCTCCGGGACCACCAGCTCGCCGCCCTCACCCGCCTCCGCCCCGAGCAGCTGGCCCAGCTCCAGGGCGTCGACCCGACGCAGCTGGGGGCGGCGATCGACGCCCTCCTCGCCCAGGACCCGGCGGCCCAGCTCGACCCGCTGCTGCCGGGGGCCGGCGGGACCGTGGACGGCCTGGTGGACGACCTGCTCAGCGCCCTCAGCGGGGAGGGGGGCCGATGAGGCGGCCGGTCGTCGGCCGGGTCGCGGCCGCCCTGGCCGTGGTGGCCGTCGCCCTCGCCGGCTGCTCGCGCGGCGACGACGGCCGCATCCAGGCGACCGCCGTGTTCGACGACGTGGCCGACCTGACCACCGGCGCGCCGGTGCAGATGTCCGACGTCCGCATCGGGCAGGTGACGAGCATCGAGCTGACCGACGACCACCGGGTGGAGGTGCGGGTCGCGGTCGACGAGGACGTCGCCGTCCCGGCCGAGGTCCAGGCCCGCCTCCGGCGCACGAGCGCCCTGGGCGAGAAGTTCGTCGAGCTCCGACCGCTGACCGACGACGAGGACGCGGCGCGGCTGGCCGACGGGGCGACCATCGACCAGGCCGTGGTCGTGCCCGACGTCGAGGACCTCGTGTCCTCGGGCACCGAGCTGTTCACCTCGATCAGCGCCTCGCAGCTGGCCGTGATCATCGAGGAGAGCGCCAACTCCGTCGAGGGGCGGGGACCCGACCTGGCGCTCCTCCTGACCCGCCTGGAGACCATCACCGAGGGCTACGCCGCCCGCACCGACACCATCACCCAGCTGATCGCCGACATCGGCCAGCTGGCGAGCGACGTCAGCCCCGAGGCCGAGGCCCACGCCGAGGCCCTGTCCCACCTGGCCGAGACGACCGAGATCCTCGACGAGACCTCGGCCGACTTCCTCGCCACCGTCCGCTCGCTGACCGCCCTGGCCGTCGAGGGGGCCGACCTCCTCGTCACCCACTTCGACCGCATCGACCTGGGGCTGCGGGCCCTGCGCTCGGCGACCCGCGCCGTCGCCACCGAGCAGGCCGCCCTGGCCCGGGTCCTCCAGTTCCTGCCCGAGCACAACACCCGGGTGCCCACGATCCTGCAGGGCGACTTCGGCCAGGTCATCGGGGACATCATCATCTGCGGCCTCCCCGGCGGCGGCGAGATCGACGGCGACCGGCTCAACGACTGCGACTGACCGATGGACCGCCGACTCGTCATCAACCTCGTCACCTTCTTCGCCGTCGCCACCGGGATCATCGGCTACGGCTTCCTCAACCTGTTCGGCAACCCGTTCCTCGAGCCGGTGACGCTGGTGACCCGGATGCCCGAGACCGCCGGCCTCCGTCCCGGGTTCAGCGTGACCCTCGACGGCGTGGTCGTGGGCACCGTCGACCGGGTCGAGCTGGTCGAGGACGGCGTGGACATCACGATTGCCCTCGACGAGGGCCGGGAGGTCCCCGGCGACGCCGAGGCCCGCATCGTGCGGGCCAGCGCCATCGGGGAGCAGCGCATCGACCTGTCGCCCACCCAGGGGGGCACCGCCCCGCCGTACCCCGACGGGTCGCGGGTGCCGGCCGCCGAGGACGCCGTGCCACCGAACGTCGAGGAGGTCATCACCACGGTCCAGGACCTGCTCCGGGCCATCCCCACCGAGGACCTCAACACGGTGATCAGCGAGACCGCCACCGCCCTCCGCGGCCGGGCCGACGACATCCACTCGCTCGTCCGCTCCACCGAGATCATCACCACCGAGCTGCTCCGGCGCGACGACGACCTGCGAGCCCTGTTCGAGAACGCCCCGCCGGTGCTCGACGACCTGACCGAGTCCGGTGACGACATCCGTGCCGCCGTCGAGAACACCCGCCTGGTCACCGCCATCCTCGCCGACCGGCGCACCGACATCGTCGAGCTGCTCCGGGACGGGTCGACCCTGGCCGAGCTGGCCGACCCCATCCTCCTCGACACCCGGGCCGACCTCCACTGCCTGGTGGGGTCGTTGGGCACCCTGGTGACCCAGCTCGACGGCGCCACCCTGGCCGACCTCGACCGGGGGCTGCAGCTGTCCGAGACCTTCTTCGGGATCATCGACGACGTCGCCGTCCAGGGTCACACCGAGGACGTCGGCCACGGGGGCGGCACCCGCGACGACCAGACCTGGCTGCGCACCCAGCTCCTCCTGCCGCCGCCCGGGCCCCCCGGCCTCGCCTACGACCCCAAGGTGGCCACGCCGACGACCCGGCTGGGCGAGGCGTGCGACTCGCCCTTCGCCGGCGGGACCGGCGCCCCCCGCCAGCAGGACCCGGCCCCGGTCGAGGCCGGCGGCCGCATCGTGGATGCCAGCGGCCGGCCTGTCGACGGGGAGCTGGCCGCCCCGCCCGCCGACGGGGTGGGGGAGCAGGACCGCACGGCGCGCACGTCGAACCCACCGCTGATCCCCATCGTCGCCCTCGGCGTGGGCGGTGCGGTGCTCCTCTGGATCGCCGGCCCCCGCGCTCGCCGCCCCCGGAGGACCCGCACGTGAGCCCCACCACCACCCCGGACGCCCGCCCTGGGACCCGCCGCCAGGCGCGGGCCGCGGCCCGCCGCCCGGATTCGACCCCCGCCGCCCCCGAGGCCGGGGCCACCGAGGCCGGGGCCCCCGAGGCCGGGGACGGTCCCGATCGCACCTCGCCGTCCTCGCCCGGGGCACCGCGGCGGGGCGCCGCCGCTCCGGCCCGATCCCGGGCGGCGGCCCGCCCCGTCCCGTCGGTGGCGACCGTCTGGAAGGTGCTGGCCGTCCTCGGGGTCCTGGGCACCATCGGCTTCGGGCTGGCGTGGCGGGCGGCCGACTCCCGGGCGGCCACCGAGGACGGGCTCGCCCCGGAGGTGGTCGAGATGCGCACCGAGGCGCGGGAGTTCGGCATCGCCCTGACGAACTTCGACGCCGCGACCATCGACGCCGACTTCGACCGGATCCTCGACTTCGCGACCGGCGACTTCGCCGAGGAGGCCGACCGCTTCTACGACGAGGAGATCCGGGCCCAGCTGCGCGACGCCCAGGCCACCAGTCGCAGCGAGATCCGTGACATCTACGTGCAGGGCTTCTCGGGGGACCGGGGCGTCGTGTTCTTCGTCGCCGACCAGACGGTGGCCAACAACCGCAGCCCCCAGCCCATCACCGACACCCTCCGGGTCGAGCTGACCATGGTGCGGGTCGACGGCGAGTGGAAGGTGCAGACGGTCGAGGTCCTCGACGCCCCGCCGGGAGCCCAGCTGCAGGGCGCCGACCTCGGGGCGGAGGGCGGGGCGGGCGGCGAGCCCCCCGCTCCCACCACCACCGCTCCGGGCTGATCGTCGGCTCCGGCCCGGCATGACGGACGCCACGTCCGGCCGGGGCTCCGGGTGCGTTGCATCGGGGTGGGCGCGGCCTATGATCCGCCGCGATCGCCGACCACCACCCGGCTCCCGAAGGAACCCATGGCAGACGAAGAACCGACCGACGACGACGTCGAGATCGACCCCGAGGAGCTCGAGGACGACGACGAGGTCGACATCGACGCCGATGTCATCGAGGACGACGACGACCCCCTGGTCGTCGACGCCGATGTCGTCGGGGACGATGCCGAGCTGGTCGACGACGACGATGACGACGACGACGACGAGCCCGTCACCGGGAAGGCCAAGCCGGCCGGCGACGACGATGACGACGACGACGAGCCCGACCCCGACGACGTCGAGGAGGACCTCGACACCATCCTCAAGGACCGCATCGCCGCCACCGACGACGACGAGGACGACGACGAGGACGCACCGGTGGTCGAGGCCACGCCGGCCGAGACCGGCGGCCGGGTCCAGCCCAAGCGCCCGGGCGAGTTCACCTGCCAGTCCTGCTTCCTCGTGAAGCCCCCCAGCCAGCTCGCCGACGCCGACCTCCAGTACTGCCTGGACTGCGTGTGACCGACGAGCGCAAGGACGCGGTGGAGGCCGCCCTCGACCTCCTGGTGTACGCCCCGCTGGGGTTCGCCCTCGAGGCGCGGGGCCTGCTCCCCAAGTTCGTCGAGCGGGGCAAGAACCAGGTCACCATGGCCAAGATGGTCGGCCAGTTCGCCGTCCAGCAGGGCCAGGTCGAGGCGAACAAGCGCCTCGGGCCCGTCCAGGAGCAGGTCGAGGCCGTCCTGGCCGACCTGGGCCTGGTGCCCCGCGGCACCGCCGCCCCGTCGTCCTCGGCGCCGCCGCCGGCCCCGGCCGACGATCGCGCCCCCTCGGCCGACGTGGCCCCCGTCGTCGAGCTGGTGCCCGAGCCCGAGCCCGAGGCCGACGAGGTCCCGCTCGACCCCACCGCCCTCGCCATCCCCGACTACGACAGCCTGGCTGCCAGCCAGGTCGTGCCCCGGCTCCGGGCCCTCGAGCCCGAGGAGCTGGAGGCGGTGCGGGCCTACGAGTCCGCCGGTCGGGGGCGCAAGACCATCCTGAACCGCATCACCCAGCTCCAGAACGGCTAGGCCCGTGGAAGAGGTCCGGGTCGCCACCGAGGCCGACCTCGATGAGCTGGTCCGTCTGGCCGTCCTCGCGCGCGACGAGCTGGGGGTGGAGCGGGGCGGGCTCATGTGGCAGCTCCTGCACGGCCGGCCCGAGCCCCTCCCGGCGACCTTCGCCGCCGACCTGGCCGAGGCGGCCAGCGACAGCGGGGTCGTCCTCCTCGGGCTGTTCGCCGGGGTGCCGGCTGGCTACGCCCACGCCCACCGCGAGCAGCTGGGGGACGGGACCGCCATCGCCGTCGTCAGCGACGTCTACGTCGAGGCCGGGTTCCGGGCCGTCGGCCTCGGCGGGGCGCTCATGGAGGAGCTGATGGCGTGGGCCACGGCCCACGGCTGCCGGGGCATCGACGCCCTCGTGCTGCCGGGCATGCGCAACAGCAAGAACTACTTCGAGCGCTTCGGGCTCACCGCCCGGGCGATCCTGGTGCACAAGGACCTGGGCGGGGCCCCGTGAGCCCGGCCCTCCCCGTCCTGGGCGTGTCCGCCGTCGTGACCGACGGGGACGACCTCCTGCTCGTCCAGCGCGGCACGGAGCCCTACAGGGGCCTGTGGGCGCTCCCGGGCGGCCACGTCGAGGTGGGCGAGACCCTCGCCGAGGCCGTGACCCGCGAGCTGTTCGAGGAGACGGGGCTCGAGGGCGCCTGCGGCGAGCTGCTGGCGGCGCGGGAGGACCTGGGCGAGGGCGGGCACTACGTCGTGCTGGTCCACCGGGCCCACCTGATGGAGCGGGGCGAGGTGGTCGCCGGCGACGACGCCCGGGCGGCCCGGTGGGTGCCGCGGGGCGACGTCGCCGAGCAGGTGCTGGTGCCGGGCCTGGCCGAGCTCCTCAGCGAGCACGGCATCATCCCGACCATCGCCTGAGGGCTGCTGGCCCACGTCCTCCGACCCCGCCCGAGGGTCGGACGACGTGCTGCGCAGGGCGGTCCGCCCTACCGGCCCTTCCAGACGGGGTCGCGCTTCTCGGCGAAGGCGGTCAGGCCCTCGCTGAAGTCCTCGGTGCCGAACATCTTCATGATCCCCTCGCCGGACATCTTCCAGCCGACCTCGTCGGGCTGGTCGGTGGCCTCGATCACGATCTTGCGGCTCTCGGCCACAGCCAGGGGGGCGGCGGTGCAGACCTGGGCGGCCAGCTCCTGGGCCCGGGCCAGCGCCCCGCCCTCGGGGGCCAGGTGGTTCACCAGGCCGAAGTGGTGGGCCCGCTCGGCCGGGAAGTCGAGGCGGCCGGTGAGGGCCAGCTCCATGGCGATGTTGCGGGGGATCTTGCGGGGCAGGCGGAACAGACCGCCGGCGGCGGCGACCAGGTTGCGCTTGACCTCGGGGATGCCGAACACGGCGGTCTCGGAGGCGACGACCATGTCGCAGGCCAGGACGATCTCGGTGCCCCCGGCCAGGGCCGGACCGTCGACGGCGGCGATCACCGGCTTGGTGCGCTCGCGCTGGACGAACCCGGCGAAGCCGCCGCGGGCCGTCGACATGCCGCCGGGGTCGGTGGCCATCTGCTTGAGGTCGGCCCCGGCGCAGAAGATCCAGCCCTTGTCGGTCTGGCCGCCGGTGACGATCCCCACCCAGGCGTCGGGGTCCTCCTCCAGCTTGTCGATGGCCGCCTCCATGCCCTGGGCGACGGCGGTGTTGACCGCGTTGCGGGCTTCGGGGCGCTTGATGGTGATGACGGCGACGTGGCCATCCAGCTCGTACTCGACCATGGCCGGGACCATAGACGGCCCGGCGCCCCGCTCCTAGACCGAGCGGTCAAGAGCCCGCTCCTGGCCCGGTGGCGGCGCGGGGCGCGCCGGAGGTGTCGGAAGGGGTCAGCCCTCGGAGCCCTCGGGGCCGGCCGCCTCGTCCTCGGCGGCGGGGGCCTCGACCGCCGGCGGGGCGGTCTCGGGCGCCGTGGCCTCGGAGGCCTCGGCGGCCACGTCGGCCGCGCCCACGGGGGCGGACTGCTCCGGGGTCGCCGCCGGCGGGGGCGGGGGGACCGGCTTGTTGCCCTGGGGCGAGCGGGCGCCCTCGCGAGGCCCACCACCCTTGCCGCCACCGCGCGGGGCGCCGGCGCCGGGACCGCCCTTGCCGCGCGGCGGGCCACCCCGACGGGGGCGACGGGGCGCGGCGGTGGGCTCGACGCCGAAGGCCTGGGCGACCAGCGGCACCCGCTCGCCGAACCCGGCCACGGTGGCCTTGAGCTCGTCGCTGGGCTCGGCCGGGATCGACGCCGGGGCGACCCGGGCGTGGATGGGGGAGAGGGACAGGGCGTCGAGCACCGTCTCCCACCGGTCGGCGAAGGTGTCGGCGGTGAGGGCGGCGGTGGCGCTCTCGATCATCCGGGTCGCCAGGTCGGGGGGCAGCGGGGCGCCGGCCTTGGGCGGGCGGGAGCTGACCCGCAGGGCGCGCACGACGCGGCCGTCGTCGAGCAGGCCGACCATCTCGGCCAGCCAGGCGGCGTGGTCGGCCTCGACGCGGCGCTCGAGGCCCTCGCGCAGCTGGGCGGCCAGGGCCTTGGCCTCGTCGTCCTTGGCCGCCGAGTCGGCCGCCACGACCACCGTGCGCAGGTCGCGCAGGTCGAGCTCGTCGATGTCGGCCAGGGCGGCGTCGGCCCGGTCCCGCCACTCGGCGGCGCGGAGGCGGGGGAGGAGACGCTCGGCGAGGGCCTCCAGCTGGGTGGGGTCGACCTCGGGGCGGCCCTCGGCCCGGGCCTGCTGGTTCTGCTTCTCGACGGCCTGGCGGACGGCGGGGATGCCGCCCTTGAGGACCTCGTCGGCGATGGGGCGCTCGTGGGCCTCGAGCGTGTCGAGGACGGCGCGCCGGTGGGTGCGCTGGGCTCGCAGCCGCTTGGGGCGCGGCTTCTCGTCGACGGGACGGCGCGGACGGTCGGTCCGCGGGCCCCGGCCGGATCCGGCGCCCTCGCGGCGCGGCCCCCGGTCACCCGGGCCGCCGCGGCTGTCGTCGCGAGGGTGGCGGGCCCCGCGCTCGCCGCCGGGTCGATCGCCGCCCGGGCGTCCGTCGCGGCCGCCGGGCCGATCACCCCGCCCGCGGCCGGGACCACCGGAGCGGCCGTCGCGGCCGCGGCCGCCGCCCCGGCCGCCGCGGCGATCGTCGTCGCGGTCGCGGCGGCCCCGCTTGCCGACCAGCTTGCTGGTGACCAGCTCGTCGTCGGTCAGCTCCCGCCCGAGCAGCTCGAGGCGCTCGGGCTCCTTGCGGGCCTTGGTCTTGGGGGGGAGGACGGCGGTGATCTCGGTCCCGTCGAGCCCGATCTCGACCTCGACCCGCAAGACGTCGCCGGCGGTCGGGCTGCCGGGCAGCTTGGCCGCCTCGACCACCCCCTTGGGCTCGCGCGCTCCAGCGGCGCGCCAGGTCCAGGTCCCGTCGTCGCGGGCGCTCGTCAGCTCGATCTCGATCCGGCGGGCCATAGGCGGGCCACCGTACTCGTCGCCCCCTCCAGCAACGCAGGCCGATCCGCGGTCTCCGCCGTCAAGGGCGGTGCGACCAGGCGCGGCGCGGTGCGGGCCTCAGGCGAGCGAGGCGTAGACGGCCTCGATGAGGGCCCGGTTGCGGGTGCTCTGCCAGCGGGGGATCAGGTGGTTCATGGCGTACCCGAAGGCGATGCCGGCATCGGGGTCGGCGAAGCCGAGGGCGCCGCCCGAGCCGTAGTGGCCGAAGGACCGGCCGTTGGGCCCGAGGGGGCGGCGGGCCGTGGTGGGCTGGAAACCGACGCCGTAGGTCACCTCGTCGCCGAGGATCGGGCACCGGGCCGTCACCCGCGGGGCGGTGGCCCGGGCGAGCAGCGTGGGGGAGAGGAGGCGGTGGGGCTCGAGGAGGGCGGCGTACAGGCGGGCGATGCCCGACGCCGATGCGTGCCCGCTGGTGGACCCGATCTCGGCGGCCCGCCAGGCCGGGGTGTTGACCAGGCCGATCGACGAGTAGCCGGGCGGGTTGAACAGGGAGAGGGCGTTCATGAGGAGGTCGCCCTCGAGGCCGGAGAAGGAGTCGAGCGGGGGGAGCGGGGAGCCCGGGTCCCAGATGATGTCGGCGCAGCGGTGCTGCTCGGCGTCCGGCACGCCGAACCACACGTCGGCCCCGAGCGGGCCGGTGACGGCCCGCAGCCGCTCGCCCGGCATCTGCCCGGTCGCCCGGTGGACGATCTCGCCCACGAGGTGCCCGAAGGTGTTGGTGTGGTACGCCAGCCGCTCGCCGGGCACCCACCAGGTCTCGGTGGCGGCGAGGGCGGCGGTCATCGTGGCCCACGAGAACAGGTCGGCGTCGGTGAGCGGCTCGCGGATGGCGGGCACGCCCGCCCGGTGGGTGAGGGCGTGCTCGACGGTGGCGCCGGCCTTGCCCCCGGCGGCGAAGTCGGGCCACACCTCGGCGACGGGCTGGTCGAGGGCCAGCACCCCGTCGTCGACGAGCTGCAGGGCCAGGACCGCCAAGATGGCCTTCCCGACGGAGTAGACGTCGACGATGGTGTCGTGCGTCCACGGCCGGGTGCGCTCCTCGTCGGCCCACCCGCCGACCAGGTCGACCACCACCTCGCCCCGGTGGACGACGTGGACGGCGCCGCCGACCTCGCCCCTGTCGGTGAAGTTGCCGACGAACGCCTCCCGCACCGCGGCGAAGCGCGGGTCGACCCACCCGTCGATCGGAACCGTCACCCGGCGAGTCTGCCGCACCACGCCCGCCGCCCCACGTGGCACCATCGGGCCCGTGACCGGCAGGCGGGCTGCGGCCCCGACCCTGGACGACCTCGTCCTCCTGCGGCGCGTCCGGGACCGCATGGACCGCGAGCACGCCCAGCCGCTCGACGTCGAGGCCCTGGCCCGCGGCGTCCACATGTCGGCCGGCCACCTCAGCCGGCAGTTCCGGCTGGCCTACGGCGAGTCGCCGTACTCGTACCTGATGACCCGGCGCATCGAGCGGCCCATGACCCTGCTGCGGCGGGGCGACATGAGCGTCACCGACGTCTGCTTCGCCGTGGGGTGCCAGTCGCTGGGCACCTTCAGCACCCGCTTCACCGAGCTGGTCGGCGTGCCGCCCAGCGTCTACCGGCGGGAGGCGGGCACGGCCACGGAGGGGATCCCGCCCTGCGTCGCCCGGCGGGTCACCCGACCGGTCAGGAATCGAGAAGCACGCGTCGCCGCCCCTCGCGCATCCTGATCGCCATGGACATCACCATCCACACCACGTTCCTGCCCCACACCGACCCGGAGGCCTCGCTGGCCTTCTACCGCGACCTGCTCGGCTTCGAGGTCCGCAAGGACGTCGGGTACGAGGACATGCGGTGGATCACGATCGGCCCTCCCGGCCAGACCGACACCAACGTCGTGCTGACGCCGCCGGCGGCGGACCCGGGCATCACCGACGACGAGCGCCGCACCATCGCCGAGATGATGGCCAAGGGCACCTACGCCAGCATCATGCTCGGGACCCCGGACCTCGACGGCACCTTCGAGAAGATCCAGGCCGGCGACGTCGAGATCGTGCAGGAGCCGACCGAGCAGGACTGGGGGGCCCGGGACTGCGCCGTCCGCGACCCCGCCGGCAACATGGTGCGCATCCAGGAGGTCCGATGACGGAGGCCGCGGCGGCCGACAGCCACGACATGATCCGCGTGCAGGGCGCGCGGGAGAACAACCTGAAGGACGTCAGCGTCGAGCTGCCCAAGCGGCGGCTGACGGTGTTCACCGGCGTCTCCGGGTCGGGCAAGAGCTCGCTGGTGTTCGCCACCATCGCGGCCGAGTCGCAGCGGCTGATCAACGAGACCTACAGCGCCTTCGTGCAGGGGTTCATGCCCACCCTGGCCCGCCCCGAGGTCGACCTGCTCGACGGCCTGACGACGGCGATCATCGTCGACCAGGAGCGGCTGGGGGCCAACCCCCGGTCGACGGTCGGCACGGTCACCGACGCCAACGCCATGCTGCGGATCCTCTTCAGCCGGCTGGGCCAGCCCCACATCGGCCCGCCCAACGCCTACTCGTTCAACGTCCCCTCGGTCTCGGCCAGCGGGTCGGTGGCGGTCGATCGGGGCGACAAGACGAAGCGGGAGAAGGTCACCTTCAACCGCCTCGGGGGGATGTGCCCCCGCTGCGAGGGGCGGGGGTCGGTCAGCGACTTCGACCTCACGGCGATGTACGACGCCACCAAGTCGCTCAACGAGGGGGCCCTGACGATCCCGGGCTACAGCATGGAGGGCTGGTACGGCCGGATCTTCCGGGGCTGCGGCTACTTCGACCCCGACAAGCCGATCGGGAGGTTCACCAAGCGGGAGCTCCACGACCTCCTCCACCGCGAGCCCACCAAGATCAAGGTCGAGGGGATCAACCTCACCTACTCCGGGCTGATCCCGCAGATCCAGAAGTCGTTCCTGTCCAAGGACGTCGACGCCATGCAGCCCCACATCCGGGCCTTCGTGGAGCGGGTGGTGACGTTCACGACCTGCCCCGACTGCGACGGCACCCGGCTCGGCCCCGAGGCCCGGTCGTCGACGATCGGCGGCACGAGCATCGCCGACGCGTGCGCCCTGCAGATCAGCGACCTGGCCGAGTGGGTCCGGGGGCTGGACGAGCCGTCGGTGGCCCCCCTCCTGGCCGGGCTCCAGCACCTGCTCGACTCGTTCGCGGCGATCGGGCTCGGGTACCTGTCGCTCGACCGGCCGTCGGGGACCCTGTCCGGGGGTGAGGCCCAGCGGACCAAGATGATCCGCCACCTCGGTTCGTCGCTGACCGACGTCACCTACGTCTTCGACGAGCCCACGATCGGCCTCCACCCCCACGACATCGAGCGGATGAACGCCCTCCTGCTCCAGCTGCGGGACAAGGGCAACACCGTCCTCGTCGTGGAGCACAAGCCCGAGACGATCGCCATCGCCGACCACGTCGTGGACCTCGGGCCCGGCGCCGGCACCGCCGGTGGCACCGTGTGCTTCGAGGGCACGGTGGAGGGGCTGCGGGGGAGCGCCACCACCACCGGTCGCCACCTCGACGACCGGGCGACGCTCAAGCCGTCGGTGCGTGCCGCCACCGGGGCGCTCGAGGTGCGGGGGGCGTCGACGCACAACCTCCAGGACGTCGACGTGGACATCCCGCTCGGGGTCCTGTGCGTGGTGACGGGCGTGGCCGGGTCGGGCAAGAGCTCGCTGATCCACGGCTCGGTCGCCGGCCGCGACGGGGTGGTGGTGGTCGACCAGGGCGCCATCCGGGGGTCGCGACGGAGCAACCCGGCGACCTACACCGGGCTGCTCGACCCGATCCGCAAGGCCTTCGCCAAGGCCAACGGCGTGAAGCCGGCGCTGTTCAGCTCCAACTCGGAGGGCGCCTGCCCGACGTGCAACGGGGCGGGCGTCATCTTCACCGAGCTGGGGGTGATGGCGACGGTCGAGTCGCTGTGCGAGGAGTGCGAGGGGAGGAGGTTCCAGGCCGCGGTCCTGGAGCACACCCTGGGCGGCCGGAACATCGCCGAGGTGCTGGCCATGTCGGTCACCGAGGCCGAGGCCTTCTTCGCCGACGGCGAGGCCAAGGTCCCCGCCGCCCACAAGGTCCTCGACCGCCTGGCCGACGTGGGGCTCGGCTACCTCAGCCTGGGCCAGCCGCTCACGACCCTGTCCGGCGGTGAGCGCCAGCGGCTCAAGCTGGCGACGCAGATGGCGGACAAGGGCGAGGTCTACGTCCTCGACGAGCCGACCACGGGCCTCCACCTGGCCGACGTCGGCCAGCTGCTCGGCCTCCTCGACCGCCTGGTCAACGCCGGCCGCTCGGTCATCGTCATCGAGCACCACCAGGCCGTCATGGCCCACGCCGACTGGATCATCGACCTCGGCCCCGGCCCCGGCCACGACGGCGGCAGAGTGGTCTTCGAGGGCCCCCCGTCCGCCCTCATCAAGAAGAAGACCCTGACCGCCAAGCACCTCGCCCAGTACGTCACCACCGCCTGACCGCCGTGCCACGTGGTGCCAGGACTGCCCCGCCAACGGTTGGTCGGCGCGGGTCACGTGGTGTCAGGCACCAAGTGGCCGGGGATCGCCGGCCCCACCGGGGTGGGCAAGGCCACGTGGTGCCTGACACCAAGATGACCGTCTCCCCGCGCGCTGGGCGACATTATCGGCGCCTCAAGAGCGCACGCGGCGCAGACCGTCTCCCCGCGCGCTGGGCGACATTATCGGCGCCTCAAGAGCGCACGCGGCGCAGCCGCCTCCCCTCGGAGGCGCCGATAATGTAGGTTCTGTCAAGTAACCCCACCGGTCCGGGGTTCGATCCAGAGGGCGGCGGCCGGGCGGGCGTTGTCGAGGAGCCAGGCGATGGCTCGGCGCAGCTCGGCGGGGTCGTCGCCGGCGTCGGCCAGGTCGGCGTCGGCGTCCTCGATGGCGGCCTGCAGGCAGTACAGCGCGCCCTGGAGCTCCTCGACCGCCTGGCGGGCGACGATGACGTCGTCGTCACCGAGCCCGTGGACGGCGGCCAGCTTGCGGGCCATGTGGGCCTGCTGGCGGCACCCGGGCCGGCAGTACCTCCGGGGCCGGCCGGTGCGGGCCCGGTCCGGGAGCCGGCGGCCGCACCACCGGCAGCGCTCGTCGGCGCGAGGGTCGCGCCGGGGGGCGGATCCCCCGCCCTCGTCCCCGACCGGTCGTTTCGTCACGTGACGAAACGTAGCCCGATGCGGAGGGGCGGGCGGTGGATGCTCCGTGCGCGACTCCCTAGAGCGATCGCACCCGCGGGCCCCGGACCGCCCGCTCGACGGGCGTCAACGGCCGCTCGTCGGCGTGGTCGACCAGGTCGACCGGCTCCGGGTCGGCGTCGGACGCCGGCTCATCGGTCGGTGCTGCCGGCGCATCGGTCGGCGCCGCCGGCTCGTGCTCTGCGGCCACCTCGTCGGTCGTCGCCGCGGGCTCGTGCTCTGCGGCCACCTCGTCGGTCGGTGCCGGCTCGGCCTCGGCGACGGGCTCGGGACCGGCGCCGCCGAGCGCGGTGCCCTCCCCCGGCGCCGGGGTCTCGGCCGGGTCGGGGACGAGGGCCGTCCCCCGGATGGCGGTCTCGGTGACGACGGTCCCCTCTCCCCCGCCGTCGGTGGCAGCGTCCGTCACCTCGTCGGCCGGGGGGACCGGGGCCGGCTTGGCCAGGTCGACGCCGCCCGGGTCGTGGCCGACCTCGTGCTCGACCGGCTCGATGACCCGGTGGGCGGACCGGGCCTCGGCGTCGTCGTAGCGCTCGCGCAGGGCGACCAGCTCGTCGGTCCGACCGCTGTCCTGGTAGAGGTCGGCCAGGGTCAGGAAGAAGGTGGGGTCCAGTTGGACGCCGAGCTCGTCGACCTCGTCCTCGACCACGTCGAGCAGGCCGAGGAGGAGCTCCTCGACGGCATCGACCTGCCCGAGGGCGAACATGGTGGCGATCTCGTCCCGGTAGGTGCTGTGGTGGCGCCCGCCGAAGGTGCCGGGGGCGCCGACGCCCGTGATGCGCCGCCGGATGCGGTTGCGGGCCCGGTCGAGGGCGTCGTCCTCGGACGGCTCGTCGGACCGCCGGAGCGTCGCCGGCGGCGGGATGGGCACGTCGGTCTGGCCGCTGGCCATGGCGGCGAGCACCCCGAGGTCGACGTGGGCGGCGGCGGTGTCGCCGGCGAGGGAGTAGAGGTGCGACCGCTCCTCGAGTGCGGCGGCGATGACGGCGCCGCTGCGATCGGCGTCGGACAGGGCCTCGCACACGGCGTCGAGGGCGCCGGGCAGGTCCTGGAGCGTCCGGCAGGCGACGCTGCGGGCGACGAGGGCCAGGGCCGACAGGTCGTCGACGTTGGGCAGCGCCGAGGTGATCTCGAGGACGCGGGCGTGCTCGCCCTGGGCCAGCAGGGCGGCGGCCTTGGCCAGCACGACGGCCGACCGCGGCGGGTACGTCTCGAGGAGTGACAGGGCCTCGCCGATGCGCCCGGCGTCGACGAGCAGCTCGGCGGCCAGCAGCCCGAGCGCGGTGCGGCTCAGGCGGAGCAGGACGGGGACGCTGGGGGCCAGGTTGACCTGGACGGTCAGGTCGCCCCAGTGCTTGCGCAGGAGCTTCGACTCGGTCGGCTCGTGGGCCGCCGTGGCCAGGGGCTGGAGCAGGTCGATGGCCGACGGGCCGTCGATGGTCGCCAGTCGGAGGGCGGCCAGCACCCAGGCCGGGTCCTGGGCCGGTCCCGGCTGGGTCGCCAACCGGCCCAGGCCGTCGACGTCGTCCTTGGCCACCGCTGCGACCAGCGCCCGCTCGGCCCGGTGGGCCATCGGCGACAGCCGGAGGCCGTCGGCCGCCGTCGTCGGGTCGATGGGTCCCCGGGGCGAGGGCAGCCAGGCCCGCCAGGGCGAGGCGGGGAGGGTCGCAGGAGGCTGGCCGGGCGCGCTGAGCAGCAGGTGGACCTGCTCCCCGTGCTCCATGTGCTCCTCCATCTTCCGCGCCACGGCAGCGCGTCCGGAGGGTCCATCGGCGGCGGACCGGCCAGATCCAGGCCTCGGCGCGTCGGATTGTCGGCCCGGCGGTCGGATCACCAGGTGCCGGCCCGCCGATCGCCCGAACGGGCTACCCGGCGAGGTCGGGCTCGACCGCCTCGATCCAGTCGAACAGGGGTTGGGCGCTGAACCAGCCGGCCAGGTTGGTGCCGACCTGCGAGCGGGTCAGGGCCGCCACCTCGGGATCGATCTCGTGGGGCTCGCCGGCGGCGCG
The DNA here is from genome assembly GCF_019443745.1 of Iamia sp. SCSIO 61187. Lineage (NCBI taxonomy): Bacteria > Bacillati > Actinomycetota > Acidimicrobiia > Acidimicrobiales > Iamiaceae > Iamia > Iamia sp. SCSIO 61187. The sequence goes on from NZ_CP050948.1 coordinate 2,327,914, forward strand.
GGCCGACAGCTCGACCTCGCAGGTCCGCTCCATCGTCACGTACCAGAAGAGGGCCTCGTCGACGCTGTGGCCGACGGTGAGCAGGCCGTGGTTGGCCAAGATGGCCGCCTTGGCCCCGCCCAGGGCGGCGGCGATGCGGTCGCCCTCGGCCGGGTCGTCGACCACGCCGGTGTAGTCGTCGAAGAGGACGTGGTCCTCGAAGAAGATGCACGAGTCCTGGGTGAGGGGCCGGAGCGGGCGCCGCAGGGTGGAGAAGGCCCGCCCGTACTTGCTGTGGGAGTGGGCGGCGGCGACGACGTCTGGGCGGGCGTGGTGGATGCGGGAGTGGATGGCGAAGGCGGCCCGGTTCACCGGCCAGGAGCCCTCGACCACGTTGCCGTCGTGGTCGCAGAGGATCAGGTCCGACGCCTTGATCTGCTTGAAGCTCATCCCGAAGGGGTTGACCCAGAAGTGGTCGAGCCGCTCGGGGTCGCGGGCGGTGATGTGCCCGGCCACGCCCTCGTCGAACCCGAAGCGCCCGAAGATCCGGAACGCCGCCGCCAGCCGCCGCTTGCGGTGGGCGCGCTCCTCGTCGGGCGTGCGCTCGACGAAGGGGCTGGCGGGCATCAGGTCGGTCATGAGGTTCTCCCGGCGGGCGGAGCGATGTCGTCCACCCTACGCGAGGGCGTCAGCCGAGGGCGGTGAGGGAGTAGGTCACCGACACGGGCCCGCCGATGCCGCTGACGTTGTCGGCCACGACCACGGCGGCCGTGAGCTCCGGACCGGTGGCGGCGAGGGTGCCGCTGGGGCCGGTCGGCCCCTCGGCCAGGGAGTCGGTGTCGATCGTGAAGCCCGCCGCCGTGAGCTGGGTCTTGATGGTCTCGTAGACGGCCGGCACCTCGCCGTCGACCGATCCGACGACGTTGAGCGAGAGCACCGGCGTGTCGGTCGAGGTCGACGTGACGATGGCCAGGCCCTCGGGCACGGCCAGGTCGGCGGGCCACTCGGCGGGCAGCTCGGCGTCGCCGGAGACGCTGGCATCGAACCCGTCGCCCGAGCAGCTGCCCGACACCGCGCCCTCGTCGGCGTCGATGTCGATGTCCTCGCAGTCGCTGTTGCGCTCGATGGCCTCCTCGGCCACCTTCTCGCCGATCTTGCCGCACCCGGCCGTGCCGGCCACCAGGGCCAGGCCCACCAGGCCTGCGGCCACTCCACGGCGAACGTCCATCTCCACCACTCCTCATCGTCAGCGTCGGGCCCCGGTCGGGGCCCGACGCTCACCATGGTCGAGATCGGCGGCGGCCGGATGAGCGGTCACTACGCAACCGCCGGGGGGACCGGACCCCCGGGGGCCACCCCCCCGCTGGTACGCTCCCCGGGCTGCCGACACCGTGCGGGAGAGGCCCAGCGTCGGGCCGCCGAAGGAGCAAGTCCCTCCCCGGAATCTCTCAGGCCCCAGGACCGCACGGACGAGGCGACGCTGGAAAGCGACCGGCCCCGACCGGTCCACCCAAGGTGCAAGCCGGTCCGCCGGTGAACCTCTCAGGTGCCGATGACAGCGTGGGGAGGACGATCCGAGGCCGCCCGGCCGACCCCGTCCCACCGCCCTCCGGAGGACCCATGTCCGACCGTCCCCGCCTCACCTCCGCCGGATCCGGCGTCCCGTTCGCGGCCCGTCACATCGGCCCCACCGACGACGAGCAGGCCGCCATGCTGGCCGCCCTCGGCTACGGCTCGCTCGAGGAGCTGGTCGACGACGCCGTCCCGGCCGGCATCCGCGAGGCGGCGCCCCTCGACCTGCCCGAGGCCGTGGGCGAGGAGGAGGCCCTCGCCGAGCTGAGGGCCCTGGCCGCCCGCAACCAGGTGGTCACGTCGATGATCGGCATGGGCTACCACGGCACCGTCACCCCCCCGGTGATCCGGCGCTCGATCCTGGAGAACCCGGCCTGGTACACGGCCTACACGCCGTACCAGCCCGAGATCTCCCAGGGCCGGCTCGAGGCCCTGCTCAACTTCCAGACCCTGGTCACCGATCTCAGCGGGCTGGCCCTGGCCAACGCCTCCCTGCTCGACGAGGCGACCGCGGCGGCGGAGGCCATGACCCTCGCCCGCCGGGCGTCCAAGGCGCCGGCCGACGCCCCCTTCGTCGTCGACACCGGCTGCCACCCCCAGACCTTGGCCGTGGTCGCGACCCGGGCCGAGCCCCTGGGCATCCGCATCGTCGAGGCCGACCTCGGCGCCGGGTTCCCCACCGCCGACGAGCTGGCGAGTGGCGCAGGCAGCTCGGGCGACGCCTTCGGGGTCCTCGTCCAGTACCCCACCACCACCGGCCTGGTCCGCGACGACGCCGCCCTGGTCGCCGCGGCCCACGAGCGGGGCGCCATCGTCGCCTTCGCCGCCGACCCCCTGGCCCTGTGCCTGCTGCGCCCGCCGGGCGAGATCGGCGCCGACGTCGTCGTCGGGTCGGCCCAGCGCCTCGGGGTCCCCATGGGCTTCGGCGGTCCCCACGCCGGCTACATGGCCGTGCGCGACGGCCTCCAGCGCTCCCTGCCGGGCCGCCTCGTCGGGGTGTCGATCGACGCCGACGGCGCCCCTGCCCTGCGGCTCGCCCTCCAGACGCGCGAGCAGCACATCCGGCGCGAGAAGGCGACCAGCAACATCTGCACGGCGCAGGTGCTCCTGGCCGTCATCGCCTCGTCCTACGCCGTCTACCACGGACCCGACGGCCTGGCGGCCATCGCCGAGCGGGTCCACCGCGCCGCCCGGACCCTCGCCCGGGCCCTGGCCGACGGCGGGGCGGAGGTCGTCCACGACACCTTCTTCGACACCGTGCTGGTGCGGGTGCCGGGCCGGGCCGACGCCGTCGTCGCCGCGGCCCTCGAGGGCGGGGTGAACCTGCGCCGGGTCGACGCCGACCACGTCGCCGCGTCGTGCGACGAGCAGACCACGGTGGCCCACCTCGACGCCGTGCTGGCCGCCTTCGGGGTGCCGGCCGACGCCGCCCGCACGGCCGACGAGGTCGGCGACGGCGCCCCTGCCGTGCCCGACGGGCTGGTGCGGACGAGCGGGTTCTGCGAGCACCCGGTGTTCTCGTCGTACCGGTCGGAGACGGCGATGATGCGCTACCTGCGCCGGCTGTCCGACCGCGACATCGCCCTCGACCGGGCCATGATCCCGCTCGGGTCGTGCACCATGAAGCTCAACGCCGCAGCCGAGATGGAGCCCATCACCTGGCCCGGCTTCGCCGGTCTCCACCCCTTCGCCCCCGCCGAGCAGACCCAGGGCTACCGCCGCCTGATCGACGACCTGGAGTCGTGGCTGGTGGCCATCACGGGGTACGCGGCGTGCTCGGTGCAGCCCAACGCCGGGAGCCAGGGCGAGCTGGCCGGCCTGCTCGCCATCCGCGCCTACCACCGCTCCCGCGGCGACGAGGGCCGCGACGTGTGCCTGATCCCCTCGTCGGCCCACGGCACCAACGCCGCCAGCGCGGTCATGGCGGGCATGCAGGTCGTGGTGACGGCGTGCGACGACGACGGCAACGTCGACCTCGACGACCTCCGGGCCCAGATCGACGCCCACGCCGGCCGCATCGCCGCCCTGATGGTCACCTACCCGTCGACCCACGGCGTCTTCGAGCAGGAGATCCGCGAGATCTGCGCCGCCGTCCACGACGCCGGCGGCCAGGTGTACCTCGACGGGGCCAACCTCAACGCCATGGTGGGCCTGGCCCGCCCCGGCCGCTTCGGGGCCGACGTGAGCCACCTGAACCTGCACAAGACCTTCTGCATCCCCCACGGGGGCGGCGGCCCGGGGGTCGGCCCGGTCGCGGTGGGCGAGCACCTGGCCCCGTTCCTCCCCAACCACCCGGTCGTGCCCGAGTGCGGGTCCGAGACGGGGCCGGGGCCGGTGTCGGCCGCGCCCTGGGGGTCGGCGGGGATCCTCCCGATCCCCTGGGCCTACGTCCGCATGATGGGGGGCGAGGGCCTGCGTCGGGCCACCCAGGTCGCCATCCTCAACGCCAACCACATCGCCCGCCGCCTGGCCGAGCACTACCCGGTGCTCTACACGGGGCGGAACGGCCTCGTCGCCCACGAGTGCATCATCGACCTCCGACCCCTCACCAAGGCCACCGGCATCACCGTCGACGACGTGGCCAAGCGGCTGATCGACTACGGGTTCCACGCCCCGACCATGAGCTTCCCGGTGGCCGGGACCCTCATGGTCGAGCCGACCGAGAGCGAGGACCTGCGGGAGATCGACCGCTTCTGCGACGCCCTGATCGCCATTCGGGCCGAGGTCGACGAGATGCCCGGCGTCCTCACAGGCGCCCCGTGGACGGCCGAGTCCGTGCTGGGAGACGACTGGGAGCACCCGTTCACCCGGGCCCAGGCCGCCTTCCCGGCGTCGGTGTCGAAGGCCGACAAGTACTGGCCGCCGGTGCGGCGCATCGACGGCGGCCACGGCGACCGCCACCTCGTCTGCTCCTGCCCCCCCGTGTCCGACTACCAGTAGCGGTCGCTGCGGTCGGAGTGGGTCTGACCCACTCCGACCGGCGAGCGGCGTGACCTCGTCAGCTCGTGGTCAGGAAGGGCGTCTTCACGACGGTCGCGGGGACCTCGGTGCCGCGGACGTCGATGGCCAGCCGGTCACCGATGGCGACGTCGGGGGGCACGAAGGCGAGGGCGATCCCGTGGCCGAGGGTCGGCGAGAAGTTGCCGCTCGTGACCTCGCCGACGGGCTCGCCGTCACGGACGACGGCCTGGCCCTCGCGGGGCGGGCGCCGGCCCTCCACGACGAGCCCGCGCAGCCGGCGGGAGATGCCCCGCTCCTTCTCGGCGGCGAGGGGCTCGCGGCCGATGAAGTCGCCCTTGTCCCACCGCACGACCCAGCCCAGCCCGGCCTGGAGCGGGGTGATCCCGGGGCCCAGCTCGTGGCCGTGGAGCGGGAGCCCGGCCTCGAGCCGGAGGGTGTCGCGGGCGCCGAGGCCGGCGGGGACGACCCCGGTGCCGACGATGGCCTCCCACAGGGCGTCGGCCGCCTCGGCCGGGACGGCGACCTCGATCCCGTCCTCGCCGGTGTAGCCGGTACCGGCGGCCACGCAGTCGACCCCGGACCAGACGGTGCGGGCGACGCCGAACCGGGGCACGGCCGCGGCCTCGGGGATCACGGCGGCGACCCGGGCCCGGGCCTCGGGGCCCTGCACCGCCAGCACGGCCCGAGCGGCGGTGACGTCGACGGCCCCCTCCCCCAGCGCCCCGGTGACCCGGTCGGTGTTGGAGGCGTTGGGCATGACGTCGAAGCGCTCCTCCCCCACCCACCACACGATGATGTCGTCGAGCACGGAGGCGTCCTCGGCGTCGAGCAGGTGGGTGTACTGGGCCCGGCCCGGGCCGATGCGGCGCAGGTCGTTGGTGAAGGCGGCCTGCAGGCGGTCGAGCGCCTCGGGCCCCTCGATGCGCACGGTGCCGAGGTGGCTGACGTCGAAGACGACGGCGTCGGTGCGGCAGGCCTCGTGCTCGGCGAGGGTCCCGCTGGGGTAGCTGACCGGCATGTCCCACCCCCCGAACGGGACCATGCGAGCGCCGAGGGCGCGGTGGACGGCGTCGAGCGGGGAGGTGCGGGTCACGGCCGGAGCGTACCGGCGGACGGGATCAGGCCTGGGCGACCTGGGGGACGGCGTCGGCGGCGGGCGCGATCGTCGGCCGCAGCTGGTGCACGGCGGTGTCGAGCTCGCCCTTGAGGCCGTCGAGGGTGACCAGGTTGAGGTTGAGCACGCCCTGGCCGTGGTACCGGTTGACCACGTCGATCATCTCGACGTCGTCCTTGACCAGCACTGCGGAGGTGCCGGCGATGACGAGCCGGGCGGCGGAGATGTCGGTGCCCTCGGAGCGGAGGTAGCCGAAGGCGTCGCGCACGGACTCGAGCTTGATGCCCGAGTCGAGCATGGTCTTCACCAGCTTCAGCTCGAGCAGGTTGCGGTACGAGTAGCGCCGGCGGGACCCGCTGCCCTTGGCCTCGGCCAGCTCGGGGCGGATCAGGTCGGTGCGGGCCCAGTAGTCGAGCTGCCGGTACGTGATGCCCACGATCTCGGCCGCGGCCTTGCCGCTGAACCCGGGGTCGGTCGCGACCGCACCCGTCGTCGCTGTGTCGTCCGGCTGTCCGTCCATCCCGCTCCTCCGTGCCCCAGCGCATCACACGGTCGTAGTTACGGCGCTGTGGGCCGTCCACCGTACGCCCCGAGCGCGCGCCGGTCAACGAGGTGCGCCCCCACCAGGGGGCGGCGGGCTAGGAGGCGAAGTCCTCGGGGCTCACGTTGTCGATGAACTCCTTGAACTGCTCGACGACCTCCTCGGCCTCCTCCTCCTCGACGGCCTCGTCGTCGTCTTCGTCCTCGGCCTGGAAGGCGGCTTCGTCGAGGACCTCCTCGGCGGCGTAGATCGGGGTGCCGATCCGCACGGCGAGGGCGATGGCGTCGGAGGGGCGGCTCGACACCCGGTGGACCCCGTCGGCGGCGTGGAGCTCGATCTCGGCGTAGAAGGTGCGGTCGCGCAGCTCGGTGACGGTGACCGACTCGATGCTGACGCCGAGGTCGTCGAGCAGGTTCCGCATCAGGTCGTGGGTCATGGGCCGGGGCGTCACGACCTCCTCGAGGGCGAAGGCGATCGCCGTGGCCTCGGGTCCGCCGATGAAGATCGGGAGGACGCGGCGGGCGCCGGTGCGCTCTCGCAGGAGCGCGATCGGGGTGTTGGAGGGGAGCTCCACCCGCACGCCGACGAGATCCATCTCGACCATCCCCCGCACCCTACCGCCGCCCACCCACCGCGGGGCGGGCACCTCGGGGTGGTCTCGCCTACCCGAGGTCCTTCGACAGGGCGGTCCGGAGCAGGGCGGCGCGCAGCGACTGCGCCAGCCCGGCCAGCTCGACGACCGTCTCGTGGGCCTGCTGCTGGCCGTCGGCGTTGCGCTGCTTCACCAGCGGCATCACCAGCTGCTCGAGCAGGGCGGCCTCGCGCTCGGCCGCGGTCTTGAACATCCGGAGGTGGCGGGCCTCGACGCCGTGGGCGAGGAAGCCCGCGGACTTCTGGGCGATGACGAGGTCCTCGCCGTCGTAGTACCGGTCGTCGGCGACGGCGTGGCCCTGCACCAGGCCGTACTCCTCGAGCGAGCTCAGCTGCTGCCGGGTGAGCCCGCTGGCGGCCAGGAGCTCGTCGACGGTGAGGCTCACCGCGGTGGCCTCGTGGGCGAGCGGGTCGGGACCGTCCCCCACCGCCGGCCGTCCGGACCGGCCCCGGTCGACCTTGGCCCGGGCGGCGTCGGCCATCCAGATGGGCAGCGGGGCGGGCTCGGGCTCCGGTGGGGCCGTCGCGGGGGCGGGCTCGACCGGAGGCGGTGCGGTCGGGGTCGGGTCCGGGGCCGCTGCGGTCGGGGTCGGTGCCGTCGGGGCGCCGCTCGCCGACGGGGCGGCCGTGGCCGGCACCGCGGCCGCGGGCTCCTCGCCGCCCTGGCCCAGCGGGACGGCCGCGGAGGCCCCGTTCCCACCGTGGTCGGGCGCGGCCAGCTCGGCGTCGACGCCCTCGTCGAGGCGATCCTTGATGACCTTCAGCGGGAGGAAGTTGTCGCGCTGCTCGGTGAGGATCCACCGCAGCCGGCGGACGTCGGCCTCGTAGAACTTGCGGTAGCCCGACGGGGTCCGCTCCGGGTCGAGGAGGCCCTGGCTCTCGAGGAAGCGGATCTTGGAGATGGTGACGTCGGGGAACTCGTCCTGGAGGAGGCTGAGGACCTCGCCGATCGACAGGTGCGACCGTTCCGCCACGGTCACGCCCCCGCCCCGGCCGGCACGGGGGTCACGACGCGGCTCCGCCGGCGGCCTGGGCCCCGGCCACGAACACAAGCTTGAACTTCCCGACCTGCACGGTGTCGCCGTCGGTGAGCTCGGCCTGCTCGATGCGCTCGCGGTTGAGGTAGGTGCCGTTCAGCGAGCCCACGTCGGCCACCACGAGCCGATCCCCCTCGTTGCGGACCTCGGCGTGGCGGCGCGACACGGTGATGTCGTCGAGGAAGATGTCGCTGTCGGGGTGGCGCCCGGCGGTGATGACGTCCTTGTCGACGGCGAAGGTCGACCCCGCGTTGGGCCCGGCCCGGACGACGAGCACCCCGATGCCGGGCAGCTCGTCGAGATCGAGGCTGACCTCGTCGGACTGGCCCGAGGGACCGTCGATCTGGAGCTGGATGGTCGGGCGGTCGTGGCCGTCGTCGTGCTCGATGGGCGCGCCGCAGGAGGAGCAGAAGTTCGCGTCTGGGGCGTTGTGGTGGCCGCAACGGCCGCACTCGGTCTCGGCCACGTCTACTCCTCGATCAGGCTCCGGTAGCCGTCGGCGTCGAGCAGGTCGTCGAGCTGCGCCGTGTCGCTCACCTCGAGCTCGCAGATCCACCCCTCGCCGTACGGATCGTCGTTCAGCCGCTCGGGGGCGTCGCCCAGGTCGGCGTTGACCGCGACCACCGAGCCGGTGACCGGGGCGTAGATCTCCGACACCGACTTGGTCGACTCCACCTCGCTGATCGTGGCACCGGCGGCGACCTCGGCGCCGGCCTCGGGCACCTGGACGAACACCACGTCGCCGAGGGCGTCCTGGGCGTAGTCGGTGATGCCGATCCGCACGCGGGAGCCCTCCACCCGCACCCACTCGTGGTCCTTGGTGTAGCGCAGGTCCTCGGGGAGGTTCATGGTCGCAACCTACCTCAGCCGCGCCCTCGACCTCTCCGAGAGGGTTCGCCCCCGATCCGCCATCTCGTGCTAGCGCACGAGCTGCCGGATCCACGTCCGCCGACCCCACCCGCCGCCCTGGAGGTTTCGGCTGCGCCGACGCCGTCCCTGTTGCCGACGAAACTCCGCCATCTCGTGCTAGCGCACGAGCTGGCGGATCCGTCGGCCGTACTCCTGGGCTCGGGTGCGGGCGGCGGAGTCGGTGGCGCCCTCGGCCCAGACGTGGGTGAGGGGCTCGGCCGGGTCGGGCAGGGCCAGGGCCCAGCCGTGGTCGTGGAGCACCTTGACCCCGTCGACCAGGATCAGCCGGTCGGGGTCGGCCCGCTCCACCAGCGACCGCATGACCAGCCCCTTCTGCTCCCACGGGGTCACGACCGTCTCGTGGGCGATGTGGGGCCGGGGCAGGTCGTCGACCACCGACGAGAGCCGGACGTCGTGGCGGGCCAGCAGCTCGAGCAGCTTGACGAGCATGGCGGCGGCGTCGAAGGCGGGGAGGAAGCCGGGCAGGATGTAGCCACCGTCGGTGGTGGCGGCGAAGCCCACCCCGGGCTCCTCGGAGGCCGCCATCAGGGCCGCCGACGACATCTTCGACTCGACCACGGTGATGTCGTGGCCCTCCAGCATCTTCGCCACCTGGATGGTGGCGTTGACCGGCACGGCGATCTTGTCGCCGTCGATGTGGTCGGCCACCAGGCGGACCAGGGCGAGGAGGGCCTGGGTGTCGGTCAGGACCCGGCCCTCGTCGTCGATCAGGGTGAGCCGCTCGCCGTCGGGATCGAGGACGGCGCCGACGTGGGCCCCGGCGGCGGTCACGAGCGGGGCGGCCGCCTCGGCGCCGCGCTGGCGCACGAAGCTCATGGCGCCCTGGGTCGAGGCGTAGGGGTTCACCGACAGGACCTCGGCCCCCAGCTTGGCCAGCACGTTGGGCATGGTGAACGAGGTCGAGCCGAACCCGTAGTCGGTCACGATCTTGAACCCGGCCTCGCGCACGACCGCCAGGTCCACCGTCTGGCCCAGGGCCGTGGTGTAGTGCTCGAGCACGCGGGGCGGGAAGCCGATGTCGCCGATCTCCTCGGCCGGCACCCGTCGGAAGTCCTCCCGGGAGAACTGGCGCTCGATCTTGCGCTGCGAGGCCTCTGAGATGTCGAGCCCGTCGCCGTCGATGAACCGCAGCCCGATCGAGTCGGGGTCGTCGCCCTCGAGGCGCACGCTCACCCCGCCCGACACCACCGGCTGGCGGATGGCGAAGCGGGTGACCGGCACCGACGCCACCTCGAGGTCGAGGACGTCGACCCCGCCGGCGTTGAGCCCGGCCATCAGCGCCCGCTTGAGCATCCGCGACGCCCGGCTGGAGTCGCGGGAGGTGACGACGGTGCTGCCCCGCGGGAGCGACGTGGCCCAGGCCATGGCGATGCGGGTGGCCAGCTCGGGCGTCATGTCGACGTTGGCCAGGCCGGTGGCCCGCGAGAGGCCGAACAGGCTGCGCGCCCCGCGCGACTCCAGGATGATCGACGAGTTGACGGTGGCGCCGGCCTCGATCGTCTTGAAGGGGTACACCTTGACCCCGGCGCCGACGACGGCCTCCTCGCCCACGAAGCACTCGTCGCCCAGCACCGAGCCCTCGTCGGCGCGGGCCGCCCGGCGCAGCTCGGTGGAGCGGCCGACGACCGACCCGCGCAGGCGCGACCCCTGGCCCAGGTACACGTTCTCGTGGACGACCGACCGCTCGATCACGGCGTCGGAGCGGACCCGGGTGTTGCGCCCGAGCACGGCGTAGGGACCGACCCGGGCCCCGGCGTCGACCCGCACCCCGGCACCGACCACGGCGTTGCCGACGATCTCGGCGTCGGGGTGGACCTCGGCCCCCTCCCCCAGCCACACGCCGTCGCGCAGCTGGAAGCCGGGCACGTCGACCTTGACGGTGCCGTCGAGCACGTCGCGGTGGGCCCGGACGTAGGCCTCGAGCGTGCCCACGTCCTCCCAGTAGCCCTCGGCCACGGCGCCGATCATGGGCTTGCCCTCGGCCAGCAGCTGGGGGAAGACCTCGCCGGAGAAGTCGACGGGCCGGTCGGGCGCGATGTAGTCGAAGATCTCGGGCTCGAGCACGAAGATGCCGGTGTTGATGGTGTCGCTGAAGACCTGGCCCCAGGTCGGCTTCTCCAGGAACCGCTCGATCGAGCCGTCCTCGTGGGTGATGACGATGCCGAACTCGAGGGGGTCGTCGACGGCGATGAGCCCGATGGTGGCCAGCGCCCCCTTCTCCTCGTGCTCGGCCACGATCTTCGACAGGTCGATGTCGGTGAGGACGTCGCCCGAGATCACGAGGAAGCGCTCGTCGAGCACGTCCTTGGCGTTGCGGACCGACCCGGCGGTGCCGAGGGGCTGCTCCTCGGTCGCGTAGACCATCTCGACGCCGAACTCGGACCCGTCGCCGAAGTAGTTGCGGATCTGGTTGGCCAGGAAGGCCACGGTCACGACGATCTCGGTGTAGCCGTGGTCGCGGAGGAGGCCCACGATGTGCTCCATCATCGGCCGGTTGGCCAGGGGCAGCATGGGCTTGGGCGTGTGGGAGGTGAGCGGGCGGAGGCGTGAGCCCTCGCCGCCCGCCATGATGACGGCCTTCACGGGTCCGAACCTACTGGCCGGCGGTGGGCGTCTCGTCCCCCGGGGCGGCCGGCTCACCCGTCCGGGCGGCCCGGCCCTCGCGCAGGGCCCGCAGGCCGATGGGCACGTAGAGGCCGAGGGCGACGTAGCCGAGGACGAGCCCGGGGACGGTGAAGGCCCAGGCGAGCACCCGGGCCTGGTCGCGCCAGAACAGCTGGCCCTCGGAGGCGAGGAACATGGGGAAGGCGAACATCACGCAGAACGTGCCCGCCTTGCCGAACCAGGTGACGTCGATGCGCTTGGCCCCGGCCAGGGCCAGCCCGACGGTGGCCATCGACACGACGACCTCGCGGATCAGCACCAGCCAGGCCACCCACAGCGGGATGCTGCCGTCGATGATGATCGCCAACCCGCCGACGAAGAACAGCAGCCGGTCGGCCACGGGGTCGAGGATCTTCCCGATGTTCGAGACCTGGTGCCAGCGGCGGGCGATGTAGCCGTCGAGGAAGTCGGTGGCCCCGAGCGCGCCCAGGACGCTGGCGGCCCAGACGCGGTCGTCGCGGGCGAACAGGAGCCACAGGAACACCGGCAGCATGCAGAGCCGGACGACGGTGATCAGGTTCGGCAGGGTGACGACGCGGTCACCGCCCGGCTCGGGCGCGTCCGGCGGGGCCGGGCTCCCGTCGGGCGGGTCGGGTGCGGTGACGTCGCCCACGGGCGGACCATAGAGCGTCGTAGGGTCCGGCCCCATGGCCACGCTGTTCACGCGCATCATCGAGGGCGAGATCCCGGGACGGTTCGTCTGGCGGGACGAGAGGGCGGTCGCCTTCCTCACCATCGCCCCCCTCGCCCCCGGCCACGTGCTGGTGGTGCCGATCGAGGAGGTCGACCACTGGATCGACCTCGAGCCCGACCTGCTGGCCCACGTGATGGAGGTGGCCCGCACCATCGGCCGGGCCCAGCAGGAGGTCTTCCGGCCGACCAAGGTCGGCGTCATGGTGGTCGGCGAGGAGGTCCCCCACGCCCACGTCCACCTGGTCCCCTTCACGGGCCTCGACCAGCTCGACTTCGCCCACGCCGACCACGACCCCGATCCCGCCGCCCTCGACGACGCCGCCGCCCGCCTCCGCGACGCCCTCCGCGCCGCCGGCGCCCCCGGCGTGGCCGACGCGTAGCGGCCCGGCCTCCTCAGCGCAGCAGGAGGATGACGCCGGCGCCCTCGTAGGCGACGTCGTAGGAGAGGCCGCGGAGGTTGGCCAGCACCGTGATCTGGTCGCTGTCGGACCAGATGCGGTCGCCGTCGTCGTCGACCGCGGTGGTGTCGAGGATGATGGCCGGGACGGTCGGGCGCCAGCCCCGGTCCGGGGGCCCGACCGGTAGCTCGTGGACGGCCCACCGCTCGGCCACCAGCGCGGTCAGCTGGGGCGACACGGCGACGGCGCCGGTCAGCCCGTAGCCCTCCTCGAGGGTGTCGACGGCCTGCATGCGGCCGCCGTCGACGGCGTCGCGGCCGCCCCACGACCACGGTTCGTTGAACGGAGATGCCGGCGCGACCTGGACGAAGATGGCGACGGTCGCCAGGACCATGGCGGCCACCACGCGGTGGTCGACCCGGATGCGGCTCACGCTGGGCTGGCCGATGCGGGCCAGGGCGACCACGGCGGCGAGGGCCAAGGGGACGACGGCGAGCATCAGCACCGACGGGAGCAGGTCGGCGCCGGGGCCGGGCTCGAGCCCCTGCCGCACCGCCTCCTCCCCCACCAGGCCGAGCACGATGGGCGGGAAGGCGGGGAGGGCGAACCGGGGCACCACGAAGGGCAGGAAGAGGAACGGACCCACCAGCAGCACCAGGGCCCCGACGTTGGGCTGCAGGACGAGGTCGGTGACGAGGCGCAGCGGGTCCCGGAGGACGGCGAGCGGTGCCTCGCCGCGGGCCAGGACCGCCTCCCCCGAGGTCAGGGGCCCGCTGGGGACGGGGGGCGCGACGACGATGAGGTAGGCCGCCGTCCAGACCGTCCCGAGGGCGGCGGTCAGCGTGCCCGAGCGGCGGTCGCCCGAGGTGATCCCCAGGAGCCCGAAGGCGATCAGCAGCAGGCCGACGTCGGCGCGGGACGCGACGGCGATCACGACGCACACCCCGTAGGCGACCCAGCGCCGCCGCTGGCCGAACCACGAGGCCCACGCCAGGGCGGGAACCGCCGGGACCACCGCGCTCCAGCCGCTGAGGTTGGCGGTGTAGAGGATGGGCGCGGCGGCGTAGGCGAAGCTCAGGGCGACGGTGACGCCGAGGCGGAGGCGGGCGACCTCGCGGGCCATGCGCCAGATCGGGACCACGGCGAGGCCCAGGCACACGGGCTGCACGACGGCGAGCATCGGGCCCATGGGGATCCAGCGCCCCAACCACAGCAGGGGCAGCGACGTGAACGCCCACTGCCCGGTGATCACGTTGCCCCCGGCGATCGACGACGAGGCGCCGTGGCCGTTCTCCAGGTTCCACGCCGCCTGGGTCCACACCGCCAGGGTCGGGCCCCCGTCGAGCTGGCGCTGGACGGCGAAGCCGATCGTGGCCAGCAGGACGGCCAGCACGCCGCCGATGGCCCACGGGAGGGTCCGGTCGACCCACGGCGTGTCGAGCCGGGCCTGCCACCGCAGCGAGGACGCGTCGAGGCGCCGGCGGAGACCCATCCTCCTCCGTCCGCCGCTCATAGCCCCCCTCCCCTGGTCACCGTGGTGACCTCGGCCGTCACCCGGGGTCGCCGCCGTGCTCGACGGTGGCCTCGGCCGGGATCGCCTCGATGAGGTGCGGACCCTGGTTGCGGACGTTGCCCACGTCGGTGCTCACCGGGTGCATGGTGATGAGCGACGGCGGCGCGGGGACGAGCAGGCGGCCGAGCGTGTCGATGTCGTCGTTCTCAGGGTCGAGCCAGGCGTCCCAGGCCGACGGGGGCAGCACGACGGGCATGCGGTCGTGGATCGCCCGCATGGGCTCGTTGGCGGCCGTGGTGATGATCGTCGTCGAGCGCAGCTGCTCGGTGCTCTCGGCGGCACCGTCGTCGCCCTGGGGGCCCCGCCACACCTCCCACAGGCCGGCGAAGGCGAAGGGCTCGTCGTCGGGGCGGTGGATGAAGTACGGCTGCTTGCGCTTCTGGCCCGGCAGCTTCTTCCACTCGTAGAAGCCGTCGGCCGGGACGATGCAGCGCCGCCGCCTGAACGCCGGCTTGAAGGCACCCTTGGTGGCCAGGGTCTCGGCGCGGGCGTTGATCATGCGGTTGCCGACCTTGGGGTCCTTGGCCCAGCCCGGGACGAGGCCCCAGTGGAAGGCGTCGACCCGACGGACCCCGCCGTCGGCGTGGACCACGTAGACGTCGGTGGTGGGGGCCACGTTGTAGGTCGGCTCGAGCGCCTCGTCGACGGTGCCCTCGGCGCCGAAGTAGGAGGCCAGGTCGGCCGGCGAGCTGGAGGAGACGAACCGGCCGCACATCGGGGGCGACGCTACCGGCCCCGCCCGGCCGGGGGGCTGACGGGTCGCGGCACGCGCTGCCGTGACATCGGTCGCATCTCGCCCGAAAGGGCTTGTGCCTGGATGCACAAGCGGTGGAAGGTGGTTCCCTCCAGTCCCCCCGCCTGTCGCCGATGGAGTCGCAGATGTTCGCTCGCCTGGGTCGTTGGTGCCACGACCGCCGTTGGATCGTCCTCGGCCTCTGGATCGTCGCCCTCGTCATCGCCGGGGCGGCGTCGGGCGCGCTCGGCACCGAGTCGGAGTCGAACCCGTCGCTGCCCGGGGAGGCGCAGCGCGGCCTCGACATCCTCGAGCAGGGCTTCGACGGGGGCGGCGGGGACCAGGCCGGCTCGATCGTCTTCCGGTCCGAGACCGAGGTGACCGATCCGGCCGTGCAGGGCCCGATGGAGGACCTGCTCGCCGAGGTCGAGGAGGTCAGCGGCATCACCGTCGTCAGCCCCTACGGCGAGGGTGGTGCCCGGCAGATCTCGCAGCAGGGCGACGACGCCGGTCGCATCGCCTTCGCGTCGCTCCAGGCCCCCACCGGGTGGTCGTTCGAGGACTTCACCGCCGCCGGCGAGGAGATCCGGCCCCTGGTCGAGGAGGCCGACGTCCCCGGCACCGAGGTGTACCTGGGCGGCGGCAGCTTCGCCGAGTTCGAGGAGCCCTCGTCGGAGATCCTCGGCGTCGGCTTCGCCATCGTCATCTTGATCCTGGCCTTCGGGTCGGTGCTGGCCATGGGCCTGCCCATCGGCGTCGCCCTGTTCGGGATCGGCGTGGGCACCTCGATCGTCGGGATCCTCTCCAACGTCGTCACCGTGCCCGACTTCGCCACCATCCTCGGCGTGATGATCGGCCTCGGCGTCGGCATCGACTACGCCCTCTTCATCGTCACCCGGTACCGGGAGAACCTGCACCACGGGATGGAGCCGGCGCGGGCGACGAGCGTCGCCATCGACACCTCCGGCCGGGCCGTGGTGTTCGCCGGGGCGACCGTCGTCATCTCGCTGCTCGGCATGACCATCATGGGGCTGAGCTTCGTGACCGGTCTGGCCATCGGGGCCGCCAGCGTCGTGGCCGTCACCGTGGTCGCGTCGATCACCCTGCTCCCCGCGCTCCTCGGCTTCGCCGGCACCCGGGTCGAGGTGACCCGCTGGCGCGGCCTCGTCACCGCCGGCCTCGTCGCCCTGGCCCTCGTCCTGTTCGGCCTCGGGGTCCCGAGCGGCGTGTCCTCGGTGCTGCTGGTCGCCGGCGTGGCCGTCCTCCTGCTCGGCCTCGTCGTCCGGCCCCTCAAGCGCGAGGTCAACATGCGGTCGCGGCGGTCGGCCGAGGAGACCTTCGCCTACCGGTGGAGCCGGGTCGTCCAGCACCACCCGTGGCGGTCCGCCGTCGCCGGCACCGTGTTCCTCTGCGTCCTCGCCATCCCGGTGTTCGGCCTGCGGCTGGGCTTCTCCGACGAGGGGAACTACCCCGAGGGGACCGACACCCGGACCGCCTACGACCTGCTGGCCGATGGCTTCGGGCCCGGCTTCAACGGCCCGCTCCTCGTCGTGACCGAGATCCCCGAGGGCACCGACCCCGCCGTGCTCGAGCAGATCAGCGCCGCCCTCGCCGAGACCGAGGGCGTGGCCTTCGCCTCCCCCGCCATCCCCAACGACCCCGAGGACCCGAGCGCGGCCACGGCCGCCCTGTGGCGGGTGATCCCCACCACCTCGCCACAGGACGAGGGCACCACCGAGCTGGTCGAGCGCCTGCGCGACGACGTCCTGCCGGCGGCGGTCGGCGACTCCGAGGTCGACCCGCTCGTCACCGGCTCGGTCGCCATCCTGGCCGACTTCTCGACCTACCTGTCGGCCCGCCTGCCCTTCTTCTTCGCCGCCGTGCTGGCCCTGTCGTTCCTGCTCCTGATGGCCGTGTTCCGCTCGATCCTGGTGCCGCTCAAGGCGGTGCTCATGAACCTGCTGTCGATCGGGGCCGCCTACGGCGTCGTCGTGGCCGGGTTCCAGTGGGGCTGGCTCGGCCCGCTCCTGAACATCGACGGGGCCCCCATCGAGCCCTTCCTCCCGATGATGCTCTTCGCCATCGTGTTCGGGCTCTCGATGGACTACGAGGTCTTCCTCCTGTCCCGCGTCCGGGAGGAGTGGCTGCGCACCGGTGACAGCCACGAGTCGGTGGCCAACGGCCTGGCCGCCACCGCCCGGGTCATCACCGCCGCCGCCTTGATCATGGTGTTCGTCTTCGGTGGCTTCCTCCTGGAGGACGACCGGATCATCAAGCTGATGGGCGTCGGTCTGGCCACCGCCGTCCTCCTCGACGCCACCGTGGTCCGCATGCTCCTGGTGCCCGCCACCATGGAGCTGCTCGGCGACCGCAACTGGTGGCTGCCGTCGTGGCTCGACCGCCTCCTCCCGAACATCGACGTCGAGGGCCACGTCGAGTACGACGACCAGGACGACGCCGGCGACCCCGACGCCGCCGGCGAGCCCGAGAAGGAGCTCGCCCCGGTCTGACCGGCCGGCACCCGCCCCTCCCCCGCTGTTCACCGTGCGTTGACGCGGTGGACCAGCACGGCTCACGTCGATGGCGTAGACATCGCCGCCATGCGCACGCTGCTGACCCGGGACCTCGCGGCCTGGGGCGGGACCGCCGCCCTCGTCGCCACCTGCATCGCCCTCTGGGCGGCCGTCCTCCTCGGCTGAGGCTCGCCCTCGGGGTCTCCGTGCCCCGCGACCGCCGAAGCCGGCGCCGCCCGCCCCCGTCGTGGGAGACTGGTGCGACGCCGCTCGCTGCGCGAGGTGGACGGAGGCAGGATGTCGACGCTTCGACGTTCGATCGAGGGAGCGAGGGACCTGGTCGATGACGCCCTCGTCGAGGCGGACGAGCAGTGGCGGGTGGCCAGGCCGATCGGCCTCGCCCTCCTGGTCACGCCCCTCCTCGCCGCCGTCGCGGTCGCTGCGACGCTGGTCCATCGTCCGCTGTTCAGGTGGCTGACCGGCGAGGACGGGATCCTCGAGTGGAGCCAGTTCGTCGCCGACGTCATCGGCGTGGGTGCCGCCGTCGGGGTGGTGTCGCTGCTCTGGAGGCGGCGGGAGGTCGCTCCCGCGCTCTTGTGGGTCGCGTTCGCCGCCGCCCTGGTCTTCATCGCCGGTGAGGAGATCTCGTGGGGTCAGAGGGTGTTCGACCTCGACACCCCGGCCGCGCTCGAGGGGCGGAACCACCAGGGCGAGTCGAACGTCCACAACATCCGGGTCGTCCAGGACTCCATCAACGTCGGGTTCATGCTGGTCGGCCTCTACGGCAGCGTGGTGGCGGTGACCCTCCGCCGTCGGCTGGAGGAGGTGCGCCGCCCGCCGTGGTTCGACCTCGTCGTGCCGCCGATGGTCCTCTCGAGTGCGTTCCTGCTCGTGTTCGCCTACAAGCTCCTGCGCCTGGTCGCGCTCCAGTCGCCTCGCTTCACGATCGTCAAGTACGGCGAGGTCATCGAGCTGTGCACCGCCGGCGCTCTGTCGCTCTTCGCCATCCTCAGCGTCCGTCGCCTGTCCGGGCCCGGGGTGGCGCGTCGCGACGGGTCAGCGGGGCCGGTGACGATCGACCTCAGGGATGGCGTCGCCGCCCGGCAGGGCGCGGCGCGACCCCAGCAGCGCACGCACCGGTAGCGGAGCCCCCTCAGACGGCGTCGGCCCGGAGGGCGTCGAGCTCCTCGATGGTCCAGTCCCGCTCGCTCGTCCCCTGCCACTGCAGGCGCTGGTGCGACCGCGCTCGCGACCGGCGCCGGAGCAGCGCGCCCACGGCCACGATCACGACGAGCAGCACGGCACAGATCACCGATGGGTCCACGTCATCGCCCCGAGTCGTCGTCGCCCGCACGCCGACCATCTCACGTCCGAGCGTCGTCGTCGTCACCCGGCCGGGGGTGATGCGGATCAGCGGGGCTCCAGTCCTCCCCCCGGAACACGCTGCGTGGCGGCACCGCCGCCCGGGGTCCCGGATCGCCCCGGCCGGCGGTGCGGCGGCGACCCCGGCTCAGCCTGCGGCGAGCTTGGTCGCGATGTGGTCCATGACGGCACCGTGGCTGTCCTGCGGGCTGAACAGGACGAGCTCGGCGTCGTCGTCGACGCGCACGCTGTGACCCGCAGGCCAGTGGAAGACGTCGCCGGCCGAGCAGCTCTCGGTGCCGCCATCGGTGTAGGTGACGACGACCTGGCCCTGGATGACGTAGCCCCAGTGGGGCGAGGCGCAGGCGTCGCCGTCGAGGCCGACCAGCAGCGGGGCCAGGTCGGTGCCGGTGGCCAGGCTGAAGTACTCGGCGCCCATCGCCCCCTCGGCCGTGCCGAAGTCGGGGACCTGGCGGGCGACGGCTCCGGGGGCCTCGAGGCGGACGGGGATGTCGGTCTTGGTGATGTGCATGGTGATCTCCTGGTTCGTGAGCGGCGGGGCTCTCAGGAGAAGGACGTGATGATCGTTGTCACAATGGGACGGTGAGCGAGCCGGCAGAGATCGAGGCGGCGGTCGCCGAGGGGCGGTGGGCGGAGGCCCTGGACCTCCTGGATGCCGAGCCCGGCGCCGCCCGGTCGCCGGCCCTGCACGAGCTGCGGGCCCGGGCGGCCTACGGCAACGGCGACTTCGAGGCGTCGATCGCGGCGTGGGAGGCCCAGCACGGTCTGCTGTGCACCGCCGGTGACCACGTCGGCGCCGCCCGTGCGGCCGCCATGATCGCCATGTTCCTGATGATCGACACCGGCCTCATGGCCCCGGTCCGGGGCTGGCTGCGCCGGGCCGTGCACCTGCTCGACGGGCACGACGAGGGTCCGGTGCACGCCGTGGTCGCGGCGATCCGCGCCTACGAGCGGTTCATGTGCGGCGACATGGCCGCGGCGAGGGAGCAGGCCGACATGGCCATCGCCCTCGGCCGACGGCAGGACTCCTCGGCCGCCGAGGTCATCGGTCGGACCGCGAACGCCCGCATCACGATCCTCGAGGGCCACGTCGCCGAGGGCCTCGACCAGCTCGACGAGGTCGGCGCCGTGCTCATGTCGGGGGAGGTCGACCCGCTCACGACCGGGATGATGCTGTGCGAGCTGGTCTGCGCCGCCCAGGGCCTGGCGCTCCACGACATGGCCTCCGAGTGGACCGACGCCATGGAGCGATGGCGGCCCGACGCCGCCTTCGGGGGGCTGCACGGACGGTGCCGCGTCCACCGGGCGGAGATCCTGCGTGTGTCGGGACCGTGCGCGGCGGCGGAGCACGAGGCCCTACGGGCCTGCGACGACCTCAGGCCGTGGATGCGGCGCGAGTTCGGCTGGCCCCTCGCCGAGCTGGGGAACATCCGGCTCCGCAAGGGCGACCTCGCCGGCGCCGAGGAGGCCTACCGCGCCGCCCACGAGCACGTCTGGTGCCCCCACCCGGGCCTCGCCCTCGTCCGCCTCGCCCAGGGCGACCTCGACGCGGCGACGAGCCTGATCGCCGACGCCGTGGACCACCCGTCCCAGTCCCCGTCCAAGGAGCGGCCGCCCTTCGGTGACCTGGTCCTGGCGCCCCTGCTCGAGGCGCAGGTCGAGATCGCGGTGGCGGCCGGCGACCTGGCCACCGCTCGACGGGGGAGCACAGCCCTCCGTTCCATCGCCACCGTCTACGCCAGCCCCTGGCTGGACGCGTCGGCGTGCCTGGCCGAGGCGCGCGTCGACCTGCTGGCCGGTGACCACGACGGCGCCGTCGGTGCGAGCACCTCGGCGGCCTCCGTCTGGGCCGAGGTGGGGGCCCCCTACGAGGCGGCGGTGGCCCGGTTGGTGCTCGGTCAGGCCCACGCCCGGGCGGGGCGACAGACGACAGCCCGCCTGGAGTGGCAGGCGGCGCAGTCGGCCTTCGCCGCGTTCGGTGCCGAGCTCCAGGCGGCGAACGCTCGCCGTCTGCTCGACGGGACGGCCCCCGCGGATGCGCACCGAGGCAGCAGCCCGGTCGCCGAGGCGACGTTCCGGCTCGACGGTGACGTGCGCATCGTCGCCTTCGCCGGCCGGTCGGCGACGGTCCGGGACCTGAAGGGCTTCCGCTACCTGGTCCGGATGCTGGCCGACCCCGGGCGCGAGTTCCACGTGCTCGACCTCGTCGCCGTCGAGCAGGGATCTCTGCCGACCGGGCCGCCAGCCGGCGTGGGGCCCGGCGACGCCCTCACCTCCGGCGGCGCCGGCCTGCCGGCGCTGGACGATGAGGCCCGGCACGCCTACAGGCGGCGCCTGGCCGAGGTCGACGAGGACATCGAGGACGCGCTCCGGTGCAACGACCCGGCGCGGGCCGAGCTGGCCCAGTGCGACCGCGACTACTTGGTCGCCGAGCTCGCCTACGCCGTCGGCCTCGGCGGACGGCTGCGCGCCGTCGGCAGCGATGCCGAGCGAGCCCGGGTCGCGGTGGCCCGCACCCTCCGCTACGCGACCGCTCGGCTGGCCGAGCACGCCCCGGAGCTGGCCGCCCACCTCGCCAACTGCCTCCACACCGGCACCTACTGCTCGTACCGGCCGGACCCCCTCGCCCCCGTCGCCTGGTCGCTGTGATCGAAGCGCACGCGTGCCGACACCTCGGTGCCCTCTTCGGCCACCGCCCGAGACCGGTGCCGGACGGAGGGATGTCGAAGACAGGCGCCCGGCTCCGTCCGGGGTGTGAGCGAGGGCACCGGCCCTCGCCGTGAACCCAGGAGCCTCGATGCCTCGCACCCCCGCCCGCACGGTCGTCGCCAACATCACCCTGTCGCTGGACGGTCGGATCAACGGACCCGACGGTGAGCACGACATGGGTTGGATCGTGCCCCACGCCCTGTCCGACGGCGCCCGCGACCACATGCTGCGCGTGACTGAGCCGGCGACGACGGTGCTGCTCG
Organism: Iamia sp. SCSIO 61187; assembly: GCF_019443745.1. Taxonomy (NCBI): domain Bacteria; kingdom Bacillati; phylum Actinomycetota; class Acidimicrobiia; order Acidimicrobiales; family Iamiaceae; genus Iamia; species Iamia sp. SCSIO 61187. The sequence goes on from NZ_CP050948.1 coordinate 2,349,628, forward strand.
GGAGGAAGAACTACTCCGGCTTCGGCGAGTTCTGGCCGAGCGTCGCCAGCATGGAGCTCGCCGATCCCCGCGACCGCGCCTTCTCGCGATGGCTCGACGCCACCGACAAGGTCGTGTTCTCGTCCACGCTGACCGACACCCCGTGGCGGGGGTCCCGCCTCGCCACCGCCGGGCCGGCGGCCACCGTCGCCGAGCTGCGGGAGGGAGCGGGCGGGGACATCGTCGTGCTGGCCTCGGTCAGCATCATCCGCCAGCTGCTCGAGGCCGACCTGGTCGACCGGCTGAGCATCATGCTCTGCCCGGTCGTGGTCGGCGGGGGCGACCGCCTGTTCGACGCCACGACCCCCGCCTCGGACTGGACCCCGGCCGGCTCCTGGCCGACCGAGACCGGGGCGACGGCGCTGCTCCTGGACCGCACCCGCACGGCCTGACCGGTGGGGTCGAGGGGGGCGGACGGACCACCGCCGCTCACGCCGGCCGGTACCGGACGGCGACCGTGCCCGACCCGAGCTCGCGGCGATCCACGAGCTCGAGCTGGATGCGCTCGCGCAGGCCGGCGAGCAGGGTCGGCCCGTGACCGGCGAGGACCGGCTGCACGAGGAACTCGTACTCGTCGATCAACCCCAGGTCCGCCAGGGCCAGAGGGAGCGTCACGCCCCCCACGAACAGGCCCTCGCCGGGCTCCTCCTTGAGGCGCCGGACCGCGTCCCCCAGGTCGCCTCGCACCAGCTCGGCGTTCCAGTCGACCCTGCTCAGCGTGCTCGACACGACGTGCTTCTCGGCCCGGTCGATGGTCTCGGCGAACGGGATCTCCCACTCGTCCATCCAGTCGGGCCACGGGCCCGCGGCCGGCCGCCGCCACGCCGACTCCATCATCTCGTAGGTCACCCGCCCGAACAGCAGGGCATCGGCCCGTCCCATCTGATCGGTCCAGTAGCGCATCGACTCCTCGTCGGGCGGGAGCCCGGCCTCGTGGTGGCAGCAGCCGTCGAGCGTGACGTTGATCGAGTAGCGGAGTGGTCTCACCTGGTTGCTCTCCCTCGAGGGCGCGACGCGTTCACCGGACCGTGCTCAGACGGGCCTCGGCGCCGCTTCTCATCGGTGTCGGGCGGGGGGAGAACCCCCTGGCCCGTGCGCGGCGTAGCGCGCCGTGAAGGTGCGGACGGCCTCGTCGATCACCTGGGCGACGCGCTCGGCGCTCACCTCCCAGCCCGGCACCAGGAGCGTCGGCCAGAAGACGTAGTTGGAGATCATGCCGAGGAACTGGGTGGCGGCCAGGTCCACGTCGTCGACCTTCACCGTCGCCGCCTCGTGCTCGGCTCGGAGGTAGACGCGCACGGACTCGAAGGCGGGCATCTTCCCCTGCGAGAACTGCGCATCGGCCAGCTCGGGGAACCGCGGCAGCTCGGCGATGACGATCCGGAACAGGTCGGTCATCTGGGGCCGCCGCAACAGCTCGGCGTAGCGGTGACCGATGGTGGTGAGCCCGTCGACGACGTTGCCTGCGGGCGGAGGATCCTCCTCGTCCGCGGTCGCCCACGACTCGGTGACGATGGCGTCGAACAGGTCGGCCTTGCTCGGGAACTGCTTGAACAAGGTGGCCCGCGAGACACCCGAGCGCTCGGCGATCCGTGCCAGCGACGTGCGGTCGTAGCCCCGCTCGAGGAAGAGCTCGGTCGCGGCCGCCACGATCACGGCGCGCTTCTCCCGGGCGACGCGCTGGTGGTACGTCGGCACGACCGTGGCCATGGATCGAGCCTACGAGGTGAGTGGGTTGTCTCACCACTGCCCCCGCCCTAGCGTCGAAGAAGAGGTGAGCCACTCGGCTCACCGCTCGTGAGAGGAACCTCCATGAACCGCTTCGACGACCAGACCGTGCTCGTGACCGGTGGGACCGGTGGCCAGGGCTCGAGCCACGTGCGCGCCTTCCATGCCGAGGGCGCGAACGTGGTGATCGCCGACATCGACGCCGAACGCGGCGTCGCCCTCGCCGCCGAGCTCGGCACCCGTGCTCGCTTCACCCGCCTCGACGTCACCGACGAGAGCTCGTGGTCCGCCGCCGTGCAGGAGGCCGAGAGCGCCTTCGGCGCCGTGCACGTGCTCGTCAACAACGCGGGCGTCCAGAACCCGCCGGTGCCGATCGAGGAGACGGACCGGGCCACGTGGTCGCGGATCCTCGACATCAACCTCACCGGGACGTTCCTCGGCATCAAGGTCGCCGCCCCCGCCCTGCGCCGCGCCACAGGGGGAGCCATCGTCAACATCGCCTCGACGATGGGCCTGGGCGGCACCGCGCACTACGCGCCGTACGTCGCCAGCAAGTGGGCCGTGCGCGGTCTCACCCAGACGGCGGCGCTCGAGCTCGGGCGCGACCTCATCCGGGTGAACACCATCCACCCGGGCGTCATCGCGACCTCCTTCATCCAGGAACCGGCCGCGGGCGCCACCGTCGCCATCGCCGACGTCTACTCCCCCGAGCCGTTCGCCATCCCGCGCCTGGGAGAGCCGAGCGACGTCACCGGGCTGCTCCTGTTCCTCGCCTCGTCGGACGCGTCGTTCATCACGGGGTCGGAGTTCGTCATCGACGGTGGGCTCCTCCTCGGGCCCGCCCTCCCGGCCGAGGCCGCATGAGCGGCCCGGACACGACCGGAGGGGACGACTCCGCCCCGGACGCGCCCTTGTCGCACCTGCCAGACCACATCCGGCGGACCATCGAGATCACACCCGCCGCCGGCACCCGCGAGAGGATCATCGACATCACGACGCGGGGGCGCCGCACCGGCCGACCACGCCGCATCGAGATCTTCTTCTACCGAGCTGCGGGCCGCACCTACCTCTGCAGCGGCGCCGGCGGGTCCGCGACCGACTGGCACGCGAACCTCCTCGCCGATCCCGACTTCACGTTCCACCTCAAGAACGGGGTCCGCGCCGACCTGCCGGCACGGGCCACGCCGGTCACCGACCCCGTCGAACGCCAGGCCGTGCTGGAGGAGATCGTCGCCGACCTCAACCAGCCCCACGACCCCGGCACCATCCGGCCGACACGGCTCGAAGACTGGGCGGACAGCCGACTGATGCGCATCGACTTCGGTCGCCGGTCGTGATCGCCTCGGCCCAGGAGGCAGGAGACGCCGGCCCGGTGGTCAGGGAGCGGCGCCCTCGTGGATCATCTCGCTCAGCCCCTGCCGCAGCTCAGGGCCGTCCTCGTGGCCGTGGACAGCGACGGCGTGGGCTGCGGCCGCGTCGAGCAGCTCCTGCTCGCTGTCGGCCGAGATCGAGAGGGTGCAGTCCGCCTCGCTCGGCATCTCACGGCAGTCGACGTACATGCGCGTCATCGCGATCTCCTCGGGTTCGCGGGCTCCTCCCATAGGCGCGCTCGAGGGGCCCCCTGTCAACCAAGGAGGATGACCGCCCCCGACCCAAGGCCGAGGCGGGCGTGAGCGCACGACAACGAGGAGAGCCCTCCGGAGAGCCACCCTCCCGTCGTCTTCCAGCCGTCGTGGTGGACGGGCTGGCGCCTTCGTAGGCGACATTGACCGCGAAGGTCCCCTCCGCATCCATCCGGCTGCCTGCGATCTTGTCCTCGCCGAGCAAGCCCTGACACGAGAACGTGCCCCTTGAGGTTCCCTTCGGCCGATGAGATCGTCGGCTACCGGGCCGCCATCCACGCCACCTGGGCACGGGGACGACGCCCCAGGGCCTGCCACCTCCCCTCGCTCGACGAAGACCCTCGCGACCACGGAGCCCGCGACGGCGCCTCGCCGGACTTCCTGGCCGGCTGGCGAACAGGGATCGACGCCGCCGGCTGGTGACGGGTCGCGCCACGCCCCCCGCTCCGAAGGCCCGAGGGATGGTGGCACGGGGTTCTACCGATGCCGTACCGGAGCTGACGCCGGCACAGTCTCCGCATGGCCCGGCTGTCCCAACCCAAGACCGCTGACCTTTGCGCCCGACACCGAGGGACGCTCCTGCGCGGACTCGCATTGGTGGCAGTTGCCGGCGTGGTGGCCTGTGGGTCAGGAGGCGACGACGTCGACCCGGTGACGGCGTACTGCGATGGAATCGACGAGTACATCGCCCGCTACGACGAGCTCGACGAAGAGGAGAGAATCCGGTTGGGGACAGAGTTCTCCAACGCGGGGGAACAGATCGAAGGTAGGCCCGCCCGGGCAGAGGCGTGCAAGGCTCGCTATGACGAGTTCCGGGAGCAGAACCGACCGCCTCTCGAAGGGCAGTGACGCGGCCTTCCAAACAGACGCGGCACCGCCCCCGACCCGAAGGCCGAGGGCCGAGGGCGGCGCAGGTGTCCGGTCTGAGACAGGTGGGACCTAGGCGCTCCCGGGACGGGTCCCTCCCTGCAACTCGCACAGGGCCCACGCCTCCTCGTTGCGAGTCGCCTGGTCGGTGTCCTGCTCCACCCATCGGGCGAACAGGTCGAGCCACTCCTGCGTCGCCGGCGTCACCTCGACGCTCGGGTCAAACGTGATGGGTGTCGTCTTGGGTGTGGTCACTGCTGCCTCCTGGCTGTAGGTGCTGACCGGGTTGGTCACCCGGTTGGTCACCTCGGCTGAGGAAACAGGAGAGCCGGCCCTTGCGGACCGGCTCTGACCTGCGGATTCGGTGGTCGGGCTGGGGAGATTCGAACTCCCGACCTCTTGACCCCCAGTTCAAAGTGCCTTGCTTTTTCTGGTGTCACTGCGTGCCGCGCAGTGCGCTGACCTGGGGTTTCATCTCTTGTTGAGTCCACCGAGACCGGTCTCGTCCACCGCTTCCGCCGGCGGCCACGTCGTCATCCCTGCGAAGGATCTCGCGCAGCTCGTCCCCGGGCGAGCGAAGGACATCGGGGCCTTGACGAAGCGGGAGCGAGAGGTCCTCCATCTCGTCGCCGAGGGTCTGACCAACCAGGCCATCGCGGCCGAACTCGTGCTGAGCGTCCACACGGTCCGGACCCACGTCCAGACGATCCTCACCAAGCTCGGGGCCCACTCGAAGCTCGAGGCCGCCGCCGTCGCCAAGCGTCGTCGCATCCTTCGCTGAAACCTCACCTACGACTGATGTCGTACTTGCGAAATGGCTCTCGCGCCGGTGTTCTCGCATCGCTCGAGGCACGAACATGAGTCATCCGCGCGCTGCTGCGTAAGCCGCGCCACACCTGCCTGCCGCGGGGAGAGACACCAATGGGACCTGACATCAGCACCGAGGCGCCAATCGGTGCCTCGCTGTCCATGGAGCTGATCGAGGCTGCCTTCCGCGCCACGCCGAACGGTGTCGTGATCCAGGATCCGTTCGGCGTGATCGTGGCGGCCAACCGGGCCGCAGAGGTGATCCTGGGTCTCACCGCCGATGAGATGCTGGGCCGCACGAGCCATGATCAGCGGTGGGGGACGATCCACGCCGACGGGACACCCTTTCCCGGCGAGAGCCACCCGTCGATGGTCGCACTGCGCACCGGTGAGCCGGTTCGCGGCGTCGTCATGGGGGTGTACACCCCGACCGCACAGCTCCGATGGCTGCGTGTCGACTCGACACCTCTGGTCATCGGGGAGGTGGTCGAAGGCGTGGCCACGTTCTTCGTCGACATCACCGAGCAGCGCCGCGCCGAGGACGGCAGGCGAGAGGCGGAGGACCACCTCAGGATCGCCACCCACGCAGGTCGTGTGGGCGTGTTCGAGTGGGACCCGGCAGAGGAGACGATCTGGGTCGACGAGGAGGCCGCTCGCATCTGTGGCTGCCCAGGACTCGCCAAGCGCGGCCCGATCGAGGTGCTCCTCACCGCAGTGCATCCCGAGGATCGGAGCCGAGCCGAGCGCCAGATGCGCGAGGCCTTCACGGGTGGGGGCCCGGCCGGGGGAGCTTTCCGAGTCGTGCACCCGGACGGGACCGTGCGGTTCGTCCTCGTGCAAGCCGACGTCCGCTCCGACGCCGAGGGTGGATCGCGGCTCACGGGTGCGGTCGTCGACGTCACCGATCTCCACGGCGCGAACCAGCGGGTGGTCGACCTGCTCGAGTCCATGCCCGAGGCCTACTTCTCCATCGACCGCGACTACCGGTTCACCTACCTGAACCCTGCTGCGGAAGCGCTGCTCGGCCGCGACCGGTCCGTTCTCTCCGGTCGAATCCTGTGGCACGAGTTCGGCGAGCTGATCGGCTCCCAGTTCGAGGAGCTGTACCGATCGATCATGGACGAAGGAGGTATGGGGGAGGTCGAGGCGTACTACCCGCCGCACCGCCGGTGGTACGAGGTCCGCGCGCACGCCATCCCCGAGGGAGTGGCCGCGTACTTCCACGACGTGACGGATCGCCGGATCGCCGCCGCTGAACGCGACCGCCTGCTGGCTGCGGAACGGGAAGCCCGCGTCGTCGCCGAGCATGCTCGCGTCGAGCTCGCGTTCAGAGCGACCCACGACAGCCTCACCGGACTCCCGAACCGGGACAACCTCCACACCTGGATCGTTGGGCGGCTGGAGCTCAAGCGTCCCACCCGTGAGTTCTGCGTGTGTCCGTTCGACCTCGGCGGCCGGCAGATCGTCGTCACCGCCAGCGCCGGCCTCGTCTTCGCGCACTCCCACCGTGACGCCGAGTCGCTCATCAGGGACGCCGACGCTGCGCTCTTCCGCGCCAAGGACGCGGGGAGGGATCGGATCGTCGTCTTCGACGACGAGATCCGAGCGGCAGCGCTCGCCCGCGTCGAGATCGAGGCCGATCTCCGCGAGGCCCTCGGTCGCGGCGATCTCGTCGCCCACTACCAGCCGGCCTTCTCGATGAGTACCGGTGCCGTCCTCGGCCTGGAGGCACTCGCCCGATGGACCCATCCTCTTCACGGGCTCATCCCTCCGAGCAGGTTCATCCCGGTCGCATCCGAGACCGGACTCATCAACGTGCTGACGACCCGGATGCTCGACCAGGCAGCGCGCGACGCGGCGGAAGCAGCAGCGATCACGGGCAACCCCGAGGTCGTGATGTGGGTGAATGTCACCCCGCAGCAGCTCACCGAACGGTGCTTCGCCGACGCAGTGCTGGGAGGGCTCGACGAGCGCGGACTTCCCGCACGGCGGTTCGGGATCGAGGTCGTGGAGACCGCGCTCCTCGACGACTCCGACTCCGTCGCGGTCACGCTGCGCCGTCTCGCCTCGAGCGGGGTGCAGATCGCAATCGACGACTTCGGTACCGGTCACTCGTCGCTCCACCGCCTGCACGAGTATCCGGTCGATCTGCTCAAGATCGATCAATCGTTCGTCGCTCGTCTCGCCGACCCGGCGGGCCGTCCGATCGTCGCCACCATCGTCCACCTCGCTCACGCGATCGGCGCGAGGGCGTGCGCCGAAGGCGTCGGACCGAGGAGCAGCTGCGTCTCCTGGGTGAGCTCGGTGTCGACTGCGTATCTGGTTTCCACCTCGCCGCGCCCGACCGCCTCGAGAACCTCTGGTAGCAGCGCGGACCCGGCGGCCCGAGCGCGCCGCCGACGGGGGGTTCGACCGGCTGGAGCTACGGCAGATGCAGTACCGGCGAGTTGGTGCGCACAGCGCTGTCTCGAGCGACGCCATCTCCTGATCCAAGTGGGAGCACCTCGCGAACACAGGAGACAGCCGTGAGCATCTTGCGATCAGCGCGACAAGCGTCCGTGGCCACGAACGGTCACACGGAACGTCCGCAGCAGCGGACGAGCGGTGGGAGTCCGGCGGCACGTGCCGGTGGTCACCGCGCAACCGTGAGCGTCCCCCTCATCGTGGCCGCCGACGTCGCTCCGATCCACGATCGGCGAACCATTCATCTGGGTGAGACGCTCGAGATCAGCCCAGCAGGCGTCGAGTGCGTCCTGCCTGAACCGATCCCGGCGGGCGAACGCGTCCGGTTCCGATGTGAGATCCCTGGACGCAGACAACCCCTCGCAGTGGATGTCGAAGGCACCATCCGATGGTGTCGCACCGTGCGTGCGAACCACCTCGTTCTCGGCCGCGACGTCGTTCACCACTACGTCGACTTTGCCCCGATGGCGAGCTCGGTCGAGGACGCCATCGTGTCGGCGCTCTTCTTCCTCGAGACGAACCGATCGTGATGATCCGGGTCAGGGAAGTCCCCTGCCGGTGTGACAGGGGCTACGGAAGCTTGGATGCGAGGACGTCGGCGGGGAGGATCTCGGGCGCCTGGGCGAGGAGCCTGTCGGCGTTCTCGGTCAGGGCATCGACGATCGCGCCGGTGGCGTGGGCGTTCCGGTCGTCCTGGGTCGGGAACGCATCGAAGATCCAGAACGTGGACTCGTCGGTGCGCACCGCGAACCACACGATGGTGCCGGGCTCGTCGTTGGCGAGGGTGAGGGCCCCTCGCAGCAGCTCGGCGAGTGCGTCTCCTTGGTCGGACTTGGCGACGATCTTGGCGACGAATGCGTAGGGGAGATCAGTGGGTGCGGACATGGTGTGCTCCTTGTCGTGCCGGGAGGCTGTCTCCCGAGCGATGTCCTGACCGTACGACGGACCAGCCTCGGGTGATAGTGGCGCATCCGGCAGGATTGCTACCATTTGCGCCATGCGGATTGGCATGGTCGTCCAGGACGGTTGCTTCGGTTCCGCGGTGGCGTCGGTGATCGACATCCTGGGTGTGGCAGATGCGGTCCGAGGCGACGTCGACCCGAGGACCGCACCGATCACGCTTGCGATCGCCGGGCCCAAGCGGCGGGTGGTCACGACGACGTCGATGACCTTGGCGGTGGAGCACCCCCTGTCGGATGTCGCCGACTTCGACGTGGTGATCGTGCCCGCGCTCGGCACGCTCACCGCCACCGACACGGCGCAGGCCCTCGAGCAGCGGGCCGCGAGATCGGTCGTCGAGGCACTCGGCCGACTCGATGACTCGACCACCCTGATCGCTGCCGCGTGCACCGGCGTGTTCGCCGTCGCGGAGGCCGGCCGCCTACATGAACGCCGAGCGACGACGAGCTGGTTCCTTGGGCCAGCGTTCCGGCGGCGCTACCCGACGGTCGACCTCGATCTCGACACGATGGTCGTGTCCGACGGAAACCTCATCACCGCGGGCGCTGCGTTCGCTCACATCGATCTCGCACTGTCGATCGTTCGATCGGTCAGCCCTGACCTCGCGCAGCACGTCGCAAAGCTGCTCCTGATCGACGAGCGCCCTTCCCAGTCCGCGTACGTCGCGTACGAACACCTCAGCCACGAAGATCCGATCGTGATCGAGTTCGAACGCCACGTCCGAGCCAGTCTCGACGAACCCTTCGACGTCGCCCGAGCGGCTCGAGCGATCGGAACCAGCCGACGCACGCTCGAGCGACGACTCCGGTCCGCTCTCAACCTGACACCGCTCGCGTTCGTGCAGCGCCTCCGCCTCGAACGGGCCCGGCACCTCAGCGCGACCACCCAGCTCAGCACCGCCGACATCGCACAGAGGGTCGGCTACGCCAACGCAGAGACACTGCGAGCGCTCATGCGCAGAGAACAACGATCGTCCTAGCTGAACCACCGGCGGCGCGCACGGGCCAGATCTGCTTGCCTTCCGAAGAGAACGAAGGGGCTCATACCGAGGCTGGCGGCATGGCCGTCTCCTATCGCCGGTTGCGCGACAGGGGTGGGACGCTCGGACTGTCCCCGAACTCCGCCTGCGAGCGTCCCTCATCTGCGGCCGAGCCGACGACGAAGTCACCTGCCGAGGCCAAGGCTGCGGCCGAGCGAATGGTCGCTCGGCGGATTGAGCTCTCGGCCGGCGAAGCGGGCGTCCTGGACAACGCGTTGGTAGTCGGCGGCGAGGTCAGGATCGTCGTGGTGTGCTCCCAGGAGCGTGTCGGTCGTCGTGACGCCAGCCTCGATGCGGTACGTCTCGATCTTCGCGACCTCTCGCCACCACCATGCTGCGGCTTCTTTCCTGTCGGGGATCGGACCGAGGACTCGGGTGAGGTATCCGTGCGGATGCCGGCCGATCTGAGCGAGGTGGACGCTGAGCTTGGCGTCGATCAGCTGATCCAGCGCCTCGCGGCGCTCGGTGTCGGAGCGGTGCTGCTCCTCGAAGGAAGCGAAGGCCGCGCGCTGGCCGTCGATCTGCGCGATGGCTACGTCGATTCGCTGCAGCGCCGTGTGTGCGCGTTCGACACGGTTCTCTGCCACGACGCGGGCGGGGTCGGTTCGCCCGACGCGTTCGCGCAGCCGGAGTGGGCCGACCGCCTGGAGCTGTCGTTCGGCGTCCCGGATCTCGCCGAGGGCCATGTCCCGTCGCTCGGTGAGGGCCGCGTCCTCGATCGTCGGGTCCACCGGAGACGCGGCGAGGATCCGGTCGAGCCGGCGGCGCTCGACCAGCAGCTCCCTCAGATCATCCGTGCTACGCCCCCGGTCGTTCTGGGCGACCACTTCGGTGTCGATGGCGAGGGTCTGCGCGGTGGATCGCCGGAGGGCGGCGGCGACGAGTTCGAGTGGGTCTTGTCGGTCGCCGCGGGTGCGGGTGGCGGTGTCGTCGCGGTCGGGGTTGACGACGTAGAGGTGGTTGCCGAGCCGGCCGCGGGACATGCCGACGTAGCCGAGCTCCCGGTACAGGGAGTCGTTGCCGAGCAAGAGTGCCCGGTCGCAGGTCAGGCCCTGGGCCTTGTGGGCCGTGGTGGCGTAGCCGTGCGCGAGGTGGCCGGCGTCCAGGTACTTGGTCGTGACGGTGGCCAGGTCGCCGGTGTCGAGCCGCACCCGGAGGGTCCGCTCGGCTGGGGCAAGGTCGGTGATGGTGCCGAGGCTGCCATTTGTCAGTCCGCGGCGCTTGTCGTTGCGCAATGCGAGCACCCGATCGCCGACTTGGAAGACCCGCTCCCCTGCTTCGAGTTCGGGGCCGGCGAGTTGGTCGGTGGCGAGCATGCGAGCTCGGGCGCGGTGGTTGAGGTCGTCGACGTCGGCCCACCGGGCGGCGATCATCAGCGCCTGTTCGCCGGCCAGACCAGCGGCCCACCAGTCAGCGACGAGCCGGTCTCGCACATCGGGTGCCGTGGCGGCGGTGACGACCCGACCCTGCTCCGCGTAGGCCGCCAGTGCCGCGTTCACGTCGCCGGAGCGGAGCTCGGCGAGCGCGTCGCGTTCCCATGGGTGGATCTGTCGTCGGTTCTGCTCGAGCGTGTACGCGCCCAGTCGCCGGGCGAGTCCACGGAAGGCGCCTCCGGGGCCGATCTCGTGGAGCTGCTTCTCGTCGCCGACCAGCACCACCTTGGCCCCGGCACGCTCGGCGTGGTCGAGAAGGCGGGCCAGGGTTCGGGAATCGACCATCGCGGCCTCGTCACAGACCACGACCGTGTTCGGCTCGAACCCTCCGGAGCGGTCCAGGTCGCCGAGGAGGCGGGCCAGCGTGGATGACGGGATCGAGGCGGAGTCTTCGAGCTGCGCCGCGGCCCGGGCGGCGAGCGCGCAGCCGACCACGCGGCGGCCGGCCTTCTCCCAGGCTTCGCGGTCGGCGTCGAGACAGAACGTCTTGCCGGTCCCCGCCGCCGCCGACACCACCTCGACCCCCGCGCCGGATGTCGTGAGTCCGGCAACCAGCGCGGCCTGCTCGTCGGCCAGAGTCGGACGGGCACGCAACGCTGCGGCCAAGTGCGACTCGTCGACGAGGCCGACCGTGTCGAATCGGCGGGACACGGCACCGGACACCATCCGCTCCTCGAGCGCGAGCAGGTCACGGGTCGAATACATACCCGCCTTCGCATCCCCTGCCGACGCCGGGTCCGAACCATCGGACACGGTGACCAGTGACACGACCTCGGGCCGGGCGAGGAACGCGTCCGCCGATGCCTCGACGAACTCGACGGGCGCGCCTTCGGGAAGGTGGTCGGTCCAGGCCATCACGATCTTGCGGCGATCGAAGGTCGACGCTCTCCCGGTCAGGCCGTCGGGGCTCTCGAGGAACCGCTGGACGGCCTCGACCTCGGCGGCCGACAGCGTCAGGGCCTCTTTCCCCGGCCCCATCGCCTGGTCGAGTACGGCGAGGTCAGCGCCGGCGTCGGTGGCCTCGGTTCGCCAGACCTCGCGGAGCGACACGGTGGCGGTGCCGGGGGTCTTGGCCCGACGGGTGTCGAGCGCAGCGATCTCCGCCGCCCGCGGTGAGGTGAAGCCGAGCTGGTCGAGCTGGGCCTTGATCTGCTTGCTCCGCTTCGAGAACAGCCCGAGCAGTTCCTCCGGCACACCGGCGACATCCGCGATCCCGTTGATCACCGGACCCCACTCCACCCCCAGCCGCTCGGTGAGCCGCATCCGTAGCTCGGCCTCGTACAGGCACCCGGCGGTCTTGGCGTGGGCCCAGAACAGCTGGGAGTGCAGCGTCCCCCAGCTCCCGTCCTCGGTGCGGGTCAGGTTGGCCGCGACGGCGTGGGTGTGCAGATGCGGGTCTGCCTCCCGGCTCGTGCGATGTCGGAATGCCGCCACGACCAACTCACCGGTCTGTACGTGCCGGACACCGTTGCGGCCCTTCCGGGTCCATGTGACCGACCGCTCCAGATACCCGAGGGCAGCGTCGACGGATTCGTCGTGGCACTCCCCCACGATCCGGGCCGTGTCCGGATCACCGAGTCCGAACAACACCGACACCGACTTCGGCGCCCGGAAGCACAGGTCGTAGCCGGCGTTCTTCCGGTTGGCCGCCGCCAGCATCTCGCCCGTGTTCGGATCACGGCCCTCGATCAGCGCGCGGAACACGTCCTCGTCGACCTCGCCGGCCAGTCCGAACACGGCCTCGGCCGAGCCGGTCCAGCGGCCCGCGGCTTCACCGTGTCCGAGGTAGTACTCCTCGGGGCTCCGGGCCAGAGACGAGATCGGGTACTCCGCATCCACGAGTACGCCGATGCTCAACATGATGAGCCGTCCTCGTGTTCACCTTGGCGCTCACGCTCGAGCGCAGCATCCGAGGATGCAAATTCGTGTATGGCTCTTCGGTCGGGTGACGGCGCCGTGTGAGTCACGTCCTCGCGCTTCGGGTCGGGGCAAGGTGAGCCGGCTTCGGCGGGCTCGGCGGCCGGGATGAGCGACAACTGCTCGACGGGTTCCAGGGCGCTCGGTTCGGGTCTCGGCCTGAGCGGTCGCCGGGTTGTCGGCATCGGGGTCGACGTCGGGTCGGTGGAGGCGAGGGTCACCCCGGCCGGCAGCGCGACCCGAAGGCTCGCGGCGCCGAATCGACCGTGCCGTCGAGCCTGCGGCCGCCGAGCGACCAGCCCCAGCGCCGCGAGCCGTCGGATCGCCGCGGCTGCCGTGTCCTTGCTCACCGACACGGCAACCCCAATGGACCGGGCCGTCGCCGAGGACTCGAGGTCGTCATCCGCGGCCAGGGCCAGGTGCTCGAACACGAGCCACGCCGTGGGCCCGACCGCTCGCTTCACGAGGTCCGCGTCGCTCGTCACGACGAGGCCCGCGGTCACGACGCGGACCTCACCGCCTCGTCCAGCCACCGGTGGAACGCTCGGCACGGGATGAGTACCCGTCGGCCAAGGCGGATCGACGGGAGCTCCCCGCGGTTCACCATCTCGTAGGCGAGCCCTCGGGAGATCCCGAGCATCTTCGCCACCTCGTCGACGGTGTAGGTCAGTCGGTCATCGGGCATCAGTCAGTCCTCCCAGACGTGTCCTGTTGCCCCACTAGGCTTTTTCAGACCCCAAAATCGATCACGCGATCTGCGATCGTCACAGAACTGCAACGTCCCCGTGCCGTCTGGTACTGCCCCATGTCGTCCTGTTCGGACGGCGATCGGGCCGGGGAGCAGCCAGCGGGAGCCCCAGACGCCAGTCTGGGATGCCACACACCGCGAGTCAGCTCGAGACCGCAGCGATGAAGGCGTCAGCCTCTTCCGGCGTGAGGTCATCGATGACATCAACCCCGTACGGCGGATGAATCGGGGCTCGTCGAAGGAGCTCCTCGACGGGAAGCTCCAGGTGCTCGTTCGGTTCGGGATCCGAGTCGCTGGTGAACATCTCGAGGATCAGGCTACGGGCAGCTGGGCCTACCTGGCCGAACGCCGAGCAACTCCCGATGAAGGTCGGCGTCGCCCGGGAGGACGCGCAGCAGGATCACACCTTCAGCGGATACGGACACGACCCGCGCCACAGCGGGATCGGCGTCCGCGTCACCCACGACGAGATACTCCACAAGGTGGGCCTCGGCGTCAGACGACAGATCGTCGACGTGGGCGTGGGTGAGCCCGTCGACGTCAACCCATTGGAAGTCGACCAACAGGTCCCAGGCCGTCGTCGGATGTCTCCGTCAGCTGTGGGCGAGCCGGTCGCTGACCAGTCGGTTCAGGCTCACCCGTTGTTCAGCCGCCTCGAGGACGAGGTCGCGATGCAACGCTTCGGGCACGCGCACATTGAACTTGCCGGAGAAGCTCCGCTCCGCGATCGGCTCGGGCACCGGCTCGCCCGATGCCTGCATGTCTTCGATCACGTCGGACACGAGGGCCACCAGGCCACGAAGTGCCTCGGCCTGGTCCTCGTCCAGCCACGACAGCGAGGGAAACTCGGCAACGGTGGCGACGAACTCGCCATCGTCGGCCGACCACCGAACCCGGTAGGCGTAGTGCGTCGTCTCGGTCACTTGGTCTCCTCCTTGCTGAGCTTGTCAATGGCCTTCAGAACCTGCGTCACCTGATACGGCTTCGCCTTGCCGCCCTTGGACCGTTGGATGTTCACCCGCGGATCGCCGGGCCACGGCGTCTTGAACACGGCATGCGAAGTGCCGCTCTGACGAGCCGCACCGAAGTAGTGCTCGCACACGGTCTCCAGATCCGAGTACTTCACATTGGTCTGCGAGTTCTGCATGGCGGCCACGAGCTTGTCGATCTTGGCCACGACGAGATGGTACCGCTATTGGTACCACTCGACAATGGTCATTCGAACACCCCGTCGATGAGGTCGCCAGCCGCCCGGTGCTGCTCGGAAACGAGGTGCGTGTACGTGTTGAGCGTCACCCCGATGTCGGCGTGGCCGAGGCGCTCCTGCATGATCTTGTCGTCGCCTACAACGACCCGGCCGATCGACTGGGCGGTGTGGCGCATCCCTTTCGGGGTGAGCTGGAGTACATCTTCCATACATCGACCGAATCTGCCCGGGAAACAGAAGAGCCGGTTTCCGAAGAAACCGGCTCTGACCTGCGATTTTCCGAGTCGGGCTGGGGAGATTCGAACTCCCGACCTCTTGACCCCCAGTCAAGCGCGCTAACCAAGCTGCGCCACAGCCCGTGGAAGGGACCACCATAGGCGGCCCGGGTGGCGGGGGCCGAACCCGTTCGCCGGCCCGGACGGGGTCAGAAGATCCAGCGGATCAGGGCATCGATCCCCTGGAGCAGGCGCCACCCGAGGTACACCACCACGCAGACGACGAGCACGTAGAAGTGCCACGGCGCCCGGCTGCTCTCGGTCTCCTCGGGCTCGTCGTCGATGCTGGCGATGAAGCGCCCGCACTGCTGGCAGGTCCCGTCGGGCCCGAGGCTGCTCGGGTTGTAGAAGCGGTCGCAACCCTCGCACCACGGCACGGCGACACCCTGCCCCAGCCCCCGGGGGCCGAGCCATTCGGGGTCAGCCGGCGGCCCGGGTGCGGGGTCCGGCGTGGGCCACGCCGCTGGGCACCGGACGCCCGACGAGGGCCTCGACCCGCAGGGCGACGCCGGCCAGGGCCTCGACGTCGATGCCGGTGGCGACGCCGAGGTCGTCGAGCAGGGCGACGAGCTCCTCGGTGGCGAGGTTGCCGCCGGCCCCGTGGGCGAAGGGCGACCCGCCCAGCCCGCCGACGGCGGTGTCGAAGCGGGTGAAGCCCAGCCCGAGTGCGGCGTAGGCGTTGACCAGCGCCGTGCCCCGGGTGTCGTGCAGGTGGAGCCCGACGCCGTCGACCGCGCCGCCGAGGGCGCCGTGGAGCTCGGCCACCCGGAGCGGGGTGGCCATGCCGGTGGTGTCGGCGTAGGTGACGTGGGTCGCGCCGCCGTCGGCCAGCCGCCGGCCGAGGGCCACGGCGTCGGCCGGGGTGAGGTCGGCCTCGTAGGGGGAGCCGAACCCACAGGAGACGACGGCGTCGACGGGGACCGCACCGGCGGCGGCGACGACCGAGGCGATGACGGCGACCGACTCCTCGACCTCCATCCGCACGTTGCGGCGGTTGTAGGTCGGCGAGGCCGAGATGGTGACGGTCAGCTCGTCGACACCGGCCTCCAGCGCCATCTCGGCGCCCCGGAGGTTGGGCACGAGGGCGGCGTAGGTGACCCCCGGGCGGCGCTCGATGCCCGCCACCACGTCGGCCGCCCCGGCCATGGCCGGCACCGCCTTGGGCGACACGAAGGCGGCGACCTCGACGCGGGTGAGCCCGGCGTCGACCAGGGCGTGCACCAGGGCGATGCGGTCGGCGACGGGGATCGGCTCCTCGGGCTGGAGGCCGTCGCGGGGCCCGACGTCGCGGATCGACACCCGCGCCGGCAGCTCCGGGAGGGCGGGGCCGAGGCCGGACATCAGACCGGGGGGACGCCGTGGCGGCGGTCGGAGAAGTGCCGGTCCTTGCGCTCGGCCCGCTCCAGCCGGCGGACGAGCTCGTCGCGCAGGGCCTCGGGCTCGACGACGGCGTCCACGACCATCTCGGAGGCGAGCCGGACGATGTCCACGTCGGTCTCGTAGATGGCGCGCTGCTCGGCCACGAACGCCTCCCGTTCCACGGGGTCCTCGATGGCGGCGATCTTGTTGGCGAAGACGGCGTTGACGGCCGCCTCCGGCCCCATCACCGCGATCTTGGCCGTGGGCAGGGCGAGGGTGGCCTCGGGGTCGAAGGCCGGCCCCGACATGGCGTAGAGACCGGCGCCGTAGGCCTTGCGCAGGACCACGCACACCTTGGCGACGGTGGCCTCGGAGATGGCGGTGACCATCTTGGCGCCGTGGCGGATGATGCCCTGGGCCTCGACCTGGGTGCCGATCATGAAGCCGGGCACGTCGGTGAGGAACACCAGCGGGATGTTGAAGGCGTCGCAGCACCAGACGAACCGGGCCGCCTTGTCGGCCGAGTCGACGAACAGCACGCCGCCCTTGACCGCCGGGTTGTTGGCCACGATGCCGACCGGGCGCCCGTCGAGCAGGCCCAGCCCGACGACGAGCTC
The DNA here is from genome assembly GCF_019443745.1 of Iamia sp. SCSIO 61187. Classification (NCBI taxonomy): domain Bacteria; kingdom Bacillati; phylum Actinomycetota; class Acidimicrobiia; order Acidimicrobiales; family Iamiaceae; genus Iamia; species Iamia sp. SCSIO 61187. Next base: position 2,366,709 of record NZ_CP050948.1, read on the forward strand.
GGGGGCGAACAGCGGCTTGAGCTCGAAGAAGCTCTCGGCGTCGACGATCCCGTCGATCACGGCGTGGACGTCGTAGCCGGCCCGCTCGTCGTCGGGCACCACCCCGGTCACCAACGGCGCCGACGGGGGCGCCGGGGCGAAGTGGGGCGGCTCGTCCTTCCACGACGAGGGGAAGTAGGTGAACCAGGCCTTGGCCTGCTCGATGGCGTCCTCGTCGTCGTGGGCCAGGTTGTCGCCGCACCCCGACACGGTGGCGTGCATCCGGGCCCCGCCGGTCTCCTCGAGCGTCGCCGTCTCCCCGATGACCATCTCGGCCATCCGGGGCGAGCCCAGGTACATCGAGGCGTTGCCCTCGACCATGATCACGATGTCGCAGAAGCTGGGGATGTAGGCGCCGCCGGCGGCGCTGGGGCCGAACAGGCAGCAGATCTGCGGGACCCGCCCCGACAGCTTGATCTGGTTGTAGAAGATGCGCCCCGCGCCCCGCCGACCCGGGAACAGCTGCACCTGGTCGGTGATGCGGGCGCCGGCCGAGTCGATCAGCCAGAAGATCGGGAGGTCCTGGCGCAGGGCCAGCTCGGTGGTGCGGATCATCTTCTCGACGGTCCGGGCGCCCCAGGAGCCCGCCTTCACCGTCGGGTCGTTGGCGACCACGCACACCGGCCGACCGTCGATGCGGCCGGTGCCGGTGACGACGCCGTCGGCCGGCAGGTCGGCGGCCGAGGTGTTGGCCAGCAGGGCGTCCTCGACGAACGACCCCGGGTCGAGCAGGAGGTCGAGCCGGTCGCGCACGAACAGCTTCCCCTGCTGCTCGAGCTTGGCGCCGCCCTTGGCCAGGTTGCCGGCCAGGGCCCGCTCGGCGGCCGCGGCGACGCGGTCTGCCGCGCTGGGCTCGTCATCGCCGGCGAGGTCGCTCTGCTCCACGACCCGAGACTACCGAGAGGTCTGGAGCCACCTCGGTATACTGCGGGTATGGCGACGACCATCAAGCTCAGCGTCGAGACGCGGGATCGGATCAAGGCCATGGGCGGCGAGACCTACGAGGACACGATCATTGAGGCCCTCGACGCCCTCGACAAGCAGCGGTTCTGGGCCGAGGCCGACGCCTACGCCGCGTGGCTCCGCAGCCTCCCTGCCGAGGAGCAGGCGCGCATCCAGGAGGCCGAGCGGCAAGAGTCGGCGGCTCTCGACCGGGCGTTCGACGGCCTCGGCTGATGGACACCGGCGACGTCTACTGCGCTGATCTGGGCGAGGAGACCCGTCGTCACGTGCTCGTGCTCTCGGGAGCCCAGTTCCACCGCCGGTCGTCCCGGGTGCTCGTCGCCCCGGAGTTCCGAGGAGCGGACGTCGAGGAGCTCCTGCCGTGGCGCATCCGGGTGGGCGAACTCGTCTTCGCCGTCGACCACATCCGCACCGTCGAGGCCGATCTCCTGCTGGACGAGCGTGGCGCAGCCCCGTTCCAGGCCGTCGCGCGGGCGCGGCGGGCGTTGCTCGCCATCACCTGACGGCGGCCCCTACAGGCGACGGAGGGCGAGGATGGCGACGTCGTCGTCGAGGGGTCGGGTGGCGAAGTCCTTGGCCGCCTCCAGGAGGGTCTTGCAGAGGACGTCGGGGGCGATGCCGGGGTCGCGCCGGAGCAGGTTGCCGATCCGCTCCTCGCCGTACTGGTCGTCGCCGGCGCGGGCCTCGGCCAGGCCGTCGGTGTAGAGCAGCAGCAGGTCGCCCCGGTCGAGGGGGAGCTCGCGGCTGAGGAACGTGCCGTGGGGGTCGAGCATCAGCAGGGGCCCGGTGTGGCGGAGGGGGCGGACCTCGCGGTCGTGCCACAGCCACGCCGTGGGGTGGCCGGCCGAGGCCCACCGGAGGGTGCCGGCCTCGGTGTCGAACACGACGACGCACAGGGAGATGAACTCCTCCAGCCGCTCCAGGGCCGACATGCGGTCGTTGAGCTCCTCGAGCGCCTGGCCCGGGTCGCGGTACTGGCGCAGGAACACCCGGAGCAGGTACTTGGCCTGCAGGGCGGTGATCGACGGTTCGATCCCGTGCCCGGTGACGTCGCCGATGACGGCGGCCACCCGCCCCCGACCGAGGTCGTACACGTCGAAGAAGTCACCGGCCATGAGCCCGGTGCCGGCCTTGTACACCCGCCCGATCTCGAAGCCCGGCAGGGTCGGCAGCACGTCGGGGGCGAGGCGTGCCGCCCAGCGCTGGGGCGCCAGCTGGTCCTGGTCGAGGACCTCCTCGGCCCGGCGCTCGATGTCGTAGCGGTCGTCGGCCAGGCGGGACTCGCGCACGAAGTCCCGGGCCGACAGGACTGACACGACGACGGGCACGAGGATGAGCCCGAACATCAGCTCCACCCCGGCCGACCGGGACAGGGCGAGGGCGGCGCAGGAGAACGACAGGACCGCGTAGAGCGTGGTGGTGTGGACGTCCTTGCGGTAGGCGGAGCGGGCCAGCACCGAGGCGTCGGCCGCGCTCCCCCGCTCCAGGGCGACCCGCCGGTGGACCCGGCCGAGGCGGCGGGCCGAGCGGGCCCACACGAGCGCGGCGATCCCGCACGCGACGGCGGTGATGGCGAGGATGACGGTGGCCATGGGTCAGGTCCCGGGACGGCAGCGGCCGCCATCCGGTCGCGGGATCGTACCGGGTGCACATGACGGCCACCGGTCGATCGGGTGTCGATGCGTCAGAGCAGGACGTGGGGGTTCATGACCCCGTCAGGGTCGAGCGCCGCCTTGACCGCGGCCATGGCGGCCACCGCGTCGCTCCCCCGCTGGCGGGCCAGCCAGGCCCGCTTGGCCGTCCCCACCCCGTGCTCGGCGCTGATGCTCCCGCCCCGGTCGAGCACCAGGGCGAGCACGGCGTCGTCGACGGCGTGGTCGTCGGGGTCGACCCCGGACACGTTGACGTGGAGGTTGCCGTCGCCCAGGTGCCCGAACAGCCAGGTGCGCGCCGCCGGGGCGACCTCCGCGACCCGGGCCGGCACCTCCTCGGCGAAGGCGGCCAGCGCGGGAGCGGGGAGGGAGACGTCGAGCTTGTGGTGGGGGCCGAGGGTGGCGATGGCCTCGGTCAGCGACTCCCGGTGGCGCCACAGGGCGGCCCGCCGGGGGCCGTCGGTGGCGACCACGGCGTCGACGACGCCGTCGAGGCCCGCCACCGCCGCGGCCAGCTCGTCGACGGGGTCGTCGTGGCCCGCCGCCTCGACCAGGACCGTCACCGGCGGCGGCGGGGCCAGGGCCGGCGCCACCCCCAGGTGGCCGGCCACGAGGTCGGCCTCGGCGGCCCGGTAGGCTTCGGCCGCCTCCAGGCCCGGGAGGCCCCGGCGCAGCGCCCCCACGGCGACGACGGCGTCGGCCATCGAGGCGAAGGCGAGGGCCGCCAGGGCCCGCTCGGGAAGGTGGGGCACCAGCCGGAGCCTCGCGGCGGTGACCAGGCCGAGGGTGCCCTCGCTCCCGCAGAGCAGGCCGGACAGGTCGTACCCGGTGGCGTCCTTCTCCAGGCGCCCGAGGTCGTCGAGCGGTGCGCCGCTGCCCCACACCGCCTGGACGCCGAGGACCTGGGCGCGGGTCGGGCCGTGGCGGACGACGTGCAACCCCCCGCCGTTGGTGGCGATCGACCCGCCGACGGTGGCCGAGTCCCGCGCCGCCCAGTCGACCCCGTAGGCCCACCCCGCGGCCCGGGCCGCGGCGTGGACGGCGGCGATGGTGGTGCCCGCCCCCGCCGTCAGCAGGCCGGCGTCGGGGTCCACGGCCGTGACGCCGGCCAGGCGGGCGGTCGACACCACCACCTCCCCCGCCAGGGGCACGGACCCGCCCACCAGGCCGGTGTTGCCGCCCTGGGGCACGAGGGCCAGGCCCTCCTCCCGGGCCACGGCGACGATCGCCGCCACCTCCCCGATCGACCCGGGTCGGACGACGGCGGGCGTGGCGCCCCGGAACCGGCCGGTCCAGTCGACGGCGTGACCGGCCGTGACGGCGGGATCGGTGAGGAGGTGCTCGGGTCCGACGACGGCGGCCAGGGCCCGCGCCGCCGATGGCGCCAGCGGCCTCACGGGCTGGCCTGGGCTCGCTCGCGGCGCTCGTTCACCGTGGGTCGGTGAACCTCGGCGGCCGGCCCTCCATCTCGGCCATGACCGCCTCGACCTGGTTGGGGCTGCCCATCAGGGCTTCCATCCGGCGCGACTCGTCGACGAGCGAGTCCTCCAGCGGGCGGGTGCCGGCCAGGTTGAGGAGGACCTTGGCCCCCTGCACGGCCTCGGGGTTGCGCCCGGCGATCTCGGCCGCGAGGGCGCGGGCGGCGGCGACCGGGTCGTCGACGACGTGGGTCACGAGCCCGAGGGCGTGGGCCTCGTCGCCGCTGATGCGTCGGGCGGTGAAGACCAGCTCCTTGGCCACGTCGAGCCCGCACAGCCGGACGAGGGCCTGGGGCCCGGTCATGTCGGGCAGCAGCCCCCACCGCACCTCCATGACCGACAAGGTGGCGTCGGGGGTGCTGAAGCGGATGTCGGCGCCGAGGGCGACCTGCAGCCCGCCGCCCAGGACGTGGCCGTGCAGGGCGGCGACCACGGGCTGCGGGAGCGACTGCCAGACGTTGGCCGCCTCCTGCGGGAGGTTCGACGGCCGGCCCGGCATCCGGTCGACGATCGACGAGCCGACGACGTCGGACGCGCCCCCGCCACCGTCGCTGCCGCCGCCCTCGCCGGACGCAGCCATGGCCGAGAAGGCCCCGAGGTCGAGCCCGGCGCAGAACGACCGGCCCTCACCCCGCAGCACCACGGCCCGCACCGACCGGTCGGCGGCCACCTGGTCCCCGGCGGCGACCAGCGAGGAGAACATGCGCCCGTCGAGGGCGTTCATCTTGTCGGGCCGGGACAGGACGACCTCGGCCACCCCGTCGGTGACGGTCACGGTGACCCGGTCCGGGTCGGGGCCCCGGGCGGCGGTGGACGAGGGCGACGAGGACGGGCTGGCGCTCACCACCGGAAGGGTAGGCGGCACCGCGCCGCCCACCGCCGAGCAGGAGCGGAGGGCCTGTCGTCGTAGGTGTGGGGGGCCGTCCGGTCGTGCTCGTCCACCCTCAAGACCAGGGGCGTCGCGGCCGACAGGACCTGAGTCGATGTCACGCCGCAGCCCGCTCCGCCCCCTCCGTCCCGGCCCTCGTGCCGCGGCCCGCGCCCTCGTGGCCGTGGTCGCGGTGTCGGCCCTGGTCACCGCGGTGCAGCCCGCCGGCGCCGCCCGGCTCTCCGCCCAGGCCGACCCGACCACCCCGGTCGACCCCACCACCCCGACCGTCCCGGAGGAGCTGCCCCCGCTCGGTGAGCTGCCTGCGATCAGCCCCGCCCTGGCCGAGGTGGAGCTCACCAGCGACACCTACGACTCCGTCGCCGCCCGGCGGGACCGGGTCGCGGAGCAGCGCGAGGACGCCGCCCGACGCAAGGCCGACGAGGAGGCCGCCATCGCCGCCCACACCGCCCGCGACGCCGAGCTGACCGAGCAGATCGCGGCGGTCCGCGAGGAGGCCGAGCACTGGGAGGGCGAGGCCGCCCGCCTCGACGAGGAGGTGCGGGCCGTCGCCGTGGGCTCGTTCGTCCGGGGCGCGGGGGCGAACCTCGACCCGCTGTTCGAGCTCGACCCCGCCGCCCACGACCTGGAGGCCACCGCCGCGGTGACCTCCGACAGCCTCGCCCGCCGCCAGATCCGGGAGCTGGAGCGGGCCCGGGACCGGGCCCGCCGGGCCCGCAGCGAGGAGGAGCTGTCGCTCGCCATCCGTGGCGGGGTCCGCGACGCGCTGGCCGCGGCCCGGATCGCCCGGGACGAGGCTCGGGCCGAGGAGGTGCGCCTGGACGCCGAGCTCCTCGAGGCCACCGCCGCCCTCGAGGACGAGCGCCGGCTGGCGACGGTCGTCGGCACCGACTTCCCGCTCGTCGTGCTCGACGCCTACTGGAAGGCGGCCGAGCTCATGAGCCTGCTGGCGCCGGGGTGCGGCATCTCGTGGTGGGCCCTCGCCGGCATCGGCAAGGTCGAGTCGGGGCACGGCACCTACGGCGGGGCCGAGGTCCGGGCCGACGGGAGCCTGACCAAGCCGATCATCGGCATCCCCCTCACCGGCTCCGGGGGCACCGCCGCCATCGGCGACTCCGACGGTGGCCTCATCGACGGTGACCCCACCGTCGACCGGGCCGCCGGGCCCATGCAGTTCATCCCCCAGACCTGGGTCGCCCACGGCGTCGACGGTGACCAGGACGGCGAGGTCCGCATCCAGGACATCGACGACGCCGCCGCCAGCGCCGCGGCCTACCTGTGCGCCGCCGCCGGGTCGATGACCGACGTGGCCGGCCTGCAGCGGGGCTACTTCTCCTACAACCACTCCGGCGAGTACGTGGCATCGGTGCTCGGCCACGCCATCCGCTACGGCAACGCCGTCGAGATCGAGGGCGCCCCGCTCCCGCCGGTCCCGCCCCCGCCGCCCCCAGCGCCGGTCGTCCCACCGGCCGGCGGCCCACCCGCCGACGGCGCGACCACGACCGCACCCGCCCCGCCAGGCTGAGTCAGGCGTCGCTCGGGGGCCTCGGCGGGACGTCGTCGCCGAGGTCGACCGTCTGCTCGGGATCGAGGTCCTCGGGGGTCAGGGCGGCCTCGGGGGCCACCTCCGCCGGGACGGCGGGCACGCCGCTCGGGTCCGTCGGCGGGTCGAGCCGAGCCGCCACGCCGATCAGCTCGGGCGGGACCTCACCGAGGTCGCGGAGGACCGACAGCTCGGCCGTGTCCGGGTCGACCAGGCCGTCGAGGACGTCGAGGTCGTGCTCGGCCTGCTCGGCGTCACGGTCGCGACCGAGGTCGCGGAACACCGACCGGGCCCGCCGCAGGGCCCGCCGGGCCTCGTCGGAGCGCCCGACGGCGTGGAGGGCGACACCGAGGTTGAGATCGCAGCTGGCCTCGTCGCCCCGGCGCCCCAGGGAGGTGAAGATGCCGCGGGCGCCGAGGAAGCGCTCGATGGCGTCATCGGCCCGACCCCCGTCGAGGAGGGCGACCCCGAGGTCGAAGTCGCCCACGGCGGCGAGGTCCGGGCGTCGGTGGTCGAGGAACGTGGAGCGGGCGGCGTCGAGCAGGGCGATGGCGTCGGCCACGTCGCCCTCGTCGTGGTGGAGGACGGCCCGGTCGAGGACGCACATGGCGGCCCGCACGGGCATCCCCGAGGCGCTGTAGCCGCGCTCGGCCCGGTGCAGGGCGCGGCGGGACTCCTCGACGTGGCCCAGCGCCCGCAGGCTGCGAGCGGCGGCGGCCTCGGCCCCGGCGGCGTCGGGCCCGCTCGGGTCGGCACGCACGAAGGCGCGTCGGGCCCGCTTGAGCAGGGCGAGGGCGTCCTCGTGGCGGTCGGCGTCGGCCAGGCTGTCGGCCGCCAACCGCTGGGCCCGGGCCGCGGCCAGCTCGTCACCCTCCTCGCGCCAGACGGCAGCGGCCCGACCCGCGGTCTCGGCGGCCTCGAGCGGACGCCCGTCGGCGCGCTGGTGGCGGGCCTGGTCGATGAGGTCACGGCCGTCCGGGACGGCGGTGAGCCTCACGCTCTCCTGGGCATCATCGACCGGTCCGGCCACGGTCCGGAGACTAGGGCCGACGAGCGGGTCGGGCCCCACGCACCCGCTCCGACCAGCATTGTTGACGCCGTGCCAACCCGGGGCCTAGGTTGCCGCCGCGCTGGCGTCATGACGCCGGTCACAGACAGATCCCGCCCGGCTCACGGTCGTCCGAGCCGCTCCAACCCGCAGGGGGAAACCCAGTGATCCACGCTCGACGGCGCTCTCGCCGGTACCTGGCCCTGGTCGTCGTCTTGGCTCTCGTGGCCGGAGCCTGCGGCGGCAAGAAGGGCGGAGGAGGCGGCGGCAGCGGCGAGGACGCGGCCGACGTCGAGCCCGTCCGCGGGGGATCGGCCACCTACGGGGTCGAGGCCGAGACCGGCGACGGGTGGTGCCTCCAGGAGGGCCAGCTGGCCATCTCCGGCATCCTCGTGGCCCGGTCGATCTACGACACCCTCACCGCCCCCAACGAGGACGGCGAGTACGTGCCGTACCTGGCCGAGGCGGTCGAGCCCAGCGAGGACTACACCCAGTGGACCATCACGGTCCGCGAGGGCGTGACCTTCCACGACGGCACGCCCCTCACCGCCGAGGTGGTCAAGAACAACCTCGACGCCTACCGCGGCGCCGAGGGCCAGCACGCCCGGTCCCCGCTGCTGTTCCTGTTCGTCCTCGACAACATCGAGAGCGTCGAGGTCACCGGCGAGCGCGACGTCACCGTCACCACCAAGGTCCCGTGGGTCGGCTTCGACGGGTTCCTCTACTCCAGCGGTCGCCTCGGCATCACCGCCCAGGCCCAGCTGGACGACACCGAGAGCTGCAACACCGACCTGATCGGCACCGGCCCGTTCATGCTCGAGGACCCCTCCGACTGGGTCGAGGGTCGTGAGTTCCGGGCGGTGAAGAACCCCGACTACTGGCAGGAGGCGCCCGACGGCGAGCCCTACCCGTACCTCGACGAGCTCGTCTTCCAGCCCATCATCGAGTCCGAGCAGCGGGTCAACGCCCTGCTGAGCGGGGACATCGACCTGGCCCACTTCTCCGGCGCCCAGGACATCCTCGACCTCCGCGAGGAGGCCGAGGCCGGCACCGTCCGGGCCTACGAGACCAACGCCAACGGCGAGGTCGGCTTCCTCCAGCTGAACAACTCGAAGCCCCCGTTCGACGACGTGCGGGTGCGGCGGGCCATGGCCCTGGCGATCGACCGCGACGACTACCGCGAGGTCATCAACAAGGGCGCCGACTTCGAGAACGCCTCCGGCCCGTTCGCGCCCGGCTCGCCCGGCTACGTGGAGGACAGCGGCTTCCCGATGGCCCAGGACCTCGAGGAGGCCAAGCGCCTCATCGCCGAGTACGAGGCCGAGGTCGGCCCGATCCCGTCGCTCACCTACCAGGCGACGCCCGGTGCGGCGACCCAGGAGCTGGCCCTGTACCTCCAGCAGACCTTCGCTGAGATCGGGCTGGAGATCGACCTCCAGACGGTCCAGCAGGACGCCCTCATCGACAACGCCATCAGCGGCAGCTACGACATGATGGGCTTCCGGAACTACCCCGGTGGCGATCCCGACGAGCTCTACGTCTGGTTCAAGGGCCAGTCCCCGGTGAACTTCAGCCGGTTCGACGACCCCGAGGTCAACGAGCTGCTCGACCGGGGCCGGTCCGAGACCGACCCCGAGGCCCGCGCCGAGATCTACCAGGACCTCAACCGGCGCATGGGTGAGCAGGCCTTCAGCCTCTGGTCGACCTACACCACGTGGATGATCGCCTCGCAGCCCGGCGTCTACGGCTACGACGAGGCGACGATGCCGGACCTGCCCGACGGCAGCCGTCCGTCGCTGGGGCTGGCCGCCGGCCATCCCATGTACGGGCTCTGGATCACCGAGTAGCTCCGGCTCGACGCACGGAACCAGACCATGAGCCCCACCGCCTCCCGCATCCTCAAGACGATCGCGCGCAAGCTGATCCAGCTGTTCGTCGTGCTCTTCGCCGTCACCTTGTTCACGTTCCTGCTCGTGCGCTTCCTGCCCGGTGACCCCGAGGACCTGCTGGTCCCCGGGGCCGACAACACCGAGGACGAGCGGGCGAACCAGATCATTCGTGAGCAGAAGGAGGAGGTGCGGGAGGACATGGGGCTCGACGAGCCCCTCCCGGTCCAGTACCTCCAGTGGGTCGGTGGGGTGGCCACCGGGGACCTCGGCTTCGAGTACGGCAAGCAGAGCAAGGAGCCGGTGAGCGAGCGGGTCGGCCTGGCCCTCCCCTCGACCCTCCAGCTCGTCATCTACTCCCAGATCCTCGCCCTCGGGATCGCCATCCCGTTCGGCGTGCTGTCGGCCTACGGCCAGGCGGGGGTCAACTCGAAGTCGAAGGCGGTCCGCAAGGCGGGCAAGGTCTTCGACCGGGTGGCCAACGCGACCGCCTTCGGCATGCTCTCGCTCCCGAACTTCGCGGTGGCCCTGCTGCTGGCGTTCTGGGTGGGCGTCAAGCTGAACCCGTCGCTCCCGGAGTGGATGGACATCAGACCCCAGGGCTACGTGGCCTTCGGGAAGGATCCCCTGGACCACATCTTCTCGATGCTGCTGCCCTCCCTCAGCCTGGCCATCGGGCAGATCGCCGTCTACATGCGGGTCCTGCGCAGCGACCTCATCCAGACGCTGCAGGAGGACTTCATCCTCATGGCCAAGTCGAAGGGCATCTCGAACCGCCGGGTGCTCTGGCGCCACGCCCTGCGGCCCTCGAGCCTCACCCTCGTCACCATCGCCGGGTTGCAGATCGGCACGCTCATCGGCGGCACGGTGGTCATCGAGGTCATCTTCAACATCAAGGGCATGGGCTACCTGATCTTCGAGTCGATCCTGACCCGCCAGTACCTGATGCTGCAGAGCTGCGTGGCCATCGTCGCCGTGGGCTTCGTGCTGATCAACGCCCTCCTCGACATCCTCTACACCGCCCTCGACCCCAGGATCCGCCATGCCGGTTGACGCTCCGCCCGCCGCCGTCGACGCCGACGCCGCCGTCGGGGGCACCGGCGACGCCGCCGCCCCCGAGGGGTCCTCCAGCAAGCGGGGCCTTGGCACCGTGGGCTGGATCGCCGCGGCCTGGCTGATCTTCGTCGTGCTCATGGCGCTGCTGGCGCCGGTGCTGCCCATCGACGACCCCATCAAGCCCGACGCCGAGGCCGGCGCCGGTGCCCCGATCCTCACCGAGGGCCACCCCCTCGGCACCGACAAGAGCCGCCGCGACGTCCTCTCCCGCCTCGTGTGGGGGGCGCGGACCTCGCTCATCGTCGGCGTCGGCGCCGTGGCCGTCGGCCTGCTGATCGGGGGCGCCCTGGGCCTGGTGTCCGGGTTCCGCCGGGGCCGGGCCGACACCGCCCTGTCGAGCCTGTTCGACATCTTGCTGGCGTTCCCGCAGCTGGTGCTCGCCCTCAGCCTCGTCGCCTTCTTGAAACCGCCACCCCCTCAATCGGTGGGCGAGGGGGAGGCGGTCGAGGCCGCCGGCGGTCTGACCGCCGTCCAGATCCTCATCATCGCCATCGGGATCGTCGCCATCCCGCTGCTGGCCCGCATCACCCGGGCCACGAGCCTCACCTGGTCCCAGCGCGAGTTCGTCCTCGCCGGGCGGGCCCAGGGCGCCCGCGGCCTCCGCCTGATGATCCGCGAGGTCCTGCCCAACGTGCTGCCGGCCATGTTCTCGGTGGCCCTGCTCAGCATCGGCATCGCCATCATCGCCGAGGGCGGGCTCAGCGTCCTCGGGGTGGGCATCGAGGCCCCGCAGGCGTCGTGGGGGAACATGATCGCCGAGAACCGCAGCGTGTCCCGTGACCCGCTCAACGCCCTGTTCGCACCGATGTTCGTGGTGTTCCTCACGGTGATGGCGCTCAACTACCTGGGCGACGCCGTCCGCGAGCGCTTCGACGTCCGGGAGAGTGCACTGTGAGCGAGCATGCGAGCGTCCGGGAGACAGACACATGAGTGAGCCGATGCTCGTGGTCGACTCGCTGTCGACGACCTTCTCCAGCCCCAAGGGGCCCATCCGGGCCGTCGAGGACGTGTCGCTCGACCTCCGACGGGGCGAGACCCTCGGCATCGTGGGCGAGTCGGGGTCGGGCAAGTCGGTCCTGTCCCGCTCGATCATGGGCCTCGTCCCCGGCTACGCGACCCGCACGGGGAGCATCCGCTACGAGGGCACCGAGATGCTCGACGCCGGGCCCAAGGAGCTCCGCAAGATCTGGGGCGCCCAGATGGCGATGGTCTTCCAGGACCCGATGACGGCGCTGAACCCCGTGCAGAAGATCGGGGCCCAGATCACCGAGTCCATCCGCGAGCACCTCGACTACTCGAAGACCCAGCGCAAGGAGACGGCCATCGCCCTCCTCCGCTCGGTCGGCATCCCCGAGCCCGAGCGGCGCCTCAAGCAGTACCCGCACGAGCTCTCGGGCGGCATGCGCCAGCGCGTCGTCATCGCCATCGCCCTCGCCTGCGGGCCCCACCTGCTGTTCGCCGACGAGCCGACCACGGCCCTCGACGTGACGGTGCAGGCCCAGATCCTGGACCTGCTCGAGGCCCAGCAGGCCGAGCGCAACATGGCCGTGATCCTCGTGACCCACGACCTCGGCGTGGTGGCCACCCGAGCCGACCAGATCGCCGTGATGTACGGCGGTCGCATCGTCGAGCAGGCGCCGACCCGGGTCCTGTTCCGCCAGATGCGCCACCCCTACACCGAGGCCCTCCTGCGCTCGATCCCGCGCCTCGACCTGCCCAGCCACACCCGGCTGGAGGCGATCAGCGGCCGGCCGCCGGACCTGCTCAACCCGCCCCAGGGCTGCCGGTTCGCCGCCCGCTGCCCCCATGCCCAGCCCCAGTGCGTCGCCGAGGAGCCTCCTCTGATGGAGGACAGCCCCGGCCACTTCCACCGCTGCTGGTTCCCCGTCGGGATCGCGTCGGAGCAGACGACGATCGACTCCGTCGCCGCCGAGGCCCACGTCCGCCACGTCGGCGACGACATCGCCCGGGACTCCGACGTCGCGGGCGGGGGCGTGGCCCCGGGCCCCGCGGTCGACGGTCGCCCGCCTGCGGCCCCGGCCTCCGGGAAGGTCCCGATCGCCAAGGACAGCAACGCCGACACCACCCCCGAGGAGAACGCCTGATGGCCGGACGAGGACATGCCCACCTGGGCGATCCGGCCGAGGCGCTGCTGCGGGTGGAGGACCTCCACGTCCGCTTCCGCACCGGCCGGGGCACGGTGTACGCCGTCACCGACGTGTCGCTCGACATCCGCCGGGGGGAGACCCTGGGCCTCGTCGGCGAGTCGGGCTGCGGCAAGTCGACCACCGGTCGGGCGGTCATGCAGCTCCCCCCGCCGACCGAGGGCCGTGTGCTCTACGAGGGCGAGGACCTGGCCCAGCTCAGCGGCGAGGACCTGCGGCGGAGCCGCACCAAGCTGCAGATGATCTTCCAGGACCCGATCTCGTCGCTGAACCCGCGGCGCAAGGTCGAGGACATCGTGGCCGAGGGGCTCAAGATCTGGCAGCCCACGGGGTGGACGACCCTGGCGATCGCCGCCCTCGTCTTCACCGTGGTGGGGGCGCTGGTGACCCTGTCGATGTTCCTCGGCGGCGGCATCAGCACCATCGGCTTCTTCGGGGTCGTGGCCCTGCTGATCGGGATCGCCCTGGGGCTGATGCACTTCGCCGGCTTCGGGCAGGCGGAGGATCCGGGGATGGCACACCTCGTCGACGAGATCCTCGACGCCGTCGGGCTCGACCCGACCACCGCCCGGGGACGGCGCCCGCACCAGTTCTCGGGCGGCCAGTGCCAGCGCATCTCGATCGCCCGCGCCGTGGTGACCGAGCCCGACCTGATCATCTGCGACGAGCCGGTGTCGGCCCTCGACGTGTCGGTCCAGGCCCAGATCCTGAACCTGCTCGAGGATCTCAAGGCCCGCTACGGGCTGACGCTGGTGTTCATCGCCCACGACCTGGCCGTGGTGAAGAACGTCAGCGACCGGCTGGCGGTCATGTACCTGGGGCGCCTGTGCGAGGTCGGGACCCCCGACGTCATCTACTCCAACCCGGCGCACCCGTACACCAAGCTCCTGCTCGAGGCGATCCCCGAGCCCGACCCGGACCACCGGGACAAGGAGCGGGCGCCGCTGCAGGGCGAGCTGCCCTCGCCCCTCGCCCCCCCGAGCGGGTGCCACTTCCGCACCCGCTGCCCCCGGGCCGAGGAGGACTGTGCCGAGCTGGTCCCGGAGATGGCCCCCACGGGCGACGGACGCTTCGTCGCCTGCCACCACCCGCTGGTGGAGACGGTGGTCGACATCGGCTCGGCGACGCGCCAGGCCTGATCGAGCCATCGGGGTCGTGGAGGGCGCCAGGCGATGACGACACGGAGGGGCCACCGCGCGACCCGCCTCGATCCCGAGGTGCGCCGGGAGCTGATCCTCGACGCGGCCGAGCGGGTCCTCACGTCTCGGCTGCCGGCCGAGGTCACCTTCGAGGAGATCGCCGACGCCGCCGACGTGTCGCGCGGCCTCGTCTACAACTACTTCAAGGACCGCACCGGGCTGCTGGTGGCCCTGGCCGAGCGGACGCTGGTGCGCCTCGACCGGGAGGTCGACGGGGCCCTCGACCCCGGCACCGACCTGTCCGAGCAGGTGATCGCCCTCGGCCGGGCCTACGCCCGCCACGCCCGGACCAACGCCGACACCTGGAAGATGCTCTCCCGCAGCGGCCTGCTCGACCACCCGTCGGTCGTCGGGGCCCGCATGGTGCGGGTGGAGCGGATCGCCGTCCGCTGGGGCGGCACCCCCGAGGCGCACCTGGCCGCCTGGTCGGTGACCGGGCTCTACGAGCTCACCGGCTTCAACCCACTCCCCTCCGAGGTCTCCGGCGAGGACCTGGCCCACTTCCTCTGCGACCTGCTCGCCCCCCTCGAGGCCCGCGGCGTCGTCCCGACGTAGGCCGCGGACCCGCCCGTCGCGGCGGGGTCAGGTGATCTCGGTGCCGTCGGGTCTGGTGATGTGCCAGGTGCCGGTGGGGTCGCGCCAGGTGGTGTAGCCGTGGGTGCGGAGTCGGTTGTGCCTCCCGCAGGCGGGTCCCCCGTTGCGGGGGTTGGTACTCCCGCCACCGTCTCCGTTGCGTCCTCCCTGGTCGCTCCAGGGGGTGAGGTGGTCGCTTTGGCAGTCGGTGACCGGGACGTGGCAGCCGGGCCAGTAGCAGGTGGTCGATGAGAGCTTGACGGCCAGGGCGGCGGGGCCGGTGAAGAGGCGGCTCTTGCGGCCGAGGTCGATCACGACCGAGTCGGAGCCGACCACCACCCGCCGGACGTGGCCGATGAGGGCCTGGGCGACGGCGGCGGTGGCCTCGATGGGGTTGCCGTCGAGGGTGGAGCACCGCCGGCCGATGGCGGGGAACAGCTTGAAGGCGTCGTCGACGGGGGTGGGGTCGATGCCGGCGAGGCGGGCGGCGATGTGTTCGAAGGTGCGGTGGTCGATGACCACGTTGGTCACCACCTGCGACCCACCGGTGCTGGTGGCGTGGTGGGCGGCGGCGGAGCGGAAGATCTCCTCGAGGGCGTCGAAGCGGCGCTGGGCGTCGGTGCGGGGCAGGTCCGCCTGGGTGGCGGCGTCGCCGTGCTCGGCCCGGGCCTTGTCCCAATCAGCGAGGGTCTCGGCCTTGAGCTGGGCCTGGAAGATCGACCACAGCTCGGCCCCGACCAACGAACCACACCGCCCGGTGATCTCCCAGCCGCCGTCGAAGTTCTGGTGCAACCGGGCGTCACGCTTGTCGTGGGCGGCCTGGTCGCGGTCGCGGGTGCCGTCCTCGTCGACGAGGCTCACCCACTCCCGGACCTTCTGATCGAAGACCCGGTACGTGTTGGTCTGGGCTTCGGTGGCGAAGGAGGCCTCGTTGGCCTCCACCGCATCCCGGACCCGCGGGTTGGCATGAGCGCGAGCGATCCGCTCGACCTGGCAGCGACCGATCGCCCCCTCGGCGAACGCGGCCCCGACGGTGGGCAGGGACCGGAGGGCCTTGGCACACGCGGCCCGCCGGGCCGCCTCCCGGGTCGAGAGGTTGGCGTGATGGCGGACCATCACCTTGGCCGACGCATGCCCGTCGCCGGCATGGAACCCGCTGCGGTCGATCTCGGCCACCAGGTCGATCTGGACGGACTGGACCTTGCGGCCCAGGGTCTCCACCCCGACGGTCAGGGCCCGGGCCTCGGCGACATCGTCCGGGGCCACCCCGACCCGCTGGAGGGTGTCGACCGCCGCGATGGCAGCCGCGAGCGCCTCCGCCCTCGTCGGATCGCACACCGTCTCCATGCCCCCGACCCTACGCCAGGGGTGTGACAGTCAAGCGGCCGCAAACCCAGTCCCCACAAGGGTTTGGGGTGAACCAACACCCCACCCGGGACCCGGGACGTGAAGGCCCGCTCGACGTCCGCCGACCACCTCGTCGCACGACCCCGATCCGGCGATAGGGGACGGTCGGGCCGGGTCTCGAGTCGGTGGCTGGCGTTGTCGGGCGCACGTTCGCCGATTCCCACGCAGGCACGCGCGACCCGGCGTCTACTGTCCGAGCCGTGACTCCCGAAGAGGTCCTCGTGCTCTATGGCCGAGCCTGGTTCGAGCGCGATCGGGACCAGCGCATCGAGGCCCTGCGGAAGGCGTGCACCGAGGACATCCTCTTCGTCGATCCCCAGCTCGGGCGGCTCCACGGGTTGGAGGCTGTGGCCGACATGATCGGTGGCTACATGAACGCGCCAATGGAAGGCCATGAGGCCGAGGATCGAGAGTAGCGCGCTCGAGGGATGTCGGGCTCCGGGGTCTCGGTCGAGGTTGTCACTCCGATCGAGTCGTTCCACGACTTCTACCGCTACTCGTACATCTGGCACTTCCCCGACGGCTCCAGCTCGGGCGGCACGTCGTTCTGCGAGCGCGCATCCGATGGGCGGATCCGTCTGATCACGGTCTGGCCGGGGTCACGCCACTTCCCCATCCCGCCGTCCTCGCGGACGGACGATCCAGAGGTCTGAACTCAGCCGATGCGGCGGCGCCACGCCCACCGAACCGACGTCATGGGGCAGCGACGAGGCCGAGAGAAGGCAGGTCCGCTCGAAGCTTGTCGTCGTCGACGAACCAGTAGCCGGCGCCGCCGAGTGCCTTCCATGCCTCGACGAGGTCGAGGCGGTTGTCGATGAGCAGGGCTTTCGATCGCGAGCCGGTGAAGGCGAGTCGTTGGAGGGCGATGTTGCAGAGTGCGGACTTGTCCGCGGTCCCCTCGGCAGCGGAGGTGACGATGACGTCGAACACCACGTCGAGCCTGTGCGCGGGCACCACGACGTCGGTGAGGAGGTCGGGGTTCACGGTCACGAGGGCTTGCGGCAGAAGGCGCGCCGATGCCATGCGCCAGGCTGTCTCGTTGAAGTCGATGCTCTCGCAGCAGCGACGGGCGTGGGATCTGACCGCGGTGGCGGTCATGCCACTGCGGTCTGCGAGCTCCCGGAAGATCTCGTCGGCTCCGATCTGTCCGATGTTCCAGGCGTCAGCTTGAGCCGCCATCACATCCATCCAGACGGAGTCCCAGGTCGGACACTCGAGTGGTGCACGGCGCATCCACCGCTCGTCAACGAGAGTGTCTCCGAAGTCCCACAGCAAAGCAGCCGGAGTCATGGAGGCAACGTCCCACGCAGGACCCTCGAGGGCGACCACCCGATACGGTCCCGGGCTCGGCGGTCGTCGATAGCGAGGTGCCGGGGCCGGTTCGCCGACAGCGGAGTGCCCTCCGCTCTGATCGCGGTCGCGTCGAGATCCAGTGCTGCGATCACCCGCTGCGCGATCTCGTAGCGGCTCAGGGTCTCCGGGCCCGGCAGGTGCCATGCTCCCGCCCGGTCGGCGGGAGCGAGCAGGGCGATCCGCCACAGCGCGTCGGCGAGCTCCGGCGCAGCGGCGGGCTGACGAAGCTCATCGTCGAACCAGGCCGTTGGCTCGTCGAGGGCTGCGCCGCGACGGATGCGCGCCACGACGTGATCGTCGGGGTCGATCGAGACGATCAACGGCAGGCGCACGATGGCTGACCCCTCGGCACGCTCGGCCACGACCGCTTCGGCCTGCGCCTTCCACCTGCCGTAGCTCCAGATCGGGTCCGGCCTGGCGTCTTCACCCCGTGGTGAGCCGTCTCCAGAGAACACGGCGTCGCTCGAGACGAAGAGAACTGCTGCCCCCGCTCTCTGGGCCGCGTCGACGACGTTCTCGGTCGCGCCGACGATCGATTCCTGATCGTGCGAGTACGCCGCATGGAGCATGAGCGACGGTCCAACCGTGTTCACAGCAGAGACGACGGCGATCGAGTCTCGCAGGTCGGCGATGACACCTCCGGCCGATCCCAGGCCCGTGCGGTGGGTCAGCCCGACCACCTCAACCCCCTCGGGGGCCTTCCGGCGAAGCCATGTCCCCAACAGTCCGGAAGCGCCCGTCAACAACACGGCCCCGGTCATCGCCAACCAACCTACGAGGCGGGCTTCAGCGCGGGCGGTCAAGCGCTCGACCGAGGGCGTCGACGACCGGTGCGTCCACTCAGTCTGGCTGTTGCCCCACCCGCGGCAGGAGACTGCTAGGGGTGTCCCCCATGTGCCGTTGGGGGACGGCCCGGGCGTTGGCTGACGCGGCGCTCGACACAGGTGACGGCGGGCCGTCTGCGGACGTCGCCTAGATGCCGAAGCTGGCTTCTTCGACTCGGGCGAGGGCATCGGGCTCGCCGGTGAGGGTCACGTCGGCCTGGGGCTTGCGGCCGTAGAGGTAGAGCAGGATCTCGACGGGGTCGCCGGTGACCACCGCTCCCCCGTCGCCCTTGCCGCTGGCCTGGACCGGGTCGGACCCGGGGCGCACGAGGCGGAGGCCCGTCCCACCCAGCTTCCCGGGGGCGACGAGCAGCCGGGCCCCTCGGCGCAGGAGGGCCCACACGGCGTCCTGGAGCTCGACGTCGTCGGGGCGGGGGCCGAGGCCGGCCGGGCGGCGAACGTCCTCGTGGTGGACGACGTACTCGATCGTGTTGGCCAGCCTGCCTACGGGGCGCAGGGCCATGGGGCCGATCGGGGGGCCGGTGCGCACCCGCTCGACGACGCCCTCGTAGCCGTGGCGGTCGAGCTCGCGGGCCATGAGCTTCTCGGTCGTGCCCTCGAACCGGCCGCCGAGCAGGATCCCCGGGGCGGAGAGGGGGTTGCGCTCGCGCACCACCAGGTGGGCCGCCAGGTCTGCCGTGGACCACTCGCCGCACAGGGTGGGGGCATCGGGCCCCTGGGCCAGGAACAGGTCGCAGAGCGCCGCCCGTTCGCGCTGGTCGACGTCGGCTGCCATGGGGGGAGCGTACGGCGCACGTGGCAGGATCGACAGATGGCCAAGCAGCCCGACATGCAGATCGACGAGAGCACCCGCTACCAGGTGGTGATCGCCACCGACAAGGGTGACATCACCATGGTCCTCGACCCCGCCCTCGCCCCCGTGACCGTCAACAACTTCGTGGTCAAGGCCCGCGAGGGGTTCTACGACGGGCTCACGTTCCACCGGGTGGTCCCCGGCTTCGTCATCCAGGGCGGCGACCCCAAGGGGACCGGCACCGGCGACGGCGGCTACAAGTTCGCCGACGAGCCGGTGCGGGCCGACTACATCCTGGGCGCCGTGGCCATGGCCAACGCCGGGCCCAACACCAACGGCACCCAGTTCTTCATCTGCATCGAGGACTGCACCCGCAAGCTCGACAAGCTCTACAACCTCTTCGGCTTCGTCACCAGCGGCATCGAGGTCGCCCAGGCCATCGAGAAGGGCGACAAGATGAACACCGTGACCGTCACCGAGAAGACCGACTGACGGACCGAGGCCGTGAGCGGTCTGAACCTGGCGGCGGCGCAGCACGCCATCGCCGCCGCCGTCCCTGACCGGCCGGCGCTGATCTGGCGGGGCACGACGTGGACGTGGGCCGAGGTGGCCCACCGCACGGCGTGCCTCGCCCGGGTCCTGCGCGCCCACGACATCGGCCTGCGGGAGGCGCCGGCGGGCGAGGGGTGGGAATCGCCCCACGACCACGTCGCCCTCGTCCTCCTGAACGGGAACGAGTACCTCGAGGGCATGGTCGGGGCCTGGCGGGCGCGGGCCGCGGCCGTCAACATCAACTGGCGCTACACCGCCCCCGAGATGGCCGAGGTCCTCGCCGACGCCCGGGCCGCGGCGGTCGTCTACCACGGGCGCTACGCCGAGGTCGTGGGCGAGGCCCTCGCCCTGCTCCCCGAGCAGCCCCGCCTGCTCCTGCGCGTCGCCGACGGCACGCCCGGCTCGCTCCTCCCCGGAGCGCTCCCCTACGAGGACGCCCTCGCCACCGCCATCCCCCTGGCCCCCGACCCCGCCTGGTCGGGCGACGACCGCTACATCGTCTACACCGGCGGAACCACGGGACGGCCCAAGGGGGTCCTGTGGCGCCAGGACGACTTCGCCGCCACCTGCCTCGGGGTCCGGGGGACGCCCCAGGACCTGGCGGCCCGGGCCGCCGCCCGAGGGCCGCTGCGCACCCTCCCGGCCGCCCCGTTCATGCACGGCGCCGCCCACTGGAACGCCCTGAGCGCCTGGCTCGCCGGCGGCACCGTGGTGGTGCAGGACGTCGTCGACCGCTACGACCCCGCCGACGTGATCGCCACGTGCGTCCGCGAGCAGGCCACCGCCCTGTTGATCGTGGGCGACGCCTTCGCCCGGCCCCTGGTCGAGGAGCTCCGGGCCCGCCCGGCGTCGCTGCCCCTGCGCCACCTGCTCACCGGCGGGACGATCCTCTCGGCCCCGGTCAAGCAGGCCCTGATCGAGCTGATCCCCGGGGTGCGGATCGTCGACGTGCTGGGCTCCTCGGAGACCGGGCGCCAGGCGGTCACGTCCTCCGACGAGCGGGCCGCGGCCACGTCGGGGACGTTCCGACCCGAGGAGACCACCGTCATCGTGTCCGAGGACCGGACCCGCGTCCTCTCCCCCGCCGAGGACGACATCGGGTGGATGGCCCAGGCCGGGCGGGTCCCGCTGGGCTACCTGAACGACCCGGAGAAGTCCGAGGCCACCTTCCCCACCATCGACGGCGTGCGGTACTCCGTGGCCGGGGACCGGGCCCGGTGGCGCCCCGACGGGACCCTCGAGCTGCTCGGCCGGGAGGCGGTGGTGATCAACACCGGTGGCGAGAAGGTCTACGCCGAGGAGGTCGAGATGGCGCTCGCCCACCACCCCGGCGTGGCCGACTGCCTCGTCGTGGGCCGACCCCACGAGCGCTTCGGCAGCGAGATCGTCGCCGTCGTCGCCCCCCGCCCGGGGGCGACGGTGGACGTCGAGGGGCTCCGCGCCACCGCTGCCGACCACCTGGCGGCCTACAAGCTGCCCCGCGCCGTGGTGCTGGTCGACGCCATCTCCCGGAGCCCCAGCGGCAAGCCCGACTACGCCTGGGCGCGCGAGCAGGCGGTCAGCACCGCTCGTAGAGGACGTAGTAGTCGTCGGGGTCGTTGAGGGGGCAGAACTGCTCGGCGACGACCTGGTTGGGGGCGTCGGAGCCGAACAGGCGGGAGTCGTTGGGCTCGACCCAGGCGTCCCAGACGTGGGAGAGCACCAGCCAGTCGGCGCTGGCCACCTCGTCGGCCAGCCCGGAGTCCTCGGCGTTGGCGATGCCCGGGTCCATCTCGATGTAGTACGTCGCCGGCGTCGTCTCGGGGAACAGGAAGTAGAAGTAGGCGTCGCTGTAGGGCGTCTTGCGGAGGTCGGCGGTCCCCACGAACAGGCGGTCACCGGGCTCGACGCGGGCGGCGAGGGCGTCGGTCACCTGCTGGGCCGACTCGGCGATCTCGGGGGCCCCCAGGTAGAAGGTGCGGTCGCCGTTGCGGACGGCCCAGCCGAAGTAGTCGCCCTCGAGGTTCTGCCGGGTGAGGTCGACCCAGGTGCGGGTCGTGTAGGCGGGGAGCACCAGCACGACGAGCAGCAGCGGCAGCAGGGCCAGGGCCGCCCGGCTCGGGCCGCGCAGGCGGCGGGACCGGGCCGCGGCCCACCACTCGCCCCACTGGACGAAGGCGACGGGCAGGAAGACCATCGACACGCACGAGACCCAGGCCAGGTGGGTGGTGTCCGGGCGCTGCACGGCCTGCGGCAGCAGCCCGACGCCGAAGGCGCCGACGACCACCAGGATGCGGCTGCGCCGGGAGGCGGGGTCGCGGCGGACGGCCACGATGCCGGTGACGAGCAGCGCCACCGCCGCCAGCGGCAGGGCCAGGAACCACAGCGTGACCTGGGCCGACGCGTCGACCATGGGGATCGGCCAGTCGGGCACGCGCAGCTGGGCCACGGCCTGGAGGACGCCGTCGTTGCGGTCCCACGACGGGGGGATGGGCAGGTGGCGCCCGCCTCGCAGGTCGAAGACGGGCTGGAGGAACATGCCCTCGACCACGTTGCCCGGCCCGGCCATGGCCAGGTGCACGACGATCGGGGCCACCCCGGCGAGCACGCCGACGACGAGCGGCACGAGCAGGTCGCGCCCCCACCGCCGCCAGAGCAGCGCCAGGCCGGCCAGCCCGATGGCCAGGACCAGGTCGGGCCGCCACAGCAGCGCCAGGCCGAGCACGACGCCGCCGAGGACGAGCCGCAGGCGGGCACCGCTCTCCCCCGCCTCCAGGCGCCGGGCCCCGGTGAGGGCGACGGCGATGCCGAGCAGCCCGAGGGCCACCCCGCCGTTCCAGGCCAGGGCGGTGAGGCCGATCGGCGTCACGACCAGCAGGACGCCGAGCACCCCGCACACCGTCGCCACCCGCCGCCCCCACGGCAGGGCCAGGTGGAACAGCCCGAAGATGATGCCCAGGTGCTGGACCAGGCCGTAGAACCGCTCGGCGGCCAGGGTCGTGCCCGCCACCTCGAACCAGGCCGCCAGGCTCCAGAGGCTGGCCGGGCCGTAGAGGTGCAGGAAGTCCCGGTTGGGGACGTCACCCGCCAGCACCCGCTCGGGGAAGACGAGCATGAAGCCCTCCTCCATGGGCGGGCCCTGGTACTGGAAGAGGGTGGGCAGCGGGAGGGCGACGGCCAGCCCGACGAGGACGACGGCGAGGACGGTGCCGCGGCGCCCGGCGACCAGCGAGGTCCGCACCCGTCGAACCGCGTCCCACGCGGCGCGGGGCGCGACGGTCTCGGGGACGTCGTCGCGCCGACGGTCGAGCGGGCCGGCCGCCGTGTCGGTCACGACGCCACCCGGCGGTCGGCCACGTGCACGATGGCCACGGCGGCGGCGATGAGGAGGGCCAGCTCGAGCGGGGTGCGGAAGCGGATCGCACCGTAGGCGTAGACGGTGGTCACCAGGACCATCAGGCCGAGGGCCACCAGGGGCCACACCAGGACGTGGCGCCGCCGCAGGAGGACGAGACCGGCGACGCCGATCGGGGCCGTGGCCCACCACGCCCACTGGCCGACCCGCGACGCCTCGTCGGGTCGGCCCTCGATGCGGAGCAGCACCACGTTCTGGCCCGGGCGGAACAGGTCGACCTCGCGCAGGATGCGGGCCGCCACCACCGTGGGGATGCGGTCCAGGTTGTCCCGGGCGTAGGCCTCGCCCTTGTCCCGCCAGTAGCGGGCCTTCTCGGCCTCGTTGCCCTCCGGCTCGCCGGTCCGGGCCCGCTCCTGCTCCTGGCAGTTGAACGACCAGTAGCCGAGCAGCGGGCCGTGGTAGCTCTCGGGGCAGTTGGCGTAGTACAGCACCTCGTCGCCGTTGGTCGACAGGATCACGAAGGACCCGAAGGCGCGCTGGTTGCGGATCGTCCAGGGGGCGAACAGCACCAGGCCGATCAGGCCGACGAGGGCGATCGAGCGCACCTTGGGCCCCCAGCCCAACCCCCGGCGCACCAGGACGAGGGGGGCGACGAGGAGGGGGTAGAGGAACAGGGCTTCGCCCCGGGTGAGGGCGGCGAGGGCGATGGCGAGCCCGAGGAGGCCGGCCCGGGGCAGGTCCGGGCGCTCCCACCAGTGGTAGGCGGCCAGCACGGCGAAGCCCACGAAGGCGGAGTACACCCCCTCGGGCCACAGGGCCCCGTCGATCACCCACAGGTTCGGGTAGGCGGCGACGAGGACGGCGGCGACGATCCCGGCGCGGTCGCCGGCCAACCGGCGGGCGATCAGCCCGGCGGCCACGACGACGAGGACGCCCAGCAGGGCGGCCATGGTCTTGTGGGCGAGGTAGGTGCGGGCCCCGGCCATCGACGCCGTGGCCAGCCAGGTGGACATCAGCGGCGGGTGGATCGCCGACGGGATGGCCAGGCCCTGCTCGACCCAGCGGAACGGCTCGGAGTAGCCGACCCGGTCGGCGAGCATGTTCGCCTGGTGGTGGTAGTAGTACGGGTCCCCGCCGGTGGGGTTGGCTCGGTTGATCGAGACCAGGGTGAGGAGCCGCCAGGCCAGGGCGCCGCTGGTGACGAGGGCGAGCCTCCCGCCGAAGGGGGGCCAGACCCGACCGAGGTCCGCCCCGAAGAGGCGGCGTCCGAGGCCGCCCACGACGAGCCCGGCGGCGACGGCGCCGGCCACGGTGACGATGACCAGGGGCCCGAGCCGCTGGGTGCCGGGGGCGCCGCCGGCGCGCAGGGCCCAGAGCTGGGCGACGAGGGGCACGGCCAGGAGGGCCGGCCACGCGGCGCGGCGCGCCGCGGCGACCAGCGGGGCGGCCCGGAGCGGGGGCCGGGCGGTCAGGCCCAGGAGCGCCAGCCCCCCGCCGAGGGCGACGAGCAGCACCCGGGCCAGCGCCGTGCGCCCCACGCCCCCGGGGTCGAGGACCGTGCCCAGGTCCGGGCTGGTGACCCCGACGACCAGCACCACCGTCACCACCGCGACCCCCGCGGCCACCGGCCGCCGGTCGACGGCGGCCAGCGGGCCGGTGCCCCTCCGGGCGGCGGCGACGAGGGCGCCCACCACGATCCCGGTGCCGACCAGGTCGAGCTGGGCCGGCGGCATGACCCGGAGGACCACCCCCCAGCGCTCGGCGTCGGTGGCGGCGACCAGGACCCGCCCGGCCAGGCCGAGCCCGGCGAGGATCGCGCCCGCGCGCACGGCCAGGGCGACCGGGTCGCCCCCGATGCGGCGCAGGCCCCGCTCCCACAGCGGCAGCAGGAGCGCCCCGGCGGCGACCGTGGTCGCGATCCACCCGAGGCCCAGCCGGCCGGCCGAGGCCGGCGGCCACCCGCCCCGGCCGTCGGGCGGGGCCAGGCTGCCGGCCAGGAGCCACTCCCGCACCACCACGACCCAGGTCGGGACGGCGGCATCGGTCGGGACCAGGGCCCCGGCGGCGGTCGGGAACAGGAACAGGGCGACGGTGACGACGAGCCACCAGGGCACGAGCACCCCGCGGGCCGCGCCCACCCCGGCGGCGCGCAGGCCGCGGACGGGCCGGCCGGCCAGGGCGCGGGTGGTGACACCGAGCTGGGCGGCGGCGGCGGCGGCCACGAGCAGCACCGCGGCCCCGCCGTCGAGGCGCCCGAGGACCCGCCCCAGGGTCGTCGTCGACGCCCCCGACCGTCCGGCCGCCCAGGCCACGGCCACGGCCACGACGGCGCCCCCGGCCACGAGCCACAGGCCGTCGGTGACCCCGCCCGGGCGGTCGGACCCGGCCGGCGCCGACGCGCGGGACGGGGTCGAGGCGGTCACGGGCACGGTGCCCGATCCTACGAGCCGCCCTCGCCCCGACCCGGCATCACCGGGCGGCGCGGGAGGACCCCCGGCTCCCGGCGCCGAAACCCCTCCCACGTCCCACCCCGGAGGCCCGATGCCCGTCCCACCCCTGCCCGACATGGTCGACGTCCTCGACCGCTCGATGGCGATCGACGTCCGCCCCGGCTTGCGCGACCACGCCCGGCTCTGGCTGCTCTGGGGGCCCGGCGCCCGCGCCCGGGTGGCCGAGGAGGCCGCCCTCCTGGCCCAGGCCTCGCTCCGGCCCCGGACGCTCCACGCCGTGGGCCGCACCGGCGTCGACCTGGCCCGCGGGGTCGCCCCCGGGCTCCGGGAGGATGCCCGCCGGCGGCTCCTCGACGGGCCCCTCGAGGAGGGGGCCGCCATCCGCCACGTGCAGGAGCTGGTGCGGGCCGGCGGATCGACCTACATCAAGCTGGGGCAGTTCGTGGCCACCGCCCAGGGGCTCCTCCCCGACGAGTGGGTCGACGCCTTCGGCTGGTGCCGGGACACGGCCACACCGCTCCCGGAGGGCATGGCCGAGGAGCGCTTCGAGCGGCGCTTCCAGGTGCCCGTCGATCGGGTCTTCGCCGAGCTCGACCCCGAGCCCATCGGGGCGGCGTCGATCGCCCAGGTCCACGCCGCGACGCTCCACGACGGCACGCCGGTGGTGGTGAAGGTCAGGCGACCCGGTCTGCGGACCCAGTTCGACCGCGACCTGCGGGCCATGGCCCTCGCCGCCGCGGCCGCCGAGCGGGCGTCGAAGGCGGCGCGGGTGGCCAACCTGACCGGGTTCGTCCAGCTCTTCGCCCAGATGGTGCTGGAGGAGGTCGACTTCCGGTTCGAGGCCCTCAACCAGATCGAGATCGCCCTGGCCTCGGAGGCGGCCGGCCACCACTTCACCCACCTGCCCCACCCGATCCCCCACCTCACCGCCGAGGACGTCCTGGTGATGACCCGGCTCGAGGGGGTGCCCTACACCGACGCCCTGACCGCCTACCCCGACGTCGTCGACGGCGAACGGCTGCTCAACCTGGCCATCACCGCCACCCTCGAGCACATGATCGCCTACGGGATCTTCCACGGTGACCTGCACGCCGGCAACGTGCTCATCAACGCCCAGGGCGACTTCTCCCTGATCGACTTCGGCATCGCCGGCCGGATCGACGCCGAGCAGCGGGCGGCGACGGTCCGGTTCCTGTTCGGCTTCGCCCGCAACGACACCCTGATGCAGCTCGAGGGCCTCCAGGCCTTCGGCGCCGTGCCCCCCGGCTGGGACCTCGAGGTCCTCCGCGACCAGGTCGAGGGGGAGCTGGACGCCATCGACCCGGCGATCCTGGCCCGCACCGGCACCATGACGGTCGAGTCGCTGGGCCAGGCGCTCGGCGCCATCATCCGGGTGCTGGCCCAGAACGGGTTCACCCTGCCCAAGGAGCTGGTGCTGTTCTTCAAGAACCTGCTCTACCTGAACGGGTTCGCGGCGACGCTCACCCCCGACGCCGACCTGTTCAGCCAGATCGAGCCGGCCTTCGGCTACTTCGTCACGAAGTACCCGCAGGAGCTGAGCCAGATCGTCGCCGACGTGCTGTGACGGTCTCGACGCCGACTACTGTGGTGCCCCCGTCCGAACAGTCGTTCGCCAGTCGCCGCCACCACCCGCCCCGCGAGGCCGATGCCACCGAACCCCGACCTCCGGCAGACGATCGACGTCGCCCCCGGGCTCGACCTGGCCGCCACCTTGGGCCCGCTGCGCCTGGGCGTGTCGGACCCCTGCTGGCGGGTCGAGGCGTCGGGACCCTGGTGGTGGGCGACGCGGACACCGGCCGGGCCCCTCACCGTCCACCTCGTCCCCGGTGCCGGGGTCGTCGGCGTGGAGGCCTGGGGCGAGGGCGTCGAGTGGCTCCCCCGCCACCTCGGCCGCCTCCTCGGGCTCGACGCCGACGGACCGCCGGCCGCCCGCACCGAGCTCGTCCGGGCCCTGGCCCAGCGCGTCCCGGGCTTCCGGGTGGCCGGCCACGGTCGGGTGGCCGACGCGGCCATCGACGGCATCTGCCGCCGCGGCGTGTCGGCCTTCGAGGCCGCCCGCTCCTGGCTTCTGATGGTCGAGGCCATGGGCGACGACGCCCCCGGCCCCGGGGGCCTGCGCCTGCCCCCGGCCCCCCGGCGGGTGGCCTCGTGCGATCCCTACGAGCTGCACGTCATGGGCCTCGAGCAGGGGCGGGCCGACGAGGTGCGCCGGGTCGCCTCCCACGCCTCTCGGCTGGAGGCCGGCACCCACGACGGCGGCGCCGAGGCCATCGCCCACCTGGCCGGGATCGCCGGGATCGGGACCGACGCCGTCGAGCACGCCCGCGCCGTCGCCCTGGGCGACCCCGACGCCGTGCCGGTCCTGGACGCGCACCGCACCGCCGCGGTCGTGCGCGCCCTGTGGACCGGCGCCGGCGCCGACGACACGGTCGACGTCCGGTCGCTCCTGGAGCCCCACCGCCCCGAGCGGGGCCTGCTGGTGCGGCTGATCGCCCTGGTCGAGGCGGCCGACGCCGCCGACGACGACGGGGGCCTCACCCCCTGAGCGTCAGCTCACTCCTTGAGGGCCACGGCGTTGGGCGTGACGTTCATCTTGGGCACGTAGTCGTGCTGGGCGACCGAACGGGCCTCGCCGGCGAGGTCGGCGCGCAGGGCCGCCCGGCACGCCCCGCAGGGGCCGTAGGCCGGCTCCTCGACGGCGGTGCCGCACCGGGGACAGGGGAAGGCCAGGTCGCCGGGGGGCGCCTCGGGGGGCACGACCGCGGATCGCCACGGCTCGGGCGGGAACGACGTCTCGACCGGCGGGGTGCTCACCGCCCCAGCCTGCCAGACGCGCCCGCCCGGGTGGTCGACCGCGTCGTCCCCAGGGTCGTCCCCAGGCGGGGGCGGTCCTCCCCCGCGAGATCCACACGTCGCGCCCCTTCCTCCTCACAGGGCGACGGTCGTACGGTCGTCGCATGGCTTGCTTCGAGGTCACGCTCCGAGACCGGACCACCGAGCAGGTGGGCGACGCCGACGCCTACCAGCAGGAGGGGCCGATGACGACGTTCTTCCGCACCGGTGACGGCGGCCGGGTCGACTCGTGGAGCACCCGGGTGGCGTCGGTCCGCACCGCCGACGTCCTCCTCATCCGCCGGGCCACCGAGGCCGAGCCCGTCAGCGTCCTCCGCACGGCCTAGCGCGGGTAGTGGTAGGCGTTGTCCTGCTCGTAGGCGTCGGGGTCGGCCAGGACCACCGGCGTGCCGGCCGGGCGGGCGACCTGGAGCTCGTTGGCGACCGTCTCGCAGGTGCCCTCGTGGGTCGTGTAGGTGCCGGACCACACCAGCCAGATGTCACGGTCGCCGGCGCGGCGCACGGCCTCGGCGGCGAAGTCCACCGGTGAGGCGCCGGCGAGGCGCTCGGCGTAGTCCACCCAGTCGACCAGCTCCGGGGCCTCGAACCGGGGGTAGGTGGCGATGTCGGTGGCGTCCGGCAGCTCGCGGCTCAGCGCCGGGCCCAGCTGGTCGGGGCACACCAGCACCAGCGGGCCGTCCGGGCCCGTCGTCGGGCCGGCGGCCTCGATGGCCTCGGCGGCCTGCCGGGCCTGGGTGCGGGGCCGGCTCACCGCGGTGCGCACCCCCGACGTGACGCCGAGGACGAGCACGGCGACCAGGACGATGCGGAACGCCACGGCGCTGCCGATGCGGGCCAGCCCCACCCCGGCCAGCACCAGCACCAGGGCGGCGACGACGGAGAAGTACCGGGTGGCGTAGGCGGCGCCGGCCACGAACGACGCCGCCGCCGCGACGGCCAGCGTCCCGACGATGACCAGGCCCAACCGGCGGACCTCCGGGCGGGTGCGCAGGTCGAGCTCGACCCGGGTGCCGGAGCCCGGCGCCGCCACCAGCCCCAGGGCGACGAGGATGGCCAGGGCCACGGCCAGCAGGATCGACTCCCCCGCCGCCCCGCCCCCCAGGTCGATCAGCGACGTCGCCGCCACCTCGGTGGGGATCGACGGCTCGGCCCACGGCGTGCCGGTGTGGGCGGCCTGCTCCAGCAGGGTCGGCACCCACGGCAGGAACGAGACGCCGCCGACGACGAGGGCGCCGGCGACCCGCAGCGACGACCGGACCCTCTCGCGGTCGCCCCGGCGGTGGCCCAGGTACGCCCGGACCAGGATCCCCACCCCCGACGCCGCGGTGAGCCACAGGCCCCAGTAGTGGGTCCAGAGCAGGGCACCGGTGAGGAGGGCGAGCAGCGCCAGCCGGGGCAGGTCGGGCCGGCGGAGGGCCCGGTCGGCCACGAGCCAGCCCGCCACCGACAGCACCAGGACCAGCTCGTACATGCGGGCCTCGGTGGCGTACCGCAGCACGTAGGGGTTGAGGGCGACCAGGAGGGCGGCGGCCCACGCCGCCCGACGGCCACCGATCCGCCCGGCGGCCACGAAGACCAGGGGGAGCAGGGCCAGGCCGATGACGCCCGAGAGGAGGCGGACGGCCACGTCGCCCTGGCCGAACACCTCCTGCCACCCCCGGAGGAGCACGTAGTAGAGCGGCGGGTGGCCGTCGCGCTCGAGGGCCGCCGGGATGTCCCCGAGCGGCAGGGCGGCGATGTTCGAGCTGAGGGCCTCGTCGAGCCACAGCGGCGAACGCTGCACCACCCGGAGGGCCAGGCCGGCGACGGCGATGACGGCCAGCCCGACGATGTCGAGGGCGCGGCCGGCGCGCCACGGCAGCGGGGCGACCTCGATCGCCGGCCAGGGAGGAGGGGTCGTCGGGCCGGGGACGGCCGGCCGATCCGAGTCGCCCACCTACGGGGCGACGGGGACGGGCTGCCCGGTCGGACCGCCGGCGGGCGTGGCGTCGGGCTCGTCCTCGTCGGGTCGCGCTCCGGGGCCGCCCGCGGCGGTGACGGCGTCGGCGCTCGTCATCAGGCTCCGCAGGGCGATGACGGCGACGGCGTAGACGCAGAGGGCGACGACCATCACCACCCGGAAGCCGAAGGTCATCGACAGGAGCGTGGTCAGCACCGACCCCATCACCGAGGCGAACCCGTTCACCGCCCAGCCCCACGCCACGTACTCCCGCGACAGCGACGTGAGCCGGCCGACGGCGCCGAGCCCGAGCGGCATGAACATGCCGAGGCACAGCCCGAGGGGCGCCATGAGCAGGAAGGCCACGATGACCCGCAGGGCGAGGCTGAGGCCGAACAGGCCGTCGACGATGCCGGGCAGGGCCAGCTCGTAGAAGAGCGTCAGCACGGCCAGGGCCCCGAGCAACCAGAGCCCGACCGTCCACCCCCGGTGGACGACCCGCTCGCTGAGCAGGGCGCCGACGCCGGTGAAGATCAGCACCGACGCCAGGGTCACCGTGAGCGAGTAGGTCGGGTACCCCAGGAACAGGGTGAGCCGCTGGATCAGGGTGATCTCGAAGAACAGGAAGCCCATGCCCAGGCACGAGAAGTAGAGCGCCGAGATGGGCTTGCGGGGCAGGGCCTTCCAGTCCTTGCGGATGGCGAGGAACGGGAGGATCAGGAAGGTCACCGCGAACAGGGCCGAGATCCCGAGCAGGAGGAGCAGCACCCGCTCGCCGATGCCGCTCTCGGGGTCGACGGTGTCGGACGGCTGGAGCGACTGGTCCATGTCGCGGAGGACCGACCCGGGCCGGGCGAAGTTCCAGAAGTAGGGCGCGTCGTCGGTGATCGGCTCGACGTCGTAGGCGAAGTCGTCGTACCACTCGTCGAGCTCGTCGTCGGGCAGGGTGAGGATCTCCGACACCGGGCTGCCGTCGGGCGGGATCCCCGGGGCGTGGCGGAGCACGACGGCGCTGGTGTTGGCCGGGTCGGCGGCCGCCACGCCGGTCATGAAGTCGACCTGCTGGGTGAACCGCTCGACCTCCTCGTCGGTGAAGGGCGTGTCCTTCACCAGCACCGTGGAGTAGGCGGTGGCCCCGACGGCGGTGGGGCTGGTGGCCACGAGCACGTGCTCGCTCGGGTCCTCGACGCCTCGGTCCTCGAGCGCCTTGCGGACCGTGCTCACGTAGCGGGCCGTCCGGTAGGGCCGGTTCTCGTAGTCGATCTCGCCGAACTGGGCGGCGAGGATGCCGTCGTCGGTCAGCTTGTCGAGGGAGGCGTCGACGGCGTCGGCGGTGTAGAGGTAGCTCTCGGACAAGACGAACGCGCCGGCGCTGGCCGCGTTCGAGGCCGCGTAGCTGTCGGGGGCCGGGAACCAGACGAGGTCGAACTCCTTGTCGCTGCGCTCGACGAACGACCGGCCGTCGCCCAGCTCGTAGTTGACGTTGGGCTCGTAGGCGACCCGCCCGGAGTACTCGGCGTACTCGTCGAGGAGGAGGCCGTGGGTGACGGGGTTGAGCTCGATGGCGTCGATGTGGTCGGCCCCGAAGGCGAGCGAGGTGAGGATCTCGTTGCCGCCGGCGGCGCCGACGATCACGACGTTGCCAGGGCCGCCCTCGGTGTCGAGGATGCCGTCGTCGCTGAGCACCGCGAACGGGAGCGAGCGGGCGTCGGCGATGTACTTGGTCTCCAGGCTCTCCAGCTCGCCGTCCCAGGCGTGGATGCTCGAGCCGATCAGCCCGTCGTGGAACAGGATCACGTTGGCCCCGACGTCCTGGGTGTCGACCCGGAAGATGGGGCTCCACCGCGACTCCTGCACGGCGTCGGAGTCGGGCGACTGCTTGCTCTCGTCGGGGATGACGTGGATGGCGTCGACGGCGAGGACGCCCACCACCAGCAGCACGGCCACCAGCCCCGCCGGCACCAGCTGGCGCGGCGAGCGGTCGGGCAGGAACCGGCCGACCGAGACCCCGGCCAGGATCAGCCCGGCGATCATGATCGCCGTGGGCGGGCCGAGGAACCGGATCATGAAGACCACTGCGGCGCAGGCCAGCCCGGCGCCGATGAGGTCGGCGAAGTAGAGGCGGCCGATGCCCTGGCTCTCGCGCCCGAAGAACGTCGAGATGATCACCCCGACCATGGCGAAGGGCGCGAACAGGGCGACGCACACGACGATCAGCAGCGCCAGGTTCTTGAACGAGGTGCCCGTGCCGTACTGCCAGATGTTGGCCACCGTGACCGGCGTCCAGGCCACGACCACGTAGCCCACCGCGGTGAGGAGGGCGGCCAGGCCCGCGCACCACCCGACGACGGTCGACAGCCGGGCCTGGCGCAGCCTGGGCGACAGCGCCACCGCCACCCCGCCGGCGCCGATGCCGAGCAGGGCCAGGCCGATGATCAGGTACGTGTAGTAGTAGAAGAACTTGAACGAGAAGATGCGGGTGTAGCTGATCTCCAGCAGGAGGCCGGCCCCGGCCACGAGGAACATGTCGACGAGGTCGTGACGGGGGATGACCGTCCGGCCGCTGTCGGGGGGCGCGGCGGAGGAGCGTTCAGGGGCGTCGACGGCCATCCGCCGACCTTAGAGGGCCGGCCCCGGAGGACCCCATCACCGCCGGCGCGACGGCGCTCAGCGCGCCGGGCCGGGGGTCCCGGCGGCGGCGGCCACGTCCGCGCCGGTCTCGGGGGCCACCGGGGTGCGGGCGAAGGGGACGATCCGCTCGGCCAGCCACGCCCAGACCGGCGTGCTGGCCCCGGCGGCGTAGTGGCTGCCGTCGGGACGGAGCTCCACGCCGTCGATCTCCTCGAGGAACCGCCCGCCGGGGCACACCAGCTCCCCCGGGTCGATGAACGTGGCCCGCGGTCCCAGGTCGGCGGCGTAGTCCGCCATCACGTCGTTGACCCACGCCACCCGCTCGGGGTCGTTGCGCTCGCTGTCGGGCCCGCCGAGGCGCAGGGAGCGCTCGCGCATGCACGGCGTCCCCATCACCACGAAGCGGACGTCGGGGCGGACGGCGAGCAGGGCGCTCACCCCCCGGTCGAGGCCCTCCCGCACCAGGTCGCGCATCTCGTCGGTGCCGCTCTCGACCCGCTCCCCGTCGACGAGGTGGTCGTAGACCTCCCACGCCCCGAACTGGATCATCACCACGTCGGGCTCGAGCTCCGACGCCCGCACCTGCCAGTACTCGGTCCACAGGTCGCACTGCTCGGACTGGTCCTCGACCTGACCGCCCGGGAGGGGCGCGCCGTCGACGACGCCGCACCCGATCAGCGCCCCCGTCCCGAGGTCGATGGTCGGCGGGACGACGTGGGTGCCGAACGAGAGCGTCCACGCCACCGAGTCGCCGACGACCAGGACCCGCACCGGGCGGCCCTCGGGGACCGGCGGGAGGCCCTGCTCGGACACGACCCGGCGGATCTCATGGGGGATGGTGGGCGGTGGTGCCGGCGGCAGGTCGGGCACGCCCCGGGGGGCGGTGACCAGCTCCGGCGGGAGCCCGGCGGCCGTGGCGGTGGCGCCCTGGGGCACCCGCAACGTGCCGGCGACGAGGATCCACACGACGAGGCCGGCGAGCACGGCCGCCGTCGCCGGGCGGCTGCGGGCCGCGCCGGGGATCCGGAGCTTGAGGCCGTCGAGCCCGTGGCGGCGCACCGGCTCCTCGATCCAGCGGTACGAGGCCACGGCGGCGGCCACCGCCACCGCGGTCCGCAGGGCGAGGAGGGCCGGCTGCTGCCAGGCGGCGGCACCGTCGAGCCCGGTGCGCTCCGGGGTCAGGGCGACGTCGACCGGCCAGTGCCACAGGTAGAGGCCGTAGGAGATCCGCCCCACGGCGACGAGCGGCCGCCAGCCCAGGGCGGTGGCGAGGGGCCCGGGGCGGTGGGGCAGGGCGACGGCGGCGACGACCGCGGCGCTGGCCAGGGCCAGCCCGAGGAAGCCACCCCGGTACATCCACCGGTCCGCCTCGCTCACCAGCACGAAGGCGGCGACGACGACTCCGGCGCCGAGCGTCCCCAGCCCCGCCAGGAGGCGCCGGGCGCGGTGCACCGGCCACTGGGCCGCCACCACCGCCAGCACGGCGCCCACCAGGAGGGAGTGGGCCCGGGCGTCGGTGCCGTAGTACGCCCGCGACAGCTCGACCGGCCCCGACGACAGGTGGGCCATCCACAGCGCCGAGGCGATGGTCGCCGCCACCAGGCCGGCGCAGACCAGCCGGATGCGCCGGACCGAGCGCACGAGGGCGGCCACCACCAGGGGGAAGACCAGGTACCACTGCTCCTCGACCGACAGCGACCACAGGTGCCGGAGCGGTGAGGGCGTGCCCGCGAAGTAGGACTGCTCGGTGACGATGAAGCGCCAGTTGGCGACGTAGCCGAGGGCGGCGAGGCCGTCACCCCGGACCGAGGCCCGCTGGGTCCCCTCGATGAGGAACGGGGCGGCGACGCCGACGGCGGCTAGCAGGACCAGGAGCGCAGGAGCCAGCCGCCGGAGGCGACGGATCCAGAACGCCCGCAGGTCGATGGCCCCGGTCGCGACCCGCTCGCGCAGCAGCAGCGTCGTGATCAGGTACCCCGACAGCACGAAGAACACGTCGACGCCGAGGAAGCCACCGGGCATCCACGACACGCCGCCGTGGAAGAGCAACACGCCGGTGACGGCGACCGCCCGCATGCCGTCGATGGCGGGCACGTTGCGCATGAGCGGGCGCCGGGGCGGGGGGAGCGTGGGGCGCTCGGGTGGGTGCGTCGCCATGCGGCCGGTCACGCTATCCCGAGTTCACCGGCGGATCGGGACCTCCTCCCCCGCTCCCCCATGAGGTGGATGGCGGACGCCGACGAGTACCCTCGACGGGTCCGTCGACACGGGTTCCCGCGCGCCCGGAAAGAGATCCCACACCCACGATGTCCGACACCCCCGCCCCCCCGGAGACCTCACCGTCCCAGCACGAGGTCGTCGTGATCGGCGCCGGCCCTGCCGGTCTGACCGCCGCCTTCCAGCTCCACAAGCACGACGTCGCATCCACCGTCCTCGAGGCCGACGACATGGTCGGGGGCATCTCCCGGACGGCCCAGCGCGACGGCTGGCGCTTCGACATCGGTGGCCACCGGTTCTTCACCAAGGTCCAGCCCGTCGAGGACCTCTGGCACGAGATCCTCCCCCAGGAGGACTTCCTGATGCGGCCCCGCAAGAGCCGCATCTTCTACAAGGGCAAGTACCTCGACTACCCGCTCCGGGCCTTCAACGCCCTCCGCAACGTCGGCCCCGTCGAGGCCACCGGGTACGTCCTGTCGTACGCGTGGGCCCGGGTCCGCCCCCCGAAGGACCAGACGAACTACGAGGGCTGGCTCGTCGCCCGGTTCGGCTGGCGCCTCTACCGCGCCCTGTTCAAGACCTACACCGAGAAGCTGTGGGGCGTCCCGGTCAGCGAGATGCCGGCCGACTGGGCCGCCCAGCGGGTCAAGGGCCTGTCGCTCGGCAACGCCATCGTGAACGCCCTGCTGCCGAAGCGGAACCAGAAGGACATCACCTCGCTCATCGAGGAGTTCCAGTACCCGAAGTACGGCCCCGGGATGATGTGGGAGTCGTGCCGCGACCAGGTCGTCGCCAAGGGCTCCAAGGTCGTGATGGAGACCACCGTCACCAAGGTCCGCCACGAGGGCGGCCGGGCCGTCTCGGTCACCGCCGAGCACAAGGGCGGCGGATCCACCGAGTACCCGTGCACCGAGGTCATCTCCTCGATGCCGATGTCGCACCTGCTCGAGGCCATGGACCCGCCCGTGCCCACCGAGGTCAAGGAGGCCTGCGAGGGGCTGCGCTACCGGGACTACATGATCGTCGCCCTGGTGCTGCCCGAGGCGACCGTCGACTTCGACGACAACTGGATCTACATCCACGACCCGAGCGTCCGCACCATGCGGATCCAGAACTTCGGCTCGTGGTCTCCCTACATGGTGAAGGAGGGGTTCAACACGCTGGGCCTCGAGTACACCGTGTGGGAGGGCGACGACGAGTGGAACGCCGACGACGAGTGGCTGATCCAGCGGGCCAAGGAGGAGCTCGAGGCGCTGGGCCTGGCCCGCATCTCGGAGATCCGCGAGGGCTACGTCGTCCGCCAGGCCAAGGCCTACCCGATCTACGACGACCACTACCGGGCCAACGTCGACGTCCTCCGCGGCTGGCTCGAGGAGAACGCGCCGAACGTGCACCCCGTGGGGCGCAACGGCATGTTCCGGTACAACAACCAGGACCACTCCATGTTCACGGCCATGCTGACGGTCGAGAACATCTGCACGGGCACCACCCACGACGTGTGGGAGGTCAACGTGGAGGAGGAGTACCACGAGGAGGCGGCGGCCATCCCCGAGCCCGGCGAGCGGGCGCCCGGCAGCCACGGCACCGGGCGCGACGCCCCGGTGATCAAGCGCGAGGTGATCGAGGCGGCCCGGGCCGAGCGGTCCGCCGGCGGCCCTCCGGCCTGAGCCGGCCGATCCCGTCGCTGACCAGGGCGGCAGCGGCGATCACCAGCAGGGGCACGACGGGGACCTTGAACCGGGCGTCGCCGAAGGTCAGCAGGGGCACGGCGAGGACCGCCGCCGTGGTCACGGCGAGGGCCACCCCGTCGCGGTCGCGCCGCCACACCAGGCGGACCAGACCGACCAGGCCGACCACCCCGATCACCGCCCACAGCCCGTCGCTGACGTCGTAGAGGAGGGTGCGGGTCCGCTCCCCCATCCACGAGTCCTCGCGGTAGGACTCGACGGCCACGATGGCGTCGTGGTCGTCCCGGAGGGTGTAGCGCATCCGATCAAGCGCCAGCCCGGGCTGGTCCCGCCAGCGGTCGAGGGCGTACTCGATCGCCAGGTCGCGCTTGGCCGCGTCGCCCTCGACCTCGCCTCGCGGTCCGTCGGTGATGTCAACGTCGACGGCGCAGGCCTCCAGGAAGCGGAACGCGCCGACGGACCCGGGGGCGTGCCCGATGCAGAGGTTGTCCCCGGTGTTGGTCGACAGGGGCACGAACCCGTCGAGGCGCACGGCGTTGCGGATCGTCCACGGCGCCACGCAGAGCAGCCCGACACCGACCACCGCGCCGGTGCGGGTGAGCACCGTCCGCCACCCCGACCGGTCCAGGGCCCAGACCACGACGACGGCGACCAGCACCCCGGCGATGACCGGCCGGACCAGCAGGATCGCCCCGAAGAGAAGACCGGCGCCGACGAGGCGGCCGCGGCCCAGCGTCCCCCCGGCGGCCGGCACGGCGACGAGCAGGAACGCCAGCATGAGGGCGATCGACACCGTCTCGCTGAGCACCACCGCGGCGTGGACGACGAGGTTGGGCAGCAGCGCCACCACGACGGCGGCGGCCGCCCCGGCCGGCCCCCCGGCGATGCGCCGGCCCAGCACCCCGACCATCAGCACCGTCAGCCCGCCGACGACGGCCTGGCCCGAGCCCAGGACCTCGGGGAGGCTCCCCTCGGCACCGATCGCCTGGCACAGGGCCAAGGCCGCCCCCACCAGGTAGGGGTAGCCGGGCGGGAAGTAGGCCGTCGGGTTGTGGGTGAAGGGGTCGATCATCCCCTTGCCGTCGGCGATCGACTGGGCGTAGCCCACGTAGCGGGCCGGGTCGTACAGGCCCGCCGGCCAGCGGGCCCACACCACCGCCACCACCAGCCGGACCACGAGCCCGACGGCGGCGGCGGCGAGGATCACGGTGCCGCTGCGGTCGCGACCCACCCCGTCGTGCACCCGACCGACCAGGTCGCGCACCCGGCCCGGAGGGCCGCCCGGTGTCACCGGCGGGTCCGCCCCAGCCGCCCCCGGACCCCCCACCAGGTCACCCGGGCCATCGACTCGGCGATGATCCGCCCCGACATCTTCGAGATCCCCCGCTCCCGGTCCCGGAACTCGATGGGCACCTCGCCGATCCGGGCCCCCTGGGCCTCGATCCGCACCGCCAGCTCGGTCATGAAGGCGTAGCCCGAGGCCCGGGTGGTGGCGTACTCGATGGCCAGGAGGGTGGTGGCCCGGTAGGCCCGGAAGCCGGAGGTGATGTCCCGGACCGGCAGGCGCAGGACCCACCCCGTGTAGCGGTTGCCGTAGCGCGACAGCGCCCGCCGGTGGGCGGGCCAGTTCGGCGTGCTGCCCCCGTCGACGTAGCGCGACCCGATGACCAGGTCGCAGCCGTCCTCCAGCGCCTGCAGCAGCACCGGGATGGCGGCGGGGTCGTGGGAGAAGTCGGCGTCGAAGGTGACGAGGACGTCGTAGCCCTGGGCCAGGGCGTGGGCGAACCCGGCCCGGTAGGCGTTGCCCAGCCCGTCCTTGCCCGCGCGGCGCAGGACGTCGACCCGGCCCAGCTCGGCGCCGACCGCCTCGGCGGCGTCGGCGGTCCCGTCGGGGCTGGCGTCGTCGATCACCAGCACGTCGACCTCGGGCGCCTTGGACCGGATCGCTCGCAGCAGGTCCTCGATGTTGTCGCGCTCCTGGAAGGTCGGGACCAGGACCGCGGCGCGCATCGGGGGGACGGTAGTCGTCCCTCCCTGCGGGCTCCGCCCCCGGCACCACGGGTCGTAGAGTGGCCGGGATGTTGCCGTACGAGCGTCGGGTCGTGGACGCCCTCCTCACCTCCGACGACCCGGGCCGGCGGCAGGTGGTCACCGACCACACCAGCGCCGCCCTGGCCGCCATGCCCGAGGTGATCCGGGCCGGGATCGCCAGCGAGACCGTGCTCCTCGCCTCCTGGTCCGCCGCTCGGCGCCGGGGCCGGCCCCTCGATCCCGCCGACGAGGTGGCCTGGCTGGAGGGGCACCCCCTCGGGATCGTCCGCCAGTGGGTGCGGGCCCTGCGGTCCCTCGTCCTCTTCGCCGAGCAGGAGCTGGCCGCCGACGACACCCTCGTCGCCCCGTGAGGACGGTCTCGACCGACGTCCTCGTCATCGGCTCCGGGGCCGGTGGCGCGACCATCGCCTGCCGGCTGGCCGAGGCGGGCCGGTCCGTGACCGTGGTCGAGGAGGGACCCTGGGTCGACCCCGACGCCCACGAGCCCTTCTCCCTCGGCGAGATGGCGGCCCAGTTCCGCCACCGGGGCGGGGCCGCCGCCCTCGGCACCCCCCCCATCGCCTACGCCGAGGGCCGGTGCGTCGGCGGCAGCACCGAGGTCAACAGCGGGCTGTGGCACCGGCTCCCGCCCACCCTCACCGAGGACTGGCGGACGCTCTACCGGATCGACGAGTTCACCCCCGAGGCCCTCGACCGCTACGCCGAGGGCGTCGAGGCCGACGTCGGCGTGGCCACCGTGCCCGGGGCCCCGCCGCGCAGCTCCGGTCTCATCGAGGAGGGGGCGGCCAAGGTCGGCTGGCGCTCCACCGAGTTCCCCCGGGCGTTCCGCTACGACGAGCGGGGCCGGGGCACCAAGCAGACGATGGCCCGGACGCTCCTGCCCCGCGCCGTGGCCGCCGGGGCCGAGATCCTGCCCGACACCCGGGTCCAGCGGCTCGTCGGGTCGGCCCCCCGGGTCACCGGGGCCCGAGCCCGGCAGACCCGACCCGACGGCACCGTGGAGGACCTGCTCATCCGGGCCGAGGAGGTCTTCGTCTGCGGCGGGGCCATCCAGACGCCGACCCTGCTCCAGCGGAGCGGTGTCCGCCGCCGGATCGGGCGGGGCCTCAAGCTCCACCCCACGATCAAGGTCGCGGCCCGGTTCCCGTTCACCGTCGACCACGGCGACGTGCCCATGCACCGGATCACCGACTTCTCCCCCCACCTGACCATCGGTGGCTCGGCCAGCCGGCGGGGTCACGTGGCCATGGCCCTGGCCGAGTCGGGCGAGCCCGTGGCCGAGGCCATGGAGGACTGGGAGAGCATCAGCGTCTACTACGCCGCCATCCGCAGCGAGGGCTCCGGCCTGGTCCTGGCCCTGCCCGGGCTGACGGCGCCGCTGGTGACCTACCGGCTCACGCCGGGCGACATGAGCCGCCTGACCCGGGGGCTCCTGCACCTGGGCGAGCTGCTCCTCGCCGCGGGCGCCACCGAGCTGTACCCGTCGGTCGTCGGCGGCGGCGTCGCCCGCGAGCCGGCCGACCTGGCCCGGTGGTGGGACGCCGTCACCCCGGCGACGGCCAACCTGATGACGATCCACATGACGTCCAGCGTCCGCATGGGCGAGGACCGCACCCGCACCGGCACCGACAGCTTCGGCCGGGTCCACGGGTTCACCAACCTGCACGTCGCCGACGCATCGCTCCTCCCCGACGCCCCCGGCGTCAACCCCCAGGCCGGGATCATGGCCATCGCCGCCCGCAACGCCGCCCACTTCCTGTCCCGGTAGTCGCCGGCTCGGCCCTCCTGCGGCAGGGCCGGGCCGTCTCGTCCCCGCGGTGCCAGCTGAGCGTGGGGAGCGGTACGGGTCGCCGGATGGGGTGGGACTAGCATCGGCGGCGGCCTGCGGCCGAGCGCGAGCCGACCGCCCGACCCCCGAAGGGACGCACCACGTGCCCAGCGCACGGACCGATGACGAGGCCGCGGCCGAGGACGACACCACAACCGCACCCGCCTCGTCCCCGTGGGCTCGGGTGCTGAGCGCACGGAGCCTGGCCGACGCCGGGACCGTCAGCGACAGGGTCCGCCTGGTCGGCCTCAGCTTCCTGATGCTCTTCGTGGAGCTGGCGCTGATCCGCTGGACCGGCTCGAACGTCGTCTACCTCTCGTACTTCTCCAACTTCGTCCTGCTGGGCAGCTTCCTGGGCATCGGCATCGGGTTCCTCCGGGCCCGGGCCAAGGTCGACCTGTCGGGCTGGGCCCCGCTGGTGCTGGGCGCCTTCGTGCTGGTCATCGCCGTGGCCCCGGTGAAGATCACCCAGGACAACGCCGACGTCTTCACCTTCAGCAGCCTGAGCGCCGGCGGCCCGCCGCGCGAGGTCGTCCTGCCCCTGATCTTCCTGGCCTCGGCCGCCGTCCTCGCCCTCATCGCCGAGGGTGTGGCCCGGACCTTCGCCCGCTTCGACAACCTCGACGCGTACAAGTACGACCTCCTCGGCAGCATCCTGGGCATCGTCGCCTTCTCGGCCCTCAGCTTCCTGCGCCTGCCCCCGCTGGCGTGGGGCCTCGTCGCCGGTGCCGTGGTCGTGGCCATGGTGCTGCCCCGGGTCCCGACCGTCCCCCAGGTCGTCGGCATCGTGATCCTGGTGGTGGTGCTGGCGGTGGAGTCGTTCTCGCCCAACCTGGCGTGGTCGCCGTACTACAAGGTCAAGGCAGCCCCGAACCCCGATCTCGACGACAACCTCCAGGTCGACGTGAACGGTGTGCCCCACCAGGTGCACCAGACCCCCGAGTTCGCCCCCGGCAAGGGCGTCTACGACGTCGTGCGCCCCCCGTCGCTCGACGACGTGCTGATCATCGGGGCCGGCGGCGGCAACGACGTCGCCGTGGCCCTCGAGCGGGGCGCGCAGCACGTCGATGCCGTCGAGATCGACCCCAAGCTCTACGAGCTGGGACGCGACCGCCACCCCTCCCGCCCCTACGACGACCCCCGGGTCGACATCCACATCGACGACGGGCGGGCGTTCCTGGAGCGCAGCGAGCGGGAGTACGACCTGATCCTGCTGGCGCTCCCGGACTCGATCACCCTGATCGGCGGCCAGTCCGCGCTCCGCCTGGAGAGCTACCTCTTCACCGAGGAGGCCATGGAGTCGGCGCGCGACCGGCTCAAGCCCGACGGCGTGTTCACCATGTACAACTACTACCGCGAGGACTGGTTGATCGACCGGTACGGGTCGATGCTCGAGGGCGTCTACGGCCGGGCCCCGTGCCTCCAGGACGTGCTCCCCGCCTACGGCCCCAACGGCGTCGCCCTCACCGGGTTCTCCGCCAGCCGGGAGGAGAGCTCGATCGAGTGCACCGAGGCCGGTCGGGCCCGTACGTGGCAGGCGTCGGGGGAGATCCCGGAGCCCGCGACCGATGACCACCCCTACCCGTACCTCCGGACGCGGTCGCTGCCGACGATCTACGCCGTCAGCCTGGCGCTCATCTTGCTCGTGTCGCTCCTGGCCGTCCGGGGCGTGGCCGGGCCGATGCGCCCCATGACGCGGTTCGCCGACCTCTTCTTCATGGGCGTGGCCTTCCTGCTCCTCGAGACCAAGAACGTTGTCCAGTTCGCCCTGCTGTTCGGCACGACGTGGTTCGTGAACGCCCTCGTGTTCGGTGGCGTGCTGTCATCGGTCCTGCTCGCCATCGCCGTCTCCCGGCGGGTCACGTTCAAACGGCCCGAGCTGCTCTACGGGCTGCTGCT
Source organism: Iamia sp. SCSIO 61187 (assembly GCF_019443745.1). Taxonomy (NCBI): domain Bacteria; kingdom Bacillati; phylum Actinomycetota; class Acidimicrobiia; order Acidimicrobiales; family Iamiaceae; genus Iamia; species Iamia sp. SCSIO 61187. The sequence continues at coordinate 2,409,122 of NZ_CP050948.1, forward strand.
CGCCTCGCTCGTCGTGGCCTTCTTCCTGCCGCCCGAGCTGCTGCTGGACCTCGCCCTGGTCCCCCGCTTCCTGGCCGCGGTGACCATCGCCTTCACGCCGATCTTCACCGCCAACCTGGTCTTCACCCAGCGGTTCAAGGACACGGGCGACTCCACCACCGCGTTCGGGGCCAACCTGCTGGGCTCGATGGTCGGCGGCGTCCTGGAGTACCTCGCCCTCGTCACCGGCTACCGCTCGCTCCTGGTCGTCGTCGCCGTCCTCTACGGCCTGGCGTTCCTCTTCGGGCGTCGTCACCTCGGCGTGCGGGCGGCGGCGTGACGGCCGAGCCGGAGGCGGTGCGCACCGACACGGTCGTGGTCACCGGTGCCGCCGGCTGGCTCGGCCAGAACCTGGTCCGGGCCCTGGCGCCCGAGCGCCGCCGGGTGCGCGCCCTCGTGCTCGGCGCCGACGAGGCACCGCTGCTGGAGCTGGCCGGGCCGTCGGTCGAGGTCGTGGTGGGCGACGTCCGCGACCCCGTCGTGGTCGACGAGCTCTTCGACGAGGTGGCGGGGGCGACGGTGGTCCACGCCGCCGGCGTCATCCACCCGACGGGGCGGACCCGTCCCTTCTTCGACGTGAACGTCGGTGGGACCCAGCTGGTCCTCGACCGGGCCCGCCGCGCCGGGGTCGGACGGTTCGTGCACGTGTCGTCCAACTCGCCCTTCGGCGCCAACGCCCGGCCGACCGACCGCTTCACCGAGGACTCCCCCACGAACCCGTACATGGGCTACGGGAAGTCGAAGCTCGAGGCCGAGTCGATCGTCGCCCGCGCCGCCGACCGGGGCGACGTCGACGCCGTCATCCTGCGGCCGCCGTGGTTCTACGGACCGTGGGGCCCGGGGCGCCAGGCCCAGTTCCTGGGCGCCATCCGGAAGGGCCGCTTCCCGCTGGTGGGCGACGGCCGCCAGCAGCGCTCGATGATCTACACCGGCAACCTGGTGGACGCCTGCCTGTGCGCCGAGACGGCCGTGGACGTCACCGGTCGGGCCTTCTGGGTGGCCGATGCCGAGCCCTACGAGCTGCGGGAGATCTGGAGCGGGATCCGGGAGGCCCTGGCCGCCGAGGGCCTCCCCGTCGCCGGCCGGAGCGTGCCGGCCCTGCCTCGGTTCGCCGCCGAGGTCGCCACCCGCCTCGACGCCGCCCTCCAGGGTGCCGACCGCTACGTCCAGCCCCTCCACGTGCTGGGCGAGCTCAAGGACACCATCGCCTGCGACATCTCCTCGGCCCGTCTCCACCTGGGCTACGAACCCCGGGTGGCCCTCGTCGAGGGCATGCGCGAGGCCATCCGCTGGACCCTCGCCCGCGGCGAGGCGCTGTGAGCGCTCGGGAGTCGGCGTGAGCAGGACCTACCTCGTCACCGGGGGATCGGGGTACTTCGGCTCGCTGCTCGCCGACGTGGCCCTGGCGCGGGGGGATCGGGTGCGGATCTTCGACCTCGAGCCGCCCGTCGAGCCCACCGCGGCCGAGGTCGTGATCGGCGACGTGCGCGACCGGGCCTCCCTCGCCGAGGCGTGCGACGGCGTCGACGTCATCCTCCACAACGTGGCCCAGGTGCCCCTGGCCAAGGACCACGACCTGTTCTGGTCGGTCAACGTGGTGGGCACGGCCAACGTCCTGCTGGCGGCCCGCGACGCCGGGGTCGCCAAGGTCGTCCACACCAGCTCGAGCGCCATCTTCGGCATCCCCGAGTCCAACCCCGTCACCGAGGACACGCCGGGCCGGCCGCTCGAGGCCTACGGCCGGGCCAAGCTCACGGCCGAGACGCTCTGCCACGAGGCCGCCTCCACGGGGGTCGACGTCAGCATCGTCCGACCCCGCACGATCCTGGGCCACGGACGGCTCGGGATCATGGCCATCCTGTTCGAGTTCGTGCAGGAGGGGGCACCCGTCTTCGTCCTCGGCGGCGGCCACAACCGCTACCAGTTCGTCCACTCGTCGGACCTGGCTGACGCCATCCTCCGGGCCGGTGACCGCGAGGGGCCGCGCACCTACAACATCGGCTCCGACGCCCCGGGCACCATGCGCGAGACCATCCAGGCCCTGGTCGACCACGCCGGGACGGGGTCGAAGGTGCGCTCGCTCCCGACGGGTCCGGCAGCCACCGCCATGCGGAGCCTCGCCGGCGTGGGCCTGGTGCCGTTCGCCCCGTACCACTGGCTCCTCTACGCCGAGTCGCTGTGGTTCGACACGACCCGGGCCCAGGAGGAGCTGGGGTGGCGCTCAACGCGGTCGAACGCCGAGATGCTGATCGAGTCCTACGAGTGGTTCCTGTCGCACCGGGAGCAGGTCGACGCGGGTGGTGGTTCGCACCACCAGTCGCCGGTGCCGCTCGGCGTGCTGAGGCTGCTCAAGCGGTGGCCGTGACCGAAGCGTCGTCGCCGGCACGCGACGACGGGGGCACCGCACCACCGCCCGGGCGCCGTCCCCTGGTGGTGGGCATCGGGCTCCACCTGCTGCTCACCATCCCGCTGGGCCTCTCGCTGGTCGCGTTCCACCGGCCCCATTGGCACCCCATCGCCGACCTGGCCCAGACCGAGCTGCGGGTGCGCGACGTCGGTGGCCGGGACTCGCCCCTGGTCGGCCTGGCCGGCCGGATCGGCCCGTGGACCGACCCCGGCAGCCACCCCGGCCCCCTCAGCTTCTGGGCCATGGCCCCCGTCTACCGGCTGCTCGGCAGCACCGCCCTCGCCTTCAGCGCCGCCGCCCTGACCCTGCACCTCACCGCCTACGCCGCCATCCTCTGGATCGCCCACCGTCGGGGCGGCGTCCGCCTCATGGTCGTCGTGGCCGCCGCCACGGTGCTGGTGGCCCGGGCCTACGGCGCGGTGGTGTTCCTCGAGCCGTGGAACCCGTACCTGCCGGTGCTGTGGTGGCTGGTGTTCCTGCTGGCCCTCTGGTCGGTCGTCGACGACGACCCGCCGATGCTGGTCGTGGCGGTGGTGGCGGGCTCGTTCTGCGCCCAGACCCACCTCCCCTACCTGGGGTTGGTCGGGGCGTCCGCGGCGGCGGCCGCCCTGGTCTCGGCCTACTGGATCTGGCGGGGCCGGGAGGGCGACCCCCCCGGGGCCCGGGCCCGGCGCGTCCGCTTCGTGGTGATCGCCGCCGTCGTGGGCCTGGTGCTCTGGGCGCCGCCTCTGATCGACCAGGTCGACGGTGTGGGGAACCTCGGGCGCATCAGGGAGTCGCTCCAGGAGCCCGACCAGCCGCCCGTCGGTGTGCGGCGCGGGGCCATCGAGGTGGTCGACCGGTTCGGGGTCGACCGGTGGATCAGCACCCAGGACACCGCAGCGGCGCCGGGACCGGCGGACTGGGATCCGCTCGGCCTGCTCACCCTCGCGGCGTGGGCCGCGTCCGCGGTGGCCTGCTGGGCCGGCGCGGTCGGGCCGACCGCGCTGCGGAGGCTGCACGGCGTGCTGGCCACGGGGATCGTCCTCGCCCTCGTCAGCTCGAGCCGTGTCAGCGGCGAGCTCTGGTACTACCTCTACCTCTGGTGCATCGGGTTGGCCGCCCTCTGCCTCGTCGCCATCGGGTGGACCCTGGCGCAGGCGATCGACGATCGCCTCGCCGCCGGGTCGTCCCGTGCCCGCTGGCGGCGGGCCGCCACCGTCACCCCGGCGGCGGTCGCGGTCGCCCTGGCGCTCCTCCTCACCGCGGCGGCACCGGGGGCCGAGCCGTCCCGTCCCGACCTGTCCGACGACCTGGGCGACCTCGCCGACCAGACCGCCCGGGCCCTGCACTCCGGGGCCGCCGCCGGAGGCGGCGACGACGGCCGCTACTTGGTCATCTGGGACGACCCCGTCGCGATCGGGTCCCAGGGCATCGGGATGGTGAACGAGCTGGAGCGGGCCGGCTTCGAGGTCGGCGTCGATCAGGGCCAGAGGGTGGGCGGCACCCGTCACCGGGTGATGGCCCCCGACGAGGCCACCGCCGTCGTGGTCGTGGCCGTCGGCCCCGCCATCGCGACCTGGGAGCAGCGCGGGCTCGACCCGGGCGCTCGCGTCGCCGAGGTCGACTCCCGATCACCGGCCCAGCGGGAGGACGCGGAGGCCCTGGCGACGAGGATCGACGAGGGCCTGCGAGCCGAGGGCTTCGACCAGCTGGCCGACGAGTGGCGCAGAAGCGTGTTCACCGCAGCCCTCACCCCCGGCCTGTCCCCCGACCTCAGCGAGGACCTGCTGGCGTACGTCGACCTCAGGTCCCCGGTCGCGGTCTTCGTCGTCGAGCCCGCCGAGCTCGCCGGCTAGGGCGTCACGGGCAGGCCCGGTCCGGCGACGGGGGTTCCTCCGGCGGGGCGTCGACGACGAACGCCGCCGTGGGGACGCCGGCCTCGACGAGCCGGCTGGCCAGGGCCACGACCTCGGGCGGTTGGGCCGGGTCGAGCACGAGGACGCTGAGGAGGCCGTCGATCTGGTCGGGGTCGACGACCTCACCCTCGGTCGACAGGGCTCGGGCCAACGCTTCGCGGTCCCGCTCGCCCGCGCGCTGCTCGGCCGGCGACCGGACGTCGGCCAGGCCCACCTCGCGGGCATCAGGCCGGGCCCGCCATCGGTCGATGCCGTCCTGGCCGGTCACGACCATGACCACGGCGTCGTACTCGCCCGGGCACAGCACCCGGTGGGGCTCGGCCGCGGCCGAGAAGGCGGGGTCGACGCCGACCCTCACGCCGTCGCGCTCGAGGGCGAGGACGAGCCCGAAGCCCAGCCCGCCGAGGTACACCTGGTCCTCCCAGCGGACGAGGTAGGTGCGGTCGTCGCCGGCGAGGGCGGGCACGACCTGGCGGGCCAGCTCGGCCTCGGCCCGCCAGGCCCGGCGGTACGGGATCTCCTCGCCGACCAGTCGGACGGCGGTGAGGGCGCTGAGGGCGACGAGGGCGGCGACCGCCACCGCACCCAGCCGGCGAGCACCCCGGGCATCCGGGGGCCGGAGGCCCTGCGCCCGGGCCACGACGGCGACGCCCCAGCCGAGGGTGAGGACCACGACGGCGACGAGGACCACGATCCACCGGAACGTGTACAGGTACAGGGCGCCGAACACACGTGACACGGCGAGGGTGCCCAGCACCAGGGCGGCGCCGAGCACCACGTTCAGGCGGGTCAGCGTGGGGTGGAGCCGGCGGACGGCCACGACCACCGCGACCGTGGCCCAGGCGCCGAGGAGCGCGAGGCCGGGCAGCACCGACCCACCGACGCCGGTGGTGCCGCGCAGCCACGGACCGAGGGGGTCGGACGCCTGGAGGACGGCCCGGATGCCGTCGGCCGGGCCGAGCACCTCCTCGCCCGCGTCGGGGCTGCCGAAGCTCTCGAGCAGGATGCGCACGTTGCTCGGGTCGTTCGTCACGGCGTCGACGAGCGGGCCCGACCAGAGGACGAGGCCGACGAGCACGGCGACCGGGAGCGGGGCCAGGCGCCGGGCTGCGGCCCCGACGTCGGCCCGGTCGCGGGGCCGCTCGCGGACCACCAGGACGACGGTGGCGAGGAGCAGCAGCGGGGGCACGAGGGGGGCGTAGCCGGCGTGGCCCTGGAGGGCGTAGCTGCCGCCGGCGACGGCGAGCACGAGCGGCCACCGGTCGCCGTCGAGGACGGCCCAGCACGACAGCAGCAGCAGGAGGAACGGGACGAGCGCCACCCACGGGTTCCACGGCTGGCTGACGGCGTCGAGCCCGAACCCGCCCACCATCACCAGGGCCACGGCGCCCCAACCCAGGGTGACGGCGCGCCCGCCCCGCCGGGCCACGACGGCCACCGACGCCGCCAGACCGGCCGCATTGACCAGGGCGGTGGCGGCGGCGAAGGCCCACGACGAGCCGCCCAGCAACCGGTACAGGGGCCAGGTGGTCCAGAACATCAGGGGCCCCGGGTGGTTGCCCTGGGTGCCGTCGTCGGCGACGATCCGCCCGGCCGCCCCGACGAGGGGCACGTGTTCGGGCAGAGACAGCATCCGCAGCTCGGCCTGGGCCTGGTCCCCCGTCGGGTACCACGTCCGCTGGGCCAGCGCGCCCACCAGCACGACGACGGGGACGACCACCAGGACGGCCACGACCCACCACGGGACGGGCCCGGAGGCCGGGCCGTCGTCGACGGCGGCCTCGTGGTCCATCAGTGTCGGATCTTCCCCGCCCGCAGCCTGATCTTGAGGAGGATCCAGAGGGCCTCGACCCCATCGGTCCACTGGATCTTCTTGCCCTCCTCGCGGCCGCGGGCCCGGTAGGAGATCGGCACCTCGAAGATGCGCTCGCCCCGGGCCAGGAGCTTGCCGGTCAGCTCGGCCTCGATGCCGAACCCGGAGCTGGTGATGCCGACCTCGCGCCACATGTGGGTCGGCGCCAGCTTGAGGCACGTCTCGACGTCGGTCAGCCAGGCGTCGAAGAGCATGCTGGCCCAGAGGGCCACCATCTTGTTCCCGAGCACGAACCAGAACGAGTAGGCGGCGTGGCCGCCGTAGGACCGGGCCCCGTAGACGACCTTGGCCTCGCCCGAGAGGGCCGGGTCGCACAGGGTGGGGATGTCGGCCGGGTCGTACTCGAGGTCGGCGTCGAGGATCGTGAGCAGGTCGCCGCGCGCCTCGTCGAAGCCCCGGACGAGGGCCGCGCCCTTGCCCTGGTTGGGGTCCTGGCGGAAGAGCCGCACCCGCTCGTCGTCGACCAGGTCGGCGATGAGGTCGGTGCACCCGTCGGTGGACCCGTCATCGACGATGACGACCTCGGTCGGCAGCGGCATCTCCACGGCGAGGAGCCGCTCGAGGGCCACCCGCAAGGTGGCGGCCTCGTTGTACACCGGCATCACGATGGACAGGCGCTCGTAGGTGTGCGGGGGCATGGGGCTCGCAGTCGTCGAGGGTCGGTCGGCGGCGGGACGGCCGCTAGTACGGCCACACCGAGGGGTCGTGGCCCAGCAGGCGGGTCAGGCGGCCCAGCCGGACGGTGATGAGCACCTTGATGAGAACGTTGCGGGCGAACCAGGGCAGCTCGAGGGCCTGGTGGACGAAGTTGGCCACCCGGGCCTTGGGCCGCAACCGCTCCCGGCGGTACTCGGTCATCGACTCGGACCGGCCCACGTAGCGCCAGCGGCCCCCGGCGAACAGCTCGCGGAGGATGGCGAGGGTGACGCCGATCGAGCTGAACGAGTCGTGGATGAGCATGGTGCCGCCGTCGGCGACCCGGCTGCCCCACTCCCGGACGTCGGTGCGGGCCGGCCCGTAGCGGTGGGCCCCGTCGATGTAGAGCAGGTCGATGGGGTCGTCGACGTCGCCGTGGGCGGCGTCGCTGAAGGCCCGGACGTGGCGCACCCGTTCCCGCACGCCCGCCATCTCGAGGTTGGCGTTGAAGACGTCGTGGTCCTCGGCCGCCTCGTCGACGAAGCCGTCGATCTCCTGCGGGCCTCGGTCGTTGCCGGCGTGGGGGTCGATGGCGACCAGCTCGACGGTCGGGTCGGCGGCCCGGGCCAGCACGACCATCGACCGGCCTCGGAAGCTGCCGATCTCGACGATCCGGCCCCCCGGCGCGACCCGGCGGGCGGAGTCCCAGAGCAGACGCGCCTGGCCGTCGGTCATCCACCCCTCGACCTCGGCCACGTCGGCCAGCGTCGTCGAGAAGTCGGTGGTCGGGGGCGTCATGCTGGTCGCGCTCACGGGGTCAGAGGGGTGGGGGCACAGGACGAGGGTGGGGGCCAGGGCGCACCGGGGTGATCCGCCCGCCCCGGGGTGGGTGCTCTATCGTGGCGCGGGCTGCCCGGAGCCGGGTGGCGGGGGCCCACCCTAGCGGCGGGCCCCGACCCGACCGATGATCCGCTGCCCCGTGCGAGCCCCGTGACGATCCCCTCCGCGCCCCTGCCCAAGCTGGGCGACATCGCCGCCGCCGCCGGCCTCCATCGGGTCCACATGATCGCCTGGCGGGATCTCGACGACGTGGAGGCCGGTGGGTCCGAGGTCCACGCCGCCACCGTCGCCCGCCTGTGGTCCGAGGCCGGGCTCGACGTCCTCATGCGGACGTCGTGGGCCCAGGGCCACCCCAACCACGACCGCCGCGACGGCTACGAGGTGATCCGCAAGGCCGGGCGCTACCAGGTCTTCCCGCGCACCGCTCTGGCCGAGATCCGACGCGCCTACGGACGGCCCGACGGCCTGGTCGAGATCTGGAACGGCATGCCGTTCTTCTCCCCCCTCTGGGCGACGGTGCCGCGCGTCGTGCTCCTGCACCACGTCCACGGCGACATGTGGAACATGGTCCTGCCGCCCAACCTGGCCCGGGTGGGCGACACCGTGGAGCGCCGCATCGCCCCGCTGATCTACCGGCGCAGCCGCATGATCACCCTGTCACCGTCGTCCAAGGAGGAGATGGTCGAGCTCGGCTTCCGGCCCGATCGCGTCGACGTCGTCCCGCCCGGCGTCGACCCCCGGTTCACGCCCGCCCCGCCGGGCACGCCCCGCAGCGAGCACCCGCTGATCGTCGGCGTCGGTCGGTTGGCACCGGTCAAGCGGTGGGACCGCCTGATCCGAGCCGCGGTCGTGGCCCGGGAGACGGCCCCGGACCTCGAGCTCGTCATCGCCGGAACCGGGCCCCAACGCACGGAGCTGCAGGACCTCATCGACGGGCTCGACGGCCGGAGCTGGATCACCCTCCCCGGACGGGTCAGCGACGACGAGCAGCTCGACCTCTACCGCCGGGCGTGGGCCGTGGCCTCCTCGTCGGTGCGCGAGGGCTGGAACATGACCCTCACCGAGGCGGCCGCCTGCGGCACGCCCGCGGTGGCCACCCGGATCGCCGGCCAGGTCGACGCCGTCGCCGACGGCACCAGCGGCCTCCTCGCCGACGACGACGCCGAGCTGGCCCGCCACCTGGTCGCGATCACGTCGGATCCGGCGGTCCGCGACCGTCTCGCCGCCGGCGCCCTCGCCCACTCGGCCCAGTTCACCTGGGAGGCGACGGCGCGATCCATCCTCACCGCCCTGGCCGAGGAGGCCGAGCGCTGGCGTGACCGACCGTGGCGGTCCTGGCGCGCCCGATGACCACGCCCTCCGGACCCGGGGTCCACCAGGGGTGACGACCGACGGATCGTTGCGCGCGCGCTTCACGCCCGTCCGACCGTGGTCGGCCGTCGTGGCTCTGGCGGTCACCTGCTACCTGCCCCTGCTGCTGACCCATCGGGGCCAGGTCGGTGCCGACACCAAGTCGTACCTCTACCTCGACCCCGACCGGCTGCTCGGCCGGGCCTGGTCGATGTGGGACCCGAACGTCGGCATGGGCACGGTCCCCCACCAGAACATCGGCTACCTGTGGCCCATGGGCCCGTTCTACTGGGCCTTCGAGCAGCTCGGTGTGCCCGACTGGATCGCCCAGCGCCTCTGGCTGGGCTCGATCCTGTTCCTCGCCGGCCTGGGCGTCCGGTACCTGATGCGCACCCTCGGCCAGCAGGGCCCGGGGGTGGCCGCCGCCATGTTCCTCTACGCCCTGTCGCCGTACGTGCTGACCCTCGGCGCCCGCATCTCGGCCCTCCTCCTGCCCTTCACGGCCCTGGGGTGGATGCTCGGCCTGGCCATCCGGGCCACCCGGGAGCGGACGTGGGTGCACCCGGCCCTCTTCGCCCTGGCGGTGCCGACCTTCGGCTCGGTGAACGCCACCGCCCTGCTGCTGGTCGGCCTGGCCCCGGCGCTGTGGTTCCCCTACGCCACCTTCGTGCTGCGGGAGATCCGCCTGCGCCCGGCCCTCGCGGTCGCGGCGCGCATCGGTGTGCTGACCGTCGGCACGTCGGTGTGGTGGATCGTCGGCCTCTGGGCCCAGGGAGCGTTCGGCATCGACGTCCTCCGCTACACCGAGACGGCCCGCACCGTCGCCGACGCCTCCGCCGCCCCGGAGCTCCTCCGGGGCCTCGGCTACTGGTACTTCTACGGCGACGACAAGCTCGGAGCCTGGATCGAGCCGTCGCAGGCCTACACCCAGAACCCAGCCCTGATCCTGGTGACCTACGCCATCCCGGTGCTCGGCCTCCTGGCGGCGGGCGCCGTCCGCTGGCGGTACCGCGGCTTCTTCGTCGTCCTCGTGGTCGTCGGCCTGGTGGTGGCCGTCGGCGCCCACCCGTGGGGCGAGGGCGCGCCCATCTCGGCGGGGTTCGAGGTGTTCCTCCGATCGCAGGCCGGCCTGGCCATGCGCAGCCTGCCCCGGGCCGTGCCCCTGGTCGCTCTGTCGCTGGCGGTGCTGGTGGGCGTGGCCGTCACCGCGGTGGGCGAGCGCCTGCCCCGCCTGGAGCGCCCCCTGGGGACGGGCCTCGCCCTCCTCGCCGTCGTGGCGCTGCCCCCGCTCTGGCTGGGACAGATGGTCGCCGACAACCTCCAGCGCGACGAGGACCTGCCCTCCTACTGGACCGAGGCCGCCGCCGCCATCGACGCCCGGGGCCGGGGCGAGGCGGGCTGGACCTCGCGGGTGCTCGAGGTGCCGGGCTCGGACTTCGCCTCCTACCGCTGGGGCAACACCGTGGACCCGATCACCCCGGGCATCACCGACCGGCCCTACGTCGCCCGGGAGCTCATCCCCTACGGCTCGCCCGCCTCGGCCGACCTGCTCAACGCCCTCGACCGCCAGATGCAGGAGGACACCCTCGACCCCGACGCCATCGCCCCGGTGGCCCGCCTGATGGGTGTCGGCGACATCGTCCTGCGCGGCGACCTGGCCTACGAGCGCTTCAACCTGGCCCGCCCCCGCCAGGTGTACGAGCTGCTCCACGAGGCGCTCGGCGTGGGCGACGACACCGGCTTCGGCGGCGCCGCCCCCAACGTGCCCGACCCCCGGCTCCCGATGCAGGACGAGCTCGAGCTCGGGGCCGACCCCGACCTCCCCGACCCACCGCCGGTCAGCCTCTTCCCGGTCGAGGGCGACCCGAGCATCGTGTCGGCCAAGCCCGCCGGGTCGACCGTGGTCCTCGCCGGCAACGGCGACGGGCTCCTCGCCGCCGCCGCGGCCGGGCTCATCGACGGCTCGGAGCTGGTCCGCTACTCCGGGTCGTCGGAGGCCCTCGGCGGCGGGGGGCCCGAAGCGCTGCGCGATGCGGTGGCCGAGGGCGGCGGGCTCGTCGTGACCGACACCAACCGGCGCTCGGCGCGCCGCTGGGGCACCGTGCGTGAGACCGACGGGGCCACCGAGACCGTCGACGAGGGGCCGTCGCGGGACGACCCGAGCGACAACCGCCTGCCTGTGTTCGAGGGGGCGGACAGCGACAGCCAGACCGTCGCCGTGCACCAGGGCGGGGTGAGCGTGGAGGCCACCAGCTACGGGAACGGGATCACCTACACACCCGAGGACCGCGCCAGCATGGCCCTCGACGACGACCCCGAGACGGCATGGGTCACCGGCGCCTTCGCCGACGCGCGCGGCGAGCGCATCGCCGTCACCTACGACGAGCCCCGCACGACCGACTCGATCCGGCTCGTGCAAGCCTCTGCGGGGATCCAGAACCGGTGGATCACCGCGGTGCGACTGCGCTTCGACGGCGACGAGGCCATGACGGTGGAGCTGGGCCCGGAGTCCCGGGGCGGCGAGGGCCAGGTGGTCGACATCGGCGAGCGGACCTTCTCCGAGCTGTCGATCGAGATCACCTCCACCGATCCCGGCACCCGCAACAGCTACGCGGACCTCAGCGCGATCGGCTTCGCCGACATCCGCCTCGGTGACGGGGACCTCCGACTCGAGGAGTCCTTCCGGCCACCGACCGACCTCCTCGACGCCCTCGGCGAGGACTCCCACGACCTGCCCCTGGCCCTCGCCCTCACCCGCCTCCGCGCCCGGGCCACCGCCCCGCTGCGCTCCGACCCGGAGCCCCGCATGATCCGCGACCTCTCGATCCCGACGGCCCGCTCGTTCGGCCTCTCGGGCACCGCCCGCCTGGCCGACCGGGCGACCGACGAGGTGATCGACCAGCTCGTCGGCCTCCCCAGCGTCGAGGAGGGCGGCGTCGCCACCGAGGCCTCCCGCCACCTGACCGGTGACCTGGAGGGCCGGCCGACCGCCGCCGTCGACGGCGATCCCACCACCCACTGGAGCCCGGGCTTCCTCGGCCAGGACGGGGACTGGGCCGCCTACACCCAGGCCGAGCCGATCACCTTCGACCACATGGACCTCCGGGTCGTGGCGGACGGGCGCCACACGGTCCCGACCCGGCTGCGCATCGTCGCCGACGGCGAGACGACGCTGGTCGACGTCCCCTCGGTCACCGACCAGGCCGAGCTCGACGCCACCGTCACCGTGCCCATCGACCTGCCCCACCCGGTGACGGGGCGACGCATCGAGATCCACATCGACGCCTCCCGGGAGGCGAGCACCATCGACTGGATCTCGGTCGCCCCGGTGACCATGCCGGTCGGCATCGCCGAGTGGGGCATCGAGGGCATCTCCGAGCCGATCCCGACGGGGCCCTTCGACAGCGGCTGCCGCTCCGACCTCGTGGCCGTGGACGGGGCGACCGTCCCGGTGCGGGTCACCGGCACCGTGGAGGACGCCCTCGACGGGCGGGCGCTCGACGTCGCCCTCTGCGGCGCCGACGCGGTCGACCTGCCCGCCGGCGCCTCGCAGCTCACGACCGGCGCGGGCCGCGACACGGGCATCCACGTGGACACCGTGACCCTGCGGTCGGCGGCCGGCGGCGAGGCCGACACCTCGGCGGAGACCCTGCTCGATGCCGCCGGGGCCCAGCCCGACCCGGTCCCGGCGGCGGTGACCGCCGACGACCGGTGGCGCCAGACCATCGCGGTCGGTCCCCGGGCCGAGCCGACGTGGCTGGTGATCGGCCAGAGCCACAACGAGGGGTGGCGGGCCCGCGTCGACGGCGAGGACCTGGGCGACCCCGTCCTGGTCGACGGCTACTCGTCGGGCTTCCTCCTCCCGGCCGGCGACGACCCGGTCGTCGTCGACCTCGAGTGGCGGCCGCAGCGGGTCGTGCTGGGCGGGCTCCTCCTGTCCCTGCTGGCCGCCCTGGCCTGCGCCGTCGTGGCCCTCCGGCCCTGGCGGTGGCGCCGCCGGGGCGTGGCCCGGGTCGCGCCCGCGCCCCCGCCCGACGAGGCGCCCCGACCACTCGACCTGGGCCTCGTGCGACGCGGGCCGGGCCGGGCGCCGGGCTGGAGGCCCAGCCTCGCCCTGGCCCTGGGGGCAGGTGTGCTCGGCCTGGCCGCCATCAACCCCGTCGCCGGGATCGTCCTCGCCGTCGTCGCCCTGGCCGCGGTGCGCCACGCTGCGGCCCGACCGATCCTCGTGCTCGGTCCGTCCGTGCTGCTCGCGGCCAGCGGGACCTTCATCGTGGTCCACCAGGTCCGCCACCGTCTCCCGGCGGGCTTCGAGTGGCCCACCCGCTTCACGGAGATCCACGGCGTGGCCTACACCGGCGTGCTGCTCCTCGGCATCGGCCTGGTGGTCGACCGCCTGCGCACCGGGTCCTGGGTCGACGCCGACCCTGTGGCCGACGACCAGGCCGCGCCCTAAAGGCCCACCCCCGCCGGCCGATGTGACGCCGGTGGGGACGCCGTCCCCCTCGCGCGAAGGGGCGCAGCCATCACCACCAGGGCCTCCACTCGGGATCGGGACGGGCGCGCCGGGTTCGACCTGGCGCTGATCGTCGCCGTCAGCACCCTCGCCGCCGTCGCCTGCGTGAGCTTCGCCGTCGTCGACCGCGTCGGGACCGCCCTCGAGGGCCTGGGCCCCGTCGACCTCAACGGGGTCGTGGCCCTCGCCGTGTTGATCCCGGTGGCGACCACGGTGTACGCCACCCGCCGGTACCGCGACGCCATGCGCGTCCGGGGCGAGCTGGCCCGGCTGTCGCTGCGCGACGGTCTGACCGGCCTCCCCAACCGCCTCTTCCTGTCCCAGTGGCTCGAGACCCAGCTGGAGGCGGCCCGGCGGTCCGGCTCCCGCATCTCGGTGATCTACGTCGACCTCGACCGCTTCAAGGTCGTCAACGACACCCACGGCCACGACATCGGCGACGCCCTGCTGGTCGCCGTGGCCGGGCGGCTGCGGGGCTGCACCGAGGACGAGGGCGACCGGGTGGTCCGCTGCTCGGGCGACGAGTTCGTCGTCGTGTGCGGAGACGACGCCATGCGCCCGGCGGTGACGATCCGCACGGCACGCCGCATCCTCGCCGCCCTCGACCAGCCCTTCGCCATCGGCACCGAGAGCCTGCGCGTCACCGCCAGCGTGGGCATCGCCTCGAGCCACCGTGGCAGCACACCCGAGGAGCTCCTGCGCCAGGCCGACGCCGCCATGTACGACGCCAAGGGCCGCGAGGGGAACGACCCGGTGATCTACGACGAGGTGGTCCACGGTCGGCGCTTCACGCCCGCCACCCTCGAGCCGCACCTGCGGGCCGCAGCCGAGGCTGGCGCCTTCCGGGTGGTGTACCAGCCCGTGGTCGACGTCCGCAGCGGCGACATGGTGGCGGTCGAGACCCTCCTGCGCTGGGACCACCCGACGCGCGGACCGGTCCCGCCGAGCGAGTTCGTCCCGGTCCTGGAGGAGTCGGGCCTCATCGTCCCCGTCGGGGCGTGGGTGCTGGCCGAGGCGCTGCGCCAGGCCCGCGAGTGGAACCACGCCAACCCCCACCGCGAACCCCTCAGAGTCACGATCAACGTGTCGGCCCGGCAGCTGGCCCACACCGGCTTCGAGGCCACGGTCCGGGCCGCCCTGCGCGAGAGCCCCGTCCCCCCGTCGACGATCTGCCTGGAGATCACCGAGGGCGCCCTCATGGTCGACATCGACCAGGCGTGGAGCACGCTGCGGGTGATGAAGGGCCTGGGGCTGAAGCTGGCCCTCGACGACTTCGGGACCGGGTACTCGTCGCTGTCCTACCTGCGCCAGCTCAGCCTCGACATGCTCAAGGTCGACAAGTCCTTCGTCGACGGGCTGGGCACCTCGGCCGAGGACGCCGCCATCGTCGAGCACGTCATCGGGATGGCCCGGGCCCTGGGCATGGTCACCGTCGGCGAGGGGGTCGAGACGCCGCTCCAGCTGGCCGAGCTCCACCGCCTCGGCTGCCAGCTGGTCCAGGGGTACCTGCTGAGCCCGCCCGTGGCTGCGGCCGAGATCGGCGCCATGCTCACCCGGGGCACCAGCCTCCGGACGGCCCCGACCGACGCCGATCCCGCGCGCGACGCCGGCGCGTCCCAGCTCCTCCTCTAGACGGCGACCGGGGCGCCCCCGGCCGCGGCCGAGCGGTAGGCGGCGTCGACCAGGCGGTGGGCCCGCAGGGCGACGGTGACGTCCGGGTGGGCCGGCGTCCCGTCGCGCACGGCCCGGGCGAAGTCGCCGTCGGGGTTGGGGGTGGCGATGCCCCGCTCGGCGCACGCCGCCAGCAGGGCCTCGCCCGTGACCGTGACGGGTGGGGCGTCGGCGTCCTGCCACGTCACCGGGCCGAACCAGTCGTCCTCCACCGCGACCCAGCGGGTGCGGCAGAAGATCTCCACCCGACGGAGGCTCGGCCGGGTGAGGACGTCGTGCCACACCGAGGTCAGCGTGCCCAGGGTCCCGTCGGCGAAGGTGAGCGAGGCGCTGAGCACGTCCTCGATCCCGTCGTGGCCGTGGTGGTTGGCCGACCGGGCGGCGACCTCGCGCACCGGCCCGATGAGGTGCTCGAGCATGTCGACGTCGTGGATCGAGTGCTCGATGAGGGTGCCGGCGCCGGCCCTGGTCCGGTCGGCCCGCCACGTCGACGCGTACTGCCCCTGGGTGGGGATGTACTGGTCGTCCCGGAACACGACGGCCATGGTCCGCCCGGCCGCCGGGTCGGCCACCAGCGCCCGGGCCAGGTTGAACGCCGGCGAGCGGCGGAGCACCAGACCGACCTGGTTCACCACGCCGCGGGCCACCACCTCGGCGGCCAGGGCCTCGGCCCCGGCCAGGTCCGGCGCCAACGGCTTCTCGCAGAACACGGACAGCCCCCGCCGCACCGCCGCCGCCACCAGGCGCGGGTGCTCGGAGGTCCAGGTGCAGACGTAGACGGCGTCGCAGGAGTCGAGGACCTCGTCCTCGGTGCCGCACACCGTCGCCCCGCTGGCGGCGGCGAAGGCCTCGGCCCGGGCCCGGTCGGGGTCGTGCACGCCGGCCCAGGCGACGTCCTCGCCGCTCCCCCGCAGCATCTTCGAGTGGAACGTGGCGATCAGCCCCGCCCCCAGGAACCCCACGCGCACGGTCATCGACGGTCGACCGTACCGGTCAGCTCACCCCGCTCGATGGCAGCCAGGTCGGGGCGGACCCTGAGGAGGTACCAGAGCGAGATGCCCAGCCCCACCACGGTGAGCAGGACCCCGGCGGCCACGGCCGCCATCCACGGCGTCTGCGGGTGGCGGCTGAGGGCCCACACCCACCGGGGGCGGCGGGCGGCGTCGAGCAGGGCCCACAGGGAGATGCCGATGGGGATGCACGCCAGGGCCGTGACCACCACGGCCCCCAGGACGTCGCCCGTCCCGACCGGGTCGGCGACGGCGGACCCGATCACCCCGCAGGGTACGGCGGTCAGACCGAGGCGCGGGAGAGGGCGTGCTGGACCAGCTCGATGAGCGTCGTCTTGGTGGCGAGGCGGTCGCGGGCGTCGGTCAGCACGATCGGCGTGTCCGGCGAGATGCCGAGCGCCTCGCGCACGGCCTCGGGGCTGTGGGCGGCGGTCCCGTCGAAGCAGTTCATGGCGACCACGAACGGCAGCCCGGCGTCCTCGAAGTAGTCGACCGCCGGGAAGCAGTCCTCGAGGCGGCGGGTGTCGATCAGCACCACGGCGCCGATGGCGCCCCGGACCAGGTCGTCCCACATGAACCAGAACCGGTCCTGGCCGGGCGTGCCGAAGAGGTACAGCACGAGGTCCTGGCCCAGGCCGATGCGGCCGAAGTCCATGGCCACCGTCGTGCTGGTCTTGGTGGCGACCTTGCTGATGTCGTCGACGCCCTCGCTCACCTTGGTGAGGGCGGCCTCGGTGGTGAGGGGCTCGATCTCGGAGATCGAGCCGACGAAGGTGGTCTTGCCGACGGCGAAGCCGCCGGCGATCACGATCTTGACGGGGAGGGGCCCGGACCCGAGCGTCCCGGCGCCGGAGGCGCCAGGAGCGGGAAGCCCGTTCCCCTCCTGACCGGCGTCGGCCGGGTACGTCTCAGAGGGCCTGGAGACCATCGAACACCCTTTCCAGGAGGCGGAGGCTGGGACGGTCGCTGGTGGCGTGGTCCCGGTTGAAGTCGAGGAGCCCCTCGTCGCAGAGATCGCCGGCGAGGACGCGGGCGACGCCGAGGGGCAGGTGGAGGTGGGCCGAGATCTCGGCCAGCGACGAGGGCTCCCGGCACAGCCGGAGGATCGCGCCCCGCTCCATGGGCATGCGCTCGGCGCGCACGTCACCGGATGCGGTGCGGACGAGGATCGTCTCGATGGCGATGTCGGTCTGGGCCCGCGTCCTCCCGCCCGTGAGGGCGTAGGGGCGGACGCGCAGGCCGGCACCGTCGGGGCCGGGGGGGCTCATGGCAGGCACCTCATCGGGGCAGGGCTCCTTGCAGCTCGGCGCGCAGCTCGGGCGTCAGCACGGCCCCGCACCGCTCGACCAGCACGGCCATCTCGTACCCGACCAGGCCGACGTCCGAGGACGCGTCGGCCACGACGGCGAGGCAGCTGCCGTCGCTGATGCCGGTGACGAACAAGAAGGCGTGCTCCATCTCGATGATGATCTGCGTGACCTGGCCCCCGCCGAAGCGGCCGGCGGCGCCGTAGGCGAGGCCGATGAGGCCCGAGGCGACGGCGGCGAACCGGTCGGCGGCGTCGCGGTCGAGGCCCTGGGAGACGGCCATGGGGAGGCCGTCGGCCGAGACGACCACGGCCTCGCTGACGCCGGGGACCCGCTCGACGAAGCTCGTGAGGAGCCAGTTCACGTTGCGGGCTTCGGTGCTGATCTGCATCACAGGTCCTCAGGGGGAGACGGTGGTGTGTCGGGGACGGGCGGGGCGGCGCCGGGCGCCTGGCCCGCCTGCTTGCCGGAGTGGAAGCGGGACAACATGGCCCGCACCTCCTCGGGCGAGCGGCTGGAGGTGGTCGCGGGGCCGCGGCCGGGGCCGTCGGACCCGGGGACGGCCCGGGTCGCACCGGCCCGCCGGGGGACCCGCTTGACCAGTCCCGACGACGTGACCTCGGGCGGGGCGAGCCCGTCGCCGGAGCCGTTCCCGGACCCGTTGCCGGCCGGGGGGACGGCGGCCGCGGCGCCGGGGGCCGAGGCGACGGGGGCCGGCGCCCGGACGGGCAGCGCCGGTGGGGCGGCCGGGGTGGGCACCGCCACCCGGCTCGGGAGGGGCGGGGCCACGGGCGGTGTCCGGGTCGGCAGCGGGGCGACGGGCGGTTCGCCCGGCAGGGGGGCGTGCGGCGCCGGGGGGGCGGCCGCACCCGAGCGGGCCCGGGTGGGCAGGGGCGCGGGGCCGGCCCCGTCGGCCGGGGCGGCGGTGCGGGTGGGGGGCGACGGCACCGGGCCGGGGCCACGGGTGGGCCCGGTGGGAGCCGACGGCGCCCGGTCGGCCGGCGCCCGGTCGGCCGGCGCCCGGTCGGCCCCGGGCGAGCGGAAGAGGTGGGCGCCACCGGGCGCGGGTCGACCGGTGGCGAGGGAGCCCTCGGCCGAGCGCGACCCGCTGCCGAACAGACGGGGCCCGGGCGCCGGGCCGCTGCTGGCGCGCTCGGGGTCGGTGGGCGGGGCCTCGGCGCGGACGGGGTCGGCCGGCGGCGGGCCGAACAGGGGTCCGGACGACGCCCGACCCTCGTCGGCCCGGGCCCCGGCGGAGAGCAGCGGCTCGGGGCCGGCCGTGCTCGAGGGGGCGAGGGCGTCGTGGTCCGAGGCCGAGAGCAGGGCGTCGTCGAGGGCCGAGCCCGTCGGCAGGGCCTCGGCCAGGGTCGCCGGCGCGTCGGCGGGCTCGGGGTCCGCGCTCGGGTCGTCCGCCGGGCCGCTGTAGAGCTCGAAGGGCGGGAGGATCGACGACGGCGTGCTGATCGTCTCCCGGGGGGCCTCCCCCGCCGGCGCCGACGGGCCCCGGTCGCCCACCGGGTCGCTGAGGTCCACGGTGTCGAGCTGGGGCACGAGGACGTTGGACGGGATGGTGACGATGCTGGTCACGCCGCCGGCCGGCGACGGGACCAGGCGCACGGCGATGCCGTGGCGGGCGGCCAGGCGGCCGACGACGATGAAGCCCAGGCTCCGCGAGAGGGCCAGCCCGAGCAGGGGCGGCCGGGTGAGGAGGGCGTTGGCCTCGGCCAGCTGGTCGGCCGACATGCCGATGCCCTGGTCGGTGATGGAGACGGTGTACCCACCGCCGTTGTTGCCGTGACCCACCACCTCGACGCGCGAGTCGGGCGGGGAGAACTGGGTGGCGTTCTCCATCAGCTCGGACAGGAGGTGGGCGAGGTCGGCGGCGACCGTCGAGATGACCTCGCTCTCGTCGACGTCGAGGAGGTCGATGCGGGCGAAGTGCTCGATCTCACCGACGGCGGCGAGGGCGACCTTGGTGAGCGGCACCGGCTTGCCCCGGCGACGGCCGGGCTCGACGCCGGCGAGGACCAGGAGCGACTCGGCGTTGCGGCGCATCCGGGTGGCCATGTGGTCCAGCTTGAAGAGGTGCTCGAGCTGGTCGGGGTCGTCCTCCTGGGCCTCGAGCTCGTCGATGAACTCCAGCTGGCGGTCGAGCAGGCCCTGGTTGCGGCGGGCCAGGTTCACGAACATGTCGCCGATGCCCTTGCGGAGGGTCGTCGCCTGCTCGGTCGCCACGTTGACGGCGGTCTCCTGGATCTGGCTGACCGCCGCGCTCAGCTGGGCCAGCTCGCGCCCGCCCCTGACGTCGATCTCCTCGATCTCGGGCCGGAGGTGCTCGGTCTCCCCGTCGGACGGGTTGCGCAGGGCGTCCACCAGCCTCGGGAGCTGCTCGTGGGCGACGCGGTCGGCGGCGGCGGTCAGGTTGAGCACCGGGCGGGCGATCGAGCGGGACACGGCGATGGCCACCAGGAGGGCGGCGAGCACGGCGATGAGGGCGCCCCCCAGGAAGAGGCGGGCGGCCCGGTCGGCGTCGTCCACCCGCTCGGCGGCGGCGCCGAGCACGGTCGCGACCTCGGCCCCGGCGATGCTGCGGAGCTCGTCGAGGGTGGCCTCGACCGCGCTGGTCCACTGGTCGGGGTCGATGGTGATGGTGGCGTCGGCGGCGAGCTGGCTGACCCGGTCCACATTCTCGGAGAAGTAGGTGAGGTCACCACCGACCATGCGGTTGCGGAGCAGCGAGCGGATGCGGCTGCCGGCCTGGGAGCTGACCACCGCCAGCTCGACCTCGGCCTGCTCGACGGCGTCGAGGAAGACCGAGCGGCTGCTGACGCCCTCGGAGGGCTGGCCCGTCACCGGGTCCGTCTCGACCCCGGTGGCCTCGTCGGCGTCGGTGTCGTCGCCGGCGTTGGAGTCGATCTCGGGGAACCGCCCCTCGCCGGCGGCCCCGGCCAGGATCACGCCGATGCGGGCCTGGGAGGTCGTGTACTCCCCGAGGGCGACCACGGTCCGCGCGCCCTGGGCGAGCGAGCCCTCGTTGATGGAGGCGACCAGGCGGTTGCTGACCGGCGGCAGCGAGTTGAGGGCGTTGCGGTAGAGGCTCTCCACCCACGCCCACTCGAGCGAGCGGGCCGCGACCTGGTCGCGGAGGCTGTTGGCCACCTGGGCGACCGCCCGCTGGGCCGACACGTTGGCCGCCGCCGCGGTGTCGTCGCCCTCGACCGCCCCGATGGCCCGGTCGAGCTCCTCGGCGGCGGCGTCCACCCGGGCCTGCTGGGCCTCGAGGTCCTCCAGGGCCTCGGCCGGGGCGTCCTCCGGGCCGGCCAGGTAGGCGACGCTGTAGAGCGCCTCCAGCTGGACCTCGTGCTGGAGGGACTGGGCGGCGACGATCGCCTGGAGGCGGACGGCGTCGGCGCGGGTCGTCGACGCCTCGTCGCTGCGCTGGGTGTAGCCCAGGCCCGCGAGGCCGATGATCACCGCGAGGGGTGCGGCGACGATGGCGATGAGCTTGGTCCGGATGCTGAGCCTGTCGAACACCTGGGCGATCCAGTCGGGAGGGCTGCGAGGCGGGGTACGTGCCGACGACCGCGGGGCGTGCACCGCCACGAGCGTCCCGCCCCTCGTCGGCAGTTCCCCGCCCGGTTCAAGGCATCCCGCCACCGTCCGCGCGCACGCGTGCGTGCACAGCCGTGGTCATGGCTCATCGCCGCCGGCCGACCATCTACGCTGCCAGCGACCCCAAGGAGGTCGTGCATGACCAACGTTCCCCCGGGCGGTGGGTTCCCTCCCCCGCCCAGCGGCCCGCCCCCCGGCGGCTTCCCCCCTCCCCCCTCAGGTGGTGGCGGCTTCCCGCCCCCCGGTGGCGGTGGCGGCTTCCCGCCCCCCGGTGGCGGCTTCGGCGCCCCCGGTGGCGGCCCTCCCGGCCTGCCCGGCCCCCTGGCCGAGTGGCAGGACCGCCTGCTGTCAGGGGTGATCGACTTCTTCGGCCTCTGGTTCGTCGGCTGGCTCCTCGCCACCATCGGCAACGGCTTCTCGTTCGGCTACGCCAACGACGCCGGCGCCCTGTGGCTCCTCGGCACGCTGCTCCAGGTGGTCGCCGTGGGCTGGGCCCTGTTCAACGGCTACCAGGCGGGCCAGACCGGCCAGAGCATCGGGATGAAGCAGTCCGGCCTCCGCCTGGTGGGCGAGCAGACCGGGCAGCCCATCGGCGGCCAGCAGGGCCTGGTGCGCAACCTGCTGTTCGTCGTCACCGGCTGCTGCTGCGCTCCCGTCGGCCTGGTCGACAACCTGTTCCCGCTGTGGGACAGCAAGAAGCAGACCCTGCGCGACAAGATCGGCAAGTCGGTCGTCGTCAAGGCCGGCTGATCACCTGAGCTGACCGGGACGGCGGCCCCGACCCACCTCACCGGTGGGCCGGGGCCGCCGTTCTCGCGTCCGGGCTAGGCCAGGGGCCGGTCGGTCGGGACCACGGGCGCCGGGAGCAGCGTCTCGCCCATCAGGTGGCGGTCGACGGCGGCCGCCGCCGCCCGGCCCTCGGCGATGGCCCACACGATCAGGCTCTGGCCCCGGCCCATGTCGCCGGCGACGAAGACGCCGGGGACGTTGGTCGCCCAGGTGTCGTCGCGGGCCACGTTGGAGCGGCCGTCGAGGTCGACGCCCAGGTCGTCGAGCAGCGGCGTCTTCTCCGGGCCGGTGAAGCCCATGGCCAGCAGGACGAGGTCGACCTCGAGCTCGGTGTCGGTGCCCTCGACCTTCTCGAAGCGGCCGTCGACCAGCTCGACCTGGTGGAGGCGCAGGGCCCGCACCCGGCCGTCGTCGTCGCCCAGGAAGGCCTCGGTGTTGACCGAGAACAGGCGCTCGCCGCCCTCCTCGTGGGCCGAGGAGGTCCGGAACATCAGTGGCCAGGTCGGCCACGGGGTGCTGTCGGCCCGCGCCTCGGGCGGCCGGGGCATGATCTCGAGCTGGTAGACGACCTCGGCCCCCTCGCGGTGCGCGGTGCCCAGGCAGTCGGCGCCGGTGTCGCCACCGCCGATGATCACCACCCGCCGGCCCCGGGCCGACAGCTTGGCGCTCAGGAGGTCACCCTCCTGCACCCGGTTGGCGTCGGGGAGGTAGTCCATCGCCTGGAGGATGCCGTCGAGCTCGCGACCCGGGATCGGCAGGTCGCGGGCCTGGGTGGCGCCACCGGCGAGCACGACGGCGTCGAAGTCGCGCTGCAGGTCGGCGGCGGTGAGGTCGGTCCCGACGTCGACACCGGCGCGGAAGACGGTGCCCTCGGCCTGCATCTGGGCGATGCGCCGGTCGAGGTGGCGCTTCTCCATCTTGAACTCGGGGATGCCGTAGCGGAGGAGTCCACCGATGCGGTCGGCCCGCTCGAACACGGTCACCTCGTGGCCGGCCCGGGTGAGCTGCTGGGCGGCGGCGAGGCCGGCGGGGCCGGAGCCGACGACGGCGACCTTCTTGCCCGTCTGCACCGTGGCGCGCACCGGGGTCACCCAGCCCTGCTCCCAGGCGTGGTCGATGATCGACACCTCGACCTGCTTGATGGTGACCGCGTCCTGGTTGATGCCGAGGACGCAGGCCGCCTCGCACGGCGCCGGGCACAGGCGGCCGGTGAACTCCGGGAAGTTGTTGGTGGCGTGCAGCCGGTCGATGGCCTCGCGCCAGCGGTCGCGGTAGACGAGGTCGTTCCAGTCGGGGATCAGGTTGCCCAGCGGGCAGCCCTGGTTGCAGAACGGGATGCCGCAGTCCATGCACCGGCTGGCCTGGGTCTGGAGGGCCTCGTCGGGGAACGGCTCGTAGACCTCCTTCCAGTCGCGCAGGCGCACCGGCACCGGTCGCCGCGTCGGCAGCGCCCGGTCGTGCTTCAAGAACCCCTGGACATCACCCATTGTCAACCTCTTCGAGAGTCAGGCTTCCTCGGTCTCCGAGGGTTGCCGAACGGATCTCCGGCACGGCGACGACGTTCCGGCTGGGCCTGGCGGCAGCCCCAGGGGCTGTCGATGTGGGCGCCAGCCCGAGCCGGCGCCGAAGGCGCTTCGGCGGGAAGGGGGCGATGGGACGACTGTCGATCACCCGCGTGCCGCCAACATGATGGCTTCGTCGATGTCGCGGCCCGACTCCTCGGCCGCCTTGATGGCGAGCAGCACCCGCTTGTAGTCGCGGGGCATGACCTTGGCGAACTGGTCGACGTTGAACTGCCAGTCGGCCAGGAGGCGCCCGGCCACCTCGGACCCGGTGGCCTCCTGGTGGCGGAAGACCGCGCCGACGAGCCAGTTGCGGTCGAGGTCGTCAAGAGGCTCGAGCTCGACCATCTCCCGGTTGAGCAGGGCGCCGAGGGTGCGGTCCGGATCCCACACGTAGGCGATGCCGCCCGACATCCCGGCGCCGAAGTTGCGCCCGGTCGGTCCCAGGACGACCACCCGCCCGCCGGTCATGTACTCGCAGGCGTGGTCGCCGACGCCCTCGACCACCGCAGTGGCCCCGGAGTTGCGGACGCCGAAGCGCTCCCCCACCAGGCCCCGGATGAAGGCCTCGCCACCCGTCGCCCCGTAGAGGATGACGTTGCCGGCGATGACGTTGTCCTCGGCCACGAACTCGTCGTGGACCTCGAGCGGCGGGCGGACGATGAGACGACCGCCCGAGAGGCCCTTGCCCACGTAGTCGTTGGCGTCGCCGTGCAGGCGCAGGGTGATCCCCTTGGGCACGAAGGCGCCGAAGCTCTGGCCGGCGGAGCCGGTGAAGGTGATGTCGATGGTGTCGTCGGGCAGCCCGGCGCCACCGTGGGCCTTGGTGACCTCGTGGCCGAGCATGGTGCCGACGGTGCGGTTCACGTTGCGGATGGGGCGGTCGAGGGTGACCGGTGTGCCGTCGGCGATCGCCGGCCGGCAGGCCTCGATCAGCTCCACGTCGAGGGCCCGCTCGAGACCGTGGTCCTGGCCCTTGGTGCAGTGCAGGTCCTGGTCGGGGAAGGCCGAGGTGGGCTGGAGGAGGATCGGGCTCAGGTCGAGGCCCTTGGCCTTCCAGTGATCGACGGCGGCCCGGGTGTCGAGCAGCTCGACGTGGCCGACGGCCTCGGCCAGCGTCCGGAAGCCGAGCTCGGCGAGCAGCTCGCGCACCTCGTCGGCGACGTACTCGAAGAACGTCTCGACGAACTCCGGCTTGCCGCTGTAGCGCTCCCGCAGCACCGGGTTCTGGGTGGCGATGCCGACCGGGCAGGTGTCGAGGTGGCAGACGCGCATCATGATGCAGCCCGACACGACCAGCGGAGCGGTGGCGAAGCCGTACTCCTCGGCGCCGAGCAGGGCGGCGATGATCACGTCGCGGCCGGTCTTCATCTGGCCGTCGGTCTGGACGACGATCCGGTCGCGCAGCCCGTTCAGGAGCAGCGTCTGCTGGGTCTCGGCCAGCCCCAGCTCCCACGGCCCGCCGGCGTGCTTGAGCGAGGTGAGGGGGCTGGCGCCGGTGCCGCCGTCGTGGCCGGAGATGAGGACCACGTCGGCGTGGGCCTTGGACACGCCGGCGGCGACCGTCCCGACGCCGACCTCCGACACCAGCTTCACGTGGATGCGGGCCTCGGGGTTGGCGTTCTTGAGGTCGTGGATCAGCTGGGCCAGGTCCTCGATCGAGTAGATGTCGTGGTGCGGCGGCGGGCTGATCAGGCCCACGCCGGGGGTGGAGTACCGGGTCTTGGCGACCCAGGGGTACACCTTGTGGCCGGGGAGCTGGCCGCCCTCGCCGGGCTTGGCGCCCTGGGCCATCTTGATCTGGATGTCGTCGGAGTTGGTCAGGTACTCCGAGGTCACGCCGAAGCGGCCCGAGGCGACCTGCTTGATGGCCGAGCGGCGCGGGTTGGGCGAGCCGTCGGGCAGGGGGGTGAAGCGCTCGGCGTCCTCGCCGCCCTCCCCCGTGTTCGACTTGCCGCCGATGCGGTTCATGGCGATGGCCAGCGTCTCGTGGGCCTCGGCCGAGATCGAGCCGTAGCTCATGGCCCCGGTGGAGAACCGGGCGATGATGGCCTCGCGGGGCTCGACCTCGTCGATCGGGATCGACGGCCGGTCCTCGGTCCGGAGCTCGAACAGGCCCCGCAGGGTGGCCAGCCGCTTGGACTGGTCGTCGACCATCTGCGAGTACTCCTTGAACACGTCGTAGCGCTTGGCGCGGGACGCGTGCTGGAGCTTGAAGACCGTCTGCGGGTTGAAGAGGTGGTGCTCGCCCTCGCGCCGCCACTGGTACTCGCCGCCGACCTCGAGCTCGCGGTGGGCCCGCTCGGTGGGGCGGGCGGCGTGGGCGACGGCGTGCCGGGCGGCGACCTCCTGGGCCACGACGTCGAGGTCGATGCCCCCGAGCCGGCTCGAGGTGAGGGTGAAGTACTCGTCGACGAGCTCCTGGCCCAGCCCGATGGCCTCGAAGACCTGGGCGCCGGTGTAGGAGGCGACGGTGGAGATGCCCATCTTCGACATCACCTTGAGCACGCCCTTGCTGGCGGCCTTGATGTAGTTGGCCACGGCGGCGTCGAGCCCGGTCCCGTCGAGGGCGCCGCGGGCGCACATGTCCTCGAGGGTCTCGAAGGCCATGTAGGGGTTGATGGCCGACGCCCCGTACCCGAGGAGCAGGCACATGTGGTGCACCTCGCGGGCGTCGCCCGCCTCGACCACCAGGCCCACCTGGGTGCGGGTCTTCTCCCGCACGAGGTGGTGGTGGACGGCGCTGGTGAGGAGGAGCGACGGGATGGGGGCCAGGTCACGGGTGACGCCCCGGTCCGACAGCACGATGATGCGGGCCCCGTCGGCGATGGCCGCGGACACCTCGGCCCGGACCCGCTCGATGGCGGTGCGCAGGCCCGCACCGCCCTCGGCGACCGGGTACAGGCCGGTGACGACGACCGAGCGCAGGCCGGGCATGTCGCCCTCGTCGTTGATGTGCACCAGCTTGGCCAGCTGGTCGTTGTCGATGATCGGGCGCTCGACCAGGATCTGGCGGCACGAGGCGGCCGACGGGTCGAGCAGGTTCCCCTCCGGGCCGAGGACGCCCAGGAGGCTGGTGACCAGCTCCTCGCGGATGGCGTCGAGGGGCGGGTTGGTGACCTGGGCGAACAGCTGGGTGAAGTAGTCGAACAGCAGCCGGGGCCGGTCCGAGAGCACGGCGACGGGGGTGTCGGTGCCCATCGAGCCGAGGGCCTCGCCACCCGTCTTGGCCATGGGCGCCATCAGGATGCGCAGGTCCTCGTTGGTGTACCCGAAGGTCACCTGCCGGCGGACCACGTCGGCGTGGGGGTAGCGGATGTGGGGCCGATCGGGCAGCTCGTCGAGGGGCACCAGGCCGGCGTGCAGCCACTCGTCGTAGGGGTGCTCGGCGGCGAGGGTGGACTTGATCTCCTCGTCGCCGACGATGCGGCCCTGGGTGGTGTCGACCAGGAACATGCGGCCGGGCTGGAGCCGGCCCCGCTGGACGATGGTGGCGGGGTCGAGGTCGAGGACGCCGACCTCGGAGGCCATGACCACCAGGCCGTCGGTGGTGACCCAGTAGCGGGAGGGCCGCAGGCCGTTGCGGTCGAGCACGGCGCCGATCACCGAGCCGTCGGTGAAGGCCACCGACGCGGGACCGTCCCACGGCTCCATCAGCGAGGAGTGGAACTGGTAGAACGCCCGCCGCTTCGGGTCCATGGCGTCGTTGTTCTCCCACGCCTCGGGGATCATCATCAGCACGGCGTGGTGCAGGGGCCGGCCGGCGAGGTGGAGCAGCTCGAGGACCTCGTCGAAGCTGCCCGAGTCGCTCTGCTCGGGGTCGCAGATGGGGAACGCACGGTCGAGGTCGGAGGCGCCGTCGGGGCCGGCGAACACGTCGCTGGCCAGGAGCGCCTCGCGGGCCCGCATCCAGTTGCGGTTGCCCTTCACGGTGTTGATCTCGCCGTTGTGGGCGATGTAGCGGTACGGGTGGGCGAGCGGCCAGGCCGGGAAGGTGTTGGTGCTGAACCGGGAGTGCACCAGGGCGATGGCGCTCTCCATCCGGGGGTCGCGGAGGTCGGCGTAGAACTCGTCGAGCTGCCCGGTGGTGAGCATGCCCTTGTAGTTGAGGGTGCGGCACGACAGCGACGCGAAGTACACGGTGCCGCCAGGGGTGACGGTGCCCTCCCGGGGCGGCTCGGCGGCCTCGTCGGGGTCCGAGTTGACGCCCTGGTCGAGGCGGTCGAGGCCGCCGTCGACGACGCCGATCTCGTGCTCGGCCCGCTTGCGGGCGATGAAGGCCCGGCGCTCGAGGGCCAGGCCGGACAGGTCGCCGTCGGCGCCGGCCACGAACAGCTGGCGGAACGTGGGCATCACGTCGCGCGCCATGGTGCCGAGCATCGACCCGTCGACCGGGACGTCGCGCCAGCCGAGCACCTCGAGGCCCTCGCTGGCCATGATCTTCCCGACCGCCTCGGCGGCGGCGTCGGCCTCGGCGGCGTCCTGG
Organism: Iamia sp. SCSIO 61187; assembly: GCF_019443745.1. Taxonomy (NCBI): domain Bacteria; kingdom Bacillati; phylum Actinomycetota; class Acidimicrobiia; order Acidimicrobiales; family Iamiaceae; genus Iamia; species Iamia sp. SCSIO 61187. The sequence goes on from NZ_CP050948.1 coordinate 2,437,118, forward strand.
GGCAGGAAGCCGATGCCGGTGGCGTAGGAGCCGGCCTCGGGGAGGGCGAAGTCGACGACCTCGCGGAGGAAGCGGTCCGGGACCTGGAGGAGGATGCCGGCCCCGTCGCCGGTGTTGACCTCGGCCCCCGATGCACCGCGGTGCTCGAGGTGGCACAGCGACAACAGCCCCTTGTCGACGATGTCCCGGCTGGCGCGCCCGTGCATGTCGACGACGAAGGCGACACCGCAGGCGTCGTGCTCGTTCGCGGGGTCGTAGAGGCCCTGGGGGCCCGGGGTGGCTCGCATGCGTCCCTTCCATCGTGAGATGGGATCGATCTCGTACCGGGACGTCGCTGGCCCGAGGGGGTGGTCTGGAGACTCTACAAGCCCTCCGCCGACGCTCTCCAACCGTGTTCCTGCCATCGTCGCCACTAGCGTCGACCCCCGTGACGGACGAGATCTCGCTGGTCGTGCTGGCCGCGGGGATGGGCCGGCGGTTCGGGGCGCTGAAGCAGGTCGCACCGGTGGGCCCGGTCGACGAGGCGCTGGTCGACCACACGATCCGCGACGCCGCGGCCGCGGGCGTGGACCGGGTGGTGGTCGTCGTCCGCCCCGAGATCCGGGCCGAGGTGGTGGAGCACCTCGAGCGGCGGACCACCCTCCCCCTCGTGGTGGTCGAGCAGGAGGGCCCGGCGGGCGGGCGCACCCGGCCGTGGGGTGCGGCCGAGGCCGTCGCCCTGGCCCTCGCCGCCTGCCCCGGGCCCGCCGTCGTCGTCAACGCCGACGACCACTACGGCGCCGACGCCGTGGCCGCCGTCGTCGCCTGGCTCCGCTCGCCCGCCGCCGGCGACGGGCGCGCCGCCCTCGTCACCTGGCCGCTGGCCGCCACCCTCTCGCCCCGAGGGCCGGTGTCGCGGGCGGTGTGCCGGGTCCGTGGGGACGGCACCCTGGCCGGGATGGTCGAGCACCACGACCTCTCCCCCGAGGACCGCGGACCGGAGCCAGGCACCGGTCGGCGGTTCGACCCCGACGCCCCGGTCTCGATGAACCTCTGGGGGCTGCCCGCCGCCGTCGGGCCGGCGCTGGCCGAGACCGTCGCCGCCTTCCGGCGGGCCCACCCCGACGATCCCGACGCCGAGCTGCCCCTGCCCACCGCCGTCGACGGCCTGCTGGCCGCCGGGACCCTCGTCGTCGACGTCCTGCCCGCCGGGACCACCTGGGTCGGCGTCACCCACCCCGACGACCTGGCGCCCGCCCAGGCGGCCATGGCCCGGCTCGCCCCCGTCCCCGAGCGGAGCGCGCCCCCCGTCTCCTCCCCCGCCCGAGAGGTGTCCCGATGACCGCCGCCATCACCGACCTGCTGGCCTACCTCGACGCCTCCCCCAGCCCGTACCACGCCGCCGAGGAGGCCGGCCGCCGTCTCACCGCCGCCGGCTCGACGGCGGTGGACCTGGTCGGCTCGTGGGCCGACGTCCCGGCCCGCGGACACGTCGTCGTCGACGGTGCCGTCGTCGCCTGGTCGCTGCCCGAGGGCGGGCCGGCCCTGCCCCCGCTGCGGATGGTCGGCGCCCACACCGACAGCCCCGGCCTCCGGCTCAAGCCCCGGCCCGACACCGGGGTGGCGGGCTGGCGCCAGCTCGCCGTCGAGGTCTACGGCGGGGCCCTCGTCAACTCGTGGCTGGACCGCGACCTGGGCCTCTCGGGGTCCGTGGCCGTCCAGACCGGGGGGCGGACCGAGGTGCGGCTGGTGCGGGTCGACCGGCCCCTCCTGCGCGTGCCGCAGCTGGCCATCCACCTCGACCGGGAGATCTCCTCCCGCGGCCTCCAGCTCGACCGCCAGCGGCACCTCACGCCGGTGTGGGGCGTGGGCCCGGTGGACGTGGGCGGCTTCCGCACCCTGCTGGCCGAGGAGCTCGGCGTCGACGCCGGCACCCTCGCCGGCTGGCAGGTCATGGTCCACGACCTCACCCCGGCCGCGCTCGTCGGGGCCGACGAGAGCCTGGTCAGCAGCGGCCGCCTCGACGACCTGTGCTCGTGCTGGGCCGGGCTGGTGGCCATGGAGGAGGTGGGCCCCCTCGGTGCCGACGCCCCCGTCGGGGCGCTGCTCGTCCTGAACGACCACGAGGAGGTGGGCAGCGTGTCCACCCGGGGTGCCGGCGGGGCCTTCCTCACCCACCTCCTCGAGCGTCTGGCGCTCGCCCGCGGCGGCACCCGGGCCGACCTGCTCGCCGCCCTCCCGGCCTCCGCCCTGGCCTCGGCCGACATGGCCCACGCCACCCACCCCAACCACCCCGAGAAGCACGAGCCCGGCCACTGGGTCGCCGTGGACGGGGGCCCGGTGGTGAAGGTCAACGCCAACCAGCGCTACGCCACCGAGCCGGCCACCCAGGCCCGCTTCGCCGCCGCCTGCGCCCGGGCCGGCGTCCCCGTCCAGCACTTCGTGGGCCACAACGAGGTGCCCTGCGGGTCGACCATCGGCCCCATCACCGCCGCCGAGCTGGCCGTGCCCACCGTCGACGTCGGCGTGGCCCAGCTGGCCATGCACTCGGCCCGGGAGCTGTGCGGGGCGGTGGACCCCGTCCGCATGGCCGCCGCCCTCGCCGCCTGGTGCACCCCCGAGCACCCCGAGGCGTGACCCGCGACGAGGCCGCCCGCCTCCTGGGCGTCGCCCCCGACGCCACCGCGACCGAGGTCCGCACCGCCTTCCGGGTCGGGGTCCGCCAGCAGCACCCGGACCGCTCGGGCCGACCCGGCTCGGTCGCCGTCAGCCGCCTGGTCGAGGCCCGCCGCACCCTCCTGGCCCCGGTCGTGGCCGCCGCGCCCCGGCCGGCGCCGGCCCCGCCCCGTCCGGCCGTGCCCCTGGATGCACGGGTGGAGGGTGACACCCTCCTCGTCCGCGCCGACCTCGACACGGTCGTCGCTCGCCTCGTGGAGGCCGGGCACGCCCTCGGGGAGATCACCTACCTCGATCGCAGCGCCGGGCTGGTCGAGGTCCTGCTCCAGGTCCAGGAGGAGGGCGACCTCGCGCCGGCGGCGTGCTCGCTCGTCGTCTCGCTCCAGAGCCGCCTCGACGGGGTCGAGGTCTTCGCCACCGTCGAGCGCCTCGACGGCCACCTGCCGCCGCCGGTCGCCCCGATCGTCGCCGCCCTGGCCACCGCCATGGGCGTCGCCCCGACCTGACCCGGAGGCGGGGTCAGCAGGCGCCGATGGGCTCGGTGGTCGTGGTGGTGGTGGCGAGGCCCGGACGCTCGACCTCCTCGGGCGGCGGCGGGCCGGGGAGGCCGGTGCCCCCCTCGCTCGGGAGGAGGAAGTTGCGGGGGTTGACCGGGACGCCCTTGAGGCGGGTCTCGAAGTGGACGTGGGGCCCGGTCGAGAGCCCGGTGCTGCCGGCCAGGGCCACGACGTCGCCCCGCTTGACCTGCTGTCCGGGCTGGACGAGCAGCTCGGAGCTGTGGGCGTAGACGGTGCCCAGGGACGAGCCGTGGGCGATGACGACCGTGTTCCCGTACCCGCCCCGGGGGCCGGCGATCAGCACGATGCCGTCGGCCGCCGCCTCCACCGGCTCGCCCGTCGAGGCCCCGATGTCGACGCCGGCGTGGAGGCGGGTGATGTTCAGGATCGGATGGGCCCTCTGCCCGAACTCCGACGAGATGGGCGTGCACGGCACCGGGCTCTGGAAGTGGAGGGCGCCGGGGGTCCACGGGGGGTCGTCGGCCTGGAACGACGCCAGGGCCTGCGCCACGCCGTCGGCGGCCAGGTCGAGGCTGACGATCCGGGCCTCGATGGCGACCCGGCGGGACTGGATGTCGAGGATGAGCTGGGCCTGGCGGTCACGCTCCTCGGCCGCCTCCCGGGCGAGGCGCGCGGCCTCGGCCAGGGCCTCAGTGGCCTCGGCCCGCAGGGCCTCGACGTCGTCGCGCTGGCGGGCCGCGTCGGCCGTGGCCGCCTCGGCCTCGTCCTCGAGGCGCGCCTGCTCGCTGCGGGCCTCGACCAGCAGGTCGATGGCCCGACCCTGCTGGTCGTCCACGGACTGCCGGTACCCCGAGCGCACCAGCGAGTCGTCCTCGCCCTCGAGCACGGCGAGGATGTCGTTCAGGTCCCCGACCGCCCCCTCGGTCATGTAGGCGCCGACGGCGAACCGCCGCAGGGTGTCCTCGGCGTCGGCCACGTCCTCCTCCGCCGCTTCGAGGGCCCGCTCGGCCGCCGCCTCCTCCTCCCGCCGGGTGGCCAGGTCGGTCTCGGCGTCGACCAGGGCCGCCTCGGCCGCCTCGGTGGCGGCCTGGGCCTCCACCACGTCGGCCATCAGCTCCTCGAGCCGGGCCGTGGAGAGGTCGTAGGCGACGAGGAGGTCGGCCTCGGCCCCCACCAGCTCCTCGTACTCCTCGCGCAGCTCGTCCGGGTCGATGGCCCCGGGATCCTCCTGCGCCGGCGCCGGCGGGGCCACGGCCAGCGCGAGACCCAGGACGAGCGCGATGGCGACGGCCGTGGCGGCGGGCCTCCGGGGGGCGCGCCCGGGTCGTGGTGAGCGGTCGGTCGTCATGTGCATGGTCCCCCCCAACCCGTCGGCAGCATACGGCCCGACCTGCAGGGATCGCCCTCGCGCCCGGGCCCCGGGGGCGACTCCGGTTCGCCCGCTCCCCGGGGGGGTACCGTCGCGTGGTCCCCGACTCCCCCATCGATCCTCCGTGCGCACCCATCCTCTGCCGCTCTCCGCCGCCCTCGCCTCACCCGCCGCCCTCCTCGAGGTGCTCCCCCACGGCGTCGCCGTCCTCGACGCCTCGGGCATCGTCGTGGCGACCAACCGTCTCTGGGACCAGGGCCTCGGCGAGGACGACCCGCTGGTCCACCCGATCGGCCAGCCCCTGGTCCAGGCCCTCCACCGGCCCGGTCGGGCCCCGTCCGCGGTGGCCGAGCACATGGCCGACGGCCTGGGTCGCCTGCTCGACGGCCGGGGGCGGAGCTTCCAGGTCCAGTACCAGCTGGCACCGATCGACGAGCTGGCCGAGCCCCGGTGGTTCCTCATGGCCGCCGAGACCCTGCCCGACGGCGGCGTGGTCGTGACCCGCACCGAGACGACGGTCCACCACGGCGTCAACGAGGTGCTGGCCGAGCTGGCGTTCCACGACGATCTGACCGGCCTCCCCAACCGGGGCCTCCTGCTCGACCGCATGCGGATGGCCCTGATCCGGGCCCAGCGCCTGGCGCTGCGCCCCCTGGTCGTCTTCATGGACCTCAACGGGTTCAAGGCGATCAACGACAACCACGGCCACGAGGCCGGCGACGGAGTCCTGGTCGAGGTCGCCCGCCGCCTGACCGGCGCCGTGCGCGACGGCGACACCTGCGGGCGCTGGGGGGGCGACGAGTTCGTGCTGGTGGTCGAGCTGGGCGACGCCGACGCCGCCCGCAAGGTGATCCAGCGCGTCGTCGACGCCATGGCCGACCCGTTCGTCCTGCGCGACGGCTCGGCCCACGCCATCGGGCTCAGCATCGGCGCCGTCGTCGCCGACGGCCACGAGCGCGTCGAGTCCCTCATCGCCACCGCCGACCGGGCCATGTACGAGGCCAAGCGCGACGGGCGGGGCCCGGTGGTGGTGCTCCCGGCGCCCTAGGCCGTCGCAGCGTCGGCGCCGAAGGCGAGGGCGGCCACCAGGGCCAGCACGAGCAGGGCGCCGATCACCAGCAGGATGATGAGGCGCACCCGTCGGGCCTCGACGGCGGGCGTGGCGGGCGTCGCCGGGTCGGTGGCCGGCGTCGCCCCCGGGGCCTCGGCCGGCGATCCCTCGCTCTCCTGGTCCCCGACGCCCACGTTGGCCAGCGCCGTCTCCAGCGCCGAGGGCTCGGCCACCGCCGCGGCCGGGGCCGAGCGACGGCCCGGGCGCGTCGGCAGCGGGGCGGGGGGCTCGGGCCGTCGGGGGGCCAGCGGCGGGTCGACGCGGGCGGCCTCGCCCGTGGTGTCGGGGACGGCGCTGCCGTCGTGGGCTTCCGTCGGGTCGGGTTCCTCGGGGGCGACGTCGGGCACCGGGTCGGGCTCGGGCGGCGCGGCGGAGGCCGGCGCCGGGGCCGGGGCCGTCGATGACCCGAGGTTGTCGAGGGCCAGGTTCTCGACCACCATGCGGTCGGCGGCCAGCTCGGCGGCCGAGAGGGCGTCGGGGTCGGTGAAGGTCCCGTCGAGGGTGAGGGTGACGGCCTGCCCGGCCATCACGCTGCGGGGAAGGGGTGAGACGCCCTTGACCGCGGCCCGCCCCGAGGCGACGACGAGGAGGGCCTCGAGGTCGTGGACCTCGAGCAGCCCGGCCCCGGCCCGCACCTGGACGCTGGCCGCCCCGTGGGTCACGGTGACGCCCGGGCCGTCCTCGCCGGCCCGGATCCACAGCGCCCCCCGCCGGAGCTCGATGCGGGGCCCGGAGCGGTCCACGGCGACCACGTCGAGCTCGGCGTCACGGTGGCGCAGCAGGACCGACGGCGCCGGTCGCAGCTCGACCAGCTCGCTCGTCCCGTCGTCGCTTCCCATCGGGTGTGGCCTCCGTCCCTGGTCCCGCCCCCGGAGGCTACCCGGCGACCACACCGGGTAGCAGCCATCCCCAGCCGGCGCACGGTGCGTGCCTCACCGGTCGGGGACCTCGTGCCTGACCACCTCGAGGTCGGTCGTCGACCCCGGCGTCGCCGTGCGGGCCATCGAGCGGTACCGGCGCGCCGCGATGCGCCACCCCTCGGAGGTGCGGACGTAGCGGTCGTGGTAGCAGCCGTAGGCCACCGATGCCCGCCCGTCGTGGTCCTGGCGGACCTCGGCCAGGTACAGGCGGCCGGTGGCCCCGTCACCGTCGGGCGCCACCACCTGGTTGAGGATGGTGAAGAGGAACAGCTCGAAGCGGCTGACGGCCTGCTCGACGAACGCCACCAGCTCCACCGGTCCGAGCACCCGGGGCTCGCCCCGCCCCAGCTCGAGGGTCACGGTGGCCTCGGGGACGAAGAGGGCGACCACCGCGGGCCAGTCCTGGCGGGTGACGGCGTCGCCGTAGGCCGACTGCAGCGCCCTCAGGGCGACCTGGTCGGCGGCCGAGTCGGTGTCCACGGCGGCGACCCTACCGAGCGGCCTACCCTCGATGTCCGTGCACGACATCGTGATCCGCAACGGCACCGTCGTCGACGGGAGCGGGTCGCCGCCGGGGGTGGCCGACGTCGCCCTCGACGGGGACCGCATCGCCGCGGTCGGTGGCGAGGTGGGCGCCGGCCGCCGGGAGATCGACGCCGACGGTGCGCTGGTCACGCCGGGGTGGGTCGACATGCACACCCACTACGACGCCCAGGCGACGTGGGACCCGGACCTCACCCCGTCGGGCTGGCACGGCGTCACCACCGTCGTGATGGGCAACTGCGGGGTCGGCTTCGCCCCGGCGGCGCCGGACCGGCGGGACTGGCTCATCCGCCTGATGGAGGGTGTCGAGGACATCCCCGGCGCCGCCCTCACCGAGGGCATCCAGTGGGAGTGGGAGTCCTTCGAGGAGTACCTCGACGCCCTCGACCGGCGCCGGTGGGTGATGGACGTCGGCACCCAGGTGCCCCACGGCGCCCTGCGGGCCTACGTCATGGGCGACCGCGGGGCGGCCAACGAGACCGCCACCGCCGCCGACCGGGCCGAGATGCAGCGCCTGGCCACCGCCGCCCTGCGGGCCGGCGCCCTGGGGGTGTCGACCTCGCGCACACCGCTGCACCGATCGGTCGACGGCGAGCTGGTCCCCGGGACCGAGGCCGACGAGGACGAGATCATGGCCCTGGGCGACGCCCTCCGCGCCGCCGGCCACGGCGTGTTCCAGGGCGCCCTCCACCACCCCGACGTGCCGGCCTCGTTCGGGTGGATGCGCCGCCTGGCCGAGCGCTCGGGCCGGCGGGTCACCTTCAACTTCCAGCAGACCGACGCCGCCCCCGACCTGTGGCGCGACGTCGTGGTCCTGCTCGACCAGGCCCGGGCCGACGGGGTCGAGGTCTACGGCCAGGTCCACGGTCGGCCCGTCGGCATCTTGATGGGCTGGTCGGCGACCATCCACCCGTTCTCGACCTCGGCCGGGTGGGGGCCGGTCGCCTTCCTCTCCCCCGCCGAGCGGGTCGCCCGGCTGCGCCAGGACGCCGAGGCCCGGGCCGCCCTGGTGCACGGCGAGCGGGCCGACCTGGGTCCCTTCGTGGCCTCGCTGACCTCGTCGTGGCACAAGATGTTCCCGTTCCGGGGCGAGACCGACTACGAGCCGCCGGCCGACCAGTCCGTCGCCGCCATCGCCGAGCGCGAGGGGCGGGACCCGGCCGAGGTGGCCTTCGACGTGCTCATGGAGGACGAGGGCCAGGGCCTCCTGTACTACCCGCTGTTCAACTACAGCGACGGCAACCTCGACGCCCTGTGGGAGCTCCACCAGCACCCCCGCACCCGGATGGGGCTGGCCGACGGCGGCGCCCACGTCGGGTCGATCTGCGACGGCTCCACGCCCAGCTTCATGGTCGCCTTCTGGACCCGGGACCGGCTCCGGGGCCCGCGCCTCCCGCTCGAGCTGGTGGTCCGCCGCCAGACCCGCGAGACGGCCGAGCACTACGGGCTCCTCGACCGCGGCCTGCTGGCCCCCGGGCTCCGGGCCGACGTCAACGTCATCGACCACGAGGCCCTCGCCATCGACCGGCCCCGCATGGCGTGGGACCTGCCCACCGGCGCCCGCCGGTTCGTCCAGGGGTCCACCGGCTACCGGTTCACCATCGCCGGTGGCGAGGTGGTGCGCGAGGACGACGCCTTCACCGGCGCCCGCCCCGGCCGTCTCCTCCGCGGCCCGCAGGGCGTGTGACCAGCCGCCTGTGCGCGGCGAACGGTCCGGCTGTGCGCGGCGAACGGTCCGGCGAGCCCTAGCCCCGGAGGACGGCCTGGGTCTGGGTCGTCAGGCTGACCCGCCGGCCCTCGGCGTCGCGGACGTCGGTCTGGACGACGATCGTGGTCCGCCCGGCGTGGAGGACGGTCGTCGTCGCCGTGGCCGACCCCTCCCGGAGGGCCCGGAACAGGTTCGTCTTGGTCTCGATCGTCGTGGTGCCGACCGCCCCCTCGGGCAGGTTCAGGTAGGCGAGGATCGCCCCCAGGCTGTCGGCCAGGGTCAAGAGCGCGCCCCCGTGCAGCACGCCCCCGACGGTGCAGCGGTCGGGGGCCCAGGCGAGCGTGCCCACCACCTCGTCGACGGAGGCGGAGGTGAGCTCCACCCCGTTGGCCACGGCGAACGGCATGGAGGAGATCAGCGCGTCGAGGTCCACCCCCGCAGCATCACGCGCCGACCGATCCCGCGCCACTACCCCGGAGGTCATGTCCCCGCTTCCCGGAGCGTGGGTACCGTCGGGCCATGGACGACCGCACCCCACCCCTCGGGGTCCTGCTCCGCACCTGGCGGGGCCGCCGCCGCATCAGCCAGATGGACCTGGCCCACCGGGCGGGCGTCTCGCCCCGCCACCTGAGCTTCGTGGAGACGGGGCGGGCCAAGCCCAGCCGGGAGATGGTCCTCCACCTGGCCGAGCACCTCGAGGTCCCCCTGCGCGACCGCAACGGCATGCTGTTGGCCGCCGGCTTCGCCCCCGCCTTCCGGGAGACCGACCTCACGTCGTCGTCGATGGCCCCGGTGCGGGACGCCCTCGAGCTGGTGCTGGCCGGGCACGAGCCGTACCCGGCGGTCGTGGCCGACCGGCGCTGGGAGCTGGTGATGGCCAACGCCGCCGCCGGGCTGTTCCTGGAGGGCGTCGACCCCCAGCTGCTCGAGCCGCCGGTCAACGTCCTGCGCCTCACGTTCCACCCCGACGGGCTGGGGTCGCGGCTCGTCAACCTGGGCGAGTGGGCCGACCACACCTTGGGCCGCCTCGGCCGCGAGGCCATGGTCACCGGTCGCCAGGAGCTGGTGGACCTGGAGGCCGAGCTCCGCGACCTGGTCGCCGCCCAGGGCGCCTACACGCCGGTGCCCGAGCACGACCCGCTGCCCGCCATCACCCTGCGGCTGGCCACCGACGAGGGCGAGCTGGCGTTCATCGCCACGGTCGCGACCTTCGGCACCCCGGTGGACGTCACCCTCGACGAGCTGGTCATCGAGGCCTTCCTGCCCGCCGACCGGCGCACCGCCGAGGTCCTCGCCGAGCGGTCCCGAGCCCTCCAGCCCTGACCGGCCGGGGCCCAGTCCTCAGGCCGGGGCCGGGGCGGCCGATGAGGGCGGGGTGACCGCCGTGCTCGAGACGACCGCGACCGCCCCCACGGTGCGGCGCCTGCGCTTCGAGTGGCCCGAGGACCTCGAGCCCGACTGGTCGCCGCAGACGCCGGAGCTGGCGTGCGTGGCCAACGCCGTGTCCATGCTCATGCCCCACGTCGAGCCCTACGTCGTCCGGTCGGTGCGGACCGCCATCGACGACCTCGACGACGGGCTGCGGGCCGAGGCCGAGGCGTGGGTCGGCCAGGAGACCGCCCACCACGGCGCCCACGCCCGCTTCAATCGCATCCTCCTGGCCCGCCGGCCCGCCCTCCGCCGGGTCGACCGGTGGATGGCCCTCACCTACCGGTGGCTCGGCCGCCGCTCGGACCGCTTCGGACTGGCCTACGCGGCCGGTGCCGAGACCGTCGCCTTCATGGTCGCCCGCTGGGTCGACCGCCGCTCGTCGACGCTCTTCCGCGGGGCCGACCCCACCGCGACCACCTTGTTCCTCTGGCACCTGGCCGAGGAGGTCGAGCACAAGAACGTGGCCTTCGACGTCCACCGGGCCAAGGGCGGCGGCCGGCCCTCGTTCGCCCTCGGCATGGTCACGGCCATGGTGGTGATGGCCTGGTTCACGACCCTCGGGACCCTCGTCGGCCTGGCGTCGTCGCGCCGCATCCTCCACCCCGCCGCCCACCTCCGGATGCTGGGCTGGACGCTCGGCTTCTGGTTCGAGCTGGGCCCGGCCATGGCCGGCGCCGTGCTCGCCGGCCACCACCCAAGCGCCATGGCCGACCCGGTCTTCCTGCCCTCCTGGCTGCGCTGCTACGACCCCGAGACCCGCACCATGCCCGAGTGGTCGATGGACGTCGCCCGCCCCTGACCGACCCGGACCGATGCTGATCGCATCACGTGGTGGGACGGGCCCATGCGCCCCACCGGCACGACCAGCGACGTCGGCGGGCAGATCGGGGTCTCCCGCACCTTCCCGTCGCCCCCGGACGAGGCGTGGGTCGTGATCACCGACGGGCCGGGCCGGGCTCGGCGGCTGAGCGGTCGCTACTGGCCGGGGTGCCAGAGGCCCACCTCGTAGTCGGCCTCCAACGACGCCTCGATCTCCTCGGCGGTGGCCTCGGTGATGCCGGCGTGGGACCTGAAGATGGCACCGGGCGACGGGCGGTCGTCGGGGTCGGGCCAGCTCGCGGGATCCCAGAGCTGGGAGCGGCGGAAGGCCTTGGCGCAGTGGAGGTACACCTCCTCGACGTCGATCCCCAGGGCGGCGGTGGCCCGCACCCCGGGGAACGACACCGCGTCCAGCACGTCGGGGGCGGTGGTGAGCGACGCCGTCCCGTTCACCCGCAGGGTCTCCCCCAGCCCCGGCACCAGGAAGAGCAGGCCGACCCGGCCGTCCTCGATGACGTTGGTGTAGCTGTCGAGCCGCCGGTTGCCGATCAGGTCGCCCAGGGCGATGCGCTTGGGGTCGAGGACCGCCACGAACCCGGGTGGCCCGCCCCGGGGGGACACGTCGCCCCCGCCGGACCCGTAGGTGCCGAGGGCGACGAACGGTGACCGGGCGATGAAGTCGGCGGCGGTCTCGTCGACGTGGTCGATCGCCTTGTCGACCACGATCGGGTGGGGCTCCGGGTAGATCGCCCGGAGCCCGGCGAGGTCGGTGATCACGTCGTCGAAGGGCATCGGGCGAGCCTAACGACGGGCGTTCGCGGCCTCGGCCGTGCACCGGGCAGAGTGGCTCGGTGACGGAGCTGGTCGAACCCGCCGAGGCGTCCGCGCCGGTCCGCCCGCCGGGCGACGGGCTGTGGGCTCCCCACCGCCGCCGGCTGACGGTCGGGCTGGTGATGACCATCACCCTCGTCGCCTTCGAGTCCCTCGCCATCGCCACGGTCATGCCCACCGTCGAGGACGACCTCGGCGGGCGGGCCCTCTACGGCTGGGTCTTCAGCGGCTTCTTCCTGGCCAGCCTGGCCGGGATCGTCGTCACCGGCATCCTCACCGACCGACGGGGGCCGATGCTGCCCTTCGGCGCCGGGCTGGCGCTGTTCTCGGTCGGCCTGGTCGTGGGCGGGCTCGCCCCGTCGATGCCGATCCTGGTCGCCGCCCGGCTGGCCCAGGGGTTCGGGGCCGGCGCCATCCCGGCGTCGGCCTACGCCAGCGTGGCCCGGGGCTACCCGCCCGCCCTCCGGCCCCGCGTCTTCGCCGTGTTCTCCACCGCCTGGGTGATCCCGGGCATCACCGGCCCGTCCATCGCCTCCTTCGTCGAGGGGGCGGCGTCGTGGCACTGGGTCTTCCTCGGTCTGCTGCCCCTCGTCGGCGTGGCCGGGATCATCGCCGTCCCCGCGCTGGGCCGCCTGGCCGCCGGCGAGGCCCGGGCCGTCACCGACGCCGCGACCCGGCGGGCCGACCGCACCCGCCTGGCGCGGGTGGCGATGCTGGTCGCCGGGGTGGGGCTGGTGCTGGCCGGGGGGACGGCCGGTCGCCCCGTCGCCACGCTCGTCCTCGTCGCCCTGGGGCTGCCGCTGGCCGTCCCCGCCTTCGTCCACCTGGTCCCCGTCGGCACGACCCGCCTCCGACCCGGGCTCCCGGCCATCGTCGCCGTGCGGGGCATCTTGACCTGGGCGTTCTTCGGGGTCGACGCCTACGTGTCGCTGACCGCCACCGAGGGCCCGGGCGGCTCGACCTGGCTGGCGGGCCTGGCCCTCTCCGTCACCGCGGTGCTGTGGACCGCCGGGTCGTGGTGGCAGGAGCGGATGGTGGGTCGGCTCGGGCCGCGGCGGCTCGACCGCGCCGCCTTCGCCCTCATCGCCACCGGGTCGACCGGCATGCTCGTCGCCGCCCTGTGGCTGCCGGCGTGGGCCACCGTGCCGGCCTGGGGGGTGGCCGGCATCGGCATGGGCCTGGGCTACGCCCCGCTGTCGGTCAGCGCCCTGGGGTCTGCCGAGCCCGGTCGGGAGGGGCAGGCCACGGCGTCGCTCCAGCTCTGCGACACCCTCGGCGTGTCCCTGGGCACCGGAGCCGGCGGTGCGCTGATCGCCCTGGCCGACAGCCGGGGGTGGGCGGCCTCGACCGGCGTGGCCCTGGCCTTCGCCCTGGGGATCGCCGCCGCCCTGGCCGGCCTGGTGGCCGCCGGCCGCCTCCCTGCGTCCGTCCCCGGCCTCGAGGTCGACGCCGGCTGACGGGACGGCCGCTACCGTCCGGCCCGATGGACCTGCGGGGCGCGACCGACGAGGGGTTGGTCGACCGGGGGTGGTGGCGGCGCCGCCAGGACGACTACCTGGCCGCGGCCACGGCGGTGCGCCACCCGGGGTCGGTGCTGAACGTGCTCGACCACCTCGAGCGGGCCCGGCGCGACGGCCGCCGGCCCGACCTGGCCGACGTCACCCCCTCCGTGGTGGCGGGCTGGTGCCGGCGCATCGACGGCTGGCTCGACTGCGCCGACTTCGACGTCCTCCGCCTGCTCCTGCTCTGGTCCGCCGACCGCGACGCCCTGCCCGACCACGTCGTCGAGGCCCTGCGGGCCCGGTTCATCGGCTTCCGCTACTGGTACACCGACCCCGGACCGGCCCCGGGCGAGGCGGTCGACGCCCGCTGGTACTGGTCCGAGAACCACCGGCTGATCTTCCACACCGTCGAGCACCTCGCCGGCCAGGCCCTGCCCGACGAGCTGTTCACCGCCGCCGGCCTGACCGGAGCCGAGCACCGGGAGCGGGCGGCCGTCGCCCTGGCCGCCTGGTTCGACGAGAAGGCCGCCGACGGGTTCAGCGAGTGGCACTCCGACGCCTACTCCGAGAAGGACCTCGTCCCGCTGCTCGCCCTGGCCGAGGGGGCCGACGACGCCGCCCTCGCCGAGCGGGCCGCCACCTTCGCCGACCTCGTGCTGGTCGACCTGGCCCTCCACTCGCACCGCGACAACCTGGGGTCGACCCACGGCCGCTCCTACATGCGGTTCAAGGCCACGGGCCCCACGCAGACGACGTTCTCGGCCCTGAAGCTGTGCTTCGACCGCACCGACGCCGCCTGGCCCCTCGACGACGGCGACGACGGCGAGCTCCTGCCGGCCACCGAGGGGGCGTCGTTCCTCGCCCGGTGCCACCGGTACCGGCCCCCGGCCATCGTGCGGCGGATCGCCACCAGCACCGACGAGCTCCTCGACCGCGAGGGCATGGGGACCGAGCTCGACCCGGCCGAGGCGCCGGGGCCTTCGTGGGAGGTGCCCGCCCGGGCCGACGGCCTCTCCTACACCGACCCGGCGATGGTCCCGTTCTGGTGGGACCGCGGCGCCCTCACGCCGTGGCAGCTGGTCCCCCTCACCCTCGACGCCCTCGACCGCCACCACCTGTGGGACGGCCACCTGTTCGCCCACATCCGGTCGGTGCGCGACGCCCTGGGCGACGACCGCCCCACCCTCCAGGCGCTCGCCTACGGGCTGCACCGGATGGTCAACGCCGGCCTCCTCACGCGGGTCGACACGTGCACGTGGCGCAACGGTGACGGGATGCTCTCGACGGCGCAGGGCTACCGGCCCGGGTGCACGGGCTACCAGCACCACGTCTGGCAGGCCACCCTCGACGAGCGCGCCGTGGTGTTCACGACGCACCCCGCCCACGGTCCGACCGCCCGGGCCGGCGACTACCTCGACGGGGACCGCTACTGGACCGGCAGCGCCACCCTCCCCCGCGCCGTCCAGCACGGGCGGGCCGTCGTCGTGCAGTACGCACCCGGGTTCGCGGCGCCGGACCTCGACGTCCTGGCCGGGTTCGGCTACGCCGACGAGACCCACGCCTACCTCCCGACCGAGCGCTTCGACGAGGTGGTGCGGGACGGCCCCTGGACGCTGGCCCGCCGGCGCGACGGCTACGTCGCCCTCTGGTCGTGGCGGCCGGTGGCGTGGCGGGTCCACGACCCGGCGACCACCTTCACCAACGGCCTGGTCGAGCCGTTCGACCTGGTCGCGACGGGTGGCCCCGACGACGTGTGGGTCTGCGAGGTCGGCGACGCCGACCGGTGGGGCTCGTTCGCCGCCTTCGCCGCCGCCGTCACGACCGCTGCGGTCGAGGTCGAGGATCACGGCTGGGGCGACGACGGCGCCCATCGCGGCTTCGCCGTGGCCTACACCTCCCCCGCCGAGGGCCACATCGAGGTCGGCTGGGAGGGCCCCCTGCGCGTCGACGGCCGGGAGGTGGCGATCACCGGCTACCCCCGCATGCAGAACCGCTACGTCGAGGTCCCGACCGGCGGCACCACCTTCGCCCTGGCCGACGAGCACGGGTCCTGGACCCTCGACCTCATGGCCGGCACCCGCCGCCCGGCGGGGCGGGGACCACCGCCACCCCGTTCTGACGCGCCCAGGCGTCATCGGTGACGCCTCACCGCGACAGAACGGCGGAGGCGCCCACCCGGTCGTCGGCCGACCCCGCCGGTGGAGGCCCTACATGCGCTCCGGGGCCTGGATGCCGAGGAGGCCGAGACCGGTGGCGAGGGTGCGGGCGGTGAGGTCGCACAGGACCAGGCGGCTGGCCCGGGTGGCCTCGTCGTCGGCCTTGAGGACGGGGCAGGCCTCGTAGAACGCGGTGAACGTGTGGGCCAGGTCGAAGAGGTACCCGCACAGGCGGTGCGGCTGGCAGGTCTCGGCCGTCTGGCGCACGATCGGCTCGAAGCCGAGGAGGGCCACGGCCAGGGCCCGCTCCTGCGGCTCGGCGAGGGCGAGGGCCGAGGGGTCGAGGGTGGCCGGGTCGATCTCCCCGCGGCGGAAGATCGACCGGATGCGGGCGTGGGCGTACTGCATGTACGGCCCGGTGTTGCCCTCGAAGGCGAGCATCCGGTCGAAGTCGAGGACGTAGTCCTTGACCCGGTCGCTCGACAGGTCGGCGTACTTGATGGCCCCGATGCCGACCGCCTGGGCCACCGCCGCCCGCTCGTCGCCGACGAGGTCGGGGTTGCGCTCGGCGATGGTCGCCTCGGCCCGCTCGACGGCCTCGTCGAGCAGGTCGACCAGGCGCACCGACGTGCCCGACCGGGTCTTGAACATCTTGCGGTCGGCCCCCAGCAGGTTGCCGAAGGGGATGTGCTCGGCCTGGACCTCGTCGGGCAGCCACCCCGCCATGCGGGCCACGGCGAACACCATCTCGAGGTGGTCGCGCTGCGGGGCGCCCACGACGTAGAGGATCCGCGCCGCGTGGGTGTCCTCGACCCGGTGACGGATGGTGGCCAGGTCGGTGGCGGCGTAGCCGTAGCCGCCGTTGCGGTTGCGCACGATCATGGGCTGGGGCTGGCCGTCGCGCCCGGTGAACCCGGGGGGGAACACGCACTCGGCCCCGTCGTCGAGCACCAGCAGGCCCTGGGCGTCGAGGTCCTCGACGATGCCGGCGAGGGCGTCGTTGTAGGAGCTCTCGCCGACGATGTCGTCCGGCGTGAGCAGGACGCCGAGACGGTCGTAGACCAGCTGGAAGTACGCCGCCGACTGGTCGACCAGCAGCTGCCAGAGGCGCAGCGTCTCGGGGTCGCCCGACTGGAGCAGGACGACCCGCTCGCGGGCCCGCTCCTTCATGTCGTCGGAGGCGTCGAAGCTCTGGCGGGCCTCCTGGTAGAAGCGGTTGAGGTCGCCGACGGACAGCTCGGCGACGGCCTCGTCCTCGCCCACGTCGACCAGGTGCTCGATGAGCATCCCGAACGGCGCGCCCCAGTCGCCCACGTGGTTCTCGCGGACGACGGTGTGGCCGAGGTGCTCGAGGACCCGGACGATGGCGTCGCCGATCACCGTCGAGCGGAGGTGGCCGACGTGCATCTCCTTGGCCACGTTGGGCGCCGAGTAGTCGACCACGGCGGTCCCGGCGTCGGGGTCGGGGGCGACGCCGAGGCGGTCGTCGCCGGCGGCGGTGCGGGTCAGGGCGGCGATGGCACCGTCGGAGAGGGTCAGGTTCAAGAACCCGGGGCCGGCGATCTCGACCTCGTCGACCAGGTCGGCCACGTCGACCCGGTCGAGGACGGCCTGGGCGACCTCGCGGGGGTTGCGGCCCAGCCGCTTGGCCAGGGCGAGGGCCCCGTTGGCCTGGAGGTCGGCCCGGTCGCTCCTGCTCACGGTGGGCGGCGCCGGCACCTCGGCGGGGTCGGTGCCGGCGGCGGCGCAGACCTCGTCGCGCACGGAGGCGAAGGCCGGCGCGAGCCGGTCGGTCAGGAGAGCGACGAGATCGGCCACGCCGCATCGTCCAGGGTGGGCCGACGCCCGGTCAAGACGGTCCGGACCGGCCGGGGCGGTCAGGCGGGGACGGGATCGCCGAGCGCGGCCTTGACGTGCTCCGGCACCGGCGCCTTGGTGGTGGTGTGCGGGGCCACGCAGACGTAGGTGATGAGGGCGGTGAACACGGGTCGCTCCCCCACGGCGCCCCGGTAGCGGAAGGCGAACGAGGTGGTGCCCCACCGGGCCACCTCGGCCGCGACGGTGATCGTGTCGCCGTAGGTGGCCGAGCCGTGCCAGTCGATCTCGGCGCGCACGAGCATCCAGTCGAAGTCGTCATCGGCGCCGGTCCACCCGAACACCTCGCCCATCCACGCCGCCGACGTCTCGTCGCAGTACGCCAGGTAGTGGGCGTTGAACACCACCCGCTGCATGTCGCACTCCTGGTACCGCACCCGGATGTCGTGGGTGAAGGCGTGCGGGCCGGGTCGCTCGCGGCGCTCGCTCATGACGCCGGGAGGCGGGCCTGGTCCGCGTGCACGCGGGACGTGAACCGCTCCCGCTGGGCGGCGACGGCGGCGGGGCCACCGCCGCCCCGGGTGGTGCGCCGGGTGACGGGGACGCCGGGGGCGATGAGGGCGGCGGCCTCGGGGCCCAGGCGGTCGTCGGCGGCGGCCAGGTCGGCCAGGGCGCCGTCGCCCGCCAGGGACCGGCGGACGAGCTCGCCCACCACGGCGTGGGCGTCGCGGAAGGGCGTCCCCCGGGCGACGAGCCACTCGGCCAGGTCCGTCGCCGCCGCCGCCGGGGTGTCGGCCGCGGCGGCCATGCGGTCGAGGCGGAACGTGGCCGTGGCGATCATCCCCTGGAGGGCCGAGAGGGCGAGGGTCACCTGCTCGACCGAGTCGAACAGCGGCTCCTTGTCCTCCTGGAGGTCCCGGTTGTAGGCCAGGGGCAGGCCCTTGAGCGTCACCAGCAGGGCGGTGAGGTTGCCGACGAGGCGGCCCGTCTTGCCCCGGGCCAGCTCGGCGATGTCGGGGTTCTTCTTCTGGGGGAGCATCGAGCTGCCGGTGGCGTAGGCGTCGTCGAGGGTGACGAAGCCGACCTCCTCGCTCGACCACAGCACCCACTCCTCGCCGATGCGGCTGAGGTGCACCCCGACGAGCGCGAGGACGAACAGCGCCTCGGCCACGAAGTCGCGGTCGCTGACGGCGTCGAGGCTGTTGTCGAACACCGACGCGAAGCCGAGGTCGAGGGCCGTGCCCTCGGGGTCGAGCGGGAGCGACGACCCGGCCAGGGCCCCGGCGCCGAGGGGCGAGACGTCCCCCCGCTCGCGGGCGGCCAGCAACCGGTCGTAGTCGCGGGCCAGGGCCCAACCGTGGGCCAGCAGGTGGTGGGCCAGGAGGACGGGCTGGGCCTGCTGCAGGTGCGTGTAGCCCGGGAGGTAGGCGTCGCCGACCTCGTCGGCCCGGGCGGCCAGGGCCTCCTGGAGGGCCAGGACGCCGGCGGCCACCGACGCGAGGGCCTGCTTGGTCCACAGGCGCAGGTCGGTGGCGACCTGGTCGTTGCGGCTGCGGCCGGTGTGGAGCTTGGCCCCGGCCGGGCCGGCGATCTCGGTGACCCGGCGCTCGACGGCGGTGTGGATGTCCTCGTCGCTCTCGACGAAGGCGAAGGCGCCGGCGGCGAGCTCCTCCTCGACCTGGTCGAGGGCGGCCAGCACGGCGCCGGCCTCCTCGCCGTCGAGCAGCTCGCTGCGCACCAGGCCCCGGACGTGGGCCCGCGACCCGGCGATGTCGACGGCGGCCAGGCGCTGGTCGAACGGCAGGCTGACGGTGAAGGCCATCAGGGCCTCGCTCGGCCCCCCGGCGAACCGCCCGTGCCACAGAGTTCGAGCCCCAGCCGGCTCGCGGTCGGAGTGGGTCTGACCCACACCGACCGCGGGGTCCTCCGCCATCAGTCCTTCATCCGGTCGGCGCCCTGGCGGGCGGCCCAGGTCTCGATGCCCAGGCCCCACAGGCGCACGAAGCCAGCCGAGTCCTCGTGGCGGAACGAGTCCTCGGAGTCGTAGGTGGCCAGGCCGTAGTCGTAGAGCGAGTGCGGGCTGCGCCGGCCGGTGACGGTGGCGTTGCCCGGGCTCATGCGGATCCGCACCTCGCCGGTGACGAACTCCTGGCTGCTGTCGATGAACGAGTCGAAGGCCTGCTTCAGGGGGCTGAACCAGAGGCCGTCGTAGATGAGCTCGGCGTAGCGGGGCTCGATGCGGGCCTTCTCCCGGTCGAGGTCGCGCTCGAGGCAGATCGACTCCAGGTCCTTGTGGGCCATGATCAGGGCCAGGGCGGCCGGGCACTCGTAGGTCTCCCGGCTCTTGATGCCGACCCGCCGGTTCTCGACCATGTCGATCCGGCCCCAGCCGTAGCTGCCGACGACGGTGTTGAGCCGCTCGATCACCTCGAGCATCCCGAGCCGGTCGCCGTCGATCGAGACCGGCATGCCGTGCTCGAACCCGATGACGATGTCCCGGGGCTCGGTCTCGGTCGGCTTGGTGAGCAGCCACACCCCGGGCGGGGGCACCGCCCACGGGTCCTCCATCTCGCCGCACTCGATGGCCCGGCCCCAGAGGTTGTCGTCGATCGAGTACACCTTCTCCTTGGTCGCCACGATCGGGATGTCGTGGTCGTAGGCGTAGTGGATCGAGTCCTCGCGGGTCATGCCCCACCCCCGCACCGGGGCGATCACCTCGAGGTCGGGCGCCAGAGCCCGGGTCGACACCTCGAAGCGGACCTGGTCGTTGCCCTTGCCGGTGCAGCCGTGGGCGACGGCCTGGGCACCGTGGTAGCGGGCCGTCTCGACCAGGTGCTTGACGATCACGGGCCGCGACAGGGCCGACACCAGCGGGTAGCGGCCCTCGTACATGGCGTTGGCCTTGAGGGCGGGGGCCACGAACTCCTCGGCGAACTCCTGGCGGGCGTCGACGACGATGGCCTCGACGGCGCCGGCGGCGCGGGCGCGCTCGCGGACGACGTCCCAGTCGTCGGACGCCTGGCCGACGTCGACGGCGAGGCAGACGACCTCGACGCCGAGCTCCTCGATCATCCACTTGACGGCCACGGAGGTGTCGAGTCCCCCGCTGTAGGCCAGGACGACGCGCTTGGGCATGGATCAGCTCTCAGTCTTCGGTGTGCGGGTGGGGTGGACGGGGGTTTCAGCCCGGGTCAGCCCGGGTTGGGGTGGGCCAGCCCGGCCAGGTCCCGCAGCCGCTCGGCGAGAGCGGCGGCGGGGCCGGTGACGGGGCGGTCGGGGTCGGAGACCACGACGAAGAGGGTGTCGTCGCCGGCCACGGTGCCGGCGACCTCGGGGAGGTCGGCCCGGTCGAGGGCGGACCCGACGACGTGGGCCGAGCCCGGCGGCGTGCGCAGCACGACGATGTTGTCGGTGGTGTTCACCTCGACCACCCAGTCGCCGAAGATCCGGCGGAGGTGGTCGTCGGGCGCCTTCTGGGCGTGGGGCTGCTCGGGGATGGCGTAGGTCGAGTCGCCGTCGCCGGCGCGGACCTTGATCGCCCCCAGGTCGACGAGGTCCCGGGACACGGTCGCCTGGGTCGAGGAGACGCCCTCGGCGGCGAGCAGGTCGACCAGCTGCTCCTGGCTCGTGACCCGGTGGGCGGCCAGGAGGCGGGTGACGATGTGCTGGCGCTGGGTCCGGCCCATCTTCGAGCTGCCGTCCCTGGCCGGGGTCGGCCGGGGCCCGCCGTTCACGGCCGCACCCCCAGGAGGAAGGCCAGCACGGCGCGGGCGGCGTGGAGGCGGTTGGCGGCCTGGGGCCAGACCCGCGAGGCCGGTCCGTCGAGCACCTCGTCGGTGACCTCCTCGCCCCGGTGGGCGGGGAGGCAGTGGAGGAAGATGGCGTCGGGCGCGGCGGCGGCCATGAGGGCGGCGTCGACCTGGTACGGCGCGAACAGGGGGCGACGGGTCGCGGCCTCGGCCTCCTGGCCCATCGAGTACCAGGCGTCGGTCGACACGGCGACGACACCGTCGACGGCGGCGGTCGGCGTGTCGGCCACGTCGATCGTCCCCCCCAGGGCCCGCACCCGGGCCAGGTCGGCGTCGGTGGGGCCGTAGCCCTCGGGCGAGGCGACCCGCACCTCGATGCCGACCAGGGCCGAGGCGATGGCGAGCGAGCGGGCGACGTTGGAGAAGTCTCCGACCCAGGCCAGCGCCGCCCCCGAGAGGCCGACGTGGGACCCGATCGTCAGCAGGTCGGCGACGGCCTGCAGTGGGTGGGCGGCATCCGACAGCAGGTTGACGACGGGGACGTCGCCGGCCCCGGCCATCCGCTCGAGCACGGCGTGGTCGAAGACCCGGGCGCAGATGGCGGCGTGGAACTGGGACAGCGTGCGAGCCAGGTCCTCGGCCGTCTCCCGGGTGTCGATGCCGACCTCGTCGGGCCGCACGTACACGGGGTGCCCGCCCAGCTGCACGACGGCCATCTCGGTCGAGTGCCGGGTCCGGGCCGACGGCTTCTCGAACAGCAGCGCCGCACCGCGGCCCTCCATCACCCGGTGCAGGGTCTGGCCCTGGCCGAGGACGAGGACCTCCTCCAGCTCGGCGGGCGTGAGGTCGTCGACCTCGAGGAAGCTGCGGGCGCTCATCCGACGACCTCCAGGGTCTGGGCCAGCACGCCCCGGAGGACGGCGACGGCCTGGTCGATCTCGGCGTCGGAGACCGTGAGGGGCGGGGCGAACCGCAGGGCGGTGGGGGTGACCGGGTTGACGATCAGCCCGGCGTCCAGGCAGGCCCGGGCGACCTCGCCCGAGGCGATCCCCGGGTCGAGCTCGGCGGCCAGGAGGAGGCCCAGGCCCCGCACCGAGGCGACGCCGGGCAGGTCGGCCAGGGCGTCGGCCAGCCGCGCACCCCTCTCGGCCGCGAGCCGCGGGGCGTCGATGGCCTCCAGCTCGGCCAGGACGGCCCGCGCCGCAGCGGTGGCGAAGGGCTGGCCGCCGTAGGTCGAGCCGTGGTCGCCGGGGACGAAGACCTCGGCCACCTCGGCCCGGGCCCAGCACGCCCCGATGGGGACGCCGTTGCCGAGGGCCTTGGCGAAGGTGACGACGTCGGGCACCACACCGAGGTGGTGGTGCCCGAACCAGCGCCCGGTGCGGCCCAGGCCGGTCTGGACCTCGTCGACCATGAAGAGGATGCCCCGCTCGTCGCACAGTCGCCGCACGCCCTGGAAGAAGGCGGCCGGGGCCGGGTTCACGCCGCCCTCGCCCTGGAGGGGCTCGAGCAGGACGGCGGCCACGGACGGGTCGAGGGCGGCCTCGAGGGCGTCGAGGTCGTCCCACGCCACGTGGCGGAACCCCTCGGGCATGGGGTGGAAGGGCTCGTGCTTGGCCGGCTGGCCGGTGGCCGCGAGCGAGGCGAGGGTCCGGCCGTGGAACGAGCCCAGGGCGGACACGACGACGTGGCGTCCCCGGCCCCCGAACCTCCGGGCCAGCTTGATGGCGCACTCGTTGGCCTCGGCGCCGGAGTTGGTGAAGAAGACCCGACCCCGGGGGGCCTCGCCGGTCCAGCCGTCGGCCCAGGCGGGCGTGCCGAGCAGGCGGTCGAGCGTGGTGGCGACCTGCGGGCCGATCTCGTTCCCGTAGAGGTTGGAGACGTGGAGGAGGGTGCGGGCCTGGGCGCTCACGGCGTCGGCCACGGCCGGGTGGCTGTGCCCCAGCGAGCACACCGCCAGCCCGGTGAGGAAGTCGAGGTACTCGGTGCCGTCGGCGTCCCACACCCGGGTGCCCTCGCCCCGCACCAGGGTGATGGACGGCACCGGGTAGGTGGGCATGAGCGGGCTGGGGCTCGGGGGCGCGTCGGGGCTCACGACGGGCCACCGGCGTTCCGGGTGACCATGGTGCCGACGCCCTCGTCGGTGAGCAGCTCGAGCAGCACGACGTGGGGGATGCGCCCGTCGAGGATGTGCGACGAGCCGACCCCGCCCTCGACGGCGGCGAGCGTGGCCTCGACCTTGGGGATCATGCCGCCGGCGATGACGCCCTCGGCGATGAGGAGGCGGGCCCGGGCCACCGACAGCCGGGAGATCAGCGAGCCGGGGGCGTCGACGTCGGTGAGGACGCCGGGCACGTCGGTGAGGTAGATGAGCTTCTCGGCGTCGAGCGACTCGGCCACCGCGATCGCCGCGCTGTCGGCGTTGATGTTGAACGCCTGGCCGGTGGCGTCGGCCCCGATGGTGGAGATCACCGGGATGAAGGACCGGTCGAGCAGCGTGTCGAGGATCGTGCGGTCGACGCCGACGACGTCGCCCACGTAGCCCAGCGCCGGGTCCCGCTGGACGGCGGTGATCAGCCCGGCGTCCTCGCCCGAGAGCCCGACGGCGACGGTCTGGTGCTGGTTGACGGCGCTGACGATCGACCGGCCGACCTGGCCGGCGAGGACCATGCGGGCCACGTCGAGGGTCTCGGCGTCGGTGACCCGCAGGCCCTCGCGGAACTCGCTGTCCTTGCCCAGTCGGGCCAGGTGGGCGCCGATCTGGGGCCCGCCGCCGTGGACGACCACGGGCTTGATCCCCACGGCCCGCAGGAGCACGACGTCGGCGGCGAAGGTCCGGGCCAGGGCGGGGTCGACGAGGGCGCTGCCCCCGAGCTTGATGACCACGGTGCGCCCGGCGAAGGCCTGGATGTACGGCAGGGCCTCGACCAGGATCCCGGCGCGCGTGGCGGCGTCGATGCCGTCCAGGTCGAGCGGGGGCTTCGGTTCAGCCATCCGCCGAGTCTATGCACGCGCGTGCATGCCCATGCAATACCACCCGAGACCAGGCCCGATCACCTCACGGGGATCCAGACGAGGGCCAGGTCGACGACGGTGATGTCGGTGCGCTCGAGGGGGACCTCGAGGGCCGTGGTGGCCGCCTCCTTGGCGTCCCACTCCTCGGTGATGGCGGCCAGGGCGTCGGCCACCTCGGCCTCCAGGTCGGCCAGCGCCTCGGCCTTCTCCCCCACCCGGTTCCGGGCCGCGTCGGCCCGGGAGGCGGCCTCGCCGGCCCGGCCGTGGCGGGCGACCGCCCCGCCGGCGGCGCGGATGATCGAGCGCACCCCGCCCCGGCCGCCGAGCAGGCCACCGAGGACGGCCGTCGCCCCCCGGGCCAGCTCGTCCTGGCGGCGGTTCTCGGCCGCCTGGTCGGCCTGGCGGACCTTGTCCTCGGCCGTGGCCACCGCGGCCCGGGCCCGCTGGATGCGCCCGGCGTACCGGGCTGCCACCTTGGCCCCCTCGGCATCGGCCCCGGTGTCGGCGGCGGCCGCCACCCGGGCCCGCACCTCCGCCTCGGCCTCACCGGGGCGGCCGTACACCTTCAGCTCCGGGTTGGCCCAGATCGTCACCGTCCGGGTGGCCCGGAGGTGGTCGACGAGCCCCCTGCGCAGCGTGGTGAAGAGCGCCTTGGTCCGGATGGCGGCCTCGGGCGCCTCGTAGGTCGCCCCGCTCGGCGGCTCGGCGCGCAGGTCCCGGGGGTCGTGGTCGACGGCGACGGCGGTCGCCGGGTCGGGGTGGGCGGTGTCCAGCACCAGGACGCACTCGAAGCGCTCGGTGTGGCGGAGGTCGGCCTTGGTGTCGTCGTACAGGAGGTCGACGGTGGCGGCGACGGCGGCCCGGTGCCGGGTCCCCGTGGGCGAGGCCCCGACCGCGGCCGCCCAGGGCGCCGCCGGGTCGAGCCAGCGGACCGGGATGCCCTCGGCCACCGTCGGCACGACCGGCGTGGCGTCGTCGCCCTCGGCGGCGGCGGCGGGGGCCGTCGCTGCGTCGGCGGGCGGGGCGGCGGAGGGCGCGGTCGGGGCGGGGGGCGCCGGTGGGACGGTGGCGGCCTTCTGGTCGGCCATCACGGTGGCGATCTGCTCGCGGGTCAGGGGCCCCCGCAGGTACGACATCGCCCACCGGCTGGTCAGCAGCGTGGGGTCGGGCCGCCCCGCCTGGCGCAGGACGAACTCCCGCTTCTCCAGACCGGCGATGGTGGCCCCGACGGCGGCGGTGTCGACGCCCCCGTCGGCCGAGGACAGGCCGTCGAGCAGGCGGGCCTTGTCCTGCTCGGTCTGGAGCCGGCCGATGAGCCACGTCCCGGCGTTGGACAGCGCCTTGTAGTCCATGTCGACCGGGTTCTGGGTGGCCAGCACCACACCGACGCCGAAGGCCCGGGCCTGCTTGAACAGGGTGAGGATCGGCGCCTTGGCCGGCGGGGCGGCCACCGGCGGGACGTACCCGGCGACCTCGTCGAAGTAGACGAGCACGCGCAGCTCGTCGGTGCCGGGCTGGCTCCGCATCCAGGTGACGAGCTTCGAGAGCACGAGGGTGACGACCATCTGGCGCTCGTCGTCGGCGAGGTGGGCCATCGACACCACGGCGCACGCCGGTCGCCCGCCGGGGCGCAGGAGGGCGTCGATGTCGAGGGCGACGCCCTGGCCCCAGGCCGCGAAGGCGGGCGAGGCGAGGAGGCCGTTGAGCCGGAGGGCGAGGGCGGTGCGGTCGGCCGGCGGGAAGAACTCGTCGAGCTCGAACACGCCGAGCTTCCGGATCGGGGGGCGCTGGACCTGGCCGACCAGGCCGGCGAGGTCGAGGTCCTGCCCGGCGGCCCACGCCGCCTGGACCAGGGTGGTGAGGAGGATGTGCTCGCGGCTGGCGAGCGGATCGGCCTCGATGCCCACCAGCGCCAGCAGCCCCGACACGTAGCCCGAGGCCTCGTCGACGACGGACTCGGGGTCGGCCCCCTCGGCCGGGCGGGTCATGCGCCCGACCACGTCGAGCCCGACCCCGCTCGTCGACCCCGGCGTGTAGATGGTGACGGGGGCGGCGTCGCGGAGCGCCTGCAGCCGGGCGCCGTCGATCCCCCAGCCGGCGAGGCCCTCCTTCCACCGCCCGGCCACCTCGGCCGGGTCGTCGCCGCCCTCGACCCACGGGGCGAACGAGGCGGCGTCGAGGTCGGGGAAGGTGAGGGCCAGGTTGCCGAGGTCGCCCTTGGGGTCGAGCACGAGGACGGGCACCCCCTCGAGCAGCGCCTCCTCGACCAGGGCCACGCCGAGGCCGGTCTTGCCCGACCCGGTCATGCCCACGATCAGCCCGTGGGTGGTGAGCGAGGAGGCGTCGATCCGCACGTCCTCGCCCGTCCGCTGGTGGTCGGCCCCCACGACCCCGCCGATGTGCAGGCTGCCGTCCGGTCCGTCGCTCACCGGGCGGACAGTAGGCCCGTCAGGACGTCCCCATGTTCTCGTCGAGGTACGCGTGGGTCAGGTCGTTGGTGAGGACCGTCGCGGTGCCCGGCCCCAGGCCCAGGTCGCAGGTGATCTCCAGGTACCGGCCGTCCATGTGGGCGGCGACGGCCGCGGCGTCGTGGTCGATGGTGACCCCGCCGGCGGCGACGGTGACGCCGCCGTAGGCGACCGCGACCCGCTCCTGGTCGAAGCCGATGCCGGCCGACCCCAGCTCGCTGGCGAGACGGCCCCAGTACGGGTCGCGCCCGTACCACGAGCACTTGCAGAGCAGGCTGCGGGCGATGCGCTCGGCGCCGGTGCGGGCCTCGGCGTCGGACACGGCGCCGGCGACGGTGAGGCGGACGACCTTGGTGGCCCCCTCGGCGTCGTCGGCCATCTGCTCGGCCAGCGACGTGCACACGCTCGTCACCGCCGCGACCAGCGCGTCCTCGTCGACGGGCCCGGCCCGACCCGAGGCGAGCAGGACGACGGTGTCGTTGGTCGAGGTGCAGCCGTCGGTGAGGAGGTTGTCGAAGCTGCCGGCCACGCCGGCGGCCAGCACCCGATGGAGCACCTCGGGCTCGGCCTCGGCGTCGGTGGTGAGCACGGCGAGCATGGTGGCCATCGACGGGGCCAGCATGGCCGCCCCCTTGGCCATGCCGCCGACCGTCGCCGCCCCGGCCCGGGCCACGGCCTCCTTGCGGCGGGTGTCGGTGGTGCGCAGGGCCTCGGCCGCCGCCGCCCCGCCCTCGGCGTCGCCGGAGAGCACGGCGACCACGTCGGGGATCCCCGCGACCAGGGGCTCGACGGGGAGCGGGATGCCGATCAGCCCGGTCGAGCCGACGAGGACCTCGTCCTCGGCGCAGCCCAGCTCGGCGGCCACCGCCGCGCACGTGCGCTCGCTGTCGGCCCGGCCCGGCGCACCGGTGGCGGCGTTGGCGTTGCCGCTGTTGAGCACGACCGCCGCCGCTCGCCCGCCGGTGGCGGCGAGGTGGGCCCGGGAGACCTGCACCGGTGCCGCCGTCATCAGGTTGGCGGTGAAGACCCCCGCGGCGGCGACGGCGGTGCCGTCGGCCGTGGCGACGAGGGCGAGGTCGGGGTCGCCGGACTCCTTGATGCCGCAGGCCACCCCCCCGGCCACGAAGCCGGCGGGTGCGGTCACGCTCATCGAACGACCTCCATCGCCACCCTCGCTTCTGTTCGCGCCAGGCGACACGCCTGGCCGAGAGCGGTGTCAGAACGGCGATGGCCGCCTCGCCCGCCGTCCTGGTCGCGCCTGGCGACATCGATGTCCGGTCGCGGTGTCAGGACGGTGCCGGCGCTCACGGGTAGACGCCGATCGCGCTGAGGCCGAGCTCCTCGGGGAGGCCGAGGGCGAGGTTGGCGCACTGCACGGCCGCACCCGACGCCCCCTTGCCCAGGTTGTCCAGGGCGCAGAACGACAGGACCCAGCCGGTGCGCTCGTCGAGGACGGCCGCCACGTGGGCGGCGTTGGAGCCCTGGGTGGCCTTGGTCGACGGCGAGCCGGGCACGACCGAGACGAAGCGCTCGGCGCGGTAGGCGTCGGCGAAGGCGGCCTCGACGTCGGCGGCGGTGGTCCCGGCGACGGGCCGGGAGTAGCAGGTGGCCAGCATCCCCCGGCTCATCGGCACCAGGTGCGGGGTGAACACGACCTGCGCCGGCGCCCCGCCCACCCGGGTGAGGGTCTGCTCGATCTCTGGGGTGTGGCGGTGGCGGAGCAGCCCGTAGGCGGTGACGTCGCCGTCGGCGGTGCAGAACGTGGTGGTCGGCTTGGGTGCCCGCCCGGCGCCGGACACGCCGCTCACGGCGTCGACCACGATGCCGGTGGGCTCGACCAGCCCGGCCCGCAGGAGCGGGGCCAGGGCGAGGGCGGCAGCCGTCGGGTAGCAGCCGGGGCCGGCGACGAGGGCGGCGCCGTGGAGGTCGGCGCGGAAGAGCTCGGGCAGGCCGTAGACGGCCTCGGCCAGCAGCTCGGGCACCGTGTGCTCCTCGCCGTACCACTCCGGGTACAGGGCGGCGTCGGCCAGCCGGAAGTCGGCGGCCAGGTCGACCACGTGGCCGACCCGGCCCCGGAGCTCGGGCACCACCGCCTGGCTGGCCCCGTGGGGCAGCCCGCAGAACGCCAGGTCGACCCCGTCGACGGCGTCGGCCGACCAGGTGTCGAACACCCGGTCGCCGTAGACGCCGACCAGGCTGGGGTACAGCCCGGCGATGGGCTGGCCGGCCTGCGAGTCACCGGTGGCGACCACGACCTCCAGCTCGGGGTGCCCGGCGAGCAGGCGCAGCAGCTCGGCGCCCGTGTACCCCGAGGCTCCGACGATCGCGACCTTGGCCATCCCGCCACTCTATGCAGACCCACGCATCACTATGCAACCGGCCGGGGCGCAGGCCCGGGGTCAGCCCCGCAGCGTGGCCCCGTGGGCCGTGGTCACGGCGTCGATCAGGGCCTGGCGGGCCACGCCGACCTCGGCGTCGGTGAGGGTGCGGTCCAGGCTCACGAAGCGGACCCGGTAGGCGAGCGACCGGGCGCCCTCGGCGACCCCGCTCCCCCGGTAGGTGTCGAACAGGTCGACCGACCACACCAGGTCCGAGGCCGCCGCCAGGGTGGCCTCGACGGCGCGGGCCGACACCTCGGCCGGCACCTCGAAGGCCAGGTCGACGTCGCTCGACGGGAACCGGGACACGGGCCGGTAGGGCTCGTCCTCGGGCACGGCGGCCAGCAGCCGCCCCAGGTCGAGCTCGACCCAGGCGACGCGCTCGTCGATGCCGTGGGCGCCCAGGACCCCGGGATCGACCTCGCCGGCCACGCCGACCTCGTCCCCGGCCACCAGGACGGTGGCACCCCGCGTGGGGTGGAGGCCGGGGCGCTCGGCGTTGGCGATGTCGACGTCGTCGATGCCCAGGCGGTCGAGCACGGCCAGGGCCAGGCGCACCGCCTCGGGTGCCTCGACGCCGGCGAGGGCGACGCCCAGGTGCTCGCGCTCGTCGGGCAGCAGGTCGGGCCGACCGGGCCCGTCCACGGCGTCGTCGATCGTCCGCCCATCGGCCTCGTCGGGCTTCGGCAGGAAGACGTGGCCGATCTCGAACAGGCGCACGCCGAGGCTCCGGCGGGCGGCGTTGGTGGCGACGGCCTGGACCAGTCCGGGCATCAGGGTGGTGCGGAGGATCGACTCCTCGGCGACGAGGGAGTTGCGCAGCTCGATCCCGTCGGGCGGGAAGCCGCACGCGGCCAGGGCCCCGGGGGCGAGGAACGGCAGGGGCATGACCTCGGTCAGACCCCGGCCGACCATGAGGCGGCGGACCTCCCGTCGCCGCCGCTGGACCGGCGTGAGCCGCCCGGGCAGGGCCACGGCCAGCTCGCGGCGCGGGATGCGGTCGTAGCCGTGGTGGCGGGCCACCTCCTCGACGACGTCGACCTCCGACTCGGAGTCGTACCGCCACGACGGGACGGTGACGTCGAGGTCGCCGTCGCCGACCGGGGTCGAGGCGAAGCCGATGGGGTCGAGGAGGGCGACCACCTCGTCGGGCGCCAGCGAGGTGCCCAGCACGTGGTTCACGCGGGCGGTGCGCACCCGGATGGGGTCGCGCGCCGGCAGCTCGCCCCGCCCGTCGACGGCGCCGGGCGCCAGCTCGGTGCCGCAGATCTCGGCGGCCAGCTGGGCGAAGCGGGCCGCCGCCCCGTCGATGCCCTCGGGGTCGCACCCCCGCTCGAACCGGGCCGCGGCCTCGGTGCGGAGGCCGAGGCGGCGGGCCGTCGTGCCGACCGACCGGGGGAGGAACCAGGCCATCTCCAGGGCCACGTCGGTGGTCGTGGCGGTGATCTCGGCCGAGGCCCCGCCCATGACGCCGGCGATGCCGAGGGGGACGTCGTCGCCGCCGCAGATCAGCAGGTCGTCGCCGCGCAGCTCCCGCTGGACGTCGTCGAGGGTGGTGAGGCGCTCTCCGGGGCGGGCCCGCCGCACCCGGAACGTCCCGCCGGGGACGCCGGCCAGGTCGTAGGGGTGGTTGGGCTGGCCCCGCTCGAGCATCACGTAGTTGGAGATGTCGACCAGGGCGCTGATGGGCCGCATGCCGAGGTGGGTGAGCCGCTGCTGCATCCACTCGGGCGAGGTGGCCGTCGGGTCGAGGCCGCGGAGCAGCCAGGCGCCGAAGCGGCCGCACAGGTCGGGGTCGAGGATCTCGACGGCCAGGGCGTCACCCGCCGGGGCACCGGCGGTGGGCACGACGGGGACGTCGAGCGCGAAGGGGACGCCGAAGCGGGCGGCCAGGTCGCGGGCCAGGCCGGCGACGCTCAGGGCGTCGGGCCGGTTGGCGTTGACCTCGAGGTCCCACAGCACGTCGGCCTCGATGCCGAGGGCCTCGACCAGCGGCGTCCCCGGCGTCAGGCCGGCGGGCAGGACCTTGATCCCACCGTGGTCGGTGCCCAGGCCGATCTCGCGGGAGGAGCACAGCATCCCGTTGGACCACTCGCCCCGCATCTTGCGGCGGGCGATCTCCATGCCGTCGGGCATCGTCGTGCCCAGGGTCGCCAGGGGG
Organism: Iamia sp. SCSIO 61187; assembly: GCF_019443745.1. Lineage (NCBI taxonomy): Bacteria > Bacillati > Actinomycetota > Acidimicrobiia > Acidimicrobiales > Iamiaceae > Iamia > Iamia sp. SCSIO 61187. The sequence goes on from NZ_CP050948.1 coordinate 2,468,267, forward strand.
ACGAGGTCGCCGACGGCCATGTTGAAGGCGCCGCAGGCGATCTGGAGGGCCTCGCCGTCGCCGGCGTCGACGTCGACCAGCTGGATGCGGTCGGCCTTGGGGTGGGGGCGCAGCTCGAGCACCCGGGCCACGACGATGCCGTCGAGGCCCTCGCCCAGGCGCGTCTCCTCCTCGACCGGGGTGCCCAGGTCGTTGAACGCGTCGGCGATGGCCTCGGGGCTCTGGTCGAACGGGGCCAGCTCGCGCAGCCAGGACAGGAGCACCTTCATCAGAACTGCTCCAGGAAGCGCACGTCGACCGAGAGGATCTCGCGCAGGTCGGGCACGCCGTGGCGGGCCAGGGCCAGCCGGTCGATGCCGAACCCGAAGGCGAACCCGGTGTAGCGCTCGGGGTCGATGCCGCCGTTGCGCAGCACGTTGGGGTGGACCATCCCGCAGCCGCCCAGCTCCAGCCAGGTGCCGTCGGGGCGGCGGATGTCGAACTCGGCCGACGGCTCGGTGAAGGGGAAGTACGACGGCCGCAGCCGCGACGTGAAGCCCTCGCCGAAGTAGGCGGCGGTGAAGGCCTCGATGGTCCCGGCCAGGTGGCCGAAGGTGATCCCCTCGTCGACGACCAGGGCCTCGAGCTGGTGGAACGTGGCCAGGTGGGTGGCGTCGCGGGCCTCGTTCCGGTGCACCCGGCCGGGGACGACGATGTAGATCGGCGGGCCCTGCTGCTCCATCACCCGCAGCTGGACCGGTGAGGTGTGGGTGCGGAGCACCACGTCTCCGGGCTCGCCCCGGTCGACGAAGAAGGTGTCCTGCATGTCCCGGGCCGGGTGGTACGCGGGGATGTTGAGCCCGGTGAAGTTGTGCCAGTCGTCCTCGACCTCGGGGCCCTCGGCGACGGCGAACCCCAGCCCGGTGAAGACGTCCTCCAGCTCCTCCATGGTCTGGGTCACCAGGTGGAGGTGGCCGGCGCCGGTGGTGGGGCGGACCTCGGTCAGGTCGAGCCGCTCGGCCTCGAGCCGGACCCGGCGGGCCGCGGCCTCGAGCTCGGCCCGGCGCTCGGCCGCGGCCCGGCCCACGTCGCCGTTGACCCGGTTGAGGGTCTGGCCCAGCTGCTTGCGGGCCTCGGCGTCGAGCTGGCCCATCCCCCGCTTCACGGCGCCGAGGTCCGACCCCTTGCCGGTCACCTCGGCGAGCACCGCGGTGAGGGCGTCGAGGTCCGGCGCGGCGCGCAGCCGCTCGACCGCTGCCGCGCCCATGCGCTCGATGTCGTCGGGCGTCGTCATAGGTCGGCCCAGGGTGCCCGGTCCCCGCCTCCCCCGCCAAGCCCGTTCGGGCCACGGATGGTGCCAGGCACCATCCGTGGCGTCAGGCCGGAGGTCCGGCGATCGGGAGGGTGAAGGTGAAGGTGCTGCCCTCGCCCTCGACGGACTCGGCCACGAGGCGGCCGCCGTGCGCCTCGACCAGGCCCCGGCTGATCCACAGGCCGAGGCCGGTGCCGGTGGGCCGGCCCTCCTCACGCCGGTAGAACCGGGCGAACACGCGGTCGAGGTCCTCGGCCGGGATCCCGGCGCCCCGGTCGGCCACGGCGACGGAGACCTCGTCGCCGTCGGCCCGGGCGGCGATCCGCAGCCCGACGGGGCTGCCGTACTTGGCCGCGTTCTCGACCAGGTTGGTGAGGACCTGCTCGACCTTGTCGGCATCGGCCACGACCTCGGGGAGGTCGTCGGCCAGGTCGATGGTGACGTCGAGGTCGGGCTCGACCATGGCGACCTTGTCGACGATCGACCGGATCAGCGGACCGATCTCGAGGGGGCGGGGGCTCAGGTGGAGCCGCCCCGCCTCCAGACGGGAGATGTCGAGCAGCTCGGTGAGCATCCGGGTGACCCGGTCGGCGTCGTGGCGGACGGCCTCGAGCATCTCCTTCTTGCGGTCGTCGGCGATCCCGTCCCAGCGCGACAGCAGGAGGCTGGTGAACCCCTTGATGCTGGTCAGGGGGCTGCGCAGCTCGTGGCTGACGGTGGCGATGATCTCGACGGCGGTCAGCTCGTCGGCCGTGGGGCCGTCGTCGGCGGGGCCGTCGTCGGTCACGGCGCCGCCTCCACGGCGCGCTGGCGCACCACCTCGAAGGCCAGCACCGAGCCGGCCACGGCGACGTTCAAGGACTCCACGGCCCCCTCCATCGGCAGCGTCGCCCAGGAGTCGATGCCCGGCGCCACGGCCGCGGGCAGGCCGTGGGCCTCGTTCCCCAGGACCAGGGCGACCGGCCCCCGGAGGTCGAGGAGGTGGGGCGCGACGCCGTCGCCGCCGGAGGTCCCGACCCGGGCCACGCCCTCGGCGGCCAGGCGCTCGAGGGCCTCGCCGACGGGCTCGGCGCGCAGCGGCACCCGCCACACCGACCCGGCCGAGGCCCGGACGACCTTGGGCGCCCACGGATCGGCCGTGCCCTCGCCGACGACGAGCGACGCCGCCCCCACCGCCTCCGCCGTGCGCAGCAGGGTGCCGACGTTGCCGGGATCAGCCACCCCCACCAGTACGACGTGGAGCGGCGCGGTCCCCCTCCCCGGACGGGTGACGCCCTCCGGGCGGCGGGCGACGGCAGCCACGCCGTGGGGGGTGGCCACCTCGACGTGGGGGCGCAGCCCGCCGGTGACGGTCCAGGCCCGGCCGCCGGCGGCGACGGCGGCGGCCACGGCCGCCTCGACCTCGGGCCGGTCGGCGGCCTCGGGGTCGACGAAGACGTCCTCCACCACGACCCCGTCGCGCACGGCGTCGCCCAGCAGGACCGGCCCGTCGACGACGAAGCGATCCTCGGCGTCGCGGGCCCGCCGCTGGCGCGCCAACCGCCCCAGCCCCACGACCCGGGGGTTCCGGGGCGACAGGGGCTCGGGCGGCGGTGGGGTTCGGCTCGGGGCGCTCACGACGGGGCCCCGGGACCGGATCAGGCGGCGGGCTGGGCCTCGGCCGCCACCTTCACCAGGGCGGCGAACGCCTTCGGGTCGGTGACGGCGAGGTCGGCCAGCACCTTGCGGTCGACCTCGACCTGGGCCAGGCGCAGGCCGCTGATGAAGCGGCTGTAGGACATGCCGTTCTCCCGGCAGGCCGCGTTGATGCGCTGGATCCAGAGCTTGCGGAACTCGCCCTTCTTGGCCCTGCGGTCGCGGTAGGCGTACTGCAGGGAGTGCATCACCTGCTCGTTGGCGGCGCGGTACGAGCGGCTCTTGTTGCCGTAGTACCCCTTGGCGCGCTCGAGCGTGGCCTTGCGGTGCTTCTTGCTGTGGACGGATCGCTTGACGCGGGCCATGGTTCAGATCCTCTTCTGTGTGCTCGATCTCGGGTGGGTGGGGCGGCGGGCTAGCGGTCGCCGAGCATCCGGCTGATGCGGTCCGCGTCGCCCTTGGCCACGTCGACGTCGCCGGTGAGGCGGCGGGTGCGCTTCGAGGGCTTCTTCTCGAGGATGTGGTTCATCCCGGCCTGGCCGCGCCGGAGCTTGCCGGTGCCGGTGCGCTTGAAGCGCTTGGCCGCGCCGGAGTGGGTCTTCATCTTGGGCATGTGTCTGTCCTCGGGGTTCGGGCCGGGCGGCCCGGCGGGAGAGGTGGTGGTCAGGCCTCGGTGGAGGCGGTGGCGTCGGCGGGGGCCTCGGCCGGTGCCGGGCGGTGGCCTCGGGCTCGGTGGCGGCCGTGGTGGCCTGGGGGTCGGGGGTGGCGGGACCGGTGCCGGGGGCGGCGGCCCCGTTGCTGCTGGCGTCGGCGGCCGGGGCGGCGCCGCCGGCGGCGACCCGAGCCTCCTCCTGGGCGGCGGCGGCCTCTTCCTCCTCCTCGCGGAGCTTGGCGGCGTGGGCCGCCTGGGCCTTCTTGTCGGGAGCCAGCACCATGATCATGTTCCGCCCGTCGAGCTTGGGGAACACCTCGACGCGAGCCAGGTGGACGACCTCCTCGGCCACGTGGTCGAGGATCTTCTTGCCCAGCTCGGGGTGGGCCATCTCGCGGCCCCGGAACATGATCGTCACCTTCACCTTGTGACCCTCGCCGAGGAACTTCTCGACCTTCTTGGTCTTGGTGTCGAAGTCGCCGGCGCCGATCTTGGGCCGGTACTTCATTTCCTTGATGACGACGTTGGTGCTCTTCTTGCGGGACTCCTTGGCCTTCTGGGCTGCCTCGTACTTGTACTTGCCGTAGTCCATGATCCGGCAGACGGGCGGGTTCGCCTTGTCCGCCACCTCGACGAGGTCGAGGTCCAGGTCACGGGCGATCGCCAGGGCCTGGGGCAGGGGTCGGATCCCGATCTGGGCCCCGTCGGGGCCCACCAGCCGGACCTCGCGGGCCCGGATGCGATCGTTGATGCGCGGCTCGTCGTTGTGCGGCGCAGCTATGGCCGGTCTTCCTTCATGCGGTGAGGGTGTCCTCGGTTGGTGGGTGGGGCACCGGAGGCCGCTCGGCGAAAACGCAGAGCGGACGTCGGAAAGCCGACGTCCGCGAACGCGCCCCGGATGGGCGCTGCATCGATCGACCCGGCGCACCGACCGCAACGGGTGGTGGCCAGGTGGAGACCCGAGGGCCCCGCTTTCCGTCTTCGGTTGTGCGCCTAGGGTACGGGCGTTCCGCGCGGGGAAGCAACCGCGTGCCCCTCCGACCGTACGAAGGTGACCGACGATGAGCAGCCTGTGGACCCCCGGCGGCGAGCACGAGGTGCCCCGCGACCGCCCCTCCGACACCGGTCCGCCCGCCGGCGGGTCGGAGCCCGGGACACCGATCGACCTCGACCCCGAGACCGCCGCCGCCCTCGAGGCCATGTCGCCCGAGGAGCGGGCCCAGGCCGAGCAGATGATCGCCGAGATGGCCCAGGCCCGGGCCGAGATCGCCAGCACCCCGGCCGCGGTGGTGGTGTCCAACCACGCCATGGGCCTCTACGAGCTGGCCGCCATCCACCTGTCCCAGCAGCCGCCGAACCTCCCCGAGGCCAGCGTGGCCGTCGACGCCCTCGCCGCCCTGACCAAGGCGCTGGAGGGCCGGCTGGGCGACAACGAGGCGACCCTCGTCCAGGCCCTCAACCAGCTCCAGATGGCGTTCGTCGAGCTGACCCGCCGCGCCGAGGGCGGCGCCGCGGGTGACGATCCCTCCGCCGGATGACCGTCCTCGTCACCGGCGGCGCCGGCTACATCGGATCCCACACGGCTCGCCTGCTCCGCCAGCGGGGCCGCGACATCGTCATCCTCGACTCGCTCGAGGGCGGGCACCGCGAGGCCACCCTCGGGGCGCCCCTCGTGGTCGGCGACATCGCCGACGCCGACCTGGTGCGCCGCACCATCACCGACCACGGCGTCGACAGCATCGTCCACTTCGCCGCCTACAAGGCGGCCGGCGAGTCGATGGAGGACCCGGGCAAGTACTTCGGCAACAACGTGGCCAAGACCAGCGCCCTGGTCGACGCGGCCCGCACCGTCGGCGTCGACAAGGTCGTCTTCTCGTCGTCGTGCTCGGTCTACGGCACCCCGACCGTGCTGCCCGTCGACGAGACCCACCCGTTCCACCCCGAGAGCCCCTACGCCGAGAGCAAGCGCATCGTCGAGGACATGCTGCGCTGGTACGACGTCGCCCACGGCACCCGGTCGGTCAGCCTCCGGTACTTCAACGCCGCCGGCGCGTCCTTCGACGCCGCCATCGGCGAGGACTGGACGGTCACGCTCAACCTGGTGCCCCTCGTCATGAAGGCGGCCCTCGGTCGGATCCCCCACCTCACCGTGTTCGGGACCGACTACCCCACCCGCGACGGCACCGCCGTGCGCGACTACGTCCACGTCGACGACCTGGCCGACGCCCACGTGCGGGCCCTCGAGTACCTGGAGTCCGGTGGCGAGACCACGGCGATCAACCTCGGGACCGGCGTCGGCTCGACCGTGCGGGAGGTCATCGAGACGGCCCGCGAGGTGAGCGAGGCCGACATCCCCTCGGTCGACGCCGGGCGCCGCGCCGGAGACCCGACGGAGGTGTACGGCGACCTGCGCCGGGCCCGCGAGGTCCTGGGCTGGGAGCCGACCCACGACCTCCGGGCCATCCTCCGCACCGCCTACGCCTGGCACTCCACCCACCCCGACGGCTACGCCACCACCGCGCCCCCCGACCTCTGAGCCCGCGTTCCCGCGACAGTGGCAGGAGGCCTCCTCCGGTCAGCGTCGCCAGGACGCGGGGGTGGCACCCCCCGGCCGGTGACGTGGACGCCGGACGGCGCGGTCGTAGGGTCCCAGGGTGACCCGCGGCGCCCGCACCACCCTCGCCGGGCTGCTCGCGGTGGCCGCCGGGCTGGCCACCACCGAGCTGGTGAACCTGGCCGGCCCCACCCGACCGTCGCTGCTCCTCGCCGTCCAGGTCTGGTTCATCAACACCTTCGGGGGCGCCCTGAAGGACCTGGCCGTGGCCCTGTTCGGCCGGCAGGACAAGGTGGCGCTCGAGATCGGCGCCTGGCTCGTCGCCCTGGCCCTGGGCCCGGCGACGGCCCGGCTCGAGGTCCGGCGCCGGGGGGCCGGGGCCGCGGTCATCGGCGTGGTGTCCCTGCTCGGCGTCCTCGCCGCCCTGGACCACCCGCAGACCGCGACGTCGGTCGCCGTCCTCGCCGGGTTCCTCGGGGCCGCCGCCGCCCTGGCCACCCTGTGGGTCCTCCTCGACCGCTTCGGCCTGCGGGTGGCCCCCGGGGCGGGGCTCGTGCTCCGCACCCGGCGGCCCCGGTCGGGTGCCGGCACGGGCGGCGCCGTGGGGCAGGTGACGGGCACCCGGCGCGAGGTCGTGCTGTGGGGGCTCGGGACGGGGGCCGTCATCGTCACCGCCGGGGCCGTGGCCAAGGGCCTGGGCGACAGCGTGCGCCGGTCGCGGGCGGTCATCCCCGAGACCATCCCGGCCCCCGCCTCCCCCGCATCGGTGCCACCGGCGCCGCCGTTCGCCACCCCCGGGCTGTCCCCGTACATCACCCCGAGCGAGGACTTCTACCTGATCGACACCTCGCCCGACCCGCCCTACGTCGTCACCGACGACTGGACGGTGCGCATCACCGGCATGGTCGACCGGGAGATCGAGCTCAGCTACGCCGACCTCCTGGCCCGCGACCTGGTCGAGGAGGTCGTGACCCTGTCGTGCGTGTCGAACGAGGTCGGCGGCGACCTGGTCGGCAACGCCCGCTGGACCGGCGTCCTGCTGCGCGACCTGCTGGCCGAGGCCGGCGTCCACGCCGACGCCACCCAGCTCGTCGGCGAGGCCGTCGACGGCTTCACCGCCGGGTTCCCCACCTCCGTGCTCGACGACCCCGACCGCACCGCCCTGGTCGCCGTGGGGATGAACGGCCGGCCCCTCCCCCGCGCCCACGGGTTCCCGGCCCGGCTGGTCATCTCCGGGCTGTACGGCTACGTGTCGGCCACCAAGTGGCTCTCGGAGATCCGCCTCACGACGCTCGAGGACGAGGACGGCTACTGGATCGACCGGGGCTGGGCCAAGGAGGCGCCGGTCAAGACCCAGAGCCGCATCGACGTGCCCCGGAACCGGGCCAACGTGACCGCCGGGCTGGTGCCCATCGCCGGGGTGGCGTGGGCCCCGAACCGGGGCATCAGCCGGGTCGAGGTGCGGATCGACGGGGGGCGGTGGATCGAGGCCGACCTGGGCCGGGTCGCGTCCGACGACACCTGGGTGCAGTGGCACGTGGGCTGGGAGGCCGAACCCGGTGACCACGAGATCGAGGTCCGGGCCACCGACGGCGACGGCGAGACCCAGGGCGAGGAGCAGGTCGCGCCCATCCCCGACGGCGCCGAGGGCTGGCACTCCCGCACCGTGCGGGTGGCCGCGCCGTAGCTCGACGGGTCCGGCGGCGACGACTGACCGGGTCAGACGGGGCTGACGGCCACCGCCTGCCAGCGGCCGTGGTGGCCGGGCGCCACCGCGAACGTGACCCGGGTCCCCACCGCGGTGGTGCGGGAGCCGTCGGCCAGGTGCGTGCACTGGAGGTCCAGGAGCCGGCCGTCGTCGGCCCGGACCGCCCCGACCCCGCGGGGGTCGTCCCACTCCTCCACCACGCCGGTCGCGTCGCCCACCGGGCCAGTGTGGTCCACTGGCGAGGCGCGGGGCGTCACGCCCGCGGCCGGGCCCGGGCCGCCGTGCGGGCGCTGGCGGCCACCCGGCGGGCCTTGGCCTCGGCGGCCATGCGGGCCTTGGACGCGGCGAACGAGCAGATCGGGCAGGCGGCCATGTCGTGGCGCTGGGCCGGGCAGTGCTCGCGCCCGAAGTAGATGATCTGGAGGTGGCGGTCGTTCCACGTCTCGCGGGGGAAGGCGGCCTTGAGGTCCCGCTCGGTGCGCTCGACGGTCGTGCCGTTCGACAGGCCCCACCGGAACGCCAGCCGGTGGATGTGGGTGTCGACCGGGAAGGCGGGCACGCCGAAGGCCTGGGCCATCACCACGCTGGCGGTCTTGTGACCGACGCCGGCGAGCGACTCGAGGAAGGCGAAGTCGGGCACCAGGTCGCCGCCGGCCGCCATGATCTGGTGGGCGGCGGTCGACAGGTTGCGGGCCTTGGTCGGCGCCAGGCCGACCTCGCGGATCAGCTCGAGGATGCGCTCGGGCGGGAGGGAGGCCATCTCCTCCGGCGTGCCGGCGACGGCGAACAGCGCCGGGGTGACCTGGTTGACCTTCTTGTCCGTGGTCTGGGCGGACAGGGCCACCGCCACCAGCAAGGTGTAAGGGTCGCGGTGGTCGAGGGGGATGGGCGGGTCGGGGTAGAGCTCGTCGAGCACCTGCCCGATCCGCTCGACCTTCTCGGCGCGGCGCACGGCTGCGGGATCCGGCGGGTCAGCCGACCCCGAGGAGGTCGACGACGAAGACGAGCGTCTCGTTGGGGCCGATGACGCCACCGGCGCCTCGGGCGCCGTAGCCCATCTGCGGGGGGATGGTGATGCGACGGCGGCCACCGACCTTCATGCCGGCCACGCCGTCGTCCCAGCCCTGGATGACCTGGCCCCGGCCGAGGCGGAACCCGAACGTGTCGCCCCGGTCCCAGGACGCGTCGAACTGCTGGCCGGTCGACCAGGACACGCCCACGTAGTGGACGTCGACGTTGTGGCCGGCGGTGGCCTCGTCGCCGTCGCCGACCGTGAGGTCCTCGACCACCAGGTCGGTGGGAGGGGGGCCGTCGGGGATGGTCACATCAGGCTTGGGCATCCTGCGAGGGTAACGCCGGCCACCGGGGCGGCCACCGTGCGGTGCGGGGGGCTCAAACCTCACCACGGGGTCCACGGCACCGTCGACGTCGACAGCCAGGTCAGCACCTCGCGACGGGTCAGCGGGCCGCGCGGCCGCCACGGCGCGGGCAGCTCACCGGTGGCGACGAGCTGGCGGACCTCGGCCCGGGCGGCGTCGAGACCGTCGCGGTCGAGGGCGCACCGGGTGGCCTCGGGGTCGATCCCGAAGAGGGCGGCGGCGTTGCCCCCGAAGACCTTGGCCTTCACCTCGGGCGTCAGGCGCGGGTAGCCGTGGGCGGCGGCCGTCGCCTCGTCGATCTGGAAGGCCCGGAACGCCATGATCTGCGGCTGCGGGGAGCCGTACCAGATGCCGTCGGTGCCCCACATGACCCGGTCCTCGCCCACGTGCTTGAGCAGCTTCCCCAGGGCGTGGGCGGCCTGGCCGGGGTCGTTCATCGTCTCCCGCCACGTCGTGCCCAGCTCGGCCCACAGGTTCGTGTCGGGGGCCACGCCGTGGTCCTCCATGGCTCGCACCAGCGAGTCGATCCCGGCGTCCGCCGAGGCCGGGTCGTAGGGGCCCTCGACGGTCTGGATCTCGTAGGCGCCGTGGTAGACGACGAAGTCCATGTCCGGGTAGCGGGCGGCCAGGGCGACGATGTCGCGGGGCCCGTTCTGGCTCCGATCGAACTCCAGCAACGGCAGCCCCTTGTGGGCGCACATGACCCGCACCCCGAGCGACCGGGCCTTCTCGACCACGGGGATGCCGATGGCCGGGTCGTCGAGGGCGTAGCCGACGCCGTCGGGGCCCCAGGCGGTGTACACCTTGAAGGCGGCCACCCGGCCCGAGGCGACGCGGTCCTCCATGTCGTCGAGGCGGGCCTCGAGGGGGCCGAAGTTGGGGGCGATCACGTTGTGGACGAGCACCCGGCTGGCGCCGCCGGCGGTGAGGGCGTCGGCCAGGGCCTGGGTGCCGAGGGCGTCGTCGAAGGGCAGGGGGGCGTCGTCGGGGCCGCTGTTGGGCACGTCCGACAGCAGGGCGATCGTGGTGTCGCTGGCCAGGAACAGGTCGTGGAGGTAGGCGACCCGGTCGAGGCAGTGCAGAGGCTCGGCCTCGACGCAGCCGGCGGGCACGAGGCCCTGGACCATGTCGAGGATGCGAGGGGCGTTCTGCTCCCAGGGCCGGCCGGGCATGACGTGGTGGGTGTGCACGTCGAAGATGAAGTCGGTGCCGCCGAGGGCCGCCTCGCAGGCGGGACCGTCCTCGGGGTCGGGGACGACGTAGCTGCCGGCCGGCTCCGTGGCGGGGCGCGGCGCGGTCGTCTGGGGGGCCGAGCCCGCCGTCCGCGGGGTCGCCGACCGGTCCGACCCGCAGGCGGCGAGGTTCAAGACGCCGAGGGTGAGGGCCATGCCCGAGGCGCCCTGGAGGAACCGACGGCGGTCCACACCCATCCTCCGGGCGGCGGCGTCGGCCCCGGCCACGATCCGCCGGGCCACCTCCCGGTCCCGGGCCGTCGGCTCCGGGGGGAGGAACTCGCCGTTCGACACCGTCCCGGGCCGGAACGGCAGCGGAGCCGGCCGGTGCTCGTCGTCCCTGTCCCAGGTCCCCATGCCCCCCCAACCCCCGGGCGGCACCGGATGTTGGACGGCACGTCCGATCGGGGCGGGGCCGTTCGTCGTCGTGGTAGGAGGGGGGCGATCGGCGCCTCCCCCGACACCGAGGAGACCCTCATGGAGTACCTGGTCCTGCTCTACGGCGACGAGAGCGCCGCCACCGAGCCCGGCACCCCCGAGTTCGACGCCGAGATGGCCGGCTACGTCGCCTTCGGCGAGCTGGCCGAGAAGGCGATCCGCGGCGGCGCCGCCCTCCACCTGACGAACACGGCGCGGACGATCCGCCACGACGGCGGGACGGTCACCGTCACCGACGGGCCCTTCGCCGAGACGACCGAGGCGCTCGGCGGGTACTACGTCCTCGAGGCCGACAACCTCGACGACGTCATCGACCTCGTCCGCCACATCCCGGCCACGGCCGGCGGGGCGTCGGAGATCCGCCCGCTCGTCATGGTCCAGTCCTCGCTCGAGGACGCCGCCGACCAGAGGGACTGCTGGCTGGCCACCATGCACGGGCCCGAGACCGCCGCCGACGTCCCCGGCACCCCCGAGTGGGAGGCGGGGGCCGCCGAGCACGGGGCCTTCGCCGAGGCCGCCGGCCCCGCCCTCAAGGAGGGCGGAGCCGTCCAGCCCGCGGCGTCGGCGACGACGGTGCGGGTCCGGGACGGGGAGGTCGTCGTGTCCGACGGGCCGTTCTCCGAGACGATCGAGGTCGTCGGCGGGTTCTACGTGCTGAAGGGCTCCCCCGAGGAGGTGCTGGAGCTGGCCCGGCAGATCCCCGTCGGCGACGGCGGCGCCGTCGAGCTGCGTCCGATCATGGACCTCAGCGAGATGTGAGCGGCGCCCCGAGGACCGATGCGGCCGGCCTGGTGGCGGAGGTGTTCCGCCACGAGGCCGGCCCGGCCGTGGCCACCGTCGCCCGGCTGACCGGCGACATCGGTCGCGCCGAGGACGCCGTCCAGGAGGCCTTCGCCGTGGCGCTCCGTCGCTGGCCCACCCAGGGCGTGCCCGACCGGCCCGGGGCGTGGATCACCACCACGGCCCGCAACCGGGCCCTCGACGTCCTCCGGCGCGAGGCGACCCGACCCCGGCGCGAGGAGGCCGCGGCCCGGGACGCGGTCACCTCACTCGAGGCCACGCCGCCGATCCTCCACCCGGTGGTCGACGACCAGCTCCGCCTGGTGTTCACCTGCTGCCACCCCGCCCTCCCCCGCGACGCCCACGTCGAGCTGACCCTGCGGCTCGTGTGCGGGCTCCGCGTCCCCGAGATCGCCCGGGCCCTGCTCCGCGGCGAGGAGGCGGTCGGCAAGCGCATCCAGCGGGCCAAGGCCAAGATCCGCGACGCCGCCATCCCCCTGCGGGTGCCCCCGCCCGAGCTGCTGACCGAGCGGCTCCCGTCGGTGCTGGCGTGCACCTACCTGACCTTCACCGAGGGCTACGCCGCCACCGCCGGCGACGACCTCATCCGCCACGAGCTGTGCGACGAGGGCGTGCGCCTGGCCCGCCTCCTGGTGGACCTCCTGCCCGGCCGGCCCGGCGCCGAGGCCCTGCTGGCCCTGCTCCTGCTCCAGGACGCCCGGCGTCCCGCCCGGCTCGACGCCGCCGGCGAGGTGGTCGTCCTCGCCGACCAGGATCGGTCGGCCTGGGACCGGGGCCGGATCGACGAGGGCATGCGCTGGATGGAGCGGGCCGCGGACCATCCCGAGCTGTCGGCCGGGGACGCCGCGTACCTCTTCCAGGCCGCCGTCGCCGCCGAGCACTCGTCCGCCCCCACGTGGGAGGCGACCGACTGGCCGGCGATCGTCGGCCACTACGACCGGCTGGCCGAGGTTAGCCCGTCGCCGGCGGTGCGGCTCAACCGGGCGGTGGCGGTGTCCTACGCCGACGGCCCGGCGGTGGCCCTCCCGCTGCTCGACGCCCTGGCCGACGACGCCCGCCTCGCCCGCTCGCACCGCCTCGCCCTGGCCCGGGCCGACGTCCACCGCCGGCTGGGCGCCGCCGCCGAGGCCCGGGCCGCCTACCGCGAGGCCCTCGCCCTCGGCCCGACCGCCCCCGAGGCCCGGCTGATCCGGCGCCACCTGGCCGACCTCTAGGGCCGATCAGTCGCCCTCGGGCTGCGGGGCCTGCTCCGGGTGCTGCTCGGGGCGCTCGCCGACGGGCAGGAGGTCGTGGACGCTGCTGATCCGGTGGGCGCCGGGGCCGACGTCGAGGTCGGCGTGGAGGTCGTGCGGGTCGAGGAGCAGGGGCACCAGCCCGGCGGCGCGGGCCCCGGCCACGTCGTAGCGGAGGCTGTCGCCGACGTAGCCGATCCGCCCGCGGTCGACGCCCAGGCGCTCCATGACGGCGACGGCCGGGGCGAAGACGGCCGGGTCGGGCTTCTCCACGCCGACGACGCCGCTGTCGACCAGCACGTCGATCTCGACGCCGCCGCCCGGGCCCACCTGGCAGCACGAGGTGTGGCGGAGGAGGTCCTCGACCTGGCCGACGGCGTTGCTCACCACGCCGAGCGGCGTCCCGTGCTCGCGGAGCCGCTCCATGGCCACGACCGTCTCGACCAGGGGGAACCGCCACGTGCGGTGGCCGAACACCCGCACGAGGGCGGCCAGGCCGGCGTCGGCCTGCTCGGCGGGCACGCCGCAGGCCCCCACGTGGGCCCGGAGGTAGTCGAGCCACACGTCCTCACCGGCCGAGGCCGACCCGGCGTGGGCCCGGATGGCGACGTAGTGGGCCCGGATGAGCGTCGCCAGGTCGGAGGTGGCCCCGAAGGGGGCCAGCGCCGGGCCGATCGTCAGCGGGTCGGGCACGACGATGACGCCGCCGGCGTCGAACAGCACGGCGTCGAGGTCCCGCCCCACCCGCGGTCCGTCGGTCGTCGCCGTCGCCTCCACCACGGCCGAGGCGGTCCTCGTGAGGAGGTCGGCGTCGGAGCGGTCGGTCGGGTCGGCCATCGGTCGAACATAGGCCCGCCGTCGGGCGGCCCCGGCCGCGGCGACGGGACCCGGCGCCCCGCCCGATCCGACGGGGCTCGACAACCACCGCGAACTGCGACTAGTAAGCCGCCCTAACATCCTCCGTCGCAGATCTCGAGGTCCCGTGAAGCGTCCACCCCTGCCGGCAGCGGCCCTCGCCGTCGCCCTGGTCGTCGGTGCGGCCGTCGCCCCCGCCAGCCCCACCGCCGCCGCCCCGCCCGATGCCACCGGAGGCGGCCCGGCCGAGCTCCTCCGCTTCGTCGGCGACCCCAGCAGCGCCCACCGGTGCCGCGCTCGCCAGCGGCCCGTGCGACGTCGACGGGGACGGCTACGACGACGTCGTCACGGGCGCCTGGTTCTGGGACAAGTCCCCGACGAGCAACATCGGGGCCACCTACGTGATCCTCGGCGGGCCCGAGATCGACGGCTCCTCGCTGGCCGACCCGGCCGAGGCCGGCGCCGTGCGCATCGACGGTCCGGCCACGGCCGGCGCCGTCACCGGCTTCGCGGTCGGGTGCGTCGGCGACGTCAACGGCGACCACCTCGACGACATCGCCATCAGCCACTACTCCGCCCAGCGCACCTACGTGCTGTTCGGCGCCGTGGACTTCACCGGCCTCGCCCTCGACTCGATGGGCGACCGCGGCTTCACCGTCCACGGCGGGCCCGCCAGCGGGAACGTCGGCTTCTCCCTCGCCCCCGTCGGCGACCTCGACGCCGATGGGCTGGACGACTTCGCCGTCGCCGAGGTCGCGGCCGACACCCGGGGCCGCACCAACAACGGCCGGGTGTGGGTCGTGGCCGGGCGCGACGACATCGGCGACGTCGACCTCGACGCGCCGGCCGACGGCGACGTCGTGATGACCGTCGACGGCGCTCTCAGCCAGGAGCGCCTCGGGACCATCGCCCCGGCCGGAGACGTCGACGGTGACGGCATCGACGACCTCGTCCTCGGCGCCTACACCTCCACCTCGTGGGGCCCGGACGTGGCCGTGCCCGGCGCCGCCTACGTGGTCTTCGGCGAGACCGTCGGGGAGATCGACGCCGCCGCCCTGGGCGACGACGGCTTCACCATCGTGGGCCCGACCCGCCAGCGCGACCGACTGGGCATCTCGGTGGCCGGCGCCGGCGACGTCGACGGCGACGGTCGGGACGACCTGCTGATCGGGGCCGACGGCGTCTCCAACGCCACGACCGGACCCCGGGCCGGCGGCGCCGCCGTCGTCTTCGGGTCCGACCGCTCCGCCCCCGTCTACACCGACCCGTCGGCCGCGACGGGCCAGTCGGTGTTCACCTGCGCCGACGCCGGCCCCGTCACCGACCCCGCGGCCTGCACCACGCCGGCCCGCCGCGGCTACTGGATCGACGGGGCGGCGGCGGCGGACTCCGCCGGCTACTCGGTCGCCGGCATCGGCGACGTCGACGGCGACGAGATCCCCGACCTCGTACTCGGCGCCTGGGGCCACGACCCGGTCGACCCCCAGGCGCCCGAGGGCCCGCTCCTCACGGGTGCCGGCGCGACCTACGTCGTCTTCGGCGACCCGGCCGCGGTCACCGTGCCCCTGGCGTCGCTCGTCGGGGACGGCGGCTACCGGCTCGATGGCAGCGCCGCCGGCGACCGCTTCGGCCGCCAGGTCGGCGCCCTGGGCGACGTCGACGGCAACGGCGCCGCCGACCTCGCCGTCGGGGCGGACTTCGCGGCCCGCCCCGACGCTCAGATGGGCGAGGTGACCGTGGCCCTCATGGGCCCGCTGGCGTCGGCCGTGACGGTCGACGGGCCCGCCTCGGCCGCGGTCGGCGACGAGGTCACCTTCACCGCCACGGTCACCAAGCGGGCCGGCGCCGAGACCGAGGTCGCCGCCGGCACCGTGGCCTTCACCGCCGGCGGTGCCCCCGTCGAGGGGTGCGAGGGCGTCGCCGTGATCGCCGGCCAGGCCGCGTGCACGACCGTCTTCACCGGCGCCATGAGCGGGGAGGTGCGGGCCGCCTACTCCGGCACCGCGACCCTCCAGCCCGGCGCCGCCGCCATCCCGTTCGCGGTCGCCGCCCCCCGGACCGCCGACGAGGCCTGGGTCCTGGCCACCCACGAGGACCTCCTCGGGAGGGCCCCCGCCGACCCGGAGCTGGCCGCCGCCGTGGCCCGCCTCGGCGCCGGGACCTCCCGGGCCACGGTGGCCCGCGAGCTGTCGACGACGCGGGAGTGGATCGAGGTCTCGATCCGCCGCTTCTACCTCGACACCCTCGACCGCGAGCCCGACGCCGCCGGCCTGGCCTTCTGGGTCGGCGAGGTCCAGGGCCGGCGCCGGACCCTGGCCGCGGTGGCCGCCCGGTTCTACTCCTCGACCGAGTACCACCGGAACGCCGGAGGGACCGACGCCGATTGGGTGGCCGACGTGTACGAGAAGGTGCTCGGGCGCAGCCCGAGCCCGGGCGACCTCGTGTTCTGGGTCGATCAGGCCCGGGCCAGGGGCCGGACCTGGGTGGCCACCCGCATCGACGCCTCGATCGAGTCCCGCCGGGCGCGGGTCCAGCTCCTCTACACCGCGCTGCTCGACCGGGAGGCCGACCCCGACGGCCTCGCCTTCTGGGCCGACCGCATCCGCACCTCCGGCGACCTGGCCCTCGCCGTCCACCTCGTCGTCTCCGCCGAGTACGCCGAGCGCGCCCTGGTCCGGTTCCCGTGAGGCGGGCCCGCGCCCTCGCCCTCGCCGGGCTCCTCGTCGCCACCCTGGCGGCGTGCAACGTCGTCGACCTCGGGGGGTCGACCGCCCTCACCGTGGCGGCCGACGGGTCCGTCCCCGTCGTCGTGCGGTGCACCGGCGGCACGGCCTGCTCCGGCACCGTCCGGGTCCGCGTCGGCGGGCGCGACAGCCCGTTCCGCTCCTTCTCGGCCCCAGCGGGTGGCAGCCGGTCCGTCGTGGTCCGGCTCACCTCCGACCAGCAGGCAGCCGTCGCCCCGGGCGCCACCGTCACCGGCGAGGTCCGGATCAAGGAGAACGCGCCGGCCGACCTCCCCGTCCGCGGCCTCGCGGTGACCCTCACCCGGGCGGCACCTCCGGAGCCCCCGACGTCGAAGGCCTACCGCGAGCGCAACTGGACGCCGACCGCACGCGACACCTGCAGCGCGGACCTCCACCGGTCCTTCTCGGTCGTCGGCCCCGACGGCAAGCTGTACCCCACCTGGCACCCGCCTGCGGTCGTCGACCCGGCCACGGGCCAGGAGTGCACCTTCGGCCACGAGCACGGTGACGACCCGAGCAGCTCGGACATCTACACCTGGGTGACCGACTTCCTCGACGCCGACCCGGCCCGCGGCCGGGGGATCCCCTTCGGCTACGTGAGCGAGGCCCTCGACACCTGGTCGGCGACGACCGGCGCCGTCACCCGCCACGAGGACAACGTCGGCCACAAGGTCGTCGTCGCCGACGACGTGCGGATGGTCACCGCGTCACCCCGCGGCTACGTCCGCGACGACGCCGGCCAGATCGTGACCTGCGACGTCCTGATGAAGGTCCACCAGGGCTCGCACTCGGGCGACGCCCTGGTCAACAACGCCCACGAGCTGCTGTACGCGGCACGCTGCACCGACGGCACCGAGGTCATCTCCTCGACGATGACCCGCTTCGGCGACGCCAACGAGTTCAACCGCTCGTGCGACGGCCAGCTGGTGACGACCGCCGGCAGCGACCTGCCCGACGGCGACGGTGGGCTCCGACTCATCCCGGACCAGCACTGCATCGACCGGGACGTCCTCGTCCCCCCCGACCGGACCAGCTCGATCTGGGCGCTGTACGAGGTGTGGCAGTCGGCCAACACCCTCACCACCGCCGACGGGGCCCCGCTGGCGTCGTTCGACCCGTGGTTCGGAGTGCGCAACCCGGCCCGGGCCCACGCCGGCGGCGTGAACAACCTGATCTGCTCGCTCGTCGACGTCACCGACATGACGGACGCCGCCGACGGGGGGACGGCGCGGGGCTACCCGTTCGACGAGGTGGCCCGCCACGAGGCGTCGACCGGGGCGCAGCTGGACCGGACCGACCCGGCCTCGCCGTTCGACGGGGCCCAGCGGGACTTCTACCTGCACACCACCGAGGTCACCAACGCCGGCGGGCCGACGACGTGGTTCACCGACCCCTACGGGGGCGATGCCGTCACGGCCGCGACGCCGGGCCGGGTCCGCCAGCACGTGAGCAGCACCAGCAACGATCACTGGCCCGACCTCGAGCGCCGCAGCTTCGACCTCCAGCGCGACCACGGCCACGCCAACGGCGTCCACGCCCCGAACTGACGGATCAGGGGGTCCAGGCGGGGTCCCGGCCGGCGACGCCGAGCAGACGGTCGAGGACCGGGGCGTCCTCGGCGACGGCGACCTCGGGGCCGAAGGCGCCCATCCGCCGGCCCACCTCGGCCATGGCGGACAGCTCGGCGTGGGCGACCTCGAGCAGCGGGTCGGGCCAGCTCGGCTGCTGGCCCGTCGCCCGGGCCAGGTCCCAGCCGTGCACCACCAGCTCGGCCAGCACGATGCCGCCGACGGTCGCCGCCGGCATCTCCATCGGTCCGCCCATCCGGGTGGTCCCCTCCCACGCCCCAGGGGCGGACCAGGCCGCCGTCAGGGCGGCGACGTGGGCCTCCAGCCCGGCCCGCCACGAGCCCTCGGCGGGGACCTCGTCGCCCTCCGGCGGCGGCACGACCTCCTTGCGCCCGGCGCCGACCAGCGACGGGCCCCAGTGGAGGAGGTGGCCGACGAGCGCGGCCACGTCGTAGTCGGCGCACGGCGTGGCCGCGTCGAGCTGGTCGTCGCCGATGCCCTCGACGATGGCGGTGAAGGTGGCCGCGGCGGCGGGGACGAGGGTCTCGGGGCTGGGTCGGGCGTCGTCCATGGGCGTGACGGTACGACGACCCGCTCGGCCGGTCTTGGACGAACACGACGTACCCTCGCCGGGGTGGAGCGCGACCCCCGTGGCCTGGGCGGTGCCTGGGCCGAGCACCAGAGCCTGTCGTTCCCGGACCCGCCCCCCGACCTGGCGCCGTGGGTCGAGCGGCTCTGGGCCGTGTCGTGGTCGTACAACGCCCCCTACCGCCAGGTGCTCCTCCCCCACGCCCAGGTCCACCTGACGTTCCCGTCCGACACCGTCCCGACGATCACCGGCGCCGCCACGCGCGCCCGGCAACGCGTCCTCGACGGCGACGGCGCGGTGGTGGGCGTGGCCTTCCGACCCGGTGTGGTCCGCCCCCTCGTGGGTCGCTCGGTGTCGAGCCTGACCGACCTCTCGATCCCCGCCGCCGACGTGCTCGGACCCGGCCTGCCGTCGGACCCCGACCCGGACGAGGTCGTCGCCCTCCTCCGCCGGGTGCTCCCCGCTCCCGACCCCGTCGGGCTGTGGTGCGCCGAGGTCGTGGACCGCATCCACGCCGACACGGACCTCCGACGGGTGGGCGACCTGGCGGCCTCGGTCGGGACCTCGGTCCGCCAGCTCCAGCGACGCTTCGCCGAGCACGTCGGCGTCGGGCCCAAGTGGATCATCCGGCGCCGCCGCCTCCACGAGGTGACCGAGCGGCTCGCCGCCGGCGAGCGGGTCGACTGGGCCGGGCTGGCCGCCGAGCTGGGCTACGCCGACCAGGCCCACCTCACCCGCGACGTCACCTCGCTGTTCGGTGAGCCGCCGACCGCCCACGCCGCCCGGTACTGACGGCACGGGGGCGGTCGACGGCTACCCGGCGATCCGCTCCAGGAGGCGGACCATCTCGACGGCGGTGTGGGCGCCCTCCTCGCCGACGTTGTGGCCCCCGGGGCCCTCGGAGCGCTCCAGCGCCTGGTCCATGTCCTCGGTGGTGAGGACGCCGAAGATGATCGGCACCCCGGTGGCCAGGCCGGCCCGGAGGATGCCGGCGGCGCACTCCCCCGCCACCGCCTCGTAGTGGGTCGTCGCCCCCCGGATCACGCAGCCCAGGCCGATCACGGCGTCGACCGAGCCCGACTCGGCGAACGCCTTGGCGGCCAGGGGGATCTCGAACGCGCCCGGCACCCACTCGACGATCGGCTCGGGGGCCCCGAGGGCCTCCAGGCCCCGGGTGACCCCGTCGAGCAGCCGGAAGGTGATGGCGTCGTTGAAGCGGCCGGCCACGACCGCGACCCGCACGCCGGCGCCGTCGAGGGCGGGCTGGACCCGCCGGTCCGAGACGGCGTCGCCGGCCATCAGCCCTCCTCGCCGCTGGCGGTGTCGAGCTGCGCCGGCGAGCCTGCGAGTGGCGAGGGGAGGCTCGCCGGAGGGGTCGGGGCCGCCCCCTCGGCGACCTCGTCGAGCCCCTCGAGCAGGTGGCCCATGCGGTCGCGCTTGGTCCGCAGGTAGGCGATGTTCTCGGCGTTGGGGGCGACGATCGACGGCACCCGGGCGGTGATGTCGAGGCCGAAGCCCTCGAGGCCGCCGTACTTGGCCGGGTTGTTGGTGATGACCCGCATGGTCGTGACGCCCAGCTCGTTCAGGATCTGGGCACCGATGCCGTACTCGCGGCTGTCGACGGGCAGGCCGAGGTCGGTGTTGGCGTCGACGGTGTCGCGGCCCTCGTCCTGGAGGGTGTAGGCGCGGATCTTGTGCCCGATGCCGATGCCGCGGCCCTCGTGGCCGCGCAGGTAGACGATGACGCCCTTGCCCTCGGCGGCGATCATCTCCATGGCCGCGTCGAGCTGCACCCCGCAGTCGCAGCGCATCGACCCGAACACGTCGCCGGTGAGGCACTCGCTGTGCACCCGGACGAGGACGTCGTCGGCGCCGTTGACCG
Organism: Iamia sp. SCSIO 61187; assembly: GCF_019443745.1. Classification (NCBI taxonomy): domain Bacteria; kingdom Bacillati; phylum Actinomycetota; class Acidimicrobiia; order Acidimicrobiales; family Iamiaceae; genus Iamia; species Iamia sp. SCSIO 61187. The sequence continues at coordinate 2,488,827 of NZ_CP050948.1, forward strand.
AGCCCTTGACCATGGCGACGTGCTGCTCACCGTCGAGGACGGACTCGAACACGTAGCTGGTGAAGTCACCCCAGCGGGTGGGGATGCGGGCCTCCGCCACCCGGCGCACCAGCTTCTCGGTGCGGCGCCGGTAGCGGATCAGGTCGGCGATGGAGATGAAGAGGAGGCCGTGCTCCTCGGCGAAGCGCGCCAGCTCCGGCACCCGGGCCATGTCCATCTTGTCCTCGTCGACGATCTCGCAGAGGACCCCGGCGGGGGCCAGCCCGGCGAGGCGGGCCAGGTCGATGGCCGCCTCGGTGTGGCCGGCCCGCTTGAGCACGCCGCCCTCGCGCCCCACGAGCGGGAAGATGTGGCCGGGTCGGGCCAGGTCCCCCGGCCGGGTCGCCGGGTCGACGAGCGAGGCGATGGTCTTGGCCCGGTCGTGGGCCGAGATGCCGGTGCTGGTGTCGTGGCGGTAGTCGATGGTGACGGTGAAGGCCGTCCGCATGCTCTCGGTGTTCTGCTCCACCATGGGCCGCAGGTCGAGCTCGGCCGCCCGCTCGGGGGTGACCGGTGCGCAGATGACCCCCGAGCTGTGCTTCAGGAAGAAGGCGATCTTCTCGGGGGTGACGGCCTCGGCCGCCATGATGAGGTCGCCCTCGTTCTCGCGGTCCTCGTCGTCGACGACGACCACGATCTCGCCCCGCCCGATGGCGGCGATGGCCTCGTCGATCCGGGCGAAGCCGGCGCCGGCCCCGTCAGGGTGGCGGGTGGGGTCGGTGGACGTGAAGGGGGTGTCGGTCACGGTGTCCTCCAGGGGACGGTGGTGGTCCGGCCCGCGGGGCGGTGCCGGCCGATGGGGGTCACGAGGCGTCCTCGACCAGGGCGGCAGCCTCGGCGGGGTGGGCCAGGTAGTGGGCGACGAGGCGCTCGACGTGCTTGGCGGTCACGTCGACCTCGAGGTTGACGCCGTCGCCGGGGCGGCGGACGCCGAGGGTGGTCACGGCGATGGTGTGGGGGATCAGGGCGACGCTGAGGCCGTCGTCGTGCACGGCGGCGACGGTGAGGCTCACGCCGTCGATGGCGATCGAGCCCTTGTGCACCACGTAGCGGCGCAGGGCGTCGGGGACGCGGACGCGCAGGTCGGGGGCGGCCGTCACCACGGTCCCCACACCGTCGACGTGGCCCTGGACGACGTGGCCGCCCAGCCGGTCGGCGGCGCGGACCGGGCGCTCGAGGTTCACCCGGTCGCCCGCGCCGAGACGGCCGAGGGTGGTGCGGGCGAAGGTCTCGTCGACCACGTCGGCCTCCCACCACCCGTCGCCGAGGGTGACGACGGTGAGGCAGGTCCCGTCGACGGCGATGGAGTCGCCGATGGCGGCGTCGGAGGTGACCAGGTCGGCGGCCACCCGCAGGCGGGGTCCGGCCACGGACACGATCGTGCCCATCTCCTCCACGATGCCGGTGAACATCAGCGCGGGCCTCCTGCGGTGACGGCGGGTCGGAGGTCGACCCGGATGTCGGTCCCGACGGCGCGGACCGAGGTGAGCTCGCCCCGCCAGATGTCGGCGACGGTGGCGGCACCGGGGCCCCGGAACAGCCCGGGCCCGTCCTCGCCCCCGCTGAGCGCCGGAGCGAGGTAGGTGACGTACTCGTCGACGAGGCCGGCCCGGTGGAAGGCGCCGGCCACGGTGGCCCCGCCCTCGACCAGCGCCTGGAGGACGCCGTCCTCCCCCAGCCGCTCCAGCAGGTCGTCGAGGTCGCCGTCGGCGGCCGTCCACTCGGTGCAGGGGTGGACCCTGGCCCCCTCGGGGGCCCGCCCGAGTACCACGCGGTGGGGGTCGGGCCCCTCGACCAGGCGGGTCGTGAGCGACGGGTCGTCGGTCGCCACCGTGCCCGCGCCGACGATGATCGCCTGGCTCTCGGCGCGGAGGCGGTGGGCGTCGGTCCGGGCCTCGGTGCCGGTGATCCACTGCGAGCTGCCGTCGGCGGCCGCCGTGCGGCCGTCGAGCGTGGCCGCCAGCTTGAGGATCACCCACGGTCGGCCGGTGCGCCGGTGGTGCAGGTAGGGCTCGAGCTGCTCGGCGACCTCGGTGGCCCGGCACCCGATCTCGACGGCGACGCCGGCGTCGCGGAGGAGGGCCAGCCCGGCCCCGGCGACCAGCGGGTCGGGGTCGGACACGCCCACCACGACCCGACGCACCCCCGCCTGCACCAGGGCCTCGGCGCACGGCCCGGTGCGGCCGGTGTGGGCGCAGGGCTCGAGGGTGGCGTAGACGACGGCCCCCCGGGTCTTGGCCTCGCCCCCGGCGGCCCGGGCGGCGTCGAGGGCGACGATCTCGGCGTGGCGCCCGCCGGGCGGCTCGGTGGCCCCGGTGTGGACCGAGCCGTCGGCCGACACGACGAGGGCGCCGACCCACGGGTTGGGGGCGGTGGAGGTCCGGACGGACGCGCCGAGCTCGATGGCCATCGCCATGCGCTGCTCGTCGGTCGTCTGGGGCACTGGCCCTCCCTGGGCGCGTGAGGCTCGCAGGGGGGACGTCGACACCAGGCGCGCGGACGATCCGAGCGCCGTGGGTGACCTCGCTTCCATCCGGACTGTGACCGTCGGCCCCGGGTTTCCACCGGGTCAGCCCCACCGGCCGAGGCCGGAGGGGGTCGTGGGCTCTCACCACCGGTCGGGACTTCCACCCAACCCCGCGAGGTGCGGTTATGCAGTTGTGGCCCGCAGCATAGGACGAGAACGCGTTCCATCTCCCCTGCCGAGACGGACGTCACTGAAGCCATGTCGTCGCCGACCGGCGAGACCACCGCGTCCGGCGCGCGTCTCTGGGTGCCTCCCGATGGCGACGACGCTCGCTGTGGGCCTGGCGGCAGCCCCGGAGGCTCGGGAGCGAAGCCCCAGCCCGAGCCGGCGAGCTCGCGAGCTTCGGCGGGGATGGGCCCGGCCGCACCCCGGTGCCGCAGACGAGCCCGCCTGCGACATTGCTTCAGTGGGGTCGGTGGCCCGCCATGAGGTCGAGGGCGTGGGGGATGACGTCCAGGACGGCATCCAGGCACTCGACCGATCCCGAGGGCGAGCCGGGCGTGTTGAGCACGAGGGCGTGGCCCACGGTGCCGGCGACGCCCCGCGACAGGCGGCCGAGCGGGCTCACGAGGCGCATGGCCTCGGCCAGCCCGGGGGCCTCGCGCTCGACGACCCGACGGGTGCCCTCGGGGGTGAGGTCGCGGGGGCCGAAGCCGGTGCCGCCGGTGGTGACGACCAGGCCGGCGAAGCCGGCGGTGGCCCGGCGGAGGGCGTCGGCCACCTCGGCCACCCCGTCGGGGGTGACCATCCGGTCGACGACGTCGAAGCCGGCGGCGGTGAGCCGCTCCTCGAGGGCGGCGCCGGAGCGGTCCTCGCGCACCCCGTCGACGACGCCGTCGGACACGGTCACGACCTTGGCGGAGAACATGCCCCCACCCTGCCACGTCACCGCAGGTCCGCCGTCTCCCGGGCGCGGAGCAGCCGTCGCCAGCCGGTGCCCGGGGTGGCGAGCCCGGTGACCTGGTCGCTGTGCTCGCAGCGGGCGCCGTAGGCGACGACGTATCCGTGGGCGGCGTCGGCCAGCTCCCGCTCGGCGGCGGTGAGCGCCGCCCCCCGGGCCTCGCCGTACGCGGCCAGGAAGGCCCGGCCCTCGGCGATCGTCGGGTGGGGGTCGGGGGTGCCCCAGACCACGGTGAACCCGGCGGCGGCCTGCCCGACGAGGACCGCCTCGGGCGCCCGGACGAGGGCGTCCCAGTCGAACACGGCGAGGACCCGGCCGGTGGCGTCGACGTGGATGTGCTCGGCCCGCCAGTCGACGTGGCCCACGACCCGGGGGGCGCCGGCGGCCGCCCGCACCAACCGGCGCCGGAGCCCCACGGCCAGGTCGTCGATCCACTCCCCTCCCGCGAGGGTGAGGTCGAACCGGGGGTCGTGGGGCGGGTCGGGCCACAGGGCGGCGGCCGGGAGGGCGATCCCCCACGGCTCGTGGAGGGCGACGCGGGCCGGGGCCACCTCGGTGGCGGCCACGACCAGCTCCCGCAGCAGCCGGGCCGTCGTCGCCCGCCCCTCGGCGGTGCGGGCATCGATCGGCGCACCGCCGTCGACGCGGACCTCGGCCCCGGCGACGGCCGATCCCCACGGGTGCAGCGCCCCCACCGGGCGGGGCACGGGGAAGCCGGCGTCGGCCAGCGCCGCCTGCACCGCCCGGGACTCGGCGACGCGGGCGGCCTGCTCGCCGGGCCGCACCTTGACGACCACGGCCCGGCCGTCGGCCAGGTCGACGGCGACCACCAGCCCCGAGCTCTCCTCGGACCAGAGGACGGTGGCCACCTCGGCCCCGAGGTGCTCCCGGCACCAGGTCGCCGCGTCGGCCCCCGCGAACCGGGGCTCGGGCGGGCTCAACCGGGCAGGCGGTAGCGGTGGAGGGCCATGCCGTCGGTGCCCTCGGCCTGCGGCAGGAGCAGCGCCCCCCTCCCCCACGGCACCCACGGGTCGCCCGGGGGCGGGAGGGGCTCCAGGTCGGGCCGGACCTCGGCGACGACGGTGTCGACCCCGGTGGTCTCGCGGGCGGTCAGCGTGCACACGGACACCACGAGGAGACCACCGGGGCGCACCAGGTCGGCGGCCGCCCGCACCAGGTCGACCTGGAGCCGGGCCAGCCGGTCGATCGACTCGGGCACCATGCGCCAGCGGGCGTCGGCCCGCCGGTGGAGGACGCCGAGCCCCGAGCAGGGTGCGTCGACGAGGACCCGGTCGAACGCCGCCGCCGGGAACGGGGTCGACCGGCCGTCGGCGACGACGGGGTGGACGCGGTCGGACGTGCCCGTGCGCGCCGCGTTGCCGGCGATGAGGCCGACCCGCCCGGGGCGGACGTCGGCCGCGACCACGTCGGCCCCGGTGCCGGCCAGGGCGGTGGCCTTGCCACCGGGGGCGGCGCAGAGGTCGAGCACCCGGTCACCCGGGCCGGCGTCCACCAGCTCGGCGACCCACTGCGACGCCAGGTCCTGGGTGTAGCCGTCGTCGCGGACCGTCACGGTGGCCGAGGCGTTCATGGCCTCCAGCGCCGCCAGGGCCCGCTCGGGGCCCAGGTCCTCGGTCAGCCGCTCGACGATCCAGTCCGGGTAGCTGAGGGCGGTGGCCGGGTCGGGGAAGCAGCGGCCGTGCTCGTCGTGCTCGGCCGCGACCTTGCGCAGGACGGCGTTGACGAGGCCGCGGGACCGCTTGGGCGCGGCGCTGACCGCGGTGGTGACGGCGGCGTGCGGGGGCATGCCCAGGATCACCAGCTGGTAGGCGCCGAGGCGGAGGGCGCTGCGGGTCCGGGCGTCGAGGGGGCGGTCGCCGGTGACGAAGCGATCGACGAGCCAGTCGCAGGCCCGGCGCATCCGGGTCGTGCCGTAGACCAGCTCGGTGGCCAGGCCCCGGTCGCGGGCGTCGAGCGTCGAGCGCTCCAGAGCCGGGCCGAGGGCGAGGTTGGCGAAGGCCCCGCCCTCCTCGATCCGCACCAGGGCCTCGACCGCGACCCGGCGGGCGTCGGGCGGTCGCTCGTCGGAGCCGGCGTCGCCCGAGGCGTCCCGGGGCGGGCCCCGCCGGGCCGGACGGCGGTCTCCGCCCGCGGCGGCCGAGGCCCCCCGGGCGGCGGCCTGCTCGGCCCGGGCCTTGCGCACCTTCTTGGCCTTGCGCCGGGCGGCCCCGCTGGCCCGCTCGAGGTGCACGTCGTCGGGAGCGCGGGGTCCGTCCCAGTCCGTCATCGTCGGGCTCGCTCGCCGTACCCGCTCATGCGCCGAGGACCTCGTCGTCGGCCAGGCGGGCGCCGTTGGCCCAGGCCGGGCCCAGGACGCGGCCCCGCCCCTCGGGCTGGACCTCGTCGAGGACGAGGTGGCCGTCGCCGGCGGCGACCACGACGGCACCGTCGACGAGCCGCACCGCGCCGGGCTCGGCCCCGCTCGCGGCCCGGTCGACGTGCGCCTCCCAGACGCGCAGGCGCGCCCCGCGGAAGGTCGTCCACGCCCCCCCGACGCGCACCACGCGGTGCAGCTCGGCGGCGGGGCGGGACCAGTCGAGGAACAGGTCGCCGGGGCGGATCTTCTTGGCGTAGGTCGGCTCGCCGTCCTGCGGGGTCGGCTCGCCCAGACCCGCGGTCAGGGTCTCGACGAGGAGGCGGGCGCCGACCTCGGACAGCTCCTCGCGCAGCTCGGCCGCGGTGGCGTCGGGCCCGATCGGGATCTCGGCGACGGCGTGCACGCCCCCGGCGTCGAGGGCCTCGACCACCTCCATGATGCAGACGCCCGTCGTCTCGTCGCCGGCGAGGAGGGCGCGCTCGACCGGCGCGGCGCCGCGCCACCGTGGCAGGAGCGAGAAGTGGATGTTGACCATGGGCAGGGCGGCGAGGAGGTCGGCCCGCAGGATCTCGCCGTAGGCCACGACCACGCCCAGGTCGGCCCCGGCGGCGGCGGCGTCCTCGACGCGGTCGGTCACCGCCAGACCCAGCTCGAGGGCGGCGGCCTTCACCGGCGACGGGCTCGTCGCCCCGCCCCGGCCCCGGCGCCGGTCGGGCTGCGAGATCACCAGGACGATGTCGAACCCGGCCGCGACCAGCGCCCGGAGGGCGGGGACCGACGCCGCCGGGGTGCCGAGGAACACGAGCCGGCGCGGGTGGCGCGGGGGGACGGCGGGCGGAGCGCTCATCGGTGCGCGATCTCGGGAGGGGTCAGGGGAGGAGCGACGAGGGGCCGGCGTCGGTCCCGACGCGGTCGGCCCGGGCCAGCATGAGCTCGCGGACGGCCCGCTTGGCCTCGACCCGCTGGTCGTCGTCGAGGCGCTCGGTCATGAGGACGCCGTCGAGGTGGTCGATCTCGTGCTGGTACATGCGGGCGGCCAGCTCGTCGGCCTCGATCGACACGTCGTTGCCGTCGAGGTCGAGCCCGACGACGTGGACCGTCTTGGGCCGGGCGATCTCCCAGTAGAGCCCCGGGATCGACAGGCAGCCCTCGCTGTAGAGCCACTCGTCGTCGCCGTACTCCTCGATGCGGGGGTTGACGATGGTGACGGGCTCGGGGTCGTCGGGCAGGTGGTACACGACCAGGCGCTTGCGCACCCCCACCTGGGGGGCGGCCACGGCCAGCCCGTCGGCCTCGTACATGGCGTCGACCATCCCCTCGACCACCTGCACCAGGGCACCGTCGATGTCGGTGACGTCGGCCGCGACCTCCCGCAGGACCGGGTCCCCGATGATCCGGATGTCGTAGGCGGCCATGGCGTCCCACGCTATCGGGTCGCCTACCGTCCACAGGTGCCCGAGGGACCGCCGAACCACTACTTCTCGGCCCGACCGACGGCTCGCTCCAAGCCGGGGCGGGCCCGGCTCGAGCTCCCCGAGGACGACCACGCCCTCGTGCTGCGGACCGACGCCGGCGTCTTCTCGGCGGGCGGGGTCGACCCGGGGACCCGCGTGCTGCTCGAGGACGGGGCCCGGCCGGAGCCGACCGACCGGGTGATCGCCGACGTCGGCTGCGGGTACGGGCCCATCACCATCGCCCTCGCCCGGCGCGCCCCCGACGCCGTCGTGTGGGCGATCGACGTCAACGAGCGGGCGCTCGAGCTGACGGCCGCCAACGCCGAGGCCCTCGGCGTGGGTGACCGGGTGCGGGTGGCGACCCCCGACGCAGTCCCCTCCGACCTCGTCGTCGACCGGTTCTGGTCGAACCCGCCGATCCGGGTGGGCAAGGCCGCCCTCCACGACGTGCTGGCCACGTGGCTGGCCCGGGTCGCCCCCGGCGGCGGCGCCCACCTGGTGGTGGGCAAGAACCTGGGCGCCGACTCGCTCCACCGGTGGCTGGCCGACCAGGGCCACAGCGTCACCCGACGGGCCAGCCGGAAGGGCTACCGGCTGCTGGACGTCGTACCGGGTGGCTGAGCACCTCGTCGAGCCCGAGCCCCAGGGCCCGTCGACGCCGCTGACGCTGCTGCGGGACCGAACGTTCGGGCCGTTCTTCTTCGGGAACCTGGTCTCCAACGCCGGCAACTGGTTCCAGAACCTGGCCGCGGCCGTCGTCGTCTACGAGCTGACCGAGTCGAACACGCTCGTCGGTGTCGTGAGCGTGCTCCAGTTCACGGCCACGCTGCTCCTGTCGCCCTGGGCCGGCGTGGCCGGCGACCGCTACGACCGGCGGCGGCTCCTCATCGGCGCCCAGCTGCTGTCGGCGACGGGGGCCGGCGCCCTGGCCGTCGCCGTCCTCGCCCTCGGGGTCGACGGGCTGGGCGGACCCGTCCCGGTGTTCGCGGCCACGGTCGTCATCGGCGTCGGCTACGCCATGTCGGTCCCGATGGTCCAGGCCATCGTCCCCCAGCTGGTCGAGGCGCGGGACCTCGACGGCGCCATCGCCCTCTCGTCGGTGACGTTCAACCTCGCCCGCGCCATCGGCCCGGCGGCCGCGGGGGCGCTCATCGCCGCCGCCGGGGTGGCCGCGGCCTTCGGCGTCAACGCCCTCACCTTCGTCGTGATGGTCGTGGTGCTGCTGGCGATCCGGCCTCACCCGACCCCCGCCCGCGACCCCGACGCCGACCGGTCACTCCGCGCCGGGTTCCGATGGGTGCGCGCCGACCGGGTGGCCGTGCCGGTGATGCTCGCCACGCTGGCCGTCGGCTGGGGATCGGATCCGGTCAACACCCTGACCCCCGCGGTCGCCGAGCAGCTGGGGCGGGGCGACGGCTTCGTCGGCGCCCTGGTCTCGGCCTTCGGGGCCGGGGCGGCGGCGTCGGCCCTCGTCGTCGAGCGCGTCCGTCGGCGGCTCGGGCACCGCGGCACGACCCAGCTCGGTCTGGGCCTGCTCGCCACCGGGATGGTCGGCCTCGCCGCCGCGCCCGGCCCGGTGCCCGCCGTCGCCGCCCTGGCCGTGGCCGGCTCGGGGTTCCTGGTCGGCATCACGTCGCTCAACGGCGCCATCCAACGGCGCGTGCCCGAGGCCATGCGCGCCCGGGTCATGGCCCTGTGGTCCGTCTCCCTGCTCGGCGTCCGCCCGCTCGCCGCCCTCGTCGACGGGGGCCTCGCCGACCTCACCTCGGTGTCGACCGCCCTCGCCGTCGCCAGCATCGTTCCGGTCGTCGCCCTGGTCGCCCTGGCCCGCACCGACCTCGACCCCGACGACGGGGGTGACCGGGCCTCCCGCGCCCCGACGTTCTGAGCCAGGAACCGGTCACGGGTGGCCGCCCTCTGGCTCAGAACCGACCCGCCGCACCCCACCCCCGTTCTGAGCCAGGATCCGGTCACGGATGGCCGACCTCTGGCTCAGAACCGAGGAGGACCGACCGGTGCCTCAGGCCCGGAGGGGGTCGACGTCGATGCGGAGGCGGCCGGGCGGTCGCTCCACGGCCGCGAGGGCGTCGCAGAGGGTGCGGTGGTCGTCGGCCCGGACCCGCCACGCGCCCGCGCCGGCCTGGACCTCGACCCCGGGCGGCCGCCCCAGGGCGGCCACGAAGGCCGGGGCGGCCTCGCCGGAGATGTCGGCCACGGCAGCGAAGGGCGCCAGCCGGAACGTCCGGCGGACGAGCTCCTCGGCCTCGGACACCCGCACCGGGTCGCCGTGGAGGGCGGCCTGCACCACCACGTCCTCGGGACGCCGGGTCTGCACCAGCAGGCGGCCGTGCTCGGCGCGGCCCCGCACCAGGCGGGCGGCCCGGGCCAGCAGGGCGAAGGCCTGCTCGCGCGCCCGCTCCCGGGGGGCGAGCAGCTCCTGGTCGAGGTCGAGGAAGGCGACGGCGTCGGCGGACGGGACGCGATGGAGTGCCGCCTCGGTCCCGACGACGACGCGGGTCGTGGGGGCGTCGGTCCCCCGGGCGCCGGTGACCTCGTCGACGGGCTCCCCGACCAGAGCCTCCAGGTCGTCGCGCAGGCGGGACACGCCCGGGCGCAGGACCCGGAACCGGGTCGACCCGCACACCGCGCACAGCACCGGCCGCTCGGTGCCGCACCGGGTGCAGCGCAGGACGTCGTCGTCGGGCTGGACCACGGGGCCCTCGCACGCCGCGCAGGCGACGATCTCCCGGCACGTGGCGCAGGCCGAGAGGCGGGACCGGCCCGTCCGGTTGACCACGCACACCACCCGGCCACGCCGACGCAGCAGCGCCGCCAACGGCTCGGTCAGCATCCCGGCGGCCGGGTCCTCCTCCCGCCGGTCGACGACCTCGAGAGCCGGCCACCCGCGCCGCTCGACCGACCGGTCGACGGTCGCCAGCTCCCCCCAGGCCTGGGCCTCGAGGGTCGGCTGCGACGAGACCAGCAGGACCGGCACCCCGGCCCGGCGGGCCCGCTCGACGACGACGTCGCGGGCGTGCCAGGTCGGCGAGCCCTCCTCGGCGTAGGCCTCGTCGTGCTCGTCGAGCACGACGACTCGCGCCAGCCGGGGCACGGGTGCCCACGCCCCGGCCCGGGCGCCGACGACGGTGGCCCCGCCGGCTGCGGCCCGGGCCCACTCGGCGGCGGCGGCCGTGCCCGGCTGGTCGTGGGCCACCACGGCCACGGGGCGCCCGGCGCGGCGCAGCCGGCCGCCGAGGGCCCGGGCCTGTCCGACCGACGGGCACAGGACGAGGGCGTCCCCGTCGGGCGGGAGGGCGGCGAGGGCGGCCAGGACCACCGGCAGGCGGTCGGCCGCCGGCGGCAGCCGCAGGACCCCCCGCTCGTGGCCCAGCACCTCGTCGACGCGGTGATCGGATCCCCCCTGGTCAGCGGGGATGCGATCACCGGTGGACGAGGGTGGGGGCAGCGCCGTCACCCGGCCGAGGGGCGATGCCGCCCGCAGGAAGGTGCGGGGGCGGCCGGCCCACCGCCAGGCCGCCCAGTCGGCCAGGGCGACCAGCTCGGGCGCGGGGCCGATCCCGGTGACCCGGGCGAGGGGCTTGATCTCGACGCCGGCGACGGGCTCGACGTCGTCCTCCACGACCCACCCCCCGACCCGGCGGCCGTGCAGGTCGATGCGCACCAGGGTCCCGACGGTGACCTCGCCCGCCAGGCGAGCCGGCACGACGTAGTCGAACCGGCGGCCGATCCCGGCCACGTCGGGGACCACCCGCACGACCCGCCCCTCGGGGCGCGCCGGAGCAGGCCGCACCGGCGGCCGCGGGTCGCCCAGCTCGAGCGCCCCCTGCTGGGTCGGGGCCGTTCTGTCGCGCTCAGGCGTCATCGGTGAGCGCCCACCGCGACAGAACGGACCGAACCGCCGGACCCACCCGTTCTGTCGCGCTCAGGCGTCATCCCTGAGCGCCTGCCGCGACAGAACCGAGGGGGCGGGGCGGGCGTCGCGACCTAGAGGCCGAGGGCCGACTTCACGTCGTCGACCTTGGTGGTGGCCTCCCACGGGAAGCCGTCGCGGCCGAAGTGGCCGTAGGCCGCCGTCCGGGCGTAGATCGGCCGGCGCAGGTCGAGGTCGCGCATGATCGCCGCCGGGCGGAGGTCGAAGATCTCGGCGACGGCCTTGTCGATCTGGTCCTTGTCGACCTTCTCGGTGCCGAAGGTCTCGACCAGCAGGGACACGGGGCGGGCCACGCCGATGGCGTAGGCGACCTGGACCTCGGCCCGGTCGGCGGCGCCGGCGGCGACCAGGTTCTTGGCGACCCAGCGGGCGGCGTAGGCGGCCGAGCGGTCGACCTTGGACGGGTCCTTGCCGGAGAAGGCGCCGCCGCCGTGGCGGGCCCAGCCGCCGTAGGTGTCGACGATGATCTTCCGCCCGGTGAGGCCGCAGTCGGCGTGGGGCCCGCCCAGGACGAACTGGCCGGTCGGGTTCACGTAGACCTTGAGGTCGGGGCTGGCCAGCCCCTCGGGCAGCACCGGGTTGATGACCTGCTCGATGAGGTCGGGCTTGATCGTGGTCTCGGAGTCGATCCCCGGGCCGTGCTGGGTCGAGATCAGCACCGTGCTGATGTCGACCGGCTTGCCGTCCTCGTAGTTGACCGTGACCTGGGTCTTGGCGTCGGGCCGCAGGTACGGGAGGGACCCCGCCTTGCGCACCTCGGCCAGCCGCTCGGCCAGGCGGTGGGCCACCCAGATCGGCAGCGGCATGTAGTCCGGCGTCTCGTTGGTGGCGTAGCCGAACATCATCCCCTGGTCGCCGGCGCCCTGGCTGTCGAGGATGTCCTCGCCGGAGGCGCCGGTGCGGCGCTCCTGGGCGGTGTCGACGCCCTGGGCGATGTCGGGCGACTGCGGGTCGATGGTGGTGATGACACCGCAGGTCTTGCCGTCGATGCCGTAGTCGGCGTTGTCGTAGCCGATGCGCAAGATGGTGTCGCGCACGATCTTGGGGATCTCGACGTAGGCGCTGGTGGTGATCTCCCCGGCGACCAGGGCCAGACCCGTCGTCACGAGCGTCTCACAGGCCACCCGGGCCATCGGATCCTCGGCCAGGATGGCGTCGAGGATCGAGTCCGAGATCTGGTCGGCCATCTTGTCGGGATGGCCCTCGGTCACCGACTCCGAGGTGAAGGTGAAACGGCTCACGGGTGGGTCTCCTTGGGTGTCTGTCTGAGATCTGGGGGGGCGGCGGGCAGCACCGACCGATCGGCGACCTGAGCACGGTGCTCCACCACGGCATCGATCACGGCCCGCGCCACGGCGCGCTTGTCGCTGAGGGGCACATCTTGGTCGATCCCCGAGGCGGACACGACAACGACCTGGTTGGTGTCGTGCTCGAAGCCGACACCGGGCGCCCCGACGTCGTTGGCCACGATGAGGTCCAGGCCCTTGCGCGCCAGCTTGTCGCGGGCGTTGGCCAGCACGTCGTCGGTCTCGGCCGCGAACCCGACGAGCACCTGGCCGGCGGGCTTGTCCCGCCCCAGGTCGACGAGGAAGTCGTGCGTCGGCTCGAGCTCGATGACCGGCGGGCCCTCGTGCTTCTTGAGCTTGCGGTCGGCCGGTGCCGCCGGTCGGAAGTCGGCCACGGCGGCGGCCATCACGACAACGTCCTGGTCGACGGCCCGGGGGACGACGGCGGCCTGCATGTCGGCCGCGCTCTCGACGGCGACCACCTCGGCCACGCCGGGCGGGACGGGTCGGTCGACCGTGGTGACCAGGGTGACGTGGGCGCCGCGGGCGGCGGCCTCGGCGGCGATGGCGTAGCCCTGCTTGCCCGAGGACCGGTTGCTGATCACCCGCACGGCGTCGATGCGCTCCCGGGTGCCGCCGGCGGTGACCAGGACCCGGAGGCCGGCCAGGTCGTCGGCGGCGGCCCCGCCGCCCGCGGCCAGGACGGTCTCGACCACCTGGGCGATGGCCCCGGGGTCGGCCAGGCGCCCGGCGCCGACGTCGCCGCCGGCCAGGCGCCCCTCCTCGGGGGGCACGATCACCACGCCCCGACGGGCGAGGGTGGCCACGTTGTCCTGCACGGCCGGGTGCTCCCACATCTCGGTGTGCATGGCCGGGGCCACGACCACCGGCGCCCGGGTGGCCAGGAGGGTGGCGGTCAGGAGGTCGTGGGAGCGGCCCGACGCGTAGTCGGCCAGCAGGCGGGCCGTGGCCGGGGCGACCACGACGAGGTCGGCGCCCTGCCCCAGACGGGTGTGCGGGATGGGGTCGGGGTCGTCGAACAGCGAGGTCCGCACCGGCTCGCTGGCCAGGGCGTCGAATGTCGTCTTGCCCACGAAGCGCAGGGCGCCGTCGGTGAGCACGGGCGACACGAAGGCGCCGGCGTCGACCAGCCGCCGACACAGCTCGATGGCCTTGTAGGCGGCGATGCCGCCGGTGACGCCGAGGACGACGCGCCGGCCCTCGAGGGGACGGGTCACGGCCTCGGACATGGGATGGGTCAGGAGGTCGGCGGGTGCCGGTCCTTCAGTCGTCCCCGGCCTCGAGGGCGGCGGCGTCGGCCGCGGCGGCGGCCTCGGCGGCCTCCATCTCGGCCAGCTCCTCCGCCGTCGGCGGGTCGACCGGCAGGATCTTGTCGGCCGCGATCTCCTCGAAGGCGATCGACAGCGGCTTGCGGGCGACGCTGGTGACCTGCGGCGGGACCAGGGTGCCGAGACCCTCGCCCAGCTGGCCGAAGTAGGAGTTGATCTGCCGGGCGCGGACCGCCCCGAGGGTGACCAGCTTGAACTTCGACTCGTCGGCCCGGGTGGTGAGGGCCTCGATCGAGGGGTTCATCATGGTGTCGTGCTGCCAGCTCATGGGCGCGCTGCTCTCCGGGTGCGTTCAGGCGGACGGTTGATCCTACCGGTCCGCCGGCACCGGGCGCGAACCCTTCGTCGTCTCGGCCACTCGGCTCCGCCTCGCCGGCCTGATCGCCGTCCGGGCCACTCGGCTCCGCCTCGCCGGCCTGATCAGGGTTGCGCGGAGCGGGCGGCGGCGGCGATCCGGGCGGCCACCTCCGCCTTGGGGGTGACCGTGGTGTCCACCACCAGGTCGTAGGGCGACAGGTCGGCGATGTCGATGCCGTAGTAGGCGAGGTAGCGCTGGGCCTCGCTCGCCTCCCGGACCTCGTTCAGGCGTCGGGCCTCGTTCGGGGTGCGCCCCTCGCGCTGGGCCACCCGCCGGGCCCGCTCCCCGTCGTCGCACGACAGCCACACCCGGAACCCCTCCAGGCCCTCGTTGCGGGCGATCCACCCCGCCAGCCGCGACTCGAGGACCACGTCGCCCTTGCGGCCCCGCTCGGCCAGGCGGGTGTCGAGCTCGAGGTCGATGCGGGGGTCGTGCTCGGCCACGGCGCTGAAGGCGCCCAGGTCGAGGCCCCGCTCGGCGGCCAGGGCCCGGAACACCTGGCCACCGTCGAGGTGGTCGAGGTCGAGGGTCTCAGCGACCGCCCGGGAGGCGGTGCTGGTCCCGGAGCCGGGCAGGCCGGAGATGGTGACGAGCACGGCCGGACCTTAGAGGCCGCCCCCCACGGGGGACGACGGCTCGCGGGCCGACCGGTCAGCCGAAGGCGTCGAGGAGGGCCTTGCGCTGCTGGGCCCCGAGGCCCTTGAGCGTGCGGCTCTCGGCGATGCCGATCTCGTCCATGGTCCGGCGGGCCTTGACCTTGCCCACGCCGGGCAGGGACTCGATCACGGCCAGGACCTTGGTCTTGCCGACGATGCGGTCGGCCTCGGCCTGGTCGAGCACGGCGGAGAGGCTGAGCGATCCCATCTTCAGCTTCTCCTTGAGCTCGGCGCGGGTGCGCCGGGCCTCGGCGGCCTTGGCCAGGGCGGCTTCACGCTGCTCCGGCGTCAGTTGGGGGGGCTGGGGCATGCGCGCACCCTACCCCCGCCACCCCCACCAGGCGCGGACTCCATGTGCCATGCGCCACATCCGTACCAGGAGCCATCACCGTGTGGGAGGAGCCGATGGCACACGACCCGCTCCGGTCGGCCCGGCGGCAGCCCCTCCCCCCGGCCTGCGTCGGATCGAGCCGGCGGCGAAGCCGCTTCGGCGGGAAGCGGCCCGGCCCACCGCGTCAGACGCTCAGGCCTGCGACATGGCTTCGGCGACCTCGGCGGCGACGGCCGAGGCGGCCGCGGCCCGGTCGATGGCCCGGGTGACGGTGCGCCCGACGACGAGGATGTCGGCGCCCTCGGCCGCCGCCTCGCCGGGGGTCGCCGGGCGGGCCTGGTCGTGGCGGGCGTCGCCGGCCAGGCGGATGCCGGGCACCACCCGGGTCATCGTCGGGGCGATGGTCCGGGCCTCCTCGAGGTCCGACGCGGCGCACACCAGGCCCCCGCACCCGGCCTCCATGGCGGCGGTGAGCCGCTTGCCCAGGATGTGGGGCGGGGCGCCGGCGTCGCTGGTGAGGATGGTGACGGCGAGCGAGGTGGGCTCGGGCAGGTCGACGGCGGCGGCGCCCTCGCGGAGGCCCTGGTCGCCGGCACGCAGCATCTCCCGCCCGCCGACGGCGTGCATGGTGACGTAGGTGGCGCCGAGGGCGCCGAGCACCCGGGCCGCCCGCCCCACCGTCGTGGGGATGTCGTGGAGCTTGAGGTCGACGAAGACCTCGTAGCCCATCTCGCGCAGCGGGGCGACGACGTCGGGGCCGACCGCGCTGTAGAGCTCGAGCCCGACCTTGGCCACGCCGAACCAGGGCCGCATCTCGCGCGCCAGCCGGGTCGCCTCGACCATGTCGTCGACGTCGAGCACCAGCGCCAGCCGGCGTCTGACGCGGTCGTCGACCTCGGCCGCGCGCGTCGTCACTTCGGTCATCGCATCCCTCCGATGAGCTCGGCCATCCCCGGGATCCCCCGTCGGCGGCACCAGTGTTCCAGGTCGGCGGCCACCCGGGCGGGAGCCCGGGGGTCGGCGAAGGTCGCCGTCCCCACCTGCACGGCGCAGGCCCCGGCCAGGAGCAGCTCCACGGCGGTGGGTCCGTCGACCACGCCCCCCACCCCGACGATGGGCAGGTCGGGGTGGGCCCGGTGCACGTCGTGGACGACGCGCACGGCGACGGGGTGGATCGCCGGGCCGGACAGCCCGCCGCCCCGCTCCCCCGCCCCCAGCCGGTAGGTCCGGGTCTCGGGGTCGATGGCCATGCCCATCACCGTGTTGATCAAGGTGACGGCCTCGGCCCCCGCCGCCGCCGCCGCCCCGGCGACCTCGGCCACCCGGGGCGTGTTGGGGCTGAGCTTGGCCCAGCGGGGCCGGCCGCAGCCCGCCGTCGCCGCCACCACGGCGGCGGTGGCCTCGGGGTCGTGGGCGAAGAGGTCGCGCCCGGCCTCGGTGTTGGGGCACGAGAGGTTCACCTCGACGGCCACGACGGCGGCGGGCGCCGCCGCCAGGGCGTCGGCGGCCCGGCGGTAGTCCTCGACGCTGCGGCCCCAGATGCTGGCCACGACCCGGGCCCCGGTGGCGACCAGGGCGGGCAGGTCGTCGGCCAGCCAGGCCTCCACGCCCTCGCCCTGGAGGCCGACGCTGTTCAGCATCCCCGACGGCGTGGCGTGCACCCGGGGGGCGGGGTTGCCGGGCCACGGGTCGGCGCTCAGGGACTTCACGACCACGGCCCCGAGGTCGGCCAGCGGCAGGTAGGCGTCGAGCTCGGCCCCGTGCCCGCCCGTCCCCGACGCCGTCATCACCGGGTTGGGCAGCGTGACCGACCCGACCGTCGTGCTCATGGCGCACGCCGGCAGATCCCTCCCCCGCCGCCGCATCAGCTCCCACCCCCCCAACTTTGTCCGGAAGTCCCCCTCCTCGGCAGGGTTCCGGACAAGGTTCGACGGGCGTCGCTCAACCTTGTCCGGAAGTCCCCCTCCTCGGCAGGGTTCCGGACAAAGGTCGCGGGGGTCACTGGAGGGCCCGGCCCCGGGCGTGGAGCTCCTGGAGGGACCGGACCTGGAGGGGGTGGGCCCGCCAGTCGGCCATGCCCTCGGCCGCGGCCAGGGCGGCCGCCGCGGTGGTGAGGATCGGGATGCCGGCGACGCCGGCGGCGGTGCGGATGTAGGCCCCGTCGGCACGGGGGCCGCGACCCTTGGGGCTGTTGACCACCAGCGTGCAGGTGCCCTCCTCGATGAGGTCGACCGCGGTCCGGCCCTCGTCGACGCCCAGCTTGCCGAGGACCTCGGCCACCTCGATGCCGGCCTCGTGCAGGGCCGCAGCGGTGCCGGCCGTGGCCGCGATGGTGAACCCCAGGTCCAGGAGGCGACGGGCGGCCACCACGCCGCCGGGCTTGTCCCGATCGGCCAGGGAGAGGAACACGCACCCGCCGGCCGGCAGGCGATCACCGGCGGCGATCTGGGCCTTGGCGAAGGCCAGGCCGAAGGTCTCGTCGATGCCCATGACCTCGCCCGTCGAGCGCATCTCCGGCCCCAGCACCCGATCGGCGTCGGGGAAGCGGTTGAAGGGCAGCACCGCCTCCTTCACCGCCACGTGGCCGCCGATCGGCGCCTGGAGCAGGCCCTCCTGGCGCAGCTCCTCCAGGGTGGCGCCGACCATCAGGCGGGCCGCCACCTTGACCAGCGGCACGCCGGTGGCCTTGGCCACGAACGGGACGGTGCGGCTGGCCCGGGGGTTGGCCTCGATCACGTACACCGCGTCGCGGGTCACGCCGTCGGCGCCGGCCTCGGAGCGGACGGCGAACTGCACGTTGATCAGGCCCACCACGCCGAGGGCCTCGGCGATGCGCCGGGTGTGGGTCTCGATCACGGTGACGGTGGCCGGGTCGAGCGAGTAGGGCGGGATGGCGCAGGCGGAGTCGCCCGAGTGCACGCCGGCCTCCTCGACGTGCTCCATCACCGCGCCGATGACGACCTCGCCGGTGGCGTCGCGCAGGGCGTCGACGTCGACCTCGGTGGCGTCCTCGAGGAAGCGGTCGACGAGGACGGGGCGCTCGGCCGACAGCCCGCCCTCGCGGCCGAGGGTGCCGAAGCCGGAGAGCTCGGCCATGGCCCGCCGCAGCTGGTCGTCGTCGTAGACGATCTCCATGGCCCGCCCGCCGAGCACGTAGCTGGGGCGGACCAGGGCCGGGTAGCCGATCTCGGAGGTGATGGCGTGGGCCTCCTCGACGGTGACGGCGGTGCCGCCGGCGGGCTGGGGGATGCCCAGCTGGTCGCAGAGGGCGTTCCAGCGGTCGCGGTCCTCGGCCAGGTCGATCGACGCCGGGCTGGTGCCGAGCACCAGGGCGGGGTCGATGTCGTCGGCCAGCTTCAGCGGCGTCTGCCCGCCGAGGCTGACGATCACGCCCCGCAGGTCACCGTGGGCGGCCTCGGCGGCGAGCACGTGCTCCACGTCCTCGGTCGTGAGGGGCTCGAAGTACAGGCGGTCCGAGGTGTCGTAGTCGGTCGACACCGTCTCGGGGTTGCAGTTGACCATGACCGTCTCGAAGCCGGCGTCGCGGAGGGCGAAGCTGGCGTGGACGCAGCAGTAGTCGAACTCGATGCCCTGGCCGATGCGGTTCGGGCCCGAGCCGAGGATGACGACCTTCGGCTTGGCGCTGGGCCGCACCTCGTCGGTGTCCTCCCAGGTCGAGTAGTGGTACGGCGTCTCGGCCGCGAACTCGGCGGCGCAGGTGTCGACGGTCTTGTACGTCGGGTGGACGCCGGCGGCCCGGCGGGCGGCCCGCACGTCGGCCTCGTCCTCGCCCCACAGCCACGCCAGCTGGGCGTCGCCGAAGCCGAGGCGCTTGGCCCGACGCCAGGCGGTCCGGTCCATGCCGGCCGAGCCCACGCCGGTGAGGTGGGCGCGCTCCTCGACGATGAGCGACATCTGGTCGAGGAACCAGGGATCGACCCGCGTCGCCGCCGCCACCTGGTCGATCGTCATGCCCCGACGGAGGGCGGCCTCGAGCTGGAAGGGCCGGTCGGGGGTGCCGATGGCGGCCGCGGCCAGGAGGTCCTCGTCGGACAGGTCGTCGAGGCCGGCCTCGGCCGGGTCGCAGTTGAGGCCCAGCTTCCCCTGCTCGAGCGAGCGCAGCGCCTTCTGGAGCGACTCGGGGAAGGTCCGGCCGATGGCCATGGCCTCGCCCACCGACTGCATCTGGGTCCCGAGGGTCGGCGACTGGCCCGGGAACTTCTCGAACGCCCAGCGCGGGACCTTGGTGACGACGTAGTCGATGACCGGCTCGAAGCTGGCCGGGGTGGCCCGGGTGATGTCGTTGGGGATCTCGTCGAGCGTGTAGCCGACGGCGAGGCGGGCGGCGATCTTGGCGATCGGGAACCCGGTCGCCTTCGACGCCAGGGCCGAGCTGCGGCTCACCCGGGGGTTCATCTCGATGACGACCATGGCCCCGTCCTCGGGGTTGAGGGCGAACTGGACGTTCGAGCCGCCGGTCTCCACCCCCACCCGGCGCAGGCAGGCGAAGGCGGCGTCGCGCATCGTCTGGTACTCGACGTCCGACAGCGTCTGGGCCGGGGCCACGGTGATCGAGTCACCGGTGTGCACGCCCATGGGGTCGAGGTTCTCGATCGAGCAGATGATCACGCAGTTGTCGGCCCGGTCCCGCATGACCTCCAGCTCGTACTCCTTCCACCCCGCGATCGACTTCTCGATGAGGATCTCGGTGATGGGGCTGGCATCGAGGCCGAGGGCGGCGAGGCGCTCGAACTCCTCGGGGGTCGAGGCGATGCCGGTGCCCTTGCCCCCGAGGATGTAGGCGGGGCGGATCACGACGGGGAGGCCGATGTCGGCCACCACCTCCCGGGCCCGCTCCATCGCCGCCTTGACCTGCTGGGCCTTGGGCACGTGCGCGGCCCGCATGCCCTCGTCGGGGGCCGCCGTGCCCGAGGCCGGGACCGACAGCCCGATCTCGGTCATGGCCACCTTGAACTGCTCGCGGTTCTCGGCCGTGGCGATGGCCTCGGCGTTGGCGCCGATGAGCTCGGGCGTGCCCGGGACGCCCACCAGGCCGGCCTCGAACAGCTCCATGGCCAGGTTGAGGGCGGTCTGGCCCCCGAGCGTCGGGAGCACCGCGTCGGGGCGCTCCTTCTCGATGATCTTCGCCAGCACGTCGACGTCGAGGGGCTCGACGTAGGTGGCGTCGGCGAAGTCGGGGTCGGTCATGATCGTGGCCGGGTTCGAGTTGGCCAGGATCACCCGGTAGCCCTCCTCGCGGAGGACCCGGCACGCCTGGGTGCCGCTGTAGTCGAACTCGCAGGCCTGGCCGATGACGATGGGGCCGGACCCGATCAGCAGGATCGACTCGATGTCGGTGCGCTTGGGCATCAGCGGCTCTCGGGCTGGCCGGCGCCGTCCATGAGGGCGGCGAAGGCGGCGAACAGGTGGGAGGCGTCGTGGGGGCCGGGGCCGGCCTCGGGGTGGTGCTGCACGCTGAAGGCCCGCTCCCGGGGCAGGGCGAAGCCCTCGCACACGCCGTCGTTGAGGTTGACGTGGGTCAGCTCGGCGTTCGACGGCAGGGTGTCGGCGGCCACCGCGAAGTTGTGGTTCTGGCTGGTGATGTCGATGCGACCGGACCGCACGTCGCGGACGGGGTGGTTGCCCCCGTGGTGGCCGAACGGGAGCTTGACCGTGTCGGCGCCGACGGCCAGGCCCAGGACCTGGTTCCCCAGGCAGATGCCGAACAGCGGCACCTCGCCCAGCAGGCCCCGCACGGCGTCGGCCACGTAGGGGACCATCTCCGGGTCGCCGGGGCCGTTGGAGAGGAAGACACCGTCGGGCTGGCGGGCCAGCACCTCCTCGGCGGTGGTGGCGGCGGGGACGACCTCGACGGTGGCGAGGGTCGACAGGTGGCGCAGGATCGTGGTCTTGATGCCGAGGTCGTAGGCCACGACCCGGCGGGGACCGTCGCCGACGGTGTAGGCCTCGGCCGTGCTCACCTGAGCCACCAGGTCGACGCCGTCGGTGCCGGTCTCGGTGGCCGCGGCGGCCCGCAGGGCGGCCTCGTCGACGACGGTGCCGTCGGGGGCCTCGCCCAGGGGGCCGAAGGCCCCCGGGGCCGCGCCCCGGTCGCGGATGTGCCGGGTCAGGCGCCGGGTGTCGATGCCGCCGATGCCGGCGACGCCGTGGTGGACGAGCCAGGCGTCGAGGTCGCCCTCGCTGCGCCAGCTCGACCGCCGCCGGGCCGGCTCCCGCACGATCACGCCCCGGCAGAAGGGCCGGACGCTCTCGTCGTCGTGGCGCGTGACCCCGTAGTTCCCGATGTGGGGGTAGGTGAAGGTGATGATCTGGCCGGCGTAGGAGGGGTCGGACAGCACCTCCTGGTAGCCGGACAGCACGGTGTTGAAGACGACCTCGCCGGTGGCGATCCCGGTCGGGGGCGTGGCGCCGAGGGCCTCGCCCTCGAACACCTCACCGTCGGCCAGCACCAGCAGCGCCGGGCGCACGTCACGTCGGGTCAACGGAGCTCCCGGGGGCGAGAAAAGCCCCCTGCCGGGAGGCAGAGGGCGGCGGCGACGGTGTCCAATCTGGGGCTCTCCTGCCGTGCGGGCCTCACGGGACCCGCTTCACGGTCAGGCGCCGAACCTAGCCGACACCGGCCCCGATCCCTCCCATCGATCTCACCGCTCGAGCACCTCGATGCGGAGCCGCTTGTTGCCCTTGCCCTTGGACTCGGTCTTCACCACCCGGAGCCGACCGACGTGGCCCGTCGAGGGGACGTGGGTCCCGCCGTCGGCCTGCTTGTCCAGGCCGACGATGTCCACCACCCGGATCTCGGTGACGGACTCGGGGATCATGTTCACCTTGGTGCGGATGAGGTCCTCGTCCTCGACGGCGACGTCCCGGGGCAGGAACCCGACCTCGATGGGCCGGTCGGCGGCGATCTCGGCGTTGACGAGCTCCTCGACGCGGGCCCCGAAGCCCTCGGGCAGCGGGTCGAAGGCGAAGTCCATCCGGGCCGTCAGCGGCTCCATGTTCCCGCCCGTGACCGGCACCCTCCACTCGTTCCAGATCACACCGCAGAGGATGTGGAGGGCGCTGTGGGTCCGCATGAGCGCCCAGCGCCGCTCGGCGTCCACCTCCCCCGCGACCGTGTCTCCGACCGCCGGCAGGGGGCCGTCGCCCACGGTGTGCCAGGCCACGGACCCGTCCTTGCGCACGTCGACCACCGGCAGGCCGGCCAGGGTGCCGGTGTCGTGGGGCTGACCGCCGCCGGTCGGGTAGAAGGCGGTCCGGTCGAGGGCGATCCGGCGGCCCTCGACGTCGACGACGGTGACCGTGGCCTCGAACGACAGCAGCCCGGCGTCGCGCAGGTACAGGAGATCGGTTCCCATCGGGCGAGTCTGCCGCCCTCAGAGCTCCCACCGGGTCGCGCCTCCGGGCTCCTCGAGGGCGAGGGCCATCGCTCGGCGGGGCGCGAGGCGGAACACGTGCCAGGGCGGCGGGCCGGCCGACGGGGCGCTGAAGTCGGCGGTGACGGCCGTCCCGGACGCGTCGACGCGGGCCGGCCACCCGCCGTCGACCGCGACCTGGACGAAGGCGGCCACCTCGTCGGGGTCCTCGACCACGGTCGCCGTCCCCTCGATCACCAGGTCGAACTGGTCGGTGGCGAGGCTGACGGTGCACCGGGGGTCGCGGGTCAGGTTGCGGCCCTTCCGCGTGGTGAGCCCGGTCTGGAACCACAGGGCCTCCCGGTCCCAGAAGCCGCCGATCCCGGCCACGTGCGGGGCGCCGTCGGCGTCGATCGTCGCCAGCCACCAGGTGTGGTGGTGCGGGCCGCCGGTCCCCGGCGCCTGGGTGATCTCCTGGGAGAGCCGGGTCGTCACCGCCCCCCAGTCGAGGAGGGGCAGGTCGTACAGCTCGGCCAGGTTGCGGGCGTCCATGGGAGGACCGACGAGGCAAAGGGGAGCCGATCATCGGTCGCGGTGGGCCACCATCGGCAGATGCCCACCGTCTCGTCCTGGATCTCGCCCCGCGCCCGCAAGGGCACGCCCAGCGCCATCTCCGGCCGCGGCCTCGTGGCCCTGGAGGACATCGCCGCCGGCGAGGTGGTCGCCGTCAAGGGCGGCCACATCGTCGACACCGCCACCGTGCGGGCCCAGCCCCCGCGCCTGCAGAACAGCGAGGTCCAGATCGCCGAGGGCCTGCACCTGATGGCCCTGGCCGAGGAGGAGTACGAGCCGGTGATGCTGTTCATCAACCACTCGTGCGCGCCCAACGTGGGCTTCCGGGGCAACACGGTGCTCGTCGCCATGGTCGACGTCCCCGCCGGCGAGGAGCTGACCACCGACTACGCGCTCTTCGACGGCACGGTGTGGCCCGAGCCCATCCGGTGCAGCTGCGGCGCCGAGGCGTGCCGGGGCGAGGTCACCGGCGACGACTGGCGACGCCCCGACCTCCAGCGGCGCTTCGCCGGCTGGTTCTCGACCTACCTCGCCGAGCGCATCGCAGCGTCGGGCACCATGGGGCCATGAGCACCCCCGACGCGACCACGGCCTCCCCCGCCGCCTCGACCACGCCCGAGATCGAGGTGGTGCTGGCGTTCCTCGGCCACCTCGAGCGCATGGACGTCGCCGCCGCCCTGGACCTGGTCGCCGACGACGTGGTGTACCAGAACGTGCCCCTGCCCCCCGACCGGGGCCGGGCCGCCGTCGCCCGCACCCTGCACGGGATGATGCGGCTGGGAAGCGGGTTCCGGGTCGAGAACCACAACATCGCCGCCAACGGTCCCGTCGTCTTGACCGAGCGCACCGACGTGTTGTCCGTCGGCCGGGTCGACGCCGCCTTCTGGGTGTGCGGCACCTTCGAGGTCCACGACGGGCGGATCACCCTCTGGCGGGACCGCTTCGACTGGGTCGACTTCTCCCTCGCCTGGGTCCGGGGCGGGGCCAAGGCGGCCCTCGCCGCCGCCCGCGCCCGGCCGGCGGGGGCCCCCACCGGTGGGTGACCTCCTGGTCGTCAGCGGACCGCCCGGGGCGGGCAAGACCGCCCTGGCGGCGGCGATCGCCGACCGGTGGGACCCGAGCGTCCTGATCGAGGGCGACGCCTTCTTCGGCTTCCTCCGTCGGGGGGCGATCGCGCCCTGGCGGCCCGAGGCCGACGCCCAGAACGCGGTGGTCGCGGCGGCCACGGGGGCGGCGGCGGGGCGCTTCGCCGCCGGCCCGGCGATGGTCGTCTACGATGGCGTCGTCGGGCCCTGGTTCCTGCCGACCTTCCTCGGCCATGCCGGGCTGGTCTCGTGCAGCTACGCCGTCGTGCTCCCCCCGCTCGAGCAGTGCCTGCACGGGATCCGGACCCGCGTGGGGCACGGGTTCACCGACGAGGGGGCGGCCCGGCACATGCACGCCCAGTTCGCCGGGGCGGCCATCGAGGCCCGGCACCTCTTCGCCAACCCGCCCGGTGCCTTCGAGCAGACGGTCGAGGCCATCGTCGCCGCCCACGCCGCCGGCACCCTGGCCACCCTGGCCGTCTGACGGGCGCCACGGATGGTGCCTGGCACCATCCGTGGTCGTCAGCGCTGGGCGGACCCGTCGACGACGACGGGCTCGCCGGCGACGACGGTGTGGCGGACCCGGCCCCGGAGGGTGCGGCCGACGTAGGGGATGTTGCGGCTGAGGCTGGCGGTGGCGCCGGCCGCGACGGTCCACTCGGCCGTGGGGTCGATCACGCACAGGTTGGCCGGGCGCCCGACGGCGACGGGGCCGCCCTGGGTGTCGGTGAGCCCGGCGACGGCCGCCGGCCGCCAGGAGAGGCGGGCCAGGACCTCGGCCAGCGGCAGGTCGAGCACGGCCAGGGCGACGCCGAGGGCGAACTCGAGCCCGAGCATCCCCGGCGGCGCCTCGGGGAAGGGCAGGGCCTTGGCCGCCGGCGTGTGGGGGGCGTGGTCGGTGGCGATCACGTCGAGGGTGGCGTCGACCACACCGGCCCGCACCGCCGCCACGTCCTCCTCGGTGCGCAGCGGCGGGTTGACCTTGAAGACGGGGTCGAGCGAGGCGACCTCGGCGTGGGTGAGCAGCATGTGGTGGGGGGTGGCCTCGGCGCTGATGGCCAGCCCGTCGGCCCGGGCCCGGGCGATGAGGGCGACCGACCCGGCCGTCGACATGTGCTGCATGTGGACGCGGGCGCCGGTGTGCGTCGCGAGGGCGATGTCGCGGGCGACCATGGCCTCCTCGGCGGTGTGGGGCTGGCCGGTGAGGCCCAGGCGCGCCGACCACTCGCCCTCGTGCATGGCGCCCCCGGCGGCGAGGACGGCGTCCTCGCAGTGCTGGGCCAGGACGACGTCATGGGGCAGGCCCACGGCGACCTCCATGGCCCGGCGCATGAGCTCGCCGTCCTGGACCCCCGTGCCGTCGTCGGTGAAGAGCCGGACCCCGAGGTCGGCCAGGTCGGCCATCGGCGTCAGGGTGTCCCCCGCCCGGTCGACGGTGATGGCGGCGGAGGGGTGGACGGCGCACAGGGCGGTCCGGCCCAGGGCGGCCACCTCGCGCACCACGGCGACGGAGTCCATGGTGGGCGTGGTGTTGGGCATGGCGACCACGGCCGTGAACCCGCCGAGCACGGCGCAGCGGCTGCCGGTCTCGATGGTCTCGGCCTCCTCCTTGCCCGGCTGGCGGAGGTGGGCGTGGAGGTCGACCAGGCCCGGCGCCACGACGCAGCCGCCGGCGTCGAGCACCCGGTCGCCGTCGAGGTCGGGACCGACGGCGGCGATGCGCCCGTCGACGACGACGACGTCGGCGGGCCGGGATCCGGTCGCGTCGACGACGGTGCCGCCCGTGAGGACGAGGGAGCGGTCAGCCATCGGCCGGGGCCGCCGTCACCGGACCATCTCGCCCAGGTCGACGCCCTCGGGGTGGACGTCGACCACCTCGTCGCGCCGGGTGGGAAGGTTCTTGCCCACGAAGTCGGGCCGGATCGGCAGCTCGCGGTGGCCCCGGTCGACCATCACCGCCAGCTGCACCGATCGTGGCCGCCCGTGGTCGTGCAGGGCGCCCAGGGCGGCCCGGATCGTGCGCCCGGTGAACAAGACGTCGTCGACGAGCACGACGCAGCTCCCGTCGATGTCGTCGGGGATGTCGGTCGCCTCCTCGGGCAGCACCGGCCGCAGACCGATGTCGTCGCGGTGCGACGCCACGTCGAGGACGCCGACCTCGGGGCGCACCTGCTCGATGGTGTCGAGGGCGTCGGCCAGCCGGTCGGCGATCCAGCAGCCACCGGTCTGGAGACCGACGAGGACGACCTGGTCCAGGCCGTGGTTGCGCTCGACGATCTCGTGGGCCATCCGCCAGACGGCCCGGGCCACGTCGTCCCGCTCGAGCACCCGTGTCCGGGGCACGAACACGCCGCCGTAGGGCGGCGAGATGCGACGCTCTCTCTCGGCCATCTCTCTCCCGCCGTGCGGGCCTCACCGGACCCGCTTCACGGCGTCGTCGACCCTACACGGGGGGTCGCGCCGTGGCCCACAGGTCCCGGTCGGCACCGAGCGGGCCGAGCCGGGCGAGGCCGACGGCCCGGGCCACGCCGGCCGAGGCGGTGTCGCCCCGGCCGATCCGGGCCACCAGGCGGGGGACCCCGAGGTCGTCGCCGGCCCACCGGGTGAGGAGGCCCGCGGCGGCGGTGGCCACGCCGCGACGGCGGTGCGGGGGCCGGACCCACCACCCGACCTCGACCTCGTCGCGGGCAGCCCCGGCCGCCGTCAGCCGGAGCGGGGCCAGCCCCACCTCGCCCCACACGTCGGCGCCGTCGACGGGCCCGACCACCAGGTCGAGGGAGAGCCCGACCTCGCGGCGCGCCGCGGCGCCCTCGATCCAGCGGCGGGCGTCCGCCTCGGTGCCCGACCCGGGCACGGTCGCCTGGGCGGCGATGTCGGGGACCGCCCACGCCTCGGCCAGGGCCGGCGCGTCGTCGACGGTCCACGGGCGGAGGCGCAGGCCCACGGCGGCGGACACCAGCGGCGGGGCCGGGAGCGGGAACGCCATGGCGGCGAGTCTCGCAGCCCGTCCGACCAGGCCCGGAGCGTCGCCCCAGCCGGCGCCGTACCGGTGGTACCGTCGCCGGCTTGGCCCGTCTCCGCCCGTCAGCCGCGCCCACCACGTCCCTGGTCTCCGGGGCCGTCGGCGGCGTCCTGCTGCTGGGGTCGACGTTCCTGCCCTGGTCCCGGGAGGGCGCCGGGTCCGCCATCGCCCTGCGCCGCATCGGCGACCTCGTGCTCTCCGGCACGGTCGACGCCCTGGTGCCCCGCTGGGCCGGCGTCACCGTGTACCTGATCCCGCTGGGGGGCGCCGTCCTCCTCGTCGGCACCGGTCTGGGCGGGCGGGTCGGATCGGTCATCGGCGCCGTCGGCGTGGCCCTCGCCGCCGCCGGCACCGCCCTCGCCCTCGCCGCCCTGGACCGCCTCCCGCGCTCCGGGGTGGGTGGGGGCACCGTTGCTGCCTGCGCAGGCGCGATGCTGGGCACGCTCGGCGCCGGCGCCGGGTGGCACGCACACCGGCCCGCTGTCCACGACCCCCGAGGGGACGACCCGACATGACCTACCCCCCACCTCCGCCCCCCGGACCCTGGAACCCGGGGCAGGGATCGCCGCCCCCCGGGGGACCGCCCCCGCCCGGGCCGGGCGGGTACCCGCCGCCGGGACCGCCGCCCCCACCGGGCTTCCCGCCGCCGGGGCCCACCCCACCGCCGCAGCCCGGCTACCCCGGGGGCCCCACGCCCCCGCCGCCCCCGCCCGGCGGCACCCCGCCCCCCGGGGGCCCGCCGCCCGGACCCGGCGCGCCGCCGCCCGGGTCGGGCTTCCCGCCACCGGGGCCGCCCGCCGGTCCGCCGAAGAAGAAGAGCCGCCTGCCGCTCGTCCTCGCCCTCGGCGTGGTGGCGGTCGTCGTGATCGCCGCCCTCGCCGTGGTCGGCCTGACGGTCCTCGGCGGCGACGACGTCGAGGCCGGGCCCGGGATGCAGGACATGACCGGTGAGGTGGTCGCCGTCGAGGAGACCCGCGCCCAGGTCGCGACGGCGGTGACCGACGCCGACACCGGGGCCCTGGCCACGCTCGCCGCCGACTCCCCCGAGGCGTTCGAGGAGACGACCGACGCCGTGATCGGGGAGGCCACCACCGCGTCGGTCGGCCGCTCCGGGTACGCCGTGTTCACCTTCGAGGCCTTCGTCGACGAGAGCTACACGATCGCCACCGAGCTCGTCGAGGGCGACGGCGACCTCGCCACCGCCATCCTCCCGCCCGAGGGCGGCTCGCCGGTCGCCCCGGCCGACACCCTCGACGTCACCGTCGACGGCCCGCACCGGCTGATCGTGGCGGGGGGCGAGGACGACGCCGAGGTGAGCGTGACGGTCAAGCAGGTCGAGATCATCCCCGTCGACCTCAGCGTGCCCGGCTCGCTCGACGACGAGCTGGCCGAGCCCGGGGACGCCATCGCCTACGAGCTCGAGGCCGAGAGCGGCGCCCACTACGTCGTCGACATCGACAACACCGATCTCACCACCACCGTCACCGGTCCGGACGGGCAGCCGGTGCCGACCGAGCCCGACATCGACACCGGGACGCCGCGGTTCGTGGCCGATCAGACCGGGCCCTACCGGGTGACGATCAGCGGCGGCGACGAGGGGACGACCGGCAGCTACACGATCGAGATCTTCGAGGTCGCCGAGTTCTTCTTCTACTACGACGGTCAGGCCGGCAACGACCTCACCCTCGAGCGGACCACCGAGCAGTTCCCGGCGCCCATCGACCAGGAGGAGCAGCGGGCCCACTTCTGCCTCTTCCTGCGCGAGGGCATCACCATGAACCTCGACATCCGGGTCACCAGCGCCACCCTCGACATGGGCATCGACGTCTTCGACCAGACCGACAGCGGCCCGCTCCGCGACCGCGTCAACGACCACGGCCCGGGCCAGAGCGAGGTCTGGTCCGTGACGGCCCAGACCGACATGCGCCGCTGCTTCCAGCTCTGGGCCGTCGACTTCACCGCCGGTGAGTTCATCGTCGACTTCACCACGGAGGGCTGATGGGGTCCCCAGAGCCACGAGGGACCTGGTCATGAGCTCGACGCCGCCATCGGACGACCAGCCGACGCCGGCCTGGCCCAGCCCCCGCCGCCCGGCGGGCCCGACCCCCCCACCCCCACCCCCGGCGTCCCCGCCGACGATCCCGGTCGGGTCGCCCCCGGGCGCCCCGGCCCCCGGCTCCCCTCCCCCGCCCCCGAGCCCCACCGCCCCGGCCTACGGCTCACCGCCGCCGCCGGGCCCGGCCGTCCCACCGCCCCCTCCCTATGGGCCCCCGGGTGCGCCCGGCGGCCCCCCCGCGGCCCCGACCCCTCCGGGGTGGGCCGCCCCGCCCGGCCCGACACCCCCACCGGGGACGCCGGCCCCGGCCCGCTCGCACACCGGTCTGGCCCTGGCCCTCGTCGCCGTCGGCGTCCTGGCGGTGGCGGCCGTCGGGTTCCTCGTCGTGCGGGCCGCCACCGGCGGCGGCGGGGGTGCGTCGAGCCCCGAGGCCGCGGTCGAGGAGCTGGCCGAGGCGCTCGAGGCCGAGGACCCCATCGCCGCCCTCGACGCCATGGACCCCGGCGAGGTCGAGGCCCTCACCGACGTGGTGGAGTCGGCCTCGGAGCGGGCCGCCGAGCTCGGGTTCTCGCCCGAGGAGAAGACCTTCGGCGGCGTCGACATCGGCCTCACCGGCACCCGGTACGAGGTCGACGAGCTGGGCGACGGCGTCGCCCGGGTGACCATCGTCGAGGGGTCGGCCCGCGTCAGCATCGACCGGGACGGCCTCGGCGAGGTGACCGGGGCGATCGTCGACGCCGAGGACCCCGAGTCCGACACCACCACGCTCGACGCCTCCGACCTGGCGGTCGAGGGCGACGAGGGCGAGGTCGAGCCCTTCGTCATGACCGTCCGACGCGGCGGGGGCTGGTACGTCAGCCCGACCTACACCGCGGCCCAGTACGCCGTCGACCTCGTCGGCCTGGCCGACCCGGACGTCCCCGGCCCCGACGCCGGGGAGGGCGCCGACAGCCCCGAGGCGGCCATCGAGGCCGTGCTCCTGGGCGCGGCCGGGGCCGACGGCGACGCCGTCGGCGACCTGGTCTCGGGCGAGACCGGCGAGGCCGTCCGCACCTACCGCGGTGCCCTCGAGGAGTGGGTCGGCGAGGGCATCGAGGACTCCTCGGCCGAGATCGACTCGCTCGAGACCGAGGTCGCCAACCGCGACGCCGGCGGCCGGCGCGTCGTCGTCACCGAGCTCGAGGGCCGGGTCGAGTGGACGAACGCCGATGGCGAGAGCGGGGAGTCCACCGTCGCCTGGGACGGCACCTGCCTCGACGTCACCGACGCCGACACCGGCGACGGCGACGAGATGGACGCCGCCGCCCCCGAGTCCGCCTTCTGCCTCACCGAGGCCTGGGGCCGTCTGGGTGTCGACGAGCTGGCGGTCGTGGTCGTCGAGGAGGACGGCGGCTGGCGGGTGGACCCGCTGGCCACCGTCACCGACTACGCCGCAGCCATCGTCCCCGAGCTGACGCAGAGCCACGTCCTCCGGGTGCTCGGCATCCCCGAGGCGGCCGAGCCGACGGCGGAGATCAGCGCCGGCGAGCCCACGACGGTGGAGCTGGACGAGGCCGGCGTGGCCGTGCTCTCGGCGACGATCGCCGAGGGCGAGCGCTTCACCGTCACCACCGAGGCCGAGGGTGAGGGCGAGATCGGTGCCTACCTCGTCGCCCCCGACGGCGACATCGACCCCGCCTTCACCATCGTCGAGCCCGAGGTGGCCGGCACCTACGAGCTGGTCGTCTTCACCGAGGCCTGGGCGCCGAGCGAGGTCACCGTCGGCCTCAGCACCGTGCAGGAGGAGCCCATCGCCGTCGGCGACGTCGTCGACGGCGAGCTGGCGTCCGGCAGCGAGGTCGTCGAGTACGCCGCCGACCTCGACGAGGACACGTCCTACGCCGTCGGCTTCGACAACGACGAGCTGGGCCTCGAGGTCATCGACCCCGACGGCCTGGCCCTGGAGCTCACCGAGGACGACGACCCCGACTCCAACGTCCGGACCTTCACCACCGGTGACGCGGGCACCTACCGGATCCGCGTCGACGGCGGCGACGACCGCTCACCCGGCACCTACGGCCTGACGCTCGACGAGGCCGTCCCGTTCGTCCTCGGCGACGGCACCACGGCGACGGCGCAGGGCCAGATCGACGGGCCGTCGGACGAGCAGTTCATCGACCTCGAGGTCCGGGGCGGCGCGTCCGTCGGCGTCACCGTCACCACGACCGCCCCCGGCTTCGACATCGTCGTGATCCTCCGGGACCCGATCGACGACACCGAGATCGAGCGCTACGACGACCGGGGGCCCGGCGAGGCCGAGTCGATCATCTTCACCCCGGACGTCGACACGACGTGGCGCATCTCGGTCGTGGGGCGCAACGACAGCACCGGCGCCTTCACCGTGGAGGCCTTCGAGGAGTGACGGCGACCCGGCTCAGGCCCCGCGCTGCTCGGAGGCGACGGCGGCCAGCACCCCGTTGACGAAGCGACCCGAGTCGTCGGTCGAGAAGCGCTTGGCCAGCTCGACGGCCTCGTTGATGATCACGTTCGGCGGCACGTCGGGCCGGTGGCACAGCTCGTAGGACGCCATGCGGAGGATGGTGCGATCGAGGGCGGGCATGCGCTCGACCGTCCACCCCCGGGCGTGGCGGCCGATGATCTCGTCGAGGGCGTCGCGGTGGTCGGCGACGCCGGTGACCACGTCGGCGGCGTACTCGTCGACCTCGATGGGCTGGGCGTCGAGCACCGCGGTGCCCGGGGTGTCCTTGGCCTCGGCCTCGTAGAGCAGGCCGAGGGCCCGCTCGCGCGCCTCGCGCCGGGACCCCACCCCGCCGGGGCGGTCAGGCACGGGTGATGTACTCGCCGGAGCGGGTGTCGACCTTGAGGGCGTCGCCGATGTTGACGAACAGCGGGACCTGGAGGGTGTGGCCGGTCTCGAGGGTCGCCGGCTTGGTGGCGCCCGAGACGCGGTCGCCCTGGATGCCGGGCTCGGTGTCGGCGACCTTCAGCTCCACGGCCGCCGGCAGCTCGCTGCCCACGATCTCGTCGCCGTGCATCTGGAGCTCGACGGTGGCCCCGTCGACCAGGAACTTGGCCGTGTCGCCCAGGGCGGCGGGGCCGACGTGCAGCTGCTCGTAGGAGGCGTTGTCCATGAAGACGTAGTCGTCGCCGTCGCGGTAGAGGTACTGCATCTCGCGCTTGTCGATGGTGACCCGCTCGACCTTCTCCCCGGCCCGGAAGGTCTTCTCCACCACCGAGCCGGTGCGGACGTTGCGCAGCTTGGTCCGGACGAAGGCGGGGCCCTTGCCCGGCTTGACGTGCTGGAACTCGACGACCTGGAGGAGCTTGCCGTCCTGGTCGAGGACCATGCCGTTCTTGAGGTCGTTGGTGGTGGTGGCCATCGGTGTTCCTCGTGGTGGGGATCTGGCGCGCCTCAGGCGGGCGCGGGGCTGGGGTCCTTGGGGGCGAGGGTGAGGGTCGAGCACCCCTCGTCGGTGACGACCACCGTGTCCTCGATGCGCACGCCGCCGTGGTCGGGGAGGTAGACCCCGGGCTCGACGGTGACGACGTGGCCGGCTGCGAGTGTAGCGGTGGAGACCCTCGAGACCCGAGGGTCCTCGTGGATCACCAGCCCCACCCCGTGGCCGGTGCCGTGCCCGAAGGCATCGGCCCAGCCCGCCTCGGCGATGACGTCGCGGCAGGTGCGGTCCACCTCGCGCGCCTCCACCCCGGCCCGCACGGCGGCCACGCCGGCCTGCTGGGCGGCGAGGACGACGTCGTACATCCGCTGCTGGGTCGCCGTGGCCTCGCCCACCATGAACGTGCGGGTCATGTCGGAGTGGTACCCGTCGACCAGGGCCCCGAAGTCGATGACCACGAGGTCCCCGTCGACGATGCGCCGATCGCCCGGCCGGTGGTGCGGTCGGGCCCCGTTGGGGCCGGAGGCCACGATCGTCTCGAAGCTGACGCCGTCGGCACCCAGGCGGCGCATCTCGGTGTCGAGGGCGAAGCCCACCTCGGTCTCGGTCGGCCCCCCGTTGAGCATGGGGGCGATGGTGACCAGGGCGGCGTCGGCGAGGGCCGCGGCCCGGGCCAGCCGGGCCACCTCCCCGGCGTCCTTGACCTGCCGGGGCCCCTCGACCACGCCGTCGGTGGCGACCAGGTCCGCCGTCCACGGCGCGCCCGCCACCCGCCGCTGGTCGGCCCACGAGATGGAGGCCGCCTCCAGGCCGAGGCGGATGGGGCCGGCCGCGGCGGCGAGCGTCGCGTCCTGCTCCTTGATCGTGGCGCCGACGGCGACCTCGGCGACGGCGCCGCACGCGCCGATCTGGTCGGGCGCCTGGACCGCGTAGCGGCCGTCGGTGACGAGCAGCATCCGCTCGGCCGTCACCAGGAGGCGGCCCGCCGACCCGGTGAAGCCGGTCAGGTACCGCACGTTGCTGAGATCGGTGACCAGCAGGGCGTCGATGGCGGCGGCGTCGAAGCCGGCCCGCACCCGGTCGGCCCGGCCGGCCACGTCCATCGGCGGCAGCGGCGTGGCGAGGTCGGCCGTCACGACGGCTCCCCGGCGGCACGCTCCGCCTCGGAGCCGTTCCCTGCATCCCGGGCCAGAAGGCCGGCGGTGGCATCGAGGGCGAGGCGGTAGCCGTCACCGCCGAAGCCGGCGACGGTGCCGGCGGCGACGGGGGCGATCACCGAGGTGTGCCGCCAGGGCTCGCGGCCGCCCGGGTTCGAGAGGTGGAGCTCGACGACCGGCCCGTCGAAGGCGGCCAGGGCGTCGTGCAGCGACCAGCCGTAGTGGGTCAGGGCGCCGGCGTTGATCACGATGGCGGCGGCCCGCCCCCGGGCCCCGTGGATCGCCTCGACCAGCTCCCCCTCGTGGTTCGACTGGAGGTGCTCGACCACCAGGCCGTGGCGCTCGCCCTCGGCGGTGGCGGTGGCCACATGGTCGGCCAGGGTGGCGGTGCCGTAGATCTCGGGCTGGCGCTCGCCGAGGAGGTTCAGGTTGGGCCCGGAGAGCAGCAGCACGGTGCGGGCGTCGTCAGGTGGGGGCACGGCACGCCTCCAGGGCGTCGAGGAGCAGGGCCCGGTCGGCGACGGCGACCGGCTCGACCCCGTCGGGACCGTCGAGCACGAAGGTCACCCCGCGGACGGCCTTCTTGTCCCGGCTGAACAGGTCGACGAGGCGCTGCGGGTCGAGCCCGGCGGGCACGGCGAGGGGCAGGTCGTAGCCGGCGACCACCCGGCGGTGCTCGGCGACCCGGTCGTCGTCGATGCGCCGGAGGCGGCGGGCCACCTCGGCGGCGTAGACGAGGCCCACGGCCACGGCCTCGCCGTGGCGCAGGTCGTAGCCGCCCTCGGTCTCGATGGCGTGGGCCAGGGTGTGGCCGTAGTTGAGGATCGCCCGTCGCCCGCCCTCGCGCTCGTCGCTGGCGACCACGTCGGCCTTGCAGCGGACGCAGGCGGCGACGGCCTCGTCGAGGGGCAGGTCGGGCAACCGGTCGACGCCGAGGAAGGCGTACTTGGCCATCTCGCCCAGGCCCGAGCGGTACTCGCGGGGCGGCAGGGTGCCCAGCACCTCGGTGTCGCACAGCACCGCCGAGGGCTGCCAGTAGGCACCGACGAGGTTCTTGCCCTCGGGCAGGTTCACGCCGGTCTTGCCCCCGATGGCGGCGTCGACCTGGCCGAGCAACGTGGTGGGCACGTGCACCACGGGCACGCCCCGGTGGTAGACCGCGGCCACGAACCCGGCCACGTCGGTGACCACGCCGCCGCCCACGGCGACCACCACGTCGCCCCGGGTGAACCCCCACTGGGCCAGGTCGCGGCACAGGTCCTCGACGGTGCCCAGGTGCTTGGCGTCCTCACCCTCGCCGATGGTGAAGACCTGGTGCTCGACGCCGGGGTCGACGTCCCACCCGATGGCCTCCTGGGTCACGACCGCGGCTCGGCGCACGCCGACGGGCAGCAGCTCGAGCAGCCGGTGGCGGGCGCCGGCCCCCACCAGGACGGGGTAGCTCCGCTCCCCCAGCGGCACCTGCAGCTCGATCACGACCCCACCCCCTGCGAACTCGGTGGTGGATGTGGGACGTTCGTCCCACATCTGCCACCGAGTTCGCCGGCGGTCTCGGCGGTCTCGGCGGCCTCGGCCTGGGTGATCAGCTCGGCGAGGCGGGCGGCCAGCTCGCGCTTGGGCTTGTCGTGGGCGACCCGGAACGGCTCGACGTCGACGGTGAGGGCGGCCACCTCCTCGTAGAGCGGCGTGCGGGCCTCGGCCAGACGGGTCAGGGCGGCGACGGGGTCGTCGTCGAGCAGGGGCCGGTGGCCCGGCTTCTGGGCCACGCGGGAGGCGAGGTAGGGCACGCCGGCCCGCAGCCAGACGACCAGGGCCCGGTCCCGCAGCAGGTCCCGGGTGCCGGGGGCGAGGACGGCGCCCCCGCCGGCGGCCACGACGGCCGGGCCCGGGGCGGACAGGAGGTCGGCGAGCAGGTCGGCCTCGGCGGCGCGGAACGCGGCCTCGCCCTCGGCGGCGAACCAGTCCCGCACGCTGCGGCCCGAGCGGCGGACGAGCTCGTCGTCGGCGTCGACGAAGGGCCGGCCGAGCCGCTTGGCCAGGCGGCGGCCGACGCTGCTCTTGCCGGCGCCGGGCATGCCGACGAGGACGATCGGGGCGGGCGGTGGCGCCGCCTGCTCAGCCAAGGGGGCTGTCCCGGAGGGCGGCCAGGTAGGCGGCCCGGTTGCGGCGGGTCTCCTCCACGGTGTCGCCACCGAACTTGCGGGCGACCTCGTCGGCCAGCACCAGGGCCACCATCGTCTCGGCCACCACGCCCATCGCCGGGACGGCGGTGACGTCGGTGCGCTCCTTGAACGAGACCGTCTCCTCCTTGGTGAGCACGTCGACGGTGCCGAGGGTGGGCCGGTTGAGCGACGCCAGGGGCTTCATGGCCACCCGGGCGATGACCGGCTCACCCGAGGACATGCCGCCCTCGACGCCGCCGGCCCGGGCGCTGGTGCGCGGGTAGGTGCGGGCGTCGGGGTCCCAGGTGATCGGGTCGTGGGCCTCGCTCCCCCGCCGGGCGGCCACGTCCCAGCCGTCGCCGATCTCGACGCCCTTGACGGCCTGGATGCTCATCAGGGCGGCCGCCAGCTTGGCGTCGAGCTTGCGGTCCCAGTGGACGTGGCTGCCGAGCCCGGCGGGGACGCCGTGGGCCACGACCTCGACGACGCCGCCGAGCGAGTCCCCGTCCTTGGCCGCCTCCTTGATCCCGACGACCATCGCCGCCGAGGCGTCGGGGTCGAGGCAGCGGACCTCGTCGGCGTCGATCTGCTCGAGGTCGGCGAGGGTGGGAGCGGGCCGGGGCGGAGCGGCCACGGCGCCGATGCGGACCACGTGGGACACGATGTCGACCCCGAGGGTGGCCAGCCACAGCTTGGCCAGCGTCCCGGCCACGACCCGGGCCGCCGTCTCGCGCGCCGAGGCCCGCTCGAGCACGTCGCGCGAGTCGACGAAGCCGTACTTCTGCATGCCGGCCAGGTCGGCGTGCCCCGGGCGGGGCTGGGTCAGCGGCTGCTGGGTGGGGCCGTCCTCGGCCCGCACCGACATCTCCCGCTGCCACTTGTCGGGGTTGCGCTCCCACTCGGTGTTGGCGATCTCGACGGCGACGGGCGAGCCGAGCGTCCGCCCGTGGCGGACCCCGCCCAGGATCCGCACGTCGTCGACCTCGAAGCGCATGCGCGGGCCCCGGCCGTAGCCGAGCCGGCGGCGCCGCAGCTCCTCCTGGATGGCCTCGACGGTGACCTCGAGCCCGGCCGGGAGGCCCTCGACGATCACGACGAGGGCCGGGCCGTGGGACTCGCCGGCGGTCAGGAAGCGGAGCACGTGCCGAAGTTACCCGCCGCCCCCTCCCCCTCCCGCAGCGATCCCCTCCGTCCACCCCCTCGCCGGCGCGACGGCCCGGCGCGCCAGCCAGACGACGCCCGAAGTGCGACGCCCCGGATCTCCCGCGGAGAGGCCCGGCCCGGCGCAGCCGCTGGGGGGCGCGGGGGGTCTCCCCCCGCAGAGGGGCCGTGGCGCCGAGGGACGAGGCGTCCGGCTCCGGGAGGACCTTCGGCGCGAACGCAGCGAGCACCTCGAGCTCGAGGAAGGAACCGAGCGCAGCGAGGTTCCTGACGAGACTAGAGCCACGCCGGGATGTCGATGAGGTAGCTGTCGAGGAGGGGGTCGGAGAAGAGGAGGGCGAGGACGCAGCCGAGGGCGAGCCACGGGCCGAAGGGGAACGGCTCGCTCTTGCCCCGGCGGGCGACCAGGACGAGGAGGCCGACCACGATCCCCAGGCCGCAGGCGATGATCAGCGAGAACAGGATCAGCACGGGGTGGAGCCACCCGAGGAACAGCCCGAGGAGGAGGGCGAGCTTCACGTCGCCCAGGCCCATGCCCCTCGGCATGACGAAGGCCGGGACGCCGAGGAAGGCGCCGTAGGCGACGCCCCCGAGGACGGCCATGCCCACCCGGGTGGGGTCGCCCTCGAGCGCGGACGCGGCCGCGATCAGCACGACCGACGCACCGAGCACCGGGAAGGTGATCTTGTCGAGGAGCCGGTACAGCTCCAGGTCGATCACCGACTGGGCCAGCAGCGTGGAGACCAGCACCAGCATCGGGACCAGGGCCCACGACGGGCCGAAGCGCAGACCGGCGCCCACCCACAGCACGGCGTTGGCCAGCTCGACGAGCGGGTACCCGGCGGGGATGGGCTCGCCGCAGCTGCGGCACCGGCCCCGCAGCAGGATCCAGGAGAGCACCGGGATGGCGTCGCGCCTCCGGATCGGGGTCTCGCACTCCGGGCAGCGCGACGGGCCGAGGAGGGAGTCGCCGTCGGGCAGTCGCACGATCACCACGTTGAGGAACGCCCCGACCACCAGGCCCCCGAGGCCGAGCCCGACGAGGCCGACGACCGGCATCTCTCCCATCGGCGGCACCCTATGGCGCGCCCGCGACCGCCCCGGTGATCTCCGTCAGCCCGGCGGCTCCACGGGCGGCGCCCCGCCGACCTTGACCTCGTCGACCACCTCGAGGATGGCGTCGGCGAGGAGGTCCGCACCGCCGCGGTCGAGGTGGATGCCGTCGCCCTGGCGGAGGGCGACGTCGCCCGCGGTGGCCTGGTACTCCCCGCCGTCGGGGCTGAGGACCGGGCGGCTGTCGAGGAACCGGACCCACGGCCGCGAGGCGGCCTCCTCCTCGTAGATCGCGTCCAGGGCCCCCATGCGGGCGTCGAAGCCCTCGTCGCGCATGCGGGGCTGGCCCACCCACACCACGAGGCGCCCGTCGCCCTTCAGCAGGTCCATCACCACGCCGACCCGGCGGCGGTACTCGGCCTGCCACCGCTCGTCGTCGGGTTGGACCGCCTCGCCGTCGACCTCCATGCCCTGGGAGTCGTTGGCCCCGAACATCACCACCACGACCTCCGGGTCGCCGGGGAGGACCTCCTCGGTGAGGTACGCAGGCCAGTCGAAGAAGTCGGGGCGGGTCAGGCCCGAGCTGACCTGGGCGTGGGTCGTGAGGGCGATCTCGGGCCGCGACGTCACCGCCTCGGCGGCCGACTGCTCCAGCTCGATGGTCATCGAGTCCCCGCCCAGCCACATCCGCAGCGGGTCGGCCGCCGTCGGCACCCGGGTGGTGATCGCGGGCGCGGTGGTGCCGGACGGTGTCGTCGTGGTGGCGGTCGTCGAGGGGGCGACGAAGGCGTCGGAGCCGCTCTCGACGTCCTCGGAGCAGTCCTGGCTGTCCTTGTCGGCCGCGTCGCGGATGGCCGAGCGGACGTCCTTGAGGCGGGTGAGGTCGCCGATGGCGCACACCGGGGCCACCGCGGCACGGGCCACGTCGCGCTTCCAGCCCACGGGCTGCCGGTTGGCCAGCTCGAAGAGGCCGTCGGCGTTGAGCACGGCGGCGAGCAGGAGGGCGATCGCCCCGATGGCCAGGACGCGCCCGGCCGGCTGCGGCTGCGACCCGGCCAGGGCGTGGTACTGGAGCGAGCGGGGCTCGGACCGGGGCCGGGGCGTCGCCCCGGGCGGGGGCGCGGTCTCGTGCTGCTCGCCGTGGGGGTCGGGGTGGGCGGGCCGACCAGCACGGGGGTCGGGAGGGGTCGGCGTCATCGGACCTCGAGCTCGTAGGGCGAGTCGACGACCTCCACGGTCGCGTACCAGCCACCGGGGACGGGGGTCAGGGCCGGTTCGCCCAGGCCGTCGCCGGTGACGTCGGGTCGCTCCTCCCCCGGGATCCACACGACGAGGTCGCGCCCGGTGGCGAGGTCGTCCTCGATCACCCCGTGGAGCGTGAGCGTGCCGCGGTCGGCGTCCGAGGCCAGGTCGGTGATCCGCCCGGGGGCCGCCCGCGGGTAGGCCCGGCCGACGACCCGCAGGAGCTCCTCGTTGGGCCCGGTGTCGGCGTCGGCCGGGCAGGCCACGTCGTTCAGCTGGACCTGGGTCTCGGCCGCCACCCCGCCGGGCACCCCGAGGGCGTGGGGGTCGCCGCACCACTGCCGCCACTGCCAGTGGGCCCCGCCGACGACGGCGTCGTCCTGGGCGGCGGCGAACCGGCGCTGGAGGTCCCGCGACGCCTCGTCCACCCCGGCCACGCCGTGCTCGCCGACCCAGAGCGGCCAGCCCCGCTCGGCGGCGGTGGCCACGCCGGCCCCCACCACCTCCTCCCCGGTGGCCGCCCCGACGTCGGCGTGGGGCGCGAAGGCCAGCTGGTCGTCGAGCGCCAGGGGGTCGGCCGGCATCTGGCCGGGCTGGGGGTAGAGCCGCAGCGGCTCGACGAACACGACCCGCGCCGGGGCGCCGGCGTCGGCCTCGCCCGCCCGCACCTGGGCGAGGGCGGCCTGGAGGAGCTCGGTGTAGCGGGCGGGCGCCAGGAACGGGTCGACAGGGCTGGGCTCGTTGAGCAGGTCGTAGCCGACGACCGCCGGGGTGGGGCCCAGGGCGGCGACGAGCTGGCGCCAGGTGGCGACGAAGGCGTCGCGGATGCCCTCCCGGTTCTCGTAGAAGGCGGTGAACGCGGCGCGCACGGCCGGTGAGCCGTCTCGGTCGCCGAGCGGCCGGCAGGTGTCGGCCCCGTCGGTGAGGGTCGCCCACTGCGGTGCCCCGTCCCACCCGATGGCGGGCTCGGTCAGCGGCGGGCAGACCGTGCCCGGAGGGGTGGCGATGAACTTGCTCCACGCGTCCTGGTGCATGTCGATCACGGTGTAGATCCGCCGGGCCGCGGCGGCCTCCACGGCGGCGGTGATGCGCTCGACGTAGGCGGGGTCGATCTGGCCGCGGACCGGCTCGATGGCGGACCACGAGACGAGGAGCCGCACCACGCCGAAGCCGTGGGCCGCCATGGCATCCCAGTCGTCGTCGGTCGGAGGCCGGGTCGGCGCGAGGGCGGGGTCGGCCTGGTGGTAGTCGACGAGCGAGCTGAGGTTGGCGCCGCGGAGGAGGACCTGCCGCCCCGTCCCGTCCACGAACACCCGTCGGCCGCCGACGGAGGCGACCCGGACGGGCGTCAGCTCGGGGAGCGCGCCCGACGCCGTGGTGGCCCGGTCGTCGACGGCGGTCGCCGGGGCCCCCTCGTCGGGTGGGGTGCCGCCGTCGTCGTCGTCGGTGCAGGCGCCGGTGGCCACGACGGCGAGCACCAGGGCGATCCGCACCAGGGCGGCGCGCCCTCGCCGGCGGGGTCGGGGGTGGGGGCCGGTGCGCATCAGAACTGGAAGTAGATGAAGGGCGGGACGCCCTCCGGTCCGAGGGCGTCGATCAGCAGGAGCCCGCCGGCCAGGGCGAGGGCCTGCAGGGCGGGGACGGCCCGGGAGAAGGCGGCCTGGACCTGGTCGACCCAGTCGGTCGGGACGAACTGCGAGGCGATCGAGATGGCGATGACGAACAGGAGCATCGGGGTGACCGCCGAGCCGATGCCCGGGGCGGCGACGAGCCGCCACAGCAGCTCGAAGGCGTGCCCGAAGGACTCGGCCCGGAAGAACACCCAGCCGAGGCACACGACGTGGAAGGTGATGGCCCACCGGATCACCGGTGACCAGCGCCCGGGCACCTTGCCGGCCGCGGCCCGGGCCTCGAGGATGCGCCGCTCGGCGCCGAGGGCGATGCCGTGCAGGGCCCCCCACACGAGGAACGTCCAGGCCGCCCCGTGCCAGAACCCGCCGATGAGCATGGTGAGGAACAGGTTGAGGTCGCG
This sequence comes from Iamia sp. SCSIO 61187, assembly GCF_019443745.1. Lineage (NCBI taxonomy): Bacteria > Bacillati > Actinomycetota > Acidimicrobiia > Acidimicrobiales > Iamiaceae > Iamia > Iamia sp. SCSIO 61187. The sequence goes on from NZ_CP050948.1 coordinate 2,530,371, forward strand.
CCGGTTGGGCCCGCCCTTGTTGCCGCCGAGGGGGATGTAGAGGTAGTCGCGCAGCCAGAACGAGAGCGTCATGTGCCACTTGCGCCAGAAGCCCTGCATCGAGGTGGCGGCGTAGGGGGCGTCGAAGTTCTGCGGGAACCGGAGCCCGAGCAGGAGGGCACAGCCGATGGCGATGTCGGTGTAGCCGCTGAAGTCGGCGTAGATCTGGACGGCGTAGGCGTAGACGGCGATCAGGATCTCGAAGGACCGGTACTGGCCGGGGACGGCGAAGACGTCGTCGACGATGGCGGCCGAGACGAAGCTCGAGATCACGACCTTCTTGAAGAGCCCGGCCATGATCAGCCGGAAGGCCAGAGCGCTGTTGACCTTCCGGGGGTCGGCGCGCTGGCGCAGCTGGGGCAGGAGCTCCCGGGCCCGGACGATCGGCCCGGCGACGAGGTGCGGGAAGAACGACAGGTAGACGGCGAAGTCGAGCAGCGGTGACGGCTCGGCGTCGCCCCGGAACACGTCGATGACGTAGCTGAGGGCCTGGAAGGTGAAGAACGAGATGGCGACCGGCAGCACGATCTGGAGCGGCACCCAGCCGGTCTCGATCCCGACGGCGCCGAGCGTCCCGGTGACCGACTCGATGAAGAAGTCGGTGTACTTGTAGTAGCCGAGCACGCCGAGGTTGACGAGCACGGCGAGGGCGAGGATGGGCTTGCGTCGGGCCTCGTCGGGTTGGCGGTGGATCGCCAGGGCGAACGCCTGGTTGGCCAGGATCGAGAACCCCAGGAGCAGGCAGTAGACCCACTCGAAGGCCCCGTAGAACACGAAGCTCGCCGCCAGCAGGAACCACCGCCACGGCTGGGGGTGCGGGCGGAGCAGCCAGCTGACGACGAACACCCCGGAGAAGAACAGGGCGAACTCGAAGGTCGGGAACAGCACGCGCCGTGCTCCAGGGGGCCGTCAGGGGCCACCCATCGTGGCACCCGCGGTCGGCTGCGAGGGGGATCGGGTCAGCGCTCGGCGGTGGCGCTCGCACCCGCCGCCCAGAGGAGCTCCTCGCCGGACCCGGGGACGCCCAGGAGGAAGCCCTGGGCCTGGTCGCAGCCCATCTCGCGCAGCATGTCGAGCTGGTGCTCGGACTCGACTCCCTCCCCCAGGGCGGCGATGCCGAGGGCGTGGGCCAGGCCGATCACCGACGCCACGATCGTCCGGTCCTGCTGGTTGGCGGTCATCTGGGTGACGAAGGTGCCGTCGACCTTCAGCAGCTGGACCGGGAAGGCGCTGAGGTAGCTGAGCGAGCAGTAGCCGGTGCCGAAGTCGTCGATGGCCAGGCTGATGCCGAGGCCCCGCAGGCGTCGCAGGGTGTCGAGCGCCCGCACCGGGTCGTCCATGAGCGCCGTCTCGGTCACCTCGACGACCAGCGCCTCCGGCGGGGCGCCGGTGGTGGCCAGGGCCCACTCCACGTCGGCGACGAGGCCCGGGTCGCCCAGCTGGCGGGCCGACACGTTGACGGCCATCGTCAGGCGGGCCCCCGCCTCGTGCCAGCGGGCCAGCTCACGGCAGGCCACCTCCAGGATGCGACCCCCCAGCGGGACGATGAGCCCGGTCTCCTCGGCGACGCCGATGACCTCGGCCGGCCCTCCGAGCCGACCGTCGGCGCCCGGCCAGCGGAGGAGCGCCTCCGCCCCGATCAGCACCGGAGCACCGTCGGTGATGTGCCACAGCGGCTGGTAGTGGAGCACGATCGCACCCTCGGTGCGGATGGCCTCGCGGATGGCGCTCTCGGTGCGGCGTCGGGCCTCGGCCCGGGCGCGGAGGCTGTCGTCGAACACCTCGATGGCCCCGCTGACCCGGGCCTTGGCCTCGTACATGGCGGCGTCGGCGTCGTTGACGACGGTCGCGGCGTCGAACGGCCCGACGGCCAGCCGGGCGCCGATCGTCGCGCTCACCTCCAGCTCCGTCCCCGAGACGGTGATCGGCGGTCGCAGGCTGTCGGCCACCCGGGTGGCGATGGCGGTCGCCTCGGCCGGCTCGGTCACCCCCTCGCACAGGATCACGAACTCGTCGCCGCCGAAGCGGGCGACCATCTCCCCGGCGCGGAGCCCGTTGCGGAGCCGCCCGGCCACGGCCCGCAGCACCTCGTCGCCCCGCTCGTGGCCGTAGGTGTCGTTGATGGACTTGAACCCGTCCAGGTCGCAGAACAACACGGCGACGGGAGCGCCGGCGGGGACGGCGTCGAGGCGGGCGAGCAGCATCGACCGGTTGGGCAGGTCGGTGAGGGCGTCGTGGGCGGCCTGGTGGCTCAGGGCCTCCTCGGCGTGGTGGCGGTCGGTCGTGTCCCGGGCGTTGACCACCACGCCGCCGATGGAGGGGTCGTCGAGGAGGTTGGTCGCCATGGCGTCGATCCACCGCCAGCCGTGGTGGCGGGCGTCGAGGACGCGGAGCTCGCCCCGTCCCGTCCCCGTGGCCAACACGGCCGCGGTCACCCCGTCGAGGACCGAGATGTCGTCGGGGTGGACCAGGGGACGCAGCGAGGTCCCGATCACGTCGTCCACGCGGTAGCCGAGGATGCGCTCGACCGACGGGCTGATCTCGACCAGGTTGTGGTAGCCGTCGGTCACCAGGACCAGGTCGCTGGAGTTGCGCACCAGGGCCTCGTAGTGGTCGGCGGTGGTCTGCACGACACGGGCGAGGTGCACGTTCTCGGCGATGGTGAGCAGCTGCCGCACGGCCATCAGCACCACCACGGTGACGCCCGCCAGGACGAAGGGCGGCCCGATGCCGTCCTCCTCGAAGAACTGCCCCGTCAGCACCCCGGCCAGGATCGCCGCCGCGATGGGCAGGTACACGAGCAGCGTGCCGGGGACCGACGGTGCATCCCCCGTCGCCTGCCCGCTCACGTCGCTGGAGTCCCGGCACCGGTGGGCGGCGGCCCCCATGAGGCACAGCCCGGCCAGCCACAGGACCTCCAGGACGGCGCTCCCGGTCTGGTAGGACCCGTGCAGCTGCTGCAGGGCGAAGGCGGTGGTGCACAGGGCGTTGGCCAGCTGGCCGGCGGCCAGGAGGCCGAAGACCGCCCGCCGGTCGCGGTGCACGCGGCTCAGCATCATCAGCACCACGCTCGCCACCGAGCCGGTGGCGAAGGGGTAGACCAGGGCCACCACCCGCTCGAGGGGGTCGCCGCCGCCCGCGAGCAGGTCGTCGAGGAAGAGGAGCCACGCCAGGCAGAACGTGGCCGCCGCCGCGATCAGCGCGTCGGTCGCCCGCCGGAGCCGGGCCGGCACGCTCCGGCTCCCGATGGGGAAGCTCAAGACGCCGACCAGGCCCAGGGGGAGGGCGGCGGTGAAGCCGATGTCGGCCGGCGACGGGAACGGGGAGATGGTCCCCGCCACCTCCTCGAGGAGCGTCCAGGCGACCTGGCCGCCCCACCACAGGACCATCGACGCCGAGAGGAAGCCCCAGGCCCGGCGGGCGGGGCCCGTGCAGCGGCGCGCGGCGCGGACCATCAAGATGGCGACGCCCCCCGAGACCACGACCCACGCCAGGTTGACCACCGCCCGGCTCACCACCGGTCCCCCGGGATCGATCACCAGGAAGAGGGCGAAGACCCCAGCGATGGCGGCCACGACGGCCAGCAGGCGCGCGGGCGCGGGACGGGGATCGTCTCGTCCCGCTCGCGCCGCGTCCACCCGGGCCCCATCGGCAGGCGCAGCCGGGCCTGAACCCGTCGGGCAGGAGAACCAGGTGAGCCACCCGGACGGAGGAGGCGGTGCGTGGCCCGGTCGGGGGAGGTGAGCCGCAGGTCACGGGCCGGAAACCGTTCAGGACGTGGGGCCGCTGCCGAAGTGCGGGGCATGTCGCCAGCGGACGTGGACGGACGGGAGGGGCGGCTCGTCATCCCGGCGCCACCGCTGTGGACGGTGGCGGTGGTCGGGGCCGCCGTCCTCGTGGTCCACCTGATCTGGCCCGCCGGTCCGACGGGCGACGCGACCTACCTCGGCGCCCTCATCGGGGCGTCGGTGCTGGCGTGGCTGATGGTGGCCGGCGGCGGCCCGGGCGACCGGCGGGCGTGGGCGATGGTCGCCGTCGGCCTCTCGCTCTCGGCGACGGCCGACCTGGTCTGGTATGTCGACTACTGGCTGACCGGCGTCGAGCCCGACATCTCCCTCGCCGACCCCCTCTGGCTGGTCTCCTACGTGGCCCTCGGGATCGGCCTGATGCGCCTCACGCCGAAGCGGGACGGGGCCCGGGGCGTCGACGTCGACGCCATCATCGACTCCCTCGTCCCCGCCGTGCTCGTCCTGGTGGCCCTGTGGGAGCTGGCGATCGCCGACCTGATCTCCGACGAGGCCTCGTCGCCGCTGGCCCGCACGGTCTGGGCCACCTACCCCATCCTCGACGTGGTCGTGCTCACCCTCGCGGTCCGCCTGGCCATCCACCACCACCGGACCCGGTCCCGGGCCCTGACGCTGTTCGGTCTCGGCGTGGCGGCGTGGCTGGCGGCCGACGTCGGGTACCTGCTCGCCACCGCCGAGGGCCTCTTCCGCTGGCTCGACGCCGGGTGGATGGTGGCATCCGTGCTGCTCGCCGCGGCCATCGTCGCCCACCGGCGCGACGGCGGCCCCGCCCTGGGCGAGGACGTCGCAGGGGCGCACCGCGGCCGCATGTGGCTCGTCATGGTCCCCCTGCTCGTGCCCCCCGTGATCGAGGTGCGGGGCTTCCTGGACGGGACCGACGCCAACCCGGTCGCCCTGGGCGCGGCCACCGTCGCCCTGGTCGTCCTGGCGAGCATCCGCGGCCACCGGCTCCTCCGTGCCGCCGAGCGGGCCCGCGCCACCCTCCAGGTGGGGGAGGCGCACTTCCGCGCCCTGCCGCCAACTCCGCCGACGCCGTCGTGGTGCTCGACGCCGAGGGGCGCGTCGTCGAGTCGTCGGGCAACCTCGTCCGCCTGACCGGGCGCGAGGCCGACGACGTGCTGGGCGAGCCGGTGACCGTCGCCCTCTCGTGCACCGACCACGACGCCCTGGAGACCTACGTCGGCACGGTCCACCGGCGCCCCGGCTCGGTGTCCGAGCACGAGGTCGAGATCCGGAACACCGACGGCGAGACCCGCTGGCTGGCGACGCGCATGGTGAACCTCCTCGACGACCCCGCCGTCGCGGGCATCGTCGTGAACCTCCAGGACGTGACCGAACGCCGCCGGGCCCAGGACGAGCTCGCCCACCAGGCCTTCCACGACGGCCTCACCGGCCTGGCCAACCACGGGCTCTTCGGTGACCGGATCGAGCACGCCCTCCGCCGGTCGGCCCGGACCGGGGCCGCCGCCGCCGTCCTCTACCTCGACATCGACGGCTTCAAGTCGGTCAACGACCGCTTCGGGCACGACGCCGGCAACCACGTGATCCAGGAGGTCGCCGACCGCCTGCGGGGCACCGTCCGGGCCGCCGACACCGTGGCCCGCCTGGGCGGTGACGAGTTCGCCGTGCTGATCGACGAGAACCACCTCCACGCCGACGAGGCCCGGACGACGGCGGAGAGGATCCTGCAGGCGCTCAGCATCCCCGTCGAGGTCGACGGGCAGCTCATCGCCATCTCCGCCAGCATCGGCCTCGCCGTCGGCGACGCCACGTGCACCGCGGCCGCCCTGCTCCGCAACGCCGACATCGCCATGTACCAGGCCAAGGCGGGCGGCAAGGCCCGCACGGTCGTGTACGACGAGCAGATGGGGGCCGCCGCGAGCGACGCCCTGCGGATCGAGGCCGACCTGGTCGGCGTCATCGAGCGAGGCGAGCTGGAGCTGCACTACCAGCCCGTGCTGCAGCTGGAGACCCGGCGCCTCACCGGCTTCGAGGCCCTGGTCCGGTGGCGGCACCCCGAGCTGGGGCTGCTCGGCCCCGACCGGTTCGTGCCCCTGAGCGAGGACACCGGCCAGATCGTCCCCATCGGCCGGTGGGTGCTCGACACGGCGTGCACCGCCGCCACCCGCTGGCACGACGCCGGGGACGGCCCGCCCCCGCTGACGATGGCGGTCAACCTGTCCGCCGTCCAGCTGGCGACCGACCAGATCGTCGACGACGTGCGGGCCGCGCTGGAGCGATCGGGCCTCGACCCGTCGCTCCTCGTGCTGGAGATGACCGAGACCAGCCTCATCACCGACCCCGTGGCCGCCGCCACCCGGCTGCGCGCCCTGCACGACCTGGGCGTCCGCCTGGCGATCGACGACTTCGGCACCGGCTACTCGTCGCTCAGCTACCTGCGGCAGTTCCCCATCGACATCTTGAAGATCGACCGGTCCTTCGTCGACACGATCACCGACGGCGACGACATCCCCCCGATCGTGCGGGGTCTGCTCGACCTGGGCCGCACCCTGGACCTCGAGATCATCGCCGAGGGCATCGAGAACGCCGCCCAGCACGAGGGTCTGCGGCGCGAGGACTGCGAGATGGGCCAGGGCTTCCTCTTCGCCCGGCCCATGCCGGCGGCCGACGTCGACCGGCTGCTGGCCGAGCGCACGCAGCGGGCCGACGCCATGCGCTCGCCCGCGGCCGGTGCCGGGGGGGCCGAGTCCCCGTCGGGCGCCCCCGACGAGGTGGCCGGCCCCGAGGTCGTGCCCCGCTAGTCGCTCACCCACCGGGGTGGTCACGGTCCGCCGGCGACCGCCGATGGTCCAGGCGCGTGGACGGTCGGCTGGACCGCGACGGCGGCGATGCCGCCATGGTCAGACCTGGGGCTCGACCTCGGTGCGCAGCGCCGGTCGGGCCGTGAGGCGCGCCGCCAGGGAGTCCGACGAGCGGGTGATCAGCGGGCCGGCGATGGCGGTGAGCAGCACGTAGCAGGCGGCGACGGCGGCCAGGTCGGAGCCGAAGGCGGCCGATGCCCCGATGGCGGCGATGACGATGGAGAACTCCCCGCGGGCGATGAGGACGGTCCCGGCCCGCAGCCGCCCGGGGACGGCCACCCCCAGGCGCCGCGCTGCGACCCACCCGGTGACGATCTTGCCGGGACCGGTGAGGCCGAGCAGGACGAGGGCCGGCAGGGCGCCGTCGAGGAGGTCGCCGGGGTCGATCTGGAACGAGAAGAAGAGGAAGAACGAGGCCGCGAAGAGGTCGCGGAGGGGGGCGACGAGCGTCGCCGCCCGGTCCCGGACGGGGTCGGAGAGGGCCAGGCCGACGAGGAACGCGCCGATGGCGGCGGACACCTGGAGGCGCTGGGCCAGCCCGCCGACCAGCAGGGTCAGTCCGAACACCGAGAGGAGGAGGGCCTCGTCGGACCCGGGGGCGAGCAGGGCGCTCAGCCGGTCCCCCCACCGCATCGAGGCCGCCAGCACGACGCCGACGGCGGCGAGGGCGACGGCGACCGTGAGCGCCGTCCGGGCGGCGGACTCGCCGCTCAGCAGGGCGGCGACGACGGGCAGGTACACCGCCATCGCCAGGTCCTCGAGGACGAGGAGGTTGAGCACGGCCGGCGTCTCCCGGTTGCCGAGGCGGCCGAGGTCGGTGAGGACCTTGGAGACGACGCCCGACGAGCTGATCCAGCTCACGCCGCCCAGGAGGACGGCGCTGCGCCCGTCCCACCCCATCACCAGCCCGAGGGCGAGCCCCGGCACGAACCCCAGGAGGGCGTCGACGGCCCCGGCGACCAGGCCCCCGCGCAGCCCGGCCCGCAGCTCGGCCGGGGTGTACTCGAGACCGAGGGTGAGCAGGAGCAGCAGGACGCCGATCTCACCGCCCAGCGAGATGAAGTCGGCGCTCACGTCGAGGGTCGTGATGCCCCCCTCGCCGACGACCAGGCCGACGAGCAGGTAGAGGGGGATGGCCGTGATGCGCCACCGGCCGGCCAGGCGGGCCAGGACGGCGAGGGCGGTGATGACCGCCCCGATCTCGATGAAGGCGACGGTGGCGTCGCCCGAGGCGGCCGCCAGCAGGTGGTTCACCCGTTGAGCAGGCGGTCGAGGGCGGCGAGCCCCTCGTCGGTGCCGACGGCCACGATCGTCTCGCCGCCGACGAAGCGGTGCTCGGGCCCCGGTGCCGGGATCGTGGTCTCGTCCTTGATCACGGCGACGATCGACACCCCGGTCTGGGTCCGGAAGGCGCCCTCGGCGATCGTGCGGCCCACGAACGGCGACGACGGCTCGACGGTCAGCCACTCGATGGCCAGCCCCTCGATGCGCTGCTGGACGGCGGTCAGGGCCTCGTTGACCCGCGACGCGCCGAGCAGCTCGGCCAGGGTGCGGGCGTCGTCGCCGTCGAGGACGATCTGGGCCAGGCACCGGTCGGGGTCGACCCGGTCGTAGACCACCAGCTCGCGCCGCCCGGTGCGGTGGGTGATGACCCCGACGATGGTCCCGCTCGCCGTCGTGAACTCCAGCCGGACCCCGACGCCGGGCAGCTGGGTCTCGGTCACCTCGGCCACGGGGCCTCCTCCGGTCGTCCGGCGGCCGACAGTACCGGGACGGCGCGGCCGAGCGGCCCGTCAGCCGTCCCGGTGGTCCTCGACCCGGCCGGCCCAGCACGCCGGGTCCCCGCCCTCGTCGTCCTCGTGGCGGCCCAGGAACGAGACGTGGAACCGCACCGGCCCTCGCAGGACCACGCGGTGGACCACCTCGGGCGGGATCGCCTGGGCCTCCCCGGCCCGGACGGTCCGCTCGCCGGACGGGTCCGACGCCAGCCAGAAGCCGAGCGCGCCGTCGAGGACCTGCAGGCGGCCCCAGCGACCGGCGGCGACGCGGTGCTCGCCGGTGAGCCCGGCGGGGGTGCTGTGCTCGTCCCACGTCGCCGTGGTGCGCAGCACGCTCAGGCCCGCAGGCAGCTCCGCCCGGTCGCACGGGGGGCAGTCGAGGCTGGTGCCCACGTGCGCGGTCCTCCCCTCGGCGGTGTCCACCCAGGGGGCGACGCGGTACGGCGGGCGGTGGCGGACGTGCTGGCCGTGGAGGCACGACAGCTCGGCCACCCAGTCACCGTCGTCGCCCCGGTGCCAGCCGGTGATGGTGCGCTCCATGCCGATCAGGACCCGGCCTCGGGGGGCGCGCCCTCGCCCCGGAGGGCCGCGGTGGGGGCCCGTCTCGTGGTCCGCATGCCCTCCAGGCCCTCGGCCAGGGCCTCGTGCCCGGACATGGCGGGCGACCAGCCCAGCACGTCGCGAGCCCGGCTGGAGTCGAGCAGAGGGCACCCGAACACGAGCCGCACCCACCCCGGGTCGACGGGCTGGAGGTGCGCCCGCCAGGTCAGCGAGGCGGCGGCCCGGGCGGGCAGCCGGAGGGCGGGCACGTGGCGGCCCCCGACCACGTCGTCGGTGGCCAGGTTGAACGCGCCGGAGACCGACCCGAGGGCGGCCTCGGCGAAGGCCCGGGCGACGTCGATGGCGTGGACGACCTGGAAGCGGGTGGGGACCCGGTCCACCAGGGAGGGGCGGAGGGCGGCGGGGAGCCCCGGCAGACGGGGCAGGAAGTACCGCTTCAGCTCCAGCCCGGCCCGCTCCTGGAAGATCAGGGCCGGTCGCATGCGCACGACCCGCAGCGTCGGGTGGTCGGCCTCGATGGTGTCGAGCAGTCCCTCGACCTCGGCCTTGTGCCGCGAGTACGGGTGGTGCGGGTGGCCGCCGAGCGGCCAGCTCTCGTCGACCGTCCGGTCCTTGGGCCCGGCCGCGTAGGCCCCGACCGACGAGGCGTGGACGAGAGCGGGCACCCCGGCGGCGACGGCAGCGGCGAAGACCCGGGCCGAGCCGTCGACGTTGGTGCGCCGCTGGGCGTCGACGTCCCACGAGGGCTGGATCAGCCAGGCCAGGTGCACCAGGGCGTCGGCGCCGACGACGGCTGGCTCCAGGTCGTCCACGGTGATGTCGGCCCCGAACCAGCGGACCTTGGCGCGGTGCTCCTGCTCGGGCGGGCGCCGGGACAGGGCCCGCACCTCGGCGACGCGGGGGTCGGTGTCGAGGACGTCGAGCAGGGCGGCGCCGACGTTCCCCGACGCCCCGGTCACGGTGATGGTGGATCCGGGCACAGCCCACCGCTCCCCCCGGCGCGCGGCCTTGAACCGGGTCGTGCTGGGACCCGGGCGCTCGTCGGGGTAGACGGGGTCCGTGACCGCCTCCCCCGCCCCGTCCCCGGCCGAAGGCCGGACCACGCTGCTGACGGTCGGGCACGGGACGTTGCCGGCCGCCGGCCTGGCCGAGCTGCTCGAGGGCGCCGGGGTCGCGCACCTCGTGGACGTCCGGGCCTTCCCCGGGAGCCGGCGGAACCCGCAGTTCGGCCAGGACGAGATGCGCCGGTGGCTGCCCGAGGCCGGCATCGGGTACCACTGGGCCGAGGCCCTCGGCGGGCGGCGGCGGCCGGTCCCCGACTCACGGCACGTCGCCCTGCGGAACGAGTCGTTCCGGGCCTACGCCGACCACATGGAGACACCCCTCTTCACCGACGCCCTCGACCACCTCCTGGCCGGTGCGGCCGGCGCGCCCACCGCGGTGATGTGCAGCGAGTCGGTGTGGTGGCGGTGCCACCGCCGTCTGCTGGCCGACCACGCAGTCCTGGTCCGGGGCGTCGACGTCCGCCACCTCATGCACGACGGCCGGCTCACCCCGCACCCGCCGACCGACGGCGTCCGCCGCGACGGCGACAACGTCGCCTACGACCTCCTGGCCCAGCCGCCCCTGCCGCTGTAGCCGCCCGTCCCGCGAACCGGCGACCCGTCCGAGCCCGGGAGGCCGGCCTCAGCTGTCGACGACGTGGGCGTGGAGGTGCATGTCGTGCCACCCGTCGTCGTGGAGCAGGGCGCGTCGGAGGGTCCCCTCCGCCGGGTAGCCGGCCCGCTCGGCGACGCGGCACGACCCCGGGTTCTCGACCGAGTGCCTGATCTCCAGGCGTTGGAACCCGGCGCCGTGGGCCCAGTCGGTCACGGCCCGGACCGCCCGTGCCGCCACGCCCCGCCCTCGGGCCGAGGGGAGGACCCAGTAGGTGACCTCGCCCTGGCCGGCGGCCAGACGGAGGTACAGCGTGACCCGCACCGCCACCGCCCCATCGGCGGTGCGGGCAGCCCAGGTGGCCGCCGTCTCCGACGACCAGCCGGCGTGCGTGCCGAGGACCCAGTCCGCCGCCTCGTCGGGGTCGTCGAGCCGGCGGAGGTTCCAGCGCTGCACGGCCGGGTCGGCGAACGCATCGAGGACCGCCGGGACGTCGTCGGGCTCGAACCGCCGGAGGATCAGGTCGTCGTCGGCGGCGAGCGTCGGCTGGGCCGAGGAGGCCAGCGCACCCGGTGCGAGCACCGGCGGGACGAGGCGGGGCACGACCGCCTAACGGTGCCGGGCACCGGTCAGCGTTTGCACGGCGTCCACGGCCGCAGCCTACGGACCAGGCACCCGGCGATCGAGGCCGCGAGCGCCGGCCTGGCGGCTTCGATCGGTACCGTGCCGTCCTATGCGTCTGATCCTGGTGCGACACGGCGATGCCCACGCCGGCTTCCACGGCCCGATCGCCGGCCCGACCGGGTGCGGGGGGCTGACGCCGCTCGGCCGCCGCCAGGCCGAGGCCCTCCGCGACCACCTGGCGACCACCGGCCGGTACGAAGCCGACGTGCTCGTGGCGAGCATCCTCCCCCGGGCCATCGAGACGGCGACGATCATCGCCCCGGGGCTGGGCATCGAGCTCTCGGTCCGCGACTGCGACCTGTGCGAGGTGCACACGGGCGAGGCCGACGGAGTCGACTGGTCCGAGTACAACGGACGCTACGGCTCGTTCGACATGGAGGCCGAGCCGGATCGGCCCTTCGCCCCAGGCGGCGACAGCTGGAACGGGTTCCACGTCCGTGTCCGTCGCACCGTCGAGCGGCTGGCGGCCGACCACGCCGGCCGGACGGTGGTGGCGGTCTGCCACGCCGGCGTGATCATGGCGTCGATGCGGCTACTGCTCGGCATCCCCGACCCGGCCACCAGCGCCCACCTGCGACCCACCAACACGGGCCTCACGGAGTGGGAGCACGACCCCGAGCTCGGGACGTGGATCCTCCGGGCCTACAACCAGGCCGACCACCTCATGGACCTCCCCCGCCCGCCCCGACCCGACGACGACCCCGTGGTGGTGCCGCCCGACCCGGCGGGGTAGGGGCGCCAGCCATGACCGACGGCGAGCAGTACACGACCGAGGCGGCCCGGGCCGCCGCCGCCCACGACGAGCTGGCGGAGTGGGTCGCCGCCTTCCTGTCCAGCCCCGGCAGCGACAACGCCGCCCTGGCGGAGCAGCTCGCCGACCAGCCGCGCTGGTGGATCGGACCGGTCGAGGTCCCCCTCGACCAGCTGGGTCGGCTGGCCGGGCCGCCCGGTCACCCGGTCGTGGAGGTCGTCGACGACCACGAGTGGCGCGACGACGTCGACGACCTGGCGCAGCAGGTCGAGGACGGGCAGGAGCCGGCGCCGGTGATCGCCACGCACACCGACGACGGGCTGAAGCTCGAGGACGGCAACCACCGGGTCGAGGCCCTGCGCCGGGCCGGCGTGGACCGGGCCTGGACCGTCATCGGCTTCGACGACCCCGAGGCGCGCGACCGCTTCATCGCCCGCAGCGAGCAGGCCCCCTCGGTGTGAGGGGGCCGCCCGCAGCGCCACGGACGACGGCCGGCGCTCGGGGCGCCGGGGGTCAGGCCGTCGGCAGCTCGTAGTCCTGGAACTGGGTGCGCAGGTCCTTCTTGGAGAACTTGCCCACGCTGGTCTTGGGGATCTCGTCGACGAAGGCCACGTCGTCGGGCAGCCACCACTTGGCCACCTTGCCGTCGAGGAACTCGAGGATCTCCTCCTTGGTGGCCTCCTCGCCCTCCTTGAGGACGACGCAGGCCAGCGGCCGCTCCTGCCACTTGGGGTGCTTGACGCCGATGACGGCGGCCTCGGCGACCTTGGGGTGGCCCATGATCTCGTTCTCCAGCTCGACTGTGGAGATCCACTCCCCGCCGGACTTCACCACGTCCTTGGTCCGGTCGACGATGCGCATGTAGCCGTGCTGGTCGACGGTGGCCACGTCGCCGGTCTTGAGCCAGCCGTCCTCGGTGAAGCTCTCCGGCGAGCGGTCGTCGTTGTAGTACGCCCGGGCGATCCAGGCGCCCTTGGCCTGGATCTCGCCCTGGGCCTCGCCGTCCTTGGCGACCGGCTCGAGGCTCTCGGGGTCGACGACCCGCAGGTCGACACCGGCCAGGGGCACGCCGATGGTGGCCCGCAGGTCGGCGAGCTCCTCCTCGCCCAGGCCGTCGGCCAGGGTCGTCTTGATGTGGCCGGCCGACGCCACGGGGCTGGTCTCGGTCATCCCCCACGCCTGGTAGATGGGCAGGCCGACCTGCTCGCGGTAGGCCTCCGACAGGGCCTTGGGCACGGCGGAGCCGCCGCACGGGATGGCCCGCAGGGCGGACAGGTCCCGGCCCTTCAGCTCGGGCAGGACACCCATCCAGATCGTCGGGACCCCGGCGGCGATGGTGACCTTCTCGCTCTCGATCAGGTCGGCGAGCGGCGCCGGCGCCATGTTGGGGCCGGGCATGACGAGGTTGGCGCCGACGGCGACGCCGACGTGGGCCAGGCCCCAGGCGTTGGCGTGGAACATGGGCACGACCGGCAGGATCGTGTCGGTCTCGGAGGCGCCGATGGCGTCGACGGCCATCACGCCCATGGTGTGCAGGTAGGTCGAGCGGTGGCTGTAGACGACGCCCTTGGGGTTGCCCGTGGTGCCGGACGTGTAGCACATGCTCGCGGCCTGGTTCTCGTCCCGGACGTCCCAGGTGGCGGGCTCGGCCGCGGCGAGGAGCTCCTCGTACTGGTGGACGGTCTTGCCCGGCGGGGCCTCGTCGGGCACCTCGCCGGCCCCGTCGTCCATGACCACGATGTGCTTGACGGTCTCGAACGTCGGGAGCAGCGGCCACACCAGGGCGGCCAGGCTGCGGTCGACGAAGACGACCTCGTCCTCGGCGTGGTTGGCGATGTAGGTCAGCTGCTCGGGGAACAGGCGGATGTTCAACGTGTGGAGGACCCGGCCGCTGCACGGGGCGGCGAAGTAGAGCTCGAGGTGGTTGGCGGTGTTCCACCCGAAGGTGGCCACCCGGCCGTCCGCCGAGATGCCCAGGTCGGCCAGCACCCCACCGGCCTTGCGGGTGCGGGCCGCCCACTCCCCGTAGGTCCGGGTCTCCCGGCCGGTGGCGGTGGCCGTGATGACCCGCTTGTCGTGGAAGAGGTTCTCGGCCCGGTCGAAGAAGTGCTCCAGCGAGAGCGGGTGGTCCTGCATCAGGCCCAACATGGGGTCCTCCGGGGGTTCGTGCGACGGCGTGGGTGGGTCGGTGGGGAGATGGGGCCCCGACCGTAGCGGCCGCCCTCCCCCCGGTGTCGGCCGTCACGACGGATGCCCGTACCCTCCCCGACGTGGGACGACTGGTCGGGGTCGAGGCGCGGGGCGGACCTGGCTTCGTCGACCGGCTGCGGCGGACCTGGGACGACGGTGACGCCTTGCTGCCCATCGACCCCCGGCTGCCCCCGCCGGCCCGCCAGGACCTCATCGACCGGCTGCGACCGGCCCGGGTGCTGTCGGCCGCCGGCGACGTCGTCGCCCGCGACCCTGGCGCGCCGCCGGTGGCCGAGGACGACGCCCTCGTGGTGGCGACCAGCGGGTCGACCGGCGCCCCCAAGGGCGTCGTCCTCACCGGCGCCGCCCTCGCCGCCCACGCCGCGGCCGTCCACGCCCACCTGGGCGTCGGCCCCGACGACCGCTGGCTGGCCTGCCTGCCCCTGGCCCACATCGGCGGGCTCGGCGTGGTCGTGCGGGCCGTGGTCGACGACGTCGGCCTCGTGGTCCACGACGGCTTCGACCTCGCCGCCGTGGCCTCGGCCCGGGACGCCGGGGCCACCCTCACATCGCTGGTGCCCACGGCCCTCGACCGCCTCGGCAGCGACGGGTGGCGGTGGGTCGTGCTGGGCGGGTCGGCCGACACCGTGGCGGCGCGGCCGGCGAACGTGGTCCGGACCTACGGCATGACCGAGACCGGCGGGGGCGTGGTCTACGACCGGCACCCGCTGCCGGGGGTCGCGCTGGAGGCGAGGGACGGCCAGCTGTGGGTCCGCTCCCCCACCCTCGCCCGGGGCGTGCGCCAGCCCGACGGCTCGGTGCTCGACCGCCGCCGGGACGGCTGGCTGGCGACCGGCGACGCCGGGCGGGTCGAGGCCGACGGCACCGTCCACGTCGACGGCCGGGTCGACGAGCTGATCGTGACGGGGGGCGAGAACGTGTGGCCCACGGTCGTCGAGCGGGCCGTCCTCACCCACCCCGAGGTGGCCGAGGTGGCCGTCGCCGGTCGTCCCGACCCCGCGTGGGGCGAGCAGGTCGTGGCCTGGATCGTGCCCGTCGACAGGACGGCGCCGCCGTCCCTCGCCGCCCTGCGCGACCACGTCGCCGTCACCCTCCCGCGCCACGCCGCCCCCCGCCGGCTGGTCGTGGTCGACGCTCTCCCCCGCACGCCGCTGGGCAAGGTCGCCCGCCGGGCCCTGTCCGCCGGCTGACCCGCCCGACCGGGTCTACGTTCGGGGCATGGCCGACGAGCTGACCGCGACCGACCTCGCCGCCGACGAGACCCTCGCCGACTGGCGCTACCTGCTGAACACCATCGTGGCGACGTACCGCGCCCCGTCGCTCACCGAGGCCGCCGCCTTCGTGACCGCCGTGGCCGCCCTGGCCGCCGAGGGCGGGTCCGACGTCGACGTCGACCTCCGCCCGCCCGGCGTGGTCCGGGTCGGCCTTCCGGCCCCCGACCTCGTCGTGCCCGGCGGGTCCGTGGCCCTCGCCCGCGCCACCTCCGACCGGGCCGCGGGCGACGGCCTGGTCGCGGTGCCGAGCCAGGCCCGGCTGGAGGAGATCGCCATCGACGTGCTCGACATGGCGGCGGTGAAGCCGTTCTGGCAGGCCGCCCTCGCCTACGAGGACGACGGGGCCGACGCCATCGTCGACCCGCTCCGCCTCGGGCCGTCGGTGTGGTTCCAGCCCATGGACGCCCTCCGCCCCGAGCGCAACCACATCCACATCGACATCACCGTCCCCCACGACGTGGCCGACCAGCGCGTGGCCGACGTGGTCGCCGCCGGCGGCACGATCCGGTACCGCCGCGACCGGGCCTTCACGGTCCTGGCCGACCGCGAGGGCAACGAGGTCTGCATCTGCACTTGGCTCGACCGCGGCTAGGGCCCGCACCGGACGCATCGCACCGCGAGCGGGAACCGGACGAGCGGTCGCCGGTCAGCCCTAGGGTGCCGCTGTGTCCACCGTGGTGCTCCTGAGCGTGCTCGCCGTCGTGATCGCCGTCGTGATCGTCGTCGGCGTCTCCGTGGTCGTCGGGCTCAGCCGCCCGATCCCGCCACCAGCAGGGGACTGGGAGGTCAGGCTCGCCGCCGTCCGGCCCGTGGTGGTCCGGCAGCTGTGGGAACGCCGGCCCGTCGAGGCCGTGAAGACGGTCCGCTCCGCCACCGGGCTGGGTCTCGCCGAGGCCAAGCAGGTCACCGACGCCATCGCCTTCGAGGAGCGGGTCGACCCCCGCCGTCGACGGCGCTGAGGAGGAGCGAGACCTCAGGCGTCGACCAGCTCGTCGAGCTCGCGGTCGAGCTCGGCCCGCTGGCGCCGGGCCCGCTTGTCGGGCGACGAGAAGCGGATCGACTCGGTGAGGTCGCCCCGCTTGAACGCCAGCAGGTCGAGGATGAAGTTCTGGCGCAGCAGCCAGGGGGCCCGGTTGCCCTGCTTGGGCATCAGGGCGGCGGCCCGCTGCACGTAGCCCGAGGTCAGCCCGAGCAGCGGCTGGGCCGACGACGCCTCGTCCTCGGTGATCTCGGCCACGGCCATGGTGTGGCCCCGGCGCCGCATCAGGTTCCACAGGCGGCACACCGACTGGGCCGTGATGTCCGCCCGCAGCGTCCAGGACGCGTTGGTGTAGCCCACGCACATGGCGGCGTTGGGCACGCCGCTCAGCATGAAGCCCTTGTAGACGAAGGTCTCGCCCGGCGTGATCGTGCGACCGTCGACGTCGAAGGTGATGCCGCCGGCGGCGACCAGGGTGAGCCCGGTGGCGGTGACGACGATGTCGGCCTCCAGCTCGGCCCCGGACACCAGGCGGATGCCGGTCTCGGTGAAGGTGTCGATGCGATCGGTGACGACCGAGGCCCGGCCGGCCCGCATGGCGGTGAACAGGTCCCCGTCGGGCACCAGGCACACCCGCTGGTCCCACGGGTCGTAGGTGGGGTCGAAGTGGGGGTCGACGGGGACGTCGTCGGGGAGCTCGGCCGCGACCCTCTTCTTCATGAGCGTCTTGGCCAGGGCCGGTCGTCGCTGGCAGAACTGGTAGAAGGCCGTGTTGAACAGGACGCTGCGCCAGCGGTTGAAGGTGTGGGCCGCCCTGGTCGGCAGCGCCCTGCGGACCAGCTGGCCGAGGGGGTCGACGGCCGGCAGCGAGCCGATGTAGGTGGGCGAGCGCTGGAGCATGGTGACGTGCTCGGCCGTCTCGGCCAGGTTGGGGATGAGGGTCACGGCGGTGGCGCCCGACCCGATGACGACGATGCGCGTCCCGCTGACGTCGAGGTCCTCGGGCCACTCCTGCGGGTGGATGACCCGGCCCCGGTAGTCCTCGATGCCGGGGAAGTCCGGGGTGTGGCCCTTGTCGTAGGAGTAGTAGCCGCTGCACATGAAGAGGAACGACGCCGTGATCCGGGTCGGCGCCGCGTCCTCGCCGACGACCACGTCCAGGGTCCAGCGGGCCTCGTCGCTCGACCACGACGCGGCCACCACCTTGTGGCGGTACCGGATGTGACGGTCGATCCCGTTCTCGGCCGCCGTGTCGCGGATGTACTGGAGGATGTCGGCGCCGTCGGCGATCGCCTTCTCCCCGGTCCACGGCTTGAACGGGTAGCCGAGGGTGAACATGTCGGAGTCGGAGCGGATGCCCGGGTACCGGAACAGGTCCCAGGTGCCGCCGCTGGCGTCGCGCCCCTCGAGGATCGTGTAGGTCGTGCCCGGGCACTGCTCCTGGAGGCGGTAGGCGGCGCCGACGCCCGAGAGCCCGGCGCCCACGATCACGACGTCGACGTGCTCGGGCTGGTCGGTCCGGTCGGGCTGCTCCTGCGCCATGGCCGAGACGTTACCGTCGGTAGCACTTGGGGGCCAGGGGTCGTCGGGCACACGGCGATGCTAGGCATCAGGGCGTGAGCCCGGACTCCCCCGCCGACGCCCTGGCCGACCTGGCCACCGACCCCGACACCCGGACCGAGCGCATCATCGCGGTCCTGGCCGAGGCCTTCTCCGACCTGATCGCCGCCGACCCGGCCGCCTTCCGGCGCAAGTTCCGCAAGATGGCCCGCGACCCGTTCGCCTTCTACCGGGGGACGGCCTGCCTCTTCTACGACGACGTCGCCCGCCTCGACGACCCCTGGGTCGACGACCGCACCTCCCGCGTGTGGATCCAGGGCGACCTGCACGCCGAGAACTACGGCACCTACATGGACGCCGAGGGGATCCTGGTGTTCGACGTCAACGACTTCGACGAGGCCTACATCGGGCACTACACGTGGGACCTCCAACGCATGGCGGCCAGCGTCGCCCTGCTCGGCTTCTCCAAGGCCCTCTCCGACGACGCCGTCGACCGGGCGATCCGCGCCTACGCGACCAGCTACCTGGCCCAGGTCCGCGCCTTCACCGAGGGCGACCGTGACGACGAGTTCCGCCTGACCCTCGAGTCCACCACGGGCCCGGTCCACCACGTCCTGCGCCGGGCCCGGCTCCTCTCCCGCAACGACCTCCTGGCCCGCGACACCCACGTCAGGGACGGCGAGCGCGAGTACCTCGACATCAGCGGCGTGCGCCGCCTCGACGACGACGAGCGCCGGGCCGTCTGCGCGGCCTACGAGGAGTACCTCGACACGATCCCGTCGGAGAAGCGCCAGCAGAGCGTCTCGTACGCAGTGAAGGACGTCGTGGGCCGGAGTGGCTTCGGCATCGGCAGCGCCGGCCTGCCCGCCTACAGCCTGCTCCTCGAGGGCCGCACCCAGGCCCTCGAGAACGACGTGCTCCTCTCGATGAAGCAGGCCAACGTGGCCGCACCCAGCCGGGTGGTCGACGACACCGACGTCGCCTCCGCCTTCCTCCACCACGGCCACCGCACGGCCCTGTCCCAACGGGCCCTCCAGGCGCACTCCGACCCGTGGCTGGGCTGGTGCGAGCTCGACGGCGTGGGACAGGTGGTGCAGGAGGTGTCGCCCTACGTGGCCGACCTCGACTGGGACGACGTCCACGAACCCGACGAGATCATCGCCCTGGTCACCGATCTGGGCCGGGCCACGGCCAAGGTCCACTGCGTGAGCGACGAGACCAGCGAGGCCTCCCTGGTCGACTTCCAGACCGAGGAGGCGATCCGCCACGTGGTCGGCGACCGCGACGAGGACCTCGCCGCCGACCTCAGCGCCTTCGGGATGGCCTACGGCGCCCTGGCCCGCGACGACCACCGCCGCTTCGTCGATGCCTTCCGCAACGGCCAGATCCCCGGCCTCCCGACCGACTGACCCCCGCCCACGCCCGGCGCGCCAGCACAGACGACGTCCGCCGACGAACCCGACCAGATCTCCCGCGACCAGTCCCGGCCCGGCGCAGCCGCAGGGGGGTGCGGGGGGTCTCCCCCCGCAGAGGCGAGCGTGTCGGCGAGGGACGAGCCGTCCGCCGCCGGGAAGGTCTTCAGACCGAGCGCAGCGAGGGCGTCAAGCTCGAGGAACGGAGCGAGCCGCCAGGCGAGCGAGTGACGAGATCACCGACCCTGCGAGATGTACTCGTGGAGGGTCTGCTTCTCCTGCTCGAGGTCCCTGATGTAGGCCTTGACGACGTCGCCGATGCTGACGATGCCGCACAGGGCGCCGTCGACGACGACGGGCACGTGGCGCATGCGGCCCTCGGTCATCAGCGCGGAGAGCTCGTCGACGGTGGTGCTCATGTCGCAGGTGACGACGTCGCGGGTCATGATCGACGCCACGTCGTGGTCGAGCAGGGCGCTGCCGTGGGCGGCCAGGCCCCGGGTGACGTCGCGCTCGGAGACGATGCCATCGACGACGCGACCGTCGTCGGACACCACGAGGGCGCCGACGCCCCGGTCGGCGAGGGCGGCCACCACCTCGCCGATCGTGGCCGACGAGGCGACGGTGGCCACGTCGTCGCCCTTGCGTCTCAGCAGCCCTGCGACGTGCACGGTGGATCCTCCTGGTCGCGGACCCCCATGGTGTCACACGTCACCCGGTGGGTGCTGGCGGCTACCGCCCCCCGAGGTTCGGGACCGAGAAGACCTCCTCGCCGGCGACGGTGCCGGTGAAGTCGCCCTCGAGCTCGGTGGCACTGGCCCCGGGCAGCTCGGAGGTGGTGCCCGTCAGCTCGGCGTCCTCGCCGTCGGTGGTCGTCCCGGTGCAGGTCACGTCGACGGCGTCCTCGCCGCCGGCGGCGTCGGCCTCGCACTCCAGCTCGCCGTCGATGGCGTGCCCGGCCTGCTCGAACTCGTCGGCGCCGTGCTGGGCGGCCAGGCTCCGCACCGCGGCCTCGGCGGCGTCGGTGGCCCCCTCGTCGATCTCCGAGGAGGCCGACGAGACGGCGTCCTCGGCGTCCTCCTGGAGGTCCTCGGCGGCGCTCTCGGCGTCGTCTTGGATGTCGTTGACCGCGTCCTCGGCGTCGTCGCTGCAGGCTCCGACGCCCAGGACGAGGCCGGCGGCGAGGAGGGCGGTGGGGACGAGGCGAGGGCGCATGGTGACCTCCGGGTCGGTGGGTGCCGCCCGCCCTACCCGCCGTCGCCGACGGGACACCGGGCGGCGGCGAGCCCCGCGGGTCAGCCCCGCAGGAGGGCCCCGCCGTCGACGACGAGCGTCGTGCCCGTCACCCACGCCGAGAGATCGCTCACGAGGTACAGCACCGCGCCGGCGATGTCCTCGGGCTCCCCCAGCCGCTGGAGCGGGAAGCGCGGCGCGATGGCCGCCTCGTGCTCCTCCCACAGGCCGCGGGCCATGTCGGTGCGGACCAGCCCCGGTGCGACGGCGTTGACCCGGACGGTGGGCCCCAGCTCCTGGGCCAGGGTCCGGGTGAGGTGCATGAGGGCGGCCTTGGTCACGTTGTAGATGCCGATGCCGGGCTCCACGAGGAGCCCGCCGATCGAGGCGATGTTCACCACGGCCCCGCCCCCGCCGGCGGCCAGCGGGTCACGGGCCTCGCGCACCAGGGCGTGGGCGCCCCGCAGGTTCACGTCGAAGGTCTTGTCCCACTGGGCGTCGCTGATGTCGAGGGCGGGGCCGAAGTAGGGGTTGGTCGCGGCGTTGTTGACGACGATGTCCAGGGCGCCGAAGCGGTCGAGGGCGGCGGCCACGATGGCCGCCGGGCTCTCCGGGGCGCCGGCGTTGGCCGCGACCCACCCGACCTCGGCGCCGGGCACGGCCGCCCCGATCTCGGCCGCGGCGGCCTCGAGGGCGTCGGCCTTGCGGGAGGTGAGCAGCACCCGGGCGCCGGCGTCGGCCAGCATCAGGGCCGTCGCCCGGCCGATGCCCTTGGACGCGCCCGTCACCACGGCCACCTTGTCGTCGAGGCGGATCTCCACGGGCCGGGACCCTAGATCGACGGGCGACGGGGAGCCGCCACCGGGCCCGTACCCTGGCCCCCCATGAACCGCCTGGCCGACCAGACCAGCCCCTACCTGCGTCAGCACGCCGAGAACCCGGTCGACTGGTGGCCCTGGGGCGACGAGGCCTTCGCCGAGGCCCGGCGGCGCGACGTCCCGGTGCTGCTGTCGGTCGGCTACTCGGCCTGCCACTGGTGCCACGTGATGGCCCACGAGAGCTTCGAGGACGACGAGGTCGCCGCCGTCGTCAACGAGCTGTTCGTGAGCATCAAGGTCGACCGGGAGGAGCGTCCCGACGTCGACGCCGTGTACATGGAGGCGACCCAGGCGATGACCGGCGCCGGCGGCTGGCCCATGACGGTGTTCATGACGCCCGAGGGCGAGCCGTTCTTCTGCGGCACCTACTTCCCCCGCGAGAAGCGCCCGGGGATGCCCGGGTTCCTCGACGTGTGCCGGGCCATCGACGACGCCTGGACGAACCGCCGGGCCGAGGTCGTCGAGCAGGGCGGCAAGCTGGCCGAGCACCTGCGCCAGACGTTGGCCGCGGCCCCCGGGTCGCGGCCGGTCCCGGGCGCCGAGGTCGTGGACGCGGCCGTGGCCGGGCTGATCGGGGCCCACGACGAGGCCCGGGGCGGCTTCGGCGGGGCGCCCAAGTTCCCGCAGCCGGCGTCGGTCGAGCTCCTGCTGCGGGCTGCGTCCCGCCACGCCGGCGACCTCGAGGGCGACGACGGCACCGCCCTGCGGGCGGCGACCACCACGCTCGACCACATGGCGGCCGGCGGGATCTACGACCACCTGGGCGGCGGCTTCGCCCGGTACTCCGTCGACGCCCGGTGGCTCGTGCCCCACTTCGAGAAGATGCTCTACGACCAGGCCCTGCTGATCCGGAGCTACCTCCATGCCTGGCAGCTCACCGGCGCCCCCCGCCACCGCCAGGTCGTCGACGAGACGATCACCTACGTGCTGCGCGACCTGCGGCACCCGGCGGGCGGGTTCTTCTCGGCCGAGGACGCCGACAGCGAGGGCGAGGAGGGGCGGTTCTACGTGTGGACCCCCGACGAGGTCCGCAGCGCCCTCGGCCCCGACGAGGCCGTCTCGGCCATGGAGTGGTGGGGCGTCACCGAGGAGGGCAACTTCACGGCCGGCGAGGCGCAGCCGAGTGGCCCAGGTGGCGCGGGACGGACGATCCTCAACCGGCTCCACGCCGTGGGCCGCATCGAGCGCCCGCCGCTGATCCAGGACTGCCGGCTGCGCCTCTTCGACGCCCGGGGCGAGCGGGTCCGGCCCGGTCTCGACGACAAGGTCCTCACCGAGTGGAACGGGCTGATGCTGGCCACGCTGGCCGAGGCCGCCGCCGCCACCGGGAACCGGGCGTGGCTGGAGGCGGCCGTCCAGGCCGGGGAGTTCCTGTGCCTGCGGATGCGCTCGGCCGACGGGCGCTGGCTGCGGAGCTGGCAGGGCGACCCGACCGATCCCGAGGCCACCGGGCGGGCCCACCAGCCCGCCTTCGCCGCCGACCACGCCGCCCTGGTCGACGGGTTCACCCGCCTGGCCGAGGCGACCGGCCAGGCCCGGTGGATGGCGGTGGCCCGGGCCACCGCCGACGTCCTCCTCGCCCTGTTCCGCGACACCGAGGGGTCGGGGTTCTTCACCACCGGCGCCGACGCCGAGGCCCTGGTCGCCCGGCCCAAGGACCTCCAGGACGGGGCCACCCCCAGCGCCAACAGCAACGCGGCGTGGGCGCTTCTCCGGCTGGCCGCCCTCACCGGCGAGCGGGCGTACCGGGACGCCGCCGAGGAGGTCCTCGCCCTGCTCGGGCCGCTGGCCGGCGAGCACCCGCTGGCCTTCGCCCACCTCGCCGCCGGCGTCGACCTCCACGCCCGGGGCAGCACCGAGGTCGTGATCCCCGGCTCGTCGCTCGACCTGGTCGGGACGGTGCAGCAGCGCTGGCTGCCCGACGCCGTGCTGGCCTGGGGCGAGCCCTACCCCTCGCCCCTGTGGGAGGGCCGGACCGAGGGCCACGCCTACGTCTGCCAGGGCTACTCGTGCCGGCTGCCCACGACTGACCCGGCGGTGCTCACCGACCAGCTCACCGGCTCGACCCACTGAGACGATGGGCGTGACCGTCGCCGTGGTGCTGGCCGGCGGCGCCGGGACCCGGTACGCCGGGCCGACGCCGAAGCTCCTGGCCCGGTTGGCCGACGGGGCCACCGTCCTGGAGCGGGCCGTCGGGGCGGCGGTCGCGGCCGGCGTCGGCCCGGTCGTCGTGGTGACGGGGGCGGTGGTCGACCCCGACCTGCCGGCGGACGTGGAGCTGGTCGCCAACCCGGCATGGCGCGACGGCCAGGCCACGTCGCTCCGGACGGCGATCGCCTGGGCGCGCGACGCCGGGGCCGATGCCGTCGTGGTGGGGCTCGGGGACCAGCCCGGGCTGGCGCCCGAGGCGTGGCGGGCGGTCGCCGCCGCCGAGGCGACGCCGTTGGCGGTGGCGACCTACGACGGCCGCCGTGGGCACCCCGTCCGCCTGGGGTCCGAGGTGTGGGACGAGCTGCCCACCAGCGGCGACGTCGGCGCCCGGCACGTGCTGGCGGCCCACCCCGGGCGGGTGGTCGAGGTCCCGTGCCCGGGCGATCCCACCGACATCGACACCGTCGCCGACCTCACCGGGTGGGACGCCCCCTGACCTGGGCGGAGGTCGCCACCACGACGGCCCCGGCGCCGAGGGTGGCGCCCCGGGGCGCAGGCCCGACCCCAGCCCCCGGCGTCGTAGGCGGCGGCGCCGACGGCCGAGCCGAGGGCCCCGCCCCCGAAGTACAGGGTCATGTAGGCGGAGGTGATGCGGCTGCGGGCCTCGGGCGCCAGCTCGTAGATGATCGTCTGGTTCAGCACCTGCACGCCCTGGACCCCGACGTCGAGCACGACCACGCCGACGACGACGGCGGCGATCGAGTGGCGGCCGGCCCACAGCACCCCGAACGACGTCACCACGGCGACGGCGGCGGCGATCCGTCCCGGCCCGGCCAGGCCCCGGTCGGCCAGGCGGCCGGCGGCGGTCGCGCACAGGGCCCCGGCCGCGCCGACCAGCCCCAGCAGGCCGATGGCGCCGTCGCCCCACCCGAACGGGGCGGCGGCCAGGTGGAACGAGATCGTCGTCCAGAACACCGAGAAGGTGGCGAAGGCCAGGGCGCCCACGAGGGCGGACCGCCGGAGCCCGGGGAGGTCGCGCAGCAGGGTGACCGTCGAGGCCAGCACGGCGCCGTACCCGATGCGGGGCCGCCCCTCGTCCGGCGGCAGCAGCCGGGACAGGGCGACGGCCAGGGCCACCGCCGCCCCGGCGGCGACGACGAACACGGCGCGCCACCCGAGCAGCCCGGCGATGCCCCCGGCCACGGTCCGGGCCAGCAGGATCCCGAGGAGCAGCCCGGTCATGACGGTGCCGACGGCCCGGCCCCGCTGGCCGTCGGTGGCCAGGCCGGCGGTGAGGGCCACCATCAGCTGGGCCGCGGTGGCCCCGACCCCGACGACCAGGAGGGCGACGGCCAGCACGGGCAGCGACGGGGCGACGGACGCGCCCACCAGGGCGACCACCATGGCGACCAGCACGGCCGGGATCAGCCGGCGGCGGGCCACCAGGTCGCCGAGCGGGACGAGCAGGGCCAGGCCGGCGGCGTAGCCGACCTGGGCGGCGGTCACGACGAGGCCCGTCCGGCCCTCGCTGGTGCCCAGGTCCTCGCCGATCGTGTGCAGCAGGGGCTGGGCGTAGTACAGGTTGGCGACGGCCAGCCCCGTCGCCGCGGCGAGCACGAGCCCGAACCCCCGCGACAGCCCCCGCCCCTCGACCATGCGGCTCAGTCTGGCTTCGGCTCCTCGGTGATCATGCGGTAGCGGTCGGGGAGGCGGTACTGGGCGAAGTTGAAGACGGTGCGCTTGTAGTCCCAGCAGCGGTCCAGGTCGACCAGGGCGATGACGACCTCGTCGCCCTCGGTGATGGCGCGGGCCACGACCTCGCCCCCGGGGGAGATGATCTGGCTCTCGGCCAGCGACCACACCCCCTCCTCCACCCCGCCCTTGGCCACGCCGACGACCCACGTGCCGTTCTGGTACGCCCCCGCCGCCATGACCAGGGTGTTGTGGTGGCCGGCGAGGCGGTCCTGGCCGGGGTCGGGCAGGTAGTGGATCGGCGTGTTGTAGCCGATGAGCACCAGCTCGACGCCCTGCAGGCCCAGCACCCGGTAGGTCTCGGGCCAGCGCCGGTCGTTGCAGGTGGCCTGGCCGACCAGCCCGCCGAAGGCCTCGTGCACCTGGAACCCGGGTCCGGGCTCGAAGTACCGCCGCTCGAGGTGCTGGAAGGCCCGCCAGGGCTCCTCCTGGTCGTGCCCGGGCACGTGGACCTTGCGATAGCGGCTCACGACGGTGCCGTCCCGCTCGACGAGGATGGCGGTGTTGTAGCGGTGGCCGTCGGGGGTGATCTCGGCGTAGCCCAGCTGGAACCCGACGCCGAGCCGCTTGGCCTCGTCGAACAGGGGCTGGGTCGCGGGCCCGGGCAGGTGGGTCTCGAAGTAGCCGTCGAGCTCCACCACGTCGTCGATGGCCCACCGGGGGAAGAAGGTGGTCAGGGCCAGCTCGGGGAACACCACCAGCTCGGCGCCCCGGTCGTGGGCCGTCCGCAGCAGGGTGATGAGGCGCTCGACGACCTCGGCCCGGGTGTCGCCCCGGGCCACCGGCCCCATCTGGGCCGCGGCGACGACCACCTCGCGCGGGAACGTGCCGCTCAGCCAGCGACCGCTGGCGCTCATGGGACTCATGCTGTCGTTCCCTCGCTCATGGCACGGAGTCTGCCGTGACCAGCTCGAGCAGCACGTCGAGGAGGACGTTGGCCCCGGCCTCGAGGTCGCGGTCGTGGGTGAGCTCGGCCGGGTTGTGGCTGATGCCGTCCACGCTGGGGGTGAAGACCATGGCCGTCGGGCACACCCGGGCCAGCATCTGGGCGTCGTGGCCGGCCCCCGAGGGCATGCGCCGGACCGAGCGCCCGTGGCCGGTGGCGACCCGCTCGACCCGGTCGACCATGGCCGGGTCGAAGGCGACCGGCGCGAACCGGGCGAGGCTCCGGCGCTCGACGGTGACCCCCTCGGCCTCGGCCAGGGCGTCGAGGTGGGCCGCCAGCTCGGCCTCGGCCTCCTGCAGGGCCGCCTCGGACGTGTTGCGGAGGTCGACGGTGAACGTCGCCCGCGCCGGCACGACGTTGACCAGGTTCGGGTGCAGCTCGATGCGCCCGACGGTGGCGACCTGCGGAGGGCCCATCCGGCCGGCCAGGTCACGGACGAACACGGCGACCGAGCCGGCCACGAAGGCGGGGTCGTGGCGGTGGGCCATCGGGGTGGTGCCGGCGTGGTTGGACTGGCCGGTGACGGTGACCTCCTGCCACGAGATGCCCTGGACCCCGGTGACGGCGCCGATGTCGACGCCCTCGGCCTCGAGGACCGGGCCCTGCTCGATGTGCAGCTCGACGAAGGCGGCCGGCGGCCGGCCCGGCACGGGCAGGGACCCGACGTAGCCGATGCGCTCGAGCTCGTCGCCGACCACGGCGCCGTCGACGCCCACGGTGTCGAGCGCCTCCTCGAGCGCCAGCCCGCCCACGAACACCAGGCTCCCGAACATGTCGGGCGCGAACCGGGAGCCCTCCTCGTTGGTGAAGAAGGCCACGGCGACGGGCCGCCGCAGCGGGACGCCGCTGGCGATGATCGTCTCGACC
The DNA here is from genome assembly GCF_019443745.1 of Iamia sp. SCSIO 61187. Lineage (NCBI taxonomy): Bacteria > Bacillati > Actinomycetota > Acidimicrobiia > Acidimicrobiales > Iamiaceae > Iamia > Iamia sp. SCSIO 61187. The sequence goes on from NZ_CP050948.1 coordinate 2,557,731, forward strand.
GCCTCGAGCCCGGCCAGGACGCCGAGGTTGCCGTCGTAGATGCCGCCGGTGCGGACGGTGTCGATGTGCGACCCGGTGAGCACCGGGGGCTCGGTGCTGTCGGCCGGCCAGGTGCCGGTGACGTTGCCGATGCGGTCGACGTCGACCCGCAGGCCCAGGTCCCGCATCCACGACACCACCAGGTCGCGACCCTCCCGGTCGGCGTCGGTGAGGGCCAGCCGGGCGCACCCGCCGTCGCCGGTCGCCCCGACGGCGCCGAGGGTGTCGAGCCGATCCCGCAGGCGGGGCCACGAGATGCGCAGGGGCTCGGCCATCAGGGGTCGAGCCCGGCGATGTCGGCCGGCAGCATCGGCACGCGGGTGAGCGGGCGCCCGGTGGCCGACCGCACCGCCGCCACCACCGCCGGGGTGGAGCTGATCACGGGCGGCTCCCCCACCCCCTTGGCCCCGAAGGGGGCGTCGGGCTCGGGCTCCTCGACCCAGGCCACGCTGACCGCCGGCATGTCGAGGGCGGTCGGGATCAGGTAGTCGGTGAACGACGGGTTGCGGGGCTTGCCGTCGACCAGCACGACCTCCTCCATGGTGGCCAGGCCCACCCCCTGGGCGATGCCCCCCTCGATCTGCCCCAGGGCGGCGGTGGGGTTGAGGACCCGCCCCACGTCCTGGGCCGTGGCCACCTCGACCACCCGCACCAGGCCCAGCTCGGGGTCGACGTCGACGGTGGCGCGGTGGGCCGCGCAGGCGAACGAGACGTGGGCGTCGCCCTGCCCGTCGGCGTCGAGCGGGAAGGTCTGCCGGTGCTGGAAGCGCACCGACGCCTCGAAGGCCGGCGCCAGGCCGGCCACGGCGACGTCGACCTCGACGGGTCCGGCGGCGGCCACGACGCGACCGTCCCGCAGCCGGAGGTCGGCCTCGGCCGCGCCGGTGAGCCCGGCCACGTGGGCCACGACCTGCTCCCGCACGGCCCGGGCCGCCTTCTCGACCGCCCCGCCGGACATCCAGGTCTGACGGCTGGCCGAGGTCGATCCGGCGGTGGCGATGGTGGCCGTGTCGGCCGGGGCGAGGAGCACGTCGGTCACGCCCAGGACCTCTCGGGTGATCTGCTGGGCCAGGGTGACGAAGCCCTGCCCGACCTCGGCGGCGGCGCAGGTGACGGTGGCGATGCCGGCCTCGAGCCGGCAGGCGGCGTGGGAGTCGTCGTCGTAGCCCTCGGCGTACATCAGGTTCTTGAACCCGACGGCGAACCCGGTGGCCCGCACGACGTCGCCGGCCTCGGCCGTCCGCCCGGCGCCGCCGGGGCGGACCATGGGGTCGGCGTCGCCCGCCGGCGGGTGGAGGGGCGGAAGGGGCAGGGCGGCCGTGGCCCGGATGACCTCGGCCGTGGGCAGGGCGCCCTCGACGACCTGCCCGGTCAGGAGGGTGTCGCCGGTGCCCATGGCGTTGCGCAGCCGCAGCTCGACCCGGTCGACCCCGCAGGCGTCGGCCAGCTTGTCCATCTGGGCCTCGTGGGCGAAGCAGACCTGCACGGCACCGAAGCCCCGCATGGCGCCGCACGGCGGGTTGTTGGTGCGCACGCCGATGCCCTCGACCACGGCGTTGGGGGTCGTGTACGGGCCGGCGGCGAAGCAGGAGGCGTTGGCCACCACGTGGTAGCTCGACGACCGGTAGGCGCCACCGTCGAGGAGGATGCGCGCCTCGAAGCTGACGATGGTGCCGTCGGGCTCGGCGCTGTGGCGCATCCAGATCGTCGCCGGGTGGCGGTGCACGTGGCCGAGGAACGACTCCTCGCGGGAGTAGACGACCTTGACCGGCCGCTGCGTGACCTGGGCGAGGAGGGCGGCGTGGACCTGGAAGCTCACGTCCTCGCGCCCGCCGAAGGCGCCACCGACGCCGCCGAGGGTCATGCGCACCCGCTCCGGCGGCAGGCCCAGGCACTCGGCGATCTGGTCGCGGTCGTTGTGGAGCCACTGGGTCGACACGACCAGGTCGACGCCGCCGTCGTCGCCGGGGATGGCCAGCCCGGCCTCGGGGCCCATGAAGGCCTGGTCCTGCATCCCGACCTCGTAGGTGCCCTCGACCACGATCGGGCCCCGGACGTCGGCGTCGCCCTTGCGGACCCACATGTGGCGGAAGACGTTGCCGTCGGGGTGGAGGGGGTCCGCGGTGAGGGCGGCCTCGGCGTCGACCAGCGGGGGCAGGACCTCGTAGTCGACCGCGATGGCCTGGAGGGCCCGGCGGGCGGTCTCGGGGTGGTCGGCGGCGACGGCGGCGACCGGCTCCCCGGCGTAGCGCACCACCTCCCAGGCGAACACGGGCTGGTCGCGGTGCTCGAGGCCGTAGTACCGCGAGCCGGGGAGGTCCTCGGCGGTGACGACGGCGATCACCCCGGGCACCTCGAGGGCGGGGCTGGTGTCGATGCTGCGGATCCGGGCCGAGGCGTGGGGCGACCGCAGGGTCGCGCCCCAGACCATCCCGTCGGCCCACAGGTCGCCGCTGAAGGCGAACTCGCCCCGGACCTTGGGGCCGCCGTCGGGCCGGGGGGCGTCGGCGCCGACCCCACCGGGGGTCCGGGTGCCGACGCCGGTGGCGGCGGTGGTGTCGGTCATCGGACCGCCCCCGAGCGGCGGACCTCGACGGCGGCGTCGACCGCGGCCAGCACCCGGCCGTAGCCCGTGCAGCGGCACAGGTTCCCGCTGATGGCCTCCCGGACCTCGAGCTCGGTCGGGTCCGGCACCTCGTCGAGCAGGGCGTGGACGGACATGATCAGGCCCGGTGTGCAGAAGCCGCACTGCACGGCCCCCTCGTCGACGAACGCCTGCTGGACGTCGGTGAAGTCGCCCCGCTCGGGCTGGAGGCCCTCGACGGTGGTGATCTCGGTGTCGACGGCGGCGGCGGCGAGCACGAGGCAGGCGCACACCAGGTCGCCGTCGACGAGGACGGAGCACGAGCCGCACTCGCCCTGCTCGCAGCCCCCCTTGGCCCCCGGCAGCTCCAGCCGCTCGCGGAGGACGTGCAGCAGGCTCTCGCCCAGCCAGGCGTCCTCGACGGCGCGCTCGACGCCGTTGACCGTGAGCCGGTACGGCGCGCTCATGCGGCGTGGCTCCCAGCGGTCGGGAAGGCGTCGCGCAGGGCGCGGGCGGCCATGACCCCGACGGCGTGGCGGCGGTAGGCGGCCGTGCTGCGGTGGTCGTCGATCGGGGCCGAGGCCGCCGCCGCCATCTCGCCGAACCGGCGGGCGGCGCCGGGGTCGATCAGCCCCGGCCCGGCCGCGGCGTCCCAGTCGATCGCCCCCGCGGCGAAGGCGCTGGCGTCGGGCACGAACAGCGGCACCGGCCCCACCGACCCCAGCCCGAGCCCCACCCGGCGGCGGCCGGTGTCGACCACCAGCGCCACCGAGGCCACGGCGATCACCATGGCGTTCCGGACGCCGACCTTCTTGTACGCCTGGGGGCCGGCGGCGGCCGGGAGCCGGACGGCGGTGACCACCTCGTCGGGTCGCAGGGCGGTCCGCTTCACCCCGACGAACACCTCGGTGGCGGGCAGGCTGCGGGCGCCGTCGGCGCCGGCCACCTCGATCGTCGCCCCCGCCGCGACGAGCACCGGCAGGGTGTCCCCCGCCGGTGAGGCGGTCCCGATGTTGCCGCCGACCGTCCCCGCCGCCCGGATCTGCGGGGAGCCGACGGTGCGGGCCGCCTGGGCCAGGGCGGGGACCAGCGCGGCCACGTCGGGGGCGAGCAGGTCGCGGTAGGTCGTGGCCGCCCCCACGACGACCTCGTCGCCGTCGACCCGCACGCCCCGCAGGGCGTCGACCCGCCGCAGGGCCACGACCGATCGGGGTGCGGTCCACCCGGCGTTGACGGCCACCATGAGGTCGGTGCCCCCGGCGAGGAGCAGGGCGTCGGGCGCGGCGGCGCGGGCGGCGACGAGCTCGTCGACGGTGGTGGGGAGGACGACGTCGGCCATGGGTCGCCCAGGCTCCCCGCCCTTCAACAGATCGTCAACCCCCGGCCGTGACGGCTCTGTGAACTGCGCGTGCCCGGCCGGGCGCCCGGCCCGGCCCGTGACCGCGCCGCCGACAGGAACGCGTCACCTCGCGATCGTGTAGGAAGGTCACGCTCGAACGGGACGGGGGCCTCGATCGCCACCGAGTCGCCCGCCCGCGTCGTCGACCACACCACCTCCAGGAGCACGCTCGTGACCCGATCCACCGCTGGCTGGCGCCGGCTGCTGTCCCTCCTGCTCGTCACCGTCCTGGCCCTCGCCGCCGCGGCGTGCGGCGGCGACGACGACGACGACTCCACCGGGGGAGGTGGCGGATCGGGCGACGGCGGCGACGACGTCACCAAGGCGGCCTGGATCTACGTCGGCCCCATCAACGACGGCGGTTGGACCCAGGCCCACAACGAGGGCCGCGAGCAGGTCGAGGAGGAGCTCGGCGACGCCGTCGAGACCACCTACAAGGAGAGCATCCCCGAGGGCCCCGAGGCCGAGCAGGTCGTCCGGGACCTGGTCGCCGAGGGCAACGAGATCATCTTCGCCACCTCGTTCGGGTACGGCGACGTCCTCGCCGAGATGGCCGAAGAGTTCCCCGACGTGCGCTTCGAGCACGCCACCGGCATCACCACCGGTGAGAACCTGGCCACCTACTTCGGGGCCTCCGAGGACACGATCTACCTCACCGGGCTGGCCGCCGGCGCCGCCATCCCCGACGGCGGCACCGTCGGCTTCGTCGCCCCGTTCCCCATCCCCGAGGTGATCCGCCACATCAACGCCTTCCAGGTCGGCGTGGCCGAGGTCAACCCCGGGGCCACCACCAAGGTCGTGTGGACCAACACCTGGTTCGACCCCGAGGTCGAGCGCCAGGCCGCCGACAGCCTCATCGCCGACGGCGTCGACGCCATCGCCTCGGGCCAGGACTCCCCCGCCTCCGGCGAGGCGGCCAGCGAGGCCGACCTGCCGTTCGTGGGCTACGACTCCGACCAGAGCGAGAACCTGGGCGACATCTGGCTCACCGCCTCGCTCTACAACTGGGGCGGCTACTACACCGACCGGGTCCAGGCCGTCGCCGACGGCACCTGGGAGACCGGCGCCTACTACGGCGGCATCGAGGACGGCCTCGTCAGCCTGGCCCCGTTCGGGCCCCAGGTCAGCGACGAGACCAAGCAGCTGATCGAGCAGCGCCAGCAGGAGATCGTCGACGGCGAGTTCTACGAGTTCGACGGCCCCCTGGTCGACCAGGACGGCGAGGAGCGGGTGCCCGAGGGCGAGTCGATGTCGCTCGAGGAGATCCTGGCCATGGACTGGTTCATCGAGGGCGTCGAGGGCAACCCGGCGGGCTGACCGGCGGCGGCGGGACGGCCGGATCGTGGACGGGACCGAGATCGCCGGGGGCGCCGCGCCCCCGGCGGTCGCCGCGCCCGCGCTCAGCGCCCACGGGGTGACCAAGCGGTTCCCGGGCGGCGTCGTGGCCAACGAGCTGGTCGACCTGGAGGTGCGCCGGGGCGAGGTCCACGCCCTCCTGGGCGAGAACGGCGCCGGCAAGTCGACCCTCTCGAACATCTTCACCGGGCTCTACCGGGCCGACGCCGGCCACCTCGAGGTCGACGGCGTGGCCGTGGCCTTCTCCTCGCCGAGGGACGCCATCGCCGCCGGCATCGGCATGGTGCACCAGCACTTCCGGCTGGTCGACACCTTCACCGTGGCCGAGAACGTGGCCCTGGGCGAGCACGGCCGGTTCCAGCGGCGGGCGGCCTCCGCCCGCGTCGAGGAGCTGGGGGCCCGCTACGGGCTCGACGTCGACCCCTCGGCCCGCATCTGGCAGCTGTCGGTGGGCCAGCAGCAGCGGGTCGAGATCCTCAAGGCCCTCTCGCGGGAGGCCCGGACGCTGATCCTCGACGAGCCCACCGCGGTCCTGACCCCGCAGGAGGCCGAGGGGCTCTTCGCCGTGCTGCGGCGCATGACCGACGAGGGCCGCTCGGTCGTGTTCATCTCCCACAAGCTCGACGAGGTCCGGGCCGTGGCTGATCGGGTGACGGTGATGCGCGACGGCCGCAGCGAGGGCACCCGCGACGTGGCCGGGACCACCACCCGCGAGCTGGCCCGCCTGATGGTGGGCCGCGACGTGCTGCTCGGGGCCGACCACGTCCCCCGCGCCCCGGTGACCTCGGCCGAGGTCCGGCTGTCCCTGCGCGGCGTGTCGGCCACGGGTGACCGGGGCGAGGCGGCGCTGGTCGGCGTCGACGTCGACGTGCGCGCCGGCGAGATCGTCGGCGTGTGCGGGGTGGCCGGCAACGGCCAGCGGGAGCTGGCCGAGGTCATCGGCGGCACCCGGGCGACGACGGCGGGCACCATCACCATCGCCGGGACCCCGCTGCGCAAGGCCGACCCCCGCCGGGCGCACCGGGCCGGCCTGGCCCTCGTCCCCGAGGACCGCCTCCACACCGGGCTGGCGCCCTCGCTGCCCGTGGAGGACAACCTGGCCCTCCTCGCCTACCGCCGGCCCCCGTTGTCGACCGGGCCGTTCGTGCGCCGCTCCCGGATCCGGGCCCGGGCCCGGGACCTCATCCGCGACTACGACGTGCGCTGCCCCGGTCCCACCACGCCGACGCGGGTGCTCTCGGGGGGCAACGTCCAGAAGGTCCTGCTGGCCCGGGAGCTGTCCTCGGACCCGCAGGTGCTGGTGGCGGCGTCACCCACCCGGGGCCTCGACGTGGGCGCCATCGAGTCGGTGCGCGCCCTCCTGGTGCAGGCCGCCGAGCGGGGGGTGGGCGTCCTGCTCCTGAGCGAGGACCTCGACGAGATCCTGAGCCTGGCCGACCGGATCGCGGTGATCTACGAGGGACGCATCGTGGCCACCGTCGACCGGGCCGACGCCGACGTCGAGGAGCTGGGCCTGCTCATGGGCGGCGATCGCAGCCACCTCGAGGGGGCCGGGGCGTGAGGGGGCCGCTGGCCGGGGTTCACCTGGAGCGCCGCATCGACCGGCCCCGGTGGCTCACCGTGGCGGTGCCGCTGGCGTCGCTCGTCGTCGCCCTCGTGATCGGGGCGGTGGTCCTGGCCGCCGCCGGGAAGGACCCGTCCGCCACCTACGACCGCATCCTCCAGCGGGGCTTCCTCGCCGACGGCGCCCTCTCGGCCACCCTGGTGGCCGCCTCGCCCCTGCTCTTCACCGGGCTGGCGGCCGCGGTGGCGTTCCGCATGGGCATCTTCAACATCGGCGGCGAGGGCCAGCTGGTCGTCGGGGCCATCGGCGCCACCTGGGCGGGCCTGACCGTCGGGGACGGCCCGGTCGGCGTCACCGTCGTGGCCATGCTCGCGGCCGGCGCCCTGGCCGGGGCGGCGTGGGCCGGCATCGCCGCCGCCCTGAGAGCCTGGCTCCGCACCAACGAGATCATCACCACCCTGATGCTCAACTACGTCGCCCTCAACCTGGCGACCTACCTGATCTTCGGCTCCCGGTCGGCGTGGCGCGAGCTCGAGGGCAGCGGGCTGATGTTCCCGCAGGGCAAGTCGATCCCGGACCGGGCCGAGTGGCCGACCTTCGCCCTCGGCGACGTCGTGCTCCCCCTGGGCTTCCTCGTCGGCGCCGCCGTGGCCGTCACCTTGTTCGTGCTCCTCCGCTCGACCCGCTTCGGCTTCGAGGTCCGGGTCATCGGCGACGAACCCCGCGCCGCCCGCCTCGCCGGCATCCGGACCCGGCGGGTCACCTTCGCCCTCCTGGCCCTGTCGGGGGCGGTGGCCGGCCTGGGTGGGGCGAGCGACGTGGGCGACACCCGCCACGTCCTCGACCCCAAGGCGCTCGGGCAGGCCGGCTACGGCTACGCCGGGATCGTGGTCGCCGCCCTGGCCCGCCTCAACCCCCTCGCCGTGGTCCTGGTCGCCATCCTCATGGGGGGCCTGGCCAACGCCGGGCGGGCCCTCCAGGGCCCCGACTTCCCCGCCGGCCTGGTCGGGACCCTCCAGGGCCTGCTCCTGGTGTGCACGCTGGCCGGGGAGCTGTTCAGCCGCTACCGGCTCCGGCGCACCCCCGGCCTCCAGGTCGACGACGAGCCGCCGGCCGCGACCGAGGCCGCCACCCCGGCCGGGGCACCGTCGTGATCGCCGCCGTGCTCGGCCTCGTCGACCTCGTGGCCACCACCGACACCCCCGTCGGGGTGCCCGAGCTGACCTCGGGCCGAGGCGTCAACGACAACATCTTCGTGGTGATCGCCGTGTCGGCGGTGTTCTACGGGACCCCCCTGCTGCTGGCGGCCCTGGGCGAGATGCTCACCGAGCGCTCGGGGGTCCTCAACCTCGGGGTCGAGGGCATGATGCTGATGGGCGCGGCGGCGGCGGCGTGGACGTCGCTCAACGCCGGGGGGCCGGGGTGGCTGGCCCTCGTGCTCGCCCTCGTGGCGGCCATGGCCGCGGGCGGAGCCGCCGCCCTGCTCCACGCCGTGCTCGTGCTCACCTTCAAGGTGGAGCAGATCGTCAGCGGCCTGGCCATCACCATCCTGGCCGGCGCCGCCGGGCTGTCGTCGTTCCTGGCCAACACGTGGGACCTGGGCCGGGGTCCCGTCCCGCACCGGTTGGACCTGATCGACGTCGCCGGGCTGGGCGACCTGCCGGTCCTCGGTCCGATCCTGTTCCGCCAGAACGCCCTGACCTACGCGTCGTGGGCCCTCGTGGTCGGGCTGTGGTGGTACCTGTTCCGCTCCCGCCCGGGTCTCCACCTGCGCGCCGTGGGCGAGTCGCCGTCCACCGCCGACGCCATGGGCATCGGCGTGGTCCGGTCCCGGTACCTCCACACCGTCGCCGGCGGGACCCTCGCGGGGCTGGGTGGCGCCTTCTACCCCCTCGCCATCATCCCGCTGTGGAGCGACGGCGTGACCGGGGGGCGGGGGTGGATCGCCCTGGCCCTGGTCATCTTCGGGTTCTGGCGCCCCGAGCTGATCCTCGTCGGCGCCTACCTCTTCGGTGCCTTCGTGAGCCTGGGCTTCACCCTCCAGACCCGCGACGTCGAGGTCTCGGCCCAGCTGCTCGACTCGCTCCCCTACCTGATGACGATCGTCGTCCTCGTCGCCGTGTCGGCCGGCTGGGCCCGGCGCCGCCTCGGCGCCCCCGCCGCCCTGGGCCAGCCCTACGAGCGCGAAGCCCGCTGACCACGGGCTCGCCGTCGGGGCCGACCCGCCGTGATGGCGGCCGGGGCCGGGTCGCCTACGGTCCACGGCGATGAGCGAGGTCAACCCCACCGACGCCACGACCGATGCCGACCGGGAGGACCTCACCTGGGAGCTGTTCGGCGAGGCGACCCGCGAGCTGGCCACCGCGGTGGCCACCGACGGCTCGATCCCCGACATCGTCGTGGCCGTCGCCCGCGGCGGGCTGACCGTCGCCGGGGCCCTCGCCTACGCCCTCGGCGTCAAGAACTGCGGCGCCATCAACGTCGAGTTCTACACGGGCGTCGACGCCCGCCTCGACGTGCCCGTCGTCCTGCCCCCGTCGCTCAACCTGGTCGACGTGAGCGGCCTCGACGTCCTCGTGGTCGACGACGTGGCCGACACCGGGCACACGCTCCGGCTGGTGCGCGAGGTCCTGGCCCAGCACGTGGCCTCGGTGCGGACCGCGGTGCTGTACCACAAGCCCCAGAGCGTGATCGTGCCCGACCACGCCTGGAAGGTCACCGACCGCTGGATCAACTTCCCCTGGTCGGTCCTGCCCCCGGTCGCCGGGCTCCCGCCCCGCTGACCCGGCCCACGACGGGCCAGGCACGTCGTGGGGCCGGCGGTCCCGCTCGGCTCAGCCGCGGGTGACCCGGATGGACACCTGGGTCGCGCCGGCCGCCACCGCGGCCCGCCCCACCCGGTCGGCGGCGGCGAGGACGGAGTCGTCCGGACCGGAGACGACCGTGCCGAAGGGGCCGAACTCGACGGTCAGGTCCGCGCCCTCGGCGGCATCGAGGGCGGCCTGCACGTGGGGACCGGGCGCCCCCTCGGAGAAGGGCTCGACGGTGAACTCCAGGACCAGCATCGACCGCGATGGTACCGAGGGGTCGGCCGCGTTACGGGTGTGAGAACAGCGGGCCGGGGTCCTGGACCGACGGGCCGCCGCCTGCGCACCCTGGCCCGATGGCGACACTGGTGCTGCAGGGCGGCCGGGTCATCGACCCCGCCGCCGAGATCGACGCGACGACCGACGTGGTGGTGGCCGACGGGACGATCGTCTCCGTCGGGCCGGCCGACCCCGCCCTCCTCGACGACCCCGCGACCGAGGTCCGGGACTGCCGGGGCCTGCTGGTGGTCCCCGGCCTGATCGACCTCCACGTCCACGTGATGGCCGGCCTGGGCGACTTCTGCGTCGAGCCCGACCGGGTCGGGGTGGGCATGGGCGTCCCGACGATCGTCGACGGCGGCACGAGCGGCGTGGCCACCTTCGACATCAGCCGGCGGGCGATCATCGACCACCCCGACACCCGCTCCAACGTCCTGGCGTTCCTCGACCCCAACCAGCTCTACCTGGCGACCAAGGACTTCATCTGCCACAAGCTGGAGATCGCCGGCGACCTCCGGAACCTCGACACCGAGTCGCTGGCGGCCTCGATCGAGCGCAACGCCGACGTGGTCGTCGGGGCCAAGGTGCGGGCCTGCCACGTCGGTGATCCCGGGCACTCGCCGTTCCTGGCCGCGGCCCAGGAGGCCATGGGCCCGCGGCCGGTCATGGTCCACCTGGGCCGGTTCCCGTTCACACCGGTGATCACGCCCATCGCCCTGCTCGACCAGCTCCGGGGCGGCGACATCATCACCCACGCCTTCCGGGGGGCGGGGGGCATGCGGGGCCCCGACGGCAAGGCCGTGCCCCAGCTGCGCGACGCCGTCGACCGTGGGGTCGTGCTCGACATCGGCCACTCGGGCACCGACTTCCGCTTCCGCGAGGCCCGGCTCCTGATGGAGGAGGGCTACCTGCCCGACACGGCCTCGACCGACATCAACGTCTTCACCGTCGACGGCCCGGTGTTCTCGCTGGCCGAGACGCTGACCAAGATGCTCGCCCTCGACCTCGACCTGCACCACGTGATCGCCATGGGCACGTCGAACTCGGCCCGGGCCATCGGCCGGTCCCACGAGCTGGGCCGGCTGGAGCCCGGGCGGAGCGCCGAGGTGTCGATCCTCCGCCTGCGCGAGGACGGCCCGTTCCCGGTCTCCGACGGGGTCGAGACGGTCGAGTCGCCCCGGGCCCTCGAGCCCGTCGCCTGCCTCCGCGCCGGCGCCTGGCACGACGTCCCCCGGCTCCCGTCGTTCGCCACCGAGGGCGGCGACTGGTCCGACATGCCCGACGACATCGACTGGTGACACGGATGGTGCCAGGCACCATCCGTGGTCGACACGGATGGTGCCAGGCACCATCCGTGCGTCACCCCCGGCGGGCGTTGAGGTAGTTGTAGACGGTGAAGCGGCTGACGCCGAGGGAGTCGGCCACGTCCTCGACCGAGCGCCGGAAGGCGAAGGCGCCCCGCTCGTCCAGCAACGCCACGGCGCGCTGCTTGTCCTCCCGCGACAGCGTGGCCAGCGGCCCGCCGACCTCGGCCTCGACCTCCTCGATCAGGGGGGCGAGCCCGGCGCCCCGCTCCGGGAGGCGCAGCCCGCCGACCACCTCGCCCTCCCACTCCAGGGGGATGTCGTCGGCCCGCACCCGGGTCCGCCCGACGAGCGTCGCGCCCAGGGCGGCCGCCACCGGCTCGAGGGCGGTGAGCAGCGGGTGGCGGGCGGGCACGGCGCCACGGTAGGCCGCGTCGGGCCGGACCCTCAGCCGCCGAGGCGGTCAGGGGCGTACCGGGCCAGCACCGGCTGCTCGACGATGCTCACCAGGGCGGCGAAGACGATCGATGCGATCGTGACCACCACGACCGCGGCCCACAGCTGGGCGTACTGGGCGGTGATGGTCGAGTTGACCATCAGGGCCCCGAGCCCGGTGCCGGTCGACAGCCACCCGTTGAGGATCGAGCCCAGGATGGCGAGGGGGGCGCAGACCTTGGCCGAGGCCATCAGGCTCGGCAGGGCCGACGGGATCCGCAGCTTCACCAGCTGGCGGATGGTCCCGGCGTTGTAGGCGACGAGCAGCTCGACGGCCTCGGACCGCACCGCCCGCAGCCCGTTCGACACCAGGACCAACGCCGGGAAGAAGGTGATGATCGAGATGATGACGAGGCTGCCGAGGGTGCCCCGCCCGAAGACGTAGGCGAACAGGGGGACCATGGCCACGATCGGCACCGACCGCAGGGCCAGGGCGATGGGCAGGAAGGTCCGCTCCAGCGCCTTGGACAGGGTGAAGGCCACGGCGACGGCCACGGCGGCGGTGATCCCGGTGACGAAGCCCCACCCGGCCTCGGTCAGCGTCTTGATCGTGGCCTCCCGCAGCTCGGCCTGGCGATCGGGGCCCTGCACCGGGTCGGTGATCCAGTCCCACACCGCGCTGGGCTTCTTGCCGACGTAGGCGTTCACGTCGAAGGAGTCGAGGAACACGATCCAGAGGCCGAGCAGCAGCCCGGTCACGACGACGAAGGTGACCAGGGCCCGGAGGACACCGACGACGAGGCGCCCGCCACCCCTCCCCGGCAGGCCCCCGGGGGCGACGGTCGTGATCTGCGGTGCAGTCATCGGCGGGTCTCCAGTCCACGGGGCGCCCAAGGGCTCAGCAGCCGCCCGACGAGGGCGATGAGGGCGTAGCCGGCGCCGGCCACGAGGGTCGCCACCAGGGCGAGGCCCCAGACCCGGGCCGGATCGGCGTTGGCGCGGGCCGAGATCAGGGCCACGCCCAGACCGTTGTCGGCGCCACCGATGAACTCGCCGATGATGCCGCCGAGGACGGCGGCCGGCGCCGAGATGCGCAGGGCGGCGAAGTAGTCGGGCAGGGCCGCCCGGATCCGCACCTTGCGCAGGGCGGCGACCGGTCCGCCGCCGAAGGCCCGGACCATGTCGAGGCTGGTGCGGTCGCAGGCCCGCAGCCCGACCATGGCCCCGATCATGGTGGTGAGGAACACCGACAGGGCGGCGAGGGCCGATCGGGGGGCGTCGCCGGTCAGGCTGACCTGGAAGATGGGCCCCAGGGCGATGATCGGCAGCGAGCTGATGGCCACCGCCACGTGCAGCGCCGGCCGCTCCAGGTGCGGCACGGCGATGGCGACGATCCCGACCACGGTCGCGACGAGGTTGCCGTAGAGCCAGCCGGGCCACACCGCCCGCAGGGTCGCCCGGGTGTTGCGGGAGTACACGTCGATGTCGCCCAGCACGTTGCCGACCACGTCGGTCACCGGCGGGAACGCCTTCGAGTCCGACAGGAAGGTGCGGGCCGCCACCTCCCACACCACCAGCAGGGCGGCCATGGCCACCACCGACGGCAGCCACGACAGGTCACCGAGGCGGGCGCCCGACCGGAGCCGGGGGGCCGGCTCCGGTCGGGTCACGGTGGGGGTCGCCGTGCTCACGAGCCCCGGAGGTCGATCCCGTCGGCGTAGACCTCGTCGAGGATCTCGTTGGTGTACAGGTCGGCCGACACCTCGAGCCCCAGGTCGGCGAGGACCGAGAGGTTCCGCTCGATGTCCTCCTCCGACATGTAGAACAGGCCGTTCTCGTCGGTGGAGTCCGACTGCTGGAGCTCGATCTGGGCCTCCAGCTCGAGCTTCTGCGACTCGGGGTTGAGGTCGAGGTCGGCGCCGTACTCCTCGAGGGTCAGCTGGATGGCCAGCTCCTGGTTGGCGATGGCCTCCTGCCACCCCTTGGACTCGGCCCGCATGGCCGCGACCAGCTTGTCCCGGTCGCCCTCGAGGGTCTCCTCGGTGACGCCGTAGATCTGCTGGTACAGCGTGATCCCGTTGTCCTGGAGGTTGAGCGTGCCCACGTCGAGGCCCTTGGTCCGGAGGATGTTGGGCTCGTTGGTGATGAAGCTGAAGAAGCCGTCGACCTCGCCGTTCTCCAGCGGGGTGGGCTCGAAGTCGACGGGGACCTTGTTCACCTGGCCCGCGCCGGAGCCCTCCTCGAGCCCGTTCTTGCGCAGGAACGCCTGCCAGATCTGCTCGTTGGCCGTCTGCACGCCGATCGTCTTGCCGACCATGTCCTCGGGCGTCTCCAGCGGGTTGTCCGCCAGGTAGAGGATGCAGAACGGGTTCTCCTGGAAGTTGGCCCCGATGATCTTGATGGGCGCCCCGTCGTTGAGGACCGCGTTGGCCCACGTCTCCGAGCCGAGGAACGAGTAGAGGACCTGGCCCTGGATCAGGGGGGCGATGGCGTCGCCCGGCCCGGCGATGAGGTTCACCGAGCTGAACCCCTCGTCGGCGAAGTAGCCCTCCGAGTCGGCGATGTAGAGACCGGCGAACTCGATGTTCTTGATCCACGACAGCTGGACGCCGAGCTCGCCGAAGTCGCCACCGCCGCCGCTGCCCGAGCCTCCCGTGCTCGTGTCGTCACCGCTGTCGTCGTCGTCGCCGCACGCCGACAGCAACGTCGGCCCCAGTCCCAACAGGACCGCTCCCGCCCCGACGTTGCCGATGAACCGCCTGCGACTGATCCCCGTGCTCATCACACCTCCGCGCCCCGGACGCTGGGACCGGCGCCGTGCCGGCCACCTGCGGGGCGACGGCACCGTCGCAACGAGCCGTTTCCCGGCCGTTGCCGCGATGAGAACGGCCCGTGAACGGTTCAACAGGTTGTTGACGCGTCGGGCGCCCGTCCCCAGATTGGCGCCGTGACCACCCTCCTCCGCAACGGCATCGTCCTCCCCATGACCGGCGGGCGGACGCTCCTCGACCCGGGGTCGGTCCTGGTCGAGGGGACCGACATCGTCGCCGTCGGTCCCGTGGCCGAGGTCGACACCGACCCCCGCGCCGCCGGCGCCGAGGTCGTCGACCTCACCGGCCACGCCGTCCTGCCCGGGCTCCACAACTGCCACCTGCACTCCGGGCTGCTCCGCGGCACGGCCGAGTCGCTGTCGCTCTGGGACTGGCTCAAGACCTACGTCGACCCGGCCCACCGGGCCCTCACCCCCGAGATCGCCCGGGTGGCGTCGCTCCACTGCTACGCCGAGGGGCTGCTGGCGGGGACGACGTCGGTGATGGACATGTGGCGGTTCATGGAGGGCTCGGCCGAGGTCGCCGACCGGCTCGGGCTCCGGGCCACGCTCGTCCCCTACGTGGCCGACGAGGAGGGCTACGACTACTTCGAGACGATCGAGACCAACCGGCGGCTCCTGGAGACCCACGCGGTCGCGGCCGATGGTCGGGTGCGCTCGTGGGTCGGGCTCGAGCACCTCCTCTACTGCACCCCGACGGCGTTCCGGGCCGCGGCCGACCTGGCCGAGGAGTTCGGCACCGGCATCCACACCCACTCGTCGGAGTCGCTGTGGGAGGTGCAGGAGAGCCTGACCCGGTTCGGGCGTCGGCCCGTCGAGGAGCTCCACAACCGGGGCGTCCTCGGCGAGCGGACGGTCGTGGCGCACTGCGTGTGGCTCGACGACCGGGAGATCCAGGTGCTGGCCGCGACGGGCACGTCGGTGGCCCACTGCCCGTGCTCGAACATGAAGCTGTCGTCGGGGCCGGCCCGGGTGGGTGCCATGCGCGCCGCCGGCATCGCCGTGGGCCTGGGGAGCGACGGCGAGAAGGAGAACAACAACCTCGACCTCCTCGAGGAGATGAAGTTCGCCTCCCTGCTCCAGAAGGTGACCACCCTCGACCCCACCACCGGCGACCCGTGGGACGTCTTGACCATGGCCACGATCGAGGGGGCCCGGGCCCTCGGCCTCGACGCCGTCACCGGGTCCCTCGAGGTCGGCAAGCGGGCCGACATCGCCACCGTCGACCTGCGCGGGCTGCACACCACCCCGATCCTCCACGGTGCCGACCAGAACGTCCCCGCCCACCTCGTGTTCTCGGCCTCGGGTCGTGACGTCCGCGACGTCTGGGTCGACGGACGCCGACTCGTGGCCGGCGGCCAGCCGACCACCTTCGACGTGGCGTCGGTGCGGGCCGAGGCCCAGGCCGCCGCCGAGGAGCTCTTCGCCAGGCGAGCGGCTCTGACCAAGAGCTGACCCGCGACGAGAGCTGACCCGCGCACGGGGGGTCAGACCCACTCCGACCGGTCTCGGTTGGGTCAGGTCGGTCCGTCGGGTCGGAGTGCGTCGGACCCCACCTGTGGACGACTGCCGGGCCTCAGAGCCTCTCGGGCGGCTTCGGTGCGGGCTCGGAGGGCGGCCTTGGCGGCCGGGTCGAGCCAGCAGGCCTCGACGCCGTCGAGGGCGATGTCGACCATCTGGTCCCACCCCCACCCGAACGCGGTGGCCACGTTGCGGTACTCGAGCCCGAGGTCGAGGTCGGTGAGCGACGGGTCGTCTGTGTTGAGCGTGGCCAGCAGCCCGCGGGACCGCATCTCGGGGTAGACGTGGTCGGCCAGGGTCGGGAAGGCGTTGGCGATGCGGATGTTCGAGCTGGGGCACACGGTCAGGGCGATCTGCTCGTCGACGAACCGCTGGGTCACGTCGTGGTCGGCCAGGATCGACAGGCCGTGGTCGATGCGCTCGGCCCCCAGGAGGTCGACGCAGGCGGCGATGGCGGCGGGACCCGAGTCCTCCCCCTGGTGGGCGGTCCGTCGCAGCCCCGCCGCCCCGGCCCGCCCGAAGGCCTCGGCGTACCAGCCCGGCTCCTGGCCGATCTCGGTCGAGTCGTAGCCCACCCCGATCACCCGCTCGGCGCCGGGGGCCCCGGCCCGACGCAGCTCGACGAGGGCGTCGACCTGCTCCTCGGCGGCCCGGGCGCCGAAGTCGCGGTCGAAGTCGAGGATCAGGCGCACGACGACGCCGGTCTCGGCCTCCGCGGCGGCCAGGCCCTCGTCCAGCCCCGCCACCACGTCGCCCAGCCGTTGCCCGGCGGCCAGGTGGCGGGCCGGGGTGAAGAAGCTCTCCCGGTAGGCCAGGCCGTGGGCGGCGCCGTCGACGGCCGACTCGTAGCCGAGCCGGGCCCAGTCGTCGCGGGTGGCCAGGACCGACTGGACCAGCCAGAACACCTCCAGGAACCCGGTCAGGGAGTCGTAGCGGTAGAGCTCGGTCGGGTCGGCGACCGGGAGGGCGACGCCGTTCGCCCGGGCCAGCTCGGCCACCGTCGTCGCCCGCATCGTCCCCTCGACGTGGCAGTGGAGCTCCACCTTGGGGAGCCGCTCCAGGGCCTCGTCGAGGTTCGGCGACCCGCTCACGCCGGGGCCTGCATGGCCTCGGCCACCGCGGTGTGGCGGCGGAGGACGTCCTCGACCCCGGGGGGGACCAGCTGGCCGTCCTCCACGACCGCCCGCCCGGCCACCACCGTGTGGCGCGCCGCCACCGGACCGCAGCGCAGCCAGGCCTCGACCGGGTCGGTGATGGCCCCGGCGAAGGCGATGCCCTCCAGCGGCCAGCAGACCAGGTCACCGGCGGCCCCGACGGTCAGCTCGCCCAGCTCGCCGGCCCGACCGAGGCACGCCGCCGACCCGCGGGTGGCGATCTCGAGGGCGTCGCGGGCGCCGGTCGACTCGGGGCCGCCGCGCATCCTCCCGAGGAGCAGGGCGTTGCGCGCCTCCATCCAGAGCGACGCCGAGTCGGTCGACGCCGACCCGTCGCAGCCCAGGCCCACGGGCACGCCGGCGGCCCGGAAGTCCGACACGGGGGCGATGCCGCCGCCGCCGATCATCATGTTCGAGCTCGGGCAGTGGGCGACGCCCGTCCCCCACCGCCCCATGCGGGCGATCTCGTCGGCGTTCGGGTAGATGCAGTGGGCGACCCACGAGCGGTCGGTCCCCCACCCCACCTCCTCGAACTGCTCGATCGTCCGCCGCCCGAAGGTCTCCATGGCGAAGGTGTCCTCGTCGGGGTCCTCGGCCAGGTGGGTGTGGAGGCGCACGTCGAGGCGCTCGGCCAGCTCGGCCGTCTGCTGCATCAGCGACGGCGTCACCGAGAACGGCGAGCACGGCGCCAGGGCGATCCGCACCATCGCTCCCCACGACGGGTCGTGGTGCAGACCGACCAGCCGTTCGCTGTCGGCCAGGATCTCGTCGTCGGACTGGACGACCGAGTCCGGGGGCAGGCCGCCGTCCTTCTGGGACAGGCTCATCGACCCCCGGGTGGGGTGGAACCGCATCCCCAGCTCGACGGCGGCCCGGATCTCGGCCGAGATGAGGTCGCCGCCGCCCTTGGGGTGGACGTAGAGGTGGTCGGTCGAGGTCGTGCACCCCCCGAGGGCCAGCTCGGCCAGGCCGACCCACGCCGAGAGGTACGCCGCCTCCTCGTCGAGCCGGCTCCACAGCGGGTACAGGGTGGTGAGCCAGCCGAACAGGGTCGCCTTGGTGGCGGGCCGGTGCGAGCGGGTGAGGTTCTGGTAGATGTGGTGGTGGGTGTTGATGAGGCCCGGCGTGACCAGGCACCCGTCGGCCCGCAGGGTCCGGGCGGCCGCCGGCTCCGTGCCCGGGCCCCCGACCCCGCTGACGAGACCGTCGGTGATCGCCACCCACCCGCCGGCGATCTCCCGGCGCTCGTCGTCGACGGTGGCGACCAGGTCGGCTCCGGCCACCAGCAGGTCGGCCGGGCGGTCGGACAGGTCGGCGTCAGGTGGGGGCGTCATGGGGGGGCATGGTGTGGGCCCCCGCCCGCGCCGTCAACCACCCGGTCGGCCGTTCACGCGCCGTTGACAGATCTGCAACAGGTGGCCGGAGGGCCCTCCGTACAGTCGCCCCATGCCCGAGACGCTCCCCGCGCCCGCCACCGCCACCATCGGCGAGGAGGCCCCCAAGACCGCCTTCTCCGCCCCGGGCGCGGTGCCCCGCGGAGGGCTGGGCATCGTCCTGGAGGGCCTCACCAAGCAGTTCTCGATCAAGCGGTCCACCGTCACCGCCCTCGACGACGTCAGCCTGGCCACCCCCGACGGGGCCTTCGTCGCCCTCCTCGGGCCGTCGGGCTGCGGCAAGTCCACCATCCTGCGGATCCTGGCCGACCTCGAGCAGCCGACCTCCGGCCGGGCCCTCGTGCACGGCCAGGCCCCGTCGGTCGCCCGGCGGGGCAACCACCTGGGCATCGCATTCCAGGACCCGGCCCTGCTGCCGTGGCGCTCGGTCCGGGCCAACATCAAGCTCCCGCTCGAGGTCAGCGGGGTCAAGGTCCCGCCCGGCACCGTCGACGAGCTGATCAGCCTGGTCGGCCTCGAGGGGTTCGAGGACGCCCGCCCGGCCCAGCTGTCCGGGGGCATGCGCCAGCGGGTCGCCATCGCCCGGGCCCTGATCGTCGAGCCCGAGATCCTCCTCCTCGACGAGCCCTTCGGGGCCCTCGACGAGATGACCCGCCAGCACCTCAACCTCGAGCTCCAGCGCATCTGGACCGAGCGGGCGACCACCACCCTCCTCGTGACCCACTCCATCTCCGAGGCGGTGTTCCTGGCCGACGTGGTCGCGGTGATGAGCGCCCGCCCCGGCCGCATCGTGGCCGAGGTCCCGATCGATCTGCCCCGCCCGCGGACGCCCGAGATGATGCGGACCCCGGCCTTCCACGAGATCGAGGACACCCTGGCCCGGCTGCTCTTCACCGAGTCCCGACCGCAGGCCGACGCCGTCTGATCCCCGCCCGGCTCCGGCGGCCGTGCTGATCGAGGGCGATGCCGTCGTCACCATAAACCCGGCCCGCCGGGTCCTGGCGCCCGGGTGGGTGCAGGTCGAGCGGTCGGACATCGTCGCCGTCGGTGCGGGACCGCCACCGGCCACCGCCGGACCCGTCGCCCACCGGGCCGGTGTGGTGCTGCCCGGGTTGGTCAGCGCCCACCAGCACCTCCTCGACGTCGTGGCCCGGGGCACCTGGCGGGGTGACGACTTCCCCACCTGGCTCCTCGACCGGTTCGGTGCCGCCGTCGCCGCCCTCGGTCCCGAGGACTGCGCCACCGCCACGGCCGCGGCCCTCGCCGGCACGGTGGCCGGCGGCGTCACGACCGTCGTCGACTGCTGGGGCCTCGACGTCGGGGCCCGCAGCCGAGCCGGCGTCGACGAGGCGGCTGACGCGTGCCTGGAGGTGCACCGCGCCTCGGGCGCCCGGGTGCTGTTCGCCCGGATGTTCGCCGAGACGGCGCCGCCCGCGTGGCACCGACGGTCCGGCTTCCCGGTCGCCGCCGTCCTCGCCCCGGCCGACGCTGCCCTCGACCAGGTGGCCGGGCTGGCCGCCCGCCACCACGGATCGGCCGACGGACGCATCCGGGTGGCCCCGTCGCCCGAGCTGCCCGAGGCCGTGTCCCCCGCGGCCTTCCGCGCCGCCCGCGACCTGGCGGCCGAGCTGGGCACGCCGCTCCCCCTCCACCTGTGCGCCTCCCCCGCCAGCCGGGCGGCGTGCGGCCCCGGCGAGCTGGACGCCATGGGCGTGCTCGACGCCGGCCTGCTCGCCGCCCACTGCACCGCGGTCGACGACGCCGACATCGCCGCCCTGGCCGGAGCCGGGGTCGCGGTGGCCCACTGCCCGACGTCGAACCTGGCCCTCCGGGGGGCGGTGACGCCGGTGGCCGCCTTCCGCCGGGCCGGAGCCCCGGTCGGCCTCGGGCTCGACAACGGCTCGCTGAACCCCCGGCTCGACCTGCTGGGTGAGGCCCGCGCCGCCATCGCCGCGTCGATCGCCCGCGGCGACCCCCTGGCGCCGTCCGACGTCCTGGCCATGGCCACCATCGAGGGGGCACGCGCCGTCGGGCTGGCCGACGTCACCGGCTCGATCGAGGTCGGCAAGCGGGCCGACCTCGTCCTGCTCGACACCGGCGGCGACCACTGGTGGCCGCACGCCGACATCGTCGACGCCGTGGTCGAGCAGTCCCGTCCGACCGACGTCCGGCTGGTGATGGTCGACGGTGCGGTCGTCGCCGTCGACGGGGTGGCCGTCCACGTCCCCGTCGACCGGCCGGCCCTCGTGGCCCTGGCCGCCCGCGTGCGGGCGACGCTGCCCTAGGTCGCCCCCCTTCGCGGCACCCAGGTGCCGTCGGGGGCGGGCCCGAAGATCGGGATCGAGCCGAGGGCGACGACCATCTCGGCGTCGGGACCCAGCGCGTCCCGCCACGCCCCCGCCTCGGTCAGGAGGCAGCCGATCCCCACGACCTCGGCGCCGGCCGCCCGCAGCAGGCGGAGGCAGGCGGCGATCGACCCACCGGTGGCGATGACGTCGTCCACCAGCACGACGCGCCGCCCGGTCACGGCGCCGATGCGGGCCCGGTCGAGGAGCAGGCTCTGGGCGCCGGCCGTGGTGATCGACGACAGCGGCTCGGCCAGGGCGTCACCGAGGTGGATCTTGGGCGTCTTCTGGAGGATCACGTAGTCGTCGAGGCCGAGGGCGCGGGAGACCTCGATGGCGACGGGGATGCCCAGGGTCGCGGCGCTGGCGACCACCTCGGGGCGCAGAGGGCCGAGGCGGGCAGCCAGGTCGGCCCCGGCGACGGCGGTGAAGGCGACGCCGCGGTCGATCGTCATGAGCAGGGCGATGGCCACCTCGTCGGCCACCGGGACGATGTCGAGGTCGAGCGTCTGGGAGCCGATCGCCACCCGGTGGACCTGGCCGGAGGGTCGGCCGACGGTGGTCGTCACCCGACCTCCACCGGCGTGCCCGCCTCGGCCTCGGCCGCGGCGAGGCCCGGGAACACGTCCCCGGCCTCCGTCCCCATGGCGACCTCGGCCATCTCGGCCAGGATCCGGCGCCAGCCCACGCTCAGGCGGTCGCCCCGGGTGTGGCACTCGGTCCGGTCGAGGTGGATCCGCATGGCCCGGTACCGCTCGAGGATGCGGAGGTCCTCCTCCAGGATCACCTGCTCGGCGGCGATGGTCGAGGCGATCCGCCCGGCGTCGCCGCCCAGGTCGTCGCGGGCCATCAGCTTGTAGATGCGGGTCCGCTCGGCGGTCTCGGGCTGGCAGGCGAACAGGATCGAGAACGAGGCCCCGGTCACCGGGAAGTCGAGCCGGAGGACGACCGTGAGCCCGGCCGCCCCCTCCTTCATCAGGCGCTGGGGCTGGACCTCGGGGTGCTCCCCGGTGGCGACGAGGGGGTCGTCGAAGTTGCGGTACCACGTGTCGAAGGTCGTCCGGACGGTCCAGCCGTCGCGCTCGACGGGCTCGTTCACGACCAGGGCGGCCTCCTCGACGCCGAAGGTCTCGGCGTGGACGAAGGGGAAGTGCGACGCGTCGAGGAAGTTGTCGACCAGCTGGGCGGCGCTGACCGGGGTGGTGCGGGGCTCGTTCCAGAAGCAGTCGACGCCGTCGGCGCCCCACTCGGGGATCTCCGGGCGGGCCGCCAGCGGCTCCTCGGGCGCCAGCCACACCAGGCCCTGGGCCTCGACCACCCCCCACGCCGGCACCAGCCTCGCCCGGGGCGGCAGGGTGGCCCCGGGCCCGAGGGCCGGGATCGAGGTGCACGACCCGGTGCCGTCGAAGGTCCACCCGTGGTAGCCGCATCGCAGGCCCAGCTCGTCGTCCACCGTGCCGAGGCTCACGGGGGCGAGACGGTGGGGGCACCGGTCCTCGAACGCCGCCAGCTCACCGTCGAGCCGGGCCAGCACCCACGGCTGGCCCAGGAGCCAGACCTGCTGGGGGCCGTCGCCCACCTCGTGGGCCATGGCCACCGGGTGCCACGCCCGTCGCAGGAACGACGAGGTGTTGTCGACGATGCTCATGGGGCCAGTCTGGGAGAGGCCTCGGCGCCGCTCAACGATCGGGCGCCGCTGTTCACGCAGCGTTGACAGATCGGCGCCTCGCCGGCCGCCGGGCGTCGGTACCGTCCCGCCATGCGCGACCTCGCGGCCCTGCCCAAGGCCCACCTGCACATCCACCTCGAGGGAGCCATGCGCCCCGAGACCCTCACCGAGCTGGCGGCGGTGGCGGGCATCCCGGTGCCTCCGATCCGGGGCTTCGGCTCCTTCACCGCCTTCGCCGGCATGTACCTGGCGGCGTGCGAGGTGCTGCGCACCGAGGCCGACCTGCGCCGCCTCGTCGACGAGGTCGTGGCCGACGCGGCGGCGGCCGGGGCGGTGTGGATCGAGCCCGGCGTCTACGTCCCGCACCACCGCGACCGCCTGGGTCCGCCCGAGCAGGTGCTCGAGGTCATCCTCGACGAGCTCAGCCAGGCCGGGGCCCGCCACGGCATCGGCACCGGGCTGATGGTCTCCGCCGACCGCACCCTCGACCCCGCCGACGCCGTGGCCCAGGCCGAGCTGGCCGCCCGGTACGAGGGCCAGGGCGTGGTGTCGTTCGGGCTGGCCAACGACGAGGTCGGCCACCCGCCGGAGCCCTTCGCCCCCGCCTTCGCCATCGCCCGCGACGCCGGCCTCATCAGCGCTCCCCACGCCGGCGAGCTGGACGGGCCCGAGAGCGTCCGGGGCGCCCTGACCGCCCTCGGCGCCGACCGCGTCCAGCACGGCATCCGGGCCGTGGAGGACCCGGGGCTCGTCGCCCTCCTGGTCGACCGGGGCACCTGCCTCGACGTGTGCCCGTCGTCCAACCTGCTGCTCGCCGTCGTCCCGTCGCTTGCCGACCACCCGCTCCCCGCCCTGCTGGCCGCGGGCGTGCGGTGCTCGCTCAACGCCGACGACCCGCTGCTCTTCGGCCCCGGCCTGCTGGAGGAGTACGAGCTGGTGCGGGCCGAGATGGGCCTGGGCGACGAGGACCTGGCCGCCATGGCCCGGTCGTCGCTGGAGGCCAGCGGCGCCCCCGACGCCTGTCGGACCAAGGCCGTCGCCGGCGTGGACGCCTGGCTCGCCGCCTGACCACGGATGGTGCCAGGCACCATCCGTGGTCAGCTCGGGGTGAAGAGACGCTGGACGGCGGCCCGGAAGGGGGCGGGGTCGCAGGCGAGGGCGACGCGCCAGGGGGCGAAGTCACCCAACGTCGACTCGGGGACGGGTCGGCGGTCGGCGACGGTGGCGCCCCAGGCTGCACCCCCACCGGTGTCGACGGCGAGGGGCCAGGTCGCCACCTCGGTGATCACGGGCTGCTCGGCGGCGGCCATCACGGCCAGCAGGTCGTGGCACGGGAACATGCCGGGCGGCGTCTGGCGCACCGACTCGTAGAAGGCCAGGTAGCCGTCCATGGGCCGGGCCAGGAACCGGGCCGGGACGGCGTCGGAGGCGTGGGCGGCGGCCAGCTCGACGTCGGCCTCCAGCAGGGCGGCCATGGTCACGTCCAGGCCGACCAGCAGCGGCGGCTGCTCGGTCGCCCACGGCGCGGCGACGACGGCCGCCGCCGCCTGCGGGTCGTGGGCCACGTTGGCCTCGGCCGCCGGCAGGGCGTTGCCCCCGGCCCGGACGGAGCCACCCATCACCGTCAGCGAGCGGAACCCGTCGACCAGCTCCGGGCGCTCGGCCAGGACGGACGCCAGGGTCGTGAGCGGGCCCGTCGTCACAAGGTCGAGGGCGCCGGGGTCGGCGGCGACGAGGCGGGCCAGCAGGTCGGCCGCGGGCTCGTCGCTCGGTGTCACCGACCCCGTCGCCCACTCGTGGGCGTACCCGCCCAGGCCGTCGGCCCCGTGGACGTGGGCCGCCCGGTCCGACAGCGGCGACGGGCCCGCCGGATCGGTCGCCCCGAGCACCACCGGGATGTCGGGCCGACCGGCGGCGTGCAGGATGCGGCACAGGTTGGCGGCCGCCGCGTCGCGCTCGGTGTTGCCCCACGTCGCCACCAGGGCGACCACCTCGACGTCGGGCGCGGTGAGCGCCCACCAGATGCCGGTGCAGTCGTCGACGCCGCCGTCGTTGTCGATGACGAGCCGACGGGTCACGCGCCGACCAGGTCGGCGAGGATCCGCCGCAGCTCGACGGTGACCCGGTCGGCCCGGGTGTGCACCTCGGCCGTGAGGTCGAGGGGCAGGGCCAGCTCGACGAAGGCCGACTGGAGCGCCAGGTCCTCGGCCACCACCCCCTCCTCGAACGCCACCGCCGCCGCCAGTCGGCCTGGGTCGTGGTCGATGTCGTCGCGGGCCACCGACGTGTGGATCGTGCAGGTCTCGTCGTCGACGGGCTGGACGAAGAAGGTGATCACGTTGCTCCCACCGGCCTCCTCGTAGTCGATCCGCAGCGAGCAGGCGAACGGCGCCGTGTAGCGGTAGGTGACGTGCCGGGTCTGGAGGAGCGGCCGCCGGCCGGCCACGACCTCGGGATCCTCCCGGTTGGGGAAGCGGTGCGACGAACGGACGACCATGGCCGCGTCACCCTCGCGCTCGACCACCGGCGGGTCCACCACCGGGTCCTCGTCGGTCCCGATCGTCGCCGCGTGCACGTACGGGAAGTGGGCCATGTCGAGGAAGTTGTCGACCAGCAGGCCGGCGCCGGCCCGGCACGTGATGGTCGGCAGGTCGCCGGCCAGGAACGCGGCGCGGTCGTCGTCGGCGAGGGGATCGGGCGGGAGCGGGGTGCGGGGCGCGTCGGGCGCCACCCACACCAGGCCCAGGTGGGTCGCCACCGCGGCCGGCGTCGTGGCCGCCGATCGGGGCGGGAGCCGGGCGTCGGGACCGAGCGCCGGGATCGTGGTGCAGGTGCCTCCACCGTCGAAGCACCACCCGTGGTAGCCGCACCGGAGGACGTCGGTCTCACCGGTGCGGTCGACCGACCCCGCCGACAGGGGGGCCAGGCGGTGCGGGCACCGGTCGGCCAGCACCACGACCTCGCCGTCCAAGCGGGCCACGACCCACGCCTCCCCCAGCAGCCGGACGGCCACCGGCTCGTCGCCCAGGTCGGCCAGCCGCAGCACCGGGTGCCACGCGGCGCGCAGGGCCGGGTCGGTGTTGCCCAGGGCCGGGACCCGTCGACGGTCCGGCGCCGACGGGGCGCCCACGGGTGCCGCCTCGACGGCGGTCACGGAGCGGGGTCCAGCTCGGCCTCCAGGGCGTCGAGCTCGGCGGTGAACCGCTCGCGCATGGCCGCCTTCTCGGCGTCGGGGAGCCAGGTGCCGTCGACGCCGTTGAGCACCAGCTCGCGCACCAGCCCGACCGAGTGGCCGTTCTGCCCGCAGAAGTCGACGTACTCCTTGCCGATGTCGGTGTGGAACATCGTCGGGTCGTCGGAGTTGAGCATCACCTTGAGCCCGGCCTCGATCATGGCGTTGATGGGGTGGGTGGTGAGGTCGGGCCACCCGTAGACACGGGCGGTCGAGGTCGGGCAGACGGTGAAGACGATCTGGGCGTCGCGGCAGCGGGCCACCACCTCGGGGTCGTCGAGGATGTGGTAGCCGTGGTCGAGGCGCTCGCAACCGAGCTCGTCGAGGCAGGTCGTGATGTTCACCGGCGGCCCGTCCTCGCAGGCGTGGCTGGTCCGTCGCAGCCCGGCCGCCCCGGCCCGCTGGAACACGGCGGCGAACTTCTCCGGCGGATCCGGCGCCTCGGCCGCGTCCATGCCCAGGCCGATGACCTCCGGCCGGTCGAGGGCGATGAGCTCCTCCAGCCACGCCATGGTGTCCTCGGCGCTGTCTTGGCGGTACACGTCGGCGATCAGCCGGCAGCCCACGCCGAGCTCGGCCTCGGCCCGGCGGATGCCGTCGATGAACCCGTCCACGACGGTCGCCAGCGGCACGCCCCGGGTGATGTGGAGCGTCGGGTTGAAGAACATCTCCCGGTAGCGGAGGTTCCCCGATCGCACGCCGTCCTCCAGCGTCTCGAACGCGACCCGGGCGAAGTCCTCCCGGTCGATCACCGTCGAGTTCACGAACCGGAACGTCTCCAGGAACTCGTAGATCGTGTCGTAGTCGTAGATCGTGCTGATGTCGTCGGTCGGCAGGTCGATGCCGTGCTTGGCGGCCAGGTCGGCCACCGTCTCGGGCCGGAGCGTGCCCTCGACGTGGCAGTGCAGCTCGACCTTGGGCACGCGGCGCAGGTACTCGGTCATGTCCATGGTCGGCCTCCGGCGGCGGTCAGGTGGGGAGCGGGGCGGTGGGGGCGTCGATCGAGCGGGGGGCGGCCAGGACCGTCGCCACCGCCTCCGGACCGCCCTCGGCGTGGGCCGCGACCAGCTCACGCAGCCAGCGCCGGTACTCGAGCGACACCCGGTCGGTGCGGACCGAGATCTCGAAGGCGGGGTCGAGGTGCAGCTCGGGCGGGTCCTGGTTCGTCACCAGCGGCTCGTCCTCGGCCAGGACGAGGTCCTGGAACGCCAGGTGCGGCGTGTCGTCCTCGTCGTGGCGGTCGGTGCGGGCCACCACCCAGAACGAGCGGGTCGTGGCGTCGTCGACGGGCGAGGCGGTCATCCAGAGGTGGCGGCGCACGGGCGTGCCGTCGGGCTCGGGATCGAGGGTGAACCCGATGTCCACGGTGAGCGGCATCGGCACCCGGTAGGCCGAGTACCCGTAGAGGGCGACGTCGTCGGCCTGCATGTCGGGCGGGTCGTAGTCGAAGCGCATCTCGCCGGCCCGGCGCCGGATCGAGGGGATCGGCGGGACGGGCTGGTCCCGGCGGCCCAGGCTGCCGTCGTGGACCCAGGCGAAGTGGGCCAGGTCGACGAAGTTCTCGACCCGGCGCGGCGCCCCGACGGGCCAGGTGTAGGGCGCCCCGGCCACGACCTTCATGGCGGCGTCGTCCCACGCCGGGCAGGCCGGGATCGTCGTGCCGGCGGACCCGTCGAGGCGCACCCACACCATCCCGTAGGCGACCTCGACGTCGTAGGCCGGCAGGCACGCCTTGGGCGGGATGGGACCGTCGGGCATCGACGGGATCTCGACGCACCGGCCGCCGGCGTCCCAGCGCCACCCGTGGTAGCCGCAGCGGATCGTCCCCTCGTCGACCCAGCCCACCGACAGCCGGGCCGAGCGGTGGAGGCAGCGGTCGGCCACGGCCGCCAGCCCGGCGGGGCCGAGGTCGGCCACGGCCAGCTGCCGGCCGAGCAGGGTGACCGCCAGCGGCTGGGGGGCGGCGGCGCGGAGCTCCTCGAGCGTGGCGACCGGGTGCCAGAACAGGGTGAAGAGCCGGCTCAGGTCCGACTCGGCTCCGCCGCTCATGCGATCGACGCGTAGCGGCTGTCGGAGTGCAGGGGGCCGGTGGGCACGCCGTTGCTCCGGGGCGTCCAGGCCCAGATGCGCCACAGCATGCGCTCGCCGGTGAACGGGCCCCGACCGTGCAGCATGCGGTAGTTGTCGATGCAGAGCGCCTCGCCCGGCTCGAGGGTGAAGCGGGGGGCGGCGGCGTCGGCCTCGGCCACCCGCTCGGTCCAGCGGTCGATGAGGGCCCGGTCGGCCTCGGGGTCGGCCGCCTCCGGGTCGGGGGCCATGTAGGGGGTGCGGCGGACGGCGGTGCGGCCCGACGGCAGGGTCAAGACGATGGGGCTGCACGCGGGCCGCATGTCCGGCTCGGTGAGGTCGACGGGGACCTCGTGCACGAAGCGGTGGAGCTCCGGGTCCTCGGCGGCCACCTGGTCGAGCAGGGCGTGCCCGTCGACCAGGACCGATGCGCCCCCGCTGGTGCCCTGCTGGGCGCAGAGGAGGAAGAGCCCGTCGGGGTGGTGGTCGCCGTAGGCGAACCCGTCCACGTGCACCGGCATCGACGCCTCGGGCGGGATCAGGCCCCGGTCGCCCTCGCCGCCCTCCCGGACGGCGGCGGCGTCGGGGCGGGCCAGGAGGTCGCCCAGCACGTCCCCGGCGACCGCCCCGGCGGCGGCGGCGTCGATGCCCCGCCGGGTCAGGACGGCGGCTCCGTCGGCGGCCATGAGGGCCGCGGCCACGCTCGGGTCGTCGGTCCGTCGCGGGATCAGTCCGGCCATGGCGACGACTCTGCGCCACCCCGCCTCCGGGGGCAACGGTCGCGCCGCCCTCTTCACACAGCGTTGACAAACTGTTGATCGAGACCAGGCGCCGGCCTACCGCCCGAAGGCGTCGATCATGGCGTCGACGTCGCCCAGCGGGTAGAGGATCGGGCACGTGCACCCGTCGTCGATGTACTGCTGGACGCCCGCCCGGGCCTCGTCGGGGGTGCCCGAGGCGGTCAGGAGGTGCACCACGTCGTCGGGCACCAGTTTCGACGCCGCCTCGACCTGCTCGTGGGTCGCCGGCCAGGTCAGGACCTCGCCCACCCGGTCGAGCAGGTCCTGGGACACGCCCGACGCCTTCATGATGTGGGGTTGCTGGCCCAGGTACTGGGTGACCATGAGCCGGGCCATGTCGAGGGCGGTCTGGCGGTCCTCGTGCACCGAGCACACGATGAGCTGGGGCCGGTCGATGTCGTCGACCGACCGACCGGCCCGGTCGGCCCCGGCGGCCAGGGCGTCCATGGCCCGGCGGTTGTAGTCGGGCGACACCAGGTAGTTGAGGACGACCCCGTCGGCGATCTCGCCGGTGAGCTCCATCATCTTCATGCCCGTGGCCCCGACGTAGATCGGCACGTCCTTGGGCCGCCGGTCCTGGTACACGTAGTCGAGCTCGACCCCGTCGAGGTGCACGTGCTCGCCGTGCATGGTGACGGTCTCGTCGTGCAGGAGGGCCCGCACCGCGGTCACGACCTCCCGCATCACCCTGAGGGGCTTGGCCCGGGTGATGCCGACCTTGGCCGCCAGCGGGTCCCACCAGGCGCCCAGGCCGAGGATCACCCGCCCGGGGGCGAGGTCGTCGAGGGTCGAGAAGGTGGCCGCCAGCCGGGCCGGGTTGCGGCTCCAGACGTCGGCCACGCCCGAGCCCAGCCGGATCGTCTCGGTCACCGCCCCGAAGGCGGCCAGCGGGACGGTCGCCTCCCGGACCAGCCGGCTCTCGGCCTGCCACACCGCCTCGAAGCCGGCGGCCTCGGCCCGCTGGGCGTAGCGCATCCCGTCCCGGATCGGGTGGGCGTCCTGCAGGTACAAGGCGACTCGGTCCATCACTGCTCTCCGTCGTCGGCGAACTCGGTGGCAGATCTCGGACGAACGTCCCCCATCTGCCACCGAGAACGGATCGTGGGTGGGGTCATGGCATGGCCGCCAGGGCGGCGTGGAGGCGGGTGGCCGCCTCGCGGGCGTGGGCCCGGACCTCGGCGGCGTCGACCCGGGTGGGCCCGTCGGGGCCGAGGACGACCTCGCCGTCGACGACGACCTCCACCGGCCGGACGCCCGGCGTGTAGGCCAGGTGCCACGGGTCCATGGGCTCGTAGGACCAGGTGACCCGGTCGTCGGCGGCCTCGGGCACCAGCTCGTAGCCGGCCTCGAGCCAGGCCCAGGCGTCCTCGGGCGAGGCGGTCAGGTCGTCGGCCCGCAGGGCGACGAAGGCCAGGCGGGCCTCGTCGAGCATGTCGGCCCCGATGCCGTCGGTGCCGAGGGCGACGCGCTGGCCGGCGGCCGCCCACCGGGCCGGCCGGCCGTAGCCCACGCTGTTGTTCTGGTTCGACCGGGGGTTGTGCAGGATCGTGCCGGGCAGGCGCCGGTCGAGGTGGACGGCGTGGGCCAGCAGCCAGTCGTCCCGGGCCCGGTCGGCCAGCCGCTCGGCCGCGCCGAGGTCCTCGGGGCCCTCGGCCACGTGGATGTGCACGCCCACGCCGAGGTCGGCCGCCAGCCCGCACACGGCGTCGAGGGTCTCGTCCGACAGGGTGAAGGCGGCGTGGGCGCCGACGAGCCCGCGCCCCCCGGCCCGGATGAACCGCTCGTTCTCGGCCAGCCCGGCGGCGGCCCCGTCGAGGCCGTTGCGATCGGTGACCTCGTAGCAGCACACGACCCGCACGCCGACCTCGGCGCAGGCCTCGGCGATCACGTCGAGGCTGCCCTCGATGGCCGAGGGCGAGCTGTGGTGGTCGACGATGGCCGTCGTCCCGCACTCCAGCGCCTCGAGGGCGCCGAGCCGGGCCGACGCCCGGATGGTGTCGAGGTCGAGGGCCCGGTCGAGCCGCCACCAGACCAGCTCGAGCACCTCGAGGAAGCTCGTCGGGGTGCGGGGCGGCGGGGGCATGCCGCGCGCCAGGGCCGAGTACAGGTGGTGGTGGGAGCAGACGAGGCCGCCGGTGACGGCCCCGTCGCTGGTCGCGATGGCCACTCAGCCGCGCCGCATCGGGAGGGACGACCGCCACGAGCCGTCGTGGGCGTGGAGGGCGGCCGCCACCGCCCCGGCGGTGGGGACCAGGCCGATCTCGCCCACGCCCTTGATGCCGTAGGGCGCGTCGGGCTGGGGCTCCTCGACGAGGATGACCTCGACCGGCGGCATGTCCTTGGCCCGCAGGATCCCGAGCCCCCGCAGGGTCGTGGTGGTCGGCCGGCAGTCGTCGTCGGTGGGGAAGTCCTCGGTGAGGGCGTAGCCCAGGCCCATGTGCACCGCGCCCTCGATCTGACCCTCGACCAGCAGCGGGTTGACCGCCTTGCCCACGTCGTGGGCGGCGACCACCTTCTCGATGGCCCCGGTGCCGGGGTCCAGGACCACGACCTGGGCGGCGTAGCCGAAGGTCGAGTGGATGACCGGGTTCTCCAGCCCCTCCTCCAGCTTGTTGGTCCAGTCGACGACGTAGCTGCCCTCGTGGTCGACCCCCGGAGCGCAGTCGGCGGCGAGGGCGGCGCGGCAGGCGGCGGCCACCGCGCCGGCGCCCATCAGGGTGCCCCGGCTGCCGGTGGTCTGGCCCTTGCCCAGCTCGCGGCTGGTGTCGACCACGACCCGCACCCGCTCGGGCTCGATCCCCAGCTCGGTGCAGGCGACCTGGAGGGCGACGGTGTGGACGCCCTGGCCCATCTCGGTCCAGCAGTGGCGCACCTCGACGGTGCCGTCGTCCTCGAACCGGACGACGGCCTTGGCCACCTCGTGGAAGCCGTTGCCCAGACCGGAGTTCTTGAGCCCCAGACCGACCCCGACCGGCTTGCCGGCGGCGGCGGCGGCCTCGACGTGCGGCCGGACCGCGTCGAGGCAGGTGCGGGCGCCCTTGCACCCGTCGTCCATGATCTGGCCCGGCCCCCACACCGCACCGGGCGTGATGACGTTGCGGTCGCGGATCTCCCAGCCGGTGAGGCCGGTGGCCTCGGCCAACCGGTCGAGCAGGCCCTCCATGGCGAACTGGGCCTGGTTGGCACCGAAGCCGCGGAACGCCCCGCACACCGGGTTGTTGGTCCGGACGGCGATGGCCTCCACGTCGATGGCGGGCACGTGGTACGGACCGCTGGCGTGGCCGGCGGCCCGCTCGAGCACCTTCATCCCGACGCTGGCGTAGGGGCCGGAGTCGCCCACCATGCGGAACCGCAGGGCGGTGAGGTGGCCGTCGGCGTCGCACGCCCCCTCGGCCTCGATGTGGATGGGGTGGCGCTTGGGGTGCTGGAGGAGGGACTCCTCCCGGCTGAGGGTGCACTTGACGGGCCGGCCGAGGAGGTGGGCGGCCAGGGCGGTGTGGCCCTGGTTCGACATGTCCTCCTTGCCGCCGAACGCGCCGCCGTTCGACACCAGCTCGACGGTGACCTCGTCGGTGCCGATGGCGAGCAGCGAGGCGATCTGGTCCCGGTCGTCCCAGACGCCCTGGCCGCCGGAGTACACGTGGAGCGGCCCCCCGTCGGGGCTCGGCACCGCGAGGGTCGACTCCGGCTCGAGGAAGGCGTGCTCGACGCGCTGGGTGGTGAACGTCTCGCGGACGACGTGGGCGCTGTCGGCGAAGGCGGCCTCCACGTCGCCGCGGGCGTAGGCCGAGCGGGACAAGACGTTGCCCTCGAGGCCCCACACCGCGGGCTCGTCGCTCTCCAGGGCGGCGAAGGCGGTGGCGAAGGGGGTGAGCGGACGGTAGGTGACCTCGACCAGCTCGGCGGCCCGGCGCGCCGTCGGTCGGTCGACGGCGACGACCACGGCGAGGACGTCGCCGAGGTACGAGGTGCGCCCGCCCTCGGGGATCATCACCGGCCAGTCCTTGTGGATCAGCCCGACCCGCAGCTCACCGGGGATGTCGGCCGCGGTCAGCACCGCCTCGACGCCCTCGACGGCGGCGGCCTTGCTCGTGTCGATCCGCTCGACGTCGGCCCGGGCGTGCTGGGCCAGGTGGACGGCGGCGTGGAGGAGACCGTCGACCTGGATGTCGTCGATGAACCCCTTGTCACCCAGGGCCAGGTCCTCGCCCTGGTAGCGGACACCGCGCTCCCCCACCCCGGTGGGCAGGGCGACGGGCGTCTCGGTGCCGGCCGCCAGGGCCTCGACGGCGTCGAGGATCTTGGTGTAGCCGGTGCACCGGCAGAGGTGGCCGCCCAGGTGGCGGGCGGCGGTGTCGCGGTCGAGGCCTGAACCCTTCTTGTCGAGCAGCGCCTTGACCCGCACCACGATGCCGGGCGTGCAGAACCCGCACTGCAGGGCGCCGGTCGCGGCGAAGGCCTCGGCGAAGCGGGCCCGCTCGGCCTCGGGCAGGCCCTCGAGCGTCGTGACCTCCTTGCCCTCGGCCCGCTCCAGGCCGATCTGGCAGGCCACCACCGCCTTCCCGTCGAGCAGGACGGTGCAGCAGCCGCACTGCCCCGACGGCGAGCAGCCGTCCTTGGGCGACAGCACGCCGAGCTCGTCGCGCAGGGCGGCGAGCAGGTGGGGCTGGCCGTCGCCGACGACGACGGGCTCGCCGTTGACCGTGAAGGCGTGGGCCGTGCCGGGGGAGATCGGGGGCGCGGGAGCGTCGGTCATCGGGACCACGTTCACGCGCCTTCAACAATCTGTCAACGCACTCCCGGTTTCCGGCATGTGAAGATGCCCCGGTGACGAGCGAGATCCTCCGCAACCCGGGCCGCGGGCCCCTGCCCGCCGATGCCCGGGACGGGGGTCCGTCGCCCCAGGACTTCCACCGGCGCCTGCCGGGCTACGCGCCCACCCCGCTGGTCGACGCCGCCCCCCTCGCCGCCGACCTCGGCGTCGGCCGGCTGTGGGTCAAGGACGAGTCGTGGCGCCTGGGCCTCCCGGCGTTCAAGATGCTGGGGGCCTCGTGGGCGTCGTACCGGCTGCTCGTGTCCCGCCTCGGGGCCGAGCCGTCGTGGGCCACCCTCGACGAGCTGGCCGCCGCCCTGGTCCCGCTCGGGCCGCTCACCCTCGTCGCCGCCACCGACGGGAACCACGGCCGGGCCGTGGCCCGCACCGCCCGGCTCCTGGGGCTCGGGGCCCACGTCCTCGTCCCGGCGGGCACGGCCGACGCCCGGATCGAGGCCATCGCGTCCGAGGGGGCGAGGGTCGACGTGGTCGACGGCACCTACGACGACGCCATCGCGGCGTCGGCCGCCCTGGCGTCCGACGACCACCTGGTGGTGTCGGACACCTCATGGCCCGGCTACGCCGAGGTCCCCCGCTGGGTCATCGACGGCTACGCCACGATCTTCGCCGAGGTCGACGAGCAGCTCGCCGCGACCGGTGCGCCCCCTCCCGATGTCGTCGTGGCCCAGATGGGCGTCGGCGCCCTGGCCGCGGCGACCGTCGGCCACGTGCGATCCACCGGCGGCGACCGGCCCACGATCGTCGTCGTCGAGCCCCTCTCCGCCGCCTGCGGCCTGCGCTCGGCCGAGGCCGGCCACCCGGTCGAGGTGCCCGGCCCCCACCGGTCGATCATGGCCGGCCTCAACTGCGGCATGGTCTCCGAGCTGGCGTGGCCGACCGTCGCCGCCGGCACCGACTGGTTCGTCGCCGTGTCCGACGCCGCTGCCGAGCAGGCCATGCGAGACCTGGCCACCGTGGGGGTGACCGCGGGCGAGACCGGCGGGGCCGGGTTGGCGGGCCTCCGCCAGCTCGTGGCGTCGGGCGAGGCGGACATCGGGCCCGACAGCTCGGTCCTCGTGCTCAACACCGAGGGCCCGACCGATCCGGGGGCCTACGAGCGGATCACCGGCATCGCCGTCGAGGGCTGCTGAGCAGCCGTGACCGTCGCCGACACCGGACGCGGCGCGTTGACCCCGCCGACTCCGGTCGTCGACGCCCACGTCCACGTCCTCCGACCCCACCCGCCACCCTGGCGGCGGGCGTCGCCGACACCGGACGCGGCGCGTTGACCCCGCCGACTCCGGTCGTCGACGCCCACGTCCATCTGTTGCCGGGGCGGCTGGGCGAGAAGGTGCGGGACTTCTTCCTCCAGGGCTTCACGGCCGACGAGCTGTACCCGCTCGACCACCGGGCCATCCTCGACCGCCTGGCCGGCGAGGGCGTCGAGGAGGTCTGGCACCTGCCGTACGTCCACAAGCCCGGCATCGCCGGCGGCGTGAACGAGGCCTCGGCCGCCACCGCCGCGGCGGCCGTCGGCGGTCCGGTGCGGGTCGTGCCGGGCGCCAGCGTCCACCCCGCCGACGACGACCCGCTCGCCCTGGTGCGGACCGCGGTCGAGGACCTCGGGGCGCGGGTGCTCAAGCTGCACTGCTCGGTCGGAGACCACGACGCCGACGACCCGCGCCTCGACGCCGTCTGGGCCTACGCCGCCGAGGTCCGGCTCCCGGTGGTGGTGCACGTGGGTCACGCCGTCAGCGGCCAGACCGACGGCGCGGAGCTGGCCCCCGTCGGCCGGGTCGCCACCCGCCACCCGGACGCGGTCGTCGTCCTCGCCCACTGCGCCCACCCGGCGACGGAGGCGGCCGTGGCCCTGATGGACGCCCACCCCCAGGTGCACGCCGACCTCACCCCGGTGGTGCGCAGCCCCGTGGTGCTGACGGGCGCGGTGGCCGAGCGGCTCGCCGACCGGCTCCTCCTCGGCTCGGACGCGCCGAACACGCCGATCACCTCGGCCCGGTGCCGGGCCGCCGTGGCCGCGCTGGACCTGAGCCCGGCCGCCGAGGCCGCCATCACCGGCGGCACCGCCCGCCGCCTGCAGGCCCAGATCCGCGCCTGACGGGGCGACGCCCGGCCGCCGTCGACCGGCGGCGCGGGGTCAGGTGATGGAGGCGTCGTAGATGGCCTGGATGGTGGCGTCGAGGGTGGCGTCGAAGTCCGCCTGGGACTGCTGGGCCGACAGGCCCTCGGTGAGGGCCCGGCTGAAGCTGGCGATGACCCCGGGGTTGCGGGCCAGACGGGCGTTGGCGTCCTCGCGGCTGTAACCGCCCGACAGGGCCACCACCCGGACCACGTTCGGGTGCTCCACCAGCGCCTGGTAGAAGCCATCGGTCTCCGGCAGCGTGAGCTTGAGCATGACCAGCTGGTCGTCGCCCAGGGCGTCGAGCTGGGCCCGGATGGCCGCCTCCAGGAGGACCTCGGCCTCGGCCTTCTGCGGGCTGTGGATGTCGACCTCGGGCTCGATGATCGGGACCAGGCCGGCCGCCACGATCTGGCGACCGATCTCGAACTGCTGGTCGACCACGGCGTTGACGCCGGTCTCGTCGGCCGTCTTGATGACCGAGCGCATCTTGGTGCCGAACATGCCCTTGGCCACGGCCCGGCCGAGCAGGTCGTCGAGGCCGTCGATCGGCTTCATGACCTGGACGCCGTCGGACTCGTCGGCCAGGCCCTTGTCGACCTTGAGGAAGGGCACGACCTGCTTGGTGCCCCACAGGTACTCGCCCGTGTCGACGCCCTCGACCTGGCGGTCCATCGTCATCTCGAACAGGATCGCCCCGAGGACCCGGTCGCCGCCGAAGCTCGGGCTGGTGACGATGCGGGACCGCATCTCGTGGATGCGGTCGAACATCTCGGCCTCGCCGTCGTAGGCGTCTTCCTCGACGCCGTACAGCTTGAGGGCCTTGGGCGTGCTGCCGCCGCTCTGGTCGAGGGCGGCGATGAAGCCCTTGCCCTGACGGACCTTCTCGAGCTGCTCGCTGTTCATGCTGCGGGTTCGTCCTCACGTGGCTGTCGGTGGGTCCCACATCTTGGCCGACCGTGACCCGGGCCACGAACCCCGTCATGGCTCGGCCGGGGCGACCTCGACGCGGGCCAGGGTCCGCTCCACGGCGGCGGCCACCCGGCTGGCCTGGCGGACCGGGAGCACGGCGTCGGCCACGACCTCGGTGCGGCTGGCGGTGGCCCCGCCGGCGCGGAAGAACCGGCGGCGCACCCGGCCGGTGACGACCACCGCGGCGCCGGCGGGCAGGGCCGCGGCCCGGCGGGGGGCGTCGGGCCAGGCCACGGGGACCGACTCGGCCGGGCCGTCGGGGGGACGGGTGGTGACCTCGAAGGTCACCAGGGTGTCGCCGGACGGCAGGGTCCGGGTCGACGGAGGGCTGGACAGGCAGCCCTGCAGGATCACGACGTTCACGACGTCACCTCACACGCAGAGGATGGGCTGGGGTGAGGGGGAAGCACCGGGGTCGCGGTGAGGACCTCCGTGCCCACCACCGTACGCCGGGGGTACGACAGTCAGGGGCGGAGCGGCGCGGCGCGCCTCAGCTCAGGGCGTCGAGGCGGCGGCGGACGTCGGCGAAGTCGGCGTCCACCCCGGAGATCCACCCGAACAGCTCGCGCGCCCGGCTCACGTCGCCGGCCCGCTCGCGGAGGTCGGCCAGGGCGTAGGCCGTGCGGAGGTGGTGCTCGCGCGCCTTCTTGCCGCGGGGCGCCGACTCGAGCAGCCGGATGGCGTCGGACAGCCGACCCCGGTCGGCCAGCGAGCCGGCGGCGACGATCCGTCCCTCGGCGACCAGCTCGGCGCTGGGCGACGCCTCGCGGAGCTCCTCCCAGAGCTCCTCGGCGTCGGTGTGACGGCCCAGCGCCCGGTAGCAGTCGGCGAGGACGGGGTTCTGGTCGACGGACCCGGTGAGGTCGCGGAAGGCCTCGAGCTCGGCCGCGGCCGGTCGCCACCGCCCGAGCTGGTAGAGGGTCAGCCCGAGCAGCTCGCGCACCGTCGCCGCCCCGGGCGCCTCGGCGGCGATGGGCTTCAGGATGCGCCGGGCGTCGTCGAGCTGCTCGTTGGCGAAGGCCCGGGCCGCCTCCCCGACGCGGTCGGTGTACCGCTTGGTCTTGGCCGGGCTGAGGGCGCGGGCCAGCTCCGAGCGCACGAGCTCGGTGTCGATCGGGGTCGACCGCTCCCGCTTGCGCTTCGCCGGGGTCTGGGCCGGTGGGGCGTCGTCGCGGACCCACACCTCGCGCCCGAACGGCGGTGGCGGGGAGGACGGACGCTCGTCGCGTGCCGGTCGGTCGGACCGCCCCTGGGGGCGGTCCCCCGCTCGCCCACCGGGACGACGGTCCCCGTCCCGGGACCACTCCTCCCGCCGCACCGGCCGTCCGTCCGGACCGAGCCGTCGGGGTTGGTCACGACCCGAGCCCGAACCGCCCCGGACGTCGTCGCCCATGCGCCCCGCGCCCCGCCGGGCCACACCGCCCCACCCCCGCTTGGCCCCCGCCTTGCGGGCGGCCTCGGCTGCGCTCTCGGGGCGATCCCGGGGGTCACGGCTGCCGGGGCGCCCACTCGGACGTCCCCCCGGGCGCGACCCTCCCGGCCGCCCCCCGGGGCGACCCGAGCCACGCGCCCCACCGGGGCGGGGCCCGCCCTCCCGCGGCCCGCGGGATCCGCCGGCACCGGTCCGGGGTCGCCCGGAGGCGCCGGCCCCGCTCGGTCGGCCGCCGGGACCCGAACGGCGCGCCCTGCTCCCCCGCCGGTCGTCGTCTCGGTCGTCGTCGGCAGGGGCCACCGAGGCACACTACCGACCGCACCCGCCGAACCGGAAAGGCGCCCGGACGCGAAGAGACCCCCGCCCGAAGGCGGGGGTCTCTCCAAGAAATCCGGCGGCGACCTACTCTCCCAGGGGATCTCTCCCCAAGTACCATCGGCGCTGGAAGGCTTAACTTCCGTGTTCGGAATGGGAACGGGTGTGACCCTTCCGCCATCGCCACCGAAACCTTTGGGTGTTGTCAAAGGCGCAGACACCCACCAGAGACCTGGCGGTGCCGCTGCTCTTCGAGCACTCCATAGCGAGCACAAACATCTTCGTCGATCCAAGCCCTCGGCCGATTAGTACCGGTCGGCTGAACATGTTGCCATGCGTACACCTCCGGCCTATCAACGTGTTGATCTATCACGGGCCTTACCTGGTTGACCCAGTGGGAAACCTCATCTTGGAACGAGCTTCGCACTTAGATGCCTTCAGCGCTTATCCCTTCCGTAGGTCGCTAACCAGCCGTGCCCTTGGCAGGACAACTGGCACACGAGAGCTACGTCCGTCCCGGTCCTCTCGTACTAGGGACAGCCTTCCTCAAGTTTCCTCCGGCTGCAGAGGATAGGGACCGAACTGTCTCACGACGTTCTAAACCCAGCTCGCGTACCGCTTTAATGGGCGAACAGCCCAACCCTTGGGACCTGCTTCAGCCCCAGGATGCGATGAGCCGACATCGAGGTGCCAAACCTTCCCGTCGATATGGACTCTTGGGGAAGATGAGCCTGTTATCCCCGGGGTACCTTTTATCCGTTGAGCGACGGCGCTTCCACACGCAACCGCCGGATCACTATGCCCTACTTTCGTACCTGCTTGACGTGTCAGTCTCGCAGTCAAGCTCCCTTGTGCCATTGCACTCAACGCCTGATGGCCGACCAGGCTGAGGGAACCTTTGGGCGCCTCCGTTACTCTTTAGGAGGCGACCGCCCCAGTCAAACTACCCATCTGGCGCTGTCCCCCATCCCGATCAAGGGACGCGGGTTAGAGCTCAGTCATACGCAGGGTGGTATTTCAACGGTGACTCCACACACACTGGCGTGCATGCTTCCTCGTCTCCCACCTATCCTACACAACGCATGACCAAACCCAACACCAAACTATAGTAAAGGTCCACGGGGTCTTTCCGTCCTTCTGCAGCTAACGAGCATCTTTACTCGTACTTCAATTTCGCCGGGTCTGTGGTTGAGACAGTAGGAAAGTCGTTACGCCATTCGTGCGGGTCGGAACTTACCCGACAAGGAATTTCGCTACCTTAGGACCGTTATAGTTACGGCCGCCGTTTACCGGGGCTTAGGTTCAGAGCTTCGCCTTGCGGC